>NZ_OY724131.1:0-2642980 GCF_963227125.1 Companilactobacillus paralimentarius | reverse complement strand
TTATTTCCCCCCAATCTTAAGTTGTGGATAATTTTTTCCCTAAAATGACAGTCTATAGTTTATCATTCTATTAAGAAGTTTTCCACAGAACACTTGTTTAAATTATGAAGAAATAACAGTGGGTAATTTATTAATCCACAGTCTTGTGGAAAATATAAAGTGATTCCAGTTATTAACATAGTTATCCACAATTATCGGAGTCTAGAATGCTTGATTTATGGTTGTTACAAACAAAAAACAAGAATTCCACAAATTCTGTGGAAAACTAAAACACAGCAAAGTTAACAGTTGGAAAACCCTGTTTACAGATCTGTGGAAAAAAATAGTTGTTAAATTTTTAAACAAATTATCCACAGTCGAGAATGCGAAAAAATTTTTGGTTAAGTTTTACATTTATAGGAAATTAGCTGTTTAAATTCGAGCTAGAACATGATATTATAGTTAAGCAATTGTCTGAAGAAGTGTTATTTAAAAAATTTTTAATATAAGAGTCAGGAGGTTTACTGATGACTACAAAGAGAACATATCAACCAAAGAAGCGTCACCGTGAACGCGTCCATGGTTTCATGAAGAGAATGAGTACAAGTAATGGTCGCAAAGTTCTAGCAAGACGCCGTAAAAAGGGTCGCAAAGTATTATCAGCTTAGTTTTGAAGGATCACTAAACAATTTGGTGGTCTTTTTTTATTACAAAACGAGAGTAGTCTGGTGACATATGAGAAAAAGCTATCGAATAAAAAAAGAAAATGAGTTTCAATATGTCTATTCAAATGGATATTCAGTCGCTAATCGCAACTTTGTACTATATAAGATTGCGAAAAAGGACCAAAAACATTTTCGTGTTGGATTGTCTGTAGGAAAAAAGGTTTCACATACTGCGGTTGGTCGTAATCGTATTAAAAGATACGTTCGTCAATCACTTTTAGAATTGAAACCTGAACTTCCTGCAGAATTAGATTTCTTGATTATTGCAAGAAAGCCAGCTATTGATTTGGACATGTTTGAAACAAAAAAGAATATTGTGCATTTATTAAAATTGGGTAAAATATTACAGTAGGATATTAAATTTTAATGAATAAAAAATAATGGGTGTAAAAGTGAATAAAAAAAGCTTAAAGAAGTACATAGGTATTGCGCTATTACTTAGTGTCGTATTGGTTTTGGCTGGTTGTTCTAACCTAAATGAACCAATCACAAGCCACAGTACTGGATTTTGGGATCACTATATTTTATATAGTTTCTCTCAATTCATTCTTTGGTTAGCATCAATCGTTGGTAATAGTTATGGTTGGGCTATCGTTCTTTTCACAGTTATTGTGCGTGTTATTCTATTGCCACTTAACTGGCTTCAAATAAGAAGTATGAATAAGCAAATGAAGATTCAGCCGCAAATGAAGGCTCTTCAGGATAAATATTCATCAAAAGACGTTGAGACTCAACAAAAATTAAGGGAAGAAACACAAAAGCTATATAGTGAGGCAGGAGTTAATCCTGTGGCTGGTTGTTTGCCATTGGTAATTCAATTGCCAGTTATGTTTGCCTTGTATCAAGCTATTTACAAGACAACACAATTACGTGAGGGTACCTTCCTATGGATGCAACTTGGAAAGGCTGATCCATATTACATCATGGCCATCCTAGCTGGTGTATTTACTTTCTTGAGTACATACATCTCTAGCTATTCACAACCACAACAAAATGCAACAACAAAGATTATGACTTATGTCATGCCAATCTTTATCTTCGTTCCAGCGTTAACATTCCCATCAGCTATTACAATTTATTGGGTTGTAACTAATGCGTTCCAAGTTCTTCAGACATTGGCTTTCCAAAATCCGTTCAAGTATCGTCGTGAACAAAAACAGGCTGAGGAAGCAGAACGTGAAAAGCAACGTCGTCTTAGAAAAGCTAAGAAACGTGTATATAAAAATCGTAAATAATTGACAATCTCTAAAAATCTCGTTAAGATGTTTTAGAAATTTCAATATCGAATATAGAAAAGTAGTCAAGGTGCTTTTCCGTCAAAACAGGCGGATTATGCACTTTTTTTATGCTCAAAAATAGAGAAGGGAGCTATTTTATGCCAAGTGCAGTAACTGAATACGACACAATTGCAGCCATTTCAACACCTCCTGGGGAAGGTGCTATCTCCATCGTTCGTTTGTCAGGAGATCAGGCTATTTCAGTCGCTAAGAAAATATTTAAGGGACGTGATCTTGCCAAAGTTGCAAGTCACACTATTAATTACGGTCATATTATTGATCCAGCAGATGGTTCGTTGGTTGATGAAGTAATGGTCTCTGTTATGCGTGCCCCTAAGACTTTTACATGTGAAGATGTAGTAGAAATAAATACCCACGGGGGTATAGTTGCTACTAATAAAGTACTTCAACTTTTAATTGGTTCTGGTGCCAGAATGGCTGAACCCGGTGAATTTACAAAGCGTGCCTTTTTAAATGGCCGAATTGATTTAACACAGGCTGAATCTGTCATGGATTTGATTCGTGCAAAAACTGATAAGGCTATGCAAGTGGCTGTCAATCAATTGGATGGAAATTTACATCATTTGATTGCTAACCTACGTCAAGAAATTTTGGATTCCTTAGCTCAAGTTGAAGTTAATATAGATTATCCAGAGTACGATACTGATCAAATGACAACTAAATTGTTGTTAGAGAAAGCTCGTACTGTGAGTTCAAGTATTGATCAATTGTTAAAGACTGCTGATAGTGGCGAAATTTTACAACATGGTTTAGCTACTGCAATTGTCGGAAAACCTAATGTTGGTAAATCTAGTCTTTTGAATCGTCTTTTGGACGAAGATAAGGCTATCGTAACTGATGTTGCCGGGACGACACGTGATGTGGTTGAACAATATGTCAATATTGATGGTGTACCGCTTAAATTGATCGATACAGCTGGAATTCGTGATACCGAAGATAAAGTTGAAAAGATCGGTGTTGAACGTTCTAAGAGTGCTTTAAAGAGTGCTGACTTGGTAATTCTAGTTTTGGACTCTAGTCGAGAACTAGAAGATGACGATATTGAACTGTTAAATGCTACAACGGACAAGAAACGAATCGTTATTTTTAACAAGAATGATTTGATGCCCGTTATAACGCCTAATTCAGTAGTTCAATTGAAGGCTGACGATATTATTTTGCAAACTTCGGCTATTAAGAATGATGGTATTGAAACAATTAAACAAACTATTGGTAAAATCTTCAATTCAGGAATTGAAGATAATAGTAGTAATGTCATTATCACTAGTGCTAGACAAGCAGGATTACTTCGTAAGGCTAAAAATAGCTTGAATGACGTTATTTCAGGGATTGAGGCTGGAATGCCTATTGACCTTGTACAAATTGATATGACGGCTTGCTGGAACACTCTCGGTGAAATTACCGGCGAAAGTTATCCAGATGAATTGATTACGCAACTATTCTCGCAATTCTGTTTAGGAAAATAGTTAATTTAAGTTAATAGGTGGAAAAATGGAAGTTAAAGAATTTGATTCAGAAACTTATGACGTTATCGTCGTAGGTGCTGGCCATGCGGGCTCAGAAGCTGCTTTGGCTGCCGCTCGAATGGGCGAAAAAACATTATTAATTACAATTAATTTGGATATGGTAGCTTTCATGCCATGTAATCCTTCAGTTGGTGGTCCAGCTAAGGGAATTGTGGTTCGTGAAATTGATGCTTTAGGTGGCGAAATGGGCCGCAATATCGATAAGACTTATATTCAAATGAGAATGCTTAATACTGGTAAGGGACCTGCTGTTAGAGCACTTCGTGCCCAAGCTGATAAAAATATGTATCATCGTGAAATGAAAAATACTTTGGAAAAAGAACCTAACTTAACGCTTCGTCAAGGTATTGCTGAAAAATTGATCGTTGAAGATGGTGTCTGCAAGGGAATCGTCACAGCTACAGGTGCTAAATATCACGCAAAGAGTGTTGTCTTAACAGCTGGTACATCGTCCAGAGGTAAAATCATTATTGGTGAATTGACATATTCATCAGGTCCTAATAACAGTATTCCTTCAATCAAATTATCTGAGGATCTTGAAAAGCATGGTTTCAAGTTAACAAGATTTAAAACAGGAACACCTCCTCGTGTTAACAAGGATACGATTGATTTTGATCAAACAATCGAACAACCAGGTGATAAAGAACCTAACCACTTCTCATTTGAAACACCTGATTCAAGTTATCTTCAACATCAAATTTCATGTTGGATGACTTACACGAATGCTGATACACATAAGATTATTCGTGACAATCTTAACCGTGCCCCAATGTTTTCCGGTGTCATCAAAGGTGTTGGTCCTAGATATTGTCCATCAATCGAAGATAAGATTGTTCGTTTTGCTGATAAGCCAAGACATCAAATTTTCTTGGAGCCAGAGGGTAAAGATACTCAAGAGTATTATGTTGGAGATTTCTCAACTTCTATGCCTGAGGAAATTCAATTGAAGATGCTTCATTCTGTTGCTGGACTTCAAAATGCTAAGTTGATGCGTCCAGGTTATGCCATTGAATATGACGTCATCGAGCCATGGCAATTGAAGTTGAATCTTGAAACTAAGGTTGTTAAGAATCTCTTTACAGCTGGACAGATGAATGGAACATCAGGTTATGAAGAGGCTGCTGGACAAGGAATTATGGCTGGTATCAATGCTGCTTTACGTGCTCAGGGTAAGGATCCATTTATCTTACATCGTAATGAAGCTTATATTGGTGTTTTGATTGATGACCTTGTAACTAAAGGAACTAACGAACCATATCGTCTATTAACTAGTCGTGCTGAGTATCGTTTGATTTTGCGTCACGATAATGCTGATCTTCGTTTGACAGATAAAGGTTATGCTTTGGGACTAATTAATGATGACCGTTATAACGCCTTCAAAGAAAAGCGTCAAACTATCAAGATGGAACTAGATCGTCTTTCACGTAAGATGATTACTCCTAAGCAAGCTTTGCCATTCTTAAAGGCACATGATTTGAAACCTTTGAAGGATGGTGTGTTAGCTGATCATTTCTTAAGAAGACCAGAAGTTCACTATCAAGATATTATTGATATGGTTGGTGCGGCTGATTTTCCAGTCGATAACCGAGTGGCTGAACAAGTTGAAATTGCTACGAAGTATGCTGGGTATATTAAGAAAGAACAACTTCAAATTGATCGTTTGAAGAAGATGGAATCAAAGAAAATTCCTGATCGTATTGATTATACAAAGGTTGATAGTTTAGCTACTGAAGCTGTTCAAAAATTAAGTAAGATCAATCCTGAAACAATTGCTCAAGCAAGTCGTATCAGTGGTGTAAATCCAGCTGATATTGGTATTTTGAGTGTTTATATTGAACAAGGAAAGATTGCTAAGTTACCGGAAACAAAATAGTTTGACGTTATAACGCTTCACTATAAAAATAATATATGAAAAATCGGAAGGACCATGTCGCAAGCGACATGGTCCTTCTTTTTGAAATAGAAAGAAAATAAAACGTTTCGCCGTCATTTATCAATTGATAAATAAAATGACAAACTCAGCTTCGGCGTTACATTAAAGAATAAACAATAGCAATGTTATAATCGACCTGTTAATCAGAGGGAGAAAGATATGACAATTAGACATAAAAATTATATTCCAGATAATATTGAGGTTATCGGGGCCAATGCTAATAATCTCAAAAATATCAATGTAGATATTCCCTTGAATTCGTTTGTGGCGATTACCGGAGTCTCGGGTTCAGGAAAATCTTCTTTAGCTATGGATACGATTTATGCAGAAGGAGCCAGAAAGTATCTGAATGCTTTATCAACCTATACGAGAAGAAGAATCACACAAATGGGCCGTTCTGACGTTAAGAACATCAAGAATTTACCTTCAACGATTGCTTTAAGACAACGGCCTGTTGTACCTAGTGTGCGTTCAACCGTTGGAACAATGACTGAGAGTCTAAATATTTTAAGATTGATGTTCTCACGACTAGCTTCAGTAGTTTGTCCCAATGGTCATCGTTTAGATCCAACTTTAAAAATTTCTGAAGTTATGGATTTGCCAACTAGCGATGAGGATATGGGAATGATGACGTGTCCTGTTTGTCAGGCTAAGTTTATGGCCTTTAGTGCTGAAGACTTTGCTTTCAACTCCGATGGAGCTTGTCCTACATGTCAGGGAACTGGTTTCTTAAAAGAAATTGAATTAGATAAAATTATTCCAGATCAATCTCTAAGTATCGATGAGGGAGCTATAAGGTCTTGGAATTTGCCTGGAAGAACTTTACAAAAAGATATTATTAAAGAATTAGGCGTTAGAACTGATGTCCCATTCAAGGACTTAACGGCAAAGGAAAAAGATATCGTAATTAATGGTAAGGAACAAAAGAAAGAGATTTTGGTTCCTACTAAGACCGGACGTTCATTTAGGCTGAATGCCCTTTATGAGAATGCGATAACTGCCGTTAAGAATAGTTTGAAAAGTACTAAGAATGAGAATACTTTGACACGTTTAGAAAGATTCTATACTGAAAAAACTTGTCCAGATTGTCATGGTAGTCGTTTTAATCCTAAATTGTTCACCAATGAATTAGTCGGCAAGAATATTGCTGAGGTTTCTCAATTCACGATTTCCCAACTTCAAGATTTTTGTCAGGAGATTATGGATTGGTTACCTGATGATATGAAATCCTTGGGCAAAAACTTAACTAATGAATTATTAGATTTGCTGTCACCCATCGTTGATTTGGGACTTAATTATTTATCCATTTCTCGTGCGGGTAATACTTTATCAACTGGTGAACTTCAGAGAATTCAGTTAGCTCGGACGATCAGAAATCAGATGACTGGGGTTCTGTATGTTTTAGATGAACCTAGTGTTGGATTACACGCCGCTAATGTGGCCGGGTTGATTAAAATTTTGCGTGAATTAGTTAGATTGGGGAATTCCTTGATTGTCGTAGATCATGACACAAGTATTATTGCGGCTGCCGATTACGTAATTGAAATAGGTCCTGATTCTGGTGCTGATGGTGGTCGTGTTATTACACAAGGGACAGTTGAGGAAATTGAACATCATCCCGATTCTGTGATTCAACCTTATTTAACGGGTAAAGCTGATATTATCAAACATCAACCAACAGAGGTCTTTAAAAAAGGAACCATCAGTATTCAAATTGGAGACCGTTATAACATTCACGATATGACGGCTAAATTTAGTAAAGAATCACTTAATATCGTTTCGGGGATGTCAGGCTCTGGTAAGACAACTCTAATTTTTGAAAGTCTATTACCAGCATTACAAGACAAGATTGATGGCGAGCAACTACCTAAATTTGTCAAATCAGTTGATAACGCTGATATTAAGAATATTGTTAAAGTTGATTCGGTTCCAATTGGTAAAAATGTTCGTTCCACGGTTGGAACCTATACCAAAATTTTGGATCATCTAAGAAAAATCTTTGCGCAAACATCAGAGGCTAAAGCTAAGAAATTTACGCCAACTTATTTCTCATACAACAATAAACAGGGTGCTTGTCCAAATTGTGGTGGTACTGGTGTAATTACTTTGGATATTCAGTACTTACCTGATATGGTTCAAACTTGCCCTGTCTGCCACGGAAATCGTTATAAAAAAGAAATTCTTGATATTATGTGGCATGGTAAGAACATTGCTGAGATCCTAGATATGTCAGTTAAACAAGCTGATAAATTTTTCCAAGATGTTCCTCAAATCAAAAACACACTAGATGTTTTGATCAATATTGGATTAAGCTATCTTAAATTAGGTGAGAGTACACCAACTTTGTCCGGTGGGGAAGCTCAAAGAATGAAGTTAGTTACTTATATGAAGCGTAGTCAAAAGAATCAACTCTTTGTCTTCGATGAACCTAGTGTCGGGTTGCATCCTAAGGATGTTGGCGTATTGTTGGATGTTTTTAATAAATTGTTGAAACGTCACGCCACAATTATCGTAATTGAACACGATTTGGATATTATATCCAATGCTGATTACATCAATGATTTAGGTCCCGAAGGTGGAGTCAATGGTGGTAAGATTATAGCAACGGGTACACTGAAAACGGTTGCAAATAATTCGGCTAGTTTAACTGGAAAGTACCTCAAAGAACATTTGAAATTGTTCAATCAAGATTAAGAGGTTAAATATATGGAAAAAATTGGTGTCATTGGGCTAGGAAATATTGCACAAAAAGCTTATTTACCGGTTATGGCGACTTTGCAGGATAAATATGAATGGCATTTAACAACTAGAAATGAAGCTAAGGGAAAAATGTTGGAACAGAAGTATGGATTCAAACATTTTCATCAGACATTGGATCAATTGATAGCTGAGAAACCACTGGCAGTTTTTGTTCATACGCCTACTAAAACTCATTATCAGATCATCAAACAATTATTGACGGCTGGTATCAACGTTTATGTCGATAAACCAGTTTCAGAGAATTTGGCAGAAGTAGAAGAACTTTACCAACTAGCGGAAAAGAAAGAACTATTGTTAACTTGTGGTTTTAATCGTCGATTTGCGCCATTTGATCAGCAGTTAAAACAAATTGCTGACAAACGAACTATCGTCTCAGAAAAGATACGTGAGAATGCGCTACAACCAACGGCGTTTGCTATTTTTGATTTGATGATTCATTCAGTCGATACAGCAGTTTATTTAATGGATGAGCCTATTCAAAAAGTAGATAACTTTTTAGTTACGAATGATGGTAATTTGGAGCAAGGTTATATCACTTTGACTGGGGCAAAGAGTCACGTTCAAGTTATTACGAATATGGTTGGTGGCAGTAATTTAGAAATGACTACTGTTCAAGGCTCAAAAACACGTCAAGTAGTTACTAACTTAAATCTTTTACAAACGTATCAAACCGGAGCAGTGACACAAACTTCACGCCCAGATTGGGAGAATACTTTGGTAACAAGAGGATTTGATCCAATTACTAGAGCCTTTCTTAAAGCAGTTACTAATAATAGCGAAAATCCAGTTAGTCCGGAGTCAGCTATTCTTAGTCATAAACTCTGTTATGATTTGGTCAAAACAATTAAGAAATAGTGGTTTGAAATGCACCACAATATATAGTAGCGAACATATGTATTTATACAATATGTTCCATGTGAAACAATAAATGCCAAACGGCTGAAATCATTATGATTTCAGCCGCTTTTTTGAAGCAATAAATCATTCTTAAGACGATTTAGATTGACGGGGATGTTTGAACGTGCGATACTACATCTTGGTGCCAAACCGAGGTAAGGGTACGTGGTTGGCGCGCAAGCGTTTGGAAAATCACCGCACCTTACCACATAAAGGGTCCTGCAGACATGCAGGGCTCTTTTTTTTATCCAAATTTCAATGCTATAATTTTCTTAATTTATGAGAGTGGGTGGTGGCTATCAAAAAAGTTTTATTTGTCAGTTATGGATTATTATTGAGTGCTATTATTGGCCTTATTGCGGCAGCTTTTTTAATTATTGAGGGTTTTCTGACTAAAGTTGTTTGGATTAGTGATAGTCATACTTTTCAAACATTCTTAATTATTGTCGGCAGTTTTATATTGTACTTTTTGTTAAAACGTTGGCCAAATCTTCCCAAGACTTCGAAGGATTCGTTGAAGGAGTTGAAGCAAAATCAGACGATTGATTATCAAGATGTTTTCTTGAATCTGTTGGTAACTCTAGTCATTTTGAGTTTTGGAAGTGGCGTCGGTCCTGAAGCGGCATTGTTGAGTGCTATTATTTCACTATCAATTTGGCAAGCTGATAATTTACGTTATTTTTATTTTCAATATGATGAGTTAAAACGATTATCTTTGGGAACATCAATAAAACGTCTCTTGAATCCTTTCAAATATCGTCAAAAATATGATGAGAAGATTGCTCCCAAGACACCAAAACTTCTGAAATGGAAAAAATTACTCTATATAGTTTTCTCTATTAACGGTTTGTTGGCATTCGTTCTATTGATTAAACAAACTGATCAGCCTTCTTTTATTATGAAATTGGGTCATTCACATTGGCAGTTAAATGAGTTGTGGATCATACCAGTTCTGATGATAGTAGGAATTGTTATTGGAATGATTCTGAAGGGATTAAATCATTTATTTGAAAAATCTATTCAACAGTTAAATTTGAATTTGGCCGTGAGGATTGTTTTGGGAGCCTTAGGAATCATCGTTATTTCATATTTAGAACCCAATCTATTATTCTCCGGTCAACATAGTTTGCATTTGTTGATTGGAGCTTGGAGTAATCAATCGGCGACTTATTTATTTTTGATGGCGCTATTAAAATTAATTTTCTTAGTTTGGTGTTTAACCTTTAATTGGCGTGGAGGAGATATTTTTCCAATCACCTTTGCCGCAATGACAGCTGGTTTTGCGACCGCAGCACTCTTGCCAAACTTTGATACTTTACTGGTAGTAGCTGTTTTAGCGACGACTCTGATGAGTGAACTGTTGTCACCAATTGTTGCAGGAATATTTATTATGTTATTTTTCCCAATTACACTTACCCCTATTATTATTTTGGTAGCAGGAGTATTATTCTTAAAAAATAAGTATTTGTTAAAGGTCAGGGGGAACGTTTAATGATTAAACCACAAGCATTGAAAAAGGGAGATCACGTTGCAATTGTTAGTCTTTCTGCAGGCGTATTGGGTGAGAAATTTGCCAAACATGAATTGAATCAAGGCAAAAAACGGATTGAAGAATTAGGTTTGATTCCAGAATTCATGCCTAATAGTTTGAAAGGGATTGAATTCATAAAGAATCATCCCGAAAAGCGCGCCGACGATTTGAAACAGGCTTTCGCTGATAATCGAATTAAAGGTATTTTCTGTGCTATTGGTGGGGAAGATACGTATCGTTTAGCACCTTATCTGTTAGATGATCCAGAATTCGTTAAAAACGTACAACAACATCCTAAATTGTTTACCGGCTTTTCAGATACAACAGTGGATCATTTGATGTTGTATCAATTAGGATTAATAACTTTTTATGGCCCCAATGTTATCAATGATTTGGCCGAGTTAGATACTGAATTACTTCCATATACGAAAAAGACTTTGGAGCATTATTTTCAAAATCCAGCCACTACAGAAATTTCAAGTAGTCCTGTTTGGTATGAGGAACGGACTGACTTTTCAGAAGTAGCCTTAGATACACCTCGTATTAGTCATCCTGAAACTAAAGGATATCAGGTTCAACGTGGATCAGGAATCGTCGAAGGAAAGCTACTAGGTGGTTGCATAGATAGTCTCAATAGCTTGCTTACTGATAAGCGTTATAACGATGAACCCAAAATTAATGAGAAATATCGTTTGCTTCCTGATGCCAAAGAATTCGAAGGCAAAATTTTATTCTTGGAAACTAGTGAAGAGAAGCCGACGCCAGAAGAGTATCGTGGAATGTTGAAGAATTTGAAAGCCAAAGGAATTTTGCAAGTAGTTGCTGCTATTATCACTGGTAAGCCTCAGAATGAAGTTCACTATGAAGGCTACTGTCAAATTCTAAAAGAGGAGACAATGGATACTAAGACGCCATTGATGACGAATTTTAACTTTGGACATGCTTATCCCAGAACCGCTTTACCATATGGTTTAAAAGCTAAATTGGATTTGGATAATAAGAAGCTAGAAATCATTGAACCTTACTTTGCTGAATAAATAAAAAATGAGGCTGTGACAAAACAGTCTCTTTATCTTAAAAGTTCGATGCGAATTTGAAAAAATTCCACATCGAACTTTTTTGTTCTCTAAAAATACAAATAAAAAATGACATTGATACCAGTTTCCTGATATTCAATGCCATTACTACGATCATCATTTCTTTTTTAACTTTATTCAATCCTTTAACATGGAATCTTTTGAAACCTAAACAAGCCTTCATATTTCCGAAGACTGGTTCCACGTCATTTTTTCTACGTGCATAAATATCAGCATATTGGGGAATCGAAAGTTTACTTCTCATGCTAGCTTTAAAATATTCCAATGAAGGATTGATGTATATTCTTTTACGATTCCCACCAGGCGTGAACGCCTGAGGAATCCTATTGTGATCATCATCAAATATCTCGGAAATATATTCTTTAAAGTAACGTTTAAATCCATATTTATCAGTTCTTATTCGATATGCATTAAAACTGAAACGGACACCTTGAGGATTTATATAATAATCATCGTCTTCGTAGTAATTCCAATTCATTACCTTCTTTTCATCTGTTTTCCATTTCTTTGAATTCTCTTTGAGCATAGTAGAGTACGGAATAACGTATTTCTTATAGTTATCATCTAAAAATTGATAGTTACTTTCAGAACCATATCCCGCATCGGCGACGATCACGTCGCCAAGCGTATGGTTCTCTTCAAGCTGTTTTATAAATGGTATCAATGTTCTTGTATCAGTTGGATTTTGAAACATTCCAACACCTGTAATGAATTGATTACTAGTGGCTATCTGAACATTGTATGCAGGTTTTAATTGACCATTCAGCATGGGATCTTCCTTGACTCTCATAAATGTTGCGTCTTCATCACTTTTAGCATAACTATTTCTTTTATCGAATTTCTTCATCTGTTTTTCGTGTTCAGATTTTTTATCAATACGGTTATCAAGTTTTCGGGAATATGATTTTAATTTTCGGCGTTCTTGTTTATCAGGATTAGGAGATTTTTTAGGATTAGCTTCTATTCTGGCGTTTAAATCTTCAAGATGTAATTCAAGTTTTATTTGTACTTCCTCTAGAGCATCGTCAGAAAGATCCGAAGGATTTTCGACGATACCTAATCGTACCTCGTTTATTTCGGACAATAAGTTTTGAATTTGAGATTTATTCATATCATCGAATCTGATGGTATTCTTTTTCCAAACGAACGAAAATTTATTGGCATCTGCCAATATTTTCGTACCATCAATAAAGGACACTTCATCAATCAGACCATTTTGTTTTAAAACACTAGTTAAATTCGTCAAGCTATCATCAAGTAAAGTTTCAATCTCATCTGAAATTCTAAATCTACATATGGTTCTATATGAGGGAACTTGATATTGTGTAAGCCATCTAGCAACGATATTTTCTTCAGCAAATTCTTCAATCTTTCTGCTAGTCATTACACTGCGAGAGTACGCAAAAAGTATCAATTTTAGCATTGCACGTAAGTCATATTCTCGCGGCCTCCCGCTAGAATAGACTTTTTCAATATTAAGCGATTCGACAAGATCGTTGATAAATCTAGCTGGATGATTTTCTTTTGGTTTGTAATCTAAAGGAATACTTAATGTCATTTGGTCTATGTTATAATTATTCATGGTTTTTGATCTCCTTTTGGAGTGATAAATTTTGGGAAGATGCGTGCGAGGTATCTTCTCTTTTTTTATATAATGATACAGAAAAAGCTGATGAATGAAATAAGAATCTCATTCATCAGCTTTTATTTTTTGAGACTTATGTCACAGCCTCATTTTTTAGTCGTTCTTTTTATAACCGTAAGCAAAGTAAATTCCTACACCGATTAAAATCCAGAAGATGAAAGTGATCCAAGAATTGATACTAACCTGAGTCATTAAAATGACACATGAGATGGCGGAAATTATCGGTAACCAAGGATATAGGGGAACTTTAAATTCGCTTTTAGGTACATCATTACGATGTCTCAATTTAATAATTCCTAAGGCTACGAAGACAAAGGAAATCAAGGTTCCGATATTCACCAAGCTAGTTAATTCTTTCAAGGAAACGAAACCACCTAAAAGAATAGCTAGGAGTGAAATAGCATTGAGTGAAAGCATTGGCATTTTAGCCTTGGGATGAATTTTTCCAAATGCTTCGGGAATCATACCGTCACGTCCAAGGGCGTAAATTAGACGAGAACCGCCATAAACGGTGTTGAGCATCATAGTAAACATTCCAGCGAGGGCGCCGATACTGATCAAAAAGGTTACTTTATTCAAGCCGACTTTTTGTAGAGCAAAGACGACAGGATCAGAAACGTTCAAATCTTTATAATTAACCATTCCAGTTAAAACGGCGGATAAAATGACATAAAGAATCGCACAGACAGCTAAAGAACTCATGATACTGATAGGAATATTCTTTTGAGGATTCTTAACTTCTGGTGCCGAGGATGGGATGACATCAAAGCCAAGATAAGCAAAGAAAACTAAAGCTGCTCCCTTGACGACGCCCATACCACCCATTGGGAAGTAGGGATGATAATTAGCTGGTTTGATATAGAATAGACCGATAATAATGAAAGCTAGAACAACTGCAATTTTTACAAAAACCATTACGGTATTCATTCTAGCTGAGGCCAAAACACCACGACGAAGTAATAAGTAGATTAAGACTAGAACGATAACAGCGGGTAGATTAATAAAAGTTCCATTAGAGGGCTCAAATGGGCCTGTAACTGCTTTTGGCAGAGCTACGCCTAATCCTTTGAAGAGACTGACGAAGTAAGCTGAAAAGCCTGACGATACGGCTGACACACCTAAAACATATTCCAAACATAGAGCCCAGCCAATTAACCAACCGGGAAATTGTCCAAAAATAATACTTCCGTATGAATAAGTACTACCAGCAACTGGAAAAGTTGAAGATAATTCCGCAAAACACATTGCTGTCATGACACAGACAATAGCGGACAGAATAAAGGAAATTGTGATACCGGGTCCGGCTGTTTCAGAAGCGACGATTCCGGGTAGGATAAAAATTCCTGTACCGATAATGGCTCCAATTCCCATTGAGGTTAGATTTCCACGAGTTAGAACCTTTTCAAAATGGGCGTCACCGGCCACAAATTTTTTATAATCTGCTTTTTTAAATAATTTTTCTTTCATATTAACCACCTATTAAAAATATAACCTCATTAGGTTACTGGTTTTTTTAATCCTTTGTCAACAAAAATTCGTGATGGGGATTAATCATTTTAAAAATAAATAAATTTTTTTGATAAATATTCTTGACCTAAAGGTTACTTTAAGTCGTAGTATGAAAACATCGATAAAAAAAATGAGGAAAGTAGGAAACGAATATATGGAAACACCAATTTTAAATACAATTGATCAACCAGCTGATTTAAAGAAGCTGGATTTGGCTCAATTAACACAATTAGCAACTGAAATCCGTCAAGTATTGCTCAACAAAGTTAGCCAAACTGGAGGTCACGTTGGTCCTAATTTGGGCGCAGTTGAATTGACGATTGCTTTTCACACAATTTTTAATTCACCAATTGATAAAGTTGTTTGGGATGTTTCGCACCAATCTTACACCCATAAAATTTTAACAGGGCGTAAACAAGCTTGGCTTGATCCAAAACATTTTGATGATGTTAGTGGTTATACTGCTCCGGAAGAAAGTCCTCATGATTACTTCAATATTGGGCACACTTCAACTTCTATTGCTTTGGCAACCGGTATGGCTTCGGCCCGTGATTTACAAGGTAAGTCAGGCAATGTGATGGCTGTTATTGGGGATGGTTCACTTTCAGGTGGTCTAGCTCTAGAGGGATTGAATATTGCGGCTACTTTGAAATCCAATTTGATTATTTTAGTTAATGATAATGGAATGGCTATCGCCGAAGATCACGGTGGCTTGTATCAAGGTCTCAAAGAATTGAGAGAAACTAATGGTCAAAGTTCACATAACTTATTTAAAGCTATGGGTCTAGATTACCGCTACGTGGCTGATGGGAATGATATGCAGGCGATGTTGGATGCCTTTAAAGCTGTTAAAGATATTGATCATCCAATTGTGTTACATGTCCAAACAGAGAAGGGTCATGGTTATCAACCAGCAATTGACCACAAGGAAGCCTTCCATTGGCATGTACCCTTTGATTTGAAAACTGGTAAGACTTTACATCCTGTTACAGGTGAAACTTATAACGACGTTATACACGCTGGATTAGAAAAAGAAATCACAGAAGATAAAACACCAATTACAGCAATTACGGCCGCTATTCCAGGATCTTATGATTTGAAGAGATTCGGACGTAAACATCCTGATCGTTACTTTGATGTTGGTATCGCTGAACAAGAGTCAATTACTTTCGCAGCTGGACAGGCTCAACAAGGTATGAGACCAATTGTTTTCCATTCAGGTACATTTTTACAAAGAGCGTATGACCAATTGTCTCATGATTTGGGTATTAATAAATTACCTGTAACAATTATGGTATCCGGTGGTAGTATTAATGCAGGAGACCCAACTCATCAAGGTATTTTTGATATTGCAATGTTGAGTAATATTCCTGGCCTAACTTATTTAGCTCCAACAACTAAAGAGGAACTAACTGCCATGATGCACTGGGCTCTTCATCAAAATGTTGGACCAGTTGCTATCAGAGTGCCAAGTAATGATGTTCATTCAGCTGCTTTGAATGATTTTGATATACATAAAATGAATATCTTGCATGCAGGTAAGAAAGTTGCAATTTTGGGACTCGGAAGTTTATTACCATTAGCTGAAGAGGTACAACAACAATTGAGTAAAGAAAATCTTGATGTAACTGTTATTGATCCTCGTGACATCTCTGAACTTGATGGCGCAACTTTGAGTAATTTGGAAAAGGATCACCAATTAGTAGTGACTTTGGAAGAAGCCAGTTTAAGCGGTGGTTTTGGTGAAAAAGTTAGTCGTTTCTATGGTGATACCGATATGCACGTTCTTAATTTTGGAGCCGCTAAACGTTTCAATGATCGTGAAACTACTGCTGAATTATGGCATGAATTTAAATTGACTCCAGAACAAATTGTAGCTGAAATTAAGGCTGCTTTATAAACTTAAAAATTCTGTCTTCCACAAAAATAATTAGCTTTAAGATCAGCCTCATTGTAACCGCAGAGCCGCTAACAATGATTTCACGGCTGACCACATTTTTAATTTTTACTTCAGACTGGTAAACGGTTCTACTTATTAATTTCTTTTTGAATAATAATAAACGGCATCTATTTAGAACAAGAGTATTACATTACTTTTCTAAATGGGTGCCGTTTTAAGTTACTGGCTTAATAGAGAACCGATATTTTTCATAAAAAAATAGTCCTAAAATTAATTAGGACTATCGGTTAAATTAATCAATTATTTTAACTTTGATGCAGCAGCTTCATCAATGATAAGTGTTACATCTGGGTGGTTTTGTAGAGCACTTGCTGGGCAGTCTTCTGTAACAGGACCGTCAACAGTAGCGGCAATAGCATCAGCTTTAGCTTCACCATAAGCTAGAAGGATGATCTTCTTAGCTTTCATGATTGAACCGATACCCATTGAGTAAGCAAAACGTGGAACGTCTTTTTCATCATCGAAGAAACGTGTGTTGGCTTCGATTGTTGACTCTGTCAAACCAACTTTTCTAGTTGTACCGTCTAGTGGTGAACCTGGTTCGTTAAAACCAATGTGACCATTTCTACCAATACCTAAGATTTGAAGATCGATAGGATTTTCTTCGATGATCTTATCATAAGCCTTTGTAGCAGCTTCAGCATCAGGATTTGAACCATCGGGAACATATGAATTCTTGAATGGTTTCTTACTAAATAGATGTTCTTTCATGAAATAGTGGTAACTTTGTTCGTTATCAGGTTTCAAGCCAACGTATTCATCCAAGTTAACTGAAGTCATGTTAGAAAAATCAAGGTCACTACTTGTCATTTCATTGTAAAGTGTGATTGGGCTACTACCAGTTGCCAAACCAAGAACCTTAGCACCATTTTTGATATCGGCCTTCATAATTTTAAAGGCTTCTTTACCGCCCATATCTGTATCTTTAACTTTAATAATGTTCATCTTCAAAAATCTCCCATCTCTATTTATCTGGTCTAGTCCAATCTAATGTATTTTCTGTAAATTGTCAATAAAATAAGTTAATTAAATAAAAATAAGTTAAAATCCTGATAATCAATGCAAAATCTTCACACTTTAGGTATATTTTTTAATAAGAGATAAAAACTAAAGAGGCAGAATAATTTGGAAAAAATATTATCTACATCCGAAGGCAGTGTAAATACAAATTTGATTGGATCAATTCACAGTGACAAGATCATTATCTTGGTTCCTGGAATCGATGGATCAATCGATTATTTCAATGAAATGATTCCTTACTTGAAAGATAAATATACCGTTGTTGCGTTAGATTTGCTTGGTCAAGGTAAATCTAGCAAGGTTAAAAGTGATAACTATACAATTGATTCTGAAGCTTGGAACATGTTGGAAGCAATTGCCCGTTTAAAGATTGTTAAACAATTGATCATATTTGGTTACGGTGTTGGTGGATTGATTGCTGTTAATATGGCAGAACTTCGTGGTTTTACTATATCAAAATTAATTCTATTGAATACCCCTGCAACTGATAAATATTCCGATATGGACGCATCGTCTTCTGTAGCGGCTATTCCATTACTTGGGAAATTGGCTAAGTCACCAGTTAAAGCTAGTCTTTACTTTGATAAAAATTTTGACCGTAAGAGTCTGTCTAATCCAAAGATCGTTGACGAAGCTGCCAATATGGTTGATCACAAAGTAGCTAAGAAATTACAAAAGATGTCAGTTGATTACTTGAGTGAGAAATTCTTGAACAAGCGTTTACGTACGATCAAAATTCCAACTTTAGCTATGTATGCGGATGGCGATCAAATTTTAGGCGAAAAAGGTATTAAAGATGCTAAAGCCACAATTGGTCGAGTTCCTGGTTTACAATTAGCTGATATTAAAGGTGCTGGACACTTGGCAATGTTAGAAAAACCTAAAGAAGTCGTTGATAAGATTATTGCCTTTGACGAAGAAAAAGTCGAAAGACAACGAGTTGATATTGAAGAATAAAGTACTCATTACAAACAAGAAAAGAGATACAATCTGTCCAATTGAACAGGTTGTATCTCTTTTTATTTGGAAACCTTAACAGGTTTGATCAAATTACGATGTTTTTGTGAACTGGCGACAGGCACATAACTCTTGTTATCTTTATAGACGAATTGGATAACATCATCGTTGTTATGTAATTTTTTAGCCTCATCGGAAATAATTTTTTGAATAGAAGCAATATAGAGTTGTTGATCACGAGAAGATTTATCATTTTGAACAGCTTCATAAGTTGTCTTGAGATACTTTTGAGTTTGCGTATCTGTCAAAATCACTAGAATAACGGTATGAGGATTCTTACTGTTCTTATCGTTGATATTGTCCTCTTGCTTGATGGTAACAATTTTACCATTACCATTGAATTTCTGATTCAAATCTTTTTTGACCTTAGTATATTTAACCGTAGGTTTATTTTGGATAGTCGTGTTAGAAGTTCTGAGAGTGAAAAAGGAAAGTGCAGCAGCAAAAATCACGACACCAATAAGAGCGATAACGAGGTATTTGATCTTGATGGGTTCACGATAATTTTTATGCATATTAAGACCCCTAATCCTTAGATTAGGGAAATTATAACATATGATATCGGTTTCTGATGTCATGCATACAAGCGAATAAATTGACTTCACAAGGAAGATTTTGAATAATCGCAATGTAAGTAAATAACAAGAAGAAAGTAGGAGAATACTATGTCTTCACACCAAGCTTTATTAGTTATTGATTATACGAACGATTTTGTTGCTGACAAGGGTGCTTTAACTTGTGGCAAACCGGGTCAGGAGATTGAACCTAGAATCTTTGATTTGGCTGAAAAAATGTATCAGGATGGTGATTGGATTTGGTTTCCAACTGACGTTCATAAACCTAATGATATTTATCATCCAGAAACTAAATTATTTCCAATTCATAATGTACGTGGAACTTGGGGCCGTGAATTGTACGGCGGAATTAAGGATTGGTACGATGCACATAACGATGGTGAAAAAGTAAAGCTATTCGATAAGACACGTTATAGCGCCTTCGCAGGAACTGATTTGGACCTACGTTTACGGGAGAGAAAGATTGATACTTTACATTTAGTTGGTGTCTGTACAGATATTTGTGTTTTACACACTGCAGTCGATGCTTATAATTTAAATTATAAAATTGTGGTACACGAACAAGGCGTGGCCTCATTCAATCAGGCCGGTCATGAATGGGCTTTAAATCATTTCAAGAATTGCTTAGGTGCAGAAGTCGCTAAATAGAAAAGAGTGGACTATAACATCTTCAGATTTCAAATATTGAGAAAAATAAGGACAAGTAATCATACTTTGATTACCTGTCCTTATTTGTTTTAAGGTTTAACATCATTTTTAAGTTCTTTTTCAGTTAAATATTCATCTGTTTGACTGCCTAAGAAAAGAGGAACTTTTTCCTCTACGACATCACTAAATTCCAAACCGAACCAAAGGGATGGTGAAATTGTAATGTTTTGTAATAACAATCTTCCACCAATCAAGAGACGATCGAGATTATTCATTTGTTCCTGAGCGCCTAAGTCTTGGAACTGTTGATTCTGAATAATGAATTTGAAAGAACCAACATGACGGTTAGGAACCATTGAATAGTTTGGCGTTTGATCATCAATAATATGTTTCCTGATTAAGGCGTTAATGATTTGTCGAATGTAAATATTAACGTGTTGTGACTTTTTGAAACCAAGGTTCAATTGAATGTTAACAACGTTACGAGTATGCATCATATCAACCGTGTAATTGCATTCATACGGTGCATTGGTTTGGTTAACCGTTATGAACCAATAAACCCGAGCACGTTTGGGTGTTTGATCCAAGATTGAGTAAATGACGGACCGTTTGATTGTGTAATCTTCACCTAATTTAATCATGTAAACAAGATTAGTAGCGTAAGTTGGGATTGAAGAATCTTTACTCAATTTCTCCAGTTGAGGAAGGTAATCGAGTAAAGAAACATTTTCACTTTCAGCTAGGTAAGCATCACGACGTTTATTTCCAAAGTACCAAATAATCATGATGGCTAAAATAGCACAAGTAATAATGACTGTCACATAGCCACCGTGAACGAATTTTATCAAACTAGAAAGCAGGAATAATCCTTCCAAAGCAATGAAGAAAACCATGAAAACATTAGCAAAATGACGATGATTTTTCATAATTAAAAATTGATGTAGTAAAACTGTTGTCATTAACATTGTCAAGGTGATAGCTAGTCCGTAAGCTGATTCCATATGTTCGGAAGAACCAAATCCCCAAACAATACCAATCGTTATAGCGCATAACATCCAATTGATGGTACCAATATAGAGCTGACTTTCAAACTTACCAGGAAATTTTACTTTTAAACGAGGCAGAATTTTCAAACCGATAGCTTCCTGAACTAGAGTAAATGAACCTGTGATTAGAGCTTGCGAGGCAATGATGGCGGCCATTGTAGCTATGATAATGGCAAAAACTTTGAAATCTGCTGGCAACATTTCGTAAAACGGATTGATACCAGAAATATGGTTATAAGCTTTATTTTGATAATTATTAATAATCCAAGCAGCTTGTCCAAAGTAATTTAACATCAACATTGCATATACGTAAGGCCAAGTAGCATAGACGTTATGCTTACCAACTTGTCCCATGTCAGCGTATAGTGCCTCAGCACCAGTAGTTGCCAGGAAGACGCTGCCGAGAATGAAGATGCCAACTTTATTGACCGGACTAAAGAGTACTTTGATTGCATAAATAGGTGACAAAGCCTTTAAAACAGAAAGATCATTAGTCAAATTTAAAAATCCAGCAATACCAATAAAACTAAACCAAATAAACATGATGGGGCCAAATGATCGTCCAATTCGATCTGTTCCGGATTCTTGAATGATAAAGATAGTTAATAATATCACTGTAACAATAATTAAAACCGATGATTGTTTACTAGAGAATACGATATTACCAAACTGTTGACCTTTGATACCTTCAATCGCTGAAGTTACGGTAACAGCTGGAGTTAAGGTTCCGTCCGCTAGAAGAGCGGAGCCACCAATTAGGGCTGGTATGATTAACCATTTTCCCTTAGTACGAACTAAGGCGTAAAGAGCAAAGATCCCACCTTCTTCATTGTTATCAGCCTTCATAGCAATTAAAACGTATTTGATAGTGGTAATGAGCATAAGTGTCCAAAAAATTAATGAGACACTGCCTAAAATATATTCAGGTTTAGCATCTGCCATAGTACCGGCATCGTTTATGATTGAGTTCATAACATAAAGAGGTGAGGTGCCAATATCGCCGTAGACGATACCAAGGGTAATCAACATGCCCAATAAGGAAAATGATGACTTTCTCTTCTCCATAGTTATTGCTCCTTTTTAAAATGAATATTTTTATATTTATAAACTATTCATTCGCTAATATACCCCCATTATAATTATAATTGTTAGAATAATAATTATAAATTTTAACGCTTATTAATAAATGTAAATTGGTATACATGAAATAAATATAGTAATATAATACTCAAAGTAATATAATACTCAAAAAATAGAGAGGGAACTACTAAATAAAAGGAATGTGATAATTATGACACTTGATTTTATGGTTTTAGCAATCATGTTGGTTTGGATAATGGTTCCCGGAATTGCGGTGTTTTACAGTGGCTTTGTACCGGAAAAAGATGTTAATCGGATTCTTTTTAACAGTTTTTTAATGTTTGGTATAGCTGGATTATTATGGGTGGCAATTGGATTCTCAGCTTCCTTTGAAGGCAATTTCTTAGGTATTATTGGTAACTTTAAACATCTTTTCTTATCAGGTATAGACTTATCGTCTACCTTTGGAACTACAGGTTTACCAACTTCAGTTTATTTACTCTTTCAGATGATGTTCGCGATTCTAACACCGGCGCTTTTCCTTGGTGCTGTAGCAAGCAGAGCTCGGATTAAATTCATTGTTTTGTTCGTTATTTGTTGGTCACTGTTGATTTACTATCCATTGGCTCATATTGTTTGGTCACCTAGTGGTTTCTTAGCTCAATTAGGGGTTTTGGATTTTGCTGGTGGAACAGTCATTCATATTGATGCCGGAATTACAGCAATGATTTTAGCCATTATGTTACGTGAGCCTTATAAATATAACAATGAGCATGCAAAAGGTAATACAATGTGGATCTTGATGGGAACAGTTCTACTATGGATCGGTTGGTATGGATTCAATGCTGGTAGTGCTTTGCAATTGAATAATCAAGCACTCAATGCTTTCTTTACAACAACAATAGCTGCCTGTTCAGCACTAATAATGTGGATTATTCTGGAAGATAAATATAAATCTCATGTGACTGTTAATGGAATTTGTACTGGTAGTATTTGTGGTTTAGTTGGTGTTACGCCGGGAACTGGTTACGTAACTATTTGGGGAGCTTTTATCATTGGAATTATTTCCGCAATTGGTAGTTTTTACTTTATGAATTATCTAAAATACAAATTACATTTAAATGATTATCTAGATATCTTTGGATGTCATGGTGTTAGCGGTATTATTGGTTCCATCGCAGTAGGATTGTTTGCTACTAGATCGGTTAACCATAACGTTATAACTAATGGCCTATTTTATGGCGGTGGTATTAAAATATTGAGCATTCAAATTTTAGGCGCCGTTTTTACCATTATCTTCGTATCAATTATGGCAATAATCATCATCGTGACTTTGAAGAAATTATTTAAAAATAATATTGGAATTAAAAGAACTATTAATAACTAATAACTAAAAAATACGTGTTGAAGAGAACTAAGAAGTTCAATTCAACACGTATTTTTATTTGTGAGGGTGTCTAGTAGAACGATTTTCTTGTGCTTGTTTCTCTGCCTTTAGGGATTGAATTTCATTTTCAATTTCGCTTAGAACTTCAATCTGCATTTTTTGAATATCCAAAATATGGGGCCATTGAACTTCGTTAAGCTGATCCATTTTCTTATGAAGTATCCGAATTTCCATTTCTGATTTGGTATTAGTACGATAATCATTTTCAGAATCGAAACGATCACGATCGGCTTGTCTGTTCTGACTCATCATGATGATAGGAGCTTGTATAGCAGCCACACAGCTTAAAAATAAGTTCAGTAGTATAAATGGATAGGGATCAAAATTAACGCCAAAGAGATGCACTATATTGATTGTCATCCAAAGGATGATAATTATTGAGAAGGTAATAATGAATTGCCAACTACCACCGAATTTAGCAACTGCATCGGCCATTTTTTGACCACGAGTCCTTTTTCCGTAAACGGTATCGTTGATATTCTTGATAACATAAGTATCTTTTTCAAGTTCTTTTTGGAGTTGATCGGACATTTGATGATCTATCTTCAGATCTTGATCAATAGTGGTTTGCATTCTATCAATACGTAATTTTTGCAAATCTTTCAGGCAGATGAAGGAGGATTCCTTCGCGTATTTATTAGTTTGTATTACTTGTTCCTTTAAGAGGTCACTTAAATCTCTCAAAAATAATCCTTCCGTAATTGTGAAACGATTGCCACAGATAGCACATATTTGATTCTTCTTGATTGCCATAATCTACACATCCCTTGGAGTTATTCACGGTCAGTATATTATTCGCTTAGGTGCAAAGCAAAAAAAATAAGCTGGATTCCTTTTAGAATCAGCTTATTTATATCTATAATTATTGTCCTTAGCAATATAGTGGAAACGAGTTCCACAGGTCAAATTCCTGCGTTTTGCCTGACTTCGTAAACTCAGAATCTAATCGGCTTGTTCCACTCTCTTACTAGATAGTTCCTTTTCTAATTGCTGTCTTCAATCCGGCTATTTCCATGATTCCTCTATCTGCTGATAGGTGTTTCAATAATGATGCAATTGAACCCTTAAATTTGAAGTTCTTGCCTGTTATTTCGGCAATACCATGATTTTGACCTAATGAAGCTACGGTACCCATTGATTTGTAAACGAATGGTTTCAAATCTTTACCGTTTAAAGCTGCAGCAATATTAAAAGCTGCTCCGGCTCCTTCAGCTGTGGCTAATTGTCCTGTTGTTGGATATGGACGTTTTTCACCTTTAGGGATAATAGCAGAATCGTCACCGATAAAGTATGCTTCTGGATGTGCTTCTAGGTTGAGGAATTCAGTTGTCATAACACGGTTTCTTCTAGCCTCAATGCCTGAATTTGTGATAACGTCACTACCACTAACACCGACTGTCCAAAGAATTGTACTTCCTTCAACACTCTTTTCTGTGTCACCATCCATATAGATAACAGCTTGCTTTTCAATCTTCTTGATTTTTGCACCAGTCAAGAGTTTGATACCATTTTTGTCTAGATATTCAACGGCGTAACTAGCAAGATTCTCATCGAACATTGGTAGGATTCTTGTTGCCATTTCTAGACATGTTACTTTGATTTCTGGTACGTCATATTTGGCTTTAAGAATTTTTACTGTATCAACTAATTCACCAAGAATCTCTACTCCAGTAAAACCGGCACCGCAGACGATGATACTGAGGTCTTTAGGATCTTGTGATTCTTTATAATTAGCAATATTTTTATTAATTGTCTTATAAATGTTTTGTGCTGATTCCAAATCTTGAAGGATCAAGGCATTTTCACTAGCACCTTCAAGTCCGAAGTCTTCTGAACGGAATCCTAAGGAAACTACGATATAGTCATAAGTAATGTCCTCGTGGTCTGAGAACTCAACCGTCTTATTGTCTAAGTCAAGCTTAGAAACAGTTGCCTTGATGAAGTTAACATTTGAAGGTAGAACCGAACGAATATCAAAACTAATTGCATCAGCACGATTAGTGCCGGCTGCGATAGTATGCAAAGCAGTTTTTTCTACATGCTTGTCATTTTTATCGATTAAATCAATTTGTGTTCCTGCTGGAGTGCTTTTGGCCAAATCACGTGCAGCTCTTAAGCCACCGTAACCAGCTCCTAGTACTAAAATGTGTGCCATAATTAACCTTCTCCTTCTATTTCGAAATTAAATGTTTACGTTATCATTATATCTCGTACATTGATTTAGTGGTAACTATAAGGTTAGAGAGGATTCTTACTAATAGAGTGTTTAAGGAAAAATGGTGAGATGATCGTGATTAAGATAACGCTGATGATTACAGCGGAATAATATTCTTCCGATAGCAACTTGGCACTAAATCCTATTTGACCAATAATTAGAGCCATTTCACCGCGGGAGATCATCCCAGAACCAATGACGTAAGAATCTTTCAAATCAAATCCTGACAATTTGGCACCAAAGCCGGCTCCGAATAATTTTCCAATGACACCTGTAATGGTGAAGAATACGATCAACCAGAAATCTTTAAGGAAACTACTAAATTCAAGATTGAGACCAATACTAATAAAGAAAACAGGAATAAAAATACTGTAACCTATGGCTTCAATATTACTTCCAATTTTTTCTTTGTAGTACTTTGAATTAGAAACGGCAATTCCGGCCACGAAAGCTCCTAAAACAGCATCCAATTGAACCTTGTCAGCAATATAGGCCATTACAAAACAAATTACTAACGCAAAAATAGTTGGTGCTTGGGTGGCCTCAATGTAATCCGCTAAGTGAATTATTTGAGGTATGACCCATTTGTGCAAAACAACAATTAAAACACCAAAGAGGACCCAAAGTCCTAGCAGCATTAAGATTTTTTGCATAGAGAAAGCGCCAGTTAAAGTTCCTGACATAACACTCAGAATAGAAATAGCTAAGATGTCATCAACGACTGCAGCACCTAAAATAACGGTTCCCGAAGCACTAGATAAGTAGTTGAGACTCTTGAGTACTTCAACTGAGATTGAAACTGATGTTGCCGCGAAGACAACGGAAATAAAAATACTTTCCTTAAAGTTAATACCAAAGATTAGTGAAGTTATTAAAGTCAAAGCTACTGGCAAGATAACGCCAAAAATGGCTACCGTAATACTGGGTACAAGATGTTTTTTTAGTAATTTTAAATTACTCTCCAAACCAGCCAAAAACATTAATAAAATAACACCAATTTCGGCAAATAAATTAACATCGTTATCAGCTTTAACGACGTTTAAAACACCCTTACCTAAAATAACGCCCAAAATTAATTGCCCGATAACAGCAGGTAAGTTCAGACGATTGAAAATGTGGCTAACAACTAATGTGAGAAATAACATCAATGCGAGCAGAGTTATGAATTCCATATCGACCTCTATTCTTTTTTGACGCCATTGATAAAAATATTGATAACAGTATTCAAGTTAGCAATATTACGCTTCCTTTTGGCATCGTTATATTCAATGTAAGGCAGTAACATTGTTAGAAAAGTTCCAACTTGAACGGGAATGGCTAAGTCAGAACGTAGTTCGCTTTTATGTGATTGGAAAATGTTGAATAACACCTTATAGTAACCGCCATCCCAGTTATTATTGATGCTTGTTCGTTCCTCAACGGTAAAGAAATTTTCAATATCATTTCGCATAATGAAATAATTGACTCTAAAATTCTCTATCATATATTTTGACATATGAAGTAACAAATCTTCAAATGGCAAGTCTTTTTGTTGACTATACTCCTCAAGTAAATTCTTACTAAAATTGTTGACTGAGTACTCAATGGCTTTGATATAGAGTACTTTTTTGTTTTTGTAATAGTGATACATGTTTGGTTGAGTAATATTTAATTCCTGAGCGATCTTACGCGTAGATGTGGCTTGATATCCTTGTGAAAGGAACATTTTGGCAGCGACTTGTAAAATAGCATTCTTAGTATTCTCAGCTTGTTGATCCCGTACATTCATTTTTATAACCCATCCCTTAATCTATTCGTCTAACATTATATCTTAATATTTGTCGCTTATCATGTGATGACAGTTGAACTATTTTTTGTAATAAAAAATGCCAGAACCACACAAGATTCTGACATTGAGTTATTATTTTTTATCTTTAACAATATAGATAGGGCGCTTTTTGACTTCGAGAAAAATTTTGCCGATATATTCACCAAGAATACCGATACTTAGCAGTTGTATTCCACCGATAAGAAGAACGATGGAAACAATTGAGGCCCAACCATTTACGCTGCTAAGAGGATTGATGATTTTTCGGATAATAATAGCGATGATGGCTAGAATTGAAGTGATTGAAAAGATAGTTCCCATCCAAGTAGCAAACATCAAAGGACCTTCAGAGAAATCAACAATACCAGTAATAGCGTACTTGAATAGTTTCCAAAAATTCCAAGAAGTGTTACCGGCTACACGTTCACGGTTCTTATAAGGTAGATACTTAGTTTTAAAACCAACCCAACTGAAAATACCCTTAGAGAAACGGTTGTATTCAGTCATTGATTTGATGGCTTCAACCATTTGCCGAGTCATCAAACGATAATCTCTAGCGCCAGGAATAATTTTAGTTTGAGACATTTTATTGATGAGCTTGTAAAAACTATTGGAGAAGAAGGAGATAATCTTATTTTCTCCTTCACGATCCATTCTGGCAGTACCAACGCAATCGTATTCTTTCTCTTCTAGGAGATCGAACATTTCAGGTAACATTTCTGGTGGATCCTGTAAATCGACATCCATAACGGCGACATATTCACCAGTTACTTCATTAAGACCAGCATAAAGGGCAGCTTCCTTACCGAAGTTTCTGGAGAAGGAGATGAAATGAACTTCGTCACTGTGGTCCTGTTGTAGGTCTTTCAAAATAGAGTAGGTTTTATCTTTAGAACCGTCATCGATAAACCAATATTCGAATTTGAATTTGTTAGTCTGATCCTTGATTTTTGTCATTGCGTCATAATAAATATTAATAGATTCTTGTTCGTTAAAACACGGAACAATAATAGATATAGTTTTCATAATGTTTTTTCCACTTTCACCAGATTATAAAAGATATGTGATCATAACAAAAAGATCAAATCCATTTAGTATGAATTTGGTCTTTTCACAATTAAACGGAGAGATTGTGGATGTAAGCTGATTCCTGAGACAACTTTTAAGAGAGGGTATAATGAATAAATCGTCTCTCAAAAGGAAGGAATTTTTACATGCCAACTCGTTACGACAAAGAATTCAAACAAAACATCATCAACCTATATAAGCAAGGCGAATCAGCTGCCCAACTGGCCAGAGAATATGGCATTGGCTATTCAACCGTTCATAAGTGGATCCAGGGCCAAGCCAAAACTCAATCCGGTAAATCGCCAGACGAAATTAAAGCGATGGAAAAGCGGCTGGCTTCCCTGTCTGAGGAGAACGAAATCCTAAAAAAAGCCCTGGGCTTCCTTGCGCAGAAGTAACCAATATTTTTGATTACATTCACCAAGAAAGCCATCACCACCAGGTAACTAAGATGTGCCGAATCCTCGGTGTTTCCAGAGCTCAGTATTATCGTTATCGATCCCCAAAGCCTTCAAAACGCCGGGCCGAAGATGCGGACTTAAAACAACGGATTCTGCGGATCTTTGCGGAATTTAAGCAGCGATACGGTGTTATGAAGATCCACCATGAATTGAATCTGGAACTTCAACCACTGCAGCGTCGGTGCAGCCCAAGACGGATTTCCCGGCTCATGAAGGAACTGGATATCCACTCCGTTACCGTCAATAAATGGAAAGCGGCTTCGGCTTCCAAAACCAAGGTTGAACAGCGTCCCAACTTGCTTAAGCAGGATTTCTCGACCACTGGTTTAAATCAAAAATGGACCGCTGATATGACCTATATTCAAACGAAGCGTAATGGCTGGTGTTACTTATCAACCATCATGGATCTGCACTCAAGACGAATTATCGGCTATTCATTCTCAAAAAAGATGGATACTGATTTAGTCTTAAAGACCCTGGAAAGCGCGGTTAAAAATCGAACCATTACTGGGGACCTGATTATCCACACAGACTTAGGATCACAGTACACCAGCGATGATTACAACCAACGGTTAACAGAACTACATATCCGCCACTCTTACAGCCGTAAGGGGTGTCCATACGATAATGCACCAATGGAATCTTTTCATGCTTCCCTCAAAAAGGAATGTGTTTATCCAGTGCCGGTCTTTGAGAATTATGAAACTGCCGCTGCTGTCCTTTTTGAATATGTGCATGCTTTCTACAATAGGAAGAGAATTCATAGTTCACTGGGCTACCAGACCCCCTTACAAGTTGAAATCGCAACACTTGCGAGCCAAATGGCCGCCTGATTTAATGCTTTCCAGGGTTCAAATAAGTTATTAATCACGATTAATGATTTATTTGAACCCTGGAAGGTAAACGCGGTTCTGAATGTCTCTTAAAACCTGTCTCAAATATTGACTTCAATCCATTGTGTCTATATCACACATTCATACTGTAGTTACAGTCCCCCAAAAAATATTAAACTTTTAATGATTCAGGTAATGATAAAGTACCGTTACTTGCGGTGTTGATCACACTGACACTGATATCACGGTTGGTCTTACTTTCGATAGCATGTAAATCATCCTCAGTTTGAACGAATAGTTCGATGATATCCTTTTGTTCGTCTAGCAACTTGATTACATCGTCGATCCTCTTGGCGACGTTTTGAAGAAGTGGAACAGTGTTTTTACTGTCAATTTCGTTAACACTAACAACTAGTTGATATAAGAGATCGGAATGGTTACCGACGAAAACAGCATTCTCTGTGTTTGGTTCAACACTCTTTAACCACCAAGTGATCAATTCTGATTTTTCGTTGAAATCATGTTCTAGTAAACCATTTTTATCAAATAATTGGTAACTAACAGGCTTGTTCTTTTCAAAGATAACTGTAAGAACAATTGAACCATCAGTGCGGTAGAAGTTTTGTTCTGACAATTCTTTATTCTTATTAAAACTTTGTGTTGAAGACAATTGGCCTTGAGTATTATAAATATTGGTTTTTACAACTTGATCATTCTTGTAGTAATTAATACGATCAATGATTTCCTTGTCAAAGTATTCCGCAGTCATCAATAGATTTTGTTTCTTGTCATAGATGAAAACATCTTGAGTTTCGACATCGGTTCTAGTTACCCAATCGCTACTATCGGGGATTGCCACGCGTTTGCCATCAGGATTATCACTCTTTTGTAATTGATCAAATAAGTTCACAACGTTTGGAATGGCAATGTGTTGATCTTTGGCTTTCTTATCAATAATTTCATGAACATGATTGTTGTAGAAAGTTGATACAACAGTAACGGGTTTTTGTAATTTAGATTCGAGATAATTGACCATACCGAATAAATCATTTTTTGCAGTATCAGAATCAAAATCGTCAGCCGTTACGTAATATTCTTTGTCTTTATCCAAATAGACATCACGTACTAGATATGCTGAATGGAAAACATCTTTGATATATTTACTCAAGTAGTCGATATTACCGTTAACATCGGCTAGTTCATCATCGATCTTCTTGTGTTCCTCATCAAGGCTTTGAATATGACGTTCCAAGCCAGCAATAGTCTCAATACGGTAATTGTGATCGTTCTTCATTTGATCATCAATATTACGAGCCTTTTGTTGTAAGTTGACGATTTCTTTATTAATGTCACCGATTTGGTTATTCAAGTCAGCAGCTTTACTATTTAGGTTAGCAATATCTTCTTGGGCAGAATTAATCTGTTCCTTGAGTTTCTTACGTTCAGCATAAAGAGTATCGATTGATTCTTTTTGCTTTTCCATGAGGACCATCATCTTTTGAAGATCTTTTTCTTCTTTGATGGAAGTAGACATGTCAGTTTCAGATTGTTCATTTTTTGCAAGATTTGTTTGAAGCGTTTCCAAACTTGCTGTCTTTGTGTTAATCTCGGTGTTAAGGTCATTTAACTGTTCTTGTAATTCACTGAGTTTTTGTTCTTGTTCTTTACGGTCAGCGTTCACAACGGCTAAATGTTCTTTAGCGGCGTCATCGTTTTGAGCTTTAGTATCAGCCAATTTTTCGGTTGATTCTTTTTCATCACGTTTTAAAGTTTTAAGATAATTGTCTAGGGTTTCTTTCTTAGCTTCAAAATCATCTTTTTCAGAGAAAAGGTTCGTCTTTAAATCATTTCTTAATTGAGCATATTGATGTGATAAATCATTCATTTGCTCTTCGATATTTACGCGCTTGTCATGAACTGACATAGGAAGTTGTTCCTCTTTTTGTTCATTTTCCTTAGCAACCTCAGTCGACTGATTGTCAGTAGATGCTTGAGATTGAGCGGAATTTTGGTCGCTTTTAGGAGAATCTGGAACCGTTTTATCGGCCTCTGGTTTCTCATCAATCTTGCGTAGCATGTCTAAAAATTTCACGAATCAATTCCCCCATAAAAAGACTTATAATAGTTACTAAAGAGTAGCATTTTTTTATATCGGTGTAAAGTTTGATATAAAGCTATTTGTAGAGAATACCTAGACCAAAAAAGGAGAGTTTTTGTATGAAGATTATGGCTATAAACGCAGGTAGTTCAACTTTGAAATGGAAACTTTTTGAAATGCCTGAGAAAAAAACAATTGCTTCAGGAATGATTGATCGTTTGGGAACACCTAAGTCAATCTTTAAATTAAAGTATAACGGTCAAAAGATTCAACGTGAAGAAGCTATTAAATCCAACGATATTGCCGTCCTATCAATCTTGGATGCCTTAAAAGATATGAAAATAATTGAAAAATTTAGTGATATTGTAGCCTTCGGTCATCGTGTCGTTGCTGGTGGAGAGTATTTCAAAAAGTCAGAAATTATTACTGACGCAAATTTGAAAAAAATTCAAGAATTGGCTGAATACGCTCCGTTACATAATAAAGTTGAAGCTTATTATATTGATGTTTTCAAAAAGTTGGTTCCTAAAGCTATTCAAGTAGCTGTTTTTGATACGTCATTCTTCGTCGATATTCCCGAAACAAATTATTTATACAGTGTTGATTTGGAAGATTATAAAAAATACCATGTACGCCGTTATGGCGCACATGGTACGAGTCACCGTTATATCGCCCAACGTTTGAATGAAATCGTTGAAGGTGGTATCGATGATAAAAATGTTATTATTCTACATTTGGGTAGTGGTGCTTCAATTAGTGCAATCAAACATGGTAAAGCCTTCGATATTTCAATGGGATTCACTCCATTAGCGGGTATCATGATGAGTTCCAGAAGTGGTGATATTGATTTCTCAATCATTCCTTACTTGATGAAGAAATTAGGAATTAAAGATGTTTCAGAGATGATCGATATTTTAAACCACAAGTCTGGTTTATTAGGAATTTCAGGTGTTTCACCAGATATGCGTGATATTGAGGCTGTAGAGGATACTAATACACGTGCCAAGTTATCTTTGGAAATGTATCGTAATCGTATTCTCAAATTTATTGGTTCTTATACAGCTGAAATGGGTGGTGTTGATGTTATTGCCTTTACAGCCGGAGTTGGTGAAAATTCAACTGAAGTTCGTGGAGATATTATGAGCGGACTTGAGTATATGGGACTTAAAATCGATAAAGAAAAGAATAAGCAAAACGGTGCCGAAAATAGAATTACAACCGATGATTCCAAGGTCACAGCCTACACAATTCCAACTAATGAGGAATTGATGATTGCTCAAGATACTTATGGATTTGCCAAATTACTTGATTAGAAATTAAAGATTACACCGAAAATAAATGTAACTGTCTCTGCCAAAGTGATCAGTAACAGATTCTTAATGATTAAGGGGAAGGTTTTCTTCTTAATTGGATTCTGACTGAACGCTTTGGCATTTTTGTACACTACGGGAGTTATTAGAAAAGTTAATAACATCAATTTAGGTAATAATCCCAAGATAACTGAACAAACTAAAGCTAAGTAACCGAGAACGTAAAGTGATTTGAGAATGAAAATTGAATTAGTTTTGCCTAGATAGTAAACCAGTGTTTTACGACCCAAATTGATATCCTCTTGTTCGTCAGCAATATTGTTTGCTAACAAGAGATTTGAAATGGCAAAAACAGTTAACAGTGATGAAAGTAAAGCGTCACCGTAAAATTTAAAATTCAAAATGACATCAGGGTTGTGGACTACGTTGATGTAAATGGCAATTAAATAAATAACGTATCCCATAGTAAAACCAGAGAAGAACTCTCCTAATGGTCCACGGTTAATAGGCCAAGGACCACCAGCATAACAAAAGCCAACGGCAAATGAGAATAATCCTAGATATAATAAGGGCAAACCTGTCCGATAAACGATGAAAAGACCAATGATGGCGGCAATTGCACTGAAAGAAAAATCTAGCCAGCCAACTAAATGGATATTGAGATGGTTAACACCGATAACGTTAGTTTGACGACGAAAACTTTCATCACCAGTAGCGTTTTTATAATCCCAATAATTATCATTGATATCGACAGCCATATTGAAAAGAAACATAGCGATAAAAAATAGAATCAAATCAAGAGCGTTAATAGAATGCCAGTGATAATATGAATACAAAGTCCCCATCAAAAAGGGGAAGACACTAGCGGTCTTGGCTTTTATTTCGACAAGCTCGAAAAATACTGAAGGTTTCACAGAAATCATTCCTTTGGATTTGATAAGTTCTATTATAGAATTATTTTGGAATACAACAAAGCGATACAGGGGTAATAAATATTTTATGGCGAACTCAATTTGGAAAAGCTATCCTCAACTAGGGGAGAAATTGGACTTAACGACAGATTACATTCATCAAATGGTGAAGATAAATAATCTCGACATCAGTTCAATGATTATAGATTTAACTTCAGGTGGCAAAATGTTGCGTCCAGCCTTTTTCTTGTTATTCAGTGAATTTGGTAATGAGAAAAAATCAACGACAGATTTGATTCCATTAGCGGCATCGTTAGAAATTTTACATGTCGCTACTTTGATTCATGACGATGTGATTGACGATTCGCCAATGCGCAGATCACAGCCCACGATTCACACTAAATATGGTCGTAGAAATGCCATTTATGCTGGCGATTATTTGTTTACGATTTATTTTGAACTAATATCCCAGAATTTGGTAAAAAACACTGATATACTGCGTAATGCATTAAGTATGAAACGCATCTTGATTGGTGAATTAGATCAAATGTGTATTAACTTCAATGTCAAAGCAACTACTGATATGTATTTAAAAGAAATCTCTGGTAAAACCGCGGAACTATTCAGTTTAAGCGCTACCATGGGAGCCGTTGTCAGTGGTGGAGATCAGGAATTGGTCAAACGTTGTAAGGAGATCGGTCACGATATTGGAATGGCCTTTCAAATAATCGATGATATCCTTGATTTCAGTAGCTCTTCAGAGACTGGTAAGCCAGTTCATGAGGATCTGCGTAATGGTGTCTATTCATTGCCATATATTTTGGGCTTAGAGTCCGGTAATAAAGATCTGATTGCAATTTTGTCAAAAGAAGAGTTAACTGATTCCGACGATGAAAAGGCTACTAATATAGTAATTGATGACGGCTATTTAAATCATGCTAAGGAAATTGCCCGACAATTTACACAACATGCTTTAGAAGAAATTGGCAAATTACCTAAAAACACTAGTCGCCGTGTTTTGACAGAAGTAGTTAAACAATTAGTTAATCGAATCAAGTAGTATAGGGAGAAAGTAATGAATCAAGATAAAAAGTTGGCTTTAATTGAACAAGTGAACGGACTGTTAGGAGATCTGAATAAAACTGTTGAATCCAATAATGAGGTTAAAGCTCTTATTCAAACAGCTTATAACAGTATCAACAAGCCAGAAAAGACAACTCAAAAATATAATGAAATCTCTGATGCCATTAGAGAAATGAATGGAACTATTCAAGAATTGGCTTTAGAAAAGAAATATCAATTTAGTACGGAACAAAATGATATTATCAACAAACTAAGAACTCTTTCACGAGAACCAATGTCTCAAAAGGGTATTGGAACTATTAATGGTGCTGTTTGGTAGACCAGTCCTCCACAACAATAAAACTTGGCTGAGCCAGTTTTATTAAATATAGTCATTGTAAATTTAAAGAATAAATAAGAACGACCCCTACTAAAAGCTTCAAGTGCGCATAGCTTGAATACTTAGTAGAGGTCGTTTTTTATTAGAAATTTTCATTAAAAAAGTGTAACGTTATAACGATTATAATCCTTGATCCATCTGATAAAGATCACGGAAATGCTGATTATTTTGATAAAGCTCTTTTGGTGAACCTTGCATTTCAATTTCTTTACTATTGATAAAAACAATTTGATCAACATGGTTAACGCCCTGTAAATGATGTGTGACCCAAATAATGGTCTTACCTTTTAGAACTTCAAAAATAGTCTTTAATAAATCATTTTCGGTAATTGGATCTAGTCCAACGGTAGGTTCATCTAGTAAAACGATTGGAGCGTCTTGCAATAAGATACGTGCTAAAGCGATTCTTTCTTGCTCACCGCCAGAGAAATGTGAACCGTTCTCACCAACGATGGTGTTGTATTTATCGGGTAATGATTCAACTAAATCTTTTAATCCAACACGTTCCAAAGCTTTTTTAACTTCAGCATCAGAGCGATTCTCGTTACCCAAACGAACGTTATTCATCAAAGTAGTATTGAATAGAAATGGTTTCTGATTTAGTACGGAATAGATTTTTTCTCGGTTCTTTTGAATCTTATTAACGTCCATACCATTGATAGTGATTTGGCCTTTTTGAGGAAATAGATCACCAAGAATCAATTGTAAGATGGTTGTTTTACCAATACCACTAGGGCCTAAGAGAGCTAACTTCTCGCCACGGGTAATCGTTTGTGAGAAGTTCTTAATTAAAATAGGTGAGTCAGAGTCATACTCAAAACTAACGTTATCTAACTTTAATTCTTGAAAATCTTCTGGCTTTAAATCGACTTGCTCAGGTAAGCGATTTTGAATTGGTTTGAGTGTGTTTAAACGAAGAATGGAATCCTTATAGAGTGGCCATTCTTCAAATCCTTGACTGACGGGAATAATGGCATCTGATAGTGGAAAAATAGCTAAAACAACGGCTGAAACGAAGTTAGCCTGTTCTTGATTATGTGTCATCGTTAAGTTAGTAAAGATTAAAAAACAAACAGCTAAGGCGACGAAGAATAACTGTAAGGCAAAGTCACGATTGCGTCGGAAAGATTTAGACTTGTTTTTTGATTTATCCAAATCATCGATATTTTTAGTGGTTAAGTTTTGAAAATCTTTTTTACGACCAGAAATAATCCAGTCATCGACACCCATAATATTATCAGTCAATTGAACATAGAGGTCACTTTTAACTTGTTTCTGATAAGCTCTTCTGGCGCTTTCAATTGTTACAGAGAATAGCGGAACTAGAAAAACTTCAACAAATAGTAATAAGAAAACGAAAAATCCAAAGGATGGGTTGAAGATTCCTAAAGCAATTGAAGCAATGATTGTTACTAAATAAGCGATAACAGCGGGAAAAATAGTTCTTAAGTATAAGTTTTGTAAGTGGCTGATATCTTCGGACAAGAGCCCCATGATATCACCTGTTTTGTGGTGTTCATTGAAGAAGGAAGCATCACTTTCAAGAGTTTTGTAAAGTCTAGTTCTTAAATCTGAGGTAACTCGTAAAACCCAATTGTGACTTTTTAGTCTTTCAATATATTTGAAGACAGGGCGTCCGATACCAAAAGCTCTTGTTAAAAGAATTGGTACGTAAATTAAAAGAATATTGACTGGGTGAGTAGCAGCTTTATCAATTGTATAACCAGAAGTGAACATTAAAGCCGCAGCACAAAAGGACGTTAGTAGTCCTAGGAGAAGAGCAGTAATCAAAAGTCCTTTGTACTGTTTGATATAAGGTTTGACCCAAGTGTCATGTTTGAATGTTTTAAAAAAATTCATAGTTGATCACCCCGCATATTCTTGATTAGTTGTGAATAGGCACCGTTATGACTACTTAATTCGTTAGGAGTGCCCTGTTCAGCAATCGTTCCATTATCCATAACGACGACATAATCCATTTCTTTGATCCAATGCAGACGGTGAGTAGCGAAAATCACTAAATGATTTTGGAATAGCTTTTCCATTGGTTTTTTGAGAGCATATTCAGTTTCGATATCCAGATGAGCTGTTGGTTCGTCGAAAATTAAAATGTGACGATCATTGGCTAAGAAAGCACGAGCCAACATGATACGTTGTTGTTGACCACCAGAGATACCACGTCCACCTTCACCAATGAGTGTTTGGTATCCATCATTAAGAGTAGCGATAAATTCATCTAAACCAGCAGCTGAAGCGGCTTGTTCAATTTCTTTTTGGGAAGCGTCAGGACGGTAAAAAGAAATGTTTTTAGCAATAGAACCAGCAAATAAATAAGGATCTTGTGGCAAGAAGGTTAATTTGTTCTGCCAGTTGCTTTGTTTGAAGTTAGCGGTTTTTTCCTGGTTGATTTTAATGTCGGCTTTTTCAGGTACAATAAAACCACCAATAGTACGAATTAAAGTTGTTTTACCAGAACCAGATTTACCGATAACACCAACCTTTTGATAACCATGAAGGCTCAATTTATCAATATCTAGGCTAACTTCATTTTGACCGGTCCCATTGTATGAGAATTGCAAGTTTTGAATGTCAACTTGTGAATTCTGATTCCAATCAAAAGCCTTCAATTCGGTACTTTCAGATTTGCTTGGACGTTCTAAAATTTCGAAAATAGAATTTAAAGCATTCTTACCATTCAATGTAGCGTGATAGTCTCCAGAGAAATCCCGTAATGGTAAAAAATATTCGGGAGCCAAAATCAAAGTTACTAAGGCTGGGAAGAGTGGAAAACTGTTATTAATTAGTCCTAGACCAAGGAAAACGGCCAAAATAGCGATACCTAATGTAGTTAACCAATCGAGAGCAAAAGTCGATAAGATGGCAATTCTGAGGGTATTCATGGTCCGACGACGATATTCATCACTAACTGTGTAAATATTTTTAGCATAGCGCTTACTTAGACCCAACATTTTTAGAGTTGGTAGCCCTCTTAAGGCATCTAAAAAGTGATTTGAAAGAATCGTATATTGCTTATATTGAGAATCAGCTTTGGCTTGGGCAGCCAAACCTAGGATAATCATGAAGAGGATTACTAGAGGAACAATGATCGTTAGAGTAATTCCTGAAGCAATATTTTGCATGTAAATATAAATTAATAAAACAGGTGGAATGATAGACATGTTCATCATTTTAGTAAAAATCAATTTGAAATAATTTTCGACTAAATCAATCCCATCAAGTGAAGAGGTAACTAAATTGCCAGTACCTTCGTCAGAAATCATTTCAGGTCCAGCTTCGTAAACTTTGTCTAATAACTGAGAACGGATATTTTCGGAAGTTTTACTAGCGTAGCTTTCAACAATTTTAGTATTAATTAGTGTAAAAAAGTGTCTTAAAATAAAAGCAATTGCAAACAAGATCATCGGATTAATGATGGTCTGTAAAGATTTTTGTTCCCACGAATTAACTAATGCTTCTGCTAAATACTTACCTTGGAATAAAATAACAAATGCTTGCAAGAAAGTTAATCCTGCAAGCATTAATAGAAGCTTTTTTGTTCCTGGTAAGCGAAATAAACGCTTATCAATCATTAATATTTCACCGCATTTTCCCTTGGATTTATTCTCTTTGTAAATAGAGAGTACGACCAGATGAAGTATATAGCCACAATTGGAACCAAGATACATGCAACAATTGTCATAATTGTTAATGTATATTGTGAATTAGCGGCATTTTTAATTAATATACTGTGTGCTGGATTTGTAGCAATCATGACACGTGGGAATAGTCCGTTGAACAATAAGACGATGACCATGCTGAGTGATAAACCACTACCAACAAAGCTCCAGCCTTCTCTATCCTTTAGAACTCCATAGTAACCTAATAGTGAGAACAAAACAATTAGAGCTGTGATAAGAAAAGATGATACAAATCTCTTGGTAAAGAAGTCTGTTTGTAAAAATACAAGAACAGCAAAGACAACTTCACCTAAGAAAAGAATAGGATATAAAATTTGATTTAATTTACGAGCACGTTCACGTAATGGTCCTTCGATTCTTAATCTGATGAAGTTGAGACCATGAACAAGTGATAGAAGTACACCTGCAACACCACCGACAACAGATAATAGATTAACAACGTCGAAGAATTTAGGAAAGGCATCGCCATTAGCATTAATGGGAACACCTTGCACCATACTTAAAAGAATCATACATAAGAAGAATGGTGGGATGATACTGCCTGCAAAGAATGCCCACATCCATAAGTTTTTACCAGTTCTAGTTTCAGCATGCTTGTGGAATTCAAATGAAACACCACGAAGAATTAAACCTACTAGGACTAATAAGAAGAGGATGTAATAACCTGAGAATAAGGTTGCGTACCAGAGTGGTAGTGAAGCAAACATTGCACCACCAGCAGTTACTAACCAAGTCTCGTTACCGTCCCAATGAGGGCCAATAGTTGACATTAAAGCAGCTCTCTCTTGTTCATCTTTAGCTAGGAATCTAGTTGACATTCCAACACCAAAGTCGAAGCCTTCAAGAAAGAGGAAGATTGAAAACAGGAGTCCGATTATGATGAACCATAATGTACTTAGAGTCATTTTCCAAAAGCCTCCCTTGCAAATGGATCAACGTTTTGCTTGGAATCGACTTCCTCATAATATGGTCCATGATGAAGTGTTTGTCTGCAATACCAAACCATAACGCCACCCAAGAGTGTAAATAGTAAGAAGTAAACAATATTACTGAACAATAGACTAGCAACAGTTGAAGTTGGTGAAACAGCTTGAGCAATTGTGAATAGTCCATAAACAATCCAAGGATAACGACCAAATTCAGTAATAAACCAACCGGCAGAGTTACCAATGAATGGTAGCCAGATAGCAATACCAAGAACAACTAACATCCATTTGTGATTTTCGATTGTGTCTTTCTTCTTACGTGAAAAGATCAATCCAACTAGAGCAATCAGCATAACCAAGGCATCAATACCAGTCATAACTCTGAAACTCCAGAATAAAGTCTTAGGTGGGACAAAATAGTTCATGTCCTTACCAAATTTCTTGTCATATTTAGCATGTAGTTCTTTGTTAATGGAATTCATACCTTTAACTGAACCACTGAGTTTGTGATAAGCCAAGATACTTAAAACGCCCGGAACTTCAATCTTGCCACTTGCCTTATGATCTTTAGCATCGATCAACTCGACAATTGTCCAAGGTGCGGGATCTTTAGTATCTTCGTAGATACCTTCAGTGGCAGCAAATTTCATTGGTTGATCTTTGATAATTTGTTGCGTTTGAAGATCACCAGCACCGGCAGAAAGAAGTGCAAAAATTAAACTAGCCCATAGGCCAAAGCGCAATGAAGTCTTGAAGAAGTGATTTTCATCTTTCTTCTTATGTAGAAGACCCCAAGCACTCATACCAGCGATAACTACAGCGGCAGTCATGAAGGCAGCTAAAATAACGTGTGGGAAGACCTTCCAAAGTTGAGGATTTCTAACCACAGCACCGAAATCTGTTAATTGAATTCGATGTGTTACGTTATTGATTTTGAAACCTGTAGGATGTTGCATGAAACTGTTGGCGGCCAAGATCCAAATAGCAGAAAGCATGGTACCAATAGATGTCATCCAAATCATAAATGCATGAACACCTGGTCTGAAACGATCCCAAGTAAACATCCAAATTCCGATGAAAACTGATTCAATGAAGAAAGCAAGAAGAGCTTCAATAGCAAGTGGGGCACCGAACACATCACCCATAAAACGTGAGTATTCAGACCAATTCATACCGAATTGGAACTCTTGAATAATACCGGTAACTATACCAACGGCAAAACTTAGAAGAAAAATTTTCCCCCAGAACTTTGCCATATCTAAATAAACTTTGTCCTTTTTAACGGCATAAATAGTTTCCATGATAGCGACTAAAAACCCCATTCCGATTGAAAATGGAACGAAGAAGAAATGGAAAACTGTTGTCATCGCAAATTGAAAACGAGCCAAAGAGACAATGCTTAAACCCAAAGTAAGCATGGTAAAAACCTCCTTAGAACATAGAATAAGAACCCTAATATACAGATTTATCATATGATTAATTAATATTATAAGCAACCAATTTGGCTTGTGAAAAAACGGTTCCATCGTTGGAAACAATGACATAAATATAAAATTAACAAACGATTATTGCTCAAATAAAAATTCATATATAAGATAATATCCTAATTAAAATATAGTCCTTTGAAATCGTTTTTATCATCATTATTGGCAAGATTTTTTTACGAAAAGAAGTCAGCTTTGGCCACTCAACGTTATAACGATAACTAATTAAAATAAATTGAACAATTAGTAAGGCATTGGATGTGATTTCAGAGTAAATTTTGATAATTTGAAGAAAAGAAAGGAGAACATAATGGACTTAAATCAAATATTGAGAAAAAAAAGAAAAGAACACCATTTTACTCAAGAGCAATTGGCGGAGAAACTGTTAGTTTCACCAAAAACAATTTCTAATTGGGAAACGGGTAGAACTTTTCCAGATATTGAGAGTTTAATTAGAATTGCCAAATTGTATAACCTTTCTTTAGATAATTTATTAGTGGAAGGATCTGATGTTGTGAAAGATATTGAGAAAAAAACACGATTAGCAGTTTTAAAAAGATATGTTTGGATGCCAAGTATTTTGAATATAATTTTAATTTTAGTGGTATCGCAACAGAAATTTTTAGGAAAATTATCTGGATTAACGACTGGTTTGATTTTAGTTAGTATCGCATTGAATGGGGGAATTATTTTTTATTTTTCCAATGAACTTAGTAATGAAAAAGGCGAGAAACCGGAATTTCAAAATAAACAGCAAGTGAAAGGCTTGATTATTTTCACGATTTTATTCGTTGCTTCAGTAATAGTTGGTTATATCATGAAATATCGAATCTAACAAAAGAGAACCATGCTAAGACATGATTCTCTTGTTTTTTATAAAGTTTTATCTATAAAAGATTGACTGGCGTTTGTTGCAAATTTCCAAAATAACTCGACAATTTTGGAATCGTTATCGTGTTGTTTCATAAATACTAGCTGACTATTGATTTTAGGCACAAGTGGTATGACCTTAATGTTATCAAAACCGGTAAGATCGAATGACTTATTCATTACTATTGAAATTCCTGTACCTTGATTAAGCATTTCAAGGATTAAATCAATTCTTTGACCGTTATAAGTAACACGGGGACGTAAGTGCATACTTTGGAGGGTAGTATAAAGAGGATTATTTTTGCTTATGGTATTACTTAATAGTAATAGAGATTCTTTTTTTAGCATATCAGGAGTAACGTAATTTTGATTTGCTAAATGACTATTTTGGGGCACTAGTACTACAAATCTATCCAGTTCATTCACTATCACATCATAAGAAGGGAAATCATTGTCAAAAATTCTCGTAAATACTATATCGACGTTCTTCTGATCAAGTGAATGTTCCAACTTATCAACGTTTTCTTCACTAAATTGCAATCTTATTTTGGGATAACGTTTGGCAAAGTCAGTTATGATGTGAAATGCTCGATATTGGGATAAAGAAGGTAGCCCTTGGATAACTAAAGGACGTTCTTCTAACCAAGCTTCACTTTCAATTAGTTGATTCAATTCGGCTTCTTTTTCCAAAACATCCTTCACTTTAGGTAAAATCAATTTGCCAACTCGGGTTAATTTGATTTGGCGATGGGCTCGCACAAACAATTTAACTTTCCATTCTTTTTCCAGAATCATAATGTATTTTGAAATTGTTGATTGTGATAAAAACATTCTTTGAGCAGTTAGACTGTAGTTCTGTGTCTTTGCCAGATCAAGAAAAACTGCTAGTTTTTTAGTATCCACCATATGCCCCTTAACTATTATTATTCTGAATAGTTTAACACTAAAACAGAATTGCTCTTTGTTTTGCCAGTTATTAGACTTTTACTTGTGATTATATTTTATTAAATGCAAGGAGTCTTTCTATGCCAATCGGGATTATAACAAATGTATGTGCCATTCTTTTCGGTGGAATTGCCGGAGCTTTAGGCGGTGAAATAATGTCGGATAGCTTTAAAGAAGGTCTCAATATGACTTTCAGTCTCTGTTCGATTTGTATGGGAATTTACGCAATCGCCCCTATGAAAAATTTAGCAGCCGTTGTTTTTGCGGTCATACTTGGAACTAGTCTGGGGATTATTTTTCATTTAGGAAAAGCTATTAATCGTGGTGCTCAAGGAATGCAACATTTTATTTCGAAATTTATCAACGCACCATCTGAAATGGATCAACAAACTTTTGAAACAACATTAGTAACTGTGATTGTACTGTTTTGTGCAAGTGGTACAGGAATCTACGGTACTCTCACAGAAGGAATTAACGGAGATGCAACTATTTTGATATCGAAATCAATTCTTGATTTTTTTGCTGCTGTTATTTTTGGTGCCAACTTAGGAGCGGTAGTTTCATTAATAGCTGTTCCGCAAATCATTATTTTAATGATAATATTTTCTCTTGCTAACTTCATTGTTCCATTAACTACACCGGATATGATTCTTGATTTTAAAGCCACTGGGGGAGTTTTGATGTTAGCCAGTGGTTTTCGAATTACGAAGATTAAAATGTTCCCAACCGCGGATATGATTCCTATTATGGTGGTTATTATGCCAGTCTCGTGGTTATGGACTAATATTATTTTGCCATTGATTCATTAAATTAAAAAAACACCAATTCAGCTAATGAATTGGTGTTTTTTTCTAGTTATGGCGATTACTACGACTTCTTGTACCAACGTTACCATTATTTTCTGGATTTTGACCATAAGGATTTTGTGGTTGACCTAGTTGCTGTTGTGCATTTGGAGTTTGATTTTGGTTACCAAATCTCTGTTGTAAGTTAGGTCTTGGTTGGTTAAAGTTTTGATTACTCTGAGGTGCATAATTTTGATTATTGAATTGACGACCATTGCCATTCATAGGTTGTTGATTTTGAGGTTGTCCAAAATTATTTTGTACTTGTTGACTATTTTGACTGTTTTGATTCATTGATCTATTAGCCATTTGATTATTATTCATCGGTTGATTTGGAAATTGTTGTTGATTGTTATAACCATTATTCATTGGCTGTTGGAAATTATTGCCACGACCGTTGAAATTTCCATTAGGATTCTGATTCATTTGATTTGGAACTCGTTGACCAAATCCTGGTTGATTCATCAGTTGTTGGTTATATTGTCCCTGATATTGTTGATTGGGATTAGTTTGTTGATTGAAGTTTTGATTATTTTGAGCTTGATAAGGATTATAACCATAATTTTGTTGATTAAAATTGTTCGGTTGCGCATTATATTGCTCAGGGTTCATTTGATTCATAGGATTTTGATTGTATGGATTATTTCCATACTGATTATTGGTATCCTCAGGTTCATCTTCAGGAATTGGGTGAAGAATTGTATCAACGATAACAATGATCAAGTCGATTGCACCAATAATAATACCAACCCAAGCCCAAATTTTTAGAAAACCTGCACCAGGCATGTTGGCATTGAAGAGCCCCATTAGTCCACCAAGAATTAGGATGATGAAGCCTACGATATCAGGAACCATACTATATGTACGATTAGTTAAAATGTAGATTGCAGCCGAGATAATATAAGTTATTGCCATCAGAATACCAGCAGCGCCACCAATGGCACCTGTACCAACTAAAGCAGCAATAAAGCCTTCAAATCCCGATTTAACCATTAGGATAATAGATAGTATAAGCAATAAAATACCGGCAGAAATTTTTGTTATTCTTACCATAAAGAAACCTCCGATTTTACTAACAAATACTATTGTATATCATCCTTTATAAAATGGTTAATAGGACCATATTTATGTCCGACATCAATTTCATTTTTAATAGCATTGTAAGTAAATGTTTTAGCAATTCTGATAGCATCTTCCATGCTCTTGCCCTTAGCAATTTCAGCCACGATACATGATGATAGTGTATCACCAGTACCATTAATGTGATCAGTTTTAACAAAGGGTTCAGAGATCCAGAAAGATTCACCATCTTCTAGTAGAACGTAGTCTTCAACTTCACTAATGGAGTCGTCACTATGTTCACCCTTTATCATAATATTTTTTGGTCCCAAATTGCGTAATTTATGCGCAGCCTTAACAATTTCTTCTTTATTATTTAATTCTAATCCAGAAAGCTTTTTAGCCTCGTAAAAATTAGGAGTAATCAAATCAGCTAATGGGAACAACTCATCGATCAAAGTTTGGTAAGCCTCAGCTTCTAGTAACATAGCGCCGTGCTTTGTGATGATAACTGGGTCAAGAATGAAAGCACCAAAAGGTTTATCTTTAATGGCTTCGGCAACAGTATGAATAATTTCAGAATCGGAAAGCATACCTGTCTTGAAAGCAGAAACTTTAAAATCATCTTTGATGTCATTGATTTGGCTATTAATAAACTTAGCTGGCATATTTACGCTATCGTGAATACCGTAAGAGTTACCAGCAACAGCAGCAGTTAAAACAGACATACCGTAAACGCCGCGAGCCATAAAAGTTTTTAAATCAGCTTGTGCGCCGGCACTACCGTCAGAGTCAGAACCAGCAATAGTTAGTACTTGAATAAATTTATTCAAAGTTAATCACCCACCTAATTAATTGTTTCCTTTATATTAACAGAAAGCGTGAATTTGTGAGGAGGATTTATCACATTTCCCTTGACCTTGACGTAACGTAATCCCTTAGAATCAAAATTGTTAGGAGATTTATTTATGAAATATACAATAAAAAAATTAGCTGAACTAGCTGGTGTGAGTACGCGTACATTAAGATATTATGATCAGATTGGCTTGTTAAAACCTAGTGAAGTTAATGAAAATAATTATAGAATTTATGATGAAAAAAACGTAAATAAATTACAACAAATTCTATTCTATCGTGCTCTAGATTTTCCGTTGAATCGAATACAAAAGTTAATTAATGACCCTAATTTTTCAAGGTTGCAGGCATTAAAAGAACAGCAATTACTTTTAAAAAGTAAGCGCGATGAATTGGAAAGTCTCCTAACTAATATCGATGCGACTATTAAAGATTTTCAAGGAGAAGAGAAAATGACCGATGATGAGAAGTTTGAAGCCTTTAAACAGACCAAGATAAGTGAAAACGAACAAAGATTTGGACAAGAGATTCGTGAGAACTATGGCAAAAGGGTTGTTGATGCAGCTAATGATAAATTTGTTAAGTTGAGTGAGAAAAAATATCAAGCTATGAATAACTTAGAAGCAGAATTGATTCAGGATTTAGTTGAATTAAAAAAACATCCAAATTTGAATTCAGATTTGGCAAGAAAAATTTTTGAAGAACATAAGCAATGGTTGAAGTACACGTGGTCTAAATACAATGAGAAAATGCATCGAGGCCTAGTTAATCTGTATGTAGAGGATGAAAGATTTACTAAATATTACGATGATAAGGCTAATACTGAGGTTGTAAAACTTCTTAGGGATGTAATTTATAAATACACCGAATGATCATAACGACGTTATAGAAAAAGAGCAAATCTTTAAATGATTTGCTCTTCTTTTTATCCAATATTATTTACAGCATTTTTATCGACTAGATCTCGATAGAAGTTAGCCATAGTCAATTTGTAGTATGGATAGATCCAAATAAATCCAATACCTAATGTAATACTACCTAGAATCCACCAACCTAAGAAACTAAGTTGCATCATGAAGTAACGACCTTTATTACCAACCATTAATTGACGACTACGAGTAATGTAATCAGTTAATGTAAGACCATCGGCTTCACCACGATCATTGAGGTCTTTATAGATAAAATAAGTTTGTGAATAAGCAAGCCATTTGATAATGCCGGGAATAACTAATAATAAAGTCCATAAGAATGTAAAAATACCTACTAGAATATAGATTAAAATTAATTTCCACCAATCAGGGCTTCTGAAGTAGGTGAAATTACTTTTGATAGGTTGAAAGTCTAGTTGTGGATCTTCAATCCAATCTAGTCCTCTGAAAGCACTGGACAATGAAATTAATAGAACAACTAAACTAATGATATAAGAGATTAAGCCGGTTGATAGTAAACTTGAAAAAGCACCACCATTGTTATAAATAGCATCTTTCATGGCATCTGTTGAGTTAGAACGGTTGACATTGATATTTAATATCATAACAATAACTGGAATTAGATAAAGTTGAATAGCTCTGGTCCAATTACCTTGTAAAAGAGATTTTACTTCGGTTTTTAATTCATATCTTGTTTTATACCTTTGCATAATTTTTATACCCTCCTAAAAAATTAATCATACATTAATTATGAAAAAATCGAAACTAATTAAGAATGGATATTATTACTAATTCAAAATCATTTTCGTTTATAATGAAATCAATATACCGTACAAAGGAGAAGATTTTATGATTGGATTTATTGGAGCTGGTAGTATCGGTGGAGCCGTTATAACGGGTCTTGTTAAAAATGGTTTTAACGCAGACGAAATAATTGTTAAAGGTGGCCATTCTAATCATGCCAATCTTTTAGGTGAACAATTAGGATTTCAAGTAGTCAAAAAGGTTAAACAATTAGAAGATACAGATGTTATTTTCATCGCTGTCGGGGCAAATGCTTTGGACGGTGTTTTGAAAGAACTAAAGGAGATCGTAGCGGGAAAATTGATTGTAGCTTTTACTGGAAGTGCAACAATTTCTCATTTAAAACAAGTTTTGGGCGATGCCAAGGTGGCACATGCTATTCCTAATACACCAGTTAAAGTTGGAGCTGGATTCACAGGAATTACCTACTCAAGTGATTTTGAAGATGCTGACAAGAAGAAAATTGCTTCGATCATGGGATATACAGGTCAACTAGTTGAAGTTCCTGAAAATCAATTAGGAATTCTTGGAACAGTTGCCGGCTGTTCACCAGCTTTCTTAGATGTCTTTATCGAAGCTTTGAGTGATGCAGGAGTAAAGCACGGTTTAAATCGTAAGTTAGCTTATGATGCTGCTATTGGGATGGCCATTGGTGCCAGCAAGCTAGCTAAACAATCAGAATTAAATGTTTCTGCTTTGAAAGATGAAGTTACTTCACCGGGTGGTTCAACAATACGTGGTGTGGCTGCGTTAGAAGAATATGGCTTTAGAAATGCCGTGATCAAGGCTGTTGATGCAGCTGAAGAATAGTTATAAATAATAAAAAATCCGATTGACTTGGCTGTATTCGCGGCCTCTAGTTAAGTCGGATTTTTTTATAGAGAAAAAATTATGTGTAAATAGTTATTTTTTTGTTCTTTGTTGAGTAATCAGGTAAAATTAAGAAAATTAAATTAGGACGTGAAGACATTTGCAAAAAAGAAAAGCTTATCGCACCGCAATTTTAGGAATTTTAATGGCGATTATTCTTGTGCAATCGATGGTACCCTTTCTAGGCTTTATTCCAACTGGTTTTATTAATATAACAATTATTCATATTACTGTTATTGTAGCAGCCATCGTTTTAGGACCTAAAGATGGTGCTATTGTAGGTCTGGTATGGGGAATTGGAACAATCATTCGTGCCTTCACTAGTCCAACTTCGATTATCGATACAACAGTTTTCACAAATCCAGTGGTAGCCGTTTTGCCTAGAGTAGCAGTAGGATTGGTTGCTGGATGGATCTATTTGTGGTTCAAACATCATACGAGTAAAAAGGTTTTAGGGATGGCTATAGCTTCTGGAGTCGGTTCCTTGGTCAATACTGGTCTGGTATTGGGATTGATGCGCTTGATGTATGCAAGTACAATGGCACAAGCTTACGCCACTCAAACTGATCTTTTAAATAAGTTATTGCTAGTAATCGTTGGAACTAATGGTGTTCCAGAGATGATTGCAGCTATCATTATTGCTCCAGCTATTTCCAGTGCAATATTGAAAACAAATAAATTTTTAGACAATTAAAATTTTAAGAATAAAAATAACAGCATTCATTTAGGCGTTTCTAAATGAATGCTGTTTTGTATTTTCAAATTATTTGTTATTTGTAGTTGCCAGACGTTCTTTATGAGCTTGAACGATTTTATCTGCAATAGCACGGGCAACATTTTCATTTTTTAAAATTGGTCCGTGAGAGTAACTGCCGATAACGTTCTTGTAACGCATGCCTTCTTGTTTTTCATCAGGGTTATTACCGTAGCCTTGAATCATTGTTCCGAAGGGCTTGAGCATTTTCTTGTCATCAAAGTATGTACGGCCACTATGGTTCTCAAAGGCTTTTACAGTGCCCCATTCAGTCTTGTACTCAGTATCACCGATCATACGGCTATCGGCCTTAAAAACGGTATGTAAGGGAAGAATATCAAGGCATTGAATAGTCTCGCCACCACTTGTTTGATAGTACTTGCCAAGGAATTGATAACCACCACAGATGCAGAGCATCGGTTTGTCGGCTTCAATATAATCCTTAATAGTTTGACGATGTCTTTGTAAGTCAGTTGCAACAACAGATTGTTCAAAATCTTGACCACCGCCAAAGAAGAGAAAATCATAATCAAAGGCGTTGAAGTCCATATCCAAACTGATGTTATCAACTTGGGTATCATAACCTTGTTCTTTTAAGAGGAAACTGAGAATTTTAACATCTCCACTGTCTCCATATGTATTCATTAAATCTTCGTATAAGTAAGCAATTTTAATAATTTCAGACATAATTTCTCCAATTTAGATTAGAAACATTGTAATTTAGTTAAATAATTGTAATATAGTTTAGTAACGAGGTGATGAAATTGACAAAAGAAATCAATAAAGAGATTTTAGCAGATTTTAACAAGAACTTAAATCAAGATGCAAGTAATAATGTTTTGAAGAACTCTGTAGCACAGGTTGGAATTTTCAAAGCTTCAGAAGATCCAGAAGTAAAAACGAAGTTGAATCCTTCGTTTAACATTATGGTCAACTCAGGAAAGGTCTCTAATCAAAAGCAATCTGGACGTTGTTGGCTTTTTGCTGCTCTTAATACTTTAAGAACAGAATTTGCTTTGCGCAACAATATGAAAGATTTTGAACTATCTCAAAATTATTTATCATTTTGGGATCGACTAGAAAAATCTAATGCCTTTTATCAAGAAGTTTTGGAATCAGCTGATTTACCAATTGAAGATCGTCAAGTCAATGATGTCTTCAGTGGTCCTAACGGAGATGGTGGTTTTTGGAGCTCTGCTGCTAATTTAATCAGTAAGTATGGTGTAGTTCCTAATTATGTTATGCCAGAAACAGCTGTTTCAGAAAATACACGTGAATTTGATGCTGTTCTTAATAAATTATTACGTAAAAATGGAATTGAGTTACGCCAATTAGTTAAAGACGGAGCTGCTCAAGCAGATATTGATAAACGCGTCACCGAAATGTTGTCAGAAGTTTATAAAATTTGTGTCTACTCATTTGGTTTGCCACCAAAGAATTTTGAACTATCATTGCAAACTGATAATGATAAGTTGATTGAAGAGGAGAGCATTACACCAAAACAATTCTTCAATAACTACTTTACAACTAACTTGGATGATTTTGTGACAATTGAAAATTCTCCTCAAAAGAGTAAAAAATATCATCAGGTTTATTCAATTAAGAATCAAAATAACGTTATTGGCGGTAAAGAACATATCTTCTTGAACTTGCCGATGGAACGCCTTGAGGAATTAACTATTCAACAACTAAAGAATAATCAATTGGTTTGGTTCGGTAATGATGTTTTGAAGCAATCAGATCGTAAGAATGGTTACTTATTGGGTGATCTTTATCAATATGACGAATTGTTCGGTATGGACAGTCAAATTGAAAAGGGACTTGCTCTTGATTACGGAGAGGCTGAAGTTTCTCACGCAATGACTATTACCGGAGTTAATATTTTGAATGGCCAACCTAACCGTTGGAAAGTTGAAAACTCCTGGGGTGAAGATAACGGCGTGCATGGTTATTATTTGATGGATGAAAAGTGGTTCAAGGATAATACTTATGAAGTCGTTATTAACAAGAAATATTTAAACGATGAAGAATTAGCTGAACTCGATCAAGAACCAATTGTTTTACCTTCATGGGATGCTTTGTCATAGTAGAGCAGAATAAAATAGCCTCAATAACTCAAAACCGAGTTGTTGAGGCTATTATTTTTTAACGTAATTAAACCATTGCGGGTTTGCCATAAAGGTATCCCTGTTGAATATCGATACCATAGTTTTTAGCCAAAACTTGATCCTTATAATCTTCGACACCCTCGATTACCATATCTAAACAGTACTGTTTAGCCTGTTTGACCCAGAAATCAAGACATTTAGGGATTAGTTCGGCATGACCATTCATGCGAAAATTTTGCATGGCAAATTTGATTCGATCAACATAGGGTAATGCTTGTTTAATATTTTCGTAAGTATTAGAGCCAGTCCCGACATCGTCGAGGACTAAAGAGATATTATTTTGATGTAATAGTGAACTCAATTCTTTAACTTTATTTAAAGGAACCGCCTCAGTTAATTCAATTGTAAGTGAAACAGGAGCAATCCTTTTCTTTAAGGAAATAATTTCATCGATTGCGGAAGGGTCATTAGTTTGATCATGATTTAAATTGAAGGAAATCACTCGATCATCTTTGCCAGTATTCTTCTTCAAAGATTTAACAGTTTCTTCGAGCAACATGGTTTGTTGTTCAATCGAAAGTTCCGTGAAGTCCTTTGGCAAATGCCAAGAACCGTTGTCTTCTTTACGTAAAAGGACCTCGTAACCGAAAATTGAATCATTATCTTTATTTATTTGTGGTTGAACAAAAAAACTATATTTCGTGATATTTTCCTCCTTTTATATAGGATTACTTGTGTTTACCATCTATCGGACTATTTTAGGACTTTTTAAAAATTAAGGCAATTAATCAGCTAGTTTGTTTGTTTCATAACGCCGTTATAAAGAAAAGTACTTGCTAATGACCTTAGGTAATAAGGTAAAAATGATTAGAGAAAGAGGTGAAAATCTATGTCAGAATATACAACTGGTGAATTAGCTAAGTTGGCATCAGTTTCTGTTCGAACACTACAATATTACGATAAAAAGGACTTATTAAAACCTAGTAAAGTCACTGAAAGTGGTCGCAGAATATATACCGATGTGGATTTGAGTAGATTAAAGTTAATTCTTTTATTGAAGAAATTAGGCTTGCCATTGAAAGCAATTGCTGAAATTCTGAGTAGTAAAAATTCAATTGTAGTTTTGAATTTACTTTTGGAGCAACAACAAAAGGCTATTAAGGATACTTTGAGAGATTCACGTGAACAGTTGAAAACAATCGAAGAATTAAGAAAAAATTTACCTCAAATCAATCAAATATCATTAAGTACGATTGATGACATAGAAGACATTATGAAAAATAAAAAAGAATTGCGTAAAGTTCATTTGCGGATGATTCTATATGGGATTCCTTTCAATATTTTGGAATATGGTACTTTGGCTTGGGGAATTATTAAAGGTCAATGGTGGCCATTTTTAATTGCGATCGTTCTTTTAATCATCTGTGCTACTTTAGTAACTAGATATTATTTCCAAAAAACTAATTATATTTGTCCCAACTGTGGAGCTGAATTTAAACCAAATACGAAAGAGGCCTTTTGGGCTAAACATAATATCAAGGCACGTAAATTGACTTTTCCAGTCTGCGGTAAGAAAGATTATTGTGTTGAAGTTTATGATGAAGGACAACTAAATAAATCCTGAATTCAAAAAATATTCACAATCTAGCCAATGTTATGTTATATAATTAATTTGTTAAGAGAGGAAGATTTTGATGGATACTGTGGCAGTAAAGAAAGAACAGAAAAAAGTTGAAATTTCTTCAGCGGAATGGCAAATTATGCGTATCGTGTGGACTTTAAAACACGTAACTAGTACGGAGATTATCAATCTGATGCAACAAAAGCAGAATTGGTCTGATTCGACGATTAAAACTTTGATAACTAGATTGACTAAAAAAGAATTTCTCAGTCGTAAAAAGGCAAAGGGGCGCTATATTTATTCAACAACTGTTTCTGAGCAAGAGACGATGGATGAATATGCTAATAGCTTATTTAATGATTTTTGTGCCCACAAGACGGGTTCAGTTTTAAATGAATTGATCGACTCATTGGATATTAGTAAGAGCGATATTGAGTCATTACAAAAAACGCTGGATAATAAATTGAAAACAGCTCCAGAGAAGGTAAATTGTGATTGTTTACCCGATGGTTGCGAGCATATGTGTTAAGGATGAGTTATAATTAAGTTCCTTGGCAGGGGCAAATGAAGCAGCCACTTTGGATACTTCATTGAGTCAAAAAGGGACGATACATTTCACGAATGTGATTTGTATCGTCCTTTTTCTATAGATTCAATTCCATAATAAAATCTTTTTGTAACAGACCATTTAATGAAAAATTACGACTAGTAGTTTTCTGAAAACCAAATTGCTTATAAAAATGAAGTACTGAATCATCATGTTCCCAAACACTGCTCCAGATTCGATGTTGATGGAGTTCTCTAGTCTTCTTTAATGTGAATTCTAATAATTGTTTTTCCAAACCAATGTATTCAAAATCCTTGCGTAAATAGAATCTATCGATTTCTAAAGCGTCAGTCGCAAAATTAAGCTTAAGATAACCGGCCAATTTATGATTATAGTAAATGAAATAGAATTTTGATTGAAGATTGAGCATCTCTTTTGCTAGTTGACCATAATTATAATTTTTTAAAGTGTAATGGGAAAAATCCTTGGATGCTTTGAAATGGCGGAAACTATCATTAAAAGTTTCAACACTCAATTTTTGTAATTTAGGTAATTCTGCATAATCAATTTCTTCAATATTTATTGGTAAAGTAACTAAATTCATTATGAACACCTCTAATTATTTTCTAGCAGCATGTCTAAATGAGGGATATTATCTTCCAAATAAACTGTGGAAATAGCTTTAAAACCAAAACTTTCATAAAATTTTTGCAAATAAGCTTGAGCTTGAATTTGAATTGTTTGGTTAGGGAATCTCTTTTTAATTTCATTGATTGTAGCCTGAACAATTTGACGACCAAGGCCATCATTACGATATTCTTTGACTACAAGCACACGTCCAAAAGTTATGTGATCACCCTTATCGATAATTCTGGTGTATGCCATAAGTTTATTGTTTTCTACTAAACAAACATGTAAGTCGTCGAAATCGTTAGCATCAACTTCTTGGTAGGGACAATTTTGTTCAACAACAAAAACAGCTACTCGTTGTTTGAAAATTTCGGTCAGTTCTTTTGACGTCAATTCATTTGTGTGTTTGACAATTATCATAAGTTACTCCTAGAGATTTAAGTTAGGATTAGTATATATTTGAATTGTTGCAAATGCAACTATATTTTGATTAGACTTATTGAACTCATCATTGAATTAAGTGTCGCATTAATATACGATTAGAGAGTGTGAAACACTGTTTCACGAGTGGAGGTATTTAATGAAACCGGAAGAATTTTTTGAAGCTTTAGCCCAGAAGGGTATTGAATTGAGTGATGTTCAAAAGGAACAATTTGCGACTTATTTTCATGAACTAGTTGAGACTAATAAGGTAATGAATTTAACTTCAATTACAGATGAAGACCAAGTCTACTTGAAACATTTTTATGATTCAATCGTACTCGGTTTTGTTGATGAAAAAATCTTAAATGAAGAACTAACTTTGTGCGATGTTGGATCTGGAGCAGGTTTTCCATCCTTACCATTAAAAATTATTAATCCTAAATTAAAAATTACAATCGTTGATTCGTTAAATAAGCGAATCAAATTTTTAGAAGGGTTAGTGAATGAACTTAATTTAACTGACGTTAGTTTAGTTCATGGACGCGCCGAAGAAGTTGGGAAGAATCCTCAATTCCGTGAAAAATTTGATGTTGTGACAGCTCGAGCAGTGGCAGCTATGAATGTTTTAACTGAATTTTGTTTGCCGTTAGTAAAAGTTGGTGGTCAATTCGTGGCCATGAAATCTGAAAAAGCTCCTGAAGAAGTTAAGAATGCACAATATGCTATCGAAACTTTAGGCGGAACAATTAAACAACAGGAATCAGTTGAATTGCAAAATGATGCCGGAATTCGTAATTTTATCTTTGTTGAAAAAATTTCTAAGACACCTAAAAAGTATCCTCGAAAACCCGGTACTCCAGCTAAAAAACCGCTCGTGAAATAATTCCAAACTATTAAATAATATTGTAAAAATGATAAGATTATATAGTTATGGCAAAAGCGCCAAAAAGTGATTACCATAGATAATATTTTGTGAAATTGTTGAGCAATTTCTAGAGATAGGGGAATAAAATGGCACGAAAAATATCTGTTGCAAATCAAAAAGGTGGTGTCGGAAAAACCACAACCACCATCAATTTGGGAGCATGTTTAACTGATCTGGGCCAAAAGGTATTAATAGTAGATACTGATCCTCAAGGGAATGCCACTAGTGGCTTGGGAATCAAAAAGGCCAATGTGGAAAAAGATGTTTATGATGTTTTAGTTAATGAATATCCACTTAAAAAGACCATTATTCATACCAAACATAAGAATCTCGATATCGTGCCAGCCACAATTCAATTAGCTGGTGCGGAAATGGAATTAACTTCGATGATGGCTCGTGAAACTCGTTTACGTGCTGGACTTGCAGAAGTAGATGCTGATTATGACATTATTCTGATTGATTGCCCGCCTTCATTAGGTCAATTATCAACCAATGCCTTCACAGCCAGTGATTCAATCATTATTCCTGTTCAAAGTGAATATTATGCTTTGGAAGGATTAAGTCAGTTATTGAATACAATTCGCTTAGTTCAAAAGCACTTTAATACAAACTTAGCTATTGAAGGTGTCTTGATCACTATGTTAGATGCCAGAACTAACTTGGGTGCCCAAGTTGTAGACGAAGTGAAATCATATTTCGGCGATTCGGTTTATAAATCAATCGTACCTAGAAATACACGTTTAGCTGAAGCTCCAAGTTATGGACTACCAATCGTTGATTTTGACGACAAGTCAAGAGGTGCACAAGCTTATCGTGATCTTGCTAAGGAGGTGTTAAAGCGTAATGGCATCAAGCAAAAATAAAAAAGGTTTAGGAAGAGGAATTGACGCAATCTTTTCTGAATTCGAAGCAATCGATGAAAATAGTGAGACCGTAGTTGATCTATCAATCGATGATATTCGTCCTAATCCATATCAACCTAGAAAAACCTTCGATGAACATGCTTTAAATGAATTAGCACGTTCAATTGAACAAAATGGTGTCTTTCAGCCTATCATCGTCCGTGAAAGTGTTAATGGTTTCGAAATCATTGCTGGTGAACGTCGTTTCAGAGCAAGTAAAATTGCTAAGAAGACTACTATCCCTGCAATTATTCGTCCTTTAAGCGAATCAGGAATGATGGAAATTGCCGTTTTGGAAAACTTACAACGTGAAGATTTAACACCGTTAGAAGAAGCCGATGCATATCAAACTTTGATAACAAAATTAAATTTGACACAAGAACAAGTTTCCCAAAGATTGGGTAAAAGTCGTCCTTATATCGCTAATTACCTACGTCTATTGAATCTACCTGACGCGACTAAGAAATTAGTACAGAATGGTAAATTATCAATGGGACAAGCTAGAACTTTACTTAGTTTGAAAGATAAAGAACAGATTGATAAACTCGCTAAGCGTGCTGTCGATGAAGATTTAACTGTTCGTCAATTGGAACAATTAGCTACCGAATCCAAACACGACAGTAAGAGAAAGAAACGAGTTGTTCAAAAGTCACCATATATCAAAGCTACTGAAGAAAAATTAGTGGAAAGATTTGACACTCCTGTTACTGTTAGAGAGAATCGAAGCGGCCATGGAAAACTTGAAATTGATTTCTCGAATACGGATGATTTGAACCGTATTTTAGACATATTAGGAATCCATTTAGATTAGAGGAATTGTATGTTTAAACTTGGAGATATTATCTTAATGAAAAAGCCTCATGCTTGTGGGGCAAACCGCTGGGAAGTTATCCGAATGGGTGCGGATATTAAAGTTAAGTGCTTAGGGTGTGGTCATATTGTTATGATTCTACGAGCTGAATTTAAAAAGAAATTCAAAAAAGTATTAACTCAAGCCGACCAGGTGAAAACGGAAAACGAGCAACATTATTTGACTAAAGATCAATTAATGCCACCTAATTTTATTAAAAGAAACGAGGAATAACTAATGGCTTTAACTGCCGGAATTGTAGGACTACCAAACGTTGGTAAGTCAACTTTATTTAACGCTATTACAAAGGCTGGTGCCGAAATGGCTAACTATCCTTTCGCAACAATCGACCCTAATGTAGGAATGGTTGAAGTACCAGACAAACGTCTATCAAGAATCGATTCTTTGATTCCTGCTAAAAAATTAATTCATACTACTTTTGAATTCACTGATATCGCTGGTATCGTTAAGGGTGCTAGTAAGGGTGAGGGACTTGGTAACAAGTTCTTGGAAAATATCAGACAAGTTGACGCTATCGTTCACGTTGTTCGTGCATTCGATGACGACGATATCACAAGTGTAACTGGTAAAGTTGATCCACTAGATGATATTGAAACAATTAATTTGGAATTGGGTATCGCTGATCTTGACAGTATCAACAAGCGTTACACAAGAGTTGAAAAAGCCGCTAAAAGTGCCAAAGATAAAGAAGCTCAAGCTGAATTTGCTGTTCTAGAAAAGATCAAGCCAGTTCTTGAAAAGGGTGGAGCTGTTAGATCAATTGACTTCGATGAAGAAGAACAAAAGATTGTTAAGGGACTATTCCTATTAACATCAAAACCTGTCTTGTATGTTGCTAATATTGCTGAAGATGATATGGCTGACCCCGAAGGTTCAAAGTATTACAAGTTAATTGAAGATTACGCTAAGAAGGAAAATGCTCAAGTTATTGGTGTTTCAGCTAAGACCGAAGAAGAAATTGCTGAACTAGATGATGACGAAAGAAAAGAATTCCTTGAAGCCGAAGGTGTTACAGAATCAGGACTTGATAAATTGATTAGAGCTAGTTACAAGCTATTAGGTCTTAGAACATTCTTTACTGCAGGTGGTAAGGAAACACGTGCTTGGACTTTCCATGAAGGAATGAAGGCACCACAAGTTGCCGGAATCATTCATTCTGATTTTGAACGTGGATTTATTCGTGCCGAAGTAATGGCCTTTAGTGACCTAGACGAACTAGGTAGTGAAAAAGCTGTTAAGGAAGCCGGAAAATTACGTGTTGAAGGTAAGGATTACGAAGTTCAAGATGGTGATATTATCGAATTTCGTTTCAATGTCTAATCCAGGGGGAGCAAAATGTCAGAGGATTTAAGAGAAAAGAATAAAAAGGCTGCTGAAAAGCAAAAAGTTGCATCAGCTAAAAATGAGAAAAAAGAAGAAGTCACAAGCCAAATTTACAGTGCAGATACTGATGATTTGAGTAAAAAGTTAAGCAACAAAAATGCAGAATACGTTTTTAAACTTAACAAACGCTTGCTTGACGATGGTTTCAAAGAAGAAGAGGCCAAAGAAGTTATCGATGGAATGTTACCTGAAATGATTGATAATCAGATTAAAGGAATTCCAGCTAATCAACTTTATGGACCAGTTACTCAAAAGGCTAAAGAGATTGCTCATCCAGTTAAAAAGCCAAAGAAAACACCATTCTGGGGACTATGGATCGATACAGCTTTGTTATTCTTTGCTTTGTTTGGATTGTTATACGGAGTCGTTGCATTGACATCGAAGAAGACAGATCCTAATAATCAAACAGGTATCTTAACATTGATCGTCTTGTCATTAATGTGGGGTGCATTGTTAACATGGTTCAACAACCAAATGAGAATGCCAAAATCAGAGAGACCTGGTTGGGGTAAAACAATTGGTTACTTAGCACTTGGTTTAGTACTAATGTTTGTCTTCTTAGGAGCAATGGCATTTGTACCAACAACAATTAATCCAACACTTAATGCAGTAGGTTACTTTGTAGCTGCAGTAGTAGCATATGGCATCCGTTTTGCTTTCCGTCGTTACATGGGAATCAAAGAAAAGACGTTCTTCTAAAGAGCGGAGCAAGGGCGTTCAGCCTCCGAGGATTTGCCTAAGTAGTGAAATTGCACGCGTACTTGACGTGTGATTCCACTACTGTAGCAAACCGGAAGAGGTTGCCCTTGCGGAGCTCGTTACCACTGTTCAGCAAAGAACAGTGGTTATTCTAAATAGAAGTTAAATAAAAATCTCTCAATCATAATCGATTGAGAGATTTTTATTTAACTCGAAAAAACTGTACTAGACCATAAAGACCATAACCACCGGCAGCGGCCTGTAAAATGGTCATCATCATACCGACTTTTTTGATGTTTAAATTGTGGTCGAAATGTAATTCGTATTGAACGAATGCAATCACAGCAATTGAAAAAATGATAATCAAAATAAATTTTAAACGCTTTTTTAAATACTCCATAAAAACTCACTTTCACGGTCTAATTAGTAATCTAGTTCTATCTTATTGTATAATACTAACTAGTTGTATACTTGTAAATATATGTACGCTTGAGAGGTCTATTAGATGAAAATCTTAGTGGTTGATGATGATAAAGAGATTGTAGAACTACTTAGTATTTATATTAAAAATGAAGGTTATGATCCTGTGACGGCTAATTCTGGTCAGGAAGCTTTGGACCAATTGGCGGCTCATAGCGATATAGCGTTGATGGTTTTAGACATTATGATGCCTGGAATCGATGGTATTGAAGTCGTCAAACGTGTTCGTAAGAACTCCCAGATTCCAATAATTATCGTTTCCGCCAAAACGACTGATATGGATAAGATTCAAGGTCTTATCACGGGTGCTGACGATTATGTAACGAAGCCTTTCAACCCATTAGAGATAATGGCACGAATTCGTTCTTTATTACGTCGTAGCTCTCAACAGACAGCTAAAAATGTACCAGATAAATTGGAAGTGGGACCAATTACTATTTATAAAGATTCACATGAGGTAGTAACTGATTCTAATCAAAAAGTGCAGTTGACAGCATTAGAATTTGGAGTGCTCTATTTATTAGCAAGTCATCCAAATCGTGTCTTTTCTGCGGATGAAATTTTTGAAAGAGTTTGGAAGCAAGAAAGCGTCGTTTCGGCAAAAACCGTTATGGTTCATGTCAGTCATTTGCGCGATAAACTAGAAGAAGCAACTAATGGTGAAAAAGTTATCGAAACCGTTTGGGGCGTTGGCTACAAAGTGGAGGTTTGATTTTGAATAAAAGAATCAAACTGAATGTGAAAGAAAAAGGTGTCCTCCTTTTAGAAGGAATAGGCACCTTTCTTTTATTTCAGGTTATCAATGTGATTTTAATAGGAGCTATCGGCAAGAACGGTGTTGTCGAAAATGTCAAAACTAATCTATCTAATCTTATCAGTGATAAACTTTGGATTTTAGTTTTGACCCTTTTGGTACAACTGATTTTGACCGTTATGATGGTTTTAACTATGTATCACCATCTTGAATTACATCAGGTTCAACGGATTTTACAACAGAGTGCTACAACTAATTTACCGCAACCAATTGAAGTGAAAGTAAATCAGAACTTACAAGGAATCATTGATAATTATAATTTATTGATCTCAAACATGAACCGCCGTTCTAAGGAACAGGAACAATCTGAGAAGAGTAAAGATGAACTGATCAGTAATGTTAGTCACGATATCAGAACACCTTTGACCTCAGTTATCGGTTACTTAGGATTGATTGAGAGCAAGAATTATAACGATTTAGGACAAATATTGAAGTATACTCACATTGCCTATAAGAAGTCTTTAGAGATGCAGAATTTAGTCAATTCATTGTTTGAGTTCGCTAACGTACAGCATGCAACAAGTCGTCTTAATATGACTCAATTTGATATGGCACAGATGCTAGATCAATTGTCAGCTGATTTTGAATTAGAAGCTAACAAACGTGGAATGGAAATAATCGTCAATTCACATCCAGATAAGATCATAATGAAAGGCGATACCGAAAAATTAGGTCGGGTTTTCAATAATCTCATCATGAATGCCTTTAAATATGGTAAGGGAGCCACTCATATTTGGTTAACGGCTGAACAAAAGAAAAATGAAGTCGTTGTAACGGTGGCTAATAACGGTCCGGCTATTCCTGAGGAATCTTTGAGACATGTCTTTGACCGCTTCTATCGAGTTGAAGATTCACGGTCTAAGAAGACTGGTGGAACTGGTCTAGGACTAGCGATTGCCCAGAGTATGGTGAAATTGCATGGTGGAACAATAGCAGTTACATCTAACAAGGAAAAGACATCATTTATTAGTCATTTTCCAATTACTCAATAAAGATTGATTTGCGAGGTTTAATAATGAAAAAGTTTTTTAAAAAGTTAACATTGATAATGTCATTAATTATTTTGACATTACCCTTGTTTGCATCAACTGTTCAAGCTGATTCACAACTCAGTTTGGATTTAAATGCGACGGCTGGAATGGCTTTTGATGAAAATAGTGGTCAGGTTATTTACAGCAAGAACGCAAATCAAAAAGTTGCTATTGGTTCAATTACCAAAATAATTACACTTTATTTAGTAACTAAGGCTTTAAAAGAAGGCAAAATTACTGAACAAGATACGCTACAGCCTACCCAAGCACAGGCTGATATGACTAAGGATAATGAATTGACTAATGTTAAATTGGATGTTGGTCATTCTTATACTGTTAAGCAACTGTATCAAGCGGCTTGGATTGTTTCGTCTAATTCGGTGGCAATGATGTTAGCCGATAAAGTAGCTGGTAGCCAACAAGCCTTTGTCAAAATGATGAGAAAAACTCTGAAAAATTGGGGTATCAAGGATGCTGAAATCAATAATGTTTCAGGATTGAATAACTCGGACTTGGATTCCAGTATGTATCTTGGCAATGCCGATGGTGAAAATAAGTTATCAACTAATGATATTGGTGTAATCGTCAAGCATGTTTTGGACCAATATCCAGAAATTTTGAAAACAACTTCAATGGCAAAATTAGATTTTCCGGCTGACAATGAAACTAAGACTTATAATTCTTTAAATTTATTGTTAAAAGGACAACGTGATTATCAGGCGGGTTATGAGTTTGATGGATTGAAGACAGGTACAACCAAGCAGGCTGGCGAATCTTTTGTGGGAACATTACCTATGAATGGGACTCGTGTTGTTACAATTGTGATGAATGCTCAAGGTGAAAGTAATGATGCTGATAAAAGATTTCGTAGTACGCAGAAATTAGCACATTATGTGAAAGATAATTTTGAATACAAAGAAACTTTGAAAAAAGGCTCAGAAATTACTATTAACAAAAAAAAGTATGAAATTAATCAATCTAGTTATATTTGGGTACCAAAGAATTTTAATGTTGAAAATTTAAGTTATAATGAAAGTAGTAACGACTTAGGTTTTACTGCGAAACGCAATAAGCAAACGGTGAAATTAATTGCTGCTAATACTGCTAGTGGTTATCTTCCGTTTAAAAAGGCAGATGTTAAAAAAGTAATACACAAGAAGACTAGCCAGAAGTCTTGGTGGGATCAGATCGTTGAATTTTTTAATCATCTATGGAAACGTCTATTTTAGGAGCAGGTGAAAGAATGAGTTTGAAAGTAAGTAAAGCTATTGAGATTTTGAAAAATCATGACTTGCTAGTTTCTGATTCAGTAAGCGATGAAAATCTCGAAGTAACAAATATTAGTTACAATTCTAGAGAAGACCAAGCCAATGGAATTTTCTTCTGCAAGGGAAATCAATTCAAGGCAGAATATTTAGACCAAGCAATTAAAAATGGTGCCAAGATCTATGTTGCTGAAAAGGAATATAGTACAGATATTGATCATTTAATTGTGAAGGATGCATCGAAAGCTTTGGCATTGTTGAGTGCTGAATTTTACGGCAATCCTCAAAATGATTTGTTTATCGTTGCCTTTACAGGTACGAAAGGTAAGACAACAACTTCATATTTCACATACGATATTTTGAACAGTGCTTATCCTAAGAAAGTTGCATTGTTCTCAACTGTTGATCGTATCGTTGGACCAAAACCAAGTGATGAATTCAAATCAGATTTAACAACTCCCGAATCAATGGAATTGTTCCATGATATGAGAAGAGCTGTCGATAACGGCATGAAGTATTTGGTTATGGAAGTATCCTCACAAGCTTATAAGAAGAATCGTGTTTATGGATTGAAGTTTGATATTGGAGGTTTCTTGAATATCACTCCAGATCATATCGGACCTAATGAACATCCAACTTATGCTGATTATTTGAATTGTAAAAAGCAATTGATGATCAACTCTAAAGTAAATATCATTAATCGTCAAACTAACGACTATGACACAGTTTTAGCCGCAGCCAAAGAGACAAGTGCTGACAAAGATATTTATAGATTTGCTAAAGATGAAGTTGGTGACACTGACTTCAGTATTCGTAACAAAGAATCCAATTTAAATGATTCCGTCTTTACCTATACAGCTGAAAGTGATAAAGCTGAAGATCTACAAGACCATGGTGAATATACCTATGAATTAGGTCTTGTTGGTGATTTCAATGAGTTGAACGCTGGTGCTGCTATTACAGCGGCTAAAATTATGGGTATTGATAATGAGGTGATCGCTGATAGTTTAAAAAAAGCGTTCGTCCCGGGGAGAATGGAACACATTAATACCAAGAACCACGGGACAATCTTTGTAGATTACGCCCACAACTATGCTAGTATGAACGCTCTATTGAGTTTCATAAAGCGTGAATATCCTGAATCAAAAGTTAAAGTTGTAGTTGGTAGCCCTGGTGATAAAGGAGTTTCTAGACGTGCAGGCTTTGCTAGAGTCCTAACGGAACTAGCCGATTCAGCAATTTTGACAACAGATGATCCTGGATTTGAAGATCCAGCTAAAATTTGTAAGGAAATCGATGATCAAATTGACCACGAAAAAGTTGAAGTTAAGACAGTAATTGATCGTCAAGAAGCTATTCGTGAAATGATTGACTCAAGTAATGATGGGGATATCATTGTTCTTGCCGGAAAAGGTAATGATCCATATCAAAAGACTAAGGGTGTCGATGTACCTTATCCAAGTGATCCAGTTGTAGCTAAGAAAATTTTGAAGGATATCGAAGGTTAGAAACATGAAGAAATTCTTTACAGTAATTGGTGGCATGGGTAGCCTTGCTACTGAAAGCTATATACATTTATTAAATGAGAGGACACCTAGTAAGAAAGATCAAGATTACTTAGACTATATTTTGGTCAATCACTCAACTGTGCCTGATAGAACTGCACATATTTTGGATCACAGTAAACCTAGCTTTTTACCTCCATTGACAGAAGATATTAAACAACAGAGTTTATTGAAACCTGAATTTATGGTAATTATTTGTAATACAGCTCATTATTACTATAAAGAATTGCAGGCAGCAACTGATATTCCGCTAATCCACATGCCACATATGGCTATCAGTGTAATGAAGAATAAGTATCCCAAAGCTAAGCGAATCGGTTTGATTGCTACAAAGGGAACAATTGCTGATCACGTCTATGAAGACGAAATTAAGAATGCTGGCTTTGAATTAAGCCTTGGTGATCAAGCAGTACAAGATGAAGTTGAAAGTTTAATTTATGATGATATTAAAATTAAAGGTAAGATGAATGCTCCCAAGTATCACAAGATCTTACAAACAATGCATGATAAATTTGATTGTGATGTAATCGTTTTGGGATGTACTGAGTTATCATATGCCCAAGAAAAAGCTCCAGATCATCCTTATCAAGTAATTGATGGACAAGGAATTATCGTTGATAAATCAATCGAACTTGGTCAAAAGATTCGTAATGGCGAAAAAATTGATTATACGAAGATTTATGGATAGAGATCGGAATAAGCCCGCTTAGATTCTTTTTTGAGTTAGGTTGATAGTGTAAAACTGCCGTCCTCCAGAACAAGAAAATTTGGCTGGAACGCCATGGATCTTCAAGTTCGACCTTTATCTAAGCAATAAATTGCTAAGATAAATTTCTTGTTGTTCCGGACTAAATCTTACTTCATTAAGTAATCATTATAAAATCTGAATAATAAATAAGAACGGCCTCTATTAAGGGATTCAAGTAAAAGATATATCTTGAATGATTAATGGAGGCTGTTCTTTTGATCAAAAACAGATTATTGTGACTATTTTTCTGTCTAATTCTTACGGTTCGGTAATGTTTCTCATGGAACATTGCAATAAAATACGTCATTCCTATATAATAACAAGTACAAGGAGGTACTTGTATACTATGTTTAAGAGATTATCGCTTTTTACAGTGATTTTGTCAGGGGTTCTATTAGCAGGTTGCAGTAGTCAACAAGCTACAAGCACAAAGTCAAACACTGGATCTGAACAAACAGAAAAGAGTACTAAGAAGTCGACTCCAGAGAAATCTGAGAAGTCTGACCAATCAAGTTCTACTTCGTCTTCATCAAATGATGATAACCAAGCAACTAATGATGATAATACCAACAGTGGCAGTAATAGCAATAGTGACAGCAACGGTAATAATAATACTGGCACGACAAATAAGAACAATGATTCTACACAAACAAATCAAAGCTCAACAAAATCTGATAATAATAGCAACAATACTGACACAAATAATAACCAATCATCACAAAATCAGAATACAGCACAATCATCACAAACAGGGGTTAATATTACGACAGCAGATCAAGCCACTTCTTTCTTAGCTGATAAGTTAAGTACAACGTATGATAAAGCTAATACTCAATATGTTGCGAACGGTAAGGTTACTTGGAATAATGTTAATGGTTATCAAATAAATATTTATAGCAAGAATTCAGATTCTCCAGTTGGCAGTTACTTAGTACCAGCTAACGGTCAATATTTCCAAATTTGGTAATTTGAAAGCACTTGCCTTTATAATAAGAATTAGTTATATTTTTCAGAGGTCGGGTCAAAACTATGTTTTGTTCAGGCCTCTGTTTTAGTTTGGCAATTATTTGAATAGAGGGAAAGAATGCGAAAAAGAAATTTTATTTTATTAGCTTTGTTTTCGCTATTGATAGTATTAGGGGGCTGTAGTCGTCGTGATACGTCACAAAAAATCATAACGACCACAGTTAATACTTATAAGGAACCGATACAGAGTGTTGTCGGTGATAAATATCAGGTTGAATCAATTATTAAATCAGTCAATGTTGATCCACACAGTTTTTCAGCTTCCAGCAACAATGCTAAACAAGTTGCTGATTCAAGATTGATTGTCGCTAACGGTTTGGGGTACGATGATTGGGTTGAAAAAATTGTGGCCGCTAATAGTCAAGAAGATAATATGATCGATTTTTCCCGAGACGTCTTGAAGAAACAAAATGGTGATAATGAGCATGTTTGGTTTGGAGTTAAGAATGTCCAAGAACTCAGCCGGATGGTTTACAAGCATATGGCCAAAGTTGATCCGAAAAATCGTGCGTATTATCAAGCTAATTTTAAGGAATATTATTTAAAATTGAATCGTTTAATCCAAAGAGAAAAAGCATTAAAAAAGTATACGGCTGGTAAAAAGGCTTATGTAACTGAACCGCTACCTTACTATCTCTTGAAAGATCTGGACGTGACAATTGCTAATCAACATTTTGCTAAAGCCATCGAAGAAGACACTGATCCATCTATTAAAGATGTGAAAAATATGGAAACCGGCTTGAAGAATCATAAAGTTAGTTTCTTAGTCGTTAATAAGCAGGTAACTAGTGGCATTATTACTAAGATGACCACTTTAGCAAAGAAGCATCATGTACCAATTATTTATTTCACGGAAACATTACCAAGTGATTTGGGATATTATAGTTGGATGGATCAAAATATTAGTCAGATTGAAAGGATAGTGAAGGAATAATCGTTATTAAGGCAGTCAATTTAACCAAACGTTTTGGTAAACAATTGGTTTTTCAAAATTTAAATTTTCAAATCAATGATGGCGACTTTATCAGTTTGATCGGACCGAATGGTTCTGGTAAAACGACATTGGTCAAAATGATCATGGGTTTGGAAAAGAAGTCTAGTGGTGACCTAATCGTTGATCACAAGCAAACTATCGGTTATGTACCACAATTTAGAAATATTGATATCGATTATCCTTTGAATATCGAACAATTCGTCCGTTTGAATCTCAAATTCACTTTGAGTCCCAAAAAACGTCAATCAGATAATCAGTTGATCAAAAGAATTCTTGAAAAAACGGGACTGACAGCTTTAAAAGATCGACCTTTGGGATTAGCTTCAGGTGGAGAAAAGCAAAAAGCCTATTTGGCTCAAGCACTCTTGAATGATCCTAAAGTATTGATCTTAGATGAGTCGACGGCCAGTTTGGATGTTGAAGTTAAGATGCAATTGATGGATTTAGTGGCTGAATTAAATCAAAATGAAAAACTAACTGTCATTTTCATTACACATGATTATGAATTAACTAAGAAATATACTCATCGGGCGCTCTTTTTTAGAGATCATGAATTACAAGAAGTCGATGTTAAAGATGTTTCAGAAGATATGTTTGAGATGGGAGGGTAAGCATGTTTGAATATGAATTTATGAGAGAAGCATTTATTGCTAGTACTTTCATCGCCATCACCGCTGGATTAGTTGGTGTTTTCGTTGTTTCTAGAAATATGTCTTTTCTTTCTCACACATTATCTGAAATTGGTTTTGCCGGAGCTTCTTTTGGAATTCTAGTTGGAATATCGCCCTTAGCTGGAATGATTATTTTTACATTGATCAGTTCAGTGGCAGTCGGTAGTTTGAGTAGTGAATCATCTAGACGAGAAGCGTCAATCAGTGCAATATCGTCGTTATTCATTGGTTTAGGAATTCTGTTCTTATCGCTGTCCTCAGAATCGAGTAGTTACGCTACTAACATCTTGTTTGGTAGTATTGTTGGCATCAGTTCTAAAGAGGTTAATCAATTAATGATTCTGGCGTTATTCGTCATTTTCGTCTTCATTATTTTCTATAAACCACTATCATTTGATTCATTCGATCATATTGGCGCCCGTGCTGCCGGTTTGAAAACAAGATTACTATCAGTTGCTTTCTTAGTAACTTTGGCTCTGAGCGTCAGTATTGGAGCTCAAATCGTTGGTTCATTACTAGTCTTTGTATTATTGACCTTGCCAGGAGCGACAGCCAAGTATTTAGTACATTCGGTGCCGAAATTGATTATGGTTTCAGTCGGATTGTCGTTAGCGGGAGTTTGGTTAGGTTTATACTTAGCATTTGTAACCAATTGGCCAGTAACTTTCTTTATTTCAGCTTTTGAAGTAATTGCTTACTTCTTAGGATTAAGCTATAAAAATTGGAAATTAAACCATTAAGGATCTGAATAAATGTTAAAAGAATTATGGAATAAATATAAAGATATGATTCCTTATGCTTTCTTTGGAGTCTTGACAACTTTAGTTAATATTATTACTTTCGATGTTTTATGGCACTTTTTAGGATGGAATTATCAGTTCGCAAATGTATTAGCATACTGGCTTTCCGTATTGTTTGCTTATGTAACAAATAAACTTTGGGTTTTTAATTCCCATACGGCAACTTGGAAAGACTTTTTTAAGGAAATGGTCTCATTTTTCCTTTTCAGAGCAGCTTCATGGGTAATTGATCAAAGTATTATGACTATAGGTGTTTCCTTATTGCACGGTAATGCTCTAATCGTCAAAATTCTAGATAATGTAGTTGTAATCATTTTAAATTACGTATTTAGCAAATTTATTATTTTCAGAAAAAGAAATGGATAACAAAAGGGATTGAAAACTAATCAGTTTTCAATCCCTTTTTATTTTTTATAAAAATTATTCTTGTAATTCGCGGATAGCTAAGGCGAAATCACCTAATGTAGCTGAACCGTTGTTTTTGATTACAGGCATTGTAATGTATTTCTTCAAATCTGGGACTTCAACGTAATCGTTTAGTAAGTCTTTGAATTGAGCACGAACTTTATCTAGGAATGGTTCACTAACAACACCACCACCGAAGACAATCTTGTCAGGTCTAAGAATAAGTGTAGCTTGAAGAGCTGCTTGAGCAACATAATAAGCCATAATATCCCAAACGTGATTTGTCAAAGGAACATCTTGTCCTTTGATACCTAAACGAGCTTCAAATGTAGGACCAGCAACTAATCCTTCTAGACAGTCACCGTGGAATGGACAAACACCCTTGAAATCTAGATCGTCAGGATGACGTTTTACAAGTGTGTGACCCATTTCAGGATGTCCGATACCACCAACAAATTTACCCTTATCAATGGCACCGGCACCGACACCAGTACCAACAGTGTAGTAAACTAATGAATCAATTTTTTCATTAGATAGAGTAGACATGACATACTCACCATAAGCTGAACCGTTAACGTCAGTTGTCCAGAACATTGGGATGTCAAAGGCTTCTTTCATTTTGCCAACAAAGTCAGTGTCTTTCCAGCCTGGCTTAGGTGTAGATGTGATATAACCATATTTTGGTGAGTTCTTACGTTGCTCTATAGGACCAAATGATGCAATTCCTAAAGCTTCGATATCAAATTGTTTAAAATAATCAATTGTTTTTTGTAATGTTTCTTCTGGTGTAGTTGTTGGGAAATGAACGCTATCCTTAATACGATAATCTTCATCACCAACAGCACAAACAAATTTTGTTCCGCCTGCTTCAATACTTCCTACTAGCAAAGTTAATCTCTCCTCAGTTTTAGTAATCGCTTTCAATACTAATAAGATACTATTATTTTTTTTCAACGTCAAATTAGTTTATGAAAAAATGATAATTTTTTTGCATTAATTTTAAAATATTTTATTGAAAATATACTATATTAGGCTTTCAGATTTTTAAGTAAAAACGAAATGATATAATCAGCTTAGTATAGAAATTATGGTGAAATGATGAAAGCAAAAATAGATGATGTGGCAAAGTTAGCCGGTGTTTCAAAGACAACCGTTTCTAGAGTTATGAATAAACGGGGATATTTGAGTGACAAAACAATCAAAAAAGTTCACGATGCGATGGATGAACTGAATTATCATCCTAACGTAGTGGCTAGACAGTTATTTAAGCAGGAAACTAAGCTCGTTGGCTTAATTTTTCCAACGGTTAATAATCCTTTTTTTGGACAGTTGGTTTCAGAAATGGAAAAAAGATTATTCAATTTAGGTTTTAAAGTGTTGATTGGCGACTCTATGAACGATCCAAAGAAGGAAAAATTATATCTTCAGGAATTGATGACGCATCAAGTTGATGGATTGATTGTTGGGGCACATAATCAGGGGATTGAAGAATATAAGAATACCAATCTACCGATAGTCGCAATTGATCGAATAATGAATAAAGATATTCCTGTAGTATCCTCTGATAATTATCTAGGTGGACAGTTGGCTACTCAATTGTTGATCGATAATGGTGCAAAAATTATTATCCATACGAATGACCCTCAGAATATTAAAAGCCCGGCTCAAAAAAGACGTAGTGCGTATGAAGATACGATGATCAAAAATGGTTTGAAACCGATTGTCTACACGTTGGACTTTGATTCAAATACTGATACCAAAATAAATAGCATAAAAAAAATCTTTAAAGAACATCCTGATGTTGATGGGCTATTCATCTCTAATGATATGGATGCAGCTCAAGTTATCGATGTTGCTAGAGGTTTAGGCTATAAGATACCTGAGGATTTAAAAGTTGTCGGCTATGATGGAGCTGACGTTACTAAAGTTTTGTTGCCTAATCTGACGACTGTTGTGCAACCAATAGATAAAATGGCTGAAGTCGCTGTGAATACACTGGTAGAACGAATGAAAAATGATAGCTATGACTCTAATCGGGTACTACCGGTTAAAATTTGGCGTGGAAAAACAGTTTAGAAAAATATTATGTTAACCGGTTGACATAATATTTGAAAGTGCTCACAATGAATTTTGTTAAGTACTTATTTTTTTGTTCTTGTATGTTAACCGGTTGACACAAAAATAACAATTTAAGAATGGAGTGAATAAAAATGGAAACACAGGTTCAAAGTGATACACGACAATCAGGCGAAGATATTCCCTTATTCCGGAAACTAAGTTATTCCCTGACTGACTTTGGCGGGAATGTTCTATTTGTAAGTATTAGCACGTATTTATTGTATTTTTATACAGATACTTTTGGATTAGCCATTGGTGCTGCGGGAACAATTTTATTAGTTACAAGATTACTAGATATGATCGACGCTCCCATTTGGGGTTTCTTGATTGATCATACACATACTGGTTGGGGTCAGAGTAGACCATACTTTTTGTGGATATGCGTGCCATTTGCGTTCTTCACTTGGTTAACTTTTACGACACCTAATTTATCTGGAACGGCAAAAGTTATTCATGCATCTTTGACATACGTACTTTCAGGAATTTTATATACCGGAATCAGTACACCGATGACATCTATTTTACCTAATTTGTCTAATGATCCGGATCAAAGAACAGTATTGAATTCCTACAGAATGGTAGGTGGCAATATTGGATTGCTAGTCGCTAACAGTGTTGTTCTACCATTAGTACAAATATTAGGACAAGGTAATGATAAAAAAGGCTTTTCTTACGCAATTGCTATTTTAGGTATTGTCTCGATTGTTTCCTTCTTGATAGCATTTTTGAATTTACGAGAAGTGAACGTTACTCAAGTTAAATCTATTTCATTAAAACAGAGTGTCAAAGCAACTAAGAATAACTGGCCTTGGGTTTTGATCGTGGTTACTAACTTACTATATTGGATTGGTACGACAGTTAGAAGTTCAGGAATGATTTATTATTTCCAATACAATATTCATGCTAAATCATTAGTATCAGTTGCTGGTGGATTATCAGTTGTCGCTGTTGTTGGTATGATTGCAACTCCATTTTTTGTAAAAAAGACAAACAAGAGAACAGTATTTATTGGTTCATTGATACTTGCTTCAGTAGCTAATATTCTATTTCAATTTGTAGGCAGCAATAAAGTGTTAGTAGTTGTACTGTATTGCATTGGTTCAATCGGAACAGGGGTAGCTGCTTCAATGCCATTTCTTATGTTGGCCGATGCAGTTGACTTTGGTCAGTGGAAAAACGGAATTCGTGCCAGTGGATTTTTGACATCGATTGGTAGTGCCTTCTGTGTTAAAGCCGGAAGCGGAATTGGTGGTTTCATACCATCTAAAGTTATGCAGTATTTTGGCTATATTCCTAATCATGTTCAAAGTACAAGATCGCTATTTGGAATTAACTTTAGTTTTGTTTGGTTGCCAGCTATTTTATTCTTGTTAGCAACTATTCCAATGTTTTTCTATGCAAAATATGAAAATAATGAAGCTCAAGTTAGAGCAGATTTAGCAAATCAAGGATAGGAGAGTAAAAATGAATAACACAAATTTTTATGATGTCACGAAAACTGATTTTGGAGATCCTTACGAAGATGTCGGAAAAGTTATCAATAATATCATTGCAGATATTAAGAATAAGCAATCAAAGAGTGACAACAAAGGTAACGGTAAACCAGGAGCAGTAATCTATTTGCCACCAGCTGATTATCACCTAAAGACACAAGTTCTTATTGATATTAGTTTTTTGAAAATAGTTGGATCGGGTCACGGTTTTACATCATCAAGTATTCGTTTCAATGTACCAGAAAAAGATTGGCCTGATCTTCATGAATTATGGCCCGGTGGTAGCAGGATTATCAATGATCTTCCCGTTGACAATAATTCTTCTGAAATAAGTGGTGCAGCCTTTTTGGTAAAGAGAGATGGAGATCCAAGAATCAGTTCGGTCGAATTTTCTAATTTCAATATTGATGGATTACATTTTGTTGATGATGGTTCTGGGGATGACAATCCTGAAAATATCTATGTTAATAATAAAACAGGAATTTACGTCGCCAGTGCGCAAGATTCATTTAGAATTACGGGCATGGGATTCGTATATTTGGAACACGGTATTGTGATCTATCATGCTGATGCTTTAACGATCCACAACAATTTTATTGCAGAATGTGGTAACTGTATTGAATTACGTGGATGGGGACAAGCATCAAAAGTTACTGACAATTTAATGGGTGCTGGTTATAAAGGTTACTCTATTTATGCTCAAAACTTTGCTCAACTGTTGGTTTCTACGAATAATATTTTCCCTCGTGGAGCAAGCACGATTCATTTTGAACAAGTTACACGTTCTTTACTTTCTAATAATATCTTGCATGCATTTTATCCAGGTATGGTGTTATTGACTAAGTCCAGTTCGGAAAACCTTATTTCTTCTAATCATTTCTTACGTGATCATGAACCTTGGCAACCAATGCAGACACATGACAATGGACTTGAGGATTCATATGGATTGCTATCAATAGATGGTAACAACAATACTGTAACTGGCAATCATTTTTCAGAAATCATTGATAAGAAGTATCTCAAGCCAGTTGGAGTGACACCTGTGATTATCCATTTAATTGGCGGAAGTACGAATTACATTTCTAATAATAATGTGGTTGCTTCAGAAGCACATTCAGAAATCGGTGAATCAGCTTTCAAATCTCAAGTAGGGGCTTTACTTTCGACACAACAATCCAGTTCAATTCAAACAATTAATGTCTTAGTAGAAAAAGAATCCAAGAGAAATACTATTTTGGATACAGGAACTGATGACCAGATCGTTTTAGATAAGCAAGTTAATGCCTTTAGAGCAACACCTTCGATTCTTGATGAGAACTAATATTGAAAATTTTTAGGAGAAATTATGACAGAAAAAATTAAGCTAACTAATAAGAGATATAGACTTGGATATCACATTATGGCACCGTCAGGTTGGATAAATGATCCTAATGGCTTTTCCTATTTTAAAGGTTATTATCATCTCTTTTATCAACATTATCCTAATGACTCAAAGTGGGGTCCTATGCATTGGGGACACGCTAGAAGTAAAGATCTAGTTCATTGGGAGACATTGCCGATTGCCTTAACACCAGGTGATCCTGAGGATGAAGGCGGCTGTTTCTCAGGGAGTGCAGTTGTTTACAATGATAAAATGTACTTAATTTATACTGGACATCATTATTACAACGACGGCGATCCAGAACATTTTTGGCAAAATCAGAATTTAGCTATCAGCGAAGATGGAATCAACTTTCATAAATATGAGCACAATCCAATTATCGCCAAAGCACCAGATGATAATACAGCTAATTTTAGAGATCCTAAAGTTTGGTATGATAACGGTAAATGGTACTTAGTTTTGGGGAGTCAGGATAATACCGAAGTAGGTCGTGTCCTGTTATATGAGTCAAAAAATTTAACAGAGTGGAAATACGATGGTATTTTAACAAAGTCAAAATCAGCTGATCAGGAAGGTGACATGTGGGAGTGTCCAGATTTCTTTAGATTGAGAGATAATAATTTCCTAGTTATGTCACCTCAAGGTATCAAAAAGGATGGTCCAAGATTTAAGAACTTCCGACAAACTGGTTATTTGGTTGGAAACTATAATTATCAAGACAATCATTTTGAGCACGGTGAGTTTTCAGAGTTAGATAATGGACATGATTTTTACGCTACTCAAACAATGTTGACACCTGATGGTAGAAGAATTGTCGTCGGCTGGATGGACATGTGGGAAAGTCCAATGCCTGAAAGTGTTGATGGTTGGGCAGGAGCATTAACACTTCCACGTGAATTAGTTTATGAAGATAATATTTTACAAATGAGACCAATCAAAGAATTGGAACGACTAAGAACAACAAAATTAGTTGACGAAGACTTAGAATTAATTGACTATAAGCAATTATTATCCAACGTTAAACAGTATGAAGCTCTACTGACTTTTAAAGCGGATGATTTAAATGGATCAGGAATTGAAATTTTAGATTCGAACAACGATAAGATATTGGATTTGAAGTATTTAAATAACAAAGTGATTTTGAACAGAATGGGAAAAGATGGTGAGAGAGAAGCAGAGATTAATATTGAGAAAGAATTAAAACTTCATTTGTATGTTGATACTAGTTCCGTAGAGGTATTTGTTAACAATGGAATAAGAACTTTTACAGAAAGAATTTACACAGATAAAGCTAATTTGAATGTTATTTCTGAAAATAAAACAAATGTATCAGCAACTGTTTATCAACTTGAGAATGCAGCTATTAAATTTTAAAAAGCAAGGAGGCAGTATAATTCTGTCTTCTTGCTTTTTGTTAGAGATTTAAGTAATCAATGCCATTCTTCTTGAGAAACGCCAATGCTTTTTCTCCTATTAAGCGGTTGCCTATGAATTTAGCAAATGAATAGGCTTGAATCGTATATTGAATAGCCTCAGAATGTTTACCTTGTTGTTCTGCCATTTCTGAAAGTAGGTAGTAGAATGATTCAACAAAATACGAGCTGCCATTTCTTTGAGCCAAATTTAAACCAGAAGTAGTAATATCTATACATTTTTCAAGTTTGTCATTATTGGCATAGTACATTCCCAAATTATCGTAAATTAATAGAGACCAAAAGAGATTGTTATTAGTATTGTAGTTTTTAAATAATGATGCAGTTTGTTCGAAATAAAAATTAGCCTTCGTAATATCTTTTTTTTGGCTATAGGCCACACCTAATTCGCAGGTTGCAAGAATGGTAAATATGTCAGAGATGTCATCGTGAAGTAGCAATAACTGATTGAAACCAAATATTGCATCATCAGAGTTATTAGTGAGCCACATTTCAGCGTCTGTTTTTAAAAATTGATAATGAGCATGCTGGTCTTTATCGTCAGTCTGTTGAAAATCTTTTAATGAATCGATAACCTCTTGATATTTATAATTCATGCTAAAATGGTCTGCCTGCATTAAAATCTGATCATTTTCAGTAGCAATGTCGTTAATAACAACATCACTTAATTTTAAATCTAGCCGATTTAATAATTTTACTAAGATTGTACTTCCTGGAGAAGTAGAATTTCTTTCTAGGGAACTGATGGTTCCCTGTGTAGTAATATCTTTGGCTAAATCAGATTGAGATAAACCTATCTTTTTTCTAGTTTGTTTTATTTTATTTCCATCTATCATTTGAATACCTCTAAAAAAATATCATTTTTTTAATAAATTGGTGTATATTATATATACATTAAAAATGTGGAGGATACTATCTTGAAAAAAATATTAATATATTTAACGACAATTACCGTTATGTTTACCACTGCTATGGTCGTAAAGGATACAACAATAGTTAATAATCAGACAAGTGTAAGTCAAACCGCGCTCATAAATAGTTCATTGAGCACAGAAATATCTAATGATACTCCATATCATTAGATATGATATTATTTTTGCTTAAAAAATTAAATTAATTATTAGTAGAAGAGATATTATAGGATAATATTTCTTCTATTTTTTTGCTATTAGGACATTATTATACTACGAAAAAGATTGAAAACACATTATCTTGAAATTTATAGCTAAATCTAGATTTATTATAATCATAAAAAATAATGCTAAAACGTTATTTTATTATTGGAATATAAATATTAAAGATGTATAACATAGTTAATCAATTATTGAAGGGGATGAAAGATATGAGTGAATTAGTTAAAGATAGAATTAAAACTCCAAGTGATTCTAAATTTGCTGAAAAAGAAATTACTAAACAAATTTGGGAAGATTACAAAGCCGAATATAAGACTAGAATGGATATTAAATATAATAAGAAAGATAATTAAATATTTAATATAAAAAACACCGAAACTTTATAAGTTTCAGTGTTTTTTTGAAAAATAGGGGGTGAAGTTATTGGAATTAGTGGAATCGGATACGACGAAGCAATTGATTAAAGCTGGAATTACGACAGTTGTTAATGATTTGGGGGCATCGATATTTAACTACGCGCTGTCTTTAAAACTGTTACAAGTTACTGGATCAGCTATGGGATATGGAACGAGTTTAATTATTGGACCATTGGTTGGTGTACTTGTTGCTCCTTGGGTGGGAAATACTGTTGATAGTTATCAAAGAAAACATATTGCTTTGATTGCCGAAAGTGCACTGATTTTGACCCTCATTGTATATTTCTTTGTTTTTGAATTATTTCATACCAATATTCTCATCTCAGCGATTGTTGTTGTGTGTTTGAATAATATTACGGCTCGTTTTTTTACTATCTCATATTTGTCATCGACCCCGCAGATTGTAACGGGAGATCATATTCAGAAACTTAATTCCATTGAATCAACTGCAGCAACGGTATCAAGCATTTTAGCGCCGGCGATAGCGGGATTTCTATTTGGAATTATGGATTTTAAATGGATGATTGTTTTACAAATTGTGACGGAAATAATGACTTTATTTTTAACGATGGCAACTCACTTTGATAGTAATCCGGTAGATAAAACTAAAAAGAAAATTCAAAACTTAAATATTTTTAAATCACTAAATAAATATCCAACAGTGCTTTTCTTTTTAATAGTAACGATGTGTCTCAACATTACTAGTACTGCTCTTGTTATAGGTATGCCTTATGTTGTTATACATACGTTGAAATATTCAACAACAATCAGCGGAAATATTGAAGGGATTTATTCTATTGGAGCTCTTATTGGCGGAATCATCATTACAATAGTTAATTTAAAAAATACTTTTGGATTTATAAGAAATATGTACTGGGCAACTAGTACACAACTACTTATTTTGGGTTTGATGTTATTTACCTTGCCACGTTATGTTTTATTTATTTTTGCATTTTTTGAATTTATTATTGGCGTGTTGGACGCTATGTCTCAACCTCCAATGTTTACATATATACAAAGAACAGTTCCAGAAGGAGATCTTGGTAAAGTTAATACTTCAATGTATACTGCTGCACAAATACTTACGCCAATTGCAGTATTCATATTCAGTATTGTATTTTCAAAGATCAATTATCAAATGATTTTCTTGATTAATGGAATAATTAGTCTGTTTTTGACATTCTTCTTATTAGAAGTTGTTGGTAGGGGGGAAAATAGAAATGAATAAGCCATTTTTGATGAATTTTAATTCAACGTATGAAAATCTTACTACCACGATAGAAGATATAGACTATAGAAGTCATCTGGTAGATATATTGGGAATTAATAAGTTGAAAAGGTACGGAAAATTAAAACATTTAGTTATATTTACTAGAATTGATGATCCAGAAATAGATTATTTAGGACCATATTTATTAGAGAAGGGTATTGATTATTTAAGAATTAATGCAGAACAAATATTTGATTTTGATTTCTCACTGAGTATAGATAAAGAATTAAAGGGTTATATCAAGAGGAGAAATGAAACTTGGAATATATCTGATATAGATGGTATATGGTTTAGACACTTTACTTTAGATTGCGTAAGTTGGCCATTTGAAGATGATTTAAGTAGAAAATATGCCGTTGAACAATGGAATTATTTTTTATCAACTATAAGTAATTTGGAAAATATTAATTATATAAGTAAATATAATAGTACATTAACGATAACTAAATCAATCCAGCTATATCAGGCATGCAAATCGGGTTTTGAAATACCGAATACAATCGTAACTAATAGTTTGAATTCTATTAATAATAAATTTCAAGGTAATTTTTTTGCTAAAGCAGTTAAACATCATAATATTGAAACAAAGCCTAATTTTTTAGACCATGTTTATGGTAGAGAATTATCAAAACATCAACTAGAAAAAGAAACAGTCAATGTCGCACCTACAATAATTCAAAATATAGTTTCAAATGGTACGGAAATACGGGTTAATGTTTTTGGGAAATATATAGAATCAGCAGAATATAAAAATGTTGAATCAGCAGATTGGCATGATCAAGGGTTGTATGGATTTGATATAGTTCCAGTTGAGATACCTACTTACGTGAAGGAAAGAATCATGAAATTAATGAAAATATTGGAATTGAAGGTTGGAACCGTAGATTTAGTTAAATTGAAAGATTCTTGGATATTCTACGAGATTAATCCAAATGGTGATTGGAAATGGTTAGAACAACAAAGTAAACAAAAAATCAGTGATAAGTGTATTAAATTTTTAGTGGAGGAAATGTCTAATGAAACTGTTAATGAATAATGACATGATAATTTTTAGAGATAAGGACAAAATAATCCTCGACTTATATAAAGAACATAATCAGGTAGCTATAAATCCTGAATTCTTACCAGTATTGTTGTTATTTAGATCTCCTAAGGATGAAAATGATATAGAAGATGATCGTGATAACTTCACTACCTATAGTGAATCAGAATTTGATGCTATAGTGGACGAATTTATTAATAAGCATGTTCTCATTGATAGCGAAGGTATCAATGAAAAAAAACTAGAAATTGATTCTTTGAATCAATCGACTAGGTATTATTATTGGGCTAATAGAATTTTTAACTATGAAAAATACGAAACTACTTACCATGAGTTTATGAAATTAGGTAGCCAAAGGAATATTCAGCCAAGCGTTTATAAAGAATACGAAAGCAAATTGAAATCCATTCCTCTTCCTTACCCATCTGAAATTAAAAGAGATTTATTGTCAACAATTTTATATAGGCAGTCTGTTAGATACGGAATAACAAAGGAAAATGTTTCATTTGATGCTATTTCAGATCTGCTTTATTATTCAACGGGAGAAACATCTTATGCTTTTGATAATGGGATGGGAGATGCACTGTTCAAGCCTACGGCTACTCCGGGGGGACGTGCTGGAAACGAATTATATTTGATAAACCTTTCTAATACTAATCTGGAAAATGGAATTTATCATTACTCTGTAAAAAAACATACTCTAGATTTGATAAAAAAGGGTGATTTTAACGATATCATGTTTAAGATTTCGGGAAATCAGAGTCAGGTTAAGTCGACTAAAATGATGTTAGTACTTACTGAAAAAATGGATAGAATTATTTGGAAATACCATGAAGGAATTGCTTATCGTTCAGCAATGATAGAATCAGGTGCTGTTATGCAAAATATTTATTTAATTGCTTCAGCTAGAAAGCTAGGTGTGGGAGCAATAGGGACTTTTCGCGATGATGAATTAGACAAACTATTAAATATAAATCCAAATAATGAATGTGTAACTTTGATGTTTACAATGGGTGTGATGGATAAGAATAAAGATAGGTTTGATCAACCCAGTATTGATAAATATATGGAGGAGGATGCTGATGAACGAAAGCAACAATCTTTCCCAAATAATTAATTCTAAACAGTCTGTGGGAATTATTATATTAAAATCAGATTCATTTTCTAGTAAATTATTTAAAAGTAGACTTGATTCTATTAAATTAGATAAGTCGGTTAGGATATTTGAATTAGCAAATATTATTTATTATGCAGAATTTATGAATGTTATATCGGTTCCTGCAGTTATGATTTTTCATAATGGAAAGCTTGATAGTATCCATAGAGGGGTAATGTCTACCGATGAAATTTCCCAAATTATAGGAACTATTTGAATGGAAAGAAATATTAATAACATTTATAAAAAAGACATTAATTCGGTTTTAAACGAATTGATGTCTTTTTTATACTAATAAATCGTATGTGATGAGTCTTCTTTGAAATTATTGAAAGCTTTGATAGTCGTATCTCTGTCATGTTGTTCAAGATTCAAAACTTTTTTATCCTTCAAACCATCGGATAAGAATTTGTAAATGAAATCGTCTCTGAAACCAATGTTCTTAGCATCTTCAGCGGTGTTTCCGTAGTAACAAGTTTTGATGTTAGACCAAATAATAGCACCTAAACACATTGGGCAAGGATAAGCATTTGTATATAATTCACAACCGGATAAATCGTGTGTTCCTAATTTTTCACAAGCTTTTCTGATGGTGGTGATTTCACCATGTGCTGAAGGATCGTGATTTGCTAAAACGTGATTGCGACCTTGTGCAATAATTTCTCCATCTTTAACAATAACAGTACCAAAGGGTCCACCAATCTGTGTTCCCACATTCTTTTGAGCCTCTTGAGCGGCTAAATCCATAAATTTTTTGTCATATGCCATAAGTAGTATCTCCTGGTTAACAATATTTTGATACTAGATTAGTATACTTCTATTTATAATTCCATAGAAATAATGATACATAATGGCATATCTTAAATTATCAAAAATGCAAAAATATTTTTGCTTGTCTTGAATAATATTTTTAAGCGTTTCCATTTATAATAAATCATAATTATTATTCTTAATTTAGATAGGTGGAGGATATGAAAACCAATAGAATACAGCAAATGATATTATGTTTACTCTTATTTCTAGTGGCTATATTTGGTGTGTCTTCAATTCGAAATGTGCAGGCTGCAGAAATAGATGACGGGATAGATAACTGGTATGCGCCGTCTAGTCAAACAACCCAAGTTGGTTTGTTACCGATGGGTGATAATTTGGATTTAGGTTATACTTTTGGATTGGCTCAAGGATATAATTCTAATTCCAGTGAGTTACCTTATTTTTTAGATGGTGGCGATGATTCAATTATTAAAGATTCAATTGCAAGTGGTAATTCAGTTCAATATTCTAAGATGGATGTCTTTTTGAAAAAAGGTGATAAATACGTTAACGCTCTTTTTCAAAATCGTGCCGGAAGCAGTATTGAAACCAATCGCAGTCTAGCCTCATCGTTGTCACCAGATTTTATGATTGTACCGTCTGATTCAACGACGACTAAAGTTACAGCAATGGAATATTCAGTTTTGCCATCACAATTTTCAGGGACAGATCCAACTAATCGGATGTCGAATAAAAAGTACTATATTGGAACCGATCAGAATGGAAATGCTGCTTATAAAATTGTTGGTGATTTGAAACGTAATAGTAAGACCTATGGAGTGTTTGATTTAAAAGTCGAATTATTGATGCGCGCTGATCCTAATAATGGTGCTGTTGTTCAAAGGGAGATGTATGTTTATAACCCAAGTTCAACGACACAGAAATTCACAACCATGTTTGCTGAGGATACGGCCTTAGGATTAATGGGAAAAACCGATCAGTCATATATTTATGATATGGGTGAAAGTCGAGGGCTGATTATTACATCCAGAGCTGATTCCTCAGATAGATATACCCTTTTAATTACTAATAAAGTTAAGGATGGATTTGATCAGTATACTGGGGTTGCGAGAGACTTACTAACTAATCCGACTAATTGGTTGGATGGTTTCAAGAATAGCAAGAATCAAATTAGTATTGATGGTTCAGGAGCTGAGAAGGACAATAATGCTTATGGAACTTCACTTTTCAAGACTAGTGATGGTTCGCCGAGAGTCGTTGATACGGCATACGCATTGAAATGGAATCCTACTACTTTGGAACCGGGACAGACAGCTCACTTTGTTTCAACTATGGGAGCAATGCCGCAATCTTCTGCTTCACCGGCTGTATCAAAAACTTACACTAATAAAACTAACTCCACAGGTAAAAATGAGGTTGGAGATCGTTTGAAATTTACGATGAAAGTAACTAATAATGGATACGGATCAGAGTGGTCCTATGATAAATTGATCGATGAAATTCCTGAAGGATTGCAAATAGATACTTCAACAATAAAAAAATCTAATGATGGAACTAATTTTACTGCAGTTCCTGCCAGTAGTTACAATGATAAGAATCGAATTTTAACTGTTATGCCAGGGTATTCTCTAGAGGATAACGATTCCGCAACGATAACTTTTGAAGCTGTCGTCGAAAGTGGTGCTGGTACGACAATTGAAAATACAGCTCAATTCTTTGGAACCGATCAAAAAGTATCTGGGGCAAGCCAGAAAAAATATTTAGCCTCGGTTGATGTGCCGATCGAAAAATTGGCTTTCAATTATAATTTTACGCGCCAAGTTAAAAATGAAACTAATAAGGAAACAGATTACGCTAATCAAACTACGGCTAAAGTAGGAGATGTAATCAGTTATAAAACAAAATTTGAAGTTGCGAGTGATAGTACGCATCCACTAACCAGTGCCACCAATATGATCAGTAATTTACCAAATAGCTTGGGTACACCTTATGATATTACTGTTACAGGAGCCGATGGAAACAGTTATCCGCAAGGTGGTACTAATACAGGAGTTGTTAGAGAAGTAAAAGCCGGTGAGTCGGTTATTGTTGAGAACAAGGCCAAAGTTACTTCAGCGGCAGTTGGTAAAATAACGACTAACGCTACTTTGAAAGGTGGAGTTGTAGCGAATAAGGATTTGGATGATCTAATTTCTAATAACGCCGAAGTTTCGATTGAAAATGTTGATGGCATTACGTCGGTCCCACAAATGATTGATTTTGGAACACATAACTTTTCAGGTTCGAGTTTAGAGGCTAATAACGTCAAAACTGATGGTGAGTTGATTATTAATCATCCGACAGACAATCCGTTCATGATTTCCGTATCTTACGATAATACTGATCCTAATTCACAGATGAAGAATAGTGATGTAGATACTTTAAGTAACAATTTGGGAAACATTTTATTCTTCCGTCAACGCCAAACAAGTGTCACTGATTCCGGAACATGGCAACCAATTTTGGCAAACGGAACAAGGATCCAGTCAGAGAGCTTCTCAGGCGGACAAGATAATTTAGATTTATCAGAATATATCGGAGCCGGTTCTTGGAAAATAAAGATGGATAGTAATACTAAGTCAGGTAACTATAACGGTACTATAACGTGGCAAATGATCGATTCGGCTTAGAGAAACAAAAAAAGGAAAACCATTAATGGTTTTCCTTTTTGTTTTAATTAATAAATCTTAGTATCACGAATATCTTTAAGAATGTTGAGTGAACCATCTTTGTAACTGAGGAAACCATAAACTAAAATACCGAGAACTCCACAGATAGCAATCACGATGATTGCTCCAACTTTAGTGGCGTCAGAAATCACTTGAACAATTAATAAGTTGGCAACCACAACGACAACTAACATAATTACGCCATCAATGAGAATGCGAATTAACTTCTTGCCTAATTCTTTATCAACAATTGCAAATTGCTTATTGATCAATCTAAAGGCAAAATGGCTCATAATTACGAATGCAATAGTTGTTGCAACAACCGGACCATAAACACCTAGAGCCAAAGTTAGAGGTAACTGAAGCACTATTTTTAGTAGATAGGCAATTGCTAGATAGATCATTGATTTCTTCATGTGATGAGTAACCTGAAGAATATTTTCCAAAATCATGAATAGACAATAGAAGAAAGCTTCAAAACAGGAGACTATTAAAACTTTTGAACCGAGGATACTTTGATCGTAGAAGACAAAAGCAGTCCAGAGTTGGCGACTGATAGCCATCACTCCGAAAGTAGCTGGAAGGATGATAAAGACCGTGAATTGAACAATTTTACGCATGAAATTTTGAATGTATTCGTTGGAAACTTTCTTGCTGACCATAGCTGATAGAGCTGGAATAACGGAAGCAGATACGGAGATAGCTAAGGAAACAAGAACCATAATAATCTTATTAGCTTGGAATCCAAACATTGCATAGAGGTTATCAATTGTTTTTTCACTAGCATGAAGAATCAATTGATAAATCCATGTGAAAGTTGTTTGGTCAAATAATTGTAAAACGGTCATGATGGTATCAACTAACAAGAACGGAATGGCTGAACGCAACATTGAACCAAAGTTGATATCAATTGTTTCGTCTGTAGGTAAGTCATCCTTTGTTTTGATGTCGTCAATTGTTACTGAACGTCTGACTTTGACACGAATCCAAAGTAAGAAGACATAGGCTAATGTGGCACCGATAAATGAAGCAAGAGTCGATTGGTTAACAGCAGAGATATAATTACCCTTTTGCAAAATCATAATTGTATATGTGGCATAAAGCATGTAAGCAACACGGGCAATTTGTTCGATAACTTGTGAAAAGGCTGAATAAGAAATGAAGGCGTAACCTTGAATGTAACCTCTTAAAATACCTAAAGCTGGAATAATCAACATTGCGACACTCAAATATTTAATGGGCGTTACAACACGCATATCGCCGGCTGCCAAAACAATGGCAACATATTTAGCGCCGAAGAACATGATTGCAGCACAGCCAATACCGACTAAAGTCATGTAGAAACTGTACTTCTTGAAGAGTTTTTCACTTTGATCAAAACGTCCTAAGGCATTATGAGCAGCAACTTCCTTAGAAATAGCTGAAGGAATACCTGCTGTGGCGATAATCAAAAAGAGATTGTAAATGTTATAGACTTTTCCATACATGGCATTGGCAGCATTAACGGCCAACGGACCAATCCAAATATTCCAGGGAATGATGTAAACAACCGCTAGAATACGAGAAATAATTCCACTAATGGAAATCCACAGCGAACTTTTTAGTAATGAATCTTTTTTCATTTTTTTATCCATTCTTTATAAAATTACTTATATTATAGAAGCATTTGATTAACGGTAAAAGAAGAGTACGAAAACCAAAGCTATCAGAGCAGGTAGTCCTTGTAGAAAGATAATCTTTCTAGTAGCAGTCATAGCACCATAAATTGCTACAATGATGACGTAAAGCATCAATAAAATCATGATAATTTTCAAAGTTGTACCAGTGAAGAAAAGAATCATTGCAAGAATTAAGAGACCTAAAGCACCGTTATAAATTCCTTGATTTGCTAAGGCAACTTTGGCATGGTCGTTTTTAACGAAGTCCAAGGGCATATCAAAAGCCTTGGCTTGTTGTTCTGGTTTAGCAAACATCTCTAAAGCCGCAATACCAATATGTTCTAAGGCAACTAGTGCAACTAAAAATAAAGTTAAGATTTGCATTTTAATCTTCTTTCTATATTAAAAAGTATAAGTATTATATTAGCCTGTTTTAAAAAATCATACAATGGAAACAAAAAAGAAGAACCAAAAGCTTATGATTCTTCTTTAATATTTATCATAGCAAATTTTTCAGTAAATTTACCTTTTTGATTGATTTTAGCATGTCTAAGGCTATCCATTTCTTCATAAGTGATTGAAGCGTCATCGAGAATAGCACGAATAACTTCTTCCAAGTCCCCTAATTCTTCGACCAAGTTAGCGCGCGTACTAGCAGCCTTTACTTCAGTAGCTTCTTCAACTACTTTCTCACGTAAAGAGAGACGATAATCGTCATTTGAAAGTACTTCAAATTTAGAATCGTCGTTGATAATATTAGGTATTTTGTCCCGAACCAATTTTCTCATATTATAAGTTCCCCCTAAAACGTTGTGTAAAAGAATCTTACCACACAAGAAGGATAGAAGCCGAGAATTTGATAACAATAATATCATCATGATATTATTTAATTAAAATAAATATAAAAGTGTTGATTGTTATGAATATTTCAAATGTAGAGATGACGGAAATATGTGGTGGCTTGCTGTTACTAGTAATGATATTTATAATTATTTTGCTAGTGTTAAATGACTTAATTCGTAAAAGAATGGAGTTTGCTTGTAAACATGCCTTGGCCAATCGTCAAAAAATTGATGATATTGCCTTGGATGAGAAGACTTCATCCTATTTGAAGAGAAATAATGATCACGAATTACATCGACTCAATGAATATGTTTCCAAGCAAAACGACGTTATACGGTATAAATTATATTTGAAGAAACGTCGATTTGATTTTTATTTAGAAAAACAAAATTTATGGAATTATAAAGTTATAGCAATAAAAATGTATGAATGAGGCTGTCGTTATGACGATGGTCTTTTTTTATTGATTGACTATCGTAGAAAAATCGGATAACATGTTTATAAATTTTACCTATATTTAGGCAAAACAAATAATTAGGAGGAAGATCATGTCGGCATGGGATACAAAATTTGATAAAAAAGGATTCACTTTTGATGACGTCTTATTAATACCAGCAGAGAGTCATGTTTTACCAAATGAAGTAGATTTATCAGTTCAACTAGCTAAGAATATCAAGCTAAATACACCAATTTTAAGTGCAAGTATGGATACAGTTACCGAGGCACCGATGGCCATTGCAATGGCTCGTCAGGGTGGCTTGGGTGTCATTCACAAGAATATGAGTATTGAGCAACAAGCTGATGAAGTATCAAAAGTTAAGCGTTCCGAAAATGGTGTCATCATTGACCCTATTTACTTAACAGCAGATGACAAAGTTAGTGAAGCAGAAAAATTGATGAGTACATACCGCATAAGTGGTGTTCCCATTGTAACTAATACAACTGATTTGAAATTGGTTGGTATTATTACTAACAGAGATTTACGTTTCATTACTGATTTTTCAGTTAAAATCGGTACTGTAATGACGAGTGAAGAATTAATTACTGCACCAGTTGGAACATCTTTAAAAGAAGCAGAACAGATCCTCCAAGAACACAAGATTGAAAAATTACCTTTGATTGATAAAAACGGTCGTTTGGGTGGCCTTGTAACAATCAAAGATATCGAAAAAGTAAAAGAATTTCCTAATGCCGCTAAAGATCAATATGGACGTTTGTTAGTAGCCGCCGCTGTTGGTGTTACTAGTGATACTTTCGAACGTGCCGAAGCCTTACTTGATGCCGGAGCTGATGCCATTATTATTGATACAGCTCATGGTCACTCAGCCGGAGTTTTAAGAAAGATTTCTGAAATTAGAAATAAGTTCCCAGAAGCAACTCTAATCGCTGGTAATGTCGCTACAGCTGAAGGTACAAGAGCACTTTACGATGCTGGAGTAGATGTTGTTAAAGTTGGTATTGGACCTGGTTCAATTTGTACAACTAGAATCGTTGCTGGTGTCGGTGTTCCTCAATTAACAGCTGTTTATGATGCTGCAAGTGTTGCCCACGAATATGGCAAGACAATTATCGCTGACGGTGGTATCAAGTATTCAGGTGACATTGTAAAGGCTCTAGCAGGTGGTGGTAACGCCGTTATGCTTGGCTCAATGTTAGCTGGTACTGATGAAGCACCTGGTGAATTTGAAATTTATCAAGGTCGTCGTTTCAAGACTTACCGTGGAATGGGTAGCTTAGCTGCTATGTCCCATGGTTCGTCCGATCGTTACTTCCAAAGCGGTGTTAATGAGGCTAATAAATTAGTTCCCGAAGGTATTGAAGGTCGTGTTGCAGCTAAAGGTGCTGTTGGCGATGTAATTTATCAATTACTTGGTGGTTTACGTTCAGGTATGGGTTATGTTGGTGCTCATAATTTGAAAGAACTACAAGACGCTCAATTTGTCCAAATCTCAAATGCTGGTTTAAGAGAATCACATCCACATGATGTAACAATTACTAAAGAAGCACCTAATTATTCAGTTAAATAACAATTAACAGCACCTATTTAGAATGAACGTATGCATTTGCGTTTCTAAGTGGTGCTGTTTTAATTTTCTGAATTAAACAATTATTATCCAGTGTCCAAAAAAGTCAAACGAATGATTTACAATAATTAGAGGACAGACTTTTAGGATATGTTTTGTATCAGGGGGGAATATGAATAATCAAGAACAACAACCAAATACGAAACGGGTTAGATCACAAAATGTGAAATTTGGAAGATATTCGTATTTTGATGGGGGACTTTTTGAACTGATCTTGCTGAGTTTAGGTGGATTTATTATGACTGTTTTTACAATTGGTATTCTTTATCCTTGGGCGCTTTGTTTAGTTTACGGATGGAAAATTAATCATACTGTAATTGAGGGTCATCGAATGCACTTTAATGGAACTGGGTTAGAGTTATTTGGTAATTGGATCAAGTGGTTTTTATTGTCTATCATCACGATTGGAATTTACTCATTTTGGGTTAATATCAAATTGGAAGATTGGAAAGCTAAACATACAACTTTTGTAAGTTGATTTATCGTTATAACGATAAAAAGACCGGTATGACAACTATTAAAAATAGCTGTTATACTGGTCTTTTTTAGTATTTATTATTCTGTATTTAATCGTATAAGTGAATTCTTTAAGATAGTAGTAGATCAGCTAAGATTGCTGGTTCAATTTTACCTAGGTTGGCTGCTAAATCAACTTTTTCAAGAGCAGTGATTAAGTCTTTCTTAGTGAATTCGGCTCCTAAGAGAGCTTTTTCAATTAAAGTAATATCGCCGCCGGTAATGAAATCACCATAAATTTTGATATTAGAGATTTTGTTATCTTTTAAAGAGAAGTTGAAAGCAACTGTACCGATATCATAATGTTTAGAAACATAGTTAGTGAAACCAGGATTCTTACCATAATTCCAAGCATCAGTGTCGTATTTATTCTTTAAGCGAGAGTCAATAATGTTCCAATCATGTTCGTCCAAAGTGTAAGTTTCAATGTCAGAGAGCTTGTCGACGTGGTAGATTCGTTTCAACAATTCTTCTCTAAATTGATTGGCATTCATACTTCTGAAAGGTTCATCAAGATATGGTTTGATATTGGTAATACGCTTGTTAACAGATTTAACACCTTTAGATTCAAGTTTATCTTGTTCAGGTGTTAGAACCTTACTAGCAGTATCCATGTCCAAATCGAACATTAAAGTGCCACCAGCGGCGTAAGAATCACCAACTTTAAACATTGTCATACCAGAGAATTTTTTGCCATCCACAACGATATCGTTACGGCCACGCATCTCGACACCAGTAGCACCCATATCATGCAAAGCGTCGATAATTGGTTGGGCAAAGTAGGCATAATCTCCAAAATGTTCGTCGTCGCCAATGATAATATTTTCGAAAATCAGATTTCCATAATCATGGTAAACGGCGCCACCACCGGAAGTTCTACGGACAAGTTGGATTTTATTCTTCTCAAGGTAAGGGAAGTTGACTTCGGCATAAGCATTTTGATGAACACCTACGATAACCGAAGGATTATTGATATAGAGGATCAAACCATGGCCTGGTAAACGAAGATCATTTACTAAGTAATTATCCAATGATTGATTGACTATAGCATTGTAGACAGGTTTTCCATTTTTAGACGTATCGATAAAGAACATATACTCACTCCTTCTTAATTAGCTGACTACATTGTAAGCCCTTTCGAAGAATGAAGAAATAAAATTTCACAAAAAAAGCTTACCAAATTGATGGCAAGCTGAAAGTTATTTAATTAGAACCATAATGATAGGAACAACAATCAAACTTAGTAAAGTTGTTTCGGTAACCATGATAGCTGCGTAATCTGAATCGGCATGGTAAAGCTTTGCTACAACAGGGGCGTTAGTCATAACTGGCATAGCTGCTTGGACGATGAAAACTTGTCTCATCAAAGGTGTGGCAGGAATGAATAGGAAGAGAGCAGCCATTAATAATGGGGCACATAAAAATCTTCCGAAGAGAATTGCCAAATTGTCTTTGTGAAATGAGATATTCTTTAAACCAGCGTTGTAGATAGAAATACCAATGAAGATCATGGATAAAGGAATAGTCAGATTACCTAGATATTCAAAGTCTGACATTAAGAACTTAGGCAATTGAATATGGAGCATGACTAAGATCAATCCGATAATGAATCCCATTAATGGTGGTGAAAAAATTTTTTTGAGAGTCGTCTTTAGTTTGAATTTACCTTTAATTTCTCCATCCATTTGAATTAAATAAGTTCCAAGTGTCCAAAAGAAAGTTGTGTTAGCCATGTAATAGACCAAGACGTAAGGTAAACTTTTTTCACCAAATAGTGCCATATTAACAGGTAAACCGACAAAAACAGTATTGGAATTGAAAAACATTGATGAAAATAAGCCTTTATGTTTAGGATCAATTTTCAAAACTTTAATTAAAATTATAGAAACAAAGATCAAAATAGTCATCGACAAAACGGGAATAACTAAGTCAGGTAAGAGTTTGATCAATTTTTCAGCCGTAAAGTCTTTAGTGATAGTTGAAATCATATAGGTAGGTAAAGCAACTTGTGTAACTAATTTCGCAATCAATTGTGTTGAGTTTTCTGAAAACCAGCCTAAATGAGTTAAACCATAACCAACAGCGATTAGGCCAATGATTATTAGAATTCCTTGAATACTTGAGAAGAAAACACCCATAAAAAACACCCTTCAATAATAAATATAACTTCTATGGTACTCTTTTTTGCAAAAAGTGGTGAAATTGGTAAATTATTGTTTATCTTTTTGTAAACGAATTGGTCCAGAGAGTAATTCAGTCAAGTAAGTTTCGGCCTCTTCGAGGGTTACTTTATGTTGACCTAAGTAGATCCATCTCAAAATTTCGATAATTGTTGTACTACAATGTTGAGCTACTAACTCTGAAGGAGTATTGATGTCCTTAATTTCAAAATTGTTCTTGATAGATGTATAAATGACATCTGTAAAATGACGGACAAAATGATTTACTAAGGGACTGTCGATTGGATTATTTTCGATAATACTTAATAGTAGAGACTGATAATCTTCAAATAATTTATAGATCTGCGCAAAGGTCTCCTTAATGGTTAATTTGTTTTCTTGGGTATTGTTGACGTCCAGGTGAGTATCTTGTCCTAATTTGAACCAACAGAAATTCAAAAGATCAAATTTATCATCAAAGTAATTATAAAAAGTGGCACGTGGGTAATCGGCTTTTTCACAGAGAGCATTTACTGTAATTTTGTCAAAAGGTTTCTGAGCTAAGGAATCAAACATAGCGGTTGCAAATGCCCGTTGGGTACGTTCAATACCACGTGATTGTTTAACGTTTGGATTATATTTCAAAATGTAAGCGCCTCAATTCTGGACAATTTTCATAAATTGTCAAAGTTTAGACAAAATGACAAGACTTGTCTCTTGCCCAAATTCGTAATTAACCTTATCATTACATTTGTATTTTTACAACTGTCCAAGTATGGATAACTGAATTTGATTAAGGGAATGTGATTTTTATGAAAGATTTTCGTCGTAAACAGTGGCCAGCACTGATCGTATGGCTGGTTGTAATCTTGATTGCAATCGTCGCTATGCCAAACGTTTCAGAGTTAGTCAGAGAAAATGGTGGGATAAAGCTACCCAACACAGTGGAGAGTGAAGTAGCTAATAAGATTCAGAAAAAAGCGAATAATAATAAATCAGTCCGTACATATACGGCTGTTTTTAGTAATGGAAATCAAAAGCTTTCTTCCAATCAAACCGAAAAGATTAAGGATACTTTGTCTGGTTTAGAGAATGAATCAGGTCTAAGTATTACTAATGTCATGGGACCAACAGATAATGCTGAAACAAAGAAGCAGTTGGTTTCTAAAGACAAAACAACTCAGTTAGCCCAAATTACGGTTAAGGCTAATGGAACTGTTAAGCACCAAGTAAAAGAACTTAACAGTCAGTTAAAGACTTCTGGTATTAATACTTACGTCACAGGTAGTGATGCCTTAAATGATGATTTCTCAACCGTAACTGAAAAAGGTATTCAAAAGACTGAAGTTATTGCGGTTATCTTTATCTTTATCGTATTGATTTTAGTTTTCCGTTCACCAATCGTGCCAATTATTTCCTTATTAAACGTTGGTGTAGCTTTTGTTACCAGTTTGAGTGTTGTCATGAATCTAGCTCAACATGCTGGATTCCCAATCTCTAACTTTACCCAAGTCTTCTTAGTCGTTGTCTTGTTTGGTATTGGTACTGATTATAATATTTTACTTTACGATTACTTTAAGGGAGCGTTGGCAGATGGACTAGATCCGGTCGATGCAATGAGGTCAACTCGTAAACATGGTGGTCGAACAGTTCTCTATTCAGGAATTTCAGTTCTAATCGGATTTTCAGTTTTGTGGCTAGCTAAGTTCTCGTTCTATCAAAGTGCTTCAGCCGTCGCAATTGGTGTTCTTGTTCTATTGCCAGTTCTATTGACATTGAACATGTTCTTCATGGCCGTACTTGGTCCAAAATTATTCTGGCCAAGTAAAATTTCTAATGGTAGTAGTTCAAGTCGTTTATGGCATGGATTATCTAAGACAGCTTTGGCACAACCAGCTATTGTCTTGGGTGTAATTGTTATTTTAGCTATTCCATTCGTTATGACTATGAACGCTGATTTGAACTTTAATAATGCTGATGAATTACCAAGTAGCTATAAGTCAAAAGCTGGGTACGAGATAATTCAAAAGCACTTCTCTAAAGGTATGACAGCTCCTATCACAATTTATATTCAGAGTGATAAGAAATTAAATACTCAATCTAAATTAGCTGCTGTCGATCAATTAACACAGTATCTTCAAAAAGAAGATGGTGTTAAGACAGTTGCTTCTGTAACTGAACCTGGTGGTAGTAAGATTGGTTCAATGTATTTGAAAGATCAATTGAAGACTATTACTAAAGGTTTGGATTCATCTAAAAAAGGTTTAAATACTATTAAATCAGGCTTAGATAGTGCAAATACACAATTAAGTAACGCAAATATCAGTGGTAGCATGAGCCAAGTTCAACAATTGGCCGATGGTACTCAAGAGTTACAAGCTGGTACCCAACAATTACAATCTGGTATCAGTAATTACACGGCTGGGGTTTCAAGTGCTAATTCAGGAGCTCAACAATTAGCTTCTGGTAGTAGCCAAGCAGCTAGTGGTGCAAATACTTTAGCCTCAAGTACACAAACTTTGGCTAGTGGTGCTAACCAAGTTGCTAGTGGTTCTAATCAATTAGCATCTAGTGTCGGTAGTACAGCAGCTAGTCTGCCTACATTGACTGGTCAAGTTCAACAATTGAGTCAAGGTAGTAATACTTTAGCTACTGAAATGAATCAACTAACTGCAACAGTTAACCAACTAAAACCATTACTTGCTCAATTACAAGGTAGTGGTGCACTTAGCCAAGCAACTGGCGGTCAATTAAGTGCTAACCAAATTTCTACATTAGTAAGTAGTATTAATCAATTAAATAGTGGTGCTGGTACTTTGAATAGCGGTATCAATCAATTTACAAGTTCACTTCCTGGCTTAACAAGTCAAGTTAGTCAATTAACTAGTGGTACACAAACTCTAGCTAGTGGTGCTAACCAAGTTGCCAGTGGTGCTGGTCAATTGTCATCAGGTGCTAATAGTCTTGCTAGCGCTAACTCACAAATTGCTAGTGGAGCAAGTACTTTAGCTAGTGGTACTAATACATTAGATGCATCGAGTTCTACTTTGAATAGTGGTGCCGGTACTGTTGCTTCTGCTAGTCAACAAGTTAATACAGGTGTTCAAACCTTGAATACTAAGTTGCAATCAATGTCTTCACAAGTTGATCAATTGCAACAAGGACTTGGTAGTGCCTCTGATGGATTGACAACTTTGGCAAGTGGTAGTGATACCATGAATCAATATTTGACTGAATTACGTAAGTCATATATCGGTGATGATTTCTATCTACCTAAAGCTACGATTAAGTCAAATGCCTTCAAGCCAGCTCTAGATACATACATGGCAGATCATCATAAGATCACAACTCTAACAGTTGTATTAAAGGGTGATCCAAATTCAACTAAAGCAAATACACAATTCAAACGTATGCAAAAAGATTTGAAGTCTCAAGTTAAACATGGCGCATTAGCTGGAACTAAGGTTGCTATCGGTGGTCAAACATCACAAGATAACGATTTGAGAACTCTTGCTAATGGTGACTTCGAGCGTACAGCTATTATCATGTTGATTGGCATCGGAATTGCTTTGATCGTTGTTATTAAATCAATTTTGCAACCAATGATGATTATCGGTACATTGTTAACTGCTTATGCTGTTTCAATGAGCTTAACAAGAATGATTTCTGCAACCTTCTTGGGAAGACCATTATTGAGTTGGAACACACCATTCTTTACTTTCATTATGTTGATGGCCTTAGGTGTTGATTACAGTATCTTCCTAATGATTCGTTATAGGGATGATCACGATGATGCTAACTTGAAGAGTCAAATGTTGAGAGCTGCTACAGCAATTGGTGCGGTTGTTATCAGTGCCGCTATTATCTTGAGTGGTACCTTTGCCGCTTTGATTCCTAGTGGTGTTACAACTTTGATTCAAGTTGCTCTAGGTGTAATTATCGGATTAGTTGTCTTAGTCTTCATCTTACCAATGACTATGTCCAATTTGATCAGTTTAGCCGAATGGCATGAAATGAGTGAACATGGCGATCTTAAGAAAAAGAAAACTTCAAAAGAAACTAAATAATTAAAATAAAAGATCCAGTGACTCAGTATAGAGTTGCTGGATCTTTTTAAGTGCCGCTAACTTGATGGTGAAAGTCAATCATGATTTACTCATGAAATTCATCAAACAGTACATTAACGATGAGTGGTTAGTGAGAATGATTCGTAAATTTCTTACTTCATCTACCCAGTTTGTGAAAGTGTTTACAAGATTTAATCAAGGCGGTAGAATTAAGTATGATAAATATTTGGAGATGAAGATTAATGGATGAAACAAAGAATTTAGTTAATAATGATTTTAAAGATATTATGTTCAATCGTCATTCATATAGAAAGTTCCAAAGTGATGTAAAAATTTCTCGTGAAGAAATTTCAGAAATGCTTGAAGAAACAATTACTGCTCCTTCAGCTTGTAACTTACAATCATGGCACTTTGTTGTTTGTGATGATGAAGAAGGTAAGAAGAAAGCCCATTCTGTTATGATGCCTTTCAACTATCCACAGACTGACAGTTGTTCAGCAATTATCTTCGTTTTAGGTGATACACAATCACATTACAAGTATCGTGATGTTTGGAATAAGGCTTGTGAGAATGGTCAAATTAGCCCTGAGGAACGTGATAAGGTTTTTAAGACATTCTTACCTTTGTATGAACATGCTGACAGAAGTTTTCTTGAAAAGGATGCTACAATCGATGGCAGTATGGCTGCTATGCAATTGTTACTAGTTGCACGTGCTCATGGTTACGAAGCCAACCCAATGTCAGGTTATGATTTTGGTAAAATTGCTTCAACCTTTGGTTTGGACAGTGAAAGATATATTCCAGTTACAGCTGTTGCTATTGGTAAACCGGAAGGCGACTATACTAAGTCAGTTCGTTATGATGTTAAAGATGTTACTGATTTTATGTAAAAACAAAGAAAGCTCAATGTACTACTAGTTGCTAGTAGATACATTGAGCTTTTTTGTTTAGTCTTTATTTTCTTCAAAGTTTGAAAATGCTTCAGGCTTAGTATCTTCAACAGGTACTTTGCCGCGTTCTTTTAGGAAGTAGATGATTGACATGACAATCAAGAAAACAACTCCTACAAGTAGTGAGACTGTGGTCTCAGGATTTAAGAACATGAATACCAAAATAATTATTAAGGAAATAATTGCCAAATAGTTACTGATAGGGAAAAATGGCATTTTGAAGGGATGATCTTTCATCTTATCTTGATTGATCTTACGGAATCTTAATTCACTAAAGAGAATGACGAACCAAGGGACCATACCTGGAAGAACACTTGAACTATAAACGATAACAAAGACATCACCAGAAGTATGTAGTAGAACAGGCAATGAGTAGTTCAAAATTAATCCAATCAAGATACCGATAGAAATGGCTAGTACGGGAATGTATGGAACGTTATGACGAGATAATTTTACGAATGATTTAGGTAAATGTTTCTCTAGACCTAGTGTATAAAGCATTCTACTAGAACTGAAAATACCAGAATTACACCCAGACATAGCGGCTGTTAACATAACGAAGTTGATAATTTCGGCCGCAAAGGTAATACCAACTTTGGAGAATGTTTCAACGAAAGGTGATCCGATTGTACCCAATTTATCCCAAGGATAAATAGCCACGATAACAAAAATAGCACCGATATAGAAAATTAAAATACGTCCAACGATAGAACGAATAGCTTTGATGATATTCTCTTGAGGATTTTCGGCTTCACCAGCTGTGATACCGATAACCTCGATTCCCTGATAGGAAGCAACAACAATAGATAAAGCAAAGATGAATCCTTTTAATCCACCAGTGAAGAAACCACCATGAGTCCAGAGATTGCTGATACCAACTGGATGACCATGATTACCTACTCCAAAGACGATAACAAAAAATCCTAAAATAATCATCATAATAATTGTTAAAACTTTGATTAAGGCAAACCAGAATTCCAGTTCACCATATGCTTTGACAGATGTAAGGTTAGCTAGGCATAATGTAACAACAACCACCACACCTGCTATCCATTTGGGCATGGTTGGGAACCAAAATTCTAGATAAGTTCCGACAGCAATAACTTCACTGATACCGACTACCAAGTATTGAAAAACATTACTCCAGGCAGTTAAATACCCAACTACAGGGTGTAAATACTCTGTTGCATATTTGGCAAAAGAACCAGTTGAAGGATCGACATATAGCATTTCCCCTAATGCACGCATAACCATATAAAGAATCACGCCAGCTAATCCATAGGCAAGTAAAACTGAAGGACCAGTCCATTTGATGGTTGAAGCAGACCCCATGAACAGACCGACTCCAATTGTTCCACCTAAGGCGATCATTTGCATTTGTCTAGATGATAGACTACGACTTAAATTTTTCTTAGCCATATTAACCCCTCACTTCTAATTTGTTCACTATTAGTGAACAGTTGTTTTTGCAACATGGATTCTATGATACCGCAGTCTGATGAAATTGTCATTTATTTTTTCATTAGGTATGTTACTCATCACATGTGAATGGTATGGGTAAAATATGAATAGCATTGTTCATATTTTGAAATAAAAATTAATTAAATATGATTCAATATAAATATAATGATATGTGTTTACAATTTAAGGTATAAATTAGATAATGAACAGTGTTTATAAGTAAAGGAAATTTTTAAATCTGATATTGTGCGGAATATGGGTGATCAAAAACCTTGATATCCCGCACAAAATATTTCTAGGATTTAAAAACAATAGGATGAGATTATGGATATTAATATATTTATTGAGCGGAGAAAATCGCTGAAAATATCCCAAGTAAAACTGTGTAAGGACATTTGCACACAATCAACTCTTAGTAAATTTGAAAATAATGGTCGAATACCTTCGTTGACCATTTTAAGTAAATTATGTGAGAGGTTGGGACTTTCTGTTGATGATCTATATAGAAATTCAATAGCAACGACGACACATATGAAGTCACTTCTAAATAAAACTGAAAGTGAATTAATGATGGAAAATTATTCGAACACTTTCAAGGGATTGTCTGAAATTAATGCGGATGAAATTCATAATAACGCATTAAAGATGCAATACTATTATCAACGGGGACTTTATGAAGCTTTGACAAATGGTAAACTTGAAAATGCTTTTTATTGTTTTGCACGCATATTAAATGATTTGGATGAGAAGCATCAAACAATTTATACTCATCTATCATACGTTGGCTTGGGTGTATTTTATTTTAGGTTAGGTATGATCGATGAGGCTAGTTTCTTCTTTGAGAAGGTCTGGAACTATATTGATTTGCATAAAGATGAAACATATCAAAAGAATGGAATTAATGTTTATTTACGAATATTAACAATTATTTTTTATACAGCGGAGTTTTATATAAAAAATAAGAAATATGATAAAAGTAATGAATTAGTTTCACGGGGAATAAAACTTTGTTCGGAGCAACATATTACTTATTATTTACCTAGATTGAAACTTCTTTCCGCGGAAATAGCTATCAATGAAAAGAGACCACATAAAGAAATTGAAGAATTATTAAATGAATCTTTAGCTTTTGCTAAAATCAATCACAACGCAACAGTTGAAGATAGAATTAATTCCTTGCTTGAAAAATATAACAAAGAGTCTGGCTTCAAAAAATAGTATTTCTTATACTAAAAACACTCAAATACAAAAAAACTGAAACTTTGATAAAAAAGTTTCAGCTTTTTTTTGTTTAGATTAATCTTTTAACTAAACTATATAGTCCTAAGACTATTAAAACAATTATACCGAGTAAACTAAGTACCCAAGTCGTTTGATTGCCAGTTTGTGGTAATAAACCTTTAGTTGCATCATTATTTGGAATATTAGGATCACTAGCTTTAGCCGGTGTGAGCGGATTATCTGGAAGTAATGGTGTTGAATCCTTTGAAGAAGATTCGTTATTATCAGACTCTGAAGGAATCAAATTAGTATCAGTAGAAGTATTAGGGTTGCTTGGTTGACTAGGAATAGTTGGTTCTACAGGTTGTTCAGGTTCTATAGGTGTAGTTGGAGTTGTAGGCTTTGTCGGTGTCGTTGGTTTGTCAGGATTATCTGGTTTACTAGGATTTACCGGCGTATTAGTCGAATGCGTGTTGGTAATGGAAATATTGTTAGTATCAACCCGTTTAACCTCGGTAGTATAACCTGTAACTGGAGTTTCCTTAACAGAATATTTGACGTTTTTATCAAGGTTATTCCAAGTATATGACCAGTCATTATCCGCATTCAAGACAACAGGATCACCGAGTTCCTTACCGTCAGCTAGCAATTGGATTTTAACTTGATCAGGACGAATCTTATCTTGATTATTTTCATCGTTCCAAGTCTTTGTAATGGTCAACTTAGTCTTATTATCAATTGGTGGCGTTACATGATTCAAAGTATTAGTAATTGTAGCAAGACTATCTTTTGTAACAGTTGGATTGAAGTCAATATTTGAGACAGGTTTTAAGAGACATTCAGAACCGCGTTTACCTTCCACAGCTCAAATAAATCATTAATCGTGATTAATAACTTATTTGAACCCTGGAAAGCATTAAATCAGGCGGCCATTTGGCTCGCAAGTGTTGCGATTTCAACTTGTAAGGGGGTCTGGTAGCCCAGTGAACTATGAATTCTCTTCCTATTGTAGAAAGCATGCACATATTCAAAAAGGACAGCAGCGGCAGTTTCATAATTCTCAAAGACCGGCACTGGATAAACACATTCCTTTTTGAGGGAAGCATGAAAAGATTCCATTGGTGCATTATCGTATGGACACCCCTTACGGCTGTAAGAGTGGCGGATATGTAGTTCTGTTAACCGTTGGTTGTAATCATCGCTGGTGTACTGTGATCCTAAGTCTGTGTGGATAATCAGGTCCCCAGTAATGGTTCGATTTTTAACCGCGCTTTCCAGGGTCTTTAAGACTAAATCAGTATCCATCTTTTTTGAGAATGAATAGCCGATAATTCGTCTTGAGTGCAGATCCATGATGGTTGATAAGTAACACCAGCCATTACGCTTCGTTTGAATATAGGTCATATCAGCGGTCCATTTTTGATTTAAACCAGTGGTCGAGAAATCCTGCTTAAGCAAGTTGGGACGCTGTTCAACCTTGGTTTTGGAAGCCGAAGCCGCTTTCCATTTATTGACGGTAACGGAGTGGATATCCAGTTCCTTCATGAGCCGGGAAATCCGTCTTGGGCTGCACCGACGCTGCAGTGGTTGAAGTTCCAGATTCAATTCATGGTGGATCTTCATAACACCGTATCGCTGCTTAAATTCCGCAAAGATCCGCAGAATCCGTTGTTTTAAGTCCGCATCTTCGGCCCGGCGTTTTGAAGGCTTTGGGGATCGATAACGATAATACTGAGCTCTGGAAACACCGAGGATTCGGCACATCTTAGTTACCTGGTGGTGATGGCTTTCTTGGTGAATGTAATCAAAAATATTGGTTACTTCTGCGCAAGGAAGCCCAGGGCTTTTTTTAGGATTTCGTTCTCCTCAGACAGGGAAGCCAGCCGCTTTTCCATCGCTTTAATTTCGTCTGGCGATTTACCGGATTGAGTTTTGGCTTGGCCCTGGATCCACTTATGAACGGTTGAATAGCCAATGCCATATTATCTGGCCAGTTGGGCAGCTGATTCGCCTTGCTTATATAGGTTGATGATGTTTTGTTTGAATTCTTTGTCGTAACGAGTTGGCATGTAAAAATTCCTTCCTTTTGAGAGACGATTTATTCATTATACGCTCTCTTAAAAGTTGTCTCAGGAATCAGCTTACATCCATTGTTGGCGGAACAATTTTAGGGTTTGTTTCAGCAGCACTTCCACAATTATGCCAACCATTTATGAAAAAAATAACAGGTGGAGATTTTCAAGCTATAGGTCATTTCAATATGATTGGTTACGCTCTATCTGGTTTTATTGGCAATATTTTCAAAAGTCATAAAGATGAAACAACAGAAAACATCAAGTTTCCAGAATGGTTATCTTTCTTTAAGGATTTCCTAATGGGAGTTGCGGTTGTTATGATCGTTATTTTCTATGTTGCTGCGTTAGCTGCAGGTAAAACTGTTGTTACAAAATTGTCAGGAACAACTGATTGGTTAGTCTTCCCAATGATTCAAGCTTTAACATTTACGGCCGGAATTTCTATTTTGATGACAGGTGTTCGTATGTTTCTTGCTGAAATTACAGCTGCTTTCGTTGCCATTTCAGAAAAATTCATTCCAGGTTCACGTCCAGCATTGGATGTTCCCACAATTTTCCCATTTGCACCTACGGCTGTTTTGGTAGGCTTTCTAAGTTCTTACACAGCCGGTTTGTTGGCAATTGTTGTAATGGTTATGTTGAAATTCCCAATCGTTATCATTCCTGCTGCACATATTTGTTTCTTCTCCGGTGGTACTGCGGGTATCTTTGGTAATTCAACTGGTGGATGGAGAGGCGCTATTCTAGGTTCGTTTGTAGTCGGATTATTGTTAGCCTTTTTACCTTTATTACTTTATCCAACATTCTCATCACTTGGAATTACTGGATCAACATTCCCAAACGTCGACTACAACGTTGTAGGTTCACTATTAAATTGGTTCTTAGGAATCTTTCATTAAGGAGGATATATTTTGACAGACGTTTCTGGAATTATTGTCGCAATGGTTACACCATTAGCCGATGATCAAAAAATTAGTTATTCAAGAACAGATAAATTGATAGATAAACTTTTAACTTATAACATTAATGGAATCTTTATTTTAGGAACAAATGGAGAGGCGTATTCATTAACAGAGGATGAAAAATTTTCCTTTGCTAAACATGTAATTGAATATGTAAATCATAGAACTCAAATTTTTGTTGGGACAGGATTAAATAGTACTTCCGAAACGATTGACTTTAGTCAGAGAATCGCAACTTTGAATCCAGATGCTTTGTCAGTGGTAACGCCTTATTTTGTACCGCCTACTCAGGAAGAACTAATCAATCATTTTGAAAAATTAGCTAATTCAGTAAATGTTCCAATTATTCTTTATAATATGCCCGGAAAAACCGGTGTAAATATTGACCCTGAAACAGTTGCCGAACTATCAAAGAATTCTAATATTGTTGGAGTAAAAGATAGTTCTGGAAGTATTGATAACATGCGTGGTTATTTGAAACTTCGAGCTAATAAAGATTTTGGTGTGTTATCAGGTTCCGATTCGAAGATTTTGGCGTTATTAGAAGCCGGAGGTGATGGAGCAATTGCTGCAACAGCTAATCTATTAACCCAAAATGACGTTGATATTTATGAATATTATCAAAATGGCAATTTAAAGATGGCTGAGGAATGCCAACACAGAATTGAACCGTTGAGAAAAGTTTTGCATACAAGAACAACTCCGTCTGCACTAAAAGCTACTGTAACTGCTAGTGGAATTAATGTTGGACCAGCTAAGGATCCTGTGATGATGCCCAATAGTGATGAACTTGAAGATATTGACAGAATGATTAGTTATTACAGAACCAATAATATTATTTAGAGGTGTCGTATGAAAAAACTTGATTATATGAATCGTATTTATGACAGTGGTGCGTTGGCAGTTGTACGTGCATCAACTGATCGTGTTATCGAAATTGCTGAAGGCATTGTTAAAGGCGGAGTTGATGTAATGGAAGTCAGTTACACCATAGATAGTGCAGCTAATTCGATTAAAATTTTAAAGGAAAAATTTGGCGACAAATTGTTAGTTGGTGCCGGAACTGTATTGGATGGAGAAACAGCAAAAGATGCTATTAAAGCAGGTGCTCAATTTATCTATTCACCAATGTTTGACACAGAAGTTGCCAAATTATGTAATCAATATCAAATTCCCTATGCACCTGGATGTACTTCTGTTACTGAAGCTATCACTGCATTACGAGCAGGAGCTACTTTTGTCAAAATCTTTCCATATGGAGGAATCGTTGGTCCTGATTTAATCAAAACAATGAAGACTCCAATTCCTTATTTACCATTGATAGAATCTGGTGGTGTAACGGTAGATAATATTACGGATTGGCTTGAGGCTGGTACTGATATCGTCGGCATTGGCGGTGCCCTATCCAAAGGGACCGTGGATGATATAGCTCAGAGTGCCCAACAGTTTAGAAATAAAATTGATGAATATCGTGAATAAGATCAAAAAAACCAAAAGGGCGGAAGTAACTACTCTTTTGGTTTTATTGCTAGATAATGGAAGGTGATTATACGTGCTAGATAAAAAACAATTGTTGATCATTGATAAGTTGATTCAAAATCCGGTGTTAACAAAGGATGAATTGACAAAAAAGTTTTCATTATCAGATAGGCAGATAGAGTATTCCATTGATAAATTGAACCAATACTTAGATGAAAAAGGAAAAAAAGAAATTGATGCCGACGGAGTATATATCACTGTTCCCAGTGAAACCTATGATTATTTATTGAATATTCGTGTATCAGAGAACTTAATGTCTTTAAAAAGGTATGTATTGAGCAATGACGAGAGAAAACTATTTTTAACGTTGTTACTTTCAACGAGCAATAAATATTTGTCGTTAGTACATTTGCAAGAATTGTTACGTGTTAGTCAGTCAACAGTTTCAAAAGACTTAAAACAGTTGGAATTGGATTTGTTCTCCCAGCAGTTAAAAATAAGTTATGATCGAAAAACTGGTTATAAAATAAATGGCCGTGAAGATGCTATTAGAATGTGTTTAATTAAGAATATCTCTAATGAGTTGGTGGAGAATAGATCTGAACTCCTAAATAATTTTATAGATTCTAATTGTCGTTATGGATTAAATGAAATTTTTGAATTGGTATCGAATTTAAAAGATCATTATCAAATTAAATTTGTAGAAAATAGACTGAGGGAATTTTGCTATATACTGACGATTATTATTGATCGATTGTACATAAAGCCAAATTACGTTCCGGCCAATGTTAAAAAGTTTAATATTCGTGAAACTAATGAATACAGATTCTCGGAAGAGTTACTAGATTCCTTAGGAATCGAGAATAAAAATGCGGCCGAATATGTGGCCACAACTGTACTTTGTTTGAGTATTGGCGGAGAAAAAAATTTTGATATTGATAATTATATTTATAGTATCACTGAAAAAATTGTTGATAAATTTTCTGATATATCAGGAATAGATTTTACGGATAACAAAAAAGTTATTGGTCAAATTTTTACACATTTTAGATCGATGTATTTTAGACTTCAATTTAAATTTCCCATTACTAACCCTTTAACGAAGCAAGTTATGAAGGAATATAATGAAATTTTTGAGTTGTTGTCGCAAACTATATCCAAATTTGAGGATGAGTTAGGTAAAGTTCCTAATGAAGAGATTGCCTATTTAACAATTCATTTGATTGGTTTCATTTATGATTCCAATCAGAATAAAAGGAATTATTTATCAGCGGCTATTGTTTGCCCAAACGGTATCGGAAGTTCTGCTTTAGCATATTTACAATTAACTAACATTTTTCCCAATATTAAATTTATGATGCCATTTCCTTATTCAGAGTTAAAAAATCATTTGGATGAAATTGATATGATATTTTCCACTTTTTATAGAAGTGATTTGTTTACACTGGAAAAACCATGCTTTGTAATCAATCCAATTTTGACTGATGATGATAAATATGCAATCGTACAAAAAGTTAATAGTAGTTTCTCATCCAATAATTTTGTTGCCCCTACGTTAGATACAGTAATGAAAGTTATAAATAATAATGTCCGTAATGAAGATATGTTAAAAAAGATTAGGAAAGATTTATCTGAAGATATATTTAGATCTAAGCCAATATTTAATGTTCATAAACTTTCAATAAAGGATGTAATTAAACCGGATTATATCCAGTTACATACCAGCTATCGTGATTATCAAGATGCAGTAGAGGCAAGCCTAGTACCATTTCTTAAAAATAATATTATTAGAAGATCATATATTTCCAAGATTTTAAATCAAATCAATAACGGAATTGATTTTGTGATAGCCCCTAATATTGCATTGCCGCATACAAATCCACACTTTGGAGCCAATAAAATAGGGATAGGGATTCTATCAATAAAAGAACCTATTGTATTATCTGAAAATAAGCGAGTTAAGTATATATTTTCATTAAGTGCTATTAATTCAACTGATCATTTAAATGCATTGAATGATTTAATGAATTTAATTAGCGATGAAAAATTTATGAAGATATTAGATGATGAAAAATGTAGTTCACTGGATGTTATAAATTACATATATAAGTATTGAGGAATTTAAATAAACCTTCGATTGTTTTATTTTTTTTATACATTAATAGGAAGAAAAACATTGTAAACGTTTTGATAAAATTGCGTAATATAGCTTGAAACATATGTTTGACTAATCTAAGATTTAAAGTGTTTAGTATTGAACAATATGGAGGGGTTATTTTGAAGAAGAGTACATCATTACTACTTAGTGGAATTTTAGTTTCTGGCATGGTGCTAGGAACAATCGTCACTCCTGTAACAGTTAACGCTGCTACTCAAGCAACAACACAAGCAGATCAAACAGTTACAAATTACGTGACATTCGTTGATGCTGACGGTAATACCATCAGCCCAGCACGTGCATATCAAGGAACAAAGGGTCAAAAGATTACTGTTGCTCCAGATGGTTACACAAGTTCTGACAGTAGTAAGGTTACTTTTGGTAACGACGGAGACAGCAAGTCAGTTGTAGTTACTAAGATGATTTCAGTTAAGGTTAATTACGTTGATCAAAACGGTAAATTAGTTAACTCAGAAACAGTTAATGGTGGTAACGGCAATGATTATAAATTGACTAATCTACCTGCAGGCTGCACATGGAATAACGATGCAGAGCAAACTATTAATTTAGTTGAAGGAAAAGAATATAACGTTCCCGTAACGAAGAAAGTTTCTAACACAGTTATCTTTAAGACAGCTGATGAAACTGAGGTTGGTAGAACTGAAATCTTTGGCGACAAAGCTGGGGTTAAGGTTTCATTAACAGATACTCAATTGCCAGAAGGCTACACAACAGCAAGCAAGGACTTAACTCTACAAAACGAAGGTAATACTCAATTTGTTACTGTTACAAAGAGTGCCGCTGATGGAATTATTCCTATTAAGGGAATTGTAAAAGTTACTGTTCCTTTAGCTCACTTATATGATAAAGACGGTAAGGTATTGAGTCGTTCATTGAGTAAAGATTCAAGATGGCAAACAAATAATAAGATGGTCCTCAATGGAGTAACTTATTATCAAGTTTCTACAACTGAATGGTTGAAGTTATCAGATATTCTTGTTGAAGGTTCAACTACAACAAACGATAAAGACAACAACAGCTCATCAGATGATACAACAGCTCAAAAATCTGATGTTAGAGCCGTAACAACTAAGAATACTGGTTTTGCTCAAATCTATGATGATAACGGCAAAGCTATTGTAAATCTTAAATTAGGACCTAACACACCATGGGCAACTGACTTAATGAAGACTCAAAACGGTGTAAAGATGTACCGTGTTGCTACTAACCAATGGATCAAAGTTAGCGAAATTATCTAATTAAATAGTACTCAAAAAGGACAATCCGTAATGTGAAGTGCCCTAAAATTGTTAGATATAATCTAACAACTTTAGGAGCACTTTTTTTATGACCAAATACTCTTCAGATTTCAAAGCTAAATTAGTAAATGAATACCTTGATGGACAAATTTCTATACTTGGATTATCGAAAAAATATGGAATGCCCAGTAAATCACCGATTTATCGCTGGATCCATCAAGCGGAGGCGAATGGACTTGATTATTTGATAAGTAAGAAATCCCATAAAGAATATTCTCAAGATTTCAAATTATCCGTGATAGAATATTATAAATTACATGAGATCAGTCGCCTTGATACTGCAATTTATTTCAAGATATCACCTAGTCAAGTTGATTCATGGATCTATAAATATAATCAATATGGTGTTATTGGATTAAGGCGTCGTCCCAGAGGGAGACGACCGTTAATGGCCAAGAAAAAGAAGAAACAAACACGTTTAAATTCCACAAAAGAAGAGAAATATAAACAGGAAATTCTTGATCTAAAAGCTAAACTACATGATGCCGAAATGGACCGTGATATTTTAAAAGCACTAAAGACCTTGCGAGAAAACGATCACAACTCGAAAAAGCAAAATTAGTCAAATCATTACTTAAAAAATACAAGTTGAATGAGTTATTAACTAAGGTCGATCTACCAAGATCAACTTATTATGAACGCCTTAGTAAAACTGATAAAACAGATAAATACGCTCAACTAAAAGATTTTATTGTTAAAACATATCACGATTCAAACTCAACCTACGGTTATCGTCGAATCTGGAAAGAGTCTCTCAAGGTCGGATTCAAAAATTCTCCAGAAACAATTCGGCATTTAATGACCAAACTTAAATTAAAAGTAGTTATTTTTTCAAAACACACATCCGGTTACTGTTCCTATAGAGGTAACCTTGGAAAAATAGTTCCTAATACAATCAAACAGAAATTTACTGAGACAGAACCTTTAAAAGTATTACATACAGATGTAACTCAAATACGTTTGCGTAAAGACAAATGGGGCTATATATCCGCCGTGCTGGACCAGGCCAGCGGCGAAATATTATCTTATTCAATAAGTTTGAGCCCTAATAAATTACTAATATTAGATACTCTAGAAAAATTGAAGCAAAATATAGTTCCCTCTTTAAAACCAATCCTTCACTCTGATCAAGGATGGCATTATCAGCTCAAATATTATCGAGATACCCTAAAAACAATGGGTATTGAACAAAGTATGTCTCGAAAAGGCAATTGTCACGACAATGCCCCAATTGAGAGTTTTTTTAATCTGCTCAAAAGAGAATGTCTTTATAGGTATAATATCGATGACCTAACCGAATTAAAGAACATAGTCGCTAAATATATCAATTGGTACAACAATAAACGTATTTCTTTAAACAAAAATGGATTGTCCCCTGTAGAATACAGGGAACAATCCATGATTTTTTAAAACTTATAAAAATGTCTAACTTTTTTATTGCACTTCAATGGATTGCCCTTTTTCTTTAGAAGTATTGAAGTAAATCTTTCTCTTTAATCTTATCTTTTTCAGCTTGGTTTAAATCTAGGATTATTTCACCCTTTTTCAAAACAATCAAACGATTTCCATATTTCATAGCGTCAGATAAATCGTGAGTAATCATCATGCAAGTTAATTCTTTTTCCAGAATGACTTTATTAGTTAGTTCCATCAAATCTTTGCTAGTTTGAGGATCTAAGGCAGCTGTATGTTCATCTAAGAGCAGTAATTCAGGCTTTTGGATAATTGCCATCAAGAAGCTTAACGTCTGTCTTTGACCACCAGATAGCTTTTCAGTAAAAGTGTTGAGACGATTATCCAGAGTAGGTAAATTAGAAATCAATTTTTGGAATTCATCCATGTTCTCCTTAAGATGACGTAAATGTAATCTTCTAGGTAAACCACGACGTTTAGCCAGTAACAAGTTTTCAGCTACAGTCATTCTGGGAGCTGTACCAGATTTAGGATCTTGGTAAACTCGACTGATATTACGGCTACGTTTGGCCAAGTTTTCATCCGTAATATCTTTACCATTTAATAAAATTTTTCCAGAACTTAATTCATTAGTACCAGTGATAGCATCAAGTAAGGTTGATTTACCAGCACCATTTGTTCCTAAAACAACTAGAAAATCTTTAGGGTTAATTGTTAAATTGATGTGGTTAAGAATATTTAGATTTTCGTCGTCGTTATAAATAGTTTTGACGGCATCTTTTATTTCTAGTAATGGTTTCATTTTGTTTTAACCCCGTTTCTCATAGTCTTTAGGAACTGTTCACGAATTGTTGGTAGAGCAAGGCATAATGCCAAAATAATGGCTGAAATCAGCTTCAAATCGTTGGTATTGAAACCTAATTGAAGAACAATCATCAGAATCAAACGGTAGACGATACTACCAATAACAATGGTAATAAGTCGAATGCTTAGTGGAACATCAGGGTAAATAACTTCACCGATAATAATAGCTGAAAGGCCAATAACGATAACGCCGATACCCATATTAACGTCGGCAAATCCGTTTTGTTGGGCAATCAATCCACCTGTTAAAGCTACAATTCCATTAGAAACCATCAAACCGATGAATTTCATGACAGTAGTGTTGATACCTAATGAAGCGGCCATGGTCTCATTATCACCTGTAGCGATAACAGCTTGACCCTTTTCGGTATTGAGAAAAATGATTAGTAGGAAAATAATCAATGCAATAATGATGATCCCCAAGATAATACCATTGAAGTTAGTTGGCAGTTTATCCAAGCCAAATTCAGTGAAAATATTTCTTGATTTAGTTAAAGACATGTTAGCATTTCCCAAAATTCTTAAATTAATGGAATAGAGGGCAGTCATTGTCAAAATACCAGCTAGAAGGATAGGAACATTTAACTTGGCATAGAGAAAGGCCGTTGCAAATCCAGCTAAACATCCGAAGATAAATGCCATTAGTAAAGCAAAGAGTGTTGAGTGGCCTTCTTGAATTAGGCTGATAGCTGTGACAGCACCGAGTGGAAAACTTCCTTCAACTGTCATATCAGGAAAATCGAGAATTCGGAATGTGATGAAAAGACCAATGGCCATTATTGACCAGATGAAACCCTGACTTATAGTAGATACGATTAGATTCATTTGATTATTTGTCCTTTCTTTTGAGCTTCTTTAACTAATGAGTCAGGAAATTGGATATTCAATTTCTTGGCCATTTTTTCATTTAACATTAAATGCCCTTTTTGCATAAAGGTAACTGGAGTTGTAGCGGTTTTTTCCTTACCCTGTAAAATTCTAACAACATGTTCACCAGTTTTTTGTCCTAATTCATATTGGCTTAAACCAACTGTAGCTAATCCGCCATCTTTAACCATAGTGGTTGCAGCTGGGAAAACAGCAATATTTTGTTTGGCAGCAATTGAAGATAATAACTTCATACCACTGGCCACGGTATTATCGGTAGGAACGTAAATAGTTTGAACTTTTTGTGTTAAAGCAGTTGCGACTTGTTGTAAATCGTTAACTGAGTTGATACTGGAAACTTCGACCTTCATGCCATTCTGCTTAGCCAACTGTTTCATTTTTTTCATTTGACTAGTAGCTGAAGCATCACTAGAAGTATAGATAATGCCGATAGTATTTAAATCTGGAACTACTTTTTTCATTAATTGTAATTGAGCTTTTAGAGGTGCTTGATCGGAGACACCGGTAATATTGCCACCCGGTTTCTTGTTGTTAGAAATAATTCCTGCACCTTCTGGATCAGTAACAGCCCCCATGACAATAGGAATCTTATTAGTAGCATTTTTCAAAGATTGAACTGAAGGAGTAGCGATACCAACCGCTACGTCAACGTTGTCCTGTACAAATTGTTTACTGATGGTTCTTAAATTACTTTGATCACCTTGAGCATTTTGAAATTCAATTTTGACGTTCTTGCCATCAATATAACCGTGCTTCTTTAAGGTGTCATCAATTCCCTTATTGATTTGATCCAAAGCTGGATGTGACATCAATTGTAGAACTCCAACTTTTGGAATAGCGTTCTGTTTACGGGCATCAGCATGTCCAGTGTAAAAGAATGCAAAGATTAAAAATGCTGCTAAGGCAACTAGTGTTGCGTAAAGTCTTCTCGTATGTTTCATCGTTAAATTCCCCCAAATTAAAAAGGCAACCCCAGAGTTTGTGGGATTGCCTAAAAAAACAAAATACCCACATGGTCTTTTTTTTACAGAATTCCATGTGGGCTCTAAAATTATCATAGTTTAATAAGCCGACATGGATACAATCCTTTCAGACTGAATCCATATCGGACCAATCTGAGTTATCGGCTTTGCCAACGAATATTCGCGATGTTGAGAGAGTATGATTTGTTCATAATGAAATCTCCTAACGAATTTGATGTTTCAAATATATTTCATAAGTTCAAAATTGTCAACCACAAAATGTTCATAGAAAAGTCACAAATTTTTTTCTGAAAAAAACATATAATGTAAGCATGAGCAGAAATGCGGGGAGATTCCGATGAAAAAAAATATACGTTTACTCGTTATTGTGGGTTTGATTGTCTTATTTGCAACCAGTTTAACTTATTTTGATAGTTTTTTATATCATGATCCGGTTGTAAAGGTTGAGAACGTTGCAATAACTAGTAAGCAGACTTCAACAGATGAGTATAAGAATACTGATACTGAATATACTCAAAAAGTCAGAGCAAAGTTATTGAATACCGATAAAAGAGGTCAAACAGTATCGTTTAGAAACACTTATTATAATTCACAATTGACTGATACTAAGTACCGTGTTGGTCAACAGGTGATTCTAACGAAGAGTGGAAAAGGCTATGCAGCTAAGAATGTAAAACGTGATACTCCGTTAGTATTTACTTTTGGCCTAGTGATATTTTTGCTTTATTGTATGAAATTTGATCGCCGAAAATTATTTATCAGTGTTTTGATCAATGTGGTGATTTACTTTGGATATTTACAGATAATTATTGGAACACATAATAGTATCTTGCTTCCTTTAACCGCTGTAACGGCGTTATTAATATCTGCAACGGCCCTGCTAGTCATTTTGGGACCGACATATTCAGCCTTGATGGCCTACTCAAGCACTGTTATATCAACAACAATTGCAATTCTATTGAGCGTTTTTGTTTTAAGTATGACTGGTTACAGTGGAATGCATTTGGAATTAGATGATTTTGAATTGCAACCTTACTTAGGTGTTTTTTTGTCACAAGTTTTATTTGGCGTTTTAGGTGTTATCTTGGATGAAACGATGGATATCTCTTCATCATTAATTGAAATGAAAAAAGAAGTAACTGATGTATCTGCTAAAACACTATTTAAGTCTGGTATCAATATTGGTCGAGAATTGATAGGTCCCTTAATTAATATTTTACTTTTTATCGTTATAGCGGGGAACTTAAATGTGGTTCTACTTTATTTGAGCAATGGTAACTCAGTCAGTTACACATTAAATATGACTCTTAGTTTGGGAATAGCCCAGTTATTAATTAGTGCTATTGGAATTGTTTTGACAGTTCCAATAACTAGTTTTATTTCAAGCAAAGTGATCACAAGGAGGTAAGTCATGCTATATTTATTTGCAACTTTTGTTGTTTTATTACTGATGGTGACTGGTACTCGTGGTCTGACTTTATTATTTGGATTAGGAATCAATGTTATATCCGTAATAGCACTTTTAGTTTTGATAGCTGATGGATTTAATATTTTAGTCACCACAGGCATTATCGCAATTGTAATACTGGTTGTCGCAATTTATATGAATGTTGAAAATGGCAATACTGCTAATACGGCTTTTCAAACGTCATTATTAATTATGATTTTTATTCTATTGATTACAATTCCTTTGGAATATTGGGCTAGTGCCCAAGGCATGGGTCCTGAGAATCAGGATGAACTTGAATCATTCTCTTTAGCGGCTGGAATTTCATTTCCACAGTTGGCAATTGCTATCATTGTTATCAACAGTCTAGGCGTCATTTCTGAAACTAGTGTTGCTATTACTAGTGGTTTGAATGAGATTGTTTCAAATAAACCCACTTTGACGCCAACAGAAATATTTAACGATGGTTTTTCAGTTGGAAATAAAATTCTTAACACGCAGACGAATACGTTATTGTTCAATTTCTTTTCAGCAACGTTTCCTTTATTTTTCTTAATTCATTCATTGGGGTATAAATTTACTGACATTCTGAATGATAAATTAGTTGTGGCAGAAATTTTAACCACATTAATTTGTACAATTGGCGTGATCTTAACAGTTCCTATTACATCATTTCTGGTTTATCACAAGGCTAACAAAGTTAAATTAAGGAAAACCGATAATTAATTTTCACATATAGATACTAAAACGTTGTTATAACTGGAAAATCATACCTTTGTTGGTATGATTTTTTTGTTTGGAATTGATTGCTGAAAACTTAATTATTTTAGTAAAATTTTTTTATAATCTAAATGAATAGATAATTGAGGGGAATTTTTCATGGCTTATAGCGATTGGTGGAAGAAAGCAGTGGTTTATCAAGTTTATCCGAAGAGTTTTCAAGACAGTAATAATGATGGGATTGGTGATTTACCCGGTATTACTAGTCGTTTGCCGTATATCAAAAAATTGGGTGCCGATGTTGTTTGGTTGAATCCGATTTACAAATCTCCTGATAAAGATAATGGCTATGATATTAGTGATTATTGTGCAATTCAACCCAATTATGGAACCATGAGTGATTTTGATGAAATGTTAGAAAAAGCTCATGCGTTAGGGTTAAAAATAATGATGGATTTGGTTGTTAACCATACTTCTGATCAACACAAGTGGTTCCAAGAAAGTCGTAAGTCTAAGGACAATCCTTATCGCAATTATTATATTTGGCGGGATTCGGTCGATGGTCATGAACCAAATAATTGGGGTTCGCGTTTTGCTGGATCAGCTTGGGAATTCGATGAAACTACAGGCCAATACTATTTGCATCTTTATACAAAAGAACAACCTGATCTCAATTGGGATAATCCTAAAGTTCGTCAAGAGGTCTGGAATTTAATGCGTTTCTGGTTAGATAAAGGTATTGACGGTTTCAGAATGGATGTTATCAATTTGATTTCCAAACCTGAAGGTTTGCCAGATGGCAATAAAAAAACAGGGGCCAAGTATGGTGGGACTGGTTTAGTGGCTAATGGTCATCGATTAAATGAGTTTTTAGAGGAAATGAACGATAAAGTTTTATCTAAATATGATGTCATGACAGTAGGCGAGATGCCAGGATCAACACCTAAAGAGGCTATTAAGTACGCAGGATTAAAGGAAAATAAATTAAATATGGTTTTCCAATTTAATCATATGAATATCTCCCCCAATTCTGATAAACGCTTAGGTCATTGGAACGATGAACCAATTGATTTAGTTGATTTAAAAAAGGTTTTGAGTAAGTGGGAAATTGCCTTAGACGGGAAAGGCTGGAATAGTCTCTATTGGAGTAATCATGACCAATCCCGAGCTGTATCTCGTTTTGCAACAGACAATCCAAAGTACCGTGTTTTAGCAGCTAAGATGTTGGGAACGACTCTGCATATGTTACAGGGAACGCCTTACGTTTACGAGGGCGAAGAAATCGGTATGACAAATGCACACTTCACTGAATTATCACAATATGAAGATATTCAATCTTTGAATGCCTATAAAGAATTTGTTGAAGTTGAAAAAATTGTCGATAAAGAAACAATGCTGAAGTATTTTATCGAACACGGGATAATGCTAGAACTCCAATGCAATGGAACCAAAATAATAATAGTGGATTTACAGACGGGACGCCTTGGTTAGCAGTGAATCCTAACTACTCTCAAATCAACGTTGAAGAGAATTTAGCGGATAGTAATTCCATCTTTTACTATTATCAAAAATTAATTGAATTGCGACACAAGAGTGATTTAATCGTTTATGGAGACTACGCAGTTATAGATATGGAAGACGAAGAAGTTTTTACTTATCGCCGTCGTTATAACGATGAAACTTTATTAGTTATTAATAATTTTACTGCTCACGAAGTGATCAGAGATTATGGACAAGAGAATGGGGCACTGTTAATTGGCAATTATGTTGATGATAAAAATACAAGATTGCGTCCATATGAGAGTAAAGTTTACTTGTTGAAATAAAAAGAGTTCAATATCTATTCGATATTGAATTCTTTATTTTAAATTCTTTTCAGCCAGTTTTTGAGCTAATTCTTTATCAGGATCAACTGTTAAGGTGTCAGCTTTACCGTTAAACATGACCAATCCTGATTTGGCGCCTTGTGGTTTGAATAATTGTCCAACTTTTAAAACATCAACAGGTACTTGTTTGAGCCCTCGACCTTTACTGTAGTAAGCAGTCAAATTGGCAGCTTCCAATAATGTTTGCTTGCTAGGATGGGCACTATGAACGACCACATGAGAACCGGCCAATTCACTGACATGCATCCAATAATAATCTTTATTGGCAGTCAACGTTAGGTGGTCATTTTGATCACTATTTTTACCAACTTCAACTAGGACATGATCAGTTGTGTAGAATCGACGTGGATGGGCAGGCTCTGGAGCTTTAGATGAATGCAGAATTTTAGTTTTTATAGCATCTTCAGCAATCAATTGCTTTCTAACTAGTTCAATTTGGTGAGAATCTGTCGCATCAAAATTTGTTTGACGTATAATTTGTTTTTGCAAATTTTTCTCGGCTTTATTTAAGTTATCTTGAATAGTTTTCAATCCGCGTTGGTCACGGTGATATTGATGAAAATAGGTTTCAGCGTTATCAATAATTGATTTCTTAGTATCTAAGTAGATAGTTATTTCCTTATGATCTCGGTAATCAGGTAGGATAACATAGCCTTTTTTCGTATCAATTTGAGAGGCATAAGTTTTAAGCAAAGTACCTTTCACTTTTAATTGTTCAACATCACCAATACGTGTAATAGCTTTATTTAATGATTCAATTTGTTTCTTTGTGTGATGTATTTGCCACTTAATAGCTTCAATAACTTCATTGGCGTCTGATTCAGTTTCCATGGATAAACCTCGATTTAATTATTAATCGTCATGACGACATGCATCAATAATAACACTAACCAATTATTAACAAAAAGGCTTCTATTTCCTAATTATTAGGCGATAGAAGTCTTTTTTACTTAGAATTTTTTACCAGCTTCTTCAGCTTTTTCGAATGCCTTATTTAAAATCTTTTCAGCATTTTGAGGATCGTGATCCATACCTTCTGCAAAGACACCTTGATAATCATCAACACCCATAATATGAAGAATCGTACCGATATATTGATGACCAAGGTCTAGAGAACTTGCATCGGGAGCACCATTTGAGCCATGGTAGTTACCACCATTAGCTTGAATATGGATAGCTTTTTTATTGTGTAAGTTACCTTCAGGGATACCTGCATCAGTGTAGTGGAAAGTGTCAGGAACTTGCATCACGATATCAATGTAACTCTTCATTTCGGCGGGAATAAAGAGATTGTACATAGGATTTACAAAAACATATTTGTCAGCCTGAACGAATTCATCAATCCACTTTTGTCTAGCCTCTTTAAATCTTTCTTCGTCAGCATTGAAAGATTGGCGAGCCATTGACTTGTTATAAATTGAAATAGCAATTTTATTCAATGGAAAAGGCATGTATTCAGAAACATTATGTTCGATAACTTTGTCATCGGGATGACTGATTTTATAAGCTTTAATGAAATGATTATAAAGAGCCTTAGTAGATGATTCTTTGTCTGATTGAGGATGTGCATAAATAACTAATACTGTTGACATAAGAGTGAACCTCTTTTCTTTCTTGATTATTACTATTATATGATTAAACGCTTACAAAAATAACAGGAATTATACTAGTTTATAGCATAATTCCTGTTATTAATGAAGTTTACTGAATATTGTCGGCGATTCGCCCCTTTGTTTCTGATAATTGTTGTTCTGCAGTATTTTTATCAATATTACAAAGTGCCATTAGTATTGCAACCTTAGGTTGTTGATCAGATTTTTCATAATATGTTTTAGCAGCGTCTTCTGATACGTTAGTTGCTTCAGAGATAATGCGAATAGCACGATCAATTAATTTATGATTAGTTGGTTGTAAATCAACCATTAGGTTGCTATAAGTTTTCCCAAATCTAATCATTGCCGTGGTAGAAATCATATTTAAAATTAATTTTTGTGCTGTTCCGGATTTCATTCGAGTAGAGCCTGTTAAGATTTCAGGTCCTACTACAGCTTCAATAGGATAGTCTGAATATTTACTTACCTCTGATTGAGGATTGCAACTTATAGAAGCTGTAACACATCCCAACTTCTTTGCATATTGTAATGCCGAAATGACATATGGTGTTCTACCACTTGCTGCTATTCCAATTACGACATCTTTTTTTGTGACATTATGAGTTTGTAAATCTAACGGTGCTTGTGTCAATGAGTCTTCAGCGCCTTCTACGGGTTGTGTAATGGCTTTGGAGCCACCAGCGATAATACCTTGGACCATCGTGGATTTAACTCCGAAAGTTGGTACGCATTCTGAGGCATCCAAAACTCCCAACCGCCCGCTAGTACCAGCACCTATGTAGAATAAGTGACCATCATTTTGAAAAGATTTTACGATCTTATCTACGATTAGAGCTAGTTGATCAATTATTTTGTCATTTGATATAACATTAGGAACTTCTTGATCTGCATTATTTATAGTTTTTAAGATTTTTCGTGTACTGTACTTATCAATGTTTTCTGAGTTAGGATTACGCATCTCTGTTACATTCATGTTAATTATTGCCCCCTGAGTCTAGTTTGTGGAGTGGTAACCACTTAAATAGTTCAGGTAGTTGCTCGTCCCAAAATGTCCAATTATGATTTCCAGATAAAATATTTTGGTTTAAATCTAGGTTTAATTGATTTTGCACTTTTTTTGTGAATGTTTCGCTGTCTTCTCTTAAAGAATCATCAGATCCCATGAATTGTATCCAATTTATTTTTTTTAATTGTTCAATGTTAGGTGACATAAGGTCAAAAAGACTTGTGATTTTATTGGGTTCCTTGCCAAGGATACTTTGATAATCCTCCATAAACGAAGTGACCGTATTCAGATTTGTTACTGGCGATAATGTAGCAACGTAACTAAATTTATCAGGATTAAGTGCGCTCCACTTGTATGAGCCGTATCCACCCATAGAATTTCCAACCAAAAAAGTATCTTTTTGATTTTTACTTAAAGGGAAAATTGTTTCTAAATAATTTGGTAATTCTTTACTTAAGTAATCAAAGTAAGGTAATCCACCACGAATGTTTTGAAAAAATGATCTCTGCATATCCGGTATGATGATAGCTACATTAAATTGTGACGCAAATAATTCTAGTCTCGTTTTCCTAATCCATGCACTGCCATCGTCTCCCAAGCCATGTAACCACCAAATAGTTTGAAGTGGTTTATTTATGGGCCTATCCGGCATGATGAGTCTGACAACTGTTTGTGTTTGCAATAACTTAGAGGAGAAATGAACGGAAATAAGTGCCATGATAACACCTCACTTTTTGAAATATTAAAACTGTTTTATCACAGTTATATTGAAATATTATTTCTTGCGTTTATAATGTAACCGTAATCATCATTATAGTCAAGAAGAAAAGGGGGCAAAAAATGTCATTTATAGTTGGAATTGATAGTGGTGGAACCCATATTGTGGGGCAGGTTATAGAACTTAACGGGAATATACAAAAAAACTATGAAACGGGTTCCGGTAATATTCTAATTGATGAACAGAAAACAAAATTACGTCTAAATAGAATGATTGAAACTATTTTTAATGAATATTCTTTAAAAGGTTGTGTTGGAATTGTTATTGGAATAGCTGGACTAGATACTTTTGGTGAAATTAGTGACTTTAAAAAAGAATTAACGACTAAATTCAATATACCAGTTATTTTAATGAGCGATGCCACTTTAGCTCTTTGGAATATATTATCAGGTAATGAGGGAATACTTTCATTATCAGGTACAGGGTCAGCCGTATTTTCTAGATTTGGAGAAAAAGTCGATAGAATCGGGGGATGGGGTTACTTAGTTGGGGACGAAGGCAGCGCCTATGATATTGCTAGACGTTCTTTACAAACCCTTACTTCAAGTTATGATCAGGGGAAGAATAAACGTTTTATCGATGATTATTTGAAAGAAGTAGGTCAGAAGGATTTATTTTCTTTGATTTCTAAAATTTATTCTTCCAATCGTAAAGAGATAGCAGAGTTATCTATGACAACTAATAAATTATCGTCTCAAAGTCATATTGCTAAAGAGATTATATCGGCTGCAGCAATTAGTTTAGCTAATCAAACTATTCTAATGATGCAACGTCATACTAATATTTCCAAAATAATTATAGGTGAATCAGGAAGTGTTCTTCAAAAGAACAATTTCTATAAATCTATATTTGAAAAAACAATTTTAGATATTTATCCAGAAACAAAATTCATAACCACAAGTAGAAACAATGCTTCAGGTTCAATCTATTGGTATCAGCAACATAAGGAGGATTTTAAAATATGACAATGCGACAAATTGGTTTATCAATTTATCCCGATCATAGCAACGAAGAGCAGGATAAGGCTTATTTATTACTTGGAGAAAAATATGGGTTTACTAGAATTTTTATGAGTATGTTAGAAGCTAAAGATGTTAAAGCAACAGAAAAAAAGTTTAAAAAGATTATAGAATTTGGAAATGAACATGGCTTTCAAACTACGTTGGATGTTTCCCCAAGAATTTTTAATCAATTAGGTATTTCATATACGGATTTATCTTTTTTTAAGAAATTAGGCGTTTCTGCTGTTAGATTGGACCAGGGCTTTAACGGAATTACAGAAGCAGACTTATCTTACAATCCAGAAGGACTCATAATTGAATTAAATATGAGTAATGATACAGGATACTTAGATAACATATTAAGTTATCAAGCCAATCAACCATTTTTGTATGGTTGTCATAATTTCTATCCACAAGTGGGAACAGGGTTAGAAAATCAATTCTTTGAACGCTGTAGTAAACGATTCAAGGATAGAGGAATTCATACTGCCGCATTTGTTTCTAGTCAGGTTGGTAATCAGGGTCCCTGGAATGTTAATGATGGTTTACCTACTAGAGAGTCTGACCGTAATTTACCAATCGAAGTACAGGCAAAATCTATGTTTATGAGTGGTTTAATTGATGATGTTATTATTGGCAATGCATATGCTAGCAAAGACGAATTGAAAAAGCTTGGAGAGTTGAATCGCTATAAATTAAGTTTTTCCGTAGATTTGGTTTCAGATATAAATGATGTTGAAAGGAAAATTATATTAGAAGAAAATCATTATCGTCGAGGGGATAGTAATGCCTTAGTTGCAAGGTCAACAGAATCTAGAGTTGAGTATCGAGAACAGGCAAATCGGGTACATGACAATAAAGAACAATTTAATATTGGGGATATCTTAATTGGTAACGATGCATTTGGAGTATATAAGAATGAATTACAAGTAGTGTTACAGCCACATTCCGATAGTAGAAAGAACAAAGTAGCCAGCATTAAGGAAGAAGAATTGCCTTTATTAAAATACCTGTACCCATGGACAAAATTTAATTTTACTAGATAGTGTGCACTTATTTTAGAAATTATATTTCAACAAATAACTAATAATATTGAAATATTAAAACAAGGTGTTATACTTAAAGCGAAATCAGAAAACGTTTACAGAAAGGGATGTAAAAAATGAAGAATTTTTTAGAGTGGATTGAAGCAAAATTAATGCCACCTATGGTTAAATTGTCTCAAAACCGTTACTTGGTATCCATTCGTGATGGTATCATTGCAACAATGCCTTTAGTCATGCTAGGTAGTTTCTTTGTTCTTTTTGCACAGTTTCCAATTCCAGCTTACCAAAATCTTGTTAAGCCATATGTAGCAACAATTATGTTGCCTTACAGAATTACCGTTGGTTTAATGGCTGTTTATGCAGCATTTGGTATTGGATATCAATTAGCTAAACATTATAAACTAGATGCTTTGTCTAGTGGATTAATTTCAATGGGTGCTTTTCTTATGACAACCGTTCCAGTACTAGCTAATGATGCAGCAAATCCTAAGGTTGCCTTGGGCATGGTAATGCCAATGACATACTTAGGTGGATCAGGTATGTTTACAGCTATTATCGTTGCTATTTTTTCTACTGAAATTATTAACTTTTGTAGTAAACATAATATAACCATTAAGATGCCGGATCAGGTTCCAGAATCAGTTTCACGTTCATTTGCCGCTATTATTCCTTCAGCGGTAGTTATTATCGTAGTATGGATCCTATCAGGAATTTTAAAATGGAATATCAATGAATTCTTGATGACGCTATTCAAACCAATTATTCATGTTGGCATGAATTCATATATTGGTGTTGTATTACCACCACTACTTATTACATTGTTATGGTCAACAGGTATTCATGGTGATTCCATCATTGGGAACCTTGTTCGCCCATTTTGGCTAATTCTGTGGCAACAAAATGCCGATGCAGTTGCAGCAGGTCATTTAGCTCATAATATTGCGACTGAGGGATTCTACACATTCGTTTGGATTGGTGGATCCGGTGGTACTTTAGCTCTTTGTTTAATTGCATGTATTTTTGCTAAGTCTGCATATTTGAAGCAAATTGGTAAATTGGCATTAGTACCAGGTATATTTAATATTAATGAACCAATTATCTTTGGTGCTCCGATTGTTCTAAATCCAATTTTAGCAATACCTTTTATTGTAGGACCATTTATAACAACAACAATTACATATTTTGCAATGACTTTGAACTTGGTTAATAAGACTTCTATGCTAGCGCCATTTACGGTACCATTCCCAATAATGGGTTATATGATTACACAGGCCGATGTACGTGCTATTTTCTTAATGCTTTTGAATTTTGTTATTTACTTAGTAATCTACTACCCATTCACAATGATGTATGATAGACAATTGTTAGAACAAGAGAAAGAAGAAAAGGCTGAAGAGGATTCAGAAAAAACACAAAGTGTAACAGCTTAGTTTTGTTAAATAATTAAGTATAGGAGGAAACTGATTAATGCGTAAAAGATTAGTATTTCATGGAAAACTTTCAGAGGGCGGAGTAAAGTATGTTGCTCAACGTTATGCAATGCAGTTTCATTTAACGGGTGTTTCATCCCGTGGTCCTGAGGGTAAAGTAGTTGCCGAAGTTCAGGGGAATGAAGACGCAATTGATCAGTTCAAAAAGAAGATGGCTGCTGGTAACCAATTCTTTAGTGTTGATAAAATTGACGAAGAAACAATTCCTGAAATTGATGAAAAGATGTTTCGTATTGGATAAAAATTAATCATGATACTAGGAATTGAAAACATCTCGGATTATCAGAATATTGTAAGGAATAAGAATATTGGATTAGTTACTAATTTTACTGGCCTGACGTCAAAATTTAATTTGACATCAGAAGTACTGAATCAATATGGAAAAGTAGTTAAATTATTCACGCCTGAACATGGATTACACGGAGTTGCTGCTGCGGGCGAAAATGTGGACAGCTACTACGATGATAAACTCAAGTTAGATGTGATTAGTTTGTATGGAGATCATCAAGCACCTACGGAGTCAGAGCTATCTGACGTGGATATAATTGTTTTTGATATTCAAGATATTGGAATCCGGTATTATACTTATATCTACACTCTTTTAAGAGTCATGCAAGTAGCTGAAAAAGTTAATTTATCGATATTGGTTATGGATAGACCGCTACCTTTGGGAAGGGAAAATCCGTTGGGAGATGAATTAACACCAGATTACTTTTCATTTGTAGGATTGTTACCGTTACCTAATCGTTATGGACTAACAATTGGTGAATTGGCAGAGTTTATAAAAGATAATTATTTACCTGATTTAGATTTACATGTCGGACATATGATTAATTGGAATAGTAGGAAAGATATTAAACAAAATGGATTGTCATGGATATCACCATCACCTAATTTGCCAACTTTTGATGCATTAAGGTTGTATCCAGGCCTTTGTTTAATAGAAGGGACGAACCTTTCTGAAGGTAGAGGGACCGTACGCCCCTTTGAACAAGTCGGTGCTCCTTGGATAAATGGTGAATTTCTGGCAGGTTATATGAATGATGATAGTAAAATAACTCAAGAAGGTAAGCTTGCATTCCAACCCGTATGGTTTGAACCTTTAACATCTAAATTTGAGGGTGAAGTTTGTCAAGGAATACAGATTCATATTAAAGATACTGAATTTAATGCGTTAAAATTAGGATACAGTGTTCTTAAGTCTATGATTCATCTTTATACAGATAAATTCACTTATGATTTGGTATCGCCATCTATTGGAACTAATCATCATTTTATAGAATATTTAGCTGGTAAGAATATTAGAAGTGAAATGGATTTAAATGAACTAATAGATGATACGGAATATGATAATAAAGGTTTTAAGAAGAAAGTGGAAAAATATTTCCTATATTAGGAAGGATGATTAAAATGACATATGTAATTTTAATGTTTGTTGTTCTGGCTATACTCTTTGCGGTGGCAATTAAATTGGTTAATAAGGTTTATGAAAATGGTCATCAAATTTGGAGTATTTTGGTTGGATTGACTAGTTTTGTTCTTCTAATTATTGGAACTATTACTCTACATAATCAAATAGCATTAATTATCGTACAAATTGTTTTTATGTTTGGAAGTATTGTATTTTTTATGGCATTTACTCGCAATTATAAACTATTTTTAGCTGGTAAAGGCAAAGGCTGGATTGCTGATCGTACTAGAAAAATTCAAGCTTTGAGTAAGAAGCATAATCATTAATTAGTTAAAAGGGATTAGTGATTGATGAGAAAAAGTCTCTGATAATTTTATTATCAGAGCTTTTTCTTCATGTGAGGAGGATTTTATGAACTTTAAAAATAGAGTGGATTCCGCTCGAAATGATTTAACAACTGCTGAGGCAAAAGCTGCTGAATACATTTTGGGACATTTGGAAGATACTGTTAAGTACAATGTTAAACAATTGTCAGTCGCTTCTGGTTCAAGTTCCGCAACCATTGTACGAATGGTAAAAAAACTAGATATTGAGTCTTTTACTGCGATGAAAATTATGATTTCAATGGATCTAGCAGCTAAAGATCAAAAACCACATCAAGACTTGGATATTAAGGCTAATGAATCTTACAGTTCAATTACAGATAAATTGGCTGAAAATGAAATAAAAAATATCCAACAAACGAAAGATATTTTAAAAATGTCTGATTGCGAAAAAGTCGTAAAAAGATTATTGATAACCAAAACTTTATATGTATTTGGTATTGGAGCATCAGCATTAGCAGCAGAAAATATTCATCAAAAATGGTCGCGTATTGGATTTCATGTTGTTGTGGGACGGGACATTAATGTATTTTTAACAGAATTAAGCAATGCTACTAAAGAGGATACAATTTGGTTAATATCTAATTCTGGTGATACTCCTGAGATGATATATTTGGCGGAGTACGCTAAAAAAAATAAATTGTATTGCATCACTTTAACCATGTTTGGACAAAATTATTTGTCTAAATTAGCTGATGTTCCACTAAAGACTAGTCGGCCAATGGAGCCGGACGTAAGAGTTGGGGCAACAAATTCAATAACAGGTCAATTTTTTGTTATTGATACAATTCTTTATTTGTATTTCAGTCGTGATTTTGATAAAAGTTTTAAAGCAATAACTGCTTCTAAATCATTTGTAAAAGATTATAAAAAGCATTTTAAACCGTAGGGGAAAATATGGAAATTAAACATTTTACAGATAAGTCAGATTTAAAACAGTCTATATCGTTACGTAAATATGTTTTTCATTCTGCTTATACTGAGCAGAAAGCAAAAGATTATGGTTGTTTATTGGATATGGCTGATAAAATTGGCGAATTTAAAGATAATAAGTTACTGGGACAAGTGTTGAATTTACCTATAAAAATTAATATTTACAATAATGAAATTTCTGCTGTTGGTATTAATCATGTTGGAGTTTATCCAGAAAATCGTAGTTTGGGTATTGCGTCCGAATTAATGATAGAAAGTCTGAAAAGTGCTCAGAAGCATGATCAAATCATTGCTATTTTGGAACCTTTTGCACCTAGCTTTTATAGAAAGTTTGGGTATGATTTGTTTACAGAGCGTATAAATTATCGTGTACCATTGAAAAATTATCCTAAATTTAAAAAAGATAAAAATTTTCGAGTAGTTAGGAAACCAAGGTGTGAATTAGATGATATAGAAATTAAAAATATACGGAAATGTTATCAAATAGTTGCGAGCCAAACTCATGGGATGCAATTAAGAGATAAAATGTGGTGGCAACGTCATAATTATCAGTACCCAAACTTAAACTATGGTTTTGTATATGACGGGAAAAAGATAACAGGTTATGTTAGTTACCATTTAAATGGAACTACCATGGAAATTGTTGATTTTATTTATTTATCTAATGATATTAGGCAACAACTCTGGTCCTTTTTAACGGCACATGGGTCTAATATATTTGATATTATTGGTGTATCTACATCTAATCATAATTTAAGCTATGATTTTAACGATCCTAGAATTGAACAACGATTATGGTTAAATACCATGATAAGAATTGTTGACTTAAAAAAATTTTTAAAGTTATGGATTCAATCGTTTAGTCTGAAATCTGAGATTACATTCTCAGTTGAAGATAAATTTGCACCATGGAATAATGGAACGTATAAATTGGAAAATACTTCAGTCAAATATGGTGAAATGGAGGATGGTTCTGAAAAGATAACTATGCAACAACTAGCGGCTATATTCTTAGGGCCTTTGAATCAGGAACAGTTAGTTCAATTTATGAAACCAGATAAGAATAGTTCATTATTCAAATTAATTAATTTGTCTAGAGGTAAAAGAATAGCTCATTTTTTAGAAGAATTCTAATAAGGTTATCAAAACATTGTGGTGTTGAATTTTTGAAAAATCACAATGTTTTTTTGTATAGAAAAAGTGTTAGTGGATATTCCACTAACACTATAAGAAAATAATTTGTTTTAAGGCAAATCATTACCGGCAGCAAAGTAGATGTTATACCACTCTTGTTTAGTAAGATCGATATCTCCACCTTTAGCACTGTCAGCAATGTGTTCAGGATTCATTGTTCCGATAATAACTTGAATATTAGCAGGATGTCTAAGAATCCAGGCTGCGGCAATGGCGTTTTTACTTACACCATATTTGTCTGCTAGTTCTTGTAGTTTCTTATTTAATTCAGGGAACTTGTCATTGTTAATGAATGTTCCGGCAAATGTACCATATTGGAATGGTGACCAAGCTTGAGGGGTTACACCCATACGTCTGGAGAATTCTAGGAGTCCACCATCATGATTGATTGAGCGTGTATCTGTCATATTAGTATGTAAACCAAAATCGATCATTCCAGAATGCATAATACTGAATTGTAATTGATTGATAAGAAGTCTTTGATCAAGATTCTCTTGTAAGAACATAAACTGTTCAGGATTGAAGTTAGAAACACCGAAATGACGTACTTTTCCTGATGTTTGTAGTTCATCAAATGCCTCAGCAACTTCATCTGGTTCCATTAGTGGATCTGGTCTGTGAAGTAGGAATGAATCTAAATAATCAACACCTAAACGTTCCAAGCAGCCATCGACAGCATCAATCAAATGTTCTTTAGAAAAATCATATCTTTTTCCAGGTACGATTCCACCCTTGGATTGGATAAATAAATCTTCTCTTTTAACACTACTTTGTTTTAATGCTTGACCAAAGATTTTTTCGGAATTGCCGCCACCATAGATGTCAGCAGAATCGATATAATTAATGCCACTGTCATAAGCGGTATCAATAGCCTTAGCTGCTTGTTTTGGACTTAAACTGTCCATACGCATAATACCTAGCGCAACTGCAGATGCTTGCCAGTTGGTTTCACCAATATAACGTTGTTTCATATGATTGCCTCCAATATTAATTATCACTTTAATTATTAGTGGATTATTAGTATAAGTCAATGAAAAAAGTTTACGCTTACAAAAAGTATTTCTGTCTAGACCTTTGAACATTAATCATAATTAGTCTATAGTAAACCTAACTAAACACTGAATGGTAATACGAGGTAAACAAATGGCAAGTATAAGAGATATTGCAAAAATGGCTGGAGTCTCAGCGGCAAGTGTGTCACGAATCCTTAATAACGACGAGAGTTTCAGTATTAACGAAAATACTCGTAAAAGAGTAATTGATATTGCCAATCGTTTGCACTATTCAAAGGAAAAGAATATTCGTAGTCCCAGAAATGCTAATGCGGATATGTCAATTGGACTGATTTTACGGCACAATAGTGATTCTGAATTGAGAGATCCTTATTTCTTAGCTATTCATCGTGGAATTGAAGAAGAGGCTGCCGAATGGCGATTACAGGTTACAAAGGTTTTTGGGATGCGAGATAAGGAAAAAGATTGGGATCAATTGTCCGGATATGGTGCCATTATTATGGTGGGACAGATGACCGACACAGCAATGGATCTTATCATGGATAAGAATCCCAATTTAATATTGGTAGATAATTACATCAGCAATGAAAAATACGACCGGATTCAAACTGATTTTATTGCGAAGACTTACAAAGTTTTGGATCTGCTCTATGAAAAAGGTCATCGTAATATTGCTTTTGTTGGTGGTCGCAGCAGTATTGTTGATGTGGATGGTAGTCGTATCAATAGTAGACATGAAGTTAGAGCTGACGCCTATAGTAGTTGGATGCAACTTCACGATTTAACCAAATATTCAGACGTTAATATTGGTCAATGGTCGGCTGAAGATGCTCTGCAAATGACTAGCGAGATACTGCAGGGAGACGATTTACCAACTGCTATTTTAGTAGCCAGTGATCCCATGGCTATGGGTGTTTACAAAGCTATTAGTAATGCTGGTTTAAAGATTCCTGAAGACATTTCAATCGTTAGTTTCGATGATGTGGAAATGAATCGCTATTTAACACCAACCCTTTCGAGTATCAAAATGGATTCTGAAGAAATGGGGCGTATTGCTGTTAAGGTTGCACGTGAGAAGATGATTGGTAATCGTAAGATGCCGATTCAAATAGTTTGTTCAAGTGAGTTGAAAATAAGAGATTCAATACGTGACTTAACAAAAAAGAATAAATAAATTTGAAATATCTGTTATTTATAAAAAATAATGGATATTTTTTATTTAGGGTTGTGTAAACGTTAACTAAACAGTTATAGTAATTCCTGTAAACGTTTACATAATAGTAAAGAGGGGAATCATGAAATGAAAAACTTTTTAAATGCATTTCAGAAGAAAATGGGACCAATTTCAGAATTAATTGGTGCCAATAAATATCTTCTAAGTTTACGTGATGGCTTTATGTTAGCTTTCCCAGCCACGATGTTCGGTTCTATCATGGTTATTTTGCAAAACTTACCTACAACGTTTGGTTTTGGAGGTTTTTTGCCAAAATGGTTTAATACTTTTTTGACTGACTTCTTTGGACCTGTTGGTAACGCAACAATGTCAGTTTCAGCACTATTTATCGTCTTTGGTATTGGATATCAATTGGCCGGACACTATGGTCAGCAAAAGATTTTCGCTGGTGCCATTTCACTTTCCAGTTTTTTGATGTTACTTCCTATTGGTACTGATAAAAAGATGGGTGCATTCATTGCTATCAATGATTTAGGTGCTCAAGGTATGTTTGTTGGTATCATCGTAGCCATTATTGCTACAAAAATTTATTGTGCTATCAGTGCAGCTCACATCACTATTAAGATGCCTGATTCTGTTCCCCCTATGATTGCTGAATCATTCGTAGCTATCATTCCTGGTGCAGCTCCATTACTACTATTTAATATTATTCGTTATATCTTCACTTTCACACAGTGGGGAAATGCAGTTGACTTTGTTTATGAAATTTTACAACAACCACTTATGGGATTAGGTGGAACACTTCCAGCCGTCCTAATAGCCGTATTCTTTACACAACTATTCTGGTGGTTCGGTGTTCATGGTACTTTGCTTGTTAACTCAATCATTGATCCTATTATGGGAGCTTTAGCTATTCAAAACTACAATGCTTACAAAGCAGGTGCAGCTCATCTTCCACATATTATTAACACAACATTCATGGGTGTTTTCGTTAACCAAGGTATGCAATTAGGTTGCGCAATTGTTTTTGCTTTCTTCTTGGCTAAATCAGTTCGTATGAAGACAACTATGAGAACCGTCTTTGCTCCAGCTATCTTTAATGTTTCAGAACCTATGACTTATGGTTTACCTATTGTTTTGAACCCTGTTTTACTAGTTCCATGGATCTTGGCACCACTTGTTTCAACAACAATTTCTTACTTTGCTATCGCTGTTGGATTAGTTCCAAGACCAATTGGTGCAACAGTTGTTTGGACGACGCCTATCTTCTTAGCTGGATGGTTAGGTACAGGATCAATCGCTGGTGCTATCTTGCAAATTGTCGATGTTGTCGTTATGACATTGATTTGGATTCCATTCTTGAAAGCAATGGATAACGAATTCTTGAAGGAAGAACAAGCAGCAGCCAATCAACAAGAAGCTGGTGCTACTGATAAATAAGGAGTAATAATTATGAGAACTGATACGTTGAAATATAAATATTCATATAATGCCGATCAAGCGGATTTGTACCAAACCTTAGTTAATGAACAATTGAAATATTTTCAACGTACAGATCCCAGGATTAGACACTTAGAAAAGGGTACGAAGATTCAAGCCCAGTTAACTACGAAAATGAAGAAGTTTACTACGACAAATACAATGACAGTCAAAGATATTGTTAAGAATAAGTTGTTTCAATTTGAAACGAAGCAACCTGATGGTGAAATTTTACAAACTTATGAGTTTGAAACTAATAAACGTGGTAAAAAATTCTTAATTTATTCAGAACAGAACACTTTTAATAATGCACGTAATCAAACTAATTTTATCTTTATCGGAATGCTCTACAAATTCTTTTATAACCGTGGAGTTAAGAAAAGAATGCAATATTTAGATGATTTAGCTATTGGTTAAAGGAGTAAGAGACTAGAAGGAGACGTTTTTCACATGATTGATGTAATCTCAAACAAAATATTTTATTTGCACAACGACAAAGTTAGTTACCTATTCAATGTTATGGAAAATAAACAATTAGGACATCTCTATTATGGAAAAAATTTAGGTGATCTTGAAGAAAGTGATCTTGATTACTTGTTGAAACATGACAGTAAATCAGCCGGAACAGTTAAATATTCTCCTGAAATTAAGAATTTTACTTTAGCCGATCACGAATCAGAATATCCAGTTTATGGTTCTTCAGATTATCGTGAAGGTGCTATCGATGTTTATCGTGCAGATGAGCCTTGGTATTTAGATTTTCATTTTGAAAATTACACAATTGAAAAAACAAAGACACGTGATTTAAAATTTCCTGCTAGCTATGCTCAAGGTGAGAACGATGCTGAAACCTTAATAATTACTCTGGAAGATCAAGAGCACGAATTGCGTTTGATTGAATACTTTACTATTTTTGCCAACTACAGTGCAATTGTTCGTAGTCAAAAATTGATTAATTTGAGTGATACGACAGTTCAAATTCACAATATGATGAGTGGAGTTTTGAGTCTACCAACAGCTGATTATGATTTTCTTAGTTTATCAGGCGCATGGTTAAAAGAACGTCATATTAAATGTCGTCCAATTGAACAAGGAATCACTGCGGTTGAATCGCTCAAAGGAGCATCCAGTCATCAACAAAATCCTTTTGTCGCGCTTGTTGATAAAAAAGCTGATATTAATCAAGGTAACATTTATGCAGCTAATCTCATTTATTCAGGTAATTTTTTAAGTCAAGTGGAAGTCAACGAATGGGATAAAGCTAGGTTATCGATTGGTATTAATCCAAAGTATTTTGAATGGCAATTGGCTAAAAATGAAGAATTTACAACTCCAGAATCAGTCTTTTACTACAGTGATCAAGGATTCAACGGCTTGATCAAAGAGACCAATGGATTTACTGAAGATCATGTTATTGCTAGAAAATGGCAGGAAAATCTACGTCCAATTGTCTTTAATAATTGGGAAGCCACCTATTTTGATTTTAATGAGGATAAACTATTGTCTTTAGCACAAGAAGGCAAAAAATTAGGTATGGAATGTTTTGTGTTAGATGATGGTTGGTTTGGACATCGTGATGATGATCGGTCTTCTTTAGGAAATTGGGCTGTTGATCATCGTAAATTCCCTAATGGTATGGGAAGCTTTGCTAAAAGAATTCATGATATGGGTTTGGAATTTGGACTTTGGTTCGAACCTGAAATGGTTTCACCTGACACGGATATGTACAAAAACCACCCTGATTGGGTAGTACGCCATCCTTATAAACGTGTAGGAATTGGTCGTGGTCAATACGTACTTGATTTTGCTAATCCTGAAGTAGTAGACGCGGTTTACCAACAAATGAAACCAACGATTGCTGAAACAAATTTGGATTACATTAAGTGGGATATGAATCGTAATATTACCGAGGCTTATTCACCATATTTGGCCAAAATTAATCGTCCACAAGGCGAGTTTTTTCACCGCTATATCTTAGGAGTCTACGCGCTCTATCAAAAGATGCTCACTGATTTCCCTAATATTTTAATTGAGGGCTGCTCTGGTGGTGGCGGAAGATTTGATTTAGGTATTCTCTTCTATAGTCCACAAATCTGGCCTAGTGATGATAGTGATGCTATTGAAAAATTGGATATTTTAACAGGTACAACTTTAGCTTATCCACTATCTGCATTTAGTAATCACGTTTCAGCTATCCCGAATGATCAAGTTAAACGCAATACTCCATTAACTTTGAGACAAGATGTTAGTGATTTTGGACCTTTAGGTTATGAGTTGGATATTACTAAATTGGATGATGAACAGAAACAAAAAATTAAGAATAATATTGCATTTTACAAACAAAATCGTCAATTATTGTTGCATGGTAGATTACAACAACTAGTTTCAGTGGATCCTGCCAGCAATTTAGTATCCTGGGGCGTAACAGATAATCAAAAGAGTGAATCCTTTATTGGCTTCTATCGCAAAATCGCACAACCTAATTCAGCAGTAGTAAGACATATTGCAGTTCCGTTTTTGGACGAAACTAAACACTATGCGGTTGATGATAAATTTAAGGTTTCCGGTCGAATTCTAAAGAATATTGGACTTTTGGAACCGTTCGAATTTAACGGAGCTAATTTGGAAACGGCCCAGATTAGTGGTGATTATCAATCTTGGATGTACCACTTGATAGCTAAAGATTAACGAGAGGGTGAGTTAGTGAAAACCACAGATAAATTCTTATACGGTGGTGATTATAATCCTGAACAGTGGTTGGATCAGCCTGAAGTCTTGAAACAGGACTTAGAATTAATGCAAAAAGCCAAAATAAATACTGTGACTTTAGATACTTTCTCCTGGGCATCAATTGAACCGCGAGAAGGGGAATACCACTTTGAATGGTTAGATAAAATTTTTGATGATATTTATCAAATTGGTGGTCACGTTATTTTAGCAACACCAAGTGGAGGACGCCCTCAATGGATGAGTCAAAAATATCCAGAAGTTAATCAAGTTGATGAATATGGGCGAAGACATAAGCATGGATTCAGACAGAATCACTGTTACTCGTCACCAGTATATCGGCAAAAAACGCGTCAGATTAATACAATATTGGCTAAGCGTTATGGTAAACATCCTGCTCTATTGATGTGGCATGTTTCCAATGAATTCGGTGGTCAATGTTTCTGTGATCTGTGTCAAGATAATTGGCGTCAATGGCTACAAAAGAAATATCATACACTAGACAATTTAAACCAGGCTTGGTACCTAAAGGTTTGGAGCGGTTTGTATAGTGATTGGAGTCAGGTATTGCCACCTAATCCCCTTGGAGAAACTAAAGTTCATGGAATGGATTTGGATTGGAAACGTTTTGTCACCGATATGACGATGGATTTCTATGAAAATGAAGCCGAACCTTTAAGAGAAATCACCCCAAATATTCCAATTACGACTAATTTTATGGCTGAAGGCTTGGATAAAGGTGATTATTATCCTATTACTGGTTTGGACTACAGTCGTTTTGCTAAGAAGGTCAATATAGTGAGTTGGGATAGTTATCCAGCTTGGCATAACGATTACGAAACGCTGGCGGATACGGCAATGAAATCGGCTTATACTCACGATTGCTTCTATTCATTGAAACATCAACCGTTTCTAATTATGGAATCGACACCTAGTTGTATTAATTCACAACAATACAATAAAGCTAAAAAACCAGGAATGAACATTCTCAGTTCCTTACAACAAATTGCACATGGATCTGATAGTACGCTGTATTTCCAGATTCGACAGGCACAAGGTAATTCGGAGAAATTTCATGGTGGCGTGATAGGACATGATAGTTCTAGTCAAAATCGTGTTTATCAAGAAGTAGCTCAATATGGTCAAAAATTGAATAGCATTGCTGAAATCAAGGGTGCTGTCAAACATCCTAAAGTCGGTATTTTCTATGATTGGGAGAGTAACTGGGCTTTCAATCGTGGTGGAGCCTTTGGACGCCCGACTAGATTAGGTATTCAGACTTTACAAAAACACTATTCAGTTTTTTGGGGACAAGATATCGCCTGTGAAATTATCAACGGAGACGACGACTTCTCTAAATATGATTTGATTGTGGCACCGATTTTGTACATGGCTAAGGACAAAACTGTCGATAAGCTGACTAAGTTTGTAGAAGCTGGTGGCACTTTGATTTCTAGTTACTTCACAGGTATGGTGGATGAATATGATCGTGTAGTTTTAGGTGGCTTCCCAACTAAATTACGTACTTTGTTTGGTATAAATACTAAAGAAATCGATACACTTTATCCCAAGCAACATGGACATATTGAGTTCAATCAAAAATTCTATGAAACAAAAGATTATAACCAAGTAATTGAAGCTACGACCGCAAAGGTTTTAGCCGAGTATCGGGATGATTTTTATCAAGGAACGCCAGCAGTAGTAAGTAATAATTTGGGATCAGGAAAAACTTATTACTTAGCAACTAGGTTAGGGGACGACTTTTTAAAAGAATTTTATCAACCAATTATTGATGGCGAATTTTATAATCAAGTTAGCCACTTTAGAAAAATGACAAAATAAAAACACCAAGACGTAAAAATCAGGTATCATTGGAGTTCTCACACAAACAATGAAAGAGGTTTTTCGTCTTGGTGCTAGAGCAGAATATCATAAATCGTCCTAAAGGACATCATTTAACTGAAATTGAACGTGGAAAGATTGCTTCCTTTCATTCAATTGGCTACTCGAATCGCCAGATAGCTAAAGCTATCGGCGTTTCACCTCAGACTATTAATAATGAAATTAACAGAGGTACTGTTGAGCAGATCAAGAAAGTTAATGGTAAAGTTCAACACTTGAATTGCTACTTTCCTGACACTGCACATCAAAAGTATGTAAAGAACCGTAAGCTTTGCCATCGTCCTTCTAAATTCGACCAAGTCACAGCCTTTTTAGGCTTCTTTGTAAGCCAGTTCATAGATAATGGATGGTCACCTGATACGGCCGTTGGACGAGCTAAGAACGAAGAATTATTCTTAGTAGATGAAATGGTTTGTACTACTACACTTTACAAATATATTGATGAACAACGACTTGAAATCCGGAATATTGATCTGGTAGAAAAGTCAACTAGACCGACTAAGCAACATACTTCAAAAAAGCATAAGCGTCTACTTGGTCGTAGTATTGAGAAACGCCCTAAAAGTGTTGATAGCAGAGAATCCTTTGGGGACTTTGAGATAGACACGATTGTGGGCAAAAGAAATGGCCATGAGAGTGTCGTCTTAACGCTCATAGAGCGTAAGACACGCTTTGAAATAATGAGACTTATTGACGGTAGAGATGCCGACTCTGTAGATTATGCTATGAAAGAGATCATAAAGAACTATGGTGATCTTATCAATTCAATCACTGCAGACAATGGCCCTGAGTTCTCTAATCTATCATCTGATATGGCTGGCGTTGCGGATGTTTACTTCACACACCCATATACATCTTGTGAACGTGGAACAAATGAAGTACATAATCGAATGATACGTCGTGACTTGCCCAAAGGGCTGTCACTGGATACAGTCAGCCCAAAAGTAATAAGAGACATAGAATTTAAGCTCAACAATATGCCTAGAAAGTTATTGAACTATAAAACGCCACAAGAACTCTTTGCTAGTTCCTGTGGCGCTTAAAGACATATTTATAAACTTCAAATACTGATATCACTTGGATTCAATTTATTTTGTCCAAGTGGCTAACTTGTTATTGAAATTTTCGATAAGTATTTCTTCTATCGATTACTTGATCAAAATCGTATTTTTTCATAATTTAACCCCTTCAAAAACTGATTAATAATAAAAATCCCATCAATTCAAACTGCGAATTGATGGGATTAATTTCATCTTAAAAATGATTTTATCCCTTTAAAAAAGATACTATGCAGCTTGTTTTTCTTTTTCTTCTTTACGTTTTAGCCAGATACCCTTGAAAATTATTATGAAGGAAACGTTTAAAACTAAGCCAATAGCTACACATAAGTAGAACCAATACCATGGTGATTCAAGACCAAGCAATGGATCAAAGATACCAATACCAGGAGCCGTACGTTCTACGTTTAAAAGAATTGTAATAGCGCCAGTTATACCACCAGCTAGTGTATTTGCCGTAATCATTGGAAGTGGTGCAGCTAGAGCATATGGAATTGCTGGTTCTGTAGCAACGGTACTACCAACAATGAAAGCACTCCAACTAGCAGCACGTTCCTGCTTGGTGAATAGATTTGGTTTGATCCAAGTGGCAATAGCGGCAGCCATAGGTGGTAGTAAAGTTACAACACCAACAATACCGTACCAGTTGAAAACATGTGAACTTAGAAGTGAAAAACTAAAGAACCAAGCAGTCTTGTTGATTGGACCACCCATATCGAAGGCCAACATAGCACCTACAATGAATCCACCGACAATCTTCATTGAAGTAGGGATATTTTGTAGGAATGACAATAGAACTGACATTAACCAAGCCATTGCAGGTCCCAATAGATAGTAGGTTAATAAGCCGAATATTAATAGCGTAACAAATGGAATAATCATGAATGGTAAGATGGATTGGAAATTCTTACCCAATTTGATTTTCTTGAAGTATTTAACAAAATAACCAATAGATAAACCAATAACAATAGCACCTAAGAATCCAGCACCTGATTTTGTACCAAGCAAATCAGAATCATTTGCTAAGAAAGTTACAAGGAAAGCAGGAGCAAATGCTGGCTTATCTGAAATGGCGTAGGCAATGTAAGCACCCATAATTGGAATCATGAATTGGAAGCCTAAATTACCAATGCTAGTGATGACCCAAGCAATTGATGGTGCTGTGCCTTTAGCTAACGGTGTATTTGGCATTCCAAATTGAACCATCAGACTACCAATGGCAATAAGAAGACCACCACCGATAACAAAAGGCAATGCTGCTGATACGCCGGCCATAAGGTAACTCATGATACCTTCAGTAACCACTTCTTGGTCTGCACCTAATTTAACTTTAGAAGATGTCATTACATGTGAATTACCTTCCAAGTCATCAAATAATGTATCGATATGTTTTAGAGCTTCTGAAACAGGTAGTTCTACTACTTTTTTTTGATCGAATCTAGCCTTATCTGAATCAGTAAGTCCCTTTCCGATTGCTAAAATTACATAATCAGCTTCAGAAATTTGTTTGGGTGTTAATTCATTTTCGACACCACTTGCACCTTGAGTCTCAACGTGTACTTCATACCCAAGCGACTTAGCTTTTTCTTCAATTGCTTCTGCAACCATGTATGTGTGAGCAATACCAGCTGGACAATTAGTTACGGCAACGATTTTAGTCATAATTTAATCCCCCTTACGATTTTAATTTTCTAGGACATTGTTAATAGCTGTGAAAACTTCTTCTTTAGTACCGTTTTTTAAAATTGATACGAAATCTTTATGTACAAGTTGACGACTTAATTTAGCTAATAATTTTAGATGTGTATCACCTTGGTCGTTAGGGACCAATAAACTAATAAAAGTATTAACTGGTTTACCATCTAAAGAATTCCATTCAATATCTGAGTTACTTTTACCAAATAAGATGGCGGTAGTTTTTACGTTGTTTGTACGTGCATGGGGAATAGCAACACCGTTACCAAATCCAGTTGTAGATTCCTTTTCTCTTTCTAGATAATCTTGAACCAAAGTATCTTCATCTGAAACGATATCTTGATTCTTTGCAAGAGTTGCAAGTGAAGAAAGTATTTCCTTTTGGGTATTACCATTTAAATTCATATTTATGTGATCAACATTAAACATAGTCATTTTTTGACTCCTCTCATCTTTGATTTCAAATAGAGTATATTTGAAAACGATTACAGTATTAATGATCAATTTGTCACATAAGGGTGACAAAAGCCCACATTCTTGAATTCAAGAATGTGGGCTTCTTTAGAAAATATGAATAGTTAATTAAAAGGATCTTGCATTTGAGTAACGTAAATAGTCATACGTTCTGAGTAACTGGATTTATTGAACAAACGGTGGATCTCACCATTCAAAAGACTCAAATTATCCGTTATAACGCCATCAGAACCTAAGAAAATCATTCGATCCATTGATTCTTCATCGTTTGCCGTCCAAGCGTAAACTTTCTTGTTTTGCAAATGAGCGCCTTCAATGAATCTAGAATTCAAAGTTGTATATTCCATCGTGAAGGCATTAGCTTTTGTGATGGGAATTCCAGCCAAATTGAATGACAAGATGTAACTGGCTTTAACTTTAGGCATGTATTCTTTACTTTGCTCGATATATTTATAACTAAGTGAGTGTACCATGTCTTTATCTTGATATAGGCGTGTACCGTATTTTTGAGCAAAATGTTTAACAAAATTATTACTGTTGCCAGGAACTGATTTGAATTCAACTAGTAATTTCTGATTCAATTTTTCTGAAGCAGCAAGATAGTCATCAAAACTGGCAATATAAGCAGTTTTACCATTTTCATGAATCTTAGTTGAAGTTAATTCGTCCAGAGTCATTTGACTAGGTTTTTTATTGATTCCAGCTAGATTGCTTAAAGTATTATCGTGATAGACGACAAATTGATGATCTTTGGTTTCTTGAATATCCATTTCAATATAATCTGGTTTTTCTTTTGAGGTAGCTTGCATTGCAGAAACAGTATTTTGAATGCCATTACCATCATCAACACCACGATGTGAAATTGTGACGGGTGGTTCCAATAACCAATTGTTAAAGTAAGTAACATTATAAGTTACAAAACTGATAACAACGACCACGGCCATAATACCCCAGAACCATTTATGACCACGATGTTCTCTTTTTGGATAGAAGTAATGAGTATGTGTATGACTCAACATAATTAGAACAGCGATTCCAGAAGCGTAAATACTGATGAAGATATTAATGAATTGAATCAGTGTCATGTTGATGACAGCCATGGTAAAGTCAATTTTTCCAAGGAAGGCTGCTTGATCAATTAACCATTGAAGCATAATTACGATACCAATCAAAACAGTTGCCATAATTGATACAACAGCGATTAACACAAGAAAAATTCCTAAGTAGTGGAGAGTTTTACCACGTGTCATTTCCCAACTACGATTGAGCGCCAACTTAATAGGTTTGTTTTCAAAAATCATAAGTGGTAAGACAAAGAGCCAACGAAGTCCGATGTAGAGGACAATCAGATAGATAGCTCCCAATAAAATTGCTAAAGGAAGGTGTTCTTGTAGTAGCCAATCCAAAATGAATTGTGGAATCTTGACTTTATTCAATAAGGTAGAAGAAATGCCTAAGCTGCCAAAAGGTGTGATGATTAAAAAGTAAAGTAGGAAGAAACCGAAAGCTTTAAAAGGTAAACCTAAAACGTTTTTAGAAACACGTTTCAAATAGTCCCACCAACTCAGACTAGCTTTAGATTTGATGGCTTGAAAACTGATTAAGAGTAAAGTAAATTGCGTAAAAACTAGCAATAGTATTAATAAAAGAATAACGATTAAGCCAATGACTACCAGTGGTTTCTTGGTAATGAGGTAGGGCACATTGGTGTAAGAAAGGTATTTAACATTCCCTAAAGAAGTTATTCCGTTAGCTAAGTAGTTAAGAACTGGTACTAAAACGTAAGTGATCATTAATTGAATCAAGATGATGATTTGACTGTACTTCCAGAAGTAGCGCCAAAAATTGCTATTTTGTTTCCGAAATTCGGAAAATATCCCCATATTATTTTTCCCCCGAAGAATTGTTGTATACCTCGTTATTATATAATTATTAATATTAATTAATGCTCTTTTGTTAAAAATATTTATCCAAATTATTATGAAGAGGTTATTACAGAAAATGAAATTAGGAAAATTGGGAACGCTAGAATTTACGAACCAGTCAAGTGTTTTTGACGCCAAAAGGGATCTTAGAATTCTCTTTATGGTAAATGGAAATGGAACAATATCATCCAATAATCAGATTTTGAAATATGTAAAAGATGATCTATTTGTGATAAGTAGTGGAAAATCAGCTTCATATCGAGGAGACGGTTATCTTGCTATTTTAAGTATTAGAAGCGATGTTCTTAAGTTTTTTAAAGTAAGTGAATCTTCAATAATATGTTCTTCTCAACAAAGAGACAATGTTGCTTACCAGGCTTTTAGCGACATAATTATGAAATTGATAAATATGTGTCTAGATAATAATTTTTCTAGAACAGATTTCTATGTCATACAAATTATTAATTTGTTAGAAAAAAACTTTTCAGTTAACCTTTCTGATCAAAATTTAAATCTGGTAGAAATGGTTCATGATTTTATTGATAGTAATTATTTTGAGCCTTTGACTCTAGTGGATATTGCTCAAAAATTAAATTTTAGTCCACAATATGTATCTATGTCATTTAAAAAGAGCACCGGGAATAACGTTATGACGTATTTGAATGAGGTTCGACTCAGAGCCTGTACACATGAATTAAAGACGACAAAAAAGTCCATTGTTGATATAGCATTGGACAATGGCTTTTCTACAGTAGTCACTTTCAATAGAAATTTTAAAAAGAAATTTGATCTAACTCCTACTGAATATAGAAAAAATAACAGCAATAGGAAACGGACGGATGATTTAAAACAACAAGAAATAATCAAGCAGTTACTTGATGACAGAAAAGCAGATGGTCTCAACGATCTTTATGTTGATGTTAAACCAAACAGAGATCGAATGGTTAAAAAGTTTTGGAATGATTGTTATAGATTTTCCGAAAATGAACATGGTAGTAACTTTGAGAAGGAATTTTCTAAAATTAATACAGACTTTGTTAGATATACGATTTATGAATCATCTGTTAGGTTAACTGAAACGGCTTTAATTTCTATTGAAAAGGAATTAGATTACATACTCAGACAGGGTCTTAAACCAATATTTAATTTTGAGATAGTAAGGAATAATTTAACTAATGAAGAATATATGCAGATAATACTTGGAAATATCCAACTGATATTGAAACATTTTGCCAATATTGTAAGTATTAGGAATATTTTTGATTGGAAAATTCAATTTACTATAAAGGATGATTTTGATTTATTAAAGTTGCGTGATTTTTTGCTGAAAGTAGAGAAAATTCAGTCGCTATATAAAAACTTTGAAAAGATAATTATTGCTAGTGAATATAAAAGATTAAGTAATGTTGCCCAAATAAATTTGGATGTTGATTATTCTTTGATTGTTGTTACATCTTTAAATCACAATTTTACAGGACAATCCGATGTTTTGATGAAGACATTAATTAGAATGATAAAAAGCTTGAAAAATAATATAGGAAATAAAAAATTGTATATTGAAGATCTACAATTAATTTCAAGTAATAATAAACTACTGAATGATACAGAATATTTTTCGTGCGCATATGTTTACTTTGTATTGCAGACATGGTCATTACTAGATGGAATAGAAATACCAAAGCTAGAAGATAATGGATTTGGTGAAAATAATTCTTTTTTGAATGGGCAAAGAGGACTGTTTTCAACAGAAGGAATTTCTAAGCCGATATATGGTTCAATATCATTCTTGGATAAATCTGGTAGATATTATATTCACCATGATGAGCATAATATTGTGACTTTTGATGGATTCAACGATTTTTCAATTATTTGTCAGGGATATAATCGGGTTTCATATGATAACTACGATTTAACATATCAAAATTATCAAGGAATATTTAAGCATTTCCAAACTAAAAAAATGCATTTTGATTTTTCAAATATAAAAAATGGTACCTATAGAATAAAAATAAGAAGAATTAATGGAACAGATGGCAATTTAGTACATGCTTGGAGCAATTTGAATTATTTGGAAAATCTTTCTACATCTGAATTAAAGTATCTCGAATATTCTTCTCAGCCAAAACTTAATATGAAGGATGTTTCTGTTACCGATAATAAATTTAATTTGACGGTTGATGTTTCCTCAAATGAAGTAGTATATGTGCACTTTATTTATCGATATTAAAATATAATCATCATATTTTAAGTATAAAAAAGTACAATTCCTTAAACTGATGATGATATTAAAATTTGTAAAACTTATCTTCCTTAGAAGATGAGATAAAACCGCTTACATTTCCTAAAATGTATTTGTTGATTAAGAAATGTAGGAGGTAACGGTCAATATGGATTTCGAAGAAACGGCACAACAGATAATTAGAAATGTTGGCGGGAGAAAAAATATTGCTGAATTAACTCATTGTTATACACGTTTGAGATTTTCTTTAAACGATAATAAATTGGCTAATTCAGAGGCTATCGAGAAAATCGATGGAGTAATGCAGGTTGTAGAAAAGGGTGGGCAATATCAAGTAGTCATAGGTCCAGATGTTGCCAGTGTCTATAAAGTAATTGTTGATAATAAAATGATTGATCAACAAGGTTCATCAGAAGATGAAGAACCTAAAAAAAATGATGAAGAGAAACATGGGATTAAATATTATTTTGATCAGGTACTTGATGTATTGATTAGCTGTTTTACACCAATTATTCCAGTAATTGCTGGTTCTGGTATGGTAAAAGTATTGAATGCTATTTTAGTTAGTACAAATGTTTTAACATCAAATTCACCTACATATGTTGTACTGAATGCCATTGGTGATGGTATTTATTATTTCCTACCATTCTTTGTAGCAATTACAGCTTCTAAAAGATTAAAGGCAGATACATTTATTTCTATGACGATTGCAGCCATTATGATGTATCCAAAATTGATGGCAATAGCAGCTAAGGGCAATGGGGTTACTTCTTTTATGAATATTCCTATGCAATTAATGGACTATAGTGGACAGGCTTTACCTATTATTTTTATTGTTATTCTTGTTAAGTATGTTGATAAATTTGCAGATAAGGTAACTCCAAATTTAGTAAAAACTTTTTTAAGACCTATGATCACATTACTTATAAGCGCTCCTATTTCATTGTGGGTCTTTGGTCCAGCAGCATCATATTTGAGTGGAATGTTTAATAGTTTCGTTCAATTGATGAATCAATTTGGATGGTTAGCAGTTGGTTTGAATGCTGTTTTATTCCCATTCTTAGTTTTAACGGGAACTCACAATGCACTAATTCCTTTAATGATTCAAATGTTTGCTACACAAGGATTCGATGCTGTTTTGATTCCTTCAGGGTTGGCAGCTAATATTGCTGAATCCGGTGCAGCGGCAGCTGTTAGTGTAAAAACTAAAGATACTTCAATGAAGAGTACAGCTTTAGGTGCAAGTATTTCAGCTTTGTTTGGTATTACTGAACCAGCACTTTATGGTGTCAATTTGAAATTAAAACGTCCATTTATTGGTATGTTGGGTGGATCTCTTGTAGGTGGTATTGTTGGAGGAATTATTCATCTAAAAGCAATTGCTTTTGTATCTCCAAGCATCCTTTCATTACCAATTTTTATCGGTAGAGGAAGTAATTTAATTACTGCTATTATTACTGTCTTAGTTTCCTTTGCCGCATCATTTGTATTCGTATACTTGCTAGGATTTAAAGATCAGATGAAAAATTCAGATAGTAAAAAGACTATTAAACAACCTATTACTAAAGATTTTAAATTAAAAATGAGACAACCAGTTAAGGGAGCCATGATTAAATTATCAGATGTAAAGGATGATGTGTTTTCTGCTGGAACTTTAGGGAAAGGATTTGCAGTTAATCCGTCTGACAATATAATTATTTCTCCAGTTGATGGTACAGTTGAAACAGTTTTTCCTACAAAGCACGCAATAGGATTAAATACTTCTGATGGATTGGAAGTGTTAGTTCATATGGGAATTGACACAGTTAATTTAAAAGGAAAATATTTTGAAACCTTTGTCAAAAATAATCAGAGAATTAAAGTGGGCGATAAAATTGCTACTATGGACATAAATAAAATAAAAAATTCTGGTTATGATCCAACTGTTATTGTTGTAGTTACAAATACAAATCAATATAAATCTGTGAATGAAAAAGTTGAAAACAATAGTAGCGAGGTAATGTTTAATTTTGAGTAATAAAAATGTATTTCCAGAAGATTTTCTTTGGGGTGCTAGTTCCGCTGCAAATCAGATTGAGGGCGCATGGAATAAAAATGGCAAAGGCCAAAGTGTTATGGACGCTTTAGGACGTAATAAGAATGATTTAACAAAAGATGTTAGGGAAAAAACAGTTGGTATTGATTCTAATTATTATTATGGTTCACATGAAGCTATAGATTTTTATGATAATTATAAAGATGATATTGATATGTTTGCTGAGCAAGGTTTGAAAGCTTATAGAATGTCTATCGCTTGGACACGTATTTTTCCTAATGGAAATGATACTTGTTCTAATGAAGAAGGTCTTCTATTCTATGATAATGTTATAAATTATTTAATTGAAAAAGGTATTGAGCCCATTGTTACTATCTCTCATTATGAAGGTCCATTGGCCTTAGCAGGGGAATTCGGCGGTTGGTCTAATAGAAAAATGATTAAGTTCTATTTGAAATATGCCAAAACTCTCTTTGAACATTTTAATAACAGAGTTAAGTATTGGATCACATTTAATGAGATAAATTGTATGCAAGTGCCCTTTGGTATTATGACTGCCGGGAATATTTCATTAGATATCAATGATAAAAAAAATACACCAAGTTTAAGATACCAATGCTTACATAACCAATTAGTAGCCAGTGCCTTAGCAGTTAATTTAGCACATGGAATTAATTCAGAGAATAAAGTGGGATGTATGATTGCATCTATATACACATATCCTTTGACACCCAACCCCAAAGATGTAAGAGCCAATCAGTTAAATCTACAGATGAAGAACATGTTCTGTAGTGATGTACAAGTTAGAGGTAAGTATCCGGGTTACGCTTTGAGGTTCTTTAAAGATAATAATATTAATTTTGATGTAGAGTCCGGAGACAAGGATATTTTAAGAAATGGCACAGTAGATTTCTATTCATGCAGTTACTACATGACTAACTGTGTTTCAGATAATCATGCAGGAGAAAAGGTATCTGCAAATCTTGTTGCGGGAGAAAAAAATCCTTATTTGACAGCCTCACAATGGGGTTGGCAAATTGACTCAGTAGGATTGAGGGTATTTTTGAATGATATTTATGATCGTTATCAAATACCAGTAATTATTGTTGAAAATGGATTGGGAGCACAAGATAGAATTGAAAATAATCAAATACATGATGAATATCGTATAGATTATTTAAAAGAACATGTAAAGCAAATACGAGAAGCAATGAAAGATGGAGTAGAAGTATTTGGGTATTGTCCTTGGAGTGCTCTGGATTTGATAGCATTATCAACAGGAAATATTGATAAACGTTATGGTTTTATATATGTCGATGTTGATAGTTTTGGCAATGGAAGTTATAAAAGAATAAAGAAAGATAGTTATTATTGGTATCAGAATGTTATTAAAACATCGGGTGAAGAATTAGACGATTATAGTATTTCTGAAAATAAAATAGCAAATTTCAATGTTTGATTTATTCGAAAATTTCAATAACAAGTTAGCCACTTGGACAAAATAAATTGAATCCAAGTGATATCAGTATTTGAAGTTTATAAATATGTCTTTAAGCGCCACAGGAACTAGCAAAGAGTTCTTGTGGCGTTTTATAGTTCAATAACTTTCTAGGCATATTGTTGAGCTTAAATTCTATGTCTCTTATTACTTTTGGGCTGACTGTATCCAGTGACAGCCCTTTGGGCAAGTCACGACGTATCATTCGATTATGTACTTCATTTGTTCCACGTTCACAAGATGTATATGGGTGTGTGAAGTAAACATCCGCAACGCCAGCCATATCAGATGATAGATTAGAGAACTCAGGGCCATTGTCTGCAGTGATTGAATTGATAAGATCACCATAGTTCTTTATGATCTCTTTCATAGCATAATCTACAGAGTCGGCATCTCTACCGTCAATAAGTCTCATTATTTCAAAGCGTGTCTTACGCTCTATGAGCGTTAAGACGACACTCTCATGGCCATTTCTTTTGCCCACAATCGTGTCTATCTCAAAGTCCCCAAAGGATTCTCTGCTATCAACACTTTTAGGGCGTTTCTCAATACTACGACCAAGTAGACGCTTATGCTTTTTTGAAGTATGTTGCTTAGTCGGTCTAGTTGACTTTTCTACCAGATCAATATTCCGGATTTCAAGTCGTTGTTCATCAATATATTTGTAAAGTGTAGTAGTACAAACCATTTCATCTACTAAGAATAATTCTTCGTTCTTAGCTCGTCCAACGGCCGTATCAGGTGACCATCCATTATCTATGAACTGGCTTACAAAGAAGCCTAAAAAGGCTGTGACTTGGTCGAATTTAGAAGGACGATGGCAAAGCTTACGGTTCTTTACATACTTTTGATGTGCAGTGTCAGGAAAGTAGCAATTCAAGTGTTGAACTTTACCATTAACTTTCTTGATCTGCTCAACAGTACCTCTGTTAATTTCATTATTAATAGTCTGAGGTGAAACGCCGATAGCTTTAGCTATCTGGCGATTCGAGTAGCCAATTGAATGAAAGGAAGCAATCTTTCCACGTTCAATTTCAGTTAAATGATGTCCTTTAGGACGATTTATGATATTCTGCTCTAGCACCAAGACGAAAAACCTCTTTCATTGTTTGTGTGAGAACTCCAATGATACCTGATTTTTACGTCTTGGTGTTTTTATTTTGTCATTTTTCTAAAGTGGCTAACTTGATTATAAAATTCGCCTGTTTGATTTATTGCTATATAATATTCGATAAATATTATATAGAGGAGTAAATTTATGCAAATGGGATTATACGATCAACCGTTTGAAGCCATCAAATCAGGCGAAAAAACGATTGAAGTCAGGTTGAATGATGAGAAGCGTTCACAATTACAGGTTAATGATTTTATAGATTTTACAAATCTGACGACAGCTGAAACTTTAAAGGTCAAAGTATTAGGCTTAGAAAAATTTGCAACGTTTAAAGAACTTTTTGCCAAATATTCCGGTTCGATTATTGGTGCACCTGAGAATGAATCAATTGAAGAGTTGGATCAAGAGAATCAGGAGATATATTCACGTGAACGTGAGCAAAAGTATGGTGCTTTAGCTATTAAAATCGAAAAAATCACGAATTCATAATAAAAATGAATTCGTGATTTTTATTTGTTTAGCATAAAGGAAACGGGATTAGTTTGGTTTTGATCGTAAAAAATAAACTTATCAGGTCGGTGATGAGAAACGGTATATTCAAACATAGTTCCGTCATTCGTGAATGAATAGTTTGTCACAATCGGAACGGCGTTATAACCATTCAAATTCAAATATTTTTTATCCTGATCAGTCGCTATACCAAAGGTTAAAATACGCTTGGTAGTAGCAATTGGTTCATTTAGAACGTCATTTAAATATTTGTAGATTGAATCTTGGGCAATACCGATAGTCAAATCTTTAACGACTTTACTCATGAAATAGTTCTTCTCAATGATGTAATTATCATCACCGATAGAACGAAGCCGTTTAATGTAATAGACGGGTGTACCAACAGGAAAAGTACTTTCTAAAGCCATTTTCTTGTTGATTTCAATTTCATCGAATAAAAGGACGCTAGTTCTGAATTTAATTTTATTACGATCGGCCATTTGACTAAACGAATGGCTGCCCTTTTTTATTAAATTGTTTTCTAAATTAGCGTTATAAAGAACTATAACGCCTTTCCCACGAATACTTTGAACGTAACCGTCGGCACCTAATTTTTTAATAGCTCGACGAAGAGTATTTCGGGAACAGTTGTATTCAAGAATCAAATTGGTTTCTGAAGGTATTTTTTCTTGGTACTTGTATTCTTCATTCTTAATTCGCTTTTTCAAGTCTTCATAAATCACATCGTATTTATTGTTTGCGATAATATCACCCCTCCAGAAATCATTTATATCTACAATTATTACTGTTTTGATTTAATTTTACAAATGCAATTCGCTAGCAAAATAGAGAAAGGCACTAGCGGTCCATGAGAATGATTTATCTCGTAGGCCGACACCGGTCTTAGCATCAAAGTTTTCAGCAAAACCATATGTTTTCACAGTTTTACAGAAACTATCGGCAATTTTTTGAGCTAATTCTATTTCACCAGCATCTTTTAATGCTTCATACATTATCACGGATGAAGGGCCCCAAATAGGACCACGCCAATAAGCGTCGTCTTGATAAAACGGACTATCAAGAGCTTCAGTTGCGATACCAAAACTAGTAATGAAATGTTGTTTGATATCTTCAGTGATGGCATCGACTTGTTGATGATTTAATTCCTTACATGCAATTAGCGAAATGAGAGGTAAGAGTGCATGGGACTCTATTTTTTTACCTGTGAACATTTCTCTAGCAAAAGGCAGGTTATTATTCTTATCGAAAAAGTAACTTTTAAATTTAACAGTTAGAATGGCCTTTTTCTTGGACCAATATTCTATCTGTTCTGGTAGATTAAGTTGTTTGGATAGTTTAATCAAATAATTCATAGCGAAGATCAAATAGGCTGAAAGGTCAGGTGAATCAACAACGGTATTTTGAGTGAAAACAGTGCTGTTATCTTGTCCGCTATCGTTACCATGGTCGTATTCGCAGATACCATCCTCGTTGGAATCCTTATATTTCAAATAGAAGTCAACTTGTTTACTGATCCAGTAATGAATTTCAAATAATTGTGTATCTGTAAATTTCATCTTTTGAGCCATTTTAGCAAAAATGTAAGCGTGAATTGGTGGTTTAGAAAAATTCCATCTAATTGTCGAATCGCTGACTGATCCTGGTAACTGACCGAATTTATCCTGATGTTGAAAAATAACCTTCATCTGATTCCAAGCTAGTTGGTTGTCTACTCCGGCCAAAGCCAGAGCCATAAAACAGTGATCCCAACTCCAAATTCCAGGAAATTTATTGTTGGAAGCATAGATAGAAGTAAATTTTAAATTACCTTCAGGAAAAACTGTGGCAGACCAGAGGGTATAAATTGCATCTAGTTGAATATTTTTATAACTTGATTGAACAAGCTGAAATTGTCGAGCAAAATCATGAAAATTTTGTTCGGCAATTTTTTCGATTAAAGAGAAATCAAGTTTATCATTGTCAGGCTTTTGCATATTAGTTGGTATATCTTGAATAACGGCAATAGTAGACGAATTGTCTTCTTGAGGGAATATGTCAATAAACGAACTATTATTAGCTGTTTTATTGCTTCCAGTGGCATCCACAGTCAGTGATTGGGATAGATGGGAAGGGCAATTAGTAGTGTAAACCAAATATTTAGTGAGATTCTTGTAGCTGTTGACTATGTAGTAGGGAGACTCTTTTTTACCTAGTTGGAAATTGTATTCAAAATTGAACTTAGGATGTGATGCGAAGCGGACTCCTAAGCGGTCAGTGCTGTAAAAAACAATTTTTTGAGCAGTATTAAAACATATTTTGACTTTACCAAAATCGGAGATTAGCTCTAATAAAGTGTAGTTTTCTACTACCTTGAAGGGAACGGGATTACCATTGTGGGTAACTAAGATTTCAATACTATCCATATTTCCTTTAGATTTACCGTGTAGAGATTGAAGCCATAATTTATCATCATGTTTGAAAATGGACATGTATGAACCGTAATAACTAAAGGGTACTGAATTAATATTCATCATATTTATCACCAACTAAATTAATCATATTTTTATTCTAATGCCTATGAATAGGCACTTGTTAAAACATATATATTATATCTTGATAAACTAGTTTAAACAAGTTATACTTGCTTTGTTCTTTGGAAATATATAAATAATTTTAGGGGAGATGATCTTATGGCTGATATGAAAGGTGATGTTACCAAAATCATCGAATTGATCGGTGGCAAAGATAATATCGAATCAGCAACTCACTGTATTACCAGATTAAGACTCATTCTTAAAGATCAATCGAAAGTTAATGATAAAGAATTAGAAAAAGTTGATATTGTTCAGGGAACTTTTTTAGCAGGCGGACAATTTCAAATCGTCATCGGACCAAGTGTTCCGAAAGTTTATGATGAATTTATTAAACAAACAGGAGCACAAGAAGCATCAGTAGAGTCTGTTAAACAAGAAGGACGTAATAAACAAGGTGCTTTGCAACGGTTAGTAAGATTACTGGGTGATATATTTATTCCTATCATTCCGGCTATTGTTGCCGCAGGTTTATTGATGGGTATCAATAATGTTTTGAGTAATAAAGGAATCTTTTATCCAAATGCGTCATTCATTCAAATGCATACAGAATGGAAGGGTGTTAATGATATTATTCAACTGATTGCACAAACTTCATTTTCATTCTTGCCTGCATTGATTGGGTGGTCAGCCGTTAAAAAATTTGGTGGAAATCCATTATTGGGTATCGTATTAGGCCTAATCTTGGTTAACCCCGCTTTAACAAGTGCCTATGATTATGCTTCACATCCAGCCGCTACTCCAACATGGAATTTGTTTGGTTGGCACGTCTCCCAAGTCGGTTATCAAGGGCAAGTTATTCCAGTGTTGGTAGCCGCGTGGGTATTGGTTAAACTGGAGAAATACTTTGAGAAACATCTTCCTGATACATTACAACTAATCTTAGTAGCACCTTTAACACTCTTAATTACCGGATTTGCTTCATTCCTAGTTATTGGACCTGTTACTATGACTGGTGCTAACTGGATTACTAAAGGCGTTGTTTCAATCTTTAATGCTGTTCCTGTTCTCGGTGGTGCGTTGTATGGCTTCATTTGTGCACCATTGGTTATTACTGGGATGCACCATCTATTTTTGGGTGTCAATTTACAAATGGCCGGAACACTTGGTTATGTAACGCTTTGGCCAGTTGGAGAACCAGTTACAATGGCTCAAGGTGCCGCTTGTCTAGCAATGGCATATATTTTTAGAAAAGATGCCAAGAAGAAAAACGTCGCTTGGTCTAGTGGTTTATCTTCATTCTTAGGTATTACAGAACCAGCCATTTATGGTGTTAACTTGAAAAATAGATATCCTTTCGTTGCCGTTATGTTATCGGGTGCCTTTGGTGGTGCTTGGATGGGATTCTGGCAAGTACGTTCATCAAGCGTCGGTGTTGGTGGCGTTTTAAGCTTTTTAAGTGTCTTTCCTAAACAGTGGGGTTTTTACCTTGCTGGTGAAGTCATGACATTCATTCTGACCATCGTTTTAACATTTACTCTTTCTAGAACTAAATTGAATGCGGATAGAAATATTGGCAATGATGAAGTGGCTCATGATTTAACAGCCTTTGCTACTGGAAAAACTGAAGCCATTGAAAATGTTCCCGATGAAATGTTTTCTAAGAAACAATTAGGTGATGGTATCGCCATTAATCCTACAAGTGATAAATTAGTTGCTCCAGCTAATGGTCAAGTTACAGTTGTTATGCAAGGCAGTAATCATGCCGTTGGTTTAACTTTGAATGATGGAACTGAAGTTTTACTCCATATTGGGGTTGATACCGTTGATATGAAAGGTGACGGCTTCAAACCATTAGTTGAAGTTAATGATCACGTTAAAGCCGGACAGACCCTGATTAAGTTTGATAGTAAAAAAATCAAGGCTGCCGGACACAGTAATATTGTAATTATGGCAATTACTAAACAAGGCGACGATATTAAGTCGATTACTTACATGAAACCAAATCAAGAAGTCATAGCTGGTAAGAGTGTTGTGGGTGACATTGATTATCTAGCTGATGCGGCGAAAACTGCTTTGGCTTAAACTACCGTTCTCTGTATTCTTCAATTCTTATTCCAGACTAAAAAAGATGTTCATATCAACCAGATTTAATTGGTTAATGTGAACATCTTTTTTCTATGCTTCTAGATTATTTTGTATTATCAAGAAAATCAATGAAGAGTTTTTCGTAAATATCAATAAAGTTAAGGTACATTTGTTTGTCAACGTGTTCGTTGATTTGATGAGGTGTATCGTTACCAGGTCCAGCAATCAAAAATGGTAGATCACTAGGCTTTTTTTGAACCAAGTTGGAGGCGTCGGTAACAGCTGAAATTGGTGTGACGTGAACTTCTTCATTGGTATATTGCTCCATTAATTTCTTCATAGGAGCAACAAGTGCATTCTTAGGATCCATTAAAACAGGAAACTCGTTCATGTAGGCATCAAAACTGATTTTTGCACCTTGATCGTTATATTTCTTAACCAAATCATTTAAAACGTCAATGACCTTTTGATTATCATATTCAGGAATTGTTCGTGCATTGATCTCAGCCTCAGCGTGGTCAGGAATGGAATTAACCTGTGTACCACCATTGATCAAAGTTGTATTGAAAATTAATGGACCGATTGAATCGTGTTTAATATTTTCGTCACGGAAAATTTTATTAGCATCAATTAAAAGATTCATTAGGGGATCAATCGCATTGAATCCTTTTTCAGGCATAGAACTGTGGCTAGCCTTACCCTTGGAAGTAAATTTGATATCCATCGAACCTTTTTCAGCGTAACCGATATTGTAACCAGAAGGTTCACCAATAACTAAACCATCAACATCATCCATTGAACCATCTTTGAGAAAATATCCTGATCCTTCTTCACCGACTTCTTCACCCATAGTAGCCATTAAGCGAATGGTACCCTTTTGGGGAAGTCCTTGATGATGCAATTCAATCATAGTAATGATTAGGGCGGCTAAACCAGATTTCATATCTGTAGCACCACGACCGTAGAGCTGACCATCTTTTTCAGTTAGTTGGTAGGGATCGCTATTCCAATCGTCAAGATTACCAGCAGCAACAACATCCATATGTCCTGAAATGCCTAAGATAGGTTTACCATGTCCGATTTCAGCGACTAAGTTAGCACGGTTGCCACGAATAATTTTGATTTCTGATTCGATATCGTATTTAGCCAATAAGTCTTTAAGATAAGAAGCAACCTTTAATTCGTTGTCGTTATCCGATTTAATTGCGACTAAATCCTTTAAAACGTCTAAACTTTGTTCCTCAGTAAAGAATTTCATGCTATTTCCCTCCAAATTGTAATTTGCTCAATAATTTTGATATATATTTTCAATATCTTAATTATTTATTGTAACTATAAGCTCATGGTAACAGATGTTTGTGTTGAAAGTTTGAAGAAAAGCCTCAATAATGGGATTTTAAAAATAAATAATTAATTTTAAATTAAATTATTTAATTTATAGTGTTGAGGAGACGGATTCTAAGTTTAAATTACGTAAATTCAATAATATTGGGTGCGAAAGGATTCAAATAGACCGCTTTTTTCTCTAATTTTTTCAAAAGGGATATCTGGTAAGATGCTAGTTGAAAGAGGTGTAGTCGATGATTCAGCCTAAAATTGTAGAAGATTATTTAGAAAAAGGATCTTTTTTTGATATTTATGAAGAGGAAGACTTTTACTTAACCAATCGATTGTTAAAGGGAGAGTTTCTAGAAGATCAGGAAATCAGACATCCTATGATTGAAAAAACAATTTTTGATCATATGACTTTTAGTAATTGCCAGTTTGAAAAAATTGAATTAACTGATGTGATTTTTAAGGGATGCGATCTATCTAATTGCACACTAGATGAGGCTAGTTTGTATCGAGTTGAGTTTCGTAATTGTAAATTAGTTGGAACCAATCTTGATCAGTCGTATTTAAATAATGTTGAATTCAATAATTGTTTGATGGATATGTCGGTTCTTAATCGAATGAATCTGAAAAATGTCAATTTTATTAATACCAGCTTAAAAGATGTTAGTTTTAATGAAAATAAATTGAAGAAGACTATTTTTGATAATTGTGAACTGAATAAAATGAATCTATTGGGAACTGAACTTAAAGGGATTGATTTTAGCAGTTGTCGCTTTGAATCGATTGATATTGATGAATTTTCGGCTAAAGGACTTAAAGTTAATAGTGATCAAGCCAATTTTTTTGCCCGCTATTTTTTAGGATTAGTGATTAAATATTGAAAAAAATTATTATCTATCCTAGAATCGATAAAAGTAACCACTACAACGCTATATATCTAATATAGGAATATTTTATTGAACAAATCCAATCATTTGAGCTGGCAATCATTTTGATTAATGTAACGACGATTTGTGAATAGGCTCAAATGATGATTTCTCAAAATTCGAAATAAGACTACCATATGTTGTACTAATGTGCTATATATCACAACATCTGGTATTTAGTAGTCTTATTTTTTTTGTTATAATTTTGTAAAATGATATCAGTATTTAATAACTAGGGGGAAGAATATGATTACCAAATTGCAAAAATTAGTTTCCATTCCTGTAGAAAAAAGAAGTGGGACAGTGACTAATTTTTATCCCTATAAAATAGAATTTGTTTTGGATCAACTCCAATTGAATTCTCAACAAAAAGATATAGTGATTTCTGAATTAGTCTCTCGCTTTGCTGATTTGAAACTTTTAACAACTACTCAAATTCATGGGCTTATTTTTCGTGTTTTGAATGATAATGACATGGAAGAACAAGCAGAGACGTATGAACGTTATTTTCAAGCGGATCAAGATAAATTTTCACGTGCAACCAATGTTCAATTAAATATTGAGCGTTTATTTAATCGTAATGAGGATGTTGTACATGAGAATGCTAACAAGGATAGTAATATTTTCAATACACAACGTGATCTGGAAGCTGGTGTTGCCAGTCGTGCTATGGGATTAAAAATGTTGCCAGAGTTGGTTGCCAAAGCACATTTACGTGGTGATATTCATTGGCATGATTTGGATTATTCACCAGTTACGCCAGAAACTAATTGCTGTTTGATCGATTTTGATGAAATGCTGAGTAATGGTTTTAAAATTGGAAATGCCTGGGTATCTTCACCACGTTCTATTCAAACTGCAACTGCACAAATGTCTCAAATTATCGCGAATGTAGCCTCACTTCAATACGGTGGATGTTCGGCTAATCGTATTGATCAATTGTTGGCACCGTATGCGGAGATAAATTATCAAAAGCATCTCAAAGATGCGCGTAAATGGATTGCAGAAGATAAGCAAGTTGAATTTGCTCAAGAAAAGACGCGTAAGGATATTTATGATGCTATGCAAGCCTTGGAGTACGAAATCAATACTCTTTATTCATCTCAAGGGCAAACGCCTTTTACGACGATTAATTTTGGTTTGGGAACAAGTTGGATCGAACGTGCTATTCAAAAATCAATTTTGGAAATCAGAATTAAGGGACTAGGTAAGGAACATCGGACAGCCATTTTTCCTAAGTTAACTTTTACTATTAAACGTGGTTTGAATTTGAACCCTGGTGATCCTAATTACGATATCAAAACTTTAGCACTCGAATGTTCAACTAAACGGATGTATCCTGATTTGTTGATGTATGACAAGATCAAAGAAATTACAGGTAGTTTTAAAACTCCAATGGGATGCCGTTCTTTCTTACAAGGTTGGAAGGATGAAAATGGCAAAGAAGTTAATTCAGGTAGAATGAATCTCGGCGTTGTAACGGTTAATTTACCTAGAATTGCTTTAGAATCTCAAGGTAATTCCGATTTATTTTGGGAAATATTTGAGGAAAAAATGCAGATTTGTCATACTGCCCTAGCTTATCGTATCGAACGTACTAAGCAAGCTAAACCAGAGAATGCACCACTATTGTATATGTATGGTGCCTTTGGTAAACGTCTAAAGAAAACTGATAGTATTGATGAGTTATTCAAGAACGAACGTGCAACGGTATCTTTAGGCTATATTGGTTTATATGAGGTATGTACGGCCTTTTTCGGCGATAAGTGGGAGAACAATCAAGCAGCACATGACTTTGCAGAGAAAATTGTTAAAGCCTTACATGATAAATGTTCACAGTGGGCTAAAGAAAGTGGTTATCATTATAGCCTTTATTCCACGCCGGCAGAATCGTTGACTGATACATTTTGTCGCGATGATTTGGAAAAATTTGGGTCTATTCCTAACATAACGGAGAAAGAATATTACACTAATAGTTTCCATTATGATGTACGCAAGCACCCTAATCCATTTGAGAAATTAACTTTTGAAGAAGTCTTTCCTAAATATGCATCGGGTGGATTTATTCATTACTGTGAGTACCCTAATTTACGTCAAAATCCTAAGGCATTAGAAGCAGTCTGGGATTGGGCTTATGATCACGTTGGCTATCTGGGAACCAATACTTCGATTGATCAGTGTTTCAAGTGTGGTTTCAAAGGTGAATTCAATGCTACTGCCCGTGGTTTTGTTTGTCCGGAGTGTGGCAATCATGATCCACAATTTTGCGATGTTGTTAAGAGAACTTGTGGATATTTAGGCAATCCTCAACAACGTCCAATGATTCACGGCCGCCACGTTGAAATAGCTTCACGTAGAAAGAATATGACTTCGGAGATGATAAAACATGCAGCAAAATATGAGAGAGCCAAACAATCCGACTCCCAAAGAATGGTTAAGCAAGGACCACAGTCTTAAGAGAATTGCTGATTATAAGCCATTTAATTTTGTTGACGGTGAAGGCGTCAGATGTAGTTTATACGTTTCAGGATGCATGTTCAGATGTCCCGGTTGTTACAACGTAGCTGCACAAGATTTTCGATATGGAAAACCGTACACAAAAGAATTAGAAGATAAAATCATTGCAGATCTTGGACAAAGTTATGTACAAGGATTGACTCTATTAGGTGGAGAACCATTTTTGAACACAGAAGTCTGTCTTTCATTGTGCAAACGAATTCGAAAAGAATATGGACATACCAAAGATATCTGGTCATGGACAGGATATTCATGGGATGAAATGATGAAAGAATCAGACGATAAGCTAGAATTACTATCATTACTAGATATCTTAGTAGATGGTAGATTCTTGTTGAGAAAAAAAGATCTGACCCTACAATTCAGAGGATCATCTAATCAGAGAATTATAGATGTACCCAAATCATTAGCTAGTGGAAAAGTAGTTATTTGGGATAAACTCGTAAAGTAGAGAACAAGACAAAGGAATTGTTTTGTGAAGCTATGATAATGAAGAAACACAACAATCTAACAAGGTTGTTGTGTTTTTTATTAAGTCTTCTAGTTGACAAGTGTAAACTTTGAGAATAATATAATGTGTGTAGTTTACAAGCGTAAACATCAATTGAGGAATTTGAGGAGAGATATTTATGACAAAGGTGATCGTACTAATCGTTGGTTTAGCAATTATAGGATTTATTCTTTGGTGGTTCTTCGGCAATCATCAGGTAGATCAAACAACTGCTAATGTAAAAGATAACAACCAGAGTGTTGATGTTGAAGTTAATGGTGGGTACTCACCTGAAGTCGTTACTCTGAAAAAAGGAGTCCCCGCTACAATTAATTTCACCAGAAAAGATGCTTCCAGTTGTTTGGATCGTGTTGTCTTTTCAGACTTTGGTATTAATCAAGAATTACCACAAAATGAACAAAGAACGGTTGAAATTGATACTAGCAAGTCTGGTGAATTCAATTGGGCTTGTGGTATGGATATGTTTCACGGCAAAGTAATCATTAAATAAAGAGGAGAAAATTATTATGGTTGAGAAGGTACAAAAGGTTAACGTTACAGTCGCAGGTGGATATAATCCAGCAGTTGTCAATTTGAAAAAAGATGTTCCTGCAGAAATTACTTTTACCAGAACTAATGCACAGGGATGTTTGGATGTTGTTCACTCTAAGACAATGAATTTTGAAAAACAGTTACCACTAAATATTGCTCAAACAGTTACAGTTTCCACTGATAAGGCTGGTGAGTTTGAGTTCAGTTGTGGTATGGATATGTTTTCTGGAAAGGTAGTGATTCAATGATGACAATTACAAAACGTTTTTGGATTGCTTTAATCTTTTCACTACCAATGCTAGTAGGAATGATTCTGATGCCGTTTGGTATTATGATTCCCGGCGGTGAATGGACTCAATTCATTTTGACGACCATCGTTATGGCGGTGGCTGCACGTCCATTTTTACAGAGTGCTTGGGCCTCATTCAAAAAGCATCATTCAAACATGGATACCTTAGTAGCTATCGGTACTGCCACAGCCTATATCTACAGTATTTATGCCATGATTACTCATCAGAGTGTTTTCTTTGAAAGTGCAGCTTTTGTTGTTACTTTCGTTTTATTAGGACAAGTTTTCGAAGAGAGAATGCGTAATAACGCTTCAAATGCAATCGAGAAATTGATTGATTTGCAGGCTAAGGAAGCTGAAGTTATGCGTGATGGCAAATTAGTAAAAATACCACTAGCTGAAGTTGTTCAAGGTGATTTAATCAGAGTTAAGCCGGGTCAAAAAATTGCGGTCGATGGTGTCATTACTGAAGGAAGTTCGACGGTTGATGAATCAATGGTTACTGGTGAAAGTATGCCTGTAACTAAAAAAATCGGTGATAAAGTTATTGGTTCAACTATGAATAGCAACGGAACTTTCATGTTTAAAGCTGAAAAAGTCGGTAGTGATACAATGTTGTCACAAATTGTTGAATTGGTTAAAAAGGCTCAAAATAGTCACGCTCCTATTCAAAATTTGACTGATAAAGTTTCTGAAATTTTTGTACCGGTTGTCTTGATTCTTTCAATCTTGACGTTCTTAGTTTGGTACGTTTTCTTGGGTGCCACAATTGCTCAAGCTCTTATTTTTGCGGTTTCCGTGGTTGTTATCGCATGTCCATGTGCTTTGGGCTTAGCAACACCAACTGCTTTAATGGTTGGAACTGGTCGTGGAGCTAAAATGGGTATTTTGATCAAGAATGGTGAAGTTCTTGAAGAAGTTAACGATATTAAGACAGTTGTAATGGATAAGACTGGTACTATTACAAAAGGTAAGCCCGAAGTTACTGATATTGTTGGGGATTCACAACAAGTTTTGAAACTCGCTGCTGCTTTGGAAGAATCATCTGAACATCCATTGGCTACAGCTATTTTGGATAAGGCTAAGGCAGACGCGATTCAAGCAGACAAGGCTGATTCATTCCAGGCTATTGAAGGTAAAGGTGTTGAAGCTATCGTTAATGGTCAAAAGGCCTTTGTTGGAAATGACAAATTGTTAAATGATGTTAAAATTTCCACTGATTTAGAAAATAAAATGGTGCATCTACAAAACGAAGCCAAAACGGTAGTCTTTGTTGGTTTGAATCAAGAAGTTATCGGTATGATTGCCATTCAAGATGCCCCTAAAGCCACATCGAAAGAAGCCATCGCCACTTTGAAAGCTCGTGGATTAAGAACCGTTATGTTAACAGGTGATAATGCACGTGTTGCTAAAGCCATTGCTCAAGAAGTTGGGATTGACGAAGTTATCGCAGATGTTTTGCCTGGTGATAAGGCTGATCATGTCGAGGAACTTCAAAAGAAGGGTAAAGTAGCGTTTGTTGGTGATGGTATCAATGATGCACCGGCTTTGACAATGGCTGATGTTGGTATCGCTATGGGATCTGGAACGGATATAGCAATTGAGTCAGGTGGAATTGTTCTAATGAAAAATGATCTACGTGATGTTGCTAAAGCTCTTGAATTGAGTAAGAAGACTTTTAATCGTATCAAACTCAATTTGTTCTGGGCTTTCATCTATAATGTTTTGGGAATCCCTGTTGCGGCTGGATTATTCTTTGCCGTCGGTTTGACATTGAGCCCTGAATTAGCCGGATTGGCCATGGCTTTCAGTTCCTTGTCAGTTGTAACTAGCTCTGTCTTGTTAAATAAAGCTAAGATTGACACTAAAATTAAAACGGTATAGTCAATGAATTCAAAAAAGGTACTAATCATGAAGTGCAATAAAAAAGTTAGACATTTTTATAAGTTTTAAAAAATCATGGATTGTTCCCTGTATTCTACAGGGGACAATCCATTTTTGTTTAAAGAAATACGTTTATTGTTGTACCAATTGATATATTTAGCGACTATGTTCTTTAATTCGGTTAGGTCATCGATATTATACCTATAAAGACATTCTCTTTTGAGCAGATTAAAAAAACTCTCAATTGGGGCGTTGTCGTGACAATTGCCTTTTCGAGACATACTTTGTTCAATACCCATTGTTTTTAGGGTATCTCGATAATATTTGAGCTGATAATGCCATCCTTGATCAGAGTGAAGGATTGGTTTTAAAGAGGGAACTATATTTTGCTTCAATTTTTCTAGAGTATCTAATATTAGTAATTTATTAGGGCTCAAACTTATTGAATAAGATAATATTTCGCCGCTGGCCTGGTCCAGCACGGCGGATATATAGCCCCATTTGTCTTTACGCAAACGTATTTGAGTTACATCTGTATGTAATACTTTTAAAGGTTCTGTCTCAGTAAATTTCTGTTTGATTGTATTAGGAACTATTTTTCCAAGGTTACCTCTATAGGAACAGTAACCGGATGTGTGTTTTGAAAAAATAACTACTTTTAATTTAAGTTTGGTCATTAAATGCCGAATTGTTTCTGGAGAATTTTTGAATCCGACCTTGAGAGACTCTTTCCAGATTCGACGATAACCGTAGGTTGAGTTTGAATCGTGATATGTTTTAACAATAAAATCTTTTAGTTGAGCGTATTTATCTGTTTTATCAGTTTTACTAAGGCGTTCATAATAAGTTGATCTTGGTAGATCGACCTTAGTTAATAACTCATTCAACTTGTATTTTTTAAGTAATGATTTGACTAATTTTGCTTTTTCGAGTTGTGATCGTTTTCTCGCAAGGTCTTTAGTGCTTTTAAAATATCACGGTCCATTTCGGCATCATGTAGTTTAGCTTTTAGATCAAGAATTTCCTGTTTATATTTCTCTTCTTTTGTGGAATTTAAACGTGTTTGTTTCTTCTTTTTCTTGGCCATTAACGGTCGTCTCCCTCTGGGACGACGCCTTAATCCAATAACACCATATTGATTATATTTATAGATCCATGAATCAACTTGACTAGGTGATATCTTGAAATAAATTGCAGTATCAAGGCGACTGATCTCATGTAATTTATAATATTCTATCACGGATAATTTGAAATCTTGAGAATATTCTTTATGGGATTTCTTACTTATCAAATAATCAAGTCCATTCGCCTCCGCTTGATGGATCCAGCGATAAATCGGTGATTTACTGGGCATTCCATATTTTTTCGATAATCCAAGTATAGAAATTTGTCCATCAAGGTATTCATTTACTAATTTAGCTTTGAAATCTGAAGAGTATTTGGTCATAAAAAAAGTGCTCCTAAAGTTGTTAGATTATGTCTAACAATTTTAGGGCACTTCATCAGAATGAAAGTTCTGGTTAGTACCTTTTTTGTCTTAAATATTGTTGATCGAAAGTTGTTTACTTTGAGATTTAACGAAATTAACGAAACTAGCAATAGCCGGTTGATTTTCAGTCCTTTTCAGAGTTGCCATGTGAAGGATTCGTTGTTCATTAGGAAATGAAATTGGAATTACTTTGACGGGCATGGTTTGCATGATTGACATGTTAGGGACGATAGCAATACCGAATCCATTGGCAACTAAACCAGCAATGGCCTGATCTTCTTCCACAGAATAGGCACTGATAGGATGACCACCAACCTCACTAAAAAGTTTGTTCATAATGGAATGAAGTCCACTATTTTCTGAAAATGTAACTTGAGGATAATTTAGCGTTTCTGCCAAATTCACACTAGAATGGTTGGCTAAGGCATGATCAATTGGGGTTATGCATACCATTGTTTGTTCAGCGACAGGAAAGAAATTTAAGTCGGGATAATTATCTAAACGAGAACAGAAGGCCACATCATATTTTTTTGCACGTAAACCATTGAGGATATCTGGTGAAAGTCCCGTATCTGTGTTGAATTGAAAATCGACAGTAGGATTCTCGGTAGACTTTAGAAAGCGTTGTGCCATGTCGGGTAACCATTTAATACTCAAAGTACGTAATGATGCCAAACGAATGATTGTTTTTTCTTCATTGAGGCTCTTAGCTTCAGCAATACTTTTGTCTAATGAAATTAGGGATGTGGAAACACTGTTAGCAAATAATCTTCCTTCTCGAGTAAGAGTTACACGTCGTCCATTCCGTTGGAATAAAGTTAGATCGAGTTCTTTTTCTAATGAATGCATAGCTTTGGTCAAACTCGGTTGTGTAATATGTAACATTTTTGCCGTTTGCGTATAATTCTCAGTTCGAGATAAAGCCACAAAATAACGTAGATGATCTAAATTCATAATAAAATATCCCCTTTAAAAGTGAAATCTAGTTAGTTTTGAAATCGCTTTATACAGCCAATATAGCAGAATCTATAACTTTTGGCTATAGATGACTACGATAAAGAGTAATTGGACGATATTTAAAAAAACGGTTACATTGAACTCGTAAATAAATATGTGAATTAAAGAACATGCATGCTAAATCCACAAACTTTTGGAGGAGTTAATTATGACAAAGACACATCCTATTACAGTTAGTTCTTGGACATTAGGTGATAAATGCAGCTTTGAGGATCGTTGTAAAGCCGCTAGTGAAGCAGGTTATGATGGAATTGGACTTCGTGCCGAAACTTATGTTGATGCTTTAAATGAAGGCCTAACTGATCAGGACATTCTCGATATTCTTGCTAAATATAATATTAGATGTACCGAAGTTGAATATATCGTTCAATGGTGTGAAGAACCAAGAACGTATGAACAAAAATATAAGGAACAGATGTGTTTCCATATGTGTGAATTGTTCGGTGTAAAGCATATTAATACTGGATTGATGGAAGATTATCCGATCGACTACACAGCTAAGAAACTTCAAGAATTGGCAGCTAGAGCAGGCAAGTGGATCATCGCACTAGAGCCAATGCCATACAGTGGATTGCCTAACTTGGATAAGACTTGGAAAATTATGCAAAAAGCTAATTGTGACAATGTTTATATGCTTTTGGATATGTGGCACTGGGTCAGAGCCGATCAACCATATGATATATTGACAAAGGAACAAGCAAAACGTGTTATTTCTATCCAATTGGATGATGCATATACAAGACCATATGCCAAATCAATTTTACGTGATGAATCAATGCACGATCGTTTAGCTCCTGGTACTGGGGACTTGGATACAGCGGGATTCGTTAAGATGATCAAAGATGCCGGAGTCGATCCAAAAGTTATCGGTGTAGAAGTGATTTCCGATGCATATATGGCTAAAGGAATCGATTACGTAGCTGATTATACATATAAGAACACAGTTAAGGTTATGGAAGAGGCATGGCCTGAAATTTTGAAGGAAACAGTTACAGCTTAATTAGCAATTGGGAGGTACAAGAATATGAGTGATACATGGTTAGGATTAGAAGGAAAAGTCGTTGTAATTACAGGCGCTGTCGGCGGAATGGGAACAAAGTTCTCTAATGATTTCGCTGAACAGGGAGCCAATATTGTTTTGGTCGACTTATTAAAGGATAAAACAGAAGCCTTAGCTAAAGAAATCTCTGATAAATATGGCGTTAAAACTTTAGCAATTCAATGTAATACCACTGATGAGACAGAAGTTGATGCAGCCGTTAAAGAAGTTGTTGATAAATTTGGAAAAGTTGATGTCTTGGTAAATACTGCTGCCATTTTGAGATTCTCTCCACTAGAAGATTTACGCTTGGACGAATGGAAACAAGCCTTGAATGTCAATATCACAGGTTATTTCTTAATGTCACAAAGATTTGGAAAAGTTATGATCAAGCAAGGTCACGGTACTTTGGTTCATATTTCAACTGCTGCTTCATTATCACCAGAAACATACAGCGGTGCCTACAGCACAACTAAAGCGGCCGTTAATATGATGTCCAAACAGATGGCTGCCGAATGGGGACAATTTGGACTACGCAGTAATTGTGTTCTTCCATGTTTGGTTAAGACACCATTGTCAGAGAATTTCTACAGTGATCCTAAAGTTGAAGACGGCAGAAAACGTTTGGTTGCCAGCAAGCGTATCGGTAATTTGACTGACATCTCTAATACTGTTCTATTTATGGCCAGTGATCGCTCAGATTATACAAACGGTAGTGAAGTTATGGTCGATGGTGGAATTCATATGATGATCTCAGATATGATTCCAAAACCAGGTGGCCGTCGTCAATACGCTATTGATCACCACCAACCAGCTAAAAAATAAAATCAATTAAGAGACTGAGACGAAAGTCTTGGTCCTTTTTTATAAGGAGCGCTTATCATGGAAAAACGTATTTCAGGAACAACAGGTTTATTCACATTATTAGGTTCACCAGTAGGACATTCAGGTTCACCAGCAATGTATAATTTTAGTTTTCAAAAACAAGGATTGGACTACGCCTATTTAGCTTTTGACGTCAAAAAGGAACAGATGCCCCAAGCAATTGATGCGCTCAGGCTATTTAAAGTACGTGGTAGCAATGTCACAATGCCATGCAAAAGTATTGCTGCAACTTTGGTTGATGACCTTTCACCAGCTGCTAAAATTATTGGAGCTATCAATGTCATTGTGAACGATAATGGTAAACTAACTGGTCACATTACTGATGGAATTGGGTTTGTACGTAATCTGAAAGAAAATGGTGTTGATATTAAAGATAAGAAGTTAGTCGTATTGGGAGCTGGCGGTGCCGCAACGGCTTTACAAGTTCAATGTGCTTTGGATGGTGCTAAAGAAATTTCTATTTTTAATCAAGATGATGAATTTTATCAAAACGCTGAAAAAACTAAAGAAAAAATTGAGCAAGCTAAGCCTGAAGTAAAAGTTAACGTCTACTCACTTAGTGATCAAGCTAAGTTAAAAGCAGAAATTGCCCAAGCCGACATTCTAGTTAATGCGACTATTGTAGGAATGAAACCATTAGATGGACAATCACTAGTTGATAAAAGCTATTTACGTCCTGATTTGGTTGTTGCCGATACGGTTTATAATCCTCTCAAGACAAAATTGATTGAAGACGCTGAAGCTTTGGGATGCACCATCGCTCCCGGTAAAGGAATGTTGTTATGGCAAGGTGCTGCGGCTTACAGTCTATTTACAGGTAAGGAAATGCCAACTGCGGAATATCAGGCCTATGAACAACAACAGGCTAAAGAAACGGTCAAAGAAGGCTAAATCATGGAAGCAAGAATTGATGGTCATACAACAATGTTAGCTCTATTCGGTTCGCCGGTAAGACATTCAGGTTCACCAGCAATGTACAATTATAGTTTTGAACAGGCTGGAATCAATTATGCTTATCTGGCTTTTGATGTTAAAGAAGATGAGATGGATTCAGCTTTGGAAAAAATGCGTATTTTTAATATGCGTGGTGCCAATGTCACAATGCCTTGTAAAAAAACTGCTAGTAAATTGGTTGATAAATTGTCACCAGCTGCTCAATTAATTGGAGCTGTTAATACGATTGTAAACGATGATGGTATTTTAACAGGTCACAATACTGATGGAGCCGGGTACGTAGCTAATCTTCGTCAACATGGAGTTGAGCCAAAGGGAAAAGTTTTGACCCTTTTAGGAGCTGGCGGTGCTAGTACTGCCATTGCTGTTCAGATGGCTTTAGATGGTGTCAAAGAAATCCATATCTTTAATCCGAAAGATTCCTTCTATCATAATGCTGAAGTTATTGCCGAAAAAATTATGAAGAGAGTGCCTGATTGTAAAGTTACTGTCGACGATATTAATGATCAGATGGCTTTAGATACGGCCATTAAAAATAGTGACGTTTTAGCTAATGCTACTAAAGCCGGTATGGCACCAAATGTTGATCAGACTAATATCAAAGATACTTCCGTTTTCCGTCCGGGATTAGTTGTTACAGATACGGTTTATAGTCCCGCTGTAACTAAAATGTTGCAGGATGCAAAAGATCATGGTAGCCAAATTATTGGTGGAAAAGGAATGCTAGTTCAACAAGGTGCTGCCGCTTTTAAGCTTTACACTGGCGAAAATATGCCGGTAGATGATGTTAAGAAATTGTTCTTCTAAATTAATGGAGGATAGTAAAATGGTGAATAGTCAGAAAAAGTACTACCCAACTGCTTTTGCTCTATATTTTGCTTATTTTATTTTAGGAATTGCATTATCGATCATGGGACAATATAAAACTGAATTTGCGAAAGCTTGGGGAGCTTCAACACTCTCTAACGGAGCAATCGATGTTTCAATGGTTGTCTCAGTAATTGCCGCTTATGGATTGGGAAGACTATTAGCTTATCCATTTGCCGGTCCAATTTCAGATAAAGTTGGACGCAGAGTTAGTGGCTTAATTGGTATTTTTCTATATGTAGTGTTTTTCTTTGGTGTAATTTCAGTTCACCAATTGTGGATAGCTTATGCAATGGGAATCATCAATGGCGCTGCTAATTCTTTCTTGGATACATGTATTTCTCCAAGTGTTATGGAGATCTTCCCCAAATCAGCTTCAATTGCTAATTTGTTTACGAAGTTCTCAATCACAGTAGCTCAATTTCTTTTACCATTCGTAATCGGCTTAGTAGCCAGTGCCCACTTATCTTATAAAATTATTTTTATTGGTTGTGGCATTTTGATGTTAGCAGATGCTTTCTTAGTAATGTTTTTACCATTTCCACAACAAGAAAAAGCTGCCAAAAGTAAAAATAAGGCTGCAACGAAGCATCATTTTTCGGCTGCTGCGATTGCTTCAATCTTAATTGGTTTTACAAGTTCAACGACTTTTATGATTTGGTTAAATTGTAATCAAGAATTGGGCTCAAGTTATGGTGTTAAGAATCCAAGTCTCTTGCAATCCTTCTATGCCGTAGGTGCAACAGTGGCTGTTTTGTTAACAGCACGCTTGATTCATTTAGGATTGAAAGAAACCACCGTATTAGTTATTTATCTAAGTATTTCCGTTATCATGTTATTACTTTGTTATTTCATAACTAGTCCGATTATTCTTTATATAGGAAGTTTTGTGATAGGATATGCCGCTGCCGGAGGAGTTTTACAATTAGCAACTTCGACAACCATTAGTTTTTTCCCTGAAAGTAAAGGCTTAGCTACCTCATTAGTTATGATAGCTTCCAGTACAGCTAATTATGCCGTTCTATCAGTGGCTGCTTATTTGACAAAGATGACCGGTGCTGATGCTCCAAGAATGATAATTCTTTTAAACGTGGTTATCACAATTATTGGAATCGGTTTGGCCTTGATTGTTAAGCGTCATGAAAGAGTGAAAACTGGTGCGCCAGCAGTTAACTTAGAAAATTAAATATGAAAAATAAAAAGTGATTATTGTAAACGACAAAGCCGCCAATAATAATCACATAGCCGAACACATTTCTATTTCTTACTCCAGACTAAATAAAAACGACCTCTATTAAGAGATTCAAGTAAAGGATATATCTTGAATACTTAATGGAAGCCGTTTTTTTTGATTTAAGCAGATTAATTACGATTTTTAAAAATAAAGAACTTTGAAAGAATATAGTTACCAACGATAGCTAATATTTGACCAACTACCTTAGTACCAGCACCGTTAGCACTCATTAATGAAATACCAACCCAAAGCGTAGCACTTTCAATTAAGAAAGTTAAAATACGTGTGCCGTAGAAAGCCAACATTTCCTTAAAGGCTGTGCTGGATTTGTGGCGGAAGACAATGATTCGATCAACCCAGAAACCAACTTGAACACCTAGAAACCAAGCAACGATATTGGCAACTTGATAATTGGCCTTGAGTACTCGATAAAGTATAAAGAATGTACCAAAGTTAACTACGACGGAGAGTAATCCCCAAAGTAAGTAACGAACGGCTTGTTTACCATTGCTTTCAGATTCAGCGTAATCTTCAGTTGAGAATACAGGGCCGGCATCATTAATACCTTCAGAAACATCGTCGACAATTTTTGTTAGTGAATTTTCTTCTTCTAAATCAGTTTTTTTATTCATATGTGTATCAACTTCCCCTAGAAATTGTGAATATAGTCTTATCTTAAACCTTTTTTAGTGTAGAGAAACAAATATTAAAAGTTTTAAAAAATTAAATATAATTTAAATTATTTTACCAAAAGATTGCAATAGTAGGATTAAATATCATGATGTTTTAAGATTAAAACAAGGAGAATTTTCAAACACAAGATATAGTATTTGATGAGTGACCAAACACCATATGTTCCATGTGAAACATTTTAATTCACCTTAAGGTTATTTGATAGAAACGGCCAATTTTAGAAATGGAAATGTTTACACGGCATTAGATAATTTACATGCCACATCGCAGTTACAGCCAGGCGGAGGTCTATTTGGTATTAATGAAGATATGGTCGGCATTAAGAAGTTGTTAAATAAATAAATCCCATCTCTTAATTGAGATGGGATTTATTTGAGTGATAGCCAGCTGTGACCGCCAGTTTATCATAATTTTTTTGAAGATAATTATAGGTCTGGGTAAGATCCGTTAAGTTCATTTCGGCAATTTTGAAAGGGTCCTCTAAAGGAAAATCATGATCCTTTAATAACTTGACGTAATCAAAATAATGCTGCAATGAATTATCAACCATACCTAATTTAATAGACTCTTTTGTTTCTATATAAATTAAGAGGTAGTACATATTAGTTGGAACGGAACTGACAGAACCTAAAAGACGGAGAATGCCAAACTGGATAAATTTAATTTCATTAAAAGGAATATCCAGAACGGTTTTTTCTACATCGCAGATGTGAATGTCATTATCAATGTGAACATTCAATTTGTAGGTCATGCCAACAACCTCATTGGAGTACTTATAGATGGTATCACGTAAGGGTTGACTGTTGTTGAGTCTAACTTTGAATATTTTATTTTTGACGTTAAGGTCATCTTTGTAAAAGTTATTAGAAGCTAAAATTTTTGAATCGACTGTATGCATAAATAACACCTCTTTAGATTCAAACTTGTGAACGTTTTCATTATACTACTAATAATTATAAACGTATCATTTTGTAAATTGGCAAATAAACGATATAGTAATAAATCGATAGAGATTGCGTCTAAAGGCTATTCTGAATAGGGATGTGCTATATTTAATTTGATTAATTGGAAACATTAAGGGGAAGATTTTATGAGTTTAATGGTTTCGACATTTATTTTGATATTGGCATCGGTTGTTAGTATCTTTTTGGCTCAAGTTTTTTCGAAAATATCGGTCAATTATATCAGTATGATCATTGGTGCCCTGATTTTCTTTATTCCTATCATGGGTAAGAACGTAATGACTTTTAATTCTGATATTTTTATTGGTTTGATTGTTGCACCATTGTTATTCTTTGAGGGTCAGGCAACGCGATTGAATGCAGTTGGGAAAGAATTGAAACACATTATTCAGACAACTGTTTTTTTGGTCGTTATTTATATGATTTTGGCTGGCTTTGGTGTTTGGGAAATTGCCGGAGTCAGTTTGCCTCTAGCTTTTATTTTGGCTGCTATTAGTACACCAACTGATGCTACGGCAATGGAGTCGGTCACAAACGGATTGAAGATGCCAAAAAATGAAGGAACCTTTTTAAAAATGGAATCGTTATTCAATGATGCTTCCGGAATTATTCTCCTTAATATGGCAATTCTTTGGTACATCAATGGTTACATTAATTATGGTGAAACCTTGGAGGACTTTTTTATTTCGGCCGGAGGTGGTGTTCTGTTTGGCTTTGCGGCAGCGTGGATCATGGTTTTGTTTCGACAGATTCTTTTAAGAAGTTCGTATAATTCTCTGAATGCACAGAGTTTGATCTATATTCTGACACCATTTGTTTTGTATTACGCAGCCGAAGAAATTCATGTTTCGGGAATCATTGCCGTAGTTTGTGCTGGTTTAGTTCACAATGCTGAAGCACAAAGAAGCCGTTTGATCAATGCTCCCCAGGTTCATTTAGGATTCGATTTAGTTTCAATGATCACTGAAATTTTTAATAGTACGGTTTTCGTAATTTTAGGATATATGTTTACTAAGATCATTTCTGAGGAGAAGTTTACAAATGCCTCGTTGACTTGGATCATGATTGGTTTAACACTTTATTTGGTTAACGTTTTGGCCCGATATCTTTACGGTCGCTTACGATTAGATTTTAACAATAAGTCGTCGTGGATCTTTGCTTTAGGTGGAGTTCATGGAGCTGTTACTTTAGCTTTGGCCTACACGTTAGCTGAATATCACGTAACCAGCGCTGATTTCAATTTAGTTCTAATGTCAGAAAGTGTTCTTATCATCTTGAGTTTAATAGTACCGACGATTGCCTTTCGTTTCTTATTGAAGAAAGACGTAACAGATGATGATGCAGAAAAAGAAGTCGACAAAATTAGAGTAGAGATGGTCCATCGAGCTATTGATTCAGTTAATAAAATGTATTTACCCGATAATGTTAAAAAGTCAGTTATCTTTGACTTGATGGCACAAAAACAGCGCACGAGAACCAGAGATTTTGTCAAAGCCTGGGTTGATGTCGTGCGCCATCCAGAGTTTACTGGAGCAGAAAAAGAATTGGAAATGCGTGCCTTTATGAATGCTTTCGTACAAGAGCGAGAGTATTTAGATATGATTTCGCAAAGTGAGGTAAAGTATCAGAACTATGTTTTCGAACTTTACAATGAAATCCTTTTGGCTGAAACTTTGGTAATTGGACCAACTGTCTCAGAAGATGAAGAATAAACAGATTAAGTTAGTTCCTTTTTACCAACGATAAATGTAAACTTATAAAGCAAGAATTGAAGACTGGGAGGGAATTATCATAGACAAGAAATCTTTGAGACAACAACAAATTCAGAAATTAAAAGCCAATCAGGCTAAGACTAAGGTTGAAGGTGCTAAGTTATTGCAGAAGTTAATGGCAACAACTGAATGGCAAAATGCTAAAAGTATTGCGACGACTGTCAGCAGTCCAATTGAGGTACCAACACCAATTATTGTGGAAGCAGCTCGTAAAGAAGGTAAAAAAGTTTATTTACCTAAGACAATGCCTCACCGTCAAATGGCCTTTTTACCATTTGCTAGTCGTGAAGACTTGATTACTAGCAAGTTTGGAATTCCTGAACCAGCCTATGATGAGACATTAGTTAATCAGGAACCGGATTTAGTGATTGTTCCCGGATTAGCTTTTGCAGAAGATTCAAATTATCGAGTAGGTTTTGGTGGTGGTTATTATGACCGCTTCTTAGCCCAGTATTCTGGCTCTACAGTAGCCTTAGTACCTTCAGCAATGCATTTTGCTACAGCTGATTGGGAAATTGAAGACTATGATGTTAAGATTCAAAAATTAATTTTGGTAGATTAAATTTTAAAAGAGTTCACTATGTATGATTCTATAGTGAACTCTTTTTTAGGAGAATTTTGGATTGAATTTTTGAAAGAGATTCTCCTTTTTAGTTAAGGTGAGAAGAACTCTCTGTTGATCATAAACGTCGACACCTTGATAAGTGAATACTCTAATCAAAGTTAGAAGATTTTTTTCGAGAGATACATTGAGATCTATGGATAATTCTTGATTATTTTTCAGGGTACAAATTAATTGAAGAATATCTGGATTGATGTCGAATGGACCAGTACGGGGTCTTGTACGATAAATAATGTTAATGTGATCGATATCTTGATATGAAATTGTTCGTTGAGTGAGGGGAATTATGTGGAGCAGTTGAGTAAGTTTAGTAGTGCTGGAAGAACTGAATGCATTTATTTTGAGACCATCCCTATTAATTAACCAATAATCGTTAAAACAACTAGGCAATGTTACGAATAGGCCGATTAATAGTACTAATAAAAATACCCAGAAAGGTTGATAGCCAAAGCCCGTGAATAGAAGACTAACAAAAATAATGAAGATAATAGAAAATATTACTCGTCTTAATTTGATTGGTTGACCGAATTGAAAATCGTCGGCTACTACTGGTGGGGTCAAATTGATCTTTTGTTTAGGAAATTGGATAATTTTTTGAGCCAAGGATTCATTAGGGTAAAATTGCTTGTTCTCAATTAATTCAACTTTAGCGATAGAAATACCTAGTCGATTGGATAATTCTTGATTGGAAAAACCAGATGTCTTTAAAATTTCACCGTAATCTATTAACATAATGAATCCCTCCAGACTAATCGAAATGTTTATATCTGTAAGCATAAATTAGAACAATAGAAAAAATGATTAACCAGACTATCAAAAGACCAACGTCAAATAAATTCCAAGTGAATCTATGCTTGAGTAAACTCTGATTAATAAATTTGGCGATTACTCCTGAGTATAGAAAATCGGATGTAGTGGAGATAGTCTTGTTAAAACCTTTAAACATAGGAATAAAAGTGAAAATAACGGTTGGTAATAAACTTAAAACACCAGCACTGGTTTGATTGTGAGAAAAAATTCCAACTGTGAAACCTACTAAGATACTGATGATAGTACAGATAATAGTGATAACTAAATAATTAATGATAGATACTTGTTGCCAAGAAGTACCGCTTAAAGGCACGAGAATAATACTTACTAAGGTAAGAATTAAAAGTGAAGGCAGCAAACTACCAATGAAATATTCAGTAGCATTGACTGATGAAGTCATTAAAACCCTTAGAGTGTGATGTTCTTTTTCTTCAGCAATCGGATAAGAGCCAAACATGATTCCACCCATTGTTATGTTTAGGATAATCCCCATATTTAAAGTTAGGGCTCTGAGAGAGGGTAAATTAGATGGGAAAAAATTTTTAAAAGCGATAACGTATCCGATTGCCATCAATGGTGCCATGAGTAATGAAAAGTTTTTCAAAATTAGTTGTAATCTCAAGATAAAAATTGCGTTTATTTTTCGCATTGATATATTCATTTTAGTTTTCTCCCCGTCACTTCTAAAAAACGTCTTCTAAAGTTGGCTCGCAGGAATGAATAGTCTGTAGTTCACCGTTTTCCATCCACCAATTGATCTTCTGCCGTGTTTCATCGGAATCAGTTAATTTCAGTGCGGTATTATTTTTTAAAAGAATTTTGTATTGGATTTTTTTGTTGTACTTCAAACTTAAGGCTTGTGGAGATCCTATTTCAGCAATCTTTCCATTGTTTAGAAGTGCTACTCGATCACAAAGTTTAGCAGCCTCATTCATATTGTGTGTAGTTAGAAAAACGGTAGTACCGAAATGTTTTAATTCTAAAATCAATTGATGAATTTTTTGAGTTGTACCGGGATCAATACCGTTTTTCGGTTCGTCCAGAAAAAGTATTTGAGGACGATTGAGGATGGCTCGTGCCAAAATTAATCTTTGTTTCATACCTTGTGAGAATTTTTTGACTAATTTTTTTCTATCATTATATAGATTGACTCGTTTTAACAAAGAATCAATGCTCATTTTATCAACGTTAAAGATACGAGCAAAGGTTCTTAAATTGTCATAGGCAGAGAGATTTTCATATAAACCACTATCATGCGTTACGACACCGATATGCTTGTAAATATCTTCTTTAAAGAAGCGACTATTATTTCCGAGAACACTAGCGATACCTGAGTTTGCAACGAGCTGACCTGTAAGTATTTTAATAGTTGTTGTTTTACCAGCTCCAGAAGGACCTAAGAAGCCAAAAATTTCGCCATTTTGGATTGAAAAATCGAGATTTTTTAAAGCCGCTTGGCCGCCGAAGTTTTTATAGAGATGTTTAACTTCTATTATTGGTACGGTTACCATATTGTTTCCTCCCTTGTTTTTACAACCATAGAATACAAGGAAAGAATAAATAAATGTTCAAAAATTAGCGAGTTGTGGAAGAAACAAGCTGAATTGTACCTACGTTATTGAAGTAGGTCCTTGAGTTCATCTAATTTAGCTCGAGATAAGGGAAGCGTTTCTTTACTATTTTTCAAAATCAGAGTGTAGCTATTTTTGGAATAGCTAATTAATTCGGAAATACGTTGCAAATTGACGAGATAGGAACGGTGGCATCTGAAAAAACCAAAATGAAGCAGTTTCTTTTCAAGTTCGTCCATTGTTAATGAGGAAGGGAAATACTCGGAATTGATGGAAAAATTGCTGACACCATTGATGCTTTCGATGAAGTCGATTTCGTTAGGACTGAAGAAAATTGTTTTATCGTCAAGATGACTGGAGAGACGGAAGATATTTTGTGACTTAGAGGAATCTTTATCTAGTTCTAAATCAACTTTCTCTAATTGGTGGTCGATACATTGATATATGGTAGAACTCAATTGTAGGAGTTCCTCCATATATGATGAAATAACGATAACAGTTGATTTCTGACGAACGACTTCTAAGGCTTTGAGATAAGATTTGACTCCTTCGTTTGATAAGTCTCGCAGGGGACTTTCAATAAAAACTAAGTCTGGTTTTGAAAGAGCAATTCGAAAAAGGTGCAGTCTCTCAAGCTGATCTGTGGAAAGAGCGTTAGTTTTCATTGTCAAATTATCACCTAAAAAAAATTGAGGTGCTAGCTTCTTTATGTCGACGTGTTGATCGGCTATACGATTAAAGAATTGGAGATAGCTTTTAACAGTTATTTTTTGATAAATTCCATCGTTATAACGATTAGTTGAGATATTTTGGGTGTGACTGATGATTGAGCCAGCACTTGGCAGGGTATTTTGTTCCAATAAATCAAAGAAAACGCTTGATTCAGTGTGAGACATCTTTAAACCAATGTTTTCTTTTGAATTGATTTTTAAAGAAATATTATTGAAGATACTTTGATTCTTGATCTGCTTAGTAACATTTTCGAATTCAATTAAATTCATTTCCTGCTCCACAATTGAGATTTTAATAACAATTTAATTTTAACAAAGACTGTCCCTTTTAGTTGGCTTTCATACAAAGAGTTGTTAAATTATATTTTGAAATTCAATTTCTTGTACTCAAAGCATAATGTATATATGATTTGAATTTATAGAATAATAAACCATTATACAAAGGTGATGATAGTTATTAATTGGCAAGAAGAGTGGGCATATAATAAATATTGGGTGATGTCAAAATCTCAAAAGGCGTATGATCAAATTCGATTGATGGCTAAAAACAATGAATGGTCTAAAGCTAAGGAAACAGAGCTTGAAAGAATTATAAAATCTTTAGAAAATGTTGAACCCACAAAGAAAACATTAACCAATGTTTATCAACACATTTGGGGTTACTTTAAAAAAATATGTACTGATTCTGAAAGAAAAGAATATGTTAAATTGATTGCATCTTTAGAACCAGAAGACGACCAATTGGGGCTTTTCCTAAGAGATCTGACTTATAAGTATCAAATAAAGTATCTTATGCAATCAAGAATAATAAGAGAATTGGAAAAATAATAACATGAGATTATGGCATGAAGAGTTAATTTCAAAATTACCTAGACAACAATTACTGGGCCAACATAGAGAAGTTGCAGCTCTTAGGGGTAACGGCTGGGGTAAAAAGCATTTTACGGTGGACTATGTTTTTAAGTATTCTCCTTATAAGCTATATCAGTTTCACCTGTTGGTCATGAATGAGATGATTAGTCGTGGATATAGACCTAATGATAATTGGTTTGATCCGAATTATAGAGGAATACATTGTGAGCCATATAATAAATTGGAAAAAATACCCAATACATGTCCCATATATCCTGAACATAATGATGCATATTTAAAAGAGTGTGTTGATAATTTGAAGGCAAAAGGGATTTCTATTCAGCGAAATTATCTAAGGTGATAGTTAATTTTAAATTTAATTAAATAATCGTAAAACCTTAAAGTTTAGACGATTATTTTTTTTGATTAAGTTTTAGAATTCTAAATTCCAACTGAAAGTTAAAGCTATTTTACAAATTATTACCCCGCACTATCATGAAGTTAGCTACTGTCATTAATTTGTTATCTTGGTACGTCTTTGAAGAAAGTGTTAATATAAATAGCCGTTAGTTATATTACTAATAGCTTTTTTTGAAAAAAGAAGACACTAAAAAACCGATCATGATTTTCATCATAATCGGTTAAGCGATAATTGTTATGGGTGGTTGGGGGTTTGAGCCCAACAATCCAATAAACTCAATAATATCAGTTGTTTCAAGGCTTCTAGCGGTGTCATATTTATTGTTGACTACCAAATTGACTACCACGGACTAAAAATCTAAAAAGTTTACCAGTTTATTAACTGCCTCTTTATCTTGTTTCTTAGTAACGTGAGTATAAATATTCAAAGTAGTTTGTGCGTCCTCATGTCCTAAACGCTCCTGTACCTCTTTGATAGTTGCACCAGCAGAGAACAAGGCACTAGCGTGGCTATGTCTAAAACCGTGGATGCTAATGTGTGGTAATGTCACGTTGTTAGCTTTCATACGGTCGGTAATTAGATCAAGCCATTTCTTAGGTGTATTCAATGATTTAAATGTATTCTTGGTTGTAGCAAAAAGTAATTGATCTGATTCATTAGCATTAAACCCAAGGATGAATAATTTACGTTTTTGCTCCAGTTGCCATTTTTTAAGATAAAATAGAGTTGTAGAATCTAGTGAAATTATACGAGTTCCCTTTTTAGTCTTAGTGGCTTGTATAATCTGTTTACCCTTAGCACCTTGCGTTAATGTTTTGTTGACGTTCAAGGTGCTATTTTTTGTGTCTATATCATCCCACGTAAGTGCTAGACATTCGCCACGTCTTATACCTGTAAAAGCAAGCAAACGAAACAATGTATATCGTTCTAACTCTTTATTAGGGTCTATATAGCTAAAGAATGTCTTCAATTGTGACTTATCCCAGAAATTAGGTGCCTTTTTACCTGCTGCAGCATGTTTTTTTGGCATGATGACACGCTTAGTAGGATTATCGGTTATATATTGTTGTCTTATCGCATATTCAAAAACAGATTGAACATAGTTAAACCAACGTTTATAGTTTCTTGATGTGGTTTTAAACCACTTGTTAAGGGATGTTTGACATTGAGCAGTTGTAATTGTCCTAATACGATAACGGCCTAGGGCAGGGAGTATATGATTATTGAACATCCCTGCTGTTCTATTCCATGTACTCTCACGTACGGTATTGACGTAACTCTTATACCATTCGTGGTAAACCTCTTCAAAGGTCTTATTGCATACTTGAACGGTGTTTAATCCTTGAGTAGCCTCGTACTCAATTCTTTTTAATTCATTTCTAGCGTTCTTTTCATTGGTAAAGCCACGGCGTGTAGTACGTTTAGCTTTGCCAGTCTGTGGATCTATACCCAAGTAAGCACGAAACATATAGGCGGTTGAACCGTCTTTTTTTATGTACTTTTTAATACTTGTCATTGTTATTTCTCCTAACGCTGGAGGGGCGGTTTAGGAGTTAGTCAATTATATATTCATTATTTTTTAAAATAAGTTTTTTTGATATATCTTCCCAGGGAAATGTAATAGATAGTGAGAAGTTTTCTTTATTCTGTTTTTTTATATACTCGTTAAAATTCTCTTCAATTCCGGAGTTAGCGCCCTTGATGGCATCCAAATAAATTGATAGTTTTTTGGAAATATTATTATCATTCAAAGCTTGTTCTATTTTGTTTATAAAAGATTTAGTAATTATTCTTTGAAACACAGGACTAAGTGAAGGATATAGTTCGTTAAATTCAGTGTATTCAGTATAGATTTCAAAATATAAATCATATTTATTTTTTCTAACATCTGCCATACCGACATTGTCCATTGTATTCATATTTATGAGATAAAAGTTTTTAGTTTCTTTTTTTTGAGAAATGATTGAAACATCAAGAATATAAGATGTGTCATGATCAATATCATCATTGATATTTACATTTATTAAATATGGTGAGAATTCAAAGAATTCGTTCGGTGTTACGTCAAGATAATTACATAAAATATCTATTGTTTCAGTCGAAATATTTGCCAATGGTTTGTTAACGATATTAGAAATGGCATTACGTGATATCCCAGTATTATCAATAACATCTTTAATAGTTAAATAGCGTTCGGCTAATAATATATTTAGACGGTTCGCAATCATTATAATAGCCACCTTTCAAATTGAATTATAGCATTTAATCATTTCAATAGACATATAAACGTTGAAATAGTTATTATGTAATGCTATTATCAAGATGTAAATAATGATTTAAAAGTGTAAAAAATTATAAGAGGGTGTAAAAATGAACAATCTTTCAAAAATTTTAGGAGAAAGACTTTTGACTATCGGTGATGTTTCAGGTGGTACTGGATTAAGTCGTGCAACTGTTTCAGCAATTTATCATAGAAAATCAAATAACGTTAATTTAATGACATTAAAAGTAATTTGTGATTATTTACAAGTTCCATTGAGTGAACTTATTGAGTACATCCCTAATAAAAAATAGATTGGGGTGTATTGAAAGGAGGTGAGAATATGGCTCAAAGTATTAGTGTGATGCTAAACGAGCATGATTCTAACGAGTTACGTAAACAGGTTTATACGATCGTTACCAATGAGATTGAAAGGGCAAGACGTGATACGGCATTAGATAAACAATATCTAAGACGAAAAGAAGCAATTCAATTTGTTGGTATATCAGGCACGACTTTTGACAGTTGGCTTTTACCATCTCATAAAATTGATGGCATAGTTTTGTATTCAAAAAAAGATATAACCGATTACATTGAATCACATTAAAAAAGTCTGGAGGGGCGGTTTATGTGATTCATCGTGAATATTAACCAAGTAAGGAATTAGGAACATGAAAAATGTACAAAAAAATAGACATTACTAACCGCCAAGTAAGCAATGTCTATCGAGTATTTCTGTAAGTAAAATACCCTTTTATTTTATCATGTTTCCCAACAATCGAGAGGGATAAACACATGAAAAAAGATACTAATTATTATATTGATCCTGTTATATCAGGACTTCAATTTATCGTTGATGAGATTAAAAAGAGAAAGTATCCAAGCAATAGCGACTTAGAAATATTAGATGTTGCTCAAGCGGATCTAATTTCATTACAACAAGCACAGTCTTTAAACAGGGATGTAACTAACATCCCCGTGTACAAAAATATCAAAAAGGCGGTGCTTAACTAATGCACATCATACTTAGAAACGAACCAATTCAAGACGAAAGCTACAAAGAATTGTTGAACAGTGTCAGTATGTCAACGTTTAGTACGTACATTTATATATTTAATAGAGTTCAGCATACTGAATTTCCCTATTCAGAAGACAGATTGCCCAATACTAGAAGCAAATTTTATAAAGCTCTAAGACAATTAGAATCGTTGGGACTTATCGCAATAAGCATGGAGGACGAGGACAATGCAACCGCAACTAAGATTTGAACCAATAACGGGCAATATACCACGTTCTGAAAGCGTAAAAAATTCATTGATTGAACTATCCAAGTTGGGACTTATTAACCTAAGTTAGGAGGTAAAAAGCCACTTATGGACTACTTCAAACAGAGGCGTGCTTTCAGGGAATTAAAAGTATATGAACTTCATATTTCAGTTGGTCAGAATAGCTTATACCGAGAATTATTAGACTATGCAAACGATAAAAACAGACTCGATATTTCTTTCAGATTAACCAATGATGTTCTTATGAGCATGACAGGTCTATCACTTAATGGACTTGTTCAAGCTAGAAAAAAATTGCTTAAAATAGGCTTGATTAAATACACAAAGGGCGAAAGAAATTCAGACGCTCCTACATATCAAATCATTAATCTAATTGGTGGTAAAGATACGCTGGGTAATAAACAGGGTAGCAATTGGGTAACAGATAGGGTAATAAAAAAAAGTAACAGTCAGGGTAGCAATTGGGTAACAGATAGGGTAAGTGACAGGGTAACAGATAGGGTAACGAACCTTATTACTAATACTAAGACTAATACTATAACTAATACTCCATTCAGTTCAAAAAGTAGCAAGTCGGATGTCGGTAACGATACAAGTACAAAATCGGATGATGACGACTTGAAAAATTTAATAACTTATTACCAACAAAATATCGGAGTAACTAACCCTATTGTTGTTCAGCAATTGAAAGAATCGGTCAATGATTTCGTTGAACATAAAACATCCCTTAAAGAATCTTATAACATTGTCAGGTTTGCTATTGAGTTAACAGCCCAAAATAATGTTCATAACTGGAAGTACATACAAACCATTTTAAATAATTGGCAAAAGGATAACCTGTTTACCCTATCCAATATCAAAGCTAGTCAAAAAAATCATAATAATAAAAATAACCAATTGAGGGATGTTAGTAACGGCTGGGAAAATAGATACGATCGCAAAGATCCCCAATTAGGTTTTTAGGAGTAGAATAATGCAAAACTTCAATAATTTTCTCGATAAAAAAATGATTGAACATCTTAGAAAAAAAGGTATTCACATAGACCCAAGTAGCGTTGAACAAGACCGAGATAAGAGAATGCATGACGCCGAAGTGAAAGCAACAAGAGCATACATGCAAAATAAACATAGCATTATATTTAATAATTCCTTATTTGGTAGCAGTGAGGATATTAATAAATGCTTTGATGATTTCAACGTTACTGATGACAAGCAAAATCGTGAACTAGAGCAAGCCGTTAGCATTGCAAAAAGAATTGAGAATGGAGAAAGGCATAAATTTATTTTTTATGGCAAGTCAGGAACTGGGAAAACAATGTTAGCAATTAGTATATTGAATAAGCTCAAAGACAAATACAGTTGTTTATTTGTCGATATTGCCCAATTTATTGAGTTAACTAAGAATTTCAACGATGAAAGAGCCAAGTTGCAAGTTAACAGCCTTTATAAAGCTATGAAAAACGCCGATGTGCTAGTAATTGATGATCTAGGTTCAGAAAGTAGTATGCAACGTTCAGCAAGCGAGGCAAGCACATACAATCAGAGAATATTGTTCAATATTGCTCAATCAAGGGATGATAAAACAACGATTATCACAACTAACAATACGGGTGCAGAACTAAAACGGATCTATAACCCTAAGTTAGTTAGTAAATTGATGTATACAGCTTCAAACAACGTTATTAGTTTTAAAAGTTCAGATTACAGATTGCTCAAGAATTAGAACAACTAAGGATAACAACATCCCTTTTATTGGATCTAAGGCACAAAAAAAGCCATTCACATATTTGTGAACAGCCATAAACTAATTGATGTCAGCAAGTCAATTATATCACTGGTGGAGGTTGTACTCATGGGGATGTTTCCAGAACTTAACAAAAGAAAGACTATTGCTAATGTAAAAGAATACTTCGAAAAAGACTTTCCAAGATTAAGGGCACGTTCTCACATGAATTTATCTAGTTTACAATCCCCCCAATTTGATTCAGTTCCAAGCCATAGCAATATTAATACACAAGAAAATAACATAATAAGTAGCATACAAGCCCAAGAGTACGTAAAGGAAACGTATGACATCATAAACAAAAGCCCAAGAATATATAAGATTATTCTCAAGAATTGTTATTTATTGGATCAGAGTAATACGGTTACTATGGAATTAACAGGATATGAACCATCTATGTTTAATGTTTATAAGAATCGTTCGCTATTGCATTTTGCTGAAATGTTTCAAGGTATATACGATCTTAGCGATTATAGTTATACAGACAACGACTTAAAACGTGTATAGTTTGCTAATTTCGGATAAATCGGAGCCCCTAAAAAGAAAAAATTCCATTCTTTATGAAATTAAGGGCAGATTTGTCGGGTATTAAAAAGAATTAATCATAACAAGCCGTATTGAATAAACGCCCCACGTCTTAAATAAATTAGATTTGGGACGTTTTTATTACGTCCGTGACTAATTATATTAATTAATCATAATTGAGCTTATACGTCCGTATATTGAAACAAAAATAGGGATGTTTGAACATCCCCAAGATAGCCCGTTTTTAGAAGCAATTGATAACAAAATTCAATCAGCCGAAAATTCGACCGATTACAAAAAGATGTTTCATAGTCGAAAGTTCGACCGTGAAAAAATGTTTGGGTGTAGTTGCAACTACTCCGCCAAAAGTGGCGAGCGAAACTGAATAATTTCATACCCGTAAAAATGGTGGATAAGGTTTCAAAATAGTATGCAACGACTGCGCAAAATTGCGCACCCCTTGTTTGCGTACGGTTGCACCCCGAAAGCATTGATAAATAAGTATTTTTAATTATTGCCATGTTGATATATGTTGGTATGAAATGACTTTAACTTATTAACGTTGTAACTATGATAAGACCTAATCTTAAAAATTGAGGGTAGCCGAAAAGTAGGCAGACCTATTTACGTTCGTTCTCAAATTAGAAAAATATACCGTGTCAAAAAGTGGGCACGGTCGAAGATGTGAGGTAGTAACGAATCGTTACCCCCTCTAGCATTCAAAAGTGGCGCTCATGTTGATGATGAATATAAAAATAGTGTCGTGATCCACGACGGAACTTATTAAAGCCGAGCGAACGAACCGTTCTGTTAGGTCAAAAACACGAAGCAAGTCGGGGCTGTACAGTTTAATTATTTATAGCAAGTTAACGAACCGCTAAGAATTGTAAACCAGAGTTTACAGCGTAAGTTCTACCGTTGCCAAAAGTGGCAGCGACCTGAAGTGCTTGAGATAGCAATTCTATGAGCCGGTTCAATAATAGTCGCCTAATGTTATATGTATCAAGGCGTACAAGTGATGTCGTAAAACAAAAATCATAAAACAAATACGGATGTAATTAAGTACGTACTTAAAGTACATCTCTAATTGTTGGCAAATGTTGGCAAATGTTAGCAAATGTTAGCAAATGTTAGCAAATGTTAGCAAATGTTGGCATAAAAAATTAACTATCTATTTTGAAGTTGCTCACTTGAACATAACTAGAATATTAATATAAATATTTAATTTCTCACGGTCGAAAATTCGACATTACTAGCATTGTGGGACGCAAAAAGTGGCGCCCCAATTTGTGGGATATGTTTCAAAAAAGTATGCAACTTTTAATAAAAATGGGTGCACCCTAAATCCAAAAAGGTTGCACCCAAAATCGTTGATGAATTAGAGGCAAATGGTGAGCTTAATGATAAGCAAAAACTGTTCTGCCTCTTTTATTTACAACGTTTCAATGCTACTTGGGCGTATCAAAAAGCCTATGAGGTTGGTTATGAGTCAGCCATGGTTAACGGATCTAAAATGCTAAGAAATACTAAGGTTAAAAAGCAACTATCCATTTTGAAGGTAGTCGCACCCTCGCAAACCCTAACATAAAGAAACAGCAAGCGTCTGATCTCTATTTTGATGTAGCCGACATGCTGCCACTTTTGGCAGAAAGTAATTTATTAAAACAACTGTACCTTATGTACGCCTGTAATAACGCTCCCTTTGATTAGTAACGCTCCTATTGGATAGGTTTACTGATATTCATGTAGTATCATACGTACCAAGGCATTAGGAACACATTAAAGAACGTTAAGGGATGTTAGGACATTAAAAATTTTGAAACTAACACGGATATATAAGGAGGATAGCTGAAAATTGCGCAACCCTCTAAGCTCAAATAAAAATTAAATGTTGGAAAATGTAGGAATTAAATTTTACATTTTGAGGTTGCTAGATTGAATCTAAGCAGTAAAAAGATGTGCGCAATTTTGCGCAGATGTCTTTAGTATTTATGCTGTGTACTTTGAGTACATAGCATTTTTATTAGGGAGTACTAAAGGTACACCCTTGTTCATTAATTAATTTAGATATTAAAAAAGCCATCACAGAATTGTGATGACAACCGCCCGACCAGTAATATTATTATTTTAAATTGACTACCAAATTGACTACCATAAAGTTATTATTTATTGATTCTTAAAAATACTAAGAAAAATAAAAAACCAGTCATATCAAGGCTTTTAAGCCTCGTTATAACTGATTAAAAGTAAGCTAGTGGGTGGTTGGGGGATCGAACCCCAGACCCACGGATTAAGAGTCCGTTGCTCTGCCAGCTGAGCTAACCACCCATGGAATTTAATTGATTGATAAGTTGTTTCCCTCTCAACCAACGAGATATATCTTACCATAAGCTCCAAATTTATAGCAAGTACTTTTTTAAAAAAAGTTCGAAAAATTTAAGGTAGCTTTATGGGGATTTTGTTTTAATGGTAAATAACTAGTATAATAATTGTGTCAAGGAGATATAAAATGGCTAAAAAAATTCTAGTAGTAGATGATGAAAAACCAATTTCCGATATTGTTAAATATAATTTGGAAAATGAAGGCTACGAAGTCATAACTGCTTTTGATGGACAAGAGGCTTTAGATAAGGTAGATGAAGATAATCCAGATTTGATTTTACTAGATCTAATGCTTCCAGTTATTGATGGTCTTGAAGTAGCTAGAACTATCAGAAAAACTAAAGATACTCCAATCATTATGTTAACAGCTAAGGATACTGAGATTGATAAAGTCATTGGCCTAGAACTTGGGGCTGATGATTATGTTACAAAACCATTCTCAAATAGAGAGTTAGTTGCACGTGTTAAAGCACGTCTTAGATCACAAAGTCATATGCAGAGTGATGATAAGAAGACTAGTGAAATTAAAATCGGTGATCTAACCATCCTTCCCGATGCATATACAGTAACTAAAAATGGAAAAGAAATTGAATTAACACACCGTGAATTTGAGTTACTACATTATTTAGCTCAACATATAGGACAAGTTATGAAGCGTGAACACTTACTTCAAACCGTTTGGGGATATGATTATTTCGGTGACGTTAGAACAGTTGATGTTACCGTAAGACGTTTACGTGAAAAAATTGAAAATAATCCTAGCCAACCAGAATGGTTAATGACCAGACGTGGAGTTGGATATTATTTGAGAGATCCTGATGGAGAATAGAGAGGGCGGAGCAAGGGCGCTCAGCCTCCGAGGAGTTGCCCTTACGGAACCCGTTTGCAGCAGCATAAGCAAATAAATCATAGAATGAAAAACAGCAGTTGCAAATAAATTGAACCAATAATACAACTCTCAAAAGAAATCGAATAATTTCATCATTGAAAATAAAAATAAAATAAAGAAACTGATTGGCATATAAAAATGTCAGTCAGTTTTTTTGTTATCTGGATAGCTGTATAATATAGCTAAGTCTGTATTGTTTAGGTGGAAGTATTGTGAAAAATAGATTTGCTTTTTTACATTCAATTAATTTTAAAATCGGATTATCTTTTATCTTGATTCTTATAGTCACAATTGAAATCATTGGGGCCTATTTTGTACGTCAATTGGAAGATCAGAACGTGGCAAATTTTGAAACTTCTGTTTCTATTCCAGCGTACACACTGAATCAAATTTCAGAAAATTTGACTGATAATGATGATCATACGCGTGATAATATCAGTAATGCAATTCAAGATTATTCGCGAGTTAGTACTGATATTACTGACGTACAGGTTATTGATCGAAGCGGAATTATTGTAGGGGCCAAGGATTCCGAAAGTAATAGTATTATTGGTACGCAAACTTTGAAGGATAATATCAAACAAAGTATTCGGACTGATAAGAGAATTACACAGATTTATTACGAAAGAGATAATGGTAGTTCTTACGAATCGATAGTACCGGTGACATCTCCAGATAATAGTACAGTTGTGGGAGCAATTTATGTTCGTGCCAGTATGGAATCAGTTTATACCGGTATTAATAACATTATTTTGATCTTCCTAACGGCTTCACTAGTGGCTGGACTTTTAGGTGCTGTGATCGCTATTTTCATTTCCCGAGCAATTACCAGACCAATCGATGAAATGAAGCAACAGGCTGTTCGTATGGCCGAAGGAGACTATTCTGGTCAGGTTCGTGTTTATTCGCCTGATGAGTTAGGACAATTGGCTATGGCTGTTAATGACCTGTCGGTTAAAGTCGAAGAAGCGACCGAGAATTCGGAATCCGAACGACGAAGGCTGGATAGCGTTTTGACACAAATGTCCGATGGTGTTATCGCGACAAATCGTCTCGGTAACATAACGGTTATTAACGAAATGGCTCAAGAATTTTTGGATAAAGATGAAGATGAGGCCATTGGTCAACCATTAGTTGATATTTTGGGGATTAAAGATCGGACGAGTTTTGACGATTTGTTGGAGAACCCTGATCCGATGGTAATTGAAACTAATGATTCGAATGAAGATTATGATGATGCCAATGGTGACAACTCATTGATTTTGAACGCTGATTTTTCATTGATTCAAAGAAACAGTGGCTTCATTAGTGGTATGGTTTGTGTTCTACATGATGTCACTGAACAACAAAAGATTGATAGTGAGCGTCGTCAGTTCGTTTCCAACGTTTCTCATGAATTGAGAACACCGTTGACTAGTATCAGCAGTTACATTGATGCTTTGAATAATGGTGCTTGGAAAGATCAAAAATTGGCACCACAGTTCTTGGGTGTTACTGCCGAGGAAACTGATCGTATGATCCGAATGATCAAAGATCTATTGAGTTTGTCACGAATGGATCAAGGTCGTTCGAAATTGGACAAAGAATTAGTTAACTTTAACGAATTCTTCTCATATATTCTGGATCGTTTTGATATGATGTTGAAAAAAGAGAAGGCTGATGCTAAAGAAAATGGTTCTAAGATTGCCAAGAATTATCGAATCAAACGTATTTTTACTAGCAAAGATTTGTGGGTGGAAATTGATACTGATAAGATGACACAGGTAATTGATAATATTATGAATAATGCTATCAAGTACTCACCAGATGGTGGTGTTATTACATGTCGTTTATTGGAAACTAATAAGCATATTATTATTAGTATTTCTGATGAGGGATTGGGTATTCCTAGAAAAGATATCAAGAAGGTCTTCGAGCGTTTCTATCGTGTTGATAAAGCACGTTCTAGAAAACAAGGTGGTACTGGACTTGGACTTTCTATCTCCAAAGAAATTGTTGAACAACACAAAGGTAGAATTTGGGTAAATAGTGCCGAAGGTAAGGGATCAACGTTCTACATTTCCTTACCATTTGACCCTAACGAGACAGGAGGAGAATGGGATGAAGTTTAGTCGCTTGATCATTCAGATCTTATTAGTCATTGCCGTTATAACGAGTATCGTACTCTCATTCTTTATATGGACGAATACAGCCCGTTATCAACGAGGACGCAATATCGACGTTACGTCGACACAATCGAACAAAAATGAAGTGCCAATCAACCAAGTTATTAGTGCCACATCAGTAATTTGGCATGATGGTCAGGATCAAAAGTTAATTTATAACAGTAACGATAATATTGCTTTAAGTATTCAGAAGATTATGCAAGATTGGAAAATTGATAGTCCTAAATTGGTTTCCAAAAAAGATGGCGCCTACTATCAAAAGGTTATTCAATCGAAGGATGTTATTCAATTAGTTTATCCAACTTCAGTTTCAACTAGTATTTTGGGTTATTTGCTCAATAATAATAGTTTGCGTAATGACAAATCATATTCGTTCAATCGAATCTTGATCAACTTGAAAGATAAAAAAGATAATAATATCTATTTAGCTAATGATAGTAATTACGCTGTTTACAAGGCTCCGGTTAGAAATGCAACATCAAAGCCTATTTCTAAATTAATTAAAAAGTCTAATATCAATTTGAAAATTCGTCTAAATATTATGAAACATGGTGTTTTCACTTTCTATACGGAACCTATCAAATTGAAATCTTACTCGTATGTTGTTAGTAGTAAAGATGATGGCGAGTATACAACAGCTTTATTTGATTCAAATACCAATGGATTGGTAACATCTGAGGACAATGGTGTTTACACTTATAATTATGGTGAGTCTAAGCGTTTGGTTTCAGATCATAATTCTGGTGAATTGAGTTTTGAAGATTATACAGATACATCTGTTCCTAAGACACAGTTGGCTTTCTTGCAACGTGGTTATCAGAAGGTAGTTAATCTTCAAAATTCTATTTCTAACCTGCGTTTATACAGTTCCAATTGGAAAGAAAAAAATCTTGTCTTCAGAGAATATGTTGAAGGATTCCCTATCTTTAAGAAGAGTGAATTCGGTTCAATTAAGATTAAATTCAGCCGTAAAGGTAGTACAGAACATTTCTTAAATAAAGTACTAGAAGTCCCAGTTCCTTCAGATCAGGCCTCAACTAAATTGAAATCAACAAGTGATATTTTCAAAGGCCTTGAAAAATCAGGTTATTCACCCAACGATGTCCAAGATATTGAAGTTGGATATCAATGGGAAAGTGAGGCCGATAATGAAAAAGTTGTCGATTTGAAGCCAACTTATTACATTAAGATCGAAAATCATTGGAAACCATATAGCGATTGGGCAAATGAAACTGCGGAGGATGAATAGATGGATTTTAGAAGAATTGAAGCAATTTTCTTAATCGTTTTTTTCTCATTAGATATCTTTTTATTCCTATCTTTTCGAAACAGTCAACAGTTAGTCAGCAGTTCCAGTACTAATACTTCAACCGTTACAGAAATGAGAAAACGCAATATCAGTTTTGGAACTTTAGATACCAAGAATGGTAGTGCTTATTATTTAGGTTCGCAGCCAGATAATTCTTTGGCTCAAAACGTTAATAAGTTGCGTAATCAAGAAGTTCAGTATGACGAAACTAGTCGTAAACTCACAAGTAGTTTAAACAGTACTATTGCCGTTACAACTGGAGACAGACAAAAAGTAATGGATAAGTTCATTAAGAAAGATTCAAATGTGTTGTTTGGCAGTGATTATAAATACGCTCCACAATTATCGACGACTTCACAAATGGTTTATGTGGGAACTTCCAAGTTAGGTGAAATTTATGATAAGACTTGTCAGCTGACCTTTACAATTGAAAGTGGTCGGGTTGTTAGTTATACTCAAACTCATGTTAAGTCGATGATTATTTTGCACGAAAGCCAAACAATCAAGAGTGAAAAAGAAGTTATTACTAATTTGTATGCTAATTCCGAAATACCAAATAATTCCAGGATTTCTTATGCTAACTTAGCATATACGAAGTTATTGGTAGCCAAGAATAGCACTATTTACATTCCAGTTTGGTTTGTAACGATTAGAAATAAAGATAGTAAAGTTAGTTCTATTAAGAAGGTTAATGCCTTTACGGGCAATATTATAAAGAATTCAGCAAATGGAGATAACGGTTACAATGCCCAATGATGATAGTTTAAAAATTAGTGTGCTTGCTAGCAGCAGCTCAGGTAACGCTACATATATTGAAACTCCGAAACATCACGTTTTAGTCGATGCAGGTCTTTCAGGTAAAAAGATTAAAGAGGCGATGGAGAGTATCGGTAAAGATATTAATACCGTTGATTCATTGTTTGTGACACATGAACACACGGATCATATTAAAGGTGTCGGTGTTTTAGCTAGAAGATATAATCTGAACGTTTATGCCAATCAAAAAACTTGGCAAGCAATGTTGCCAAAAATCGGTAAAGTACCTGAAGATGAAATCAATGTCTTTGAACACAATAAGATTATGTCTTTAGATGATTTAGATATTGAAAGTTTCGCCGTTTCGCACGATGCAGCTGATCCACAATTTTATAAGTTTTATCATAATGGTAAAGAATTCGTTATTTTAACTGATACTGGTTATGTTTCTGAAAGAGTTCAAAAGACTATTGAGAATGCCGATGGCTATTTGTTGGAATGTAATCATGATGTAGAAATGTTACGCGAAGGCTTTTATCCATGGCCATTGAAGCAAAGAATTCTTAGTGAAAAAGGTCATCTTTCAAATGAAGATGGTGCTCACACGTTGATGGACGTTATTGGTAATAATACTAAACAGATTTATTTAGGCCACTTGAGTCATGAAAATAACACTAAGCAAGTCGCTCGTACGGAAGTTACACAAGTTTTGGAAGATCACGATTTTGCGGTTGGACATGATTTTAAAATCAACGATACTGATCCGGCTGTGGCTGATCCGTTGATTGCATTGTAGAATTTTATAAATAAATCATATGTGGTTCATAATTTTTTCATAATTGAAAGTTATATTATAGATAAAAAATATGGGGAGTGAATAATTACATGAATAACGATGAAAAAAAAGACAAATCTGAATCAAGAGTAGAAGAAAAGAAGCGTAGTTCTAATGGCAAGGAATCTAGCAACAATTCTTTACTTAAGACAGGAATTTTAGCTTTTATTTCTGCCGCTTTAGGTGTTGTTATTGCCTTCGCAGGGTTCACTTACTTCGGTGGTAGTAATAACTCCTCAAACTCCGCTGCAGTTGGAAATACTGCCGGTACGACTCAAGTAAGTAATACTAAAGTGAACACTTCTAGTTCAATGTCAGGTGCTTATAAGAAAGTTAATGGGGCGGTGGTTTCCGTAATTAATCTTCAAAAACAAAAAGAACAATCCAGTAATGGTGATATTTCATCCATTTTTGGCGACTTGTTTGGCGATAGTGGAAGCAGTGACAGTAACTCTTCTGACAATTCACAATCAAGTGACAGTAATTCTTCAGATTCCAATTCATCTGATTCTAGTTCAAGTTCTTCTAATAGTAGTAAGTTACAAGAATACAGTGAAGGATCAGGTGTGATCTATGCTAAACAAAATGGTAAAGGTTATATTGTAACTAATAACCACGTTGTTTCTGGATCAGATTCTTTGGAAATCATTCTTGAAGATGGTACTAAGGTTTCCGCTAAATTGGTCGGTACTGATTCTACAACTGACTTAGCTGTATTGGAGATTCCTGGTAGTAAAGTACCTGCTACAGCTTCATTTGGTAACTCAGATAACGTAACACCTGGGGATCCAGTAATCGCTATTGGTTCACCATTAGGTAGTGAGTATGCTACAACAGTTACCCAAGGTATTATTTCAGCAACAAATAGAACTGTAACAACTCAAGATCAAAATACTGGACAAGCTACTGGTGAAGCAACTGTTCTTCAAACCGATGCTGCTATCAACCCCGGTAATTCAGGTGGTCCATTGGTTAATGCTGCGGGACAAATTGTTGGTATCAATTCAATGAAATTGGCTTCAAGTACTGATGGTTCATCAGTTGAAGGTATGGGCTTCGCCATTCCAAGTAATGAAGTAGTTAAGATCATTAATCAATTGGTTGAAAATGGTAAGGTTGAAAGACCTTCATTGGGTATCAAAGTACTTGACCTAGATCAAATTACAGATGATTCACAATCAAGCTTGAAGTTACCAAGTAGTGTAACTAAGGGTGTGGTGGTCTATAGTACAACAAGTGGTTCTGTAGCTAAGGCCGCTGGTATGAAGAAATACGATGTGATCGTGAAGTTGGGTGATAAGGACGTGAAGTCTGTTGCAGACTTACATACAGCCTTGTACTCACATTCAGTTGGCGATACCGTAAATATTCAATACTATCGTAATGGTAAATTGAATACGGCCAAAGTACACTTAACAAAGAAAACATCAGATTAATGAAAAAAGGCGTGAAAACGGACAAATGTCAGTTTCACGCCTTTTTTTGAACATTTTTTTAAATATATTAAATTTTCTTCGGTAATAAGAAAGACTAATCAACAGGAGTTATCCACAAGTGTGAATAAAATGTGTAAAAGTCGATAAAAAAGTGATAGAACGTTGTAGAAAAGTTATCCACAATTTTACACACAGCTGTTAATAACTTTTAGCTATACAAAATATCTATTGACTAAAAGGCCTTTATACCAGCTAGAAACGTTGTTACACAAATTCAGACAAACTTTTATTTTTCGGTGCAAAAATAAATTGTCATGATAATTCGGATTTTAGAAATCATTTGGCAATTAACTGATAGTTTCGTATGATATTTAATTGAGGAGATTTATTAATTATGAATATAAAAATGGTTACCGTTGGTAAGTTAAAAGAAAAGTATTTTAAAGCGGGGATTGCTGAATATGCTAAGCGTTTGGGAGCTTTCTGTAAATTTCAAATAGTAGAATGCCCTGATGAGAAGGCTCCAGAAAATCTTAGTGAAGCTCAGGATGAAAAGGTTAAACAAATTGAAGGTGAACGAATATTAAGCAAAATCAAAGATAAGGAATATGTGATCTTACTTGATTTGCGTGGTAAAGAATTAACTTCAGAAGAAATGGCTAAAAAAATCGACGACTTATCCACATATGGAACAAGTGATATTACTTTTGTCATCGGTGGTTCACTTGGAGTTAGTCCCGAAGTCACAAAACGAGCTGATTATAGTGTTTGTTTTGGTAAATTCACTTTGCCTCATCAATTGATGCGTTTAGTTTTGACCGAACAAATTTATCGTTCATTTATGATTATCAATCATCGTACATATCACAAATAAAATTACGCAAGAGTGGCTCAAAAATGAGCTGCTTTTTTATTAAGAATTTATTTTGTTTTTGGGTAATATATTGTTAATAAAAAATTTCCTCCTAGAATTAAAGTTGAATAAATAAGTACTCAGATAATTTCCTTTGGGGATGTAGATAATGAAAAATAGTAAAAAGATTTTAGCAGCTTCTGCTGTAGCAATTATGTTAGCACCAGCCGCAATTTCCGCTCTTCCACAACAAACTGCCCAAGCTAGTGGTTTGGTTGGATTAGTAGGAACAATTAGACGTGATGGCGGACAAATCGTTGACGATAACGGTAATATCACTAAATCAACTTTGCCTAACTTTAGTTCATGGAAACTAGGTCAAACTAAGCAATTACGTGGCAAGACTTATTATCAAGTTGGTAACAATGAATGGGTTGCTTTTGACTCAATGGACATCGCTGAAAATGGCGTTAAGTTAAATGAATATGCATCTAACTACAATGCTGATGTTCGTAATGTTGCCACTGTTGGCGCTAATACAACTATCGTTAATAGTAATGGTCAAAATACCGGCCGTACTTTACCAAAGGGTAGCCAATGGCAATTAGGTGCTATCTCTACTATCAATGGTGCTGTTTACTATGAAGTAGCTACTAACGAATGGATTTCCGCTAGTTCTATTACCAATATGACTTCTAGTGATACAAGTAATCAAGCCGCTGGTAAACAAACTCAAACAACTACAAATACTTCAGCTAAAAAGATTGGAACTTTGAATTCTACAGCTTCAATTTATGGTCCTGATGGAAAACCAATGGGCATGACTTTGCCACAAGGTAGTCAATGGCAATTAGGTACCTTGATAACAGTCGGTAGTAAGAAAATGTATCAAGTTGCAACTAATGAATATATTGATGCTACTTTGGTAAATGTTAATGGACAAACTTCAACAACATCAACCACTGATACTGGTTCTAATGATTCAGTTGGAAAAATTGGAACAACTATTGCTAGAACCGGTATTGTTACCGCAGATGGAATGGAAACAAATATGACTTTGGCCCAAGGTACACAATGGAAGCTTGGTAAGACTATTAAGATCAACGGTACTTCCTTCTATGAAGTCGGAACAAACGAATATGTTGTTGCCAATAACTTAACTATTAACGGCAGCAATACGACTGCTTCAACTACAACAACACCTACAACATCAACATCTACTAATAGTGAAGTTAAAATAACTGCTAATCCTGATGCTGGTGAGATTGGTACAGCAACTGCTGAATTAGCTATTGTTAATGATGCTGGAAAGAGTACCGGAGCATCTCTTCCAAATGGCAGTCAGTGGAAATTAGGACGTATCATGAATGCTAACGGTATGATCTATTATGAAGTTGGTAACAATGAATGGATTCCAGCTAGTGATTTAACAATTACTAGATCAAATGGTTCAACTACTTCAACAACAAACAACACGACTACTAACACTAATACCAATACAGCAACAACTAACCCTGGCATTCCAACACCAGGTAATGGTTTAATCGGTACAACAACAGTTGCTCAAAAGACATATGATCCATCAACTAATACTTACGGACAAACCTTGCCAGTTAACACATCATGGAAGATTTCTAAGCTAGTTGTAAATAAATATGGTTCATACTGGGGCCAAATCTCATCAAACGAATGGGTTTGGATCACTACAGTTAGATTGAATAGTGGTCTTAACTTGAAGACATACGCTGTTAGTGAACCTGAATTTGCTGTAAAGATTAATAAATAATTATTGAAAGTATTATTCACAATTAAAAGGTTCGATGTGGAATTTAAAAATCCCTCATCGAACTTTTTATTTCTAAATAACTACATACAAGAGAGATATTCCATTGATCGTGGAGTTATAAACTACTAAATATCTTTTCCAAATAACTAAGAAGGAGTAATATGCAATTTTCTAAAAAAATTAAAATATGTAGGCAAAAAAATAAATTGACGCAAGAGAAATTTGCACAATCTCTTAATGTTTCAAGAAAAACCATCTCAGGGTGGGAAAATGGAAGAAGCTTTCCTGATATAACGACACTTATTAAAAATAAGTGATATGTATCATGTTTTTCTTGATGACTTAATGAAAGAGAGCAGTGGTGCAGAAGATTATTATCAGACACATATAAAGAATGGTATTAGAGCTCAAAAAAAACTACATTTTTATATTTATTGTTGCTGGTAAGCTTTATATTTCTTTTTATACAGTTCTTAACTAACTGGAAAATACCCTATCACTTGGTTATAATCATTCTTTTAATTTGCTTAATTTCTTACTTGGTTTCATATTCGAATGGATATGAATTTCACTCTTTGAAATATTTATTTAAATTTTTTTCTTATTTTATAGTATTCTTTGTTTTAAATAGTATCTTATTCGTAGCAACTGGGAACCTTGCAATCATCCAAAATATGTACTGGAATTTTGGGATTATAATTGGAGCAATTTTTCTTGATTTTCTACTTAGTATTACATTAACTACGCTTATTCTTTTTATTCCAGAAACAATTAAATCTAAACTTCGGAAATAGATGTCAACTGTTTGTAAAGACTTTTATTCCGATAATTGTTGTAATAAACTTTGAGAATTAAAAAAAGGTTCTAATCGTTATAACGATTAGAACTCTTTTTTTTATGGGCAATAGGATGTCTTAAATTCAGAGCCTCAATAAGTCTTTTTATAGTAGCTTGTTTATCTTATGTTTAGCGGAGGATAATAATGAAAAAAATTGATAGAGAGAATGAAATTAAAAATGCAAAATCACTTATTAGTGCATTAAATGATTTAATTATTAACAGAGAAGACTATCAACAGAAATCTGAATTAAGAGATATATCAGACGTTTTAGTCCAAGTAAATAAAACAATTGATATTAATAAGTATCCAGAAAGGTTATTAAGTAAATTGACGACTTTTATCTACAGTATGGGTCCTGCGGGGAAGATATATTTTCCAAAAAAAGAAGAGCAACTTATTGATAAAATAGCCGTAATTGCTCAAAAGTCTGGTAATACTGGTCTTTATTATTCAAGTTTTAATACAAAGTCTGACTTTTTTAATCAGTTATAATTTATAATATTCGGTTCAAGAAAAGGGTTTATACTACATATATGGTATGAACATTTTTTTACTTTTCATAACTTTGAATTGAATCAAACAAGAACTTAACAAAGGCTTCACGGTCAACATCTTCGAGAACTTTGATACTGTTCTTTTGTGGAGCGTCGGTTCTACGATCAGGATATGTCATCCCACGATATTGGTCGTTACTCAAGGAAACATCCATTGAGTAGTTAGTGCTCTTAGTAAATAACTCGGGAGCAATTAAACTGATAACAGCACAGGCATCGTGGATTGGAATTTTAGTCATACCTTTTTCTAACTCGGCTTTAGTATAGAAGTTTAGGATTGAACTGGCCATGACGCCGACACGACCCAAATCTTTAATTTTGTTGATTTCGTCCATTGTTAAATAGGCTTTATTTTCAGTCAGATTGAGTCCAGAAAGTGTGATTGGTAGTCCAGAGTTAAAGACGATATCCATTGCTTCAGGGTCTACGTAAGCATTGAATTCGGCTGCCAAGGTAATATTACCTTGAAGAGTCGAGCCACCCATAATATAGATGTGTTCGATATTTTTCTTAACTTCGGGGAAGGTCTTCAATAATAAGGCGACATTAGTTAATGGAGCAGTGGCAACTATATTAACTTTCTCTTCACTTTTAGAAATACGATCGTACATGTATGTAACGGCGTTATGACTAACTAATGGGTAATCTTGACTGTTTTCAGGGAAATCGTAACCATCCATTCCGGTTTTGCCGTGAATTTCACCAGCGGTTTCTACTTGTTTAACCAATGGTGTTGCTTGTCCAGAAGCCAATTCAGCGTTCGAACCTAAGAAAGTTAATAGTTTCTTAGCATTCTTAGTTACATAATCTAGCTTTACATTACCACCAACAGTGGTAACACCGATTAAATCAGCTTTTTCAGGATGAGCTAAAAGTACAGTTAGTGCAATAGCGTCATCGATTCCAGGATCACAATCCATAATTACTTTTGTCATTCAATTAGACCTCACTTTTTAGTTTTTGGGGAATCTTCTTCAGCGCGTGAATGAAACTATGCCGTTCCAAGGTTCCTAAGGCAGATAAAATCTTTTGATTGTTATCTTCAATGAATTTATCAATGGTAGGTAATAATTCTTTTGCTTTATCAGAAAGGATAATTGTTTTCAAACGTGAATCATTTTTGGCGGGCACACGTGAGAGCAAATCATTTTTTTCCATTGTTTTAATGATATTGGTAGCTGTGGGTCGACGAATATTGAAATTTTCTTCAATATCTTTTTGATAAGTATCAGTTTTGCAATGAGCTACGAAATGAATAATTTGAATTTGAGTACCAGTCAAATCATACTTATGCGCAAAAGTATTGATATCACGGGAGATCTCATTGGATGCAACTTTGATTAAATGAGCAACATCACTCGCCATAAAGAATTCCTCCTTTGAGATTTAGAATACGAAGCAATTATAACATTTCATGGTCAGTGGAATCTTTGAAGTAAGACCATTTATTATTGATATTTTTCTAATAATATTTCGATTTTTTGAGATTTATAATAATAATTATTTAGCGAGAATTATTTTTTGTAATAATTTCAAAAGAACTCTATATTGGACTATGGAAACTAAAAACAGGGGGAAAAATAAATGGCTAAAGTTTTAATTTTAGGTGCTAATGGTAAGATTGCTCGTTTGGCAGAACATATTTTTGTTGATACAACGGATACAAGTTTGAAACTCTATCTTAGAGATGCAGAGCGTCTTAATGACTTCGTTGATTCACATGATAAGTTAACTGAGGCAATCGAAGGTGACACGACTGACGTTCAAAATTTGGTTGAATCAATGAAGGATGTTGATCTCGTTTACGCTAACTTGGCTGGTAAAAATATTACTGCTCAAGCTAAAGCTGTTGTAGAAGCAATGCATGCTGCTAATAAGACACGTTTGGTTTGGATTTCAACATTAGGTATTTATGATGAAGTACCTGGCAAATTTGGTGAATGGAATAAGAATATTTTGGGAGACTACATTACAAATTACGCCGCAGCTGCCAAAGTAATTGAAGATTCTGACTTGGATTACACGATTATTCGTCCAGCTTGGTTAACTGATAAGCCAGAAGTTGATTATGAAGTTACTCAAAAAGGTGAAGATTTCAAGGGTACTGAGGTTTCAAGAAGATCAATTGCACAAATTGTTGTGGATATTTCTCAAGACCCTGACAAATTTAAGCGCGAATCAATTGGTGTTAATAAGCCAAATACTGATGGTGATAAACCAGCTTGGTATTAATTTAAAGAATAGATGTCAAAATCATGCTGTGATTTTGACATCTTTTTTTGTGTTGTCACAAATAAAAAAACAAGTTCCTACCGTTATGCAAAATTGTGTTCACACAGTCAGTTAATCGTTGGAAAAAGCTAACCAATGGCGTTATGTAAAGCCGCCTTTTTTATAATAAAAATTGTTATGTCAATATCAATATTTTTAAATCATACAAAATATATTTTTTCGAAAAAAACAGATTGCTATTGATTGGACTATACCATCATGATAAGGTTCTTTATGCAACCGGTTGCAAAAAATCTTGAGGGAGCAAATTATTATGGCTAACAGTAAAAAGGGCGGAGGCTTCATGGCCTTTGTTGAGAAACATTTAATGCCAATCGCTGTTAAATTAGGGCAAATGAAACCTTTGATTGCAATTCGTGATGGTATTGCAATATCAATGCCACTTATTATCATTGGTTCTTTATTCATGGTTATCAATAACTTTCCAATACCTGTATGGACAGCTTGGTTAGCTAAGACAACTATTAAGGGAGCAACTGTCGCATCAATTTTTGCCAAGATAGTTAACGGATCATTTGGCTTAATTGGACTAGTTAGTGCCTTCGGTATCGCTGCAAGTTACGCAGAGCAATATAAAACTGATGGAAAATCAGCAGGGGTTATTGCTTTGTCAGCATATTTTGTTGTAACACCAAGTATTATGAGTGGTGATAAAGTTCCTGTTGAAGGAATGCCTTACAACTTCTTAGGAAGTCAAGGATTGTTTGTTGCTATTCTATTAGGATTATTAGCTGGATGGATTTTCCAGTGGTTTATTAATAACGATATTCAAATTAAATTACCAGACACAGTACCACCCGCAGTTGCAAAAAGTTTCAGTGCTTTAATTCCTGGAGCTGTAGTTATTACTATTTTTGGTGCTCTTTACGCAATCTTTACATGGACAGGATTAGGCAATATTCATTTACTATTATTCCATATCCTATCCAAACCACTAGGTCTCTTGGGAGATACTCTTGGAGGAACTATTGTAGCAATTATGCTTAATAGTTTGTTCTGGTTTATCGGTATTCACGGTGGAAATATTATTAATCCAATTATTTCACCTATTTGGTTAATGAATACTGATGCTAACCGTGTATTGTTCCAAGCTGGACATCTTGATTTAGCTCATCATGCTCATATCATTACTCAACCATTTATGGATAACTTCGTATACATGGGTGGTGGTGGTGCCACTATTGGACTTGTTATGGGTATTGGTATTTTGATCTTTATGAAGAGATCAAGTAAACAATTAGATGTTATGGGACCTTTGACTATTACACCAGGTATCTTTAATATCAATGAACCAACAATGTTTGGTTTGCCAGTTGTTTTAAACACCACTTTAATTATTCCATTTATTGTGGCACCTTGTATAAATGCCATTACAACTTATTTTGCAATGGCAACAGGATTAGTTCCATTATGTAATGGTACAATGGCCTCATGGACCATGCCTCCAATTATTTCTGGATTCTTAGTAACGAATAGTTGGACTGGATCAGCCCTACAAGCCGTAAATATTGTGCTTGATATTCTAATGTACTTCCCATTCTTAATTGCTATGAATAAGCAACAAAAGATTGAAGAAGCAGGTAAAGAAGTAGTTGCTTAAAAGAAAATAAAGGAGAAATTTTCAATATGGTGAAACGATTAATCAGTGCAGATACCAGCGATATGTTAGCAATGGACGGAGCCGAATTGAAGCAAAGTATCAAAGCCAGTGAAGGTCGAGTTGTTTTGAGTGAAAATGTTGTTGGTCATGAACCAATGGACGGTATCACAACTTCAGAAATCGCTGCTGCCTTTGGAGCCGATTTGATTTTACTCAACGGATTGGATGTATTGAATCCAATTATCTTGGGACTTTATCCTGGTGAAGAAACTTTGGCTACTGCTAAAGCTCATCATGATGGTGAAAGTATTCATCGTCTTCAAAAATTAGTTGGACGTCCAATTGGTGTTAACTTGGAACCAGTTGATCCTAACGCTAAAATGGCCGAAGATCGCTTAATTATTCCTGAAGGCCGTATGGCAAGTGAAAAAACTTTGCAGGAAGTAGAAAAGCTAGGTTTCAACTTCGTTGTCTTGACTGGTAATCCAGGTACAGGTGTTACCAACGCTCAGATTGCTGCCAACATCAAAGTGGCAAAGAAGAACTTCCATGGCCTAGTTATTGCTGGAAAGATGCATGGAGCCGGGGTTGATGAACCAGTTGTCAGTGAAGAATCCGTAAATGCCTTTCTTGAAGCCGGAGCTGATGTGATTTTGGTTCCCGCTGTAGGAACGGTGCCTGGTTTTGATGATGCTGAACTTAAAGAAGTTGTTAAGTTGGCTCATGATAAAGGTGCACTTGTTATGAGTACAATTGGAACTAGCCAAGAAGGATCAGGTAGTAGCTATATCGAAAATGTAGCCATCAGAAACAAGATCGATGGTGTAGATATTCAACACGTCGGTGATGCTGCTTGGGGAATTCAATCACCATTTGAAAATATCTTTGCAATGAGTAAAGCTATTCGTGGTGAACGCCATGCAATTGTTCGTATGGCACGTTCCATTAATAGATAGAAATTAATTCAATAGGGATGTTATTAGGTTTTAATACCTAGTAACATCCCTATTTTTTTCACTTTTTTACCTATTTTAATGAAAAACATAAAGAAATTTCAGAAAACACTTACGAAAATAATTTTTTTCTGGTATATTAATCCACTGTTGCAACAATTTGGAGGAAAATTATGAGTCAATCTCAAAAAATTAATACAAGACCCGAACATCCAATCTTGTCACTATTGGGTGTCTTAATCGGTGGATTTGTAGGAATGTTTAGTGAAACTTCATTGAATATTGCCCTTCCATCAATCATGAAAGCTTTTAATATCGAAACAGGAACAGCACAGTGGCTAGTTACATGTTATATGCTTGTAATTGCAATTGTTTTACCGCTTTCTAGTTTGTTAACAAAACACTTCTCAACTAGGGGATTAGTTAGATTTGGTTTGTTGGACTTCATCGTTGGTTCAGCAATTTCCGCATTAGCAATGAATTTCCCAATGCTTTTGGCAGGTAGAATGATCCAAGGTATCGCTACCGGAATTATTTTGCCACTTATGTTTTCAATTGCTATGAGAATCTTCCCACCTGATAAACTAGGTGCCGCTCTAGGTATGGCTGCTCTAGTTATTATGTTTGCCCCAGCTATTGGACCTACAATTTCAGGTATTATCTTGGGTGCATTGTCATGGAGATATATTTTCTGGTCATTTATCGTTTTCCTATTGATCGGTTTGGTCATTATGGAAAAGAATTTGACTAACGTATTTGAAGTAACTAAACCAAAAGTTGATTGGTTAGCTATTGCTCTTTCAACTATCAGTTTTGGTTTGATTGTTTTTGGTATCAGTTTCTTGAGCAAAAACATCGCTACAGCATTGGTTGCCTTGATCGTAGGTATCATTTTCTTAGTTATCTATATCAGACAACAATTGCATGCCAAGACTCCAACTTTGGATTTCTCGGTTTTGAAAACTCCAGAATTCTTAACGGGTTCAGTTCTAGTTATGTTAAACTTTGGTATTACATTGTCAGCTATGTACTTACTACCTATGTACTTACAAAATGGTTTAGGTATCGCTGTAGCCTTAACTGGTGTTGTAATGTTACCAGGTGGTATTATCAATGCTATCGTTTCATTTGGTGCAGGTCGTGCCTACGATAAAATTGGTGCTAAGATGATGTCTCGTTTAGGCTTCCTAATTTCTATCGTTGGTTCAGCAATGTTCCTATTTAGTAATTCAAATAGTTCTTTAGGTTATATCATTGTAGCCCATATTGTTTTGATGATCGGTGTTCCATTGGCTATGTCACCCTCACAAACATATGGACTCAACTCATTGGATGCATATCAATCCGCAGATGGTTCTGCTATCATCAATACTTTCCAACAAGTTATTGGTGCCGTAGCAACTGGTATTGCCACAATTCTTTTGAGTACAGGTCAAGCTAACTACTTTGCTAATGGTGGACATTCAGCAAAATTAGCCTTCACTAACGGTGCTCATTATGGATTCATGTTTACATTGATTTTAGCTGTCTTCGGATTCATCTTGGCTTTCCGTGTTCACAATAAGAGCAAGGAAACTGTTGATGTTGAAGAAACAGAAGAAGCAACTTCTAAAGACAAAGAAGCTGTTACAGAGTAATAAAAAATAGAAAACAATTGATACTTGTTTAATCTCGGCTGACATATTTCGTTCAGTCGGGATTTTCTATTTCAACATAGTAATTGTGAAATATTTCTGGTAATTTTACTTGAAATTCAACACAAAAAATGGTTGAAATATATTTATAATTCCTTTACAATAATAGGGTTAATAAGATAAGTTAAATTGTAACGGGAAGGAGGGTTTTTAGATGTCACAAAATACACATAAAGGTATGACTGGCCACCGCCGTCCTGTAAACCAAAAAAATGGTGCAGAAAAACGTGCCCATACACAAGCTGTTCTTGACTTCCTAAGAGGTCGCGACGCAAAAGAATCTAAATAATTAGACAAAAAGAGCTGACAGATTTAATCTGTTAGCTCTTTTTGTCCTACTAGATAATAGTGATCTCTTTACGACCATTACGTTTTGAATGATATAAAGCTTTGTCAACTCGAGAATAAAAGTCATTGACCGAAACATCTTTTTTGCTGATTTCGGATACACCTACGGAAATAGTGATATGAATTTTATTTTCTTTGACATCCACTTCTGTGTGATTAACAGCTTCAAAAATTTCTTTGACAATTGCTTGAGTTTCTTTGACATGATAATGAGGAAAGATAATATTGAATTCCTCACCACCCGTGCGATACAGTTTAATATTCTTGTCATTCTTTGCGAGTACAGACTGTACGACCCTGACTACCGTCTGTAAAACTTTATCTCCTAAATGTCCATAAGTATCATTAATGCTCTTAAAATGGTCGATATCGAACATCATCATAGTGAACTTTCCATCTGAAATGACGTTATCCTTGAAGAGTGATCTAAAATCGATATCAAAGGCATCATAGTTGTAAGCATGTGTCAATTTATCATGCGTAGCATCTTGGAACAGAGCAGCTCTTGATTCTAAGTCAGTGTAAAGAATAGCGATATAGCCAAAGGTAAACAACTCAATGATTAATAAGTAGATGACTTGTTTGAAGAATATGGGATTGCTGATAGAAAATTTGACCTTAATGAAGAACCAATAGGCGAACCCTGAGATTAGGCTGATCAATAAATAGACGGAAAAGGGAAATTTATTTTTAGTATGGTTTTTGACATAGTTCAGTGAATAATAGAATGCAATCAAAACAATCGCCAAACACCATGATTCCCAACTACTTAAAGCTGAGTTAAAAATCATAAAAGCAACGACGATCGGTCCAAATAAGTGATATTTAAACGGAACACTTAATATGACAGTATAAAAAATGATGGAGACTAGTTGAAAATTAACATAGATCCAAGGTTGATTCTTGTCACGGATTGAAAGTTGCATTATGAACAATAAAGATAGAATATAGATGATTCCCAGAATCGAACGTAGAAGATATTTATCAATGTTTTTATGAATGACTTTAAAGACCAATCTAATTCCTGCAAAGAGGATTTGAAAAACAATAAAGGCTCCCATAATGAAAAAGAGGCTAGTAATTAGTGGTGCACTATCGAGAAAAATTTTAGTTAACAAAACTATGCTCCTCCTGGAACCTATGATTAGTATTTGTTCTAAAATAATTATAGTCATTCTATATGAATAAATTAATAGGAAAATTTAGTAAATTGTTGGAAATTTTTACCAAAAAAGAACCAGTAATTCAAATTTGTTTAAGTTTTCATATTCAAATCAAAAGAGATGTTCATATCTACCAATTAGTTAGTTAGTATGAACACCTCTTTTTTGTTAATTAATCGATATCAGGTCGATGTAATTTATGGGTCATGATCAGAGCGACAATTAGGAATCCTAAGCATGCTAGAAATCCAGCTTGAATGCCGGTGGCCTGGTTAACGGTGCTACCAGTCATGACTTTGTCAGCTAGGGTAATAACAGCAATAATAATAGCTGTTCCAAAGGAAGCAGCTATCTGTCTTAAAGTATTGAAAGTAGCCACACCATCAGAAATATATTTCTTAGGCAAAGAGCTTAGGGCGTGGGTTTGAATAGGTATCAAAATCAATACTAATCCTAACTGACGAACGGTTTGTCCTACTGTTAACATTAAAACTGAGGCGTTAACGTCAATAACGGCTTGCATGAAGGTACCAAAGCAGTCGATCAATACACCTGTGACCACAATTCATTTGATAGGATATTTGTCAAAAAATCGACCGCTGACAGGGGACATGAATCCTGTTAAAGTTGCTCCAGGTAGAAGAGCTAACCCAGAGATCAACGGACTTTTGTGAAGGATTGTCTGAATCATCAATGGCAAAAGAATAGTGTTGCCATACATAGTTAAAACAATCAGCATATTGATAACAGTCGAAAAAGTAAATTGTGAATGCTTAAAAATTTCGAAATTAATAATCGGCTTGGATGACTTATTTTCCATAATCGAAAAGATAACAATCAAAATTAAACCAATTACGGTATAACCTAAGACGTTAAAGGTGAAGAGATTTGATTGTCCGATATTGGAGAAACCGGTCAATAAGAAGAGAAGTCCAAAACTGATGGTGATCAAACTGACAGTATCAAATTTAGGATTCTCAGCCGTTTCAATTTGTGGTAATAAGAAAATCGATAACAAAACGACAGCGATGATGAATGGTAAGATCAAGATAAAGAGATATTGCCAAGCAAAGTACTCTAATATTACTCCAGACAACGTTGGTCCAATAATAGGGGAGAAATTAAAGGCTAACCCAATAATTCCCATGACAGCTCCCTGTTTGCTTCTGTCGGTATATTGCATGGCAAGTACGTTGACCAAAGGCATCATCATACCAGTACCAATGGCCTGAATCATCCGGCCGACGATAACTAATATAAATGAATTAGCTACGGCACCTAATAGAGTTCCAACTAAAAAGATAGAAGAAAAGGCAATAAATAAATGTCTAAAAGAGAATTTCTTTATAAAATAGGCACTTGTAGGAATCATGATGGCATTGACTAATGTATATCCATTAGTTAGCCATTGAACGGTGGAAGAATTGACATTGAAAACACGCATAAAGGTTGGTAAAGCGGTATTCATCAATGTTGAACACAAGACACCGAAGAAAGTTCCAAAGACCATGATGTACAGTGATTTTTTGATTTGTTTTGACATAATTTGAACCCCTAAAATGGAAAGTAGTAACTTATCTATTTTAGTTATCAAATTTGTTGTGGTCAAATTGAATTCTGACTATTAACTTTCTTCTAAATTTTTGAAACAAAAATAGCAGTATTTATTTAGAACTTAAGGCACATGGAGTTAAATTTCGAATGTGCTGTGTTTGTCCTAAGTAAATACTGCTTTTATTTCTAATATTATAGATTCAATTTAGTGTAGACATCACTAGGGATGTCTTTTTTGAAAACTTCTTTATATGAATAGACGTAACTACCTTTAGTATCAAGTTTAAGATAATGATTCTGTTTCAATTTACCCATACCCATGAATTCGATGGGATGTTCTTTACCATCCTGATCGTAACTCTTCAAATTGTATGTGTAATTACCGTAGCCATCTTTATCCTTAGCATCTTTATTATCAATTTTTACATATCTAGGTTCACGTTTGACTAAGATGTTGTAGTTGTTAAATGCTTGTGAAACCTGACTTGTGTTGTCCTTAGTGTAGAAACAAGCACCTAAATATCCTAATCCTATAATAACAATACCTAAAAGAAAAACCCTTAGAAAACTTCTCATTTGCGTTACCTCCTGAGAAATATACTAAAGGCTTTGGTTATCTTTTTACATTTGATCTACTTACATTGTTCTTACAGATTTGTAAGCGGGTTTACCACCAATCAAAATGAAGTGTGTAGTCTACAATTCTGTTGAATAAGTCTGCTAAAATTTTCATCATAATCAGTACCTCCAACATAGATAAACTTTAATCCTTACTTATATTATAGTTCTTGTTGAAAGCGCTATCAATGATTATTATCCCCAGACTTCATCCTGAATTGATTTAACCAATTTAAGCTTAGCCCATTCTTGTTGTTCGGTTAGAACATTACCTTCTTCTGTAGAAGCGAAGCCACATTGAGTTGATAACCAGAGACGATCCAATGGCAAGTATTGACTAGCTTCTTTAATACGATTAATGACTTCTTGACGATCTTCAAGTTCGCCAGATTTGGTTGTAATTAAGCCTAAAACAACTTTTTTGTCACCTGATACTTTGGCAAGTGGTTCAAAGTTGCCGGCGCGTTTAGAATCATATTCTAAGAAGTAGGTATCAACATTTTCTTTAGCAAATAGTGTGTCAGCGACAGGACCATAACCGCCAGAGAAAGCAAAGTCAGAGTGGTAGTTACCACGACATACGTGGGTATTGATAGTTAAATCTTCAGGAAGATTTTCAATAGCTTTATTGTTTAGCTCAAGAAGAATATCTTGAATACCTGAGTTGGCATAAGCTTTACCATCAGGAGTATTTAAAAAGTCTTCATCTAGGAATAATCCCCATGAACAGTCATCCAATTGAATGACACGGGCACCTTTATCGTAGAAAGCTAAAATGGCGTCATGATAAGCTTTTTCGATATCCAAATATAAATCGTTAATATTTGGATAAAATTCTTTGATTTTTTCGTCGTTAGTTCCACGAATCAATTCAACATAGAGTTGTGAAGGAGCAGGGATCGTTTGTTTAGGTTCGATATCTAGATTATCAGTCAGTAATTTGAGAAATTCAAAATCTTTGATGAAAGGATGAGTTTCAGGATTGAATTTGATGTGTCCTGATAAGATAGCAGTATCATCACGAGTTTCTTCATGGGCAAAATGATAACCTTCGCCATAGTGAATATGGTCGATGCCTTCAAAACCCCAGAAGAAGTCCAGATGCCAGTATGAACGACGAAATTCACCATCAGTAGCGTAGTCTAAACCTGCGGCGACTTCTTTATTAACGAGATCCTTGATAGCTTCATTTTCAACTGTTGTGAGTTCTTTTTGAGTAATTTGGTTATTGAAATAATCTTGGCGGGCCTGCTTGAGAACGTCTGGTCTTAGAAAACTTCCTACATGTTGGAATCCGATTTTGCTTGTTGTTTTAACTGTCATATGAAAATCCTCCTGAGTCTGTTTAATCTTTTTTTGTATTGGTTGAGATGATGAGCGCGGTTAAGAGAAAAGGGAAAACGAATGATCTCCGAACATTCCCATAACTCTCTCTAAATCGACTTTGTCGTTAAGAGAGAGTAAAAAAAATAATCGTCCCTACAATACAGAATTTACCTGCACTGTAGGGACGATTACTCGTGGTACCACCCTAATTTATACTTTGCTTACACAAAATACCTCAACGACACTGTCATGTCCGGGATGATATCGCATCCTTGCGTATTCCTAGCTTGCACTAGGATAAGACTCCAAGCTCATCTTCGATTAATCGTTCATTCCGTCTTTTCACTGGCTGACGGTCACTGGAAAATTACTGGATTAATTTACTCTTCTCTTCAACGTCTAATTTGATTAAATAGATTTTAATTATTTGGTTGGTGAATAAGTTACACCTTGGATTATCTTTTGTCAAACGTCTTTTTAAATACTGTTAGTGACATACCAAGTTACGGTTCCACTGTACTTTCCAACCTCGCTAATTCCAGTTTGTTTCAATAATGGTCCGGTATTATCTGTCCAGCTTTTTGAAATTACTGTTGTTACTAATTGATCGCTAGCAACGTTGTTTTCGGCAATGGGGACTTCTTCTGAAGTTAAGTCATAAACAGTTCCATCTTTTTTTCTATAAACTAATGTTCCATTAAATTTGACATTGCCTTTTTTTATTTCTGAGGTTGAAACGGATAGTTTCCAAGGATTTCTTAAACTTGTAACGCTGACGGAAAAACCACTTTTTCGTTTTAAATATTCATTAGTTGATAAGTAGTTAGCATCTTGAAAGTCTAGATTTTTTGATGCATTCACGTCTAAAAATTTATTTTGTAAAACATTAATAATATATGTAACGGTGTTTGACTTAATATCGTCCTTGTCCGTAGCGGTGACAGTGACTTTCTGAGTAGTTTTTTCTTTAAAAATGTTCCAGAAATCATCACCGACAATGCTTCTTAAAGGAATAGTTCCAAGGGCTGATGTATCGGTGGAGTTGGCTTGAGTGCTGGCGTTATATGTTTTATCACCGACACTTATATCGTAACGAATAGGATCTTCTGTTTTGAAGTGGTGGTTTTTGTCATAACTGAGCTGTGTGGGTAAATTTAAATTTTCGTTAGCATCACTATAGACGATATTTATTGGATCAGGATTTTTAAAAGTTAATAACCAATTTTTTTGATAAGTGACTTTGAAGTTTGGAGTACTAGTTGTAGAGATTTGATTCTCACCTGAGAATTTGGCTGGTTCTTCAGGTACGTCGATATCGTGGTCAGTTGTATTATCGGCTATGCCATTGATTGAAATGTCAGCACTGGTATAAGCGGTATCACTAATCTTACCTAGGTTCTCGGCTAGATTGAATTTCAAAGATTGAGCATTTAAATTCGTACCACTAATGTATTCAGTTTTGGTATTTCCATTTAAGCTATTTTTGTAATTAATTGTGGCAATATTGCCATTACTATCAGAATCATAATTAATATTAGTTGGTAAATCAATTTCGGCAGCAATTTTATTCCAATCAACACGACTATTTTCAGTATCATAATTGACATTATAGTTGATTGTTAATTTATCACCATGAGCAATATTCTTATCGGTCGAGTCATCTGTAATCACTTTACCCAAAGTATTATCAGTAATAGATGCTTTTGCATCAGCGTGAACTAGCGCAGGGATTGATTCGAATACTACCAATTTACTGTAAATACCACTCGATTTTCCATTGGCACCGGTAAATCCCCAATATAATTTATTGTCTTTAATATCTCCAAAAATATTATGATCAACGTCTACAGTTTGATCAACTCGAGGATATCCACCAAGATTACTACTATCATTGTTAATTGTTCCATCTAAATATTTATCATTGAAAGCATATTTTATTTGCGCTGGTTTCCCATCTGAAGCGTGTTTCCAAGTAAAGGTAACATGATGCCAATAAATAGGATTATCGTCTGTACCAGCATCAACTAATTGTGCCGACTTGGCTCCAGAATGAATGATGGAAGCAGCACTCGTAAAACCCTTCCAGGCAGAATTGGATTGATTGGAAACTCCTATAGGCAAAAGCGCATAACTAGTTGCTAAGCCAGGGTAAGTTACTGCAATATGTCCGTATCCACCACTAGCTCCGAATTTAGAATTATTGGGGTACGTAGAAGGAATGGGGAATTTATTAGCCGTATCCTTTGTATCGTACCCATTTAGTGTGTAATAGTAAGTACCTGGAAAGATTAATCCCGATTCATAATTGAGTTGGATGGGAACTTCGTCTCTTGATGAAAGAGCATCGTTTATTTGACTATCGAATTCTAAGGCCATACTGTTTTTAACAGCTGTACTAGCAATATAATCGGGGGTAGCTACAGTAGGAGATCCTTCTGTAAAATAATAATATGAGGTAGTTGCCTTGTCGTATCCATAAACGCCAAGTCCTTGATAACCAGCTCCCATAGCGTTATAACCGCGAGGATCGTTTTGTAAAACTAAGGCCATTCCTTGACCGTTTAAAAGTTCATTATTAGTGGCTGCACCAAAATATAACCAAGCAGAGACGGTTTGATCCTTACGGATATCTATGTAATTTCCAGCTGAAGTGTCTGACCAAGCTGCTCCATATGAACCAGAACCAGTAGCTAAATCGAGAACTTTTCCATCTTTAGTGGTTTGAGCGTCATTATCTTTAAATGGATCGTGTATATCACTATTTAGGGGCGGAGAAATTTTAAAAAACTTATGAATATCAAGTCCTGTAGGAGCACTGTTAATTGCTTCCTGATCCTCAGTGGCACTGTCGGCTAAAGTAGTAGTTGTTGTCGTTGTTAATGAAAGGAAGAATAATAGAGTAATCCAAATAAGTATTGGCAAACACTTTAGGACTTTGAATACATCCATATAATCAATTCCTTCCTCGAAAAATAATTACAAGTTGTAATAAAGGTTATCAGCCTTATTATAGCAACGGAAAGATTGATTAAAAGATGTCTGAAATTTCTATCACCGTTATATAATGGCTAGAAACTAACTGGCACAATTATTTGAGGAAAAGTAGTTCAATATAAATTTATTTAATTTTAGAAAGCAAAAATATTATCTATAAATATTGTTAAACCGGCTTATATTATAATTATTAATTTTGAAATTTTTATTACTATTAAAAGAATAAAACACAAATTCACACCGTTGTATGAGTTTGTGGCGTTATAAAAAAGATACTATTCCAAAGGAAGAGTATCTCTTTTTTTAAATTCTATTTAGTTGTATCAACAATATTATTTGGCTTAAGTCCTTCAATCAAAGCTTTGTTTGAATCGAATGAGGTCGTAATCATATTGTGAATAGCTGTTTCTGTATAGAAGGCACTATGTGGAGTAATGATAACGTTAGTTCTCTTAGCTAGATTCTTGATCTTTTCGTTTGGAATGTTGTCAATACTACTCCAAACTTTACCAAAGACAGAATTTTCATTATCAAGAACATCAAGTCCAGCTCCAGCAACTTTACCACTGTCTAAGCCTTTAATTAATGCATCAGTATCGATCAATTCACCACGGGCACAATTGATGATATAAACACCATCTTTCATTTGTGAAATGGCTTTGTCATTAATCATATATTTATTAGAATCAAATAATGGAACATGCAAGGTAATAATATCAGATTGTTTATATAATTCTTCTAAACTATCCACGTATAATCCTTGTTTTTTGATATCGTCGTTGTGATAGACATCGTAAGCTACGACTTTAGCACCGAAGCCTTGCAAAATTTTGATAACCACGCGACCGATATGTCCAGTACCAACAACACCGACTGTTTGTTCACGATACTCTTTACCAATAGTAGGAGCCCAAGTGAAATCACCATTGTCAAATTTCTCATCGAATTCAGGCACACGGCGTAATAAGCGACCCATCAAGAGAACGGTATGTTCAGCGATGGCATTTGGAGAATAAACAGGTACATTTGTTAAAGTAAATCCAAGATCATTAAGATCTTTGAAGTTGAAGTTATCAAAGCCGACATTACGGATTGAAATATACTTAATACCTAATTTATTAAGTACTTCCAAAGCTTCTCTGGTGTAAGGTGAAGTCTGTAATGTTACGACACCGTCAGAACCCTCAGCTAATCTAGCTGAATCAGCTGTTAAAGTATATTTAGTGAAGCCTACTTCAATATTAGGATTAGCCTCTTCCCATTTTCTTAAAGATGGTTCTTCGTCTTCACGAATTCCATATGCAAATATTTTCATAAACGAATATTCCTCCTTTTAACGCACACCTTTATTAAAACAAAATTGTGAAAAAAAAAGAAGCCGAATCCATTATCCGACTCCAAGAGTTAAATTATTCGGTATCATAACGATTTAATACATAAATGGCTATGATAACAATAACAGCACCAATTACTTCAGCAAGATTAACCGCGTAATGAAGGAAAATCACACTTAAAATTAAAGTAGTGAATGGTTGTACGGCATCAGTGATACTAACAATTGCGGCTGTCGTATATTTAGTACTGATAACCATTAATAGAAAGGCTAGAACAGTACCAAGCAAGATAACTGTACCAACACCAAGAATACTTCCGGCAGTCATCTTTGGAGCGTTGACCCAGAAAGGATTGAACAGATTAGAAATTAATCCAGCAATTAACATTCCCCAACCAGTGATCAAAATTCCATGGTACTTAGCAATCAATTTTTGTGGAATAGTAATATAAAGTGCAGCAGTGATACCACTACCAATACCCCAAAGAACGGAAATAAACGGAATTGAGAGATGTCCCAAGTCACCACGAGTAATCATAAGGACAACACCAATTAAAGCAATGACAAAGGAAATTACGTCCACACGTGAAGTTTTCTTTTTAGTAAAGATTATGGCACCAATCATGATAAACAAAGGTGAGAGGTACTGTAAAATTGTCGCCGTCGATGAATTACCGGTCTTCACAGCGTGAAAAAAGGTAAACATATTAGCTAATAAACCAAAGACTGAAAAGCTAACTAGAGTTAGAAAATCTTTTTTATTTTTAAAAACGGCAAAGAATTCCTTTTTAGGTAAAACGACTAAGCCAACTGCTAACAAAAGGATACCAGCTATAAGTGTTCTGGTACCAATAAACCACATTGTAGGAATATTTAAGTTCTTAGCAACGAACTGTAAAACGGTACCTGAAACTCCCCAAAGAGCAGAAGCACAAAATGCTAACCAGAAACCACGATCAAGGGTCTTCTTGGCCAACTTTTTACTTTCATCCATTAAAAAACATCCTCCTAAAAAATCAATACTTTATTATACCCGTGGTTATCAAGTTTTGACTATTCTTTTTTTTATATCATGGTGTTTATCAGAAATAGGTATGTAACAGAGGTAGCTTTAAACGGGCATTATTTAAAATTGGTACGTACCATATTTAAATAATTATAAAATTAATTTAACTTGATTTCGATGATTTTTACCTGATAAGAACCATCTGGTGCACTGACTGTTACAATATCATCGACTTTATGATTTTCCAAAGCTTTACCAATCGGTGAAGCAAAAGAAATTTTATTTTCGGTCAAATTAGCTTCCTGTTTACCGACAAGTTGATAGGTAACTTGGTCATGATCATCCAAAAATTCAACTGTTACGAATTTACCAATGTCGAGCTTATCATTATCAGCAGGGACGACGACATCAGCGTACTGAAGCTGCTTGTATAGAAAACGTAAACGACCTTCCAAGTGACCAAGATCTCTTTTAGCAGTTGAATATTCAGTATTTTCAGAACGATCTCCTAAAGCCGCCGCGGCAGCCAATATTTTAATTTTTCCAGGACGGATTTCTTTCAAATGCTTGATCTCTTGCTCAATAGCTTTATATCCGGCAGGAGTCATTTTGTTAAATGTTGGTTCCATTTTGAAAAACCTCGATATATTAATATTTCTAAGTAGAAAGATAGTTCAAATTAAATTTGAAAGCAAGGGCATAAAGTGAGGTAAGGAGTTGCCCATATGGAGATAATTATAGACTATAAAATATAACAAAAAATCCCTCCAACTCATCAAGAGTCAAAGAGATTATCGTTTAATTTTATAGGTTGGCATCCATATTGAATGTAAGTTTTGAAAGATTGATACCCTTTGTATAAAGTTCACCAAAGAAGTCGTGTGTCTTGTCTCTCATTTCCTTAACAACCTTTTGGTTTCTGTCAGTTAAGAATTTAACTAATTCGTCACCTGAATAGTTAGCGGCAAGTTTATCAGTTTCGGCAACTGAAGCACGTAATTGTTGACGAATATCTGTTAAGTAGTCGATATCATCTTGGATGAATTCACTATAGTTTGATTCAACAAGAACAGATAGAGCGTTATACATCCAATATGCATCCTTGAAGTTAAACTTGAGTGAAGCGTCGTTATATGAATCGTCTGTTTCATTCATGTTTGTGTAGAATGGAATGTATGGTGTAAATGTTGGGAATCCAATACATAACCACATGATAGCAGCGTATTCTTCAGGTACATCATTTCTGATTTGAAGAACATGTGAGTTTTGAGTTCTGTTCAAACCGATTGGACGGTAACGATGTTTGTCATCCTCTGAAGCATATGGACTATATGGGTCATAAGGTGTTTCGTTGTAGTGTGAACCTAGAACATATTCAATATCATCAACAGTGATCTTGTGATCTGTCTTCATGATGAATGGTAATTCACCATCTTCTGGATCTTGTTGAATCTCAGGGTTGAAGTACTTTTGACCAAACCAAACACGTGGTGTGTTGTAGTGACGGTCTTTAAGATTGTCTGTACCAAAGATATGTCTGAAGTTGAAACCAGTCTTGTCTGTGTTCAAATGGTTCTTTTCAACAAATTCTTGGATTCCTTCTGACCACATGAATTCATCAGAGTTATTGAAATCAACTTGTTGGATAGAAACGCGGTTAGCGCAAACGGCATAACTGTCATCAGGGATTCTTTGAGCTACCCAGTGATGACCTGTAACGATTTCCATGTACCAAACGTCGTCTTTGTCACTGAATAGAAGTGAGTTACCAGCAGGTGAACCAAACTTCTTAATGAGTTCACCAGTACGTTCAACAGCACCTTTGGCTGAATCAACATAAGGAAGAACCATACGAACAATAACGTCTTCGTCCATACCATCTTTAACAAGTGGGTCAAAGGCTAATGCACGTTCGTTACCGTAAGTACTTTCAGTAGCTGACATAGCAACGTTCTTACCATTGATACCACTTTCGTCATAGTAACCGAATTTCTTGTAGTCAACGTTAGGAACTGCAGGCCATTTGTAGCCATTTTCGGGAACTTCGGATTCGAAGCCGTTTAACCATGACTTAACTTTGCGACCTTTTTCACCTTTAACAGCAGGGTTTAATACGAAACTGTGTGGGGCAACGGCAAAAAATGTATCGTCATTTCTGGCGATCATTGTTGAACCGTCGATACTGGCGTTTTTACCAACTAAGATAGTTGTACAAGCGTCATCTAAATGATTTTTATTCATCTCTTAGAATTCCTCCTATTTTATACTGCCTTCATTCTATCATAGATAATGTTTTAATTAATCCAAACTTCGCCTTTAATAACTTTCAGAAAAGATGTTATAATTTTCTAAATATAGGAGGGGCAATAATGGATCTTAATATGAATGATAAGAGCGATTCTTTTTTTAAGAATCTGCTATTAGGATTTCAACATTTACTAGCCATGTACTCAGGAGATATCTTGATACCGATCTTGATCGGTGCATCTTTGGGCTTCAGCGCTAAGGAAATGACATACTTAATCTCAGTAGATATTTTTATGTGTGGGGTAGCCACACTGTTACAAATTAAACGAACACCTTTGACTGGGATTGGATTACCGGTTGTTTTGGGATCGGCGGTCGAATATGTAACACCGTTACAAAATATAGGACATCACTTTGGAATAGCCTATATGTATGGCGCTATTATCGTGGCTGGTATTTTTATCATGTTAATTTCGAAAGTATTTGCCAAATTAAAGAGATTTTTTCCACCAGTCGTTACTGGTTCTCTAATAACTTTGATTGGATTTACTTTGATACCGGTAGCTTTCCAAAATATTGGTGGTGGCGATGCCACTGCTAAGGGGTTCGGTAACTCAACTAATCTAATTTTAGGATTTTCAACAGCATTAATTATTGTTGTCATAAGTATTTGGGGTCGTGGATTTATTCAACAGATCGCCGTTTTGATTGGTATTGTGGCTGGATATTTAATGGGGATCGGTATGGGTCAGATTGGTTTTGCAAGTGTCGGTTCTGCACATTGGTTCCAAATACCACGTCCATTTTACTTTGCAACGCCTAAGTTTGAGTGGTCATCAATTCTTGTTATGCTCTTAGCAGCTCTAACATGTATGATTGAATCGACTGGTGTTTACTATGCTTTGGCTGAATTGACAAAACGTGATTTGGATGAGAATGATTTACAACGTGGATATGCCTCAGAAGGTTTAGCGGCTATTCTTGGAGGGATTTTTAATACCTTTCCATACTCAACTTTCTCGCAAAACGTTGCGGTTGTTCAATTATCAGGAATTAAAAAGAACAAGCCAGTTTACTTCTCAGCCTTTCTCTTGATCATTTTAGGGTTGATCCCCAAGGTCGGTGCAGTGGCAGAATTGATTCCTAATGCTGTTTTAGGTGGTGCCATGTTGATTATGTTTGGTACCGTTGGTATTGAAGGTATTAAAATGCTATCTAAAGTTGAAATGAACAATAATAATATTATGATTATGGCTGTTTCAATCAGTTTGGGACTTGGAGTAACAGTTCAACCAACTCTACTCCATTTCTTACCATCAACACTACAAACTATTTTAAATAATGGTTTAGTTGTCGGAAGTTTTTCAGCAATTATTTTGAATTTACTTTTAAATTCTAATAAAGAAAAAGCTTAATTTTTTTCACAAACTTTGGTCATATTTTCATCACATTTAGTACGTATACTTATCGATAAATTAGATGAGCATACGTATTTTTTTACGTAAAGGAGTGATAAATATGACTGAATATAAATACATAAGTACCGTTTTAAATAAATTTGATCTGCCACTGGAGATTAAACTGGCAGTACCTAAAGAAGAAAATTTTGACCAGACAATTTTGGACCAAATTGTTAAGCAAGTCGATATTCAAGTTAAAAAATATGACGAATTGTTCTCGGTAGAGAATAGGAATTCGTTCCTAAGTAAATTTCAAGATGGTGATGAAACGGCCTTGATGATTTCAGAAACCTTTAGAGAAGTCTATGAACAAACAATCACAGCTGAACAAATGACTCAACATTATTTTAGTTCCTACTATAATGGCAAATATGACCCAGTTGGTTTGTTAAATGGTTGGATCATTGATCAACTCTTCAATCAATACTTAATTAAGCTACTCAGTGTGGACAATATTGATGGAGTATCCTTGAGATGTGGTGAAGACGTTCGTTTAGCTAGTCGACCTGATATTGATTTCAATTGGCGCATTGCTATCAAAGATCCCAATAATTTGGATATTTTATTGGCAACTTATTTTTTGAAGAATGGTGCAGTTTCAACTTCTAATGAAGTTCACAGTTTGAGAAAAGAATCCAGTAATATTGAACAAGTAACGATTGTAACTAACAATACCTTAGATGCTAAGATTTGGTCTTCAGCGGGAATCTCCGCGGGAACTAATAAATTTCCACAATTTATCGAGAGGTACCATCTGACCGGGATGATCGTTGATAAAAATCTCGGTATGGAAAGTTTTCGTGATGGGTTTACAGACAAAGTAGCTTTAAAATAAGATGTATAACGACGTTATACATCTTATTTTTTTGTCATTTTATTCTAATTTTAATCATAAATAATTCAAATTCGTCCGATATAATTTGAATTGTATTAAGAATTAGAAATCGAGGTACCCTAATGAAAAATGAAAAGTATTATTTAAAAACTAAAACAATCAATCAAATGAATATGAATTTTTTAATTAAATTAGCAACATTAACAACCAACGTTACCGTTATGGAGCTCTTAAAAGTGGCAACGGAAAGAATTGATGAACGTCTGCAAGAAATTGATCGTCAATTTTCTGCTTTTAGATATGATTCTTTAGTATCCAAGTTTCAACGTGGCGATCAGAAACCTCTGACAACTTCAAATGATTTTAAACAAATTTATAACTCGGCTATACTGTCAGAACAAATGACTAATGGTATTTATAGACCATATTTTGCAGGTAAGTTTGATCCTTCAACCATAGTTAGAAGTTGGGCAATTGAACAGGTTTTCGATGAAACACTCAAACCGCTCTTGAAGAATCCTGAAGTAGTAGGAGTTTACTTAAGTGGTGATCAAAATATTAAATTTGCTACCAAACAAGATTCTGACTTCCGTTGGGAAATTAACATTCCTAACTCTGAAGAAATTTTGACGACTTATTATTTGAAAAATGGCGCTATTTCAACCTTCGAAAATGATGAATTTTTAGGTAACACTTATAAAATGAATCAAGCCGATAACCATCAGACAACCGTTATTAGAAGCAGTTTGATTGAAGCCAGTATTTGGGCTCTAGTAGGTTCTTCGTCCAAGAAAGAGGAATTCATGTCCTTCATCAAACATTACAATTTAACCGGTATTGTTGTTGATAAACAGGATAATGTTTTGAATTTCAATTTAGGTTCAATTATTGATAATAAGGAAATTTCAGCATAAAAAAGAGCTTTCTAGAGATTAATCTAGAAAGCTTTTTTTTGATAATAAATTAGTCGTCCCATTCTTCAACAGAATCAACATAACCATCAGGGTTACCACTCCAGAAGAAATCACCATACCAAAGGCTTCTCTTATCATTATCGAAACCGTTGATTTCCTTCATATCGGCATCACTTAGTTCAAAGTCATAAACATCTGAGTTTTGAACAATTCTTTCTTCGTGAACTGACTTAGGAATGGTAATAATACCATTTTGTAAGTCCCAACGAAGAATAACTTGAGCAACTGACTTGTTGTACTTGTCAGCAATTTTCTTTAATCTAGTATCACCTAGAACGGAGCCACCACCAAGTGGAGACCATGCCTCAAGTAGAATATTGTTTTCGTCACAGAAGTTCTTGATATCAACTTCTTGGCAAAGGGGATGATATTCCATTTGGTTAACAGCGGGTTTGATTGAACAATTCTTAAGAATGTCCTTTAATCTTTCAATATTGAAGTTAGATACACCAATAGCACGTGCCTTGCCTTCTTTGTAGATTGTTTCCAATGCACGCCATGTGTCCAAGTATGTGCCATCTACTGGCCAGTGAATCAAGAGAAGATCTACATAGTCTGTTTGTAATCTCTTTAATTGACCTTCAAAGTTGTCGAGTGTTGATTGATAGCCTTGGTCACCATTAAAGATTTTTGTTGTTAAAAAGATGTCTTCACGTTTGAGACCATTATCTGCAAAGCCTTTTTGTAATCCTTCACCAACACCAGTTTCATTACCATATTGTTTTGCAGTATCAATAGCTTTATAGCCGTGTTTCAAAGCCCATTGGACAGATTGAGAAGCACCTGTATTATTTACTTTCCAAACGCCCATACCTAGTTGGGGCATTTCAACACCATTATTCAAAGTTACAGTAGAATCCAATTTTAAATTCATATTCTAACCTCCTATGATTATAATTTTAACTCAAATATAACTGTGATACTTGGAATATTGCTTTTCGTTTGGTATAGTTCAGTTTGAATGCGCTATCATTAATATAGAACGCATTGCTTTTGGGGGAATATATTAATGAGAAATAAATTCACGAATGTAATTGAAAATAAGAATGAGATCAAGTCTAAAATTATCAATCTATCTGCTACCCTAAATTTGCCCAAAGGAACAGAAGCTTTTATCAGTGACGTTCATGGTGGTTATGATCGTTTCTCACATATTATGCGTAGTGGTGCTGGTAATATCAGTAAAAAGGTATCAGAGGTCTTTTCTGGTAAGTTGATGCCAGTCAATCAAATGAAGCTGTCATGTTTGATTTATTATCCATCCGAAGTCCTAAAAGAAACTAAGAATAAAATTACCGATGCAGATGAATTAGAGCAGTGGTATATGGATTCGTTCAATAATTTAATTGAAATGCTACGTTATGTAGCAAATAAATATCCTAAAAGCCTCGTGCAAAAGGCCATTCAACCGGATTTTTGGGATATCACTGAAAACCTTTTGATGATTGATACTAATTTCAAGGATAAACGACTCTACTATCAAGGTTTGTTGTCGAGTATTGAACGTTTAAATATGGCTGACGACTTTATTATTGCTATCAGTCATGCGATCCAACGTTTAGCAATTGAGAGAATTCACATTGTTGGAGATATTTATGATCGTGGATCACATCCCGATTTGGTGATTAATTATCTGATTAACCACTGGCAAAATTTTGACATTCAATGGGGAAATCACGATATTCTTTGGATGGGAAGTATGGCGGGATCTAAACTATGTATGCTCAATTTGATCCGAATTTGTGCGCGTTACGACAATCTAGAATTATTAAATGATGCTTATGATATTGACATGACTTCTATGATTAAACTGGCTCGTCACAGCTATCGTCCATTACCGAACTTCGATCCAAAAGTAGATTTAACGGGCATATCTGAGGAAAATCGAATCACTGATAATTGTGTTCAACAGGCTGCTACTATTATGCAATTTAAATTAGAAGGGCAGGCTATCAAGCGTCGCCCTGAATTTGAGATGAACGATCGCCTATTTTTAGACAAGTTGAGTCAGGACAAAAAATCAATCAAAATTGATGGTAAGGATTATCCAATTGATAATGGATGTTTCCAATTAGTTAATCCGGGAAATCCTTATCAAATTTCACATCCTGAACAAGTTGTTTTGATCGATTTGATCAATCAGTTTATCCATTCAAGTAAACTCAACGAACATATGTGGTTTATGTACGACCACGGCTCAATGTACCTCAAACATAACGGTAACTTGCTGTTTCATGGTTGTGTACCAACGGATGAGCAAGGTAACTTTGTCAAATGGAAGATCGATGGCCGTAATTATCTAGGTAAAGATTTAAGTGACTACTTCCAAATTATATTGCGGGATGCAATGCGTCATCCAACAACGGGTGACTGTTTCAATTCCGATGTGCTCTGGTATCTTTGGTGTGGAAAAGATTCGCCATTATTTGGTAAAGATAAGATGACCACTTTTGAACGTTACTTTATAGATGATGAGGAATTACAGAAAGAAACTTTGAATCCCTTCTATAAATTATGTAAAAAAGAGTGGTTTGCCGATCGAGTTAAAGATGAGTTTGGAATTGGTGAAGAAGGCCACATTATTGTTGGTCATACTCCAGATGCTGACGAAGAAAATCTTCCTATTATGTCTAAGGGTAAGATTATTCAAGTCAATGGTGGTCGTCCAAAGATGGAGCATAACGGGGGCTTTACGCTGTTGTATGATTCTTATGGAATGCAACTATTAAAGTTGAAACCATTTATTTCTTTGTCAACTTCATTAAAAGACTTAAATGATGTAATTTTGAAACGAAAGATTGTTGAAAATTCAATCGAACGAAAAGTTGTTATGGACACCGATCGGGGAGATAAAATAAAACAACAAATAGCTGATTTGTCAGCAGAACTAAACGATTAGAGAACGGAGCAAACCGGAAGAAATTGGCCTGCGTAGCTCATTTCCACTACAAAACATAGAACACTGTTTACACTTAAATAGAACGTAAAAAAGATCCAAGATAATATTGCCATCAAAGTGATAGCGATTATCTTGGATCTTTTTGAAATCAAAGCAATTTAAGCTTTTTCTTTGTTTTTCCAGTCATCTTTCTTTTCATCCCAGTTTTCTGAGAGGGCATGTTTAGGAAGGATCAAGTTAAGAACGATACCAACAACTGTAGCAACACCAACTCCAGTGAATTGGAAGGAACCCATTTGAAGATAGGCATTACCAATACCGATAACAAGGATAACGGAAGCAATCATTAAGTTACGTTTTTCATTGAAATCAACTTTATTATCAACCAAAATTCTTAGACCACTTGAAGAAATAACACCGAATAACATGAAACTGATACCACCGATTACAGGTCCAGGAATAGTTTGAATTAAGGCACTTAACTTGCCGACAAATCCAAACAAGACAGCGAAGACGGCAGCACCGATAACGACATAAACACTGAAGATCTTGTTAACAGCCATGACACCAATATTTTCACCATATGATGTGACAGGAGGACCACCAAGAAAGGCAGCAACGATTGAGGCTGTACCATCACCAGCTAAAGTTTTGTGCAAACCGGGATCTTTGAAGAAGTCACGATTAGTTAATTCATCTAGTACCATGATGTGTCCCAAGTGTTCAGCCATAGTAACAAAGGCAATTGGCGCAAAACTCAGAATCGCACCCCAGTAAATTTGGTGAGGCATGTAGTTAGCAAACATAATATCGAAGGCAGGTAATTTAAACCAAGGTGTTGAAGCAACCTTAGAAAAGTCAACGATACCGCAGAAGACAGAGAGAATATATCCTCCAACAATACCTAAAAGAATAGCAATATTACTCCAGAAACTACGAAGATACATATTCAAAAGAACAGTTAGGAAAAGTGTAAACATAGCAATTCCGAAATACTTCAAGTCATAATGTGAACCATTCATCATGGCGTTATCAGCGGCACTTCCGGCAACTGACATACCGATAACAACGATGATAGGACCAACGACGATTGGTGGTAAAGCTTTATCGATCCAGTCGGAACCAGCGAAACCAACAATGATAGAAACAATTAAGTACACGCAACCAACAGCAATGGTACCTTGGGCGACACCTTGATACCCAACTGTTTTCATCAGCGAGACCATTGGAACAATGAAGGAAAAACTAGAACTCATGTAAGCTGGAATTTTTCTGTGTGTAATCAAAATATGAAGCAAAGTTCCGACACCGGAACTGAATAAAGCAATACTTGGATCCAATCCAACCAATAGAGGGACAAGGACTGTGGCCCCAAACATTGAGAATAAGTGCTGTAATGATAGGAAAGCCCAACTGCTTAATGGTGGCTTTTCATAAACATCCAAAACTGCGTCTGGATTACGATATTGTTCTTCGTTTTTACTCAAAAAAACATCCCCTTAGTATTTTTTTGTAAAAAAATAGTCCCCTATCCCGTGTATGCGAAATAAAAGACTGAACGTGTTTCCTTATTAGCCTCACGGGACCAAAATTTAAAGGATCATTTATTTAATTACACTTAATATAATTGAGTTGCATTGTAAAGTCAATAATGAAATACTAAAAGGAGAATTTAAGCGTTAACAAAGAGGAGATTTTTATGGTTGAATTATATATTGTGAGACATGGTGAAACAGACACTAACTCTGAGGCTCGAATCAATGGAATGTCTACCGACAAACCCCTAAACGCCAAAGGTATCAAGCAAATTGAGGAATTAGAAAAGCATATAGATATCACTGATTTTGATGAAGTTTATGCAAGTCCAATGAAGCGTGCAATGCAAACAGCTGAAATTTTGAATCAAGGGGCACACGAAATTCAACAGGATAAACGCCTTGTTGAAGCTGATTATGGTTCATGGGATGGTTTAAGAGAAGAAGAATTGATCGTAAAACATCCAGACGCCTTTGATGAAAATAAATATTTATTACCAAATTATACTAAGTACGCTGTTAATGGTGAAGAATATGCGGATGTTTACAAACGTGTTGAAGACTTCATGAATGACATGGCTAAAAAAGGTGACGAGAAGATTTTGATAGTTTGTCACGGATTCGTTAGTCGTTCGTTTGTTAAAGTCACGACTGGTGCTAAGGATATTTCAAACATCATTCAACCTGATAATGGTGGTGTATCAAAATATAAAGTTTCAGCTAGTGGCAAGAAGTATCTAATGTATTATGGACGTTTAAATAATATCGATTAGAGGATAGACAATGAGTCTGACTAATAAAGTTCCCGAAAAAGACGTTCAAACTACTTTTAACAACATCGCGGGTAATTATGATAAATTAAATTCCATTATGAGTTTGGGAACACATCAAAAGTGGCGTAAAAAGGCTACTGAAAAAATTGTCAATCATCCTCAAAAAGTGTTGGATCTCTGTTGTGGCACAGCTGACTGGACGATTATGTTAGGACGGAGATTCTATCATGCTCAAATTATTGGTGTAGATTTCAGTCAAGAGATGCTCAAATTAGCTCAACAAAAAGTTGCTCAGTCTAAGTTGACTAATATTATTTTGGAGACTGGCGATGCCATGCAATTGAATTTTGCAGATAATAGTTTCGATGTAGTCACAATCGGTTTTGGATTAAGAAATGTTCCCGATGCTAACAAAGTTTTGAGTGAAATCTATCGAGTTTTGAAGCCAGGTGGACAGTTGATCTGTCTAGAAGCCTTCAAAGTCGAAACGCCGGTTATAAAGTTAGGTTGGAAATTGTATTTTAATAAGTTAATGCCTTTAATGGGAAAAGTTTTTGCAAAGAATAAATCCGATTATCAGTACCTGGATGATTCAGTTAATCGTTTTGTTAGTATCAAAGAACTGTGCCAGATGATGCAAGATGCTGGATTCAAAAATATTGAAGTTACTGATTTAATGATGAAAGCAGCAGCTATTCATTCGACAGTTAAAAGTATTTAGACAAAACAAAAAGAACACCCGGGGAAGGTGTTCTTTTATTTTTTAGGGGATTAAATATATATGTTATAGGGGGGATGAGATGAGATATCTCTCATCTACAAGTAATACTATAAACAATAAGTGTGAACCAATTATATTGAAAATGTGAAGATTTTGTGAAGTTCTATTTTTTTAGAAATATTATTTTATAACTGTTGTAGCAAGCTAACAATTAAAAGAGGTGCTCAAAATGTCAAATATCAGAGATGTTGCAAAGATGTCAGGACATTCAGTTTCAACCGTTTCGAGGGTTATTAATAATCAAAGTTATGTTGCTAAGGAAACCAAAGAAGAGATTCTCAAGGCAATGAAGGAATTGAATTATCATCCCAATGATATTGCCAGAGCCTTAAGTACCGGCAAAACTTACCGTGTTGGCGTCGTTATGCCATATAGTAATCATCCTTATTTTCAAAAATTAGTTTCCGCTATTACTCAGGCAGCGTTCAAAGAAAATTATCAGGTTACATTATTGCCTTCACATTATAATGTTAAAAGTGAAATCAAATGTTTAGAAATGTTAAAGCATCAAGCATTTGATGGATTGATTTTTACCTCTAGAGCTATTCCATTTGAGACTATTGTCGAATATCAAAAGTATGGCTCGATTACTTGCTGCGAAGATACCCTGAATTATCCGATTTCATGTGCTTATACTGATCGGGAAAAATCTTATGTAGATGCTTTTGAATTATTAAAGAAATTAAAATTTCAAAATATAGGCGTTACGATAAGTCGTAACGAACAAACAAGTCGAAGCGCTAAATCAACAGTGGATTCTTATTACAAAGTGTTTGAAAAAAGGTGTCCAGAAAAACTATTAGTTAGAAACATGCAATTTTTCAAAGATGGAATTCAAGCGGCTAAGGAATTAACTGCCCAAAATCCAAATCTAGATGCAGTTTTCGCCAATGGAGACCAAGTTGCAGCTGGAATTATTTATCAGTTGAAGAAAATGCAGATTGATGTTCCTGTTATAGGTCAGGAAAACTTAGATTATAGTTACTTGATGAATTTCTCGACCATTGATCATAAGCTGAATGAAATTGGAGAATATGCTTTTTGGTCTCTTTTTGAAAAGAAAATTGTTAAGAAGTTAATTCCTGCCGAATTTATTTTACGAGGAGCATTGATATAAAGCAGCAAATAAAAAACACCCTTTTTTCGGAAAGGGTGTTTTTCTAGGGGATTAAATATTGTTTATAGGGGGGATGAGAAAAGAGTATTGGCTCTTATCTACAGTTTATATATTACTGGCTTATCAGGAAATTATAGTTGTTTGAAAATTATAAAACATTTTTGGATAGCCCATAGTTGATAAGTCTTTTATATTTTTATAAATTCTTTGTCCTTTTGTAACTTTAAAAGTTACATCCCATGAGAGCAGAAAACTACTCTGCAAAGAATAGTATATCGTATTTTACGACTAACTACTACTAACTGGCACGTAAAAGACAATAAAAAAAGTACCTCGGGGAAAGGTACTTTTTATTTAGGGGATTAAATATATATATGTTATAGGGGGGTGAGAAAAGGGATTATCTATATCTCTCATCTACAATTTATATAATACTCAACCTTTATGAATTAAATATTTATAAAATGTGAAGATTTTGTGAATTCATATAAATTTACCATTTTTAGGTGGAAATGATGGTAAGATGCCGTCCTCCACAACAAGAAAATTTGGCTGGAACGCCATGGGCCGACTTGGAGCTAATTATTTCACACTTCGTGCAAAATAATGGATCTCTAAGTTCGGCCTTTATCTAAGCAATAAAGTGCTAAGATAAATCTCATGGCTGAGCCAATTTTCTTGTTGTTCCGGACTAAATCCTGTTTCGTTTCTTAGGTATTGTAAAACCTAAATGAATATACATTAGTCAATATCGATATGGTGTTCTGAGCTAGTTTTCTTTTCTAACTTAGGAAGGTTAACCTTCAAGACACCATTGTCATAGTTGGCTTTGATGTTCTCAACGTCAGCTGCTGGTAAGTGATATTGTCTCATGAAGCGGCCGCTTGAGCGTTCGGACATAATCATGTCACCGTTCTTATCGTTATGATCATTGAAGCTGTCACGACGACCACTGACGGTTAAAATGTTATCTTGGTAATTGATGTCGATATTCTTCTTATCGAAAGCAGGCATATCAATATGTACTTCATAACCCTTATCAGTTTCCTTAATGTCAGTCTTTAAGTTAGAACCTTCTAAAGCACTATCTTTGAACAATGATGGAAAACTGTTCATCCAATTGTCTCCATTGAAAAAGTCTCTCATTAAATTGTTACGATTCATAATTTCATTTGTCATAAATAATTACTCCTTTTTAATAGAATAAATTTTTAGCACTCGATGAAGTTGAGTGCTAATGAAACTCCAAAAAAATAAGCGTAAAGCATTAGTCGATATCGATATGATGTCCAGAATTAATCTCCTTATTCATCTTTGGAAGAGTGATTTCCAAAACACCTTTATTATATGTAGCTTTGATATTATCTTGATCGACTTGTGGCAATCTGTATTGTCTCATGAAATGACCACTTGAGCGCTCCGACATAATTACGTCGCCATCTTTATCGTTGTGATCGGTAAAACTATCGCGGTGACCACTGATAGTTAAAATATTGTTATCGTAAGTGATATCAATATTCTTCTTATCAACTGCGGGAAGATCAACGTGTAATTCGTAATTTTGATTATTTTCTTTAATATCAGTCTTTAGTGTTGAATCTTCTGGGAAATTATTGTCAAATATAGATGGAAAATTATTCATCCAAGAGTCACCGTTAAATAAGTTTCTCATTAAATTATTACGATCCATAATTTCATTTGCCATATATCATTACTTCCTTTCCCTTGATTACAAATACAGTATAAAACCTGAATTATGGAAGTTCAAGAATTTAGCACTCTTAATTGACGAGTACTAAATTTTGCAAAAAGTAAGTAAAATATAACTGTAAATTATGTGATACAATTAACATGGTAAAGAAGAGGATGTTAAGATGACTAAATTAGTTATGAGACGTATATATGACAAAAATTTACCATCAGGGTATCGGGTGCTGGTAGATCGACTTTGGCCACGAGGAATGTCTAAGGTACGTGCAGACCTTGATTTATGGGCAAAAGAGATAGCCCCATCAGCAGAATTGCGTAAGTGGTTTGGACATGATCCTGAAAAATACTTAGAATTCAAAAATAAATATTTGGATGAGATTAACAATAATCCATATACCAAAGAATTTCTAAAGTCCGTAAAAGAGGCTCTTCAAACACAAGATGTACTAATACTATATAGTGCAAAAGATGAAGAACATAATGACGCTGTAGTGCTAATGGAATATCTAAATTCAAATATTTAAGTACTGTAGATTGGTTGGCTAACAATTATGGAAGAATTTGACTTGCAGTCTTTATTATCTAGTAGTGATAAGCTATTGATCCATCTGTTGCAAGCGTATGCACAGACTAATGATATAGCTATATTTGTGTTAAACAATGAGGATCATTTACAGGCTGGAATTTTTGGTAAGCTAACAGAGAAAAGTGAATTAACTAGAATAAATAAAGCTAGGGACTTATCTAAGTTGAGCATCAGCAAATATAAGTATGGCATGGAATATGCTGACGCACCGTTGCGTGTTGCTATAATCAATCAACGGGTAGGAAAGATTTGTGTCGCTCAGGACATTGTAAAAAATACTGATCCGAGTAACATCATAGTAATTCAAAAATTACAGCAACAAGTTGAGTATTTAAAATACTTATTTGAGAGTGTATCTAAATTGATCATCAAAGAGAAAGGGATTGGTGATTTCATAATTAAGTATTCATTGGACGTCGATGAAGCGATTGATGATCTCGATAATAATGAGAGTGGTGCATTGAAGAGAATCAGACATTTATCAACATCAAATGAATCGATTATTGCAGCAATTGAGTTTATTGATAGTAATTTAGATAAACGTTTAACACTCGATCAAGTATCGGGAAAAGTTTATTTGTCAGATTATTATTTCAGCAAACTGTTTAAGAGGGAAACAGGTTTGAGTTTTTCGGTATATTTGAATGCCCGAAAGATTCAAAAGGCTATGATTCTGTTAAAGGAATCGGATGACAGTATTAATGAGATTTCAGATGCGTTAGGTTTTACTAGGTTGAGCTATTTCAGCCAGACATTTAAAAAGTATACCGGCTATGCACCAACGAAATATCGTATTGATGGAAAAGAGTAATAATAAAAATGTAGGGGGCATTCTTACTAATGCTTCCTACATTTTTTGTTTGCCTCATAATTATTTCGATGTGTAAACGATAATTAGACGTGTGTATAGGATTTATGTACAAATCATCTTTTTTTATGAAAAAAATTGTAGTAGAATTTAAACTTAATGTAAATTACTTGTTTCTGTGTAATTTAAGGAGAGATTTTTATGAAAAATGTCTTTAAGAAGGAATCCGTCGACACATACATCAAGGCGGATTCGAGACTAACAAAGAGTTTGGGTGCAAGGGATCTTTTGTCACTTGGGATTGGTGCCGTAATTGGAACTGGTATTTTTATTTTGCCAGGACATGAAGCGGCGTTACACGCTGGTCCAGCGGTGGCGATAGCGTTCTTGATTGCTGCACTGGTCTCTGGCTTAGTCGGCATGGCTTATGCTGAATTTTCATCGGCAATGCCTGTCGCAGGTTCAGCTTATTCATTTGGTTCCATTATTTATGGTGAAATAGTCGGCTGGATTCTAGGTTGGGCTTTAATTTTGGAATACTTTTTAACTGTTTCAGCGGAAGCAGTTGGTTTTGCTTCATATTTTAACAACAATATTTTAGGAGCCTTTGGAGTACATCTACCTAAGTTCTTATCGGCAGGTCCTCTGGAAGGTGGTGGAATCAATATTTCGGCGACGTTGATCGTCTTATTGATTGCTATCATCATTTCCCACGGTGCCAGTCTTTCTAAGAAAGTTGAAAACGTTGCGGTTGTTATCAAAGTAGCGATTATCGTCCTCTTCGTTGTGGTCGGTTTCTTCTATATTAAGACTAGCAATTATGTACCATTCTATCCTAAACAGTTCCATACTGAACCCTTTGGATTAGGTGGAATCTCGACAGCTTGTGCTACAGTCTTCTTTGCTTTCGTTGGATTCGATGCTTTGGCAGCCAATTCAGCGGAGACCATTAATCCGAAAAAGGATATGGTTAAAGGAATTCTGGGAACAGTTATTGTTGCAGTAATCTTGTACGTTTCCTTCTCACTTGTTTTAACCGGAATCGTCAATTATAAGGACTTAAACGTTGATGATCCAGCCGCTTATGCGTTGAAAGTCGTACATCTGGATACTTGGAATAAACTGATTACCATTGGTGCCTTAGTCGGTATTTTCACATCATTGTTGACGATGTTCTTTGGTGGATCTCGTCTAGTTTACGCTTTGGGCCGTGATGGATTGTTACCTAAGAAAATGGGACAAGTCGACTTCAAATATTCAGTTCCAAAGAATGCCATTCTGGTGGCAACAGTAGTTCAGGCATTCTTTGCGGGCTTAGTGCCATTGACTGAATTGACATCATTGATCAATGCTGGAACGTTGTTGGCCTTCGTCTTTATTTCCTTTGGAATTATTCCTCTACGTCATCGTAAAGACATTCCTAATACAGGTTTCAAGATGCCTTGGTATCCATTCCTACCAATTTTTGCTGGGGTAGCTAGTTTATACTTCTTATTGATGTTGCCAGCTATTTCTAAAATCAGTGTTGGAATTTGGATCTTGATTGGAATCGTTGTTTACTTCACTTACAGTTTGAAACATTCGAAATTGCAAAATAAAAAATAGCTTCCTGACGGAGGCTATTTTTTCTTGCTCTTGGGAGCTCTGTTATTGTTGATAATATGAATAATTAGGGTAACGATGATGGCACCAACTAAGACACCTACGAAGACAAGATTAGGTATTTCGATGTCAATCGCTGGAATCGACAAGAATAATTTTACCGAAATGAACATGATCAAGAAGTAAGCCATACCGTTTAGTTCAGGAATCTTACTCATCAAGCCCATGATTAGTTCAGCGATACCTCTCATAGCTAGGATACCAATTATACCACCAATTAAGACGATAACCGGGTTACTGGAAATGGCTAGTGAGGCCAAAACAGAATCAATTGAGAAGACGATATCCATTAATTCAATTGAGATAACGACTTGCCAGAATCTGGAAATGTGAAGATGTTTTTCAAAGACATTCTCTTTTTTAGGTTCTGTTGGAACCTCAACCTTCTTGTTCTTACTAAAGAAAAAGTGATTTAAGAAGAGATAGAACAAGTAGGCGGCACCAAAGACTTTGATCCACCAGAAATTAATCAAGTAGACCCCGACACCGATAACTAAGAATCTAAAGATATAAGCACCGAATAGTCCGTAAAATAATGACTTTTCTTGTTCAACTTTGTTAGGCAGTGATTGTGTTTGAGCGGCCAAAACTACCGCGTTGTCGACTGACAACATACACTCCATGACTACCAATGATAAGATAACTAACCAATCTTCCCCCGATTCAATAACAGTTGCCCAGTTATGAAGATCAAAGAATGGACCGTACATATTTACTAATGCATTCAATCAGTATTCCTTGCTTTCTATTTGTATTGTTGGGTAAATGATACCAGATTAGAGGATCGATTTACAATTAAGGTTTGAAAAAGAAAATGGAAGTATACTTCCATTTTGATATAAGGAGTAAATAAAAAAAGCAGTTCCCTCATTTTCGAAGAAACTGCTCTTTAACTTTTAAGCGGTTGGCACAAATGTTGTATAGATTAACCAAATATTCAAAATAGTTAGCACTACCGCAACAAAGTAACCTAGATATTCAATAAATTTATTATTGGCAAATTCACCCATAAGTTTCTTGTTACTGGAGAATCTGATCAATGGGAAAATTGAAAATGGTAAAGCGACACTCAAGAATACTTGTGACAATGTCAAAAGTGATTCAATCTTAGCTTCGTTACCGTGGAAAATAATGGCAAACGAGATAACTGGAATAATGGATAGAAGACGAGTAATAACACGTCTTGCCCATAGTTTCATCTTCATATGGATGAAACCTTCCATAACAATTTGTCCGGAAAGTGTACCAGTAATAGTTGAGTTTTGACCAGATGCCAATAGGGCAACGGCAAACAAAATACTTAGTACGGGACTAGCAACTGCACCGGCAACCTTTGGATTTTGAAGGGCGTTAAATAGATCAACGAAACGTCCCAAATCACTATTTGTACCATAGAACAATGCGGCACCAAGTAGTAATAGCAATGTGTTAACGACAAAGGCTAATGTTAATTGGATATTTGAATCCCAAGTTGAAAATCTAACAGCTTGATGAATACTCTTTGGATCATCACGGTCATATTTTCTAGCCTGTGAAATAGATGAGTGCAAGTACAAGTTATGAGGCATAACTGTCGCACCAACAATACCTAATGATAGGTAAAGCATACTCTGATTTTGTAAAATCTTAGGTTCGGGGATGAATCCGACCATCATTTGACCAACATCTGGTTTAGCCAAAATAACTTCGTACAAGAAGACTAATAGAATAACCATAATAAGTGTGGCTACGATAGCTTCAATTTTTCTGAATCCTAGTTTCATCAAGACCAATAGTAATAGAACATCAAAGGCCGTGATGATAACACCCCATAATACCGGTATATTAAATAGCAATTTCAAGGCAATCGCTGAACCAATAATTTCGGCGATATCGGTTGCCATGATAGCCAATTCGGTGATGATCCATAAACAGAATCCTCCGACTCGACTAGTTCGATCTCTCGTTAGTTGTGCCAAATCTCTTCCGGTCACGATACCTAGTTTAGCTGACATGTATTGTAGTAGCATCGCAATTAAACTAGAAATCAAGATAACGGATAGTAATTTGTACTTAAATTGGGCACCACCGGCGATAGATGTTACCCAGTTACCGGGATCCATGTAACCCACGGCGACCAAGGCACCTGGTCCACTATATGCTAACAAGGTTTTAAAGAAACCTGCGTCTGTCGGAACATCAACGGTATCATTAATTTCTTCCAAGGAAGGACCGTTAGCGTAATGAATTAGGCTTTCGTGTTTTTTATTTTTTTCACTCAAGCTGTTCTCCCCCTTTTTATTCTCAACATATAATATCATGTTAGAGGTGTCTTTTAAACCCAGTAAACTTAATAATTAGGACAACTTAACAAAATAATATTAAAAGCTGTGATTTCAAAGGATAGATGACGGTTTAGGGTAATAATTCTGTGCCAATAATGTTATTAATAAACAAAAATTTATGTTTAAATGCATAATTTTACGTTTCTAATACGCAACTTCATGTATTTGTCACACTGTTACGATACAATATAGATGTAATGGAAATAGTAAGGAACAATATTTTAAATTTTTTAGAAAAGGGATAAAGTCAAAATGAATGTAATTTTAATAATAGTTGATATCATCTTTTTCCTTGGTGCAGCCTTCAATGTGTATTGGCAGTCCCAAATTGAAATCAAATCAATTTATAAGGTTTCATCGCTGATCTTTGCCGCCTTCATTGGTGCCTGGCTACTTTTCTCACCAACAAATCAATTATCTTACATCATCATGGTTGCTTTATTCATGTTACTTAACATTATGAATGGTGTTGGGGGAATTGGTTCGAAGAAAATCGTCATCAACGGATTCTATTCGGGTGTTTTGGATTACTCGCAAATCATTCACGTAACTTTGATACCAATCGAGTTGCAAGGTAGTAAACCAAAAGTAGCAGTCATTTTTAATACAAAGAGACCACAACAAGTGGAAATGAATTTTAATGTGTCATATAAAGAGATTCAAAAATTCTTAGATAAAAAATTATCCAATGAAGTTTCAGTTGAAGTTGGACAAATATAGAAATGGAAGAGACCTCGTTTGAGGTCTTTTTTAGTGGGTAAATATGTCGTCTTCCACAAAAAATCTGTGGGCCGCTGGAACGTAGCGGACGCGACTTGAAGCTAATGATTTTTTGTTCCAGACTAGATTCTGCTTCTAAATTTAGAATTAAAAAACGACGTCTATTCAGGAATCTCAATTCACTTTAATTTTGTGGATTGATTAATCTGAATGGACGTCGTTTATTTTAATAGCCATATCTGATATTTGATAATTGAGTTAATTTTTGTAGTTTAGATTGTTGTTCTTCTGTTAATGAAATTTTGTTCTTATGAAGTGCGTTAGAAATTGATATGTTCATCCTACTTAAGATGTAGGGAACGGCGGATCCTCTTTTTTCTAGTTCATCTTTGAATTCGATTAGTACCTCTTGTAGAGGTTGTTTGTTGGCATCGGTATTTAAATTATTAAGTAAGTCATCGATGATAGCAATTGCTTCATCACCACGATCTTTGCCACCAGCAAACCAAGTTAGTTTAGCCATTTGTTTTGTCACCTCCTTTATAAGAAAAATAGGGTTGTCGATATTATATTCAATAATTGATGTGAAAGGATATTACTGTAAATATTCTTAGTTTTTTCGAAGATAGTTGTTAGGAAGGTGCTGGTATGGTAAATCGTATTTTTTGGTAATGCGAATTAACACGTATAAGATAGCTCCAAACATAATTAGTGTAAAGACGATATTGCCTGATTTTGAGACCATGGTTAAGGCATTTAGCTGTATAAATATCGGTAGTAGTAAAAGGAGTATTAGTTGGATTATTTTTTGCGGCATGATATCTCCTGTGTTGTTAAGAAATTTTAGAGCCAATTAAAGAGTGAACCAAGTCCCAAAATGATAAAAGTGATTGCAAGTATAAATGAGAACCAAATTGCCATCGGTGAAAATGCTGATGTGGATTTGCCACCTGATGTTTTGATAGTTTTGAAATAATTCGTTGTTGCGAAAAATTGCCAGATACCAATAATAATGAATAGTGTGCTAAATATGTTTTTCATAATATTCACCCCGTATCATAATTGATTCTTTACACTGATAATTTTAACAACTGTGTGATTATTTAGAGTTGAAATATCTTGGATGGGGTGGTTTTATGTCTTGAAAAGGATAAAAATAAAAGGACTCGAGCGTGATTGCTCGAATCCTTTTGCTTTAAATATTAGTGATAGATTGCAGTTTCTTCTTTAATTTAGTAGCTTTCCCTATGGAAAATTTTTTAATAGTGCCATTCTTTAATAGAATTTGACGGGATGGAAAATCAATCTGTCTGATGTTGATTGGATTGATAAGACAGGAACGACTAATTCTAAATAAGAAAGTGTATTTCTTTTCTAAATCATTGAGTTTGCCATAGAATTCGTATTGACCATTATCGGATATAAAGATTAATTGGTGAGGAATTTTGGACGATTCGATTGAATAAACTTCATTTTGATTAAAATTAAATATTTGCGTACCGATTTCAAAGACAAAGTTTTGCTGATGATATTCTAATGATTTTTTAATTAGCTTTTCTACATAAGTAAGTGTGTCATAAATTTCGTCACGATAGGCTTCGAGGTCTTGTTGTTTCTCGATAAAACCAATGGCACCAACCTTTCGCTTGAGAGTTTCTGGTGCTAACTCCTCATGCGTAGTAGTAAAAATAATATTGGCTTCTACATCAAATTCTCGAATTCTTTTTGCCAAATCGATACCGTCAATTTTTGCTTGTAAGTCGATATCCAAAAAGTAAATTCCACGGTTAGGTTGGGATGTTCGTAAGTACTGAAGAATATCTCGAGGGCTTTGAGCAGTACGTTCAATTTCGAAGAAATTATTATGAAAGAGGAGATAGTTTTCAATCAGAGTATTGAGTTGTTTCAGCTCGATTGGATTATCTTCACAAATAATAATAGGATAACTCATTTTTTCCCTCCTGATTTTGTAATGGTAAATTGCATGCTGAACCAATTATTGCGGGTATTGTAGGAAGCCAAAAGGTTTTTATACTTCTTTTTAATATCTTGGATGTTAATCATACCAAGCCCGTCATGATTCTTCTTGGAAGAAAAGCCATATTGTTCAATTTTAGAAACGGAAATGTGTTTGACAATAGTGTTCTTAATCGAGATTTCTAATTGTCCATCAGTGTTAATCAGGATAATTTGGATCTTGCCATTTGGCTGTTCTTTAACCGCTTCAATGGCATTATCAATACTAGCTCCCATTAGTCTTATGAGGTCAAAAATATTGATACTTACATTGTCGATATCACTTTTGCATTCAAAATAGCAGTCGATATTGTTAGATTTAATAGTTTTCAATTTACTGATCATGAGTGACTTAATATAGGGATTGGAGATGTATTCCAAATCTTTAAAGTCATCCATAGAAATATTACTGAAGTATTTAGTTGAGTAACCTTCCAATTCGTTTAGTGAGCTTTTCAAATCATTGTTGTTATTGGTAATAGCAATTTCGTTTAAACTGTTAAGAATATTTTTGTAATCATGGCGAAATTTATGCATTTCTTTTTGGTCACTATCAAGCTGTTTAGTATAATCGCTTAAATTATCTAATTGTTCAGCCATCAATTTCTTTTCGTAAGCTTCCTTTTGACGGACATTCTCATGAATGAAGATGAAGGCAATAGCGATTCCTTGGACAATCAGAAAAATTAGAATACCTGTTGTTAAGTCTAAATAAGCTTTGAATTTTTGGATAAAATACATAAAGGCAAGTATGACCATAGAAGAATAGGTTAAAACTATGCTCAGGGATGGTGAATTAAAATTTTGAATGAGACTATTCAACTTAAGTTTTTTAAAGATAAAAATAATTATTAGCAAAATAATAAACTGAATCAAGAGCGTACCAGTTATTAATAATAAATCGTTTATTTTATAAACAAGATAGATTTTTGTAATAATAACGGAAGCAATTATTGAAGAAGTGAATTCGAATAGAAGTGCCAGCAATATGGAATTTACCAGGTAATATTTGTTAGAATTTTTGTTTCTTAAAGAGAAGTAAATGACCACTAGAAGCACTAAATAGACGGTGTCGTTGACAAATACGGCAATAAAAATGGCGGCAAAATAAAAGGCGGGAAGAAAGAGTATCTTTTTGTAAAGTGGAATTAATTTCATATCGTAAACAGAATTAAATGCTAAAAAATAAAAGAGATACGAGATAAACATATTTAAAATAAACAATCGAGTATCCACAGTAATCAATGTTCATCACTCCCCAGTGAAAAAAGTATATTTATATCGTAACAATGAAAAGATAAGTTGACCAATACCAATTTTTTCATTGGGGATGTTGATAACGGTATTCGAGGATATTTTTCACAAAAAAACTGAAAGCTGAATTAAAATTATTATAAGAAGTGACCAAGAAAGGATCAATTATGCCTAGTAAAAATGAAAAAGAAGAAGAGATTTTATTGAGTGAGCTTTATGATTTTGTTTTGAATCCTAATATTTCTGACGATGAACGTAAGATTGGACTCATGGCTAAAGCTGATTTGGAAAAAGGAAGATACACCGTAGCCGTTCTCAATCAAATAATTGTAAGTTTTCAACAGTTAGACTTGAAAAATAAGGGATTAACACCTGATGCTTCTCACTTTTACGATGTAGTCAATCCAATTTTGATCAAGATGAAACCTATCGGAACTAACTTGGGATATATAGGTTTTAACAGCAGTTATTTAAGTTAAAAATTGGGGGATATAAATGTTAAAAAGTCGGGAATCACAACTAAAATATTTAATAACTTCATCATTGAACGATGAAGCTGTACAAAACAATGAAGAATTAACTGAAATTTTGCGTAACGCACAATTCAAATTAGATAAAGGCGATGCTGAAAATATAGTGGCAACTAAATTGGAACATGCGATTAGTACTTATACATTTACGCATGGCTTAAAAGTACCTAAATCAATTGTTGAACTATCAAAATTTTTGCAAAATGATACTAACAAATATAAAGGGTTTATGTCGATACTTACTTGGTTCGCTAACTAAATTCATACACGGGGAGAGATGTCTATGCTAGATATAAAAACAACGAAGAAAGTTATTCACGAGTTATATAATGCTTTACATGCACATCCAGATCAATCACCGTATTTATTGAATATCACAGATGTATTAAGTCAGGTTTATATGAAATTGGATACAGTTGATAATCCTGAAGCGTGGTTAAGTAGATTGGTAAATTACATATATATGGAAGCTTTCGGTCGAGTTCATTTTTCTAGGGAAGAAGATATCCTTTTGATTGAGTTGGGCGACCTCTCAAAGAGATCAGGACTCAATGGTAGAAATCGAGCAAACTTTAATGATAAATCTCAATTTTACGGTTTGTTTGAAAAAATGCCTCGTCGTTAATTGGATTGAAGTCAATATTTGAGACAGGTTTTAAGAGACATTCAGAACCGCGTTTACCTTCCACAGCTCAAATAAATCATTAATCGTGATTAATAACTTATTTGAACCCTGGAAAGCATTAAATCAGGCGGCCATTTGGCTCGCAAGTGTTGCGATTTCAACTTGTAAGGGGGTCTGGTAGCCCAGTGAACTATGAATTCTCTTCCTATTGTAGAAAGCATGCACATATTCAAAAAGGACAGCAGCGGCAGTTTCATAATTCTCAAAGACCGGCACTGGATAAACACATTCCTTTTTGAGGGAAGCATGAAAAGATTCCATTGGTGCATTATCGTATGGACACCCCTTACGGCTGTAAGAGTGGCGGATATGTAGTTCTGTTAACCGTTGGTTGTAATCATCGCTGGTGTACTGTGATCCTAAGTCTGTGTGGATAATCAGGTCCCCAGTAATGGTTCGATTTTTAACCGCGCTTTCCAGGGTCTTTAAGACTAAATCAGTATCCATCTTTTTTGAGAATGAATAGCCGATAATTCGTCTTGAGTGCAGATCCATGATGGTTGATAAGTAACACCAGCCATTACGCTTCGTTTGAATATAGGTCATATCAGCGGTCCATTTTTGATTTAAACCAGTGGTCGAGAAATCCTGCTTAAGCAAGTTGGGACGCTGTTCAACCTTGGTTTTGGAAGCCGAAGCCGCTTTCCATTTATTGACGGTAACGGAGTGGATATCCAGTTCCTTCATGAGCCGGGAAATCCGTCTTGGGCTGCACCGACGCTGCAGTGGTTGAAGTTCCAGATTCAATTCATGGTGGATCTTCATAACACCGTATCGCTGCTTAAATTCCGCAAAGATCCGCAGAATCCGTTGTTTTAAGTCCGCATCTTCGGCCCGGCGTTTTGAAGGCTTTGGGGATCGATAACGATAATACTGAGCTCTGGAAACACCGAGGATTCGGCACATCTTAGTTACCTGGTGGTGATGGCTTTCTTGGTGAATGTAATCAAAAATATTGGTTACTTCTGCGCAAGGAAGCCCAGGGCTTTTTTTAGGATTTCGTTCTCCTCAGACAGGGAAGCCAGCCGCTTTTCCATCGCTTTAATTTCGTCTGGCAATTTACCGGATTGAGTTTTGGTTTGGCCCTGGATCCACTTATGAACGGTTGAATAGCCAATGCCATATTCTCTGGCCAGTTGGGCAGCTGATTCGCCTTGCTTATATAGGTTGATGATGTTTTGTTTGAATTCTTTGTCGTAACGAGTTGGCATGTAAAAATTCCTTCCTTTTGAGAGACGATTTATTCATTATACCCTCTCTTAAAAGTTGTCTCAGGAATCAGCTTACATCCAGTAGAGATGAATTTAGTTCTTTGAGTAATTTGTTTAATGATTTTATTTCGTTGATCTTTTGAGATTTACGCATGAGAGTCCTTTCTATAATTTTGAAACAAAATAGTTTTAATTATAGTAGAAATAGTGATTCCTTGATTTAAAAGGATATTAACGTTGGGAAAAACCGTATAAACGTGAGAAATATTTAGTATGGTCTATAATATAGTTAGAAGCTAAAGATTGGGGATGTGAGTATGGAGAATCAAGAATTGTTCGATCTAATCGATACGGCATATAATGAGGATCTTTCTGAGCAACCTAAAGAGTACAAGGATTCACTTTTGAAAGCTGCTCAAAAGTTGTTAGCTGGTGGAAAAGAAGTTGAGGTATGTGCCGATATTTACCAAAGTTGCCACGACAATTACATCGTTCCTATGGGATTGCCTAGGAATAATCGAGCACTATACCAATATATAAAAGATAAGTTACACAACCCTAGTGAAAAAGAAATGCGTGATTTGAATCTGGGTTATGGATTGATTTCAACCAATATTACTTTTGGTTCAATAAATTAAAAAAGCAAACCTGTTGTGGTTTGCTTTTTTTGTACAATTTGTAATTAGAAATAATTTAATATGGTTACTTGAATTCTAATTATCCAGTAGTAGAATATATAATTAAATCAAGATGATATTTATATATTGGTATTTGTGGGGGTATTGATTATTAAATGTTTTTAATACTTGATTGCTAAGTAAAGCAGAATATCTCTCGTTATGATATTTGGAAAAGGGGAACTATGGCAAATTTATCGTTACGTTTCACTTCTAAAGGGAAGATGATTTTGTACTTCCTACTATCGATTGTGTATGCTTTTGGAAATGTGGTCATCGCTTATATTACTAAGATCATGTTGAATATGGCACAGTATCGGCAAGGAAGTGTCAAACAATTAATAACCGTCGCAGCAAGTGGTGCTTTAGCAATTATTTTAATTATGTTTTTCAATTTTGCCTATCGTTACCTCAAATTTGATATTGTCAAAGACATCAATGTACATTTGAAAGCAAAGACAATGGCCTACCTGATTGAACAGCAAGATGATTCACAAAAAGATGGTCTGAGCCTGATGACTAATGACGTTAAACAAATTGAAACTTTAAAAATATTAAACGAATTAACCATAATTACTGAATTCATGTCTTTTGTAGTCTCAGTCACAGTTGGTTTACTTAATTCTTGGATTTTAACATTACTATTCATCGTTACAACGGTAATTCCAGGTTTTGTTCAGAAGTTCTTTACCAAAAAGATTCAATCCAAGTCAGAAGCTTGGGAAAAGGCTAATGCTAGTTATACCCAGAATGTCAGCGATGGTTTAAATGGTGCCGCAACTGCTGATTTGTATGATGTTCAAATCCCAATCGTCGGTAGAGTCGTTGATGGTGCTAAGAGAATGGAAAATGCGCTTAAGAGTTTGAATTATACTCAAGCTGTAGCAGGTGAAATTATTATGGCCGTAGCGGAGATTTTTAGTTTTATTATTCCTTTCTTAGTCGGTGCCATTTTGATGTTCCAAGGTCATATCGGTGCTGGTACTTTGGTCATGATCGTTCAACTTTCCAATGATTTTGTTAATCCAGTTGTCAACATTTTTCAACAGATTAATTCAATTCAATCAACTAAACCTATGTGGGATAAGGTTGAGAAAGCTTTGAAATTTGATGAAGCAAAACCTGCATCAGTTAATAATACGAAGTTTACGGGATTGGATGTTGATAATCTAACTTATAAACTTAAAGATAAGACTTTATTTTCGGATTTGGGACTTTCAGTACATCCGAATGAAAAAGTTTTGTTGATGGCACCTAGTGGTTGGGGTAAAACTACTCTTTTGAGATTGATATTAGGTAAGCTCAAGCCTAATAATGGGAAAGTTTATGTTGATAAAATTGATGTGACAGGTGATTGGCAAAAAGCTCACGACAGTTTCAGCTATGTAAATCAGAAACCATTCATTTTTGATGATACGTTGAAATTCAATATTTCTTTGGGGAGAAAAGTAACTGATTCTGAAATGGAAGAAGCGGTTGAAAAATCAGGATTATTTAGTTTAGTTGGGGAAAAAGGATGGGATTATCAAGTTGGTGAGAATGGAGCCAATCTTTCTGGTGGTCAGATTCAAAGAATTGAAATTGCACGTGCCTTACTTTCCAAACGACCAATCCTGTTGGCAGATGAAGCAACTAGTGCTTTGGACCCAGAATTGTCATTGGCAATCCACAATACAATATTGAAAAATCCTCAAATTGCGGTTATTGAAGTCGCACATAAAATCTCTGAACAAGAGAAGTCTATGTTTGATCGTATAATTCAATTTGAGTGATAAAAATCTTTTGTATTTAAAACAAATAATAGCAGGTAATCAAATTACGGTTCTTTCTTAAATTTGGTTGTAGCTAAATACCAACTAATATGGTTGAAATATGCCGTCGTCCGCAAAAAATCTGTGGGCCACTGGAACGTGGTGGACACAACTTCAAGCTAATAATTCCGCACTTTGTGCGAAATCATGGATCTTGAAGCTCGGTCTTTTACTAACCTTGCTACGCAAGCTAAGTAAAATTGCACCACTGAGGGCCCACAAATTTTTTACTACCGATTGGTTCCTTAGTTCTAGTATTGTGGATATTTTAGTATTTTTAATCTACGAATATAGAAATTAAATCAAAAGAACGGCCTCAATTAAGTATTCAAGATATATCTTCTACTTGAATTTCTTAATTGAGGCCGTTTCGTCTTATTAGACTAAATTATTTTACAAAATTACATGTTAAACATACTTAGCTCAAGAAAAATAATTGAAATATTATTTAGTCTGGAGTAAGAATTGGAAATGTGTTCATCTATGACGTTATTGTTAGCGGCTTCGCCGCTTACAATAAGGCTGATCTTGGAGATCCATAATTTTGCCGAAGGTGAAATTATTAGCTTCAAGTCATGCCCATAGCGTTCCAACACATTTCCAATTCTTGCGGAAGACGGGAATTTAAGCACATTTACACTTTAACCAAATTTGAGCAAGAACCAAATTATGATTACCTGCTATTATTTTTCTTTTCTATTGAAGAATGTTTGTGATAGCTGATACTTCATCACTACTGAAATCAAGATTATCTAGTGCTTTGAGATTGTCATCTAAATGATCAATGTTAGTTGTTCCAATGATGACACTGGCAACTACAGGATCTCTTAATAACCATGCTAGTGCTAATTGACTAAGTGTTTGGTTACGACTTTGAGCGATGTCGTTAAGCTTATTTAGTTTTTTAACTAGAGCATCTTTACCATCTGCAAAGAGTTCCTCGTTAGTAGGATGGATCTTGAAACTTTCAGGAATACCGTTAAGATATCTATCTGATAATAATCCTTCGGATAGAGGTCCATAAGCAATAGCACCGGCACCAGCATCTTTAAGGACGTCGATTAGACCACTATCTTCAACATGATGATTCAAGATATTCATGCTCATTTGATCCAAAACAAATGGTGTGCCTAATTCTTTAAACATCTTAATAGCTTGTTTCATTTCAGGAACTTCGAAATTGGAGACTCCAACATATAGAGCTTTACCAGATTTGACAATATCATCTAAGGCTCTGACGGTTTCTTCGACTGGAGTTGTATCGTCATAACGGTGAGCGTAGAAAATATCAACATAGTCTAGTTGAAGTCTTTCTAGAGAACCATCAATATCTTGTAACAATGATTTTCTTGAAGTCCCAACACCATAAGGGCCATCGTGGATTTCATAACCGGCCTTAGTTGAGATAACTAATTCGTCACGGTATGGTTTCAAGTCACTGTTTAAAATTTGCCCCAACAATGTCTCGGAACTACCTAAACCATATTTAGTGCCGTCGCCATAATGGTTAGCAACATCGAAATGGAAAACACCTTTGTCAAAGGCGTGCAAAATAACTTGTTTACGTTCGCTCAATGGATCAGCACTACTGAAGTGATGCCAGAGTCCAAGTGAGATTGGTGGCAACATCAAACCAGTTTTACCAGCATGGCGAATATGGTTTCCTTGATAACGACTATCTGAAGCTCTATACATAGAATCATCCTTTCGTAAAAAAAACTCATTAGCTCAATAATATGTCATTGGAAACGTTTACGCAATGATAAGAAAAATATAAAGAAATGAATTATTTACTAGTATGGAGCGTTAAATATGGTAAACGTAATTGATAATCGTCGAAGAAGTCACTTTTGAGTTTTCCAAATTCATCAATCAAAGCATGGAGTTCTTCAGCTTGCTTGGATGTTAATTTGAAATCTCGTTCAACGGCATTTTTCAATTGCATGTAAGTTGGTTTTTCAGTGAAAGTATGTAAATGACGGAATAACTTCATGGAATAATTGTCAGCAACAAAGGTTGGACGATGAAAGTAGTAGAGTAGTAAGACATCGGCCGTCTCATTACCAACGCCTTTGAGAGCGACCAATCGTTTACGTAATAAGTTGGTATGGAGTTTCTCCCAATCAGCAAAATCATTTCGATAGGCCGTCAGTAGCGACCGTAAGTAGATGGCCTTATTATGAAAGAAGCCACTAGGTTGAATCAATTCTTGCAACCGGTCTTGTGGTACAGCCAGCATTTTATCGACTTCAAAGTTGGTTGCTTGTTTGAGATTAGCTAACGAACGATCGGCGTTTTTCCAGTTAGTATTTTGAATCAAGATCATACCAGTTAACATTTCTTCAGTATTTTCAGCGGGCCACCAGTTTTGCTCGCCTAATTTTTGATGCAGAATATCTAATAAATCATATATCGTAATTTGTTTGTACAAAGTGAGTATCCCCCTAAACGTTATTATCCACTTGATAGCTAAATTTGTCCGAAATTACTTCTTGGAGACGTTTTCATAGACATATGGTTTTATTTCAGAAAATAAATTGTGTTATCATATTTATCGCTGAGTTAATTACAGGGGGTGTAATTATGTTAGGGACAATTTTTGTGATTGGTTCAATAGCCTCCTTGATTCTTGAGAAATATGTTTTAGCAAATAATTCACATATATGGTTAGGAGCTATTGTGCCGGTATTATCAATTGGATTCATCATCTGGTTGATGTTATCTAGCCTAATGCAATTCAACGCTACAAATATTCTACTTGCGATCATCTACGTATCGTTAAGTTTCATTTTCTGGGGACAAGGGAATGATTTGTATCATCAAAGAGTCGTTCGTGAAGTTTATGAATCAAGTAATTTGTAATAAGAAGTTCTAAGTGAAGAGTAAATTCTTTACTTAGAACTTTTTTTTTGCTAGATTTGCTTCGAATTTAGCAAAATGTTTATTAAACATTGTGATATACTAATTTAATTAGAAATAATTTAATAATTAAATTCGAGGCTATCTTATGTATAAGAGACTCTTCAATCAATTAAATAAAATTTTATTAGTAAAGTTTGCGGGAACTTTTGGTAGTGAAATGCTACAATTTGCAATCAGCCTTTATATTTTGAAACGTACTGGTTCCGCTCTTAGTATGGGAGTTTCGTTGATCACAGGTCCACTTGTTGATGTCGTTATAATGCCTTTTGTCGGATACATCGTTGATACAGTACCCCATAAAATGATAATGATAGTGTCACAAATCGTTACTAGTGTTTCGTTATTAGTATTCAGCCTCTGTTTCAATTTGTGGCCTGCGGGATACTTTTACATTCTGATCGGATTAATTATTATGTTGGAAATTACAGATTGTCTTCTGAGCACAACAATTCAATCCAGCTTAATTCAACTTTTTCCTAGTGATGAATTACAAAAAGTTAATTCATTAAGTCAGTCAATTACCTCATTAGCAGAGTTCTTGGCACCAATTTTAGGCGCGATGCTTTATACAATGGTCAATATCGTGGTATTTGCTGACTTAGAAATTATTTTTGAAGTAATTGCTTTATTGGGAATTTTAGTCTTGAAATTTGACTATAAGAAAACTGAAAAAATAGTGGATGAGGAAGCTTCTGAGGAAACTGCTAATAAGACTTCAATAATAGGAAACTTTTTAGATGGTTTCCGTTATATGTTGAAGCAAAAATTGATTTTTATTTTAACCTTATCCTCTGGAGCTTTGAATTTTTTCTTTGCGTCCATGAATATCGGTTATCCATACTTGTTAGTTAAGACGTTGAAGTTATCAAACGTACAATATGGTATGACTGATTCCGCGATGGCTGTCGGAATGATACTTGGCGGTTTGATTTTAAGCAAAATTCATCTACGCTTCAATACAATCATGTTTTCTTATGTAGCGTTGATAGTCTTTTCCATTATTGTGTCATCAGTCGGATTATCGACAATAACGAACTTCAAGGCTCAAGTCATCACGATTATTTTTATCATTATCAATGCAACTAATGGCTGTTTGTTAACATTCATGAATACACCGCTAGATACCTTCTTACAAGAGACTGTACCACCAGATATGCAAGGACGAGTGTTCAATATAGATGAGACTTTGAGTACTGTCTTGATGCCTCTTGGAACGATGTTCTTTGGTGTATTGTTTGACCATTATAACGCCGTTATAATATTCTTTGCGGCAGGGGCAGCTATGTTATTGTTAGCAATAGTCACAATTTGGATAATTTTGAAGAAGGACTATTTGAAGAATCAAGGCACTATTAATAATTAAAAAAAGCGACTAACTCGATTTCAGTTAGTCGTTTTTTTGTGCTTTTAATTCAAACTACCACCGATAACTTCAATATCACCTTTACCATCGCATTCAACAATGGCTGTAATAGCGGCAGTGATTCCTTTAACATCGTCAGCTAATGAAAGAGAAGGCGTTTCAGGACGATTCAAAACTTGATTAGGCAAGAATGGAATGTGCATGAAACCAGCCTTTAAATCAGGGAATTCCTTGTCAATCATATATTGAACTTGATACATGATGTGGTTGCAGACGTAGGTTCCAGCAGTTGTGGAAACTTTACTAGGAATTCCAGCTTCGATAATGGCCTGTGCCATAGCCTTAACGGGCAATTGTGTGAAATAGGCATTTTGTCCGTCTTCATGAATTGGTTGGTTACGGGGTTGGTAACCAGCATTATCTTTAATTCGACCATCGTCGAAATTGATAGCAACTCTTTCAGGGGTCAAAGCGTAACGACCGCCAGCTTGGCCAATGTCCAAAACGTAATCGGGCTTATTATCAAGAATAGCTTGATGAACGACTTCAGCACATTTGTTGAAGATAGTTGGAATCTCTACTTTAATAATTTCAGCACCAGCGATTGTATCGGGTAATTTCTTTACAGCCTCAATAGCAGGATTAATTTTGTCAGTGCCAAAGGGATCAAAACCAGTTACAAGAATTTTCATAATAAAACTTCCTCCTTAAAATGCTAAAAAGTACATTAATATAATTTGAACGACTAATAGAGTTAGTGCAATTGGATATTGTTGCTTGATGACGCCTAGATTATCTTTCATTTCTAGCAATGCTACAGGTAAAGAATTGAAATTAGCAGCCATTGGTGTCATTAAGGTACCACAATAACCAGATGTCATACCTAATGCAGCAACTACAGCGGGGTTACCGCCCTGAGCTACAACAAAGGGAATACCGATTCCAGCTGTAATAACAGCAAAGGCAGCAAAAGCATTTCCCATTACCATGGTGAAGATCACCATAGCAACACAATAAAGAATTACTCCTAAGAGATGATTACCTGCTGGAAAGACACCGGAAATGGCTTTGGAAGTGACATCACCAACACCAGAAGCAGTAAAAATCACTCCTAAGGTAGCCAATAATTGTGGCAATATACCAGCGGTTCCGACAGAACGGACCATTCTTTCACTATCATGATAAGTAGTTTTAGCATCGGTTTTAGATATGATCATAGCAATAATCAAAGCAATTACTGAAGCAATGCCGATTCCGACTTGACCACCTAATTTAGTGAATTGACTAATTAGAATAGAGAAGATAGCTAAAACAACGCTGGGAAAAAAGAGCCAGGCTCCTAAACGTTTAGCTGATTTTTCGGCAACTTCTTTGTTAACTTCTTTGAGTTTACCGACTTTGATTTGTTTGAGTAAAGAAAGTATACCAACAAAAACAATTAAAAGGCCGATAACAAGATTAGGTAAATATATTCCAACGGCAAAAATGATTCCCATAATTAACCAGAACAATCCAGTACCAATACGAGCAGAATTATCTTTGTCACGAAATGATTCGATGCTGGCGAAGACCATAATCAAACCAATTAGAACGTAGAAGATTTCTAGAATATTATTAACATTCATATGTTTAACCTCGCTTATTAGATTTCAAATTGTTTATCAAAACGTCTGTTGTAATAGGCGGTAATTAAAAACGTAATGACAGCCATTGGAATTGAATAAAGTACAATGTTGGCTGGTGTGGCAGTATAACCAAGTGATTTCATAGTACTAGACATTAAAAGGACACCACTTGAAGCGATGAATAAATTTTGTGAGAAAAAGTTACCAAAGTTATCAGTTGCGGCAGCTCGAGCTTTGATCAAATCAACTTGTTTATCAGTTAAAGGTTTTTTGACACTAGCAGCAGCCTGAGCCATGGGATTGATCAAAGGACGGATGAATTGAACCTGACCAGAAAGCGCGATACCCATAGCATCAGTAATTTCCCGAATTGCTAAATAAAGATTGAATATTTTTCCTGCGGAAAGGTTTTTGATTTTACTAATACCATTGACAGCAGCCTGTTTCAAACCGTGGCTTTCGACAACGCCAATCATTGGTAGAGTGAGGAAGAATAGCGAAACCATACGATTATCCATGAATCCTTTTCCGAGAATTGTCAGTACGTGAGTTATAGACATACCAGAAACTAGTCCGGTTGCCAGAGCAGCGGCGACAACAACGGCTACGGTGTCTAATTTAAAAGCAAAGCCAAGGATAATGATAACTATCCCGATTAATTTTAAATATTCCATTCTGTTTTCCCCTATTATTAAATTTATTTTTCATTTTAGCACGGATTATTTGATAAAAGTGAGAATAATTAAAAAAAGCCTAATAAAAAAAGACACAATCAAAATAATATTGACTGTGTCTTTACGTAATTTAATTTAGAGAATAGGTGATAACAAACGGGAGAATCGTTGTTTGAAATGTAGCCACATTCCTTGTTCTTTAATGATTTCTGGTGTTAATAATAATGAATCTTTCATATCATTTTCAAACGAACGGGCAATTTGGTGAGCTACTTTAGCATCATAGATAAAAGCGTTGGCCTCGAAGTTTAATGAGTAACTTCTGAAATCATGATTCATTGAGCCAACGGAACAAATCTTGCCATCAAAGACAGAAGTCTTAGCATGTAAGAATCCCTTTTGGTAGCTGTAAATCTTGATACCATAAGTGGTTAACAAGTTAGCATAGTATTGCGTTGCACGATAAATGAAGGGATGATCAGGCATACATGGAATCATGATTCTGACATCGACTCCTGAGCGGGCAGCAATAGTTAGAGCGGTAAACATCGCATCGTCTGGTACCAAGTAAGGTGATTGAATCCAAACACTCTTCTTAGCACTGACAATCATATCAATAAAGCCGTCTTTTAAGATCTCTTCACGGCTATCGGGACCATCAGAAATAATCTGAATTGGTAAGTTAGCGTCAGAATTAAATTTATCAGATGGAAAGTATTTTTCTAAGAAAGCTAATGGTTCGGCGTTACGGTCTAGTGAAGCATTCCAGTCACGGAAAAACCTCTCTTGTAATAAGAGGGTAGCGGCACCAAAAATCCTGGAATGGGTATCACGCCAATAACCAAATTTTTCAGTCGTATTGACGTATTGGTCACCAACGTTGAAACCACCGATCCAACCAGTTGTACCATCGATAACAACAATCTTTCGGTGCAAGTGATAGTTCAAACGAGTTTTGGCGATGACGTTTTTAGAAGTGATAAAAGGTAAAACTTCTCCACCAGCAGCTTGAAATTCCTTGAAATATCTTGGCTTAGTTCCACCAGAACCCCATGGGTCATATAGGATACGGACTTCTAATCCTTCTTTAGCTTTTTGTGTTAAGAGATCAAGAAATTTGTCTCCAATGTCACTCTTAATAAAAGCATAGTATTCGACATGAACGGTCTCTTTAGCTTGACGGATGTCCTCGAACATACCTTTGAACTTTTCCTGTCCATCAAAATAAAGTTTGATCTCGTTGTGACGAGTTAACGGTGCTTCTTCAGTTTCATTGAAGAATCTTATTATATGGTCCGCATAATGCGTCTCATCATAACGTGAGGCGTTCTGAGGACGCTTTTGAGCAGCAATGGCCATTCTTTTCAGTTGGCTTAAACTATAGTGCTCTTGTTTACTGATATTAAATATCTTTTCTTGAGCAATCCCACGTCCCAGAAATGCATAGATAAGGAACCCCAAAATTGGTAGTAGAACAAGAACTAAAATCCAAGCCCAAGTAGTAACGATATTACGAGGTCTATGGAAAACAGTAATAAGTGCGGATATAGTATTGACTGTTAGAATTATGAGAATTAGCCAGATGATCCAAGTATCAATCATAAAATAAATTCCCCTCTATTTATTTATAAAGAAAGTTTACTTCAAAATACTAATAAAATCTAATTATTGAATATAATTTGGTAATAAAAAAAGCCGCTTTCGCGACTTTTACTTAATTTCTGTTATCACCGAAAATCAGAATTAAACGTAATAGTTGTAGGGCAGTTGAGATAACAGCGGCCACATAAGTTAAAGCAGCGGCGAAAAGAACTTGTTTGACCATTGGTACTTCGTCACTATCGACGAGTGTACTGGAGCTTAAGATCTTTACGGCACGACCTGAAGCATTGAACTCAACTGGTAGAGTAACTACTTGGAACAAAACAACTAAAGCGAATAACCAAATTCCGATTTGAATCAAAGTTTGATTTGCGCCCAAGATAACACCTAATAGAATAATTGGGATTGAAAAGTTGGATCCAAGATTTACAGCAGGAACCAAAGCTGATCTCAATCTCATAGGGGCGTAACTTGTTTGGTCTTGAATGGCATGTCCACACTCATGGGCTGCCACACCGATAGCTGCAACAGAAGTTGAATCGTAAGTAGATTCAGAAAGATTTAACGTTTTATTAGTAGGGTTGTAGTTATCGGTTAACTTACCACTAACTCTTTGAATTTGAACGTTTTGAAGCCCAGCATTATCAAGAATAAATCTAGCAGCATCAGCACCACTAGTTCCGTGGTGACTAGGAACTTCATCATACTTCTTGAAATTATGATTTACATACCATGATGCCCATAAACTGATAACAAGACCAATAATTATCAGGAGATAGCTGGGACCAAAGAAACCATATGTATACATATATTGTTAACTCCTCTTTAATAACTTTTTGTTAAAGATAGTATAACCATTATTTGTGAAGTTTTCTTGAACTAGGTGATCCAAGTCGTTAATTTCAATATCTGTCAATAAGATTTGATCACGTAAGAAGATGAGTAATCGATCCGAGATTTCTTTCTTTTCATCATCACTTAGATCTTTGAAAGTTATCATCAACGCTGCCGAATGTTTCTCCAAATCAAGGTCACTAAGACTGATCAAAGCTGAAATCTGTTTGGCATCCTTCTTTTGAATAAACCAGTAAATACCATCATTTTTCATGATAACTTTAGCGGTATTAGAGATATATTCGGTTGTAGGGTCGATGTCCTCATCTAGAAACTCGCTAACTTCTTTTAAATTGAAGCGACTGGGAAAGTCCCAGCAGAAGTTATTTGTGATAAAAGGTCGATAATCGCGCATTTTTTGGTTTGTCATTAAAAAATTTCATACGGTGGTTGATCGTATTACTTATCCTCCCTTTTTCTTATTGTGGTTCTTTTTTGGAATAACCATTGTTCTATGTTTAATAGTGGAAACGAGCTCCGCAGGCCAGATTCTTGTGCTTTGCCTGACTTCACGAACTATCTGCTACGCAGCTAATTAGCAAAGTCCTGCAAATGCTCGGAATCTAAGCAGGCTTGCTGTGCTCTCTATTTGAAACGAGCTCCGCAAGGGCAACCTCTTCCGGTTTGCTACAGTATTGAAATTGCCCGCATGGTGCGCGTGCGATTCCAATACTTAGGTAAATCCTCGGAGGCTAATCGCCCTTGCTCCGCTCTCTTATTCGATAATCATGCTCTTCTTAGCACTCTTATGTAATCGATGCATAAATGGCTTCAATGGTTCTGTACATAGTAATCCTAACAGATAGAATCCAATTCCGAATGCTAACAATATAATAATATCTTTGGTTGCATTAGGCCAATATATTCCACCAACGGCTTCTCTTATTAGATTTACCGCATATGTAAATGGTAGATATGGATTGATTACTCGGAAGAATCCATCTGATAGTACTACTGGGAAGTTTCCTCCGGCTCCGGAGATCGATAGCACCAGGATGATAATTCCTAATCCTTTTCCGACGGTTCCGAACATCTGAACTAATGAATATAGTATCGAAATGAAGACGAAACTTACTAGCATACAGAAGACAATTAACCATATCTTCTCTTTGGTATAAGCATGCAAGATAAATAGATTTCCTAGAGCTGCAGAGATTGCTTGTAATTGGTTTAAGAAACCAAAAGTTAAGTAACGACCGTTGAATCTTTGCTTGAATGTATAGAGATACTTTTGCTTATCGTCTAATTTAAAGTGGACAGTGAAGACACTGGATAGTAATAGTGCTCCAACCCAAATACAGAGGGCTAAGTAGAATGGCGCACTGGCTGATCCGTAATTTGGTACGTCATAGAGATTGTCTTGCTTTAATTTGACTGGATTAGAGAAGAAATCTGATTCTTTGTTGGCATCGGATTTCATTAATCTAATAATAGCTCCGAGGTCGACGTCTTTCTTGCCTTTCTTCAACAAGGTAGCGGAATGGTGAATATCTTTCTTCAATTGTGGCCAATCATTTTCGGCAAAATCGTTAGCAGTCGATAGTGCTTGTTCTAATTCTGGTGTCTTGGAGTTAACTAGATTCAAAGTAGTAGTTAACTCATTTTCAATTGATGGCAATTCATATTGAACGAAGAAAGTAGCTTTGGCTAATTTGTTCTTCAAAGTTGGATAATCATTGTCATAGAAATCATTTAGTAAGCCGATTCCAGTAACGATATTAGTCATATTACCGTTCAATAATTGGTTAGCATCGTGAATTTCATTACCAACAGCGGGCAATTGTTTTTGATACTTTTGAAGGTAACTTAAAGCGGTGTTCAAAATTCCTTCAGTATTGTTCAAGAGTCCTGGAATTGTTGGAATAATATCAGTATTGAAAGTTCCTAGTGTAGAACTAAGTTCTTTTAAGAAACTGTTGATATCAGTAACGATTGTTGAAACTGAATCCATAATGTTGATGTTCTTGATTGTATTGACGCCATCAGCTACTTGATTTGCATGTGTTTGTAAATCGGTTAGCTTACTTTGTAATTCAGAAGTATCTAAACTGTCATAGTTGTTCAAAATATCATTAGCTTTTGTAGCTAAGGTATCGTTCAACGTAGCTAAATCATTTAGATGTTGAATAGGTCTGTCGAGTAGAGTCAACTTATCTTTACCTAATTGTTCAGCTAGACGGTTGAAGAAGTTTTGGAGATCGGTTAAAGCCGAAGCAACTTGACGACTGACTTTTGCCAAATGGGTTGAGTCAGTAGCAATGTTTTGAATAACAGTCTTCAATTGTTCTTTCAATTGTTGATTAGTTGGATCTTCTTTGATCTTGTCGATTAAAGTATTGATCATCTCGGCAGAAGTACTGATTTGCTTACCAAGGTTGTAAACCATTGATAAACCAGTATCGATGGTTGTTTTGATAACAGGTAAAGCTTGTTGAATCTTAGGAATTAGTTCAGAAGTTGTTTTGTCAGTAGCATTTTTAGCGTCTTCACCTAATTTTTGAACTTCAGGCATAACGTTTTGAACCTTCTGAATAACTTCCAATCCGTTTTGAACTTGAGTGATGCTGGAGCTCATTAAGCTGGAAATCTTACCAAAGTCTGTATCTACTTCGTTGATTTGAGTACCAGCATTTTGAATTTCAGGAATCTTATTCTTGAGTTGTTTGGCGGCAGTTCCACCAACATCGGCTAATGGCAAAATATTATTAACATTAACTAATTTGTTAGCATCCTCATTTAATAGTGGCAAATATCCATACATGTCGTTAACTTGATTCAATTTTTGATTCAAGTTAGGTACTAGGGTATTAGCCTTTTGAACTTTGTCCATAATGTCCTGTAATTCGGGGAGATTATCATCAGTTGTGACTAATAAGGATTCGAATCGTCTTAACATTGGAAGGTTATCTTTAATATCCATTCCTGACTTGTTCAAAGCTTGTGTAATAGTTTTACTGATAGTTCCCACAAATTCAGAAGAAATTGTATTTTGTAAAGTTGTCGCCCCGGATTGAGTCAATTTCGGGGCTATCGCATTGATTTTCTGATTTACCTTAAAGACCAGCTTCGGTTTTTTAATAGTTCCAGATAAGAAGCTGATAATGTCCTTAGAAAAAGTTTTTGGAATGTAAATTCCAGCGTAGTAAGAACCATCTTTGACACCTTGGTCTAATTCCTTTTTGGAGTTGACAAAAGTCCAACCTAGTTTATGATTCTTTTTAAGGTTGTCGATTAGTTGATCACCAATTTCAATTTTTTGACCTTGTACTTCGACTGGCGCATCGTCTGAATAAACAGCAACCTTTAGACCACTGGTGTTAGAGTAGGGGTCCCATAGGGCCCAAACGTTAAACCAACAGTATAAACACGGTAAAATAACCAGAGCCAGCATCAATAAAGTTGCGGGTTTGGATTTTAATGTCCTCTTTAAATCTAATTTAAATAATTCCCAAGCTTTGATAGAAATCCCCTCCAAATCTCTGTTAAAACTGTAGTAATGTAATTATATAACGTTATGACAGCGGATTATAATAAATAAACCCGTTGACCATTTTTAGAATCTCTGAATCATCGTGAAGCATTGAGTGTTCTGCATTAGAGCCCTTAATAAGATATTCGGTGTATTCTTTTACTCGCGGTTTGAGAATGTAAGAAATAGACTTGGCAGATGTAACGGAAATGTATTTATCACTATTAGAGTGATCGCCGACATTTCCAAAAATGTTCAAAACGCGTAAATCGTCTGAGATACTTTTTTCATTCATAAAAATTCTAAAGTAGGTTGGACTCATAAAAGCCGGACGTCCATTTGGTTTGATTCGGTTGATGTTGGGAAGATCTCCCAAACCAATAATCCCGTTGAACGGTGCAGCAATGAGTACTAATTTTTTCAACCTCGGCATGTAGGGACGCATTTTTTCTTTCAAATTAACCAGTACTAATGAAACAGCACCCAGAGAATGACCAATTGCATCATAAGTTGTGAATTCATGTTCTAAGCGTAAGTTAAATAATAGCTTGGTTAACCAATATGCCATTTGGTTACTGCCAACCCATTTATTTTGAAAAACAACTTGAACAATAGGATGTTCATCCTCAGTCCAAACTCCCTCATATGTGACCTTTCCCTTCCAATCAATGATTGCTTTGAGAAATTGGTCCTTCTGTTTACCGTTACATTTTAAAGCAGATTCAATCATTTTCTTAGTCGTATAGTCTCCACCACGAAAACCGTGGATGTAGAGAATCGGCCATTGCCCTTTTTTCATAAATTCACCCCAACAAGATATTATTATATAATTATTATTGAGAAAAATTAACCAAATGAGGTATGACATTGCAAAAATATTATGCAGTACGACGTGGTAAGAAGCCTGGAATTTATCTAACTTGGGCAGACTGTAAGGCTCAAGTCGATGGTTTCACCGGAGCTAGATATAAAAGTTTTCCCGATAAGGCACAAGCACAAGCCTTTATTGATGGAAAAGATTCCTATAACAATAGTAGAAAAACAACAACAAAAAAATCTACTAATAAGGTTTCCAATATTGAAGATTTTGACATCGTTATTTATACCGACGGTGGTTCCAGAAATCATGGTAACTTTAAAGGTGGTCATGTGAAAGATTCTGATAAAGCCGCTTGGGCTTATCATATCAACAATAATGGCCAGATATATGAAGGAACTGGTGGAGAATTTGGAGCGACAAATAATCGCATGGAGATAATGGCCCTAATTCAGAGTATTAAACGATTAAATGAGCTTAAAATCAACCAACAAAATGCGATATTTGTCTTAGATTCACAGTACGTTCTCAACGCCATTACTCAAAATTGGCTTAATGGTTGGAAGAGAAGAGGTTTTAAAAAAGCTGACGGTAGTACGCCGGTAAATGTCGAATTGTGGCGTGAATTGGATCAACTTTTGCCAACTGTTCCTAAGAAAACTTTTGAGTGGACTAAAGGACATGCAACCAATGTAGGGAACAACCGTGTTGATGCTTTGTTAAATGAAACAATGGATAAAATGTAGAATCTAAATAATAAATAAGAACAGCATCTATTAAGAGATATTCAAGTACATAACATATGTTTTGAATACTTAATGGAAGTTGTTCTTTTTGTTTGGAAACTACTTTGTAGCTCTCACAGACACAGGAAGTCCTTCATTGAAGGGGATGGTGTTCGTTAAATTATATTAATTATAAATTTGATAATAACTGAGTCAATGTTTATTTGAAAGTAGATATAAGTGCTTAATTAAGAATAAACAGTTAAACTTAAATTAAGCACTTACATCTGCATAAATAGTGCTTAATTATTTTTTTAGTGCTTAAAAAGGTGAACAATGACAAAATCAGTAGATAAAGTATATAAAGTAATTCAGGAAGAATATGGGGATGAATGGACCGATACTAAAACTATTGCTAACGTAGCAGGATTGAGTAGAAATGTTATTAGTATTTATTTATCTCAACTTTATAAAGAAGGAAAATTGGTCAAAAAAAATGGTAGACCAGTACTATGGAAAATTGCTAAGAATGATGTTCCTTTTCAAAATCTAATCGGTCATTCTGGAAGTCTAAAGGATATTGTTAAAAAATGTCAGGAATCAATAGTTTATCCTCCCAATGGTTTTCCCTTGATCATTACTGGTCCTAGTGGTGTCGGTAAAAGCTTTTTGGCCAAGGATATTTATAATGAAGCAAAGAAAATGAAGGTTATATCTGATGATGCTAAATTTGTGACATTGAATGCTGCAGATTATGCCAACAATCCAGAATTACTTTCCTCAGTTCTATTTGGATATAAAAAGGGCGCCTTTACAGGAGCTAATGAAGATACACTTGGATTGATAGATCAAGCCGACAATGGTTATTTCTTTTTAGATGAAGTACATACATAGGTTACCCAAAGAAAGTCAGGAGAAGTTATTCTCTTTATTAGATTTAGGTAAATTTTATCCCTTAGGTGAGAACGAAAATGCTCATCAGGTAAATGTTCGTTTTATATTTGCTACAACAGAGGATTTGGATAATTTCCTTTTGAAGACCTTTGTTCGAAGAGTTCCATTACATGTTTCTTTACCAGCATTTAAGGATCGTCCGCTGACTGAAAGATTGGCGTTGATTACGAATGCTTTCAAGGAAGAAGCTATAAGAATTGATCGTCGTTTCTATATTACTAATAAGGTAATTGAAGAGTTAACGAAAAATGATGCTTCAGGTAATGTTGGGGCAATGCAAAATGAAGTTAAATTATTGTGCGCTTCAGCATATACAGAAAATCATCAAGATAAGGATATTCATATAGGTTCTTCTTCAGAAAATGATAATTATATAATTATTGATAAAGATACTGACATTAATGACCATTCTGGTTCGGTTGATGCTGAAGCAGATTTGATTGAAGAGTTACACTTGGCATTGAAAGAATCTACGTCCAAAAAGGATACAATTTCTAATCAAATTTTATTATTGATGAAATTCTTAAGAAAACTTGATTATTTGATGGATGAAAACTTGGTCCAGTCTATTAGTTATAAATTGAGAATAGGAATTGAATCAATTCTGAATAAACGATATGGACTTAAATTGCAATTATCAGATGCGGATATTAAGCAGATTAGTTTTGGCTTGTCATTGTACTATTTTACAGATCGTAAAAAAGTTAATATGACTGAGCTTAATAGTGATTTTGAGGAACTTTATCCGCGAGCAATGTATGTCTATAAGCAGTTATTAAGAGAAATCAGTGATGATGAAGGCTTTGAAGAGTTCAATATACCTTGGTTAGTCTTACTATTTAAAGATAGGATTAAAAAAATCGAAAGTATCCAATATACGGGAATTATCTTGGCCCATGGCGATAGCACTGCTACAAGTATTCAGAGTGTGGTTAATAATTTGTGTGGTAACTATATTTTTGAAGCTTTCGATATGCCAATCGATATCTCTATTCATGAAATTAATAACTATGTCCAAAAGTATATTAGACAACAAAAGGATCGAGATCATAAAGGTATTTTTGTACTATTTGACATGGGCTCATTGACACAGATGTTTTCAGAGATTAAGAAGTATTCTAATTGTGAATTATTAGTTATTAATAATGTTACAACAGCCACGGCTCTTGATGTTGGAATAAGAATTCAACGTAATGACGGATTTAAAGAAATTACTCGAGCAGCTAATAAATTTGGTGAGGCTTGTGGTACACAATACTATGAAGGGCTTTCTGATAATTCTAATATTGTGGTTTCTTGCATGTCAGGTGTGGGTCTGTCAGAAGAAATTAAGAGAATGATGTTGGAAAGTCTGTCTAACAAGTTCGAAATCATAACAATGGATTATAAAGATTTGAAACAAACCTTAGAAAATCATGAACAAAAATTCTTCGACAAAACTAAATTTGTTGTGACAACAACGGATATTGATACGAATCTAGATATCGATATCATTAATATTTATGACATCATGGAGAAAAATGGTTACGCTAGATTTGAAAAGCTGTTGCTCAATTCAGGAGAGCAGAAACCTAATATTGAGGCATTAATGAATAAAATGTTGAAATTCTTTACGATTGAGGGTATTAAAGATCGACTTCAATTCCTTAATTCAGATGTTGTTATTGATGAAGTTCAGCTTATTACTCAGAGATACCAAGAATATTATGATATTTCCTTAGATGGTAAGACTAAGTTGAATCTGTATATGCATTTGTCATTAATGATTGAAAGAATGCTAGTAAATTCTCGTAAACAAGAGAATCCTAGTGTTTCGTTTGAAGGAGATAAGGAGAAAGAGTTTTATTCTGTTTCCAAAACAATATTCAAAGGTATTGAATTAAAATATAATTTTCAAGTCAATGACTACGAAATATCGTTGATGTATCAACTATTACATTTTTATATTTAATTTGAGTAAGTGCTTAATTAAAATTAAGCACTTATTTTTTTTACGATTAAAAAGCTTTATTTAATAGCTTTTATAAAAGTTGGCACGTAACTTGCTTATATAAAAGTGAGGAGGGTAATGAGATGAAAAAAATAGTCGTTGCCTCACATGGCAGCATGGCCGAAGGCATGAAGAACACAATTGAACTTTTCGCCGGACATAATGACAATGTCAGTTATATTTCGGCATATACAAAAAAGAATGATGATTTGAATGAAACAATTGATAAATTATTCGATACATTTGCAGATGATGATAAAGTAATTATTTTTACAGATTTAATGGGTGGCAGTGTTAATCAAAGGTTAACTGTTAAAGCACAAACTAATAAGAACGTCTTTATTATTTATGGATTTAATTTGCCAGTTGTAATTGAAGCAATTCTATCCAAAGAAGACGTGAACGCGACATATATTAAGAAACTTGTAGAAGTTGGCAGAAACAGTTTAGGAACTGTCGAATTAGATAGTAATGATTCAAAAAATGATGATGAAGATTTTTTCAATTAGGAGGAAATAATAATGATTAAAATTATGAGAGTTGATGAAAGATTAATTCACGGACAAATTGCAATGGTTTGGTCAAAGGAAATGAGTATTGATGGAATTGTTGTTGCTAACGATGCTACAGCTAGTGATGAGACACAACAAATGGCTTTGAAAATGGCCGTTCCATCAGGTATTAAGGTAATCATCAAAACCGTAGATAGTGCTATTGAGCTATTGAACGATCCACGTGCTCAAAATATGAAATTATTTGTTTTAGTAAGAACAGTTGATGATGCCGAAAAATTAGCCGAAAAAGTTTCAGATATTCAGTACGTCAATTTAGGAAATGTTGGTAAGGCATCAACCGATCCTAAGACAACTTTGACACAATTTGTAATGTTGACTAAGCCAGAAATTGAGTCTTTGAAGAAGTTGGTTGAGATTTATCCTGACACAGCATTACAAAACTTACCAACTGATAAAAAGGAAAAAGCTACTGATTTTATCAAGAAAATGAATCTATAGGAATTATCACAGATGAGGAGAAATAGACATGTATGAAGCATTTGCAGTTGCCATAGTTGTTTTCCTAACCGTAGGTGGTCAGGAATTATTAGGTTTTTCAATGCTAGGAAGACCGATCGTCATTGGACCATTGGTCGGTTTATTATTAGGAGATGTCAAAACTGGTTTAATGATCGGTGCATCTCTAGAAACTATTTTTATGGGTATCGTTAATATCGGTGGTGCTAGTGCCGCTGAACCAGGACTTGCTAGTGCTTTAGCCGTAGCCTTCGCTATTATGATGCATGGTGGATTAGGAGTTGCACTACCACTTGCAATTCCTTTGGGTATTATTGGATTACAAATTAAGACCTTGATCTATGTTGCTGTTGTTGGCCCATTTGCAAGTAAATTCGACAGCATGGCCGAAAAAGGTAATCAAAAAGGGATAGTCAGGTTGCATTTTGGATTATGGGCTTTGCAATGGTTCCTTTATTCATTGATTCCATTCTTCGCAATGCTATTTGGTTCAGAAGCTACACAAAGAGTTTTGAAGATGATTCCTACTATCATTGTTCACGGATTGACTGTTGCCGGTAATGTTTTACCAGCTGTCGGGATGGCAATGTTGATGAAAATTCTATGGGATAAGAATATCTCAGCCTTTTATTTCTTAGGATTTTTGATTGTTGCATATTTGAAGATGCCACTTATTGCAGTAGCTGTTATGGGAGCTATTATTGCTATCTTGGTTGCGCAAAGAGACTATCAATTGCATGGCCTTGTAGAAAAAGTTTCAGCAAGACCTGCTACCACAAATACAAATACTACTGAGACAAAAGATGAACAGGAAAATGATGATTTCTTTAGTTAATGATTAGGAGAAGGATATTATGAGTAAATTATCGAAAGATATGTCAAAAGATGAAAAGAAATTAATGAGACAAATGTATTGGCGCTCATTTACCTTGTATTCAGCTGTTACTCCTGCTAAGCAAGGAGCTTCAGGCTTTGAATATTCAATGCTGCCATTCATTAATAAGTTCTACAAGAAAGAGCAAGATAAAAAAGAAGCTATGGTTCGTCAGATGTCATACTTCAATACTAATCTAGCCATGGCACCATTCGTTATGGGAGTTACAGCTTCCATGGAAAAGCAGAATAGTGAAAGTGACGATTTCAACGCTGAATCTATTAATGCTATTAAGACCAGTTTGATGGGACCTTTAGCAGGTATTGGTGATTCTATTTTCTGGGGCGTTTTAAGAGTTATTGCTGCTGGTATTGCAATTAGTTTAGCTAAAAATGGTAATATTGCTGCGCCAATTATTTTCTTACTATTATTCAATATTCCTGTACAGTTAGTTCGTTGGTACGGTGGCCAACTTGGATATACATTAGGATCAAATTATATCGGTGAATTGTATGAAAAAGGTTTAATTAATATTTTGACAAAAGCTGCCAGCATTGTTGGTTTGATGATGGTTGGTGCCATGACCAGCAACATGGTTAAATTCGATTTGAAATGGAATATGGTTGTTGGTGGCAAAACAATTCTTAAATCACAACAAATGTTGAACCAAATTTTCATAGGTATTTTACCTTTAGCAATTACACTATTATGCTTCTGGCTACTAAAGAAAAAGAACGTTTCAATTAACTGGTTAATTCTTGGAACAATTGTTATCTCAATCTTGTTAGCATTAGTAGGTGTTGTTTAATGAATAAAGAATGGTGGAAAAATGCAGTAATCTATCAAGTATATCCAAAGAGTTTTTTAGACACTAATGATGATGGTATTGGTGATCTAAAAGGAATTGACAGTAAATTAGGCTATCTAAAAAAATTAGGTGTCGATGCTTTGTGGATAAGTCCATGTTATTTATCGCCACAGATTGATAATGGTTATGATATAGCTGATTATCGAAAGATAGATCCAATGTTTGGAGATAATTCTGACTTAGAACAACTGATTCAGGATGCCCATGCTAAGAATATTAAAATCATTATGGATATGGTAGCCAACCATACTTCTGATAAATCAATTTGGTTTGAAGAAAGTCGTAAATCAAAAAATAATTACTTTAGTGATTTTTATATTTGGAAAGATCCTAAAGAAGACGGCAGTGAGCCTAATAACTGGGGATCTAACTTTGGTGGTTCAGCTTGGACGTATGATAGTAATCGTGAACAATATTATCTTCACTATTATGGTAAACAACAACCAGATCTCAATTGGGAAAATCCTAAGGTTAGACAAGATATCTATGATGTTATGAGATACTGGAAGGCTCATGGGGTTGATGGATGGAGAATGGATGTCATTACTTCTATTTCCAAAGATCAGAACTTTCCTAATAACCCTAATCCACATCATTTGGAATATGTTGTTGGTAATCAAAATAACGGACCAAGAATGCATGAGTTTATCCATGAGATGAATCAAGAAGTATTCAAACCATTTTCTATGATGAGTGTTGGTGAAGCTCCAGATAGTAAGAGTAAAGATGCTAGATTATTGGTTGAACCTGATCGTGAAGAGTTGAATATGGTATTTACCTTTGAACACATGCATGTAGATCGTAAACCGGGTGATGTAAATGGTAGATGGGCTATTCAACCGGTTGATATTGTTCAACTTAAAAGAACTTTAGCAAATTGGCAAAATACGCTTGATGGTCATGGATGGAATGCACTTTACTTTGAAAATCACGATCGTGCCAGAACTCCTTCTAGATGGGGGAATGATACTAAGTATCGTTATGAATCAGCGGCTGCTTTTGCAACGGTATTGCATGGATTGAAAGGAACTCCCTTTGTTTATCAAGGTGAAGAAATAGGGATGACTAATCCTTCTTTTGAACTAGAAGACTATGAGGATATAGAGTTAAAAACTAATTATGACAAACTTGTAAAACAAGAAAAAACTATTAGTGGTACTGATTTTTTGAAAGCTGCCAGAAAGATTAGTCGTGATAATGCTCGAACTCCTATGCAATGGGATGATAGTAAGAATGCTGGATTTACTAAAGGAAAACCATGGTTTAAGTTAAATCCTAACTATAAAGATTTGAATGTTTCTGATGATCTTAGATCTGATAAATCGGTATTCAAATATTATCAGGAACTAATTAAATTACGACATGAAGAACCAATTTTAAAAGATGGTACTTTTAAATTGCTATTGCCAGATGATAAAAATATTTTCATGTACACTAGAACACTTGATGATGAACAATGGCTCGTGGTTGCTAATCTATCTGGTGATTTACAAAGGGTAGATGCATTGAATAAGTACGTTGGCTTTAAAACGGTTGTAACTAATTATGATGACGGGGACAAAGAAATCCTCAGACCATATGAAGCCAGAATTTTGAGGAAATAAAAAGAACTCGTACGTTATCAAATTACGTACGAGTTCTTTGTGTATTACAGATTATTTAAATAAACCACTGAAGAATGAAACGATACTGTCCCAAATTCTTTGTAAGAAGTTACGATTCTCCTGAGTATTTAAGTTATTGAAAATATTTTTAGCTTTACTCATGATATCGCTACTTAATTTTTGAGCTTGTTGTTTGAAGTTTGAATTCTTCAAAGCACCAGAATCTCTGATTTGTACCATCAAGTTAATGATTTGTTGTTTTTGATTGTTGTTGATGATATTTTGAAGATTATTCTTTTGCAAGTTGTTATTAACAATTGTTGTGATTTGGTTAACGGTGATATTATCGCCTTTATTTGCCAAATCAGATTTCATACCAGCAACGGCATTGTTCAATTGTTTATCAGAATATCCATCAGTACCCTTATTCGCATCGGTAATATTACTTAAAACATTCATTTCTTTTTGCGCAGCGTTAACTTGGCTTTGATTCAAAGTATCGCCACTATTGGCATAAGCTGCGTAGATTCCGGCTAAAGCACCAGAACCATCAATTGGTGTAGCTGATGTTACATAGATGTTAGCATCGCTGATACCGGCAGTTACGGCAGCATTACGATATTGGTCGGCTGTAATGGTAGTAATATTGTTCTTCCCATTATAATCAACGATTTTGACATTAATACCAGAACCGGATGAAGTCTTTTGAATCAAGGCCGATGACCAAACACCACTACTACTTGTGAAACTACTGCCACTAGGGTTGAGATATTTCACTAGAGTATCACCGGTAACGGTAATAGTCTTGTAGTCTCCACTGACTTGTGAAGAAAGGGCGTCAATTGTTCCTTGACGTTGACTTGATGTTAATGAAGTTCCTAATGTCATTACGGGTTGATCACTTAGATCGTCCGCTTTGACAGTCTGAGTTGAGAAAATTCCAACTGTGATTAAAGAAACTAGTCCTAATAAAATGATATTTAACTTTTTCAAGGTTTTATCCTCCTTAAATCATATTAAACCAAATATGTATGAAGAATTCGAGAAGATGGAAAATTTTTTTGAATACTTGTATGAATATATTAATATATTGACGAATAAATTAATAAAAATGAATGATTTTTTGACAAAATGTCAATGATTTAGTAAAAATGGTATATACCTATTGAATAATAGCGCTTACAAGAATATACTTTCTATGTTGTAAAACTATTTTACGGCAGAAAGAGGGGTACAGGCTTTTGAAAAACTTTATGGATTGGCTTCAAAATAAAATCATGCCACCGATGTCAAAAGTCGGAAACAACAAATATTTAGTATCCATACGTAACGGGTTAGTCTTGACATTACCAGCTATTATCAGTGGTAGTGTATTCCTAATTGTTGGTAACATACCAATTACTGCATGGGCTAATTTCATCAAACCATATATGAATATGATTGGTGTGGCCGTTAATGGATCATTTGGAATTATTTCATTATTAGCTGCAATTGGGATTGGATATGAGTTATCTAAGGAATTAGGAGTTGATCCTATTTCCGGCGCGGGACTTTCAACTATGGCTTTTGTCATCGTTTCATTTAATGATAAGTTCAAATTAGATACTAATAATTTTTCATCATCTGGGTTATTTACCGCAATTATTACTGCTATGATATCAGTTACAATTTTTAACTTCTTTATTAAGAAAAATATTATTATCAAATTACCTGATGGCGTACCAACAGCTGTCTCGAATTCATTTGTTTCATTATTACCAGGTTTTGTTATCTTAGTTCTATTCTGGTTTATCCGTATGCCACTACATATTGATATTAATTTGGTTATTCAATCAATTTTCCATCCATTACTATTCGCGATGAATACTTTGCCAGGTATTTTGGTTTACACATTCCTAGTAAGTTTGCTTTGGGTTTGTGGTATTCATGCTGATATGACTTTAGAGGGAATCGCTGATCCAATTTTCTTACAATTTTTAGCTGCTAATGGAACGGCTTTTGCACATCATCAACCACTTCCTTATGCCACAGCTGCTGGATTTTCTAGTTTGATGGTTAACGTTGGTGGTACTGGTGCCACAATTACTTTGGTTGTTTTGATGTTATTCTCAAAGAGTAAGACTTATCGTGATCTTGGACGAGTAGCATTTCCAGGTGCTTTGTTTGAAATCAATGAACCTGTTATTTTCGGATTTCCTATTGTTATGAATCCTTTGACGATGATTCCATTTATCGTAATTCCATTGATTTTAGCTACAGGTAGTTATCTTTTGATTCATTTAGGATTAATGAATGCGCCAGTAGCGATGGTACCTTGGACAATGCCTCCAATTATCGGACCACTAATGGCAACTGGTTGGGATTGGCGTGCTGCTGTTTGGTCAGCTGTCGAGTTAGTCTTAGCCGGAGCAATGTATTATCCATTCTTCAAAGTTGCTGAAAAAGGTATGCTTGCTAAAGAAAAGACTTCTACAGATTAAAAGATTGTTGAAAAATAATCTGTATATGTCATCAAATTAAAAAGAACGATAATCAGTCAGAGGAGGCTGATTATCGTTCTTTTTAGCATTAATTGATTTCCATTTTTTTGATTCTAGTAGTTTTACTAGAAATTATCAAAGAACTGAAGAAATAATTCAAACAAAAAAGTCGGACACGGCAATGTCCGACTCTAAATAATATGTAATATTGTTATTAGACAAGGACACTGATTAAGGGCCACTTTTTAAGTGGTCTTTTTCTTTACCTTGCTTCACTAATATATTAACAAGATAAGACATCTAAAACAACTATAAAGTAATAACATGTCAACTAGTATTATTATATTTATAATGGTTACTGAAAAAGTACATTCGTTAAAGAAAAAAGCTTTCACAAGTCAATGGAATTTTTTCTTATTTATTTGATAATTAAAATGGCTTTTGCCGCTAGTTTATGCTATTCTGTAGGTTCTAGGATTACGCTTAAGTAAGTATAATTAAATAAAAAGGATTAGGTGAAACACAATGAAAATTGTCGTTCTTTCAGGTGGAAGAAGTACAGAAAGAAATGTTTCTTTATCTTCCGGAGTTAAAATCACCAACGCACTACGTAGTAAAGGTTATGAAGTAGCTTACGTTGATTCATTCTTAGGTAAGGATATTGAAGAGGATAAAATTGATGATCTCTTCACAACAGAACCTGAAAATGAAAGCAAATTAGTTATTGATGATGAAGTTCTTACAGATGAAAAGATCAATGCTTTAAGAACTGACGGAACTAAAGGTCTATTAGGTAGAAATGTTCTTAACATTTGTCGTCATGCCGATATTGTCTACATGGGACTTCACGGTGAAGATGGCGAAAATGGTAAGATGCAAGCTGTCTTTGATGTCTTTGATATCAAGTATACAGGTAGTGGTTCATTAGCTTCTGGACTTGCTATGGACAAGAAATATTCTAAAGAAATTTTTGTACAAGATAATATTCCAACTGCTCAATACACAACAACTAAGACTGCTAAAATTTTATCAGAGGATATTCCTTTCAACTATCCAATGGTAGTAAAACCTTCTAACGGTGGTTCAAGTGTTGGTACACATATTGTTAACAATGCTACTGAATTAAGAGATTCAGTTGCTGATGCTTTGAGATTTGATGATGAAGTTCTAATTGAAGAGTATATCAAGGGACGCGAATTCTCAGTTGCTATCGTTGATGGTTTGGTTCTTCCAGCTGTCGAAGTTACTGTTGATACAGGTTGGTATGATTTCCAACATAAGTTCCAAGCTAACAATGTGACTCATTTTATTACTCCTCCAGACAATTTGGATGATAAGATTCATAAAAATATGCAAGCATTGACTAAGAAAACTTTTGAAGCCTTAGGTATGAGTAACTACGGTCGTGTTGACTTCTTATTACGTGACGGTCAATTGTATGTCATGGAAGCTAATACTTTACCAGGTATGACACCATTGTCATTAATGCCAAGAGAAGCTGAAGCTGCTGGTATTTCATATGCCGATCTTTGTGAGAGAATCATTAAGAGTAAAGTTAAGTACTACGAAGAAAGAAAATAATAACGAATTTTAAACTAAAGACTATCTCCTAAATTCGGAGGTAGTCTTTTTCTGTTGTTAGATAGATTTGTAGACTTGTTAAAACGATTACAAATATAAGGTATAATTGTCGTGTGAACTATTCTTTAAAAATTTGATTGCGAGGTACGTTTCATGACAAGAAAAATTGGAATTATTGGAATGGGAAATGTTGGTGCCGCATGTGCACATTATATTGTTGCAGGTGGCTTTGTTGATGACTTAGTATTGATCGATAAGAATGAGAAAAAAGTTAAAGCTGATGCTTTAGACTTTGAAGATGCCATGGCTAATCTACCAACTCATACTAATATTTACGTAAATGATTATTCTCAATTGGATGATGCCGATATTATTATTTCAGCCGTTGGACACATCAAATTAATTGGCGGAGAACATCCAAATCGTTTTGGAGAATTGAAGCCAACCGGTGACTCTGTAACAGACGTAGCTAACAAGATTAAACAAACTAAATTTCATGGAGTCATGGTTGTAATTAGTAACCCTAATGATGTCATGACATCAATGTATCAACAAATTCTTGATTTTCCTAAAGAACGTGTAATTGGTACTGGCACATTGCTTGATTCAGCTAGAATGAAACGTGCTGTTGGTAAAGCCTTTGATGTTGATCCTAGATCTGTTTCAGGATATAACTTGGGAGAACACGGAAACTCACAGTTTACAGCTTGGTCAACGGTAAAAGTTATGGATCAGCCAGTTAAAGAATTAGCTGAGAAAAATGGTCTTGATTTGGATCAAATTAATGAAGATGTAAGAATGGGTGGTTTCACAGTCTTTGATGGCAAAGGATATACTAACTATGGTGTATCAACTGCAGCAGTAAGACTTTCGTTAGCAATTTTAAATGATGCTAATATCGAACTCCCTGTATCTAACTATCGTGAAGAATATGGCGTTTACCTATCATATCCAGCTATTGTTGGTCGTGATGGAATTGAAAAACAATTGCAATTGGATCTTCCTCAAGATGAATTAGATAAGCTTCAATATTCCGCCGACTATATCAAAAAAAATTTAAAATAAATTATGCAGAAAGAGTGTAGACAAAATGTCGCACTCTTTTTATTTTGGCGGGATAATTTACATATATTGATATAATAAGGTTTGCAAAAAATTGTTAAGGGGACAAACTATGAAAAAAGGTTTACTGCTGTTACTTTTACCACTGCTTTTGACTGGCTGTTCAACGAATGCAGATACCAGTTCTAAACAGGTTGATAATCAGGAAACAACGGCTAACAAAAATTCTAATGTGGATAAATCTAGTTCTGATTCCACTGGAAATGTTACGGCAAAAGAAATCAGTAATTGGACGTATGCATCTGGTGATAAAGCAGTTAAGATTTTGAACAATGATCGACCAACTACGATTCAAGCTAATGATTTTGATCAAGCACATATAGACTATGGTGGATTAGACAATTTGAATCGAACTAAAACGGCAACAGCGTATTTAACGCGTAATAATTTGGGTAAATCTAATACGAGAACTGAACAGACATGGCGCCCGACTGGTTGGCATAACGAACCCAAAACGGTCAACGGGACACGTGTTATTCCACAAAATAGAGGTCATTTAATTGCTTATACAATGACTTTCAATTTAAATAAATCCGGTCAAACGCAACAGGGTCAGCTAGGTAGTATTGATAATCCCTACAATCTTTTCACACAAACGGAATTTTCAAATCAAAAAACAATGACTGAAATTGAACAAATGGTTCGTAATAAATTAGCACAGAATAAAAAAATTATTTATCAAGTAACTCCAATTTTTCGAGGTAATGAACTAATGGCTCGGGGCGTTTGGGTACAGGCATTGTCGACCGATGGTAGTTTGAAAATTAACCGATATTTGTGGAATATTCAGAATAATATTGTTTTTGATTATGCGACAGGACGGTCAACTGTGGATGGGACTTTCACAGTGCCTGGAGTTGCTAATAATTATCAAAATAAGCATTATAATAATAGACATAAAAATTACAGACATTATAAGAAATATCGTCACTATTATCACTAGACAAATAGGAGATATATTTGTCTTTCTTCTGTGGTATAGACCAGTAAACAATGGTATAATGAAAACGTCAAAATTAGTAAGGAGATTCGATAATGTCATATTATATTCATGCTAAGAAGTTCTTTTTAAAAAACACTACTGAAAATGGCGGCTATCTAGAAGTTACTGATGACGGTAAGTTCGGTAAATTCTATCATGCTGACGAAGAAAAACCGGAAGGTAAAGTTGTTGATTATTCAGACAAGTTTATCGCTCCAGGTCTAGTTGACACACATATCCATGGTCTTGTAGGTCATGATGTTATGGATGACGATTTTGAAAAATTGAATGAAATGTCAGAAGGTCTATTAAAGGCTGGTGTTACATCATGGTTGCCAACAACTTTGACAGCATCACATGACCAACTAAAACATATTTGCCAAACAATTGGTGATAATTACAAGAAAGCTACTGGTGCTAAGATTCAAGGTATTCACTTTGAAGGTCCCTTCTACACAGAAAAACACAAGGGTGCACAAAATCCTAAGTACTTCAGAGATCCAGATGCCGAAGAATTTGAAGATTGGCAAGAAGCTGCTCACGGTATGATCAAGAAGATCTCTATTGCTCCTGAAAGAAAAGGTTCAGTTGAATTCACTAAAGCTGTTGCTTCAGATAACGTTGCTGTATATCTTGGACACAGTGATGCTACATTTGAACAAGCTAAGGCTTGTGTTGAAGCAGGTGCTACAGGATTTACACATACATATAATGGTATGAGTGGTTTGAATCACCGATTACCAGGTATGGTTGGTGCAGCACTTTCAATGCACTTAGTTGATGATGAATTGATTTGTGATGGACATCATGTCAACCCATTCGCAGCAAGAATTGTTATCGAAAAGAAGGGTGCAGAACACGTTGCCCTAATTACTGATTGTATGCGTGCTGGTTTAATGCCAGATGGTGACTACGTACTTGGTGAATTACCAGTTGTTGTTGCTAATGGAACAGCCAGATTAAAAGATGAAACACACAATTTAGCCGGTTCAATCTTGATGTTGAACGAAGCTATCAAGAATGTTGTTGACTGGAACATTGCTACAGACGAAGAAGCTGTAGAAATGGCAAGTTACACAGCTGCTAAGAGTTCAAAGGTTGCTGACAAGTGTGGTATTATCGCTGACGGTAGAGATGCTGATTTCATCGTACTTGATGATGATATGACATTATCAGAAACATACCTTGACGGTGTATCAAGATATAAGGCCTAAAGATAGAGAGCGGAACAAGGGCGGTCAGCTCCCGAGGATTAACGCCACTATCCCAGTCGGTGGCGAAGCGCCGGCAGAGATAGTTGACTTAACCGGAAGGAGTTGCCCTTGTGTAGCTCGTTTCTACTATAAAGATTAAGAACATTGGTTATTCCAAATAGGAAAAACCAAATAATAGAACCAAAACAAAAAGCCGAGGCAAACCAACAAGATACCTCGGTTTTTTAGTCCCTTGCATGGCTGTTGTATACTCTACATATCGGGAGGATTACTATGAATAAAAAAATTATTGCTCATAGAGGAATACCAACGTTAGCACCTGAAAATACTATGGCCTCATTCAATGAGGTGGTAAATCATGATGTTAAATGGATCGAGACTGATTTAAGTATCACTAAAGATGAAAAAATCTTTGTCATCCATGATGACAAATTGAACAGAACGACAAATCAATCTGGATCAATTGAGACTGTTGATAGTGAAACAGTAGCTAGTGCTGATGCTGGGTATTGGTTTGCCGAGAAGTTTCGCGGTGAAAAGATACCAACTTTGGACCAATTAATTGATTTTCTTAATATCCACAAGATTAATGCCAATATCGAGTTAAAAGGTGTTGTAGGGGACAACGCTAATTACTTAGCTGATAAATTAGTTGAAAAATTTGTTGAATCATTAGATCGATTGGATGAGCATGTTGAATTAATTATTTCTAGTTTTAATCCAATTATGTTGGAAAAAATGTATAAGTTAAGACCAGATTTAAAATACGCTGTTCTATTCAGTCGAGCAACACTTGGTGATGATTGGAATCTGGTTATGCAAGCTTGCCATGCCAAAATCGTTCATCCAGATGGTTCTTCACTAACCGAAGCTAAAGTTAAACAAATGAAAGATTATGGTTATGAAATTAACGCTTGGACAATCGATGATATTAATCGTGCTCAAACATTGCTCAAATGGGGTGTTGATGGAATAATTACTAACATTGCAGATAGAATGAGCTTTTTAGAAGAATAATAAAAATAGTCTCGTAGAAGTTAGTGCTTTTAACTTCTACGAGACCTTTTTGTCTAGACTAAATTGTTGTTTCAGAGGATTCATCATAATAAATGACAATTCTGCAGTTCTTAGAAGGGTAAAGAACTTACTTAAAACACTTGGTTTATTACATATCATTTTTGGATATTACAAAATCTCTTGCATATTTGATTTTGTGTCATCTCCATTTCGACCCATTTTTTATTACTATCCCATTCGATTACATTTACCTTGATTACGATATTTTTAAATCGGTGATGTTTTGGTAAGTGTAAGCTCACATTGTGAGGCTTCGAGAAATATAAATACTGCTTCTACGTTTATATTTCTCTTACTGTTAAGTATAAACAGAATGCAAACTAATCCAAGATAAGCAATGTATTTCATACCTTTCGTATAATCTTTTAAGTAATACTATCTTCAAATTGCCAAGTAAGCTGTGAAGAATAATTTCCAGGAATAGGGTTATTGCTATTCATGTGCAAAAGCGGTCCCTGGTCCTTGTGCCATTTGATAGAGTTGAATACTTGTCCGTATGTCGTTTCGCCAATAAGAGTTTTATTAGTTAGTGATGTAAAAGATTTACCATTGTAATAACGCAGATTAGCAGGGAGCTCGATTAAACTGTTGTCCTTATTTATGAAATTGGTTGCTTGTTTCAAATAAAGCTTCAAAGGACGACGTTTACGTCTCTGATCATTGATTGAAACTACTTCGTTAGGATCATTGTTGGCAGAGATACGATACTTTAAATTATTGTGATTGAAAAGGGTAATTGGTTCAAAATGTAATTCCTTGATGGAAGCTGTTAATTGATTATTGATATAGTTGATATTCAGCTTATCACCTTGACTGGCATATTTATCAGAATCTGGATCTAGTCCATGAAATTCAATTTGTGAATTGAATGATTCACGATCATTAATGTTCTTGACGGTAGTAGCGATGAAAAGAGATTTCTCTTGGTGCATATCTAAATTATTTAGATTGATTTTTAGTATTTGATTCTTTTCGTTGGTACTTATAGAATAATCGGAATTAGATATCTCGGTACTGCTGATCTTGATACTTTCAATTTGTGTATCCCAATGTAGTGGCAAAGTGATATAAGAATCATGGATAGCACGCCGGCTATTATTATATAAGTTAACGGAATAATTTATCCAGTCACCATTAGTTACGTCGTTTAACTGGGTTTCAGTATTATTCGTATCAAATGTTACGTTAGTTATAGTTGATGAGATTTCAACTTTAGGATCATTAGGTGGTAGAACTTTTAAAGTAGCTGGTCCAATAAGAACACTATCATCATTACCCTTTGCCTGTTTGACAACAATTTGGGCATAATATTTACTGTTATCATCTTCAGGATGAACTCGCTAGGTCTCATAAAAAATGTCGTTAAAGGTAGGGTTTGACTTTGATTTAACTAATTCCATTTGTTGTGAATTAATCTGTTTATACCAATTGATAGTAATATTGCTTAACTCATCCTCCCGTTCGTCATCCTTTAATCCCTGAATTTCAAAACGGGCTTTTTTTCCTTCAGGAATTGCTCTATCTATCAATCCATTGCCAATAGTGATTTCTTTAGAATCAGAAACAACGGTACTATCTTTATTGTTAATAGTCGCAATCACTTTGACAATACCTGATTTTCCTCTTGTATTAGCAAAGACGTGTCCATCATCATCGACGGTTGCCAGCTCAGGTTTATCGACGGACCATTTTGTCGATTCTGTAGTGTTAAAAGGGGTAGAAGTTGAATAAGCAAAAGTAGCACTACGAGTGATATTACTATCGATATTGAATAAATAATCAGCTCGGGTATGAACTTTAACGTTCTTAGCAGGTATAGGTTGAGGAGAAACATCGACAGTTGCTACTTTAGAGTAAAAAACACTTCCAATTACATGTGGAAAAGGAAGGACATAAGAAGTACTTAGTTGATAATATGTACGCCCTAATTTGGTAGGGGTCAGGTTAAGCGAGGAATTACCATTGAATTTTTTTTCAACTTCAGTCCAAGTTGTGCCATCAGTTGATTGCCACCAATGGTAACGAGATGCCAGTAAAAAATTAGACCAAGGAGTTCTTTCAACTTCCGTTTTAATATGGAGATTTTCACCAAGTGTAATATAGTAATTGCTGTTGGGTTGTTCGGTATAACCGCTGACACTAATTATGCCTAAGATTCTCTTGGGATCGGGACTAGGTTCATATTTATATGGAGGATTCTCTTCTTCAATTTCGGCCACTATAGTTTGCTCATTTGTAATTTGGAAAAAAGCAGTTGTGAAAATTATAATGAAACTGATTAACAATTTAATTTTCAAGTTCGTATAAAGTATCACAGTTTTTCTCCTTAGTAATTTTAGACCACAACTCATTTTATATAATGTTGGATTTTTAATAAAGACATTTTTTACAAGTTTTTAGTACTAAATATTGATTAAAAATATTTATATTTTGACATAAAAAAAACACGGAATTTTTTCCGTGCTTTTTTATTATTTAATATTTATAAGCTGTTTTCGAAGTACCAAGTTAAGGTAGTACTGTATTTGCCGGCTTTTAGATGATCATCATTCACGTGTAATAGCAAACCATCGTCTTTATTCCAACCGATTGAGGATAATTCTTGACCGATATCTGATTGCGATATTTGAACTTTATTATTCAAAACTTCAGTATAATTGCCATTATCATAATATCTTAAACTGACCGGTAGCACTTCAGAATTATCATCTGTGAATTCATTTAATTGTGAAACGAAGACCTTTAGTCCACCTTTATCACGTCTTTGATCACTAGTATCAATAATATTGTTAGGTGAGTTCATCGCACTAGGACGATGTTGCAAGGTACCTTTGCTAAAAGCCTTGATAGTGCCAAAGTCGATATCCTTAATATTGGCATCTAGACTATTAGTAGTGTAACTGATAGTTTCGACAGCGCCATCTTTACGATAAACATTGTCATCATTATTGGTTCCATAAATATAAGGGATATAAGAACGTGACTCTTTTTGAGTGGCATTTTTAACTGTTGTATCGACATCAATAGTTGCGACTTCTTGTATATTTAAGGTATCCAATTCAATTACAAGATCATCGGTATCGTCTTCATCATTATGAATAATTGAGAATTTATCGTCGTCTAATTTTTGATCATTTACTTTAATACTATTGATTGTCGTACCTGTGTGCATCGGAATTACGTAGAAACCATTTTTCAAAAGACCGTCGTTACTATTATTTTTGAGGGTATCGTGGTAAACAATATTATCACTGTTTACTACATCGTAAAGATTATGCTCATCATTATCTTTGGTGGTAAAAGTTTGATTAGTAAGTTGATTAGTGAGTTCAATATCGGGGTCTCCAGAAGGAATAACCGTCAATTTAGCTTTGTTGGTAGTGATTGTTTTAGTAATTAAGTTAACTTTTAAAGTTATAACGGCTTGATAAAAGGAACCGTTATCGGCATAAGTTGTATCAGGAGTGGTATAGCTAGTGCCACCATTAGATTCAACCTTTGTTCTTTGCCCAGTATTTGGATCATAACGATACCAGTCGATTGTTACGGATCCGTTGTTTTCCTCATCGTCTCCATCACCACCAGTATTACCTTTCAAAGTAAAGGTGGCTGTTTCGCCTGATTTAACGGTTTTATCTTCTAGACCACCACCGATTTCAACAGGGGCGGAGCCTTGAAACTTGGTTCCATCAGGGTTTGTCATTGTAGCAATAACATGAACTGTACCAGTTTTGTCTTGGTTGTTAGCCGTAACGAGACCTTCACTGTCGACTGTAGCCAGGGACTCATCGTCAACAGACCAATCAACTGTACCAGTAGCATTAGCTGGAGTCGGTGTAGCATGGGCATAAGTTGTGTTGGAAAGATTGTCACTAGTGTTATAGAGATAATCATCGTCAACAGAGACCTCCACTTTGGTTGCATTGACTGGTTCGGGTAGGGCATGAATGGCTCCAACTTTAGAATAAAGATGTTTCTTGTTGATACCCAAAAAGGCATATTGGGTGTCTAGTTGGTACCAAATGGAACCAGTCTCTTTTGGTGTAACTACCAAATTTTTCTTTTGACCACCATTAGATTTACTGATTTTTGACCAAGTTTTACCGTCAGTTGACTCCCACCATTGATAACTTGCAGAATCAAAAATTCCGGTTAATAACGTCCAAACAGAACGTCCTGTATTGGTCTTAATAGTCACTGAATTATTAACAGTAGTATAGTAGTTTTCTTTCGGTTGCAAGGAGTAACCACTAGTTAGCCATATTCCAATGAATTTAGTGGGATCTTTAGTAGGAGTATATTTGGGGGTCACAACTGTTTCTTCTTCAGCCTGACTTTGATGTTCCGTTGTGATAATGGTTAAGCTAATCATAAAAATAGGCATGATAAAAATAAGAAACCTTTTTATATTTTTGTTGATATGTCTATTAAATTTCACGAAATCACCTCCAATATACTACTATCTAAAATAATTATATTAAAAAGGTTATTGGAAAATAATTCGATCTGCACAAAATATTTTTTACTAATTTGATATGTGATTTAACATAAAAAAATAAACCCCTGAGGGTTTATTTTATTCTGGGACGTAATGAATATGACATCAATAGGGAAACAATTGATGTAACTAAGATCACATAGAAACTAGTCCCAAATGATCCATTAGTTGTCACAGCTACTTGTCCGGTAATAGCGGTTGAGTTTACCAAGCCAGCATAAAGTGCTCCGTAAAGTGCTGCATATAAGATAGTAGGTAGAACTGTGAAAATTCTAACCAATCTGATTGTGCCACGTTTTCTAAAGTTAGCGGCAATTAGGGTAATAATTGGTGATAGGAAGCAGATAATACGGATAGCTGAAAATCCATTAGTGATCCAAATTGATTGGGCTCCAATATTAGCCGTGTAATTAGCAGCTGTAGAAATAGTACTTGATAGGGAGACACCATTTAAAAATGGTCCACCAATAGATGCAATGAAACCAATAATAGAAGAAACAATAATTATCTTTTGAGTAGTTGTCTTCTTATTGGAATTAAGTCTTTCGGCCGCAACATCTCTCTTATTGTGAACAGGCTTTTGGTAATGTTCCTCAGTATAATTGTCGTCAGGATCATCTGAATCCTTTTTCTTCAAAGAAGTTTCACGCTTTAAAGCTTTATTAGCGCCAGTTTCGTTACCATGGCGTAATTGAGATAATAAGAACCAAGCAATAAGGACAATGGCTAAGGCAATGAATCCATAGTTACGTTTGAATACTAATAGGATTGCTACGATAATAATGGCAATGATGCTTACAAAAGCATTATTTTTAGCAAACTTTATCATGTTGTGGATAAAGCCGTCATTAGGATCATCTTGCTCAGCAGCTTGTTTAGCTCTAGCAGCGCGTAATTCACTTTTAGTAGGTTTGAAAGGATCACTTAATGGTTCTTTAATTGGATCTTCAAAGGTATTAGCTTTGTATGGCTTTTGAGAAATAGGATTAAAATCATTCTTGTTATAAACTTGTGTTCGATCATCTAAAGGTTCAGCGGCATTTGCCTTCTTAAAAGATGAACGATCAGCTTGCTTAAAAGTTTTCATTTCTGGTTCTGAATGGGAAGGTTCTTGTTTATGAGGCTCAACTTCGGATTCAGATTTGGTATTGCTGTATTCTCGTTGTTGAGCAGGAGCTTGTTGTAAAACAGGTTTCTCCTCAGTTTTTTTAGTTGAAGGATCTTCTTGATTTAATTCTTTTTCAATTTCAGACAGAGAACGAATTGAGTCGTCGTCTTTAGTCTCTGTTGTTTCAGTATTTTTCTTTTTTAGGGCCCAACCACAGTTATCGCAAAATTTTTGATCTGGTTCAACTTTGTGGCCACAATTTGGACAAAACATTATTTGCATTCCTCCATTATGTTGACAAAATAAGTATACAAGACACTGTTATGTATATGAAGACATTTGATAAAAGTTCACAAAAAGGTCACATGTTGTATATATACATCCGAAACTTAATTATACAAAATATTGTTAAAGTTTGCTTAAAAATATCTTATCACTAATATTATATTTGTTTTTGATATAAGGAAAGTATATAAAAAGCATCGAAATCTTAATGGGATTTCGATGCTTTATTATTATGTCTAATTAAGCCTCAATTTTAGCTTTGATTTCTTCGAAAACCTTATCAGCACCGATTCCTGTCAATAAAGGAACACCGTTGATAACTTTATCCTTGATTGAACTTGGAACCATTGTTGTTGAAACAACAATATCATATTCGTCATTACCGATAGCGCTAACTTCATCAGCAATTTTTGATTGTAGGAAGTGAACTTCAGAGCTTAATCCTTGTTCTTCCAAATAGCTTTTGATTTTACCTGTAGCAACGGTAGAAGTAGCAATACCAGTACCACAAACGACCATAAGTGATTTTGCCATGTTTTAAACCTTCTTTTTAATTATTTTCTGCGGCGACTTTCTTGTCATGAAACTTGTTAAGCCAGATCATTAAGGCAAGAACGACAATACCTAAACCTATTATACCTGTCCAAGTCATCAATTTGCCAAGTCCGACGATCATTAATGTTGTCCAAGTACCACCATCGGAAAGGATTGAGATAGAAGTTGCACCTTTCATTGCAAAATGGGCTGATTTAGCAGTGATTGTAAGTAGTGGAGCAGCCCAGGAAGCAATTAATAATGAAATGGCGATATCAATAATACCACCGATAACGATTCTAAAGACGTTACCACCAAAGACAGCAGCCATAACGGCAACCATAAATGGAATTGTTGCTAAATCACCGAAAGGTAGAACTCTGTTACCAGGTAAGATAACGGCAATTAATAGTGAAAGTGGAACAAGTACTAGAGATGCAGATAGAACGGCTTCTTGACCAACAGCCAAAGCTGAATCCATTCCGATGTAAAGGCTGCGTCCAGGGAATTTCTTTTGAACCAAAGTATTAGCCGCTTCAGAAATAGGTTGTAGACCTTCCATTAAAAGAGCAACCATCTTAGGCATTAAAATCAAAACAGCAGCTGTTGACATGCCTAAGTTCAAAATTTTTGTGACATTGTATTGAGCAAGGGCACCAATAACGATACCAATGATTAGACCCATAACGGCTGAATCACCGAAAATACCAAGTCTTTTTTGAATTGTTTCAGGAGTCCAGTGAATATTTTTAACACCAGGAATACGATCTAGTAGCCAGTTAATTGGCAAAGCTAGAACAAATCCTGGGGCTGAAGCACCTTGTGGGAAAGAAATACCTGCAAGGCCATAATGTTTTTGAATAGTTGGAGCAGCAAGGTCAGCTAAGAAGTAGATCCACATTGCGTGAACAACCATTGTGGCCAGGCCTAAACCAAAATTCTTTGTTGCGGCAAAAACAAGTGAACCAGTGAAGGCGATGTGCCAATAATTCCATAAATCGACATCCAATGTTTTTGTAAGTCCAAAAATCAATAGAACAACGTTTAAAGCAACTCCAATAGGAATAGCTAAACTACCTAAAGTAGTACCATATGAAATTGCAGAAGCGGCAGGCCAACCAACATCAATAGTGTTCAAACTTAGATGAAAGTTTTTAACCATTGCTTGAGCTGCGGGACCAAGATTATCAGTCAATAGTCCGATAACCAAATTCAAACCGATAAAACCAATACCAACAGTAATAGCGGCTTTGAAGGCACGACCCGGTTTGATTCTAAGAATTAGTGCGAAAACGAATAATAACATTGGTAAGAATACTGTAGGACCAGCACTCAATAACCATTTAATAACAGCCATAATGACATCTCCTCATAATTTTTAAACCCTAAAAATTAAAGATCATTTTCTTTTAATACGTTAATGACAGTTTTTGAATCTTTGGCAGCAATTAATTCAGCTACAGCAGTCTCGTTTTGAATTAATGCCATCAATTTTTGTAATGTTTCAAGTTGAGCATGTGGTTCTTTCAAAGCTAACATAAAAATTAATTTAGCTTCGACATCAGCTCCATCTCCCATTTGCAAAAATTTAACTGGTTGAGCCAAACGAGCAATGGCGATCTGTGGTTTGTTAACGTGGATGGCATCGGTATGTGGAATTGCAATACCACAACTTGGTGCATTTAGACCAGTTGGAAATTCTTCTTCACGTTTAATAATGGCGTCCTTGTAACTTTCTTTAACGACATTCTTTTTAATTAGTTCATCAGAAACTATCGATAAAGCTTCAGTGCTATCTTTTGGTGTAATGTCCAGCAAAACAATTTCTTCGTCAAACATTTTTATCCCCCCTCTACAATTCTCTGTAGATCATTAATATTTCTACAGTTGCGTAATTTATCTAATCCTGCGTCATTTAAAATACGATTTAAGAACTCTTCCAAATTCTTATCAAGATAGACAACATTTAAAATTATAAACAAAGATGTAGCATAATAATTATTTATTTTATAATTCACTAAAATAATTCCTTGTTCCTGACCATCATATTCGATATGTGGTAGATCAAAATTGGTCCCAATCTCAACAGAACCTAAGTTTTCTCGTTCAATAATCTTAGTTAAAACACTCTCAGCCCCAATGTCGTAAAGTGTTTCTACCTTTTTACTGATAAATTGATTCAACTCTTGTTTTGAGTTGATATTATCGAGTTGAAAATAATTGTACTTAAACATTTAAAAATGACTTAACCCTTTGCAAATCTAATTCGTTGAGTAGGGGACTGACTACAACGATAGGAACTTTGCTCTGTTCAGGAATAGCTACAGTACTGATAATAAGATCGGCTTCGGCGTTATATTTATCCATATCCTCACGATAGCTATAGGAAGAAATCACATCAGTAATATTCAAATTAGGAATGGCGTTCAATAATTTAGTTCTAAGTAATTGAGCTGTACCAATACCAGTAGTGCACATCAGTAAAATTTTATTTGTTTTAGCGCTTTCTTCAATAGCCTTAACCACATATAAAGTGATAAAACTAATTTCATCTTCCGATAATTTCAGTTGATATTCCTTCATTGTATAGTCATCAACAATTTGCTTGGTTTGTTGAAATTCTGAACTATAACTGTCTTTAATTTCATCGACCAAAGGATTGACGACAACCAAATTTGATTTTAAGCGATTAAGCATTGGCTTGATATGAGCACATAAATCTGTTAATAAATGCTGTTTGTTGATAATTCTTTGGAAAGGATAATGATTGATAATTTCGTTAGCAAAATCAATTACAGGCTTTTCAAACTGGGTGGTAGGCGCGGCGTTGTTAATTTGTTGAATATCATTGCTGTGCATGTAACGAAGTGACAACAGATATTGAGACAAATAGATGATCTCGCTGGCATCAATTGTGCGATTTGTGTATCGAGAAATATTTTCAATGATTAAGCGAGCCGTTTCATAAAATTGATCATACTTAATATCGGTTGTTTCGATTTTCTTCGGTTTACTTGCATGAGCAGATGATCTAATTCTTCCCATTAAAATATATAAATGAGAAAAAATATTTAAAGTATAAGGATCAACAAGTACTACATTAAGTTCATCTTGAATCAAAGTTAGTTGAGTAATCAGAAAGCCTCGATCGTTATCATTAATGGAAGGAAAAATTTCTGAAATGGAAGTGAAACCTTCAGAGACGGCTCCTTTACGAATCAGGAAGAAATTTAATGCCTGACGAATATCGATTTCATTACCGATAACAATTAAGTGACCATTTTTACGAGTGATTTTAATTTTAAATTTGTCGATACTAGAATTTATTTTTTGAATCTCTTTGTTTAAAGCCGATTCGGAAAGATAAAATTTATCGGCAGTCTTAAAAAATTTGGGTCCGGTAGGTTGATTGAAAAGAATATAGACTCCAATAGCATAAGTTCGCTTTTTGTTTTCATTTAAATCATCGAAGTTCTCGGTCAATTCAGAATCACTACCGGGTTCGATGGTATAACCTAAACCACGTTGCGAAGTTATGATTTCTCTGTCATGATTTATCCTTTTGATAGTTCGATAGATTGTTTTGGTAGATACATTCAGTTCTTTGGCTAAATCTGTGGATTTGATATAGCCAGTATTCTTAGAAAGGAACAAAATTACTTTCTTTGCGAGTGGATCCATGGTATTCCTCCTTCTTAACTATAATTATATGACGATAAGTTTAATTATCTTATAAGAGAATGTCCATTGGAACGGACATCTAGAATTGCTTATATGCTCTTAATCGAAAAGACAAAAATCTAAGGAACGTATGTGTTCTAAGTGGTAAAACCACTAAGAGCACATAAAAAAACCTCATACAAGTACATGTATGAGGAAAACGACGTTTTGGTTTTGTATCAGTCAAATAAAGATAGATTATGCGTGGGAAGTCTGTAGGATTTGTAGTCAGATAAATCAGTGAGGTTACGTCTTCCCACTAATAATTATAACGAAAGCAAAATACTTCTTGCCAATCTAGTTTGATATAAAACAATATTAGATTAATTTTTACTCGGTATAAATTCGTTTGAGTTCGGCCAATTTAGTTTGGTCGATGCCCAAAGCTTTATCTAAATAGTTCTCGAAACTACCATAATAATGTTCAATGGCTTCAAAGACTGAAGTGATACTCTCTAAATCACCTTTGGTCATATTCATCTTGTTGATATCCTGATTACCATTGTCGTCATTCAAAGTGGCTTCGATTTCGTCACTATCTTGATACATTAGATTAGTTAATAGGTAGTCTTTAGTAATTATTTCGTCATCAACGCCTAAAGCTTTCAGAATTAAAAGGGCACCAATACCAGTTCTATCTTTACCAGCGGCACAGTGAAAGAGTAATGATTGATGATCTTGCTTATTATTGAGCAGGCGGTCGAAAAGAAATCTGTAAGCTTCTTGACCGTGTTTGTCTAAAACAACACTTTGGTAAATTAATCCTAGATAGGAATAGTCGCCATGATTGATAGCCCCAGCCAGCTTATCTCCATTACCAGTCAAAGGGTAGACGGGGTCAGAATAGATGCGATAGAAATTGGAAGTAACATCAGACCAGGTTTGTTGTTCCTGATTAGATCTAAAGTCGATAACATATTTTAAACCATACTTTTTAAGGTAGTTTAAAGAATTGGTTGTTAAATTACTTATATCCCCTGAACGAAGAAGCTTATTATATTTAATTGTCGTACTATCCTTAGTGGGATATCCACCAAGTTCACGTAAATTTATGGCACCTTCAAGATTTAAGATACGTTTCATTTTTATCCTCCCCTGTCTTGTTGCGTATTTTGGGTCATTAGAAGTAAAATAATATTTAAGGTGACTTATGGTGAAAAATAAACTTTCAATTATTATGACGGCTTATAACGTAGCTAGCTACATTTCTAGCTCGATTGAATCGGTAATCGCTCAGACTAATCGTAATTTTGACTTAATCATTGTGGACGATTGCTCTACAGATCAAACTCAGAAGATAATTCGCTCCTATGAAGAAAAGTATGATTGGATCTCTGTTGTTTGCCACAAACAAAATGCAGGTGTTTCAGCTGCCCGCAATACTGGATTAGCCAGTGCCGACGGTGACTTAGTAACGTTCATCGATGGAGATGATTGGGTTGAACCTGATTATGTAGAACACTTTCTCTCCAAATTTGAAGATTACGATGTAGATATGGTTACTTGCGGATTCTTTAATGAAGGCGAAAATGGCAAAGTAAAAAATAAAGTTTCAAGTCGACAAACTTCAATTGTTGGTCGAGATGAAGCAATCAAGCAAATAATCAGAATGACAGGTACTGTGATGGGATACACTTGGAACAAGGCCTACATTCGTTCGATTATTACTGATAATAATTTAAGATTCCAAACAGACTTAGATTTAATGGAAGATCAAGTTTTTAACGTTGAATATGCGACTGTCGCACGTCAATTTTATTTAGATAATCTTCCTTTATATCATTACATTTCTAGGAAAGACAGTATAACTAAACGTTTTGCCATGGAGAATGTGCGTGACGTTGGAGTCGCTAGAATGAAAGTTTACAAAGCAATTCGAGACAGCACTCGAAAAGAAAAAGATCAAATGGAGTAGTCGGGCTTAGCTCGGCTTTTTTTGTGCCTGAATTACAATTAAAGAATAGCACTTTATTGATTTTAGTATGTATTACTTTGCAAATTTATCTCTCTATAAGTAATAAATAACTGATTGTAGTGATTTACTAGTACATACAAAAACACTCGATTCCTTAGAAAAGAATTGGGTGCTTTTTCAGATTAAAAGTTTCTTAGTTTTATTGTTGGGAAAGGCTAATGTGCTTGTTAAACATATCTAATACATCGTTATCAATACTGTGGGTGATGACGAACAGAGTTAGATTCTTATCTTGAGTTAAGAGATTCATTACTTTATAAGCGTTATTTTTATCTAGTGCAGATGTTTCTTCATCTACTATAAGAATAGGACGCTTTCTTATAAAGAAGCGTGCCAGAGAGATTCTTTGCAGTTCTCCTCCTGAAAAAACCTCGTTTTCTGAACCGATTTGAGTATTTATTCCCTCTGGAAGTGATGCAACTTTCTCTGATAATTGTGCCTTTTTTATGGCTAAATCAATTTGTTCCGAATTATAGTTATCGTTGTACAAGGTGATATTTTTGGAAATGGTATCGTTAAAAATATGGTAATTCTGCGGTTGTAAACTAAAGATATTTAAGAACGAAATGTTATTAAATAAGGAATATTCTATATTATTTAACTTTATTGAACCATTATAGTTACTCAATCTACCATTCAAAAGATTTATCAGGGTGGCCTTGCCACTTCCACTTGGACCGGTAATTAATACCTTGTCACCCTTATTAACAGTTATATTAGGATATTTTATTTCTGTACCGTTCTTGTAAGTATATGATAAATCATGTAATTCGATGCTTTTGATGTTAGTTAGTGTATCTGAGTATTTTTCAGAACTATCAACAGAAATGTTTTTAGTTAAGGATACAAGCTTATCATTAATAGAAGAACCAGATTGTAATAGTATGATGCTATCTGTGGAAACTGAGACGGCTCCAAATAATTGGAAAGCAAGATTTCCCGCACTCATAACAACACCAATTGAAACGATATTTTTGATGGCTAAGTAACCCGCTAGGGCAATAATAATTGCTTGTGCGGCGATATTCATGAATGCACCAAATTGAATAGCCGTTTGTTGTGCTTTTCGTTGATCAACATATGAATCTTCTAGCGTATGAAAAGAATCACGAGTTTGATTCCAAAGTTGTGAGAGTGAGTTATTCCAGAGCAAATCAGAATATCCTTTGGTCCAATCGTTTAATTTCTTTAAAAGTTCATCGTTGCTATTCGAAATATTACTTGTTGTGGTTCGTAAGCTTTTTCCAACTAATTTTGGTAAAAGCATTAAGAGGACAGTCAGTATAATTGATAATAGGAAAAGGGACCAATGTAAAGAAATCAGGGCAATAGATGCAAATATTATTCCAAATATACAATTGAATAATTTGTAAAACCCCTTTAAATATTGCTGGTTAAACAAAAGAATGTCATTTGTAACAACATTGATTATATTGTCCGGATCTAACTTAGTTTTTAGAGCTCTTGACATTTGATTTTCTATGTATTTTTTACGGATGTCATGGTTTTCTCTTTGAATCAATTTCTCTTCAAGAATATTGGTATAGTAACCGGTAATCCAGTGAATCAAATACCCTAATATCATAGTACTTAAAAGTATAATAAATAGTGTTACTTTACGTGCAACGATAGCATTGATAGCAAATATTAAAATTAAATTTGCTACTGTTTCAAGTGCATTTGTGGATGCAGTCAGAAGAGTAACCAGGAGCATTAGAATGGGATGCTTTTTAACTATTTTTTTATCATAATAATTTTTATTCCTCTGCAATTCTAAAAATATGTCAATGACATTGAATAATGAATCTGGACCATTAATTCCGTCGCTAAACATTTTTCTTGAGCTAAATTGAATGGACAATTCTTTGCCATCTTTAATGACCAAATATTGGATTGAATTTCGTAATTGTTCTTTAGCGGAGTACATTGTATTTTTAAACATATTATTGGTGCTGATTGTTAACATTATATTTGTAAGAGCAATTCCTCCCATTCTTTCCCAAAATTCTCCCGTTTTACAATAAGGAGAATCTATCGATTGTACGAATTGTTTCAATACTTCCCTTGAATTAAATAAGGAATAACTATATCTAATAGTTGTGAGTATTTCTCATGGATACAGGAAATATGTATCTTCCAAAAATCTGATAGTAGTTTTCTTTCGGGAAAACGAATAAATGTAAAAGCATTTTTAATAGTTATTAGTTTTTGAGATATATTTTGTGTTTTATATAGTTTTCATAAATTTCTCCGTGTAAATTCAATTTTATTTTTTTAATTATATTCAATGTTATATTAGAAAATAATTAAAAAAGACTTTATTTTTAATTATTTTTGTTTATAATAGTTGATAAATCAACGGGATGTGAAAATAAAGGAAGAAAATATCTGTTTTAAAAATTAAAGAAAAATTAAAATGAGATATAACTATGAAAAAACAAGCAATGGTAGAAACTGAAGAGAAGAGTACAAATATTATTTTGACAATTTTACCCGATATGACCGATAGTGGTGAAAAGGTTGAAGAAAATTCTGAAAATAATAGCATTTACGATTCAGGCTTTTGTTTCAAAACAAAAGATTCGAAAATTTCAATAACAAGTTAGCCACTTGGACAAAATAAATTGAATCCAAGTGATATCAGTATTTGAAGTTTATAAATATGTCTTTAAGCGCCACAGGAACTAGCAAAGAGTTCTTGTGGCGTTTTATAGTTCAATAACTTTCTAGGCATATTGTTGAGCTTAAATTCTATGTCTCTTATTACTTTTGGGCTGACTGTATCCAGTGACAGCCCTTTGGGCAAGTCACGACGTATCATTCGATTATGTACTTCATTTGTTCCACGTTCACAAGATGTATATGGGTGTGTGAAGTAAACATCCGCAACGCCAGCCATATCAGATGATAGATTAGAGAACTCAGGGCCATTGTCTGCAGTGATTGAATTGATAAGATCACCATAGTTCTTTATGATCTCTTTCATAGCATAATCTACAGAGTCGGCATCTCTACCGTCAATAAGTCTCATTATTTCAAAGCGTGTCTTACGCTCTATGAGCGTTAAGACGACACTCTCATGGCCATTTCTTTTGCCCACAATCGTGTCTATCTCAAAGTCCCCAAAGGATTCTCTGCTATCAACACTTTTAGGGCGTTTCTCAATACTACGACCAAGTAGACGCTTATGCTTTTTTGAAGTATGTTGCTTAGTCGGTCTAGTTGACTTTTCTACCAGATCAATATTCCGGATTTCAAGTCGTTGTTCATCAATATATTTGTAAAGTGTAGTAGTACAAACCATTTCATCTACTAAGAATAATTCTTCGTTCTTAGCTCGTCCAACGGCCGTATCAGGTGACCATCCATTATCTATGAACTGGCTTACAAAGAAGCCTAAAAAGGCTGTGACTTGGTCGAATTTAGAAGGACGATGGCAAAGCTTACGGTTCTTTACATACTTTTGATGTGCAGTGTCAGGAAAGTAGCAATTCAAGTGTTGAACTTTACCATTAACTTTCTTGATCTGCTCAACAGTACCTCTGTTAATTTCATTATTAATAGTCTGAGGTGAAACGCCGATAGCTTTAGCTATCTGGCGATTCGAGTAGCCAATTGAATGAAAGGAAGCAATCTTTCCACGTTCAATTTCAGTTAAATGATGTCCTTTAGGACGATTTATGATATTCTGTTCTAGCACCAAGACGAAAAACCTCTTTCATTGTTTGTGTGAGAACTCCAATGATACCTGATTTTTACGTCTTGGTGTTTTTATTTTGTCATTTTTCTAAAGTGGCTAACTTGATTATAAAATTCGCCAAAACAAAAGATTGTTAATTAGGCTGAATTATTATATATTGATTTATCAATACTCATATTTATGATTATGACCAGTTATACGACTTACTATTTATATTAGGGATGAAGAGTTTGGGACTATCTTTGGATCATATTCGTGATTTGCAAGGGAAAAATAGTGTTCAAATGATGAATGATTTAATTGATGTTCAAGGGAAAATCGATAATAAAATAAATGAATTAAATAAAATACAATCTGTAATTATGAAAAAAGTCGTTGAAACTTCAGAATTAAAAGTAGAACCACATCAGCCAGTAGTGTTTAAACGTCCTAAAACAACTTTTTGGTGTTCTAGGCAAGCCGTTTCTTGTACGGAGGAAGAAATTGCAGAACTTTTCGGTGAATTTTATCAACAATTAGATAAATTAGCTTTGATGGATGGTAATCAGTCTGGATATCTAACTGATTTACCTAATCTCGATTCTAAAGCCTATCCTGATGCTTCGTTTCGCGTGATCAAAGAATCTACTACCAATAATAGTGGTAAAGCAATGCCTAAGATTGAAAAACCATCGGGGGATTATGCGGTTATAAAAGTGGAAAATAGTACAACTGGTGTTTGTCAGGGATTAGATGAGTTAAAGAGCTTCTGTTCTAAGAATAAAATAATAGTTACTGCCGATATGTGGCAGATGAATACTAATTCCGTTTTAACGAATCGTGGTGGGTCTGAGTACCTATGGTTGGAATTTCAAATAGTAAGTGAATCTAATGTCAAAAGTTACTAGTAGTTTATGGGGAATTAAAATTATTTTCACCTAATAATTGGAATCAAGAAAGGCTAGCGGCATCTTTTAAAGTAGATGCTGCTTTTTTGCTATAAAAAATGATTAATACCTGCTATCAAAACATATTATCTTTGTCATTAACAGTAAGGTAAGATGTACCTTACTTTGGGTTTTAGATTAATGGGGAGAGATTATGGCTGGGGATAGCGAAAAAAAATTACCGAAGAGTTTAATTCGAATAATCGATATTTTGATGCGCTTATTACAGGGAGAAAGAATCAATTCAGATGACGCCGCTCAAACCTATAAGGTTAATCAACGAACAATATATCGAGATTTACAAATTATTAAAGAAAATCCTGTTTTCAACGCACATTATCGGATTCAATTTGATCGGCTGGAAAAGAATCGATTTGTAATTAATGACGAGAAAATCAGTACCAAAGAAGTTTTAGCGATTATACAAATAATTATCGGTACGAGATCTCTTTCTAAAAATGAAATTGATTCAATTATCAAAGATTTGCGAAGAGTAGTGGTTTCCGAGGATCAATATAAAATTGATAAATTCTTGAAGATCAATTATTTACCTGTTAAAACTAATGGGAAATTACTGGATTATATTGAAATGTTTACCAAATTTATTGAATTTCAAAGTGAAATCGAATTTACCTATCAAGGCAGCCTTCCTAATAGTGATACGAAGAGGCTGCGTCGCGGGATTCCTATTAGTCTATATTTCTCAGATCTTTATTTTTACGTTTTGATTTTTTCTGAGGAGAAAGGTTCAAGAGTATACCGATTAGATCGAATTCTTTCCTATGAGTTAACGAATAAATCGGTCAATGTTCCTCGTGAGAAATGGGAAGATGGTACTTCGATCCGCAACTTTACTTATTTACTAAATGGTGGTCGTAAGAGTTATTTCAAAATAAAATATAGAGGTTACCCATGGACGGCTTTAGACAGGTTACCTAATTCTAGAATAGTCAGTCATGAGTCTGATGGCAGCGTAATAATAGAGGGATATCTTTATGTACAAGGATTAAAACACTGGATATTAGGACAAGGTGATTATGTAAAAGTTTTGGAACCACAATCTTTGATAAAGGAAGTTAAAACGGAATTATTAAAGACATTGAATCAGTACAAATAGGGGGATTTTTTTGATGCACAAGAATATTTATATTAGATTCAGTGCTATTTTTTTCTTTTTCTTTTTAAGTTGGGCTGCAAGTTATACATTAATTTCCATTTGGATGGGACAAGTGTTGCATTTAAGTGGAGTTAAAATAGGCTTCTTATATAGTGTTAATGGGATTTTTACGTTGCTCTTGCAACCATTATATGGGTATTTTTTAGATAGATTAGGAATGCGTAAGAGTATTCTATTTTTCTTGAGCGGTATTTTAGTTTTGATGGGTCCTTTTTTTATTTATATTTATGGTCCACTTTTACAAAAGAATTTCCCGTTAGGAATAATTTTGGGAGGTATCTTTTTGAGTGGAAGTTATCTTGCCTCTATGGGAGCAGTCGAATCTTACATGGAAAAAGCCAGTAGAAAGTACAAATTTGAATATGGCCATGTCAGAATGTGGAGTTCATTAGGTACCGCTATAGCCGCATTTTTTGCAGGCAGTATTTTTAATATTAATTCAAATTATAATTTTTGGATTGGATCAATTGCCGCAATATTTATACTCATAATTCTGTGTACGACTAAAATTAATATAACCGATGTGGAAATAAAAGATTCGAAATCGGTTAGAGTGAAAGATGTGTTTGAACTCTTCAAACTGAAAAAGTTTTGGATATTTGTTGTTTTTATAATTGGTGTTGCTTCAATGTATACAATCTATGATCAACAATTTCCAAGGTACTTTGCAGAACAATTTGCCACGATTAAGGCCGGCAATCAGATGTATGGCTACTTGAATTCTTTGCAAACTTTTTTGGAAGCTGGAATGATGTTTGTAACGCCCAAAATTGTTAATAAATTGGGAGCTCGAAATCCTATGCTATTAATGGGGTTCTTGGTTGCAGTAAGAGTCGTCTTAACGGGTATAGTTTCAGGTCCAATTTTGATTTCAGTAGTTAAATTAATACAAGCCTTTGATTTCCCATTGTTATATATAGCGATATTTAAATATATAAATATTAATTTTGAATCAAGGTTATCATCAATTCTTTATTTAATTGGGTATCAATTTTTTAGCCAGATCGGAGTTATCGGAGTATCGACACCTATTGGCAGGATGTATGACACAATAGGTTATAGACCGACATATATGTATTTGGGAATAATTATTCTTTTCTTTGTTTTGATTGGTTTTCTTACTCTGAGCAAAGACTCCGGCGTATCTTTGGAAAATAATTAAAGACATGACTCCCTGTGAATACAAGGAACATGTCTTAATGGCTTAACAATATTCGAATTTGTCTAACTTTTGTGTTGCGTTTTATAATTTCCAAACGATTTTTTACTTATTTAGGATATCTTCGATCTGACCGTGAACTTTTTCGGCTTTCCACCAACCATTTGATCTTGAGTAATGGTAGATTTTTTTAACATCGCGATTAGCAAATTTTTTAAGGGCAGCAAACGTTTTTGTACCCAATGCAATTATAGTAACATCTTTAGAAATCCCCAATTCATCAAGATGTTTTTCAAATTTTTCAACGTCGTCTTGGGTTATTTTTATTTTATTACTTTTACTCTCTATTGTAGAAGAAACATCAGTCATAAATGATCCCCAAATTTCAGTACCATAAAGGGCGGCAGCTAAGCGATAATCGGCACTCTTTTTAGCACCATGAAAATTTAGAAAGGGTTCGTTCACTTGGTCAATAGCCGCATTACCAGGATTCATTCCAGCAATAACGTATTTTAAAGATTCTAGTTTTGCGTCTAAATCCTTAGTTAATTTCTCTGATGGAAAATGATTAGGTCGGTAGTTATCTCCAAAAAATTTTTGACGCTCTTCAGGCGTTTTATTTGTAAGATCAGTATCTGGAATATCCCAAATTGCCCAACTATCCATAGAATTAAATTTTGGGTTTTTCATATTAATGTCTCCTATAAGTAATTTATTTAGAACCTCAACTATCGTTGATAAATAAAGAATAACATTGGTGATTGTCATAATATGTCACTATTTATATTTTGAAAATAAAATGCATTTTTATTAATAGGAAAGAATACCATGCTATAATATTTTCATCTTGGGCAGTTGCAGGCGATACCCAATTAAACATTGCCGTTGAGTGAAAGGATTTATATGCGAATAAATGTTTTGCAACACACTCCAAATGAAGGTCCAGGAATGATTCAGGATTGGTCACAAGCACATGGACATGAGATGTATATTTATCATCCATATCAGTTTGGCTACTTACCAACTGCTGATAAGACTGACATGTTGATTATTTTAGGAGGTCCAATGAGTCCTAATGATGACTTACCTTGGATCAAACAAGAGCGTGAATTGATTGTAAAAATGATTGAACAAGATAAGCCAATTTTTGGTGCTTGTTTTGGGGCTCAACAGATTGCCAAACAACTTGGTTACAATATTACTAAGGCACCAGCGAAAGAAGTTGGTTGGGCACCAGTATATTTGCAATCACAAGTAATTCCTGATTTACCTGAACAGATGAACGTCTTGCATTGGCATGAAGAAATGTTTGAAGTTCCCGATAGAGCTGAATTATTGTTCTCCAGTGATAAGGTTAAGAATCAAGGTTTCGTAATGAACCATCGTATTATCGGTTTACAATTTCATTTTGAACCAAAGGCAGATAATGTCCGCGAGATGGTGATAAATGATTTTCCATATATTGAAGGTTCAGTTTTGAATCAGACAGCTGATGATATTTTACAAATGCCTGTTCCAATTGAGAATCAAGATGTTCTATTCAAACTGCTAGATTATATTGCACTTTAATGGAGTTGAGATTTTGAAAAAAGTTATCCTGTATGTTCACGGGAAAGGTGGCAGTGCTGCTGAAGTTGAACGTTTTAAAAGAATTTGCCCTGATTATGATATTGTTGGGATTGATTACAAAGAATACTTGCCTTGGATTGTGGAAAAGCAAATCAAAGATACATATGATCAAATAAATCAGCAATATGATCAGGTTTTGATATTGGCTAATAGTATCGGAGCATACTTTTCAATGTTGACGAAAGATATGACGATAACCAAGGCTTTATTCATCTCTCCATTATTAAATATGGAGCAGTATTTATTAACCTCACTGAGGAAGAATAATATTACTGAAACTGAATTAAGGGATAAGGGCAAAATAATTATTGGTCAAGAAATTTTCTCCTGGCAGACTTTACAGTATGTCCGAGATAATCCGATTGATTGGCAAGTTCCAACTGAAATCCTTTATGGTGAACATGATGATCACACCTCTAAATCAATATTGAAAGACTTTGTAAAAGATCATAACGCTGATGTAACGGTGATAAAAGACGGTCAACATCGCTTTCATACCAGATCACAATTAGCTTTTCTCGATAGCTGGCTTCAAGAAAAATTGGAAAAATAAAAATGACTTGAATTTATTTAAATTCAAGTCATTTTTTAATAATTAAATTTTTTTCTTCAAATGATAGGGAACTACACTCTTATCAGAGTCTTTAACGTCTGATTTTTCGTCTTTTGCAAAGTATACAACAAAAGATTTTTTATCGCTGACATCCTCAGCAACGATAAGGGATGATTCATAAGGATCTTTAGCTTTGTAAATTTGTGCTCCACGGACAGCCTCACCAAAGTCTTTAGAGTTGGCAATGGCATCGCCGGGGTTAAAAAATACCATCTCATCCATAAGTAACACATCCTTTCTTTACTCACATTATACAATTTTACTTGAGCGGTAAGGAACAATTATCATTCTTTTATATTATTACTTTCTCAGCTATACTATGACATATGGAGGGTTAATATGACTAACGTTGAAGATTATATAAAAAAGAATATTTTTGGCAAGCCACAGTTAAAGCCTGATGAGAAAAATAAATTTTTGGGAAACTTTGCTGAGAGGGTAGCGATTGCTTTAACCGTTTCACAAGTAAAAAATCCGGATAATGTAAAGATTGTTGAAAACGTAATGAAAAAGTACCCGGAGTATCATTTGTATTTAAATGGAAAAATAGATTCATATTTACTGGATAATTATCTACAATTGAGTGTAAAATTAAAGTATAAGTTTACAATAGTTTCACAATCGGGAGTTAGAACTAAAAACAAATCATTGTCAGAGAATGACATGGGCTTGGTGATTGCCGATGAGAGTAAACCTGTTGGTAGACCAGTACTTATATAATTTTTTGGAGGACAAATATGTCTAATAGTACATTAGATAACGTTGCTTTACTTTCTTTAAATGGTAATAAGCCATTAGCTAAGAGAATTTCTGACTACATGGGTATTCCATTATTGGATGCAAGTGTTTCACACTTCAGTGACGGTGAAATTAACATTCAAATTAATGAAAGTATTCGTGGAAAAGATGTTTACATTATTCATTCAGTTTCAGACCCTGTAAATGATAATTTCATGGAATTGATGATTGCTGTAGATGCTCTTAGACGTGCAAGTGCACAAAACATTAATTGTGTATTGCCTTACTTTGCATATACTCGTTCAGATAGAAAATCTCGTTCAAGAGAACCTATCTCTGCTAAGTTGTTTGCAAACATGTTGGAATTAGGCAAGGTTGATCGTGTGATCGCCCTTGATATGCATGCTGACCAAATTCAAGGATTCTTTGATATTCCTGTTGATCATTTACGTGCTATGCCTATTTTTGCCAGCTATTTTGAAAAGAAGATCAAGAATCCTGACGATTTTGTCTTCGTTGCTCCAGATCATAACTCAACTAAACGTGCTCGTGCCTTGGCTGAAGTCTTCGGTTCACAAATTGCTATCGTTGATCAAAGATCAACTGAAGATAGTAACGTTGTTCCTGACATTATCGGTGATGTTGACGGTAAACAATGTGTTATCGTTGATGATTTGATCGATACTGGTACAAGAATGATCAATAGTGCCGAAGCTGTTAAAGTTGCCGGTGCCAAAACAATTTCAGCTGTTGCTACACACCCAATCTTTTCAAAAGATGCTGCTAAGAGACTTGAGGCCTCAGATCTTATGCAAGTTCTAGTATCAGACTCGATTGTAGTACCTGATGAATGCAAGTTTGATAAATTAAGAATTCTTTCTGTAACAGACCTTGTTGGTGACGCTATTAAAATGACAGAATTGAATGAATCGATTGATTCTTTGTTTACTGTTCGTGATAGCTATACAGAAATTAAATAGACTAATATATATATAAATTAAAAGCAGACTTAATTGTGATGAGCGATTAGGCCTGCTTTTTTTTGAATAGAATTGCTATTAAATAAATAAAAAATTATGATTTAAATATTAAATAAATACAATCGGCATAAAATAATAAATAAAGATGAAAAAACTTGTCTAGTTTTAGTTTGGTAATTCTTCCGGCGTTTGTAATCAACTTGTCTAGGTTTTTCCGTTAAGGCTGTTAAAACGTTGATGTAAGCGCTTTTTATTTATGCTAATCTTAGGTCGTTGGAGGTCATATGAAAAAGTACTTGGTAATCTACCATGATTTATTAAGTGGTATTCAAACACAGAAATATCAATCAGGAGAACTTCTTCCTAGCAATCAGCAATTGGTAATGCGTTACCACGTATCCCGGGAAACGGTGCGTAAGTCAATGCAGTTGCTAGCGGATGAGGGATATATTCAAACCATACGAGGCAAAGGAAGCTTAGTTTTAAGCACAAAGCGATTTTCATTCCCAGTCTCATCAATAAAAAGTTATAAAGAAATAGTTAAAGAAAACGGTATGGATTCAAAAAATAAAGTGATCAAAATTCAAGATCATGTTTTAGTGCCAGAAAATCTACTTTTTGGATCTGACCAAATTTACGCACAACTAATCGTACGAGAAAGAATCGTTAATGGGATACCAACCATTTTAGATTATGATTACGTGAATGAAGATATTGTCAAAGATATTCCTGCGGAAGAGGCTGAGAATTCATTGTTTCACTACTTTGAACATAATTTAGGATTAACAATTGATTATGCTATTAAGCATTTAACGATTGAAAATCCTGAGTATGAAGACTGCAATCAATTAGGGATTTCATCATCAGTTCCAATGGTCGTTGTGCGAAGTGAAACACATCTCACTGATAGCCGAATCTTATCATATACCGAGTCAAGACATCGAGCAGACAAATTTAGTAGTGTTGAATTTGCCAGACGTCATCATTAAGTACCAAAAATAAATATTAGTAATATGGGGGATTGAGAATAATGGCAAAGAGTAAAGATTATTCAGAGTTAGCATCGCAGATTATTTCTTATGTCGGTGGACCTGAAAATATTAATAAAGTTATTCATTGTATTTCACGTTTGAGATTTTATTTAAAAGATGAAAAGAAAGCTCAAACAGAAAAGATTACCAGCCTAGATGGTGTTGCTGGGGCTTTGTACAATGCCGGTTTAGGTCAATATCAAGTTGTCATTGGACCAGCGGTTACTGATGTTTATGATCAAGTAATTGCCCAATTGGGTGAGGACTTTTCTGACGAAGAGGCCACCGAGTCAGCGGTCAAAGAAACTAACAAACAAACTGAAACTCAACAAAGACCTACAAATCTATGGGGTTGGATTTCTAAAGGATTTCAATTATTAATTGGAACTATTACTGGTTCAATGATTCCTATTATCGGATTGCTTGCTGCTTCTGGTATTTTAAAAGGATTCTTAACACTCTTTACATTTAATTTGAATTTAATTGATACTAAATCAACAACTTACATCATTATTAATGCTATGGGCGATTCAGCCTTTTATTTCTTACCAATTTTAGTTGGATATACGGCTGCCAAACAGTTACGTTCTGATCCAATTGTTGTGGCTGCTATTGCTGGTGTTTTAGTTCACCCAACTATTGCTGCTTTATGGGCAGCACCAACTAAGGGTATGTCTACTTTCTTGGGGATTCCAATGAACGCTGAATTCTTCGGTATGCCTATTCATATTCCACAGTACACATATTCAATTTTCCCAATTATCTTTGCTGCTTGGTTAGCAAGACCAGTTGGTAATTGGCTTAAAAAAGTTTTACCACTGAGTTTACGTTCAATTTTCCAACCATTATTTACGCTATTTATTGTTTCTGCTGCTGTTCTAGTTATCATGGGACCTGTTATTTCCCTAATTTCAAGTGGATTAGCCGCCTTAATCAACATGTTAGTAACTGCTAATGAGGCTGTTGCTGGATTAGTAATTGGTGGTTTGTATCAAGTCTTAGTAATTTTCGGTTTGCATTGGATGGTTGTTCCTATTGTTTCAAACGATATCGCTATGACTGGTCATTCAGTTTTGAATGCTTTGATCAACTTTACAATGATTGCTCAAGGTACAGGTGCTTTAGCCGTTTGGGCTAAGACAAAGAATGCTAGTGTTAAAGGCTTATCATTAGCTGGAGCGCTATCAGGTTATGCCGGTGTTACTGAACCTGCCATGTATGGTATCAATTTGAAATATGGACGTGTTTTCTGGATGTCTAATATTGGTGGTGCCGTTGGTGGTTTCCTTGCCGGATTAATGAAGATCGATATGTTTGGTTTCACAGGTTCATTGATTGGTTTCCCATCATTCTTCTCCAAGACAAATCCTAACAATATTTGGGCTTTCGTTATCGCTAGTGTCGTAACAATTGTTATCTCATTCGTTTGTGTTTACCTATGGGGCTTCAGTGATGCTGACTTAACTAAAGTTAAATCTGCTCAACAGAAGAACGTCTTTAAAGATGCTGTAAAATAAGGAGATCATTATGACAGAAAATTGGCAAATAGTTTATCGGGATACGCCAAGAGGTGTTAAATCCTACAGTCAAGAAGCTTTGTTAACTTTAGGTAATGGATACCTCGGTTGGCGAGGTGCACCGTTGATGAGTCGTTATAACGCTGACCATTATCCTGGCTTATATGTTGCCGGAATTTTCAATCAAACAACGACCAAAGTTAATTCTCGAGATATTGTAAACGAGGATCCGGTTAATTTTCCCAATCCTCAATTATTAAAGATCAAAATTAACGAAACTGAAATTACAGTTCCTTATGATCAACGAAAAGCCACTCTGGATATGCACAAAGGCAAGCTAACAGAAGAGTTAGTTTACCCAGTTGATGCAGGGCATTTATTCGTCAAAACAACTAAAGTTTGTGATCCAGTATCTTATCATCGCTTGGCTTTAAAGGTAGAGTTATCTTTAGATTTCTCAGCTCAAGTCGGTGTTGAAATGATAATTGACGGTAAGATTAAAAATCAGAATGTGGCACGTTATCGTAAATTCAATAGTCAGGAATTCAAAGTAACTCAAACGGCTGATCATATTTTGCAAGGGAAGACTCTACAATCAAATATTAACTTTGCCGTAGGAGCTAAAACAACTAGTTCAGAGGCTAACTTTGAAACAAGTTATAATCAAGATTCAATTGTGGATCACACAACAATTAAGTTAGCTGCTAAACAGGTCTTGGATATTAAACGAGTCATGGCAGTGGCTACTGATTATGAAGATCCAAATTATCTAAAGATTGTTAAAATGGCTCTTGATGAAGGTACCTTTGAAGAAATTTATCAAAGCAATTTACAACATTGGTCTGACTTTTGGAAAGTTGCTGATGTTGAAATAACTAGCGATGACAAGGATATTCAAAAATTGATTCGTTTGAATATTTTCCAATTACATCAAGCTGCACAAAAATTAGCTAATCCGGACTTAGATGCCTCAGTTGGTTCGCGTGGATTGACAGGTGAAGGTTACCGTGGTCACATTTTCTGGGATGCACTCTTCTTTGTTCCTTACTACACAGCTATTGAACCAGAGACGGCCAGAGCTTTAATGAAATATCGAATTAAACGCTTGCCAGCTGCTAGAAGGAATGCGGAGTTGCAACGAGAACATGGTGCTATGTATCCTTGGCAATCAGCTAGTATTGGTGACGAACAAGCTCAGTTGATTCATTTAAATCCAATGACCAATGAATGGTATCCAGATAATTCACGTCTTCAACGTCATGTTTCTTTAGCCGTTGTTTATGATATTTGGAGTTACACACAGATGACAGGTGACAATAGTTTATTGAAACAAGGTGGCCTAAACGTTCTTTTACAGACAAGTAAGTTTTGGCTAGAAAAGGCGGAATATGATGGTGAAAACTATCATCTATCTGGTGTTATGGGTCCAGATGAATTCCATGAAGCTTATCCGAATACGAATCAAGGCGGTTTGTCAGACAACGCTTATACTAATATGATGGTAGCTTGGTCATTGTCTTGGCTATTGAAATTACGTAAGAAAATGCCAGAAACTTTTGCTAAAGCCTGTGAAGAATCAGACTTTGATGAAACGTTAATTCGTAAGGCTGATGAAATGGCTCATAAGTTAAAAGTTTATATCAATGATCAGGGGATTATTGAGCAATACAATCACTACTTTGAATTGAAAGATCTGAATTTAGTTGACTATGAAAAAAAGTATGGTGATATTCATCGAATCGATCGTATCTTAACAGCTGAAAACAAGTCTGCTAATGATTATCAAGTTGATAAACAAGCTGATTCATTGATGATGATTTACAACTTGGGGCCACGAGTGATGGAAGAAACCGTAAAACAGTTGGGTAATAATTTGCCAAAAGATTGGTTGAAAAAGAATCGCGATTACTATTTAGCCAGAACTGTACATGGATCAACCGTTTCTAGACCTGTTTATGCTAGTGTTGATATTGCTTTAGGTGATGTTGATAAGGCTTGGCAAAAGTTACAAGTAGCTATCCGCTCTGATTATGACGATATTCAAGGAGGAACAACTGCTGATGGTATTCATACCGGCGTTATGGGTGCAGTATTGACTGTTATCATGCGTGACTTTGCGGGTGTAAAATTCGTAGATGGTAAATTGAATATTGATCCACAATTACCAAGTAAGTGGCAAAGATTGTCATTTACACAAAAGTATTGTGGTGTTAGATACCGTCTAACTTTTGAGGATAATGAAATAAAGGTTAAAGCTGATCATGGCTGTGTTATAAAAGTACACGGACACGAATATCAATTGGAAGCTAATAAGGAAATCAGCTATTAAAAAATGTCCAGAAATTAATCAAATAATTTCTGGACATTTTTAGGTAAAATACATAATAATAGCAAAATTAAATACTTGTTGTTAAAGTGAAGTTACTCAAGGAGGTATTTTTAATGAAAGTACTTATTATTGGTGCCCATGGTAAAGTGGGACGTTTGTTAGTTGATGAACTTCAAAATAAGCAAATTGATTTTGCTGCAGGATTACGTAGTGAGGAACAAATCAAGGCTTACCAAGCGGAGAATATTCCAACACAATACATTGATTTGACTGCACCAATATCTGAAATAAAGAACTCAATTGAGGCTTCTGGAGCTGATACATTAGTCTTCACAGCCGGTGCTGGTGGAGCTGGTTATGATTTGACTATGGAAATTGATTTGGATGGTGCTATTAAGACAATGGATATCGCCCAAATCTTAGGTATCAAACGCTATATTATGGTTAGTGCTGTTTATAGTGATGATCGTAGCAAGTGGGAAGCTTCAGGAATCAGACCATATTATATTGCAAAACACTATGCTGATAAATATCTTCGTAGTACAAACTTGGATTACACAATCGTACACCCAGGAATGTTAACGAATGATGATGCCGTAGGAAAAATCAATATTCAAAGCAACTATGAAGGTGGCAGTGTTCCAAGAGCTGACGTAGCTAAGGTTATTGCCCAAGCGTTGGAGACACCTTCTACAATTAAGAAAGATATTAACTTTGTCACTGGTGATGAAGATATTGTTAAGGCAATTAGATAAAAAATAAGGTCCAGAAGTCGATTAAGATTTCTGAACCTTATTTATGTGTCCTAGGCAAGCAAGGTTTCTGGGACGGTAGCCGTTTTTTTTTCAAGACGACGTGAAATATTCTTTCTGAGTTGTTCATTCTCAAAAACAACTTGATCATAATTATTTTTGAGTAAGTAGCGGGCAACTTGTTTAGAGAAATAATTAGCTTTAACAACGTTATGCTTATTAGAACGTTTCATAAAAGTATCGAAAAAATTATTCATCATTGAATTGAGAACATTAGTGAAGAAGGGGATTCTGATCTGTTTAGTATTAGCAGTGTACCAAACCTTTTGATTATCGAGTGTGATGATAAGTTCGTTACCACCGACATAGGGAATCTTCTTGGTATTCATGGCTACGACAGCAATTTTTTTTGGCATATGCAAGACTCCTTAGCAAGTTTAATTATTAGCATAATATCATGATAAAAAATATATTAATAAAAAACGATTTTTCTGCTTACAGATATAATGTTCAAAACCTTGTTAGGTCAAGTATAACGAAGTATATAGACAATTTGTAGCGTTTATTTAATACTTCTTAATTGACAACGTTTACATTATATTTGATCAATTTTTTGATCAAGATTATCTAACCAAAATAAAAATAAATGAACCTTAAAATATTCACTTTTTGTAATAAAAATTGCTACTTTTATAGTTTAATTTAGTAAAGATACTTGACGTATTATTTAGAAACCGCTATCATGGTTCCTGTAAACGATGTGTGTTACTGATTCGATCAGGCATAAACCTACTAATATTGTGCATATTTTAGTGTGCAATTAGTGGGTATTTTTTTTAGGGGGTAAGTCATTGAAATTTGTAAGAAATTATAATAATAATGCAGCCCTTGTAGTTGATGACCATCATGTTGAATGGGTAGTTGTTGGAAAAGGCATCGGATTTGGCAAGAAAACGGGTGATTTGGTGGACGCATCAAAAATTACCCAACGTTTCAAGTCAGAGAATACAGCAAACATTGATAATTTAGGGGAATATGATAAATCTATCATTGATGTAACTTCTGATATAGTTAACGATGTCGAATCTTTTTTAAAAGTTAAATTTAATGATTATCAATATTTAATTTTGGCTGATCACATCAATTTTGCTTACGAACGAGCAAAAGAACACATTGAGTTTACTGATAGAGCAGTTAATTGGGAAGTAAAAAAATTATTTCCTAAAGAATATCAAGCATCATTAAGGGCAATTAAAATCATCGATAAGGATTTGAAGGTTAATTTTACTAAGGATGAATTAGTTTTCTTGACGTATCATTTTGTTAATTTGGAGAATGAAAAAGAATCCCTTCAGGACACGATCCAAGTTTCCAAGATAATTTCCGATATCATCAATATTATTCAAATCAGTTACCATAAGACTTTGGATGATGAATCATTCAGTTACAGTCGATTGGTTTCACATTTGAGATATTTTTTAATTAAGAAAATCAAATCCAATAAGCCTGCTGGTGAACAATTGGACCCTAGTTTATTGAAATTAATGATTGCTAAATATCCTCAAGAGAATCAAACTGTTCAAAAGATTTCTACATTTTTACGAAATACTAAAGGATGGGCGTTGTCGTCAAATGATCAAATGTATTTGATCTTACATGTTTGGCGAGTAACTCATCGTGAAAATTAAATACTAGCGTGTTACTGTTCGGCAGGCATTAGCTCAAGAAAATTACATTACTATTGGTGAATAGTGGTGTAACCTCTTGAGCTTTTTTGTTTGCCTGCTAAAGGAGGAAATATTATGAAAGACTACGATAGTTTAGCTAAGAAAATTGTTAAATTAGTCGGTGGCAAAGATAACGTTAAAAGTGTCGTTCATTGTGCCACAAGATTACGTTTTAAATTAAGAGATGAAAAGAAAGCTAATACTGAAGAATTAAAAGATACTGAAGGAGTCGTAACAGTTGTTCAAAGTGGTGGCCAATATCAAGTCGTTATTGGTAATGAAGTCGCTGACGTTTATGATCACGTTGTCAAAGTCGGTGGTTTCCCAGATGGTGGAACTGTTCCTGATGATTATGGCGAAGATGATGAAAAAACTAGTTTACTAGATAAATTCATTGATTTGATTTCCGGAATTTTTGCTCCAGCATTGGGTTGCTTGGCTGCAACTGGTATGATCAAAGGTTTGGCAACAATTCTGGTAACAACAGGATTGGTAACTAAGACTTCTGGTACATACGTTATACTTTACGCAATTGGGGATGCTTTCTTCTACTTCCTACCAATTATTTTAGGATTGTCGGCCGCTAAGAAATTTGGCGTTGATCAATTTATTGGATTATCAATTGGTGCAGCGTTAGTTTATCCAACAATCGTTGCTTTGAATCCGACTGCTGTAACCGGTAAACCACTATTCACTTTGTTTGCTAATACAGCATTATCTTCACCAATTCACATTACCTTTTTGAAAATTCCGGTAATTATGATGAACTACACTTCATCCGTTATTCCTATTATCGTGGCTATGTGGATTGCTTCTAAGATTGAAAGATACTTGAAGAAGGTTATTCCAAGTGTTGTTAAGACTTTCTTAGTTCCATTCTTTACTTTGATAGTTGTTGTTCCATTAACTCTACTAGTTGTTGGACCTGTTACATCATGGATCAGTGATGGATTAGCTGCCGGTGCTTCGGCTCTTTACAACTTAAGTCCAATTGTTACGGGTGCCGTTATTGGTGGTTTGTGGCAAATCCTTGTTATCTTCGGTTTACACTGGGGACTTGTTCCATTGGGAATGTTAAATATTCAAAATCTTCATTATGATCCAATTCTTGTTTTAACTGGTGCCGCATCTTTTGCCCAAATCGGTGCTGTTCTAGCAGTCATTATGAAAGTTAAAAGTAAGAAAGTTCAAGGCCTAGGTTGGTCAGCATTCTTATCTGGTATTTTTGGAATTACAGAACCAGCTATTTATGGTATTACCTTACCTCGTAAGAAAGTCTTCGCGATGAGTTGTATTGGTGCTGGTATCGGTGGTGCTTTGATGGGATTATTCGGTACTAAGGCCTACATGGTCGGAGGACTTGGTGTCTTCTTATTCCCTAGTTATATTGGTGCTAGTGGTATGGATATGTCAGTTTACGGTGCTCTTATTTCATGGGTTGTTGCTTTTGCTGTTGCACTAGGACTTTCACTAGTCTTTGGTTTTAGTAAAGAAGATCTTAAGAACGAAAATGCCGTTAAAGAACCAGTTTCAAATAATGCAGAACCACAATTAGCTACAGCTATGGTTAGTTCAGCTACAGCTACAACAACTGCTGCTCCAGAAACAGTTGAAAAAGAAAAAGTTACACCTGAAACAATTATCAGTCCTATTAAAGGATCAACCGTTCCATTGAGCGATGTTAAAGATGACGTTTTTGCTTCAGAAGCACTTGGTAAAGGTGTTGCTATACTTCCCGATGAAGGAAAAGTTTATTCACCATTTGACGGGACAATTACAGTTGTCTTCCCAACAAAGCATGCCATTGGTATCAATTCTAAAAATGGAGCCGAGTTGTTGATTCATATCGGTATGGACACGGTTCAACTAGAAGGTAAAGGATTCACTAGTCATGTTGAACAAGGTCAAGAGGTTCATCAAGGTGAACTCTTAACGGAATTCGACGTTGATGGAATTACTAATCAAGGGTATGACGTTACAACGCCGATTATTGTTACTAATTCAAAGAACTATAACGATATTGATGTCTTGGCTGATGGTCATGTTGAACCTGGTGACAGTATTATTGATTTAAAATAAGCTTTAATTTTTATGCCAGAAAGCGTTAACATATAAATATAAAGAAAATGAAGGAGTAGAGACTATGACAGAATTTCCAAAGAACTTTTTGTGGGGTGGAGCTACTGCCGCCAATCAATATGAAGGTGCCTGGGATGTTGATGGCAAGGGGACAAGTACAGCTGACCTTTTGCTAGGTGGAACTTATGATAAGCCACGTGTATTTACTAAGGATTTGAAACCTGATGGCTATTATCCATCACACGAAGGTAGTGATTTCTATCATCATTATAAAGAAGATATCAAACTATTAGCCGGTATGGGCTATAAAACTTATCGTATGTCAGTCGCCTGGACAAGAATTTTCCCTAATGGTGACGATGCTGAACCTAATCAAAAAGGTTTGGAATTCTATCGTAATGTTTTCGAAGAATGTCGCAAATATGGAATTGAACCATTAGTTACAATTTCACATTACGAAATGCCTTATCATTTAACAGAAGCTTATGGTGGCTGGGGAAGTCGCAAGGTCATTGATTTCTATGTTAAATATGCCAAGACTTTGTTTACAGAATACAAGGATTTAGTTCACTACTGGTTAACATTTAACGAAATTAATATCGGTATGATGTTCGGTGGCTACATGTCATTAGGACTACCAGTTAAAGACGGTGCTGCTCCATTTAATGGTGAAATGACTGATGAAGATATTCAAAACAATCTTCAAGGTTTACATCATCAATTCGTTGCCAGTGCTTTGGCAGTTAAAATTGGTCACAAGATCAATGCTAAAAATATGATTGGTTGTATGATTGCTGGTAATGTTAACTATCCATTGACATCAAATCCTGATGATATTTTGAAAGCTCAACATGCTAATGAAATTAACAACTACTATTGTGGTGACGTTCAAGTTCGTGGTGCTTATCCACACTTTGCACAACGTTTCTGGGATGAACACAATGTTAAATTGAATATCACAGCTGAAGATGCTGAAGTTCTTAAAGAAGGAACTGTTGATTACTACACATTCAGTTACTACTCATCAAATGCTTTGACATCAGATCCAAGTAAAGCTGAAGCTGCAGGTAACTTCTCAACTGGTGTTAAGAACCCTTACCTTAAATACAGTGAATGGGGCTGGGCAATGGATCCTAAAGGACTTCGTTGGTATCTAAATGACGTTTATGGACGTTATGGAATCCCTGTTATGGTCGTTGAAAATGGCTTAGGTGCCCGTGATACTGTTGAAAAAGATGGCTCAATCAATGATGACTATCGTATTGAATATCTACAAGGTCACATCGAACAAATGAAAGAAGCCATCAAAGACGGTGTTGATTTGATCGGTTACACTCCTTGGGGTTGTATTGACTTAGTATCTGCAGGTACTGGTCAAATGGCAAAACGTTATGGTTTCGTTTACGTTAACCGTGATGATAATCAAGAAGGTGACTTTAGTCGTACACCAAAGAAGAGTTACTACTGGTATAAGAAAGTTATCGAATCAAATGGTGAAGATTTGAAAAATTAATAAGCGTCTTAATTGCGTAACGGGGAATTTGCTTTCATAATTAACTTAGAAGTTCAAAAAGAGGTAGTTATTATGAAAGATAAAGTTCCCAAAGTTACTTTAAGAATTTCGATATTAGTTTTAGTATTGATAACAATTTTGTTACTAATTATGAAACAACCACATGCCATTTTGGCAATGTTTGCAGTGATAGTACTATCGATTGTTTATTTAATCGGTATGGAAAAAAATCATGAAGAGTTTATGCAACATCATAAACGTGAATAATGAATAGATTCATTTAATAATAGAGAATTAAAAGGGAGACACTTTTCTGAAAATGTGTCTCCCTTTTGCCGTCATAACTGCTATTCTAGAGATGTAGGTTCATATAAAATATCAGGGAGATATGTTTTTATGAAAAAATATAGAATGGTAGCTTTAGCTGGGGTATTGCTATCAACCACAATTTTAGGTGCTAATACTTCAGTTATTGAAGCTGCAACTAAATCAAGGGAAATTCGTGTTAAAAATGAATTGAAACGGGCGCCAGTGATTCAAGCAACAAGCACTAGTGCTAATTCAACCAATGATTCAGGAATGGTTGGTAAACAAAAGTTTTCTGATTTAAAGAATGATCAAACACTAAAAATTTCACCAATTTTTCAAGAGGACGTAGATAGTAGTCGTGAAGGGTACGCAGCCCTGTTACAAAATAAATTGGGTATTGTTGATGATAAAGGGAATTCGTTGGCAATGACAATTGAGCAGCGTGACAAGCAAACAAATTTTGCTACAAAAGTTAGTTATAAAGATGGTAAGCAAACTAAGACTATTAATCTAGAATATAATTATTTCAAACCTGAATTGACTTCAGAACGACAGGATCCAATGAATTATAAGGGCGACAGTTTACCAAGTGATTTTATGGATACAATTACTAGTGGAAAGAATTTGAACAATGCTAGTACTAATGTGCCCAAATCATCACATAATGGAACTGATTTAAATGGACATAAGGTTGATGTTGAAACTGAAATAACTCATATGAGTTCCAATATAGACACTAAGGGTGGAGAAATTGAATTTACTCCTACTGATGTAACTTATGGTATAAAGGGGAATTCTTTAATTCGACACGTAAAGATTTTCCAGGAGCCAGATTGGAATCAACTAGCTAATCGAACTTTACAATTAAATGATAAAAATGGATTAAGTAAGCCAGTTACGATTACCGATTCTAATGGTAATAAATATTCTGTTACTATGAATTCTAATGCGATTGATATTACTAAACCTGGTCAATATAAAGTAACTTATGAAGCTATTGGTATTGATGATAGCGGAACTCCAGTTATTGATGAAGGAAGTCACGTTGCTGGTAATAAGATTGTTTATACTAAGCGCAATCAATTGATAACTGTTTCAGGCGATAAGACACAAGTAAATTATAATTTTATTATCAAAAACAAGAAGACTGGTAATGTTATTGATACGCAATCAGGACAAGCAGTAGATGGCTCAACTGTTATGATTGATACATCTAAGCTTCCCAGTGGTTATGCGCTAAGTGACACTCAAAAAACTTTTAAAGTAGACGCTAAGAATCCAACTAAGACAATTGAAATAGCTAAGAGCGTTAATTATGATATTAAATATTTGGATAAAGATACTAATCAACAAATAGGTAAAGATATAACCGGGGCTGGTGACGAAGGCAGTTCAATTGTTTTACAAGCACCAAGTGGGTATGAATTTGCAGATACTTCGGATATGATATTGACTTTAGATAGTCAGGCACCACAGAAAACTATTTATTTAATTAAAAAGGCAACTTCTAGTATTCCAGTTGAAAGATTGAATTATACGATTCAATATAAAGATGCTTCCACTAATGAAGTGGTAGATAAAACTACTTCACAAGGTAATTTGGGTGATTATATCAATGCTCAAGCTCCCGACGGCTACAGTTTAGCTGACCTATCTTCGTATGGATTTTTACTTAATAAAAATAATATGACCTTTACCAGCTATGTAACCAAGGCTGATACGTCATATAGTATTTCGTATATTGATGAGACTACTAATAAAGAAGTAGGATCTCAAACAGGTAAGGGTGCCAATGGTTCGAAGATTAATTTGAAAGTTCCAGCAGGCTACGCTTTAGTCAATGCTGATGACGCCATTTATCAAATTGACAGTGGTAATAAGAACATCAAAATTTCTGTGAGAAAAGCTACTGATAGCGACGAATTGGGATTAGTTTCAACTTATCCTGATGGCGGAACGGTTCAAGTTTATGACGTTAATGGTAAGCCTTTGAATATCGAATTGGGACAAGCCAGCAATTGGGTAACCGACCAATTAAAGACTATTAATGGCGTTGAATATTATCGGGTCGCAACTGATAAGTATATTAGAACTGATAAAGCCTATAAGTACGTATCATTTAGCAATGTAGTTACGACTTTAAAAGAGACACCAGTATATGATTCAAAAGGTAAAATAAATACTGAAAAAGTGTTAGCTAAAAATACACCTTGGTACACTGACAGGATTGCTAAAATAAATGGAATTAAAATGTATCGAGTCGCTACTAATATGTGGGTTAAAGCTAGTGAAATACATTTGAAATATTGAAAAAAAACTCAATCCAAAACGGATTGAGTTTTTTATTTCCAATTAATTTTAGAGAATACTCTACGACCTAAAACTTCACGCATGAACATGAAGAGTGGCCAGGCAGTTAAGAAGATAGCAACGAAGAGGTATGTATACTGTAATGTCAAAATACTTTGTAATCCGAAAGCTTTATTTCCAAAGATAAAGGTAATGATAAATAAGGCAAACGAGATACCAATCATAACTTGCTTTCTGACAATCAACGGATTACTGATGGAAATCAGTGCACAGTAACCAATAATACCGATTGTAAAGACAGATAGAGTTGAGGTTGTTGCAAAATTATAATTAAAATGTCGACCCAGAATTGAGATGGCTATGATAAAGATGATATTGCAGATAGCCGATGGTAAAGCAATCTCCATAACGTTACGCATGAAACGGCCAGCTGGTGGAGTATAGTTTGGTTCCAAAGCTAAGATAAATGTTGGAATACCAACTGTTAAAGCGTTGATTGGTGTTAATTGGGATGGTTGGAAGGGATAGCCAGTTCCCAAAATAATGAAGAAAATCGACAAAACAACGGAATAAATCGTTTTGATCAAGAATAGAGACGCTACTCTTTCAACATTATTGATAACACGTCGGCCCTCATTGAGCATAAAAATCATTGAATCAAAATTACGATTCAAAAGGACAAAATCGGCTGAAGCTTCGGCCGCATCACTTTCACCTGCAATGGCAACACTACAGTCAGATTGACGCATGGCCAAAACATCATTGACACCATCCCCAGTCATACCAACGGTCAGACCATTATCTTGCATAGCCTTAATCAAGTCAGCCTTTTGACTAGGACGAACTCGACCAAAGACTTTGTACTCTTTCACTAATTCATGATAATCTTGATCATCATTGACACTACTCATATCGATATAACTCTTACCAGTTGCGATACCGGCTTGTGCTGCAACATTAGCGACGGTGACGGGATTATCACCAGAAATGATTTTTAAATCGATTCCTTGATTTTTTAAATATGAGAAAGTGGAAGGAGCCTGCGGTCTAACTTCATCAGAAATCAGTAACAAGCCTAAAAGAGTCTGCTGAGAGTCTTCTTTAAGAATAGCAATAACACGGAACCCTTTCTCGGCCGCATGTTCGACTGTCTGAGTAATTTCAGAAGCAGGATTCTTGATAATGAATTCAGGAGCACCCATAATATAACGAACATTTTCTTCATCTATAAACCCTGAATATTTGGTTTCGGATGAAAACGGAATGACCTTTTGAACATTAGTTTGAAGGACTTGAGCGTCTAATTTTTTAATAGCTAAAGCAGTCGCATTAGTTTCCTGTGTGGCTTCAACAATTTTAGTAGCGATGGCTTGAACTTCTTTAGTATCCATATTTCCATAAGTAAGAGTTTTCTTAACTGTTAGTTTACCAGTAGTGATCGTACCAGTCTTATCAAGGCACAAAGTATCAACCCGAGCTAGTGTTTCGATAGCACTCAGCGAACGAACTAGAATGTTACGTTTCGATAAATTATAAGAACCAGTAGCTAGAGCCACAGCAGTTAATAGAACTAAACCTTCTGGAATCATTCCAATAACGGAAGCAGAAGTACCCAAAATGGATTGGGCCACATCACCATTTTTTAAGAATGAACGGAAAAATAAAAGAAGTCCAATTGGAATGATGGTATATGTTAAAATTTTAATGATGTTATTAATTATTTTCATTAAAACGCTAACGGATCGTTTTTCTTTACCAACAGCTGAAGACAATTTAGAGACAAAACTCTCATGACCGACTTGAGTCAGTTGGATCTGAGCTTGTCCGGCGATGGCAAAACTACCAGAGAAAACTTCATTATCAATTTGTTTGGTGATAGTATCAGATTCACCAGTAATACTGGATTCGTTGATTTGTAGGCCATTAGAATAACGAACAATCCCATCGGCGGGAATTGTATCGCCACGTTTGACCATAACGATATCGTCTTCGACTAATTGATCAATTGGAATTTCTTGTTTACGTTTATCACGAATAACGGTAAAGTTTTGAGTGTTGACCAGACTAATTTTATCGACGGTGATTTTAGCTCTAATTTCCTGATAACTACCAATGATAATATTGGCAATCACTGGTCCTAAGAAGAACAAGTTTCGATAGGATCCAGTCCAGAAAATTAAGATAGCGATGATCAAGTTTAGAAGATTAAATAGTGTGAATAGATTATCGGCCAAAATCTTTGGTATTGGACGCGATAACTTCTTTATTTGTACATTTGTCAGTCCCTTTTGAACTTGAGTAGCAACCTGCTGACTCGTTAGTCCATCTTCGAGGCTGGTATATGTTTTCGGTTTTTTTATTTTTACCATACTCTACCTACGACTGTTAGTTATTTTTAATTGAATGCTATATAATCTTTACATAACTTAAATTTAACATAAAAGGATGAATTTAATTTGAACAATTTATTTTTTGATCTGGATGGAACCATTATTAATTCTGAAACAGGAATTATGAAAAGTTTGAGATATATGTACCAACATACCTTGGGATATATTCCTCATGATGATGCGACTTTGCATACTTTCATTGGACCTACTATAGGTGCCTCACTTCAAAAATACGATCATTTAGCGCCAGATGATCCGTTGATTAATCAAAGTATAAACGCCTTTAGGGAATATTATCAAGACGAAGGTTGGATGGAGTACACTGTTTATGATGGTGTTCTAGAAATGTTTCAAGAATTGAAAGAGGCTGATAAGCAATTATTTATTGCCACATCTAAACCGGAAATTTTTGCTAAAAGAATTATTGACCAGTTAAATATGAAAGAATACGTCAGACATGTCTTCGGTGCGGCCGAAGATGAGTCAGTTCGTTCATTAAAAGAAGATGTCATTTCTTATGGAATTGATAAAACTTCCGTTGAATTAGATACAAAAAATCTTGTTATGGTTGGGGATCGTAGCAGTGATATTGTAGGGGCACATAAAAACAATTTGAAGGCCATTGGGGTGACATACGGTTTTGGTGACTATAAGGAATTAAAAGCTGCCAATTCTGAGTGGATCGTCAACAAGCCTCAAGAGATTGTTAATCTAGCTATGGAGAAATAATTATGAGCAAGTCATTGTCTTACAATAGACACGGTTTTACATTAATTTTGTTATCAATTTGTTTGATGGTAATCGTCTTTTTGGGAATCACTCTGTCTACGGTTCTAAATAGTAATTACGTGAAAAAAGTGGTCAGCAGTGAAACAAATGTAACTTTGATCAAGAATTATACCAATCAAAGATTGGGAAGGCTGGTTAATAGTTATTCCATTTCGACTAATTTATCATCCGTTAACTTAACTAATAAGGATGTCAAAAAGATAATCAATACTTCCGTGGATGAAGTGTATAGTGATGACTCGCAATTAACTATTGGTAGTGCCATTTTAGCGACTATTAGTACTAAATTAAAAGCTGAAGCCAAGAATTATGGATTAAATATTGATAATGAAATCGATACTGTTATTAAAAGTAATGAAGATTTGATGAACCAGATCGTGGATAATGATTTAGGACCGATCGAAACGGTGATTGTTAAGATTCAAACTATTAAAAAGTTGATTAAGACGATCATGGTTGCGGCAGCCGGAATCTTTATTTTACTAGCAATCCGTTTGCGTTCCAAAGTTGGTTCTAATATGTTATTCTTCCATCACTTGGGTACGGTTGGTATTTGTACTTCAATTTTATTAGCAATCGTATTAGGGTGTGTTTACTATCCATTGCAAGATGTTATTGTAAGCAATATCGACTACAATGTCAGGGATGTATTATACAATGTTCTCAATGGGATATTCCTGAGTTATATAACAATTATATTTATGGTATTTATTGTCAGTTTAATTGATTGGGGTAGTACCATGAAGTATAAATATTGAGGTCGATAATGAAAATTGAAATAAGCAATGAGGCTCAGATCAAGCTACAAAAATACGTTGATGCAGGTAAGAAATTGCTCTTAGATTTGGACGATGGCTTTGGTCGTTTTTCGGATGAGGGTACTTGCGCGCTTTTGACGAAATTTCGAATTATTGTGGTTGATCCAACAGCAGATTTGACAGATTATACGGTACATTTAGACAGTAATTTGGGAATAATCTATTTCAAAGATAGTGCAAAAGATTTTTTGGATGATCATTTGAAATTGAAAGTTGATCCTAAAACACAGTTACTGATTTTTAGTAATTCAAAAGAACTAATTGATAAAAGTGTCAATATTATTAAAATAAAATAGAAAAATATCTTGAGGGAGTTTGAAGACGCATGTCTTCAAACTCCTTTTTTAGGCTGTTCGTCAAATCAAGTTGATGGCGGTTCAAGTTAACAGTTAGACCATAAATGGTCTAGCTGTTTTTTTATTTGGCTGATGAGCTTGCTCGAAGCCAAAACATTTGAATATTTATACGTTCAGTAAAGTTGTTCCAACTACGATATCCATAGGCACTACTTTTTATCTTTTTTATTCTTCCAATGATTCCCTCTAAAAATCCGTTGGAATATTTAAGCTTCAGTGCATTTAATACTTGTTTACGATATTTTCTTAATGATGTCATTGTTTGATCCATAGCGGTATTGAGTGGATGATAATTGAGTAGTATCTGATTCATTGTATCAGTATCGCCTGTTCTAATAGCCTTTAAAATATCTTGATATACTTCGTAGGACTTGGCGAAACCTTCGTCCAAATCTAAACACTTTGTGATTAAATTTAGATCCGTTTCATAATAACCAACACTGTACTGATACTTAGGGTTTATCTTTTCGATGGAATCGAATGATTCCAAGAATTTTTTCCAATCTCTCTTCATGAACAAGTATTCTTTACTTCTTTTAGGCATTCGTTTCATTACCTGTATTCTAGTTGAATTGAGAGAACGATTCATCATCTGAACGATATGAAATCTATCAACAACGACTTTGGCCTTTGGAAACAACTTTGGTACTAAATTAATGTATCCGGCATTTAAATCCAAAGAAATAGTTTTTACCTGTCTTCTGACTTTCAAAGGAAATCGACTGAAGTATTTACTGATTTGATATGAAGTTCTTCTGGGCAAGATATCACCCGTACGATGATTATCGCTATCTAACCAAATAAAGCTCATCTTGTCAGTAGACATAAATTCATCAAATGCCAAGTGCTTAGGAAGATGTTCAGGAAGTGATTTCTTGTGCATCTTGGCTTCTTCATCGATGATACGTTGAACGGTCTTATCGGAGACGTTAAAACGTCTGCCGATATCCTTCAATGATGTATTAAAAGCAGTTTCTGATAAGATCATTTGTCTAACAGGTTGTGCGATTTGACAATATTCCCAAACATAACTAGTTTTGGCTACAAAGATAGAGTTACAAGATTTACATTTATACTTTTGACGTTTCAGACTTATATACGTTGGACGTAATGATAATGATGGAGCGACTATCATATTTTTATTAAATCCATTCTTAACTAAGTGGCCTGCAAGGCCACAGTTAAGACAACGGTCAATCTGTTTAGTTAGCATTGCAAAATAGACTAAGGACTTGATGCCATTAACTAACATAAATTTTGAGTCTTCAGTAAAGATAATATTCTCATCTTTCATTTCAAGAGCGTTTCGTATAGACTTATTACTTAGGGACATCATTCAAATTCCTTTCATTGTGAAGCTGTAGAGGGTAGAACATCTAAAGGTATGGATGGTGTCTTTTTGATGTTCTAAAATAGTTTTATTAATAAATGGTATACAAAAATAGAGTTGATGGCAAAATGCCTATCAACTCTATTTATCGTACAGCCCTTTTTTACTACTAGGTAGAAATTATGAAAAAAATGTTTGTTCAACACAAAATACTTTTCATCTGGTTACTGTTTCTTGTTATGAGTGTCGCCATTATTTATATAACAGATTTAGCAAACGGTCATATTTGGTCTTACTTGGATCTTGATACCGATGGCCGCTTTCATGTGCTAAGAATTGAGGGTTTATATCAATCTCTAAAGCATGGTCAATTTTTCCCAGTTGTAAATATGTCATTTATGAATGGATTTGGATATATCGCCAATATTTTTTATGCGGATCTTTGGCTCTATCCAGCAGCTATTCTAAGGCTATTTGGTTTGACCACAGCGCAAGCTTTTGTGACTTATTATGTCATTCTGAATTTTAGTACTTTTTTGATAGCCTTCTATACCTACCGTTATGTCAGTCATAACGATGCCAAAAGCTTACTATTTAGCTTTGTTTACACTTTAAGTGCTTATCGCATTTTTGATATGGTACGTAGATTTGATATAGGTGAGACATTAACACTGACTTTTTTACCAATTGTTATCTTGGGCATTTATGAGATTTTTTATGCGGATGCTGACAAATGGAAAATTTTAGCTTTTGGAATGGTAATGGTGATTTATGCTCATGCACTGTCACCAATTTTGATTGGAATTTTCATATTTTTCGTAATTTTATTTAGGCTCAAAAATTTGTTTAAAGAGCCACAACGAATTATTAAATTGATTTATGCGGGCTTACTCGCTGGAGCCTTGAGTTTAGCCTATTTTTTGCCAATGTTTGAACAGCTGCATCAGACAGAATTTAAATTGACCTCTCCATTAATTGATATTGCTCAAAGAAGCAATTCGTTTAAAGATATCCTGGTTTGGAGTTTTACAAACAATCTTTATCAAGAAGGTATCGGGTTGGTTTGTATTGCCATTGGTTTAATTATTCCCTTCGCCATTTGGAAAGAAAAGAATGTGGCAGTGCGTGATTTTGCAGTGATTGGTGAAATTTTTTTAATAATGACAACTAAATTTTTTCCTTGGAAAATATTAGAAAATACGCCATTGAAGATAATCCAATTTCCCTGGCGATTGAACATGTTGATTACAATTCTTTTCAGTATCTTTCTAGTCGCTGATCCGTTACATCTTTTTGAAAAGAGACAATTACAAATTATCTTTCTGGGTTTAGTAGTCATGCTTACTTTAACTTCGGAAGCAATACTAATTAAAAATTATTCTAATGAATATGATACTTATACTACTTTTGACCATTTAGATTCTTACAGTATTGGTAGTGGGGAGGAATATTTGCCCAGAAATGCCAACCTAGCTAGATTACGATTAACTCCGCATGTTCCTACGGTGGCAAAGGGCACCATTAAGATTACTGACTTTGAGCAGAATGGATCACAGTTAAGTTTTAATTTTACTAACGCTAAAGGAGCCAAAATCAATTTACCAATTATTGGTTATTATGGATATTCATCTAGAAAATCACTTGGCAATGTGTCACCATTGAAAATGAATTTGAAAACGGGCTTAGGCCAAGTGACTCTAAATGGCCAGGGGATTGTTAGGGTTGAATATGTTCAAACATGGATTCAAAAGTGTAGTAGAATTGTTTCGATATCTAGTTTATTGATCTTGTTGATTACTTGTTACATTAGGAAAAAAGAGTGAGAAATAGGTATCTTTTACAAGAAGCTAGTTAGTATAATAAACGTATTGTGTTTATCACTAAGAAAGGTATTTTGTTATGCAATTAACATTTTTGAATAAAAAGAATTGGAAAAAAGTTGCAATTATTGTTTTTACAATTGCGCTTTTTCTACTGGTCAGCATTTTGGCTGTCTATCAAGCACAGATTTTCCAAGGTAAGATTTGGTCATTCTTAGGTACGAGTGATGATCGGTTCCACAATATGAGAATTGAGGGACTATATCATTCATTGTTGCGTCACCAGTATTTCCCGTTTATCAACATGTCATTTATGGATGGTTTCGGATATATTGTTAATATCTTTTATTCTGATTTTCTACTTTACCCAGCTGCTTTCTTACGCTTAATGGGTTACTCCAGTGCTCAAGCAATTGTCGGATTGAATATTCTATTAACATTTTTGACAATGGGAGTTTCTTTCCTTTGTTTCTTTAAGATCAAGAAGGAATATTGGAACAGTTTGGTCTTCAGTTTCGTTTACACGCTATCAACATATCGAATGTATGATGTCCTATATCGTCACGATTTAGGTGAAGTGGGAGCATTCATTTTTTTACCAATAGCGTTATTAGGTATTTATGAAATTTTTTACGGTGAACATAAAAATTGGTTGTATCTAACTTTTGGTATGATTGGAATTATTTATTCACATGCAATTACACCAATATTGATGGCTATTGTGATTGTTGCAGTAGCAGTTTGTCAGATTGGTGAACTGAAAAAAACACCAACTCGATTATTATCTCTTTGTTGGGCAACGATTTGTTCCTTACTTCTAACGGCAGCTTATTTCCTACCGATGTTGGAGCAGGTAAAACATACTAAGTTTGTTTTGACTCAATCGAATTCTAATTTAGTTGCGGCTGCAGCTGATTTTTCTGATATGGCTCATGCGAGTCTAAATAATGTTTATAATCAGGCTAATCCCGGAATTCTGATGTTATTTGCAGCAATAGTCGTCTTTATCTCTTTGACTAAAGTTGAGAACAAGGCTGTCCGTGATTTTTCATTAATTGGAGCAGTGATGTTACTCTGCAGTACTAAATTGTTCCCTTGGGAACTTTTGAATAAGACACCAATTAAGATGATTCAATTTCCATGGCGCTTTTACATGATTGCTTCATTATTGTTGGCGGTCTTTATTGCCGCTGATCCATTAGGAATATTCAAAAAGAGAACGATGAAAACCATGTTGATAGTACTTGTCATGTTGACAGCAATTTCTGCAGAATATCGTTTGGTAACTGATTCACCACTTCAGAGAAATACTTATGAGGCTTACAGTAAGTCAGAACCTTATAGTATTGGTGCAGGTCAAGAGTATCTTCCTATAGGAACTAACTTGAGCAAGTTACAGAGAAGCAAACATAAGCCTCAAGTAACTAAAGGAAAAGCTAAGATTACTAATTTCAAGCAATATGGCACACGTTTAAGTTTCAATTTTAAGAACGCTGAGCATGCCAAAGTTGATTTGCCGATTATCGGTTATTATGGTTTCCAAAGCACGCAATCGAAGGGAAAAGTATCCGAATTGCATGTAGATAAAACTAATAATAACTTGGCGCAAGTAACCATTCATGGCAAAGGTAAAGTAGTGGTCGATTACTTTGAAACAACAACGCAAAAGTTAGCTCGTCGTACTTCATTCTTATCATTATTAGTTATTATCGCAGTACTGTTTATTAACAAATTAAATTTAATTGACTTCAGTAAAATTGAAGGCTTAAAGAGTAGTAAAGAAAAATGATATTCAACAAATAACCAGTCAACTTTTAGTTGGGTGGTTATTTTTGTTGTTATAGAAGAATATTAATTCTATAATTATAGAAATTTTACAAATGAGGAAAGCTAATGGATTATACAAAATTTAATTCTAAAGTTATTGACCATTGGGTCGAAGAAGGTTGGGAATGGGGAAAACCTATCTCTCACGAAGAATACGTTAAGGCACAAAAAGGTGAATTTAGAATGGTTTTGACACCTAATCGTGAAATTCCCCGTGATTGGTTCCCAGAATCTTTAGCTGGTAAAAAGGTTTTAGGTTTAGCTTCAGGCGGTGGTCAACAGATGCCAATACTAGCTGCTTTGGGTGCCGAATGTACAGTCTTTGATTATTCGCAAAAACAATTAGACGCTGAAGAGTTAGTTGCTAAACGTGAAGGATATGATATTGAAATTATTCGTGGCGATATGACTAAGCCTTTGCCATTTGCAGATGATAGTTTTGAGTTGATCATTCAACCAGTTGCTAATTGTTATATTGAGGATGTTCAACATGTTTGGAAAGAGAGCCATCGTATTTTGAAAAAAGGTGGTCGCTTACTGGTAGGCATGGATAATGGTATCAACTATATCTTCGATAAGACAGAATCATGCTTTACCTTACAATCCTTTACAGGATGATAAAATTAAAGAAGAATTTCCTTTAGAGGAAGATGGAGTTCAGTTCTCACATACGTTGGATGAGCAATTGCGTAGTCAAATCAAGGTTGGTTTTCAAATTGTTGATTTATATGAAGATACTAATAGTGAAGGTAAACTTCATGATTTCAACGTTCCGACATTTTGGGCTAGCTACTCTGTGAAAAAATAAAAGAGTTTAATAATGAATACATTTCATTTTAGTCAAACAAATAGCCAATAACTCAATTACGAGTTATTGGCTATTTGCTTAGTTTTAATCTTTTAAATCATCAACATCAGTAAGTGATGCTAAGTTATCTTGTTTAGTAACAGCTGTCTTATCAACTGTAACTTTGAACCAGTTAACGAATCCGTGGTCGAATTCAGCGACCTTAAACTTAAAGTTATCCATCTCGAACTCAAAATCCTTTTGAATGTTAGGATACTTTTCAATGATATAACCACCAACAGTGATAATATCAGAATCTTGAAATTCAGGAATATCGGATTTGAAGTAACGTTCGAAATCATAAAGTGTGGTTTTACCAGAAACATTATAAGAACCATCAGGATTCTTAACAATATATTCATCGGAAACATCGTCGATTTCGTCTTTAACGGTACCAAATAATTCTTCGTAAATATCTTTATCAGTAACGATACCACTTGTCCCACCGTATTCATCAACGACAATAACGATAGGTGTTTGTTTTTTGATCATCTTAGATAAAATATCTTGGATAGGCATTGTTTCAGGAACCGTGTTAACAGATCTCAAGATGCGGCTGATGCCAACATTACCATCGACTTGGTTTTGACGAACAATATCATAGGCATATACATAACCTAAAACTTTATCCTTATCGTTATCGGCAACAACAGGGAATCTTGAGAAACCTTGTTGTAAATAATCTTTGATAACGTCCTTAACTTTATCGGTAATATCGACAACGTAAAGACTAGTTCTATCAACCATAATATCTTTAGCAACTTTATCGTTTAATTCAAAAGCACGTTGCATGAAGATAACATCATCAGGTTCCATATCACCACCCTTAATAGATGATTTAGAAAGTCTAAGGATTTCTGATTGAGAGAAAACTTCATTTTCTGAATCGGCAGGCTTCATTCCCATTAAACGAACGATACCTGAAGCAGACACGTTTAATAACCAAACGAATGGATAAACGGCAATATGGAAGAATCGCAACGGTGTAACGACAAGCATTAACATCGTCATTGGCATATCAATTGAGATGTTTTTAGGAACAATTTCCGTCAAAACAACTTCAAGGTATGTTAGTAAAAGCACACCAACAATGGAACTGACGGCATGTAAACCGCTACTACCACCAGCAGAGATATGAGCAACACCCAACACTTCTACTAATAGGTACTCAATTGTACTTTCACCGATCCAACCTAAGATGATACCAGCAATACTAGTACCGACTTGTGTTGTTGATAAGTACTCGTTGAGGTTATTGACCATCATAAGAGCACGTTTTAATTTTTTTGTATTACCATTACCCTTTGAAATTGCATCTTCTAGTTGACTGGACCTGGTTTGTACTAAAGCAAACTCAGCAGCAACAAAGAAGAAAGCAAAAATGAAAGTAAGTAAAATGATAATGAAATTTGTTGTAATTGTAGAACTTGACAATATATGATTTCCCCTTCTGTTCTTGTAAGATGAATTATACACCAAAGAAAAACCGACTGTGTCGGCTAAGAGTAAATATTTTATTAATACATCTTTAGTATATCCAATTTGAAGGTTAAAATATAGCAAGGATGATTTTAATTTAGACTACATTGATTTTGTAGTTGAACTTCACAATTATTATTTTTATAATGAAGAGAATGAAACAACCTTGGGGGAATCCTTTTGACTAAAGTAAAAAGCAACAATTTATTAACTCCTGCACAAGCTGCCAAAGATTTAAGGATAAGTGTAGCTACACTGCGTAAATATTCTTTGATCGTTGAACGCACGACTGAGAATAGTAAATATTTTGAACGTAATAGTCAAAATAATCGTTTATACACGCAAAAAAATATTGAAGATTTTAGAGAAATGGTTAAATTGAGCCATGGACCTAAAATGACTCTGGAAACATCCGCAATGCAAATTTATCCAACTTCTGAAGTGAAAAAGGATAAAACTGAGGATGGACAACAAGAAGCAAAGGTTAAAGAATTACAAGTAACCGTTGCTAAATTAGAGTCTGAAAACAAAAAGCGCGAACTTACAATCAAAGAATTGCAAGATGAACTTAATGACGCTCAAAAGGCTAAAGAAGAATTACAAGTTGAACTAGATACCTTGAAGCAACAAGCAGAGGAAAAAGTTCAAAGTAAGGATTCTAGTAACAGTGGCAATGACAATGAAGAGATCAAAGAACGTGTTAACGAAAAGGTTAATAATGATAAAAAGGGTCATTGGTGGAACAAATTTATGGGCTAAGCAGCCAATTAAGTCGATGATATCAACCTTTTAAGCAATCGGGTCGTACCAAAATGTTGTTTTTGGTGCGGTTTTTTTATGTATAATTAATCCTTGTGATAACAATTTAGGAGGATTAATTTTGAAATTAGCAATGATTGGGTTAGGCAAGATGGGAATCAATTTGACTGAGAATTTGATTCGTAATGGAAACGAGGTAGTTGCGTTTGATTTAAACGATGCTGCCAGAAATGATGCCTCAACACTAGGTGCACAAGTAGAACAAACCTTGGAGGACGCTGTTAAGCAATTACAAGCTCCACGTATTGTCTGGGTAATGTTACCAGCAGGAAATCCTACAAATGAAACAATTGATAAGCTTAGCGAAATTCTTGATCCCAATGATATTGTAATTGATGGTGGCAATTCATTTTTCGAGAATTCATTGAAACATAACCAAATCTTGAAAGATAAAGAAATTAAATTCTTTGATGTCGGTACTTCTGGCGGTATGAGTGGTGCTAATCGTGATGGTAACTTCATGATTGGTGGCGATGATGAAAAAACTTTTGAATATATTGAACCAATTTTCAAAGGAATTGCTCAAACAGACGGATACTTGTATACTGGAAAGGCCGGTAGTGGTCATTATCTAAAGATGGTTCACAATGGCATTGAATACGGAATGATGCAAGCAATTGCTGAAGGATTCGATGTCTTGTCTCACAGTCAATTTGATTATGATAATGAAGCTGTTGCTAAAGTTTGGGAACACGGATCAGTTATTCGTAGTTGGTTGATGGAATTGACACAATCAGCATTTTCAAAAGATCCTAATTTGAATGAAATAAAAGGGGTAATGCATTCCTCTGGTGAAGGTAAGTGGACTTTGGAAGAAGCTCTGAAATTACAAGTACCAACACCAGTTATTGCAGCATCATTGATGATGCGTTATCGTTCTTTAGAAGATGATACTTTTACCGGTAAAGTTGTGGCTGCCTTGAGAAATGAATTCGGTGGACATGATGTTGATAAAAAATAATGATTAAAAAAGAGTTTGGATTCTGTCTTTCATAGAAGTTGAAAATATTCTGGATGTAACTTGAAACTAACCGCATTTTTAACTTTTATTCCAGACTAGTAAAAGATTCCGTTTATTGTTCTCTTTCTAAATTTTTGAAATAAAAATAACAGCATCTATTTAGAATAAGCGTAATGCATTACGTTTTTAAATAGGTGCTGTTTTAAATTTCTGGGTTATTTGAAGTGAATGATAAAGGATATTGTATCCAATTCTTTTGTTTTTGAGGGTGATTTTTTTATGTTGAAGGAAAAGGGTAAAGTATTTTTGCTTCTTTTAATTGGAGCATTTATCGGTAGTAATCTTCGTTATGGCGAGAGTTTAATTTTCAAAACAAGTAATGGATTTCCTCTGGGGACACTAATAGCCAATTTGAGTGGAGCTTTGTTATTGCCATTTTTGATTCATTATTTACAGGATCGATATAACTTATCCTCGCAAGTAGTTTTGACCTTGAGTACAGGTCTATTAGGTTCCTATACGACTTTTTCAACATTTACAGCCGATACTTATCGGTTATATGAAAACGGTCAATGGCAATCTTTACTGATATATCTGACGTTCACACTTGTCGGTGGCTTCTTGTTAGCCCTATTGGGTAATTATTGGGCAGCTGGTCAGGCATTTAATGACTATATAAGGAGCAAGCACAAATGAATTTTTTAATTGTAGGTTTTGGTGCTGCTATTGGTGCCTTTATAAGAAATGAGCTAACTTTATTACAATCCAAGATTCCAGTTGATTTTCCCGTTATAACCTTACTGATCAATATTTTTGGTGCCTTGCTGCTGGGAATATTCACTGCACAAATTCATAATGGTGCGATATTATTACTATTAGGTACAGGATTCTGTGGAGGCTTTACCACCTTTGGTACCTTTAGTATGGAGTTAAGTCAGTTGTGGTTCCAACACCGCTTATGGAGATGTCTGTTATACTTTGTTTTAACTTACATTTTTGGTATTTTAGGATTCATTATTGGAATTCACATTTAGGAGAAATCAAATGCAAATGAAAGAACAAGTATGGAATGAAAGTTTTCATCCAGGAATCATTTCTTCCACAAAATTATATTTTCAAGATTTATTTGTAGGCGCTAAGAGAATGAGTCGTAAGGATTTCTGGTGGGGCTTTTTAGGAATGACTATTGTAGCCGGAATTATCATGGGAATTTTAGGATTCGTGATTACTAAAATGCCTATAACTGATTTTTATTGGAGTTCAATTGTTGGCGTAGCTTTGGCAATAGCATTCGGATATTATATAATTTCTGTTTTTACGGCCATTATTAGAAGATTGCACGATAGAAAAATGCACGGCTGGTGGGTGTTGTTACCGATAATTCCGTTCTTAGGTGATATAGCGTTACTAGTTTTATTGTGCTTGCCACAAAAAGACTTTGGAAATTCTTGGCCTAAAAATATTTAATTTGCTTTCAATATAAAATTCAATTCTAATTGGAATTGAATTTTTTTTATTGCATAATTAATTATAAGTGAAAGCGGGAGGATAATTATGTGTGGACGTTATATGTTTCAACCAGATCAGAATCCTGAAATAAAACGAATTTATCAATTGGCAGTCGATGCAGGTTACAATCCTAAAGTTGGTGAAGTCTTTCCAACTGATGAGACAGCACTGATTATTGCTGGAGAAAAAATGGTACAAGTTGTGGGCATGAAATGGGGATTCCCAGGTTTTAAAACGGGACAATCAATCATCAATGCTCGTTCGGAGACGGTTCAACAAAAACAAATGTTTGCGGAATCATTTAAAAAACGCCGCTGCGTTTATCCAACAACTGGTTTCTTTGAGTGGAATAAAACAAAACAGAAATATAAATTTAATTTCAGTAATGATCCCGAGACACTCTTTATTGCTGGTTGTTACAATCAGTTTGATGGTGTGGCTCAAAGCATTCTTTTTACCACCAAACCGAATGAATCAATGGTCAAAATTCATGATCGAATGCCGTTGATCTTAGCTAAAAATCAAATTAATGCTTGGATATATGACGATGATTTTGCACAAAAATTTTTAGACAGTGCGATGCCTCAGTTGATATCAAAAGCAGAAGAATAGGTGCTTTTAATGAATAATAAGATTCAAAAATTTAATAACAGCGGTGAATATTTTCAATGTCCGATTTGTGGAGAAAAATTGAATTTAGTAGGGAACAGTTTAACTTGTAATCAAAATCATACCTTCGATATTTCCAAAAAGGGTTTCGTCGATTTTGTGTTAAATAGTAAACAACAGAAAAATTATGATTTGGAATCTTTTGAAAATCGTCATTTGATTTTGGAGCATGGAATGTACGATCATATTGCCGATAAAATTGTGAAATTGATTCAGGATCTTAATATTCAAAGTACACTCGATGTTGGTTGTGGTGAAGGTTACTATTCGAAAAAAATTGCTGAATTAGAAAATAAGGATGTCTTTGCTTTTGATATTTCTAAAGATTCGATTCAATTAGCAGCTAAGGGACCTAACACTCCAGTTGAATGGTTTATCGGAGATTTAGCCCATTTACCAATACAAGCTCAAAGGATCGATGGAATCATTGATATCTTTTCTCCCGCTAACTATGGTGAGTTTAGTAGGATTTTAAAGCCAGCAGGATATGTTTTGAAGGTTATTCCCAATGAGTATCACGTTCAGGAATTACGTCAGCAAGCTAAAGACCAATTGAAGCAGGAGAAATACTCCAATCAGAAGGTTTTAGATTACTTTGAGGAACATTGTACGCTAGTGGATCAAATCGACGCTACAAGGACGTATAACGTCTCTGAAGAAGAACGGAGTGCTTTTATCAATATGACGCCGTTATTGTTCAATATTGATAGTAGTTTGATAGATTGGAACCAAGTAAAGCAAATAACAGTTGGATCAACAATTTTAGTTGGACAAATTAAATAAAGTAAAGACGTCGAAGGCGGTTTAATCTAATTTAAATTTCAATAGATATTAAAAATAGCCAGCAACTCAAAATCGAGTTACTGGCTATTTGCTTGTTAGAGTTTATTTACTGTGTGGTGCTTTGGGATGCAAGATTGATTCCTTGTATGGAACAGTCTTGTCGCGTCCAAGGTACATCGTATAATATGGTGGAATATTATTTACGTAGTGCAATAGTTCTTGAGTCACAGCAGGGAGTTGATCCGGAGTTAATTGTGGCAACATATCAGGTGTAATCTTACCCTTGATACCGTTGAAACGTTTAACTCTTTCTAACAAGTATCTGATATCGTATCTTGAAGGGTTAACTTCAAGAACATCTTTATCGACATCAAGTAATTCATAGACACTTTCCAAACCAGTTCTAACTGAAGTTTCAACAGTGAAGACAACATCGTCATCGACTTCAACGAATTGACCTAAGAAAGCTAGGTTAGTACAGCCGTCGGGAACTACTTTAGGACGATCGCCTAATTTACGAGGCATGAATTGGCTGGTTGCGTAAGGCATCATGGCTGTTGACATGTAAGTATGTTTTAGAACTTCATCTTTGATGTCCAACATACCTAAATGATAAAGAAGTTCAGTCATAATTTCGTCACCGGTACAATCCCACATACGTTTCTTAATATAGTTACCAACGTTTTCGCCGTAAAGACCATATCCCCAACCAACTTCTTCATCGTCAGCTTGATAAGGGAAGAATGGTTTGTGGTGAATTTCAAATGACATATCCCAATTTGAATCCTTGAAAGTCATTAAACCACCAGTACCGGCTTTACTTCCGGATAATTCTTCGATACGTCTGAAGAATTCAGGATAGCCTTTGACAGTAGGGAAGAAGGAAATCCACTTTGTTTGGTCGATTTGGCCCAAGAATTTATCGGGATGTCCAAATTTGTCATCCTTCTTGGCTATGTTCTTCCAAATGGTGAAAGTACCCATATCTTCAGTATCAGTATTAGTCTTAGCAACAGTGTGGTTATCACCAAAGCAACTATTTTCACTGATTGAACCGCTAGTAACGAAGACTAAATCTTTATTGCTTACGGGAATAGTGACATCTTGACCGTTTTGGTGGGCAAGAATTGCTTCAACAGTGTCGTTCTTTGTATCAAGAGTTAGGTCGTAAACTGAGAAGTTGTTAACGAAGTGAACTCCATGATCAATCAACCATCTTTCGATAGGTAAAATAATTGCATCATATTCGTTATATTTAGTATGAATGAAACCTTCAAGGTATTCATGACGGTTGATGAAAGTAAATCTTTGCCAGTAACGACGACATTCGATGGCACTGTGGTAGTGTTTGAAGGCTAGTTGACTGTGGAAGCAAGTCCAGAAATTAGTTTTGAAGAAATCTTTGTCAAAAAATTCATCGATGCGTTTGTCAGCTAATTCTTCTTCAGTTGAAGAAACAATTTTAGCCATAGCGGTAACATAACGTTGAGGCATCTTATAATTATGATATTGTCCGTCAATTTCTCCTTGGTTAACGATAACTCTGGCCTCAGTGTGAATTGGTTCATCACGGTTGAAGTCAACGACATCATCAAGTACAGTTCTGCCTTCATTTTCAAGTGAAGGGATCTTGCTGCAGAGATACCAGAGACATTCCATATAAGGTTCTAGTTCACGTTCAGCACGGCAAAGATAACCTTCATTACCTTTAGTTCCGTCCATAGAACCACCCATAACAGGCTTCTTCTCGTAAATAGTAATATTACGAGAAGGCATTTTAGCATCATCAATTAAGAATGCTGCCGTTGCCAATCCGGCGATTCCTCCACCAATAATATTGGCTTTGCGGTCATCAATACCGGCTGGTTTGTGGGGATGATACATTGTTTTATAAATGTTCATTGTTGTTGCCTTCTTTCGAAAATGTCAAAGGAACTTTGTCCTTGCATTCAAGATAAAATAAACTCCAGTAATGAACAATTGACAAAAAAATAGAAGTGTAAATATTATTTACACTTCCCAATATCTGTAAAATTATTTAGCGTATTTATTTAAAGCCTTTTTGAAATCACCATGGATTAAAACGCCAATTTGCTCGACAATTTCCTCAGGATCACCCTTCATATCGTCACTGATCCATTCGAAAATAACGGCGATGAAAGCAAGACTATAGAAATGAGCAATGAAATCTTTATGATTTTGTGAAACGGACATACCTTCGGCCTGTTTTTCGACGATTTGAATGATATAACCGTAAAGTACGTCATAGATATATTTTTCCATTAAGTCACGATAAATGGAATGATAAACATTTTGAGCAATGGTCTTATTTTCTTTTATTTTGACCATGATATTGTAAAAACCTTCTTGCCAATTGTCATAGTCAGAAGCGTCATCCAAATATTTTTTAGCGTTTTGGCAGGCAGAGTATTCCACCAGTGCATAAATATCGGAGAAATGATTGTAAAATGTTTGTCTAGTTAGATCACATTCAGAGACGATATCCTTAACGGTGATTTTATCAACTGATTTGCGTTCTAAAAGCTTATTTAGTGAATCGATTAAAACATCCTCGGTACTAATCTGCATGAAATACATCCCTAACTGAATTAATAATATTAATTATATGGTTTTTTTATTATAAAAAGTAGCTGAGAAATGAGTAGGATTGAACTAACTTTTACAATAAATTGTCTACAGACAAAATCGAACGTATGTTTTACAATGTTAAATAGTAATTTGAGGAGGTAGTCTATGGCAACTAAAATTGGAATTCGACAGTTAGTTGAGTTTGTACTGCGTAGCGGTGACTTAATGGAAAATAAGAATAGTCAAAATACGGCTCAAAACGGTTCCCGAATCCATCGTAGACTACAAAAAACACGTTCAAAGAATACCGATTACGAAAGTGAAGTCTATCTAAAGACTGAAGTAACCATGAACGATACTGAGTACGTCATTTCAGGACGTGCCGATGGAATAACTACGACAGATAAAAGTATTCTAATAGAAGAGATCAAAACTTCGGACCAACCCTTCGACGAATTAAGTGACAACACATTGGAACTCTATTGGGGACAGGTTAAGGTTTATGGTTATATTATTTTGAAGGAACATCCAGAGTTAAAACACGTTGATTTACGACTGACCTATTTTCAAGTCAGTACTGAAACAATAACAAGCGATGACAAAACTTTTGAACGTGATCAATTGAATGATTTTTTTCAAAATTTAATAGAAGAATACGAGTATTGGTTAGTTCTAAGAGCTAAATTACGAAAAACTCGTAATCAATCGATTCAACAATTATCTTTTCCGTTTGATAAATTTCGAACTGGTCAACATGAGTTGGCGGCGGCTGTTTACAAAACGGTTTACTATCAAAAGCGTCTTTTTGTCGAAGCACCAACTGGAACTGGCAAGACTATCTCAACTTTGTTTCCGGCCATTAAATCAATGGGAGAGGAAAGAATTCAACGATTATTCTATTTAACCGCCAAACAGAGTACCAGGCGAGTTGCTGAAGAAACAATTGATTTGATGTCAAAAAAAGGACTCCAGTTGAAGAGTATTACCTTGACGGCTAAAGATAAAATACGTTTTAAAGAACAAGATGTGCCACCAGAAAAAGATCCATACATGATTGGTTATTATGATCGGTTGAAGCCAGCCTTAGCTGATTTATTAACTAATGAGGATGCCATTACGCGTGAAATTGTAGAGAAATATGCAAGGAAGCATACCGTTGATCCCTTTGAGTTTTCACTGGATGCATCATTATTTTGTGATGTTATTATTTGTGATTACAATTATTTGTTTGATCCGCTAGTCTATTTACAACGCTTTTTTGTCGAAAAAGATACGGATAATTTTTTCCTAATTGATGAGGCTCATAATTTGGTCAGTCGTTCACGGTCAATGTATTCAGCGGAAATAAGTGATTTTAAGATTACTTCATTATTGAAGATGGCTAAAAAGATTGAAACTAAAACAAGTAAAGATTTTCAGAAACAGTTGAAAAAAGTTCGACGCGTCTTCAATCAAATAAAGAAACAACTACAGACCGATGATTTAGAAGAAAAGATAACTTCAGATGCACCTGATGAACTTTTGAAAATTTTAGGTAAGTTTGATGACTTTATGGGTGAATGGATGCAAGATCAAAAGCCATCCGACTTTTTGGATAGTGCCAAAGACTATTTCTTCGATTGTCTGACTTTTGTCAAAATTGGAGCGTTGTATAACGATACGTACAAGACCCGGATTGTTATAGATAATAAACATCTTATTGTTAAACAGCTATGTCTCGATCCCAGTCATTTTATTGATCAGTCATTGGATCTTGGCTTAGGAGCAGTGTTATTTTCAGCCACTTTGTCGCCGATGGATTATTACCAAAGCGTTTTAGGTGGGAGCGCTAATAGTTTGGCGTATCAATTACCATCACCATTCCCAATTAATCATCAAGCCATTTTGATAACACAGTATATTCAAACAACTTATCGACAACGAGAATTTAATCAAGAAAAGATTGTTAAGAGCTTAAAAACTTTAATCGATAGTAAAAAAGGTAATTATTTATTCTTTTTTCCGTCATATGGGTATTTAGAACAAGTAAAAACTAGTTTTGAAAAAAGTTATCCACATGTTAATACAATTACTCAGACATCTGAGATGGACAGTGTGACTCGACAAGAATTCTTGGATCGATTCGACAATGATAGTGAGGAAACGCTAGTTGGCTTTTGTGTTTTAGGTGGTATTTTCTCCGAAGGAATTGATTTAAGAGGTGATAAATTAATTGGTGTCGCTATCGTTAGTGTTGGGTTACCAGGATTGAGTGCCGAGAATAATTTGATTCGAGATTATTATGATAATAAAAATGGACATGGATTTGAATATGCTTATCAAATGCCAGGAATGAATAACGTTTTACAGGCCGCAGGGCGTTTGATCAGAAGCAGTCACGATAAGGGAATTGTTTTATTAGTGGATCAGCGTTTTGGCAGTATGCGTTATACCAGACTTTTTCCACAACATTGGCAGAATTATCGTCGTATTTCATCGCTACAACAATTAACAGGCACGGTGGATAACTTTTGGAAGGAACAAGATGAAAACTAAGTTAACTAAGAATCTAGAGAGTACACTTTATCAATATTGTAAAGAACAGGGATCGTATGTTGTTGAAGAGGTTTCAATGCCAGATGATAAAGGAATTGTTGATACGCTGAGTTACCAGCAATTACGAAATGATCAAATTGAATGGCGTTGCTATGAATTGAAAGTAACAAAATCAGATTTTCACTCTAAGGCCAAATTGTCTTTTATTGGTAATTACAATTACTTCGTCTTGCCACAGAAACTGTTCGAAGAAGTGGCTGATGAAATTCCTAGTCATATTGGTGTTTTGATTTATCGAGCTTTTGATAAAAAAGCAATGGAAGCTTCACCGCAGACATTAGTCGCACCAGGATTTTTAACTATCGCTAAAAAAGCTCAATTTCAAGAACTTCAGGTTGATGAAAAACAGTTAACAAGTCATTTTGTAGCCTCACTCTTTAGAGAAGTTGATAAAGCCAAGAAAGTTGAGAAAGGTTTGCAGCTATATTCTGAAGATAGGCTCTTTAAAGAACTGAAGAAACGCCAAAAAGCTGGTTACGATGTTTATAATCCTGACAATAATCTTTATGATCGTTTTATTGAAGAAACGCAAAATGATGCTATAACAGCGTTACAGGATGAATTAGATGCCAGAAATGCCGAATATCAAGAATTGAAGTTACAGCTGCAGAGATTACAACAACCCAATTTGGAGGATAAAATATGATCTATTATCCTTATTTTCGTGGACGAATGTACGATTTATTGGCATTGAAGGAATTATGTGAAGAAGGCTGGTTTAATTCACAGATTATTCCAATAATTGAACCAGTTCGTGATTCTAAGGAGTTGCAAAGAACGGTTCAAACTTTTGTCGATAAAAAGCAGCCGTTCAGTGTAATTGCTAATCCACAGGTCAGCGTATATGGTTTGAATGATACGAAACTTTATCCACTACCGGATGTGTATAACTTAGATTTTTACGTGCCAAGTGCTATTTTGACGGCTGATTTTCGAAGTGATTTCTTAAGAACCTTACCGCAACAAAAGTCGATTTTAATTGTAAACAATTATGAACTGCTTAAAGCATACCGTGATACTACCGTTTTGAAAAAAGTGAATAAATTGTTAATTCCAAATGTCGCCAGGATGCATAAGTTAATTGGAATTAAAGCTGCTAGTTTGACTGATCCGTTCTCATTTCATCACCATGTAGAAGACTACGCTCAATTAGATGATGAATTTTTTGAGGGTCCAGATTGGTATCGACAAGTTGATGGATTCAGTGGCTTCGGTGATTATTCAATGTTAGGTCATATTTATTTTGATAAAGGTATGCCATCAAGGGCAATTGCAATTCATATTATCTATGTGACTGCGGATGGTAGTTTACGTGTGCATCATTTTGTTTCTGACAGTAATGAGTCTATGCGTGGACAAAAGCAAAAATTCTTTGAAGCTATGAACAAATTGGCACCTTGGGTTCATAAAAATATTAATGGGCTTAATCTAACTCCCGCATTAGAAACACTATTAGAATATGGTCATGGGGATAAGTTTCCTGGTTTAGGAGTCGTAAAAAAACTCTCAATTAAACATCATTTGGAGTTGATGAGTCGTTTGTCTGAGTATAAATAGTCGCCTTTTGATTTTTAAATTAAAAAACAGTACCTATTTGAATATCCGTAATGTACGGTAATCCTAAATAGGTACTGTTTTAGATTTTTGAGTTATTGTTTAAGGAAAAAAGAGGGTATCTTTCACTCCATCAAACTTTAGTGACATATTACCACCAAAGTTTGATAAGTCCTTGAGTACCATCGTTGCCCAAACCTTTATCATCGACTAATGTTTCATATAATTTCTTAGCTTGTTTAGTAGCAGGAAGGTCAAGGTTCATTTTTTCGCTTTCATCAAGTGCAATGCGTAAGTCTTTAAGGAAATGTTTGGAATAGAAACCTGGTTTGAAGTCACCGTTTAAAATACGAGGTCCATAGTTTTCTAAACTCCAGTTGTCACCACTACCACCTTCAACAGTTTCTAAGACTGATTGTAAATCGAGACCGGCAGCCTTAGCATAAACGAACATTTCTGTTAGACCAGTCATCGTACCGGCAATCATGATTTGATTAGCCATTTTGGCATGTTGACCAGCACCGTAAGATCCGAAGTAGTGATTGGCTTTACCGATAATTTCAAAAATGGGAAGAAGTGCTTGGTAGGCTTCTTTGGAACCACCGACCATGATAGTTAATTTACCATCACGAGCACCAACATCACCACCAGAAACAGGGGCGTCTAAAGATTGAACGCCAATTGTTTCAGCTTTTTGACCAATCTTTTTAGCAAGTGTGGGTGTGCTAGTTGTCATATCAACGATAATTTTACCAGCTGATAGACCGGCAAAGATACCATTATCTTTGAAGTAGACATCTTCAACATCCTGTGGAAAACCGACCATTGAAAAGATTATATCGGCACTTTCAGCCACATCTTTAGGGTCAGCGTACCATTTAGCACCTTGATTAATTAGCGGTTCAGCTTTTGATTCTGTTCTTGTGTAGATATCAACAGCATAACCCGCTTTTAATAAATTGTTTATAACGCCACTGCCCATGACGCCAGTACCGATGAAACCAATTTTTTGCATCATTAAATATCCTCCAATCATTGGTTTAATTATAATATATACAAAAAATTTGTCAGTAATGATACATTTGAACTGTTTTATATATGATGAGGTTTGCTATAATTCATATGATATGAATATATATTTACAGTAAAAGGAGGGGCGATTTCATGAAATTTATTAGAGACTATTATAAAAGTATTTTTGCAGCTCTTTTCTATGGAATAACCTCGGCTCTAGGAATTCAATTATTGCTACAGCCGGCAAAGCTTTATACCAGTGGTGTGACTGGTGCGGCACAGTTGATCGTTAACTTGCTCAATGAATTTGCACAAACGAGTACACCAGTTTACTTCTGGTATGCATTATTAAATTTACCATTGGTAATTTTAGCCTGGTTTAAGTTAGGCAAGAAGTTTACGATTCTGTCGATTATTTCTATCGTTTCAGCATCGTTATTTATTTTAATTGTTCCATTGCATCCGTTGACCAAAGATCCATTGTTGTCAGCTGTCTTTGGTGGTATCTTGTCTGGATCAGGTATTGGACTTTGTTTCCGTTACGGTTTTTCAACTGGTGGAACTGATATTATTGCCTTGATCGTGCAAAGAAGTACGGGTAGAACCGTTGGACAAGTTAGCTTTGCGGTTAATGCGATTATCATTACGATTGCTGGCTTTACCTTTGGCTGGGAATTAGCTCTGTATACAATTATTTCAATTTATATTACCAATATGGTGATTGATAAAATGTATATTCAACAACAGAAGATTACTGTCACAGTTTATACACATAAAATTGATCAGATTTCTCAGGAATTACTCAAATCACTCAATCGTGGTTTGACATTGGATTATCATTTGAAGGGTGCTTATTCTGGAGAAGAGATTGGATCAATCACGATGGTCTTAACCAAGTATCAATTATTCTTTGCCAAAAAGATTATTTTAGATGTTGATCCTAGTGCTTTTATTAATATTCAACCTACAATGTCAATTGCTGGTAAGTTTAACGACAATTAAATATCCTAAATCAAATTAGAAAATAAAATTAAGCACATATTGATGTCAAAAATTTCCTCAAAGATAATATACTAAAGCCAATGATTCACGAGGAGATTCTAGATATGAAAACAATTATTTATACTCATCCCAATACCAGTAGTTTCAATCATGAGATTCTAAATACATTGTCGAACTATTTTAATCGAAATGATGAGGAATTTGAAGTGATCAATTTGTATGCGGATAATTTCAACCCGGTTCTTTCGGCAAAGGAATTGAAGGTATACAGTCAAGGACGAACTAGTGACGAGTTGGTAAGAAAATATCAACGTCGAATAAACAATTCTGATGAATTGATTTTTATCTTTCCGATTTGGTGGCACAATTTACCAGCTATGTTAAAGGGATTCTTCGATCGTGTCTTACTAAGTGGTTTTGCTTATGATGAAAGTGACGGTTGGAAGGGTCTATTAACACAAATAAAAAAGGTCACAGTTGTAACTACTTCAACGACAACGAAAGATTATTTAGTGAATAATTGTGGAGACCCCATCCAATCAGTTTTCATTGATCGTACTTTGGCTGATATTGGCTTAAATCCTAAAAATACGACCTGGATTCATTTTGGGCAGGTTAATGTAACAACCGATGAGAATCGTCAAAAATTTTTGATTGATTTGATTAAAGAATACGAAAGCACAAATTCATAAAAATGAATTTGTACTTTTTGTATCAAATAATCCTAATTTGATTTTAAGATTATGCTTAATTATTAAACCAAATAAAGAGGAAAAACTATGACTAATAAACTTTTTCCAAAATTAATCTACGATAAAACTAGATATTAACGGAATTTGGTTTAATATATTAATTATATTAAGGGATATTAATGAGGACGTTTTACTAATGCAAAAAAAAATTAAAATATTGAGGATAGTGCAATTCATTTTCATTATTGCATCGGCTTTTTTAGTCGGCTTTATTTTGAATTACGCTCAAACAGGCGATATTGTCTTTTCCAAACAGATTGTTTTTCAATCAAATTTGAACACTTATTTATTGACGGTGTTGATCCTACTTTTGATCTATTTAGGCTTGTACGGTTTATGTAACCGCTTTTTCTACGCTTCGGCAATTTTCTACGTATTTTTTGCTATTTACGCGGTCGCCGATCGTTTGAAGGTTAATTATCGGTCAGAACCGATCTTACCTAGTGATTTGAGCCTTTTGAAGAATGTTAAGGGACTTTTGTCAATGGTTACACCAAAAATAGTTATTTTTATGGTAGTTCTACTAATAATTTTGATAGCAGCAGCTATCCTACTAGAACATTTTTTTGGCAAATATGCATTGCACCTTAATTACATTGTTAGATTGATTTTTATTGCTCTAGCAGTTATTAGCATTGGTAGTTTCTACACAGCCAGTGATAACAATTCTTTTACTTATAAAGTTTTGGCTAAAGCTGGTTATACTAACTATGCTTCTAATATCAATCAATCAGCAAATAGTAACGGTCCAATGCTGACCTTCTTAGGTAATATGTACGTTGACGTGATGGATAAGCCCAAGGGCTATAGTAAACAAAAAATGGAAAAATTGGTTAAAAAATATCAAGGCGTCGCTGACGATATTAACCAAGATCGTTCTAATAATAACTTGAGCAAGCAAACTTTGATTTTCGTTTTGAGTGAGAGTTTCTCTAATCCAAATAGAGTTCCTGGTGTAAAGCTCAATCAAGATCCAATTCCTAGCATTGAAAAAATCAAAGAGAACACTACTTCTGGTTTGATGATGAGTTCTGGCTATGGTGGGGGAACTGCCAATATGGAATATATGACCTTAACCGGTCTAGCCATGAACCAATTCTCCGATTCTTTGCAATCACCTTATACGCAGCTAGTTAATAAGCAAGAAGATCCAATCAACATTTCCAACAGCTTTAAGACGAGTGCCGCCATTCATCCATTCCATGGGAACTTTTATAATCGTAATTCAGTTTACAAGAACTTTGGAATTCAGACATTCAGAAACCTCGACACATCTAAGACGGAACCTTTGAAATATGCTGACACATTGCCAGAAATGGAATATGTCAGTGATGAATCAGCTTATAAGGATACTTTGTGGCAAATTAATCAGGCTAAAGGTGGCCAATTTATCAATTTAGTCACAATGCAAAATCATATGCCTTATACCAATAATTACACCAATAATCCATTCAAAGCTAGTGGTTCAGGTGTTACTGATAGTTCACGTACACAAATTGAAAACTTTGCTAAAAGTATTAATACCACTGATAATTCAACTAAAGAGTTTTTAGCAGAGTTGGATAAAGTAAATAAACCAATTACAGTTGTTTGGTATGGTGATCATTTGCCAGGTATATACGATGGCGTTGATATTTATAAATATAATGTTGAGGAACATCAAACAGATTACTTTATTTACAGTAATAAGTACGCCAGAGATCATGGTGAAGGCACAACTAAGCTAAATAATGCTACAAAAGTAACTGATCCTAATGGATTTATTCCATTGGCGTTGGAACAAATGGATCAAAAGGTAACGCCTTACTATGCACTGTTAACTAAAGTTCAACAAGATGCTCCAGCTATGGCTAAGAGTATTGATGAGGGTACTAATAACTTGTATGTAAATCAAGATAGCAAGAGTGTTGACAAACTAACTAAGAAACAACAGCAGATTATTGATGATTATCGGATGGTTCAGTATGATTTGACTGCTGGTAAAGGATATTCGAAAGCAACAATCAATAAGTAAAAATGTCTTTAAATTTTTACTCTAAATTATATAATCTTATCAAAATGAAAAAAGTGTTCATATTAACGATATATATTAGTTGATATGAACATTATTTTTTTACTTTCTAAAAAAACAAAAGAGTTATTATTAATGTAATGATATATATGCTAAAGGATGCTTTGATTATGCAGAGAAAAAGAGTTGTTTATTTAGGACAAGGGTTGTTTACTGTTCTGTCAGCTTTCTTGATGGGATACTTATTAGATTATGCTCAACTAACATCAATTTCTTATAGTGCTCAGATGGTTTTTAAAGATAATCTTCCGGTCTATTTGATAACAGTAGTGCTGCTATTAATTGTTTATTGGGGATTGTATGGTTTAACGAATCACTTCTTTGTTTCGACAATGATCTTTTATGTTTTTTTTGGAATCTATGGATTAGCAGATCATCTAAAAGTGCAGTATCGCTCGGAACCAATTTTGCCTAGTGACTTGATGTTCTTAGGTAATATTAAGGAATTACTCTCAATGGTTAAGCTCGGTTTGATTGTTTGGGTCGTTGCTATAATTCTAATTCTGGCCGCATTATGTTTTGTCTTAGAAAAGCAGTACAGTAACAATTTTCTACATTTTAAACCGATTTCTAGATTTCTATTGGTGTTGTTAATGGTTTTAAGTTTGGGAAGCTTTTATACTTCCAGTCGTGAAGGAACTTTTAATCACTTTGTACTCAACAAAGCAGGGTACTCGGATTTTGCGGCTAATATTAATTGGTCAGCTAATAGTAACGGCCCACTACTAACGTTTTTAACTAACATGCATATCGACGTTATGAATAAACCAACTGATTACAATAAAACTACTATGCAACGTATCGTTACAAAATATCGTAACGAAGCAAATGAAATTAATCAGAATCGTCCTAATAATAATTTACAAAAACAGACCTTAATTTTTATTTTGAGTGAGAGTTTCTCTGATCCTAGTCGTGTTCCCAATATTAAGTTGAATCAAGAGGTAATCCCTAATATTAAAAAAGTTAAACAGGATAATACTTCAGGCTTGATGATGAGCTCTGGTTATGGAGGAGGAACTGCAAATATTGAATATATGACTTTAACGGGATTAGCTTATAATCAATTCTCGAAATCCTTGAATTCACCATTTACGCAGCTGGTTATTAAACAAAAACATCCGCTCAATATTGCCAATAGTTTCAAAACTACTGCAGCAATCCATCCTTATTATGGTAATTTTTATGATCGTAATACGGTTTATCAGAAATTTGGTATGCAAACTTTTAGAAATATTAATACTTCCGGTAAATTAGGACTACATTACACAGCAACGGCTGACGGAGGTCAATACATTAGTGACGACTCAGCCTATAAAGAAGTTCTATGGCAAATTAATCAAAGAAAGGGTGGGCAATTCATTAATCTCGTAACGATGCAAAATCACATGCCTTATACGACTAATTATGCTGGTAATCAATTCAAGGCTACTGGTAAAGGTGCGGGTAAAAACTTACAACAGGTTGCTAATTTTTCCAAAGGGTTAAATATGACTGATGAAACTACTCAAACCTTTTTAAATGAGATTGATAAGATTTCTAAACCAATTACGATTGTTTGGTATGGTGATCACTTACCAGGAATTTATGATGGCAATAAGATGTCACAATACAATGTTCAACAACATGCAACTGATTACTTTGTTTACAGTAATCGTTATGCTTTGGAACATAATTATGGGACGAAGAAGTTGTCTAAGTCTACCAAGGTAACTGATCCAAATGGTTTTATACCTTTAGCTTTGAGACAAATGAAGCAACAGGTTACGCCTTACTATGCTTTGTTGACACGAGTTCAAGAGGATGTTCCCGCTATGGCTCGTAATAGTGTTGGTGGGAATGAAAATCTTTATGTTAATAATAGGGAAAAACAGGTTTCCACGGATAGATTAAATAAGAAGCAGAAACAAATTATTCATGATTATCGTCTGGTTCAGTATGATTTGACTGCTGGTAAGGGTTATTCTCGAAATATTATTAATAAGTAGTTTTTAGGAGGGGAAGTCTTGGACTTCTCTTTTTTAAAATTGGAAACACTTTCATTCAAATAGACCCCAAAATCAGGAGTACACTAAGAATATTGACTTACAAAAAATGGGGATGAAATTAAGTTTTGAATTTAAAGAGTTTCTTTTATATATTGATACCAACGTTTCTTTTCAGTTCTATGGAAATTGCCTTGAAGATTGCTGGTGGCCAATTTAATCCAATTGAATTGAACTTTGTCAGATTCTTGATTGGTGGTTTGGCTCTTTTGCCTTTCACTATGATGTACATTAGAAAGCACAGTGTCAGATTATCTAGATCTGACTTTGGACGTATTGCTTTAACCGGCTTTGTTATCGTGGTTTTGAGTATGACGTTGTATCAATTATCTATCGGGATGGCTACTGCTTCAGTTATCGCTATTATGTTGAGTGCTAATCCTATCTTTGGTTTAATTATTGGTTTCGTATTCTTAAAAGAAAAATTATCTAGAACTAATGTCTTGGCTCTAGTTTTAACTTTGATCGGTCTTTTGATTATTATTAATCCGTTCCACTTGAGTGGTGCTATGGGTATCATGTTAGGATTGCTTTCATCAATTCTTTTCGGTGTTTATGGTGTTATGTCACGTGTTAATGGTGGCAAAATTGGATTAAATGGTCTTTCAATGACTTGTCTATCATTCTTGTTTGGTTCAGCTGAATTGGGTGTTTTGATGGGTCTAAGTCACTTACCAATTGCTCAAAATATTCCAAGTAACTATTCTGAATTTATTAATATTCCTTTCTTCAAGGGAATTACCTTACAAACATTACCATTGATTCTTTACATTTCTGTCTTGGTTACTGGTGTAGCCTTTGGATTGTACTTCCTTTCAATGGAGAAAGTTGGTATTCTTCAGGCTTCATTGATTTTCCTAGTTAAACCAGCTTTGGCTCCAGTCTTGGCTTTGATTGTTTTAGGCGAGGCTATGAAGGTTAACACTATTATTGGTATCGTTGTTATCCTACTTGGTTCATTCGTCACTCTTATGGGTGAAAAAATTGCTTACAGTGTTATGGCTATTTTTAGACGTAATAACCCTGAAGCACATCAAGAGGTTGATGAGTTAGCTAAAGTTAAAGAAGAACTTGAAAATGGTGAACTTGCTAAACGTGGACGTGCTACTGAAGAAGCTGTTCGTCAATCGATTGAAGAAAAACGTCAAGCACATGAATTACCATCTGAAAATTAAAATAATTATTTATTAAAATTAAGATTACGAATTAGACGTAATCTTATTTTTTTTGTCATAATTGAGCTATTATAAAGGTAACGGTTTCAAAAATAGTGAGGTGAACGTATGACTGATTTAGTAAAGATTGGTAACACGGATGTAGTAAGTAAAAAATTAGGCTTAGGGACGAATAAAGTCGGTGGCCATAATATTTTTACTGGTTTAAAAGATGAAGACGGTTATGCGGTAGTTAAAGAAGCTATTGAAAGTGGCATTACTACTTTGGATACAGCCTACATGTATGGTTTAGGACGTTCAGAGGAAATTATTGGCGATGTTATTCAGGATTATGACCGCAGTAAATTAGTTATCGCTACAAAGGCAGCTCAAGATTCTAGCAATAATAAAGTTGATAATAGTCCAGAATTTTTGAAAAAGTCTGTCGATGAAGCATTAAAACGATTGAAAACAGACTATATTGATATTTTTTATATTCACTTTCCAGATGAGAAAACACCTAAGGATCAAGCTGTAAGAGCTTTGAATGAGCTCAAAAAGAGTGGCAAAATCAGAGCTATTGGTGTTTCTAACTTTTCATTGGATCAAATTAAAGAGGCTAATAAAGACGGGCTTGTTGATATTGTTGAAGATAATTACAGCCTATTACACCGTGACGCTGAAAAAGAATTATTCCCATATTTGAAGGAAAATAAGATTTCCTTTGTTCCATATTTCCCACTAGCGTCGGGCTTGTTGACTGGGAAATATAGATTCAGCGACAGTGATAAGTTTAGTCAATACAGTCGTGAAAAATTTGGCGATATTATAACTTCATTGGAAATTGTGGAGAAGATTGCTGACAGATACGAAGCAACCGTCGCCCAAGTAATTTTAGCTTGGTACATGCAAAACCCTAATATTTCGATCGTAATTCCAGGGGCTAGAAAACCGGAACAAGTTGATCAAAACGTTAAGTCATTAGATATCAAACTGAGTGATAAAGATTATCGCACGATTGACGAAGCTTTTATGGATGTTGAATAGCTTTGAATTAATTGAAAGAGGGATAAATTATGACTAAGAAAGCAGTTATTTTAGGAGCAAACGGATTTGCAGGTAAGGAATTTGCTCAACAACTTTTAGAAGATGATTATACAGTTACAAGTATTTCTAGAACTGGTGAACCAGTTGGAAATGATTCATGGCACAGCAAGGTTGATTGGAAGATTGGAAATGCTTTATCCAAGGGATTCTGGACACAATATTTAAAGGATGCGGATGTTGTTATTGATACAATCGGTGAGTGGCATGAAGATTCTAACGAGAACCTTACTTTTGAAAAAGTTAATTATGAGAGTGCTCTAAATATTGCCGACGCAGCTGAAGAGAACAATGTTCCTGTCTTTGTTTACTTCTCAGTTGACGACATTCCTAATGCAAACAAGAGATATATTCAAACAAAACGTGATGCCGAAGATGATTTGAAGAAACGCAAATTCAGAAGTGTTATCTTGAGACCAGCTACAATGGTATCCGATGAGGAAGCTGTTGATAGTAATGAACCACACAGAAGTTTACCCGTCAGCATGGTTGTTTTGGCAGCCCTTGACGCTGTTGATAATGCTAAGGAGAATGTTACTTTAGGTGTTGAAGATATCGATCAATAATTGATTGGAAAAACAAAAAATCCGAAAATTTCAATAACAAGTTAGCCACTTGGACAAAATAAATTGAATCCAAGTGATATCAGTATTTGAAGTTTATAAATATGTCTTTAAGCGCCACAGGAACTAGCAAAGAGTTCTTGTGGCGTTTTATAGTTCAATAACTTTCTAGGCATATTGTTGAGCTTAAATTCTATGTCTCTTATTACTTTTGGGCTGACTGTATCCAGTGACAGCCCTTTGGGCAAGTCACGACGTATCATTCGATTATGTACTTCATTTGTTCCACGTTCACAAGATGTATATGGGTGTGTGAAGTAAACATCCGCAACGCCAGCCATATCAGATGATAGATTAGAGAACTCAGGGCCATTGTCTGCAGTGATTGAATTGATAAGATCACCATAGTTCTTTATGATCTCTTTCATAGCATAATCTACAGAGTCGGCATCTCTACCGTCAATAAGTCTCATTATTTCAAAGCGTGTCTTACGCTCTATGAGCGTTAAGACGACACTCTCATGGCCATTTCTTTTGCCCACAATCGTGTCTATCTCAAAGTCCCCAAAGGATTCTCTGCTATCAACACTTTTAGGGCGTTTCTCAATACTACGACCAAGTAGACGCTTATGCTTTTTTGAAGTATGTTGCTTAGTCGGTCTAGTTGACTTTTCTACCAGATCAATATTCCGGATTTCAAGTCGTTGTTCATCAATATATTTGTAAAGTGTAGTAGTACAAACCATTTCATCTACTAAGAATAATTCTTCGTTCTTAGCTCGTCCAACGGCCGTATCAGGTGACCATCCATTATCTATGAACTGGCTTACAAAGAAGCCTAAAAAGGCTGTGACTTGGTCGAATTTAGAAGGACGATGGCAAAGCTTACGGTTCTTTACATACTTTTGATGTGCAGTGTCAGGAAAGTAGCAATTCAAGTGTTGAACTTTACCATTAACTTTCTTGATCTGCTCAACAGTACCTCTGTTAATTTCATTATTAATAGTCTGAGGTGAAACGCCGATAGCTTTAGCTATCTGGCGATTCGAGTAGCCAATTGAATGAAAGGAAGCAATCTTTCCACGTTCAATTTCAGTTAAATGATGTCCTTTAGGACGATTTATGATATTCTGTTCTAGCACCAAGACGAAAAACCTCTTTCATTGTTTGTGTGAGAACTCCAATGATACCTGATTTTTACGTCTTGGTGTTTTTATTTTGTCATTTTTCTAAAGTGGCTAACTTGATTATAAAATTCGCCAAAACAAAAAATCTCTAGATATTAGAAAAAAATCTAATATCTAGAGATTTTTTTTGCATTTTTACTTGTTATGAAACGCGTTTGATGGACTACAGTATTTTCTGTAAACAAGAAGGGACGTGAGTAAATGTTTGAATACGTACAGGTGATAGCACCGCAAAATAAAGTCACAGTGGGTTATGTAGACTATTCTTTGAATGACGACGAGCTATTGGTTAAAGTATTAGACTTGAAAAATTTAACCAATAAGCAAACTTATCATCTATCCTTGAAAGAAATTTCTGATGTTAGTAAAGAGGAATATCAAGGTTGGAAAAAAATAGAATTTATCCATCGAGGATTGGAGTTTGTCTTCATTTGGAGTGGTTTTGGTGAGTATGACTATTTTAAAAGAGACGCTTTATCACAGATTGTAGATAATCATCTGTAAGCATTTGAAATCGGAAATGCTGAAAAGCACGTAGATAGTTTCTTGAAATAAAGAAGAAACTGTCGGTTTGGAATAATTGCATGCTAGTATAAATAACGTTAATTAACAATTAGGTTACCGGTAACCCTGATAAGGAAGGGTTAATATGTCAAAGAATAAAGAGGGAAGTAAGGCTTTTGCTGCACTACAAAATGTCGGTAAGACTTTCATGCTTCCAATCGCTTTATTGCCTGTTGCGGGACTATTTTTAGGAATCGGTGCTTCATTTACAGGTGCATCATTTATCAAAATGTATCATCTAGAGGCAATTTTAGGACCAGGTACATTTTTGAACAGATTACTAACGATTTTTAATGATTGTGGTAGTGTTATTTTTAATAATTTGGGTCTCTTATTTGCTGTTTCAGTTGCTCTTGGTTTGGCTAAGAGTGAAAAAGGTGTCGCGGCACTGTCAGCTTTAGTTGGCTACTTCATGATGTATGCCACTATGACTAGTGCCATTGTTAACTTTGGTGAGCTGGAACGTCTAAAGAAAATTGGCGGTCTACTTACAAATATGCTTGGCTTCACTAACACCATGAATACTGGTGTTTTTGGAGGAATTTTTATTGGATTGATTTGTGTTTGGTTACATAATAAGTATTACAAAATCAAGTTTCCCGATGCTATTTCATTCTTCGGTGGCACACACTTTAGTCCTATTGCCGGCGCCTTAGCTGGTATTGTTGGAGGATTTATCATGGCCTTTCTATGGCCATACATTGCTATGGGAATTGCTGGATTAGGTACTTTGATTGGTAAATCGGGTTACTTTGGTACTTTCTTCTACGCATATGTTTACCGTGCTTTGATTCCATTTGGTTTACACCATGTGTTCTACTTACCATTTTGGCAAACAGCTGTTGGTGGTACTGCTACTATTGCTGGTAAATCAATTGTTGGTGCACAAAATATTGTCTTTGCTCAAATGGCTGCTGGTCAAAAGATTTCATGGGAGGCTGCTAGATACTTTGCCTTTGAATTCCCAGTTATGATTGGTGGTTTTCCAGCTGCTGCTTTGGCCATGTATCATTGTGCCAAAAAGAATAAGCGTAAGGATGTTAAAGGTTTGTTACTATCATCTTCATTGACATCAATTTTGACAGGTATTACTGAACCACTAGAATTTACTATTTTATTTGCTTCACCATTCCTATTCTGGGGTATTCACTGTGTCTTGTTTGCCTTCTCAGCAGTCTTTGTTTCCTTATTGAAGATTGGTGTTGGTTTCACGTTCTCCGGTGGTTTACTAGATATGATTCTCTATGGTGTTTTGCCTGGACAAGCTCGTACTAATTGGTTGGGCTTAATACCATTGATTTTATTCTACTTTGCTTTGTATTACTTCGTCTTTAAATTTGCTATTCTCAAGTTCAACTTGAAGACTCCTGGTCGTGAAGATGATGAAGAAGAAGCTGTTCTACATACAAAACAAGATTATGTTGATGAAAAGAATGCTAATGGTGAATCAACTGATAGTATTCCAGCTATGATTGTTGATGGTTTAGGTGGAAAAGATAATATCAGTACCTTCGAAGCTTGTGCTACCAGATTACGTGTTGGTGTAAATAACTCTGATATTGTTAAGAAAAACCTTTTGAAATCCACTGGTGCTGTGGGAACAGTTGTCCATGGAAAAGGTGTTCAAGTTATTTATGGTACAAAAGTTTCAACTATTGGACCAGAAGTAGAAGATTATTTAGGAATTGAGGGATAATATGGGTTTGTTCAATTTTAAAAAGAAAACAGATTTCTTCGCTCCCGTAGCGGGAAAACTAGTTGCACTTGATAAAGTAAGTGACGAGGTCTTTTCTAGCGGTGCGATGGGTAAAGGATTTGCAGTTGAACCTAGTAATGAAAATATTTATAGTCCTGTGAAGGGAACGGTCAGTCAACTTTTTCCGACGAAACATGCTGTAGGGATAAATTGTGGAAAAATGGAAATTTTGATTCACATTGGAATTGATACCGTTGATCTAAAAGGTGCTCCGTTTGAAACTTTAGTTAGTGTCGGCGATGAAGTCGATAATAATACGAGACTAGTTAAAGTTGATTTTGATCAAATTAAAGCAGCTAAAAAGGATTCAATGACAATGGTTTTGATTACTAATTCAAATGATGTTTTGAAAGATTATAATCAGGTGGCTGAAGTTGGTAGTCAAGTTGATAATTTGACTAAAATTGCAGACGTCAAAGAAAAATAGATTTTTGAAGTAATCCTCCCATGGTCCTCAAAAAAAGATTATAGGAGGTTTTACTTTGACTAAAATAAGTTATGGATTGAAATTAAAGGTAGTAACAGCTTACCTACAAGGTGAAAGTTCTATCAATTTGCAGAGAAAATTTAGCATCAGTAAATTTAGTGTTTTCAATTGGGTACAACGATATAAAAAATATGGTTCTGAAGGTTTGAAAAAACGCACGGATAGTCATGAATACGATGGCGATTTCAAATTACGTGTATTAAAGTGGAAAAAGTCTCATCAGGCAACTTATGCCAAAACGGCGGATCACTTTCAAATCAGTAACCCGGGGACAATTGCCAACTGGCAGAGAAGATATGATGATGTCGGTTGGACAGGGACAGGCTTATTCAGAAAAGATGTTCAGCAATTAGTTATTGATCGTGAAAAAATAAGTGAGCTAGAACATGAGAATGAACTATTACGTTCGGAGATATTGTCATTGCGGGCAATAAAGTTAGATAGTGCAACAATTGAGTTCTGATGGGGGATTAACTTCAAGAATAACTATTTTTCGGGTAGAGAATGATAAGGGGACGAGTGCGGATGATTCCTAAGGAAAAAAGAGAAGTGCAGATTTTAGAAGTATTAAAAGAAAAAGGTTGGTTATCAACCAAACAGATTGCGGATCATTTTGAGATAGACTTTGATACTGCTAGAAGGGATGTTCTGCATTTAACCTCTACTGGCCAAGCTATTCGAGTTCATGGCGGAATTATGATCACTCAAGGTGATGAAGTACCTGAATTCTTGAATAGAAAGCGTATTTTGTCACCCGTTAAAACTTCAATGGCTAAAATCGCAGCGACATATGTTCATCCAAATAAACTTTATTTTATCGGGGCTTCTACGACGTTAGTGCAACTTTGTGATCTATTGGGGGAAGTTGATACGACAATCGTGACGCACGGCATCGACAACGCTGAACATTTGATGGAAAATAAATTTCCTAGAGTTGAGTTGTTAGGTGGAATTGTTGATAAGATCAATCGTTATGCATCATCACTGGATACATTGATCCGCCTGAATGATTTTGTTTTCGACGGTGTCTTTATCGGTGCTTCTCGAATCACGGATGAAGGTGACATAACAGTCATGGGTAAAGCTGATGCAGCTATTTTGAGAAAAGCTGTTCAACGAGGTAAGAAGATAATTTTGGTTACACAGAATTATAAATTTACGACTAAGAAAACTTCGCCTTACGTTGTAACGAATTGTCAACAAGTCGATGTGTTAGTTACCGACAGGGGCTTAGATCCTAAATATGTTAGTTATTTTAGAGCTAGTGTAGTTTTTAGAACAATTGGAAATAAGTAAAAAATAATACCACGTTACAGTATGCAATATACATACTATAACGTGGTATTTTATGTTTAAAAATCAACATCTTAACAATCAATTTTGACCACTTATCGAAGAATTAAACCATGATGAAAAAGTCCTGGCTATAATGAATTCACTCAATAAAGGAGTTCAAAATTATGTTTTTACAAGTTCAAAATCTTACTAAAAAATTCAATCATAAAACAGTTGTTAAGAATGTTGATTTATCAATCAAAAAAGGTGATTTGGTAGCTTTCTTGGGTCCTAATGGGGCAGGGAAATCAACTACGATCAATATGTTGATTGGAATTATTCAACCAACTCAAGGTCAGATATCTTTAAATGGATTCACTCCTCAAGAGAAAGCATATCGTCAAAAAATTGGTGTTGTTTTTCAAGAAAGCATTTTAGATGATGATCTAACAGTCAGACAAAATTTAATGATCCGTCGGGGGTTGTATCAACATTTAAATAATAATCTCGATTATTGGATTGAAAAATTTGCGCTACAAAAAATCATCGATCAGAAATATCGAACTTTGTCTGGAGGTCAGAAGCGACGAGTCGATATTGTACGTGCATTACTGCATGAACCAGAGGTTCTATTCCTCGACGAGCCGACAACAGGTTTGGATATTCAAACTAGAGAATTAATCTGGCAGGTTCTTAATGAATTGCGCCGAGAAATGAATTTGACCATAATTTTGACAACACATTATTTAGAAGAAGCTGAGGAAGCAAACTTTGTTTATGTAATTGATCATGGTGAAATTATTGCGTCGGATTCTGTGGAGAATTTGAAATGTAAATATGCTCAGAATCGTTTAACAATGAAGGTTAGATCAAAGAATGTTCAATTACCGGGAAAATATCAATATCAACGGGATGGGTACAAAATTTTTGTATCTGTTTCAACATCAGATTGTTTAGAAATTCTGAGTCAGTTATCTGACCAAATAGTCAGTTTTGATTATCGTCAAGGCAATATGGATGATATATTTTTAAATCTGACAGGGAGAGAGGTCGAATAGGATGAAAAGTTTAATTGAGCGTAATTTAAGATTGTTCTTCTCTAGTAAAAGTAAAGTTTTCTTCTCATTATTGGGAGCGTTGATTTCATTTGTACTCTATTTAGTTTTTTTAAGACAGAGTATGCAAGAAAGTTGGTCAGCACTTAAAGATTCACAAAAAATATTAGATTACTGGTTGATAGGTGGAACGTTGACAGTCACGACAATAACCACTACCGGAGGTGCGATGACCAATTTAGTTAGTGATCGTGAAAGCAATCGATTAGCTGATTTAGTTTTAACTGATACCTCCTACACTAAAATTACGTTATCCTATCTATTGAGTGCTTGGATAATTGGTTTTATTATGCAAGGTTTTATGTACGCCATCATGCAAGTTTACTTCATGATTCAGGACAAGATAAGTTTTGATGGAGTAGTTTTTCTAAAGTTATTAGGATTGATGATTTTAAGTAGTTTATTGTGGTCAGCGATCAATCTCTTGATTTTTACTTTTGTAAAGACATCTGACACCTTTGGAAAAATCAATACGATTATTGGAACTGCAGCTGGATTCTTTGCGGGAGTTTATTTTCCTATAGGAGCTATGCCTACTTTTGCTAAATCATTAATTAAATTAACACCAGTCCCATATAATGCTGCAATTTATCGACAGGTAATGATGAATAAAGAACTGAATCATGCATTAAAAGGATTACCTGTGGATAAAGTTTTGGATTTCAAAAAATCAATGGGAATCGTTATTGGTAAAGGATTTTCCACAGAGACATATAACATGGGAATAACTTTTATAATTGTGATTGTCCTAATTCTGGGACTTTATCGATATAATAAAAATGTAGTTCTAAATAAAGTTTAATTAGGAAAACTTATGAAAATAGAAATTAATTATCAACAAAAAGATGACATGCCGGTGGACAAAGCTAAAGTAACCGTTGAGGCACAAAGTTTTTCTGACGACGTCCAAAATTTGATGAAGACAATTGATAATTTGGATAATCATACTGATGTTGTACCGTTAGCGGTAGATGATCGTGTTGTTATGATTCAATTGGATAAGATTATTGCGATTGAAGTATACAAAAATGAATTAACGGTTTATACACAAGTCAAGGCGTATAAATTAAGGGGAAAATTGAAAGAAATGTATCAACGTCTGAATAATGGTGACTTTATCCAGATTTCTAAAAGTGCTGTGATAAATCTGAATCATTTGAGTTCATTGGAAGCGTCGTTTTCGGGTAATATGCTAGCTTTTATGGATAATGATGAAAAATTAACCGTTAGTCGTAAATATTTAACACAATTAAAAGAAAGCTTGGGGATGTAAGATGATAAGAAAACTTTTCCGTTATGGCTTGATTGGAATTCTGATTGGATCGTTGACCTATTTAGCAATTCTTATTATGCAGGGCACAACCACAGTTACACCTCAAAATATTTTTAGCATTTGGTTGATGAGTCTTTTTATTGGTTGGTTATCGATGATATTTGAATATGATTTGAATATTTTATTAGAAATAGTGATTCATTTTGTAGTGACTCTAGCTTTGGTAATAGCAATGACTTCTTATAACGGTTGGTTTGGTATTTTATCCAAACACAGTTGGAACAATCTGTTTATGTTTGTTATTATTTATATCTTTATTTGGTTAGGAATATATCTCAATCAAATGATTGATGCTAAGAAATTAACTAAATTAGTAAAAATGCGTAATAAAAAATCCTAAATGATCTTAAATCAGAAAAAGTGTGAATGTGCTTAAATTCTTACTACAGACTAAATAGCATTTCGCTTATTTTTCTTGAGATAAGTATGTTTAATACGTAATCATTGTAAAGTGATTTGATCTAGTAAACCAAAAACAACCTCTATTAAGAGATTCAAGTAAAGGAACATATCTTGAATACTTAATAGAGGTTGTTTTCTATTCTTTAAATTTTAGATAGTCAGTGATGACTTGTTGCCTTAAATTTGCGGTACCAACTGCATTTAATTTGTAGTCGGAATTAGTCAGATAGTCCGAATCTAACCACCAAGAATGAAGGTCGGACTCAGAAAAAGGTGTTTTCTTGAGAACATTAAACTTCAATGTGGTTTCAAAAGAAACATCTAAGTAATAGACCAAGACTCTAGGAGCAAAAGTTTTACACAGTTTTATCAACATTTCACCATAGACATCTTTTCTGAGAATTCCCTCGAGAATAACCACAGGATAATGTTGGTAACCAAATTTTACGATGGTTTCGATGAAATCAATAGCTGGTGTATTTGGATGATCGCTAGCATGTAGAATTTCTCTACGTAAAACGTCTTGTTGAACTAGCAAACATTTATCAGTGCCAAAATACTGTTGAAGGTTCTTGGCTAATGCAGTTTTGCCGCTACCAGAATTGCCACGAAGAATAATTAAAGTCGGTTGCATAATTTAAGCCTTTCAAACTACTTATTTACTTTATTCAGTTTACCATCTTCAATTTGCCAAATTGAGTCAACTAAATCGAGAATACGTTCATCGTGTGTGACCATCACAGCAGCTTTGTTTTGTTGGTGGACGGTTTCTTGGATAATCTGTACAACTTCACGACCACGTTTGGAATCCAGACTGGCTGTAGGTTCATCAGCTAAGATTAAATCAGGTTGATTGATAAAGGCTCTAGCAATAGCAACACGTTGCTTTTCACCACCAGAAAGGGCATTGGGATAACTGCTTAAACGATGTCCTAATCCTAATTGTTTGAGAATAGCAATGGCATCAGTTGATTTCTTATTAGAAATCTTTTGGATGAATTGTAGTTGCTCGGAAATTTTTAAATAAGGAATCAAATCAGAATTTTGGAAAATAAAACCAATCTCGTTTAAGCGAAGTTGAGTCTGCTGTTTTTTCGAAAAATGACTGATATCTTGATTGTTCAACAAAACGGTTCCAGAACTAGGTGAAAGCAAGGCACCCATGATTGTAAGCAGGGTACTTTTACCGGCTCCACTAGGTCCCATAATAGCTGCAAATTCACCCTTTTTCACTTGAAAGGAGATATCCTTCAAAACTTCATTGATATTTTCCCCATCGGGATAATTTTTGACAATATTTTTCAATTCTAAAACTGGCATTAATTGTTACCTCCGATAGCGTTGATAGGATCGACTTTGACAACTTTGATTAACGAGAGAAGGGCACTTAAGAGGGCGATACCGAGAAATAGTAGTCCAGTTCCTAATAGAGTCGTTAAACTGAGACTAAATGGCATTGAAGCTGGCATTTTGAGTTTGATCAAATAGGTTACCAAGAATGAGACGAGAATCCCACTTACAGACAATAGTCCCATTTCGGTTAAAACATGTCCAACTAAGTAACCAGTCTTGGTACCCAAAGCTTTGAGCGTTCCGAAATCACTGATTTTTTGTAAATTAATAATATAGAAGAAAACGGCGAGAACGAATAATGAAATGAGATATAGGAAACCAATCATCAAGTAAAGTGAGCTCTGCTCAGCTGAATAACCAGGAATATTGTTAATTAAAGTCTGTTTACTGATAACTTGATAACCAGATCTCTTGGTTAAATTTTTCTTTAACGCAATAGCGTTGAAACTCTTGGAATCAGGTAGGATGTTTTGGGCCTGTTGATTGTTCAAATAAATAACCGGTGAATGTGAGTAGGACTCAGTATTTGTGAAGCCAGCAATTTTGAAAGTTTTGCCACTGTTTGAGTCCTTGAAACTGTCACCGACTTTGTAACCGTCAGATTCTAATTTACGACTGACATAGACTTGGTTACCATCGGTTTTCTTAACAGATTTAGGAGCAAGAAAACTGTCCTTATTTATAACAAAATAGGCAATATCTGTTTTCTTACTAGCATTGTTTTGTTTTTGAATTGTCATTTGAGCAACACTTAATTTTGTAACGTCGTTATGATATTTGTTTTGGAACTTTTGCCAATCTGGATCAGTTAATTTAGAGCGGTTTAATCGAGCCTGTGATCCCTTTTGTAAAATAAAAGTTTCAGCAGGAGTCTCTTTAATGGCTGAACCGCTGTCGTTAGCCAAACCATTAGCTAATCCGGTAATGAAGAGAACAAGGAAAACAATCAAAAAGATGATTAATCCTAATGCACTAAATTTCCATTTATCGTGTCTGAGTTCCCTTAAAGTTAAATACATGATGTGTACCTCCTTGACTAATGGCTATATAATATTAAGAAGATGCTTTGTGAACAATAAACAAAGTTATTATTTTCGTGTCTTAATACACGAAAATGGCAAAGTTGTGTAGTAAAGGAGGGGACAAATTGAACGAGAATGATCGTCGAACTAGACGAACACAAAAATCGATCCGCGATAATTTCATTGATTTGATGTCAGTTATGCCAATTGAAGAAATAACGATTCAAAAGCTTACTGATAAAGCTGACATTAATCGTCGTACTTTTTATCTTCACTATGAAGATATTTACGATTTGCTTCATAAGACCGAAGATTTTGTCATGAATCGTTTTGGTGAAATACTGAAGGATTTTGAACCTCCCAATGAGGAAAGTGATATAGGGCCGCAATTCTTTAAGGTCGTCATGTCTTACATTGAAGATAATCAAAAAATGATTGGTGTCTTGTGCCGTAATCCCGATTCAGAATTGATGCAAAAATTGATCCAGTTGACTGTTACCAATGGTCAGCAAGTGATTCCTTTTTCAAATCAAGAAGAAGCTGAATATATTTTGAATTATTGTTGTTGGGGAATGGTAGGAGTTTTGCACACGGCGATGCGTAAAAAAGATTTTGATATCACTAAATTGTCGAATTTAGCAGATAAATTGTTAATATCAACAATTGAAATTGATAAATAATAAATAATTTAATTAAAGAAAACGTTTTTAGGCTCTATGTATATAAATTCAAAAGTGTAGAATATAAAATTGTGCTTAATATGTATATAAATTTATAGGAGCTTATTATGGAAGATTTAGAACCAAAAAAGAACTATATAAGCTGGCCTATTCTTGCCTTAATGGATTTCGTTACCGTAATTGGTTTTGATGATTTAACTTATAACTTCCAAAACCAAGGTATGGGTGTCATCACTTCATGGGTTATCATGTTATTTCTATATGTTATTCCATATTCATTAATGGTTGGTCAATTGGGATCAGTTTTCAATCATGAAGGTGGGGGACTTACTTCATGGGTTCGCGGTACTAGTGGTGAATTTCTAGGTTACTTTACTGCGTGGACTTACTGGGCAGCTTCAATTCCTTATGTTGTTGATACTGCTAATTCAATCGTTGTTGGACTCGGATGGGCCTACAACGGTAATGCCAAGATGCAAAGTCAAATGTCAAACGGTTGGTTTGCTTTTTGGACATTAGTAACTTTTATTGTCTTTATTTTTGTACAATCTCGTTTCAAACGCTCACTTGAAGTTTTGAGTACTATTGGTGGTATTGCCATGTTTGGAATGACTGTATTGTTTGTATTGATGACTTTTGCCGGACTTGCTGCTGGTGGTCATATTGCAACACAACCAATGAATCTTCATACCATCGTACCTAAGTTTGATCTTCACTATCTAACAACGATTGGTTTGTTGATTTATGCGGTTAACGGTGCTGAACTTATTGCACCTTTCGTTACAAAGATGCGTCATCCTAAGCGTGAATTCCCTAAAGCCATGATCATGTTAGCCGTTATGACGGCCTTCTTGACTATCTTTGGTTCATTCTCATTGGGTGTGTTCTTTGATGGATTCAACTTACCAAATGACTTGAAGATGAATGGTTCTTACTACGCATTCCAAGCCTTAGGTAAGCAATATCATATGGGTAATACTTTGATGTATATCTTTGCTTGGACTGAAGTATTTTACCTAGCAGCCTTGTTGGCAGTTCTATTGGACGCTATGACAAGAATGTTGATTTCTGATACAGGTGCTAAGTACATGCCTAAGGTCTTACGTAAAACTAATTCCAATGGCCTACCAGTTAATGGTTACTTATTAACTTGTGGTTTGAGTGCTTTCATCATGTTACTAGGTATTTTCTTACCAAGTATGAATGATATTTTCAATTGGCTATTAAACTTGAACGGAATTATTTCGCCAGGTGTTACTTGCTGGATCTTCTTTGCTTTCATTAAGATCAGACAAGACAGTCAAAAATTCCCTTCAGATTACGTCTATATTAAAAATGATAAATTAGCCCTAGCTGTTGGTTGGTGGTGCTTGATCATCACTGCCGTAGCTACAATCTTTGGTATCGGACCTCAAGATGTTAAGTTTGCTTCATCAACATGGTGGTACGAATTAGTAATTAACTTCGTTGCCATTATCGTCTTGATTGGTTTGGGTGTTGTCTTGCCATATGTAACACGTCGTGAGGGTAGAAGTACTACCGGTTCAGCCTTTACTCGTTTACAATGGACAGGAATCCTGGCTGCGTTGTTCCTAACAATTGTTGGTGACTTGGCTCTAGGTGGTTCTAATTATGAACATAACATCGTTTCAATTGTGCTTATTAGTGTAATTGGAATAGCTTTGGTTATTGCCTTTGGTTGGAAAGAATATAATCTAAAAGAGGCATAATAGAATTTATTAATTTCTTTCTTAGATTATCAAAATTAAAATAAACGGCATCTATTTAGGATAAACGTGTCTACACGTTTCTAAATAGATGTCGTTTTTTATTTCTGAATAAATAATATTAGATTAATTCAAAATATTTATAATCTGTTCGACATTTTTTGTCTAAAGTCGAAGCATTTTCATCAACAGTTGGATTTAATGGTACTTTAATTAAAACCGAGAGAATTTCTTTTTGATAAGAAAATTTTATATATCTAGTTCGTTGCTTTTATGGTAGAATATTTCGAGTCGCTAACTTTCCAAATTGTACACAAAATAGGCAACAGCTACTGTTGCGGTCATGTCGGGTAAGTAAGCGCTTAAATTTTTTTATACTTTCGAATCATTTTTTAATTTATTTAGCAAAAAATATTGTATATTTTAAGTAACCGTTTGGTGAGTAAATTAAGAAAGTATGATTTATTTTCACTGAGGAAAACGCCATGACAGATTTAGGAACAAAGAAGAAGTATATCAGCTGGCCTGTGCTAGCTTTAATGGATTTTGTAACTGTAGTTGGATTCGATGATCTGACCTACAATTTTCAAAATCAAGGAATGGGCGTCATTACGTCCTGGATCATCATGATTTTATTGTATGTTATTCCGTATTCATTGATGGTAGGCCAATTAGGTTCAACCTTTGATGATGATGGTGGTGGATTAACATCGTGGGTCAGAGAAACTAGTGGAGAATTTTTAGGATATTTTGCAGCTTGGACATATTGGGCTGCTTCGATTCCTTATGTCGTTGATACAGCTAATACGATTGCTGTAGCTATGGGTTGGGTCGTTAATGGTAGTGACAGAATGCAGACACAGATGTCGAACAGTCATTTCGCACTATTTACCTTATTGATATTTATTTTCTTCATTATCATTCAGTCACGATTTGAACATTCATTGGAAGTACTGAGTACAATTGGCGGAATTGCCATGTTCGGTATGACTGTTTTATTCGTAATAATGACCGTTACTGCTTTAATGATGGGAGGCCACATTGCGACTAAACCATTAACATTCCATACGATTGTGCCTTCATTCAATCTCCACTATTTAACAACTTTAGGATTTCTGATTTTTGCTATTAACGGAGCTGAAAGAATTGCGCCATTTGTTACAAAGATGCGTAATCCTAATAAAGATTTTCCTAAAGCCATGATTATGTTATCTGTTATGACAGGCTTTTTGACAATCTTTGGATCATTCTCTTTAGGAGTGTTCTTTAACGCTTATCATCTACCAGATGATTTGAAGATCAATGGTTCCTATTATGCTTTTCAAGCTTTAGGTAATAAATTTCATATGGGCAATACTTTAATGTATTTATTCGCCTTCACGGAAATCTTTTACTTAGCAGCCTTGTTAGCAGTACTATTGAATGCGATGACTAGAATGTTGATTTCTGATACTGGTAATAAATACATGCCAGAATTTTTGAGAAAAACTAACTCAGCTGGATTGCCTATTAATGGTTACTTACTCACAGTTGGGTTGAGTGCTTTTATCATGTTCTTAGGCATCTTGTTGCCAAACATGAAAGATATTTTCAATTGGTTATTAAACCTGAACGGAATTATTTCACCAGGAGTTACTTGTTGGATCTTCTGGTCCTTCATCAAAGTTAGAATGAGGGATGATATCTATTCGTCAGGGTATGTTTATATTAAGAATAAAACCATGTCATTGATCGTCGGCTGGTGGTGTCTAGGTCTGACAGGGATAGCTACAATTGCTGCGGTTGGCCCACAGGATGTTGCTTTCGGATCTTCAATGTGGTGGTATGAATTAGTTATTAATTTTGTAGCCATATTTGTTTTAATTGGCTTGGGTTTTGTATTACCATATATAACAAAGAGAGAAAAGAGAAGTCAGACAGGTACAGCTTTTACCAGAACTCAAAGAATTGGAATCTGGGTAACTGTCTTAGCAACTTTACTTGGTGATTTGTATCTGGGAGATACTAATTTCAGTAGTAATGTTGGTTATATCGTCTTATTGACAGCAGTTGGCATCGTTATGACGGTTGCTTTCGGTTGGCGTGAATATAATCTTAAAGAAAGTCTTGAGTAATGTTCAAGGCTTTTTATTATAAATATATCTAGCTTTTAAAACTAGATTGAATAGTATTAATAATTATGATAAATTATATTTGTAATTATAAAAGGAGTGCGTGTTCATGGATGAGTTACAAGAATGGTTAGACAAATTAGAAAATTATCGTTTACCTAGGTTTGAAGATCTACCTGAATTAGATCTGTATCGTGATCAACTTTTAACCTTAGTTGATAAATATATTGGACCAATTTGGTTGGAGGACGGACCAGTAGTAACAACATCGATGGTCAATAATTACGTAAAAAATGGACTATTGCCACATCCCATCAAGAAACGTTACACACGCGAACATTTAGCATATCTGATTGCGATAACTTTTTTAAAACAAGTCGTATCCATCAATGAGATTCAAGCGGGATTGGAAATTCAAACCAATTTAAATGGTGGAATTGCTAAGGCCTTTGATTTCTTCTGTGATAAGCAAGAGTTAGCTTTGAAAATGTTAAATCATCGTGAAGAGGGACAAATCCTCTCAGAGAAGAATCAGTCTTCAGCCTACTTAATGGTTGAAATGGCTACAATGTCTTTTGCAACAAAGCTAATAACTAAGAAAATATTAATGATTGAAAGTAATAATCAAGACGAAAAGAGCGAATAAAAATGGAAAAAATTGCTGTGTTGGTAGATTCTTGCTGCGATTTACCAAAAGAATACCGTGATAAAAATGGCGTTTATGAGTTACCAATGCAAATTGCTTATCATGACAAGACTTATCTTGATCGTGTCGACATTTCAGCCGAAGAAGTTTATGAACATCTTCCTGTTGAAATTCCTAAGACTTCATTACCCTCAGGAGAATCAATCGAAAAAGCTCTAGATGATATTGCTGAAGCTGGCTGTACTCATATTATCTCCATTTCTGTTTCTTCAGGATTAAGTGGAACCTTCAACTTTCTCAAAGTATTTTTGGATGACGATGATCGTTTCACGACGAAATATTTTGATACCAAGCAAGTAGCAATAGCCTCAGGTTTAATTGCAATTGGTGCTAAAGATTTGATAGATGCGGGAAAAAGCTTTGATGAAGTAGCCTCTCAAGTAGCGACTATGATTAAACATGCTGTTGTTTACTTCTGTATTCCCACGCTGACTTATTTAAGAGCTGGTGGTAGAATTAGCGCTGCCGCTTCTGTAGTTGGTGGAATGTTGAAATTAGCACCCATTATTACTTGTAAAGAAGACGGTTCATATACCATTGCTGCTAAAGCACGAGGTATGAAAAAAGGTCAAAAGATGATGCTAGACTTTGCCCAAAAGTTTATTGGTGAAGATAAAAATTATCTAATTGGTATTGGACAAGGTGCTGATGAGGCTGGTGGTAAGAATATGCTGGATTTATTGCATGAAAATGGCATTAAAGGCCAACAAGAATTTACGGAGCAAGTGGGACCAGCTTTAGGTGTTCATACCGGACCTGGATTGATTGGGGTCGCGGTAGTTAAAATTTAGTTTATAGACATAAAAGGACCAGTACTCGGAATTTGAGTACTGGTCCTTTTGGGGAAATAACCATGGGTCTATGTTTTATAGTGGAAGCGGGCTTACTCCGCTCTTTATTGAAATGAGCTACGCGAGGGCAACCCATTCCGGTTTGCTACAGTATCAAAATCGCCCGCCAAGTACGCGTGCAATTCTGATACTTAGGCAAATCCTTGTGGGCTAACCGCCCTTGCTTCGCTCTCTATTGAAATGAGCTGCGTAGGCCAATTTCTTCCGGTTTACTACAGTATCAAAATCACCCGCAAAATACGCGTGCAATTCTGATACTTAGGTAAATCCTCGGAAATTCCCAAGCCTACTTCGCTCTCTATTGAAATGAGCTACGCGAGGGCAACCCATTCCGGTTTGCTACAGTATCAAAATCATCCGCAAAATACGCGTGTAATTCTGATACTTAGGCAAATCCTCGTGGGCTAACCGCCCTTGCTTCGCTCTCTATTCTGATCTTAATGCAGTAGCTGCATCTTTTCTAGCTGCCATACGAGCAGGAATGTGTCCACCAATAACGGTTAGAACAGTACTGATGACAATCAAGATTATCGCATGTACAGGGTTCAATTGAGCAACGCCGCTTAAATCGGTTAGTCCTTTCAAGATAGCATTGATAGGGAAGGTTGCTAACCAAGCAATTACGATACCTAAGACACCTGATGAGACACCTAAGATAGTTGTTTCGGCATCGAAGACTCGGGTAACGTCTTTCTTTCTAGCACCCAAGGCTTTCAAAATACCAATTTCTTTGGTTCTTTCAAGAACTGATGTGTAAGTGATGATACCGATCATGATCATACTTGTTACTAATGAGATACCAGCAAAGGCAACTAAGACATAAGTGATAGCATCCATTAAGCCGCCTGTAAGGTTTGAAACTTGTCCAGCAAGGTCAGTGTAAATAACTTTGTCAGAAGCTTTTTTGTCTTTGTTGTACTTATCAAGGTAGCTTAATACTTTGTCTTTAGTCTTAAATGTGCTTGGGTAAATTAGAATACTTGATGGTGTAGCGGAACCACCTAAGTAGCTAACAAGGCTCTCTTTAGTTGTAGCATCATCGACGCTGGCACCAGTTAGAACGTTAGTATCACTGTTCTTTTGGGCAGTAACGATATCAGAGTTTTTATTAGTATTAACGATATCTTTAGTTAGCTTGTCGCTATATGCGATACCTGATGAGAGAATGTTTTCTGATGATTTTGATTTGACCTTTAAGATACCTGAGATCTTTAAAGTCTTATTGTTAGAATTATTGTAAAGACTGGCAAGATCAGTATTTGGTGTGAAGAGACCAGCTGTTACTTGTTTATAGTAATCATTGTTAGAAACAACTTTGAACTCTTGGCCAACAATTTTATTGAAGTCTAATTTTTGATTGTCTTTAACTTTCATACCGATATTCTTTAGAGCATTGACATTAGTAGAGTTATCACGATCGACAATCAGAACAACATCATTTTCATTCTTAGGAAGTGAACCGGAGATAACCTTGTAATGTTTCTTCAAGAAGTTAGTTCCATTGTTATTTGATGAAGGATATACAGAACTACCAACACCTGTGGATGAAGCCATGGCAGCTGACATGCTGCTCATTGAATTAGAGCTACTTGTGTTTGAGAATTGAGCTGTTTTAACTTTGCCATCGACTTTACTCAAAAGATTCATTCCGGTTGAATAATTATAAGTAATGTCTTTACTTAATTCAGGATTAAGTTTCTTAATGTAGTTTACATAGCTTTTACTCAATTTGTTTGTGTGTGTTGACTTTTCTTGTTGGCTAAGTTTAGCAGTTACCTTTTTAGAACTGGAACTCTTAACCTTAGTATCCGGAGCAGTTTGCTTAGAAGCTGTTTGGGAGATTGTAACTGGGAACTGTGCCAAGGTATTGCCTTGAGTCTTATCAATTTGTTTTTGGAAACCAGATGATAAGGCTAAAACGATGGCAATACTGATGATACCGATACTAGAAGCAAAAGCTGTCAAAGCTGTTCGGGCTTTCTTTGTCTTCAAGTTGGTGAAGGATAATTTCAAAGCAGTCCAGAAGGTCATCTTAGTTTTCTTAAGTTCGAAATTATCCTTAGTAGCATCATCAACGAAAGGATTAGAATCGTCTAAAATTTTACCATCAGCAAAGTTGATAATTCTATCAGCATATTCTTTAGCCAAAGTAGGATTATGAGTAACCATGATGACAAGGCGTTCTTTTGATAATTCCTTGATCAATTTCATGATTTCTTCACTGGTTTCAGTATCTAGGGCACCAGTTGGTTCATCACAAAGTAAAATTTCAGGATCATTAGCAATCGCACGAGCAATGGCAACACGTTGAAGTTGACCACCGGATAGTTGATTAGGTTTCTTGTTGATATGAGGACCTAAGCCAACTCGCTCCAAAGCTTCACGAGCCTTACGCTTTTTTTCATCTGCATTGACACCACTAAGTGTCATCCCCAATTCAACGTTATCGATAATACTTAAATGACCGATAATATTATAACTTTGGAAAATAAAACCAACAGAATTGTTACGGTAGGCATCCCAATCAGATTCGGAAAAATCTTTAGTAGATTTACCATTGATGACTAAGTCACCTGAATCGTAAATGTCCAAGCCACCGATACCGTTCAGCATAGTAGTTTTACCGGAACCACTAGGTCCCAGAATAGCGACAAATTCTTGTTTTCTAAAGGAGACAGACACATCGTCTAAGGCTTTAGTAACAGAATCGCCGACATAATAGTATTTTTTTATGTGTTTTAATTCCAGCATTAATTGAACTCTCTCTAATCTTCAAATTTTTAATGGATTCTAATAAAATTTCTGTTAGAATGTCATTATTGCAACACTATGTTTCACATAATAAAAACAATTTAATGAATTTTCAACCATCAATTTGAGACAAAGCGTCATTAATTAAACGAAAATCATTTATTTGTTGCATTCAAGGAGAAACCATGGTCGGGATAAAAAATAATCGTCGGGCACAATATACCAGAAAGATTATTAAAGAAACAGTTTTATCACTTTTACAAAAAGAATCGATTGATTCTATAACTGTAACGGAAGTTTGCAAAGCTGCTGACGTTAATCGAACAACTTTTTATCGTTATTACGATGATGTATATTCGTGTGTCGACAGTATCGAGACTGATTTTTTAGACAATTTAAAAATCCCTCAGGGTACTTCAATGATTGAAGGATTGAGAATTATGCTAAGGGAATTCTATAAAAATCCGGTATTGAGTAATTTAGTCTTTGTAGAAGGCAAAACGAAATTGCTAGATCGGATGAGTCATTTTCATGATCATGAGGAGATGATTAAGACAACGATGGATAAGTATGAAGCTACTTATATCATGCTGGGTGTCCAAGGCATTATGAAACGTTGGGTTAAGAGTGGTATGAAGGAATCACCAGAAGTATTGACGAATATTATTGTTAAAGTTGTTTTCGCCGAAGAATTGCAGGATAAAAAGTCTCTTTTTGATTTACATGAAGTTAAAGAGGAACAGACTGATTTTTCTGAAGCTTAATTGAAATTGAGCACAGGCTTAAATTGCCGTCTTTCAGACTAGTATCCTGTTCTATTATCTGTGTACGTTTGAATTAGATAATAAATTAAAGAACGGTCTCTATTAATATGTTTAATAGAGACCGTTTTTTAGTGTTATAGATTCTTTAATTCAGAACGCCAGAGCTTCAAATCTGACTTCTTATTAGAAAGTTCTTTTTGAATAATCAATTCACGTCCAAATTGTTCGGGATGGTGAACTACTTCTGATAACTCCAGTTCCAATTGGGCTAGCTCTAATTTTAAAGTTTGCTCTCTCATATTTAACAAAGCTTTTAAAATATCAATATGGTCCTTACCTAAGAAGTGTAAGCGTAAGATAAAATCGTCGTTGTTTAATTGAGTTATTTCTGGTGACAATGGCAATTTTAACCAGTCCGTGAAAGTATCAGTTCCTAATTTAGTTAGTTGATAAACTTTTCTTCGAGAATTATCTTCGGTCGGCTGTATTAAACTGATCAATTCCTTATTCAAAAGGCGGTTCAATTCGGGATAAATTTGGCTGAAGGGTGCGGTCCAGAATTCGGCTTTTTCTTTATCGAAAATCTGTTTGATGTCATAACCAGTCATCGGTTGACGAGTAAGTAAACCTAGAATCATATATTGAAGTGTATTAGAACGTGCCATGGAATGCTCCTTTACAAATTTTTACTATGTATTAAACTATATATTAATATATAGTATAGAGGACGATTATGGAAACAGTTCAAAGAAAGAATTTAACGATGATTTTGATTGGTGTTGGAATCGTTATTTTTATGTCTACTCTTGATAGTAGCATTGTCACTGTAGCGCTACCAGTCTTAAGCAAGGCACTTCACACTAATATGAGTTTGATCAATTGGGTCGTAACAATGTATCTGATTGTGATGAGTAGTACTTTAATGATTTTTGGAAAATTGGGTGATAAGTACGGGAAAATCAAATTTTTCCAATGGGGAACTTTGATCTTTGTCATCAGTTCTGCTTTATGCGCTTTATCAGTTAGCTGGTTGACTCTAATAATTGCTAGAAGTTTGCAAGCAATTGGAGCTGCGATGACAATGGCTACTTCAAATGGAATTATTGTTGAAATTTTTCCAGATGATCGTCGTGGTCAAGCACTAGGATGGATGGGATCATTCGTCTCACTAGGTGGTATTATTGGGCCAAGCTTGGGTGGAATTCTTTTGAACTTCTTCCCATGGCACATCATTTTTTGGCTAAATGTACCGATTGGTTTTATTGCTATTTTTATTCTATTTAAATATTTACCTAGCAGTTTGGATAAGAAATTTGCTAGTGCCAAATTTGATTTGTTTGGTTCGATTTTATTGATTATTGGATTTACCAGTATGTTTGTTGGTATTCTTTTAAGTCAGCAATTAGGTTGGAGTGATTGGCGTATTTTGACTCTAACAATCATTGGCCTAATTCTTTTAGCATTATTGTATCGTTACGAAAATAAACAAGATGAACCTATTTTGCCAGTAACTTTATTTAAAAATAAATGGTTTTCTGTACAATTGTTAACTTGTTTTATGGTCTTTATCATTGATTTCTTCTTTGATGTGATTGCACCATTTTACTTGCAGAATGCTCGAGAGTTCAGTCCCTTGTTCAGTGGTTTCTTCTTATTGATTTTCCCAGTCGTACAATTATTCGTTGCACCAATTTCAGGGAGTTTGGCCGATAAACATGATCCATTTAAAATTACTTTAATTGGATTAGCTATCATCAGTTTTGGTCAGATATTCTATGTTCTTAGTGGATTGCAGAATACTGTTTTGATTTTTGCTTTTGGAGCCGCTATGGCTGGATTGGGTAACGGATTATTCCATTCACCTAATAACGTTTTGGTTATGAGTACAGTTGATGAAAAGGATTATGGATCGGCTGGTAGTGTTTATAGTTTGGCAAGAACAGTTGGGATGGTAGTTGGTTCAGCAATGTCGACAACGTTGTTATTTGGTTCAATGTCAATCTTGAAAGGTTCCAGAGTTACTTCTTACATACCGAGTGATCCACAGTTATTTATTGATGGAATGCATTTGACCTTTGGGTTGTCATGTACTATTAGTGTTTTATTGTTAGTCGGAATTTATTTATGGCATCGTAAAGTGTCAAAAGAAAATCCGTCATTAAAATTATAATATTTAGAGTTAAAATTAGGGCAGCCACTATGGCTGCTTTTTTGATAATTACTAATTTAAAAGGACGGAAAGTATGATACTAGAAAGATCCAATACTATTAATTTGCGGGAATTAAAGTCACAATTAGGGGATTTGGATAACCGACCTGATGTACAGGAACTATCTAAAATGATAAAAATGTATCAACTTTATCAAGCAGGTCAAAAAGAAATCAGTACTAAATTGGAAAATTTGGATTCAGAATTTCAAGTTAATTACGATTACAATCCAATTCATCATATGGAATCACGTATGAAGAAGATTCAAAGTTTGTTCGAAAAGGCTCAACGTAAGGGCTATGATTTAACGGCTGAAAGTATTCAAAAGAATATTTATGATATTGCTGGTATCAGAGTAATAACTAATTACATTGATGATATTTATAAAATCGAAAAGTTACTGACTAGTCAAACTGACGTCACATTATTGAGACGAAAAGATTATTTAAAGCATCCTAAGGAAAGCGGATATCGTAGTTTGCACATTGTAGTTAAAGTACCAGTTTTTCAATCTAAAGGGCCAATTGATGTCCCAGTGGAGATTCAAATTAGAACAGTTGGTATGGATATGTGGGCCAGTTTGGAACATAAGTTACGCTATAAAACAGATACTGATAGCAACTTAGTCGATAAGTATGGCGATCGTTTGAAGGGTTACGCTGACGAACTAGAAGATATTGAACGTGGCATGCAGGATATTCATAGAGATTTGATCTAGAGTAAAGAAGGTATGATTTTTGTTGTAATGCTAACAAATATAACTGAAGTATGCCGTCGTCTGCAAAAAATCTGTGGGCCGCTGGAACGTGGTGGACACGACTTCAAGCTAATAATTCCGCACCTTGTGCGAAATTATGGATCTCGAAGATCGGTCTTATACTAACCTTGCTACGCAAGCTAAGTATAATTTCACCACTGAGGGACCACAAATTTTTTACTACCGACTAGTTCCCTAGTTCTAATATTATCAAGTAGAATTGCAGTGTTTCGAGATTTTTAGATCTACATAATCTAAATAAAAATTTCAAATCAAAAGAACAGCCCCATTAAATATTCAAGATATATGTTCTATATACTTGAGTATTTCCTAATAGAGGCTGTTCTTATTTATTATTCAAATTTTACAATGACACTACCTAGCAAAGCAGGATTTAGTCCGGAGCAACAAGAAAATTAGCTCTAAGTCGGCCCATGGCGTTCCAGCCAAATTTTCTTGTTGTGGAGGACGGCATGGAGAAGTCACTAATAAAAATAAAGAAAAAATTATTGACTTTATATTTTTTTAAGTCTAATATAGTTCGCATACGAACAAAAGGGGAAATTAAGATGCTTAATTTTAAAGAGACGATTGTTTACAATATTAGAGATTTATCGAATCATATTTCCCATTATATTCAAAACAATGATGAAAAAAAGGTTGGTAATAATGTGTTTGTTACACACGGAAGTGAACGCATTTCTCGATTACAAGGCATGACAGCAGGCTTTTTGTATACTCATCAAGATCGACAAGTTATTCAAAAAGACTTAGAGAAAGCGATGTCTATTAGTAAGTCAACTGCTAGCGGGTTAGTGCAGCGAATGGTCAAGAATGGTTTGATCTACACAACTCCTTCACCTGATGACGCTAGAGTTAAATGTCTTAATCTAACTACGTATGCTAAAGACGCCATGAATGAGATCAACAATCAGGCTGAAACAACGGAGAAAGTACTCCAACAAGGTATTTCACCGGAAGATTTGGCAACCTTTTTTAAAGTTATAGATCAAATAAGGAAGAATACAAAATAAAAAAATTTGCGGTTATGGTTCACATACGAACTATATGAGGACTTAATGATAAAACTATTTAAAAAAATCAATAAAAAAGAATATTCAATGATTTTTATTAGTTTGATTTTTATCGTATTGCAAGTTGGCTTGGAGCTGGAAATTCCTAGTTATATGTCGACTATTACGGAAAGACTGGAAAAGCAAGGAACGACGATCAATCAGATTTTACAGCCAGGAATGATGATGATTCTCTTATCAATTTTTAGTGTCATTGCTTCAATCATCGTCGGTTATTTGGCAGCTCATGTGGCGGCAGGATTTACAGCTCGTTTGAGAAGCCAAATTTTCAATCAGGTTATGGATTACTCGACACAAGATATTAAGAAATTTTCTGTTTCTAGTTTGTTGACACGTTCGACAAACGATTTGACGCAACTACAACAATTTATTGCCATGGGCTTACAGGTTATTATTAAAGCTCCAATTACAGCCATTTGGGCGATCACGAAGATTGCTAATAAAGGTTGGCAATGGACGACTGCCACAGCCGTAGCCGTTATTGTTTTGATCGTGATGTTAACGTTCATTTTGGGTATGGTTCAACCTAAATTTAAAATGGTTCAGAGTTTAACTGATCGTTTGAATTTAGTTACTAGAGAAAATTTATCAGGTATCAGAGTCGTTCATGCTTACAACGCCGAAGATTACCAAAATGATAAATTCAATCAAGCTAATAAAGATTTAACTGATACCAACTTGTTTGCTAACCGAGTATTGGCTTTGATGAATCCCGGAATGAGTTTCATTTCCAGTACCCTAACACTTTCAGTTTATGCGATCGGTGCCATCATAATTAATCAAGCAACCGCTAGTGCCACAAGATTGACATTGTTCAGTAATATGATTGTTTTCTCATCATATGCCATGCAAGTTATCTTAGGATTCTTGTTACTATCAATTATTTTCATTCTTTTACCACGTGTGACAGTTTCAGTATCCAGAATCAATCAAGTCCTAGACGTAAAACCATCCGTTGTTAGTGAAAAGGAAACAACTGAAGATGTTGAACAGACAGGAACCATAGAATTTAAAGATGTTAGTTTTAGATATCCACATGCCGAAGCTGATGCGATTCACAATTTAAGCTTTGCGGCACAACAAGGACAAACAATTGCCATTATTGGATCAACTGGTAGTGGTAAATCGACTGTTATGAATTTGATTCCTAGATTGTATGATGTTACTCAAGGACAAGTCTTGGTTGATGGCGTAGATGTTAAAAATTATGCTATCGAAGATTTGAACAATCGTTTAGGGTATATTCCACAAAAAGCTGTTCTATTTAGTGGTTCAATTCGTTCAAACCTTGATTTTGGACAAACCGATATTACTGCTAAAAAATCAGATCAACAGCTCAATCAAGCTTTAGAGATTGCGCAATCACGTGATTTCGTCGATCAAAAACGAGATCAGCTTGATAGCAAGGTTGCACAACATGGTGACAACTTCTCCGGTGGTCAGAAACAACGTTTGGCTGTTGCTCGTGCTATTGCTAGAAAACCAGAAATTTTGCTTTTCGACGATTCCTTCTCGGCCTTAGATTATGAGACTGATAAGAAATTACGTAAGGCTTTAAAAGAAAAGGCTGCAAAAACAACAAAAGTTATTATTGCTCAAAGAATCAGTACCATTATGGATGCCGACCAAATTATTGTGCTTGATAACGGAAACATTGCTGGACAAGGGACACATCATGAATTACTTAAGAATAATCAGGTTTATCAAGAGATTGCCTATTCACAATTGTCAAAGGAGGAATTAGCTGAATGAAAGTAATTGATGGAATTAAGAAATATGGTTCCGAATATATTAAGCCATTGATTATAGCAATTGTCTTTGCCATGGCAGGTAGTATCTTCACAATTGTGGGTCCTAGTCAATTAAGCAAGATCACTGATTTAATCAGTAAAGGTCTATTTGGAAAAATTGATTTAACAAAAGTTATGCATATTGTAATAATCTTGACCGCTATTTACGTAGCTGCTGCGGTCCTATCATATGGTCAAGGTTATATTATGGCTACTATTACTCAACGTTTTACTCAAAAGTTAAGAACTAAAATAACTGAAAAGATTAATAATTTACCGTTACAATACTTTGATACTCATAATGAAGGTGACACTTTAAGTCGAGTAACCAACGATTTGGATACTGTTGGTCAATCATTGAATCAAAGTTTAGGATTATTAGTTTCAGCTGTAACATTGCTTTTAGGTAGTATCGTTATGATGTTTACTACTAATATTAAATTAGGAACAACTGCCGTTTTGTCAGTGTTAGTAGGATTTGCTTTGACAATACTGTTAATCTCAAAATCACAACGTTACATTTACAATCAACAGAACAAATTAGCTGATGTTTCAGGCTATTTGGAAGAGATCTATGCTGGACATGATGTTGTAAAAACTTATAACTATACGAACCAAGCAAAGCAAGAATTCACACAATTGAATGATGATCTACAGACAAATGTTTGGAAATCACAATTTTTATCAGGAATAATGCAACCGTTGATGAATTTCATTGGTAACTTTGGTTACGTAATGGTCAGTGTTGTCGGCGCTGTTTTAGTATTGAAAGGTCAAATCAGTATTGGTGTAATTGTAGCTTTTATGATCTATGTACGATTGTTTACGCAACCTCTATCACAGATTACACAGGCTTTTACCAGCTTGCAATCAGCTCAAGCAGCTATGAAACGAGTTTTTAATTTTCTCGGTGAAGCAGAAGTTGAAGCAGATGCTGACAAGCAAACCTTATCTGGTGCGAAAGGAAATGTTAAATTTGATAATGTTGAATTCGGTTATCTGCTAGATCAGAAAATCATTAAGAATTTCTCGATGAAAGCAAAGGCAGGACAAAAAGTCGCCATTGTTGGTCCAACGGGATCAGGTAAGACAACTACTGTTAACTTATTAATGCGTTTCTATGATTTGAATGGCGGAAAAATTACGATCGATGGTGTTGATATTAAAGATATGCCACGTTCCAACGTTAGAAATCAGTTCGATATGGTTCTGCAGGAGGCCTGGATTTTCGAGGATACTGTTAGAAATAATTTAGTTTACAATCAAAAAAATATTTCAGATGAACAAATTAAAGCCGCAACCAAGGCTGTCGATTTGGATCATTTTATTGAAACACTACCAAACGGTTACGATACTGTTCTGGATGATTCAGTGAGCCTCTCAGTGGGACAAAAGCAATTATTGACAATTGCACGGGCTCTAATTAGAAACGCTCCTATGTTGATTTTGGATGAAGCAACTAGTTCAGTTGATACTAGAACTGAAGAACAGATTCAAAAGGCAATGGATGTTTTGATGAAGGGCAGAACATCATTTGTCATTGCGCATCGACTTTCAACTATTAAGAATGCTGATTTGATCTTAGTAGTTAAAGATGGAGAGATTATTGAACGAGGAACTCATAAAGAGTTGATGGCACAGAATGGTTTCTACACAAATATGTACAATAGTCAATTTACTAAAGAGTAGTAATTACTGAAGAAAAGAATGGTTTAAATTGCTGTCCTTTTCAACAAGAAAGTTTAGCTTCAAGCTCGACCTTTCCCTAAACAATAAATTGCTAAGAGAATCTCATGGCTGAACCAATTTTCTTGTTGTTCCAGACTAAAGTCTGCTTTGCTTATCAGTTACTGTAAAATATGAATAATAACTAAGAACAGCCTCTATTAAGAAATACTCAAGTATATAGAACATATATTTTGAATACTTAATAGGGCTTTTTTTGACTTAAAATTCTTATTTGGATTAGATGATTATACAGAGCTAGAAATCTCAAAACACTGCAATTTTATTTGATAATATTAGCTCCAAGTCGTGTCCACCACGTTCCAGCAATCCATCGATTTTTTCCAAATTAAATAAACTATTTTCATAAAAAATATATTATTTTTTAAATTAAAATTTACCTGGAAATGTTGTGATAATAGTCATTTTGACTATATTCCATTATTCCATCCGGTATAGAACAATTGACAGTTGTATAAACATATTATAAAATTGCGTCGTTAAGTGAGGACTTATATTGAGGAGTATTAAAATGAAGGAATGGCAAAAAGAAACTGTTTATCAGATTTATCCGCGCAGTTTTCAAGATTCTAACGGGGATGGTATCGGTGATATCAACGGTATTATTTCGCGTCTCGATTATTTACAAAAGCTGGGAATTGGCTTGATTTGGTTAACGCCAATGTACCTTTCACCCGGAAATGATAATGGATATGATATCGCTGATTATTACAGGATTGATCCTGTTTTTGGAACAATGGATGATTTTGAGAAATTACTATCGGAAGCGCATAAGCGTGATATCAAAATCATTATGGATATGGTATTGAATCATACTTCAAATGAAAATTCTTGGTTTAAAGAGGCCTTGAAATCAAAAGATAATCCGTATCACAATTATTATATTTGGCGTGATCCGGTTGATGGACATGAACCAAATAATTGGGTTTCAAAATTTAGTGGTAGTGCTTGGAAGTATGTACCGGAATTAGACCAATATTATTTACATCTATATGATGTAACGATGCCCGATTTGAATTGGCGTAATGAAAATTTACGAGCTGAAATTTTTAAAATGCTGACGTATTGGGCTAACAAGGGTATTGATGGTTTTCGTTTGGATGTTATTAACAATATTTCCAAAGATAAAAATATGCCAAATGATACTTTTAACACTCCTCTGGATGATGGACGAAACTTCTATACCAATGGACCACATGTCCACGAATATATTCACGAAATGTACGAGAAGGTCTTTGGACCTAATAAGTTTGTAACGGTTGGTGAATTATCATCAACACCTATTTCTGAAGCTGTGAAATATACTAATCCTAAACGTCAAGAATTGTCGATGGCATTTACCTTTCATCATGTGAAGGTTGATTATACTAATGGTAAAAAATGGACTTTGGGACATTATAAGTTAACTGATTTGACCAGTATTTTAAGTGCTTGGCAAACACAGATGCAACGTCACGGTGGTTGGAATGCTTTATTCTGGAATAATCACGATCAACCACGAGCAATTTCGAGATTTACCAATGATGATGAATATCGTGATCAGTCAGCTAAATTGTTAGCAATGGTGGAATTTGGATTGCAAGGAACACCTTATATTTATCAAGGTGATGAAATTGCAATGAAGAATGCTTATTTTACTGATATCAAGCAATATAAGGATCATGAATCGATCAATGCTTATCATGAAATGTTAAAAAATGGAATGTCTGAGGATCTGGCACTTCAAATTTTGCAACAGAAATCGCGAGAAAATTCACGTTTACCAATGCAATGGGATTCGACTAAGTATTATGGATTTACAACAGGTCAACCATGGTTAAAACCGCAACATCATGATGACTATTCAGTTGAGAAAGTGCTGAAAACGAAGAACAATATCTTCGATTTTTATCGTGCTTTGATTTTTCTACGAAAACATAAAACAGTACTTGTTGATGGGGAGTACAAGTTATTGAATCCCAAGGACAATAGTGTCTATAGCTATGAAAGATTTAATAATAAGCGTAAAATTTTAGTAATGGCCAATTTTACTGAACATGCTCAAGAGCGTGATGTGGCTGCTGGTTTCGATTTAATTTTGGGGAATTATGGCGATATGCAGCTCAATCAAGGAAAAATAACTTTGCGCCCATATGAATCGGTCATGTTAGAAAAGAAGTAGATATTTAATATCTTCAAATAGATGAGGTTGTTGCTGTTAAGCAATTATATTGAGGAGAAATTATGCCAAAAAATTTATATTCAGATATATATCACATATTGAAAGGTGAAATCGATAGTGATGTTTATCCACCAAAAACAATTTTGCCAGGTGAGGAAGAATTATCAGAACGTTTCAGTGTAACTAGAAATACGATTCGCCGTGCTTTGAAAAAACTGCAATCTGAGGGCCTGGTTTACACAGTAAAAGGACGTGGGGTAGTTGTATTAGAACCCGTTACCGATAATCGAATGGTTTTTTCAGCGGCTAATCATTTTGGATTCCAAGATTTGACCAGTTTTCCACAGAACAAGTCAATCAGGGAATTAGCTACAAAAGTTTTAACCTTTGAAGAGGTTGAGATCGATAGTGAATTGTCAGAGCAGACTTCTTTTAGCTTAGGCGATATAGCCTACCATATCGAAAGATTGCGTATGGTAAATGGTAAGGCAATGGCTTTAGATACGAGTTATTTTAGAAAAGAAAATATGCCTAATTTGAGTAAAAACGACGCGCAAAAGTCCATTTATCAATATATTCGTGATGAAGATCTCTTTAAAATTGCGGCTGCTCGATCGGTAGCAACAGTAGAGACAGCAGATGAAAGAGAAACAGATCTATTGGATTTGAATGAATCTAATTGTGTCGGTGTTTTGAAGAAATATGTTTATACTGATTTGGGAAGTTTGTTTGAATGTACGGAAACTAAATATATTCCTAACCATTTCTCATTAGTTGGATTTGAATCATATTAGAGACAAAAAAAGTGAGTAGCCACTGAAAGGTTACTCACTTTTTGTTATGATTAGAATTTAATGATTTGATTGAAAATGAAGTTATCAGGAATAAAATGTGATTCAGTATATTCGAATTGTTTGCCATCATCATTAAAGGCAAAACTAATCATATTACCAACACAATTGTTGATTCCTAAATTGAGATGTTCATAGTCAATTTGAGAAGCGTGTTCAATTCGTAATTGTCGTTTGACTACGGCAATTTTCATCTGTAAATCTTTTTTTATATAATCATAGATTGAACCTGATGCAATTTTAGGTGTGATCTTCGGAACAATTTGTGCGTTGAAATAATTGATATCCAAAACGGCGTTTTTAGTGTTAATTCTACGAATACGTTTGATAGCATAGACGGGAACACCTACAGAAAAGGACGTTTTTTGATGAAGTTTTTCGTCAACGATAATCTGTTGGAAGTCGGCAATAATTGTTTTTCGATCGATTTTTTGAGCACTATTGAGAGATTGAAGACCATTTATTTTTGCCAAGCTAAGATTAATTTCTTTAGTTTGAGGAGTCTGTTCTAAAACAACAACGCCTTTACCTTTGACACTGTAAACAAGACCCTCATTAACCAACTGTTTAATGGCCTTTCTGATTGCATAACGACTAACGTTGAATTCTTCAATCAGAGCATCTTCAGTTGGCAAACGCATCTTAATGTTGTATTGTCCGCTTAAGACACGCTCTTTTAATATTGTATAAATATCACTGTTAGTAGTTTCAACCATTATTAAATCTCCAATAAACATAATTGATCAATATATACTATTCATATTACATTATATTAAAAATGATTTAAACATATTACCCAAAAACTTAATTATAAATATAAGAATATATTCCAAAAACTTATGTAGCTTATATGTCATGGAATATTATTTTAAACCATTCGTTTGCGAATTAACTGTTCTTCAACAAATTTAGCAACTTTTTTACCACCTTCAGCAGATAAATGGACATGGTCGCCATAGTCAAATTCTGATTTAAGTTTATTGTCTTCACCAACGAAACTAGCAATATCAATAACATGTGGCATCTTCAATAATTCATGATTGACTGCCAGACGAATTTTTTCCTTTTCTTCGGACCAAGCAAAAACACCACCGTTAATATTGCCATAAGCAGGGGTAATGGTCATTGGAACGAAAGTAATACCGTGCTTTTTACATTTTTTCCTTAAAGTATGAATAGCCTTGATTAAGGCATTGGCATTAGGTAATTCACTGACCGGGGCGCCAGTACCAGGATGAAGTAAATCATTGACACCTTCCATGAATATAACAATGTTAGGCTGATATTCGGCAATCATATGATCGAAACGGGTGAAACCAGCTTCACCAAAACTAGTAGACCATTGTGAAGTACTGTGGCCAGGATGAAGTAGACGATTACCTGAGATGCCATAATTAGCGGTGACACAGTGAAATTCTTTTTCCAGATCAATAGAAAGTGGAGCGGTATAGTTACCCTGATTGGTTAAAGAATCACCGAATAGGCCAATTTTTTTATGTGCGTGTTCAGTTTTTATTTGAATTTCTGAAATGCCAAAGAAATATTTAGTTTCCTTAGGATCAGAATTTTCAGTCCTAATTAAATCGTTAGAAATGGTTAATCCTAACGTATGAATGGCTTTAGTAGGTGAGACAAGGTCAATTGAAAGGTAGGATTCAGCTGGCAAGTTGAAATCAATCCAGTCAGACCATTCCACTAAACGAGATTCCACAGCAAATGATTTTCGACCATCTTTTGTTACTGCAACTTTTTTCTTGGAATCAGTATAAATTTCTAGGCTCTCAATTACTAGTGGCATTTCGCCATATAGATTGTTGAGTTGCAATCGAATTTTTTTGCTAGCAAAAGGTTGGAATATTTCTAAATGTTGATGACCATTAGCATTAATATGGTCAAGGTTATCGTAGTTACTGAAATTATGTTTCCATGTGGTAGTTTTAATCATAATAATTCCTTCTTCTTTCAGACCTTTATAGTAGTATCATAGCATGTTTAAACAATTAAAGTTAAAGATAAAATTGAAAAAATAATGGTATAGATGAATTGTTAGACTTATCTATACCGTGAGTTATAATTACTTATAGTTCAAGTAAATATTTGTTATAACAAATATTGAGTTTAGTTCGGAGGCACGTATATGAAAGAGACGCCCAAATATGTGATTGTGGCGAATCGTTTAAGACAGCAGATTTTGGAGAAGGAATATCAAATCAATGAACAGCTACCCCAAGAAACGGCTATAGCTAAGTCATTGAATGTCAGTCGAATCACAGTTCGAAAGGCTTTAGATATTCTGGTAAATGAAGGACTGATCTATCGAATACAAGGTTCAGGGACATTCGTCAAGGATAATCAACCAGGTGAGGGTGTCCAAAGTAAGCAATCTCTAGAAATATTTGATTTTAATAAGTATTCCGTGAAGCTGATTAATTTTGGCGTAAGTAAGCCTAGCCCTACAGTAATGGATCAAATGAATATCAATCAATTCGATTTGACCTATGAAATTGAGCGTTTGATTATGAATGGTAAGACAATTATTGCTTTACAGAATATTTTTATGCCCGTAAAGATAATTCAGGGAATGCAGATGGGCTCTTTAATGGGGTCAATTTATGACTTCATTGAAAAGGAATTAGATTTGAATATTGATAGTGCTATCAGGACTGTCTCTTCAGAAATTTCCAATGATGATACATCTAGAATATTGGACCTATCAAAACCTGAACCTCTGTTGACAGTGGAGCAGCGCTCATTCCTAGATAATGGGCAAATCTTCGAGTATGCGTATACTTACATTCGTTCATCACAATTCTCGTTACATGAATCAGTTTAAAACAAATGTTTAATTTCAGAAAGTGCAAATTTGCGAAAGCAAGTTTGCACTTTTTTTATCTAAAAAACACAAGATAGCGCTGAAAGGGCATTTTTTGAACATCTTTTATAAGCAATTCGGATAACCATTGGTTTAGTAGTTGACAATGTGCATTCTAAATTTGTTATAACAAATTTAGAAATGGTATTGACTTCAAAAGTATATGCTTTTATACTGAAAGCGTTAACAAATGAAGGGGGTTTCATTATGAAACAATTAAAGATTGCTATCTTTTGTAGTGGGGGATTCTCCACAAGTCTAATTGGTTCAAAGATGCAAAAGGTATACGACGCCGAAGGTGCCGATGTAAAAGTTGATGCTTATGATTTTGGTATGGTTGATGAAGTTGGTGATGATGTTGACGTTATCTTGCTAGCTCCACAAATTGGCTGGGCATATGATCAAACTAAGGAAGCTCATCCAAATACAAAAGTAATTCTATTGACCATGCAACAATTCGGTAGCATGGACGGACAAGTTCTTGTAGATGTATTGAAAGAGAAGGGAATTGGCTAAAATGGGAAAGAGCAAAGGAAGCAGAACACAAAATTTCCAAGCAAATTTTACTAGAGTGGCTGGTAAAATTGCTGCTAATAAGTTGTTATTAACTTTACGTGATTCATTTATCATTGTTGCTGCAACATCAATGATTGCTGGTTTTGCTATTATGATTCAAAATGTTTTCGTTGATCCAACTAACGGGTTGATCTTCGGTAAACAAGGTCTAGGTTTAGGTCGTTTGATCAGTGGTTCATGGTCCGCATGGGCTGCATCTGGTTTGTTTAAAGGTTTAACGACAACAGGTAATTTGATTGGACTTATTTCAAATGGTTCATTAAATACCTTTGCTGTACTATTAGTTGTTATTTTTTCACATACATTTTCACGCAAATATTTCCCAAAGAGTAAGGAACATATGACTTCTGTTCTATATGCTTTAGGTGCATTCTTTATCTGTATGCCATGGAAGTTCCAATACACACCTGATGGTGCTAAAAAACCTATCGATGTTTTAAATTACATGGATACAACATTCTTTGGTACAAAAGGTGTTTTTGCTGCTTTACTAATTAGTGGGTTTGCCGTTTGGATTTACAATAAGGTTCTTGAAAAGAACATTACTATTAAAATGCCAGATTCAGTACCACCAGCCGTCGCACGAAGTTTTGAATCATTGATTCCTGGTGTTATTACAATGGGTGTTTTCATTGTTTTGACAGGTTTAAGTACAACATTCACTGGTGAAACAATGCCTGAATTGCTATTAACTGCTTTACAAAAACCTGCTCTTGCTATTTCTGGTACTGGACTATTTGCCTTTGTATCGCAAACAACATGGAGCTTGCTTCAATGGTTTGGTATCCATCCAACATCAATTTGGGGACCAATCTTTGGTTTAACATGGAATATCAATGATACTCAAAACATGCTAGGTCAAGCACATCATATTTACTCAACATTGTTCATGAATTTCTCAACTGTTGCTGCTGGTTCATGTTCAGTATCACCAGTTTTAGCTTTGATCCTATTTTCAAAGAGAGCTGCCGCAAAGAAAGTTTCTAAAATTTCTTTGATGCCTGCTATCTTCAATATTTCTGAACCTGTTACTTTCGGTTTGCCAATTATTTTGAATCCTTTGTACTTTATTCCATGGTTAGTAGCTCAACCATTAGCATTCTACATCGGACTATTATTTACAAAACTTGGTTTTATTGGACCTATCGTAAATAATGTTCCATGGACAGTGCCTACGTTACTTTCAGGACTTCTATACACTGGATCAATCAATGGATTAATTGTTCAGGCAGTTATTGTTGTTGCTACAACAGCCATTTACTACCCATTCATTAAGATGGATAACAAGTTGAATCCAGATATTGTTAAAGAAACAGAAATGAACGAAGCTCATAAAGAATCAGAAAAGGAATTAAAGACAAGTCAAGCATAGGAGATGTCATTAACTTGGATGAAAAACAATTAAAACGTGCAATGGAATTGATCTCGGTTGCCGGAACTGCTAAATCAATGTGTATCAATGCTATGAATCAAGCAGAAAAAGGTGAAATCGACACTGCTAGAACAACTTTAAAAGATGCTAAAAAAACTTTACATGAGGCACACAATATTCAGACTAAATGGATGACTGATGAGATGAATGGGGAAAAGGTTGAGAAATCAATCATGTTGATTCATTCTCAAGATCATTTCATTTCAGCTGACATTATGATGACTGTGGCTGAAAAGGTAATTAATTTGCATGATGAAATCGCTCAATTAAAGGCTAAGGAACAAGTAAATGGATAGGACTTTACAAGTAGACGGTATCTATACAGATAAGATGGTTGTTCCTGAAAATAAGTCTTTTAAGATTAGTGGACGAGCTATTAGTAATACGATTGTCAGTGCCAAAGTATTGGATCGGGTTTTTATCACAAATACTAATGATGATGGTTTATGGACAATTAAGATTTCGGCCTTGCCAGAAAAGACAGTTGCTGATATTGAATTGAAGAATTTAGACGAGACGTTAACTTTAAAAGATATTAAAACGGGTAAAGTTATTTTATTGACAGGACAATCTAATATTGAATTCAAATTTCGAGATGACGCCGAATATCAAGAACAAATTGATCATTTGAATCTACAAAATGTTTATTTTTATAATGTTCCACAGTTAGAATATCAGGATAATGAAATCACATTACCAAAAGGTTTAACTACATCTAAGTGGGAAATTGCAGACAAAGATACTCTTGGGGAAATGTCCGATATTGGTTATTGGATCGCCAAAGAATTATCAAAATTGGATCCTGATGAAGTGGTTGGTATTATTGACTGTTATAAAGGTGGAACTTCAATATCATCATGGGTGCCAGAAGAGGTTTTGCAAAGTAGCCAAGAATTAATTGATCGTTATGTTGAACCATTTAAAGAAGCTACGACTGGTAAGACTCAAATTGATTATGACCGCGAGTTTGCTGACTACAATGCTTCGGTGGAAAAACATAATACCGATTTAGCCAAATTTCAAAAAGAAAATCCTGAGGTTTCATTGAGTGATGCCAAGGATAAAGTTGGTCACACACCGTGGCCACCTCCAATGACACCGACTTCCTATTTACGTCCCAATGGTTTGTTCCATACGATGATTGAACAAGTAAGTAATTACTCTTTTAATAAAGTTGTTTGGTATCAAGGAGAAAATGATGCTGACAATCCTGATGTATATGCCATTATGCTCCGTGGTTTAGTTTCGAGTTGGCGTAAGTTGTTTGCTGATCAATCATTGCCATTTTATATTGTGCAATTGCCAGGTTATTACGATGAACCACAAGATGCTTGGGCTATTATTCGACAACACCAATTAGAAATTACGCAAACTTTGAATGATGTTCACTTAGTTTCTATTGCTGATACAGGTGAAAAACACAATATTCATCCTACTCATAAACGAATAGCAGGAACTAGAATTGGTAAAATTCTCTCAGATAAAAGTTACAATTCGACTCCATATGTTTATCGGAAACAAATAGTAGGCAATCAATTAATTCTGTTTGTTGCATCGGTAAGTGCCTTGGTTCAACGCGGAAAAGCCGAAATGGAAGTTAGAAAAGCAGGTAAGTGGTCGACACAAGAAGTTTCCGCAGTTGGTAATGTTATCGTAATCAGTAACGCTCAAGATATTGAAAAGATTCGCTATGCTTATGCAAATTATCCAAAGTGTACCTTGTTTAATGAATTTGGTGCTCCACTAGCACCTTTTGAAATGGAGATTGAATAAAGATGAGTAATTTAGGTTTGGTTGATATTGGTGGAACATCTATCAAATTTGCAGTGATGAAAGATGACCAACTAGAAAAATTAGAACCAGTTAAAACTCCGCAAACACTCGAAGAGTTTTATCAAGTTTTGACAAATAAAGTGGATTCGATGAAGGCACAATATCAAATTACAGGTGTTGGCATCAGTTCACCGGGAGCTGTTAATAAGAAGACTGGTGTAGTTGAAGGAGCCTCCGCTATTCCGTATATTCATAATTTTGAAATTCAACAGGCTTTAAGCAAACGTTTTGATTTACCTGTTAGCATGGAAAATGATGCTAATTGTGCCGCTTTGGCAGAACTAGATTCAGGAGCTGGTAGGGATGTTTCAAGTTTGCTGTTTCTAATTATTGGTACAGGAGTCGGTGGATCAGTAATTATCAATCATCAAATTTGGCACGGTGCACATTTATTCGGCGGTGAATTTGGTTTTACACTGGTTGATGATAAAAGTACTTTGAGTAATTTGGCTACATCAGTTGGTGTGGCTCAAAGATATAATGCCAATTCCAAACCAATTACGAATTATAGTGGTAAAGAAGTTTTTGATTTGGCTGATCATGGAGATACACGCGCACAAAAAGAAGTTCAGACGATGTATTATTCCTTAGCCAAAGGAATCTATAACTTGCAATATAGTTTTGATCCCGAATTGATTGTTCTGGGGGGAGCAGTATCTAACAATCCACATCTGATTCCTGAAGTTAATAAGGAAATCGAAAAGATCCGTAAAGTTGTTAAAATTGCTTCAATTAAACCTGAAATCGTACCATGTCACTACACTGACGAGGCTAATTTACGTGGAGCAGCAGTTGATTTTGCTCAAACGTATCCAAAGGAGGATGCTTAAACGATGATAAAATTTCCAGATGATTTTGCCTGGGGAGCAGCTACTTCAGGTCCACAATCGGAAGGTAACTTTCACAAGCCTAATCAAAATGTCTTTGATTATTGGTTTGAAAAGAAACCGGATGATTTTTACGATGGGGTAGGGCCTGATGAAGCCTCCAACTTCTATAACGACTATCAAAAAGATATTCCATTAATGGCAAAGGCTGGTATCAAAGCTTTAAGAACCTCAATTCAATGGACACGTCTAATCAAAAATTTGGATACTGGTGAAGTTGATCCAGATGGTGCTGAATTTTATAACAATGTAATCAATTGTTTGATTGAAAATGGAATTGAGCCGTATATCAATTTGTTTCACTTTGATTTACCTATTCAACTCTATCAGGAATTTGGTGGTTGGGAATCAAAACATGTAACTGACCTATTTGCTGATTATGCTGAAAAATGTTTTGAGTTGTTTGGTGATCGAGTTAAAAACTGGTTTACATTTAATGAACCTAAAGTTATTTTGGATGGCGAATATTTGTATCAATTTCACTATCCACTAAAAGTTGATGGACCAGCATCTGTTCAAGTTGCCTATAATTTGAATTTGGCATCTGCTAAAGCTATTAAGCGTTTCAGAGCTTGGAAGAAAACTAACAAATCTGATGCTAAGATTGGAACCATTTTGAACTTAACACCAGCCTATCCAGCTTCAAATGATCCAGAAGATGTCAAAGCTGCTAAATTCGCCACTATGTGGGATGACAATATGTTCTTGGATCCAGCTGTCTTAGGACACTTTCCTGAAGAGTTGGTACAAATATTAGATGATGCAGGTGTACTTTTCCAAAGCACACCAGAAGAATTGAAGTTGATTGCTGACAATACAGTCGATGTATTAGGCGTTAATTTCTATCATCCTGAAAGAGTCCAGAGACCTAGTGTTTCACCAAAGAGTCTTCAAGACTGGATGCCCGATATTTATTTTGATAATTACGAAATGCCTGGTCGAGTTATGAATGTTGATAAAGGATGGGAAATTTATCCACAGACGCTTTACGATATTGCAATTAATATTCGTGATAACTACAAAAACATTCCATGGTTCGTTTCCGAAAATGGTATGGGCGTCTCAAGAGAAGAGCGTTTCATGAAAGATGGCGTTATTCAAGATGATTATCGAATCAACTTTATTCATGATCATTTGGTCCAATTGCACAAGGGTATCGAAGCTGGTTCTAATTGCCATGGTTACTTTGTTTGGACGGCAATCGACTGTTGGTCCTGGAAGAATGCCTATCGTAATCGTTACGGTTTGATTCGCGATGATATTCATACGCAAACAAAGACATTGAAAAAATCAGGACAATGGTATGCTAAAATTAGTGCTGATAACGGATTTTAAAGAAGACAGTTAGATCAAAATCAAATTTGGTTAAAATGTGAGTGTGTTTAATACGTAATTTTGTAAAATAAAAACGACCTCTATTAAGAGATTCAAGTAAAGAATATATCTTGAATACTTAATGGAAGTCTTTTTTTGTAATTAATCATAAAAAATCCTCTAGTTTATATTCAAGCTAGAGGATTTTGATATCTATTTAGTTGTTGTTGTAGGATTTGCAGTTAATGTCCAAGTTACCACAGCATTCATATTTTTAGATGTTTTGTCGTAACTGTAGTCAGAATTTTTGGGGAGAGTCATACTTGCTGAATCAGGTGTATTAAATTCAGCCTTAATAACACCAGGATTGTATGATCCTTTTTTTAGATCCATAACAGTTGAAGTGGAGCTGGCATTTGAAACTAAAGAAGCAGCTTGAGTTGAAAGAGAAGTGGAACTGCTAGATACGTTATTGTTATTAGAATCCAATAAAGGCATAGAACTTAAATCCAAAATAGCATCAAGTGATGTGTTATCAGTTCCAACTAAAGATCCCATTTTAGCTGATAAATTAAATCCGGGAATATCTTCTTTAGAAGTTAAATTACGTGAATCAGTGACTTGTAAAAGTCCTTTGCTGTTACCATCATCAACAGCATTATTGATACCAGTCGTATCAGGTGTGTTATTTTTCAATTTAGCCGTTGAGCCTAAAGCAATATTACCAAAATTGAAATCAGGTACAGCATCAAGTGTTAAATAACCTGAAAGAACGGTCACAGTAACGGTTGAGGTCGTTGAATTAGGTTCAGTTGAATCATTGGCTGCTAATGAGGTAACAACGGAGTCAGATTTATCAACACTAATAGCATCAGCTTCGGCAGCCTTAATAGTTGTTAGGGGAGTTAAAGACAAACTAAGACTTGTCAAAGCTAATAGACGAATGATATTTTTTAAGAATTTCATTAGCTAACCCCCTAACTGTGATATTCATGAAACTATTTCATACTTAGAGTTTATCAAAAGAAGCCAGACGGTTTGTATCTAAATTTATAAATGTTTTTTATCTAAATTGAAAAATGATTATAAACAAAAACAAGACCATTTCTATTAAAAAAATGTAAATAAGTATATTTTGTGTTTAAACAGCTATATATATTAAAAGTGTTCGATTTCTAATCTTTTGAACGATTTATTAATAGATATGTTAATCTAGAAGTATTAAATGAAAACGATTGCATTAGGAGAGAAAAAATGAAGGATGTTGCTTTAATAGATGTCGGCGGTACAAGTATTAAATACGGATTGTGGGATAGTCAAAATGATCAGTTAATCGAAAAGGGTGCTTTTGATACTCCGAAAGATCTCACAGGTTATTATGCAGGCTTGACCAAAGTAATTAATAATTTTAAAACTAATCATGAACTAGCGGGAGTAGGGATGAGTACTCCAGGAGCAGTTAATAAGGAAACTGGTGTTATTGAGGGTGCCAGTGCCCTACCTTATATTCACAATTTTAAAATACAAACTGAATTAGAAAAAAGATTTGGCCTACCAGTAAGCATGGAAAACGATGCTAACTGTGCTGCTTTGGCCGAAATGAATCGTGGTGTAGCTAAAGGACTAAAGAATTTGATCTTTATTGTTATTGGTACAGGTGTCGGTGGTTCAGTTATCATGGACGGACATGTTCATCATGGAAAACATCTTTTTGGTGGTGAATTTGGTTACACTATTGCAGAAGGATATAAGACGTTAAGCAACGTTGGTACAGCTGTGTCACTAGCTAAACGTTACAATGATGCTAAAGGAACTAACTATTCTGGAAAAGATATATTTGATTTGGCTAAGAATGGCGATAAGCTAGCTCAAGAGTATGCTCATGATTTATATCATCACTTAGCTGTAGCAATTTATAATCTACAATATGGTTTTGACCCAGAGATGATCGTATTAGGTGGAGGAATTTCTCAATCAGATACATTAATACCAAATATTGAAAAAGAAATTCAAGTTATATTAGATAAGGTAGAGATCGCCCCATTCATGCCAATGATCAAGGCATGTAAGTATCGTAACGATGCTAATCTAATTGGTGCTTATGTTGATTTCAAACAAAGCATTTAGAATCTTACTAAAGTTTTGCCAAGACGTACATTGTAGAATTATCAATTGATGGAAAAAGAAGTGTTCATATTAACCAATTAAATTTGGTCAGTATGAACACTTCTTTTTGTGTAAAACAGGAATTTGAACGTATTCACATTCTAGTAAAGTTTTAGTGGAATCGAATATATCAAGTTATTTCTTTATTTCAAAAATAACAAAATAAAGAAATATGATAATTGTGATTTTTGTTATTTTAAACAAATAAAGCAAAAAATATATCGTTTCAATGTAACCGATTTATCTTACAAAAATGTCACATGAGACTAACACTTTGGTAATTGTGACGATCATTCATTTACTTTTAATATGTGTCGTTCATAATAAAAAACGGTAAAGCAATTCCTTATTGAAATTTTCTAAAAAGTGAAAAGTAGTTTTTATTAAGAAAGCTTGCCAATTACAAAGCGTATATTGTGGAAAGTTAAAGTTATTTCAATTATAATAAATTTGTTTAAACAGATAATCGATCAATCATATGTCAGCGTTGCGTTTGGTCAAAAAGTAATAAATTTCTTTATAAAAAGAGCCTTCGTATGACACTAGAGATTTTATTATAATGTTTATACAAATGATATAGAAATAACAATAATCAATTATTTAGGTTCATTTCTTGGTTTGACACCATTTATATTGAATGGTTAGATAGTTTTCGCATAAAGCAAACTCTTTTTAACGAGGTGTTAATTATGAAAAATAGTTTACTTGTTTTTCTAAAAAAGCCGGCCACGGTTTTTGTTATTAAGACAGTTGTATTTTTCGCTATTTTCTTAGTGCTCTTATATATATATGGGTATAACGGTGTTGGTAGTGCCAAATTTATTTACAACGAATTTTAACGGGAGAAGGTAATATTAATGAATAAAATCATTGAAAAAATAACCACCGTCGCATTACAAAACCCTGACAAAGTTTGCTACAAGAATGGGTCAGAGACACATACTTATCAAGAATTAATGCAACAATCAGACCGTGTAGCAAGTTTTATACAGGACAAATTTCTTCCTACTAAAAGTCCACTTATCATCTATGGTGGACAACAATTTGAAATGTTAGTAATGTTTTTAGGTTCAATTAAAGCCGGCCACGCATACATTCCAGTTGATGATGGTTCGGATCCACAAAGAATTATTCAAATTAATTCGGTTGCTAAACCTTCTTTGATCCTTAATTGGAGTGACACAACAGATTTTGGAGTAGATACTCCGCAAATAACTAAAGCAGAGATGTCCAATGTACTAAATTCTGACAACAACATTTATGACAGCAATCGTAGTGTTGGATTGAATGACAATTTCTATATCATTTTTACTTCAGGAACAACAGGTACTCCTAAGGGTGTACAAATTAGTACGAACAACGTTTTGGATTTTGTTCAATGGGCTGAGAAAGAATTTAACTATTCAGATAAAATGAATATGTTATTGCAAGCACCATTTTCTTTCGACTTGTCAGTCTTTGATATTTATCCAGGCTTGATGAATGGCGCTACATTAAATGTAGTTGATAAAGATACAACTAAGAATTTTGGTAAATTGCAAGAGGCTATTATTGAATCAGATTTCAATACATGGGTTTCAACACCATCATTCTTTGAAATGTGTCTATTATTTAGAGGCTTTGATGAAGAACACATGCCACAATTGAATAAGTTTATCTTCTGTGGTGAGGAATTGACTCATGCAACTGCTAAAAAACTGTTGAAGAAGTTCCCTAGTGCTGAGCTTTACAACACTTATGGACCAACTGAAAACACAGTTGCAATTACATCGATCAAAATTGATCAAGATGCATTAGATAAATTTGATCGTCTACCAATTGGTTATTTGAAATCAAATATGGATCATCAAATTATCGGTGCGATTGATGAAAAAACTGGATTGATGACAGGTGAATTACTCGTCAGTGGTCCGGATGTATCAAAGGGTTATCTCAATAATCCTATCCAAACTGAAAAAGCTTTTGAAGAGATTGACGGTAAGATGTTTTATCATACCGGTGATATGGTCAGTGAAGCTGATGACGGTTTATTGTTCTATCATGGTAGAACTGATTTCCAAATTAAGATGCATGGCTACAGAATTGAACTAGAAGAAGTGGATTCAATGCTTGGTAACCTAAGACAGGTAAAGCAATCATGTACAGTTCCTTTGTATAACAATAAGAAACAAGTAAGCAAGATGATTGCTTGTATCGTTTTGGAAGATGAATTTAAAGATAATGATGCGAATGATTTAAATTCTGATATTAAAGACTCATTGAGAGAAACGACAATGGAATATATGATTCCTAACGTTTTGAAATTTGTAGAGCAACTACCAATTAGTAAAAATGGAAAAATTGATAGAAAGACTTTAATAGGCCAGATTAATGAATAACATTACACCCTATAGTAGTCCACATTATTTTATCTATTTAATGTTGCTCTTGTTACCAATCATGATTGGTTTATGGTTTGGTAAACGTTTCAGAGTTTATGATTTTATCGCAACAGTCATTATCTTAATAATCACATTCTTTGGTGGCAATATGTCTCAAGGAATTTCATTGATTTTCTATGTTCTTTACGAAATGTTATTAGTGTTTACATATCTGTCGTATCGTAAAAAACACAATAATTTCTGGATCTTTACCAGTTATGTTGTATTGGCAATCATTCCTCTAGTTTTCGTAAAGTTAGATCCACTTCTTAAGAATCAAACCATTTCATTATTTGCCTTTTTAGGTATCAGTTATTTAACCTTTAAAGCGGTCGAAATAATTATGGAAATTCGTGATGGTGTAATTAAGGATATTAAGCCATATGAATTCGTTCGTTTCTTACTATTCTTCCCAACCATCTCGTCTGGACCTATTGATAGATTTAGACGTTTCCAAAAAGATGTTATGAATGTTCCTAGTCGTGATGAGTATGTTGAACTTTTGCACAGTGGTGTTAACAAATTGATGCAAGGGTTGCTATATAAATTCATTATCGGATACTTCTTTGGCACATTATTGTTACCGAAGATTCAGATTTTGACTTTATCTTATAAAGGTCAGACTCCGTTAGGACTTTCTTGGGCACTAGTAGCCTACATGTATGTATATAGTATGTATTTATTCTTTGACTTTGCTGGTTACTCACTGTTTGCTGTAGCAATTAGTAATTTCATGGGTGTAAAGACACCAATGAACTTTAGAGCTCCTTTCAAGTCCCACAATATTAAGGACTTTTGGAATAGATGGCATATCACTTTATCATTTTGGTTCCGTGATTTCATCTATATGCGTTTAATGTTCACTGTTATCAAACATAAATGGTTAAAGAACCGTGTCACAATTGCTAATGTTGGCTACATTACTTTGTTCCTGATCATGGGATTCTGGCATGGTGAGACTTGGTACTACATTGTTTATGGTATTTTCCACGCCTGCGCAATGATTACCAATGATGCCTGGTTAAGATATAAGAAGAAACATCGTAAACAAATTCCAAGCAATAAGTTTACAGAAGCATTTGCTATCTTCTTAACATTTAATGTTGTATGTTTCAGTTTTATGATTTTCTCAGGTATTTTAAATAAATTATGGTTCGTTTAATTTAAAAATTAGGAGAGTTTATTATGGATGATATTAAAGAAAAAATCGTAGGTATTTTACAAGATGTTACAGGCCTAGACAATGTCGGCCAAGATGCTGATCAAGATCTATTTAAAGATGGTGTTCTAGATTCAATGGCAACAGTAGAAGTTTTGGTAACACTCCAAGATGATTTCGGAATTCAAGTACCAGTTTCAGAATTCGACCGTTCACAATGGTCAACAGTTAACAAAATTGCTCAACGTGTACAAGAATTGGAATAGACTATGAAAAAAAAGTTATGGATGATTTTTGGACCTGTTATAGTTGCCATTGCTGCTTTATTAATTCTTCTCTGGGCGCCAATCAACTTTAAGACGGTTACACCGCAAAAAGTTAGACAGGCCGCTACTTCATTGGACATCCGAGTTTTGAAGGGTGAAAGTGTGAAGAATGCTGCTGAAAAGGAAAACTATATTCCTATTATTGGTTCGTCAGAACTTTCTAGAATGGATCCGTTCCATCCATCTTCCATGGCACAAAAATATCACTGGAAGAATAAACCATTTTTGCAGGGGAATCCTGGTACTGCTTCATTGACACAAGCAATGAATGTTGGTGGGATGTCTAATCTTAAGGGAAATAAAGCTGTATTCATTATTTCTCCACAATGGTTTAGTAAATCCGGTGTTCAAGCTGATGCTTTCAAATATTTCCTATCACCATTGCAATTAACAGGTTTCATTTTGAAATCTAATACTGGTGATAAAGCAATGAACAAATATGTTGCTGGAAGGATTCTTGATTTGGGAGTCAGCAAAGGCCCCATCGAAGATGATGCTCTAGAACGTATTTCTGAAGGTAAACAGATTACTAGTTTCCAACGTTTCTATATTGAGACATTTGTACGTTCAAGCTTACAAAGTCAGGATAATCTGTTCGGATCATTATCAATGAATGATCATGAGAATATGATTAATGATGCCGCAAGTAAATTGCCTGATAGTTATAATTATAAGGATTTAAATAAATTAGCTACTAAGATGGCAAAGCATAATTCACGTGATAACGATATGCAAATTGGCGATTCTTTCTACAAGCGTCAATTAAGAAAGAGAATTAGAACTTATAAGAATACTCATCGTCACGTTAAATATACTAGTTCGCCAGAGTATAATGATTTTCAAGCACTACTTTATATGTTTGCTAGGAATAAGGTAGAAGTAATGTTTGTAATTCAACCTATTAATCCACATTGGGTTAAGTATACTGGAATGCCAAAGAGTTCAATTACTAACTTCGATAAGAAAATTAAGTATCAGTTGAGAACTCAAGGCTTCAATAATATAGTAGACCTTTCTAATGTTAAGAATTCTAACTATATTGCTGAAGATACTATCCATATGGGCTGGCGTGGCTGGTTAATGCTAGATCATCATTTGAAAGGCTATTACAAAGATAAGAAGGCAAATCCTGAAAATACACAGTATAAGATGGATGATTACTTCCTATCTAACGAATGGGTACAAACTAAAAATGTTACAAAATAAAAAAGATGCAGAATTCTGTATCTTTTTTATTTTGATGTTATGATAAAGCTCAAATACCTAAACTTAACTTTAGGTTAAGCATATGGAGGTTTATTTATGCAAGAAATGATTACTACTTATTCAATTGGAGAGGTAGCAGAAAAATTTGGATTGAGTTTACCAACAATTCGTTACTATGATAAAGAAGGATTAATTCCTAACCTTAATAAGAATGAAGCTGGTGTGAGACGCTTTACAGAAGAAAATATTGGCTCTTTGCAGATGATTGAATGCTTAAAGAATGCAGGTATGCCTATTCGAGATATTAAGCAGTTTATGCAATGGACCCTTGAAGGGGATGCCAGTTTGGATAAACGTTATCAGATGTTTCAAGAATTACGTGTTTCTGTTTTGAAACAAATGGAAGCTATGCAAAATACTCTCAATACAATTGATTTTAAATGTAAGTATTATGGACAAGCCACGGAAGATGGTACAGAAAAGTATGTTAAAAAAGAAATGCATTTAGAAAGACCTTAAAAGGTTCTTTAAAAGAGGTGTTGATATTAACCGTTTAAATTCGGTCAATAATGAACACCTCTTTTGATTTGAAAATAAAAATTTAAGCACATTCATACTCTAAACTGTCTTTTAGAAAGAAAAAGATTTCTTTTTTTGTGTTGCTAAATGAAAAAAATATAATGGCGAATTTTATAATCAAGTTAGCCACTTTAGAAAAATGACAAAATAAAAACACCAAGACGTAAAAATCAGGTATCATTGGAGTTCTCACACAAACAATGAAAGAGGTTTTTCGTCTTGGTGCTAGAACAGAATATCATAAATCGTCCTAAAGGACATCATTTAACTGAAATTGAACGTGGAAAGATTGCTTCCTTTCATTCAATTGGCTACTCGAATCGCCAGATAGCTAAAGCTATCGGCGTTTCACCTCAGACTATTAATAATGAAATTAACAGAGGTACTGTTGAGCAGATCAAGAAAGTTAATGGTAAAGTTCAACACTTGAATTGCTACTTTCCTGACACTGCACATCAAAAGTATGTAAAGAACCGTAAGCTTTGCCATCGTCCTTCTAAATTCGACCAAGTCACAGCCTTTTTAGGCTTCTTTGTAAGCCAGTTCATAGATAATGGATGGTCACCTGATACGGCCGTTGGACGAGCTAAGAACGAAGAATTATTCTTAGTAGATGAAATGGTTTGTACTACTACACTTTACAAATATATTGATGAACAACGACTTGAAATCCGGAATATTGATCTGGTAGAAAAGTCAACTAGACCGACTAAGCAACATACTTCAAAAAAGCATAAGCGTCTACTTGGTCGTAGTATTGAGAAACGCCCTAAAAGTGTTGATAGCAGAGAATCCTTTGGGGACTTTGAGATAGACACGATTGTGGGCAAAAGAAATGGCCATGAGAGTGTCGTCTTAACGCTCATAGAGCGTAAGACACGCTTTGAAATAATGAGACTTATTGACGGTAGAGATGCCGACTCTGTAGATTATGCTATGAAAGAGATCATAAAGAACTATGGTGATCTTATCAATTCAATCACTGCAGACAATGGCCCTGAGTTCTCTAATCTATCATCTGATATGGCTGGCGTTGCGGATGTTTACTTCACACACCCATATACATCTTGTGAACGTGGAACAAATGAAGTACATAATCGAATGATACGTCGTGACTTGCCCAAAGGGCTGTCACTGGATACAGTCAGCCCAAAAGTAATAAGAGACATAGAATTTAAGCTCAACAATATGCCTAGAAAGTTATTGAACTATAAAACGCCACAAGAACTCTTTGCTAGTTCCTGTGGCGCTTAAAGACATATTTATAAACTTCAAATACTGATATCACTTGGATTCAATTTATTTTGTCCAAGTGGCTAACTTGTTATTGAAATTTTCGAAAAAAATATAATATTTTTTTGAGAAATATAGATTATTTTTTTATAAATTGTCTTAGAAACTTTGTGAAAGCTCTTAAGCCTATACTATAAGTGGAGTTGAATGGTGCCTGAAAATGCCGAAAATCGGGACTTTTTACGAATCTAAACGGCTTACAATGGATTCAAATATTTGCACAAGCTTGAAATATTTGTTAGGGTTATAAAGGTCGCTGTTATTTATACGGCAGATTGCAAGAAATAACTTGAACGAATTTAGTGACGTAAATTAAGCAAGAAGATCTCGATTGGTGTATGCCAATTAAGACATTTAAGTGGCCGTGAATTCAAATACCAATTAATTTGAATCAGCTTGTGATCGCTTAACTCTTCAATGGCTTGGCCTTTGGGAATAAAGCGTCGTAAAACTCGGTTACGGTTCTCATTACTACCGCGTTCATGTGGTGAATAGGCATGGGCAAAATAAACCTGTGTACCAGTTTGCCGTTCAATTGTCTGATAGTTAGCGAACTCTTTACCATGATCTACGGTAAGCGTCTTGAGCTTGTTTTGAAGTTGACTAGCTAGTTCAAGTACGGCTTGAGTCATGGACTGACTGTCGCGACCATGGAGCCGTTTAACAATTGTCAGGCGACTCTTACGCTCCACAAAAGTAGCCACAGCTTGACCTTTACATTTGCCAGAAAGTACGGTATCAGCTTCAAAGTGGCCGAATTCCTGGCGAGTTTCGACTTTATGAGGACGCTCCTCAATGGAGCGGCCGTGACTGAACGTACCACGCTTTTCTTTAGCACGATGACGACGAATTCCATGATCAGGCAAATCGGGCAACTGTATATCAAGCCAGCCTTGATCAATCCAGTTATAGACCGTCTTGTAGGCAATCCCAACCACATGGGCAACTTGTTCAGGGGACCACTTCTGGACTTGAATCTTTTCCTCGACCAAGTGTTTAAGGTTTTTAGTGAGCGAAGACTTCCGCCCCCGTTGACTAACCTTTCGTTCAAAGTCAGTTTGCGCTAGCTCAGCCTGGTACTCACTATTTAGCCGGTGAAGTTCGTTAAAGATGGTGGTCTTACTAAAGCCTAAGTAGTTAGCGATGTATCGCAAGGAACGTCCTTCATTATGAAGCGTTTCAATGACAACACGGTTCTGGAATGATAAAATAGTGGTGCCCATTAAGGTCCTTCTTTCTAATGGAATGTTGTGGTAACACCATTAAAGACCTTGATGGGTTTTTCTGTCCACTTAAATGTTCAACTTAAATTTTACAATCTGCCATACTTTTAAATAATAGCTTTTTTATTTCTAATTAATGAGCATAGGAAAGTATGTTTATTTCAATTCCAAGAATGGGGGATTTAATGAGTACTAATAAGAGTACAAAAGTAGAAGTCAAAAACTTAACTAAGATTTTTGGTAAGCATATCAATAAAGCTAAAGAGTTAAGCAGACAGGGAAAAGATAAATCGGAAATTCTCAAGGAAACAGGTGCCACACTTGGTGTAGACCGAGCAAACTTTAAGATTTATAATGGTGAAATTTTCGTTATTATGGGTCTGTCTGGTAGTGGTAAGTCAACATTGGTAAGAATGATCAATCGTCTTATCGACCCAACTGATGGGGAAATATTGATTGATGGCGAAAACTTAATGAAGATGGATAAGAAAGAACTTCGTGAGGTTCGTCGTAAGAAAATGAGCATGGTTTTCCAAAGTTTTGGATTGTTACCTAATCGAACTATTTTGGAAAATGCTGAATATGGCTTGGAAATTCAAGGTGTAGATAAGGATACACGTGAAAAGAAAGCTAAAGAAGCTTTGGAAACCGTTGGTATCACTGGTTACAACGATGAGTATCCTGATCAATTGTCAGGTGGTATGCAACAACGTGTCGGATTAGCTCGTGCTCTTGCAAATGATCCAGAAATTCTATTAATGGATGAGGCTTTCTCAGCTCTTGATCCATTGAACAGAACCGATATGCAAGATCAACTCTTGGATATCCAAGAACGATTGCATAGGACAATTATTTTTATCAGTCATGATTTGAATGAGGCCTTGAAGATCGGTGATCGTATCATGATTATGAAGGATGCTCGAGTTATTCAAACTGGTACGCCAGAGGATATCTTGACACATCCTGCTGATGAATATGTTGAAGAGTTTATTGAAAATGTTGATAGAAGTAAGGTTTTGACTGCTGGTAACGTAATGATTCGTCCAATGACAGTTAATATTGAAAAGGCTGGTCCTCGTTTGACCTTGAAGATGATGAAGGCTAACGAAGTTTCAACCGCTTATATTGTCAATGCCGAACGTAAATTACTCGGAGTAGTTGATGCCAATGATGTTATTAAACTAGTTCGTGAGAAGAAAGGGGATATTACACCTATTATTCAAACTAAAGTTCCAACAACTGAAGAAGATACACCAATTTCTGATTTAATGGATGATATTTCCCAAACAGGTATTCCATTTGCTGTTATCAATGATAAGAAGCAATTAAAGGGAATCATCGTTCGTGGTGCCGTTCTAGGTGCCTTAGCCGGAAATGAGGTGAGTGATTTTGAATAGTCTTTTATTAGGTAGTATTCCACAAATTCCATTAGCACACTGGATTGATAATTTTGTTGATTGGTTAGTTCAATTTACTGGATTTTTCAATGCCATCACTAATTTTATTGGATCAATCAATAATGCCTTTCAATGGTTATTCGACATTATTCCAATTTGGCTTTTTATTGTTTTAGTTATTGCTTTAACATATTACGTTAATCGTGATCAGCAAAATTGGGGTCTATTGATCTTCGAATTCTTAGGTCTCTTATTGATTTGGAACCTAGATTACTGGCGTGATATGACACAAACTTTGACCTTAGTATTAACTTCAAGTTTGATTGCCTTAGTTATTGGTATTCCATTGGGTATTCTGATGGCTAAGAGTCATACTGCTGAGATTATTTTGAAACCAATTCTTGATTTCATGCAGACAATGCCTGCCTTTGTTTACTTGATTCCAGCTGTTGCTTTATTCGGTATTGGTATGGTTCCTGGTATTGTAGCCTCAGTTATTTTCGCTATGCCACCAACAGTACGTATGACAAACATGGGTATTCGTGAAGTTCCTGATGAATTGATCGAAGCCGCTGATTCATTCGGATCAACCGAATGGCAAAAACTATTTAAGGTTGAATTACCAATTGCCAAGACTAGTTTAATGGCTGGTGTTAACCAAAGTATGATGCTTTCACTATCAATGGTTGTTATTGCTTCTATGATTGGTGCAATGGGACTTGGTACTAAAGTTTACTTCGCCGTTGGTAGAAACGATGCTGGTAATGGTTTCTCAGCTGGTTTAGCTATTGTTATCTTAGCTATCATCTTAGATAGATTGACTCAATCATTAACAAGAACACGCAGAAAGAACTAGGAGGGATTTTTTGAAAAAACAAAAGTTTATTAAACTTTTCTTGTTAGCAGTATTAATCATCCCAATTATTTCCGCATGTAGTTCCCAAACAGCTCCGTACAAAAGTAAGGAAAAGTTGGGCCCACAAATTAATTACACAATTACAGGTATTGATGCCGGTGCTGGTGTAATGGCCTCTACTCAAACAGCTTTGAAAGATTACGGTTTGGAGAAGAACAACTGGCAATTACAGCCTAGTTCAACTTCAGCTATGACAAGTACTTTGGATAAAGCCTACAAAAATAAACAACCAATTGTGATTACCGGATGGCAACCACATTGGATGTTCAAAAAATATAAATTGAAGTTTTTGAAAGATCCTAAGAACGTTTATGGTAAAGCAGAACATATCAGTACTGTTGTTCGTAAAGGTTTGAAGAAGGATAAGCCTGAAGCATACACTATTCTGGATCGTTTCCATTGGACACCTTCACAGATGTCAGATGTTATGTTGAAAGTTAATGGTGGTATGGATCCTGATAAGGCCGCTAAACAATGGATTAAAAATAATCCTAAATTAGTTCAACAATGGACTAAAGGCGTCAAGAAGGTTCATGGTCAATCGTTGAAGATCACATATGTTGCCTGGGATTCAGAAATTGCCTCAACTAATGTGATTGCACAAGTATTGCGAGATCAAGGTTATAAAGTAACTATTCAAGCTATGGAAATGCAACCTGTCTGGGCTTCTATTTCTACAAAAGCCGCTGATGCAACTGTCAGTGCCTGGTTGCCTAAGACATCAGCTAAGTTCTATTCTGATTACAAAGGTAAGTTTGAAGATCTCGGTGCTAACTTGGAAGGTGCCAAAGTTGGATTAGCCGTTCCAAAATATATGACTAATATCAATTCCATTAATGATCTAAAAAATAAATAATTTATTAAAAATTGGAAGAAATTCCAATTTTTTTTTGCGTTAAATAGCTTTTAAATATATAAATGGAATAAAATTATCTATTTGTCATGGTATTAATTATATAAAACAATATTTTTACAATGGACTAGACAATATGACAACTTTATACCAATGACACGCTTTAATTATGGGTATATAATTATATTAATTATATATAAATTTATTATACAGGGGCGATGGCGTGGATATACAGGCGTTTATTGATAAAAGAAAAGAGTTAGGACTCTCACAAAAGGAATTGAGCAATGGTATCTGTACTCAAGCTACATTAAGTAAGTTTGAGAATAATGGTAAAATTCCATCATTGAAAATTTTAATTAAATTATGTAATCGTCTCGGTCTATCCTTAGATAGTATTATTGGCGTAAATGATAGCAGCAGTAAAAAAGTCGCTAAAGAAATGAGCCAAGCAGAATTCAATTTGATTATTCAGGAATATGATGATGCCTGGGCAATTATTAATAAGATTGACCCTGACATTTTGAATAATGATAAGAACCTCTTGATGCAATATTATTATTTGAGAGGTTATTTGAATGTTTTGGATGACGGAGATTTGTTTGATGCGGTCTTTGATTTCAATCGTATTTTATCGGAATTAGATACTCGTGGTGAAACCATTTTTACCTTCTTATCATTTGTAGGTATGGGTATGGTTTATGCCAAGCAAGGTGACGATTCGAAGAGTGAATACTACTTCAGCAAGGTATTCAATAATATTTATACAATGTCTATTGATGATGTAAGCAAGATCTGGCGTTATATCAATATTATTTTTTATTCTGCGATTTACTATTCGGAAAAACAGGATTTGGAAACAGCTAATGCATTGTTGAATTATGGTGTTAAGGTCTGTGCTGAGAATCATGTTACATATTACATTGCTCGAATTTATGCTCAACTAGCAATGAATGAAAATCGAGTTAACGGTAATAATGGGAAAGTACAGGATTACATCGATAAAGCACTCGTTTTCTCAGAGTTTAATGGTAACAAAAAAGAGATTGAAGTTATTAAACGATGGGTTAAAGCAAATAATCTTTAAAAGAAAGAGGATGTCATGGTATTTATGGCATCCTTTTTTATGATATATTGGTTAGACAAGTAAATTAGGGAGTAGTCTATGAAGCTAAGTCGAAAAAAATTAATCCAATATGGAATAATCATAGTATTAGTATTGTTTATCCTGATATATCCAGTAGAAATCTATAATATTTTTTTAAATATTTTGGGAGTTGCGATGCCACTGATTCTGGGAGCTGTATTGGCATATGTCTTAAATATCTTATGTGTTAAGTTGGAAAAATATTTTTTTCCTAATACTAAGATCAAAATTTTACAGAAGAGTCGTCGGGCACTAGTTATTTTGACCACTTTGGTTATTGTGACTTTAGTAATGGTAGGAGTATTTAGATTGGTCTTGCCTCAATTTTTCAATGCCTTAGCTGATTTCTTCAAAAATATTCCTTCATTCTTTGAAGGCTTATCGGCTCTGTTAGAAAAAATAAATCATAATTCGGTTATCTCTGATCAATTGGAGTCAATGAATATTGATTGGTCATCCGTACAAAGCAAAGTTATGAAGTATCTGACTAGCGGAATGGGTGGTGTCTTTGGCTCAACTTTTAAAATTGTGACTGGTATTACTAAAGGCTTTGTCAATTTCATTTTAGCTTTAACTTTTGCTATTTATATTCTGGCTACTAAGGAAAAGTTAGGTCGTCAGATTAAAAAGTTGGCTCATGCTTATTTGAAAAATGAACATATCCAAAAGGTTAAGTATGTAGTTGATATTGCAGATGATATGTTTAGCCATTTTATTGCTGGACAAGTTACAGAAGCAATTATTTTAGGAAGTTTATGTTCACTAGGAATGATAATATTTAGATTTCCTTATGCTTTATCAGTTGGTGCATTTGTCAGTATTACAGCTTTGATTCCCATTTTGGGAGCATGGTTGGGTGGAATTGTTGGATTCCTGTTGATTGCTGTTAAATCACCGATTGAGGCAGTTTTCTTCATCGTTTTCCTATTAGTTTTACAACAGTTTGAAAGTAACGTTATTTATCCACGAGTTGTCGGGACTTCAATTGGACTACCAGGAATCTGGGTTTTGGCTTCAATTACTGTTGGTGGTGGACTTGGCGGCATCGTCGGGATGCTTTTGGGAGTGCCCGTAGCCGCAACTATTTATCAATTACTTAAGAATGATACAAATCGCAGGCTAAATGGAATAGAAAAAGTAAAATAGTTATATAATTTACAAAATTACACTAAGGAGAGATGAGCTTTGTGGAATAATTATTTTGATTTCGTGTTAATTTTCGTAGCTACTTTTACTTTAATTCCGTACTTAACGTCACTGGTAACTTCCTGGTTGGGACATCTGTCAAAAATTACTTTGGTTAATAATTTGGGAAACAGTAGTCAGCTAATTGTTGGTGGAGTCGGCGTCATTATTCATGAATTAGGTCATGCCATTTTTGCTTATCTGTTTGGACATAAGGTAACTAACGTTCAATTGTTAAACTTGAATTATCGTCAATCAGGATCATTAGGTTCTGTAGATCATAAGTGGAATGATCACAATGTTTATCAAATGCTAGGGAACTTCTTTATAGGCTTAGCACCGTATTATATGTGTTCGTTAGCATTGTATTTGTTACAGAAGTTCTTGTTAAAAGCTCAATTTAGTTTTAGTACATTGATTCAGAGTTTGAATGTTAACAAGAGTGTTTCCATTAGCATAATCTTTGATTCCGTTTTGGATAATATGAAATCAAGTTTTGCTAATGCCTCATGGTGGATGATTCTGGTATATGTATTGTTGACCATCATGATAGCCAGCACCGGTTATGACTTGAGTAAGAACGATTTTATCACCGTTAATAAAGGCATTTTGCCATGGGTCGTAGTTCTATTAATTTTGGGATCAATACTTTATTTGTTTAATTTAAGGACAGCTGTTATGACTGGAGCAATTTACTTTGTAGCATTTTCAATTTTGTTTATGTTTCATGCTATTGTCAGCATTGTTTTAGCTATGGTAGTTATTAAGATATTAGGATTTATATAAAAAAGAGACTTCCGACTGGAAGCCTCTTTTTTATTGATTAAGCATGACTAGTAACTGTACTGTTAATTTCATCATCATTATTTTGATTTGACGCATTAAGTAAATCGTCACCATGCTCAATTGATTGATTGGATTTTAAAACACTAATGTCCTTAAAATCATTTGAATTAGTTATGATGATTGGAACAGTAATATCATAGCCATCTTTTTGAATTGCTTTGTAATCAAATTTTTCTATAAGCTGACCAGATTTAACAGTATCTCCTGCTTTGATTTGAGTGTCAAAGTGTTTTCCTTTTAAGTTAACTGTATCTAAACCGATGTGAATTAGTAATTCGACACCTGCATTAGATTTCAAGCCAATCGCATGTTTTGTAGGGAATACTGATACTACTTCTCCATCAAATGGTGCATATACCTCTCCGAGAGTGGGACTAATTGCAACTCCTTTACCCATAAATCCTTTTGAAAATACTTCGTCGTTTACGGATGAAAGAGGCATTACTGTACCTGATAATGGTGATTCAATGCTTGAATCTGTTACTTCGGTAGTAGCTCCTTTTGTATCTTTTTTACTTGTTTTGACACTAGGAACTAAAACTAATGTTAAAACTAATGCAATTGAGAACGCTACTACCAATGAAATTAGAAAACCAATAAATGAAGAATTGATACCATGATTACCGATGAACATTGGGATACCGAAGATACCACCTGATGCAAAGCCACCAAACATTTTGGCACCAGAGAATCCGGCGATAGCACCACCAAAAGCAGATCCAATAGATGCCATTAGGAATGATTTCTTATGTGGAAGGGTAACACCATAAATAATTGGTTCTGTAATTCCAAGGAAACCAGAAATGGTTGCTGAAATAGACAGCTCCTTAAACTTAGGGTCTTTGGCTTTAATAGACATAGCTAAAGCAGCACCTACTTGACCAAAAACAGTACAGTAAAGCATAGCGTTAATTGGATCAAATCCTTTTGTTGCAATGTTGTTTAGGAAAATAGGAATGAATGCCCAGTGCAAACCTAAAAGAACAGCCAATTGCCAAATACCAGCTAAAAGGAAACCGGCAAATGTTGGTGCAATTCCGTAAATCCATAGAACAGCGTCAGCCAACCATTGACTTAGAGTGCTTGTAACAGGACCAACAATAAGGAATGATAATGGAACAACGATAACTAGAGATAATAGAGGAACAAAGATACCCTTTAATTGTTTAGGAACAATTTTGTTTAAGTACTTTTGAACGATTGATAGCAAATAAATTGCGGCAACGATAGGAATTAATGTTTGAGTATAATTCATAAGAATTACAGGAATTCCCATAAAGTGTAGAGCCTTACCAGCACTGTATGCACTGACCATATTAGGATAGACTAAAGCACCACCAATAATTGCTGAAAGAAATGGATCTGTTTTAAATGCTTTAGCTGCAGAGAAACCTAAAATGATTGGTAAGAAGTAGAACACAGCATCTGAAGCTGCGTAAAGGATCATGTAGGTACCGGACTTTTCGGTGAGAATACCAGTAACTGTACATAATACTAAAATACCTTTTAGAATACCTGCTGAAGCTAAAGGACCAAGTACAGGCATAAATAGGGATGATAGTAATTCAACTAATGAATTCCAAATGTTTTTCTTTTCTTTTTTGTTATTGTCGATATTTTCGGCAGCGTTATCATCATCAATCTTTAGACCTAATATAGGCATAACTTGATTATAGATGTCTGCTACTTTGTCACCGATGACGACTTGATATTGACCACCGCTTTTAATTACGGTCATGACTCCATCAAGATTTTTGATGTCATCTGTTTTGGCAATACTTTCATCCTTTAATTTAAATCTTAATCTAGTTACACAATGAATTAAGCTATTAACGTTGTTTTTTCCACCAACTAGATCAACAATCTTTTGCGCTAATTCTTTATCAGTCATGATTCTACTCCTTTGAAAGAATAATTATTGAATCGGATTGAACATTACTCATATTCAGAGTTTTAGGTTTAAACCAATCTAGATTTTTTGTGTTGTAAGTTAATAAGTCAGTAATTGTTGCATGAGAATTTTTTTCGTTAAAATCAGAATCTTTTAAATCAATTTTGGTATTAGTTGGAATATAAATAATCATTTTATCTTTTTTATCATTTATAGCTGATCTAATACTTTCCTCTTTATTGATTTTGATATTAGTTGGCTGACATCCATTTGGAAATTCTTTTTCCATAATGTGTTTTAAGAAGGCTATGTCGTTTGCACCGTTAAAATGAATTGCATCGTGCCAATCAAAGGGAGAATCAAATCCTTCACCTTCAACTACACCGAATGTTGCACCAGTGTGATGCCAACTCCAAATGCCATGAGCGCCATAGGTAATACCGGCGTTAGCACCTGATAGAACCGAACTCCAGGAAGCAGCTCTAACATCTTTAGCAGAATAACGACCATACATGTTACGGCTGTAGCTGATTTGTTCATAACATGGCTCTGTATTAATAATTGGTTTATCAAACCCTAAAGACCTTTGATGCATAGGAATATCATATGCGGTGTGTTGTCCTTCAAAATTATGTCCAGATTGATAACTAAAGAAGTCGATTTGCTTTTTAAATTCTTCAGGTAACTCTTCATATCTTCCTTTAATATGGAAAGTGTAAATTGCGTTAGGATCATTTTCTTTAGCTACTTTAAAAACTTCTCTGTAGTATTTAATAGTTTCTTCAGTCGGAAAATCTGTATCACCACTTACAAAATAAATTGGATTGAATTTTTTAAATCTATTTGTAACGTATTTAACATAATTCTCAATTTGTTCGTAAGGGAACTGATTGTTTATAGCTAAATGTGATGCCCAGGTTCCGGGCACGTAATTACACCACATTAGAACTAAAACAGGAACCATGTCGTGCTTTTGCATTTCGAATAGCATTTGTTCGGCACGATCAAAATACTTTTCATTTATTTTTGTATAATCAAATGAGTAACTTCCGTCTTCGTGTCTAGTGATGGGGAATGGATATAAATTTAAATCATCTCCACTAGCATCCCATTGTTTAAGAACATTGATTTGTATTGCATCGAATCCCTGTTGTTTACGATAATCTAAGTAATATTTCCAATCACTGTTTGAAATATTGGTAAAAGCACTCCAACAAGTATCTGCTAAGTAGAAGAATGGCTTATCATCTTTATATATTTGATGATTATTTACTTTAAGCATTGTTGTCCTCCTTTTTATGTATCCGCTTTCTTTAACGACTCTGAATTACCACATAGATTATTAAACATCAAGAGTATTTTACTAAAATAGAACTAAAATAAAATGTGTGTTTTATAAAAACATTGATTTGATTGGATTTTTGGACAATAAAAAAAGTCGAAACTTTTTTGCTTCGACTTAAATTGAATTACGTTTAATTAATTTAGTAGAGATAAGAGTTTTCTGTGGGGACCAATTTGGAGTGAATAGTCGTCTTTGTAATTGGAAAAGAGCTTGTTCGGACATTTGATCAACGGGGACATGAATGGTTGTTAATTCAGGACTTATCAAAGAACTCTCGTAAATATCGTCAAAACCAATAATAGCCAATTGTTTAGGAATTTTGATGTTCTTTTGTTGAGCAGCTTTTATTAATCTAATGGCAATATAGTCATCTTCACAAAAGATTACTTCAGGTAAATCTTTTTTAGTTATATTTTCAATATCTAATCCCTTTGGATTAACTTCTGTGGGAGAGACTGAATAAAAATGATCATTGCTAATTTTAATGTTGGCCAATTTAAGAGAATCACGGAAACCTCGTCTTCGTTCAATGAAATTGGAAATAATTTTATCGGAAGCAAAATAACCAATATCTTTATAACCTTTACTTAAAATGTAATTACCTGCTAGCATGGCTCCCTGATAATTATCCATTGTTACAAAGTCAGCTGTTATATTGTCGAAATATGTATCAACAAATATTACACTGTTCAGTTTATTGTTAATTAGTTCCGCTTGGGTAGCATTCAAATCAGTACCTAAAACGATTGTACCATCGGTCTGATCCTTTTTAATTTCATCCAATGTTTGAGGGAGCGATTCACTATCAGTAGTGATTATCTTTAAGCTACCACCAGTTTCACTAACTTTTTCTGATAGCGAAGAAATCAAACTATCAAAGAAGGGTAACGAACGGTAATTTCCACTAACTAAGCCGGCTGTTTTAACAACTAAGAAGTTAACGCTGGTAAGAACTTTATCAGTATTCTTCTTGTTCTTTCTAAGTGGTTTATACCCATATTTGTTTACTACATCAAAAATCTTGTCTCTAGTTTCTTGACTCACACCGTCTTTACCATTTAGGGCTAAGGATACGGCCGATTTAGAAACGTTGGCGAGACGTGCAATGTCATCCATTTTTACTGTCATGAGATGACCTCCTATCACATAAAATAATACTAAATTAAAATCGGTATTGCAAAATTTATTACACTTTTTATGTAAAATAATGTAATTTGTTTAGTAAAACGTTTACAGAAACGATTAATATGCGGTATCATTTAATTAAATAATTTATTTTGAGGTGAATCTAATGACAGAATTTCCAAAGAATTTCTTGTGGGGTGGCGCTACAGCTGCTAATCAATTAGAGGGTGGCTATAAGGAAGATGGACGTGGCCTATCTATTGCGGACGCCTTGCCTGGTGGCAAAGAGAGATTCCAAATTGTTCAAAGTCCTGAATTTGACTGGACGATTGATGAAAGTAAATATAAATATCCTAATCATGTCGGTATCGATTACTATCATCGTTTTAAAGAAGATATCAAATTATTCTCAGAAATGGGCTTTAAGTGTTATCGTTTCTCTATTGCTTGGTCAAGAATCTTTCCAAATGGTGACGAAACAGAACCAAATGAAAAGGGATTGGAATTTTATGATCGAGTAATCGATGAATGTCTAAAATACAATATTGAGCCAGTAATTACTATTTCTCACTATGAATTGCCATTAAATTTGGCTAAAAATTATGGTGGTTGGAAGAATAAGAAGTTAATCACATTCTTCGAAAGATTTGCCAAAGTTGTTTTGACACGTTACTACAAGAAAGTTAAGTACTGGATGACTTTCAATGAGATCAATAGTGCTGCTCATTTCCCAGTTATGGGTCAAGGCTTAGTTCCTTCAAATGGTGCTAACGACAAGAAGAATGTTTTCCAAGCATGGCATAATCAATTTGTTTCTAGTGCTAAAGCTGTTAAAATCGGTCACGAATTGGATCCAAACCTACAAATTGGTTGTATGATTCTGTACGCTACAACTTATAGTTATGATGCAAATCCAGTCAACCAATTGGCTACTTTGCAACAAAACCAAGATTTCAATTTCTTCTGTGGCGATGTTCAAGTTCGTGGTCAATATCCAAGTTATACAAGGAGATTGTTAGCTGAATACGGTTTGAAACTTTCTGATTTGGATAGAACTGATGAAGAATTGGAATTGATCAAGAAGTATCCAGTTGATTACATTGGTTTCAGTTATTACATGTCTTCAGCAGTTGAAACTACTAAGAAAGATAACGATACAGTTAGTGGAAATCTATTAGGTGGTGTTAAAAATCCATTCCTTAAAGCAAGTGATTGGGGCTGGCAAATTGATCCAACTGGTTTGAGAATTGCTTTGAACCAATTGTATGATCGCTATCAAAAACCACTATTCATTGTTGAAAATGGTTTAGGTGCTATCGATAAACCAGATGATAATCATTATGTTGAAGATGATTATCGTATTGATTACTTGAAACAACATATTCAAGCGATGGCCGGTGCAATTGACGATGGGGTTGACTTGATGGGTTACACTCCATGGGGCTGCATTGATTTAGTTAGTGCTTCTACAGGTGAGATGTCCAAACGCTACGGCTTTATCTATGTTGATTTAGACGATGATGGCAATGGTAATATGGACAGATACAAGAAGAAGTCATTCTACTGGTATCAAAAAGTTATTGAATCAAATGGTCAAGAATTGTAGTTAATTTATTTGAAGAAGTCAAATCAGAAATGGTTTGGCTTTTTTTTTGAAATAAAAAGAGTGATGTATTTTTAATAGAATACATCACTCTTTTTGCGTACTGAATTATTTAATGATTGAGGAAGTGTCGCCACGAAGATAAGCTTTAACATCGTCCTCGATAGGATCATAGAAATCAGGAGTAACACCTAAATACTTACATGCTTCATAGAGAACAGGCACAACGTCATCACGAACAGCAGCCATGTGATGGATATATGGTCCATAAACTAGTTTAGTTTCGAAGCGGTTGAGGTTAGCAAACTGTAACCAAATATAAGTACCTTGTTCGTATGGTCCTTCACATGTTTTAGCGTTACCCATTAACATTGAGTACTTACCGTTATCACCATCAAAGCGGCAGAGAGTGTAGTTACCATCTTGAGCTTGGAATCCTACTGACCCTGGATAATCGAAAACAAAGTGTGATTTTGGCAAAATAGGTTTGTTTTTAGCAGTTGAATATGGGAAGACACCCAAGTGTTGTAGTAATTCGCCATTAGGATTTTCTGGATGACGACAGTTAACGTCAGCAAAAATGGCTCTGTGGTCGCCCATAGTTGCGGCTTCAACCAATAGTTCAGAGATAACGCCGTGAATATCAGTTTCACAAGTTACGGGTAAACCTTCATCTTGAAGCAAGGATTCAGAAGCATAAGGAAGAATACCGATTTCGTCTTGAAGAGCAGTCCAGCATTGGATAGCGGCAGAATTGCAACCATAGGCCTTAGCTAATCTCTTGATAGCAACTTTAAGTGTAGCAACCATTTGTAAATCTTTGTCAGAAATTTGGACATCGGCGACAGAGTTCAAAGTCTTTTCAGTTTCTGCAATTTCAGGATCCTTCTTGTCGATCAACTCATGAATCTTTTCTACCAATTCTGTAATTGGAATAGGTGAGAGTGAGATATTGAATTTTTCTAGCAATTCACCTTCATTGACCATTGTGCTCCAAAAGTCGAATGGACGAGGTCCAATTTGTAAGATACGAGTATTTTTGAATGTCTTAACAACATTACATACTTTGATGAAATCATTGACACCTTGTTCAAAAGCAGGGTCGTCAAGATCACAGTTTTTAACATAAGTGAATGGAATTTGGAAACGACGTAGAACTTTTCCAATTGCAAATAGACCACATTGAGTATCTCTTAAACGTGAACCATCTGCCGCAGGTGCTTCATCTTTTGGTCCCCAAAGTAAAACGGGAACGTTTAGTTTCTTTGCTAACCGAGCACATTCGTATTCAGTACCAAAGTTTTCATTAGCTAAAAACAAACCACCAATGTCAGCATCTTGAAATTTCTTGGCAATCTTGTTCATGCCTTCGTCATCATAAAGAAGACCATCATCATTAACATCTTTAATATCAACATAATCGACTCCCATATCATCTAGCTTCTTACGTGTGTAATTAGCGAACTCAATAGCAGCGTCAGCTGAAAAAATATTTCTTCTAGTAGGTGCGAAACCTAATTTGATTTTATCTACACTCATAAATAATTGCTCCTTAATTTAATAAATTAATTATTGGGAAAGCGTTTCCATAACTAAACTATAAAACTGAATTAACTAATATTCAATAGTTTATGAAAACTAATAACTAAACAAAAATAGAACAATCTTCTATAAATGCTTATTTGACGGGAATATATGTCATATAAAATAAATCTGATCATTTTAAATGATTAATTTATTTAACTAAACTATTGAAAAATTTAGATAAACAGTTTAGTATAAATTTTGAAAGCGATTACTGAAATTGACTGTAAGGAGAAATTACTATGGATGTCGAACAACTAGAGAAAAAAGCTATTGAAATGAGAAAGGCGACATGGGAAATGATTTATCGTGCCAAAACCGGACACACTGGTTCAGATCTTTCATGTACAGATATTTTGGTTGCTCTCTACTATAAGGTACTTAATCAAACTCCAGAAACATTTAAGAATGAAGATCGTGATCGTTACATTCAATCAAAGGGTCACGCTGTAGAAATTCTTTTGAATATTTTAGCCGATCGAGGATATTTTCCTAAAGAAGATCTTCTAACATATTCACAATTCAAATCACCATATATTGGCCATCCTAATAATCACATTAAGGGAATTGAAATGAATACCGGTTCACTGGGACATGGTTTGGCTTTGAGTGTTGGAATTGCTAAAGCAGCTAAGATGGATGACAAAGATTATCATACTTACGTTTTAATGGGTGACGGCGAACAAGCAGAAGGTTCTGTTTGGGAAGCAGCCATGGCTGCCGGTAGTTTCAAACTTGATAATTTAACGGCTATTATTGATCACAATGGTCTTCAAATTACAGGTAAGACTAAGGATGTTATGAATAGTGAACCTTTGAAAGCTAAATATGAAGCCTTTGGTTGGAATGTCGTTGAAATTGATGGTAACGATATGTCGCAATTGGTTGATGCTTTCGATTTGAAGCCAGTTCAAAATAAACCTACTTTGATTTTGGCTGACACGGTTAAGGGCTGTGGTGTTTCGTTCGCGGAAAACAAGGCTGAATGGCATCACAAAGTACCAACAGAAGAACAATATAAAGAAGCCTTAGATGTATTTGATAAAGAATTGGAGGAAAGAGAATAATGTCAGAAGAAAAAGCACGTAAAGTTGGGGAAGTAATCTGTGAACAATTAGTAGATGCTGGGAAGAAGGATTCTGATATTGTTGTTCTAACTAGTGATTCTAGAGGTTCGGGGTCTTTGGTTCCTTTTGCCAAGGAATTGCCTAAGCAAATTGTCGAAGTTGGTATTGCTGAACAAGATCTTGTCACAATTAGTGCTGGATTAGCTCACAGTGCTAAACGTCCATTCGCCGTATCACCAGCCGCCTTTTTGACAATGAGAAGTATCGAACAAGTTAAAGTGGATGTTTCTTACTCTAATACTAATGTTAAATTGCTAGGTATCAGTGGTGGCAATTCCTATAGTGTTTTGGGCAGTACTCACCATTCTCTACAAGATTTGGCAATCACTAGAGCTATTCCAAATTTGGAAGTTTATATGCCTTGTGATCAATATCAAACAGTTGGCTTGTTTAAGTATTTAGTTAAATCGGATAAACCTGCCTATATCAGAATTGGTAAGAAAGCTTTGAACAATTGTTACAGTAACCCTGAAGAGGCCTTTGTAAAACCTGGTAAAGCCAATGTCTTGAGAAACGGTAAGGATGTTGCGTTAGTAGCTATGGGAGAAACAGTCCCCGAAGCGTTGAAGGCTGCAGATTTACTTGAAAGACAAGGTATCAAAGCTACAGTTGTTGACTTAGTTAGCTTGAAGCCATTGGATACGGAACTATTGAGTAAGATTAGTAATGAGTTCTCTGATATTTATACAATTGAAGAACATAGTATTTATAACGGTATTGGATCAGCCGTAGCTGAAGTGGTTGCTACATCAGGCAGTGCAAAACTTCATATTCTAGGATTCCCAGATGCACCTGCAATTGCTGGTACCCAAGATGAAGTTTTTAGTTACTATGGTCTAGATGGTGCCGGAATTGCCAAAAATGTTGAAAAATCAATTTCTTAGTTTAAGGAGAAATTATTATGAAGTATTTGTTGGGAATTGATCAGAGCACACAGGGTACCAAAGTAGTTCTAGTAGATCAAGATGGTCAGATTTTAAGAAAAGTAACACGTAATCATCGACAAATTATTAGCAAGCAGGGATGGGTCAGTCATGATTTACGTGAGATTTACCAAAATATTTTGTTTTTGGTAAGAAAAATTCTAGATGACCCTAAAGTTGATTCAGCTAAAATTGTTGGATTAGGAATTACTAATCAAAGAGAGACGGCAACAGCTTGGTCAAAATCTACGTGTAAACCTTTGTCAGAGTCAGTTGTCTGGCAATGTTCACGTGCTAAAGATATTTGTGAACGAATTGAAAAAACTGGTGTTGAACAAGCTATTTATGAAAAAACAGGTATGCCCTTGTCACCATATTTCACAGCAGCTAAGTTTACTTGGCTACTAGAGAATATTCCGGAAGTTCAAGATGCTGCTCAAAAGAATGACTTGTGTCTGGGAACAGTTGATAGTTGGTTAATTTATCAATTAACTGAAGGTCAAAGCTTTAAAACTGAGCCTTCTAATGCCTCCAGAACACAGCTAATGGATCTAAAGAGTGGTGACTGGGACGATGATTTATTAAAAATTTTTGATTTAAAGAGATCGTATTTAGCTAAAATTGTTGATTCAAATGATAAATTTGGAATGACTGATTTTGAAGGAATCTTGAATCATCAAATCCCAATTTACGGAGTGTTAGGTGACTCGCAGGCGGCTTTATTTGGTCAAAGATGCACCAACTTTGGGGATGTTAAATCCACATATGGGACGGGATCATCAATCATGATGAATATCGGTTCTAAACCAGTTAAGTCGTCAAATGGTTTAATCACATCGGTTGCTTGGAGAATTAATGGTCAGTCGAATTACGTTTTGGAAGGTAATGTCAATTATTCCGGAACAGTTATCAAGTGGTTAAAAGATGATTTGGGATTGATAGAGCACAGTGCTGAAACTGAAGAGATGGCTTATCAAGCCAATAAGAGTGACAAGACTTATTTAGTACCAGCTTTCACTGGATTGGGTGCACCTTACTGGAATGATGATGCGACAGGAACTATTGTCGGTATGACTCGTAAAACCCGAAAGAATGAAGTTGTTAAAGCAGGCTTAGAGAGTATTGCTTATCAAATCAATGATATTTTGCAATTAATGAAAAAAGATACTGGCGGTCAAATCAATATTTTGAAAGTCGATGGTGGGGCCACATCTAATAATTACTTGATGCAATTTCAATGTGACCTGTTACAAGCAACTGTGAAGATTCCTAATGTGGAAGAGTTAAGTGTTTTGGGCGCAGTCTTCTTAGCTGGTCTGCAACTAAATCTTTATGATGAAAAAGTCTTGCAGGCTGCAATTGAATATCGTAGTTTTGAACCCAAAATGTCGATTAATGAATGTAATGAAAAAGTTCAAGGATGGCAAAAGACAGTCTCGTTAATAAATATTTAGGCATAATAAAAAATTCACTCAAATTGATGAGTGAATTTTTTTAGCTAATCATTTCATGAGTCATTTTTAAATAAGGTGTGTGGTTAAACAAGAAGGCTGAACCTTGTGTTTGAAAATGAAATTTTTGATAGAATCCTTCTACTTGAACTTGAGCATCAATTTCGACTTCTTTCTTTGGAAAGTCTTTTTTTATTGTGTTAAGGATATGTTGCATTAGTTCATTTCCCAATCCTTGACCACGGTAGTCCGGGCTAGTGAGAACTCGACCGAAAGTAACTTTGTCATTCTGGTTAAAGACTCTAGCATAAGCTACAATTTGGCCATTTTCTAAGTCGAATATATGAATAGCTTCGGGATCATGTTCGTCGACTTCTTGATAGACTCTATTTTGGTCAACTACGAAAACTTTTGTGCGTAAATATAAAATTTTGAAAAGTTCATCGGTGCTTAATTCTGAAAATTTTTTGGAATACCACATTGAAAAGAACCTACTTTCTATTGAATAGTAATTTATCTAATGTTTCGACGGCTTCAAAAAATTCTTGTTGCTGTTGAGGGGACAAATTGATTAATAAATCTTTGATTTGCTGGTCGGAACGTTCATCTAACTGTTGAGCGAGTTTTGTTCCTTGAGAGGTTAAATGGATCTTTTTAGAACGGAGATCTGTGGAGGAGGGAGACTTATAGAGTAATTCATTTTTTTCAAAGCGCTTGAGGATACGACTGGTATAACTTTTATCAAGGGATAGGTGATTGGCAACCTCAATTGGAGTTTTGTCTTGATTAAAATATATTTCTAGAATGACACGGCCTTCGGTCCAACTAAGAGGAGTATCTAAAACTTTTTTGTTAAGAATGCCTAGTAATTTAGTGTAGTTACGATTAAAACTACGAATTGATGTAATCTCACTTTGATTTAACAATAGAAAACCTCCTTTATTGAATTAAGGATATTATAGCATAGTAGTGGACTAAGTCCACTACTTTACACAAAAATATCCAGTAACTATTTTTATTGGTTGTTACTGGATTAAATAATTGGTGCTGTATGTTAAGAATTTATTTTTGTTCCCTAAATTTCCTTAATACGTCCTTGTGTATCTGCACGGATCATTTCATGATAAAATTCACTTTCAACGGGTGTCATATTTGAGAAATCAATATCAGTGATGGCTGAAAATGTTTCTAAATAGGTTTTACCATTCTTTTCTTGAGAACACATGATGACCATTTGGCCCTCGTCAACATTTGTTGAGGCGATTAGTTCACAATCATCGGGATGAAATTTTTCTTCAATTTCAGTTGTTTGACCGTTGCCGACATTTTTCATGAATTCATTGTACATTTGAATATATTTCTTACCAGTTGTAACGCCCATGTCTTTGAATTTTCCGCCTGCCCATACTTTTTTAACAATTTTGAAATAGTCGTCTGATGAAATCTCTGCCATAATATCTACCCCTTGAATAAGATTTTATTGAATTTAATATTTATTATGACTATTATAATAATACTTTCAATTCAATGATAGGGGAGGTTGGGCTAAATGAGCAGTAAAACTTTTCATTTTGCATTCGGATCTTACGGAATTATTCATAAATCAGGAAGGCTATTGGTGATCAAGAAAAATGATGGTCCATACATTAATCGCTACGATTTGCCTGGTGGAAGTATGGACGAGGGAGAACCATTAGAAAATACTGCTGTTAGAGAAATTGCTGAAGAGACAAGATTGAAGGTAACAAAGTTGCATCAATTGGGAACAGTCAGTTTCAGATTTCCTTGGAAGTATCAAAGATATACGTGGAACGAACATGTTTGTGTGTTCAACCTGATAGAAGAATATCAGGGAAAGGCCCAAACCACTGTGACACAATTTATTGGTCAAGATTCGTTAGGTGCAATTTGGATACCATTGTCTGAATTGAATGTTAATAATAGTTCTCCTTTGGTTCTTAAAGCAAGAGAGTATCTTCTGACAAAAACATTTGAAACTAAGGATACTGAATATCCTCATTGGCAGGTTCTGTCATAAGGCTTTCACAAAAAATTCAAAAAATGTTGATGGAATATCAACATTTTTTTTATACGGTAGATTGTAAGATTAAATAGAATTCTACCCAGACGAAAAATTTGGATAGAAAAAGGGCAATGGCCCCGGTATTGTTTTAAGTGACAAAACTATAAACAATAGGAGTCCATTACCCATGAGTCACATTTTAACATTATCGGATAGAACTGTCATCCAAACGCTGCTTAAGGTTGGTTACTCACAAAAACAAATTGCTGAAGAAGTTGGTGTAGTTCCTTCAACCATCAACTATGAACTAAAGCGCTGTCCTAAGGGATACTATGACGCTGATCAAGCTCAGGAAGACTGCGAAAAGAAGCTAACTCACCGGGGACGGAAAACTCTTCTAACAGAGAATTTAAGAGAATTCGTCCGTGGGATCATTCTCGAACAGCGGTGGAGTTTTGAAGTCATCGCGCATATTCTCCAAATGCCATTCAAAACCCTCTATAACTGGCTGGACAAGGGCTGGTTGGACATCAAACGCGAGGTCCTTCCAGACCACGGTGTGCGGTACCGAAAGAGCCACGACGGTCGTGGTCAGTACACACGTGGGGCGAAGTTTATCAACCAACGCCCGGACGAGGCTAACCTGCGTCAAGAGATTGGTCATTTTGAAGCCGATACCATCCTATCAGGAAAAACCAGGGGCGAGGTCCTAGCTACCTTTACTGATCGTAAGTCCCGACTAATGATTATTCGTCGTTTACCGGGACGTGATAGTAAAGCTATGACTAAGGCAATCCTAGAGCTTAACGAGGAATTGCCCATTATTTTGCCCACCCGTATGCGCCACATGAACGCGGAACCAACGAACGGTTGAACCGCGAGATTCGGCTACACATTCCAAAGAACCAGCCAATTGAGAGCGTTACGGATGAAGAGCTGACTATGATCTCAAAGTACTTAAACTGGCGTCCCCGGAAATGTTTAGGGTGGAAAACGCCACTCCAAGTCTTCTTTGATGACTTGTCCGAAAAATTCGATTAATTGTTGCAATCTACCTTATCAAAAAACACACCAAGTGCCAATAGCGGGTTTGTATGCTGACTACAATAATACTGTGACAGTTACTGTAACTTATAAAGATGGTAGTACGGAGCAAAAAGTTCTACATTTACAAACTGAAGAGTTACCTAAATATATTAAGAATGCCAAGATTGTAGTTTCTAAAAATGATAAATCCAAAATGGATATTGGCGATAATAAGTTAACTTTAATGAACCGTACAACTAAAGAACCATTTGCCATTGATGCAGACGGAGAGGTCAGATGGTATTCGACTAATTATTCACAACATACGATTGAACAAACCGATGATGGACACTTTTTGATTTTAACTAAGAAAAATGTTGATTCGACTGTTTATAATGATTTGATTGAGACGGATGTTCTAGGTCGAGTTTATCAAGAATATAGTTTTAATAGTAAAGTTAAATCCAATGACAGTGGTAATGCTAAGGATGAAACAACTGTCATTCATCATGATCTTTTGGAATTGCCCAATAAGGATATTTTAGCGACCGTAAATGATGGATCTAAATATAAAGAAGATGTGATGGTTCAGATTTCCCATAAAACCGGAAAAATAGTTAAAGTGATTGATTTGAAGAAAATTCTACCTAGCTCAATGTATAAGAACTATAAAGCTGGATCAGACGGAAAAATTGATTGGTTCCATCAAAATGCTGTTGATTATGATAAGTCAGATAATACGATTATGATTTCGGGACGTAATCAAGATATGATTATGAAGTTGAATTATAAGACTGATAAGATAATTTGGATTTACAGTGGGAAGTCGAAGAAGAGCTGGCCTAAGAAATATCTCAGCAAATTGTTGACGCCGACGAAAGGCACGACGATAACTGGTGGACAGCACGGACTTTATCAGTTAAGTAAAGATAAGAACGGTGAGAATATTTTACTTTATGATAATAACGTCGATGTTACTAATGGTAATAAGAAGACGTCAGGTAAATATTCACAGGCAGTTCAGTACCATATTGATACTAAGAAGATGACAATAGATCAGACTTGGGCATATGGAAAATCACTGGGAAAGACTAATTTTACAAATATTATCGGTTATGCTGAACGAGAAAGTAATGGGAATACGTTAGTCGATTTCGGATATAAAGATAATGGTACCGAAAGTAATGTGATTGAGGTTGATTCAAGTGGTAATCAAGTTTTCAACGTGACAGTTAAGAATGCTTCATCAAAAGTTTATGTTTATCGAGCCTATCGCCTAGAATTTTATCCACAAGGATACGTTTTTGATGTTAATAAGTAAACAAAAAGTCGACCAAAGCGGTCGACTTTTTTTAGTTATTTAATCTTTTATCCATAATTGAACGTAATGCTTTTTCACGAAGAGAAACGGCATCTACACCATTTTGTCTTTCATAACCGCGAATTAGAACTTCACAAACATATAGTTGCGATAATTGACCAGCTAATGAACCGCCATTGAGGAATTCCTCGATTGAAGTTCGTAGCGTTATATCGCTAATTTGTGCAATGGATGAAAGATTATTGTTAGTAATAGAGATGATATTTGCACCACTTTTTTTAGCTATTTGGAGTGAATCATAAGTATCTTTGGTTTCTCCAGAAAGAGATATACCAATAACAAGATCATTGTTTGACATCATGGCAGCCATTTGCGACTGAAAATGTGGATCAGTTTCAGCCTGAACGATTAGACCAATTCTTAATAGCATTTTTGAAAAATCTTTTCCAATTTCACCACTATGTCCGACTCCAAAAATATAAAGTTTATGACAATTTGTGATTAGTCGTATTGCTTCATTCAAATCATTTGGATCGATAAGTGATGCGGTATCCTTAATTGTCGAAATCAGACGATCTGCTATGTCATCATAATAATCATGACTAGAGTCAATATTACTTTCTTCCAGTTCGGTCTTAGCTAAATCGATTTTTAAATCATTAAAACCAGAAAAACCTAATTTTCTTGAAAAACGTACTATCGTGGCATCACCCACAGAGACGTTTTTTTTGATTGTTTCCATTGTCCCATAAATAATGGATTTTTTATTATTCATAATATATTGTGCAATTTTCTTTTCTGATTTAGTTAGAGTTTCGTATTTGTCTTTAATTAAATTATCAATATTCATTTTGAAAATTCTCCAATTGTATTTCTCTTGATAATTATACATTTTCTGATGATTATTTAGAATCTTAAAAAAGAAAGGGTTTACAAACACTAAATAATGTTTTATATTTCTTTCTGGAGAATGTAATCCAAATTAATTAATTTTGGAGGGAAAATGAAGGATGAAAAAAGAAAATTTTATAAAACAAATTAAAGGTGGTTTGATTGTTTCTTGTCAGGCGCTTCCTGGAGAACCACTTTATGCAGAACAAGGAGGAATCATGCCATTAATGGCTCTCGCTGCTAAACGTGCTGGAGCTGTTGGTATCAGAGCAAATTCAGTTCGAGATATTAAGGAAATACAAGAAGTGGTTGATTTGCCAGTTATTGGAATTATCAAAAAAGATTATCCACCGGAAAAACCATTTATTACAGCAACAATGAAAGAAGTTGATGAGTTACATGAAACAGGAGTAGCAGTAATTGCTTTAGATTGTACATTGCGCAAACGCCATGATGGCAAAACCGTTGAAGAATTTATTAAAGAAGTTAAAGCTAAATATCCGGAACAGTTATTGATGGCAGATACTTCAATTTTTGAAGAAGGTAAGAATGCCTATGAAGCTGGAGTTGATTTTGTTGGAACGACATTGAGCGGTTATACAGAAGAAAGTAAAAAACAAAATGGCCCGGATATCAATTTGATAAAGGCATATGTTGATGCCGAGATGCCCGTAATTGCTGAAGGTAAGATTCATACTCCAGAGCAAGCTAAAGAAATTCAGAATATGGGCGTAACTGGAATTGTAGTTGGTGGAGCGATTACAAGACCAATGGAAATTGCACAACGTTTTATTGCGGCACTTAATTAAAAATAAGGGGTAAATAAAAATGTTCAAAAAATTCTCTCAGTTAGGAAGAGCTTTTATGCTACCGATAGCTATTTTGCCGGCAGCCGGTCTTCTGTTAGGTTTAGGTGGAGCGTTAACTAATGATGCCGCCGTTAAGACATATCCATTTCTATCAATGCCTTGGTTACAAACAATTTTAAAGATTATGAATTTTGCTGGTAGCGCCGTCTTCAATAATATTGCATTAATATTTGCTATTGGTATTGCAGTTGGATTGGCGAATGGAGATAAAGGTACTGCCGGTTTAGCTGCCGGTGTTTCTTTCTTAGTTTATACAGCTACCATAGCTGGTTTTATTCAAATGTTTTCTCCAAAAGGAACAACCATTGACACTGGTGTAGTTGGTTCAATTGTGATTGGCGGTATGGTTGCTTATCTTCACAACCGATATCGTAAAATTGAATTGCCACAATTTTTAGGCTTTTTCGGTGGTTCAAGATTTATTCCTATTATTACATCTTTTACAGCAATTTTTATTGGAGCATTATTCTTTATGATTTGGCCACCCGTTCAAGGTTGGCTAGTAATAGTAGGTCATAATATTGCCAAAATGGGTAGTATTGGTACTTTCTTCTATGGCTTCTTACTTCGTTTGTTAGGTGCTGTTGGCTTGCATCATACAATCTATCCATTATTCTGGTACACATCACTTGGTGGCATCGCGACTGTTGCTGGACATACTGTAGTTGGTGCTCAAAATATTTTCTTTGCACAGTTAGCAGATGCTAATCATGTTGGTTTATTTACATATGGAACACGTTTCTTTGCTGGTAGATTTGCCACGATGATGTTTGGTTTACCAGCCGCAGCTTTAGCTATGTATCATTGTTTACCAAAGAAAAATAGAAAAAAAGATGGTGGACTTTACTTGAGTGGTGGATTGACATCATTTCTAACAGGTATTACTGAACCACTTGAATATACTTTCTTGTTTGTTGCTCCATGGCTCTATGTGATTCATGCCTTTCTAGATGGATTATCATTTTATTTTGCAGATATTCTTAATATTAGAATTGGTAATTCCTTTTCAGGAGGACTAATTGATTATTTATTGTTCGGAGTTTTACAAGGTAAGGATAAAACTAATTGGCCTACAGTACTTTGGTTCGGATTAATTTGGGCTGTCGTTTATTATGTGGTGTTTAGATTTTGTATTACAAAATTCCATGTAGCAATTCCGGGAATGGAAGATGATGATAATACACAATCTTCAGCAAATGAATCGACAACTGATAAAAATTCCAGTTTACATGATCAATCACAACAAATTATTGGTGCATTAGGCGGAGCTGAAAATATTCAAAGTGTTGAAGCTTGTGCTACGAGATTACGTATTGCTGTTGCTGATAATACAAAAGTTGATAAAAAGATATTGAAAGATTTGGGCGCCACGGCAGTATTAGATGTTAGTGGTGGACTACAAGCAGTCTACGGTGGAAAGGCTGATCTATATAGCCAAGAGATAAATGGTATTTTAGGAACAGATGAATAGAGGTAAATTAAATGGGATTATTCGGATTAGGAAAGAAAAAAACTACTGAAATAATATATGCTCCATCAAATGGTAAATTACAGACATTAGAAAATGTTAATGATCCAGTATTCGCACAAAAATTAATGGGTGAAGGATTTGGAGTTGTACCAACTCAGGGAGATATTTGTTCACCGGTGGAAGGAACAATTACCTCAGTTTTTAAAACTAAACACGCTTTAGGATTAAAAACTCCAAGTGGTCTAGAAATTATGGTTCACATGGGATTAGATACAGTTGAGCTTGAAGGAAAACCTTTTGAAATTTTAGTTAAAGAAGGAGAACAAGTTAAAGTTCAAACACCTATTGCTAGAATGGATTTGGAACAAGTAAAACTTGCCAAAAAGGATACTGTTGTTCTGACAATCATAACTAATACTGCGGATAAAATTGATAAAACCAATTTATTAAAGGAAAATGGTGTTGATTTAGAAATTGGGTCAAAGGTAGTGGAAATGAAAGTTAAGTAAACAAAAAGTCGACCAAAGCGGTCGACTTTTTTTAGTTATTTAAATACTTTGTTTAATCCTCTGATCTCGACGGATAAAATCGTACAAAGCAATCATTAAAACTACTATCAGAATGGCTATTATGGTGACTTTAATATTGCCAAAGATTAATTCATCTCCACCAAAAGCGTATAAGAATGATACAGGTAAAGAACCTAAGAAAATACAAATGAGTTTATTGCGCCATGATAATTTCATTTCGATTGCAGCATAATTAACTAATAAGGTTGGTAACATAGGTACGGCGTAACCAATACTTAATCCTAATCTGGGATGGCGCATATTCTTGAGTTTATCGGCTAATGGTCTAAAACGACTGGGGCGAACTTTGTGGGGGAATGAACCTAAAATATTTATAGCCAGCATATTACCAATAACAGCACCAATCACATTAACTCCGAAACCAAGCCAACGGCCAAAGCAGACGCCTGAAAGAATTGCGACCGCAGCAATTGGAACTCCTGGAATGGCTGAACCAATAGCAATTATGGCGATGAATAAGATAGCATTATGACGACCCTGATGTCTTAAAAGATCAATAAGTGTTTCACGATCGAAAGTATAGTTAAAGAAGCTTTGAATAATATCGCTATACTGATACCAAATCATGGTAGAAAAAAGAATTATTCCTAAAATGCCTAGGGTAATAAAAATTACCTTATGATAGAATTTCATAGCTATTCCCCTCAATATATACTCATTGTCTACTATTATTAAGCAAAAAACTCAATCTGACTATAGAAAAGTCTTAGGTTTCTTGTTCTAATTTTTATAGCAAAAAAGCCGGCCGGTTGGTCGACTTCTTTTATTCTGTAAATGATTGATTGAATTTGTTTAATTCGGAATCGTTAAATCTGATATCATCCAATTTATCAGCGTTCTCATTAACTTTATCGGTAATATGTTCTTTTAGTTGATCGGCATCCTCTTGGCCAGCACCATCGGATAATACGCCGACTATCATATAGTCAACAGGGACTTTATCATTTCCCCAAGCAATAGGATTTTTGAAAGTTAAAGTCATTGAGTGTGCCTTATGTTTCTTGTCACTAGTTACAAACATGTAAACAACACGACCAGCTAGAATAGTTGGTTCTTGAGCGGCACTAGCAAATAAACTGCTTTGCACAGTTTGAGCGTCCAAACTGAATTCATCAGCGGCCTTTTCAGCAGCTAGTTTCAAAGCACTTAATTGATTATTGTCCTTTAATTCGATGTTAGCAGTAGTATGGTTTTTTCTAAAAATTTTAAATAGCATAATATTATATCTCCTCTGTCATTATTTAACGAAGGAGCTTCGACATGTCTTACTCTCTTTACAATTATTATGTTACTTTATCGAACCCGTTTCATATCAAGGGAAAAGCTCAAATTTTTTGAAAAAGTTTTCTAACTACATTGCTCGAATTTCAGAAGGAATTTCAGTAGGATCTTCTAAAATTGATTCGGCACCTGCATCACGTAATTCAGCGTAATCTCCGAATCCGTAAGTGATACCTAGAGTGTGAACGTTGTTAGCAATGCCACCTTGAATATCGGTTGAACGATCACCAATAATAACTGATTCATCGGCGTTAGCATTAGCATTTTCAAGTGCATATTTGAGAATGTCAGCTTTGCTTGAACGTGTTACTTCATCTTCTGAAGCACCGTAAAGACCGGTGAAATACTGGTTTAATTTGAGGTAAGCAATTAACTTCTTAATAAGTGATTCAGTTTTTGCGGACGAAATGTAAAGTCGATAGCCATCATCTTTTAAGGCTGATAAAACATCTTCAATTTGTGGATAAAGGGTCAATTGATAGAGACCTTCATTTTTGTAATATTCGTCGTAGGCAGCAATAGCTTCAGAATAACGTTCTTTAGGAAGTTTGGGATAATATTTGCCAAAACTTTCGGTGATAGCAGAACCAATAAATTTTTGATAAGTGTCAGCCCCCAAGTCAGTGATATTCAATTTTTGAGCCATGTATTGAAGTGCCTTAATAGTTCCAACTTTAGTATCGGCGATTGTACCGTCGAAATCGAAAAAGATATATTTCATTTTTTTAATCCTCATTCTTTGATAGGTTTGTGATGTGCAATAAAAATTCCTGATAGTGTTAGTAAGATTGATAATAAAATTAAAATAATAATAATTAAATTCCATGATTGAGTGCTGCTTTGTAGAAAACCAAAGAGCGTTGGGCCAATTGCAGCTAACAGATAACCAGCAGATTGAGCCATACCAGATACTTCGGCGGTCTGAATCGGATTAGTAGTTTTTTCAGTGAAGAAGACTACAGCCATATTAAAAGCTAAACCTGATCCAAATCCAGTCACCACCGTCACAATAGTTAAAAAGACTAAACTGCTAGTAGAAATTAAATATCCTAATGGTGCAACTGCGTAACCAATAAATAGCATTGTTAAAAGTTTTTTCATTCCTCCCGTTCTAACTGAAAGAAAAGGAACGATGAATGAGCAAGGTAAACCACTCAGCTGCAATAAGGTAAGTAGATTACTGGCAGTAATACTAGCGATACCGCTACTTTCAAGAATTGAAGGTAACCAAGTGATAAAAGAGTAGTAAACAATTGATTGTAATCCGAAGAAAGCAGTGATTAACCATCCTAAGGATTGATTCCAAACACTTCGATAAACTTTGGATTGTGATTGTTGAGTGTTGTCTTTTTGATTATTTTTAAGATTAGGTAACCAAAAAATAGTTGCGATGACTCCCATAATTGAAAGTAAAGCCAAAGTTGTCTGGAGATTTGTTTTAGTAATCAAGATTCCTGATAAAGCTGTACCAATAGCACCAATCAATAACATTGAAAGAGTATATAAACTGGTTCCTAAAGGAATTTCATCAGGCATACGATCCTTAATAATCGCAGGAACTAGAACGTTTCCACTATCAATCCCGATACCGACTAAAAAAGTACCAAACATTAAAGCTGTGATTGTGGGAATAATCCGCAAATAACTTCCGATTATTAATAGTAGAAAGAAGATGAAGATTGTTAGCTCATTGCCCAATTTTTTAGCAACTTTGACAATGATAGGCGAGAGTATAGCAAAAGTAATCAGTGGAATTGAAGTAATTAGTCCAGCCATAGACTTAGGTAAACCTAATTGGCTTTCAATTGATTTAATTAATGGAGGAATAATCATAATTGGCAAACGTAGATTGGCAGCAATTAACATCATACTTAATAGAAAATATTTTTTTGATTTAGTAGTTTGCATTTGAACTTCCCCCCTCAAAGATGAACACAATATTATTATTTTAGAACAGAAAAAGGATTGTGCCAACTAAGACACAATCCTTTTATAAAGTCGTTAATTGTTGATTCATGTATTCTATTAAAATTTCTTTAACCACATTTCCTATGTACACTCATGAAATAATTTGACGATTAAAGATGCCTAATAATTATAATCGTGTATCTGATTGTAATTCATCAACTAACAAGTATTACACACTTTTAATAGTTCACGAAGAGATAAAACAATTATCAAAGATTAATAAATTCAATTGAATACTGAGATGGGACAAGCTTTAGTAAAATGTTTTTAACTGCTACTAGTTGATTAAAATATCGGTTAGCAATTTTGAAACGTCTTTAGAGGTTCGGTACTCCAGTGTCGAAGTAGTTCATTTAGACCATTTAGTAAAAAGATCTTCAGTGAAATCAATGAATTTATCATAGGAAACATTAAAGTCATTATCTTCCAGATATTCTACTAAACCAATCAATCCTCCGACGATGAAGCTAATCATTAATTCTGGGCTGTCTGACTCGGTAATCATTTTGATAAGCGGATCACTTTGACTTTCAGGATCGGCACTTTTAGTTTTAACAATATCACGTAAAATACTTCTGAACTCAGGGTAAAGATTAGCTTTAGTCTGATATTGTGGAGAAATATGATGCATGAATTTGCTATTTTTTTCCATAAAGTCTGCTATTTGGTAGACAATAGTTTTGGCATTGGAAGTGTTGTTCAATAAATCGTCTAATAAATATGAAAAAACAGCATGCAAAAGGGAGTATTTGTCGTTGAAGTAACGGTAAAAAGTACTATGGTTGATCAAAGCTTCATCACAGATGTCACCAACGGTGATCTTCTCAAATGGTTTCTTTTGAAGCAGTGAAAACATTGCTGTGATAATTGATTTCTCTGTTCTTTTTGTTACTTGTGACATGTTTCCCTCCTAAAGTACCTTTACATTTTCATATCTAGTCATTAGTTTATTAAAGTCATAATCCTTAATTTCTTTGATACTGTCGGCGCCATTGAAGAAAGCTGTCAAACTGCCAGCAAGCATTAGGTTAAGGGGTTCATCTTTAATATTTCTAACTCCGATAACAGGAACATTGTTAGCCACTGCATAACCGCATTCCCACATTGTACCAGAATCTGGCTCTAATTCGTTTTCTTCTATCTTATAATCTAACATTGCGACAACAACATCGGAATTATTGATATTGTTAATATCATGTTTGTAAACGGCAGTTTGCCATTCAAATGAGCCAAACTCGGCTGCTGTATATTCGTCGTCTCCAGGTCTGAATACATCACCAATTGTAGAGTTGGCCTCTAGTAATTTTTGAATTTCGTCTAAACGTTTAATTTGATTTTCACTAAAGAAAGGTCCAGCCAAATATACTCGATTCTTTTTATTCATGGTTAAGTCAGTAGCTCCTTTGTGTTTATATGTTAATTATACTTAAATTTTTGCTTAATAAGTGAAAAATAATATTGAGATTAAATATTTTTGTGGTTAGAATATAGTTTAATCAAAAAGCGAGGAAATATAAATTATTAATTTTTCAAAAAAGCCTTTTCATAGTGGAGATTAGATGATATAATAAAGACGGCACGGAAGAATGATGCTTATGGATAAAAATGGATTGCGAAAAATTCATGACGATAAGAGAAAAGTCAGTATGCTAGCAGTATTTGGTATTTTTCTGGCGTTTGTTTTATTGATCTTTTAGGATTATACGTGCTATAGATGGGATAGGAAACTCTAAAATATAAATGATAACTGAGACTGAATTCATTTCGGTCCCAGTTTTTTTGACTGGAGATGCATTATGAAAGCTGATCTAATAAAGAATATTTTATATGCCGGAATTGTGGGGGATGCTTTGGGCGTTCCTGTAGAATTTAAAAAACGTGATACCTATTATGTTGATGCAATGATTTCTGGTGGAACCTGGGAACAAGATGCCGGTAGCTGGTCAGACGACACTTCTTTTACGTTGCCCTTAGTTGAGAGTCTAACTGAAAAAAGTGATTATGAGAAATTAATGCAGAAGTTTGAAAACTATATGTTCCATAACAAATATACGCCTAAGGGAATTGCATTTGGAATTGGCGGTACTTGTGCAAAAGCTGTGCGTAACTGGTCGACAAATCATTATTCTGCTTTGGAATGTGGCGATCCTAGTGAATATGCTAATGGCAATGGTGCTTTGATGAGATTGGCACCTTTAGCAATTCATTTACAGACAAAAAAGAATCTGTCCGAACGGTTGAAATTAACTAAAAATTATACCAGTTTGACTCATCGGCATGCACGAGCCATCATGGGAAGTTATATTTATTTAGAAATTTTACATGGATTACTAAATGGTAAGAACCTAAATGATATTTTAAAAGATTTGCCTGAACAATTAAAAGTAGCACTACAAAATGAACCGGATGAATGGTCGGAATTTATCTATTATAGAGATATTTTTACACCTGGTTTTAAAGATATCAGTCGTAATAATATCAAATCAACCGGCTATGATGTTGATACGTTATTAGCCTGTGTTTGGTGTGTATTAAATTCGAAATCAATTGATGAGGCAATTTTAATGGCTGTTAATCTAGGTGAAGATACGGATACAATTGCTAGTATCACTGGTACATTGGCCAGTTGCGTATATCAAACAGACACTGTTAATTCTGAATGGGTGGCACAATTACAAAATAAGGAACTATTGGATAGCATAATTGATCCATTTATAATGGTAGAAACTAAAAAAGTTGGTCAAAATTAATTGATCAGCTTTTTTAGTTTTCAGGTTGGATTAAGGAATTATCAGAATTACCAAACCATTTCTTATTTATCTTTTGAAGTTCGCCGGTATTAGCAAGATGTTGTAAACCATTATCAATTTTTCGTTTAAGAGTTTTATCACCTTTGCGCATACCCACGGCAAAATCTTCACCAGTGAATCCACCACGAGTTATTCGATAGGATGCAGGATCTTTTTCCTTACTAATGTAGTAACCAGCATAAACACTATCGATCAATAATCCTTGAATTCGTTTGTCGTCCAGATCCATTAAGGCATTGTTAAATGAGTCGTAAAGGACGGGTGTTTTATGTTTAATGTAATTTTTTAACTTAGTAGGATGTTCATCTAAAAGACTAGCACCAGAGGAACTAGTTTGGACACCAAGAATTTTATTTTGCATATCTTTAAATGAAGAGATATTTTTATTTGTTTTCGTGACTAAAACTTGCTGATTGGCCATATATGGACGTGAAAAAGCCAATTGTTTCTTTCTGGCAGGAGTGATGGTGTAACCGTTCCAAATTAGGTCGATAGTCTGATTACGAAGTTCGGTTTCTTTCATATTCCAGTCAATTGGTTGGAAATCGGCTTTGATACCGTATTGTTTAAAAACAGCTTTGGCTAAATCAATGTCATAGCCAACTAACTTTCCATTCTTCTCACGAAAACCCATGGGTACGAAGGTATCATCCAAACCAATGATGACACGACCACGTTTCTTGATATGATTCCAAGTATCAGTAGTGTTAGCCTCTTGTGCAACGGATTTTTGATTATCGCTACATCCGCTTAATCCCAAGGCAAGTAAGAATAAAGCCATGAATATTAATAATTTTTTCTTCATATTTAACCCCCGGAGATTAATCATTGATTGGTTTAACTTCTAGTAACTGATCGGCAATCTTTTTGGCAAAATCAGGATCATGGGTGATAACAATTTGTGTAATGCCAGTTTTTTTCAAGTCTAAAATAACTTGAGCTACAGTATCACGTAAACTAGGATCAAGTGCTGAAGTCGGTTCATCGTAGCAAAGTATTTGTGGCTGCATGGCCAAAGCTCTAGCGATAGCAACACGTTGTTTTTGTCCGCCTGATAATTCAAAAGGATATTGATCTTTTAAAGAAGTGAGACCTAATTGAGCCAAAAGTTTATCCACATTTTTTTGCACAGTAGTTTTATCCTGCTTCAAAACTAACTTGGGTGCTAGGGAAATATTTTCCATAACAGACAGATGGGGAAAGAGATTGAAGTCTTGGAAGACGACACCAATAACTCGTTCTTTAACTGATTCATCAAAGGGATCGAAAGGCTTGTTGTTAAGTATAAAAGTTCCAGAATCAACTTTTTCCAAACCAGCAATACAACGTAAAAGAGTTGTTTTACCGGCACCACTAGGGCCAACAATGCTGAGAATTGAGTTGTCTTTAACCTCAAGGTTTAAATTGTCTAAGATGGTTTTACCATCAAAACTTTTAGTAATATTTTCTAATTTCAACATAATTTTTCTCCTAACGGTAATAACTGAAATGTTTTTCTAAAACTTTTAACAACCAGGTGCAGATCAAGGTCAATAGTAAGTAAATGATACCAACTAATACTAATGGTAGAAGTGTTACATCTCGTGAACTGGCGATGTTACCAGCACGAAGCAAGTCGCCTAAACCGATAACGTAGACCAATGATGAATCTTTAACCAAGTTGATAACCTCATTACCAATTGATGGCAGCACAATTTTAACTACTTGTGGAATAATAATTTTTCTCAATGTTTGCCAATAGTTGAGTCCTAAAACTTTAGCACCTTCGAATTGTCCCTTGCTGACAGTGCTGAAGCCACCACGAAAAATTTCGGCAAAGTACGCTGTGTAATTGAGAATGAAAGCAAATAATGCGGCATCATATCTTTCAAAAACAATATGGACGAATGGCATATTAGGTAGTCCATAGAAAACAAAAATTAATTGTAGTAACAAAGGCGTTCCACGCATAACCCAGATGTAGAAGGAAACCAACCAGCTTAGTGGTTTGAATTTCGAACTACGACCGAGAGAAACTAAAACTCCCAGTGGTAATGAACAAATCAATGTCCAAAAGAAAACTTTTAAAGTCATAGCTGTACCACTCAAAAGCGATGGTAAAATTTCAAAAATATAATTCATCATAATCTTTTCCCCTTTTAACTAAAGACATAAAAAAACGTCCTCTAGCAAATTTGCTAAAGGACGTTTTTAACGTGGTTCCACCTTAATTTGTTAATACCTCACGATATTAACCTCAAGAAGTTATTGTCACTAAATAAGGGTTATCCCAAATAAAAAACCCTCTCGATCCAAAAGGACCAAGAGGGCGAATATTCGCGGTACCACCTCTGATTTCTAATATCTCACAATATTAGACTCATGAAGTTACAATAACTTCAGCTGTAACGGTGCTACCGAAATGACTTACTTGTTTCAGGCATTCAACTTACAGATGTGTTTCACTAAGGATTAGGTTAACTTCGCACCAACGTTAACTCTCTGGACTAATTAACTTAGTTACTCTTCTGTCGTCGTTTTTAGATTTGTTTTAAAATGTTGCAATTATCGTACGACGTAAAAAAAAGATTGTCAAGCTTTTTAGATTAAATATGCTGTCGTCCACAAAAAAATCTATGGGCCACGGCATGTTATACCACCCAAAATAGAGAGTTAAATTGACTTATACTATTTTTTATCATATATTATTAATTGAACGATATTATACGTTGTATAATATGATAGAAATGAGGAGATAATATGGCAATTCAAGTTTCAACTGAGATACTTGAGGGTTCTGTTTTAGCTCTGCTTACAAGTGAAGATTATTATGGGTACGCGATCACTAGGAAAGTCCAGATGGTATTTCCTATTTCCGAATCAACCATGTATCCGATTTTGCGTCGGTTAAAAAAAGAAGGCTGGTTGAGTACTTATGATGAGGCCTACGAAGGTAGAAATCGTCGTTATTATAAAATTACTGGTTTAGGTAGAGAACAACTGGATAGGATTAGAAAAAATTGGCAGGAATTGAAGTCAGCAACTGATACTATCTTGGAGGGGAATAATGAATAATAGAGCAATAGATTCGTATATTGATGAATTTAAAATATATTTACATCAATTGAGTGACGCTGAACAACAAGATGTAATCGAATTTTATCGAGAATATATAATCGATGCTAAATTGAGTACGTCCGATGCCATTATTAATGAATTGGGAACACCTAAGAATTTGGCACGTAAGGTTTTAGCCGATTACTCAATTAAAATGTCAGAACAAAATTATCAAAATGTTGCTAATGGGCATATTTCAAATAATGATCGTTTCAAGAGAAATCTAACGATGATCGGATTAGTTTTATTGGCGTTAATGGCATCGCCAATTGCTTTACCAATTGCATTTATAGTGATATTAATGTTGGCTTTAGTAGTTGGTTTAGCAATATTGTTTGTCTTAATATTCTTATTCTTGGTCGCTGTTTCAGTAGTTGGTGGTATTGGAGCAATATTTATTGGCCTTTCAGTTATTTTTCAATCATTTTCTGTAGCTATCTTTTACATTGGTGGAGGACTATTAGTTCTGGGTATCGATTTCTTCTTGATTCCTATAACAATTGCTTTATTGAAATGGTTCTTTAGTGTAGTTGTTATTTTCTTCCGTTGGTTGGGTAAGAAATTGCTTCATGGTAGAAAGACTCCAATGAAGGGGGAAAAAGAAAATGCGTAAGTATTTTGTAACCGGATTTTATTTATTAATAGTTGGTGGTTTATTATTGCTCGGTGGATTCATTATGGGTGGAAATAAATCGGTTGTTTGGAATCACGGATTTAAAATTATCCAAAAGATTGATGAAACTTATCCGTTGAGTAATTTCAAAAATGTGTACGTTGAAGGTAGAAATACTAATGTTACCTTCCGCTTAGGTGACCGTTATAAGATTCGTATTGATGGTGAAAAAAACTCAGAACCAACTTATAAGATTAAAAATAATACTCTAACCGTTACGGGTCAGGAGAGAAAAAATCATGTTGGTATTGATTTATTGGATGACAATAACGTAACGATAACTATTCCTATGAATCAGTCATTGGATAATGTAAATGTTCGTCTTGCTGAAGGAAATATTAAAATAAACGATGTAACGATAAATAACTTTATCAAGTCAGCCAAAGACTTAGACTATGATTCCAATGTTTATATGAGTGACGCTACAATTAATAATATTGAAAAAATGAACTTATATGATGCCAAGCTAACAATGAAGAATAGTAAGATTTCTAATGCCAACATAGTTGCTAGTGCCTATTCACAAATTACGGCTACTAATTCAACTATTTTGAAATCTAGTTTTAATTTAGATGAGTCTAAGATGAATATTAAACAGTCTAATTTAGATACGTTGAAATCATTGAATAATCATAGTAAAATTTCTATTTCTAAAACAACTTTGATGAATCATAATGACTTCAGAATGTTTGGCGCTGGACATTTCATTGGCTCAGGACTTAGTGTTGAAGGACTAGATCTAACGAGTGAGCATGGTTATGTTCGATACTTCGATAAGAAGTATGGCAACTCCTATCAGAATAAGGTTGATGCTAATAATTTGTTAATGATCAAGACTACAAAGGCGCCAATCACAATAAAGTAAATTAGTTTAGTTAATCCATCTTTGTTATAATGGCGTTATCTAATGTGAGGGATATTGATGAATAACGCTAATTACAATCGAATATCTGCTTTTGAAGTCAGACGTGAAGCACATCGTGCTTTTAGAAAAGATATTAAAGGAAATATTGCACTTAATATCGTACCGATTTTGTTAAGATTTCTAGCAGTGTATTTTGGAATGAAAATTTATACAACTTGGATGGCTAATATAAATGTTAATTTAGCTGATCCAGAGCAGGCTAGCCGTCGCCTGTCAGAGATTTCAATGAGTATGGCAAATGATCCAAGTTCGGCATCGCAATATATGCTGAATTTAACACCACAGAGTAACGTTGCAGTTTATGCTTTCTTTTTCTTCTTTATGATGGTTTGTGCTGGTGTTTCTTATGCTTTGATTGATAAGTTGAGAAATCCAGATTATCAAATCAATGCTATTAAGGATAGTTTGCAGGCTTTTAGTGGCAAATACTTCTTTCCACTGCTTTTCATAACGGCGTTATTAGGGCTGTTTTTGGAAGCTGGATTCATGCTTTATGTACTTCCTGGGATTTGGTTTTTGGTAATCTTTTCCCAGTCATTCTTGGTTTTCAAGGACGATCAAGCTGACCAAGGAAAATGGTCATTACGAATGGCTTTTTCTAGCTTTAGTCGCAGTACGATCGTGATGCGTGGATACAAGTGGACTTACTTCTCAATTATTTTTGAGTTTTTTTTCTGGGAAATTCTTAATGCAATGACACATGAGTTGTTGTCTGTTTGGTTGCAACCATATGAACAATTAGTTATGGCTGTCTTCTATAAAAAAATTGTCGAGAATAATCAACAAACACAAAAATAGTAAAAAAAAGAGAATCGGGATTCTTACTCCAGACTAAATAATATTTTTCTTGAGGTAAGTATGTTTAATAAGTGATTTTGTAAAATAAAAACGACCTCTATTAAGAAATTCAAGTAAGGGATATATCTTGAATACTTAATGGAGGACGTTTTTTTTATTGTTCAATATTCTTAATTACTTTGGCTGGAACACCGCCGACTAAGACATTATCAGGAATATCTTTTGTAACGACTGCTCCTGCTGCAACGACTACACCGTTACCAATTGTGACTCCAGGACAAATCGTACAATGTCCACCGATCCAGACATCGTTACCAATATTGACTGGTTTACCAATTCCTAATCTTTGCTTACGTCCCTTTGCAGTTAAAGGATGATTAACAGTATAGATGTCAGTATCAGGGCCAATCCAGACGTTGTTACCCATATTTACTGGTGCAATATCTAGTATTGTTAAATTATAATTAGACAAAAAATTATCACCAACGTGAATATTCTTACCATAGTCAACGGTTAGTCGACTGTGTACAGTTAAATTCTTGCCAGCAGAACCAAAGATTTTACGTGCCTTGGCGGTTTGTTTTTCTGGTTCATTTTCGGGGATAGCATTAAAATCTTGGCATAAAGTTGCGGAGCTTGTTTTTCGGCCTGCAATTTCAGGATCAGTGAGTCGATACCATTCGCCATCTAACAGTTTCTGCATTTCAGTTTTTTCCATTGTATAAAATCCTCTCTATCAGTAGTAAATTTGATACTCTCATCTGCTATACTACTAGTTAAACCATGGTTCAAGTCAAGGAGGAATTGAAAATGAGATATTCAATTGGAGATGTGGCAGAGGAAATGAACTTGCCAACTTCAACTTTACGTTATTATGATCGTAAGGGATTACTGCCATTTGTTGATCGTGATAGTGCAGGACGAAGAAGTTTTAAGGATAATGATTTGAACTTTTTACAAGTAATTGAATGCATGAAAAAGTGTGGAATGACAATTACTGAAATTCGTCACTTCATTGATCTATGTATGCAAGGTGATGTTACGTTAATGGGTCGCTATGAATTATTGGAAAAAGAGGCGGCAACGGTAAAAGAACAGATTCAAACTCTCCAAGATCAATTGGATTTTCTTCATTATAAGATGTGGTATTTTAAAACAGCTGTCGAGGCTGACACCGAGGATATTCATATGGTACCGTCTGGTGATGGTAGGCGAGTTGATCCAGATATTCATGAACAGTATCGTGAGGCTTTGGAAAAGTGTCATGATTTGAGTGAATTAATTGAAGTTGAACGCGATAAACGCAAATAGGACGAGAAATCAGATTGGTTTCTCGTCCTATTATTTATGCAAAATATATTTTTTAACGTAATTCCACGAAAATGTAATCGATAGCTTTAGCCCCGATAGTTAATTTTGAACCATCATCTTTTTCAACAACAAGGGAATTATCAAATTTTTCATGTTTAAGAACGGTAATTGTATCATCAATTTCAAGATTCAAGCTACCGAAGTATTGTAAGAAGTCATAATTGTCAGATACTCTAACAATTTGAACTTTAGTATCATCTGGAATCATGCTTAACAATTTATCATCGGCATCTGTTTCACCCTGACCATTGCCAGGAATGATACCACCATGTGGACATCGTTGGGGATGACCCAAGAAATCATTCAAGTGTTCGATTAAATCGTCATCTGAAGAATGTTCCAAAGCATCGGCATTATGATGGACGTTGTCAACAGGGTACTTCAAGCATTTATTTAGAAATACTTCCCAAAGACGGTGTGTTTTAACTAGTTTTTCAGAGACCTTATTTCCCTTAGGGGTAAGTACAATTTTATTATAAGGTGAGTGAGTTAAATAGCCTTCGCCTGATAAAGCATTCAGCATTTCAGTAACTGATGGGGCGGAAACATTCATGATCTCAGAAATACGTTTATTAGTAATTTTTGTGAAATCATAATTTAGTTCGTAGATAGTTTTTAAATAGTTTTCTTTGTTAGGTGACAATTTTTCAACCCTTCGTTTAGCCTAAAAATTTTATTAGCCTCTCTATTATAACGCATATTACTCAACTTTGATAACTCTTAATGTTAAAATAATTGTTGGTATTTAGAAGGGAGGTAGAAATATGAGTCAACCTAAGAAACGTTTTGATTGGTTTGGTTTTATTATTGGTTTAATCTCTTTATACGCTGGATATTTAGTAACTTGGTATCCATTGAGAAGTTTGTCGACTATTGCCGTATTATTCGGATTCTTCGCCATTCTACGAGGAGTTTATCAATTATGGTTCGGTTCTCAAATGACTAAATTTTTAGGCGTTAGAAGTGGATGGACCATTTTTGGAGCAGTTGTTGATATTATTATCGGTATTATTTTTGTCGCTCACGTACAAGTCGGAGTTGTAGCAATTGTTTACATGTTTGCTATTTGGTTCTTACTAGATGCGGTTTTGCAAATACTGACATCTCGTTTTTACCATTTCTTCGGTAGAAAGTACTACATCTTCATTGTAATTTTGGCTTGTTTGAACCTGTTGTTTGCGATCATTCTATTGTTCAATCCAGTATTAGCAGGAGGATTCATTGTCTTTATGTTGGCATTCTTCTTCTTTGCTACAGGTATCGCCGAAATTATTGAAGCATTTTAATTAAAAGCATTTTCTACATGATATAAGTTTGATAAAATGTAGGAGATGTATTGCCGTCTTAGCTCAGATAGGTAGAGCATCACCATGGTAAGGTGGGGGTCGTCGGTTCAAATCCGATAGACGGCTTTTTAAGAACGTCAGTTATAAACTTCATAGCACCTAAATGTTGTTAAACCAGCATTTAGGTGCTTTTTTGTTTTTTGAAATATATGTAAAAAATTCTAAAATGATATTTTAAATCTATCTTTACTGTTATTATGAACTCAGATAGAAGTATAGAAGCAATGTATATTATTTTGATAAATGGTATTATTATGGAATGAATTTAGAGGAACCTTTGTAGGGGGACATGAAATGTATCAAATTTTAACTGACTCAGAATGTGATTTGCCAGCGAAGTTTTTGGAAGAAAATAATGTTAAGGCAATTTATTTTCACACAGAAATTGATGGGAAAGAGCTCGTCAATGATTTCGGCAAGAGTTATTCATTAGATAAATTCTATGAACAAATTAAAGCAGGAGTTTTACCGTCTACGACACAAGTAAATGTTGGTGAATACTTGGAATTTTTTAAAAAGTATGTAGAAAAGAAAATGGCCATCGTTTATGTAGGCTTCTCCGGCGGTTTAAGCGGTTCAATGTCTAGTGCTCGTCAAGCCAAAGAGATCCTATTAGAAGACTTCCCTGAAGCTGATATTCGTATTGTCGATACTTTAGCAGCTAGTGGTGGTGAAGGCCGTCTGCTTCTTGAAGCAATCAGATTACAAAAGACTGGTGCCAGCTTGGATGATTTGGTTTCCTGGTTTGACCAAAACAAGTTACGTTTACAACAGTGGTTCACAGTTGATAATTTAACTTATCTTTATCACGGCGGTCGTATTTCCCGAGCTTCAGCCACTTTGGGAACGCTACTTAAAGTAAAGCCATTATTGGACGTTGATCCCGCAGGAAAATTACGCTTTGTTTCAAAGATTAGAACACGAAAAAAATCGCTGTTAACCTTGGCAGAAAAAGTAGTAACAGCGGTTCAAAATGATCCTGATCAACCAATTATTATTACGACTAGTGGTGACTGGGATGCAGCTGAATTGGTTAAGCAACATATTGTCAGTCAAATTCCTAAAGCTGATATTCAGGTCAATCCTATTGGTATGACGATTTCCAGTCATACTGGATTCGGTTGTGTGGCCGTCTTTGCGTTAGGAACTCAGGATAGACAATAATTATATTCATAAGTAAGTTAACTAAATAAAAGTATTGTCAAAATTGCTTGCTCCATTTTTTTTAAATCGATAGTGTTAGATTATCAAATACATTGGAGAATACGCATGCAACTTTTGTACAATATGCTTCTAGGTTTCTATCCTTTAGGACTAATCTATTTAATTGATCGTCATTTTCACGTGATGGATATGAAAACACAAAAATACAATTTAGATTTAAATTTAATTTTCAACAAGAGTTATGTCTATAATGTTATTTATCTCGTAATTATTATTCCAATTATTGTCGTCTATCTTTATTTCTCTCTAAATATGATGAGAGATCTAGAGGATACAGTTTTGATTGTTTTGAGCGGAATCGATATTTTACTGACAGGATTGGTTTTAATTTTCTGTGGCTCACAATTAATGATTCTGAACCACGACATCAAGAAGTTAGTTTAACTATTCTTTATTTTACATAGGGTGTCTAGGTACATTTGTCCCCAAATATCCATTTCTTTAATGATCGGCACGAGTGATTGTCCCAATTCGGTTAAGTGATAACTGGTTTTAATGGGTACAAACGATGTGTCGATCTCTTTTTTTATGATGTGGTCGGTTTCTAGTTGGGATAATTGTAAAGAAAGCATACGTCTTGTACAGCCAGACAATGTTTGAAGAATTTCACTATAACGCATCTCCTTTTGCTGCATTAATCGGCAAAGAATAATGGATTTCCATTTACCATAGAGAATCTTGAGAGTACTGTCCAAGGGACAACGCTCGCCATGTCTAGTGCTCATTTCAGCTGCAACCATAATCGGCCTCCAATAGTTAAATTCAGCTGAATTGTATCATCAGAACAGTTTAGAACCTAATAATTTGAAAGTACAATACGGGAATTCTTTGATACCTAGTATCATTAAATTCCCGTATTGTACTTTTTTATTTGTGGATTTATATTGCAGATGCTTAAGAATAATTTTTATTAAATTTAGAAAGAAGTATTAATTATGAAACAAAATGATACTTATAAATTTAAAGATATCTTGCTGGTTATTGGTTTATTCCTGGTTGTCTTCGTTATTGGAGCCGATTCATTCATTATTTCGCCGTTGTTACCAGCAATTGAAAAAGATTATGTTGTGACAACCTCGCAAGCAGCATTATCAGTGACTATTTATGCTTTGTGTTACGCCATCGGGAGTCCATTTTTCGGGCCTTTGGGAGACAAATTTAATAAGCGCAAACTCTTAATAGTCGGATTATTAATCTTTCTAATAGGTAGTTTTATCTGTGCACAAGCCGCTAATATTAAAATCTTTTATTTTGGCAGAGCTGTAGCAGGAATCGGTGCAGCAGTGACAATGCCTAATATTTGGGCAACTGTGGGGAGCTATTTTTCGGGTAAGAAATTGAATGTTGTAATGGGAATTACAATGTCAGCCTTATCCTTGTCAATTGCTATCGGCGTGCCTATGGGCACATTATTATCACAGTTATCTAACTGGCATATGGCCTTTTGGGGTTCGATCTTATTGACGTTAGTGGCCTTTGTCGTTTTATTATTAGTCGTTCCCAATTTAATGAATGGTCAGGAGAAATTAAAGTATTTAGCTAGCTTTCAAACCTTGGTTAAGTCAAAAAGAGCTTTACTTTCGTTGTCGATTAATTTGGTTTGGATGTTTGGGTTCTATTTAATTTATACTTTTCTGGGGACTTTTTTGAATCAAAATTTTCATTTTAATACAGCTCAAACGGGCAATATCTTTATTGCCTATGGTTTAAGCAACTTTATTGCCAGCTTTTGCGGAGGTCACCTGTTGTCTAAAATAGGAGCTATGAAAGATGTCATTCTCAATGGTTTCTTCTCAATGATTTTTATTTTAGGGTTGGTGATTTGCCAAAACCAGTTATGGGGAATAATAATTTTTCTTATATTGTTAGCTTTGGCTCAAGGCTTGGGTGTTACAGCCTTAACGACTTATATTGTGGGTGTTGTGCCGGATAAACGTTCAACGGTAATGTCCTTTAATAGTTCATTTCTCTACTTAGGATTAACCCTAGGTTCATTAATTGGAGCAATTTTATATTCTTCGGTTGGTTTTACAGGGTTAGGAATAATTTCTATTATAGCGTTAGGAATCGCAATTATTGAAACTTTAAAATTGAAAAAATGATTAATTCTCATTAAATAAATCGTTATTTGACAATAAAAAATAGTAGAGCAATAATCGACATAAATATAATTATTACCATTTTTATTAGATAATAATAATTATTATTCTGAATTCAACGAGGGAGATTTAGTTGATTATGTTAATGAGAAAAGGGAAAAAATGGGCTTTGTCGTGTGTTGCTATAAGTGCGGTAGTGCTAACAGGGATGAGTGCTACAACTGTAAATGCTGATGAAACAGACAGTGCAACGGCAACAACTCAAAGTACTGATAATCAAACTGATCAAAGCCAGATTAGTGGTAATAATGCAGCACAAACTGCTAAGGGAGCAGTTACACAAAATACAGTGCAGAATCAAAATGTAGCAGGTTCAACAAATGCAGCACAAACTGCATCTGCTCAAAGTTCAGCTACAGCTCAAGCACCAGTTGCTACTCAAAGTTCTACTAGTGGAGTAGCTACACAATCTGTTAATAACGATGTTCAAGATGGGGGAAATGTTTCTGAAGATTTTCCAGATGTTGCTAACAATAAATTAGGATATGCATCTAAATTTCATATTTTTGCTAATGAAGCAACTTTAAATGCTCATACTAATGGTAATGTCGCTGTTGGAAATCTCAATGGCAATGTAAACTTTGGAACTAATGTGACTGAAGACAAATTAATAGATAAAGATATTTCGTACGTTGAAAATGTACACAATTTAGCAAACAGTTCGTTTGTTAATAAAACTGATAGTAGATCAAATAAGGTTATCTTTGGAGTTGATAACGATATTAAGTTAGGTGAGAATGGTAATAATCCATCAGTTAATGAAATAAAGATTGATCATCTGGATAACGATGAAATTTATCAAGATAAAGGTACAAATAAGTATATTGATTTTAAGGAATATTTCGAAGAGCTAGAACAAACATCCTCTGATTTGGCCAATAGTCATACTACTGTAAGTATAAAGAATAGTGATTTTCCAGATCGTAATCAGCGTGTTATCAACTTGGAAAATTACGAACCTACCAATAATCAGATTGTCATTGATCTTGATGCAGATGTGTTAGATATGGATACACCTCTTACTATTGCTGGATTATCTTCTGATAAGGGAGGTACTACTATTATCATTAATGTTGATGGTAAGGGTGTTAATCCGCTTAATGTTAATTCTCAGATTAAATTGATTTATAACCATGGTGATGGCGTTAACAACGTTGAACGTCCTAATCAAGAAACTGAATTCTTTGATGATAATCATTTATTGTGGAACTTCTATGATAGTAGTGCATCGGATAATCAATTTGCTGGTGACATTGAGATTAATCGTCCATTCCAAGGTAGTATCTTAGCTCCTGATGCTACTATAAATATTCATCAAAACTTAGATGGAAATATAGTTGCTGATAAAGTAAATGTTCTTGGTGGAGAGACTCATAGATGGGATTTGCAGGACAATTCAGATATTGAAACTGAGTTTGAAAAACCAGTTGTTATACCTGGTGAAGTAGATTGGTTCCCTAATGAAGGTGAAGAACCTGATGAAGAGAAACCAGATGAGAATGATGGTTCTAATATTGAAGAACCTGATGAAGAAGAAGATATGGATATTGACGAAGATGGTAATCTAGGTGTTGATCCTGAAAATCCCGATGAAAACAATAATAACGAAGGAAATACCACAGATCCTGAAAATCCTGAAGAAAATAACAATGAAGACGAAGATGACACCACAGATACTGGTGACAATGGTGGTACACCTGATGAAGAAAAACCTAGTGAGGAAGATAATGGTGGCAGCACAGTAACTCCAGATACCGACAAAGAAGAGGAAGAAGATTCTGATTCTGAGGAAGCAACAACTGAAGAAGATGGCAATCAAAACTTAATCAATGGTGGTTCTGAAGGTAGTCAATCTGAAAGTAATGCTGAAGAAGGTTTATTACCCGATACTGCTGGCAACAAGGACGAATCAGAATTACCAACTACTGGTACATCTGATGAAGCTGGAGCATTACCACAGACTGGTGAAGCTTCAAGTATCCTCGCAACTATAGCAGGAATTGTTTTAATTATCTTTGGTTTTTTATTAAAGACGACCAAGACTAAGAAAAACTAACACAAAAAAATAAACGACTTCCATTTGGAAATCGTTTATTTTTTTGACCTTGTATGACCAGTGAGTAAGTAATTAATACCAGGAATAAAACTGACTAACCAAATAATTGCTGTAGTGATAATAATTACGACAATATAACGAAGGAAAGTTGCAGAAATGCCACGAAGATCGACATTTTTAAAAAACCACGGTTCAATGAAAAATATGACTAAATAATGTAATAAATAAATTCCGAAAACTAAAGGTGCTAGACTTTCAAAAAAGTTAATTGTCCCCCTGGACCGTATATTACTTCCCCATTTTTGTAATAAGATAAAAGCTGCAATCGACATAATGGGAATGAAAAGAGAAGTTACATAGTAACTATTATTGTTATCAAAAGTTTTAGGTACAGATTCTGAAAAGAAGTTCCCAAAAGTTCCAATTCCAATAAATAAAGTTAACAAGGCGAAACTACTAATATTTCTAAAATCCATATGACTCAATAAATACCCTAAGATAAAATAACCAGTAAACCCACCAATCAATAAAAAATTTGAAACTGGTGATAATTGGAAAACGTGCTTCATATCTTTTCCCATCATAACGTTGAGTGATGGTAACAAGGAACAGGTGACTAACCAAACACTAGTAACATAAAATAACATCTTGAGACTAGCATTATCGACAAAAGTTTTAATGATTGGAGCCAAAATGTAGATTCCAATTAAAGGATACATAAACCAGAAAACAGGAATAGTTGGTTTGTTAAGGATGAATTTCAGTCGTTCCCAGACATCATTAGTTGATAGTAAATTCGATGTCAAGCTGATAACAGTTGGTAAAATTATTGACCAAATAATAAAAGGGATGACAACTCGAGGAATTCTTCTTTGCCAAGTGTACTTTAAAGATAAAGTTTTTGGACTATTAAGAATTAAAGTACCAGAAATCATAAAAAAAATAGGGACACTGATATGGGCAAAATAGTTAAGCATTTTTATAATTTGCCAGTCGGTAGTTCCAATATGTTTAGTAGTGTCAATCGTTGATACATGTATAAATATAACTAAAAGAATAGCGATGACACGAATAAAATCTAAATAAAAAATCCGTTGTTTTTTATCCATGAGCAGATTCTCCCCTAAGTAGCTCTCTCCATAATAATGTAAAACGCCTCTAAAATGAAGTATTAGCGTATGATATAATGGCAAAGTAAAATTATTGATTGGAAGAATTTATTATGCGCGTAGGAGAATCCCCAAGTACAGATTTTGTCAGATATATAATTTGGATAGTGTTTTCTATTGTTACACTGATGTTTAAAAACGCGGCTGCCACCCAAAAGGGTTTGAATATACCGATTACCGTTATATTTTTCCTAATTGGACTTTTCACCCTGTTTTTAATGATTAGAAAATATGTCCGTGAGGAAAAATCATTTTCAGATACAGCAGAGGGCTTTGCCTATTCACTAGTTTCTAACATCGGTCTAGTTAGTTTGATGATCGTAATGGTTTGCTTGTTAAGAATTATGGTTAGTTATTTACAAGTAACTGGGAAATTACCAAGTTTCAAAAATGATGATATAGCCAGTTCTGATCAAAAAGTATTTGTATTTAATATGATTGCGAACGTCTTTGTTGTTGCGGTTCAGCAGCAATTGGTGCAAACAGGCTTTTTCTTCAATTACTTCTTTAGAGAAAGTTCAGCATACAGCGCCGTAATGGGAATTATTTTTAGTGGAATTATAGCCGGAGTAATTAGTTTACCAGGGTCAATCTTACAGTTCTTAATGATGATGGCTCTAGGTTGGTGTTATGCTTTAACATATTTGTACACCAAAGATGAAAAAATGGCGATATTTGTAGCCATGGTCAGTGCCGCAGTTGGAACCATAATAATATAGAGAGAGCGAAGCAGGAGTTGTCCCTGCGTAGCTCGTTTCCACTATATTGTCAGGCACATTGGTTATCTAAAAAAGAACATCAAAAAAGTCGACCAGACAAAGGCCGACTTTTTATATTGTCCAAAATTAGTGTTCAGAAATTAAATTTTGAGGTTCTTTTTGGAGTAAAGGTGACAATTCGCCATCAACGCACAGAGTTAGACTATGCATTGCTCGAGTACAGATTGTGTACAAAACGTCAGTACTACGAAGGTCAGGATAATTTTTAGCCGAAATATCGTGGCCAATAACAGCATCGAATTCAAGTCCCTTAGCCAAATAGATTGGTAAAATCAAAATTCCCTTAGGAATGGAACGGAAATCAGCATCAACTAATGTAACGATGGATTCGTCACTGAAATGGGTGTAAATTTGTTCAGCTTGGGCCTGATTACGGGCCAAAATCGCAACAGTGTCATATTTTTTGTTCAATTCTTTAGCTGTTTCTTTCAAGCCTTGATAATAGTCATCATTATTGAAAACTTTGATAACAGGATCCTCGCCTTGACGGGAAAAAGCTTTGACTTCATCGCCATTGGGTAATAATTTCTTGGCAAAATTAGTTATTTCAGCAGTTGAACGATAACTCTGGTTCAAAGTAATAGTAGTGATACGTTTCTTTTTGAATAGTTCATTAACCTCAGTAACCAAATCATTTTTACGATAAGAACTAGTCAAAACATCTTGTGAACGATCGCCTAACAAGGTCATTTTAGCATTAGGAAAAGCGTGGGAAATGTATTTTAACTGAGCCATTGTGTAGTCTTGAACTTCATCAATAAAAATGTGTTGAATAGCATGATTGATACCACCGTCGGTAACAAAATCTCTTAAATAGAGAATGGCAACCGAATCGCTAAGGTTTAATTTATGGGCCTCAATTTGGTTATCAATTGATTCAATCATAGTTTGCCAAACACTGTCAGAGACCAAGCTTTGTTGCGTCTCATTAAGCAAGAAAAGATATTCCTTGTAAGGATTAAAGAAGTAATTATTGAGTAGAGCGTTATAAATTGGTGCATAACGTTCACGCAAAAACTCTTCAGCGATAATTTCACGTTGGTTGGCCGATTCTTCAATATTATGATCTGTAATGATTTGTTGAAAATCTTCATCAGACAAATTATCGATTTCAGCTTGAACCCAATCTTCATTTCGATCCTCATGAATCCTTCTTTGGAGACGCTTGATCAAAGCGTTCTTAGTTTTTAGAAAACGGTCGGGAATGTGGTAGGCCGGATTGGTACTTTGATAAATTTCAGCAATTTCGTCCCCAGTGAAGAACGGTTTACCCTCAAAAATAATATCTTCGAAGTATGGTGTATGTTCACGATGATCGTTTTCTAATTGTTCCAAGTGTTCTAGAAAGTCACCACTTTCTTTGTATAAACGCATTTTGATAGTTGTCTCTGGCAGATTACGTTCATCTTTTTCATAACGTTCGAAGAGTGTTTCCACTTGAACACCAGTTAGACGTAGTGAAATGAACTCATTGAGAGTAACTTGGCGCATGTTTCGTTCACCCAAACTAGGAAGAACTTCGGAAATGTAATTACTGAATAATTTATTAGGGGAGAAGAGAACAATATTGTCAGCATTCATTGTTGTACGGCTGTGATAAAGCAGATAAGCAACACGTTGTAAAATAGCTGAAGTCTTACCTGAACCAGCTACACCTTGAACTAAAAGAACATCGGAACGAGTATCACGGATAATGATGTTTTGCTCATGCTGGATAGTTGCAACGATACTTTTTAGATATTCATCGCTGTATTCACTCAAAACTGATTGGAGAATTTCATCACCAACGGTTTCATTAGTATCGAACATATTTCGAATTTTATTATGGACGATTTGGAATTGACGCTTTTTCTTTAATTCAACTTCAGCAGTGCCATTGGGAGTGGGATAAGTGACTTTTCCTAAAGTACCGTTATAGTAAATACCGGAAATAGGAGCTCGCCAATCGTAAATTAAGAATTCACCATCGTCATCTTGAAGTGTAGAAGTGCCTATATAAAGCGTGTCTTCCTCACCATCTTCAACAATATCAATTCGTCCAAAGTAAGGAGAACCTTGAAGATTTTCCAGTTTGAGACGGTTTGAATTCAAAATATTTTCATTTTCAACGGCTAAAGCAACCAATTGTTTCTGCTGTTGAACAGAAGCGTTAGTTTCCATTTGGTCGTCGACTTCAGTGGTATTAACTTTGGTATTTTCTCCGTAATTACGTTCGATACGGCTAGTTTCTTTGTGCGCTTGTGCAATACTAGCATCAACACGTTCAATCTGTCGTTCGATTTTTCCAGCAACCTGATCGACACGCTTTTGTTCTGATTCTTTGGATTGATTGATCGTCATTAAAATACCTCTCGTTGACAATTTGTCGTTTTTTAATTATGCTAATAGCAATTAGAGTACATTAAAGCATAAGCATTTTTGAGTACTAATTCAAGTAGTTGCTTTTAGAGAATAACTTCATGGCTGAAAAAGTTATCAACCTTGTTTTGGGAAATGGGTATGGTTAGTTACCTTATAACTTTGAGCGGTAGAGTATACTTTACAAAACAGGTGGCACCACGTATAAGCGTCCTATTATTTAATATAATAGGGCGCTTTTTTTATGAAGAGCCATTATACCATCTCAAAAATGTTTTTGCATTAATGAATCCAGGAGGAAAAATATGAAAACAAATACTATTTTGACAGGGGATCGTCCCACAGGCAAATTGCACATTGGTCATTATTTAGGTTCATTGAAGAATCGTGTTAAGCTTCAAAATGAAGGCAAATACAAAATGTTTGTCATGATTGCTGATATGCAAGCTTTCACTGATAATGCCAGAAATCCAGAAAAAGTTCGTAACAGTTTGATTCAAGTTGCGCTTGATTATCTTTCTGTAGGAATTGATCCAAGCAAAACTAATATTTTAGTACAATCACAAATTCCAGCACTAAATGAATTGACAATGTACTATCTTGATCTTGTCTCTGTTTCTCGTTTGGAAAGAAATCCTACTGTTAAGTCAGAAATTCAACAAAAGAGTTTTGGACAAAGTATTCCTGCTGGATTCTTAACATATCCAGTTAGTCAAACGGCTGATATTACAGCTTTCAAAGCTGACACAGTTCCTGTTGGTGATGATCAAGAACCAATGATGGAACAAGCTCGTGAAATAGTTCGTACTTTCAATAACACTTATAATGTTGATACATTGGTTGAACCTCAAGGTGTCTTCCCACCTAAGGGCCAAGGTAGATTACCTGGTATTGATGGTAACGCCAAGATGAGTAAATCACTAGGTAATTGTATCTACTTATCAGATCCTGCTGATGTTGTGACTAAAAAAGTTATGTCTATGTATACTGATCCAGATCACATTCACGTTGAAGATCCAGGTAAGATTGAAGGTAACACTGTCTTTACATATTTAGATGCCTTTGGAACAGATACAGACAAGATTGCTGAGTTAAAGGCACAATATCAAGCCGGTGGTTTAGGAGATGTTAAAGTAAAACGTTATTTGAATGATGTTCTACAAGAAATTCTAGAACCAATCCGTAATCGTCGTGCTGAATATGAAAAGGATATTCCTGGTGTTTACGATATTCTCAAAAAGGGTAGCGACAACGCCAACATCGTTGCTAACCAAACTTTAACAGAAGTTAGAAAAGCAATTGGTGTTAACTATTTTGACTAGTTTCTGAAAATAAAAACGCTTTTACAGAAAAATGCTATGCTTAACTCTTGATTTTATCAAGAGTCGGGTGTAGCATATTTTTTGTTCTAAAAAAATTAAAGTTTTTTTTGAAGAAAATGAGGTAGATTTATGGATGACTATAATTTGATTGGTTTCGTGATGAAATATACGATGATCAGGAAGCGAATCGCAGCTAGCTATTTGAAAAAAGAAGATTTAAATGCTTTTGAAAGTATTTTACTAGCCATTGTCTATAAAAGACATGAATGTAGTCAGGATAAAATTGGTGAAATCACATTGTTTGATGGTGCCAGTATTGCCCGTTCGTTAAAAAAACTTGAGGATCGCGGATTTGTATCCCGGCATGCTGATCCTAATAATCGTCGTAAGAAGATTGTTAGCATTACTGAAGCAGGTTCAGAGCTTTATGGTGAAGTACGCAAGGCTTTCAGTGAGAGTAATGATGCAATCTTTAAAGGCATAACTTCTGAGGAACAAACAGAATTAGAAAATATTTTGATGAAGGTTTACAAGAACCTTGATGATATCGAAATACCTTCTAAATAATTATAGAGAAGAGGAATTTTGTTATTATGGCGAATAATGATAAAGCAATCGTGGATGCACACGGGAAACCCTTTAACCGTAATCTTTTGGTTTTAGTGCTTCTTGTTGGTACATTCTGTACTGTTTTAAACGGTACAATTTTAACCACTGCCTTTCCAACCTTGATGAAGGAATTTAGCGTTACTACTTCTGACGTTCAATGGTTAACAACTGGATTTTTGATGGTTAATGGAATTATGATTCCTGTTACTGCTTGGTTAAGTAACAATTTTAGTACAAAGATTTTGTATATTATCGCAATGTCGACTTTCTTAGTCGGTACAATTATGTGTTTCACAGCACCAAACTTCGGTACTATCTTAGCCGGACGTTTTATTCAAGCTGTCGGTGTTGGTATTACAATGCCACTTATGCAAGTGGTTATGTTATCAATTTTCCCAGCTAATCAACGTGGTGCCGCCATGGGTCTTGGTGGATTAGTTATTGGACTTGCTCCAGCTATTGGACCTACACTTTCAGGTTTCATTATTGATAACTCTTCATGGAGACAACTTTTCGGAATGATCATTCCTATTGTCATCATCGTTTTGATTTTGGCATTCTTCTTTATGCGTCCAGTTATCAAAACGCGCCGTACTAAATTAGACGTGCTTTCATTATTTGAATCAACACTTGGTTTTGGTGCCATTCTTTATGGCTTTTCATCTGTTGGTGATGATGGTTGGGGTTCAATGAAAGTTATTGGCTCAATCGTCGTTGGTATTATTTTCATCCTATTATTTGGTTATCGCCAATTACATATGGATACACCATTCTTGGAATTACGTGTTTTCACAGAAAAGAAATTCGCAATTGCGGCTGCTTTGTCATCAGTTACTAACATGGCCATGGTCGGGGTTGAAATGGTGCTTCCATTGTACCTACAAATCGTTAAAGGTATGTCAGCTTTCCATTCTGGATTAACCTTACTACCAGGTGCCTTGATGATTGGTGTTATGAGTCCAATTACTGGTAATGCTTTTGATAAATATGGACCAAAAGATTTGGCACGTATGGGTATGTTCTTGTTAACAGCCGGTACAATTCCATTCTTGTTCCTAACAAAGAGTACACCTGTTTTAGATATCGTTGTGCTATACATGATTCGTATGTTTGGTATTTCAATGGTCTTGATGCCTGTTACAACTGATGGTATGAATGCATTGCCATTCAACTTGATGAGTCATGGTACAGCCGTTAATAATACTGTTAGACAAGTTTTCAGTTCTATGGGTACAGCTATCTTGGTCAGTGTCTTGACTAATGTTACAAACAACTTAAAACCAGGACATGCCATTCTTAAAGCAACACCATTAGAGTATAAAGATAAATTCTTCAACGCTACATTGAGTGGATATCACGCAGCCTTTGCTGTTGCTATTGTCTTTTGTTTAATTGGTTTCTTGATCACGTTTATGGTTAAGGGCAGTGCTAAATCAAAGACAATCGATACTGATCAATTGAAGAAAACAGAATTGGCAGGTGAAGAATAATGATTTTAATTACAATTTTAATCTGTGCAGGATTAGCATATTTCTTCGCTGTCTTTTTAAAGAATAAAAAAGTGGGATATGGACTATCATTCACATTTATCACTTTATTCATCATAAGTTTGGTACTTTTGATTTCAAATGAATATGGTCATTTTGGAATGGAAAAAGTAACCAATGAAAAGACTTATCAAATTCAATCAGTTCAAAAGGGATCTAATTTACTCTTAGAGAAAAAGTTGGGTACAAGTGGCAAGGAGAGCGTTTATGTTTATCGCACCCCTGAAACTGCTAAAGCTAAGAAACCTCAAACAACTAAAGTTGATGTAAATGTTAAGAACGTAGTAAAGACTGGAAATTATTCAGCCGCCACATTAACAAAGAAAACAACTCGTTGGGAATACAAGAATGGTTTTTACTCATTCCTCTTTGGAATTTCTGATAACAACAAAGAATTTGTTAAACAAAAAAATACTTTCAAAGTTGGAAATGATTGGTTAGTTTTGACAACAAAACAAGCTAGTCAACTACAAAAGAAAATGAAGAGTAAAACTTTCAAAGCTCAAATGAAACAAGAAGGACAAACTTACGTGAAGGCAGCAGTAGCCAAAGCAATGCAAGCAAATCCAACTATGACATCAGCTGAGCAAAAGAAAGTTATTCAACAAGCTCAAAAAGAATTTAAGGCCGAAGCACAAGCTAAGCTAATTCAAGAAATTAAGAATCAAAAATAGAGTTCCTTTGTGGGACAAAATAAATAGCATCTATTGGGTAGTTTCCGATAGGTGCTATTTTTGTTGGTGTAAAGTGCCATTTTCAACTTTTACTTCAGACTAGAGAACAGTTCTATTTGGAATGGATGTATATATATTGTGTGGATAGAGTGGAAAACTAATCACAATTGAGAAAGAAATAGTGTTGACCCTTTTTACAATTCAGGGATGCTAGGGATGTTAACGAAAAGAAGACAAGAAAACAATCCATATCGAAGAGCATATAATAAAATTAATTTTAGTTTGGAAATATTGGTATGAAAGAAGCCAAATCATATTTCTCAGATTAAAAATTGAAATACTCTTTAGTCTGGAACAAAAATTGGGAATGCCTTCAGCCATGAAATCATTGTAAGTGGCATAGCCACTCACAATGAGGCCGACTTTGGAAATCCATAATCTTACACAAAGTGTAAGATTATTAGTTTCAAATCGTGCCCATGGCGTTCCAAGGCATTCCCAATTTTTGTGGAAGACGGCAATAGAATATCTATCCTAGCAACAGCAGTAGTAGTAGAACACCTCCTTACATCACGGAGACAAAACGTCTATCAAAATGACGCCTAAATATTTAAGTAATATTAAATATGATGTTAAATTTATTACGAAAAAATTATAAACATATAAATTAATAAATCTCGTTATTTATAAGGAAGAGGTACAGACAAATGAGTAAAAGATTCAAAATTGCTTTTGTTTGTGGTTTAGCTTTATTAATGATGTCTCCGCAAAGTGTTAAAGCCGATACGACTAATACATCCAAAATTGATTCGCAGGCGATTGTTAACACGAAATCAATTACGAATTTATATACAGAAGATGGTAAGTTGATTCAAAATCAAAAATTAGGCGCTAATACGGCTTGGGTGACTGATCAGAAACTGACGTATCAAGGCCAAACCTATTATCGAGTGGCTACGAATGAGTACATAGCAGCCGGAGATGTAACTATCAGTTACGGTCATGCAAAATCTGGAATAGTAGCTATCAATGACTGGGGTGGCGTCAGTTTTTCTCATGATGATAATGGCTTTTATCGTAATGGTCAAAAGAATTTTGTGGCTAATTCGTTATGGTAGATTGTAAGATTAAATAGAATTCTACCCAGACGAAAAATTTGGATAGAAAAAGGGCAATGGACCCGGTATTGTTTTAAGTGACAAAACTATAAACAATAGGAGTCCATTACCCATGAGTCACATTTTAACATTATCGGATAGAACTGTCATCCAAACGCTGCTTAAGGTTGGTTACTCACAAAAACAAATTGCTGAAGAAGTTGGTGTAGTTCCTTCAACCATCAACTATGAACTAAAGCGCTGTCCTAAGGGATACTATGACGCTGATCAAGCTCAGGAAGACTGCGAAAAGAAGCTAACTCACCGGGGGCGGAAAACTCTTCTAACAGAGAATTTAAGAGAATTCGTCCGTGGGATCATTCTCGAACAGCGGTGGAGTTTTGAAGTCATCGCGCATATTCTCCAAATGCCATTCAAAACCCTCTATAACTGGCTGGACAAGGGCTGGTTGGACATCAAACGCGAGGTCCTTCCAGACCACGGTGTGCGGTACCGAAAGAGCCACGACGGTCGTGGTCAGTACACACGTGGGGCGAAGTTTATCAACCAACGCCCGGACGAGGCTAACCTGCGTCAAGAGATTGGTCATTTTGAAGTCGATACCATCCTATCAGGAAAAACCAGGGGCGAGGTCCTAGCTACCTTTACTGATCGTAAGTCCCGACTAATGATTATTCGTCGTTTACCGGGACGTGATAGTAAAGCTATGACTAAGGCAATCCTAGAGCTTAACGAGGAGTTGCGCGGCTTGGTCAAGTCAATTACCAGTGATCACGGTAAGGAATTCGCAGGCTTCAAGAAAATTGAAGCCTGCGGAATTGCCCATTATTTTGCCCACCCGTATGCGCCACATGAACGCGGAACCAACGAACGGTTGAACCGCGAGATTCGGCTACACATTCCAAAGAACCAGCCAATTGAGAGCGTTACGGACGAAGAGCTGACTATGATCTCAAAGTACTTAAACTGGCGTCCCCGGAAATGTTTAGGGTGGAAAACGCCACTCCAAGTCTTCTTTGGTGACTTGTCCGAAAAATTCGATTAATTGTTGCAATCTACCTTATGGAAATACGATCAAGTCGATCAGAGCGGCGGATTGACTTATTATCGAATTGGCAATGATATTTGGGTGAATAGTAACGATGCGACCATAGCAGTTGGTTATCAGAATCCGAGTGGATGGTTCCAGATTCAAAATACTCAAATCAAACCCGTGGGGAATGTTGGGTATGATCTTTATAATGGTGTTGAAGGTGTCAAAGTTTATTTAGTAAGAAAATATTTTGGTTACTCCAATACTCATACGATCTATGACAGTTCAATTGCAGCAAGTGTCAAAAGTTTTCAAGCTCGTAGAGGATTACCTGTAACAGGTGTAGTCAACTTGGCTACATGGAAAAATATGGGCTTCTCAGAGTCTTCTTGGTATAGCCTTGATTCGTACGTAGCGCCGCTTGAAACTAACCAGACAAGTACGAGATCGGATCATATTGAGGCCATGATCAACCAGGCTTATAAGTATTTAGGTCAGACTTGGATCTCTGGTGCTGCCAGTTCACCACAGTATGGTGTTGATTGTTCAGGACTGGTAACACAAGCTTTATATGCTTCAGGTATCAATCCAGCACCTGTCTCGGCTATTCAACACGCTCAAGTGGGTAATGAGTGGAATAGCCGAATGCTTTGGAGTGATAATCGTATGCCAAAAGTTGACTTCAATAATCGTCAAAGAGGCGATTTGATTTTCTATACTGATCCGTCGACTGGCTTGATTTGGCATGTGGGGATTCTTTTAAATCGTGATACGATGATTGAATCATGGCCATATGCTGTGCAAGTACACTCAATCTATTCAGGACGCGGGAACATCGCCGGTGTCAAACGTGTATTTGCTTAATCAGAAATGAATCCGATATAATAGAATTCGGTTTTATCAATAGGGATAGAATGTGTTCAATTTCCTAAATAAAAGAATCTCGATCAATTATTGGTTAATTGGTCGAGATTTTGTATTTATCTATGATTTTATTTATAAGCCGATTATTATGTATTATAGAAAGACATGTTGATAATTGTTAGTGAAATTAGTGGGAGAGGTGAGATGATTGTGGAAAAGATTTTTGATGTTCAAGACTTGTCCTATCAAGTTGGTGATAAAGAGATTTTAAAACATATCAGTGTAGAAATAGAGAAGGGGAAGTACATTACAGTAGTTGGACCTTCAGGAAGTGGAAAAAGTACTTTTATGCGAATTTTGGCCTCAATGATCAGTCAAACATCGGGGAAAGTACTATTTAATGGTAAAACAGTTGATTCCTATGAGCCAACAGAATATCGTCAAAGAGTTTCTTATGCTTTTCAACAACCAACCCTGTTTGGTAAAACAGTGCGAGATAATTTAATGTTTCCCTTTGAAGTTCGTAACGAAGAGTTTGATGAGAGCAAAGTTAAACAATATTTAAAGATGGTCAATTTAGATGAAAGCTATCTTGATAAGAGTGTTAACGATGTTTCTGGTGGTGAAAAACAGCGAATTGCACTTTTACGTAATTTGATTTTTCCACCGGAAGTGTTAATAACTGATGAGGTTACTGCTGGGTTGGATGTGGAAAACAAAAATATTGTTCATTCAATGCTAAATGAATTCAATCAACGAGGATTGACAATCTTACGAGTAACACATGATGAGTCAGAAATTGAAGCCTCACAGGATAAAATAACGATCAAAAATGGGGAGGTAGTGGATAATGTCTAATTTAACAGTTTCCAATTCAACTCTAATGTTGGGCTTCGTCTTAGTAATTGTGGCCTTAGTAATTGGCTATATTGAAAAATTACATATTGATAAGGATATTATTATTGGTGTTGTTCGAGCAATCATTCAGTTGTCGATTGTTGGATATGTTTTAAAATTTGTTATTAAGGCTGACGATATTTGGTTAACTTTAGCCTGCTTCATTATTATTGTTATCAATGCTTCTTATAATGCAGGAAAACGAGGTAATGGTATTCCAAAAGCATTTCAATCGTCATTATTAGCCATTTTTGTGGGAACGACCATCACTTTAGGAACGTTAGTTTTTACTGGCTCAATTAAATTTGTACCTGAACAGATCGTCCCTGTAACCGGAATGATTGCTAGTAATATCATGGTCGCTATTGGCCTTTGTTATCGCAACATGAAGCAGACCTTTTCTGATCGCCATCAACAGATTTTGGAAAAACTAGCTTTAGGCGCTGATATTAAACTAGCTTCACTCGATATTTTACGAGACAGTATCAAGAGTGGTATGCAACCCACAATCGATTCAATTAAGACACTTGGTTTGGTCAGTTTGCCAGGGATGATGTCGGGTTTGATCTTCGCCGGAGTTGATCCAGTTAAGGCAATTAAATATCAGATTATGGTTACCTTTATGCTGTTAGCATCGACTAGTATCGGTTCAATTATTTCCTGTTATTTAGGTTATCGTCAATTCTTTAATGAAAGAAAACAGTTAAAAAATGAATTAATTTCTTAACTTTGTGAAAAATAGGTCTACTATATAGGCCTATTTTTTTATATAATTGATACAATGGGATGTGATGTAAATTTGAAGTTAGCAGTTATTGAAATTGGATCTAACTCCATTAGAACATCAGTGTATCGATCTTCAAAAAAGAATCGCTTTAAAACTTTGGATCGTTGGCGTGAGCCGGTTCGATTAGGCAAATCAATTGCTCAGAGCCGTCTTTTAACTAATGATCAAATTGAAGAGACCATTGATGTTCTAAAGAAATTTCAAACTCGAATTGAAAGGTATCACGTAGATCGAACTAGTTTAATCGCCACTGCAGCAGTTAGAATGGCTAAAAATCAAGAACAACTAATTTTTGCTGTTCTTAAAGAAACTGGCTTGCAGCTAGAAATCATCAATGAGCAAGAAGAAGCTTATTATGATTATGTGGCCGTACGTAGCACAATGCGGATCAAAGATGCATTGATTGTTGATGTCGGTGGTGGTAGTAGTGAAATTAGTTTGGCAAAAAAAGGACGCTTAAAACACGGTCTTAGTATTCCAATTGGTGCTATTTCAATTTCGGATTTGTATTTAGAAAGTGATCCAATAAAAAGTGAACAACTAAGAGCGGCAAGAAAAGATATTAGTGAACGTTTAGACCGACTTACATGGATGAATGCAAAAGCTACCTTTGTTGGTTTGGGCGGAACTTTAAGGGCCGTAACTAGTATTTTGAATCGTGAAAATAGAAGAAAAAAGACGCTTCACAATTCAGTGATTACCGTTGACCAAATTGATGATTTATTTAACCAATTGATTCATTCTTCAATGGAAGAACGGAGTCAAATCAAAGAGTTGAGTGATGGTAGATATGAAGTTATTTTGGGCGGAATCTTAATAATTTCTGAAATCATAAAAAAGACCCCCTCTACCGAAATTCGTTTTTCGAACTTCGGAGTTAGAGAAGGCTATGTCTTTAATTATTTCCACAAGATGCATTTAAAAGAGTAAACAATTATGCGCGACTAGGGATGGTTATTTGAGCTTGGTCAAGAATATGTCCATCCATTTGGTGTAATAATTCGTTCATCCAAAAACCATTTTCCAAGTTAAGGTTATCATCTAGAGCAAACACCTTGAGAATATAATCATGGGTTTGATCTGGTGGATATGGTCCATTGTAACCAGTGGCCAAATCTTTGGGGCCATCAAATAATGGGCTGGCTGTACTGTTCTTTCCTTGAACAATTGGACTTTGAGCAAGTCGACTGAAGTTTTCAGGTATTTCTAACTGTGAATTAGGAATATTTGCCATTGTCCAGTGAATCCATTCAAATCCACAAACGGGAATTGAATCAGGATCAGTAAAAGTCAAAGCAATAGTTTTTGTATCTGCCGGTAGATTGGATAATTGAATTGGGAAACTAATTAGAGGTTTCCCATTTTTTATATCCTCAGGAGCAGCATGCTTGCCATATTTATCGGGCAAGAGATTATTTGGTAAAGATACATTAACATCCATAAAAAAATCTCCTTTAAAATGAGGTGTAATAATGAAACAAATAGATAACAACGACCTATCTACTAGTATTGTAGAGCAGGTTCAAAAAATTGAGCAAGAATATAATAAAAAAGTCGAGATTTACTCAGACTATTCAAAACAAGAGTTTTTGACTTTAGATCAAGCAAGTCATGAGGTTAATGGTGATATCGTAAAAGTCGTTATCACTAATGAAAAATACAGTGAATTTGTTTTGGCACATGAACTTTATCATATTGCATTGGAATTGTCTGATGAGCCAAGTATCTCTTGTGCTGTAACATCTGGCAAACCAGATTATGATGGCCGTATTCTAGCAATTGCTAATTCAATCTTTGAAACATTAGAACATATCTCGGTTTTGAAATCTCAAAAAGCTGATGGAACTTATACAGACGAGGTCAAAGAAGAATTTCTCAAAGGAATTGAAGCAGCCCTTACACCTAAAGTTTCTTTAGATTTGGCTAATATGCGCTTCTACCGTACTTTGATCATGTTTGATGGCATTATTTTTAGTGAACACGCTCAAGATGATAAATGGAAAGATGAATTTCCAACATCGTACAAGTATGCTGAAAAATTGGTTAAGATTGCAGAAGCTAATGATTTATCGAGCGCATTCCACTTTAGACGTGCTTTAGTTAATGCATTGGACACTTATAATGAAATTATTTTATCTAATGGTTATGAAGGTTTAGGCTATCACGAATTTTTAAATATCACACCTGTATTATCAGAACGTCAATTGAGATTATCATTAAATCAAGTTTATCAAGTAAAACATTCTTCATTTAAGAATCGTGCAACTGGCAAAGATGCTTTCGTACTTTTGGGTATTAATGATGGTCAAAGCGTTACGACTTTGGATATTGATCCCGGTAAAGTAACGCCAGAATTTTACAAGGCCTTCTACCAATACAAGATCATTGATGTTTTCGAAAAAGAAGAAGTTAAATACTTAATTAGATAAGAGGGGATTTGTGTGCAAGATAAGATTGAAGAGTTTAAAGAATTACTAGACAAAGCTAATTTTGTAACTTTTCTAACTGGTGCAGGCGTATCTGTACCATCGGGAATTCCCGATTATCGTTCAAAAAACGGATTGTATAAGCGGAAGAGTTATAATTTTCCACCAGAATATATGTTGAGTCACGACAACTTAGTTGAACATCCTGATGTTTTCCATGATTTCGTAGTTCATAATATGTACTTTCCTGATGCACAACCTAATATTATCCATAAAAAAATGGCACAGATCAGTAATCAAAAGGGTGCCATCGTAACACAGAATGTCGATAAACTTCACACAAAAGCGGGAGCTAAGAATGTGGTAGAGTTTCATGGTAATTTGTATGATAATATTCATTGCCTAACTTGTGGCAAAGAGTTTGATTATAAGGACTATTTAAAAGATTATCGACACCATGAAGATAACGGTATTATTCGCCCTGGGACGACCGTCCTATATGGGGAAAATATTAACCCGAAAAACTTTCAAAATGCTGCTTTAGCAGTTCAAAAGGCTGATTTACTAGTGGTAGTGGGAACTAGTTTTAAAGTATATCCTTTTGCAGGATTACTAGAATATAGCACTTCCCAAGCTAAATTAGTGGTTATCAATAAAGAAGATTTAAACATTGATTCATCGATTCTAGCTATCGATGATGATGCGACGAACGTTTTTTCACAAATATAAAAGAATGCTATACTTAATATCAATTTGAAAGCGGTGGAGGTTAATATATTGACTGAAGAAAGAAAAACTTTTTACATTACAACACCCATTTATTATCCATCAGGAAAATTAACAATTGGGAACTCATATACAACGATTGCAGCGGACACCTTGGCTCGTTACAAGCGTAATGAAGGCTATGATGTTTTCTTCCTAACAGGAACTGACGAACATGGTCTTAAAATCGAACAAAAAGCCGAAGAAAAGCATATGGAACCACAAGAATATGTTGATATGATGGCTAAAGGAATCAAGGAGCTTTGGAAGAAGCTCGATATTTCTAACGACAAATTCATCCGTACAACAGATGATTATCATGTTAAAGCTGTTCAAAAAATTATTGAACGTCTAATTAAACAAGGGGATATTTATTTAGGCGAATACTCAGGTTGGTATTCAGTTGACGATGAGGAATACTTTACTGAATCACAAATGGCTGAAGTTTATCATGATGAAAATGGTAAAGTCATCGGTGGTAAAGCTCCTTCAGGTCATGAAGTTCAACTTGTTAAAGAACCATGTTATTTCTTCAAGATGAGCAAATATGCTGATCGTCTTTTGCAATATTATAAAGACAACCCAACCTTCATCGAACCAGAAATTCGTAAGAATGAAATGATCAATAATTTTATCAAACCAGGTCTAGAAGACTTAGCTATTTCTAGAACAACTTTCAACTGGGGTGTTAAAGTTCCAAGTAATCCAGAACACGTTGTTTATGTTTGGATTGATGCGCTTTTGAACTATATCACAGCTCTTGGTTATGAAAGCGACGACGATTCACTCTTCAAGAGATATTGGCCAGCTAATGTTCAATTTGTTGGTAAGGAAATCGTTCGTTTCCATACTATTTACTGGCCAATCATTTTGATGGCTTTGGGTGTTGAATTGCCTAAGCAAGTCTTCGGTCATGGTTGGTTATTGATGAAAGACGGTAAGATGTCTAAATCTAAGGGAAATGTCGTTTATCCAGAAATGTTAGTTTCTAGATATGGACTAGATTCACTTCGTTACTACTTGATGCGTGCAATGCCATTTGGTAGCGATGGTGTCTTCACTCCTGAAGATTACATTGACAAGATTAACTACGATTTAGCTAACGATTTAGGAAACTTATTGAACAGAACCATTTCAATGATCAATAAGTATGATGATGGTAAGGTTGTTTCAATCGCTGCTGTAACAGATCTTGATAAAGATCTTGAAAAATCATATGCTGACACTTTGGCAGCTTACAGAGAACATATGGATAAATTTGAATTCCCTGATGCCTTAGCTAGCGTTTGGTCATTCATCAGTCGTGCTAATAAGTATATCGATGAGACACAACCATGGGTTCTTGCTAAAGATGACAGTAAGAAGGCCGAACTACAAGCTGTCTTAGGTCACTTGGCTGAATCATTACGTTTGATTGCCTTGCTCATCAGTCCCGTTATGACACAAGCTCCAGTTAAGATGTTCTCTCAATTGGGCCTTGATTATAGTAGTGATAAGTCACTTGATTTTGGCGACACAGTGGTAGGTAAGACTGTTACTGCTAAACCAGAACCAATCTTCCCACGTTTGGATGCTGAAGAAGAAGTTAAGTATATTAAGGGCAAGATGGCTGAAGAACAAGCTAAGCATGGTGCTGGTAAGTTGAGTAAATCTGCTCAAGCTAAGGCTAAAGCTCAAGCAGCTTCTGACGATGGTTATCCTAAAGAAATCGAATTTGATGATTTTGAAAAAGTTAAGATGGTTGTAACCGAGATTCTTGATGTAAAACCAGTAGAAAATTCAAGTAAATTACTTCAATTTAAGTTGGATGATGGATCAGGCGTTGATCGTCAAATCCTTTCAGGAATGCACAAATTCTACCCTAACTATAAAGAGTTGATTGGTAAGAAAGTCCTAGCAGTTGTTAACTTGAAGCCTCGTAAGATGGTTGGCGAATGGAGTAACGGAATGTTGCTATCAACTGAAAAAGGTGACGAAGTAAAACTTGCTATCGTGGATAATTCACATAAAAATGGAGCTATTTTAGGCTAATGAAAATCTTTGATACACATACACATTTAAATGATGAAGCTTTTGCTGGTAAAACCCAACAATTCATTGATAATGCAAAAGAGTTAGATGTTGTTGAAATGGCTATTATTGGTTCTAATGAAGAGTTCAATATTGAAGCCATTCGTTTAGCACAGAATTACCAACCATTGCATGCTGTAGTCGGTTGGCATCCTGAATTTGCCAAAGAGTACAATGAAGAACAATTGGTTAATCAGATCAAATTGCCCGAAGTTGTTGGTATTGGTGAAATTGGCTTGGATTATCATTGGGAAGAAGACCCAGATCCCAAGATTCAACAAAAAGTTTTGATTCAACAGTTGGATGTGGCTAAACAATATAACATGCCAGTCTCAATTCATTGTCGTGATGCTTTTGATGATATGTATGAAATTCTTAAGAATCATGATATGTCTAAGTCAGGTATTATCTTGCATAGTTTCAATGGGGATGTTAAGTGGCTTAATCGTTTCTTAGACCTTGGTTTATGGATCTCTTATAGTGGCGTCGTTTCATTTAAAAACGCACCCGAGGTTCATGAATCAGCCAAGAATACACCGCTAGATCGATTGCTGGTGGAAACTGATGCACCATACTTAACACCTGAACCATATCGTGGTCATTCTAATCAACCGGCATACACTAGATACGTAGTCGATGCGATTGCTAAGTATAAAGATATTTCACCTGATGAAGTTGCTGAACATACCTTTAAAAATGCTCATAAAGTGTATAATCTATAAACATGAAAAAAATAAAAGAAATTATAGTTGTAGAAGGTAAATCCGATACCAATCGATTAAAAGATTGTTTTGGTGATGTCGATACAATTGAAACAACTGGTTCGGCACTTAATCAAGAGACAATCGAACGTATCAAGATTGCTCAAGATAAGCGTGGCGTAATTGTGTTCACTGACCCCGATTTTAATGGAAATCGTCTCCGAACTATTATTCAAAAGGCTGTTCCTGCTGCTAAACAGGCTTTTCTACCAAGATCTCAAGCAGTTCCCAAAAAGAGTGATGGTAGTTTAGGAATAGAACACGCTAATGATGCAGACATCAAGGCGGCTTTGGCAGCCGTTTATACTAGAACCGATAACAATTTTAAGGATTATGACCATGATGACATGGTGGATCTTGGTTTAGTAGGTAAAAGTGATTCGCATTTACGTCGTGAATTTGTTGGTTCAAAACTGAAGATAGGTTACACTAATGCCAAACAATTTTTGAATCGTCTGAATATGTTTCAAATTGCACCACAAGATTTAGTCGCCATAGTTGAAAAATTTGATAAAGGAAGTACTCATGACACAAAATAGATTAAGTATCGCTGACCCTATTCGTACTAATGACATAATGCGCAAGTATAAGTTACGCGCAAAGAAAAGTTTGGGGCAAAATTTTTTAACAAATGAAAAAGTTTTAGACGGAATTGTGGATGCTAGTGGTTTGAAATCAGATGAGATTGCTATTGAAATTGGACCTGGTATTGGTGCTTTGACTGAAAAATTAGCACAAGTTGCCGAAAAAGTTTATGCATTTGAAATTGATGAAAATTTGATTCCTGTATTAGCTGATACCTTACAGTATTATGATAATATTGAGGTTATCAATCAGGATATTTTGAAAGTTGATTTAGATGAATTTGTTAAAGAACATGATTTGGTTGGTAAAACAATCAAAGTTGTAGCTAATTTACCTTATTACATCACTACACCAATTATGTTGAATTTGATTAATAGTGATTATCCGTTCCAATCACTTGTTTTGATGATGCAAAAAGAAGTAGCTGAAAGAATCACTGCCAATCCGGGGCATCGTGAGTATGGTTCTTTAACTATTGCAGTGCAAACACAAATGGATGCAAAGATTGATCGTATTGTCGGTCGCAACTCTTTCATCCCACGTCCTAAAGTTGATTCAGCCGTTGCGGTTTTGAATCGTTTACCAAAGGAAAAAGTAGATATTAGTGATCCTGTATTCTTCAATAAAGTAGTTCGTTCTGCCTTTGCTCATAAGCGTAAGAGCTTGATGAATAATATGTTGAACTGGCAAGGAAGAACTGATGAGAATCGTGCAAAGATCAAAGCCATTTTTGAAAAATGCAACATTGGTGAAAATGCTCGTGCTGAAGAAGTTTCAATTGAACAATTCAAGCAAATGGCAATAGAATTTGCAAAATAGTGTATAATTCCTGTCGTCCGTAAAGATTTTGTTATAGAGGACGGCATCAAAAAAATAATTTTATGCCAAATGAAAGTTTTTCTTGAAAAAATCAATGAAACGTGGTAAAATTTCACTCCTAAGGAGTGATTATTATAATGCCAACATCATTGAAGACAATTAAGAGTCGATTAGATTCACACTTAGGTGAGAATTTGACTATTGTCGCACAAGCAGGTCGTAAGAAAGTAATCCGCCGTCGCGGAACTTTATCAGAAACATTCCATTCAGTTTTTGTTGTAGATTTGGATCAAAATGAAAATTCTTTTGAAAGAGTTTCATACAGTTATGCAGATCTATTAACAAAATCAATCGATATTCATTTTGATAATGAAGAAGAAGTAGCTGAAACTGATTCTGACTCAGACACTGAGGCAGAGGCTGAATAATAAGAATCCGTTAGTTGGAATAGTGAACAATAAGTTTAATTTCCAAGCAATAAAGTAAATAGACCATGATAATCAAAATTGATTATTATGGTCTATTTTTTGTTTAATATTTTATTTTGAACGTTTATAGTATTCCAGACCAAGCTACTTTGCCACAGGAGCTGACATCTAAATTTTATGCAAAAATTTATAAAGTTTGTAAAATGATACTGGTTACATTCAAAAAAACATGAATTGTTCATTGTTTTGCTTTATAATCTTGTAGTGAGATACGTTTTAGGAGAAAAAAAGATGAAAACACGAAGAAGCGAACGTTTAATTGATATGACTCGCTATTTACTTGAACGACCACATACGCTAATTTCACTAGCGTTTTTTGCTGATCGTTACGAATCAGCTAAGTCGTCAATATCTGAGGATCTGGGTATTTTGAGAAGAACATTTATGATCAGAGGAATTGGTGTTCTAGAAACATTGCCTGGTGCTGGTGGCGGTGTGATATTTACACCTGGAATTTCTAAGAAAGAAGCAACTGAATTTGTTGAAGAAACATCCAAAAAATTAGTTGAACCCAACCGTATTTTACCTGGTGGGTATTTGTACTTAACTGATTTGTTGGCTGATCCTGAATTATTGAGAAATGTTGGCCGTATGATTGCCACCCAATATTCACAAAGTTCAATTGATGTCGTTATGACGGTGGCTACTAAAGGTATACCAATTGCCCAAAGTGTAGCTAATTTCTTGAATATTCCATTTGTGATTGTTCGTCGTGACTCGAAGATCACTGAAGGATCAACTATTAGTGTCAACTATGCATCAGGTTCATCTGATCGTGTTGAAAAAATGGAATTATCAAAACGCAGTTTAGAAGAAGGATCACGTGTATTAGTTGTTGATGACTTCATGAAAGGCGGCGGAACCATCAATGGTTTGCGTAGTTTGATCTCGGAATTCAATGCTATTTTTGTTGGTGCAACGGTCTTTGCCGAAAACATCAATATTAATAGTCAATTTGGTGATTCCGATGTAACATCAATTTTCAAAGTAACAAAAATTGATACCAAGAATCGAGTTTTGAATGTGGAACCGGGAAATTATTTAACAAATACCGATTTCAGTTATTTTGAATAAATTCTTGATTGAGCAGTTATATATAATAATGCTATTATATATAAGGATATTTGAATGACTGAAGGGAGTTTCTGATGTCGAATCGTTATGTAATAATTCTTGCTGCCGGTAAAGGTACAAGAATGAAGTCGAGACTATACAAAGTATTGCATCCTGTTGCTGGTAGAGCAATGGTTGATCATGTTTTAACGCAAGTTGAAAAGATCGAACCAGACTTGATTGAAACTGTTATTGGAAATGGTGCCGATAAAGTTAGAGATCTACTCGGTGATAGAACTAACTATGCTTTGCAAGAGGAACAATTGGGAACAGCAAATGCTGTAATGCAAGCTGAAAAGGATCTAGGTAACAAAGAGGGTATAACGCTCATTGTTAATGGTGATACACCATTATTCACTGCTGATACTTTTGAAAAATTATTAGATTATCATGAAAAAGAAGAAGCAGCCGTTACAATTTTGACAGCGCATGCTGATAATCCATTTGGTTACGGTCGTATTGTCCGTGATAATGGTGGCAACGTTGAAAAAATTGTTGAGCAAAAAGATGCTTCAAGAAGTGAACAAGAAATACAAGAAATTAATACTGGTGTATTGTGTTTTGACAATAAACTATTGTTTGAAAACTTACATAAAGTTAATAATGATAATGCCCAAGGTGAATATTATTTACCTGACGTAATTTCATTGCTTAAAGAACAAGGTAAGAAAGTTTCAGCCTTTGAAATGGCTGATTTGAGCGAATCATTAGGTGTTAATGATCGTGTTGCCTTGTCACAAGCTGAAAAGATTATGCAAAGAAGAATCAACGAAGCACATATGCGTGATGGCGTTACAATCGTTGATCCTGATAACACATATATTGATATTGATGTTGAAATTGGTAACGATACAGTTATCGAACCAAATGTAAAAATCTTTGGTAAAACAACTATTGGTTCAGAATGTGTTATTGGTTCTGGCTCAAGAATTTCTGATTCTGAGATTCAAGATAACGTTGAAGTTATCAGTTCAACAATTGAGAGTGCCATTATGCATAAAGGTAGCAATGTTGGGCCTAACTCACATCTAAGACCAAAAGCTGAAATTGGCCGTGATGTCCATATTGGTAATTTCTGTGAAGTTAAAAATGCTAAAATTGGTGACAGAACTAAGGTTGGTCATTTGACATATGTCGGTGATGCAACTCTTGGAACTGATATCAATGTTGGTTGTGGAGTGGTTTTTGTTAACTACGATGGTGTTAAGAAGTGGCACAGTAATATCGGTGACCATTCATTTATTGGTAGCAATTCAAATATTATTGCTCCAGTAGAAATGGCTGATCATTCATTTATTGCCGCTGGTTCAACTATTACTAACGACATTCCTAAGCATGCAATGGCTATTGCGCGTGAAAGACAAACTAACAAAGAAGATTTTTGGGAAAGATTACCACTATCAAAAAGTGAAGATTGGAAATAAGGGTGAATAATTAATGTCATGTCAAAATAATGAACGACCAATGAAAATTTTTGCATTGAACTCTAATAAACCTTTAGCAGAAAAAATTGCTAAGGTTGTAGGAGTACCACTTGGAAAGTCATCAGTTACACGTTTCAGTGACGGTGAAATCCAAATTAATATTGAAGAAAGTATTCGTGGAGCAGAAGTCTTCTTGATTCAATCAACTTCAGCACCAGTTAACGATAATTTGATGGAATTATTGATCATGGTTGATGCCTTAAGACGTGCTTCAGCTAGTGTTATCAATGTTGTAATTCCTTATTATGGTTATGCTAGACAAGATCGTAAATCACGTTCACGTGAACCTATTACTGCTAAATTAGTTGCTAATATGTTGGAACGTGCTGGTGTAGATCGTGTACTTGCACTTGATCTTCATGCTGCACAAATTCAAGGTTTCTTCGATATTCCAGTTGATCATTTGATGGGTGCTCCATTGCTAGCTGATTACTTCCTAACAAATCATCTAGAAGAAGGCGCTGTTGTTGTTTCACCTGATCATGGTGGTGTAACTCGTGCCAGAAAACTAGCTGAATTCTTGAAGACACCAATTGCTATTATCGATAAACGTAGACCTCGTGCCAATGTTGCTGAAGTTATGAATATTATTGGTAATGTTAAAGGCAAACGTGCCATCATTATTGATGATATGATCGATACTGCTGGTACAATTTCTCTAGCATCTCAAGCACTTATTGATGCTGGTGCTACTGAAGTTTACGCATGTTGTACACACCCAATTCTTTCAGGTCCTGCTATCGAAAGAATTGAAGCATCACCAATCAAGACTTTAGTTGTTACTGATTCAATCAATCTTCCTAAAGAAAAAATTATCGACAAGATGGTTCAAGTTTCAGTTGGACCACTTATCGGTGAAGCAATTCAACGTGTCCATGAAAATGAACCTGTCAGTCCATTGTTCAATACACGTTTTAAGAATAAAAAATAAGCCGCAAATAAAAAAGAGTCACTTCTTAGAAAGTGGCTCTTTTTTTTCATGTGTTATTGGTATTAACTCTTTTAACTACGTGATAATATGAGCAATAGAAAAAGGTCATTAAAACCTTTTGAGGTGATAGGATGAAACAATATAAAGTTATCGTTTGGGGCCTTGGAAATGTTGGTAGAGCAGCTATCAGAATGATTCAAGAAAAACAATCATTGAAGTTGGTTGCTGCTGTTGATGTTGACCCTAAGAAAATCGGTCGTGATTCTGGTGAAATATTTAATTTTCCTAAAACCGGTATTACTGTAACTGATAATATTGAAGATGCATTGAAGTTAGATGCAGATGTAGTTTTGGATTATACACCGTTAGTTCGTGACGAAAAGGGTGGTTTTACTCCTAGTGCACTTGATATTTGTCGAGTATTAAAGTCTAAAAAGAATGTTGTCACAACTTTGCCAATCTATTATTCACAAGTTACAACACCAGATTTGTATAAGATGATCAATGATACTGCTAAAGAAAACGGTGTTTCATATTTGCCAACCGGATTATTGCCAGGAGCCTATGCATCATATATTCCAACGGTCTTGGCAGGTTTGATGGGACACGTTGATAAAATAACTGTTCAATCAGGTGAAGACGATCAACACAACTATTCAAGTTGGGTCAAGGTCTTCGGCTATGGGATGGATCCAGATAAATTCCCACAGGATAAACTCAAATTAGGAATTGCTTCATACTACATTTCAGGTGTGTATGAGATGGGAGAGCGTTTAGGAATTAAGTTTGACGATGTAAAAGTTGATCACGAGTGGTATACAGCTCCTGAAGATTTGCACCCAACTTTTGGAACTGTTAAGAAAGGGACCATTTATGGACATAAGTTTACAATGAGTGGCATGGTTAAAGGTGAAGCTAAAGTCAGTTTGATTTATGTACACAAGATTTGTGATGATGTTGTTAAAACACCTGCCATTGATAATGAAATTCATATTGAAGGTATGCCAAAATCATTGGATATCAGCATCAACGGAATGATGCCACTAGATGAAAGTTATGTAACTAGCGCAGCGCCAAGTGTTAATGTGATTCCAATGGTAGTAGATGGACCAAGTGGATTCTTACAAGCTCTAGATTTGAAAGTCGTTACACCTTTACATTAAAAATTTTCAACAAAAAAATCCGTATTAACTGTTATAGGATAGTTCCAAAACAGTTAGTGCGGATTATTTTTAGTATCTATTGTTATTGTTGTTATTTCTTTGTTGATATCTCAATAGATCACGAATTTGTTGTAAGTATTCAGTTTGTGGGTCAGGAATTTCATCACCATTTTTATCAAACTTACTACGTGAACCATCACGACGCATTCTATTCATCATTTTAACAATTATGAAAACAACGAACATAATGATCAAGAAATTGATTATAGCATTGATGAAGTCACCGATTAGAAAATTTGCACCTAAAACTTGGAACTTCATATCTGACAAATCAATTTGCCCAATAATGAGACCGATTAGCGGATTTAAAATGTAGGTAGTTAACGCTGATACCAAACTGTTGAAAGCAGCACCAACGATAACACCGACGGCTAAGTCAACAACACTACCACGGGAAATAAACTCTTGGAATTCCTTAAACATTTTCGCCAAATCTCCTTCATTGATTTTACCTTTTTCAAAGTACAAGACTCACTCTACTATATTTTCAAAAAAATAAAAGAGGTGACATAAATATTTAGTGAAATTTTAATTGAGATTATTATTTTACTGGTGGAACGTTGTGAATATGACTTGAAGGTAATCCTAATTATTGATAAGTAATAAAAGATATTATCCGATTGGTAGCGAAAGCTCTGTACGTTTCGGCATTTTCGACTTTTGTGGAAAATGAAATTTTAAGCTAACCATAATAAGAATAACTAAATTTATTTGTTAATATATTGTGCATACTTTTTCTTGATATCTCTTAAATCGGTCAAAGCCAACTTGGTATCAACCTCGTCAGTCATTGTCTGTTTAGTGGTATCGTCCCAATTGTAGTATTTGGTCATATATTCGATAACTGGTGTTTTGATGGAACGCATGTGTTTCATGTTAAAAAGCATTTGGCTACTACGACGTAAGAGATAATCGATTGGATGTTCTACCATTTCGTGTTCTAGGCCGTACGTTAACATAGCCCAGTCGATTCTAGGTAGGCGAGCTTTAGTTTTGGTTTCTGGTAATAATTGATAAATAGCATCAACGTTAGAACCATAGCGTTGAACTAATTTTTCAGCTTCATCACGTGTCAGATTGTGGTTAGTGATTCCTTCATGAACAGCTTTATCGAAAAAGTCCATCCAGTGTTCTTCACCACCAACGTCGCCACCACCAAGTGTTAAATCTTTTGTCTGTGCCGGTTGAAATTCGTAATTAGTTTCGACTGATAATTGTTGAGCTACTCGGTCGACAATTTTTTCAGCCATTTTACGGTAACCAGTTAATTTTCCACCAGCAATCGATAATAAGTCGCTGTCGGATTGGAAAATCTCATCTTTACGAGATATTTCGGAAGGAGATTTACCTTCTTCCTGAATTAGTGGTCTGACACCGGACCAACCAGCCTCAACATCGTCAGGTGTTAGATATTGAGGTAAATCGAACATTTGATTTGCGGCGGCTAAGATGTAAGTCACATCAGTAGCTGTGATATTTGGTTCTTTCGGATCTTCAGTCCAAGTGGTATCGGTTGTTCCGATATAAGTTTTACCTTCACGAGGAATGGCAAACATCATACGATTATCGTGAAATGGCGTGTCAAAATAAATTGAATTAGAAATTGGAAATTTTTCTTGATCGATAACTAAGTGAACTCCCTTAGTCAGATGAAGATGTTTACCCTTGTTGGAATCGTCCATTTTTCGGATCTCATCAACCCAGGGACCACAAGCATTAACAACTTTTTTGGCGTGTATCTCACCGATTTCACCATTGATTTGATCTTCATAGGTAACGCCGCAAACACGTTTATCATCATTATAAAGTAGACCAGTAACTTTAACATAGTTAGCAATTTTAGCACCTAAGTCGTTGGCTTTTTTCAAGACTTCCAAAGTTAGACGAGCGTCATCAGTTCTGTATTCAACGTAAACACCAGCACCCTTAAGGTTTTCTGATTTTAAATAAGGCTCACGTTCCATAGTATCGCGAGGTTTTAACATATATTTACGTTCGGAGTACTTTACTTCAGCCAATCGATCGTAAACGTCTAATCCGATAGCAGTCGTAAACGGACCAAAAGTTCCACCTTCATAGAAAGGCAACATCATTTTCAATGGGGTAGTGATTTGAGGAGCATTGTTATAAACAATAGCTCGTTCACTACCGACTTCATGAACTTCCTTGATAGCTGCTTGTTTTAAGTATCTTAAGCCACCGTGAACTAATTTGGTGGAACGACTTGAGGTTCCAGAAGCAAAGTCACGCATTTCAACTAAACCAGTTTGAATGTGTCGACTTTGAGCGTCTAAAGTAATACCACTACCAGTAATACCACCGCCGATAACAAGTAAGTCTAGTTGGTTGGTTTGCATATCTTGTAAATTCTTAGTTCTTATACTATTTGAAAATTCTTTCATGTTGCCCTCCAATCGATAGTTACTGATTATTGAATTCAAAATAATCATAATCTCACTGAATAAGAATTGCACGAGTGAAACATAAAATTAATACATTTATTTTAATTAAAATTTCAAAAATATGAAAGCATTAAAAATTAAATGATCGTATCGTTGTAAATGTGTTTTTGAAATTCATCATATTCATTACTAAAGATATCATCGGAATGTTCCATCAACATTGATTTAGGGAAGTAGAATCGTTCATCCCCAGAAATCTTACCTGTCAAGGCATTAACCAAACGACTGATAGTAGATAATTCAATTAATGAACCATCATTTTGCATAATTTCAATCTGAGTTCGACTCTTGTTAGAGTTAGGATTGTAAACATCGTAAGGCAAATCATAACTGGTGTTAGTAGCGGTGTAATACTTCTTTTGGAAACCGACACTTTCAACAATATCAGCTATTTCAGGCAATAAATGTTTAGTCTTTTTATCATATTTGGCTGATTTAAATGGTTTACGGGCTAGAAAACGGTAAGATAAATCCTTGAGGATTTCGTCAGGGTAGCTTTGCCAAAGTGTAAAGTAAGTATTGAGAATGCCATCATCCAAAAGTAAGTAATCGTCAATATTAACTTTGTTTTCGAAGAAAGGAATCAGAAGACTTGGCATTTCAAAACCATTCATGTGGTTATGTTCGTATAAGTCTTTGGCTCTTTGCAGCAATTTAGTTAAGACAACCTCCATACCACGAGAAACAGGATGGAAATAAACTTGTTGATACATTTGGAAACGACTCAAGACATAATCTTCAACCGCATGCATGCCATCATAGTCAAAAGCAATTCCATCTTTATAAGGGCGCATAACTCGTAAGATTCTCGTTAAATCGAACATTCCATATTTGGTACCCGTGAAGTAAGCATCACGTAGTAGATAATCCATACGGTCAGCGTCAATTTGACTAGAGATCATTTGTACAACTTGAGGATTAGGATAAGTATGAGAAATGACACTAGCGACTTTTTCAGGGAAATCATCGGAAACTTGCTTCAAAACATGATTGATCTCAGTTTCTGGTGATGTGATGATCTTTCTAGTCCACATTTCATGATCGGTATCGAAGATATGTTCAAAGGTGTGTGAATAAGGACCATGTCCGACGTCATGTAAAAGAGCAGCGCATAAAGCTACAATTCGTTCATTGTCATCCCAAAGTCCATCTCCAGGAGTTTTGGTAGAATAATTTCTTTGAAAATTATCACAGATTTGGCGAGTTATCTCATAGACACCAATACAATGGCCAAAACGAGAGTGTTCAGCTCCGTGAAAAGTAAATGAAGCTGTACCAAGTTGTTTAACTCGACGAAGTCTTTGAAATTCTTTTGTGTTGATTAAATCTAAAATAACTTTGTGTTGAACATGAATATAATTATGAATTGGATCGCGGAAAACTTTTTCGCGTGGTAACATTTCGATATGGTATGGCATTATTTTTCCCCCAATATTTGTTGATTACGTTTGATTAAATCTTTTAAAGTTGCATTATAGGCTTCTTGATATGGTAGAGAATTTTGAATGATGAAGAATTCCTCTTTATTAATAGTATATTGCTTAGCTATAATAGCTAAAATCTTTTGCTTAGCTTGGTTAATTGAGAGCTCGTGATCTAACAAAGTATCAAGATTTTCCATCGAGTGAATATCTATTTGTGGATAACCATCTTTAAGAGGATAATTACTAATCTCATAGAAATCTTTCATCAACTGACTACGGTCTTTTTGCTGCCCATTGACACTGATATAGGCCATAATGGCTACAGCATTTCCCGCTCTTCGTTGAGAGATACCAGCAAACTTTTTTTGATCAATGCTAAGGTCGTATGTTCCTGGACAATAGGATGTACTGATCTCACCAGTTTTAATTTTGGAAGAAAAACTTTTTTTGAGGACCGTGAACATTTTTTCGTAAGCATCATCGATCAATAAATTATCCTTGTCTGGTAAAAAGATGGAGAAGTTAAGAATACCAGCATCGGTAACTACACCGAGTCCACCTGAATTACGAAGGTAGAAAAGATAATCTTTTTCTGATAACATTTCTAAGCCGCCCTGTAAGTTATTGAGGCGTTTGTCTTGCATACCCAAAATAACAGTTGGTGGTGTAACCCAAAAATGGATTACGGGTTGATTATTTTCGGAAACAAATTTTAAAATAGCTCCAGTATCTGAAAAAGGAACAAGCAGATCTTTGCTAGAGCTTATTTTTTGGTCGTATAATATAATAGTATTGTTCACTTAATCACTTCTTTTAATTAATTAATATAATTTTATCATGTAGAGGCGGTAAGGATTGGAAAATAATAGTATTGATGTAAATGTGAATTTGAGTATTGAAACTTTACAATCAGGCAATCTGACGAAGACAAAGATTTCTGAATCAGGTAAGTTCACTCAAATGGGTAAGTCAATTTATCTAAGATTTAATGAAAGTCTAGAAAATGGTGCAAAGGCATCCATCTTAGTAAAGGTTGGCGGCAACGGTGAAATTCATATCAAACGTGTTGCCAAATCGACTAATTTGTCTTCACTTTTATATTTTACACATCAGAAGCATAATAATGGACAATTGGAAACAGAATATGGTGTTCTACCACTAGATACATTTACCAAAGATTCAAAAGTTGAAATCGTAAGTAAACCACTTTCAGGAAAAATAAACATTGATTATGATTTGATTTACGACAATAATGTAATAGGTAATTATAAGTTTAGATTGATTTTTGGCGTATAGGTAGATATGATTATAAGTAAGACGCTGCGAAAGGACGTGTACACGTTTGAAGTTTGATAAATTCAAGGATCAAAATAAAGACGAACTCTCATTGATTGAGGTTGCATACGAGATTCTTAACGAGAATAACAAGAAAGTTATGAACTTTTCTGATATCGTTAATGAAATACAAGACTACTTAGGCAAGTCGGATGAGGACATCAAGAGATCACTTCCACAATTTTACACAGATTTAAATAACGATGGTAGTTTTCTCTCATTAGGTGAGAATGTATGGGGCTTACGTAAGTGGTATCCATATGATTCAGTTGATGAGGAAGTAAATCATCCTGAGGATAACGGTACAGAAAATGCTCACAAGGCAGCTCAAAAGGTTAATGCCTTCTTGAGTGACGATGATGAAGATGACGATGTTGTCGATTATGAAGATGACAGTGATTTAGATGTTAATGATATGGACGATGACGATGATAGTGATGGTTCAGACAATGGTCCTGACTTATCTAAATTTACTAACTCAGATTTAACATCTGTTGATGATGACGACGATGACCCTCATGATGAAGGATTAGATGACGGTATCGAAGGTCAATTATCTGAATTTGACGCGGACGATGACGACGATGAAGACATCGATCTTGATGACGACGATGATGATGAAGATGACAACGACGACGATGACGAAAATTAAGTTTAACTTTTTGAATTAAAAGTTTGACGACTCGAACATATCACGGTATTATATAGTTCGGGCTCTATTAGATAGACAACTTTAAGTTCCCTGTTCATGCTGAATGGGGAACTTTTTTATTTTTGTGAGTTAAGAAATCCCTAGAATTAATATGTGGAGGAAGTTATGACTAAATACATTTTTATTACAGGTGGAGTCGTTTCATCATTAGGTAAGGGAATCGTTGCCGCATCCCTTGGTAGATTACTAAAAAATCGCGGACTTAAGGTAACAATGCAAAAATTTGATCCATACATTAATGTGGACCCAGGAACAATGAGTCCATATCAACACGGTGAAGTTTTTGTTACAAACGATGGTACAGAAACTGACCTCGATCTTGGACATTATGAAAGATTTATCGATAATGATTTGAACAAGTATTCAAATGTTACTACAGGTAAGATTTATTCAGAAGTTATTCGTCGCGAACGTCGTGGTGATTATAACGGTGCAACTGTTCAAGTTATTCCACATATTACAGATATGATCAAACAAAAAATTATGCGTGCTGCAACTACAACAGATTCAGACGTTATTATTACTGAAGTTGGTGGTACTGTTGGTGATATTGAATCACAACCATACCTAGAAGCATTGCGTCAAATGAAGGCCGAAGTTGGTTCAGAAAACGTTGTTTATATTCATACATCACTAGTACCTTACTTGAAGGCAGCTGGCGAAATGAAGACAAAGCCAACACAACACAGTGTTAAGGAATTACGTGGTATCGGTATTCAACCTAACATCTTGGTTGTCAGAACTGAACTTCCAATGCCACAAAGCATGAAAGATAAAATTGCATCATTCTGTGATGTTGATCCTGAAGCAGTTATCGAATCACGTGATGCTAAGTCATTGTATGATGTTCCATTGAACCTACAAGCTCAAAACTTTGATGATATTGTATGTCGTTACTTGCACTTAGATACAAAACCAGCTGATATGACAGATTGGCATAAGTTGGTTGACCGTGTTAACAACTTGAAGCATAAGACAAAGATCACTCTAGTTGGTAAATATACAAAATTACAAGATGCTTACATTTCTGTTACTGAAGCACTTCGTTCTGCTGGATATGTTTATAATACAGAGATAGAGATCGAAAAGATTTCAGCTGACCTTATCAATGATGACAATGTAGCCGATTATCTTAAGGATTCTGATGGTATTCTAGTACCAGGTGGTTTTGGTAGTCGTGGCCTTGAAGGTATGATTGCTGCTATTAAGTATGCTCGTGAAAATGATGTTCCATATCTTGGACTATGTTTAGGTATGCAAATGGCAAGTATTGAATTTGCTAGAGATGTTGCTGGTATCAAAGATGCTACAACTGGTGAAGTTGATCCAGATGCAGCAAACAAGATCATCGATATCATGGCAGACAAGAAAGATGTTGAAGACCGTGGTGGTACATTACGTTTAGGTGCTTATCCATGTAAATTAAAACCAGGTTCAAAGACAGCAGCCGCATACGACAATCAATCAGTTATTCAAGAAAGACATCGTCACAGATATGAATTTAACAATGAATATCGTAAACAATTTGAAGATCTTGGATTAGTATTCTCAGGTGTTTCACCAGATAACCACTTGGTTGAAGTTATCGAAATTCCTGAAAATAAGTTCTTCATTGCTGCTCAATATCATCCAGAATTCTTGTCAAGACCTACTAAGCCAGAAGGCCTATTCAAAGGCTTTATCGGTGCAGCTTCAGGCCTTGAAGAAGACAACATGTAGTCTTCTCTTGAAGTAGTCAAATATAGTTAGGAAAAAGCTTATGCAAAAACTTGTAATCAACGGTGGAAAGAAATTATCAGGTGAAGTAACAATTGGCGGGGCTAAGAATAGTACTGTAGCCTTGATTCCAGCTGCTATTTTGTCTAATACACCTGTAGTGTTAGATTCAGTACCACAAATTAGAGATGTAAAAAATTTGCGTTCAATTTTAAAAGATATGAACGTTACTTCTGAAATGAATAATGATGTATTAAAAATTGATCCAACTAAAATCCAATTTGCTGAATTGCCTAGTGGAAAAGTTAGTAGTTTGCGAGCTTCATATTACTTTATGGGAGCAATGCTAGGCCGTTTTGGTAAAGCTGTTGTTGGTTTCCCAGGTGGGGATGACATTGGACCACGTCCAATTGATCAACACATTAAAGGATTTGAAGCACTAGGTGCACACGTTGAGAACAGACACGGGCAAATCATTATTACAGCTCCTGAAGAAGGCCTTAAAGGAGCAAAAATCTTTTTAGATATGGTTTCAGTTGGTGCAACAATTAATGTAATTCTGGCTGCTGTTAAAGCTAAAGGAACAACTATAATTGAAAATGCTGCTAAGGAACCTGAGATCATCGATCTAGCAACATTCTTGAACAATATGGGGGCAACTATTCGTGGTGTCGGTACTGAAACAATTCGTATCGAAGGTGTTGATACCTTATGTTCAAATAATGCTCATACTATTATTCCAGATCGTATTGAAGCAGGAACTTATCTTAGTTTAGCTGCAGCTAATGGTGGAGATATTTTGGTAAAGAATATCATCAGTGAACATTTAGATGCCTTTTTAGCTAAATTAGATGAGATGGGTGTGAATCTTGAAGTTGGCGAAGATAGTATCTATGTGAAACCATCTCCCAACTTAAAAGCTGTTAACATTAAAACAATGCCATATCCTGGTTTTGCTACAGATTTACAACAACCAATTACACCATTACTGATGAAAGCCAGTGGCGAAGCAATGATTGTTGATACCATCTATCCCAAACGAGTAAAGCATATTTCTCAATTGATTAAGATGGGTGCTAATATCACAAGTGAAAATGATTTGATTTTTGTTCATGGCGGAGCTCAATTAAAGGGTGCTAATGTGAGTGCCGATGAGATCAGAGCTGGAGCTTGCTTGATGATTGCTGGATTATTGGCTGATGGTCAAACAGTTATTAGCCATGCTGAAAACATTTTACGTGGTTATGATCAAGTTGTTTGGAAATTACATTGTTTAAATGCTGATGTTAAGCTGATTGGTGAAGATGATTTAGTTTAGTCTTGACTTTAGGATTATAAATTGTTAGATTAAGTGATAGTTTAATACAAGAGAGGAAGTGCGCCGTTGAGAAAATAAGCTAGAGTTCAAAATTATACAAGTATAGAAATATATGGTGTGTAGTTTTGCTCGGCTTAAATTCTCAACAGTGCTTCCCAAAAGTAAATTAGGGAACGCTGTTTAGCGTTCTCTTTTTTTGTCGAAAAAAATGAACAAACCAAGTCGATCTGACCCACACCTTAAGTGGGGTGTTGTTTTATGGGAACAATTCAAATAGAAAATGTCAGTTTTAAATATGATCAAATGGTGGATAATTTATTCAATGCTTTAAATCTAAAGATTGATGAGAGCTGGAAATTGGGTTTAATCGGACGTAATGGTCGTGGAAAAACAACTTTGATGAAAATGTTGTTAGGACAGTTACAGTATCAAGGCCAAATCATTTCCAATTTAAATTTTTATTATTATCCACAGACGGTTGTTGATAAAGATGTGCCAACCGTTGAAGTTGTTAAGAATTTAGCACATTTAGAGGATTACGATCTTTGGAAAATTGAAATTGAGTTAGAGAAATTGAAAGTTGATGTAGATGTTTTGCAACAGGAGTTTTCAACCTTGAGTCCAGGTGAACGAACCAAAGTATTGTTAGCAATCTTGTTTATTGATGAATCAGGATTTCAATTAATTGATGAACCAACCAATCATTTAGACATTGAGGGTAGAAAGATTGTTTCAGATTATCTCAAAAGTAAGAAGGGCTTTATTGTGATTAGTCATGATAAGAGCTTCTTAAATCCAGTAATTGATCATGTCATTTCAATTGATCGTAGTGATGTAGTGGTGTACAAAGGAAATTTTGATACCTGGCAAGAACAAAAAGAACGTCAAGATCAGTCGGAGTTAGCCGAAAAGGAGCAATTGAAGAAAGATATTAATCGTCTTCATGAAACAGCGGTTAAACGTGAGAACTGGTCCAGACAAACTGAATCACAAAAAAATAGAAAACATTACACAGAAAAAGTTCATTTGGATAAGGGCTTCATTGGTACCAAGGCGGCTAAGATGATGAAAAAAGCTAAAACAGCTGAACGTCGGGTCAACTCAGCTATTGATGAGAAGAAAACTTTGCTGAAAAATATTGAAATAGAAGCGCCTATCGAACTAAATTACGAAAAATTATCGCATCCTGACGTATTCGTACAGGTAGAAAATTTAAGATTACAACATGAAAATATTGTGACGCCAACAGTCGACTTCAAAGTTAAACGAGATCAAGTAGTGTCATTGATTGGACCTAACGGAATCGGCAAGACAACTATCTTTAAACAGATTCTAGGTTTGTCACAGCCTTTTGAACAGACTGGACAGATTCATGTTGCCAATAATTTAAAAATTTCTTACCTGCGTCAAGACAATGAACTACAAGGTACTATCAGACAATTGGCAGAACAAAAACAAATCGAACCAGAATTAACCTTTTCTAATTTACGTAAATTAGGTTTTGAACGCTATCTCTTTGAACAACCGATTGAACAGATGAGTCAAGGTCAACGTCGAAAGGTTGCACTGGCAGTGAGTTTGTCAGAAGAGGCTAACCTTTATTTCTGGGACGAACCGTTAAATTATTTAGACGTAATTACTCGTCAGCAAATTATTGAGGCAATAAAAAAACAACATCCAACGATGTTGTTAATCGATCATGATCAAGATTTAATTGATTCGGTTTCTAGTGCCAAGGTTTACTTACATTATTAGAATGGTATTGAATAATTGTGTAACTCATGATATTATTAGACACTGTTAGTAATTTAATCTATATTTCTGTAAAAGATTTATGGCAAAGGAGCGACATAGAATGAAACAAGGAATTCACCCAGATTACCATCAAGTTGTCTTTATGGACTCATCAACAGGTAAGAAATTCTTAGCTGGTTCAACTGTTGAATCAAAAGAAACAACTGATTACGAAGGTAACGAATATCCATTAATTCGTGTTGAAATCTCATCAGATTCACATCCTTTCTACACTGGTAAACAAAAGTTTGCTCAAGCAGATGGACGTATCGACCGTTTCAACAAGAAATATGGCTTGTCAAACAAGTAAAAAAAGTCATCCGAATGGATGGCTTATTTTTTTGCAAAGCTTTATATTTTGACTTTGCTTTTCTTTGATTTCAAGTGTGTGTAGACCCAAATGAAGTTGATCAAAGCTAAACCACTGGTACTGATAAAGACAGCGGAATAACTTAAAGCACTGGTAATATAAGAACCTAAGAGTGGTCCACAGACATTACCAACTGATTGGAATGACTGATTATATCCGAAGATTCTACCAGTGTATTTTGGATCGGTATATTTGGCCAGAATTGTCTGAACTTGAGGAACTAAGCAGGCATCAGAAACACCAACTAAGAATCTCAAAGCAGCCAACTGCCAAACGTTAGTGACAAAGGCTTGTGGAATATAAACCAAGATGGCGAAGATTAATCCACCAACTAAGATTTTTCCCGTTCCAATTTTGTCACCTAAAGCACCAAATCTAGGTGCAGCAATAATATTAGCAATACCAGGCATCGCTGCGACAACTCCAGCAACTAATGTGACCTGACTAGAATTGTGCATTAACTGTTTAACGTACAAACTAATGATCGGATTGATTGAGTTGTTAGAAGTCTGAATGATCATGGTTGTAACAAACATTGCCAAGATGAGATTAGGATTTTTCAACTTGTGGAAAATTTCTTTAGTTGATTCCTCTTCACCTTTGGGAATTGGTTTGAAATCTTCCTTGATGAAGACAGTAACCAAGATGAAAGCAATGAAAAGTAGAGAACCAGTTATCATAAAGGGAATTCGATAACCAAAATATTGTGCAATTACACCGCCGACCAGTGGTCCTAATAAAGTACCGGAGATAACACCGGTGTTTAAGGTACCCAAGGCTTTTCCACTTTCAGATCTAGGAGCTGTTGAAGCAATTAACGTATTGGAGTTACTAACGAATCCAGAAAAGACACCTTGAAGGAGTCTTAAAACAACTAATTGCCAAGGAGCAGTTACGAAGGCCTGTAGGAAAATAACAATCGCCATACCAAGTGAAGCTCGAATCAGCATTAGTTTTCGACCTCGACGGTCAGCAATCTTACCCCAAATAGGAGAAATGATTGCCATGACTAAAAACGTCGATGAAAAGGCAATACCATTCCAGATCACAAGTTGACTTTTTGTGAAATTACCTAACTGGTTAATGTATAATGGCATAAAAGGTGTAATCATACTAAAGCCAATACCTGATACAAAAGTACTAAACCATAAAACTATTAGATTCTTTTTCCAATAATTATTCGGTTCGGGAGTATCACTTGTACTAGATGTCATATACATCAAATCCTTTCTAAGTATCTTAGTATACTCTTTTTTTGTTTATATCTTATAAAATTATTTTTTCAAATTAAGGAAGTTTTTCTATGAAGATGAAGTTAAGGGAAGTTTACTCTGTATTAAAAATTGAAAGTGGCGAAGTTGAAGATGTTGAAATAACGGGTGTTTGTTTTGACAGTCGGAAAGCTAAAGCAGGTGACTTATTCTTTCCATTGCAAGGGGAACGCGATGGGCATGAGTTTATTAATAGTGCAATTAAGAATGGCATTAGTGCTACTATTTGGCAAAGTGATCATGATATTCCTAATAACGAAGTACCTTATGTTGTTGTAAAAAACGTTTCAGAGGCTTTTGAAACTTTAGCTAAATATTACTTGAAGAAAGTAAACCCTAAAGTTGTTGCTGTGACTGGTAGTAACGGTAAAACAACGACTAAGGATATGATTGCTAAGATCCTTAGTACAAGCAATAATGTTGCTAAAACACCGCAAAACTTTAATAATGAAATTGGTGTGCCCTATACAATTTTGAATATGCCAACTAATACTGAGGTTTTAGTTGTCGAAATGGGAATGGATCGTCCTGGTCAAATTGATCATTTGAGCGATATTGCTAACCCTGATATTTCCGTTATTACAATGATTGGTGAAGCGCACATTGAGTTTTTTGGTACTAGAGATAAAATTGCTGATGCAAAAATGGAAATCGTCGATCACCTTAATGAAGATGGAACCTTTGTTTACAATGGGGATGAACCACTGCTGCTAGAACGTGCTGAAAAAGTTAGTCAAAGACAAGCAACTTTTGGTAGTCATGACAACAATGATTTGTACGCAACGGAAATTAATCCGGGTAAGACGACAACTAGTTTTAAAACTAATTTGTGGCCTGAATTAGATTTTGAAATTCCAATGATGGGTGAATACAATGTCAATAATGCCTTGGCTGCAATGCTAGTAGGTAAAATGTCTCATATTAAACCGGAAGCTATGCAACAAGCATTGAAAGATTTATTTGTGACAGCTAATCGTACTGAGTGGATGAAGGCCGAAAATGGTGCTGATATTTTGAGCGATGTCTACAATTCTAATCCAACGGCTGCTATCGAAGTACTTAACAGTTTGAAGGACATTAAGACTACAGGTCGTAAATTGATTGTCTTAGGCGATATGCTAGAGTTAGGTCAGGCATCGGAGACACTCCACGAGTCCTTAGCAAGTCATATTAACAAGGAAGATTTTGCCAAAGTTTATCTTGTTGGCGATTATATGAAGTATTTACGCAATAAACTTAGTGCTAAATATGATACAAACGATCTTTTCTGGTTTGAAAAGGATCAGTTAGAAGAATTAACTACAAAATTAAAAGAAGAATTACAGCCCAATGACACGATTTTATTAAAGGGTAGCCATGGAATTCATTTAGAAAACGTTTTACATGAACTAATTTAGTCTTGTCAATTGAGATTGTTCATAAAACATGGTAGAGTAGGTAGATTGTTATTTTATCGTGTTTTAAAAAATGGAGGACATTTGTGAAATTTAAAGAATTAGATTTAGATCCCAGATTACTGAGCGCTATCAATGAAGCCGGTTTCGAAGAAACAACACCCATCCAAGCTCAAACTATTCCACTAGTTATGAGTGGGGCCGACGTAATTGGCCAAGCTCAAACTGGTACAGGAAAGACGGCAGCCTTTGGTTTACCAATTTTAAATGCCGTTGATACTCAATCAAGTAACATTCAAGCATTGATTATCTCTCCAACTAGAGAATTAGCTATTCAAACACAAGAAGAACTTTACCGCTTAGGTAGTGACAAGAAGGTTAAGGTTCAAAGTGTTTATGGTGGATCAGATATTAGAAGACAGATCCGTGCCTTGAAGAATCACCCTCAGATCGTGGTTGGTACTCCCGGAAGAATGCTTGACCACATCAACCGTCACACCTTGAAACTTGGCAACGTTAATACCGTTGTTCTTGATGAAGCTGATGAAATGTTAGATATGGGATTCGTTGAAGATATTGAAAGTATCCTTTCAAACGTACCAAACAAACATCAAACATTGTTATTCTCAGCTACAATGCCAAAACCTATCATGAAAATTGCTGATAAGTTTATGACAGATCCTCAAATCGTTAAGATCAAGTCAAAAGAATTGACTGCTGATAAGATTGATCAATACTTTGTTAAGGCTAAGGAATTTGAAAAATTTGACTTGATGACTCGTTTATTCGATGTTCAAGCACCAGAATTGGCTTTGATCTTTGGTCGTACAAAGCGTCGTGTTGACGAACTTACACGTGGTTTACAAGCTCGTGGTTACAATGCTGAAGGTATTCATGGTGACTTGTCACAGGATAAGAGAACTAGCGTTTTACGTAAGTTTAAAGCTGGTAAGTTAGACTTCTTAGTTGCAACTGATGTTGCTGCTCGTGGATTGGATATTTCTGGTGTATCACATGTTTATAACTATGATATTCCTCAAGATCCTGATAGTTATGTTCACCGTATTGGCCGTACAGGTCGTGCCGGACATTCTGGTGTTTCTGTAACATTCGTTACACCAAATGAAATGGGCTACTTACGTACAATCGAAAACTTAACTAAGAAACGTATGGAACCACTTGCTCAACCTACTGATAAAGAAGTTCTTAAAGGACAATTGGAATCAGTTAAGCAAGATATTAAAGATACTTTGGAACATGACAAACACTTGGATCGTTTCGATTCAGCTGTTCAAGAATTGTTAGCAGATTACTCTGCCGAAGATATCGCTCGTATCTTCTTAAGCGAATCAATCAAGGATGCTGAAAGTGTTCCTGTTAAGATTGCTCCTGAAAGACCACTTCCTTCACGTAAGGTAAGCCACAGTCGTTCAGGTCATGGTCGTCGTGGTAAGTTCAACGGACATCGTGGTGGTGGAGATCACCGTGGTGGCAGTGGTAACAGACGTCGTAATAGTGATCGTCGTGATGGACATCATGATGAAAAAGGTGGCAAGCGCCGCGAACATGACAACAAACGTAATGGTCGTAGCAAAAAGTCATTCAAGATTAGAACAAATCTATAATTAATGAATATATGAATTATAGTTATTGAAAATATAATTATAATGATTAAGCCAGGTAAATTATTTTACTTTGGCTTTTTTTTTACAGTAAAATAGACCTGCCAAGACGGTTGAAACTTGAAAAGTTATCTAAAAATGCTATGATTTAAGCTTAAATCAAACAAATTTTAATTTAATTGCTGATTGGAACTGCAAGAAATTGAAAACTGTGCTTTACTTCAATTGAAAACTTTTCAATTTATTATTAATTAAAAAAATAGATTGCGAGAAAAAAATATGATCAAAGGATTAGGTATAGATATTGCAGAAATTGACCGTGTACGAAAGATTTATGGTCGTCACCCTCGATTTTTAGAGAAAATTTTAAATGAAGATGAGATTGAAGTTTTTAATAACCTCAATACCGAGAAAGCTAAGATGACATACTTAACAGGAAGATTTTCTGTAAAAGAGGCTTTTACCAAAGCTATGGGTACTGGTCTTCGCGGAATTGGATTTCATGACTTAAGTGTTTTGAATCAGGAATCTGGTCAACCCTACATTAAAACTGAAATTTTCAAGGGCAATATTCATGTATCAATATCAGATACAGATGAACTAGTAATAACCGAGGTTATTCTAGAGGAGGAGAAATAAAATGTTACCATCAATTCATCGTCCAGCCTATGTTGAAGTGGACTTGTCAAAGTTAAAGAGAAATTTACAAAATGAATTAGAGGCTGTTCCCGAAGGAACAAAAGTTTTTGCTGTTGTAAAAGCCAACGCTTATGGTCATGGTTTGGTTAAAGTCGCTCAATCTGAAATTGAATTTGGAGCATCTGGACTTTGTGTAGCTTCATTAGATGAAGGCCTAGAGATTCGAAATAGTGGCGTTACAGCGCCTATTTTAGTTTTGGGTATAGTTCCCGTGGAATATGCTAAAGTAGCCGCACGTGCCGATATTTCGCTGACAGTCGGTAGTTTAGATTGGCTGAGGGTAGCTGTAGAATTGAGAGTTACTAATTTGAAAGTTCATATTGCTGTTGACAGTGGTATGGGTCGAATTGGATTCCAAGATAAGGCTAGTTTGATTGAAGCATGTAACTTTTTAAATGAACACAAAGAATCGTTTATTCCAGAAGGATTGTTCACACACTTCGCAACTGCCGATAGTCCTGATGAAAGTTACTTTGAAAAACAGGTTAAGAATTTCAAAGAAATGTCTAGTAATTTACCAACCAAATTTACTTATGTTCACTGTGCTAATTCTGCCACAGCTTTATGGCATAAAGATTTGGCCGTCAATGTAGTTAGATATGGGTTGGCTTTGTACGGCTTGAATCCATCAGGAACTGATATTACAAAATTACCATATGAGCTAGAACCTGCTTTAAGTTTGTATTCAGAACTCACATTTGTTAAAAAGATCAAAGCTGGACAAAGTGTTGGATACGGAGCTACTTACACTAGCAAGGAAGACGAGTGGATCGGTACAATTCCTCTTGGCTATGCAGATGGTTGGTTGAGAAGAATGCAAGGCTGTGATGTTTTGATCAATGGAGAACGTTGTCAAAGTGTTGGTCGTGTTTGTATGGATCAATTCATGGTTCGTCTACCTAAAGAATTACCGGTTGGTACAAAGGTCACTTTGATTGGTAAAGATGGCAATGAAGAAATTACTGCGACAGATACAGCTAAGTATGCCGGCACAATCAGTTATGAAATTCTTTGCTGTTTAAGTGAAAGATTACCTCGAGTTTATAAATATTAATTTTGATTAAAAAGTTCTATTTAAGTTAGAATGCAAAAGTGTCTAAATTTTACTGTGTTAAATTATAAAATTTAAGTAATAAATAAAAACGGTCTCTATTAGATATTCTAAGTATCGTGAATATCTAATAGAGACCGTTCTTTTAATTTTTTTCTGTGTTATTTAAAAAATTAAACGCAAATAATTGTTATATAAATAAAAATGGTAGTATCCTCTGGTTGAAATTTTAGAAAAGGGAAAGAAGTGTCAACCGTGATTAATGAGGAATGGTATAAGTTTATGCAAAATGGTGAGTATAAGAGGTATCAAATTCTTATCGATCTTAATAAACCCTTTATTGATAGATTTCAGAGAGATTTGATGGAGGAATATCAATTACAGTATTTTAAAAGTCACCCTGTTGATGAAGAATTGAACCGCTATCGGGTTGAACCGGTGTTTAAAATCAAAAGACTATAAAAAATCCGTTCTAGTTGACGTAGTTTAACTAGAACGGACTTTTAGGTTTTGTTTTGGAAATGGTTTTGTTTTAGAAATATTTTTTAGACAAGAACTATAGTGTGTTCTTATCTAGAATCTTACCAGACTTCAAATCATCAATTTCAGAAACTACAAAACTCTTCTTTTCAAGGCGTTTAATAATTTCCTTCAAAGTATCGATATCAGTGCCTGATGGTAAAGTAAATAGAGTTCTTCGTACAACTTCATTTGATTTAGCATCCAAGGTCATACAAGCAGCTACAGAGACATACTTAGCAAAAATTTTTGACATCTTCTCTAGGTCACCACGGTCGCCAGAAGAACTAACAGTCAAAACGTAACTACTAATATCAAGGTTCCAAGCATCTGATAACATGCTGAGAAGTCTTGCATGGGTTAAGATTCCATAAAATAAATTATTTTCATCCAGAACAGCAATGTAAGGCAAATCCTTAATGTTAAAGAATACTTTGAAGAAAGGTGAGTCTACGCTGATTGTTTTAGTAGCGTTCTTCATAAGTGTAGTTACAGGCAAGCTCATATCGCCACCACGAGACTTGTGACGGTAGATGTGCATCTTGTAAATGTTACCCCTAAATATTTGTCCGCTTTCATCCAAAATTGGCACACAACGGAAACCTGAGTCTTCTAGGACTTTTAATGCTTCTTCTAGTGTGACAGTTTCTTTAACTGTCGTAAGCTTGTCCTTTTTTAGTACAAGTGACTTAACTAACATATATATTCACATCCAATCTATCTATAATTGAATTAATAATACAGTAATTCAGAATAAAAAAAAAGCTGAAACAAATTTTTCATTTGTTTCAGTCTTTTTTATGCATGTATTAAGGATTATTGACGACCCTTGATACCTGTAGCTTCGAAGCCATCTTTAAGGATCTTTTCAAGTTCCTTAGCTGATTTCTTCATTTGTGCTGATTCTTCATCATTCAATGGAACTTCGATAATTTGTTTTAGACCTTTACGGTTAACGATAGCAGGTGAACCGATATAGATGTCTGAAACGCCATATTGACCAGTCATCATGTTTGATAATGGAAGAACAGTATTTTCGTCGCTTAGCAAAGCCTTGCAGATTCTTGCAAGAGCAGTACCGATACCGTAGAATGTAGCACCCTTAGTATTGATAATGTCGTAAGCTGCGTTAACAGTCTTCTTGTAAATCTTGTCAAGAGTATCTTTAGTGATTTCTGGGTGGCTTTCCATCCATTCGGCCATTGTAACGCCACCGATTGTTAGATGTGACCATGCAGCGAATTCTGAATCACCGTGTTCACCCATGATGTAACCATGAACTGAACGAGGGTCAAGATCTAATTCTTCACCAACGAATTTTTGTAATCTAGCAGTATCAAGTGATGTACCTGAACCAATTACACGTTCCTTAGGGAAGCCTGAAAGTTTCCAAGTAGCGTATGTCAAGATATCAACTGGGTTAGCAGCAACTACGAAGATACCATTGAATCCTGATTCAACAATAGGATCAACGATTGTCTTCAAGATGTTTAAGTTCTTGTTAACAAGGTCAAGTCTTGTTTCACCTGGTTTTTGTGGAGCGCCGGCTGTGATAACTACGATATCAGCATCCTTAGCATCTGAATATTCACCAGCGTGAATGTTCTTAGGGAATGAGAATGGAATTGCATCTGCAAGGTCCATTGCGTCACCCTTAATCTTGTCTTTAGCGATATCACAGATAACTAGTTCTTGAGCAATACCTTGAAGTGTCATTGCGTAGGCAAATGTTGAACCTACAGCACCGTCACCAACTAGAAGTACTTTTTGGTGGTTCTTTTCGTTTGTTGGAGTTGTCATTATAAAATATCATCCCTTCGAAAATAATATGTTCCTGACCCATTATACAAATAATTAAGGTAAATAAACAAGCCGATTGTGAAAAAAGTGAAAAAATAGTATTTTTGACATGATATAATGTAAGTTCGAAATGAGGTATATTAAATATGAAACTAATTGTTGGCTTAGGAAATCCAGGAAAGAAATACGATCGAACAAAGCATAATATGGGCTTTATGACCATCGATAGATTGATGGATGAATACGGTCAAACACAAATGAAAAAAGATTTTGAAGCTGAGTACTGTAAGTTCAAAGTCGACGGTGAAACAGTTTTTCTAGTTAAACCACTCACATTTATGAATGAATCTGGTCGTGCCGTTAATTTTTTAATGGGATATTACCAAATTAAATCTGAGGAAATGATGGTAATTCAAGATGACCTAGATATGCCTATTGGAAAAGTTAGATTACGGACAAAGGGTTCTGCTGGTGGTCACAATGGTATTAAGAGTATAATCTCAGCTGTGGGTACTAAAGATTTCAAACGAATTAAGATTGGTATACAACATCCTGATCGTCAAACAGTAGTTAACTGGGTGTTAACACCATTCAATAAGGATCAAGAACCAGTGGCTTTATCAGGTATCGATCAAGCAGTCGATATGGTTAAAGATTGGGTTGCAGGCAGTAGTATTGATCAATTAATGAATAAATATAATTAGAAGATTAAAAAGGGGGCAAAAATTGAATTTAATAAATTTCATTACAAATAAGTTGGACTTAGGGGAATTTATTAGTCAAGTTAAGCCTGAAACAAAGAATTTATTGACAGGTTTGACGGGATCAACAATTTCCCTTTTTGCATTGAATACTTTAAGACAATTAAATAAGAAGATTTTGATTGTTGAAAACACTAATTTTCATGCAAATAAGCTATATGACGACTTAAATTTATTGAACAGTGACGCTGTTCACATTTTTCCAGTTGAAGAATCAATCTCAACTGAAATAGCAACCAGTTCACCAGACGAACTGAGTCAACGATTAGATACCTTAAGCTTTTTGGCAGATGATAAACCTGGTATAGTAGTAACTTCAATTGCTGGGTTAGAGTATGAATTGTCAGCAAAAGAGCTCTTTAAGTCTGTCCAATTAAAAATTGAAGTAAATGAAGAATATGATTTAGAAGATTTGAATCAACAATTTGTTCAGATGGGATATGTAAAAGATAAGTTAGTTGCTAAACCAGGTGACTTTGCTATTCGTGGTGATATTGTCGATATTTATCCATTGAATGTTGATAACCCAGTACGAATCGATTTCTTTGGAAATCAAGTTGAAAAAATTAAGTACTTTGATACCGAAACACAACGAAGTATTGAAGAATTAAAAGAAATTCAGATTTTGCCAGCGCAAGATCGAATTGTCACCGATGATCAAGTTGAAACAGGCCTAACCAAGTTACAGAAGAGTTACGACCGTCAATTGAAATCGTCAGATGATAAAGATATTAAGGAAAATTTACAGACAAACTTCGGTCAAACAATTGAAGAATTATCGGAAGGGATTCGTCCAGAGAATATCGGTCGAATTGCTGATTATCTTTTTGAGCATCCCAAGAGTTTATTAGACTATTTAGACTCCAATGATGTCATCATTTTTAATGAATATAATCGTTTGATTGAACAGTCTAATGATAGTCAAGCTGAGAATCAATCTTGGTTGGCTAGTCAATTAGAGTTTGGTAAGGCTTTGCCAGAGCAGAAGATTCGTCAGAGTTTTGCCGATTTGATCAAAGATAACAAGTTGGCCCAAATTTATTTGTCAGCATTTCAACAGGGAATGGGACATATTCGTTTGAACCAATTGCAAAATGTACCAGTTCGAACAATGCAACAATTCTTCAGTCAAATGCCGTTGTTAAAATCGGAAGTTGAACGTTGGCAAAAGCAAAAATATACCGTACTTTTAACTATCAGTAATGAAAAACGGATTGCGGCAATCAATAATACATTGATCGATTTTGGAATTAAAGCGACCTTAACGACACCTGATAAAGTTGTTGAAGATCAGACACAAATTATGAATGCTACATTGAGTTCTGGTTTTGAAATGCCAGAACAAAAATTGGCCGTTATCACTGAAAAAGAACTCTTCAATAAACAACCAAAGAAGAGACGTCACCAAACTCTGGCTAATGCTGAAAGACTGAAGAGTTATAACGAATTAAAGCCAGGCGATTACGTCGTTCACGTTAATCATGGTATTGGTAAGTTTATTGGTATGCAGACGATGGAGGTCGACGGTAAACATCAAGATTATATTACGATTGAATATCGTGACGATGGTCGTCTATTCATTCCAGTTACGCAACTGGATATGGTTCAGAAGTACGTTTCAGCTGAAGGTAAATCGCCTAAGATCAATAAATTAGGTGGTAATGAGTGGCAAAAAACTAAACGTCGAGTTCAGTCTAATATTGAAGATATTGCTGATGACTTGATAGATCTCTACGCTAAACGTGAGGCAGAAAAGGGATTTGCTTTTCCAAAAGATGATTCGATGCAGAATGATTTTGATAATGCCTTTCCATATCCAGAAACACCTGATCAATTGAGATCTGTCGATGAAATTAAACGTGATATGGAAAAACCACATCCAATGGATCGACTTTTGGTTGGGGATGTTGGATTCGGTAAAACCGAAGTAGCGTTGAGAGCAGCCTTCAAAGCTGTTGAAGCAGGTAAACAAGTAGTCTTTTTAGTACCAACGACCTTGTTAGCACAACAACATTATGAAACTATGAAGGAACGCTTTGCGGGGTTCCCGGTGGAAATTGGAATGTTGTCACGTTTCCAAACTCGTAAGCAAAGTAAAGAGATTATTGAAAAATTAGAAGACGGATCGGTTGATATTGTTGTGGGAACACATCGTTTACTTTCGAAGGATGTTAAATTTCACGATATCGGATTGTTGATAATTGATGAGGAACAGCGTTTTGGCGTTAAGCATAAGGAAAAGATTAAACAGTTAAAGAGTAATGTCGATGTTCTAACTTTGACAGCAACACCAATTCCAAGAACTTTGAATATGTCAATGCTGGGTGTGCGTGATCTTTCTTTGATTGAAACGGCCCCTAGTAATCGTTATCCCGTTCAAACCTACGTTATGGAGCAGAATTATCAGGTAATTGCTGGTGCAATTAAACGTGAAATGGCTCGTGGTGGCCAAGTCTTTTACCTGCACAATCGAGTTGAAGATATGGATCAAGTAGCAGATCAATTGCAATCCTTAGTGCCAGATGCCCGAATTGCAACAGCACATGGTCGAATGAATGAGACTCAAATGGAAGGTGTTATTTCCGATTACTTGGCCGGTGATTATGATGTTTTAGTAACGACAACAATTATTGAAACTGGTGTTGATATGCCTAATACCAATACCTTAGTAGTAGAAAATGCTGATCGTTATGGTCTATCGCAGCTTTATCAAATTCGTGGTCGTGTTGGTAGATCGAATCGAGTAGCTTATGCTTACTTGATGTATCGTCCCAATAAGGTTTTGACTGAAGTCGGCGAACAACGTTTGGAAGCTATTAAGAACTTTACTGAATTAGGTTCTGGCTTTAAGATTGCGATGCGAGACTTGTCTATTCGTGGGGCTGGTAATCTATTGGGTAAGCAACAACATGGCTTTATCGATTCAGTTGGTTTTGACTTGTATACGCAGATGTTAAATGATGCGGTTGCCAAGAAACGTGGTCACACTAAGGCTGAGAAGACTAATTCAGAGATCAATTTGGCTTTGGAAGCCTACTTGCCAGAGGATTATATTAGTGATCAACGTCAAAAGGTTGAACTTTACAAACGAATTCGTCAGATTGATTCTTTGGAAAATTACCAAGAGGTTAAATCAGAATTGTTGGATCGCTTTGGCGATTATCCACAGGAAGTTGCTAATCTGTTGGACGTTAGTTTATTGAAGAATTCATTTGATGAAGCTTTAGTTAACAGTGTGGTTATGCGAAATAAGAAGATTACAATTAAATTTTCACAAAAAGCTGGCGATTACTTAACTGGAGATTTAGTCTTTAAGTTCCTAGCTAATACGACAATGAAGGCTAAGGTAAACAATAAAAATGGTGGATTCATGATTACCTTGGATTCAGCAAGTGTTAAAAAGGATGAATGGTTCGATCAATTGAAGGTGTTCGCAGAAAAAATGGCTGACGGCTTTGATAATTTGAAGAAAGAAAAAATAAAAAATTGATATGCAAAAAGAAGTGTCGAGGGCGATTAAGGGGACTTGGATATTAACGATTGCTTCATTGTTCTCAGAACTTTTGAGTGCAATTTATCGGATTCCACTGCAAAACATCGTAGGTGATCGGGGATACTTCATCTACCAACAGGTTTATCCAATTTATGGAATATTCTCTGTACTGGCTTTGTCAGGCTTACCAGTCGTGCTATCGAAGGCATTTGCACAGCAAAAAAACAATGCTGCTAAGAATAATTTATTAAAGAGAACTTTTATGCTCTTAATAATTGCTAGTTGTGTGGTTACAATTCTGTTGTGGATGTCTTCCAGATACTTAGCTTTTTTAATGGGCGATCCTAGACTTTATTTAGAAGTCCGAGCGGTTTCTTTAACTTTCTTATTGATACCTTTTGAGACCAGTTTGAGAGGTTATTTTCAGAGTGATCTGTTGATGACACCCAGTGCTATCTCACAAGTTTCGGAACAATTTTTAAGAATTGTGATTATCATTGGTAGTGCCTTGTTGTTTGGTCACGGAGTGATTGACGTTTATCGTATGGGAACATTGGCTAATGCTGGTGCTTTTATTGGTGGATTACTAGCAGTTGGGCTTTTAATTGTTACCTTTGTAAGAAATAAGAATAACTTTTTGGCGGCTGATCAAGATGATGGCACAATTAAGTTAGAGCATGGTTTAGCTTTAGAGATCGTCTTGATTGTTGTATTTACTGGAATTACCATTTTTTATCAATTTATCGATTCTTTTTCAATGATTCGATTATTGATGCATTCGGGTATTTCGTTAGATCAAGCTGAAATTCAAAAAGGAGTTTTTGATCGAGGCCAACCATTGTTACAGTTGGGTATTGTGATTTCACTTTCGTTTGTTTCAACAATAATGCCACAATTAAGAGAAACTAATCGATTAGAACAGAATAAAAAGACCATTTCTAAAATGGTACGAGTCTGTTTATGGTTATCGGGTGCTGAAACGGCAGGATTAATTGCTTTAATGCCACAAATCAACACGATGCTGTTTACTAATACCAATGGTTCAAGAACTTTGAGCATTTATATGTTTTCAATTATTATTGTTTCCTTTATTAATTTATTAATTGCGGTAACAAGTGGTGATGATGAAAAAAATCTGCACAAACTTGTATTGTTTGGAATGTCTTTGATAGCCAAAGTAGCCTTAAATATTATTCTTGTGCCAAAATTTGGAATTGCTGGAGCTGCTTTAGCAACTGTACTCAGCGAATGCGTAATTTTATTTGGAATCATGACTATATATGGTTTCAATCGAAGTTTCTTATCACTTGATAAGGGCTTTATCAAGGCTTTAATTAAAGCAGGTTTAGTGATGGCAATCATTGTTAAATTAGCAGTTGTGATCCTGTCATCTGGCTTAGTTATGACTAGATCAAAAAGTATTTTGTTGAACGTTATAACGATACCAATCGGCGCATTTGTGTACTTAAAGTTAACCAAGCGTTGGCATATATTGACTAAGGAAGAATGGGAAATCTTACCCATGGGAAAATATATTATAAGATTTATGAAAATAGAGGATAAAAAATGAGATTAGACAAGTATTTAAAAGTTACCAGAATTATTAAGAGAAGAACTGTAGCAAAGGAATTCACTGATAATGGTCGTGCAAGTATTAACGGTCGTGTAGCCAAATCGTCTAGTGATGTATCAATTGGTGATGTGATCGAATTGCATTTTGGTGAAAAAACAATGAAGGTAAAGGTCCTTAATATTAAGGAAACTACCAAAAAGAATGAATCAGAAGATATGTACGAAGAGATTTAGTAAAAATTAGAATTAGATTAAAATTGGCAATTTTATTGTTCAAATAATTGCTTAAACTTGTTATACTCAAGATAATCATTTCTAGGGGAGTAGTGGTATGGAAGTACATAAATTAAATTCCAATGTTTCTGTATTGAAACCTAAACAGTCGCAAATGCCTCCAAAGCCAGGCCCTCATAATTATGCCAAAAAGGTACATCGTCGGCGTATGGCAGTGATTGGTATTGTTTTTGCAATTATTTTGGTTGTATTTGGTGTTCAAATTTTTAACGCACATCGGACTTATGCCAATACAATGGGACAAATTGAAGTTAGTAAGACGAAGTTAAGTAAGCAAAAAGCGATCCAAAGCGATTTGAAACTTGAAGTTGCACAACTTCATGATACGAATTATTTGGAAAAATATATTCGGGAAAAATATATGTACAGTAAACCGGGTGAACAAATTTATAATTTGCCTGGTGATGTTAAGACCACTACGATTCAAAAATAGGGAAAGGAATTATTTTTAATTAGATGACAGTCGAAGTAGGAACTAAAACAGAAGGTAAAGTTACTGGAATTACAAACTTTGGGGCGTTCGTTGACCTTGGAGAAGGACAAAGCGGAATGGTACATATCAGTGAAGTTGCTGATGGTTACGTTAAAGATATTCACGATGTTTTGAGTGTCGGTGATACCGTAAGGGTTTTAGTTCTTAATGAAAAAGATCATAAGATTGCACTTTCAATCAAACAGGCTTCTGACAAGCCTAAGGCAAAGTATCATGCACATCATTCTCATGAACGTAATGAACATAAATCACGTCCACATAAACCTGAAAGTTTTGATGATATGATGTCAGGCTTTATGAAGGAAAGTGAAGAACGTTTAAGTACTATTAAAAAGAACACAGAAGGAAAACGTGGTGGTCGTGGTGGCCGCCGCAGCTAATAAATATTAGGTTGAGACATTGTCTCAACCTTTTTAGTTTCAGGGATTTGGAGAAAAAATGGAGTTAGATAATAGAATAATAAATACTGTTAAGAGTGTTTTGAAGAAGTACCACACTAAAAGAATTTTAGTAGCTGTTTCTGGTGGTGTTGACTCAATGGTTCTGTTGAATGTGATTGGTGAGATTCTACCTAAGGAATCTTTTGGTGTTGTTAATGTTGATCATGATCTACGTCCGGAAAGTGCTAAAGAAGTTGAATTTGTTCAAAATTTTTGTGTAGATAACGGATATCAATTTTTTACGACTAAATGGTTGAATAAGCCACAAGACGATATTGGAATGGAAGCAGCTGCTCGGTCTTTTAGATACGACTTTTTCAAAAAAATTATGCAGGATAATGATTTTGATACGTTACTGACAGCACACCATGCCAACGATTTGGCTGAAAATATTTTAATGAAATTGATCCGTTCAGGTAATGCCTACGAAGTTGTTAGTTTGAAGGAACAACGTCCGTTTGCCGGTGGTCAAATTGTGCGACCATTATTAAAATTTGCTAAATCAGATATCACAGTTTTTGCGGATATCCATGATATTCATCATGTTCAAGACGAAACTAATTTTGATAATATAACTATGCGTAATCGTTTGCGTAATAATATTTTTCCAAAGTTACAAAAGGAGAACGGTCAATTACTTGCACATTTTGCTTTCTTTGAACAACAAATTATGGCATTGCTGGATTTAGCTCAAAGGGAGTTCGCTCGAATTGAAGATTCAATGAAGTTAGTGAGGACACCTGAAAAAATAACGGGGTTGATAGAACCGGTCAAAATTTTAAATTCGGAACAACAGACACTGTTTTGGGGTAGTTTTTTTACCAAAAATAGTTTGGGCATTTCAATTAGTAATCGTCAAATTGAACAGATCATTGAAATTATTTTGGGTGATCATGCCAATGCTTCAATTGATTTGGCAGATTCATGGCGGTTTATTAAAAGCTATGATCATTTCTTGATCCAACGAGTACAAGATCAGAATTTACAAGTAGCTTCTATTGAGATAGGTCAAACTCAGGTAATTAATCATAGAAAATTCAGCCTTTTAGAAAACGAGCAAGATTTTACACTAACCGTGGAGAATACTCCGCATGAAATAAGCTTACGGACTCGCAGAGATGGCGATAAATTACTCTTGTCAAATGGTCAACATCAAAAGTTGAGTAAGAGATTTATAAATGAAAAGATACCTGAATATGAACGTGATAATTATTTAATTTTATTATTTGATAATCAGATAGTATGGGTTGAAAAAATTTATAATATGAGTGATTATTTAAAAAAAGGCAATAAGCATTACAAAATAAAACTTGATTGAGGTAAAAACATGAATTCAGATATTAAAGAGGTATTAGTCTCGGAAGAAGAGATTAATGAAACTATTCAACGTTTGGGTAAACAGTTAACGAAAGAATATCAAGGAAAGAATCCTTTGTTTGTTTGTATTTTACGTGGAGCCGCTATGTTCATGATGGACCTCGTTAAGAGTTTAGATTTTAAAATGGAATACGACTTTATGGATGTTTCTAGTTATGGTGGTGAAAATACCGTTACAACTGGGGATGTTCGTATCATTAAAGATTTAGATACATCTGTACGTGATCGCGATGTGGTAATAGTTGAGGATATTATCGATACTGGATACACATTAGATCGTTTAGTAGAACTATTTGAATCACGTCATGCTAAATCAATTAAATTGGTTTCATTCTTGGATAAACCGGCTCGTAGAATCAAGCATGTTAAGGTTGATTATATCGGAGTAGAGATTCCTGATGAGTTTGTAGTTGGTTATGGAATGGATTATGATGAACATTATCGTAATTTACCTTATGTTGGTGTATTAAAACCAGAGGTATATAGTACAAAATAATTAAGATAGAGTTACAATTATTATTGTGTTACTGTTCACCAATGTTACAATATGTAACGTCTAAGTAATTTAGGAGGAAATGTATGAAAAATAATCGAAATAGGTTAATCAATAATAGCCTGTTTTACATCTTGCTCTTTGTTGTTTTGGTTCTGGCAGCAAGTTGGTTTGCTGGTGGTCAATCCTCAGATCAATCTAAAACACTAAGCCAAGACCAATTCATCACACAATTGAAGCAAGGCAAAGTGAAGAGTTTCAAACTAGAGCCTATCGGAGGAGCTTATCAAGTAACTGGTGAATACAAGAAAGCTCAAAAGGCTAATACAACACGTTCCGTGTCACTATTCAGTCGTGCTCAATCTAGTGGTTCTAGTGAAGTAACTTCATTTAGTTCAACTGTTTTGCCTAACAATGATACGTTAAAGAGAATTAATAACGCCGCTATGGCGAAGGGAGTTAAGACTACTGCTGCTCCTAAGTCACAATCCGGTCAATGGATCTCCTTGATATTGACGGTCGTTGTTCCATTTGCATTGTTCTTCTTTGTAATCTTTGCAATGATGGGTCGTGGAGGCCAAGGTGGTGGCGCAAACCGTGTCATGAACTTTGGTAAATCCAAGGTCAAACCAGAGGATCCTAAGAAAAATAAAGTTAGATTCTCTGACGTTGCTGGTGCTGAAGAAGAAAAACAAGAACTTGTTGAAGTTGTTGAATTCTTAAAAGATCCAAGGAAGTTTGTTTCTTTGGGTGCCAGAATACCGGCAGGTGTTTTGCTAGAGGGTCCTCCCGGGACTGGTAAAACTTTACTAGCTAAGGCTGTTGCTGGTGAAGCTAAAGTTCCTTTCTATTCAATTTCTGGTTCAGATTTCGTTGAAATGTTTGTTGGTGTCGGTGCTTCACGTGTTCGTGATTTGTTCGAGAATGCTAAAAAAGATGCCCCATCAATTATCTTTATTGATGAAATTGATGCCGTTGGTCGTCAACGTGGTTCAGGTACCGGTGGCGGTAACGACGAACGTGAACAAACACTTAATCAATTATTGATTGAGATGGATGGATTTACTGGTAATGAAGGTGTTATCGTTATGGCCGCTACTAACCGTTCCGATGTCCTTGATCCAGCGTTGTTACGTCCCGGTCGTTTTGACCGTAAGATTTTGGTTGGTCGCCCTGATGTTAAGGGTCGTGAGGCCATTCTTAAAGTTCATGCTAGAAATAAACCATTTACAGATGATGTTGATTTGAAAGCTATTGCACAACAAACACCAGGTTTTGCTGGTGCTGATCTAGAAAACTTACTTAACGAAGCTGCCTTAGTTGCTGCTCGTCGTGGCAAGCAAAAGATTGATCCAAGTGATCTTGATGAAGCTGAAGATCGTGTTATTGCTGGTCCAGCTAAGAGAAATCATGTTGTTCCTGAACAAGAACGTCACACTGTGGCCTACCATGAAGCAGGACATGCTTTGATTGGTTTGGTTTTGAGTGATTCTCGTGTTGTTAGAAAGGTTACTATCGTTCCTCGTGGACGTGCCGGCGGTTACGCTATCATGTTACCTAAGGATGATCAAAACCTTGCTACTAAGAAGGAATTAAACGAACAAATTACTGGTTTACTTGGTGGACGTACTGCCGAAGAAATCATTGTCGGTCAACCTTCATCAGGTGCTTCAAATGACTTTGAACAAGCAACACAAATTGCTCGTACAATGGTTACTGAATACGGTATGACAGATCGTTTAGGTACGGTTCAACTTGAAAAGAATGGTCAACCATTTAGTGGTGGTAATTATCGTCAATTACCTTCTTATTCAGAAGATACTGCTAAAGCAATTGATCAAGAAGTTAAACGTATTATTGATGAAGATCACGAACGTGCTAGAGAAATTCTTGAAACACATCGTGAACAACATAAGATTATTGCCGAAGCTCTATTGAAGTATGAAACACTTGATGAAAAGGAAATCTTGAGCTTGTATAACACAGGTAAAATGCCTGCTAATGATGCTAACCAAGAATTCCCAAGTGAAAGTGCTGCTACCTTTGAAGAATCAAAAAAGGCTGTTGAAGCTAAGGATGCTGAAAAGCAAAAAACTGAGGGTTCAACTACTGAAACAGATAAGTCAGATGACAATATTGATGAAGCTGTTTATCCTTCAGAAAAAGACGAAACTAAGTCAGATGATACGAATAATTCTACTGGAACTACACCATCATCTACTGAAACTAAGTCTGATAATGATAATGATTCAACAGATTCTACTGCCAATAGTGACAAAGATAATAACAATAATGATAATCAATAAAAAAGAGCGACTCGTATGAGTCGCTTTTTTGAACGGAGGAAATTATGACTGATACTTTAACTAAATCAGTTTCTAAAGACGGAAAGTTTAGGGTTTATGTTGTTAACGCCACCCAAACTATTCAGGAAGCACAAAAAAGACATGACACTTGGAGAAATTCCAGTGCTGCATTGGGTAGAACAATGATTGGTTCTATTTTAGTCGCTACTTCAACTCTTAAAGAAGATGAAGTTCTAACAACTAGAATTCAAGGCGGTGGCCCAGTTGGAGCCATTGTGGTTGATGCTGATGCTCAGGGAAATACCAAAGGTTATATTACTAATCCACACGTAAGTCTAAAGGCTCGTGAAGATGGTCATATTGATGTTCAAGCTGCAGTCGGTAATAAAGGAACTTTGAGTATTACCAAAGATCTACATATGAAGAAGCCATTCACTGGTGAAGTGCCATTGGTTTCTGGTGAAATCGGTATGGATTTTGCTTATTATATGGCTAAATCAGAACAAATTCCTTCAGCTATTGGTGTTTCAGTATTTGTGGAACCCAATGAAAAAGTTGGTGCTGCAGGTGGTTTCTTAGTTCAAACTCTGCCAGGAGCTACTGACACAGATATTTCTAAAATTGAAGCAAATTTGAAGGTTGTTCCTAATTTATCAACTTTGCTCAATGAAGGCCTAAGTAATAATGAAATCTTAGATAAAATTATGAATGGTGTTGAGATGAAGGTCTTGGATGAAATGCCTGTTCAATTCCAATGTGACTGTTCTAAAGAACGTTTCTCTAAATCACTAGCTACTTTATCTACTGCCAATCTACAAGCTATGGTTGATGAAGATCACGGTGCTGAGGCAGTCTGCAAATTCTGCGGTAATAAGTATCAATTTAGCGAAGCCGAATTGAAGAAAATTATTGCGACTAAAGATTAATCATGTTTGCCATATGAATAGAAAATTTGTTATTATTGCAAGTTGTAGTTAATAATTTGAGGTAAAAAGTATGGAATGGAAAATAGGCAATGTAACGATTCCTAACCAAATTGTGGTTGCTCCAATGGCTGGAATAACCAATTCAGCTTTTCGAGTTACAGCAAGGGAATTTGGAGCCGGTCTAACTGTTTGTGAAATGATCAGTGATCAAGGCATTAAATATCGAAATGAAAAGACACTGGGTATGATGTTCGTTGATCCTAAAGAACATCCTGTCAGTATTCAGATTTTCGGTGGTAGTGTTGATTCATTAGTTCAAGCAGCTAAATTTGTTGACGATAATACTAGTGCTGATATTATCGATATCAACATGGGGTGCCCAGTTAAAAAGGTTACCAAGACAGGTGCAGGTTCTTGTTGGTTAAGAGATCCAGATCATCTTTATGAGGCTGTGAAGGCTGTTAGTTCAGCTATCAGTAAACCTCTAACGGTGAAGATGAGAACTGGTTGGGATGACGATCATATTTTAGCAGTTGAAAATGCTCTAGCAGCACAAGAGGGCGGAGCTTCCGCAATTGCTATGCATGGTCGTACAAAATCCCAGATGTACATGGGACATGCCAATTGGGATATCTTACATGAAGTGGCACAAAGTGTTTCCATTCCATTTATGGGTAATGGTGATATCAAGACTCCTCAAGATGCTAAGACAATGATCGAAGAAGTGGGTGCGGATGCTGCCATGGTAGGTCGAGCCGTACTTGGTAATTTATGGAGATTAAATGCGATGAACCATTATCTAGAAACTGGAGAATTATTGCCAGAACCAAGCGTTCCAGAAAAAATTAATATAGCTAAACTTCAACTCCAACGTCTGGTAGACTTAAAAGGTGAGCATGTTGGTGTTCCAGAATTTCGTCAACAGGCAGCATATTATCTAAAGGGGATTCCCCATGCAGTAAGAACACGTGCTAAAGTAGTGGAAGAAGATTCCATGCAGGAAGTGTTCGATACATTAGATCAATTTGTTGAAAGTTACGAGAAGAGAGAAGCGAGATCTTCAAGAATTTCGTAGACAGGGGGAAAAATTTTGAGTAACGAAAATAAGAAAAAGCAACCAACGAAAGAAGAAATAAAAAAGACTAGAGTCATGAATGATCAACTAAGGGTCAGACGTGAAAAACTACAAGAACTTTATGATGAAGGTGTTGATCCATTCGGTTCAAGATTTGAAAGAACTGCATTGGCTCAAGAGATTCATGACAAGTATGGTGATGAAGATAAGGAAGTTCTTGAAGAACAGGACTTACCAGTTGTTATTGCCGGTCGTATGATGTCAAAACGTGGTAAAGGTAAAGTTGGTTTTGCTGATATCCGTGATAGAAGTGGCAGAATTCAAATTTATGTTCGTAAAGATGTCGTTGGTGAAGAGAACTACCATATCTTCAAACGTGCCGATATTGGTGATCATTTAGGTATTCATGGTGAAATCATGAAAACGGACATGGGTGAATTGACTGTTAAAGCTACTCACGTAACAATGTTATCTAAGTCATTACGTCCATTACCTGATAAGTTCCATGGTTTGACAAATGTTGAACAAATTTATCGTCAAAGATATTTGGATCTAATTGCTAACCAAGATAGTTTTGAACGTTTCAAGAAACGCACTAAGATTATTTCAGCTGTTCGTGAATACTTAGATGGTGAAGGCTTCATGTCAGTTGAAACTCCTGTCCTAAATACACAAGCCGGTGGTGCTAGTGCTAGACCATTCATCACACATCACAATGCTTTGGATATGCAAATGTATCTCCGTATTGCTCTTGAATTGCCACTTAAGAGATTAATTGTTGGTGGCTTCGAACGAGTTTATGAAATCGGACGTGCTTTCCGTAATGAAGGTTTGGATACACAACACAACCCTGAATATACTTCACTAGAAACATATGCTGCATATTGGGATATGACAGATGTCATGAAAGAAGTCGAAGGACTCTTTAGACATGCTGCTCAAAAAGCTAATGGTACACAACAAGTTACTTATCAAGGTGAAGAAATCGATTTGAGCAAACCATTCAAGCGTATCAAGATGGTTGATGCAATCAAAGAACAAACAGGAATTGATTTCAGCCAAGATATGGATCTTGAACAAGCTCGTAAATTAGCTGATGAAAAAGGTGTTAAGTACGAAGACTTCTGGGGCGTTGGTCATATCATTGCTGAATTCTTTGAAGAATTCGTTGAAGACACTTTAAAGGAACCTACATTCGTTTACGAATATCCTTTGGAAGTTTCACCACTTGCTAAGAAGAGCAAAGAAAATCCTAACTTCACAGACCGTTTCGAAGTTTACATCTTAGGTCATGAATTCGGTAATGCCTTTACTGAACTAAATGATCCTATTGATCAAAAAGAACGTTTTGAAGCACAAGCTGCCGAACGTGAAAAGGGTAATGATGAAGCCGAACATATTGATAACGACTTCGTTGAAGCTATGGAATATGGTATGCCACCAACAGGTGGGCTAGGAATCGGTATCGATAGACTAGTAATGTTGCTAACAGATGCACCATCAATTCGTGATGTTATCTTGTTCCCAACAATGAGACCAGAAGACAATAGCGAAGAATAGAGAGCAAAGCAGGTCTGGGAATTTCTGAGAATTTGCCTAAGTATTGGAAGAAATTGGCCCGCGTAGCTCGGTTCTACTATTAAACATAGAAGAATTAGAATATCTATTAATTAAAAATACCAGTGTAACAACTTCGAAAGGGGTTGCCACATTGGTATTTTTTATTGATATTATTGTTTATAAAGAAACGACATATTTTGACATCTCCGATATATAAAATAAACATAAGTAAGAAATATGTTTTAAAGAAGACGAGATTCTGCTACTTATTAAAATATTAGTTTCTAGTCGTCCACTGAATAAAAGGGAACTATCTCATTTGACAGAAAAAAGTTGAATTTGAATATACCGATCATGAACGGCTGAAAAAAGCTGAAATTAAACACGGATATATTGGGTTATATCAAGGATAAATTTTCAAACTGTCGCGTAATTAAACGATTTGATAAGCCTAATAATTTTTTTTAAAAGTTTTCGTTGACAATTTTTGTGGTCAATAGGTATAATAATATAGTTGTTTCGAACGAGAAACACTATGGAGGATTAGCTCAGCTGGGAGAGCATCTGCCTTACAAGCAGGAGGTCACAGGTTCGAACCCTGTATCCTCCATTAAGCAAAGTGCTTAGTGGAAATCATTTAGTTTTTTGCGGGTGTGGCGGAATTGGCAGACGCGCTAGATTTAGGTTCTAGTGTCCAGTGGACATGAAGGTTCAAGTCCTTTCACCCGTATTAATAATTGGCCTTGCAAAAGGATCGGTTATTGTGTATTATGTTAGATGTCGTTTGGCATAATGCCGACTTAGCTCAGTTGGCAGAGCATCTGTCTTGTAAACAGGGGGTCGGAGGTTCGAATCCTCTAGTCGGCATAGTCATAATGCGGAAGTAGTTCAGTGGTAGAACATCACCTTGCCATGGTGGGGGTCGCGGGTTCGAATCCCGTCTTCCGCTTAGAGAGGTTTCGGGAAATAGCTCAGCTTGGTAGAGCGTCACGTTCGGGGCGTGAAGGCCGCAAGTTCGAATCTTGTTTTCCCGATTCCATGATAAGTTTAAAAGGGTAATTAATTCTGAAAATGAATTGATTACCTTTTTTCGTTCTCTAAAGATTTTTTTGAAGTCAGGAATCAATTATAAATCTCGTGAATGTGTTAGGATTCTATTGGAGGCAAAATCTGAAGAATCATTAACTTTTTTATATTTTGCAAGATGAAATAATTGCTTTTTTTTGAAACATAATTATACTTTCTAAACAGACACTTAAAAAGTAGAGGTAACATTAATGGACAAAGTATTTACCGAAAGCGCCAAGAATGCACTAGTTTTAGCTCAAGAACAAGCCAAGACATTTCATCATAATGCTGTTGGTACAGAACATATTCTACTTGGGTTAGTAATGGAAAATGATGGTATTGCCGGTATTACTTTGAGAGATCTAGCTGTAAGTGATCGAGATGTTGAAGAGGAGATTGAACATCTGACAGGTTATGGGGATGTCTCATCTAATACTGCTAAAGGAATTTATTTACCATACTCTCCTAAAGGACAAATGATTTTAAGCAATGCGGAAGAAGATTCCAACTTATATAAAGCTAACCGTATTGGTACAGAACATATTTTATTGGCAATTCTTGATGACGCCGATAACTTGGCTAACCGTATTTTGGTTAATTTGGGATTGAGCTTAGCTAAGACTAAGTCTTTGCTATTAAGCAAAATGGGTATGTCAAACAAGGCTGCACGTCGTGGTTTTGCTGCAAATTTAAATAAACAAAAAAATCAACAATCGCAAGGTGGAACTCCAACGTTGGATTCCTTAGCTCGTGATTTGACAAAATTAGCTCGTGATAATCAAATTGACCCTGTTATTGGTCGTAAAAAAGAAGTTGACCGAACTATTCAAATCTTGAGTCGTCGTACTAAGAACAATCCTGTTCTAGTCGGTGAGCCCGGTGTTGGTAAAACTGCAATTGCTGAAGGTTTAGCTATTGCTATTATAAAAAAAGAAGTTCCATTAGATATGCAAAACAAACGTATCATGATGTTAGATATGGGTTCATTAGTAGCTGGTACTAAATATCGTGGTGAGTTTGAAGATCGTTTAAAGAAAATTATCAAAGAAATTTATGAAGATAAACACGTCATTCTCTTTATTGATGAATTGCACACATTAATCGGAGCTGGTGGTGCTGAAGGTGCAATTGATGCATCTAATATTTTGAAACCTGCCTTAGCTCGTGGTGAGTTGCAATTGATTGGTGCAACAACATCTAATGAGTATCAAAAGTACATTGAAAAGGATACAGCTTTGGAGCGTCGTTTTGCCAAAGTCTATGTTGAAGAACCTAGTGCCGAAGATTCTGTTAAGATTTTGACAGGACTTCGCCCAAGATATGAACAACATCACGGCTTAACAATTTCTGATGAAGCCGTTGAAGCAGCGGTTCGTCTTTCTACACGTTACTTAACTAACCGTTTCTTGCCAGATAAGGCTATCGATTTGATGGATGAAGCTTCAGCTAAAGTTAGAATTCATAATGTGTCTAAAAATAACAAACTTGAAGAGTTAACTAATCAAGCTTTGAAGTTGATGGATGACAAGAACAACGCTATTTTGGATCAAGACTTTGAAAAAGCTGCTAAGATTCGTGAACAAGAACAAACTGTCCAAGCTGAAATTGCTAAGCTAAATGATAAGAAGTCAGCACAAAAGAAACCTGTTGTAACAGCGGATGATATTGCGGAGATCATTGCTGAGTGGACTGGAGTTCCGGTTAAGCAAATTACTCGTAAAGAGAGTGAAAAGTTACTTAATCTTGAAAAAGAGCTTCATAAACGTGTTATTGGTCAAAATGATGCCATTAATGCTGTTTCACGTGCAATTCGTCGTGCTAGAAGTGGTATGAAGGACCCTAATCGTCCAATTGGTTCATTTATGTTCTTAGGACCTACCGGTGTCGGTAAGACTGAATTGGCTAAATCAATCGCTGAAGTAATGTTTGGTTCTGAAGATAATCTAATTCGTGTAGATATGTCAGAATATATGGAACAATATAGTACATCTAAGTTGATTGGTTCAGCTCCTGGATATGTCGGCTTTGATGATGGTGGTCAATTGACAGAGAAGGTAAGAAATGAACCTTATTCAGTTGTTCTACTTGATGAAGTTGAAAAGGCTCATCCAGATGTCTTCAATATCTTATTGCAAGTTCTTGATGATGGTATCTTAACTGATGCTAAGGGTCGTAAAGTTGATTTCCGAAATACTATTATTATTATGACTTCTAACCTTGGAGCTAGATCATTGGAAGATGACAAGTCAGTCGGCTTTGGTGCTAAAGATGTTCACGATGACTTTAAGGAAATGCAAGAACGTATCAATACAGAATTGAAACGCTTCTTCCGTCCTGAATTCTTGAACCGTATTGATGAAACAATTGTCTTTAAAGCTCTTGATAAAGAACAACTCAAGGATATTGCTAAGATCATGAGTAATAACTTGAGAAAACGTCTTGCTGAAAGAGAGATCAAATTGGTTATCACACCAACAGCTTATAGCGATTTAGTAAAAGATGGCTATAATCCTGAATATGGTGCTCGTCCAATGAGAAGAACTATTCAAAGAGAAATTGAAGATCCGGTCAGTGAACAATTACTTATGGGTAACGTTAAAGCTGGCGATTCAATTAAAGTTGGTTCTAAAAAGGGCAAGTTAACGGTAACGGTTGATAATCCTAATAGTAAGGAAACAGTCTCCAATCAAAAATAATCGACTTGACTATTGACAAAAATAGTGTATAAGTGTATTATTTCTCTTTGAGATTCATAGTTCAAATTGCAGGCCGCGATCTATTGTCCGTGGTTATGCTAAATAAAAAAACACAAAAATAGATTTTCGTTTCTATTTTTGGTTTTTTTTTGCCTTAAAACAGGTTTTAAAACCGTTTTCAGGTAAATTGTAATCAAATTGTAATATTTGAGGTCTGGATTTGAACAAAATATATGTTGAGGTGAAAAATTTGACTTATCATAACGTTAATTATGGTGCACACCGTGTTCGTCGTAGTTATGCAAAGATCAAGGAAGTACTTCCACTGCCAAATTTGATTGACATCCAAACAAACTCTTATAAATGGTTCTTAGATGAAGGACTAAAAGATATGTTTGACGATATTATGCCAATTGATGACTTTGCTGGAAACCTTTCTTTGGAATACGTCGGTTACAAGTTACTAGAACCAAAATATACTGTTGAAGAAGCTAGAGCACATGACGCTAACTTCTCAGCACCATTACATGTAACATTGAAATTGACTAATCATGAAACTGGCGAAATCAAGACACAAGATGTTTTCTTTGGTGATTTCCCAATCATGACTGATGAAGGAACTTTCATCATCAACGGTGCTGAACGTGTTATTGTTTCTCAATTAGTACGTTCACCTGGTATTTACTATAATCAAGACACAGATAAAAATGGTCGTGAGAACTATGGTACAACTGTTATTCCTAACCGTGGTGCATGGTTGGAATTTGAAACAGATGCTAAAGGTCTTGGCTATGTAAGAATTGATAGAACTAGAAAATTACCTATTTCTGAACTAGTTAGAGCACTTGGCTTTGGTAGTGATTCAGAAATTCTTGATATTTTTGGTGAAAACGATACTTTAAATCTAACACTTGAAAAAGATGTTCATAAAGATACAAGTGATTCACGTGTTGAAGAAGCCTTGAAAGATATTTATGAAAGACTCCGTCCTGGTGAACCAAAGACTGCAGATAGTTCTCGTTCATTACTATATGCTAGATTCTTTGACCCACGTAGATATGACTTAGCTCCTGTTGGTCGTTATAAGATCAATAAGAAGTTAAATCTTAAGACAAGACTTTTGAACAAGACTTTGGCTGAAACATTAGCTGATCCTGATACAGGTGAGGTTGTTTTAGCTAAGGATACTTTAATTGACCGCGATGCTATGAACAAGTTGAGTCCATATCTTGAAAGAGATGATTTCAAGACAGTTACATTGACTCCTTCTGATGAAGGTGTTCTAACAGACCCAATTACTGTTCAAATCATTAAAGTTTATTCAGAAGCTGATAATGAAAAAGTTGTTAATATTATTGGTAACGGTCATATTCCAGAAGAAAACCGTACAATTACACCAGCTGATATTTTAGCCGGTATTAACTACTTCCTAAACTTGAAGGAAAACATCGGTACAACAGATGATATTGATCACTTGGGTAACCGTCGTATTCGTTCAGTTGGTGAATTGCTACAAAACCAATTCCGTATTGGTCTATCACGTATGGAGCGTGTTGTACGTGAAAGAATGTCAATTCAAGATTCAGCTACTGTTACACCTCAACAATTGATTAATATCAGACCAGTTGTTGCTTCAATTAAGGAATTCTTTGGTTCATCACAATTGTCACAATTCATGGACCAAACTAATCCACTTGGAGAACTAGAACATAAGCGTCGCCTATCAGCCCTTGGACCTGGTGGTTTAACTCGTGATCGTGCCGGATATGAAGTTCGTGATGTTCACTATACTCACTATGGTCGTATGTGTCCTATCGAAACACCAGAAGGTCCTAATATCGGACTTATTAATAACTTGGCTTCATACGCTATTATTAATAAATATGGTTTCATTGAAACACCATATCGTCGTGTTTCATGGGATACTCACAAAGTAACTGATAAGATCGATTACTTAACTGCTGACGAAGAAGATAACTACGTTGTTGCTCAAGCTAATACACCATTGGAAGATGATGGTTCATTTACTGACAACACAATCTTGGCTCGTCACAAAGATGACAACATTGAAACTACTCCAGAGAAAGTCGATTATATGGACGTTTCTCCTAAGCAAGTAGTTTCTGTAGCTACTGCATGTATTCCTTTCTTGGAAAATGATGATTCGAACCGTGCCTTGATGGGTGCCAATATGCAACGTCAAGCTGTTCCTTTGATCAATCCACATGCACCACTTGTTGGTACTGGTATGGAATATATTGCTGCTCATGATTCTGGTGCTGCTCTATTAGCCGATCATGATGGTGTTGTTGAATATGTTGATGCTAAGAAAGTTACTATCAAACGTGACGAAGACGGCACAACAGATACTTATAAGGTAACTAAATTCCGTCGTTCAAATAATGGTAAGAGTTACAACCAAAGACCTATTGTCCACAAGGATGAAAAGATCAAGAAGGGTGATATCATTGCCGATGGTCCTGCTATGGAAAATGGTGAATTAGCCCTTGGTCAAAACCCACTTATTGCCTTTATGACATGGAATATGTATAACTACGAAGATGCTATCGTACTTTCAGAAAAACTAGTACGTGAAGATGCATATACTTCAATTCATATTGAAGAGTATGAATCAGAAGCACGTGATACAAAGCTTGGACCTGAAGAAATCACACGTGAAATTCCTAACGTTGGTGAAGATTCACTTAAGGATCTTGACGAATTCGGTATTATCCGTGTTGGTGCTGAAGTTCGTGATGGCGATATCTTAGTTGGTAAAGTTACACCTAAGGGTGTTACAGAATTATCAGCCGAAGAAAGATTGCTACATGCTATCTTTGGTGAAAAGGCTCGTGAAGTCCGTGATACTTCACTTCGTGTACCACATGGTGGTGGCGGAATTATCCAAGATGTCAAAGTCTTCACTCGTGAAGCCGGAGACGAACTTGATCCTGGTGTTAACATGTTAGTTCGTGTTTACATTGCTCAAAAGCGTAAGATTCAAGTTGGTGATAAGATGTCTGGTCGTCATGGTAACAAAGGTACTGTTTCAATTGTTGTACCAGAAGAAGACATGCCTTACATGCCAGATGGTACTCCAGTAGATATCTTATTGAACCCAATGGGTGTTCCATCACGTATGAATATCGGACAAGTTCTTGATCTTCATTTAGGTATGGCTGCTAGAAAACTTGGTATCCACGTTTCAACACCTGTTTTTGATGGTGTAAGTAATGATGAACTTTGGGACATTGTTAAAGAAGCTGATATGGATACAGATGGTAAGTCAATTCTTTATGATGGACGTACTGGTGAACCATTCAAGAACCGTGTATCAGTTGGTGTCATGTACTACTTGAAACTAGCTCACATGGTTGATGATAAACTTCATGCTCGTTCAATCGGGCCATACTCACTAGTTACTCAACAACCACTTGGTGGTAAAGCACAATTTGGTGGTCAGAGATTTGGTGAAATGGAAGTTTGGGCCCTTGAAGCTTATGGTGCCGCATATACACTTCAAGAAATCTTGACATACAAATCAGATGATATTGTTGGTCGTGTAAAGACTTATGAAGCTATCGTTAAGGGTGAAAGTATTCCTAAACCTGGTGTTCCTGAATCATTCCGTGTTCTTGTCAAAGAACTACAAGCTCTTGGATTGGACATGAAAGTTCTAGACGCACATAAGAAAGAAATTGAACTTAGAGATATGGATGATGACGAAGACACAGTTAGTGTTGATGCCTTATCTAAATTCGCTAAACAACAAGAACAAAAACGTGCTGAAGAAGAAGCTAAAAAGCTTGAAGCATCAAAGGATTCAACTGAAACTAGTACAAAGTCAGAAAACTAGTTAAAACTGTAGGGAGGTTACCTTTTGATAGACGTTAATAAATTCGATAGTATGCAAATTGGTTTAGCATCTCCTGATAAGATTCGTAGTTGGTCTTATGGAGAAGTTAAGAAACCAGAAACTATTAACTACCGTACTTTAAAACCAGAAAAAGATGGTCTATTCGATGAAAGAATCTTTGGACCAACTAAAGACTGGGAATGTGCCTGTGGTAAGTACAAACGTATCCGCTATAAGGGTATTGTTTGTGACCGCTGTGGTGTTGAAGTTACTCGTTCAAAAGTTCGTCGTGAACGTATGGCTCATATTGAACTAGCAGCTCCTGTATCACATATTTGGTACTTTAAGGGTATCCCATCACGTATGGGACTCGTATTGGACATGAGTCCAAGAAACTTGGAAGAAGTAATCTACTTTGCATCATATGTAGTTATTGATCCCGGTGAAACAGATCTAGAAAAGAAACAATTATTGACTGAAACAGAATATCGTAAGAAGCGTGAAGAATTTGGTAATAAATTCGTCGCTGAAATGGGTGCTGAAGGTATCCGTGATCTTCTAAGACAAGTTGATATGGATTCTGAAGTTAAAGAGTTGCGTGAAACATTGAAGACTGCTCAAGGTCAAAAACGTACACGTGCTATCAGACGTTTGGATATTTTAAGTGCCTTCCAAAAATCAGGTAACAAACCTGAATGGATGGTAATGGAAGCAATTCCTGTTATCCCACCTGATCTTCGTCCTATGGTTCAACTAGAAGGTGGCCGTTTCGCCACTTCTGACTTGAACGATTTATACCGTCGTGTTATCAACCGTAACAACCGTTTGAAGAGATTGTTAGATCTACATGCTCCTAACATCATTGTTCAAAATGAAAAACGTATGTTGCAAGAAGCTGTTGATGCCTTGATCGATAATGGTCGTCGTGGCCGTCCTGTTACAGGACCTGGTAACCGTCCATTGAAGTCACTATCACATATGCTTAAGGGTAAGCAAGGACGTTTCCGTCAAAACTTACTTGGTAAACGTGTTGACTACTCAGGCCGTTCAGTTATCGATGTTGGACCTACATTGAAGTTCTATCAATGTGGATTGCCTCGTGAAATGGCTTTGGAATTGTTCAAACCATTTGTTATGCATGAACTTGTTAAGCGTGAAATTGCTTCTAACGTCAAGAATGCTAGAAGAAAGATTGATCGCCAAGATGATGACATTTGGGATGTACTAGAAGACGTTATCAAAGAACGTCCAGTATTACTTAACCGTGCCCCTACACTTCATAGACTTGGTATTCAAGCTTTTGAACCTGTATTGGTTGATGGTAAGTCAATTCGTTTGCATCCACTAGCTTGTGAAGCTTACAATGCCGATTTTGATGGTGATCAGATGGCTATCCATGTGCCACTATCAGATGAAGCTCAAGCTGAAGCACGTATGTTGATGCTTGCTGCCCATCATATTCTTGCTCCTAAAGATGGTAAGCCTATTGTTACACCTTCACAGGATGTTGTTTTAGGTAACTACTATCTAACAATTGAAACAAGACATATGACTGGTGAAGGTAAGATCTTCAAGGATTCTAACGAAGTTCAAACAGCCTTGCTAAATGGTGATGTTCATTACCATACAAGAATTGGTATTGCTGTTGATTCAATGCCTAACAAACCATTCAAGGATGATCAAAGAGATAAAGTTATGATTACTAGTGTTGGTAAAGTAATCTTTAACGAAATTCTTCCAGAAGATTTCCCATACTTGAATGAACCAACTGATGACAATTTGAAGAACGGTGTTCCTGACAAGTACTTCTTAGGCAAGGGTGAAGATATTCATCAACGTCTTGATGAAATGGATCTAGTAGATCCACTTAAGAGTGGTTATCTATCAGATATCATTGCTCAAATCTTTAAAGTATATCGTGTTCAAAGAACATCATCACTTCTTGATGATATGAAAGAATTAGGTTACACAATTTGTACATTATCTGGATTAACAGTTGGTGTTACAGATGTTCCTAATCTAACTCAAAAGCCTGAAATCGTTGAAAAAGCTCACAAACAAGTTGCTTCAATTTCTAAGCAATTCCGTCGTGGTCTTATTACTGACAACGAACGACATGATCGTGTTATTAGTGTTTGGAACGATACAAAGGATGAAATTCAACAATTGTTGATCGATTCATTTGATCCTACAAACCCTATCTCAATGATGTCTGATTCCGGTGCCCGTGGTAACATTTCAAACTTTACACAGCTAGCTGGTATGCGTGGACTTATGGCCGCCCCTAATGGTGGTATGATGGAAATCCCTGTTATTTCTAACTTCCGTGAAGGACTATCAGTCATGGAAATGTTCATGTCAACCCATGGTGCTCGTAAAGGTATGACCGATACAGCCTTGAAGACTGCTAACTCAGGTTACTTAACACGTCGTTTGGTTGATGTTGCTCAAGATGTTATTGTTCGTGAAGAAGATTGTGGTACTGACCGTGGACTTGTTGTAAGTTCAATTATGGAAGGTACAGATATGATCGAACCATTGTATGACAGACTTGTTGGTCGTTATACACAAAAGACAGTTAAAGATCCTAAGACAGGCGAAGTTATCGTACCTCGTGGTGTCATGATGGATGAAACAATGGCTCAAAGGGTCGTTGATGCTGGTGTTACACACGTTACAATTCGTTCAGCATTCACATGTGATACAAAACATGGTGTATGTAAGAAGTGTTACGGTCGTAACCTTGCTACTGGTGAAGAAGTTGAAATTGGTGAAGCAGTTGGTACTGTTGCTGCTCAATCAATCGGTGAACCAGGTACACAATTAACTATGCGTAACTTCCATACCGGTGGTGTTGCTGGTGGTGACGATATTACTCAAGGACTTCCTCGTGTTCAAGAAATTGTTGAAGCTAGAAATCCTAAAGGTCTTGCCGTTATTTCAGAAGTTGATGGTACAATTACAGCCATTGATGAAAACCCAGCAGAACACACTAAGGAAATTACTGTTCAAGGTGATATTGATACTAGAACATATAGTGTTCCTTATACATCAAGTGTTGCGGTTGCCGAAGGTGATCACGTTAAACGTGGTGGTAAGTTAACACAAGGTTCAATTGATCCTAAGGAATTGATCAAAGTTACAAACGTTCTACATACAGAAAACTACTTACTTGCTGAAGTTCAAAAAGTTTACCGTATGCAGGGTGTTGATATCTCTGATAAGCACTTTGAGGTTATGGTTAGACAAATGCTTAGAAAGATCCGTATCCTTGATCCTGGTGATACAGATGTATTGCCTGGTCAATTGATGGATATTTCTCAATTTACTGACCATAACCGTGAAACATTGTTCAATGGTGGTATTCCAGCTACTGGACGTCCAGTACTTCTTGGTATTACTAAGGCTTCTCTTGAAACAAACAGTTTCTTGTCAGCCGCTTCCTTCCAGGAAACAACAAGAGTTCTTACTGATGCATCAATTCGTGGTAAGAATGATCCACTTCTTGGACTTAAGGAAAATGTTATTATTGGTAAACTTATTCCTGCCGGTACTGGTATGGCTAAGTACAACCATATGGAACCAAAGAAGACTGGCCCTATGGCAGATAACTCTTTGAATGGTGCCTACACAATTTCTGACATCGAAGCTCAAATGAAAGCTGAAGATGCAGCTAAATCAGAAAAATAGTAATAAATGAAAAAGACGGCCGGTAAGGTCGTCTTTTTTTGTATAATGATATTATTGATAGAAATTTTGGGAGGGTATGTATTTTGCAAAAACAGGAATTATCTTATGAAGATAGCAAGTTTACTTTAGATACCTATTGGTTAGACCCTATTTCCGATTTTGACGAACCGGTCGATCAACCATTAGCAATTATTTGTCCAGGTGGTGCGTTTAAATTTCATTCTGATCGTGAAGCACAACCAATTGCTATGAAATTTAATGCGGCAGGAATACACGCTTTAGTTTTACATTACCAATTGATTGAGGATGGTAAAGCTGTTTATCCTTTGGCATTACAAGAGATGGCGACGACCTTGAATTGGTTGAAGACACAAAGTGAGAGTCACCATATTGATTTGAGCAAAGTTTTATTGGTTGGTTTTTCTGCTGGTGGACATGTAGTAGCTAACTTTAATTCAATTATGTTAAATCCAGATGAGCGTAAAAAGATTTTTACAGACGACTTAGAAGTAGAACCAGCTGCTAATATTTTAGGTTACTCGGTTATCGATATGACTCTTGGTTGGCCTAAGGATGAAGAGTGGTCAATGAAGATCAGCTCAGATATCTATTACTGGCAAGCCCAAGAACATCTAACTAAACATGGTAAACCAACATTTATTTGGCAAACAGTGACTGATGATACAGTTCCAGTTATGAATTCAATTATTTATGCACAAAAGATGGATCTCCTAGGGATTCCTTATGAAATGCATCTCTTTGGTTCAGGTGGACACGGTTTATCACTTTCAACATATGTGACAAAGCATCCAGATGGTGGAGATTACAATGTTTACGATGCCAAATGGTGGGAATTGTGTGTGAACTGGATGAAACTTCAAAAAATTTTACCTAAATTTTAATTATAAAGATCAGATAGATTATGCCTGTTGAAATGGTGAGATAGGGAACAAATCTATATGATCTTTTTTTATTGAAAAGAAATTGGATAATACATAATAGGCAAGCAAGAATAGTTATTTTTAAAACGTTGCTTAGATCAAAAATTAGAGCTAATAGTGCTAGAACCTCTATGTCACCCAAACCAATTAAGGCATGGTTGTTTAAAAGTAATAAAGCTAAGTAGATAATAATAGCTGTTAGAAAATGAATTATAGAAAAATGCCAAATGACAGTTGGTAAAGCTAGTAAATAGAAGATGGGATAGATATATCCATAAAAGGCATCACTGAATCCTAGAATAATTAGCATTAGAAACAATGGTAGATAATTTAGAGTGCCAAAATGTACTGTTAAGAGAAGAAAAATACCACCACTGAATTCTTGAAGTGGGTTAAAAAAATCAATTTGATTTTTACAGCTAGAGCATTTACCATGAACTATGAGATAGCCTATTATAGGAATGATTTCATACCACTGTAAAATTCTATGACAGTAATCGCACCTGGAACGTCTGGTATAGTTGATGTTTGGATAATCTTGTGCAATTACTTTTAGAAAGGAGATAATGCAAGCTCCTAAGATAAAGACAGTTACTTGAAAAAAAAGTTCCATTTTAATCACCTCGTTTTAAATTACGGGAAAATTATGGATAACTTTTAGGAGATTACGTTGACATGGCTTTTTATAGATGGTATTCTAGTAGACGTGCTTTTATTGGCAGCAATATTAGTTTGTTTATTTAAATATAAGCTCAGAACGTACGCCACTAACGTGGTTTATTATTTTACAAAATTATGAACCACCTGGATGTGTGTACTTAAATTTTTAGGAGGAACTTTGAATGCCTACAATTAATCAATTAGTTCGCAAAGGCCGTAAGTCAACAGTATCTAAATCAGATGCTCCTGCATTGAACTTTGGCTACAATAGTATGAAGAAAGTTGCTACAAAGAACCCAGCTCCACAAAAACGTGGTGTTGCAACTCGTGTCGGAACAATGACACCTAAGAAACCTAACTCAGCTTTACGTAAGTATGCCCGTGTTAGATTATCAAACCTTATTGAAGTAACAGCATATATCCCTGGTATTGGCCACAACCTACAAGAGCATAGTGTTGTCCTTGTCCGTGGTGGACGTGTAAAGGATCTACCTGGTGTTCGTTATCACGTTGTTCGTGGTGCCTTAGATACAGCCGGTGTTGATGGACGTATGCAAAGCCGTTCAAAATATGGTGCTAAGAAGCCTAAGAAATAACAATAAATAATCATTCTTAATGAAATAATGTAATAACGGAGGAATTTTTTATGCGTAAAGGTAGAGCTCCAAAACGTGATGTTTTGCCAGATCCAATGTACAACTCAAAGCTAGTAACTCGTTTGATTAACCACTTGATGTATGATGGTAAAAGAGGTACTGCTTCAACAATTTTATATCGTGCATTCGATATTATTAAAGATAAGACAGGTAACGAACCATTGGACGTGTTTGAAGAAGCAATGAACAATGTTATGCCTGTACTTGAAGTTAAGGCTCGCCGTATCGGTGGTTCTAACTATCAAATTCCTATCGAAGTTCGTCCAGATCGTCGTACAACTCTTGGACTTCGTTGGATCACAAGCTATGCTCGTCTACGTGGTGAACACACAATGGACGAACGTCTAGCAAATGAAATCATGGATGCAGCAAACAATACTGGTGCTGCTGTTAAGAAACGTGAAGATACACATAAGATGGCCGATGCTAACCGTGCATTCGCTCACTATCGCTGGTAGGATCTAGTTACATAAACTAGTTAATTTGAGAGGAGAAACAATTATTCATGGCTAATAAACGTGAATTTCCACTAGAAGATACCCGTAACATTGGTATCATGGCCCACATCGATGCTGGTAAAACTACAACTACTGAACGTATCTTGTACTATACTGGTAAGATCCATAAAATTGGTGAAACACATGATGGTGCTTCACAAATGGACTGGATGGCTCAAGAACAAGAACGTGGTATTACTATCACATCAGCTGCTACAACTGCTGAATGGAAGAACAATCGTATCAATATTATTGATACTCCAGGACACGTTGACTTCACAATCGAAGTTGAACGTTCACTCCGTGTTCTAGATGGTGCTATTACAGTTCTTGATGCTCAATCTGGTGTTGAACCACAAACAGAAAATGTTTGGCGTCAAGCCTCAACATATGGTGTTCCAAGAATTGTTTTTGTTAACAAGATGGATAAAATCGGTGCTAACTTTGACTACTCTGTAGAAACATTGCATGAAAGACTAGATGCTAACGCACATGCTATTCAAATGCCTATTGGTGCCGAAGACAAATTCGAAGGTGTTATCGACTTGATCGAAATGAAAGCCGACCTTTATGACGAAGATGAATTAGGTACAAAATGGGATACAGTTGATGTTCCTGAAGAATATCGTGCTGAAGCTGAAAAGAGACGTGCTGAATTAGTTGAATCAGTTGCTGATGTTGATGATGACATTATGGAGAAGTATCTTGAAGGTGAAGAAATCAGTAATGATGAACTTCGCTCAGCTATCCGTAAAGCAACAATCAACTTGAAGTACTTCCCAGTTCTTGCAGGTTCTGCCTTCAAGAACAAGGGTGTTCAAATGTTGATGGATGCCGTTGTTGACTATCTACCATCACCACTTGATGTACGTCCTTACAAGGCTACAAATCCTAAGGATGATTCAGAAGTTGAACTTATGGCTGATGACAGCAAACCATTTGCTGGTTTAGCATTTAAGATTGCTACTGACCCATTCGTTGGTCGTTTGACATACATTCGTGTATACAGAGGTTCTCTAGAATCTGGTTCTTATGTCTTGAACTCAACAAAAGACAAACGTGAACGTGTTGGTCGTTTGCTACAAATGCATTCTAACCACCGTAAAGAAATCCCAGAAGTATTCTCAGGTGATATCGCTGCTGTTATCGGTTTGAAGAATACTACAACTGGTGATTCTCTAACTGATCCTTCAGATCCATTGATTCTTGAATCATTGGATATTCCAGATCCAGTTATCCAAGTTTCTATCGAACCTAACTCAAAGGAAGATAGAGATAAGATGGATATTGCTATCCAAAAACTATCTGAAGAAGATCCTACATTCCAAGCTGAAACAAACCCTGAAACTGGTGAAACATTGATCGCCGGAATGGGTGAATTACACTTGGATATCATGGTTGACCGTATGAAACGTGAATTTAACGTTGCATGTAAGGTTGGTGAACCTCAAGTTGCTTACCGTGAAACATTTACACAACAAACAAGTGCTCAAGGTAAGTTCGTTCGTCAATCTGGTGGTAAAGGTCAATATGGTGATGTTTGGGTTGAATTCACACCTAATGAAGAAGGTAAAGGCTTCGAATTCGAAGATGCTATCGTCGGTGGTGTTGTTCCTCGTGAATACATCCCTTCAGTAGAACAAGGATTGAAAGAAGCTATGGAGAACGGTGTTCTTGCCGGTTATCCATTGATTGATGTTAAAGCTAAGTTGTATGATGGTTCATACCACGAAGTCGATTCATCAGAAGCTGCCTTCAAGATTGCCGCTTCAATGGCTCTACGTAATGCATCTAAGACTGCTGGTGCTGTAATTCTTGAACCTATTATGAAGGTTGAAATTGTTACACCAGAATCATACTTAGGTGATGTTATGGGACAAGTTACTGCTCGTCGTGGACGCGTTGAAGGAATGGAAGCACGTGGTAATGCACAACTTATCAATGCCTTTGTTCCACTTGCAGAAATGTTTGGTTACGCTACAACACTTCGTTCAGCAACACAAGGTCGTGGTACATTTACAATGACAATGGATCACTACGAAAAGGTTCCTAAGTCTATTCAAGCTGATATTATCAAGAAGAATGGCGGAAACCCTGACGCTGACTAATAATTAGTGAATAAAAATAAAAACACAATAACAAATGTTATTGTGTTTTTTTGTGCATTCAATTAAAATTTATAACTTTGTGTTTGTCCTCGACGGTAAACTGAAATTAGCAAACCTATAGCGATAAGCGCAAAAATAATTGTTTCTATAATGGTAAATAGCGCATCAACACTAGTAACTTTACCGGACATCATTTCTCCCGAAGTTGTAAAAGCAAGCGTATCTAATAATGTGTGAAAGATAACTGGAAGATAGAAAAGGTTAGTGTATAGATAAATACCACACATCAGTAAACCCATACCACAGGCAAAAATAACCTGATCGATCGTGTTAGCCAAACTTTGACCAGCGGAGACATTACTCAAATGAATAATTCCAAAACAGAGACTGCTTAGGATAGCTGCATAAAAAATTTTAAAACGAAAATTTTTAAAGGCAACTAATAGGACCGTTAGAAAAACATAACGAAATAACAACTCTTCAGCAATTCCTGCTTCTAATCCACTTAAAAGATATCGGATGCTAAAGTTGGTGCCTTTGAAGTTAAACGTATAAAGCGAACTAAGTAAACTATTACCTCCACCAAATGCATTCCACATTGTAAACCAAGCACATAATAATAGTAGAAAGATTAACACATTCCAATTGGCACGATGGTCCAATCGCATATGAGGGTAGGGATAACCCCATTTTCTCATCATTATCAAAACCATTATTAGAAAAACGAGTGTTCCAAGGAATCTGGAATCAGTCATGATGCTAATAAAAGGATTGAAACCTAGAATAGTTCCGTAAGTAACGATGCTAACAGTTCCCATGGCAATTACAGCAAATGCAAAAGTTGCTAATAACAACTGTAATAGCTTGTTTCTAAATGGGGTAAAGAAAACGACGGTATAAGGAATGTACATTACCAGTATGGAGACTAGTAACAAACCAATCGAGCTAGGTAAAGTCCAATCATAATAACGAGTACTAAAACTTATTAAGTAGAAGTATGATTCTGCAATTATGAATGCTTGAAAAAAAATCTGAAAGACAAAATTAAACCGTTCTGAAAAGTTAGTAGGAAGTAACTTAACCTTTAAGGCTAAAAGATTTAAAAAAATTGGAATGAACAGGTAAAGATTCTGAGTCAAGGCACTGTAAGTGAATATGATAATCGTATTCAGAATAACCTGACCACGGAATAAATATAGATAAAGTTTGTCTTTATTATTTTGTTGAAACCTGTTATTATATCTAAATTCGTAATCGTTCAATATACACCTCCACTTTTATTAGAGTATAGATTAAATTGACTTTTTTAGAAAGCTACTTTAATTTAAAAAAATCCCTGATTTAACTTGAAAATGCGGAGTTCATCGTGTAGTATTATAAGAGTGCTTATTTCGCGGAGAAGTATGTACTTAAATAGATATTATAAATAATATCGACGGTTTAGAAGTGAGAGGTTGCGACACACCCGGCCGCTTTGCCACGGCAGGGCTGGCGGATATTTTCACGGAGCCGGTCATCTTGAAAGAGACAAAAAGGAGGTAACCCCATGGCAAGTCAAAAAATTCGCATTCGCTTAAAGGCTTACGAACATCGTATTCTAGATCAATCAGCTGACAAGATTGTGGAAACTGCAAAAAGAACTGGTGCAACAATTTCAGGACCAATTCCTTTGCCAACAGAGCGTTCACTATATACAGTGTTAGCTTCACCACATAAGCATAAGGATTCTAGAGAACAATTCGAAATGCGTACACATAAAAGACTTATCGACGTTGTTAACCCAACAAAGAAGACGGTTGATTCACTTATGAAGTTGGATCTACCATCTGGTGTTGACATTGAAATTAAATTATAATTATTAAAAATAAATTATTGGAGGTGCAAACATGGCCAGAAAAGGAATTCTTGGTAAAAAAGTCGGAATGACTCAAATTTTTACTGACAACGGTGAATTAGTTCCCATTACAGTTGTTGAAGCAACACCTAACGTTGTTATGCAACTTAAAACAGTTGAAAATGATGGTTATGAGGCCGTTCAACTAGGCTTGGGAGATATGCGCGAAGTATTATCAAACAAACCTGCCAAGGGTCATGCAGAAAAGGCAAATACAACTCCTAAACGTTACATTCGCGAATTCCGCGATGTTGAAATGGGAGACTACGAATTAGGTGCTGAAGTTACAGTAGACGCATTTAATTCTGGTGATGTTGTCGACGTTACAGGAACAACAAAGGGACATGGAATGCAAGGTAATATCAAGAGATTCGGTCAAGCTAGAGGACCTGAAACTCACGGTTCAAGATATCACCGTATTCCTGGTTCAATGGGTGCTATCATTAACCGTGTATTCAAGGGTAAGATGCTTCCAGGACGTATGGGTAACAACCGTGTTACTACACAAAACCTAGAAATCGTCAAAGTTGATACTGAACATAATGCAATTATGATCAAGGGTAATGTACCCGGTGCAAACAAGTCATTAGTTAAAATCCAAACAGCTGTTAAAGCTAATCAAAAATAGGAAGGAGGAAAATGAGTTATGACAAAAATCACAGCTTACAAAGATAACGGTGCTGAAAACGGTAGTGTTGATGTAAAGGATGAAGTTTTTGGTGTTGAACCAAATAACAACGTTGTTACAGATGCAGTTATCATGCAACGTGCATCAATGAGACAAGGTACTCATGATGTTAAGAACCGTTCTGAGGTTCGTGGTGGTGGTAGAAAACCATGGCGTCAAAAAGGTACTGGACGTGCTCGTCAAGGTTCAATTAGATCACCTCAATGGGTAGGTGGTGGTGTCGTATTCGGCCCAACACCAAGATCTTATGCATATCACCTTCCTAAGAAGGTTAGCCGTTTGGCATTGAAGTCTGTTCTTTCACAAAAGGCTGCTGACAGTAACCTAATCGTTATTGACTCAATTTCATACGACAAACCAAGTACAAAAGCTTTCGCACAATTACTAAACAAAGTAGGTGCTGACAACAAAGCTCTTGTAGTTGTTGAAGATGGTAACGACAACGTTGCTTTATCAGCTAGAAACATTGATAAAGTTAAAGTTGTTGCACCAGAAGGTGTTAACGTTCTTGACGTTATTAACGCTAATAAGTTAGTTGTTACACAAGCAGCACTTTCTAAAATTGAGGAGGTGCTTGGATAATGAGCGCAAGAGACGTAATTATTCGCCCTATTATCACTGAAAGCTCAATGGATGCAATGAGTGACAAGAAATATACTTTCGAAGTTGCTTTGGATGCTAACAAGGTTCTTGTTAGACAAGCCGTTGAAGAAATTTTCGGTGTAAAGGTTAAACAAGTAAACATCATGAATGTTTCTGGTAAGAAGAAGCGCCAAGGTCGTTATGTTGGTTTTACTAACAAACGTCGTAAGGCAATTGTTACACTTACTGCAGATTCTGATGAAATTAAGATTTTTGAAGACGAGAAATAAATAAGGAGGTCAAATAATGGCGATTATCAAGTATAAACCAACCACAAACGGTCGTCGTAATATGACAGGTTCTGACTTTTCTGAGATTACTAAAACTACTCCTGAAAAGACACTTCTAGAATCACAAAGCCATACTGCTGGTCGTAACTCATACGGTCATATTACAGTTCGTCACCGTGGTGGTGGACACAAACAAAAATACCGTGTTATTGATTTCAAACGTATCAAAGACGGTGTTAAAGCTACAGTTAAATCTATTGAATACGATCCAAATCGTACAGCTAATATTGCACTAATTCACTATTCTGATGGTGTTAAGTCATATATTTTAGCTCCTAAGGGCCTTGAAGTAGGGCAAATTATTGAATCTGGTAAAGATGCAGATATCAAGCCAGGCAATGCACTTGCACTTGCAGATATCCCTGTTGGTACAGTTCTTCATAACGTTGAATTAAAACCTGGTAAGGGTGGTCAACTAGGCCGTTCTGCTGGTACTTCAGTTCAATTGTTAGGTAGAGATGGTAAATACTCACTATTACGTTTACCTTCTGGTGAAGTTCGTATGATTCTTTCAACTTGCCGTGCTACTGTTGGTTCAATTGGTAATGAACAACATGAACTTATTAAGATTGGTAAGGCTGGACGTAAGCGCTGGTTAGGTATGAGACCTACAGTTCGTGGTTCAGTTATGAACCCTAACGATCACCCACATGGTGGTGGTGAAGGTAAAGCTCCTATCGGTCATCCATCACCAATGTCACCATGGGGTAAGAAGACCTTGGGTAAGAAGACTCGTTCATCACATGCCAAATCTGAAAGACTTATCATTCGCCATAGAAAAGGTAAGTAAACTATTCATTAGAATAATATAAGGAGGACATAAGATGAGTCGTAGTTTAAAAAAGGGACCATTCGCTGATGCACATCTTCTAAAGAAGATCGATGCACAAGCAGATTCTGACAAGAAGTCAGTTATCAAGACATGGTCAAGACGTTCAACAATTTTTCCTAGTTTCGTAGGATACACAATCGCAGTTCATGATGGTCGTAAGCATGTTCCAGTTTATATTCAAGAAGATATGGTTGGACATAAGTTAGGTGAATTCGTACCTACACGTACTTTCCATGGTCATGGTACTGATGACAAAAAGACAGCACCAGCTAAGAAATAAGAAGGGAGACTTAAATGATGGCAGAACAAGAAATTACATCTGCAACAGCTAGAGTTACTAACGTGCGTATTGCACCTCGTAAGGCTCGCCTTGTTATTGATCTAATCAGAGGCAAAAATGCTGCTGAGGCACTTGCAATTTTGCAATTCACACCAAGAGCAGGCTCTCCAATTATTGCTAAAGCTCTTAAGTCAGCAATTGCAAATGCAGAACATAACTTTGATTTAGATGCACAAAACCTATTCGTCAGTGAAGCTTTCGTTGACGAAGGACCAACTTTAAAACGTTTCCGTCCTAGAGCTAAGGGCTCAGCATCACCAATTAACAAGAGAACAAGTCACATTACAGTCGTAGTAAGTGAAAAAGAATAGTATTGGAGGTAACTTGAGTGGGTCAAAAGATTAATCCAGTCGGATTCCGTGTCGGTGTTATCCGTGACTGGGATGCCAAATGGTATGCAAACAATAAAGACTTTTCAACATTTTTACATGAAGACCTTAGAATTCGCAAGTATATTGAAGAAAAACTTTCAAATGCTTCCGTTTCAAGAATCGAAATCGAACGTACTGCAAAGAACGTTACTGTTTCAATTCATACTGCTAAACCTGGTATGGTTATCGGTAAAGGTGGTTCTGAAGTTGAAAAATTACGTAATGAACTAAATAATTTAACTAAGAGAAACATTCACATCAACATCATCGAAATCAAGAAACCTGATTTGGATGCAAAACTTGTTGGTGAAAGTATCGCTCGTCAACTTGAAGCTCGTATTGCTTTCAGACGTGCACAACGTCAAGCAGTTCAACGTTCAAGACGTGCCGGTGCTAAAGGTATCAAGGTACAAATTTCTGGTCGTTTAAACGGTGCCGATATGGCTCGTCGTGAATGGCATACAGAAGGAACTGTTCCTTTGCACACATTGCGTGCTGATATCGATTATGCTTGGGTTGAAGCTAAGACAACTTATGGTAATTTAGGTGTTAAAACTTGGATTTATCGTGGTGAAATTCTTCCAGCAAAGCCACAACATAATGACAAAAAAACTGAAGGGAAAGGAGAATAATCTATGCTAGTACCAAAACGTGTAAAACACCGTCGTGAATTCCGTGGAAAGATGCGCGGAGAAGCTAAAGGTGGTAAAGAAGTTACATTTGGTGAATATGGTTTGAAAGCATTACAATCAAGCTGGATCACTAATAGACAGATCGAAGCAGCTCGTGTTGCTATGACTCGTTATATGAAGCGTGGTGGTAAGGTTTGGATTAAAATCTTCCCTCACAAATCATACACAGCTAAAGGTGTCGGAGTTCGTATGGGTTCTGGTAAAGGTGCACCTGCAGGTTGGGTAGCTCCAGTTAAACGTGAAAAGGTTCTCTTCGAAATCGGTGGAGTATCTGAAGAAGTTGCTCGTGAAGCTCTTAGACTTGCATCAAACAAACTACCCGTTAGAACTAAGTTTGTAAAACGTGAGGAAGTAGGTGGCGCTGATGAAGGCTAGTGAAATCAAAGAGCTTACTGCTGCTCAATTACAAGATAAAGTTAAAGAATACAAAGAAGAACTATTCAACTTGCGTTTCCAACAAGCTACTGGCCAATTGGAAAATACAGCCCGTCTTAAGGCCGTAAGAAAGAACATCGCAAGATTAAGAACAGCTCAAAACCAAAAGAATAACGAAAAATAATAAACAGGAAGGGGATATCAAGTTGAGCGAAACACAAACTCGTAACCATCGTAAAGTATATCAAGGACGCGTCGTTTCAGATAAAATGGATAAGACAATCGTTGTTGTTGTTGAAACTTACAAAACACACCCAGTCTACGGCAAGCGTGTTAGATATTCTAAGAAATATTACGTTCAAGACGATAACAACGAAGCTAAAGTTAACGATATTGTACGTATCATGGAAACTCGACCTTTGTCAAAGACAAAGCGCTTCCGTTTATTAGAAATCGTCGAAAAAGCAGTCAAAATCTAGACTATAACTGATGAGAGGAGGGCCAAAACGTGATTCAACAAGAAAGTCGTCTAAAAGTTGCAGATAATTCTGGAGCTCGTGAAATTCTAACTATTAAAGTTCTTGGTGGTTCAAACCGTAAGACAGCTAATATCGGTGATATTATTGTTGCTACTGTCAAACAAGCAACACCAGGTGGCGTTGTTAAAAAGGGTGACGTTGTTAAAGCTGTCATCGTAAGAACTGTATCAGGTGCTCACCGTACAGATGGTTCTTACATCAGATTTGATGAAAATGCCGCAGTTATTATTAATGCTGATAAAACACCTAGAGGAACACGTATCTTCGGACCCGTTGCTCGTGAACTACGTGATAACGATTTTATGAAGATCGTATCTCTAGCACCAGAAGTGCTATAAAAAGAACAATTAAATTCAGGAGGTGCTGAATAGTGTTTGTAAAAACTGGAGACAATGTCAAAGTTATTGCTGGTGATGCTAAAGGCAAGACAGGTGTAGTTAAAAAGGCTATCCCTGCAGCTAACAAAGTAATCATCGAAGGCGTTAACGTTGTCAAGAAACACTCTAAGCCAAGCAACGCTCAACCCCAAGGTGGAATTGTTGACGTTGAAAGACCTATTAGCGCAACTAACGTTAAAGTTGTAAGTAAAACAACTGATAAAGAAGATAAATAAGAAAGGAGAAAACTAAATGGTTAACGCTTTAAAAGAAAAGTATGTTAATGACATCACACCATCAATGATGAAGAAGTTCAACTACTCATCAATCATGGAAGCACCAAAATTAGACAAGATCGTTCTAAACATGGGTGTTGGTGATGCTATTGCTAACTCAAAGAACCTAGACGAAGCCGTTGAAGAACTTGGCCTAATTGCTGGTCAAAAGCCATTAATCACAAAGGCTAAGAAATCAATCGCTGGTTTCAGACTTCGTGAAGGTATGTCAATCGGTGCTAAGGTTACACTTCGTGGTGACCGTATGTATGACTTCCTTGACAAACTAATCAACATTGCTTTGCCACGTGTTCGTGATTTCCGTGGTGTAAGTACTCGCTCATTCGATGGTCGTGGTAACTATACACTAGGTATTAAAGAACAATTGGTTTTCCCAGAAATTGACTACGATAAGGTTAATAAAATTCGTGGATTGGACATCGTTATTGTTACAACAGCAAATACTGATGAAGAATCACGTGAACTATTAACACAAATCGGTATGCCATTCACAAAATAATTTAGGAGGTAAATTCATTGGCTAAGAAATCTCAAATCGTACGTAATCATAGACCCGCAAAGTTCTCTTCTCAAGCTTATACACGTTGCGAACGCTGTGGTCGTCCACATTCTGTATATCGTAAGTTCAAGCTTTGCCGACTTTGCCTTCGTCAATTGGCTCATGAAGGTCAAATCCCTGGTATGAAAAAAGCTAGCTGGTAAGATTTTAATTAATAAAGGAGGTAAATTAAATGGTCATGACAGATCCTATTGCGGATTACCTAACACGTATTCGTAACGCTAATATGGTTAAACATGAATCTCTAGAAATTCCTGCTTCAAACATCAAGAAGAGCATGACAGAGATTCTTAAAAATGAAGGATTTATCAAGGATTACGAAGTTGTTGAAGACAACAAGCAAAACGTACTTCGTATTTTCTTAAAATATGGTAAAGATCAACAACGCGTAATTTCAGGCTTGAAACGTATTTCAAGACCAGGTCTACGTAGTTATGTTGATTCAGATAACGTACCTAAGGTTCTTAACGGTCTAGGTATCGCTATTCTTTCAACTTCAAAAGGTGTTATTACTGACAAAGAAGCTCGCGCACAACACGTGGGTGGAGAAGTAATCGCTTATATCTGGTAATAATCTTAAAAAGTAAGGAGGTGCACTAATTTGAGTCGTATCGGTTATAAAGTAATTGAAATTCCCGCAGGAGTAACAGTTACTCAAAAAGATGAAAACATCACAGTTAAAGGCCCTAAGGGTGAATTAACAAGATCATTTAATCCAAAAATCAAGTTGACTATTGAAGGTACAGAAGCTAAGTTCACACGTGAAAGTGAAAATGACAAAGCTCTTCATGGAACAATGCGTTCAAACCTTAACAACATGATTATTGGTGTTACAGAAGGTTACGAAAAGAAACTTGAACTAAGAGGTGTTGGTTACCGTGCACAAGTTAAAGGTGACACACTAACACTTTCAGTTGGATATTCACATCCAGTTGTTATGGATGCACCAAAAGGTATCAAGTTGGAATCACCTTCTAACACAGAAATCAACGTTTTAGGTATTTCAAAGCAAAAGGTTGGTCAATTTGCTGCTGAAATCCGCGATGTACGTTCTCCAGAACCTTATAAAGGTAAAGGTATTCGTTATGTTGGCGAATATGTACGTCGTAAAGAAGGTAAAACTGGTAAATAGTAAATAAATCTATGAGGTGAAAATTGTGATTACAAAACCAGACAAAAACAAAGCACGTCAAAAGCGTCAAAAACGTATCCGTGCAAAAATCTCTGGTACTGCTGAGCGCCCACGCTTAAACGTATTCCGTTCGAATAAAAACATTTACGCTCAAATTATTGATGACGTAAAGGGTGTAACGCTAGCAAGTGCCTCAACTCTTGATAAAGACATTAAAGACGGTTCAAAAGTTGAACAAGCTGAAGCTGTTGGTGCTTTAGTAGCACAAAGAGCTCAAGAAGCTAAAATTAGCAACGTAATCTTTGATCGTGGTGGTTACTTATATCACGGACGTGTTCAAAGTCTTGCTGAAGCAGCTCGTGAAAATGGACTAAAATTCTAGAAGGAGGAAACCAAATTTATGACATATATCGATCCATCTCAATTAGAATTAGAAGATCGCGTTGTCTCAATCAACCGTGTTACTAAGGTTGTTAAAGGTGGACGCCGTCTACGTTTCGCTGCTATCGTAATCGTTGGTGACAAGAATGGTCACGTAGGTTTCGGTACTGGTAAAGCTCAAGAAGTTCCAGAAGCTATTCGTAAAGCTGTTGAAGATGCTAAAAAGAACCTTATCAACGTTCCTATGGTTGGTTCAACAATTCCTCATGAAGTAATCGGTACTTTCGGTGCTGGTAAGATCATGTTGAAGCCTGCTGAAGAAGGTTCAGGTATTGCTGCTGGTGGTGCTGTTCGTGCCGTTATCGAATTAGCCGGTGTTGGTGATGTTACAAGTAAGTCACTTGGTAGAAATACACCAATTAACGTAATTCGTGCAACAATCGAAGGATTAAAACAACTTAAAACTGCTGAAAGCGTTGCTGACATGCGCGGCATCTCAGCCCAAGAATTGCTTAACTAGAAGAAAGGTGCGTAATAATGGCTAAACTTAAAATTACTCTAATTAGAAGTGCAGCTCACCGCCTTCCTGCTCAACGTAAGATTGTTAAGGAACTAGGACTCGCAAGAGTTTCAAGTTCTGTTGTTAAGCCGGATGATCCTGCTATTCGTGGTGCTGTATTAAAAATCGCTCATTTAGTTAGCGTTGAAGAAGTTAAAGATTAATAAAATATTCAAAGATTAGGAGGTGCAATAATGGAACTAAACGAACTTAAGCCAAGTGCAGGCTCAAGACATGCTAGAAAGCGTCTAGGTCGTGGTACTTCAAGTGGTACAGGTAAAACTGCTGGTCGTGGTCAAAAAGGTCAATTAGCCAGATCAGGTGGTAAGACACGTATCGGTTTTGAAGGTGGACAAATGCCTTTATTCCGTCGTATGCCAAAACGTGGTTTCAATAACATCAACCGTAAAGAATATGCTATTGTTAACCTAAGTGATCTAAGTAAGTTTAACGATGGTGCTGAAGTAAATGTTGAAACATTGAAGGCAGCAGGTATCGTTAAAAAAGAATTTAATGGTGTTAAGTTGCTTGCTAACGGTGAGGTTAGCGCTAAGTTAACTGTTAAAGTTGCTAAGGCTTCTGCCGCAGCTACTAAAGCAATCGAAGCCGCTGGTGGCACTGTAGAGGTGATCTAATGCTTGGAACTATCAGAGATGCTCTAAAGGTAAAGGAGATACGTAAAAAGATCCTATTTACCTTGATGTTACTTGTTATATATCGTTTGGGATCACAAATTACAGTGCCCGGTGTTAATGCCGCCGCAATGGATAAAGTTGGTTCTACAGGGTTAGTTCCCCTATTGGATACTGTAACCGGTGGTGGTCTTTCAAACTACTCTATTTTCTCAATGGGTGTTTCACCATTCATTACGGCCCAAATTGTTGTTCAACTTTTACAAATGGACATTGTTCCTAAATTTGTTGAGTGGAGTAAACAAGGTGAAGTTGGTCGTAGAAAGTTAAATCAAGTAACGAGATATTTGACGATTGTTTTAGGTTTTGTTCAGTCAATCGGTATAACAGCCGGTTTTAACACTTTAAGTGGTTTAGGATTAGTTAAATCTCCTAATATAAGAGCTTTCGTTACAATTGGTATCATTTTAACCGGTGGTACGATGCTTCTTACATGGATCGGTGAGCAAATCACTGATAAAGGTCTAGGTAATGGAGTTTCAGTAATTATCTTCGCTGGTATTATTGCTAGATTCCCTAGTGGAATTAAGGAAATTTACCGTGATTATATTACTAATTCCAGTTCAGCAGATCTTGCAAAGAATATCGCATTCCTCGTTGGTCTTGTGATCATCATTTTGATTGTTGTGCAATTTGTTACATATGTTCAACAAGCAAGTAGAAGAATTCCTATTCAATATACAAGACGTGCTGCTGGTAGTGGTAGCGAAAGTTTCCTACCATTAAAGGTTAACGTTGCTGGTGTTATTCCTGTTATCTTTGCTAGTTCATTTATTGTTACGCCTCAAACAATTTTGATGGCGTTCCAAAGTCATAGTGGAGATCAATGGTATCAAGTATTAACAGAAATATTCAGTATGCAGACTACAACAGGTTCTCTTCTCTATACATTGTTGATTGTATTATTTACATTCTTCTATGCATTTGTTCAAGTAAATCCTGAAAAGCTTGCAGAAAACCTACAAAAACAAGGGGCTTATATCCCTGGTATTTGGCCTGGTAATGAAACAATCAAGTTCATGTCAGGTGTATTGATGAAATTATCAACCGTTGGAGCTATGTTCCTTGGTTTAGTTTCATTACTTCCATTGTTAGCCGCTAACTTGTTCAATTTACCTCAATCCATCGGATTAGGTGGTACAAGTTTATTGATTATCGTTGGTGTTGCTTTGGAAATGGATCGTCAATTACGTGGTCTTTTGATGAAACGTGAATACGTTGGATTTATTAGATAATTGGAGATGTTACAGACAATGAATATTGTATTGATGGGATTACCTGGTGCTGGTAAAGGTACTCAAGCTGAAAAGATTGTTGAAGATTTTAAAGTTGTTCATATTTCAACTGGTGACATGTTTAGAGCAGCTATGGCCAATAAGACAGAAATTGGTCTAAAAGCTAAAGGGTTCATCGACAAAGGTGAACTTGTTCCAGATGATGTTACCGAAGGTATCGTTCAAGAACGTTTATCTGAAGATGATGTTCAAAAAGACGGATATATGTTAGATGGATTTCCGAGAACTCTTGAACAGGCTAACGCTTTACAGACAATTGCAAAGAATGTAAACAAACCAATAGATGCTGTCATCTATATTGATGTTAAGCCTGAAACATTAGTTGATCGCTTATCTGGAAGATATATTTGTTCTAATTGTGGAGCAACTTATCATAAAATTTACAATCCTACAAAGGTTGAAGGAACATGCGACGTCTGTGGCGGCCATGATTTCTATCAACGTGAGGACGATAAACCAGAAACTGTAAAGAATAGATTGAAAGTTAATATTGAAATGAATACACCATTAATTGATTTTTATGACAAGTTGAACTTGCTACATAAGATCAATGGTGAACAAGAAATAGATGAAGTTTATAACGAAGTAAAGAAAGTTTTACAAAGTTTGTAAAACTTTTTGCTTTGAATGTTTACATGTACGGAAAATTATTGTATAATTCGCCAGTATATGCAGAATAATTTCATCCCGATGGAGGTTAATATCTTTGGCAAAAGAAGATGTCATTGAAGTAGAAGGTACAATTTCAGAAACATTGCCTAATGCAATGTTTAAGGTAAAGCTTGAAAACGGAGCTACAATTTTAGCTCATGTGTCAGGTAAAATCCGTATGCACTATATCAGAATTTTACCCGGTGACAAGGTTACCGTGGAATTATCCCCTTATGATTTAACCAAGGGAAGAATTACATATAGATATAGATAATAAGTTTTTTAATGGAATGGAGGTTCCACAACATGAAAGTAAGACCATCCGTTAAACCTATGTGCGAACACTGTAAGGTAATTAAGAGACGCGGTCGCGTCATGGTTATTTGCTCTGCAGATCCAAAGCACAAACAAAGACAAGGATAATATTTAATAGGAGGTGTATTGATTAATGGCTCGTATAGCAGGTGTAGATTTACCTCGTGATAAGAGAATCGTTATCGCCCTAACATACATTTTTGGTATTGGCGAAACAACAGCTCAAAAAGTATTGAAAGATGCTGGCGTATCAGAGGATATTCGTACAAGAGACTTAACTCCTGATCAAGAAGAAAAAATTCGTGCAGAAGTTGATAAAGTTCGTGTCGAAGGTGACTTACGTCGTGAAGTAAGTATGAACATCAAGAGACTACAAGAAATTGGATCATATCGTGGCATGAGACATCGTCGTGGTTTACCAGTTCGTGGTCAAAACACAAAGAACAATGCAAGAACTCGTAAGGGCAAGAAGACTGCCATTGCAGGTAAGAAGAAGTAATAAGATAAAGATAGGAGGTTAATCATGGCACAAACTAAAGGTCGTAAGCGCCGTACTAAGAAGCATATTGAATCTGGTGTTGCACATATCCACTCCACATTCAACAATACACTAGTTATGATCACTGATGTTAACGGTAATGCCGTTTCATGGTCATCAGCTGGTGCATTAGGATTCAAGGGTAGTCGTAAATCAACACCATTTGCTGCACAAATGGCTGGTGAGGCTGCTGCTAAGGAATCAATGGAACATGGTATGAAAACAGTTGAAGTAGCTGTTAAGGGTCCAGGCTCTGGTCGTGAAGCTGCAATCCGTTCATTACAAGCTACTGGTTTGGAAATTACTGCTATTCGTGATGTTACACCAGTTCCTCACAATGGTTCTCGTCCTCCAAAGCGTCGTCGTGTATAGAATGGTTGTATACCCATATGAACTAAGCTACACACATTTCGTTTTGAAAGGGGAACTAACCGAATGATCGAATTTGAAAAGCCAACCATTACTTCTGTTGAAGAAAGTAAAGACTATGGCAAATATATTATCGAACCGCTTGAAAGAGGTTATGGTACAACTTTAGGTAATTCATTACGTAGAGTTTTATTAGCATCATTACCTGGTACAGCGGTATCTGATATTCAAATAGATGGTGTATTGCATGAATTTTCAGCTGTTGATGGCGTAATTGAAGACGTTACACAAATTGTGTTAAACGTGAAGAAATTAAAGCTTAAATCATATGCTGATGACAGTTTAAAGGCTGAAATCGACGTTGTTGGTCCAGCCACTGTTACAGCAAATGATATCAAGGCTGATGATGACTTGGAAATCCTCGATCCAGAACAATTTATTTGTACTGTTGCTGAGGGTGGACACTTCCACATGCAAATGACAGTTATTAATGGTCGTGGATATACTCCTGCAGAACAAAATAAGACGGACGAAACACCTATCGGTGTTCTTCCAGTTGACTCAATTTTTACACCCGTAGAAAAAGTCAATTATCAAGTTGAAAACACTCGTGTGGGTAAGAGAAACGACTTCGACAAATTAACAATCGATATCTGGACAAATGGTTCAATTGGACCACGCGAAGCTATTAGTTTGTCAGCCAAGATTCTTACAGAACATTTAACAAGTTTTGTAAATCTTACTGAAGAAGCTAAGAGCGCTGACATGATGATCGAAAAAGAGGAAACTCAAAAAGAGAAGAAACTTGAAATGACTATTGAAGAACTTGACTTGTCAGTTCGTTCATATAATTGTTTGAAGCGTGCCGGTATTAATACTGTGCAAGAGCTTACTGAAAAATCCGAAGCAGATATGATGCGTGTCCGTAATCTTGGGCGTAAATCACTTGTTGAGGTTAAAGAAAAGCTTGCTGATCTTGGATTATCATTAAAGCAAGAAGACTAATCATATCAAATTCAAACAGGAGGTATAGACATGGGCTACCGTAAATTAGGACGTAACAGTTCTCAAAGAAAAGCAATGTTACGCGATTTAACTACTGATTTAATCATTAATGAACATATTGTTACAACTGAAACACGTGCAAAAGAAATCAGTCGTACAACAGAAAAAATGATAACCTTAGGTAAACGCGGCGATTTACATGCTCGTCGTCAAGCTGCTGCTTATGTTAGAAACGAAGTTGCTAACATTTCAGAAGAAGATGATGCAGTTGTTGTTCAATCAGCTCTTCAAAAATTATTCAGTGATATTGCACCTCGTTACAAAGAACGTAATGGTGGATACACACGTATTTTGAAGACAACTCCACGTCGTGGAGACGCAGCTCCAATGGTTATTATTGAATTAGTTTAATAATAATTGTTTATTAATCATTAAAAAATCAGTCATTCTGATAAGTTAGTGAGTGTTAAGATGATGGTTGTTAGCAACCAAGTCTATCTCTGAGATCCCTTTAATCGGGGACACTAACTTGTCGAATGATTTTTTTTTGCCCTTTTTTGTTTTCTTGATTATTGAAGTTAGTTATTATATATGTAATACGGTTCAAGGAGATAACTTTGGAAAAAATCATTTCAATTAAAAACTTAAATTATACTTATCCCGATTCTAAGAAACCTGCAATTAATAATTTAACTGTGGATATCTATAAAAACGAGTGGTTATCAATTGTCGGTAAAAATGGTAGTGGTAAATCAACGCTGACTAAACTAATCGATGGGTTAATTGACGCCGACTCTGGTACAATCGAAATCGATGGACAAGAAATTAATGAGAAGAATATTTGGGAAGTTAGAACTAAAATTGGAATTGTCTTTCAAAATCCAGATCATCAATTTGTTGGAGCAACAGTTGAAGATGATGTTGCTTTTGGTTTAGAGAATCAAGGTATGCCAAGAGAGCAAATGGTCAAGGAAGTAGACCATGCTTTAGAATTGGTAGGAATGCACAAATTTAAGAAACGTGATCCTCAAACGTTGTCTGGTGGACAAAAACAAAGGGTAGCGATTGCTGGTGTTTTAGCAACTAGACCACAGATTATTATTATGGATGAATCGACAAGTATGTTGGACCCTGAAGGACGTAGGACAGTTTTGAATTTAATTCAAGAGCTACGTCAACAACAGGATTTAACAATTATTTCAATTACTCATGATATTTCAGAAACAGAGTTATCACAAAGAATTGTTGTTCTGAATGACGGACAGATTGTGCGCGATGATATTCCCAGGAATATTTATGATATGGGGACTGATTTGAGTAAATATGGCCTTGAGGAACCATTTTCTGACGAACTAATGTCAACACTAAGAAATTCGGTGGAATTGCCTGAGAGTTATCTAAATGAAGAGGAGCTAATGAAGCGATTATGGAAATTACGTTCGAAAATGTGACACATTCTTATGATGCTAATAGTCCCATGGCAAACCTTGGTTTAGATGATGTTTCTCTAAAAATAAATGACAAAAAATTTACCGCAATTGTTGGTCAAACTGGTAGTGGTAAATCGACTTTGGTGCGTCATATTAATGCTTTGTTAAAGCCAACTGCGGGAAAAATCATTGTTGGTGATCGTGTTATTACATCTGAAACCAATAATAAAAATTTAAAACCATTGCGTAAAAAAGTTGGTATGGTTTTTCAATTTCCCGAGAGTCAGTTATTTGAAGAGACTGTAGAGAAAGATATTATGTTTGGACCAATGAATTTTGGTTTCAGTGAGTCTGAAGCAAAAGATGCGGCACATAAGATGATTGAATTAATCGGCTTGAATCAAGACTATTTACAAAAATCGCCATTTGATTTGTCTGGTGGTCAAATGCGTCGTGTAGCTATTGCTGGAGTTTTGGCCAGTAATCCAGAGACTATTATTTTAGATGAGCCGACGGCTGGATTGGATCCAGTTGGTCGACATGAGATTATGGATTTGTTTAAGAGCTTGCAGACAAAGGGAAAAACAATCATCCTAATTACACATAATATGGACGATGTAGCTAATTATGCAGATGAAATGGCTGTCATGAGTCAAGGAAAATTAGTAGCTAGTGGTTTGCCAAGTGACGTGTTTAATAGTCAGAAATTATTAGAGGATGATTTATTAACTTTGCCTCAAAGTGCGCAGTTTGCACAATCATTGGCGAAAAAATATTTCCAATTTGATAAATTACCTATTACAATTGATGAATTGAGTGCAGAAATAAAACAACAGGTAAATGGTGATTAAATGAATAAATTAATTATGGGACGATATTTACCCGGGGATTCATTGATTTATCAGTTAGATCCGCGTGGTAAATTTTTATTAACATTCTATTTTGTTGGTATAGTTTTTTTGGCCAATAATGTGGCATCATATGTATTTCTCATGGCGTTTGTTTTATTTGCTGTCTATTTATCTAAAATCAACTTTGGCTTCTTTATAAAGGGATTACGGCCGATATTTTGGCTGATTTTATTCACAGTTTTATTGCAATTGTTCTTTACGCCTAGTTCACATCCAATTTGGCACTGGGGCTTTTTAACTTTATCCAAAGAGAGTATGGTTATTGCTAGTTATATCTTTGTAAGATTCGTATTGATTATTTTTATTTCAACACTATTAACTTTGACAACGACACCAATCGAAATTTCCGATTCAATCGAGAGCATTCTGAAACCATTAAAGAAAGTGAATTTCCCAGTTACTCAAGTAGCTTTAATGTTGTCGATTGCTTTAAGATTTGTGCCGTTGTTGGTTGATGAAACCACTAAAATCATGGACGCGCAAAGGGCACGTGGAGTGGATTTTGGTGAAGGTGGTTTGATTAAACGTATCAAGTCGTTTGTGCCAATCCTAATTCCACTTTTTGTCAGTAGTTTTTCAATTGCGTATGATTTGGCAATTGCTATGGAATCACGTGGCTACAAAGATGGCGAAGGCCGCAGCAAGTATCGGGTACTAAAATGGAGCAAGCGTGATAATGTTACGTTTTTGGTTATGTTGGCTGTAACTATCATATTATTATTTATTCGGAGTTATTAATTTATGACAATAAGATACAAATTAACTATCGCCTATGATGGAACCAAGTTTCATGGCTTTCAAAAACAAAAACAATTAAGAACGGTCGAAGGTGTATTAGAAAAAGCCATTTCAAGAATTGCTAACGGAGAGGAGATCAAAGTCTTTGCTTCGGGTAGGACGGATGCTGGAGTTCACGCTTTAGCACAAGTTGTGCATTTTGATTATCCAAGATTTATCCCGGCTGATAGTATGATGAGAGCTATTAATACGTTGATGCCTTTGGATGTATTAGTTAAGAAATCAGAGATCGTGGATGAAAACTTTCATGCACGTTTTAATGTTAAAAAGAAAACATATATGTACCGTGTAGATTTAGGTCATTATACTGATCCGTTCAAGCGTTTTTATACAGGTCACTATCCTTATCCTTTGGATGTAGATAAAATAAAAATTGCAATTAAGGATTTAATTGGAGAACATGATTTTACTAGCTTTGCAGCAGCTGGTGGCGTGATTGAAAATAAAGTTAGAACTATCTATTCGGCTACAGTTGAGTATAATAAAGAGAACAATGAATTAGTTTTTGAGTTTACAGGTAATGGATTCTTATATAATATGGTTAGAATTCTTGTGGCAACTCTGTTAGAGATCGGTAATGGTCGCAGAGATGTTCATGACTTTTTACGCTTATATGAAGTAAAGGATCGCCAGGAAGCTAGAGGGACAGCACAAGCGAGTGGTCTATATTTGAAAGAGGTTTTTTATTAAAAAATCTGTGGATAAATATTGACTTAATGTGAGAATCAAAGTATCATTGTAGCTGGTATTGTTTGCCCCACGATAAGCCCCGGAAACTTATTGAGTTGTCAAACAGACGTAGAAACTGGAGGAATTTAAAGTGCGTACAACACCATTAGCAAAAGCAAGTGAAGTTGAACGTAAATGGTATGTAATTGATGGTGAAGATGTTGTCTTAGGTAGACTTTCATCTGTTGTTGCTTCTATTCTTAGAGGTAAAAACAAACCTACTTACACACCTAACGTTGATACAGGTGATAATGTTATTGTCATCAATGCAGATAAAGTTAGATTAACAGGTAGAAAAGCAAAGAATAAGATTTACTATTCTCATTCAGATCACCCAGGTGGGTTGAAGAGCATTAGTGCCGGTCAAAAACAAGCTGAAAAGCCTGACAGATTCATTGAAGATTCTGTTCGCGGTATGCTACCTAAGAACACTCTTGGTCGTCTAGAAATCAAGAAATTGCATGTTTATGCAGGTTCAGAACACAACCACCAAGCACAAAATCCAGAAAAATTGGATATCAACAAACTAATTTAAGGAGGAAAAGAATTTGGCACAAGTATCATACGCCGGAACAGGTCGTCGCAAGGATTCAGTTGCTCGTGTACGCTTAGTTCCTGGAAACGGAAAGATTACTATCAACAAACGTGATGTCAAAGATTACATTCCTTTTGACAATTTGATTGCTGATATGAAACAACCTCTAGATGTAACTGAAACAGCAGAAAGCTATGACGTTATTGCTAACGTTAACGGTGGAGGCTTCTCAGGACAAGCTGGAGCAATTAGACATGGTATTGCTAGAGCTTTACTTGACGTAGATCCTGATTTTAGACCTACACTTAAGTCAGCCGGCTTCTTAACACGTGACCCTCGTATGAAGGAACGTAAGAAACCAGGTCTTAAGAAAGCCCGTAAGGCTTCACAATTCTCAAAACGTTAATATTTATATTTTCAGTTTTGGATCAAAAAACATCTCTCATTTCGAGGGGTGTTTTTTTGTTGTGGAAAATTTATTTATATTTAAGTATTCGAAAACGTTTACAAAATTCTACTTCTTTGATATTATTAACTCGTTCGAATGAGTGGAAAACTTAAAATGTAGGAGGATATATTTATGACTGGATTTCCAAAGGGATTTTTATGGGGCGGTGCTGTGGCTGCTCATCAACTAGAAGGTGGTTGGGACGCCGGCAATAAAGGTGTTAGTATTGCTGATGTGATGACAGCTGGTGATAACGAGACAGCTCGTGAAATTACTGATGGAATAATTCCCGGTAAAAACTATCCTAATCATGAAGCAATTGATTTTTATGGTCATTATAAAGAGGATGTTAAGTTGTTTTCTGAGTTAGGTTTAAAGTGTTTCAGAACTAGTATCGCTTGGACAAGAATTTTTCCGAATGGCGATGAAGATGAACCTAATGAGGCAGGATTAAAGTTTTATGATGATCTTTTTGATGAATTGCTTAAATATAATATTGAACCAGTAATTACTTTGTCTCATTTTGAAATGCCTTACCATTTAGTTAAAGAATATGGTGGTTGGCGTAATCGTAAATTGATCGACTTCTTCGTAAAATTTGCTGAGGTGGTCTTTAAACGTTATAAAGATAAAGTTAAGTATTGGATGACTTTCAATGAAATCAATAATCAAACTGGGTTGAATGAATGGGGATTATTCACTAATTCGGGTATCCTAGTAAAGCCAGGCGAAGATGCTGAAAAGGTTATGTATCAAGCTGGACACTATGAGTCAGTTGCCAGTGCAATGGCAGTGCAAATTGGTCATGCAATCAATCCTAAATTTGAAATTGGTTGTATGTTAGCTATGGGGCCAACTTATCCAGCTTCACCAGATCCTAAAGATGTTTTGAAAGCTCAACGTGCAATGGAAGCAAACTATTGGTTTGCCGATGTTCAATGTAAGGGTAAGTATCCAAATTGGTTGAAACGTTACTTTGAGCGTAAAGACTTTAATTTGGATATCACATTAGCTGACTTAGATGTTATCAAGGCAGGTGTTGTTGATTATATTGGTTTCTCCTATTACGCTTCTCATGTTATTAAAGCAGATAAGAATGAACCGGATGATTACATGACACCAACAAAGAACCATGAGGTTAAGAATCCAGCGTTAGTACGTTCTGATTGGGGATGGGAAATTGATCCAATCGGTTTGAGATATGCCTTAAATTGGTTCAGTGACCGTTATGATTTACCATTGTTTATTGTAGAAAATGGACTAGGAGCTTTTGATAAAGTGACTGAGGATGGTAAGATTCATGATGATTACCGTATTGATTATTTGAGAAAACATATTGAACAGATGCGTTTAGCAGTTGATGTCGATGGTGTTGACTTAATGGGTTACACTCCATGGGGCTTTATTGACTTAGTTTCAGCTGGAACTGGTCAAATGGACAAGCGTTACGGTATGATTTATGTAGATAAGAATGATGCTGGAGAGGGTACTTTGGATCGTTCTAAGAAGGATTCTTTTGAATGGTTCCATAAAGTGATCGAAACAAATGGTACAGACCTTTCTTAATGAGGTATGATAATAAATGATTAGAAAACGTATTCCTAGCGCTTGATAATGGAATACGTTTTTGTTTTGGAGGAGAATCTAGAAATGCCAAAAAAAATGGATACAAATGTTTTGGTTAAGAAGATTATTACTGAAATTCAGTCTGGTGAATTAGTTGATCAAGATTTAAAACTTCCAGCAGAGCCTAATCTGATGTCACGCTACGAAGTAACCCGCTACACCTTGCGCCAAGCATTAAAACAGTTGAGTGTTATGGGTTATACTTATCAAGTCCATGGAGTAGGGACGTTTGTTCGTCACCAACAGACTGTGGATTCAGTGGCTTTAGAACATGAAGGTGGATTGTCTGCTGAAATGGAGCGAATCGGTCGTAAGTTAACGACTAAAACTGCTAGTGAAAAAATTATTCCCGTATCAGAGGCACTCTTTTTACCAAAGACTCATCATTTTCAGAATGACGACAAATTGATTCAAGTTCGTCGCTTTCGATTATTGGATGATAAACCCTATTTGATGGAACAGTCTTATTATTTGCAGTCAGTGATTGATAGTATTCCGGAAGAAGCGTTGTATGGATCACTATTTAAGTATTTTGAGCAAAGTCGTAAGACCCAGATTGGTTTTATTGATCAAACGATTATGAGCGAACCTCTACCAGATGAAGCCAGTGAATTTATGGAGATGCCAGCGGGATCACCGAGCTTGTTGATTAGAGATGAATCATATTTGGCTAATGGTGAATTATTGGCCTTTTCAAAACAATATTATAATTATCAACAGGCAAAATTATTTATGATCAAAAAAGTTCATTGATGGGATGAGATAATATTATGAAGGTAGCAGTCATTCAAGCCAGTAGTCAGATTAAGAGAAACCAACTTTTGTATGATGCTAACTAGGTCGGCTGTGGAAAAGGATGATGAGGTAATTAATTTTGGAGTTTATCCACAAGAAGAAACTTTGTCGTATTTTCGGGTAGCTTTACTCGTAGGATTGTTAATTAATTCTGATGCGATTGATTTTGTGATAACGGGGTGTAGTTCTGGGAATGGGATGAATGTAGCATGTAATACAATGCCAAATGTCCTCAGTGGCTATATACCAACGCCTAGTGACGCTTATTTGTTTGGACGAATAAACTATGGCAACTGTGTTTCATTACCCTTAGGATTGAATTTTGGCTGGGCTGGAGAATTAAATATAAGTTATACACTGGCAAAGTTATTCGATGGTCCAATGAATACTGGTTATCCACAGGGGGAAGCACTTCGAAAACAACGGGATGCAAAGTTACTGCTTGAGATCAAAAGGTCCGAATCTATAAATACGATTGATATAATGGAAAAGTTAGATGAAGAAGTTTTGAAGCCGATTTGGCAGAAACAAGATGTATTAAATTACGTAATAGAGAATGGAAATAATCAAAAATTACGGGATTATTTGATTCGAAAGATTTAAGTGGAGGAAGAATTATGGATTTAGCGGATCTTTCTAGTAAATATAAAGTTAGACGGTTAGTGACTAGTGACACTGAGGAGATTCTCAAATTAAGTTTAAGCAATCCTATATTTTATAAATATTGTCCACCTGTGATTACACGTCCAGTTATTCGTCACGATATGACTGTCGTACCACCACATAAAACGACGGATGATAAGTATTATGTTGGTTTCTTTGACGGTGATAAATTGATTGCCATGTTAGATTTGATTGTAAAATATCCAGATGAAATAACAGCATGGGTCGGATTATTTATGGTTGATAGCCAATATCAGGGGAAGGGTATTGGAACAGAAATCTTTAATGATATTATGTCAGCTTTAAAGAAATCAGGCTTGAAACAGATTGAATTAGCTTATGCTAAAGGTAATAAACAGAGTAAACATTTCTGGGTAAAGAATGGCTTCTTTGAAACTGGTAATGAGGCCCAAGAACCCGGATATACAGCTATTGTGATGGGACGATTATTGTAATAGACGTTGTGTATTATGTGTGCATATAAATTTTTGATTTAAAAATATAATTGTTAGAATAAAATAAAAAGAGAGAATTTACTATGGCACAGGATGATACAAAAGAGGCCACTATAAAAACAGTTGTTGATGTTGTGGCTGAACGAGAAAAGAAGCGTCACGATTGGATTGAAAAATATCTTGATCGAAATCTGAATGTTTATACTAAAAAGTAATCAATAATAAAAAGGTGTTCATATTCTGCAAAATATGAACACCTTTTATTTATTTGGTTTTAAAATCGACGTAAAGCGTCACTAGCATTGATAATAAAACGAAGAATCCAATAATGGAAATCATAATAATATGACGTTTCTTGTTCATGATCAGAATAGCGACAAATTCACGGATCAAAGCGTTGGGTAGAAAATAGAATCTTGTTGGAGCACCAACACCATTGGCTGCTAAGCCGGCCATTCTTGCATAGAGGCCAGCTCTAAAAATGTGATAATTATTACTGAAAAATTTGATATATGCTTTATTACTGCCATAATCATCTTGAATAATCTTCTTCGAAAACTGCATATTCTGCAAAGTATTCTTCGATTGATCTTCTAAAATGATTTGGTCCTTATCCCAACCATGCTCAATAGCATAATTAGCCATTGCTTGAGCCTCAGATAATTTCTCATCATTACCTTGACCACCAGAAAAAACAATTTTTGGAGTAGGACGACCCTTTTTAATCTGCTTGTTAGCAAATTTGATAGCGGCATCGATTCGGTTGCCAAGTAAGCGAGAAACAGTATCGCCATTGATTAATCCAGCTCCCAAAACGATTAAATAATTGGCTTTATATTGTTTAGGGAAGAATTGATAGAGCAAAACGTTGACCAAAAAATTGTATGAACACAAGATCAAGTAAGCACCAACAATTGGTAGACCGGAAATCAAGACATCTAGCCAGTCCGGTAGGAATTTAGCGTGGGCTGATAAGAAAATATTGGCAAACCAGAGTACAACGAGGAAGATCCCCAACAACAAAGTCAGCATATTAGATAATGTATGACTCTCTCGTTTCCAAACGATAAAAGCGTTCCACAGTAGTAGAAGCCACATCGAAATCATGGTAATAAAGATTAAACCGATAATAAGTAAGAAGAGCGTTCCCATAACGACAACGAATGGTAAATTACCAGTACTGAATATTAAAACCGCCAATTCGGCTAAAAAGCTAAAGAAAAAGATAGAAAAAGTAATTCCGTTGATTAAGCGTCGTGGTTCTCTTAACCAAAGGAATAAAAAGATTCCTAACATAATTAAAGTAGCTAATCCCCAGTAAACTGAAATTTTTTGCAAAACGTTGACGTACGGTTCTAAGCTATTCATAAAATCACCTCTCTTAGATTTATGAATGATATATATTCCCATACAATCAAATTAATTTTATCATAGCCGGAAATTTGTTTTGTGGATAAGCATTCACAATTATAAAAATTTTGAGTCGAATAAAATGTAGAGAGATGTTATTCTGAAATTAGAGGTGGAGTATGGCTGATATAAAACTGATCTTGAGTGATATTGATGGAACGATTTTGAATGATAAGAACGTTGTTGATAGTGACTTGAAAGAGAATATTGTCAAATTGAATCATCGCAAGATACCGTTCATTTTGGCTTCGGCTCGGTCTCCTAGAGGGATGATAACTTTGGCTAAAGAATTAGGTGTAATGGATAATCCGATTGCTTGTTATAATGGTGCCTTGGTAGTAAAGGACCTACAAGACAGTGATTATACGACTATTTTGAGTCATGGATTGAATTTACTAGAGGTAAAACAAATATTTCAAATTTTGCAAAAAAAATTTCCTGAAATTTCAATTAATTTGTATTCAGGAGCAGATTGGTATGTGGAAAATCTTGATAAATGGGTTAAGATTGAAGCAGATATTACTAATATGACACCAATTGCTACTGACTTGAATCAATTGGTGGATAAACTTGAGATTCCAATTCATAAGTTACTTCTGATTGGTGAATCATCAGAAATAAGTAAAGCAATGAAGTATTTACAGAATGTAAACCTTGAAAATAGTTCTTTTTACCTATCGAAGGATAATTATTTAGAAATAACTGCTAGTAGGGTATCTAAAGAACATGTTTTACGAGAATTAGCTGATTATTATCATATAAAGTTGAATAACACTATGACTTTGGGTGACAACTTCAATGATGTACCTATGCTAAATTTGGCTGAAGTCGGAGTAGCTATGGATAATGCACCAGTCGATGTTAAAACTCATGCCAATTTTGTGACTAAAAGTAATAATGAGAATGGAGTCTCATATGCAATTGAAAAGTACGTATTAAAGAGGTAAAAAAATGTCTAAGGTTACAGTTATTAAAGCGGATATTGCCAATTTACCATTTCGTGTTGGTGGGATAGTCAATGCGGCTAATAGTGCTCTAATTCCTGGTGGTGGAGTTGATGGTGCATTAAATGCCAAAGCGGGATCTAGTTTAAAAAAAGATATGTTGGCTTTTAAAGGCACTCCTACCGGAACAGCGGTTTATACAAGAGCTTATAATTTGAATGCTGATTACGTCATTCATGCAGTTGGTCCAAGATATGTTGACGGACACTCAGGAGAGGAAGCGTTGCTAACTAGTGCCTATAAATCAGTAATGTTATTGACTCAAAAGTTACATTTATGGACGATTGCTGTCCCCTTCTTAAGTACCGGTGTATATGGATATCCTTTGTATGAAGCAATTTGGATTGCTATCAAAACAATTCAGGAATCTCAAGTCGATACAGAGGCTTTTTTGGTAGCCTTTGATGATCGAACTGAGAAAATAGCAAAGAGTATTTTAGAAGAGGATTAGTATCTTCTTGGGTTAGTTAAGAATGTAATTCAACAAAAAGTTATAACACTATCGAAGATGAAAATTTAAATATATTCAAAATTCTATTCAGACTTTTTTTGTGGCAGGTACTAAAAAGTGCCTACCAGACTTTAAAGTGCGTACTAGGCAAAAAGATCATTTCGTTCTATATTAAGAATACAAATTAAACGATAATTAACGGAGGAACATTATGGATCTTCATTTAACAAATAAAAAAGCTTTAATTACAGGTTCTACTAAGGGAATCGGTAAAGCAATTGCAATGGAAATGGCAAAAGAAGGAACCAATGTCATTATTAATGGTAGAAAACAACCAGAAGTTGATAAAGTTGTAGCGGAAATTAAGGATAATTTTCCTAAAACACAACCACAAGGAATAGCAGCAGATCTAGCTAATGAAACTGATCGTGAGAAGTTATTTCAAGAAATTCCTGTGATTGATATTCTAGTTAACAATATGGGAATTTTTCAACCAATGGATTATTTTGATATTGATGATGCCACTTGGGAAAAATTTTATAGAGTAAATGTTTTGGCTGGAAATGCTTTGGCTAAATTTTATTTACCTAAAATGTTGGAGCAAGATTTTGGCAGAATTATCTTCATTGCTAGTGAAGAAGCAGTTATGCCATCAGGTGAAATGCCTCAATACAGTATGACTAAATCAATGAATTTATCTTTAGCAAAGAGTTTATCAATGTTGACAGTTGATACACATGTTACGGTTAATACAATTATGCCTGGTTCTACTTTGACTGAAGGCGTACAAAAGATGTTAGACGACATGTACAAGGATAGTGATTTACCTAAAGATAAGTGGGAAAAGGATTTCATGAAGAATCATCGTTCTCGTTCACAAATTCAACGTCTAATCAGACCTGAAGAGATTGGTCGTTTTACAGCCTTTGTCGCTAGTCCAGATGCTTCGTCATTTTCAGGTGAAGCATTACGTGTTGATGGTGGTCTAGTTCCAACCATTTTCTAAACTTAATGCTATGATGGAAAGCATTAGGAGGAAAGATTATGATTTGGTTATGGACTCATTTGATAACATGGATTGTTATGGCAATTATGATCCTGTTGGCGTTATTTACTAATACACATACTAAAATTTATGAAATGGTTACAAGAGTTGGTTATATAGTCATCATTGCGACGGGAATAAAGTTAGCAATTAGGGCTTGGTCAGTAGAACCAACCTTATTGATTGTTAAAATTATTGTGGCTTTGATTTTTATCGCTTTAGTTGAAATAGCCTTTGCCCGAAAGGCTCAAAAGAGTTTAAATCGTCCATTAATTTGGGCAGTATTAGTTTTCTGCATTGTAGTAGCTCTCTTGGGATTTGCTTTGGCAGGTTGGTATCCATTTGCATAAAAAAAACGACCTTCGGGTCGCTTTTTTAGTTAACCATCTGTTCGTTAACATATTGGGCATAAAGTTTATGATCTTTCATTAATTCTTGGTGACTCCCGTGACCAGTTACTGTACCTTTTTCGATAAAGTAAATTTGATCTGCATCAACGATGGTTGAAAGTCGATGTGCTATTACTAAAGTAGTACGGCCAATCATTAATTGATCTAAAGCTCGTTGAACCTTTTCTTCGGACTCAGAATCGAGGCTGGCAGTAGCTTCATCTAACATTAGAATTTTTGGATCACGTAGGAAAGCTCTAGCAATGGCAATTCTTTGTTTTTGACCACCAGATAGTTTGACACCACGTTCGCCAATTTGGGTTTCTAATTGTTCTGGAAAATTCTTTACGAATTCATCTGCATAAGCCAATTGAAGTCCGTGCCAAAGTTCTTTGTCAGTCAATTGATGATTTAAACCGTATTGAAGATTGTCACGAATACTGCCAGCAAAAACGGCACTATCTTGAGATACGTAACCAATTTGAGAACGCCAATTAGCTAGACTGATATCGCTGATTTCTTGCTGATCTACTTTGATCGTACCAGAATCAGGTTGGTAGAATCTTTCTAATAGAGCGAAGATAGTTGATTTACCACCACCAGAAGGTCCAGCAAAAGCAATGACTGTATTGGGTTTTGCTTCGAAGGAAACATCATGCAAAATGGGATGATCTTTGTCATAGCTGAAATTCAAGTGATCAGCTGTAATTGTTTTTCCTTCAACATCAATATCTTGACCAGTAGTTGTTTCAGGCTTGGTACTTAGGATTTCTTGAATTCTTTCAGTTGAACCCATGGCTTTTTGAACTTGGGAGAAGAAAGTAGCAAAGCTGGCTACAGGAGTAATGATGTTAAATAAATATAGTAGAAAAGCAACTAATGAACCACTTGTTAGTGTACCTTGTTGAATTCTAACAGCACCATAGCCAAGAATGCCGACAAAGATTCCTAACATAACGGTTGTCATGATTGGCTGCAAAACAGCTTCAACTTTTGCATCTTTAATACCGACTTTGAAGATACGATCAATCAAAGTTCCGCCGGTCTCTTTTTCAAATATTTCACCGTTACTTGACTTGATCAAACGAACTTCGGAAAGTTTTTCGCTGGCATCGGCATTGAAATCAGCTGTTGCGGCTTGAAGTTTGCGGCCTAAACGAGACATTATCTTTCCAATAGGAAGTAAGATCAAAACAATAATTGGAACAACGCCAAACATTAATGAAGCTATTTTCCAATCCATAAAGAAAAGAATGACCATTGAACCAATTAATTGAATGGCTCCGGTTATGAAGTTAGGGAATTGAGCAGTAATTAAATCTTTGATAACGCTAGTATCGTTAACTAGACGGGAACTGCTTTCACCTGACTTGTGATCATCGAAGTAGTCAACGGGTAATCTTAAAAGATGAGCCCAGAGTTTCTCACGTAAAGTTTTGACTGAACTTTCGCCGACATATCTCAGAATGTAACCGCCAATTGTTCCAAAACCTAATTGAATCACAAATGCTAGGATTAAAACGACTAACATTTTACTATCTATCTTTGATAGGCCACTGGTATCAACCAACTTTTTGGTTAATTGGGGTACAACCAAACTGGCACCACTAGTTACTAAACTTAAAAGCATTCCTAACAGGAAAAGAGCCTTTTTCGGATTGACGCTGTTAATCAACTGTAGAAAATCTTTGAATTTGAAGGTACCAGTTCTTTTAGGTAAATCGCGTCTCATCATTGTTCCATCACGTATATCTTTATATCCTCACTAAATTAAAATTCGTTGCCACGCCAAAAGTTATTATGAAAGTCTGGTCTGTGACCGTGGTTATCATGATTGTTGTGATCACGTCTAAAATCAAATCCCGACATATGACGTCTGTCAAATGGCATGTTGTGCATATTTTTTCTCATTTCATCACGCATACGATCAATTTCTTCAGGATCCATGTTCTGATGCATCTCCATCATTTGATCACGCATGTTCAACATAGCCTTAAAACGATCAGTTGGATCGACAAACTTTTCGGAGTTCTTTTTGAAATCATCGTCCCAACCATCAGAAATCTTTTGAAGGTAAGTACTAAATTGTTGTTTCTCATCATCAGTTAGACCGGCTAAGAAAGTCTCACTATAACTTTCGTTCTTCAAAGCCGCGTTTTCTTCGGCTTTTTGACGTCCTTCATCAGTTAAGTAGACATGTTTGCTACGCTTATCTTCAGGATCTTCTTGACGATTGATGAGACCTTTAGTTTCCATTTTCTTCATCAATTCAGCTAGAGAACTAGGTCTAAGATCTAGAACATTGGCCAAATAATTTTGAGTTAAGCCATCCTCTAGCTTCAAAATGGCCAAAACGCGTTGTTGACCAGTTAATTTTTGTTTCTTTTGGCTCATGAAGTAGTTTCCTGCTTCTCCAATAAAACGTAATTGTTTCATTAAATCATCTGTAAGTTTGCTCATAATTTATATTCCTCATTTCTTTTTCAATTGATTCGGTACCGAACTTTATTACGAGGATGAATTATAGTTCGGTACCGAATCATTGTCAACGATTTATTTCTAAAAATTATATTGAAACAAAATGGCGAATTTTATAATCAAGTTAGCCACTTTAGAAAAATGACAAAATAAAAACACCAAGACGTAAAAATCAGGTATCATTGGAGTTCTCACACAAACAATGAAAGAGGTTTTTCGTCTTGGTGCTAGAACAGAATATCATAAATCGTCCTAAAGGACATCATTTAACTGAAATTGAACGTGGAAAGATTGCTTCCTTTCATTCAATTGGCTACTCGAATCGCCAGATAGCTAAAGCTATCGGCGTTTCACCTCAGACTATTAATAATGAAATTAACAGAGGTACTGTTGAGCAGATCAAGAAAGTTAATGGTAAAGTTCAACACTTGAATTGCTACTTTCCTGACACTGCACATCAAAAGTATGTAAAGAACCGTAAGCTTTGCCATCGTCCTTCTAAATTCGACCAAGTCACAGCCTTTTTAGGCTTCTTTGTAAGCCAGTTCATAGATAATGGATGGTCACCTGATACGGCCGTTGGACGAGCTAAGAACGAAGAATTATTCTTAGTAGATGAAATGGTTTGTACTACTACACTTTACAAATATATTGATGAACAACGACTTGAAATCCGGAATATTGATCTGGTAGAAAAGTCAACTAGACCGACTAAGCAACATACTTCAAAAAAGCATAAGCGTCTACTTGGTCGTAGTATTGAGAAACGCCCTAAAAGTGTTGATAGCAGAGAATCCTTTGGGGACTTTGAGATAGACACGATTGTGGGCAAAAGAAATGGCCATGAGAGTGTCGTCTTAACGCTCATAGAGCGTAAGACACGCTTTGAAATAATGAGACTTATTGACGGTAGAGATGCCGACTCTGTAGATTATGCTATGAAAGAGATCATAAAGAACTATGGTGATCTTATCAATTCAATCACTGCAGACAATGGCCCTGAGTTCTCTAATCTATCATCTGATATGGCTGGCGTTGCGGATGTTTACTTCACACACCCATATACATCTTGTGAACGTGGAACAAATGAAGTACATAATCGAATGATACGTCGTGACTTGCCCAAAGGGCTGTCACTGGATACAGTCAGCCCAAAAGTAATAAGAGACATAGAATTTAAGCTCAACAATATGCCTAGAAAGTTATTGAACTATAAAACGCCACAAGAACTCTTTGCTAGTTCCTGTGGCGCTTAAAGACATATTTATAAACTTCAAATACTGATATCACTTGGATTCAATTTATTTTGTCCAAGTGGCTAACTTGTTATTGAAATTTTCGATTGAAACAAAATAGTTGACTTTAATAATTAAAATCTCTAGAATACAAACAGTAAAAATTATCATTTATATATGTGAGGGAAATATGCGTCAGAATATTATATTAGAGTGTAGTAGGACTAACGAACGACTCTATCTAACAAGCAAGAATAAACAAAATAACCCAGAACGTTTAGAATTAAAAAAATATTCACCAAAATAAAAACAAAGAGAAATTTTTAAAGAGGTAAAATAATGGCTAAAAAATCAAAGATTGAAAAGAATAAGAGACAAGCAGAATTGGTAGCAAGATATGCTGAAATTCGTAAGCAATTAAAGGCTCAAGGTGACTATATTGCCTTGTCTAAGTTACCTAGAGATTCAAGTCCTGTCAGAATTAAGAACCGTGATTCACTAGACGGACGTCCACACGCTTATATGCGTAAATTTGGAATGTCACGTTTGAATTTTCGTAAGTTAGCACATGAGGGTAAAATCCCTGGTGTTCAAAAAGCTAGCTGGTAAGGAGAAATTATGGAACAAGTAAAAACTGCTACAGCGTATAGACAATTAAAGAGTCCTAATATCAAGACACGTAAGCGTGCTTTGCGTGTGATTAAAGATAGTAAAAAGAGATAAAAATGAACAGCGACTATTCAGAATAAACATCCTGAATAGTCGCTGTTTTAGTTTTTTAAGTTAAATAATAAAAGGTATTTTTAATGAAGTGCCCTAAAATTGTTAGACATAATCTAACAACTTTAGGAGCACTTTTTTTATGACCAAATACTCTTCAGATTTCAAAGCTAAATTAGTAAATGAATACCTTGATGGACAAATTTCTATACTTGGATTATCGAAAAAATATGGAATGCCCAGTAAATCACCGATTTATCGCTGGATCCATCAAGCGGAGGCGAATGGACTTGATTATTTGATAAGTAAGAAATCCCATAAAGAATATTCTCAAGATTTCAAATTATCCGTGATAGAATATTATAAATTACATGAGATCAGTCGCCTTGATACTGCAATTTATTTCAAGATATCACCTAGTCAAGTTGATTCATGGATCTATAAATATAATCAATATGGTGTTATTGGATTAAGGCGTCGTCCCAGAGGGAGACGACCGTTAATGGCCAAGAAAAAGAAGAAACAAACACGTTTAAATTCCACAAAAGAAGAGAAATATAAACAGGAAATTCTTGATCTAAAAGCTAAACTACATGATGCCGAAATGGACCGTGATATTTTAAAAGCACTAAAGACCTTGCGAGAAAACGATCACAACTCGAAAAAGCAAAATTAGTCAAATCATTACTTAAAAAATACAAGTTGAATGAGTTATTAACTAAGGTCGATCTACCAAGATCAACTTATTATGAACGCCTTAGTAAAACTGATAAAACAGATAAATACGCTCAACTAAAAGATTTTATTGTTAAAACATATCACGATTCAAACTCAACCTACGGTTATCGTCGAATCTGGAAAGAGTCTCTCAAGGTCGGATTCAAAAATTCTCCAGAAACAATTCGGCATTTAATGACCAAACTTAAATTAAAAGTAGTTATTTTTTCAAAACACACATCCGGTTACTGTTCCTATAGAGGTAACCTTGGAAAAATAGTTCCTAATACAATCAAACAGAAATTTACTGAGACAGAACCTTTAAAAGTATTACATACAGATGTAACTCAAATACGTTTGCGTAAAGACAAATGGGGCTATATATCCGCCGTGCTGGACCAGGCCAGCGGCGAAATATTATCTTATTCAATAAGTTTGAGCCCTAATAAATTACTAATATTAGATACTCTAGAAAAATTGAAGCAAAATATAGTTCCCTCTTTAAAACCAATCCTTCACTCTGATCAAGGATGGCATTATCAGCTCAAATATTATCGAGATACCCTAAAAACAATGGGTATTGAACAAAGTATGTCTCGAAAAGGCAATTGTCACGACAACGCCCCAATTGAGAGTTTTTTTAATCTGCTCAAAAGAGAATGTCTTTATAGGTATAATATCGATGACCTAACCGAATTAAAGAACATAGTCGCTAAATATATCAATTGGTACAACAATAAACGTATTTCTTTAAACAAAAATGGATTGTCCCCTGTAGAATACAGGGAACAATCCATGATTTTTTAAAACTTATAAAAATGTCTAACTTTTTTATTGCACTTCATAATCGGATTTATTTTTATCTAAAGATAACTTCGTTATAATTGGTGTATTAAATTATTTGGAGGAATTTGATGGCAGACTATAGAATTGAAGAAGACACTTTAGGTGCAGTAAAGATACCTCAAAAAGCTCTCTGGGGACCACAAACAGAGCGTAGCCGTAATAACTTTTCCACAGGTGCAAAGATGCCTTTGGAAATCATTAAGGCCCTTTTACAGATTAAGAAGGCTGCCGCAATTGCCAATAAAGAAGCTCATGCAATCAGTACGGAAAAAGCTAATTTGATTGTGAAGAGTATTGATCAACTATTGAGTTTAAATGATGAAGATCTTCAAAAAGATTTTCCATTGGTGGTATACCAAACAGGCTCTGGTACACAAACTAATATGAATGTGAATGAAGTAGTTTCACATGTTGCTCAAAAAATTGATGCCAAATTAGAAATTTTACCAAATGACGATGTTAACCATGGTCAAAGTTCAAATGATATTTTTCCTACAGCAATGAATATCACGGCAGCTTTGGCTGTGGATAAATTAGAAGAATCAACAGAACATTTAATTGATGAATTGAAACAAAAACAAGAAAAATATTGGAAAGTAGTTAAGATTGGTCGTACACATTTACAAGATGCTACTCCGTTAACTTTTGGTCAGGAAGTTAGTGGTTGGGTCAGTATGTTGGAACATGATCTCTCATATTTAAAGAATCTCAATCAAACACTTAGTGAATTGGCAATGGGCGGAACTGCCGTTGGAACAGGATTAAACGCAGCACCAGGATTTGCTGATAAAATTGCTGAACAGATGAGTCAAGTTTACAATCATCCGTTTACCGCTGATACCAATAAATTTTATGGCTTAGCTGCTCATTCTGGCTTGAATGTCGTGCACGGTGCTATTAAGACCTTGGCTAGTGATTTAATGAAAATAGCTAATGATGTTAGATTTTTAGCAAGTGGCCCTAGATCGGGTTATGGTGAATTAAATATTCCTGCTAATGAACCGGGATCATCAATCATGCCAGGAAAAGTTAATCCTACCCAGGCTGAAGCTATCACGATGGCTGCTGTACGTGTGATGGGAAATGATGTTGTTGTTACAATGGCTTCTAGTCAAGGTAACTTTGAAATGAATGTCTATAAACCAGTTTTGATCAGTACCTTCTTAGAGTCCGCTGAATTATTGACAGGAACAATGTATGGTTTTGCTGATAAAATGATTGCTGGTTTGACTGTTAATAAAGAGCGTATGACAGAATTGGTTGACCGCTCGCTTATGACAGTTACGGCTTTATCTCCACATATTGGTTATCACCAAAGTGCAGAAATTGCTCAAAAAGCTCAAACTGATGGTACAACTTTGAAAGAGGCCGCTATTAAGTCAGGTCTAGTGACAGAAGAACAATTTGATAAATGGGTTGTACCGATTGACATGACTAATATCGAGGAGAAATAAAATGGCAGAAAAATTTATTTTTACACCAACTAAAATCGACCAATTGAAAGATAGTTATGATGTGATAATTATTGGTTCTGGTGGCGCTGGTCTGACAAGTGCTATTCAAGCTTATGAGTTGGGACTTTCTCCGGTTATCTTAGAAAAAATGGATAAGCTTGGTGGTAACACGACTCGTGCTTCTTCAGGTATGAACGCTGCCGAAACTTTTGTTCAGTTGAATCATAAAATTGTGGATAGTTTTCAAGATTTCTACGACGAGACCTTTATCGGTGGGGGAAAACAAAATAATCCTGAACTGTTAAAATTTTTCACTGAGCATGGAGCTTTAGCAATTGATTGGTTGGCACAACATGGAATTGAGCTGGATGATCTAACAATTACTGGTGGGATGAAAACGATGCGTACACACCGTCCTAGTTCCTTGGCACCAATTGGTGGTTACTTAGTAACAGAATTGTTGAAGTTAGTGGATAAATATCAAATTCCTTTGTTTGATAATATTAAAGTTGATCAATTATTGATGAAGAATGATCGAATTGTTGGTGTGAAGGCATCAGCAGATAAGAAAATTGAAATTCATGCGAAGGCTGTTATTTTGGCTACTGGTGGATTCGGTGCAGGTAAGGATCTTTTAGCTAAGTATCGTAAAGATTTGACCAGTTTAAAGACAACTAATCAACCGGGGGCTACTGGTGATGGAATTAAATTAGCTCAAAATATTGGTGCTAAATTAGTTGATATGGATCAAGTTCAAGTTCATCCGACTGTTCAACAAGATACACCGCATGCCTTTTTAATCGGTGAGGCTGTTCGTGGTGAAGGAGCAATTCTAGTTAACAATGAGGGCAGACGCTTTGTTAATGAACTGGACACACGTAAAAATGTCACCCAAGCTATTGATGACTTAGGTGGGACCGGAGCCTATTTAATTTTAGATACAAGTATCCGTCAACGAGTTAAAGCCATTGAGTTTTATGATCATGTCGGTTTAGTAGAAAGCGGAAAAGATTTAACTGAATTGGCAGAGAAGACGAATTTGAATCCAGAGAATTTGCAGGCAACAGTAGAAAAATGGAATAAAGCCGTTGAAGCTAATAAAGATAGTGAATTCAATCGTAGTACAGGAATGGAAAGAACCATTTCTCAAGGACCGTTCTTTGCAATCCATATTGCACCGGCTGTTCATTACACAATGGGTGGTGTAGCAATTAATCATAATACACAAGTTTTGAATACTGATAATCAGGTCATTGAAGGCTTGTTTGCAGCAGGAGAAGTAGTCGGTGGTTTACATGGAAATAATCGAATTGGTGGTAATTCGATTGCAGAAACAGTAGTCTTTGGTCGGCAAGCAGGACAACAAGTTTTTAAATACTTAAATTAAAGAAGAACACACATATCAACCGTATGGAATACCTTGGTTGATATGTGTGTTCTTTTTCTATTGATATGTTGTGATAACAAAAAGTGTGGAGAAGAATCAAAATCTAAGTAAACAATTTTTGTTACATTTTTTTTGATTTAATGATGTAGTAGAATGGATATTAACAAATTTAATAAAATTATATTTAGTGTTTAACAAGGGGGGATTAAATGGATTTTATAGGGCCGTTATGTTTAATTTTAATTACAACTACAATAGCCGGCCATTTTGCCAATCGTATTGGGATACCTGCTGTTATTGGTGAACTGTTGGTAGGAATCGCATTAGGACCAGCGATACTTGACTGGATAAAATTAGATGGGCTAGTTAATGCTTTCTCCGACATTGGGGTTGTTATTCTGATGTTTTTAGGTGGATTAGAAAGTGATTTGAAATTATTACGGAAATATTTGCGTCCTGCCATTATTGTGGCCATTTCTGGGGTCATCTTGCCAGTTTTAATCATGGGTGGCGTGACTTATTTGTTCGGTTTTTCCTTCCTCGAATCTCTATTTATCGGAGTTGTCTTCTCGGCTACTTCTGTCTCCATTTCAGTAGCTGTACTAAAACAATATAAGGCTTTGTCGACTCGTGAGGGAGCTACTATTTTAGGTGCTGCGGTAGCAGATGATATTATTGGTGTTTTATTATTGTCATTGATGATCAGTTTGTTGGCTAGTCAAGGGATTCATGCGGGTGGACATCAGCCGGGAATTTTGATTATTCTTTTGGAACAGTTAGCTTTCTTCTGTGGAACCTTTTTACTGGTAAAATGGATTGCGCCATATTTGATGCATTTGGGTGAACGTCTAATTGTGCCATCAAGCGTTACAATCATGTCGATGATTATCTGTTTGAGTATGGCTTGGTTAGCTAATATAGTCGGTTTGAGTGGTGCTATTGGTGCTTTCTTTGCCGGAATCGCCGTGGCTAATACACCATATAAGAGTATTTTGGCCGATCATGTTGAGCCCCTAGGAAATTCGATTTTTATACCTGTTTTCTTTGTAAGTGTTGGTTTGAATATGACTTTAAATCATTTTTTGAGAAATTTGATGTTGGTCATCGTATTAGTTATTTTAGCTGCTTTAACCAAGTGGCTTGGTTGTGGATTAGGCGCTAAGTTCAGTGGTTTTGATAACTTGAGTAGCTCAGTCATTGGAACGGGGATGATAGCTCGTGGTGAGATGGGCTTGATTACCGCACAAATTGGGCACCAAGCCGGTTTATTGAATAATACCGATTATTCAGCCATTATCTTAGTTATTATTTTAGTGACTTTGATTTCACCGTTGTTATTGAAGCAAACTTTGAAAAAATCATTGGCTCAAGATTAGAATTTTAGATATCAGTTATTTTAAACAGGTATCTATTTTTTTATGTAAATGGTAGATTGCAACAATTAATCGAATTTTTCGGACAAGTCACCAAAGAAGACTTGGAGTGGCGTTTTCCACCCTAAACATTTCCGGGGACGCCAGTTTAAGTACTTTGAGATCATAGTCAGCTCTTCGTCCGTAACGCTCTCAATTGGCTGGTTCTTTGGAATGTGTAGCCGAATCTCGCGGTTCAACCGTTCGTTGGTTCCGCGTTCATGTGGCGCATACGGGTGTGCAAAATAATGGGCAATTCCGCAGGCTTCAATTTCCTTGAAGCCTGCGAATTCCTTACCGTGATCACTGGTGATTGACTTGACCAAGCCGCGCAACTCCTCGTTAAGCTCTAGGATTGCCTTAGTCATAGCTTTACTATCACGTCCCGGTAAACGACGAATAATCATTAGTCGGGACTTACGATCAGTAAAGGTAGCTAGGACCTCGCCCCTGGTTTTTCCTGATAGGATGGTATCGACTTCAAAATGACCAATCTCTTGACGCAGGTTAGCCTCGTCCGGGCGTTGGTTGATAAACTTCGCCCCACGTGTGTACTGACCACGACCGTCGTGGCTCTTTCGGTACCGCACACCGTGGTCTGGAAGGACCTCGCGTTTGATGTCCAACCAGCCCTTGTCCAGCCAGTTATAGAGGGTTTTGAATGGCATTTGGAGAATATGCGCGATGACTTCAAAACTCCACCGCTGTTCGAGAATGATCCCACGGACGAATTCTCTTAAATTCTCTGTTAGAAGAGTTTTCCGCCCCCGGTGAGTTAGCTTCTTTTCGCAGTCTTCCTGAGCTTGATCAGCGTCATAGTATCCCTTAGGACAGCGCTTTAGTTCATAGTTGATGGTTGAAGGAACTACACCAACTTCTTCAGCAATTTGTTTTTGTGAGTAACCAACCTTAAGCAGCGTTTGGATGACAGTTCTATCCGATAATGTTAAAATGTGACTCATGGGTAATGGACTCCTATTGTTTATAGTTTTGTCACTTAAAACAATACCGGGTCCATTGCCCTTTTTCTATCCAAATTTTTCGTCTGGGTAGAATTCTATTTAATCTTACAATCTACCAAATAAATAAAATAGTTGATTTTTATTTATTTAGGATGTACCGTATTAGTGTAGCAGGACAGCATGGAGGAGAAACAATGGAATATATTGATAACATTCCGATATATTTGCAGATCAAAGAAACTTTATATCATAAGATTATTGCACATGAGTATGAACCAGGTTCGCAATTACCGTCGGTACGACAATTGGCAGTTCAGTTTACAGCTAATTCTAATACCGTTCAAAAAGCTTTAAAGGAAATGACTGAAGAGCATATTATTGCAGCTCAACGAGGTAAAGGTAATTTCATAACGAGCGACGAGATAATTATTGGGGAATTGAGGGATCGTATTGTGAAGAGTACATTGGATGAAACATATGATAAATTACACGCTTTAAAAATGAGTAATGACGAAATAATCGATAGTTTTATCAACTATGTTAAACAGAGGGATGATGACCATGAGTAAAATTCTGGAGATTGATAATCTTAGTTATCGAAAAAATAGTAAGACAATTCTCAATCATATTAATTTGAGCCTAGATAGTGGAAAGATTATTGGTTTATTAGGTGAGAATGGATCTGGTAAAACTACTTTAATGCGTTTGATTGCGGGAGTTAATGCTAGTAGTGAAAAGAATATTGCGGTTAATGGCATGACACAGAAATCTAAAATTAAATCTCAAGTTAGTTTGAGTGATTATTTAGATGGTTTCGCTAGAAGTTCAAGAATTGATGATATCGTTAGATTTTATCGTAATGCTTATAGCGACTTCTCCGATGAAAAATATAAAGAAATTTCTGAGTATTTGAATTTAGACGCTTCTAAGCGTTTGTCATCATTGTCAACAGGTACTCGAGGGAAGTTAGTAATAGCTTTAGCTTTATCAAGAGAAACTAAGTTGTATCTTTTGGACGAACCTTTAAATGGTATCGATAGTATGTCACGTAAGAAGATCATCAGTAGTATCATTCGTTGGAAGACTGAAGATTCAACAATTATTATCAGTGATCACTATGTGACCGAAATCGCTAGTTTGTTGGATGATATTGTGATCATCAAGGATCAGACGGTTTATGAAGTCGATTCTGTAGAAAATATTCAAATGAAATATCATTTAGGAATCGAAGAATATTACGAAAAGGTTTATGAAGGGGGATTAGCCCGATGAGTAATTTTTGGGGAGTAAGCAAAAACCTAATGTGGAATAAATTCAAATTGATGAATTGGATTTTAGTAATTGACGCAATAGCCATTGTAGTTATTTTTTTCATCAATCTTTTTAAAATGGGATATAGTAGCTTTGAACTTATTCCAGTATTATTTGTTTCAAGCATAATGATCGTTAATCTTGTTAGTGTTGTTATGTTGGCACGTGTTAATGAACGTGTCCTGACAAGTAGTAATTATCGTTTGATCCCTATTTCTGATACGAAATTATATTTAAGCAATATATTGACAACATTTTTGGCAACTGTTTATCTATGGATTGTGGAAACTGTTATAAACGGTTTAGTAGATTTAATCGCTATAACAATTAAATACTCTAAATATAAACAGTTAAATGGCAACGTAAGTTCCCAAGATATTATGGCAGCAATTCAATTTTTATTATTTATGGCTTTAGCTACTATCGTAATTTGGTCTGGTATTACTTTGATTCATTTTATTGTTAATTTGGTCAGTGGCTTTTTACCATTTGGTCGACAAAAATTTGTTTTGTTCTTAGTTTATTTAGTTGTCATTGGCTTATCACTATGGGCTTTTAATTATGTTATGTTCAATATTTTTACAGCGTTCTATCAAAATGGTTTCCAAATTGATACCGTTAGACAATTGAATTCAACTTTGTGGATTGGTTCAGGCATTGCCTGTGTTTGGATAGTACTCTTTAGTGTTATTAATATTTATTTGATGAAACGTTGGATTGAGACGGTTCGTTAGGATATAAAAAAGATCATCCGGAAGGATGGTCTTTTTTTTTATGCTTATTAGTGATTTTGAGTTGAATAGGTTGATGATTTTTTTAAGAATTCAGTATCATCAGGATCGGATCCAACACGTTTATTACTGTCCAATTGAGAAATTTGTTCCATTTCTTCAGGGGTTAAATTGAAATGATAGTCAAATAATTGAATATTTTCTTTAATACGATTCTCATGAATTGATTTAGGGATGATGATCTCACCACGTTGAATATGCCAACGTAAGACTACTTGTGCTGGTGATTTTTGATGATTCTCAGCAATTTGTTTAATAACTGGATCGGCAATAACCTTGTTGACGCCACCACCAAGTGGACTCCATGATTCATGGGCAATGTGATGATCCTTTAAGTATTTATGAAGTTCATTTTCTTGGAAATAAGGATGAGTTTCAATCTGATCAACCATTGGAGCAATCGTGGCCGTCTTCATTAACTGTTCAATATGATGAGCCTTGAAGTTTGAAACACCAATAGCCTTAATCTTGCCTTGTTTATATAAGTCTTCCATAGCCCGCCAGTTTTCTTCAAAACCAGGTGCTGGCCAATGAATTAAGTATAAATCTAGATAGTCCATATCTAACTTTTTCAATGACTTATTGAATTGAGCAATAGTTTCATCATATCCGCGGACATCATTCCAAACTTTAGTAGTTATAAAAAGATATTTACGATCAATTCCTGTTGTCTTAATTGCCTTGCCAACAGCTTCTTCGTTGTCATAAAAACTTGCGGTATCAATATGTCTGTAGCCACTCTCAATAGCCCACTTAACACTATTAAGAACTTCATCGTCGCTCATTTGGAATACACCTAGGCCGACTTGAGGGATTGTAACACCATTTGTTAATTCAATATAAGGAATATTTGTTGCCATAAATTTACCTCCCATTTTTCAAATTCATTATAGCGCTGACTTGGTAACAGCGGAAGTTCTTCATTTGTATATAAATTGTTTAAAACATGTAAATTTTATAAAAGTATATTTTACAGAAAGTTAATCGTTAATTTACATTGCTTTGTTAATCTAAGATTGTTCGAAAAAATGAAATAGAAAGTTGGGAGTTAGTTATGAAAAAAGGGCGATTATTAACCGCTTTTCTAGGGGTATTTTTATTATTAACCGGTGTCTTAGCTGGTTGTTCTTCAAAGAGTTCAGCTTCACCAAAAGCTGGTAGTAACAGCAGCAAGGAAATCACAATGGTTTTCTATCCAAATGAATCAGCTAAAAACTTCAGTGCTTCAAGAAAAGCATTGAAGGAAGAATTACACAAGGCAACTGGTAAGAAAATTAATATTCAAACAACTACAGATTACAATATTGCCATTGAAGCTATTGCTTCAGGTAAGGCTCAATTAGCATTTATGGGTGCGGATGGTTATATTCAAGCACATGCTAAGAATGAAAAAGTTGTTCCATTGCTTCTCCAATCAGGTCCTGATGGTACAACTAAGGGTGCCAGTTACCGTTCATATTTGATGGTTCAAAAAGATAAAGCAGACCAATACAAAAAAGACGGCAAGTACAGTATTGATAACATTAAAGGTAAGAAAGCATCATTTGTTTCAACAAGTTCAACTTCAGGTTTCGCCGTACCAACAGATGAAATTCAAAAGCATTTTAAATTAAAAAACAAAGACCAATTATCAGAAGGTGGCAAATTCTTCGATAAAGTTCTTTACGGTAGTACTCACCCAGGTTCAGCTATTAACTTACTAAAAGGTGATGCCGACGTTGCTGCATTTGACGATGGTGATCTTACACCATTCCTAAAAGTTATATCCGGTAGTTATGACAAGGTTGGTTCAACATTTACTGTAAGAAGTGATGCTGATGCACCATTCGCAGAATTCAAAGGTAAGGAATTAGTTAACCTTTCAGTATTGCCAGTACAAAATGGACCTTTCGTTGTAAATTCAAAAGCTCTAAGTAAAGATGATATTGACGCAATCGCAAAACACTTTACATCAAAAGATATTACAAATAATAAAGACCTATTTTCTGACGGAAAAGGTAAAACACCAACTCTATGGCAAAAGAAAACAGACAAAACTGTTCTTCTAAAAGTTGATGATGAATGGTACAAACCTACTCATGAACTAGTTGGTAAATAAAGAGGCGGCCTATGTTAGAAGTTAAGAATTTAGACAAAAGTTACCAAAAAGATCATCCAGCTCTAACAAACATATCCTTCAGTGTTAAGCCAGGGACATTTGTGGCTATTATTGGACCATCTGGTGCAGGTAAAACTACAATTTTGAGAAGCTTGAATCAATTGATTAAAGATGACAATGGAGAAATTCTTCTTGATGGTAGTAATATTCGTTCAGCTAATAAAGCTCAATTAAGAAAATATCGTCGTCAGATTGGAATGGTTTTCCAAAATTACAATTTGGTTGAGCGATTGACTGTTATTGAAAATGTTTTACATGGACGTTTAGGCTATAAATCAACTTTGGCAGGTGTTTTCGGCCGATATACTCAAGCTGAAAAAGAAGAGGCCATGTCTTTATTGAAAAAGGTTGGTTTGGAAGACTTTGCATTACAAAGATGTTCTGAATTAAGCGGTGGTCAAAAACAACGAGTTGGGATTGCCCGTTCTTTGATTCAACATCCAAAAGTCATTTTGTGTGATGAACCGATTGCCTCACTTGATCCAGCATCTGCACAAACTGTAATGCAATTACTTAAAGATTTAACTGAAGAATACAATTTGATTTGTGTTGCTAATTTACATCAAATAAATATGGCAAAAAAATATGCTGATCAAATTATTGGCATTCGTAAAGGACAACTGGTCTTTGATGAGGCCGCTGATTTGTTATCAGAAGATATTTTGAGGACGCTCTATGATCAAGACATTACAAAGGAGCTTGAATAATGCAATCTTCTGCAAAATATTTAACACGCAAAGGTTGGTATCAAACCGCGATAATCGCAATTATTGGCGGTACCTATATATTAGGTAGTTGGATTCTAAACTTTGATAATTTAAGCGGACTAATGGCAGTTCCCAGAGCCTTTGGGTGGCTAGGCATAAACTTTCAACCTACAGCTAAGTCAGTAGAGTATCTACCCAAAATTTGGCAAAAATTGATGCAAACGGTGTTGTTGGCCATTTCTTCAACAGTAGTGGCTGCCATTATTTCCATCTTTGTAGCTCTAATTGGTTCTAAAGTCACTGGTATAAATGGCTTTGTTCAATTGATTGTACGTGGAATAGCTTCTTTCTTTAGAAATATTCCATTAGTTGCTTGGTCAATGATTTTATTATTTTCATTTAAACAAAGTGATTTTACTGGATTCTTAGCTTTGCTATTAATGTCCATTGGGTTTTTAATTCGTGCTTTTATGGAGATTATTGAAGATGAGGCGAGTGAGACAATGTTGGCTTTGAAGGCTACAGGAGCAAGCTACTTCCAAGTTATCTTTCAAGCTGTTTTGCCACAAATCTTGCCAAGTGTTCTAAGTTGGATTCTTTATATGATAGAAAATAATGTTCGTGATGCTACGTTGGTTGGGATTTTGACAGGTACAGGAATTGGATTCATTTTCGATTTGTATTACAAGAGTTTTAGATTTGATGCTGCTGGAATGACTGTCTTGTCCATTATTATTGTGGTAATTGGACTGGAATTAATTTCAAATCAAATTAGAAAGGTGATCTTATGATAGATAGCGAAGATAGGGTTATTAAAAAACCTCAGTTACCAAGTTCACCCAACATTAAACTACATGAGACTAGTTTATCCCGAGTAATGATTTTACTAGTATTTGTCTCATTATTGTTGATCACAGGTTTTACACTGACGCATTTGGATACTGCTAACGTGCAGTTAAATGCAGCAGTTAAAGAGTTAACATCAACACTCCACCAAATGTTTTTACAACCTAGTACTGGTAGTGATGGATTAGGAGAATTATTACAAGGTTTAGGGATGAGTTTACTCATTTCAATTATGACAACCATTATTGGAGCTGTATTTGGATTCTTCTTTGCTGTTCTGGCTTCCAAGAATCTAACCAATGTTTATCTAGGAACAATAATTAGAGTTGTTATGGCCGTTGTAAGAGCTATTCCAACAATTATCTGGGCTTTGATCTTTTCCATTGTCTGCGGATTAGGATCAACTGCAGCTATTTTAGGCTTAAGTTTCCACAGTGTGGCCTACTTAACAAAAGCTTATTCAGAGAGTATTGAAGGAATTGATAAATCTACTATTGAATCGCTGGAAGTTACGGGAAGTAAATTTTGGGTGATTGTATTTCAAGCTATTTGGCCAACCATCATGGCCTCGTTTGTCTCATGGACATTTATTCGTTTAGAGATTAACTTTGCTAATGCAATTGCCGTTGGTGCAGCCGCTGGTGCCGGAGGAATTGGATATCAATTATTCGTTGCTAGTGGTATGAGTTTTGATTTCCACGAAGTAGGATTTATCGTTTACTTAATTATTTTAGTAACATTTTTGCTTGAGTTTATTGCGGTCAAAATAAGACATTTCTATTTAGATCGTTAAGTTAGGGAGAGAATTTTTATGATTGAAGCAGTTATTTTCGACTGGGCGGGAACAACCGTTGACTATGGAAGTTTAGCACCAGTCATCGCATTCAAAAAAGCATTTAAGGATGCCGGAATAGAATTAAGTGATGAAGAAATTCGTCGAGATATGGGAATGGCTAAGTGGGATCACATTGGCAAAATTCTTAATCTTGATGATGTTAAGCAGCAGTGGCAAGAAAAATATTCAGCATTACCCAACAATGATGACCGTAAGAAAATCTACGCCGGTTTTCAACAATCATTGATTCATTATTTGAAAGAATATACAGAGTTGAAATCAGGCGTATTGAAGACTTTTAATTATTTGAAGGATTACGGCATTAAAGTTGCAACTACTACTGGTTATACTGCGGAAATGATGAAAATTGTTGAATATAAAGCTGCAGAATATGGTTATACCCCTGATCTGGTTGTGACATCAGAAGATGTTAATAATCAAGGGCGTCCTTCTCCAGCAATGATCCAATTGATTATGAGAAAATTTAATATTGATGATTCCAAGAAGGTACTTAAAGTAGGGGATACTTTAGTAGATATTGAAGAAGGTCGTAATGCTGGTGTCAAAACAGTTGGGATAGTCGAAGGCAGTAGTTTAATGGGATTATCACAGGTTGAATTTGATGAATTGGATAACGAGCAACAAATTGCTAAACGTAATGAAGTGAAACGCAAATTTGAATCTGTTAATGCTGATTTTATAATTGACAGTATTTATGACTTGGTTCAAATTATTGAATATTTAAATGAATCGATGGATAAAAAATGGTAAAAAAATATTTGCTTCTAACACCCGGACCATTAACCACCAGTGAAAAAGTAAAAGGTGCAATGGATTTTGACTACTGTACTTGGGATGATGATTATAAACGAATAACACAGTCATTTCGTCATTCGTTATTAGATTTAGCACAAGTCAGTGAAAAAGAATATTCAGCTGTACCGATTCAAGGTAGTGGGACATATGGGGTTGAATCGGTAATTAGTTCGACTATTTCTGACAACGATAAATTGTTTATTGCTATTAATGGCGCTTATGGTAAACGTATCAGTGAAATGGCTGACGTTTATGGTATTAAGCATGTTGATTTAGTTGTTGATGAAAGACAACCAATTACTTTGGAACAGGTCACAAAAGTTTTGGATGAAAATCCAGATGTAACTCATTTTGCAATGATTCATTGTGAAACAACAACTGGAATTCTAAATCCAATTGAAGAAATTATTCCCAAAGTTAGTGATCGTGGAGTAATTACAATTGTCGATGCAATGAGTAGTTTTGGTGGAGTTCCAATTGACATGAAAGCTAATAAAATTGATTTCTTGATTAGTAGCTCTAATAAATGTATTCAAGGTGTACCTGGATTCTCATTTGTTATTGCTAGAAGAAGTATTTTAGAAGCCGCTAAAGGAATTGCTAGAACACTGTCACTTGATCTATATGATCAATATGCTGAAATGGAACGCAATAATGGTAAGTGGAGATTTACTTCACCTACTCATGTTGTTCATGCTTTTGCAGAAGCTCTAAAAGAGTTGAATGAAGAAGGCGGCGTAGTGGCCCGTCATCAACGTTATGTGAATAATCAAAAGCATTTAGCTGCTGGTATGGAAGAACTTGGTTTTAAGGTTTTAATAGATAGAAAATTCCAATCACCAATTATCACATCATTTATTTATCCAAGTGATGATTTTGATTTTCATAAGTTTTATCAAGAATTAAAGGAAGATGGTTTTGTTATTTATCCTGGAAAAATTTCTCAAGTACCGACATTTAGAATTGGTAATATTGGAGAAGTTTACGATGAGGACATTACAAAATTATTATTAGCTGTTAAAGAAATCGTTGATAGATAAAAAAACACTCAGTCGACTGTTAGAGTCGATTGAGTGTTTTTTAGTTTCTATGATCAAATAGATGAGTGATTGAATCATAGTATCTTAAATATAATAATTCACAACATTCCCACCAGGTGCCAGCCAGTAAAGCACTTCCAATTGCATCACTAGGAAAATGTCCTCTTAAATATACTCTTGAGATGGCAACAATGATAAGCCAGGTTATTAGTAATACTGTAATAGTTTTTCTAGTAGCTATATTTTTGATAGTCGGTAGAATCAGAAAAATCAATGTCAGAATAACTAGGGTAGTTCCGAAGACATGTCCACTTGGAAAACTGTATCCAGAAGCAGGAATGATTTTTCCTAAAGGTCTTTGACGTCTGACAGTCATTTTTACAAGGAAAGCAATAATATTCCCACTAATCAGAACAAAGCCAATCCACAAACTAGAATCCTTTTTACCCCTTTTGAAAAGAATAAACATAATTAATAATAGATAAATAATGTCCATCATAGGGCTACCTAAAAATGTGATTGTAGAAAATACTTTAGTATTAATAGGCGAGACCATACTACCTAGAATATTTTGAATAGAGTGATCAAATTCTAAAATGAATGAATTATTGCTAACAATCATGATCTCTAGTAAAAAGAAGATAATTATATAGACTAAAGAAAGCCATTTTCTGTGATTATTTGATTTAAATATCAAAATAAAACTCCTTTGGATCAAAAAGATAAATATACGCACCCGTAATTGCTTTAAGCTTTGATTGTAATATTATTTTCATAATATTTACAGTAAATTCCATACTTTTTTAAAAGATATTTAATTATACAAAATAATACACTATCTAAAGCCATTAATGATATAATCTAATCTACAAAAGGAGGCTTAAAATGCTTACATTAATGGCAGCCAGCACGACTAGTAGCTCGGCACCGATATTGATTGCTATTGGGGTGGCAATTCTTGTAATTATTTGGTTATTTATCAAGACGGGAATTGCATTGTTACATCATCCAATAATTGGTATTATCCTAATTCTGTTAGGGGTATTGGGATTGTGGAATTATCTTATTATTGGTATTGGGGTAATTGTTGGTGGAATAGTTTTCCTAGTTATATCACAATTTTTCAACAATTAATGAAATTACAAAGCAGGGTGCTTACCCTGCTTTTTTTATGGATTAAAAGTTTTTATATAAGGTAGATTGTAAGATTAAATAGAATTCTACCCAGACGAAAAATTTGGATAGAAAAAGGGCAATGGACCCGGTATTGTTTTAAGTGACAAAACTATAAACAATAGGAGTCCATTACCCATGAGTCACATTTTAACATTATCGGATAGAACTGTCATCCAAACGCTGCTTAAGGTTGGTTACTCACAAAAACAAATTGCTGAAGAAGTTGGTGTAGTTCCTTCAACCATCAACTATGAACTAAAGCGCTGTCCTAAGGGATACTATGACGCTGATCAAGCTCAGGAAGACCGCGAAAAGAAGCTAACTCACCGGGGGCGGAAAACTCTTCTAACAGAGAATTTAAGAGAATTCGTCCGTGGGATCATTCTCGAACAGCGGTGGAGTTTTGAAGTCATCGCGCATATTCTCCAAATGCCATTCAAAACCCTCTATAACTGGCTGGACAAGGGCTGGTTGGACATCAAACGCGAGGTCCTTCCAGACCACGGTGTGCGGTACCGAAAGAGCCACGACGGTCGTGGTCAGTACACACGTGGGGCGAAGTTTATCAACCAACGCCCGGACGAGGCTAACCTGCGTCAAGAGATTGGTCATTTTGAAGTCGATACCATCCTATCAGGAAAAACCAGGGGCGAGGTCCTAGCTACCTTTACTGATCGTAAGTCCCGACTAATGATTATTCGTCGTTTACCGGGACGTGATAGTAAAGCTATGACTAAGGCAATCCTAGAGCTTAACGAGGAGTTGCGCGGCTTGGTCAAGTCAATCACCAGTGATCACGGTAAGGAATTCGCAGGCTTCAAGGAAATTGAAGCCTGCGGAATTGCCCATTATTTTGCCCACCCGTATGCGCCACATGAACGCGGAACCAACGAACGGTTGAACCGCGAGATTCGGCTACACATTCCAAAGAACCAGCCAATTGAGAACGTTACGGACGAAGAGCTGACTATGATCTCAAAGTACTTAAACTGGCGTCCCCGGAAATGTTTAGGGTGGAAAACGCCACTCCAAGTCTTCTTTGGTGACTTGTCCGAAAAATTCGATTAATTGTTGCAATCTACCATAAATTAAAAATGTATCGAGATTAATTATTTGATTTTTTTACTAAAGTATTCGATGATAGCGTTTGCAGGCAACTTATATAGTTATGCATAAATGTTAGTTGAGGTTTTCGAAAGGAAAGTGTAAATATGACAAAAATGATAGCTGGACAAGCTTTAGTAAAAGTTCTTGAGGATTGGGGTGTTGACCACATTTATGGAGTACCTGGTGGTTCAATCAATCATACAGTTGAGGGGCTTTATTTAGAAAAAGATAAAGTTAAATATATTCAAGTACGTCATGAAGAAGTAGGTGCCATTGCTGCTTCAGCTGATGCTAAGTTTACTGGTAAGATTGGTGTCGCTTTTGGTTCTGCCGGCCCTGGTGCTACACATTTATTCAATGGATTGTATGATGCCAAGATGGATCACGTTCCTGTTTTGGCTTTAGTAGGTCAAGTACCACAAGAAAATATGAATACTAATTACTTCCAAGAAATGGATGAGGGACCAATGTTTAGTGATGTGGCAGTTTATAATCGTACTGTTACAACAGCTGAACAAATCCCTTATGTAATTAATCAAGCTATTCGTGAAGCATATCGTCAAAATGGTGTAGCAGTTGTTATTTTGCCAGAAGATTTAACAACTAAAGAAATTGATTATACACCTGCTAAAACTCCAAAGATTGTAAAGAATACTTATTCTCAAACAATCAATCCAGACGATGTTCAAAATACTTTGAAGATGTTAAAAGAAGCTAAACATCCACTTGTATATGCTGGACGTGGTTTATTGGGAGCAAGAGATGTTTTGACTAAGTTTTCAGAACAATTTAATATTCCAGTCATGAATACAGTTCCAGCATCTGGTGTTATCAGCACTGATCATCCTAATTTCATTGGTACATTTGGGCGTTTAGGAAGCAAGTCAGGATTTGAAGCGTTACAGCATACTGATTTAATTTTATTCATTGGATCGGAATTTCCATTTGCTAGATTCTGGCCAGAAAATGTCAAGATTATCGATGTAAACAATAATCCTTACGATATTGGTAAAACAGTTGATGTTGATTATGCAGTTATAGCCGATGCGAAGAGTTATTTGCAAGCTTTGATCGACACCAAAGAAACTTTACCAGCTGGTGTTTGGTTGAAAGCTAACCAAGAAAATAAAGCTAACTGGGACAAATGGTTAGATAAACTTGCTAAAGATGACAGTGAAGGATTGAATCCAGAAACAGTTACAAGTAAGATTGCCGAAATGGCGGGTCCTAATGATACATATGGTGTTGATACTGGTAATGTAACCGAATTTGGTGTTCGTGGATTACCAATGAATCACAATCAACGTTTTGCCTTGTCAGGCTTGTTTGCAACAATGGGCTTTGGATTACCAGCCGGATTAGCTGGTGCTTTGAGTGTTCCTGAAGGTCAAGCTTGGACGCTTTCAGGTGATGGTGGTTTCTCAATGGTAGCGCCTGATTTAATTACCGAAGCTAGATATGGATTGCCAGTTGTTAATGTCATTCTTTCAAATGAAAGATTAGGCTTTATCTACTATGAACAAGTTGCATCAAAACAACACTTGTACGGAGTTGATTTGACAGGTGCTGACTGGGCTAAAGTGGCCGAAGGCCTTGGCGGAATTGGATTTACTGTTAAATCAATTAAGGATGTTAATGAAACATTCGATAAGATTAAAGAGCTACAGGCTTCTGGAAACAAGAAACCAATCGTCGTTAATGCAGTGATTAAACAAGATGATCCAATAGCAACGGCCTTTATGCCTTTGGATCCTAAATTGTATGGTCAAGATGCAGTTGATGCCTATGCAAAGAAGTATCATATCGATGTTAAGGAACAACCTTCACTCGGAGAAATTTTGAGAGCTCAAGGAGACAATCAGTAATGTTAAAAATAGATTATTTAGATGGCAAGGTGGAGAAGACAAAGGAGTATAAAAATGGTGATCAGTTCGTAGCCATTCAGCAATTGGAAGTACCTGACTTTGAAGATTATGTCAAAATTATTCAGGCAACCGAAGATAATCGAAAATTACCTTTGAAAGATTCTACAATGTACGGTCTATATAATTATTTGATAAACAAGTAAAATAAAAGACGGGATAAAATTTATCTCGTCTTTTTATTTTTATTAAAATGAGGGAATTGTATGTCAGTTGATAATTTAAGGGATTTAAAAAAATTAGTTCAATCTAAGGGAGATGGGTTTGAAGTTACAGGCTCAGCCTTTGAATTCTGTGATCAAGTACATCAGGCGCAGGTATTTGGCAGCGGTTCTGATTGGTCGATAGCAGCAACCAACGGTTGGATGGCACTAGTTACTGGATTTAATCATAAGATACACCGCCTATTTATGAGTCAGGATAAAAAAGAACGTGAAGATCTTCAACATTTGATTTCTACACAGTATGTTATAAAAAAAACTGAACAGGCTGAAAAATATCAGTTAATTCTAAAAAAATAAAAAACGACCATTTTATAGAATGATCGTTTTTTTTTAACCAAAATTACCGGAAACATAATCTTCGGTTGCCTGCATTTGAGGGTTAGTAAAAATATTGACGGTTGAGTTATATTCAATTACATGTCCTAAATGTAAGAAAGCAGTGTAATCACTAATACGTGATGCTTGTTGGAGATTATGAGTAACGATAATAATGGAATAGTCTTTACTTAAATTTTTTAAAGTTTCTTCAATCTTAGAAGTTGAAATGGGATCTAGTGCACTGGCTGGTTCATCTAGAAGTAAGATGTCTGGATGCATGGCAATTGATCTAGCAATGCAGAGACGCTGTTGTTGACCACCTGAAAGAGCTAGGGCACTTTTATCGAGATCATCTTTAACTTCATCCCAAAGGGCGGCTCCCTTCAAACTTTGCTCCAAACGCTCCTCTAAATCTTGTTTTTTCTTCATTCCAGCATTCTTTAGAGCAAAAGTAATGTTTTCACTAATTGACTTGGCAAAAGGATTAGGTCTTTGAAAAACCATTCCAATATGTTTACGTACTTCATAAACATTAGTTGACGGTGAATTTATATTGACTCCACGATAAGAGATTTCTCCATCAACCGTAGCAATTTTGTCATTCATGCGATTTAAACAACGTAGAAAAGTTGATTTTCCTGAACCAGAAGCTCCGATCAAAGCTGTGATTTTGTATCTTGGAAAATTTAGATTTGCGTCAAAGATTGCTTGACTCTTACCATAATAGACTTGAACGTTCTGCGTAGAGAGGGCCAGTTTTTCCTTAATATCTGTTATATAAGATTCGTTTAAGTTATATTCATTCATATTTGGTACCTCATTTCGTGGCAGTAATTTTTTTGTACAATTTATTACCCAAGAAACGAGCCCCTAGGTTAAAAAGAAGAATAACGATGATCAGTACGGCAGATGAAGCACTAGAAATTAAATTTGCATCTGGCGTGACGCTTTCGGTGTTAACTTTCCAAATATGGACAGCTAAGGTTTCAGCGGGACGCATTGGGTTTAAAAAACTATTAGTGGAGAAAATATTCCAATTACTGTAATCGACAGTCGGAGCACTTTGACCAGCAGTATAAATTAAAGCAGCGGCTTCACCGAAAATTCTACCGGCACTCAAAATCAATCCAGTAAGGATTCCAGGTAATGCGGCAGGCAAAATGATTTTAGTAGTAGTTTTCCAATTAGATAAACCTAGTGACATACCGGCCTCTCTTTGTAAATTAGGAACATTATGTAGCGATTCTTCAATATTTCTAGTCAATAAAGGTAGATTAAAGAAGGTTAACGCAATGGCACCAGATAGGATGGAGAATCCTAGCTTTAATTTGATAACGAATAGTAAATATCCAAACAAACCAACAACAACTGAAGGCAGTGAACTTAAAACTTCGACACTAGTTCTGATTAAATCGGTAAACCAATTGTCAGAGGCATATTCAGATAAGTAAATACCGGCGCCTAAACCAATAGGTAAAGAAACAATAATTGTTAATACTAATAGATAGAGGGAATTGAATAACTGATCGCGAATACCACCACCAGCACTAAAAGATTGAGCAGACGAAGTTAAGAAGTGCCAAGAGATGTCGGGAACACCATTAAAAAGAATATATCCTAGAATGGCAATCAACAATAAAATTACGGCAGCAACGATGGTGTAAATAATAAAACTGGCGATACGGTCGATTTTTTTAGCATTCATTTAGAAACGACCTCTCTTTCCAATGAATTTGACAATCAAATTAAGAATCAACGACATTAATAGAAGAATCAAAGCTAATGACCACAAAGCATTGTTGGGAAGAGTTCCCATAACAGTATTGCCAATATCAGTGGTCAATTTACTTGTCAGGGTAGAAGCAGGTGAAATTAAATTTTTGGGCATTAAAGCCGCATTACCAATAACCATTTGAACGGCTAAAGCTTCACCAAAAGCACGAGCTATTCCAAAGATGATAGCTGCCAATAATCCAGGAATAGCAGCACGTAGTACTACTTTGTAAATGGTTTGCCATCTAGTAGCTCCTAAGGCCAAAGAGGCTTGACGATAATACATAGGAACCGACTTGAGACTATCTACGGATAAGGAAGTAATCGTTGGCAGAATCATTACGAATAAAACCAATGTACCTGAGAAAATACCAAATCCAGTTCCTCCAAAAATTCTTCTAATAAAAGGAACAATGACAGATAGACCGATGAAACCATAAACAACTGAAGGAATACCGACCAATAATTCAATGACGGGTTGTAAAATTTTACTACCGTTCTTACTAGAAAATTCTGACATAAAGATTGCTACACCAATGGCGAAAGGGGTAGCAATTAGGGCGGCCAAAAGTGTCACGCTGAATGAGGTAACAATCATTGGTAAAGCACCAATATCAGGTCGTCCTTTGTTATCCAAAGCACCAGGATTCCAATTGGTCTTTGTTAAAAAATCAAAAACATTAACCTTATCCTTGGTAAAGGTGGCTAAACCCTTAGAAGCAATAAAATAGAGGATACATGTAACTAGTAAAATGATTAAACCGATGCATAGATAACAAATTCCCTTGCCAAAGTAGTCTTGAAAAGTGGCTTTGGATTTCGTTTGTAGTTTCTTTTGAATTTTATCCATAAGGGAATCACTCCTGTATATACAAAAAGAACCCCGACCAAGGTTTACAAGGTTGAAGTCCCTCTGATTATTTATTTAGAACTAACTGTTCCTTTTGAATCTTTTTGAACTTTCATGTTATGAATACTGATATATCCCATATCTTTAACTAATGATTTTTGAACGTCATCTGAATTCATGTAATTTATGAATTTAGCAACGGCACCTTTAGCAGCTCCGTTTGTATACATGTGTTCGTATGACCAGATCTTCCATTTGTTTGTTTCAACGTTGGCATCTGTTGGCTTAACATTGTCGATTGAAACAGCTTGGATCTTATCATTAATATATGAGAATGCTAGGTAACTTACAGCACCTGGTGTACTTTCAACAATCTTTTGAACAGTACCATTTGAGTCTTGTTCTTGAGATTTAACAGCTTCAGCACCCTTTAAAACAGCTGCTTCGAATGTTGCACGAGTACCACTACCTTTAGCACGATTGACAACGGTGATCTTTTCATCTTTACCACCGACTTCTTTCCAGTTGGTGATCTTACCAGTAAAGATCTTTTTAACTTGGTCCATTGTAAGGTTCTTAACGTTAGCATCTTTGTTAACAACTGGAGCCATACCTACAACTGCAACCTTATGATCAGTAAGTTTCTTAGAATCGATACCTTGTTTTTCTTCAGCAAAAATATCAGAGTTACCAATTTCTACTGATTTGTCTTGCACTTGACTTAATCCAGTACCAGAACCTCCACCTTGAACAGTGATGTTGATTTTACTATTCTTCTTTTGGAAATTTGTTGCTGCTTTTTCAACAAGTGGTTGTAGAGCAGTTGAACCGACAGCGGTAACCTTACCTGAAGTCTCATTGCTGCTGTTGCCTTTTGATGCAGCTGAGGAATCTTTACTGCCACTATTTCCACAGCCAGTTAGGATTAGCATTAAAGCTGCAACTCCTAATACTAATGAAATGATAGTTTTCTTTTTCATTCTTAAAACCCCTATTCAAAGTCGTATTGGTAAATTTCTTTATCGAACAATATAAATATAAGGCGACTGTGTATATATAATGTTTATTTAATGTAAAGTTTATGTAAAGTTGTTAAAAAAATATACATTTAGCCAGTAGACTATCTTTTGCAAGGGATTCAAGAGTTTCACTTAATATAACAATAATTGTAAATACATATATTCAAATACAATGGATGAATTGGACTTTGTAAATGACCTACCTAATTTCCATTGTTATAATCAAAATGTTAAGTGGCTGTTGTTAGTTTTGTTAAGAAAATTTACCTTTTCTAAACTTTTTAATATTGTAAAGTTTCAGCCCTTGCAATATTAAATGACCGGAAGGAAGTAGAGATAGGATGCAACCGCTAGTATTGTTGAGTAATAAGCTATCACTTTTTATCGAGATCAATGGTTATTTTAATAATCAGGGATGGTTTATCAGGAATGTAACTGATCCAAATGAAGTTGAAAAATTAGTTGAAAATGAAGATGTCGCTGGATTGCTTTGGGATTCATCGATCACTAGCATGAGTCAATCTTTGAAGATACTAAAATCGCTACGCAGCAAAATTTCAGGACCAATAATAGTTTTAGCACCAGCCAAAGATAAGAAAAGACGGTCACTTTTTTACAATATTAATATAGATAGCTTTATTACAAGACCATTTGAATATCCTGAATTGGTGGCCAAGGTAAAGCAATTATTTTGGGTTTATGATCGCTTTTCTATTACCAATGATTTGAAGAAAAGTAAAAAGCAGGAATATCGAACTGAGACAGTTAAGTACAACGATATTGTGATTGATTTTAAGCATTATCGGGTCACACATCGAGGTTATGATATTGGTCTAACGCCAAAGGAATTCAGTTTGTTTTGGTATCTAGTTCAGCATCGCGGAAAGGTTTTGAGTAGAGACCAATTATTAGAAGGAGTCTGGGGTTATGATTCAGCTGGCTCTAGTCGAACAGTTGATATTCACATCAGTCATTTAAGAGATAAATTAGCAGAAAAATCTGAAACCAAGAATTGTATAAAAACAGTGCGTGGCTTTGGATATGTATTGGATAATCAATATCCATTCGAAAATTTCAATAACAAGTTAGCCACTTGGACAAAATAAATTGAATCCAAGTGATATCAGTATTTGAAGTTTATAAATATGTCTTTAAGCGCCACAGGAACTAGCAAAGAGTTCTTGTGGCGTTTTATAGTTCAATAACTTTCTAGGCATATTGTTGAGCTTAAATTCTATGTCTCTTATTACTTTTGGGCTGACTGTATCCAGTGACAGCCCTTTGGGCAAGTCACGACGTATCATTCGATTATGTACTTCATTTGTTCCACGTTCACAAGATGTATATGGGTGTGTGAAGTAAACATCCGCAACGCCAGCCATATCAGATGATAGATTAGAGAACTCAGGGCCATTGTCTGCAGTGATTGAATTGATAAGATCACCATAGTTCTTTATGATCTCTTTCATAGCATAATCTACAGAGTCGGCATCTCTACCGTCAATAAGTCTCATTATTTCAAAGCGTGTCTTACGCTCTATGAGCGTTAAGACGACACTCTCATGGCCATTTCTTTTGCCCACAATCGTGTCTATCTCAAAGTCCCCAAAGGATTCTCTGCTATCAACACTTTTAGGGCGTTTCTCAATACTACGACCAAGTAGACGCTTATGCTTTTTTGAAGTATGTTGCTTAGTCGGTCTAGTTGACTTTTCTACCAGATCAATATTCCGGATTTCAAGTCGTTGTTCATCAATATATTTGTAAAGTGTAGTAGTACAAACCATTTCATCTACTAAGAATAATTCTTCGTTCTTAGCTCGTCCAACGGCCGTATCAGGTGACCATCCATTATCTATGAACTGGCTTACAAAGAAGCCTAAAAAGGCTGTGACTTGGTCGAATTTAGAAGGACGATGGCAAAGCTTACGGTTCTTTACATACTTTTGATGTGCAGTGTCAGGAAAGTAGCAATTCAAGTGTTGAACTTTACCATTAACTTTCTTGATCTGCTCAACAGTACCTCTGTTAATTTCATTATTAATAGTCTGAGGTGAAACGCCGATAGCTTTAGCTATCTGGCGATTCGAGTAGCCAATTGAATGAAAGGAAGCAATCTTTCCACGTTCAATTTCAGTTAAATGATGTCCTTTAGGACGATTTATGATATTCTGTTCTAGCACCAAGACGAAAAACCTCTTTCATTGTTTGTGTGAGAACTCCAATGATACCTGATTTTTACGTCTTGGTGTTTTTATTTTGTCATTTTTCTAAAGTGGCTAACTTGATTATAAAATTCGCCAAAAAATTACAGAGGTGAATTATAGTAAAAAGCGATACGGTGGTGTGTCACATAAAAGTAACAAGTGAAAAAACTTATTATAAAGATATATTTATATGCAAATATATCAGACAATTACCATTATTTAGGGCTTTAACAACACTATAATTGAAAACCAGTGAAAATAATGATCTACTTTCAAATATCACAAACAACTATAAAAATGGACAAAAATAACAAAAATAAAATCGCTAAGTAAAGAAGGAAAAATTAAAAACATTGTCAAAACAGTTCTGATTAATATGCCAAATGGACAGAAAGAAATTTCCAAAAATCACAAAGATAGTTTAATTTGATTGTGGTCTAGACTTTTTTTTAAAAGGACTGTTTTTTTTTCTGAAAAAATGATATTATGTAAGGGTTCACATGAAGGGTGAACTCAATTAAAACGGTTTATTAGGATATTATTCTATTTTTTAGGCGACCATAATGGGTGGTCGAAGTAAGCGTTTTAATTATATAAAACATAAGGAGGAAGAAACATGGTTGGAATTATTATTGCAAGCCATGGTGACTTTGCCGACGGCATTAAGATGTCTGGATCAATGATTTTCGGTGAACAAAAAGATGTTCAATCCGTTACATTGCAACCAAGCATGGGGCCTGATGACCTTAAGGCAAAATTGGAAGATGCTATTTCCAAATTGGAAGACCAAGAACAAGTTTTGTTCCTTGTTGACCTTTGGGGTGGAACACCATTCAACCAAGTAAATGGTTTGTTCGAGGCACATAAGGATAAGTGGGCTATTGTTGCAGGTCTTAACTTACCTATGTTAATTGAAGCCTACGCTTCACGTATGTCAATGAACTCAGCACATGAAATTGCTGCTCACATTATTGAAACAGCAAAAGATGGTGTAAAGGTTCGTCCAGAATCACTACAACCTAAGGATGCTGCTCCTAAAGCTGCTCCTAAACAAACTGTTTCAGGTGGTAAACCTGGTTCATTGAAATATGTTTTGGCTCGTATTGATTCACGTCTATTGCATGGTCAAGTTGCTACTGCATGGTCAAAATCAGTTTCACCAACACGTATCATTGTTGTTTCAGATAATGTTGCAAAGGATGACTTGCGTAAACAATTGATTATGCAAGCTGCACCAGTTGGTGTTCACGCTCACGTTATTCCAATTGATCAAATGATCAAGATCGCAAAGGATGACAAACATTTCGGTGGCGAACGTGCATTACTATTGTTCGAAACACCACAAGATGTTGAAAAAGCTATCGAGGGTGGAGTTCCATTGAAGACTATCAATGTTGGTTCAATGGCTCACTCAGTTGGTAAAGTTCAACCTAATAAAGTTTTGGCATTTGATCAAAACGATATTGATACATTCAAGAAGATGGAATCACAAGGCATCAAGTTTGATGTTCGTAAGGTTCCAACAGATTCTGAGGACAATCTTGATAATATTATGAAGAAAGCCCAAGCAGAATTAAATAAAAATAAATAGGGATTTAATTTTTATATTTATATAAGAAATAAAACGGAGGATTAATAATCATGCAATTAAATGCTATTCAGATTATTCTTGTCGTTTTGGTATCATTCCTAGCTGGTATGGAAGGTATTTTGGATGAATTCCATTTTCACCAACCAGTTATCGCATGTACTTTAATCGGCTTAGTTACAGGTCAATTATTACCTTGTCTTATCCTTGGTGGATCACTACAAATGATCGCCTTAGGTTGGGCTAATATCGGTGCTGCCGTAGCACCTGATGCCGCTTTGGCATCTGTCGCTTCAGCTATTATTCTTGTTCTTGGTGGTAAAGGACAAAAGGGTGTTGGTTCAGCTATTGCTATTGCTGTTCCTTTGGCTGTTGCCGGACTACTTCTAACAATTCTATGTCGTACATTGGCAACTGGTATTGTTCATATTATGGATAAGGCTGCTGAAGAAGGTAGTTTTGCTAAAATTGATTTCTGGCAATATGTTGCTATTTGTATGCAAGGTTTACGTATCGCTATTCCTGCTGCATTGATTCTTGCAATCGGTGCTGGCCCCGTTAGATCATTACTAGATGCTATGCCTACTTGGTTGACAGATGGTTTGTCAATCGGTGGTGGTATGGTTGTTGCTGTTGGTTACGCAATGGTTATCAATATGATGGCTAGTCGTGAAGTATGGCCATTCTTCGCTATTGGTTTCGTACTTGCTACAGTTACAGATCTAACACTTATTGGTCTTGGTACTATCGGTATTTCTATGGCGCTCATCTACTTGAAATTATCTAAATCAGGTGGCAATGGCGGTTCAAACGATGGTGGAGGTAGCTCCAACACCGGTGATCCAGTCGGCGACATAATAGATAACTATTAAGAGGGGAGAACACATAAAAATGGCAGATCAAGTTAAAATTTCTAAAAAAGATAGAATCTCCGTTTGGTGGCGCTCAACGTTCCTCCAAGGTTCATGGAACTACGAACGTATGCAAAACGGTGGCTGGACTTATTCATTAATTCCAGTTTTGAAAAAATTATATAAGACAAAAGAAGATCGTGCTGCTGCTTTAAAGCGTCACATGGAATTCTTTAATTGTCATCCATACCTTTCATCACCTATTCTTGGTGTAACAATGGCATTGGAAGAGGAACGTGCAAACGGTGCCGCTATCGATGATGTTACAATCCAAGGTGTTAAAGTTGGTATGATGGGTCCTTTGGCTGGTATTGGTGATCCTGTGTTTTGGTTCACTGTTAAGCCTATTATTGGTGCTTTGGCTGCTTCATTGGCTATGACTGGTAATATTCTTGGACCAATTATTTACTTCGTTGCATGGAATGCTATTCGTATGGCCTTCATGTGGTACACACAAGAGCTTGGTTACAAAGCCGGTTCTAAGATTACAGATGACGTTTCCGGTGGTGTCCTACAAGACATTACTAAGGGTGCTTCAATTCTAGGTATGTTTATCCTAGGTTCATTGATCAACCGTTGGGTTGTTGTTAAGTTTACACCAACAGTTTCAACTGTTAAGTTGGCTAAGGGTGCATACATTGACTGGTCAAAGATTCCATCAGGTGCACAAGGTATCAAACAAGCATTGATTCAACAAAAAGCTGGTCTATCATTGACTGCTCATAAAGTAACAACATTGCAAGATAACTTGGATCAATTGATCCCTGGTTTAGCTGCTTTGCTTCTAACATTGTTCTGCATGTGGTTACTAAAGAAGAAAGTATCTCCAATCGTTATTATTCTTGGCTTGTTCGTTGTAGGTGTTCTTCTACACGTTCTACATGTTATGTAATAATTTGAGACTTTCAAAAAGTTTTACTAATTAAAAATGAGACATCAATTCGTTTTTGAGTTGATGTCTCATTTTCATTAGAGCAAAAGTTATCGTACTTTTGATAATAAATAAGTTCCGCCGTATAATATTTTTAACAAAACAAAGGAGCGGTCAGATGGTTCAATCATTAAATACAAAGTCGGATTTGGTTATTCAAGGAACTTCTCATTTAGGATTGACTGATTATGGAAAAATCATGATCGGAGATAAAGGATTTGAATTTTACGATGACCGTGATGTTTCAAACTATATTCAGATCCCATGGACAGAAGTTAAACAAGTCGTCGTTTCAGTAATGTTTGGTGGTAAATGGATTCCACGTTATGCTATTCAAACAAAAAAGAACGGTATGTTTACTTTTTCCTCAAAAGATCCTAAGAGAGTTTTAAGGGCAATTAGAGTTTATGTTAAGCCTGAGGATATTGTAAAATCCTTAACGTTCTTTCAAGTTGTTCGCAGAGCCTTTAAACGAAATCCTAAGAAATAAAAATGATAGTTTGGTCAATTAGATCAAACTATTTTTTTATGCCAAGAGTTACGAAATGTCTATTTTTGAAACTTATTTTTGGATTATTCAGGCAATTAGTTCTATCTTTAGTGTAGTCATGAACAGTCAAGGTGATTGATATGGAAAATGAATTGAGATTCGCTAAAAAAATCAGTTTCAAACCACTGTTAGGCAGTATATTTTTTGGCATAGCAGTGAGCGTAGTGGTTATTTCGATCTTCCCCAATGAACCGTTGATGTCGATTTTATGCGGCATAGTAGGGTTTTTAATCGATAGTATGTTGATTTACCCATGGTCGCTGAAACATTTCTATGGCGGGTGGACAATCACTACTAAAGGAATATATTATGTTGATGATGGAACTTGGAACAAAAAGGTAAGATTAATTTACCTACCATTTTTACAACAAGATAAATTTATACCACTATCAGAGATTCAGTCTTTTTCAATTATTGATGGTGTAAATTTAATGAACAGTCATAACATTATTGGGGGCACTCTGAAGCAACCTATCAATCGTTCGGAGCGTCTGTTAATCGTTGAAACTAGGCAAGGCCAAGTGACCTTAAATCTTTCTTGGAACTACAAGGGAGAAACAGTTACCGATAAAAAAGTTAATCAAATACTAGCAATACTAAAAAGCTCATCCCGCTGACGGATGAGCTTTTTTAACAAATAAATATTTTGGCTTGTTGTGAAATACGTGAAGGGTGAGCTTTTAACAAAAGATGAGGTTTTGCGTAACTCGTATCTCAACGATTAAAGAATAGTTTATCGAACGCGTTTCATGTCAAGAACTTTTTCTATATAATTAAAATATAACAACTTTTAAGGAGAGCCCATGAAATTTATAAAAAGTAACCTGGCAAAGATTATCGTGGCCAGTCTAATTTTTCCGGCTGTCATGTTTATCTTAGCTTTTGTCGTTAAGAAACATACAGTCAGCAGTTATTGGCAAATGTTAAGCGACATCTTAGTATTTGTTATAGCTTTCTTATTGAACAAGTTCTTTTTTCAACAAAAAATCAATTGGTTCAACTCTAAAAATTGGTCAGCACAATTATATACTGCGATGCCTGCTATAATTCTGATTGCAGTTTTGGATTCTGCAACATTGACAGCAACTGATTTAGCAATTAAATTGAGAATCATCGTGTTGTGTCTTTTGGTTGGATTAGCAGAGGAATATATTTTCAGAGGACTTTTAGTGAGCTTATTTCTAAAATTATTTCACAATAATGTTTTAGGAGCAGTTATTGGTTCCAGCGTTATGTTTGGGCTGATCCATACAATGAACTTAAAATCCATGCCAATAGGATATGTTTCTGGACAAGTAATCTTTGCTGCAGCGATTGGATTATTGTTCGGTACGATTTACGTTAAGACTAAAAATCTCTCGATAGTCATTCTTCTACATGCTTTACGCGATATGTTTCCGATGTTCTCCAATAAATTAATGGCAGAGGCTGCCAAAATGCAGTTCTCAATGTCATCATTATATGTAATTAGTATTCTATTCCTAATTACTTTGTTTATAGCATATGTTCAACTAAAAGACTTTAAGTTAGAAAGAGAGTTATTCTAGGCCAGTTGTTTTTCAATGATAAACCGTTAAGAAAAAATTTAGAGTATCCATAAAGCTGCTAGCGTGACTAGATAATGTTTTTTTTATTGCTTATTTCGAATAATTTAAAACAGCGCCTATTTAGAGCTAACGTATTACGTTATGTCTCTAAATAGACGCTGTTTATTTTATTTTAATTTTAATGGTTGAGTAGTATCTAGCCAGTCATTTGTTTGAATATTCTTGAAGTACATTGTAACTTCTGAGTCAGTATCTTTTACTTTTACTAAGAGGGCACCATCAAAGCTTTTGTTTGGTTGAACTAAGCCGTTATTACTTGAGTTAACGATAGTAGAGTACTCTCCACTAGCAGTGGTAGCCGTCAATTGTTGATTATCTTGTTTTAACATGATAGCAGTATTTTGAACCCTTTGTGGAATCTCATTACTTTGAGTTTTATTTGTATAGTTGTATTTAACCAATAAAGCTGCATCACCATTACTGTCTTTGACTAATTTGACATCGTTTGAAATTTCGAAGGTATACCAATCTGTATCGTAAGTTAAATCAGTATAAGTCCCAGCATTTTTTATCTGATTAGTTGTCTTTTTTTGTTGATCATTTTTGGGCTTATTGTCATTTTCTTGTTGTTTTGCAGTGATTTCATCTGCAGATTTCTGTTTTTTGGCTTTTTTGACATGCTTTTTTTTAGTTACTTTTTTCTTGGTTTCTTTTTTAGGCTTAACCTTTTCTATTTTATGAGAAGGTTGAGTAGTATGAGTATTGTCTTTTGAAGAAGTGGATTTCCAAAAAATAAGTAGACCAATTATTAAGATTATAATTAAAATCAAAGAAATAATAAAAGGCTTTCTTTTGTAAAAGGGCTTGCGTTTACGCCGAAATGATTCACGTGTCATATTTTTATTTGAGTTATTATTGTGCCTGTTCATGATACATCTCCCCAACCGATGAATAGATAATTACTAGTTATAATCATAATATCATAATTGTTTACTATGAATTAATTTACTAAAAAATGCCATTACTTTTTTAAAAAAAGAATTTTAAATTAAAGTGTTGAACCGACTATTGAAAAGTGGTATAAATATCTGGTCTATGTTAATGAGATGTTAATTTTTGTAGAAGGGGGTCGCAATGATGATGCTATTTAGAAATCATGGCGATTATGAAGTAACTTGTAATTTCTTGAGCAAAGAGGGCCAAGAAGTTGCAAAGAAGCGCGTTTGTCACAATGTTTCTAAGAAAGAAGCTCGTGACGGTATGAGAGATTATATTACAAATAGATTCTCTGATATTATTGATGTCGCTCATCCCATTAAAGTTGTTGCTAAGTTAACAGCTAAGTAAAGGATATATTAAAGATAATAATAAACGAAGCCAATTCTGAATTAGAGTTGGCTTCGTTTTGTATATAGCACTATTTTTTATATTTTAAGAAAACATTGGTATGATAAGGGCGGGAGGCAACGTTATGGATCATGGAAAAGTAACAGGTAGACGTTTCTTTTATGTCACCGCACTAAATATCATAATTACGATCACAGAATTTATTGGTGGAATTTTTTCAGGTAGTTTAGGACTTATTTCGGATGCGTTTCATAACTTAGAAGACTCTTTGTCCATTATTATTTCCTTTGTTGCCAACGTTATTGGACGTAAGAAAAATGATGTTCAGAAGACCTTTGGATATAAAAGAGCCGAGATTCTGGCAGCTTTTGTTAATTCAATCATTTTGGTGGTTATCACTGTCATGATGGTCTTTGAATCTTTCAAGCGCTTGTCACAGCCGCAAGAGATCAATGGTCAACTGATGATGATTGTTTCAATAATTGGATTATTGGTTAATTTTGTTTCGATGTTAGTCTTGTTTTCTGGTTCTAAACATAACTTAAATATTAAAGCAACGTTTTTACATATGTTGTCGGATACACTTTCATCAGTGGGTGTTTTTGTTGCATCAATTTTCGTTATTCTATTTAATTGGAATTGGGTAGACCCAGTTATAACAATAGTTATTGCCATTTGGCTTTTGAAAGAGGCCTACAGCGTTGTTTCGGAGACCGTCAATATTCTTATGGAGGCCAGTCCAAAGATTGATCTGGATGCTGTTCAACAGGCAATTTTGACTGTTCCAGAAATTGTTAAGGTCCATCATGTTCATTTGTGGATGATTGATGAGAATCATATTATGTTGGACGCTCATATTAATGTTGAGAAAAACTGCAATATGAAGGACTTGGATAAACTCTACGATGTAGTCGACAAAATGTTGCAGGAACAGTTCAATATTACGCATGTTACATTGCAAGCTGAATGCAATCGTGGGATAGATAATTCGTTGATAGATTAATAAGAACAGTGATTTGTGCTAAGATTAGAAGGTAATTCTATAAATGAAAGTTGGAATGTCATAATATGGTAAAACTTGTTATGGTAAGACACGGTGAAAGTACAGCGAATGCATTAAATCAATATACTGGTTGGAATAACGTAGGCTTGACTCAAGAAGGAATCATTCAAGCACACGTAGCTGCTAAAAAATTACAGGGCTTTGAATTTGAACATGTCCATACTTCGGTTTTAAAGCGGGCAATTCTTACCGCATATATTATTCAGGATGATTTAAATCTTAATTATGTGCCAATTACAAAGAGTTGGCGCTTAAATGAACGTCATTACGGGGCCTTACGAGGTCAGAATAAAGATGCTACAAGAAGAGAATTTGGCGTTGAGCAAGTTCATTTGTGGAGAAGAAGTTTTTATGCTGTTCCCCCAAAACTTGACCATGCAGATCCTAATGTAGGTCCATACAAGTATTATGATGCTCGGATCATGCCTTTGGCAGAAAGTCTCTATGATGCTTATCAAAGAATCGTTCCTTACTACGTTGATCAGGTTGCACCCAGATTATTAGATGGTAAAGATCAATTGATCGTGGCTCATGGAAGTACTATTCGAGCTTTGATTAAGTATATCGAGGGTATTAGTGACCAAGATATTGATGGGGTTGAGGTTGCTAATGGGACACCGTTGATTTATGAATTTGACAAAAAATTAAATATTCTAACCTCAAATCGTCAAAGTAAATGAAAGACTAGTCGTACGTAGGCTGGTCCTTTTTATTACTATAAAGTGTTGTCATGGTATGTGATAAATGTAGCAAATATTAGTAAGCTCAAGGTCAAAACTTTTTTTAAGAAAATGCTTTCTTTTTTGAAATTATGAGGTACACTATTTAAATGGTCTAGATATTTATTTGGTTTCATGCCAAGTGGACAAACTGGATAAAAAAGTAGTAATGTTCGAAGCAAGTTTTAGTTTATGTATCATTAGAAACCAAGATTGTTCCTTAATATACAAAAAATTTATCACTTTAAAAAAAGATTATTACTAATATTTTGCGAATTAGAGGGAGTTTTTTATGAATATTTTAATTGCGCTAATACCTGCGTTAGGTTGGGGCTTTATGCCAATCATCACCGGTAAAATTGGTGGTTCTCCTGCTAACCAAATGTTTGGAATTGGTGCTGGTGCGACAATTGTCGGGTTTGTCGCTTACTTAATAACACAGCCAACTGTTAATACGACTGCTTTTTGGTTCTCAGTTCTCTGTGGTGCTTTATGGACTATTGGACAGATAGGACAATTCATTTCATTCAAGCGTATTGGTGTTTCAGGGACAGTCCCACTGTCAACTGTATTTCAATTGGTAGGTAATTCCATTATTGGAATGTTGATTTTTGGAGACTGGGCTGGAGTACAATCTAAAATAATTGGAGTCATTGCTTTATTGATAGTAGTTAGTGGTGCTTTATTAACTTCAGTAACTGATAGTACTGAAGGAAATAAGTTAGAAATCAAGGATGCTATTTTTCTATTATGTACAACTGTAGGTTTTTGGATCTATTCTTCATTTCCTAACATGCCAATCGTTAAAAGTCAAAGCGGTACAGCTATCTTCTTACCAGAAATGTTAGGAATTTTGGTTGGAGCAATTATCTATGCGTTGTTTACAGATATCAAAGCCTTTAAACAAAAGGAACATTATTTAAACATCTTTGCTGGAATTGCTTGGGGTATCGCTGCGTTTGCTTATATCTTTTCAGCTAAGGCAAACGGTAATACTTCAGCATTTATCTGGACACAATTAAATGTTGTAATTAGTACTTTCTGTGGAATCTTTATTTTACATGAGAATAAAAGTAGCCGTGAAATGAAATTCACAGTTCTGGGCATTGTATTAATTGTTATCGGAAGTGTGGCAACATCATTTGCATAAATTAAAAACAATCCGTAGAGGTTGTTTTTTTTTACACTAAAATAGAATTATAAGGAGGAGTAAAATGATCAAGCATATTTTTTCGGATATGGATGGGACTTTGTTAAATAGTGAGGGGAGTGTTAGTGATGTGAATGTATCAGCGATAAAGAATAGTAAGATTCCATTCACTTTAGTTTCAGCACGAGCACCAATGGAAATGTCAGCCGCTATTGATAAATTGAATTTAACTGACCCTCAGATTGGATTTAATGGTGGTTTGATTTATAAGAAGACAAATAGTGGTTTTAAAGTTTTAGATGATAAACCGCTAAATATGACTAGTTTTCGAAAATTAATAAAAGTAATTCAAAACAAATTTCCTGACGTCAGCTGTAGTTGTTATGGCTTAAACGCTTGGTATACTGAAAGAATTGATGAAGGCATCAATTATGAATCCAAATTAACGGGACAGAAGGCTACATTGATTGATTTTGCTGATTTGGTAGATACTAAATTATATAAAATTATGATGATAACTTTTGATTTAAATTTAATGGAACAATTGAATCAAATGCTTTTAAATCTAAAAATTACTAATGTCAGTATCAAACGATCTGGCGATAATTATTTAGAGATAACTAGTGATTTAGCACAGAAATCAAAAGGAATAAAATATATTCAGGATTCAGAAAATTTGATTAAAAAAGAAATGGCAGCTTTTGGAGACGGTCATAATGACTTGCCCATGCTAACAAATGTTGGTGTGCCAATTGTCATGGCTAATGCTCCCTTAGAAATTCAGCAGTATGGCGAATATATAACCAAGAGTAATGACGACAATGGAGTCGCATATGGAATTGAGAGCTTTTTAGAGAAATAATTAATGATTCTCATATAATCTTCTATATTATAGAAGAAAACTTCTTAGACAGCTTTAAATTTACTTATATTGAGAGAGTGAGCTAGTCGTGGAGATATGAATCCTGTTTTGCCAATTAGTTATTATAAAATTTAAATGTTAAATAAAGAACAACTTCTATCAAGCGTTTCAAGTATGTGACTTATATCTTGAATACTCAATGGAAGTTGTTCTTTTAATTTTAATATATTATGTCCCAGCACTTGTCTGTAATTAAGCTTTAATGGTTTTAGTTAGGTGTTTAATTAAATATTCATTTTCACCATATCCAGAGTTTAGAAAGATATACTTTTGAGTGTTATAGATGAAACTGATGCGACTAGTGCCATAAAATTCTTCAACTACGATGTCAATGATATCTGATAATGGAATGTTAATGCGATGAAGTTTTCTCATTCCTCCAACTAAGGTCATTGAAATTACATTATTCTTGAATTTGTAATCGACATAGCCCATAAAGTTGTGCGCATCTTTGTCAATGATTTCAATATATGTAAACATAATGATCATCCCTTTATTTAGCTATTTTTAATTTAGTTATTTTGATAAGAATCAAAGTATTCTCTTTAGAAGTTATTTTTTAATCTCTGATTACCTGAGATTATAAAGAGATTCTCTATTTAAAGTGATTGATAATGGCTAATTTAGACAAGATGTATAAGGGGATGCTTCATAATTGTAGTTTACTTTAGGCGTTTTATAATGAGCAGTATAAAAGATGTAGATGAACATTTATATCTTTTTCGAGGTATAGTCCGGTAGGATAATTGAATGATTTGCCCTAAAGGGATTGTCTAATGGTAGGCAATCTTTTTTTGAGCATAAAAAAAGTCGCTATAGAATCCTAAAGTAGGAATTCTATAGCGACTTTTAATCAATTCAATTATTCATCTTCATCGTCGTCATCAATCTCTTCATCAATCTTGATATCTTTCAAGGCTGAACGATCTTTTCTGACTAAACGTAGACGGTTGAGTGAAACTTTCCCAAGTACCAAAGGAACACGTTCTTCAATAACATCACTGTATGAAAGACCGAACCAATTGGCTGGAGAAATAAATTTTTGTAAGAGTAAACGTAAGTGGATGATACTCTTTTTAACATTACTGATCTTAGTATCTGGTGATAATACTTCTTTAATGATAACAAAGGAGAAATCACCAACGTCACGGTCAGGAATGGTTGTGTATTTCTGTGGTTGAGCTTTAATCTCGCCGTTTGACATCATATCGTTTACAACCTGACGAAGATAAACATTAACCTTCTGATCAACTCTAAATCCAAGATACAATTGAACGCTAATCATGTAATCAGTATCAAAAGTTTCAACACTATATGCGGCAGTATATGGCTCATCGGTAACGTTAACAGTAACGAACCAATAGACTTGAGCACGCTTAGGTCGTTTATCAAGGATTGAATAAAGAATATTCTTTTTAATACGATATCCGTCATGTACCTTAGTTAAATAGACTAAGTTAGTTGTATAGAGTGGATAACTTGGATCTTTTCTTAAATCATTTAATTGATGTTTAAAAGCTAATAGGGAAGCAAAGTGACTACGGTAAGTGTTGTCGTCTTTGAGACGTTCACCATATCTCCAAATGAACATAACAGCAATTAATAAGGCAGCAATGAACATTGTAATATAGGCACCGTGGATAAACTTACTACTATTTGTTACGAAGAAGATACTTTCAATCACGAAGAAGAAACTAATGATAACAGTTGTGAATAACCTGTTAACTCGTTTCATCAACAACCATTGATGTAATAGAATAGTTGTCATCAACATAGTAATAGTAATTTCTAGACCATAGGCGTTAGACATGTTTTCTGAAGTTTTGAAATAGAAAACAATGAATAAACAAACAACCCAGATAATTGAGTTAACCGTTGGAATATATAACTGTCCCTTGAAATTAGTTGGATAGTAAGTTTTTAATCTTGGGAACATTCTTAACTTAGTAGCTTCAGAAACTAGGGTATATGAACCAGATATCAAAGCTTGGGAAGCAATGATAGCAGCCATAGCTGATAAGAAAATTCCGAAGAGTCTGAAATCAGCCGGAATAGACTGATAGAACGGATTCATAGCTGAACCCATTTGTTGCAAAGTATGATTATCTCTAACGCTGATAATCCAAGCAGCTTGACCTAAGTAACTTAGTAGCAAACAAATTTTAACGAAAGGCCAACTTGTATAAATATTAGGACGACCAACGTGTCCCATATCTGAGTACAGTGCTTCGGCACCAGTTGTAGCCAAGAAGATACTACCTAAAATAAAAATACCACGAATGTTAACGGGACTTCGCAATAGTTCAATAGCATAGTAAGGATTCAAGGCTCTAATAATAGTCCAATCGGAAGAAATATTGAGTATTCCCACTAAACCCAAGAATGAGAACCAAACCAACATTATCGGACCAAAGGCTCGACCAATCATTTGAGTACCAAATCTCTGAATGAAGAAGAGAGTCGACAAAATAATTAGTGTAACGATAATTACTTGGTTTTGAGTACTAATTAACACGGCATTGTTGATCTTAATACCCTTAAGACCCTCAATCGCAGCTGTAACAGTAACAGCTGGTGTCATCATACCATCAGCTAAGAAGGTTGCCCCACCAATCATAGCTGGAATGATCAACCACTTGGCACGTTTTCTAACTAACGTGTAAAGAGCAAAAATACCACCTTCACCGTTGTTATCCGCACGTAAAGCAATCAATACGTATTTAATTGTTGTTACCAAAGTTAGTGTCCAAAAAATTAAAGAAACACTTCCTAAGATAAAATTAGTGGACATTTTTGCAAGTCCACCATTCCCAACCATTAAAGAGTGCATAACATAGAGGGGAGATGTACCAATATCCCCATAAACGATTCCCAAAGCAATCAAGAATCCAGCAATGCTCATCTTTGAATGGGGGTTATTTTTCAATGAATTCAGTTGTGTCTTTTCCATATAAATAATCTCCAAAAATAAACAGTTCAACGGCAATTGTAACATTAAGTATTAGGGTATGAAACTACTTATTTTGGTCTAGTTATATTCCCTATATAATTAAATAAAATAACACTCTTAGATTAGTCCTCATGCAAAGGAACAGACAATGAAGATTGGTCTAATTGAACTGTATATTTAATATTTTGATTTCCACGAACTGTCATTCCAAAGTCAGTTGCGTAAATGATTAACCCTAATTGATGACCAGTCTGTAACTTGTAAAAAGTTGGTTGAAGTTCAACGTTTATATTGTAGAAGATGTTGGGGTTTAATTCATTAATTTTATAGTTATTTTCACGATTTTGTAGATTAATGTGACCCTTTGTAATCATCTTGGCCGAAGATTCTTTACCCAGAGTAAATTCACGTAGATCATCCTCACGCCAATCATAGGTTCCAGCTAAACTATTTTTTGCTAAAAGAGTAGGTGAAACATTGAAGCGTTTAGTTTTACCATAGTCGATTATTTGAAAACTTAGCATGCCCAGATTCTCACTTGAAGCGACTTTCAAATTAACGTTAATTTTGCCATCTAACAATAATTCCTTTGTTAAAGGAGCAGTCTTGAATGTTAATTGGTTGTGAGCCAATTTGTCATTACCATGAATAAGATCTTGTTCCCATGTAACGTTGTCATCACGGTAAGATTCAAAATCTGTTTCAGGTAATTGATCAACAAATGACTCGGAATCAGAAGTAACACTATCGGTAGTTAATTTATCACTCGATAAGTTATATTTGATCTCTTTATCATCAGAATTTGCCCAATCAGAATGTGCTGTCCAAGTCTCTGGTTCAACATTGTCTTGAACAATAACATCAGGAATGATTTCTTTAGCTTGATTGTCGATGCCCAAGAGTTCATGTGTCAACCATAAGTTAATAATGTCACTATAGTCAATGGAACGGAAGGCATTGATGTAGATATGCTGTCCTTGGTGAAGAATGATTTTTTGCGTAACACCGTTATGCTTAATTCCATTCCATAATCTTTCGACATTGCGAGGCTTAACATTCCAGTCATTTAGTCCGTGAACCATAAAAACATCGGCTGTAATATTTTTGAAGTTCTTATGATAATTTCTAGCATCCCAGAAAGTATTATAGTCACCAGTATCACGATCTTCACCTTTTTGGATTTCTTCAATCTTTTGATTCCATTTGCCTTTGATTTCATTAAAGTCACCAGGTTGTAAACGACGACTGAAGGTTTCTTCGGCTAAAACATCGGCGTCTTCACCAGGGAATCCACCGGGTGCGATCACCAAACCGCCATCACGATAGTAGTCGTACCAGTTTGAGATAGCAGCCTCACTGATAACAGTTTTTAATCCCTTAACACCAGTAGTAGCAGCGGCAGTTGCCAAAGTTCCTAGGTAAGAACGTCCTGTCATAGCGACTTTTTTGTTTGACCACCAGGCTTTAATTTCAATATTATCGGTTCTGTTAGTAAAGGCAGGTAAGTCACCAGTTAGCCATTTGATAATGGAAATAGTAGAAATGGTTTCTTCGGGATCACCAGTGGTTCTTAATCCGTCAGAATCCTTTGTACCAATACCAGCCATGTAAATAACTGCAAAACCACGAGCTAGGAAGTAGTCATTTAAAGTATAAGAACTTTCTCTGGAGAAAGTTTCCTCAGCTTTTTTTGTTTCACCATTAATATTACGAGCTAAAGGTAGAGAATCAGATGATTCGTGATATTCGATATCTTCGTAATTCAGATCATTAGGAATCTTATGTTTTAATGGTACATTTACATTGTGAGTTAGTTTTTCACCGGTTTCATCGTTAGTACCTTGGTTATAGGGGCTAGCAGTGTAAAGGACTGGTACTTTGAGACCATTTTCAGTTTCATAAGGACGTAAGATTTCAGCCTTCAATAGATCACGTTTGCCATCATGATCACTGTCTTGAGGCGATTCAACGTAGACGACTTCACGGATTAATTTGTGCGGATCAAAGACAGGAAGTGTTTTACCGTTGAAAAGCATAGGCTTTGATACTTTACCGTAGAATGGAGTGAAATAGCCTTTGGCAGCCAACGAATCAATATAAGTTTGGCCGTCTTTATTATGGGTAGCCAAAAGCCAGTACCAAGCTGACTTTAATTCATCAGGGGAAAAATTGTTTCCTTGATGGTCAGCAATTGGCAATTGGATTTTTTCCATTGCTTTTAGTGGATCCTTAAATGAAAAATCGACATCTGGGTTAAATTTTAATAACTGTAATGCAACATTATAAAATGTTTGTACAGAAACTTTGATCGATGAATCGAGGTACTCACTTAAATTTTGATCTGGAGTTGCCATATAAGTATGTAATTTTTCTTCAAAATTAGAGGAAGTTTTAGCCTCAATAAAAGTCTTACTCAAGAAACTCTTCCATAATTTAATAGGATCATTTTCGTTACTATTATCTTTATCTAAAAAACCAATTTCTTTTAATTCTGTAATCTGATCGCCAAATAGAGTTGGACGAATCGCAAATTGATTGTTTTTCATACTGACACCCCTTCACAAATATTAATTTCATTATAGAGCACTCTATAGTAAATTTACGAATAATTCAATAGCATAGACGTGTCAAGACAGACAATTTTTAAGCCTGGTTGAATGGCCGTCTTCCGCAAAAATTGGAAATGTGTTAGAACACTATGGGTATGACTTGAAGCTAATAATTTCACCTTCGGCAAAATTATGGATCTCCAAGATTAGCCTTATTGTAAGCGACAAAGCCATCAACAACAATTTCATAACTGAACACATTCCAATTCTTATTCCAGACTAAATATTTTAATTATTTTTCTTGAGGTAGGTATGTTTAATACGTAATTTTGTAAAATGATTAGTTTAGTAAAATAAAAACGGCCTCTATTAAGAGATTCAAGTAAAGAATATATCTTGAATACTTAATGGAAGCCGTTCTTTTGATTTAAATTTTAATTAAGCTAAAGCACCCATTGGATCCCAAGGAGCTAGAACCTTTGGTTCTTTTGATTCTGTTTCAAAAGTATTCTTAAGGTCATCGCTTAAGAATTTCTTGTTGATAACTAATTGATAAACATATTCATCGAACCATGAGTCGCTCATAACAAAGTATCCTTTGTTACCAACTTTTTCACCCCATGAGTTTTCAACTTTCCACTTAAGTGGGTTACCATTTTCATCCAAATCAACACCTGTAAGTACCATAGCATGTGTCATCATACTTTCGATGTAATCAAGACGTTCTGCCTTAGTCATCTTAAGGTCAGTATTTAGTAAGCCTTCAAGGTCGTAGATATTTGTATCCATGATGCCAATCTTACGATCAGAACTTTGACCAACATCACTACCGAACCAAACTGATTCACCAGATTGTAATTGTTTAACAGCTAATTTCTTGAAGTCATTGATTTCAAGATTTAAGTGACGAACTTGGCGACCACCAACGACGTTACCTAGCATTTCAACTGTATAAACGTGGTTGTAAGGTTTATCAGCTGTTGGTGCGTTGATAGTTGAGATATAACTGTCTAGATCCCAGCCAACGTACTTCTTGAAGAATTCTTGAGGTGTGATACCAGTTTCTTTATGGTAATTCTTATCGTCATCACGGTAAGCCCAGTCAAATTTAGTAGGTGGAACACCAACTGTGTAAACTAGAAGTTTGTAAATTTCGCTTAGTAATTCATTCTTTTTACGTTCGATATCTTCTTCAGACTTGTTGTTATTAACAAAGTCACGAAGAATGATAGCATCTTTACGTAATTTTTTATTGAGAACGTTGTTTAATTCAGAGGAGTTTGTACGACTGAATGTATCTGGCATAACACTCTTTGGAACGACACCATATTTTTGAACAAGAGCCATAACCATATCCCATTGACCACCATCTTGTTGAGGTGTTGTCATAAGAAAGTCAACTTTACGGTCGCCAGTTGGAAGAGCAGCAGTGTTGATAACATTTTCAAAGAAGTAATTTGATTTTTCGAGTTTATCCCAGAAAAGCATGTATCCTTGTGATAATTCGAAGCCCTTGATCTTGAAGTTGTTTTGAAGTGGGTGTCTCATTGTGTTCAATGCGGCGAATACCCAGCAAAGTCCAGATTGCTTTTGATCCGCAACTGAACCTGTATCCAATTCAACTGAGAAAGTGGGGTCCATTGCTACTTTAGAAGCAATAGTTTCACTTGATTTGAATAAACCATTGTTAGCAACAGCGTTTTTGATAGCTGAAGAACCTGGTGTATTGTCAAATGCAGTTTGAAATTTATCTAAGTCTGATGATGTGATTTCTTTTGTCATACAAAATTCTCCTTTTTTATCTGATATTGTCGATTACTTTAGGTCCATCCTCATAACCGACGATAATAGTATTAACTATATCAAGAAATAGTCCGTGTGCAACTATTCCAACTTGGTGATCTAACCAATCTGCCAACAAATGTGGATGTTTGATTTCACCAATTTTTAGATCAATGATGTAATTCTTGTTATGTGTAAGGAAACGACTGCCATCTTCATTGAGACGGAATTGAGGATTCAATCCTTCTTTTTCAAGATCAGTAAAGGTCTTTTCACAACCAAATGGAATTACTTCAGTGGGCAATGGGAAACTACCCAATGTGTCAGCCATCTTTGATTGATCAACAATCCAAATATTACGAGTGGAGTTTGTAGCAACCATTTTTTCAAGTAGGTGAGCACCACCGCCACCTTTGATACCTTGACCGTTTTTATCGATTTGGTCAGCACCATCGATAGTAAGGTCGATATGATCAACCTCGTTTAAATCTTTAGTTGGGATGCCTAATTCTTTAGCTTGTTTTTCAGAACGTGAAGAAGTAGTTACGGCAACGATATTCTTGATCTCGCCAGCTTGGTATCTACGTCCAAGTTCTTCAATCATATAATAAACGGTTGAGCCAGTACCAAGGCCGACTACCATATCACTTTTGAAGTAATCGACAGATTTAATACCGACTGCTTTCTTTAATTCATCTTGATTCACTATTTTTCCCCCTTTAAGAGCTTTTGGTAATTCTCAGTTAATAAAAATCTGATTTCTGGTCTGTTTTCAAAAGCGGCTTTAGCGTATTCACAAACGGGAACAATCTTTAATCCCTTAAGGTCAGAAAAGTCGACAACTGCATTGAAGAGTTTACCAGCTAGACCTTGACCACGATAAGCCTCGTCAACGTAAGTGTAATCAAGTGAAATAATATTATCTTCAACCTTAGAATAGGTTAATTCACCAATTGTTTTGCCATTGTCTTCAAGATAAAAACGTCCATCTTCATGATTTAATTCCATAAAATTACCTCCTGCTGAATTATTTATTTTAATATTACTCTATTATAAGAAGAAAGTCAGTGTAATCAATAGTTTTATATGGGCTAAAATGCTATTATTTTAGTTATCTAATGCTTAAGGAGTTTTCAATTTGACTAAAAAACGTGGATTCGAGATTGTGAAAAAATACGAAGGTAAGGGAATTAATTTACCAGTTCGTCAAACTAAAAATGCTGCCGGTTATGACATTGAAAGTGCTGAAGACTTTGTGGTTCCTTCAATTTGGAAATTTGGTTTCTTTAATGTTTTAAAGTTCATTTTAAATAAAGGTAAAATGGATAATGACAAATTGGCTGAAGTTCAAAAATCAATTAAACCAGTACTAGTACCAACTGGGGTTAAGGCTTATATGCAAGAAGATGAAGTATTGATCATTGCTAGTCGTTCCAGTAATCCTTTAAAACGTGGCTTAGCTATTCCTAATGGTATTGGTGTAGTAGACGCTGATTACTATAATAATGAAAGTAATGAGGGAGAATTATTCGTTCAATTGATCAACTTTTTCCCTGTAGATTACAAAGTTAAAAAGGGTGAACGATTAGCCCAAGGTATCTTCATCAATTATTTAACAACTGATGGGGATGAAGGCGGATTGAAGAAACGCAATGGAGGATTTGGTTCTTCAGGAATATAATAAGAAAGGAACTATTTTATTGGCAAAAGCTAAAACAAAATTCGTATGTCAAAATTGTGGCTACGTCTCACCTAGATATTTAGGACGTTGTCCTAACTGTGGTGCTTGGAATCAGATGGTTGAGGAAGTAGATCATCCTGAATCTGTTAAAGCTAAAGCAACTCCTAGCCGTCGGGTTAGTGATTTAGAGTCCAAACCAGTTAGTATCGATAATGTTTCCTTTGAAAAGGAACCTCGTGTTAAGACAGATTTATCTGAATTGAATCGAGTTCTCGGGGGCGGTATCGTGCCCGGTTCTTTGATTTTGATTGGTGGTGATCCCGGTATTGGTAAGTCAACTTTGTTAACACAAGTTTCAGGACAACTAGCGAATACTGGTGGTAAAGTGTTATATGTTTCTGGTGAAGAGAGTGCTTCACAGATCAAGATGCGAGCTGATCGTTTGGGTATTTCGGGTAAAGATCTATATCTGTACCCTCAGACAGATATGAGTTATATCCGTCAAACAATCAACGAAATGCATCCGGATTACTTAATCATTGATTCTGTGCAAACAATGGATGAACCAGAAATTACTTCTGCCGTGGGGAGTATTTCTCAAATCAGAGAAGTTACAGCTGAATTGATGAATATTGCTAAGCAGGACAACATTACTGTTTTCGTCGTTGGACATGTAACTAAAGGTGGCGCCATTGCTGGTCCAAAAATATTGGAACACATGGTGGATACTGTTCTATACTTTGAAGGGGACACACACCATAGTTATCGAATCTTACGTTCTGTTAAGAACCGTTTTGGTTCAACGAATGAAATTGGTATTTTTGAAATGCGGACTAAGGGTCTGGTGGAAGTATCTAATCCATCAGAAATTTTCTTAGAGGAACGTTTAGCGGATGCCAATGGTTCAGCGGTAGTAGTTTCAATGGAAGGAACTCGACCAATTTTGGTTGAAATCCAATCTTTGATCACTCCTACAATTTTTGGTAATGCCAAAAGAACCGCCACGGGATTGGATCATAACCGAGTATCAGTGATTATGGCCGTTCTAGAAAAACGTGGTAATTTGATGCTCCAAAATCAGGATGCTTATTTGAAATCAACTGGTGGCGTTAAATTAGATGAACCAGCAATTGATCTTGCTTTAGCGATGTCAATTGCCTCCAGTTATAAAAATATGGGTATCCCAGGAACTGATTGTTTTGTAGGTGAAGTTGGATTGACCGGTGAAATTCGTCGTGTTAATCGAATTGATCAACGAGTAAATGAAGCAGAAAAATTAGGTTTCAAGCGTATTTTTATTCCCAAGAATAATATGGGAGATTGGTCTAAAGATAATAAGATTCAAATTGTTGGTGTCAGTACCGTAACTGATGCGATGAACAAAATATTTTAAATAGGAGGCATATATGCGAAAGATCGTAGTAAATATAATTTTTGCATTACTTGGTATCGCCGTCGGAATTACCGTTTTACCAAGTTTATGGGAAATTTCAGGTTTAGCAGGAATTGCTTTTGTTAATAACGGTTATTTTGATGGACTTATTGGATGTATTGTATTTTATTTCTTGTCATTCTTGTTTGTTAAACCAATTTTGGAATTAAATCAAAGAATTGAGAAGTATTTGAATTCTCGTTCACCAGGGTGGATCATTTATGGTGCTGGATTCTTAATTGGTGGTTTAGTATTAGCCAATATCATTTCCATACCTTTCTATATGATGAGTAACATGTTTTCAAATGTTATTCCCGTCATCTTAATGATCGTCTTTGGTTGGATCGGTTTCAGAATGGGAACAAGTCGTCGAAATGATTGGAGCAATTTCTCAATCACAAAACGTAATACTAAAGTTGCACCAGCGGCAGCTGAAAAGAATGAAGCTTTAGCTTCAGAAGGTGAAGTTACACGTCGTTCAGCTAAAAAAGATTACTATCCATACAAAATTTTGGATACATCGGTTGTTATTGATGGACGAATTCATCAATTAGCACACACTGGTTTTTTGGAAGGTAAGTTGATGATTCCTGATTTCGTTGTACATGAGTTGCAATTGATCTCAGATTCCAGCGATAATCAAAAACGTGAACGTGGTCGTCGTGGACTTGATATTTTAAATGAAATGAAAATGGATAAAGGTATCAACTACACAACTACAACACGCGATTATGATAATATTCCAGAAGTGGATATGAAATTACTTAAATTAGCTAAAGAAATCGGTGGTGCTGTCATCACAAATGATTATAATTTAAGTAAGGTAAGTGAATTTCAGAATGTTCAAGTACTTAACATTAACGAATTAGCCAAAGTTTTGAAACCTATGGTTTTGCCAGGAGAAACGATGACTGTTAAAGTTATAAAAGAGGGTACTGAAAGAGAGCAAGGTGTCGCATACCTAGAAGACGGTACAATGGTCGTTGTTGAAGAAGGTAAATACTTCATTGGCAAAGATGTTGAAGTCGTTGTAACTAGTGCATTGCAAACTGACGCTGGTAAGATGATATTTGCAAAACCTAAGCATTCAATACATGGTATCCAAGAAAAGAGCGATTCTAAAGAGAATTCAAATAACCATAATAACAACGGTGGTAACAAACGTAATAACCGCAATAATAATGGTAATAAGAATTCAAATAGAAATAACTCAAGAAGTAAAAGGGGAGAACAAAGAAATGGCAAAAAAGTCAGATAATAAAATTCGTGTAAGATATGCACCAAGTCCAACAGGTCACTTACATATTGGGAACGCTAGAACAGCTATCTTTAACTACCTATTCGCACGTAGTCACAAAGGTACTTTTGTAATTCGTATCGAGGATACAGATACAAAACGTAACGTTAAAGGTGGTACAAAGAGTCAATTAGAAAACCTTAAATGGCTTGGCGTTGATTGGGATGAAGGTCCAGATGTTGGTGGAGACTATGGTCCTTATCGCCAATCAGAAAGAAAAGAAATTTATCAAAAATATATTGATGAATTGCTAGAAAAAGGCTTGGCTTACAAATCATATCTGACTGAAGAACAACTAACAAAGATGCGTGAAGACCAAGAAGCTCATGGTCAAATGCCTCATTACGAATACGAATTCGAAGGTATGTCTGAAGAAGAAAAGGCAGCCAAGATCAAAGAAGCTGAAGATGCTGGTTTACAACCAGTTGTTCGTTTCCACGTACCAGTTGGTAAGAACTACGAATGGGACGATATCGTAAAGGGTAAAGTTTCAATCGGTTCAGATACTATCGGTGGCGATTGGGTTATCCAAAAACGTGATGGTATGCCTACATACAACTTTGCCGTTGTTATTGATGACCATTTGATGGAAATCAGTCATGTTCTTCGTGGTGATGACCATGTTGCCAATACACCAAAACAATTGATGATTTATGAAGCATTAGGCTGGGAAGCACCTAAGTTTGGCCATATGACATTGATCATTAATACTGAAACTGGTAAGAAATTAAGTAAACGTGATGAATCAATTCTCCAATTCATCGAACAATATCGTGAATTAGGTTACTTACCAGAAGCTATGTTTAACTTTATTGCTCTATTAGGTTGGTCACCAGTTGGTGAAGATGAATTATTTACACGTAAACAATTTATCAAGATCTTTGATGAACATCGTCTAAGCAAATCACCAGCTAAGTTTGATCAAAAGAAACTAGAATGGGTCAACAACCAATACGTTAAGCACGCTGATGTTAGTGAGATCACTGACTTAGTACTAGCTAACTTGGTTGAAGCCAAACGAGTTTCAGAAGATCCAACTACAGATGAAATTCAATGGGTAAGACATTTAACAGAACTATACATGCCACAAATGAGTTATACACAACAAATCATTGATTTGGCAGATGTCTTCTTCAATCAACCAGAACATCTAACAGATGACGAGCAAAAAGAATTAGAAGATGATGATGCAAAGACAGCTATTGAAGATTTGAAAGGTAAGCTAGAAAAATTACCTCGTTTCACAGCTGCCCAAATTATGGATGCTATTCAATCAGTTAGAGCTGATACTGGTGTTAAGGGTAGAAAACTATACATGCCAGCAAGAATTGCAACTACAAGAACAATGCATGGTCCAGCAATTGCTGAAACAATCGAATTATTTGGTAAGAAACAAGCCTTAGCAAATATCGATAAGACATTGGCTGAAATGAAATAGGCAAGGGTTTTAAGATACAAAATAAATAAAACAAAAAGAGGTTGAAGGAAAACTTAGTTTTGCCTCAACCCCTTTTTTATATAGGTGAAGATTATGTTAAAAATATTCAACACATTAACACGCCAAAAAGAAGAATTTAAACCATTAACACCTAATGAAGTAAAAATGTATGTCTGTGGACCAACGGTGTATAACTATATCCACATTGGAAATGCTCGCTCAATCGTGGCTTTTGATACAGTTCGTCGTTATTTAGAATTTTTAGGTTACAAGGTAAAATTTGTTTCTAATTTTACAGATGTTGACGATAAGATGATCAAAGAGGCCAATCGTGAAGGTATTACTGTACCTGAAGTAGCGGACCGTTTTATCAAAGCCTTCTATGAAGATATTGCAGCTATCAATGTTCAAAAAGCCACTATCAATCCGAGAGCTACAGATAATATTCAAGAGATTATTGATTTTGTCAAAGCTTTAATCGATAAGGGTTATGCCTATGAATCTGATGGGGATGTTTTCTATCGTGCTAGAAAGTTCCAGCATTATGGTGAATTGTCTGATCAAAACATCGACCAATTAGTTGAAGGTGCTAGTGAACATATTGGTGAAACTGAATTCGACAAGAAACAAGATCCAATTGATTTCGTTTTGTGGAAGAAAGCTAAGCCAAATGAGATTAAGTGGGATTCTCCATGGGGAGAAGGCCGTCCAGGTTGGCATATTGAATGTTCAGTTATGTCGACTAAGTACTTAGGTGATACTTTTGATATTCATGGTGGTGGCCAAGATTTGGAGTTCCCTCATCATGAAAATGAAATTGCCCAAAGTGAAGCTAAAACTGGTCAGAAATTTGTTAACTACTGGATGCATAATGGTTTTGTCACTGTTGAGAATAACGAAAAGATGAGTAAGTCACTCGGTAACTTTGTAACAGTGCACGATCTTGTTCAAAAGACTAATCCACAAGTATTGCGTTTCTTCTTGTCATCAACACATTATCGTCGTCCACTTGAATACTCAGAAAAGAACTTACAAAAGGCAGCTGATAATCTTGAGAAAATCAAGACGGCTTACAATAACTTGAAGTTCCGACTTGATGGTGCTACTGATGAGACTGATGATATTCAAGCAAAGGTTGAACAAATTGTGGCTGATTTCAAAGCAGCAATGAACGATGATTTCAATGTTCAAAATGGTTTGACAGAAATCTTTAATCTAGTTAGTTTAGCTAATAACTATTCCGCTCAAGACGAGGTAGCGAAGACTAGTGTCGAATTGATTCTTAAGACTTTGACTGAATTGACAAGTATCTTAGGGATCAAATTGGATGAACAAAAAGACCTTTCCAAAGAAATTCAAGAAATGGTCGATCAACGTGACCAAGCTCGTGCAGATAAAGATTTTGCGACAAGTGATAAATTACGTGATCAATTAAAAGAAATGGGTGTAATCCTTGAAGATACACCACAAGGAACACGGTGGCATATTAATGACTGATGTTAAACAATTTAATGGAGTAACTTTGGCATATTTAGGAGATGCGGTCTACGAAGTCTTTATTCGTGAACATCTTTTAGGTAAAAATATTACCAAAGTTAATGAACTACAAAAACAAGCCAAACACTACGTTTCCGCTAAAGCTCAAGCATCATTGATTACTTTGATGATGGATAAGGGAATTCTTTCTGATGAAGAAATCAGAATTTATAAAAACGGACGTAATGCTAAAAAATATACTAAAGCTAAGAATACAAGTGTCGTCACTTATCATATGTCTACAGGTTTTGAAGCACTTTTTGGTTATTTAGATATTACCGGCAACAAAGACCGAGTTGTAGAATTAGCACAATGGTGCATAAATGAAGTAGAAGTGGGTGAAGCAGATGACAGAAAATTCGAATAAACGCAACAACAGTAGTAATAATTTAGAAGAAAACGAATTAGTTTATGGTGTACATTCAGTAATTGAATTATTGAAGTCCGCTACAGCTGATCAACGTGTTAACAAAGTTTTGGTTCAAAAGGGACTTTCTAGTGAACATATCGCTGAAGCTATCAAGTTAGCTAAACGTGATCGTTTGATTGTTCAAGAAGTACCTAAGAATAAGTTAGATGATATTAGTAACGGTGGTAATCATCAAGGGATGGCTGCTTATGTGGCTCCCTATCAATACGCTGAAATGGAGGATATCTTCAAGAGCGCCGAAAAAAAGGGTACTGATCCATTCATTTTGATTTTGGATAAAATTGAAGATCCCCATAATCTAGGTTCAATCATGCGTACGGCTGATGCCGTCGGTGTGGATGGAATTATTGTTCCTAAGCATCGTTCAACCGGTTTAACTTCAACGGTTGCTAAGACATCAACAGGTGCCATTGAACACGTGCCAGTCGTTCGTGTAACTAATTTAGTTAATACCATCAAAGATCTAAAGAAACGTAACGTTTGGGTCTTTGGTACAGCTATGGAAGGTGACAACTATCGTAACTGGAACGCCAAAGGAGCAGTTGCTCTAATTATTGGTAACGAAGGTAAAGGTATTTCACCATTAGTGTTGAAACAAGCTGATCAAACTTTGAATATTCCGATGGTTGGACATGTCCAAAGTTTGAACGCCTCAGTTGCAACAGGTATCCTGTTGTACCAAGCTTTTGCTTCACGTAATGTTTAATTGGATAATTCTAAGTGAGATAAATTCTTGCTTAGAATTTTTTTATTAAAGATTTTAAAATTATTCATAAAATGATTTTTCATATGCACATTTAAATTATTGTAAACAAGTGTTCGCTTAAATTTACTTTGAGTGGGTGGTACTTTTAAATTACAAAATTATTATTCGTAAAAAAGTGAAATGAAAGTTGAACAAGAAAACCAATGGATTGAATTGATTAGAGAGAAAGATGACTCGATAGCATTAGATAGACTGGTCAGAAGATATCGACCAATGATCGATAATATGTATATTAAGTATTTCATTGATGGTTATGATCGTAATGATTGGTATCAGGAAGCCTTTTTAGTGTGTTATCAAACTTGTAAATTATTTGATGGAAATAGTGGTTCCAAGTTCGGCAGTTTTTTTAAATTAAAATTTCAGAATCATATTATAGATATTATCAGGCGCGAAAATGCTATCAAACGTAAAGCTAATCAAGGAACAGAGTCATATGATAAGTTGCTTGATAAGGGTAAATTCGATGATAAAGTTGCTGAAGACAATGATAGTATTGACGTTTCTAATCAACTGGAAAAAATTATTACTAAAATGAGTGGTATAGAATTGGTGGCTTTCCAATTTTTATTAGGGAAAGTCTCACTGCATGAGGCTTGTACTGAAGCTCGTTGTGATATAAAGCAGATTGTACAGGCTGCTAACCGATGCAAAAAGAAGATAAAACGTGATCAGAAACTATAGTCATGTGAGATTGCAATGGACAAAACTACTTCCAGAGTTTACAATTAATAAGATTAAAACAAATTAGTTTTGGAGATAAACATGGGATTAAGAAAAGTCGCCCTTGCTTGTACTGTTTGTGGCTCACGTAACTACACAATTACTGAGAACCCAAATAGAACAGAACGTCTAGAAGTTAAAAAGTTCTGTAAGCATTGTGGTAAACATACACTACATAAAGAAACAAGATAACTCTGGAGGATTACATGAAACTATTTAAATTTTTTGGTAGCGTCAAAGATGAAATGAAATTAGTTGTTTGGCCTACATTCAAAGAAAATAGACGTGATACATGGACCGTTATTGGTACTTCATTGATGTATGCAATCTTCTTTGCATTAGTTGATTGGGGTCTAATTACATTATTGCAACATTTCGTAATGGGTAAATAGATTGTAAGTACGCAAAAAATTTGCTATTATGGAATTAACGGAAAAAACTTCGACTTGGTTCGGAGTTTTTTTATTTTGAATTTTGGAGGAAATTATGGCTGAAGCTGGCGAAAAACAATGGTATGTTCTACATACCTATTCAGGATATGAAAATAAAGTTAAGGAAAATCTAGAATCACGTGCCCAATCAATGGGTATGGAAGATTACATTTTCCGTGCAGTTGTTCCTGAAGAAGAAGAAACAAAAATGAAAAACGGTAAAGAAAAGAAAGAAATGGAAAAAACTTTCCCTGGCTACGTTTTAGTAGAAATGGTTATGTCTGATGAATCATGGTTCATCGTTCGTAATACACCAGGTGTTACTGGATTTGTCGGCAGTCACGGTTCTGGTAGTAAACCTGCACCACTATTACCTGAAGAAATTGATAACATCTTAAGTCAATTTGGTATGAGCGCACAAAACCAACCATCTGACTTTGAAGTTGGTGAAACAGTTAAGATCACTGACGGTGCTTTCTCAGATACAACCGGTAAAATTACTGAAATTGATGATGAACACAGAAAACTTAAAGTTGATGTTGATATGTTTGGTCGTATGACTTCAGCTGAAGTTGACTTTACATCAGTTGAAAAACAAAAATAGTTATTGATAAGACGAGTAGACCGTGCTACTATAAAACGGTATGTTTTTGACACATACATGTGGGAGAGAAAATTTAGATTCTCATCATGACCACATCACGGAACAAGGAGGTATGCACCGTGGCTAAAAAAGTTGCTAACGTAGTAAAATTACAAATCCCTGCTGGACAGGCTACTCCAGCTCCTCCAGTTGGTCCTGCTTTAGGACAAGCTGGTATTAACATTGTTGCCTTTACAAAAGACTTCAATGCACGTACACAAGATCAAAAGGGTATGATTATCCCTGTTGTTATCTCAGTATATGAAGACCGTTCATTCGATTTCGTTACTAAGACACCACCAGCTGCAGTTCTATTGAAGAAAGCTGCTGGCGTTGAAAAGGGCTCTGGCGAACCTAACACAAATAAGGTTGCCACAGTTACTGAAGACCAAGTTCGCGAAATTGCTGAAACCAAGATGAAAGACCTAAACGCTGCAAATGTTGAATCTGCAATGCGTATGGTTGCTGGTACTGCAAGAAGTATGGGCTTTGAAGTAAAGTAAAAGACTAGATTTAAGCAGTTTACAGGGATGTGAAAGCATTCTTAACAAGTGGGAGGAGAAAATTTGATTCTCCGAAAGACCACAAAGCAAGGAGGAACTTAGCATGGCTAAGCATGGAAAAAAATATTTAGAAGCAATGAAACAAGTCGATAAAGACAAGAAATACTCTGCTACAGAAGCTGTTGACTTACTTAAGAAGGTTAACTACGCTAAATTTGACGCAACTGTTGAAGTTGCAATTAATTTGGATGTAGATCCTAAGCAAGCTGATCAACAAATTCGTGGCGCTCTAGTACTACCTAATGGTACTGGTAAGACACAAAAGGTTATCGTTTTCGCTGAAGGCCAACAAGCAAAGGATGCAGAAGCAGCCGGTGCTGATGTTGTTGGTTCAGATGACCTTGTTGAAAAGATCCAAGACGGCTGGTTAGACTTTGATGTTGCCGTTGCTACACCACCTATGATGGCTAAAGTTGGTCGTTTAGGTCGTGTTCTTGGACCTAAAGGTTTGATGCCAAACCCTAAGACAGGTACAGTTACAATGGATGTTACAAAGGCTGTTAATGATATTAAAGCCGGACAAGTTACATACCGTGTTGATTCAAATGGTCTTATCCACGCACCAATTGGTAAGCTGTCATTTGATACAGACAAGATTGCAGCTAACTTCGATGCATTTTATGGTGCAATCGTTAAAGCTCGTCCTGCATCACTTAAAGGTAATTATGTAACAAGTGTTAACTTGACATCTACATTTGGACCTGGTCTAAAGATTAACGCTTAATGTTGACTAATAACCAAAATAATGATAAATTAGTATAGTTGATTTCTACCGAAGACTCAGGTGATGAAAGTCTTAATATCCTGCCGAGGCCAGAAGATTATTTCACTTAATCTCTGTGTCCCTTGGGCACAGAGATTTTATTTTTTAAGCCGAAATTTGTAGATATTAACTAAAAAATTGTGGAGGTGAAACGTAATAATGAAGCAAGAAGTATTAGCACAAAAACAAGCACAAGTTGATGAAATTGCTAAGCAACTTACAGGCGCAAAGTCAGTCATCGTTGTTGACTACTTAGGTCTAACTGTTGAACAAGCAACAGAAATGCGTGCTGAATTACGTGAACAAAATGCTACTATGCAAGTTGTTAAGAATACAATCTTGAGACGTGCAGCTGAAAAAGCTGGTGTTGAAGGTCTAGAGAAGTTCTTCGTTGGACCTACAGCTATTGCTTACTCTGAAGAAGATCCTGTTGGACCTGCTAAGATCGCTGCTAAATTTGCTAAAGATGTTGACGCCGTTGAAATTAAGGGTGGAATCATTGAAGGTAAAGCCGCAACTCTTGATCAAATTCAAGAACTTGCAACATTACCAGACAGAGATGGTATGCTATCAATGTTGGTATCTGTATTACAAGCTCCTGTTCGTGACTTCGCTATGGTTGTTAAGGCCGTTGCAGATAAAGAAGACGCTGGACAAGAAGCATAATTAATAAAAAAAACTCATAATATTTGGAGGATACAATAATGGCTTTAGATACACAAAAGATTATCGATGATTTAAAAGATGCTTCAATTCTAGAACTAAACGACCTTGTTAAGGCTATCGAAGAAGAATTCGATGTTAAGGCTGCTGCTCCAGTTGCTGCTGCCGGTGCTGCTGGTGGCGACGCTGCTGCAGAAAAGGACTCATTCGACGTTGAACTTACAGAAGCAGGTCAAGAAAAGGTTAAGGTTATCAAGGAAGTTCGTGGTATCACAGGACTTGGCTTGAAGGACTCAAAGGACCTTGTTGATGGTGCTCCTAAGGTTATCAAGGAAGGCGTTGCTAAGGCTGACGCTGACGAAATGAAGACAAAGCTAGAAGCTGTTGGTGCAACAGTTACATTGAAGTAATTCACTTTAATGATAAAATTAATCCTCGTAAGAGGATTTTTTTTTACCCTCAAATAGAGAAAGGGGAAAATTATGGCTAATCAGTATTTTGATAATACACCAGATCTAGAACATGAATTAAAAAAGTTCGATTTTACGCTTAGAAACCATAATCTTAAATTTATTTCTGATAGTGGAGTTTTTTCACGTCAAACAATTGACTATGGTTCAAGAGTTTTAATTGAAGCAATTGATTTTCAAAGTATTCCTGAAGGTGATATTTTGGATGTTGGTTGTGGATATGGACCTATTGGCTTAGCTTTGGCTAAAGAACAAAAGTCTCGTCAAGTTACAATGGTTGACGTTAATCTTAGAGCCTTAGACTTAGCTAAACAAAATGCGGCTAACAATAGTATCGAAAACGTAGATATTTTTGAATCAGATGTCTATAAAGATGTCGATAAAAAATATGCATTGATTGTTTCGAATCCACCAGTTCGTGCGGGTAAGAATGTTGTTACCGCAATTTTGGAGGAGTCTAAGAACTACTTGTTGAATAGTGGTGAGCTTTGGATCGTTTTACAAAAGAAGCAAGGTGCACCATCAGCTAAGAAGTTGATGGAGAAGACTTTTGGCAATGTTGAAATTGTTGTTCGAGATAAAGGTTATTATATTTTAAAAAGTAAATTGATTTAAATTTTTGCTCAATATGGTATATTTTGTGTTGGAGGCGTTTACATATGAAGAAGAAATTAATTATTTTGACGATATTATCCGCCGTTTCAGCGGGATCATTTTTTGCAGTACGTAAATTGAATCATTTTATGAAAGATAAGGCTGTCAAACAAGACCGTAAGAAATTAGAGTCCTTGGTTGATAAATATCTGCATGGCAACGAAAAACTACTGGAATTTGTTGGGACTTTATCAGATGAACAAGTCAAAGAATTGGTTGAAATATTAGATTCAATTCAAAGACAAAGAGATCAATTAAAGTTGAAATCACCAGCAATTCCAGAATATTTGGAAAAGAAAGTGACTCAATTACTCAATTAATATGATATTTTCAGAAGAAAAAATAGATAATTACATGGATCTAGCATTGAATGAAGCTAAAAAAGCCGGTGAACGTAAAGAGGTTCCGATTGGTTGTATTATCGTTGATAATCAAACTGGTGAGGTGATTTCAGTAGGTTCAAATGAACGTGAGGAAACTCAGAATGCTATCAAACATGCGGAGATTATTGCAATCGAAGCAGCCTGTGCAAAAGTAGGCAGTTGGCGTTTGGAGCACACGAGCTTATTTGTGACTTTGGAACCATGTCCAATGTGCGCTGGTGCTATTATCAATAGTCGGATCGAAGAGGTTATTTTTGGTGCCAGTGATCCTAAGGCTGGTTCAGTTGGTTCAATTAATAACTTGTTGGCGGAGACAAGGTACAATCATCAACCAGAGGTTCTCAGTGGTGTTAAAGAACAAGAAGCTGGAGATCTTTTAAGAAATTTCTTTAGAGAAATTCGCCGCAAAAAGTAGAAAAAAACTATTATTTATAGTATGATAGTTATTGCCGCAAGGCCTTAGGGCAATGATGCTCTTGTGAACTGTGTCAGATCCGGAAGGAAGCAGCACTAAGCAGGGTGTGTCATGTGCCTTTTGTTATGCATATAAGCCTCCTAACCAATTTGGTTAGGAGTTTTTTTGTGGTTATTTTGAAATATGATGTAATTTTTTACCAAGCAGTATTTGTCAAAAATCTTGTGGTAAAATTTATATATTAGATTTTTAAAGGAGATAAAATGGCATATCAAGCACTTTATCGAGTTTGGCGTCCCCAAACTTTTTCTGATGTAATCGGCCAAGATGTTATTACTCAGACACTACGCAATGCGGTTGCTAGTCAGATGACCAGTCATGCGTATTTGTTCAGTGGTCCACGTGGTACTGGTAAGACATCCTGTGCCAAAATTTTAGCCAAAGCGGTGAATTGTCTTAATCCACATGATGGCGAACCGTGCAATGAATGTGAAATTTGTAAAGCTGCAAATGAGAACCGTCTGAATGATGTAATTGAAATTGATGCGGCTTCTAACAACGGTGTTGAAGAGATCCGTGATATTAGAGACAAAGTAAAATACGCACCAACCGAAGCCAAGTTTAAAGTTTACATTATTGATGAAGTTCATATGCTTTCACAAGGTGCCTTCAATGCTTTATTGAAGACTTTGGAAGAACCACCAGCTAATGTCATGTTCATTTTGGCTACAACCGAACCACAAAAGATTCCTGCAACAATTATTTCTAGAACACAGAGTTTCAATTTCCGTCGTATTTCACGTCAGGATATTTTGAAACGAATGGAATTTATTTTAAATGATAAGAATATCAAATATGATGAAGAAGCTTTAAATATTATCGCTGCTTCCGCTGAGGGTGGAATGCGTGATGCTTTGAGTATTTTGGATCAGGCTTTGTCATATGGTGATGATGAATTAACCTTGAAGAATGCCCAAGAAGTAACGGGTGCTTTGAGTAATGAACAGATTGTTTCCTATATGACAGCTATTGCTGAAAATAATCCAGCTGAAGCTTTAACTAATCTGTATCAGATTTTAGCTAGTGGACGTTCAGCATTACGTTTTACGGAAATGATTATTCGTGTTTGTCGAAATCTGATTTTGTATAATTCGGATTCAGATTTATCTAGTAAAATGGATAAGTCAGTGATGACTGATGAGTTATTAGCTATTTCAGATAAGTTTGACAATTCACGCCTGTTTTATATAGTTGATCAAGTCAGTGCAACGCAAAAGAATTTGAAAAATTCGAATCAAACTGATATTTATATGGAAATCTTGACCGTTAAAATCAGTGAGCCAAAGATTGTTCAACAAAGTACAGCACCGGCAGCAACCAATGAAACTAGTGATAATCAGGTTGGCAGTGCTGAATTAGATAAGTTGAGAGATGAAGTTTCACATTTACAAAATGAAGTAAAGGATCTTTCAACTGGAACTGTGGTTAAAAAAACTGAGCCTAAGAAGACTCGGCGTCGAGCTAATACTAATGCTCGGTTAAATAAGACGGCTATCTATAAAGTTTTGGGTAGTGCCACTAAAAAAGATCTAATGGCTGCCAAAGAAATTTGGCCCGATTTAATGAGTATGCTTTCAATAACTCAACGTGCTATGATGAAGGTCGCCGAACCTGTGGCTGCGTCATCTGAAGGAGTTGTTGTAGCCTTTGATTATGAGATGTGGTTTGAACAGGCTCAAGATGATTCAGAATTTTTAAAAGAATTAGAGAACAATGTCAGTCGTCTGATGAAGAAGGATTCTCAAATTGTTTTAGTTCCTAAAGCTGACTGGCCAAAGATTCGTAAAGAATATATTGACAATAATATTGATTTAAACAATCAAGGCAATGTAGAATCAAAGCAAGAACCAAAAAAGAAAACTGATCCCACCGTTGATGAAGCTGTAAAATTGTTTGGTGACGATATAGTTGATATAAAAAATGACTAGGAGGAATTATTTATGAGTAAAGGTATGCCAAATATGGGTGGAATGGGTGGAAACATGGCTAACATTATGCGCCAAGCCCAAAAGATGCAAAAAGAAGTTCAAGCAACAACTGAAGAACTTAACAAAACAGAATATACAGGTAAGTCAGTTGATGATTTTGTCACAGTTAAGGTAACTGGTGATAAGAAAATTGCTGATATGACAATCAGTGAAAAGATTATTGATCCAGATGATCCAGACACTTTGCAAGATATGTTGATCGATGCTTTGAATAATGCCTTCGAAGCTGTTGATAATGATAAAGAAGCTAAATTAGGTAAATACACAAACGGGTTGATGTAATGAAATATCCAGAACCAATATCTAAATTAATTGATAGCTATATGATGCTACCAGGAATTGGTCGCAAAACTGCAACCAGAATGGTATTCTTTACACTTGGAATGGATAAAGACCAAGTACAAGAGTTTGCCGATAATTTAATTTCCGCAAAGACAGATTTAAAGAGTTGTAGAATTTGTGGAAATATTACTACTGAGGATATTTGTAATATATGTAGTGATAAGAGTCGTGATCAGTCAGTTATTTTAGTCGTTGAACAAGCTAAAGATATTATGTCTTTGGATGATATGAATGGTTATAACGGTCTGTATCACGTTCTAGGAGGGGTCTTATCGCCAGTCGATGGAGTTGGCCCAGAAGATTTGAATATTAAGTTGTTGCTGAATCGCTTAAAGACTAATCAGAATGTTAAAGAATTAATTATTGCAACTAATGCGACGCCAGAAGGAGAAGCAACTGCTCAATATTTAGCCAAATTAGTTAAGCCAGCAGGAATAAAAGTAACTAGATTAGCACATGGATTAGCTGTTGGATCTGATATTGAATATGCGGATGAAATGACTTTGAAGAGTGCGGTTCTAGGTCGCAGGGAGATTTAACATGTTTGGTAGAAAAAAGATATCTGTCCAAAAAATGGAAGATGATCGCCTCTTAGATAATATTCATCAGATTCAACAAAGAATCGGTAATACACAGAGAATGATGAATAATTCAGTTGATATCGATGATACGACAAGAATCAAGTTAAAACTCGATCAATTGAAGTATCAATTTTTGTATCTAGAAGCAAGAAGAAGAAAAGCTAAAGCTAAGGCTACGACAAATATTATTTTCGGAGATGAGGATACATTTTTGAAGCAACCTAGCCGTGCTGAAAAACACTGGTAATACAGATGGCATGCCGTCGTCCGCTTGCTTAGTTTCAGTTAATTCGAAAATTAAAAAACAGTATCTATTTAGAATTCCGTTAGTGCGTATAAAATATACGTATGGAGTTTCTAAATAGATACTGTTATTTTTTTACTTTAAATATTAGAAAATTAGATGATTAAATAGAATGGATTCAGTCCAGACCAATCGAACTTGTTGTGGAGAACTGTATACTTCAGTTGTCATTCTCTTAGAATAATATCTTAGGAAGTTTCATTTATTTCCAATTTCAAGTAAAATAGTAGTAATCATCTAGGAGAGATATTATATGCCAGGAATATTTATTTCGTTTGAAGGACCAGATGGAGCTGGTAAAACGACAGCTCTGAAAAAAATTATGCCACTGTTGCAGGCCAAAACTGATAAGGAAATTGTCTTATCAAGAGAGCCTGGTGGTAGTCAAATTTCTGAAAAAATCAGAAAAATCATTTTGGATATTCATGATGAAGAGATGGATGCCAGAACAGAAGCATTATTGTATGCAGCAGCTAGACGTCAACACTTAATTGATGTAATTTTACCAACCTTAGCTGAAGGTAAAATTATGTTGAGTGATAGATTTGTGGACAGTTCAATTGCTTATCAAGGCGGTGGACGCCAGATCGGTACTAAAGAGGTCGCTGATATTAATAACTTTGCGATTGAGGGACATTTGCCAGATTTAACAATTTACTTTGACGTGACTCCCGATGTAGGATTAGCTCGAATCAAAAAAGATCATGCTGGACAGATGGATCGTTTAGAAAAAGCTGCTATGAGTTTCCACGAACGTGTCTATGATTCTTACAAAGAAGTTGTTAGGGATAACAGTGAACGTATCAAGACGGTTGATGCAGCTCAAGCACCTGATAAAGTAGTTCAGGATGCTGTTGAAATTATTGTGCAAAGATTTCCTAATATTTTTACTAAAGGAGAATAACTATGAAATTAATTTTAGCCATCATTCAAGATAAAGATAGTCAACAACTACAAGAAAAGCTTGTTAAAGGTGGTTTTAGAGCCACTCAATTACCATCTACTGGTGGTTTCTTGAAGGCTGGTAATTGTACCTTTATTATCGGTGTTGAAGAAGAGAAGGTTGATGAGGCCTTAGCAATCATTAAGAAGAATTGTCATACACGTTCTCAATACGTTACACCAACATTCTTAATGCCAGAAGCTGCTTCTAGTTTGGCTGAACCTATTGAAGTTCAAGTCGGCGGTGCTACTTGTTTCATTTTACCAGTTGATAAATTCGTGAGATTCTAGAAATGGAAAATTTACAAACTGAGCAGCCTAAAGTTGTTCAAGAATTTCAAAAAATTATTTCTTCCAATATGTTGTCGCACGCTTATTTGATTGACAGTGCTTCTTCCAAGGTTAGACAGCAAATGGCTATTTGGTTAGCCCAGAGTCAATTTTGCGAGAATCTTCAAAACGGCGCTCCTGATCAAACTTGCCAAAAATGTCGTACAATTGCCCTTGGGGATAATCCAGATGTTTTAGAGGTGGAAACCGAGAAGCAGAGTATCGGAGTCGATGATATTAAATTCTTTAAAAAAGAAGCTAATATGACGGCAACGCAAGGTAAAAGACGAATTTTGATCATCGATGAGGCTGAGAAGATGACCAATGCGGCCAGTAATAACTTGTTAAAAACGATTGAAGAACCAGAGGGTAATCTGATGATTATTTTACTGGCTGATTCTGCAAAACAACTTTTGCCAACAATTCAATCACGTGTCCAAATATTTCATTTATCGAATAAAAGTAATGAAGATGAAATTGAAAGTTTAATTAATGAAGGCTTTAAAAAAGAACAAGCCGAGGATGCCTTGAAAGTCACCGATATTAAATATTTGGAAAGTATTACAGCTGATAAATACCAATCACTATTGATTGCAATCACGAATTGGTTAAAAGAAATCAATAAACAAAAAATAAATAGTTTTATCGATATTCAGACTGATATCATGCCTTTAGTAGAGAATAAAAATCAGCAACATTTGGTTTTCGACATGTTGAATCAAATGTTTAGTGATATATTATCAATTAGGTACAATTTAGAAAAATCAACATTAACGACAGAAGATTTACTCTCAAATAAAGGAATCAAAAAAGTTGTAGGGATGTCTGATGACTTATTCACAGCTGAACAAATGTGGAAAAGTAATGTATCGTTTCAAGCAATTTTAGAAGATTTGTCATTAAAATTTGTGGATTAGTAGGTGAAATCATGGCAGAGAAAGATTTATATGATGAATTTGAAACAATCACAAATCAACTAAATGATATAAGTAAAAAAGTTTCTTTGCTAAAAGAGGAACTATCCGATACTTTGGAAAAGAACGAAGAGATTAAGTTGGAAAACCAAAATCTTCGCAAACATTTAGAAAAGGTTGGTTACGAGGAAAAGGATTTTAATGGTAACACGTTATCTGGTTCGCGATTGAATTTGGAAAAACTATATCGCAAGGGATTTCATGTTTGCCAACAATATTACGGTTCACACCGTGATAATGACGAAGAATGTCTTTTCTGCATGAACGTTTTATATGGAACTAACTGGAAAAAGAACAAAAAAGTTAAAAAGATTTAAGTAAGGGGAGCTATTTGAATGAAGGAACAAAAGAGTTTTGTTGATAATTCGAAGGGCTGCCTTTTTTTAGTGCCAACGCCCATTGGTAATTTAGAAGACATGACTTTTCGAGCTGTTAACACTTTGAAGGAAGCAGATCTAGTCGCAGCTGAGGATACACGTAATACTAAAAATTTATTAAATCATTTTGAAATACCAACAGAATTAATAAGTTTTCATGAACATAATACTGCTCAAAGGATTCCCGAATTAATTGAAAAAATGAATTCAGGTCTAAAAATCGCACAGGTTAGTGATGCTGGAGCTCCATCGATCAGTGATCCGGGTAAAGAGCTAGTTAAAGCTGCTATTAAGGAAGAAATTCCAGTAGTCCCACTACCAGGTGCTACGGCTTCAATAACGGCTCTAATAGCTTCTGGTATAGAACCACAGCCATTTTATTTCTTTGGCTTTTTACCTCGTAAGGGAAAAGAAAGAACAGAAGCTTTAGTGGATTTGGCTAATCGTAATGAAACAACAATTGTTTATGAATCGCCATATCGAGTGAAGAAGACGATTCAAGATTTAATTGCCAAGTTTGGTCCAGAGCGACAGATAACTTTGGCTCGTGAATTGACTAAGATTCACGAAGCTTTTTTACGTGGTAGTTTACAAGATGTCGCCCAATATTATGAAGAAAATGATCCTAAGGGTGAGTATGTTTTAATAATTGCAGGAAAACCGGCTGATCAAATGGAAACTAGTTCAGACGCTGATTTAGTGGCGGCAGTGGATAACTTGATAGACCACGGTAAGAAACCTAATAAGGCTATCAAAGAAGTAGCCGCTGACAATGGTTTGAAGAAACAAACGGTGTATAACCTTTATCATGGAATTGGAGAGGAAGAATAGTGACAGACAGAGAAACATATTCAATGGAAGTAGAAGTACCATATTATTTTGTCAATTTTACAGGTGATATCCGTTTATCAGCCTTGATTGACATTATGCTACTAACTTCCGAAAAACAATTACACCAAGCTGATGCTGATAGTACAGAGATGGTTATGAACAATGGCTTAGGATGGGTAGTTGTTCAATATCATATGGATATCAATCAAATGCCACATTTAGGACAAAAATTAAAAGTTACTACACAAGCAACAAGTTATAATAAGTACTTTTTCTATCGTGATTTCTGGGTTGAAGATATGGACGGTAATGTTATGGTCAAAGCCCAAAGTGCTTTTGTTTTGATTGATATTAAGGAGCGTAAAATCGTCAGTGCTGCAGATCGTTTGGAAAATAAATTTGGGGCTGAAGAGGTTAATCGAATTCAGAGATTTGCTCGTTTACGTGTACCCGAAGATTATGATTTCAAACAACCACAACATATCGGTTACTACAATATCGATGTTAATAAACATGTTAATAACTCTTACTATTTTGACTGGATGGTAGATACATTAGATACGGATTATATTGCCAGTCATCATTTGAAGAGTATGGACATTAAGTATGAAAAAGAACTTAATTTGGAAAGTGAACCATTGTCATTTGCTAAGGTAGATTCGGAAAACCACACATCAACTCATTGGATAAAGAATGGCGATACATTGAATGTTATTGCTCAATTGGGATGGGAAGATAAATAGGGATAGTGGTTCTTTAGTTTAGTTAGCATTTGATGCCATCCTCCACAAGGATTAGATAGTGTTCTGATTTTTTATTTTGCGGATTTTAATATCGACGAGAAAATGATTTTTATTATATAGTTCCGTTAATTAAAAACAGTATCTATTTAGAATTTTACAGTCGTGTGGAATTTTGAATAGATACTGTTTATTTTTGCCTAAAAATTTAGAAAGAAAAATACAAAATAGAATTACTATTCAGCCCGGAGTAACAAGTGCTATTGGTCTCAGCCGTGAAATTATACTTAGCGATTTGTCGCTTAGTATAAGACTTGTATTTGAGACAATTGTGAACTTCAATTGGCTCAAATCAGCGTCCACAGCGTTCCAGAGCAATAGTGCTTGTTGCGGAGGGCGACATCCTTAGCAAAACCTTATCCCAAAACCAATTACTTGTATAGTTATTTTATTGTGCTACCATATTTAAGTATTCAAAAATATTTGGGGTAGGATTCAAGGCGTTAAGTGCTGATGGAACGGAATGTGAACATCGGACGAAGAGAGTTTTCTCGCGATCTTGTTTCCGCATTCGCCACTTTATATATGTCTCTTTTATATTCTGTGGCAGCTCCGTTGGGAGATGTCGATTATGAACAGTAGAACGAAAGTCGTTAGTGTTCAAGGAATTACGTGGATGGCTTTGCTAATAGCATTGCAAATGGTATTGTCAAAGTTGTCGATTGGTAGCAACATGTTACAGGTAGGCTTTAGCTTCATTGCCGTTGGATTATTGGGATATTACTTTGGTCCTGTGAAGGCTGGAATTGCCAATGTTCTAGCAGATATTATCAGTCATACAATTATGGCGACGGGAGGCAGTTTCTTTTGGGGTTTTACTTTAACCGCCCTAGTATCTGGAGTGATTTATGGATATATGTTGTACAATCATAAGGTTACGATCCTGAGAACATTTATTACAGTTTTGTTAATTACAGTGATTGTAAATACAGGGCTTAATACTTTGTGGATTCACATGATGACTAATATACCTTATGTTACATTGTTAATACCGAGACTTGCGAAAGAGGCATTTAGTCTGGTTTATCAAACTGGACTTCTCTTCATCGTATTAAGATGGATAGATAATTCAAAATTTAATAGAATCGGCCGATAGGTCGATTTTTTTTTGTTTAAAATTATGTGTTAAAATAATTCTATTAAGAATGAGGGATAATTATGAAAATATTAGCGTTTGACACATCGAATAAACCGTTATCTGTTGCCGTAGTAGTGGATGGCAAGGTTTTGGCGCATATAGAGTCAACTGAAAAGAAGACACATAGTGTTTCTTTGCTACCTGATATTCAAGATGGTTTGCAAGAAGCAGGACTTACAGTAAATGATATTGATCTAATTGCTGTTGCCAAAGGTCCAGGTTCTTACACAGGTGTAAGAATTGCTGTGACAGTAGCTAAGACATTAGCTGACACTTTGAACAAAAAATTAGTGGGAGTTTCTAGTTTGAAACTCTTGGCTGCAAATGGTGACAAAAAGCATCTTTTAGTTCCTCTAATGGATGCCAGAAATGATAATGCTTTTGCTGGTGTTTATGTAACAAATCGTGATGGCAGATTATTAACTGTTATTGCAGATCATCACACTTCAATGGCCAATCTATTTGAAACATTAAAACAATATGAACCTAATGAATTAGAGTTTATTAACGCTACGCCTAGGTTACAAGAATTAATCCAAAAACAATTTCCTGAAGCAACAATAATTATGAGTGAAAATTCATTGCCGGCTGCTGGTAAATTGGCTAAAATTGCAGAGACAACCAAACCTGTTAAGGATATTGATAACTTTATCCCGACCTACTTGCGTTTAACTCAGGCGGAACACGATTGGTACGCTAAAGGTAATAAGGAAGACAAAAATGTTTCCTATGTTGAAGAAATTTAAAAATATCTTATCTGGTAATAAGAAGGAAAAATTTGATTTTGAAAAACAATTAGTGACAATCGACGGACAGGAATTTACCCTACGAAAGGCAATTCCAGATGATTCGATTGAATATATGCGAATTCAAGAAACAATTTATCCAATTCCGGTACCATGGCCAATTGATATCGTGGAAATGGAAATTGGCAATAAGAATGCGCTCTATTTGTCATTGGTTAATGAGACCGGTGTTGTAGCTTTTATTGGCATTTCATTAAGTGACAAATCAGAGTCGCATATTACTAATTTAGCAGTTAACAGTGATTATCAGAACTTAGGTGTTGGACATTTATTGTTAAATCAGGCTTTTGATTATTGTCGCAAACGTGGTTTTGAGAAAATGTCATTAGAGGTCGATGTAACTAATGATGCTGCGATTGCCTTATATGAAGCCTTTGGTTTTAAGGTGAAAACAGTGCATAAAAAGTATTATTTTAGAAATCATCACGATGCTTTAGAAATGATGGTTGATTTGTAGGGGAGAACATTGTGGAAAAAGATACGTTAATAATGTCATTTGAAAGTAGTTGTGATGAAACTTCCGTCGCTATTATTAAGAATGGTAAAGAAATTTTATCAAATATTATTGCAACACAAATAAAGAGTCACCAGCGTTTCGGTGGAGTAGTGCCAGAAGTTGCTAGTCGTCATCATGTCGAAGAAGTAACTCGTTGTATCAATATGGCTTTGGATGAAGCTAAAGTTGGTTATAGTGATCTTGATGCTGTGGCTGTGACTTATGGTCCCGGTTTAGTCGGTTCATTGTTGATCGGAATCATGGCCGCTAAAACAGTGGCGTTTGCACACAATTTACCTTTGATTAAAGTTAATCATTTAGCCGGACATATTTATTCAGCTAACTTTGTGACTGATTTACAATATCCATTTATGTCCTTGTTAGTTTCTGGTGGACATACGGAGATTGTTTTAGTTACAGCTCCTGGAGTTTTCCACACCCTTGGCGATACGAGGGATGATGCTGTTGGTGAAGCTTATGATAAAATCGGCCGTATTTTGGGAATTAACTATCCAGCTGGTAAAAAAGTTGATCAAATGGCTGCTAAGGGTAAGGATACTTTCAATTTTCCAAGAGCAATGGTACAAGAAGATAATTTGGACTTCAGTTTCAGTGGATTGAAGAGTGCCTTTATCAATCGTGTTCATCATGCTGATCAAGTTCATGAACAGTTGAATAAAGATGATTTAGCTGCTAGTTTCCAAGGAGCCGTATTGGATATTTTGAGCAACAAGACATTTAGGGCATTGAAGCAACATCCCGTTAAGCAATTGATTGTTGGTGGAGGTGTCTCCGCAAACCAAGGTCTACGTAAACGTTTGGCTGAAGAAATCGAAAAACGTCATATGGATATGGAATTAGTTTTCCCACCATTAAGACTTTGTGGTGACAATGCTGCCATGATCGGTGCGATGGCTCAGATTCAATATGATAAAGGTGATTTTGCTAAATTAGATTTGAATGCTGATCCTAGTTTAGATTTTGATATGGAATAAAATGATACCTCTAAGTTGAATTTCAACTATTAGAGGTTTTTTTATATGACGAATTTACAATTGAAGTGCAACGAGTAAGAAGAAAATAAAAAAGAACTCATAGCCTGAGTCCTGTAAAATGAAGTCACCACAACAATCATCTAAAGGAGATCCTAGGCTATGAATCCGTACAACCATCTTACCTTAAAAGACCGAGAATGCATACTGTTGGGCATCACTTTAAACGATACCTATCAAGTTATTGCGGAGAAAATTGGGTGTTCTAAAACCACCGTATCGCGCGAAATCAAGCGCAATGGTGGTCGTAAGGTATACTCGGCCGTCAAAGCCCAAGAGAACTATCAGGGACGGCGGCTAAAAAGCCGCCGTCCTAAGCTTCTAACTGATTTGAAGTTACGGGATTTTGTCCTTCACTGTATTGTTAAACGTCAGTGGTCCCCAGAACAAATTTCCGGTCGTTTAGTCCACGAAAACAGTGAATGGCATGTCAGTTATAACACCATTTATCGTGGGATTGAACGCGATAATTTAGGCATCAAATGTAAGAATCACGGGGCTCGTGGCTTTGCCCGTAAGCTCCGTCACCGTGGTAAAACCCGAAAGGTCAAGGGAACCATTAAGGAACGTCGAGGACGATTTAACGACGTCCCTTCCGTTCATGAACGACCTGTTTCATGTGAGAATCGAAGCCGGTTTGGTCATTGGGAAGGTGATACCGTTCGCGGTAAAACCGGGCGTTCGGCCCTGGTAACCTTGGTGGACCGCAAATCTCGGTATTTATTATCCCAGCGGGTTCCCAAAGTAAACGCGAAGAACGTCACACAAGCGATGATTGACCTCTTGCATACTGTGACGCCCAAACAAGTTCGGACGCTTACGCCGGATCGTGGAACTGAATTCGCAGGATACCGCGAAGTTAGTCAAGAGCTAAGTATCCCAGTCTATTTCCCAGATCCTCATGCGCCTCAGCAGCGGGGAACCAATGAGAATACCAACGGACTTATCCGTGAGTATTTCCCCAAAGGAACCGACCTAGACCAACTGACTGACCAAGATATCGACAAGTTTGTCAGGGATTTAAATCACCGACCACGTAAGGTCTTAGGCTGGAAGAGTCCATTTGAAGTTTTCTTCGGGACAAAGTTGCGCTTGATTTGACAATTCGTCATACAAATTGCAAATAATACTAATTATTTCTAAAAAAGGATTAATAAATTTAGAAAATTGTGGTAAAAAAGATGAGAGGTGTAATTGATGGAAAATAGAACGGTTATTTCATACGTGCTGTTGAAGTATGATAAGAGGACAGATGGGATTTATACGAAGGCTACTAACAATGGTACTTTTGAAATTCCCAGTTTTGAATTTGATCCAGCTGAGAATGAAACTTCTACTGATTTAAAAATGCATATTATTGAGAGATTGAAGATGCTCGATGCAGGAATCGATATTGACCATCTGTTTATTCCATTTACCAATTTATCTGTTTCTTCGGACTATAAGATCTACAATTATTTAGTGTTAGTCTTTGAATCAGACCATGATGTGTTTGCTACAATGGAAGATGAGTCTTGGTATCGCGTTAAATATGATCTTGAAAGTAAGGTCTGGGATCTATCGTGGCAAAGTGGCATGGAACATGTCAGTGATTTTCAAATTAAGGATAGAGCATTGAATCAATATGCAGTTAATAATTCAATGACTGATGAGATTGATTTTTGCAATATTATGCATTTTGTAGCCCAGGAGACGCAACAATTCCCTATCTTAGGATTGATGTCGGGAACTGAGTTTACTCAAAAAGAAGTATTGCATTATCAAAAACTGTTGGGTTTTAAAAATAATGGGCTGAAAACAGCCTTGGCCTTTGAGAGCAAATACTCGGATGCAATTAGAGCTATCGATGAAACTTCTTATAAAATAAAGAATAAGTATTTACAAAAATAAAAATAAGTTATCAATTCAAAATTAATTGGATTGATAACTTATTTTTTACTTTAATCTGATTTTTTTATGCCTTTTAATAAAAATTAAAATTCGATAATAAAATTTGCCAAATATGATATATAAAAAGTGATATAACCTTATATAATATTTATAAAATATAAGATGTCGATGTTTGACAAGGAGGTTGATCTTATGAAGAAACGTATAGGATTTCTTTATTTGATTATATTTCTTTTGCCGTTCATTCAATTGTTTAAGCCTACCATGGCCCAAGCTTATTCAGTTCCAGATAGAACTAGTGTATATGAGCATGCACCTAAAGGTATGAAGCTAAATGATTTCGTTACGGCTCCAGAATACTATACGAATACAAAAACTAACGATACCACGGCTTTTAAAAGTTCTAGTAAAATAATTCGTGCGGGTGATTCTAATAATGATTCAACTGACATTATTCAATTGTTAGATGGGTCAAGTACGCAGAAAAAGCAAATTGGTTCTTTTTGGGGAACTGTTAAAGATAGTAATGGTAATAAAACTTATAACTATTTTGATTTGAGTAAACCACAAGAAATTTCGGTTTGGTTCTATGGAGGAAGCAAAGTCGATGGTTATGATGGTTTTGCTTTTGTGCTTCAAAATGATGATTTAGGTGATCAAGCAATTTCTCGTAGTAATGGTGTTCCAACTGCGAGTGAGACCTTGGGTGTTTGGGGTGGCGGAACTCCAGATAACAAAACTACTACAACAAAACTTTCTGGTGCTTCTGACGGAATTCAAAAAAGTGTAGCCATTGAATTTGATCATTATGTGAACAAAACAGCAGGATCATTTTCAAATTCTGTTAATGATTATCTAGACTATGACAAATTTTCAATGTCTAATCCTGGTAATATTGTTATGAATCAATTGAAAACTGGTCATATTGCTTGGAATTATCCAGGTGATACCGCTACTTATATGGAGAATAGTTATAGTCTTATTCTAAACAATTATTTCTACAACATAACACATCGTGGACCAGTGCAGAATAATTCTTATTTCACAGGTTATGATGGCCTTGAAGTCGCTAATTCAGAAACACAAGATCCACGTAATGGTTGGCGCCATCTTAAAATTACTTATACACCACCTACAACGGGAACTACAGCCCGTTTATCATATTTGATTAATGATAAGTTTCCTGATGGTACTGATAAAATGCAAACAGCTCAGGATAGTAAAACTTTCAGTATCGATATCTCTAAATTGATAGGCACTAGTGATGATAAGAAGGTTCGTTGGGGATTTACTGCTTCAACAGGTTCTCCAGAGTCATCAATTGATGACTTGGATATGGTTATTGAAAAAATGCCTTCGATTGTTGATATGAAGGGAACTTCACAGATAACTGATGTCACAAAAAATAGTAGTAAGACTTTAGGCAGCACTAAAGAATTATCAACTAGTGATGGTGATGAAATTAAATTAGAACAGAAATTGGCCTATAGTGGTGGTATTTCTGAGTCAGGTGAAATCAAAGCTACAGTTGGATTGCCAGAGAATGTTGAATACAATGGTGATGCAAATGGTGTCATTGGTAAAATGACCTATCAAGATGAAGATGGCACTACTAAAACGCAAGAAATTAATAAGTCCGATTTAAAGGATGTCACGATAACGATTCCAGGTAAGTATGAGACTGATCCACCAAGTTATAAGACTGTAAAAGGATTTGATGTGACGATTCCATCAATGAATGCAATTGGAGATAATTCTAATATTGAAGTTTATGGAACTGTTAAGGGACCAGAAAGTTCCACGCCAATAACAACTAGTGTGTCAGGAGTCAATACTAGTTATCAGGCCGATAATTATACTGGTGATACGATGAGTCCTGATTTTGTAATTGATAATGAAGTTTTACATATTGAGAATACTAATTCATTGTCACAGGAATTAAATTTGGGTGATGAAGCTCATTTTCAAGGTAATATTTCTTATTTGAAAGGGTCAACTTTTGATGGTGAAGAGCTATTAAGTAATTTGGAAGTTTATGACCAAGATGGCAACAAACTTTCTGGTGTACAAAAGGGTGACATTCAAGTTGATAAGGGTGTTAAGACAGGAACTTATGACATTCCTTATACGTTAAATGGTTTGGAAGCTGATAAGACTTATACATTCAAGTTGAAATTATCAGATTCCAAGGATCGTATTTCTAACACTTTGGAATATAAAGTTAAGATTAAGCCAAAAAAGAATTTACAATTAGAAGTTGATAATTATCGTTTTCAAACAATTAATGCTGGTTCCAAGATAGGTGAATACGTCAAACGTTCGGGAAATTGGGATATTGATGTAAATAGCACGGGAACTAAATGGAAATTATCAGCCCAATCAACAGGTCTGTTTAATAAAGAAGATAGTAGCTATTCTGAACCACTGTACTTCATTGATAAGGATTTGAATGCAAAATCTTTGAATGATGATACATTAATTGCCCAACAGGATACTGTTAATAGTGGTGAAAGCCAAAATACGGACGTTACAGACGCTTGGAGTGAAGAGGACGGTATTCTATTGAAGAATGAATTTCCTAACCTTGCAGGCGATTATACGGGCAAAATTGAATGGACACTGAGTGAAACAATATAAAAAATACTGCCGATAGATTTTAAAAGTCTATTGGCAGTATTTTTTTCGTAATTTTATTTGTAACGTTCTTCTAAACTACTCATCCAGAGTGCTAATACGCAACCGATAACGAAGAAAACCAAACTTAAGATAATATCAGGGCCAGTTGTGCCAATATAAGAAATACCATCATTTGTATATGGATTAGGAATCAGAATCAGAACCGTACTGGCTAGGACGATACCCAAAATGAAGTGATAAACCCTTGAATGATGTTGCTGAATCAATTTTTCCATAGCTTTGGAGAATGTCAGTAATGAGATTACACCACCGATGGCAATGGGAATAAAGACTAGTGGATCAAAAGTTTTAAAACCTTTTAGCATTGGTGTATAGAGTCCTAAAATAATCAATAAATTTGAAGGACTTAATCCGGGTACCAAGACTCCCAGTGCAATTAAGATACCTGCGATAACGAAACCGAAGAAGTTGGCGGGAATAGTTCCGAATATTTCACTCATGAAGAAGAGGAAAACTCCTCCACCAACAAAACTGGCTAAGAACCAAGTAAGGTCATATTTATCTCGAGATGTTTGGGATGTCGACTCTTTAAACAAGGTCGGTAGAGTTCCGATAATTGTTCCGGCAAACCCCCAAAGGACGATCACTTGGTAATTTTGCAAAAGATAATCAAGAGGTTTAGACAAAATACCGATTCCGACAATACCACCAATTCCGATGGGTAAGAAGTAGAGGAAGTCGCGTTTAAAATTCTGACGAATGTGGGCCATAAAACTCAACATTCGTTCGTAGATCCCCATGATAGCGGCTAAAACACCACCGGAAACTCCTGGTAAAATGAAGCCTAAAGCGATAATGACACCCTTAAAGAATCTGATTAAGAAATTTTCTTGTTTTATTGTTATGCTCCTTTGGAAATATTCTTTATGAATTAAGTTATCAAATTTAAAGAATGTGGGCAACAAAAATGTTGAAACCAGTTTTTTATCCAAAAAAACCAGTGTGGCGATCATATTTGATGATCACTGCACTGGTCTAAGAGTTGGACAATGTTTTGTTTTACTTTCTAGTCGGTAAAGTCTTCTAGTTCAATAGATTTTTCAGTCCATTCTTCTTCAACTTTGTCCTGTTGTTGTTTATTTTCGTCGAGTTCCTTTTGAAGATCGGCTAACTTGCTATAAGAAGTCAGATTTTCATCTTTAGTCATTTCTTTTTGAATAGCGGTATTTTTATCTTCCAGTTCAGCAATCTGTTTCTCTAAGTCTTCAACTTGACGACGTAATTTACGTTCTTGTTTTTGTTGTTCCTTGGACTGTTGATACTGAACTTTCTTTTCACTGACATTAGCAGTTGTTTGTGTTTCTTCAGTTGGATGATCAGTTGTTTTTTCCACGTAATAATCGTAGTCACCAAGATAAATCTTGCTACCGTGTTCACCAATATCAACGATACGATCAGCTAAAGTATTCAAAAGGTAACGATCATGGGAAACGAAAAGAACAGTTCCTTCAAAATTCTTCAAGGCATCTTCAAGAACTTCCTTGCTGTCAATATCCAAGTGGTTAGTAGGTTCGTCCATGATTAAGAAATTATCGTGTTCCATAGCTAGTTTCGTCAGAGTTAATCGAGCCTTTTCACCACCAGATAGACCGGCAACAGGTTTGAGTACATCGTCACCACTGAAGAGAAAGGCTCCCAACATATTACGAATTACTTGCTCGTCTAAGCGAGGGTAGATATCCCAGATTTCATGGAGAACATCTTTTTTAGGATCAAGATTTTTCAAATTCTGGTCATAGTAACCAACTTCAACATTAGCACCAAACTGAGTTGTTCCCTTGATCATTGGAATTTGTCCCAAGATAGATTTTAGAAAAGTTGATTTACCGATACCGTTAGGTCCAATGATACCGACACGTTCTCCTTTCTTGACATCTAGATTGATTGGTTCGGACATGATGTGATTCTCATAACCGATAGCGGCATCTTTGACTAGCAATACGTCGTTTCCACTTTCTTTATCAATTTGAAATTTAAAGTGAACGGAACCTTGGTCACTATCAGGACGATCTAAGACATCCATGTGTTCAAGCTTTTTACGACGACTTTGGGCCATCTTAGTGGTAGAAGCACGGACAATATTCTTTTGAATGTATTCTTCGGTCTTTTTGATTTCAGCCTGTTGTTCTTCATAATGTTTCCAAGCTACTTCTTGATTCTTTTTCTTTTCTTGCAAGTAGAAAGTATAGTTACCAGAGTAGTGTGTTGAAGAGTGATGGTTGATCTCAACAATTTCAGTAACAGCTTTGTCTAAAAAGTATTGATCATGGGATACGATGACTAGCGCCCCACGATAATTTTTGAGATAACCTTCAAGCCATTCCACTGTATTGATGTCCAAATGGTTTGTTGGTTCATCCAAAAGTAAAATATCATGATGTTCCAATAGCATTTTAGCCATAGCTAAACGTGAACGCTCACCACCAGAAAGGGTTGATATTTGAGCTTGCCAAACATCTTCATCAAATCCAAATCCTTTGAGAACACTACGGATTTCTGATTGATAACCGTAACCATTTTCTTGACGGAATGTATTTTGTAATTGATCGTATTGTTTCAAGATGTTGTCGTAGTCTTGAATATTGGGGTCAGCAAGTTTTTCTTCTAAGACATGCATCTTTTTTTCTTGTTCTTTTAGATAGTCAAAAACATGTTCCATCTCGTCAAAAATTTTATTTTCACTATTTAAACCGGAATCCTGAGCAAGGTAACCGATATTTGTATCCTTTTTTAGAGCAATATTTCCACTATTATAACTTTCCTGATCGGAAATAATTTTGAGCATAGTTGATTTGCCGACACCATTTCGGCCGACTAGACCAATCCTGCTATTATCCTGTACTTCGAAGCTGACATTAGAGAACAGCTTCTTAGTACCAAAATTTTTTGTAATGTTTTGTGCTTGTAATAAAATCAATTTCAAACTCCTTTATGTATTCACAATTTTAGCATTATTTAATAAATTATGTCTTTATAGGTTTAACGTGTTGCGTTTTTGTTGATTTTTATTTACTATAAATGTTAGTGAAATGACACACATATGGTGGTAAATTATGACAAAAACAACAGTTCCAAACGCAACAATAAAGCGTTTACCAATTTATTATCGGTATTTTCAATTTTTAAAAGATGAAGGTACAAAAAAGATCTCTTCTGGAGAATTATCAGAAGGGGTCAAGATAGATAGTGCTACAATAAGACGTGACTTCTCATATCTAGGAGCACTTGGAAAACGCGGTTATGGCTACGATGTAAACGATTTAGTAGCTTTCTTTAAAAAACTCTTAAATCAAGACAAGCGTACTAACGTAGCTTTAGTCGGTGTAGGTAATTTAGGTAACGCCTTACTAAATTATAACTTTTCTCGGACTAATAATGTTCGAATTGCGGCAGCTTTTGATATTAATAAGGAAATTGTCGGTACAGTTAAGAGTGGCGTTCCTGTTTATGATATATCTGAATTGAAGGAACAGCTTCATTTGCAACAAATTGATGTCTGTATCTTGACAGTTTCTTCAAACGCAGCTCAAACAACAGCTGATTTATTGTCTGATGCTGGAGTTAGAGGAATTCTAAACTTTACACCGGTAATTATCAACGTTCCAAGTAGTATCCGCGTTCATTATGTTGATTTGGCTAATGAATTGCAGACTTTGATTTTCTTCTTAGATCGTGATAAGTCAATGAAGGAAGAGCAAGAATAATTTTTTGGGGGAAAGTATTATGAGTGAACCATTGTTCTTAAAGCCTGTATTCCACGAAAAAATTTGGGGTGGAAGAAAGCTAGAAACTAAATTTGGTTACAATATTCCAGATGGCACTATTGGTGAATGCTGGGCTATTTCAGGTCATCCACATGGTAGATCACAAGTTGAAAATGGCGAATTTGCTGGTCAATATGTTGATGATCTTTGGAAAAATCACGGTGAACTATTTGGTAATCCTAAGGGAAAAGTTTTCCCACTTTTAACAAAGATTTTGGATGCTGAAGCTAGCCTATCTGTTCAAGTTCACCCTGATAACGAATATGCAGCAGAGCATGAGCATGAATTAGGTAAGACAGAATGCTGGTACATTATTGATGCGGAACCAGGTTCATACTTGATCTATGGTCACAATGCTAAAAATAAAGCTGAACTTGATAAGATGATTGAATCAGGTGACTGGGATCATCTATTGAGAAAAGTTCCAGTTAAAACTGGTGACTTCTACTACGTACCAAGTGGTACTGTTCACGCCTTGAACAAGGGTATTATGGCTCTAGAGACACAACAAAGTAGTGATACAACATATCGTTTGTATGACTACGACCGTGTTGAGAAGTCTACAGGTAAGAAGCGTGACCTTCACATCAAGCAGTCAGAGGATACGATTACAGTTCCTCATAAAGACCCACAATTAAACATTGAATCAAAAGAAGAGGGTAAGAACAAGTTTACAACATTTGTTCAACCACCTGTATCACCATTCTTCTCAGTTTATCACTGGGAAATTAAAGAACCAGTCAAATTACATCATCAAATCGGTAAGTATACTTTGATTTCTGTAATTAATGGTCAAGGTAAGATTACTGTTGATGGAAAAGACTATGATTTGAGCAAGGGTATTCATTTAATTGTTCCAGCAACTGTTGATTCATGGACACTTTCTGGCGATTTGGATATTATTGCTTCAGAATCAGGCGAAGATTAGATAAATATTAAATAACGTAAAAAATGCAGAATATCGATTTGAAAAAACCGTATGTTCTGTTTTTTTTATTGGCTGAATTAAGCAAAAATAGAACTATTTTACGATTGACACTAATTATTGTTCGTGAAAATGAATTAAATGAAAAATATTCTAATTTGAAACCGTTATCAATTTCATTTTTTACAAAAAGTCTTCTATAATTAAAACTATGTTGATTTCAAAGGGGACTTTAAAGTGCAAAAACGACGATTTTTTCGAGTCAGTTTAGGCTGGCAAATTATTATTGGTTTGATTTTAGGTATTATCCTTGGTCAGGTCTTTTATCAAAATAAAGCTGCTATTCAGGTAATGCAGAACATTGGTACAATGTTTATCTCAATGATTCAGATGATTGTGTTACCGATTGTTATCTCTTGTTTAACAGTTGGTATCGCCAATATGGGTGATATTAAGAAGTTAGGCCGAATTGGATTAAAGACTTTAATTTATTTTGAAATAATGACAACATTAGCGATTATTATTGGTATTATTGTCGCTAATGTTACACATCCCGGTACCTTTATCGATGTACATAGTCTAAAAGGTTCGGATATTAGTCAATACACAGCTACTGCCAAAACTGCCAAACATTCGGGTATTTGGTCAATCTTGATGAGCATTATCCCAACTAATATTTTTGAATCATTAGGTAAGGGTGATATGTTACCAATCATCTTCTTCTCAGTCCTATTCGGATTGGGAACAGCTTCTATTGGCAAACAAGGTCAGATTATTACTGATACTTTAAATGCTGTTGCCAACGTTATGTTCAAAGTTACTAACTGGGTTATGCGTTTAGCTCCTATTGGTGTTTGTGCTTTGATCGGTGTTACTGTTGGTGAAATGGGCTTTAACTCTTTGAAACCATTGGCATTGTTCATTCTGATTGCTTATGCAACCATGGCATTTTTCGTCTTTGTCGTTATGGCTGGAGTTGGACATTTGTTCCATGTTCGTTTCTATGAATTATTCAGAATTATTGAAAATGAAGTAACTTTAGCTTTTACAACTGCCAGTTCAGAAGCAGCTCTTCCTAAAATGATGGAAAAGATGCAAAAGTATGGTGCCTCTAAAGGTATTGTCAGTTTCGTTATTCCAACTGGATATACTTTTAATTTGGATGGCTCAGCTATCTATCAATCATTAGCTGCACTATTTTTAGCACAAGCCTATAATATTCACTTAAGTTTAGGACAACAAATTACCCTTGTGGTCGTATTGATGTTAACATCTAAGGGGATGGCCGGGGTACCTGGAGCATCGTTTGTTGTACTCTTAGCCACGGTATCAACCATTGGTGTGCCAATGCAAGGTTTGACCTTCATTGCCGGTATCGACCGTCTCGTAGATATGGGACGTACCGCCGTTAACGTCGTCGGTAACTCTCTAGCAACAATTATTATCGCTAAGAGTGAAAAAGAATTTGATGAGGATAAACGGGAAAAGTACGTTGCATCCTACAAGCGTGGGGAATAATAATCCGCGTAGTAAAAAATGATTTAAACACAAAGAAACAGCCTATCAATCGATGGGCTGTTTTTTCAGTATATTCATAATTTTAATTAACGCATACTTAAAGTTAAAACAATGGCATTCATCAGAATGTGGCTACCAGCACTGGCATAAATGTTTTTTGATTTGTAATAAACAAATGAGAACCAAAGCCCCATGGCTACATAAACGATGAATCTGGTATCTTGATGCATGAAGGCAAATAACAATGCTGAAATGATAGCAGCAATATAGATGTTAGTTGGCTTGATCATATTAGCGAAGAAGATGCGTCTAAAGACGATTTCTTCCATGATAGGCGCACAGATCAATACGTACAAGAAGTAGTATGGATAAGCTTTGACCATCAATAACAATTGCATAGTGTTTTGTGAATGGGTACTAGTATGGAAAATTAATTGGTCAATAAAGCCAACTCCGTATTGGAGGGCAATCGCACCGATAGTTCCTAAAATGATCCATTGTAAATTATGATTCAAATCGGTTTTTTCTTCGAAATCATTTGGGCCATTTAGTTTTACCAGATACATCATAAGACCAGTGGCAATTAGGGCACCTAATGTGATAATAACGAAATAGATTGAACCAGTGATTGACAACATGTTTAGAACACTACCCAGCAGTAACAAAAGGATATATGTTAACAGGGTGAAGAATTGATTTTTGGGAAAATTCATGATTACTCCTTACATTTTTTAAAGGTAAATACTTGCATGTTTTCAATATAATGTTAATATAAAACTTGTGATTAGCACAAGAGATGTTCGAGTGCTAAAGATATAAAAATAAACACTAAGAAAAATAATAATCGGAGGGATTTAAATTGTTAAAACCACTTGGAGATAGAGTCATTGTAACAGTCGATAAAGAAGAAGAAAAGACAGTTGGTGGCATTGTTTTAGCAAACAACGCTAAGGAGAAGCCACAAACAGCCGATGTTGTTGCCGTTGGTGAAGGCTTAGTTACTGAAGATGGAAAGAAATTACCTATGAACGTTAAAAAGGGTGATAAAGTTCTTTTTGATAAATACTCAGGCTCAACAGTTAAGTATGAAGACAATGAATATTTAATCCTTCATGAAAAAGATATCATGGCGGTTATTGATTAATTTTAAACTTAAAAAAATTTAACTAAAAGAATTTAATTATGGAGTGTGAAAATTAATGGCAAAAGAAATTAAATTTTCAGAAGATGCACGTTCAAAGATGATGGACGGTGTTAATAAGCTAGCTGATACAGTTAAGACAACAATCGGACCTAAAGGTAGAAATGTTGTTCTTGAAAAGAGTTACGGTTCACCTGAGATTACAAATGATGGTGTTACTATTGCTAAAAGTATTGAACTAGAAGACCACTTTGAAAACATGGGTGCAAAGCTTGTTTCCGAAGTTGCTTCAAAGACAAATGACATTGCTGGTGATGGTACTACTACAGCTACTGTTTTGACACAAGCAATCGTTAAAGAAGGTATGAAGAACGTTACAGCTGGTGCTAACCCTGTTGGTATCAGAACAGGTATCGAAAAGGCTACAAATGCTGCTGTTGATGAACTTCACAAGATTTCACATAAGGTTTCAGGTAAGAATGATATTGCTCAAGTAGCTTCAGTTTCATCAGCTAGTGAAGAAACTGGTAAGTTAATCGCTGATGCCATGGAAAAAGTTGGTAACGATGGTGTTATCACAATTGAAGAATCAAAGGGTATTGATACAACACTTGATGTTGTTGAAGGTATGCAATTTGATCGTGGATACATTTCACAATACATGGTTACAGATAACGACAAGATGGAAGCTGACCTCGACAATCCTTACATCTTGATCACTGACAAGAAGATTTCAAATATTCAAGATATCTTGCCATTACTACAAAAGATTGTTCAACAAGGTAAGGCACTATTGATCATTGCCGATGATATTGACGGTGAAGCTCTACCAACACTTGTATTGAACAAGATCCGTGGTACATTCAACGTTGTTGCTGTTAAGGCTCCTGGTTTTGGTGACCGTCGTAAAGCACAACTTGAAGATATCGCTACATTAACTGGTGGTACAGTTATTACTTCTGACCTTGGTCTTGAACTAAAAGACACAACTATGGATCAATTAGGTCAAGCTGGTAAGGTTACTGTTACAAAGGACAACACAACAATTGTTGAAGGTTCAGGTAACAAGGACGCTATCAACGAACGTGTTGAAACAATCAAGAAACAAATCAGTGAATCAACATCTGACTTTGACAAGGAAAAACTACAAGAACGTCTAGCTAAATTAGCTGGTGGTGTTGCCGTTGTTAAAGTTGGTGCTGCTACTGAAACAGAATTGAAAGAACGCAAGTACAGAATTGAAGATGCTTTAAATGCCACACGTGCTGCTGTTGAAGAAGGCTACGTTGCTGGTGGTGGTACTGCTTTGATGAACGTACTTGGTAAAGTTACTGCTCTTAAAGAAGAAGGAGACGTACAAACAGGTATCAATATCGTTGCACGTGCTCTTGAAGAGCCACTACGTCAAATCGCTGAAAATGCTGGTTTCGAGGGTTCAGTTATCGTTGAACACATTAAGAACCAAGAGAATGAAGTTGGCTTCAATGCTGCAACTAACAAATGGGAAAATATGGTTGACGCCGGAATCATCGACCCAACTAAGGTAACACGTTCAGCATTGCAAAATGCAGCCAGTGTTGCATCTCTATTGTTAACAACAGAAGCTGTTGTTGCTGACAAGCCAGAACCAAAGGATAACAATGCTGCACCTGCAGCTAATCCTGCAGCCGGTGGTATGGGCGGCATGATGTAATCTTTTGATTCATATATGAAGATAATTTAAGAAGCATATCTTAACTGATATGCTTCTTTTTTTTGCACTTATATGACAATATTGTGATGAAATGAACTTTTAAAAATGATATAAATTATGATTATTATTGATTAATAAAAATTGACTAATTTTACTATACAATCCGTATATATCAATGAATATACCGTTTTATTTATCAAGAAGTCAATGGAATTAGGTTAATATTTTAAGCCAAAAATGGTTTAAACATGTTTACTATTTGTGAGTAAATGAACTATAATGTGGTCGTAATGAAATTACTTATAAAAAGCAATTTCAATTATGCATAGAATAGAATTAAATCGGAAATATAAGGAGGCAATATTATCATGAGTAGTCGAGATACTGCGAATGTTTTATGGTTTGATGAATTGCATCGCAAGGATGTTAATTTAGTTGGTGGAAAGTCTTCTTCTTTGGGAGAAATGACTTCCTCAATGGACGTACCGGTACCATATGGTTTTGCAACGACCGCACGCGCATATCAATACTTCATGCATCAAACTGGATTGAACGATAAGGTTAATGCATTGTTGGAAAGTATAAGTGACTACGAGAATTCCGATGAACTTCATAAGACATGTGAAGAAATTCGAAATTTGATCGTTGGAGCAACGATGCCAATTGATTTGGCTGATGATATTAAGAAAGCATATGCCGATCTCTCTGACAAGATGGGACAGACTGATCCATTCGTAGCGATTAGATCGTCTGCTACAGCTGAAGATTTGCCTAATGCCTCATTTGCTGGCCAACAAGAGTCTTATCTAAATATTAGAGGAGCCGATGATGTCGTTAACCGTGTACAACAATGTTATTCATCACTCTTTACTGATCGTGCAACGTACTACAGACACAAGCAACATTTTCCACATGAAAAAGTTGCTTTGTCAGCTGCTATTCAGATGATGGTTTTCTCTAAAGCATCAGGAATCATGTTCTCGGTTAACGTCGCTAATGGTGATGAGTCTAAGATTGTGATTGATGCTATCTATGGTTTAGGTGAATATATTGTTTTAGGAAAAGTAACGCCTGATCATTTTGTTGTAGACAAGCAATCAATGAAGATTGTTGAAAAGAATATTATTAAACAACCAATTGAATTAATTAGAGATTCAACTGGTGGTACTAAAGAACAAGAAGTACCTGAAGAATTACAAGGTCAACCAGTCTTGACTGACAGCCAAGTTATTGAATTAGCCGGATATGCTAAAGAGATTGAGCGTCACTATGGCTGTTATATGGATATGGAATATGCTCTTGATAGCAATACTAATAAATTGTGGATCGTTCAAGCTCGTCCAGAGACTGTTTGGTCACAACGTAAGAAGAATAAAGCTAACGGTGGAGATGATAACGTGGTTGCAGAAGCAGATGCTAAAGTTGCAGTTCGTGGATTGCCAGCTAGTCCCGGTTTAGCTAGTGGTGTTGTACATGTTATTGATGATCCTAAAGATATTGACCAATTCAAAGAAGGCGAAATCCTTGTTACTTTGATGACATCGCCTGATTGGGTTCCCGCTATGAAGAAGGCCGCTGCTATTGTAACTAATAATGGTGGGATGACTTGTCATGCTGCTATCGTTTCCCGTGAAATGCAAATTCCATGTATCGTTGGTACCAAGAGTATGAACGTTGCTGCAACTGATGCTTTGAAGACGGGCGATGTTGTTACAGTTGATGCTACAAATGGTATTGTCTACATGGGTAAAGTTGAGAGCTTGCTTAAGAAACCAGAACCAACTCAAGCTGGCGGTCGAGTAGTTGCAGCTGAAACGTTTGCACCTACAGCAACTGGAGTAATGATGAATCTTGGTGATCCTGATTTAGCCGATAAATATTCAACATTACCAGCTGACGGAATTGGCTTGATGCGTGAAGAGTTCTTGTGGACAACCTTTATTCATGAACATCCACTATATTTGATTGAACAAGGACATCCAGAAAAAGTTGTTGATATGTTAGCTGATGGAATTGCTAAAGTTGCTCGTGCTATGGCTCCTCGTCCAATGGTATTACGTTTCTCAGACTTCAAGTCTAGTGAGTATCGTAACTTAAAGGGTGGCGACAAATATGAACCACATGAACCAGCTGATTTACTAGGTTGGCGTGGTGCTTCACGTTACTATGACCCTAAATATATCGAAGCCTTTAAACTCGAATTGGCTGCTGTTAAGAAAGTACGTAACGAATTTGGTTTAAAGAACTTGAATGTTATGATCCCATTCGTTAGAACTGTTGATGAAGCTCAAAAGGTTACTGATATTATGCGTGGTGAAGGCCTTGTACGTAGTGTCGACTTCCATGTATATATGATGGCTGAAATCCCAACAAATATTATTTTAGCCGATCAGTTTAACAAGTATGTTGATGGTTACTCAATCGGATCAAACGATTTAGCAATGTTGATTCTTGGCTGTGATCGTAATAATGATACAGTTGCTAGTTTGTTCGATGAGCGTAATCTAGCTGTTAAACGTGCTATCAACCACTTGATCAAAGTAGCTCATAAAGATGGCAAGACTGTTGGTATTTGTGGTCAAGCACCATCAGAGTATCCAGACTTCACTAACTTCTTAATTAAATGCGGCATTGATTATGTTTCAGTCAATCCAGATATGGTTAAGGAAACGAAACGTAATGTAGCTCGCTTTGAACAAAGAATTATGTTGGATAAAGCCACTGGGAGGGGACTAAATGATCCGACAGATTATGATTGGAAATAATTAATTGAATTATGTTGATAAGACTGCATACAATATGTGGTCTTATTTTTTATTGTCTTTGTGAATGTGAAAAGTATAGAATTGTTTATTAGAGTATAGAGAAGAAGAGAGAATTAGAATGGATAGTATTGAATTTGGTCGCAAGATTAACTACGTGCCAATGATCGTGAGTTGGGTAGTTGGTATATTAGTTGGTTTAGTGATAACAGTATTTACGCATCAAATATTATTGGCGGTAATTTTAGGAGTAACTTTTCTTGTTATAACTGCGCTTATTTTTGCCAAAACTTTATCAGATTTTTATGGCTATTGGGAAGTTACCGATGATGGTATTAGATGTTACGATTATCAAAACTTCGGTGTCAAATTTCAATCAGTATTGATGCCTTTTAGCGAAGATAAAATGAGTTTTAAATTTGTTGATGTTAAGTCTTTGCGAGTGATCGTGGGTCGAGAAATGAATGCACCTGCTAATATTTTGGGTGGATCATTCTATGCACCTAAAAAAATTATGTTCAATTTGCCAACACCATATTATTTGGAAATAAAGTTAAAAGATGGTCGTGAAGTTAATTTGGATTTGTCAGCTGATTGGGATGATACGGAGACAATCGAGTATGTCATTGCCATTATTTGTGATAAAGCTGGCATTGGTGCTGAAATGGTTAAGCAATCATAGTAAGTAGTATAAGTGTGCTTGAAATTCCGCCTTCCGCAGGAATTTGGAATGCATTGGAACGTTATGGGCACGGCTTGAAGCTAATAATTCCACGCTTTGTGTGAAATTATGGATCTTCAAGTCCGGCCTCATTGTAAACGGCAAAGCCGTTAACAATGATTTCATAACTGAACGCATTCCAAATTCTTACTCCAGACTAAATAGTGTTTTAACTATTTAGGGCTTTAATTTTGAAATTAAAGAGGTGTTCATATTAACCGATTAATTTTGGTTAACATGAACACCTCTTTTTATGATTGATAAATAATACAAAAATAGATTGTTTAACTCTTAGTAATTCGCATACGCCCATTTCTTTTTGAGTGGTAGAGCGCATCGTCAACTCGGTTAAAAAATTCATCCGAATTAAGATCATTTTCTCTTATTTCAGAACTACCCACAGAGACTGAAACGTCAACGGTTTGATTGTTGAAATTAAATTGAGAATTATTGATGGCTGTGAAAACTTCTTGAGTAATGGAATCTATTTCTGATAATTTGTAATTAGGTAAGAGAATATTGAATTCTTCACCACCAGTACGATAAAAATTGATATTTTCATCGTTGGCATTGAGAACTGTTTGTGTAATGTCGGCGACTTGTTGTAAAACTTTATCACCAACTAAATGTCCATAGTGGTCATTAATATTTTTGAAATGGTCAATGTCGAACATAATCATGGCAACATTAATGTCATTACTCTGATGTTGATTGAAAAAAGAATGAATGTCATTGTCGAAGGCAGCAAAATTTTTAACGTGTGTCAGGGCATCTAAGTGAGCAAACTCATAAAGTGTCTGTTTAACGCGGATATCACGGATAAAGAAGCCGATATAGCTGTAAACAAAAATTTCGAAAACAATTAGGTAAGATACTTGTTGAAAAATGATAGCTCCGTTAAGAGAGAATTTGATTCTGGCTAGACCCCAAAGAATAGTACCGAAGAACAGTCCATCCAGCATATAGTAAATGAATGGAAAGGAATTAGTTCGCTTTTTCTTAATGTATTTTAGTGAATAATAAAAAAGAAATAGCGTTAAGGCAAAGCACCATGATTCCCAATAAAAGATGGCCGAATTGAAAATCATAAATGCTAAGACAATAGGAATGAAGATGGGATAATTAATTGGTGCATCCAGAAAGACAGCACAGAAAATTAAAGCGATAATTTGAAAATTAATGAAAATCCAAGTAGTTTGTCGATTGACGACGAGAGTTTGCAGGCCGAATAAAAGAATAGATAAATACATGATTCCTAGTTGGGCTTTGAGAAAACCCGATTCAATATTGATTTCTTTTAAAGATAAAACTGATCTGACTCCATCAAATAATATTTCGTAAATAATAAAAACACCAAAGATAAAGAAGAGACTAGTGAGTAAAGGCATCTCCTGTAAAACATACTTTGTTAACAATTTTTTATTAACCCCCTTTAGGAAATATGTTTAGATGACCTTACATAATAAAATTAAAATATATTTTTTGATTTTTGATACATGAATATTATACATAAGTAATAATATATTTATAATGGAATGATTATGATTTTTGTCTCATAATAGACAAATTGCATAAAAATGGGCAATATTGTATTAAAAATTATGTTATGGAAAAATAAATATCCAGCAACTTTTTGATAAGCTGCTGGATATTTTTGTAGCTGTAATAATCGTGAGTCTATTGTAAGGTATCTTGCATTGACCAAGTTATTTTACCTGAATATTGACCAGATGTAGCTGTACCTGGAACACGCAAACGCCATTGCTTTAAGCCGATGTAATTAGTTAAATCGTAGTTTGTATGCGATCCAGAGAAGCCTTCATCTTTGATGGGAATACCACTGGCCGAAAGAGGCAACCAATTTTCCTTATTAGTATTATTATTTTGATTAAAGTAAATAGCATTGTCGTTATCTTGAATTAGTTTTGAATTATCGCCAGTATTTTTAATGGCATCGTCATTATCATTGTCATAACCTACAGTGATTTGGAAGGGAGTGTCACTGGTATGATCAACTACCAAATGACCATCGGTTTTGACGTTAGGCAATATTCTTTCAGAGCCAGAGCTATTGATGACGCCGAAATCAATAGAAGTTGGAACTTGTTCGAAACTCATTGTTGGCGCTGTTTCAGCAATATTTAGGATAGCACTGGTAGATTGAAAATTATTATATGTTTTACCATTAGCTGTTTTAATACTATTCAAAACAGCAATGTTAGTCGCGGTTTGTTTAGTAACAGCCGTAACTGTAGCTTTAAAGCCAATGGTTACTGTACCGTTATTTGCAATGGAGCCTAAATTGATACCATCGATATCACCACTTTGGGCGACACCATTCACTGTGACGCTATTTGCTTTCAATTCTAGTCCTGCAGGGAGTTTATCATTGAAGATGGCACTTTTTACGGTATCAGTTCCGGTAGGTTTGATTGTAGCTTTATATTCAATAGTGTCACCCTTTTTACCATCAGCTGAATTTGAAAAACTACCAGTTGGATTAGTAGTGTCATTACGTAATGTCTTGTCGAATGAGATATCAAGATGAGGACTTGCTATAGGTATTTTTACGCTGTCATTATAAGTAGCAGTAGTATCGAGTGCGACTCCACTAGCGTTTTGATTATTACCATAGAAAGAGGCTGAGTTAGTCAAACTAGAACTCTCCCCAGCAGCAAACGTAACTGTAGCATCAAAGGTAACAGTATAAGTAGCTTTATCTTCTAGAACTTTATTGGGCGTAAAGTTGATTGTATTATTTGTCGTTGAAGAAGCAGAAATATTACCACTTCCATCAACAACATCTTTGTCATATTGATTAGAACCAGAACCGTATGAAACTGATTTAGTAGAAACATATTTAACAGAGTCTTGATCTAGTTGCAATCCCTTAGGCAATGTATCAACTAATTTGCTGTAATTCCAGTGGGAATTCAAACCGTTATTAACAACCTTTAATTTGAAATGAAGTGTGTCGCCAACATTATTTGTTCCATCGGAATTCTGATTACTATTTGTGTAAGTCTTAGTTACGATAGGTACAGCGTAAGGGGATACGGTTGCACCTATTGTTGAAGCGTAGTGACCTGTACTGCCAGCAGGCAATGTGACACTATCCCATCTCAATACATATGCTGAATTTTGACGACCATTGGCATCAACAATAGCTTGCAATCCACCATTTTGTGTATTGGCAAATAGAAGTGGTTCTCCGGCAGCTTTGTCAGTATCACCAGGATCACTGCCACCAGGTTTAAGGTTAGGTGTTAATACGTTACCGGCATTACTGCTGACAGGTTTACCTTTAATATCTTGTGAGTATTGGCTGGAAAAAGCAATACCCATGTAATTCTTGAATCCACCGGGAACATTATTTGTGACAAATAATTTAGATTTACTGTTACTAGTATTCTTAGCACTATTAATATAAAGACCTTGACCGCCACCGATAGCATAAAGTGGAACGTCATCACCAACGGCATCAACACTAGTATTAGTAGAAGCGTCATATATGGTACTATCGTCATTCATCGCAGTATCTTCACCAAAATATGGTTGGAATTGTACTTGTCCAGAAGGAGTGTAGACGTAGAGTTCACGTTGAACAATAGGTGCTCCAGTTGCTGAGGGACGTAAAACTACTTCAGCATAAGCACGGGCACCAGGTCCACTAGCCAGATATCCGGCAATTTTTAAGACTAGACGATTGTTACTGTCATAACCATACATAAAAACTTTGGGGCTCATTTTTCCCATTACTGAATGATCAGCATAATATTTACCTGATGAACCAGAAACAAGGGCGTAATCGAATGATGAATCAGAAGTTTTCTGAGGACTACCGTTGATATAGGAATCTTGTCCTTGATGAACGATACTATTGTATTTACCATGATTATCAATAAAAACATTGATTTTAGAATAGTAATTATATCCCGCACCGTAAACACCGCTATTCAGTTTGGTAACGTCAGTGGCTACAGTATTATCACCGCCGCTTGTCACATTACCATATTTATCACGAGCCGATCCAAAAGTATATTTCAAATAAACACCGTTACTAATCTGAATAGAACCAACGTAGCCGCTGTTACTGGGATTGGTTCCTGATATCTGATGCCACGTACTAATACCATCATCAATTTTATTGGTATTAGTAATTACATCACTTTCAGAAAAGGCTTTAACGTTTAAAGTGGTGCTGTTATTAAAGGTGATAAAACAAAATAAGGCAATGAAAAATATGCCTATGATTCTACGAATGTATCTATATTCCTTACTCATTCATATCCTCCCCTAAGATACAATAATAAGTGATTGTATTTTCTATCATTATCATTATATGATTTAATAAAAAACAATCTGATTCAATTATTAATTATTATTCGAAAATTTCAATAACAAGTTAGCCACTTTAGAAAAATGACAAAATAAAAACACCAAGACGTAAAAATCAGGTATCATTGGAGTTCTCACACAAACAATGAAAGAGGTTTTTCGTCTTGGTGCTAGAACAGAATATCATAAATCGTCCTAAAGGACATCATTTAACTGAAATTGAACGTGGAAAGATTGCTTCCTTTCATTCAATTGGCTACTCGAATCGCCAGATAGCTAAAGCTATCGGCGTTTCACCTCAGACTATTAATAATGAAATTAACAGAGGTACTGTTGAGCAGATCAAGAAAGTTAATGGTAAAGTTCAACACTTGAATTGCTACTTTCCTGACACTGCACATCAAAAGTATGTAAAGAACCGTAAGCTTTGCCATCGTCCTTCTAAATTCGACCAAGTCACAGCCTTTTTAGGCTTCTTTGTAAGCCAGTTCATAGATAATGGATGGTCACCTGATACGGCCGTTGGACGAGCTAAGAACGAAGAATTATTCTTAGTAGATGAAATGGTTTGTACTACTACACTTTACAAATATATTGATGAACAACGACTTGAAATCCGGAATATTGATCTGGTAGAAAAGTCAACTAGACCGACTAAGCAACATACTTCAAAAAAGCATAAGCGTCTACTTGGTCGTAGTATTGAGAAACGCCCTAAAAGTGTTGATAGCAGAGAATCCTTTGGGGACTTTGAGATAGACACGATTGTGGGCAAAAGAAATGGCCATGAGAGTGTCGTCTTAACGCTCATAGAGCGTAAGACACGCTTTGAAATAATGAGACTTATTGACGGTAGAGATGCCGACTCTGTAGATTATGCTATGAAAGAGATCATAAAGAACTATGGTGATCTTATCAATTCAATCACTGCAGACAATGGCCCTGAGTTCTCTAATCTATCATCTGATATGGCTGGCGTTGCGGATGTTTACTTCACACACCCATATACATCTTGTGAACGTGGAACAAATGAAGTACATAATCGAATGATACGTCGTGACTTGCCCAAAGGGCTGTCACTGGATACAGTCAGCCCAAAAGTAATAAGAGACATAGAATTTAAGCTCAACAATATGCCTAGAAAGTTATTGAACTATAAAACGCCACAAGAACTCTTTGCTAGTTCCTGTGGCGCTTAAAGACATATTTATAAACTTCAAATACTGATATCACTTGGATTCAATTTATTTTGTCCAAGTGGCTAACTTGTTATTGAAATTTTCGGACTTATAATCTAAAAGAAAAAGTGGATATTTGTTAAATAGGATGTTATTACTTACTTTGAAATTGACGAAGACTTTTTTGAGGATTAAAATATACGACCAGACGTTCGTCTGGTCTTTTTAATTTCCTCTAAAATTGATACAATATCATAGGTAAAGATTGGGGATAAAAATATAATGAAAATACTTTTCGTTGGCGATGTCGTAGGTTCTGTCGGCATTAAAGCTATAGAAACATATCTACCTGAGATCAAGAAGAAGGTTAAACCACAATTAACAATCGTTAATGGTGAGAATGCTGCTGGTGGCAAGGGTACTAAAGAGCCTGATTATCAAAAAATCACTCGTGCCGGTGCTGATGTCGTAACGGGAGGAAATCATACTTGGGATAAGCGTGAAATCCTTGACTTCATCGATGATCCGAAGAAAAATATTCTCCGTCCATATAATTTTCCCGGCAATCATGTTCCTGGACGTGGTTATCTAGAAATTAATGTAAATACTAAAAAAGTCTATGTTATCAATATGATGGGAACTGCTTTGATGCAACCAATCGATAATCCATTCCTTGAAGCTGATAAGTTGCTCAAAACTTTAGATAAAGATGCTATCAAGTTTGTCGACTTCCATGCTGAAACAACTAGTGAAAAAATTGCTTTCGGTAATTATGTAACTGGTCGTGTCTCAGCTGTCTGTGGTACGCACACTCACGTTCAAACAAATGATGCACGGGTTATCAACAAGCAAACAGCTTACTTAACTGATGTTGGAATGACCGGTTCGTATGACGGTATTCTTGGCGATAAAAAGGAACCAATCATCAATCGTTTTCTAACACAAAGACCTAATAAATTCGATGTTGATGAAGATGGTCGCATGCAAATTGGCTTTGCAGTTATTGAAATTAATGATCAAACAAATAATGCACGTAGTATCAAGAACTATGTCATTACACCAAACAATCAATCTTTCTTGAATTAATGGAGGGGAATTCATGCCTCAAAAAACTAAAGAAACACCAATGATGGAGCAATATCTGGAGTATAAGAAACAATATCCAGATGCTTTTTTGTTATATCGTGTTGGTGATTTTTATGAAATGTTCTACGACGATGCCGTTAAAGGTTCACAGATCTTGGAACTAACTCTGACATCCCGTAATAAAAAAGCCGATGAAGGCATCCCAATGTGTGGAGTTCCTCATCATGCAATCGAAGGTTACATCGATACACTTGTGGATAAAGGCTACAAAGTTGCTGTCTGTGATCAATTGGAGAATCCCGCTGACGCAGAAGGTAAGATGGTTAAACGTGGTGTTACACGAGTAGTTACACCCGGTACTATCATGGATAAATCAGATCAAGCCAAAGAGAACAATTACATCACAGCAATCACAGCTAATAAAGATGTTTTTGGTTTAGCTTATGCAGATTTATCCACCGGTGAAGTAAAAGTTACATCGGTTACTAGTCAATTAGACTTAACAAATGAATTACAAAATTTGGACACTAAAGAGACTGTCGTTTCTGGCAGTTTCCCACAAAAATATCTCGATCAATTACGTAAATACGGTATCCTGATTTCTAAATTGGATGAACTGGATGATAATTACAGTTTCGATTTTTCACAAATTAGTTCAAATCTAGAAGTATCCACCGTTAAGCTGTTGATAAGTTATTTGATCAAGACACAGATGCGTTCATTGGATCATTTAAAAGCTGCTCAATCGTATGAAACCTCTTCATACTTATTGATGGATCATTCAGCTCAAAGTAATCTAGAATTGTTTAAAAATATTCGGACTAATAAGAAATCCGGAACGCTTTTGTGGCTATTGGATGAAACCAAAACCGCTATGGGTAGCCGTCTGTTAAAACAATGGTTAGCTCGTCCTTTGATCAGTGTTGAGAAATTGAAAGAACGTCAGCACTTCGTTCAAGTCTTCATGGATAACTATTTTCAAAGATCATCCTTCCAAGACTATTTGACAAAAGTTTACGATTTGGAACGACTAGCCGGTCGAGTAGCTTACGGAACCGTTAATGGACGTGATTTGATTCAATTGAAGACCTCGCTCGAACAAGTACCTGAGATAAAATCGATTCTTTTGGACATTGGCGATGATGAATTGACAGCCTATGTGGAAAAAATTGATGAAGTGGCTGATATTCGTGAACTGATCGACAAGGCTATTGTGGAGGAAGCTCCAATATCCATTACTGGCGGTGGTCTGATTAAAGAAGGTTACAATGATCAACTTGATAAGTATCTAGACGCCTCGAAGAATGGTAAGCAGTGGTTAGCTACTTTGAAGGCTAAGGAACAAGAATTGACTGGCATCAATAATCTGAAAATTGGCTATAACAAAGTTTTTGGTTATTACATTGAAGTCAGTCGTGCTAATATCGATAAAATTCCTGAAGACCGCTATCAAAGAAAACAGACTCTAGTTAACGCTGAAAGATACATTACGCCTGAACTAAAGGACAAAGAAAGTTTAATTCTTGAAGCCGAAGAGAAATCTAAGAGTTTGGAATATCACTTATTTGATCAAATCAGAAAGAAGATTAAAGATCAGATTAGACGAATCCAATCACTAGCTAACATCTTGTCGCGTTTAGATGTTTTGCAGAGTTTTGCGGTTGTCAGTGAAGAGTATCATTATGTTGCACCAGAGTTTATTGAAAAACATGAGTTAAAAATCACTAATGGTCGTCATCCGGTTGTGGAAAAAGTTTTAAGTAATAATAGTTATATTCCTAATAATGTTGATTTTGATGATCAGACAGATATTCTTTTGATCACTGGGCCTAACATGTCAGGTAAAAGTACCTATATGCGTCAGATGGCTTTAACAGTTATCATGGCTCAAATTGGTTGCTTTGTACCCGCTGATTCTGCACAGATGCCAATTTTTGATCATATTTTTACTAGAATTGGGGCCGCTGATGACCTTATTTCTGGTGATTCAACTTTCATGGTTGAGATGCGTGAGGCTAATGATGCTTTGAAGAACGCTACTCCAAATAGTTTGATCATTTTTGATGAAATCGGTCGTGGAACAGCTACTTATGATGGGATGGCTTTGGCTCAAGCAATTATTGAATACATCGATAAGCATGTTAAGGCGATGACTTTATTTTCAACTCACTATCATGAATTGACTGAACTAGAAAGTCAGTTGCCTGGTTTGAAGAATGTGCACGTTGATGCTTCAGAAGAAAATGGCGACTTAGTCTTTCTCCACAAAGTATTACCTGGCCCAGCTGACAAGTCATATGGTATCCACGTTGCTAAATTGGCCGGATTACCAGATGATGTTTTAGTTCGTGCCGGTAAAATATTGAGTAGTTTGGAAGAAACTTCGGTTCATACGACGACATCTGACAGTATTCATGAAGATGTTCAACCAGTCGTAAAGGCTCAGCCAGAACCAGAAGTTGTTCCTGAAACAAAATCAGAGCCAAAATCTGAACCAGAAGTGGAAGAGGACACACAAATGTCACTATTCCCAGAAGTTTCTAAACCAACTAAGAAGTTATCATCTAAAGAGAATCAAGTTCTTAAGGAACTAAACAATCAAGATTTAATGAGTGTCACACCAATCGATGCCATCAATTTACTCTATAAATGGCAGAAGAAACTTAAATAAAAGAAGGTGGAAAACGTGGGTATAATTCATGAACTACCAGTTGAATTGAGTAACCAGATTGCGGCTGGGGAAGTTATTGAACGCCCCGCATCAGTCGTGAAAGAGCTGGTGGAAAATTCCATCGATGCACAAGCAACTCAAGTGCTAATTACGATTCAGCAAGCTGGATTGAAATTAATAGAAGTTAATGACAATGGAAAAGGTATTTCTTCGGATGATGTTGAAGTAGCTTTTTTACCTCATACCACTAGTAAAATTGCTAATGATCGTGATTTATTCAATATCAGGACACTAGGATTTCGTGGTGAAGCCTTAGCTAGTATTGCTTCTATTTCTAAGTTAATGGTTTTAACAAGTACCGATGGCAAGTCAGCTGTTCGTGCCAAATATTCAGGTAATGAATTGGTTAAGAAAGAAACTTTTGCCCGTTCTAAAGGAACAACTATCACAGTTGAAGATATGTTCTTCAATACACCGGCTCGTTTGAAATATGTGAAGTCACTGCATACAGAGTTGAACAAAATTGTTGATATTGTTGACCGTTTAGCAATGGGACATCCGGATATTTCCTTTAGATTAATTAACGAAGGAAAAGATTTAGTTTGGACATCCGGCAATGATAATCTTCAACAGACAATAGCTGGTATCTATGGTCGAACAATTGCTAGCCATATGCTAGAGTTTGAAAATTCTGATCCAGACTATGAAATACATGGTTTCTTTTCTAAGCCGGATACGACACGTTCTAATCGTTCGTACATTTCATTGATTTTAAATGGACGTTATATCCGCAACTTCCAATTAACTAATGCAGTGATTCGTGGCTATGGTTCCAAGTTGATGGTAGCTAGATTCCCAGTTGCGGTGATTGATATCAAAATGGATCCAAGTTTAGTTGATATCAACGTACATCCAACCAAACAAGAGGTCAGACTTTCAAATGAAGGGCATATCGGTGATTTGATTAGTGATGGAATTAAGCAACGTTTGTCAGATCAAAATTTGATTCCTGATGCTGTTAAGAATTTAGGCAGAAAAGAACCTATTAAGACAGTTGATACTTACAAACCGGAACAGATTAGTTTCAATGATATTGCCACGATCGATAAGATCAGTGAACCATTAAGTACACCTACGAAGACTGTTGAACCTGCAAGCTCAATGCCAAGTGAACAATCTCAACCCATGGAAACAAGCGAAACGTTTGAAACGCCTATGACGGGGATGCCAATTTTTAAAGACCCTGATCATTTAAAATCTTGGGATCAACGGTTACAAAAAGAGACTGAATCTAAAGTAAAAGTTTTAAACAGTCAGTCTCAAAAAAATGATTCGACAAAGCCGGAATCTATCAACCAAGAAGAGAAGAGTGGTTTCCCTGATCTACGTTATATTGGTCAGATACATGGAACTTATTTGGTTGCCGAGAGTGAAGACGGCTTTTACCTGATTGATCAACATGCGGCACAGGAGCGGGTTAACTATGAATATTATCGTAAAGAAATTGGAAAAGTTTCCAATGACCAACAGAAGTTATTAGTTCCAATCGTTTTGGATTATCCTAATTCAGAAAGTATTTTGATTAGAGAGAAGAAACCGATTTTGGAAAGTATTGGTCTTTATTTGGACGATTTCGGGCAAAATAGTTTTGTCGTCAATACCCATCCTACATGGTTTGTCCCGGGACAAGAGGAATCGACTATTAAAGAAATGGTTGACTATGTGCTAAATGATTCTAAAATCAGTGTTGCCAGTTTCCGTGAAAAAAATGCCATCATGATGAGCTGTAAACGGGCTATTAAGGCCAATCATCATATTGACGATCGTGAAGCAGTACAATTGCTCCATAATTTGACTAAGGCTGAAAATCCCTATAACTGTCCTCATGGACGTCCAGTTTTGGTTGAATTCAGTAATAAGGATTTGGAAAAAATGTTCAAAAGAATTCAAGATCCACATGATACTAGAGAGAGTGAATAAATTATGTTTGAATATTTAAATGGTTTGATTACGGCAATTACCCCTTCGTATATTGTTGTGGATGTTAAAGGTGTAGGATATAAAGTCCAAGTGGCTAATCCTTATCGTTATGAAGAAAATCAAGAGGCTAGAGTTTATGTCGAGCAAATTGTTCGTGATAATGAACAGTCTTTATATGGATTTTATGATTTGAATGAGAAGAATATTTTTCTACATCTAATTAGTGTTTCCGGAATTGGGCCTAAGAGTGCCTTAGCTATTTTGGCTGGACAAGATCTACAAGGTTTGATTCATGCGATTGAAAATGATGATGTAAAATTCTTAACTAAGTTTCCTAAAATTGGTAAGAAAACGGCTCAACAAATTATTTTGGATCTATCTGGTAAATTTACAGCTGAAGGTCAGATGACACTTGGCGAGGCTCCAGTTGAATTCAGCAGTGGTTTAAGTCAAGAGTTGGAAGATGGCTTGGCAGCCTTGGAATCACTAGGCTATTCATCTAAAGAAATTAGTAAAGTTAAGTCGACCCTTGAAAAGGAACACCTGAAGAGTGCTGATGAATACTTGCGCGCTGGTCTTAAATTATTAAGCAAATAAATTTTTGAAATGAAGGGAGTGTTAAAAATCGCAGATAACGAGAATGATGAGAGTGAACGTTTAACAGACGCAGATTCACTTGATAACAATGAAGATGTTATTGAACAAACACTTCGTCCACAAACTTTTGACCAATATTTAGGTCAAGAGAAAGCTAAGAAAGAGTTAGATGTTTATATCAAAGCTGCTAAACAACGTCAACAGACGCTGGATCATGTTTTGCTATATGGTCCTCCTGGGTTAGGTAAAACAACTTTAGCAATGATCATTGCCAATGAAATGGGAGTTAATATTCATACAACTACAGGTCCTTCGATTGAAAAGTCTGGTGATTTGGTAGCTGTTTTGGATGAATTGGAACCAGGCGATGTCCTGTTTATTGACGAGATTCATCGTATGCCCCGAGCTATTGAAGAAGTGCTCTATTCGGCTATGGAAGATTTCTACATTGATATTATTGTTGGTCAAGGTAGTGAATCACGATCACTACATCATCAGTTGGTTCCTTATACATTAATTGGTGCTACGACTGCTGCTGGAAAACTTTCGGCACCTTTACGAGATCGGTTTGGAATTGTCGAAAGAATGGAGTACTATACCATAGATGAATTATCCAAAATTGTTTTTCGTTCAGCCAGTGTTTTGAATATTAATGTTGACGAAGAAGGAGCCCATGAAATTGCTCGTCGATCTCGAGGAACGCCTAGAATTGCCAATCGTTTGTTGAAGCGAGTGCGCGATTTTGCTCAAGTCGCTAATAAAGATACGATTGACTATGATATGGCTGAGTCGGCTCTGAACCAATTACAAGTTGATGATGCCGGACTTGATCATCTAGACCGTCGAATTTTGTCGATGATAATTGAACTATACAGTGGTGGTCCAGTTGGGTTGAAAGTTATCGCCGCTAATATTGGTGAAGAACAAGAAACAATTGAAGAAGTTTATGAACCATATCTAATGCAAATGGGATTCTTGAAGCGTACAGCTAAAGGTCGTGTTGTCACGAGAAAAGGTTATGAACACATGGGATTACCTTATCCCGAACAAAACGAGTAAAGTGATTTACTCGTTTTGGTGTATCTCAAGAAAAACATTATTCCACGATTAAAAGGAGAGTTTACAATGACACTAACAACAGAAGATTTTGATTATGATTTGCCGGAAGAACTTATTGCGCAAACACCAATTAAAAATCGTGATCAATCAAGATTATTAGTCTTGGATCATGAAACAGGAGAATATCAAGACAAGCATTTTTATGATATTCTTGATTATTTGAATCCCGGTGATGCTTTGGTAATGAATAATTCTCGTGTTTTACCAGCACGTTTATATGGTACTAAGGAAGATACCGATGGACATGAGGAAGTATTACTTTTAAATAATATTGAGGGCGATAAGTGGGAAGTCTTAATGAAACCTGCTCGACGTGCCAAGGTAGGAACAAAGGTTGAATTCGGTGACGGACAACTTGAGGCAGAAGTACTTGAGGACCTCGAACATGGTGGTAAGATTATTGAATTTCACTATCAAGGTATCTTTATGGAGATCCTAGAACAATTGGGTGAAATGCCTTTACCTCCTTATATCAAAGAAAAATTAGATGATCCTGATCGCTATCAAACAGTTTATGCTAAGGAAAATGGTTCAGCCGCTGCTCCAACAGCAGGACTTCATTGGACCAAAGATCTGTTGAAAAAGGTTGAGGATAAAGGTGTTAAGTTAGTTTATATTACTTTGCATGTAGGTTTGGGAACCTTCAGACCAGTGACTGAATCAGATATTAGTAAACATGTGATGCATTCTGAATTCTATCGTTTGGATGAAGATTCCGCTAAGACCTTAAATGAAGTGAAGAAGAATGGTGGCAAGATTGTTGCGACTGGAACAACTTCAATTAGAACTTTGGAAACAATCGGAACTAAATTTAATGGTGAGATCAAAGCTGACAGTGGTTGGACTGATATTTTTATTAAGCCAGGTTACGAGTGGAAAGTTGTTGATGAGTTCATCACTAACTTCCATTTGCCAAAATCAACTTTAGTCATGTTAGTTGCAGCATTTACCGGAAGAGAAAATATTTTGAACGCATACCAACACGCTGTAGAAGAGAAATATCGCTTCTTTAGTTTTGGGGATGCAATGTTCATTAAGTAGAGGAAAGTTATGGAATCGGCTATTAAGTACACATTAATTAAGAAGGAAAAGCATACTGGTGCTCGTTTGGGATTGTTAGAGACACCCCATGGAACATTTGAAACACCAATGTTTATGCCTGTTGGAACAGAAGCCTCTGTTAAAAATATGGCACCTGAGGATTTGGAAAAAATCGGTGCTTCAATTATCTTGGCAAATACCTATCACTTATGGTTACGTCCTGGCGAAGATATTGTTCAAGAAGCCGGTGGTTTACACAAATTCATGAACTGGGACAAGGGTATTTTGACTGATTCAGGTGGTTTCCAAGTTTTCTCACTAGCTAATATGCGTGATATCACTGAAGCGGGAGTTCACTTTAGAAATCATTTGAATGGACGTCAAGAATTCCTTTCACCAGAAAAAGCTATCAAGATCGAAAACTACTTAGGTCCTGATATCATGATGAGTTTGGATGAATGTCCACCATTCTTTGAAAGCTACGACTATATCAAGAAATCAGTTGCCAGAACAAGTCGCTGGGCTGAACGTGGTTTGCAAGCTCATCGTAATCCTGATTGGCAAGCTCTATTTGGAATTGTTCAAGGTGGAGGCTTTGAAGATCTTCGTAAGCAAAGTGCTCGTGATCTTGTTAGCATGGATTTTCCCGGTTACTCAATTGGTGGTTTATCTGTTGGTGAATCAAAGGGTGAAATGAATCGAGTGTTAGATTTTACAACACCAATGTTGCCTGAAAATAAACCTAGATATCTAATGGGAGTTGGTACAGCTGATTCCTTGATTGACGGTGTTATTCGTGGAATTGACATGTTTGACTGTGTTCTACCAACTAGAATTGCTCGTAATGGTACATGTATGACCAGCCACGGTCGTTTAGTTGTTAAGAATTCCAAGTATGCTCATGATTTTACGCCATTGGATGATAACTGTGATTGTTACGTATGTCGTAACTATACACGTGCTTATATCCGTCATCTGATCAATGCCAATGAATTATTTGGTACACATTTGACTAGTTATCATAATCTATATTTCTTGTTGAATTTAATGAAGGGTGTTCGTCAAGCTATCAGGGATGATAATTTACTTGAATTTAGAGAACATGTCTTTGAAGAATATGGTTTCAATAAAAAAGATGCTAAGAAATTTTAGAAGATTTTGATAAGAAAAGTCTTCTAGTCTGGAAACAAGGTTATATTTTTGGTAACCTATAAGTATGTAAATTATTAAGAGGTGGAAAATTTGAATATGCTTACGTTAGGTGCCGGCGCTGGTGCTGGTGGCTCAATGGGTCTTTTGATCTTTGTTGTTATTATGTTTGTTGGTATGTACTTTATCTCCATTCGTCCACAAAAGAAACAACAACAAAAGCGTCAAGAAATGCTTAAAGAGATGTCAAAGGGTGACAAAGTTGTTACACTTGGCGGTATTAAAGGTGTTGTTGCTTCAATCGATCGTGATAACAAAGAAGTTGTTGTTGACTGTGATGGAATTTATCTAACATTTGATTTGAATTTCATTCGTCGTACAACTCCAGTCGCTGCTGGTGCTACAAAGCCAGCTGCTGATAAGGCTGCTGAAGACAACAATGAAGTTAAGAACGATGCTGCTAAAGAAGATGTTAAGGCAGAAGTTTCAGATGACACTAAGTCAGACGAAACAGAAAAGGTAGAAGATACAAAGCCTGCTGATACTGCTGCTGATTCTAAAGAAGAAACAAAATAATTCTTTAATTAATTAAAAAATAATCCAACCGTTAAACGGAGGATTATTTTTTTACGCTCTTTTTAGCATATGATTTGCGTTAAAGTACACTCTAGGGGTTATTATTTAAAGTGTTAAATAAATAATGCCGTTAGATAAGGTATAGTTAGTAAATTATTTAAAAAATAATAAGTCATAAATCAAGATGTTTAATAATTCATGTTGTAAAATATAACTACATGATGCATTCAAAGGAGTTTAAAAATGGTTACAGAAAAATCAGCAATTTTTATTATTTTTGGGGGTTCTGGTGATTTAGCACATCGGAAACTATATCCATCTTTGTTCCGTCTTTATAAATCGGGGATTTTAAAAGATCATTTTGCCGTCATTGGTACTGCTCGTCGTCCATGGAGTGATGACTATTTTCGTGAAACTGTTATCACTTCTTTGAAAGATTACTTTGATGATAGTGAGGATATCATGAAGGGGTTTGCTAAGCACTTCTTCTACCAATCACATGACGTTAATGATTCAGAACATTATATTGCTTTGAAGAATTTAGCTGCTAAGTTAGATGATCAATTTGAAGCTGGTCATAATCGTGTTTACTACATGGCAATTGCTCCTAGATTTTTCGGTACAGTTGCTGAGCACATTAATTCCGAAGGTTTGAAGACAACAGACGGTTATAATCGTTTAGTAATTGAGAAACCATTTGGTCGTGATTTAGATTCTGCCTGCGAATTAAACGGTAATATTTCTAAAGCCTTTCCAGAGGATGATATTTACCGTATTGATCATTACTTAGGCAAGGAAATGATTCAAGATATTCCCCACATTCGTGCCAATAATCCTAAGCTTGAAGCAGCAATGAATAACAAATATGTTTCAAATATTCAAATCACGCTTGCCGAATCCCTTGGTGTTGAAGATCGTGGTGGTTACTACGAAACAGCCGGTGTATTACGTGATATGGTACAGAATCATATTATGCAAATTATTGGTACTGTTGCCAGTGATGATCCTGAAGCTACGGATGCTAAAATTATTCATAAGAATAAGACTGACCTCTTTAGCAGTCTTAAGAAATTGACTCCAGAGGGAGTCGATACTGACTTTGTACGTGGACAATACGATACTGACAAACTAGGTGATAAAAAGGCTTATCGTCAAGAGGATAACGTAGCTGAAGATTCTAATATTGAAACCTTTGTTGCGGGCAATATTCAATTCGATACAAAACGTTGGAGTGGTGTGCCATTCTACGTTCGTTCTGGTAAACGTATGCCTGAAAAATCATCAAGAATTGATATTGTTTTCAATGATAAAGTTGATGAAGTAGGTATCAAGCCTAATACTGTCGTTACTTTATTGATTGAGAGAGTTAATGGTAATAGTATTTTAATCAATGGAATCGATTATAAGGAATCAGGTCAGGACTTTATTTCCTTCCCAGAAGAAGCTGAATTCGACAAAGCTCGTGAAGCTTATGAGAGTTTGATCATTGATATTCTTTCTGGTAATCGTGTTCATTTCACACTTTGGGATGAATTGAGAAGTACCTGGAAGTATATTGATACGATCAGAAATCGTTGGGATGAACAAACACCTGATTTTCCAAACTATTTGAGTGGTTCAATGGGTCCCGATGCAGCTGAAATGTTATTGGAACGTAATGGCAACTCATGGGTTTGGGATGACTAGAGGAGTGTTAAGCCATCTTTTTAAAAATACCAATTAAAATTGAAGAAAATCGAAAAGTCATCCATGTCGACATGGATGCTTTTTTCGCTTCTGTGGAAGAAAGAGAACATCCTGAATATAAGAAAAAGTGCTTAATTGTGGCTCAAGATCCGCGAAAACATAATCATCATGGAGTTGTGACTACGGCAAATTATAATGCTCGAAAATATGGTGCTCATTCGGCCATGCCAGCTCAAGAAGCGGTTGACTTAATTCCCCGAGCAAAGTTAGTTATCACACCGCCACATTTTGAATTGTATCGTCAGGTTTCAGATCAAATTCATGATATTTTTCATGAGGTAACGGATAATTATCAAACAGTAGCTTTGGATGAAGCGTATCTTGATGTCACACAGAATAAATTACATGAGACAAATACGATAAAAATTGCTAATTATATTCAGCAAAGGATTGTTAAAGAAACTAGGTTGACCTGTTCAGTAGGAATTTCTTATAATAAATTTTTGGCCAAAATGGCATCAGATTATCGAAAACCATTTGGTAGAACGATTATTCTTGGCAAATATGCTGAAGATTTCTTGAGACCAATTCCAATTGAAAAATTCAATGGTATCGGTAAAGCCATGCAGCAAAAAATGCATGATATGGGCATTTACACAGGTGGTGATCTACAAAAGTTAGATCAAGACATCTTCTTGAAGAATTTTGGTAAAATGGGGTATATCATATATAAACGAGTTCATGGAATCGATGATTCATTAGTGAATGGACATCGAATTCGGAAATCAATTGGTCGTGAGAGAACTTATAATCGTAATTTAGTTACAGATGAACAAATACTTCAGGAATTAGATTTTTTAGCTGATCTAGTCAGTAAAGATTTAAAAAAGCAACGTCAACACGGCAAGACTGTCGTTCTTAAATTACGTAATTCAGATTTTGAAACGATTACCAAACGGATGAGTTTTCAAGATTATGTCCAAACAAAAACCGAAATTTATCGTGTTGCCAAGGATATTTATGATAAATTAAGGGTAACAGACCAAAAGATTCGACTATTAGGGATCACAGTTACTAATTTAGATCCATTGTCATATGAAGAAGTTTCTTTGAATTTGTCTTATAAGGGGGACAATTATAATGAATAGCTTTGCTGAAATAATTGCAACAATAAAAAAATATGATAGAATTATCATTCTACGTCATCAAAATCCAGATCCTGATGCATTGGGATCCCAAGCTGGCTTAGCAACCGTCATTCGTCAGGCTTATCCTGATAAAAAAGTTTTAATTGGCGGAAATGATACCGAAGGCTTGAAGTGGTTATCAACTGCTCAAAAAGTATCTGCTGAAGATTATCAAGGTGCTTTAGTAATTGTTGTTGATACCGCTAATGAACCTCGTATTGACGATCAACGTTATAATGATGGAGCATTTTTAGTAAAAATCGATCATCATCCTAACGATGAACCATACGGTGACCAATTATTTGTTAATACTGATGCCAGTTCTTGTTCAGAAATCATAGCTGATTTGATTGATAGCAGTGATGAACTACAATTGACAAAGAAAGTTGCTTATTATTTGTATGCTGGTATTGTTGGCGATACAGGGAGATTCCTTTATCCAGCAACGACTGAACATACAATGCAAGTTGCCGGAAAGTTTATTGCGCTAGGTGTTGATACTGCTGGTATTAACAATAAGATGAATGAAGTTAGCTTGAAACAAGCTAAGTTACAAGGCTTCATTTATGATATTTTGCAAATCGATGATTCAGGAGCTGCTCTAGCTATTATTGATGATGATTTAATGAAGAAGTTAAATCTTAACCAAGAAGAAGCAAACTCAGTAGTTTCTACACCAGGTCGACTAAAAGAAGTTTGTTCATGGATGGAGGCCGTCCAAAAGGATGATGGTACATTTAGAATGCATTTGCGTTCTCAAGGACCAGTTATCAACGAATTGGCTAAAAGACATGATGGTGGTGGACATCCATTAGCTAGTGGTGCTACAGCTAAGGATCTTGATGAAGTTAAACAAATGTTTAAGGAACTAATAAAAATAGTGACTGATTTTAATCAGAAGGGTGAATAGATGACTAAATTTTCACAATACAACTTTAATGATGCTATCAATAAATCATTAAAAGAAATACATTTCGATGAACCAACAAAGGTTCAAGAGGCTGTAATCTCATTGGTCAATAAGAAAAAAGATATTATTGTTCAATCTGAAACAGGTTCAGGTAAGACGCATGCTTTCTTGTTGCCATCGATGAATGCTTTGACAAAGGACCAAGAGGTTCAATTGTTGATTGCTACCCCAAGTAGAGAGTTAGCTTACCAAATATACGAAGATACACAGAATATTTTGAAGAATTATCCTGAAGAATATAATGCTTTCATTTTTGTTGGTGGAGCTGACCGTGATCGTCAAAAGAGAAAGCTAGAAGCACATCAACCACAAATTGCTATCGGTACTCCCGGAAGACTTTGGGATTTAATTCGTGAAAACGACTTACATGTTGATAATGTTCAAAGATATGTTGTCGATGAAGCCGATATGACTTTAGACATGGGCTTCTTGAATGATGTTGATCAAATTACTAATAAATTACCAGAAGATCGTGAAATGATGGTCTTCTCAGCTACAATTCCACAAAAATTGGAACCATTTTTGGACAAATACATGCATGGTCCCAAACGAGTTGAAATTAAGAATAGTAGCATTATTCCTAAGAATGTTGATAACTGGCTAATGTTCACTCATGGTCGTGATAAGAAAGAGATTATTTATCGACTTATGACAATTGGTGAACCATATATGGTTTTGGTATTCGCTAATACTAAGAAGACTGTAGATGAAATTTATCATTACTTGCGTAATAAGGGTTTGAAAACAGCTCGTATTCATGGTGGTTTAACACCTAGAGAACGTAAGAGAACTATGAAGCAGATTGAAAACATGGAGTATCAATTTGTTGTAGCTACTGATTTGGCTGCACGTGGTATTGACATTAGTGGTGTATCTCATGTTATCAATGCTGAAATTCCTGATGATCTAGACTTCTTTATTCACCGTGTTGGTAGAACTGGTCGTAATGGGATGTCTGGTATTGCCATTACTTTGTACGAACCAGGTGAAGATCACAAGGTTGATGAGATTGAACATATGGGCATCAAGTTTGAACCTAAGGACATTAAGAATGGTGAGATCGTTGACGTTAAAGAACGTGATCGTCGTCAAAGCCGTAAGGCAACTCAAGAAAAACTTGATACTAAGTTAGTTGGTTTCGTTAAGAAACAGAAGACTAAGAAGAAACCAGGATATAAGAAAAAGATCAAGCAAGCTATCTCAGATGAGCGTCGTCAACAACGTAAAATTGAGATCAGACAAGAGAGACGTAAGCAAAGAGATGCAAGACGTAAAAATAATAGTTAGTTTTAATATTGACAATTTTTCAGTTGGTGGTTAATATTTTCTTTGGATATATCTTGTATTAAATACTTTCAGAGAAGGCCAGTTGGTGTGAAGGCCTATGTATTTAATGTAAAGATGCTGCCAATTTAAATTGTATATAAAATATTGAGAGGCTAACGAAATCGTTGCAAACAAGGTGGTACCGCGCATGGGCGTCCTTGGACTTGCAACGATTTTTCGTTTTTTGGGGAGATAAAATGAAAAACTTATCAAGTGCTGAAATAAGAAGGATGTTTTTAGACTTTTTCCAAACAAAAGGTCACATGATTGAACCTAGTGCATCATTGATTCCACATGATGATCCAACTTTGTTATGGATCAACTCTGGTGTTGCTACTTTGAAAAAGTATTTTGATGGAACAGTTGTCCCACAAAATCCTCGTATCACCAATGCTCAAAAATGTATCAGAACTAATGATATTGAAAATGTTGGACGTACAGCTCGTCACCAAACTTTCTTTGAAATGCTTGGTAATTTTTCAGTTGGTGATTACTTCAAAAAAGAAGTTATTCCTTGGGCTTTTGAATTTTTAACAAGTCCTGATTGGATTGGTATGGATAAAGATAATCTCTATATCACAACTTATCCTAAGGATACTGAAACACAAAAACTTTGGGCTGAAGCAGGAATTGCTCAAGATCATATTCTTAAGAATGAAGACAACTTCTGGGATATCGGTGAAGGTCCTTGTGGTCCTGATTCAGAGATTTTCTATGACCGTGGTCAAGAGTTCAATAACCTTTCTGAAGATGACCCTGAGAACTATCCTGGTGGCGAAAACGAACGTTACCTCGAAGTATGGAACATTGTTTTCTCAGAATTGAATCATTTACCAAATGGTCAATATGTAGAACAACCACATAAAAACATTGATACGGGTATGGGACTAGAACGTCTTGTATCTATTATTCAAGGAACAAAGACTAACTTTGAAACAGACCTATTCATGCCATTGATCAAAGATGTTGGTGAATTGAGTGGCAAGAAATACGGCGTAAATGATGAGGATGATATTTCATTCAAAATCATTGCCGACCATGCTAGAACTGTCTCATTTGCTGTTGGTGACGGTGCTCTTCCTTCAAATGAAGGTCGTGGTTATGTTATCAGAAGACTTATCAGACGTGCTGTTTTGAATGGTAAGAAGCTAGGCGTTAATGGACCATTCCTTTACAGATTGGTTCCAATCGTTGGTAAGATCATGGAAAGTTACTATCCAGAAGTTAGCCAACAACAAGACTTTATTGCTAAGACTATCCAACAAGAAGAGAAACGTTTCTCAGAAACTTTGGATGCTGGTCTAGCTCTATTAAACGGTGAAATTGCTGATTTGAAGAAGAAGAATCAAACAGTTATTGATGGTGCTTCTGCTTTCAAACTTTATGATACTTACGGTTTTCCTATGGAATTAACTCGTGAATATGCTAGTGATGAAGGACTAACAGTTGACGAAGATGGTTTCAAACAAAACATGGAAGAACAAAAACAACGTGCTCGTGATGCTCGTGGTAACTTACAATCTATGGGTATGCAAGATGAAACTTTGATGGAAATCAAGACACCTAGCGAATTCGTTGGTTATGATCATAACGAAACACAAAGTACTTTGAAAAACATTATTGTTAATGATAAAGAAGTTAAGAATGTTACCGAAGGTCAAGCACAATTGATCTTCGATACAACACCTTTCTATGCTGAAATGGGTGGACAAGTTGCAGATGTTGGTAATATTTACGATTTGAAGGGTAATCAAGTCGCTGAGGTTGTTGATGTTCAGCATGCACCAAATGGACAAAATATTCATTTAGTAAATGTAATGTCAGAAATTGATGCTGATGCAGAATACAAGTTGGAGATTGATGGTGCCTTCCGTGAAAAGGTTCGTCATAATCACACTGCTACTCACTTGTTGGACCAAGCCTTACGTGATGTTGTTAGTTCAAGAACACATCAAGCCGGATCTTTGGTTGAACCTGACTATCTACGATTTGATTTCAACAGCAATTCAGCATTAACACCTGAACAAATTAGTCAACTTGAAAAAATTGTTAATGAAAAAATTTGGGCAGCTATTCCTGTTAAAACAGAAGTATTGCCTATTGAAGAAGCTAAGAAGAAGAAGGGCGCTATTGCTCTATTCAGTGAAAAGTACGGTGATACCGTTCGTGTTGTTGAAATTGACGACTTTTCAACTGAGTTCTGTGGTGGTACACATGCTCGTAATACTTCAGAACTTGGTCTCTTCAAGATTACTTCTGAATCAGCTATTGGTTCAGGTACAAGAAGAATTGAAGCTGTAACTGGCGAAGAGGCTTTTGAATACTTAAATGATCAATTGCAAGCTTTGCAAGAGACAGCTAAGAATATGAGAGTAAATCAATTAAAAGATGTTCCAGCTCGTGCTAGTCAATTAGTCGATGAAATCAAGGAATTGAAGCGTGACAATCAAAACTTGAAGACTCAATTAACAAGTCAAAAGTCTGCTGAAGTCTTTGATAGTATTGAAGAAATTAATGGTTATAAAGTTATTTCTAATATCATCCCAACTGACATGGCTACATTGAGACAATTGGCTGATAAATGGAAGAATGATGAGAAGTCAGATATTCTTGTTTTGGGTGCCAGTGGTGACAATAAGGCTAGTTTAGTTGTAGCTGTAAATAAAGATTCACAAGCTAAAGGTATTAAAGCTGGCGATATCATTAAGAAGATCTCCAAAGAGATTCAAGGTGGCGGCGGTGGTCGTCCAGATATGGCACAAGCCGGTGGTAAAAATCCAGCTGGTTTAACAAATGCGTTACAATTAGCTAAAGATATTATTAAATCTTATTAAAGTGGGCTATAATTGAACTAAGCATTCTAGTCACTTAAATATTTGTTATATGGAGGTTTGCCATGAGTTCACTTGATAAAACAATGAGTTTTGACTTTAATGAAAACAAAGGCAAAGATGTCAAAGAGACACTTGAAAGTGTTTATCAATCACTAGAAGAAAAGGGATATAATCCAATCAATCAAATTGTTGGATATCTTCTTTCTGGTGATCCAGCATATATTCCAAGACATAATGATGCCCGTAATTTGATTTTGAAACATGAAAGAGACGAGATAATCGAAGAATTAGTTAAGAGTTATCTCAATCAAGGTAAGTAAATGCGATTATTAGGTTTAGACGTTGGTGCAAGAACTGTTGGTGTCTCAGCAAGCGATTTGTTAGGCTGGACAGCACAGGGTGTGGAAACTATTCATATGAATGAAAAAAAAGATGATTTTGGCTTAGATCGTTTAGGTGAGATCATTAAAGAAAAGCAGGCTACGGGGATTGTTCTCGGTTTGCCTAAAAATATGAATAATACTGAAGGACCCAGAGCGGAAAAATCTCGTGAATACGGTAAAATGGTTGAAGAACGTTTCGATATACCAGTCGATTTTATTGATGAACGTTTGACAACTGTGCAAGCTGAAAGAATGCTGATTGATGAAGCAAATGTTTCACGTCGTAAACGTAAGAAGGTAGTTGATAAAATTGCTGCCGAAATGATTTTACAAAATTACCTTGACGCCAAAGGTAAACTAACACGGAATTAGGTGATAAATATGAGTGAAAAACAACCACCAAAAGATTTAGATGAAGTTATTTTAAGTGATGAACAAGGTAATAAAGAAGTTTACAAGATTCTCTTTACTTTTGATTCAGATGATTATGGTAAATCATATGTCTTTCTATATCCTAAGGCTTCAGAGGATTCAGATGAAATTGAGATTCAAGCCTTTTCTTTCACACCAGACCAAAATGGTGATGTAGATGCAGGAGAATTGAATCCAATTGAAGATCCTGAAGAATGGGATATGGTTCAAGAGGTATTAAATACCTTCACAAGTGACGAAGAATAAGATAAAAATAACGATTGGCGTAAGCCAATCGTTTGGTATTTTTATCCTAAAGTATGATTCACAAATTCGCTTTTTAGCATGATTGATGTAAGGGGAAATAATGCTTAGTCTTTTACTTATTTTACTTTTGATTTATGGTTTTTATATTGGTGCTCGCCGTGGCCTTGCCATGGAGGCGTTTTATGCAGTTGGATATGGACTGTTCTTTTGTTTAGCATGGGTGACATATAAGGCCCTTGGTCCTAAATTTGAAATGATCGTACCATACCCTTCAGCTAGTTTGGGCAGTGAGTTTGCCTTTTTTACGACAAAAGTTGGTATGAAATTAGATGATGCATTTTATCGTGCCTTTGCTTTTATATTTGTTTGTTTCATTGGTTGGGTAATTATTCGTTTTGCTGGGCTTTATTTTAAACGTTTAACTTATTTTCCAATGTATAATGACGTCAATATATTAAGCGGTGGAATTATTGGTTTCGTTGTCACATATGTAACGATCTTTATGATCCTATTAATTTTGGCAATGATTCCAGTATCCGGAATTCAACATGCTTTGCAACATTCATTTGTAGCTTCGACGATGATTAAGAGTACACCAGGTTTAACGGCAATGCTAAGTAATCTGTGGATAGGAGCTATGTAAAACTTTAAGACTGAGACGTTTGTTTCAGTCTTATTTTATAACAGGAGAAGAGTATGAATAATAAGGCTTTGAAAGTATTAGAATTTGACAAAATCAAAGCTGAAATTGCCAAATACCTAATCACAACGCGTGGGAATACTCTCTTAAAAAAATTAATGCCGATGTCAGTCGAATCAATTGTTCAAAGATTGATCGATCAAACTAAAGATGGTGCTGACATTCTTCGTATTAAGGGAGAAATCCCTGTTAGAAAATTGGCTGATCTACATGATCAGGCCAACCGTTTGAAAAAAGACGGTAATTTAAATGGAACTGAATTGGCTCAAATAGGACAAGTACTTCAGAATACAACTGAATTAAAAGAGTTCTTTGCAGGTTTAAAGGATGACAGAATTGATTTACGTCAATTGTATGAATTGAATGATAAGTTGATTGATAATCCTGGTTTAACAAAGAGAATTTCTCGTTCATTAGATGATACTGGTCGAGTTTTGGATACAGCTTCTGATGATTTGAAGTATATTCGTGGACGTATTTCTCGTTTGAATGACCAAATTAGACAATCAATGGAACAATATACTCGTGGTAAAAATACTAAGTATTTAACCGAAGCAATTGTGACATTGCGTGATGATCGGTTTGTAATTCCAGTTAAAACTGAATATAAGGCTAAGTTTGGTGGTGTAGTCCATGACCAAAGTGCCAGTGGTCAAACGCTTTATATTGAACCTCAAGCCGTTGTTGGGCTAAATAATCAATTACATGAATCTCAGGTTTCTGAAAAGATGGAAGAAGTCCGTATTTTAAATGACTTGTCAGACTTAGTTCGCCCAGAAATTGATGAGATCGTCAAAAATAACGAAGTACTGGCTCAGTTTGATTTGATCAATGCTAAAGCTAAGTATGCACGTGAAATAAAGGCGACAGAGCCTTTAATTTCTAAGGACCATGTAGTTGAACTTTATAATGCAAAACACCCTCTAATCGATCCTGATAAGGTCGTGGCTAATGATATTAAAATGGGTGATGGCTATAAGACAATGTTGATCACTGGTCCTAATACTGGTGGTAAAACTATTACTATGAAAACTTTGGGCCTGATTCAATTGATGGCTCAGGCTGGATTGTTTATCCCAGCGCGTGAAGAAAGTGAAATTGCTGTTTTCGATGAAGTTTTTGTCGACATTGGTGATGAACAATCAATTGAACAGAACTTGAGTACTTTCTCATCTCATATGGATAATATTATTAATATCATCCATAAGGTGTCAGGACACAGTTTAGTTCTGATCGATGAACTTGGTGCCGGCACTGATCCCCAAGAGGGAGCTGCAATTGCGATTGCTATTCTAGAAAAATTGGCTCAATCACATTGCTTTATCATGGCAACAACTCACTATCCTGAATTGAAAGTCTTTGCTTACAATACGCCAGAGACAATCAATGCTAGTATGGAATTTGACGATGAGTCATTGAAACCTACATACAGATTGTTGATTGGCATTCCAGGTGCAAGTAATGCTTTTAATATTGCAGCTAGATTGGGCATGGATCGTAGTGTTGTCGATCGTGGTCAGTCATTGATGAGTGGTGAGAGTCAGGATTTGAATAACATGATTGCTGACTTAGAGAATCGTCGTAAAGAATTTGAACAGAAGAATGAGCAATTGCAGGTTCAATTATCTAAGAATAAAGATGTTCAAAAAGATTATGAACAAAAGAGTGACGCTCTGGATAAATCTAAAGCTTCTGAGATTCAAGCTGCTAAGGTTCGTGCTAATCAAATTGTTGCTAAAGCTAAAAAAGAATCCGAAAAGATTATTGATCATCTTCACGAAATGGAACGTAAGGGATCAATGGTCAAGGAAGATCAGATTATTTCGGCTAAGACTGGTTTGAAGAACTTACATCAGGATGAGACGATCAAGAAGAATAAGGTTTTACGTCGTAATAAACGTAAACAAATTTTGAAAGTTGGCGATGATGTTAAGGCTTTGCCATACGACCAAATTGGAACGATTGTTCGTAAGAATAAAGATAATGAATATGAAGTTCAATTAGGTATTTTGAAGATGAAGTTTGGTGCTGAAGATCTTGAGAAAGTTCAATCAGCCGAACCTGAACCCGAGAAAAACCCAACTATGGTCAGAAGAACAAGGAGCACAGGTCTATCAAGTAAGCTAGATTTACGTGGTGAACGTTATGAAGAGGCTATGTCAGATCTAGATCAATATATTGATGCTGCCTTGTTAGCCGGTTATAATCAAGTAACAATTGTCCATGGATTTGGTACTGGTGTTATCAGAAAAGGTGTTACGAATTACTTGCAACGTAATCCGCGAGTTAAGTCATTTGGCTACGCACCAGCTAGTTCAGGTGGTTCTGGTGCAACAATTGTTGATTTGTAATATAAGCAAAATATTTTCAAAAATTAGGTTATTAATGATAATATTTAACCAGTTAAGGAGTGATTATAATGGTTGATGAAGTAACAGACAAAGATTTTGAGGAAGAAACAAAAGATGGCGTTGTCCTAGTTGATTTCTGGGCAACATGGTGTGGCCCATGTCGTATGCAATCACCAGTTATTGAACAATTGTCTGAAGAAGATGATTCAGTTAAATTTTTAAAGATGGATGTAGATGCTAATCCTGATACGCCTAAATCATTTGGAATTATGGCTATCCCTACATTGCTTGTTAAAAAAGACGGCGAAGTAGTTGATAAGATAACTGGATTCCATAATAAGGCTCAACTAGCTAAGATTCTTGATGGCTATTCTGACTAATTCAAATAAATAGCAATAAAAAAAGCCCTAATTCATCTGAATTAGGGCTTTTTTGGTGTATACTTTAGTTTCGATCAATTTGTATTTTAATTGAAACGCTTTTGGCTTTGCTGTCGACAGTATATGTGCCTAGGCAATATGCTGCAATAGTTTTTTCGACAGTTTCAGCAATTATTCCAGTCTCTAATGAAAACTCTGGATCATCATTATTAGTATCAAAACGTTGAACAACTTCGGGACCGGTTAACGTATAAATGTAACTATGTTTAGTTTGCTTGGTAATTTCAAGTTTACCGAAGCCAGCTTTTTGAAATAGTTCAGGTAGGCTTTGCATGTCAAGAATCAATTGACGGCTAAGATTTTTACCTGCCCAATATAGTAGTTCGACGGTATCTTTATCGAGTAGATCGGGAAGGATAAAATCACGGAGTACCGAAACTGCAAAGTAATTTTCAGTTAACGTATTTTCACTTTTATCATCTTGGGTATCTGTTAACTTTGGTTTGTTGAGATCATTTGATTTTGCGGCCATTGCTTTAACTCCTTTTTTCAGACAATTCATTATATCATTAGAATAATTGCTTTTTAAGTCAATGTAAAAGATAGCACATAATTATTTTCATAAAATACAGATAATTCGCTTAAATGAAGGCAGGGGTAACATATGAGTGATAATAGACCAATTGGAGTGTTAGATTCTGGGTTAGGTGGATTGACAGTGGTAAAAGAAGTGATTCGTCAGTTACCTAACGAAGACGTTGTATTTATCGGTGATGAGGCTAGAATGCCTTATGGGGTCAAAACACATGACCAAATCATATCTTATACTCGTGAAATGGTACAGTATTTAATTAGTCAAAATGTAAAATTAATAATTTATGGTTGTAATACAGCAACTGCCAACGCATTACAAACTTTGCGTCAAGAGTTTACTGTTCCCATGATTGGAGTAATCAAACCAGGTTCTGAAGAAGCTTCTAAAGTAACTAAATCTGGTCATATTGGAATTATTGGAACTGAATCAACAATCAATTCAAAGAGCTATAACAAAACTATTCAAGAGATAAATCCTAAATTGACTTCTCTAGGTGTAGCAGCGCAAAAATTCGTTTCATTTGTTGAAAATGATCAAGCTGATACTAAAGAGACCAAAGATAATATTGAAGTAACTTTGAAACCCTTTAAAGATAACGACTATGATACTTTAATTTTGGGATGTACTCACTTTCCAATGTTAAAGAAACAAATTAATGATTATTTACCAGATACTAAGTTAATCGATCCAGCTGTAAGTACTGTTAAAGTGACAACCAAATATTTAACTGAAAATGATTTGTTGACCGATAGTAAGCAACGTACATTGAAATTATATGCAACTAGTGATATTGAAGAATTCTCTAGATTAGCTAAACGTTGGTTAAAAACGGATATTGATGAAATTAGCTTAGTAAATATCGGAGGAAACGATGAAAGAAATAATAATAGCAACTAAGAATCCTGGTAAGGCACGTGAGTTCAAGCGTGTTTTTGATGATGAACATTTTGAAATCAAGACTTTATTAGATTTTCCAGATTTTCCCGAAATTAGAGAAACTGGTAAAACTTTTGAAGAGAATGCTACTTTAAAGGCTCATGCCGTCATGGAACGTTTCAATCTACCTACGATTGCTGACGACTCTGGTTTACAAGTGGATGCTTTATATGGTCGTCCTGGTATCTATTCGGCCCGTTATGCTGGTGATCACAATGATGCCGCTAATAATGCTAAATTGTTGAGTGAATTAGGTGGAGTCCCTAAAGAAAAACGTACAGCCCATTTTGTTTCAACTTTAGTTTTTGCTAATCCTAAGAATGATAAAGATTTAGTCGTTGAAGGAAAAGTAGATGGAATTATTGGTGCTTTCCCAGAAGGTGACGACGGTTTTGGTTATGATCCGTTGTTTTATGTGCCGGGATTAGGAAAAACAATGGCTCAAATTACAGTCGATGAAAAGAATCAGATCAGTCATCGTGGACAAGCTATTAAAAAGTTAGAAAAACAGTGGCAAGATTGGATTATTTGGTAATTAATTGCCCTAAAATTGTTATAATGCTAGTATGAAAGTGCTATTAAAATACAGGAGGGTAATATTATGACTGGTGGACAAATTGCAGGATTGATTGCTGCAGTCGCATTTGTAGTGTTGGTTGTATATTTAGCCAGAACACTAGTACAAACTGCTAAATTGCTTCAAGAGTTACAAGAAACAATGAAGGAAACTACTAAGATGGTGGAGATTTTATCTAAGAATACAGATGAAATCATGGATCAAAGTACAAAGCTTGTTGATAAGACAAATACTTTGATGGATGACGTTAACAGTAAGTCTAGTAAGCTGAATCCACTTTTTGATACAGTGGAGAACTTAGGTAAGAAGAGTGCTGCTGCAACTTCAGAACATCATAATTCAGGTTTCAGTCTTCAAAACTTATTAACATTAGGCAATGTGGCTACAGTTCTTAAGACAGCCACCAAAGTATGGCCAAGAAAGAAGAATAATTAGTTATGAAAAATAATCATTTTATTGTTGGCTTATTTTTAGGCTGCGCATCAGGCTATTTAGCTTCTAAGTATTTAACTAGTGAATCAGGACAAAAGTTGATTGAAAACATTAAGACTATTCGTGGCGATTTCAATAATGGTGGCGTTGGTCTAAACACTAACAGTGATTTAGTAAATGCTTTTAATGACAAAACAGATGCCCTAAAAGATCATATGGCTTCAACTGTTGATAAGATTAAAGATGATGAAGATACATCAGACATCGTTTTTAATGAAGATGATCTTAACGACGAAGATTAATATATATTTAAAAATTTAAATTAAACATAAAAAAGAGGATTCAGACCATTTAGGTTTGAGTCCTCTTTTTGAATCACTTGATATCGGAATATTTAATTAATTGAATATTATTCGATATAATCCATTTTTTTACTTTGGGACTAGTGAGCATCTCTACATCCTCAGTTCTGGGAATAGTTACACTTGAATGATTGAGAATATACTTGTCCAAGTAACCTGGATGACAAACGACCATTGAAAAACCATCCTTATGCTCATCAAGAGATGCATTTTTCAACATGTCATAAGGATTAAAGCCTTCATTTAAAGTTTCCATATAAGGGTACATGATAGTATTTTTAAACGGAATTGTTTTAATATCTGGATCAAGTGAAAAATCTAAATAAGCTACGTCCTCTCTTTTTGCTACTCTTTTTAGTCCGATTTTAAAGTTTTTACTTTGGACCGCATGTCCTTCGAAATAAGAAGGTTTTTTTCCAGTAATTTCTATAAATCTATCATACTGGGCCTGTATTTCTAAAGTTACCTCTTCTAAGTTAACAATATCTTTTTTTGATTTCCTATAGTTTTTTGAGGGAATGAAGAATCCATTATTTGTGGTAATACTTTTAATCTTAGATGGATTGGATAAAGGAAAACCTGTACAAATGTTTACATGTAGTCCAAGACAAACATCAAAGTTCTTTATTAAATTAAAGGCTCTTTCGGCATCAGGCATATTTGTCATGATTCCTACATTATTAATTAATCCATTTTTTATTGTTTCATATATTCCATAATCCACAGCCTTTGAATATCCTAAATCATCTGCTCGAATAATTATTTTATTTGTCATTTTTTAAATTCCTTCAGTACTTGTCCTTTTTATCAAATTCAATGTTAATTCATTTGATGTTAGTTTGTTATTACCTTCTACCATATTTACTATTTTATAACCTGTGTTAATTCCCAACTGTTTATAGTCAAACTTTAGACTGGTTATTGATAGAGCATAGTCTCCACTAAATTCATAATCTCCAAAACCGGTATATTTGATATGTTGATAATTGGATATACTTTTTTCGTTAATTATCTTTAACAATCCAAGAACTAAATAATCGGAAGCACAAACAATAACAGAGGGGTTAATTTTATTTATTTTTTCTTTTTGATTATAAACGGATTCTGGATCATACCCACATTCGATAGTATGAACATTAGTACTATTTGTAGTGAAGGCACTTAAGAACCCGTCCTGTCTTTCTTTACCAGCAGCCAAATCGTATAAGGGCATTGATAAGTATAAGATTTGTCCATCAGTAATAGTGTTAATATATTGACCCATCATGAGTCCGCCATCAAAATCATTGATTTTACAATAAGGAAAAATACTATTTTTTTGACCTAAAAGTAAAACGGGAATACTTAATGACGAAAGGTATTTCAAGGTATCTTTTGTTAGACGTGATGTACCAAGAATGATGCCGTCCACACCTTGAGAAACAAGGGATGCTAGATTGGAAATTTTATCATTTTCCCATTGCCTATCAGATATTATAAATAATTGATATCCTAATTTTTTTAGTGTTTCTTGTAAATTAAATAAAATGATCCCAACACTTTTTGTTTGAATTTCACTAATGAGGATACCTATCATTTTTCCATTTGTTGCCTTTAATCTACTGGCGACTTTATTGGGTCTATAACCTGTTTCTTTAATTACTTTTTCGATTTTTGAAGCGTTTGCTTTGGAAATACTACCGCCATTCAAATATCTAGAAACTGAACTTTTAGAAACACCACTTATTTTTGCTATATCGTTTATTGTCATTTTTTCTCCTTTTTTTGGAACCGGTTTCAAAAATGTGTTGCTTTTGCTTATATTTGTATTATACTAGTTTTTGAAACCGGTTCCAACGAATAAATTTAAGAAGGTAATTATTTGGATAAAAAAATTAGAGATTCTGATGTTTATGATTATAGAAAATCGAAATTAATGAAATTGAATGATTATTTAAAACAAGAAATGGCCAATGATACTTCAAAGAAAATTTCAGTTAGAACCTCTATAGGGTTCATAGATGGATACATTTATTATCCTAAACACTTAAAGACAAAGTCTGTCTATTTTAATATGCATGGCGGTGGTATGTGCCTTGGATATTATCAGTTAGATATTCCATACTGTAAATTAATTTGTGAGAAAAGTGGAGCAATTGTTGTAAATATTGATTACTGTTTGGCTCCTGAATATAAATTTCCTTTGGCATACAGTACGACCTATGAATTTATAAAGTACTGTGATTCTCATAGAAGAGACTTAGATTTCGAAGGTAAAAAATTTATTGTAGGGGGTAGTAGTGCGGGCGGTCAAATTGCTGCAGCGTTAGTTCAACTTCAAAATAAGGATAAAAATAATTTTATTAAAGGATTGGTTATGAATTACGCACCGTGTTCACAAAATAATCAATTACAAACTTATATTGATCCTCAAAAGGCAATTTCTATAAATAGAATTCAACAATATCAGTATTGGGAATATGATAATTTTGAAGATATGGATAATCCTCTTTCATCGCTTTTAAATTCTGATTTTAGTATTTATCCACCAACTTTAATAAATTCCGCTGAGTATGATTCCCTACGAAAGGGTGAAGAAATATTTAGAGATTCATTGATTAAAGAAAATATTAAGGTCAATTATAAATGCTACAAGGATTGCCAACATGGATTTACACATAAAGACTTGAAAGAATTTAACCCCGATGCATCTAAAGACGCTTGGAATAGAATTATAAATTTTATAAAAGAAATGGCGAATGCTTAAAATTTGGAGGACAAATATGTCATTTGAAGCAGAAGCACAATCAATCGTGGAATATATTGGTGGAACATCTAATATAGTGAGTCTTACACATTGTGCTACAAGATTACGTTTTGTAGTTCATGATAAAAGCAAGGTAAATGGTCAAAATATAGAGAAATTAAATGAAGTATTAAAATTTTTAGAGAGTGGTGGACAGGAACAAGTAGTTATAGGTCCAAAAGTTGAAAGTATGTATGATGCTGTTATGACGTTACTTGATAAGGACAAGGGAAAAGGAATTGTAGATGAAAATTATTCTGAAGAAGATTTAAAAGATAAAAAATCATTATCATTTAATAATCTAATTAACAGTGTCTTCTCGGTACTACAGGCGACATTCACTCCGATATTACCAGCAATGGCAGGAGTGGGTTTGATAAAAGCATTGTCAATAACCTTGTCAGGGATAGGCGTATTTTCTGCTAAAGCTCCAACATTAATGATATTTAATGGAATATATAATGCTTTCTTTTACTTTTTGCCAATTATCATAAGTATAAGTATGGCTCGAAAATTTAAAGTTGATATATATGTGGCTGCAGCTATTGGTGCGTCAATTCTAGAACCTACTATGATCATGAAATTAATTGGTGTTAAAGGTACATCATTTTTAGGAATTCCATTTTCGATGGAAAATTATTCTTCAACAGTTTTTCCAGTATTAATTGCTATTCCCATTTATACACTAATATATAAATTTATGAAAAAAAGAATTTCAAGTAATTATCATACGTTATTGATTCCATTTATATCATTATTAATTATGGTTCCGTTTATTATTTTAATAATTGGTCCAATTGCAGTTGGACTTGGAGATATGATCAGTGGATTAATTATGAGCCTGTTTTCGGTTGCACCAATTTTGGCTGGTTTGCTTTTGGGTGGCTTATGGGAAATATTAGTAACGTTTGGGTTACATTGGGCAATAATGCCAATTGTTATCTCTAATATTGCAACCAAAGGTGCAGATTCAATATTAGCTTGTGCTGGTGCTGCAACTTGGGCTGCTATTGGTATTGCCATTGCTTTAATCTTTAAAGCAAAAAAAGATCCGGAACTACGTTCAGTTATGGCTGCAGCCATTATTCCTGTATTATTTGCAGGAATAACAGAACCCATTGTCTATGGAGCATTATTAAGATATAGGAAATGTATGGCATATGTTATTGTAGCTGGTGCTATAGGTGGAGCAATTACAGCAGTTGTAAAAGGTCAAATTACTGTAATGTTCTTCAGTATATTATCATTACAAACATCAATTAATTGGATTCCTATGACGATTGGAGGAATAGTCACTGCAATTATAGGTTTTGTTTTAGTTATGCTATTTGGATATAAAGGATCTAATAAAAATGGCATTAAAGATTAAGAGTTTTATTGATATTCACATAATGTTAGGTAATCCAATTAGAATAGGAAATACGAAAAAGGGATATTTTAAAATCATTCCAATTGATGGCGGATATTTTACTGGAGAAATATCAGGAAAAGTATTGAAGTTTGGCGGTGATTTTAATTATAAATTTGATGACAAGTATTCTAGTGCTGACGCATCATATGTTCTTCAGACTGAAAATAATCAAGAAAATATTTTCATCAGAAATTCAGGTAATATAGAAAAGGGCAGAATTGGAATATGTCATCCTGAATTCATTGTAAATGATGAAGGATACTACGGTAATTTAGCTAACCGAACATTTATTTCAAAGATAATCCCTGATTCTAAAAATAAATTTGGTAATATAATTATTAAAATTTATGAGATTCTCTGAATGGAAGATGTTTGCTTTAATAAGTTTATACAAACAAAAAGGATTTAATAAACCACTTAGTGGTTTTATCAAATCCTTTTTACTTTATATTAGTCGATATATTTCAGTTCCTTACTTGTATGTGTGAATGGTTCACAACCATCCTCGGTAATATAAACACAGTCCTCAATTCTAACTCCAGCAACATTTGGAATGTAAATTCCGGGTTCGATTGAGAAGCACATGCCTGGTTTTAGAACCATGTCATTGCCTTCCATAATTGATGGGAATTCGTGTTCAGAAGTTCCCATACCATGGCCTAGGCGATGAATGAAGTATTCGCCATAACCGGCTTTAGTGATGATGTCACGAGCAACTTTATCAAGTTCGGCAGCAGTAATACCAGGTTTAGTAGCATCCATAGCAGCATATTGAGCTTCAAGGTCAACTTTATAGATATCAAGTGATTTAGCATCTGGTTTGCCAAAAGCAACGGTACGTGAGGCATCACTAATATAACCGTTATGAACTGTACCTAAATCAAAGAGGACAAGTTCATTTTTTTCGATAGGATTCTTTTCAGGGCCACCATGTGGATTAGCAGCGTTGGCACCAGCTTGAACAATAGTATCAAAACTCATATGCATGACACCTTTTCGCATCATTGCGTATTCGATCTCTGCAACAACTTCTTGTTCAGTGCGGCCTTCTTTGATAGCATTGAAACCAACTTCAAAAGCGTAATCTGCTTCAGTACCAGCAGCTTTTAATTCATTGATTTCAGCAGCCGTCTTGATTAATTTAGCATTTTCCATGTAGCGAGAAAGATTAGTTGGAAATTGAGCATCAGGAAATTGTCCTTTAATAGCTTCTAGTTTTTGAACAGGTAAGTCATCTTTTTCAATACCCCATTTGGTAGGAGTTCCAGCCACATCCTTGATATGACCAGCCATTAATTCAAATGGTTTCTCATGATCTAAGTAACCGAAGACATCCTTATCCCAGCCAGCATCTTTAGCTGCTTCAACTTCTAGTTGAGGGGCAAATAGGAATGGGTCCTTGTCAGGGAAAACTAAAAGTGCGAGAATTCTTTCTACAGGATCACTGTAGAAACCGGTAAAGTAGTTGATGTCACTGGGGTTAGAGATATAAGCAATATCCAGATTATTTTGTGCTAAATATTCTTGTAGATCTAATAATTGTTTCTTCATGAAAATACTCCTTTACGTTCAGATTTAATAGTAGTATATCACTGAAAATCATTTTCTTTTTGAAAAAATATGAAAACATATGCCAATAATGTAGAAACCGCTTGCAATTAGTGAAAATTTCTGATAAATTAAAGTTAATTAATGAAAATATTGTTTGAGAGAGTGAATATTGATGGACAAAAAAGTAGTAACAATTTATGACGTAGCCGAGGCTGCTAATGTTTCAATGGCTACAATTTCACGTGTAGTTAATGGGAACGCTAATGTAAAAGAAGAAACAAGAAAACGTGTTTTGGAAGTAATCGATCGTTTGAACTATCGTCCTAATGCGGTTGCTCGTGGTTTGGCAAGTAAGAAGAGTACAACTATTGGTGTTATTTTACCAGATATCACTAACCTATACTTTGCTTCATTGGCTAAAGGTATTGATGATGTTGCCTCAATGTACAAGTACAATATTATTTTGACAAGTTTACAAGAATCTGTTGGTGATGAAGAACAAATCTTGAATAACTTGCTTTCTAAACAAGTTGATGGACTTATTTACATGGGCAAGCAATTATCAAAGAAATTGAAGCGCATTCTTGCAAACTCAAAGACACCAATCGTTTTGGCTGGTTCAGTTGATAAGAATAATGAAAGTGCCAGTGTAAATATTGATTTTACAGATGCTGTTGCTAGTGTTGTAAGTCAATTAACACAAAATGGTCACAAGAAGGTTGCCTTCGTGGGTGGTAGCCTTGAAAATCCTATTGATGGAAAATACAGATTAGATGGTTACAAGAAAGCTTTGAAGAAAGCACATCTTAACTTCTCATCTAACTTAGTATTTGAAGCTGAATATTCAGTTCGTGCCGGAGAAGCAATTTGGGATGCCGTTCACAGTAGTGGTGCTACAGCTGCTTATGTTACAGATGATTTGTTGGCTGCTGGTATTCTTAATTCAGCTGTTAAGGCTGGCGTTAAGGTTCCAGATGATTTTGAACTTGTTACAAGTAACGATACAGTGCTTTGTGAAGTAACACGTCCAAAGATGAGTTCTATTGAAGAACCATTGTATGATATTGGTGCGGTTGCTATGCGCTTGTTGACTAAGATGATGAATCAAGAACAAATTGATGAAAATACAGTTAAATTACCATACAGCATTGTAAAACGTGGTTCAACAAAATAAGTAAGATCATAAACAAAAAGCCTTGAGAGTGAAGTTATTTTCATTCTCAGGGCTTTTTTACTTGCTCTTGATTGATTTTCTTTGCTTATGTAATTCCCAAACGATGACGACGATATATCCGAAAGCAACTAATGAAAGTCCACCGGTAATAATTGAACTTAATTCGTAAGGCATATCGAAGAATCCAGATAGGATGGAATAAAGCGTGTTAGCTAGTACGATCAAAGCTAAAGTAAAAGATTTATCCCATATTTTGATGTTGTGTTTAATTTTGTAACCAATCACGATTAAGATAAACAAAATTAAAATGGCAGCAACTATATATAAAGTGTTTTGCAAGAATTCAGGACTAAAGTACATACTATTCTCCTTAGATCTAAAGTAACGAAACTTATTCTATCATAGTTTTTCGATTGCATAAAAAAGCAGACATCCGTAGATATCTGCTTTTTAACTATTCACCTGCTGGTGGAGTTGTCGAAACCGTATCAGTACCAGTTGATGAAGAGTTACCAGTGGTTTCAGTACTTGATTGTTCATTAGAACTTGAACTAGTACTATTTGAAGATTCTTTTTCTTCACTTGAGCTACCAGAACCTGATCCAGAACCAGAGCCTGAACCTGTTCCCGAGCCAGTACCAGTGTCGGAATTACTGTTAGATATGTTTGATCTAGCGGTTGATTCCGTTGTAGCCGAATTGGATGAAGAACTATTGTTAGTAATTACTTGTGATGAATCACTGCTGTTTGTACTATTACTGAAACCAGAAGTACGACCGCTTCCGTTTTCTTGAGCTAATTCATTGGCAGATTTACTATCATCACCAAGACGTTTTACAGTACCGTAACTATTGCTACGTCCGAAGTAGTTATCCCAGAATAGTTTGTAATTCTTAGCTTTACCACCAATGGCAAAGTTATTGTAAGACATATCACGAGGACTGCCTTTGTAATAAAGTGAGGTAGTTGTATGTTGATCAACCTTAGAAGTGACACCATTGTAACCAATTGTACCAACGTTAGTACCTGTTTCTTTGTCGACCTTGTAAGATTGAACACCACTTGGTCTAGTAAAGGCGGTATGAACGTTAAGGACACTTTGATCCTGTTTGTAAACGGCATTTGCCATTTTCGCCCAGAGTTCTTGGTTAAGGTCAGTCGAATTGCTTGATAGATTGTAATTGTTACCGTAGAAATTATCGTAACCAATCCAAGAAGCCAAAGTCATACCATCGGTACTACCAATGAACCAGTTATCACGATAGTCATTAGATGTACCAGTTTTACCAAAGAGGTTCTTAGTACTGAAGTTAGCTTCATATGAAAGAGCAGAAGCAGTACCTTTAGTTACAACACCGTGAAGCATGTTCTTGATGATGTATGAAGTTTGTTTACTGAAGACACGAGTACGAGAATCTTTATGTTTATAAATATCGGTACCAGATGGATCAGTAACTTCAGAGACAACATAAGGATCAACGTGAACACCCTTATTAGCAAAAGTAGAGAAGGCACTGGCTTGTTGAAGTACGGTCACACCAGATGCGGTACCACCCAAAGTAATACCTAACTGTTGATATTCTTTATCAGAAAGATGAATTCCCATCTTAGACATATACTTTTCAGAATCAACGCCGTGTTGTCTGATGTAGTTATAGAGGTTAACTGAAGGAATATTGTATGATTCTTCCAAAGTCTCACGAGCGGAGATGAAACGATTTTGAATTGTTTCACCATAATCAGTTGGTGAGTACTTCTTGAAACTAGTCTTGAAGTCGGCCAACATTGATTGTGAACCAATTAATCCATTTTCAATCGCTGGGGCAAAAGTAATCAATGGTTTAATAGATGAACCAGGTGATCGTTTAGTATCGAAGGCGTGGTTATTTTGTGATTTCTTGAAGTTAACACCACCAACGAAGGCTAAGACTTGACCAGTCTTGTTATCTAGTAAGACGGAACCATTTTGAACCGGTTCGGAGACTTTAATACTCTTACCAGTATTAGGATCAGTTGCGTTGTCAGTATGAGTTGTTCCCAAGTTATCTTTATATTCTTGAGCTTGCTTGTTTAAGGCAACGTATAAACTCTTATTGATTGTACTGTGAATCTTGTAATTCTTATTGTGTAATTCTGTATCTGCTTGAGTCCAATATCTCTCATAAAGGTTCTTGTCTTTGATCAAGTCCTTGTATTTAATACCATCGTTTTTAGCTAGACGTTTAATTAAAATTGTTCTAGCTTGAGAAGTTAAGGTATTGTACAAGTAACCATACTTGATACTTTGACTGTCAGCTTTTTCTGGCTTTTGGAAATCATTCTTCAAATCAAATTTCTTGGCTTGATTGTATTGAGATTCGGAAATTTGGTTATCACGATACATACGATATAAAACGATATTTTTACGTTTTAAACCAAGACTTATGTTGTCCTTGATTCTTCCACGTTCGTCATATGGTGTATAGATAGAAGGACTTTGAGGCAAACCGGCGATGAAAGCTGATTCTGCCAAGTTTAAATCTTTAGCATCCTTGCCAAAGAGACCTTGGGCGGCAGCTTGCACACCTTGAATGTTTTGTCCCTTATTATTACGACCAAAAGTAGCGGCGTTTAAGTAATCTGCTAGGATTTCATCCTTAGAGAAATACTTATCGAGACGCATAGCTAAGAAGATTTCAACAGCTTTACGTTTCCAAGTTGTTTCTGATGATAACATTTGCATTTTTACTGTTTGTTGGGTCAGAGTAGATCCACCAGTTTGTGCACCAATACCAGTAACATCAGAAATAATAGCTCTAAAGATAGACTTAGGGACGACACCTTTATGACGATAGAAGTCACTATCTTCAGTTGAGACGATGGCTTTCTTCAAATAAGGTGACATTTCATTGATTGAAATCTTAGTACCCTCAAGGTCCTTTTGAAGACTCTCAATTTTTTGACCATCGGCAAAGTATAGAGTGGCTGAATTGTTTACATCTTGAAGTTCGGTTCTCATCTCGGTTTTGGTAGGAACACTAACTTGATTCGTTAATGCTGAAACATATCCCATTCCGAGACCTACAGCTAAACTTAAAATAATAAATAGACCAGCGATAGAGTAGAGAATTATTCTTCTAATGATCTCTATTGTAAGATTAGCTTTGTTAGCAAAATCGGACCAGCTCTTAATACTTTTGAACCAATTGACAATGCTATTCCATAAATTTTTCACTTTTAAATAAGCTCCCTTAAAAAGTTACATACCGTAATTATATAATAAAATTGATTTAGAAGTGTAAAAACAAAAAAAGTTCCATAGAAAAGAATTTCTACGGAACTTTTATTAAGTTACTTAATCAAGCGGTAGATAGCGTCTGCATAGATTGCAGTGGCTTTTAATAATTTATCAATATTAATATATTCATTAGGTTGATGCATAACGTTTTCGTCACCAGGGAACATTGCACCAAAGGCAATTCCATGTTTCAAAATTCGACCATAAGTACCACCACCAACAGTGAATGGTTCAGTTTGGTCGTCAGTATGATCACGATAAGCACCAACTAAATCTTGAACTAAAGGATCATCTGCGTCAATAAAATGAGGCAATTGGTTGTGTCCTTCAATTACAGCTGTAACATTTTCTGGTAAGTGTTGATTGATCTTTTCAGTCAATGTGTCGCCATTGTCACCCTTTGGATAACGAATGTTCAATAAAATGTTAGCTTGGTCTTGGTCGTATTCATAGATGTTAGGTGAGAGTGTTAATTCACCCATGACGTCATCCTTATTAGCAATTCCTAAATGTTCGCCTGCAAAATCAAGGTGTAAATCATTAGCAATGAATGAGAAGTATAGCTTTTCGCTATCATTAAGGTTCAAAGTAGTTAAGAATTTAGCTAAGTAAGTGGCAGCATTGATACCATTGAATGGTTCCATAGCATGTGCACCCTTACCGATAATTTGTACTTTGATAGTATCGTCTTCAGTAGTTGTGCTACCTTTGACTTCACTATTTTCAGCCAAGAAATTATTTAAACTATCTTTTAGTTCTTCGGCCTTGATAGAATTCAAATCTAACTCTGCTTCAGCATTTTGTGGGACCATATTAGGTCTGATACCAGCATTGAAGCTCTTAACTAAACCGATTTTTGGAGTAGGGAAGTTAACTCTAAATGAGACAATACCCTTTTCACCATTGATAGCTGGGAATTCAGCATCAGGAGAAAAACCTGTTTTAGGAAGAGTTTCTTTTTCCATATAGTGGTTGATACCAACCCATTCGCTCTCTTCATCAGTTCCTAAGATCAATTGAACTTTTTTGGATGTTGGTAGTTTCAATTCTTTAATGATCTTCATTGCATAATAGGAAGCCAAACTAGGGCCCTTATCGTCACTAGCACCACGAGCGTAAAAGTTTCCGTCTTTAATAACGGGTTCAAATGGATCTGTATTCCAGCCTGGGCCTTCAGGAACAACGTCAACGTGTCCCAAAATGGCGATAGCATCCTCTCCATCACCAAATTCAATTCTTCCAGCTAAGTTGTCAACGTTTTTAGTTTCGAAACCATCACGGTCTGCAAAATGTAAAAATGTTTGAAGAGCTTTGGCTGGTCCAGGTCCTAATGGAAAATCACTAGTTTTATGTTCGATATCTCTTGAACTATCAATACTTACTAATTCAGAAAGATCGTTGATTAATTCATCTGAACGATGTGAAACTTCTTTTTCCCAATCTATAGACATGTATCTTTGACCTCCACATGAAGTTTTATATATTTTACCAAAGGTTTGGATTAATGGCTAATTTACCTAAATTTTCTTTATGGAATCGTTGTCATTATTTAAAGAGAAATCAATAAATAAATTATTAAAATCACTTAGTAAATCAGCGTTTTTAACCTTTTGGTCGGTTGTTGGTTTAGCTAAAGAAATATTTTCTAACAAGTCGATGTTTTTCAATCTTTGTCCTTGAGGTAAGTCGTAGTAACTTTGTTCGCTATCGTTGCCTAAGTAATTGTCAGGATTTAATTGAATTAAAACATTTTTTGCATTGATCCAGCCATTTTTCAATTTTAACCAAGTCTGTGAACCGGTGCGTTGGATAGTAATAATTTTCTCAGGTTTGTTGGCTTCAATACGATTAGAAACTGGGCTCTGGTCATCTGGTTCGCTATAGAGAAAATTATTAGGCTGTTGTTGGCGATAAATAACTTTAGCACCGAAATATTGACGTAAATCTTTTAAAACGTATTCAGAGTTAAAACCGGTGGCGTTTGCAAACTCATTTTCGCCTATTTGAACGTATTTTTGACCATTAGATTTAATGATATTAGTAATGTGATAACCACCTAACGGCTCAACCACTTTCTTAGTCTTGATCAAACGATAGGGATTTTCGTAAACAGGTTCTTCTTTGGAGCTCATGTAATAAACATTTTGATTGATAACCTGGCTCTTAGATTTATCCTTTAATTCCCGATACTCATTACCAGTTGCAGGATAATTAGTGACGACACCATCAATTGGCATATTGATCAAAGTATTCCATTTTTTAGGACTTTCATTCATTTCATCCCAAACATAAACACTTTTGCCCATGTAGTGCATTGTATTGATTATTTCAGGAGTAACGATAGTAGAAGATAGATTAACGCCGGTGACATACTGTAAAATATCAAAATTGACACGCTTGATTGTTCCGGCAATAAAGATACGAGGGATGTTCGGCATTAATTGAGCTTCGTTTTCCAAACTCTTAGTGGAAAATGAATGGAACATAACGCGGTCTTGCATACCATATTGATCGATAACTTGTTTGAGTAGGGCTTCCATATTTTGAGGATTACCTTTTTTGGTTTTCTTCGTTTCAATAAGGAATTTAGCCTTAGGGTTATTCTTGTAGTGTTCGAAGACCTGATTCAAACTATGAATTGATTCACCATTTTTTTGTTTTAGTGAAGCCAGATCTGAAAAATTGTGTTGCGATACAATAGCAGAAGTTCCTGTGACACGTTCTAAGTCTCGATCGTGTGAAACAACTAAGACGTTGTCTTTAGAAACATGAATATCTAGTTCAACGTAATCAGCGCCTTCCGCAAAAGCTTTATCGAAACTTTCAAAGGTTTCTTCGGGGGCATTGATTGGATCACCACGGTGACCGATAACGGTAAATCCACTAGCAAAGAAGAAAAGTAGCAGTGCCAATGATATTTTGAAAAGATTGAAACTTTTTGAAATCATAATTAACTCCCTAACTTTTTAGATATTATATACTAAAATAAGTAGTGAAATGTGAGGTAGTAACAAATGGATAATGAAAAGCAAACACTCGATATTATTGAACAAATAACTCGTAATGATGGGACTAAGTATTATGAGCTTGCTAATATCGTCATGAATGGTCGTGCTGAAAAGGCCGCTGAATTAGGAATGATCAAAGAAGTTAGAATCTTAAAACTTAATATCCCACACTCATCAGCTGTGCAAGTCTATGAAGACTATGTTAACGAAAATTATACAGTTCCACCGATGGATTTGACAGAATGGGTTGAATATAAGAAACCGGAAGGTAAGATTCAAGATGCCTTCAATGAAATCCTTAAAGCAAATAAAATAATTTCAAAGGATGATAACGCTGAATAATGAATTACTTTATAGCAGATACACACTTTTATCATTATCAATTATTAGAACCAAATAACTTTGCGCCAAGACATTTCGGTAATGTTGACGAAATGAATCAGGCAATGATTGATGCTTGGAATGCACGTGTCGATGATAATGACCGTGTTTATCATCTGGGTGATATTTCGATGCGTCCACAGGATTATCCAACTGATCAAGAGACTTATGATATATTACGTCAATTGAACGGTCACATAACCCTGATTAAAGGAAACCACGATTATCGTTCACTTTTCAAATTTATTGATAAACATAACGTGACAATGGTTGATGGTAAGTCTAAATATGAGTTCGAAGATGTCGGCTCATTGTTGAAGTTTGATCACCATCAATTTTATTGTACGCATTATCCAATGTTATTGGGAAAAGTTGATAAAATAATTAATTTGCATGGACACATTCATCATTATTCTGTACCAATTCCAGAAAATATCAATGTCGGAGTTGATGCACCTGAACGTGATCTATTATCTGAGGATTTACCTTGGGGCTCACCATTACGTGGAGAAGAGATTCTAGAAATGTATGATAAGAAGAAAAAAGAGTTAGCAAAGATGGAAAGAAAGTAGGTTACCATGGAAAAAATTCAAATAGTTCATACTAATGATCTGCATTCTCACTTCGAAAACTTTCCTCGAGTATCTCGTTTTATTGAGCAGACTCGTCAAAATAGTATTGCCGATGATTTTTATTTATTTGATATCGGGGATGCAATGGATCGAGCTCATCCTTTAAGTGAAGCAACTAATGGTCAAGCTAATATTGCTTGGATGAATCCACTTCATTATGATGCGGCTACAATTGGTAATAATGAAGGGTTGGGTAATAGTCATGAAGAATTGGAACATTTGTACGACCATGCTAATTTTCCAGTTATTTTAGGTAATTTATATGAAGAGAAAACTGGCAAATTGGCTGATTTTGCTGTACAATCGAAATTTTTTACAACTGAATCTCGTACAAAAATTGGTGTGATCGGTTTGACGGCACCATTTATTTTGACTTATCCATTATTAAACTGGGACATTCGTTTAATACAAGATATGTTGCCCAAAGTTCTACAGGATGTGAAAGACTGTGATGTGATTGTTCTCTTATCGCATTTAGGAGTTTCCATGGATCGATTGATTGCCAGTAAGCATCCTGAAATTGATGTGATTATCGGATCTCATACCCATCATCTTTTTCCTAAGGGAGAAATGGACAACGGCGTTTTGCTAGCAGCGGCTGGTAAATACGGTCAAAATGTAGGGACTATTAATTTAGAGTTGAATCAGGATAAACATGTAATTAAAAAGGACGCCTTTACTACACCAACTTCATCCATGAAAGTATTGGACACTGATGCTGCCTGGATTAAAGCACAATATGATAAAGGTGAAGAATTGTTGAATCAAAGACAAGTTGCAAATTTGCCAGTTACTTTGAGCAGTGATTATCATGCAGACCATTCGATTATTCAAGAGGCTTTAACAGCGGTACAAGAATATGCTGATGCTGAAGTAGCTATTTTAAGCTCAGGTTTATTTTTGAAGGATTTACCTAAAGGTATAATTACTGAGAAAAATTTACATGATATTTTGCCACATGCAATCCATGTAATGAGAACAACTATGACAGGTGATAATGTTTGGCGCCTAGTAATGGAAATGGAAAAGAATCGTTTGTATTTGCGGACGCATCAACAAAAGGGAATGGGATTTCGTGGTAAGATATTTGGCGAACTCATTTATCGAGGCATTAAGATTGATGATAAACGTAATGTATATATAAATGGTCAAGAATTAAATAAGAATCAAGAGTATACTTTAGCTTTATTGGATCATTACTTATTTGTTCCGTATTTTCCTTCTATAGAGATAGCAGGTAAGAACAAAATTATGTATCCTAAGTTTTTAAGAAATGTTTTTGGTGAATATTTAGGGAAAAAATATCCGATTTGAGGTGATTGTTTGCAGGAAGTTGAGAATAATACCACAACCAAATTAGCTGATGTTATTGTTCTGGCTGATAACCTAATTACGATTAATAAAACCCAGTACAGAATCGTTGAAGATCACGACGATGGTTTTAGCAAAGAACGTATTGAAGAGAGATATAACAATGTCTTAGATAAATACGATTATATTGTCGGCGACTGGGGTTATGATCAATTAAGATTTAAGGGCTTTTATGAAGATGGGAGAAAAGAAAGTACTCTAGATACCAGAATCTCCTATTTAGAAGATTACTTACTAGAGTACTGTAATTTTGGCTGTGCTTATTTTGTACTAGAAAAGGTCAAGAAAGCACCATTAAAAAATGGACGTCGTAATAATAAGTCTAATCATAAATTTCATACTCGTAATAATAAAACGAAGCATTCTAATAATTCGAATAATAATAATTCGAAGAATAACGTTAATAGTCAGAAGAAAAAAAATAAAGTCTCTAAACGTCGAGTAAGAAAAACAACGGCTAAAAAGACTTTTAAAATTAGAAAAATAGGTGAAACGAATAAATGAAGTATCAAACATATTTAATTGATTTAGATGGAACAATGTATCGCGGAAAAGATAAGATTCCAGAAGCTAAAGTGTTTATCGATAATTTGAACGCTAAGGGAATTGATTATTATTTTTTAACAAATAATACAACTAAAACACCACAACAAGTGGCAGATAATTTAACTAATAACCACCAAATTTCTGCAAGGGCAGATCAAGTGGTAACACCATCACTTGCTACGGCAGCTTACGTTAAGAATATGTTTGATGATGATGTGAAGAACCATTCAGCTTATGTGGTTGGAGAATACGGTTTAAAGAGTGCAGTCTTTGGTACTGGCATCAAGTTGAATGAGACTAATCCGGATGTGGTTATTGTAGGATTGGATTATGATGTTACATATCATAAGTTTGAGTTAGCTACTTTGGCTATTAAGCGTGGAGCATTCTTTATTGGAACTAATGCAGATACTAACTTGCCTAATGAACGTGGACTAGTTCCTGGAGCTGGTTCTGTGATTTCACTAGTTGAAACGTCTACTCAACAAAAAGCTAAGTACATCGGTAAACCAGAACGAGACATTATGGATTTTGCTGCTAAGGCTAAAAATTTTGATCCTAAGACAGCTTTGATGGTAGGAGACAATTACAATACTGATATTAAGTGTGGAATCAACGCAAATGTAGATACTCTATTGGTTTATACGGGTGTAAGTACACATGAGGATATTGCTAAACAAGAGATCAAACCTACTCATGAAGTAGAAAGTTTGGACAAGTGGGATGTCTAATACGCAAAAGGATGGCTTTTACACGGCTGCTTTAGCGCTTTTCATTTTGACAACGGCAATTACAGTAACAATTTTTGCCAGCTATTTTTTATTTGCTATCAATATTAGATTCTACAATTTGGATTCTTTGGTAAATATGGATTACGGAACAGTTTATAAAAATTATGCTCAAATGATGAATTACTTGATCAATCCATTTAATTGGAATTTTCATTTGAGTAATTTTATCTCTTCACCAGCAGGTAGGCTGCATTTTGAAGATTGTAAAAAACTCTTTATGCTAAATTTTGGTGTCTGGATTATTTCAGGATTACTAGTGGTTAAATTTGGTAAGATACGAGCTCATTTTAATAAGGTTTTTCTCTGGATTGGTATTCTGGGAATCATACTGGCTTTGTTAATGTTGATTGATTTCGATGGATTTTTCGTGATTTTTCATGAAGTCTTGTTTCGCAATAGTGATTGGTTATTCGATCCGGGACGTGACCCTGTTATCAATATCCTGCCGGAAGAATTCTTTACGCAATGCTTTGTACTATTCTTTATCCTTTTTGAAGGACTTAATTTTTGGGAAGCAAGAAAAAGAGCCTAAGACGTTTTGTCTTAAGCTCTTTTTTTTCTGCGATTTTTAAGTGCGGTGATCAATACAGGAATCAATGATACCAAGATAATACCAAGGATGATCATTGAGAAGTGTTCTTGAACTGCGGGAATATTACCGAATAGATGTCCAGCAATAGAACAAACCAAGACCCACAAGAAGGCACCAATAAAATTAAACTTCAGGAAAGTTCGATAGTGCATGGTTCCACTCCCAGCAACGAAAGGAACAAAAGTTCTAATTAGTGGAATGAATCTTCCAATCGCAATGGTTTTACCACCATGTTTTTGAAAGAAGATATGTGCATCATGCAGATGCTCTTTATTAATCAGCTTACTAAGGTATTTATTCTCCGTCGCAAACTGTCCAAAATGTTCACCAATCTCATAGTTCATCGAATCTCCCAAGACCGCGGCAGCTAAGAAAATGATGAATAACAACCAAGTTGATAATCCATACTTTGGATTAGCTGCTAAAGCCATTGCTGCAAAAATCAGGGAATCACCAGGAAGGAAAGGTAAAATAACCACACCGGTTTCAATGAAAATGATAAGGAACATGATTAAATATGTCCAAAGGCCGAAATTATTTACAATATTGACCATATGACTATCAATATGCAAAATGAAATCGACCAGACTCATTACGTAACTCAATCAATCAACTCCAGAATTCAAATTAGTTTTCATTATACTAGCATAACTTAAAATTAGCTTTAATATTTTCTAAATTTAATGTTATTTTTCAAAAATAGAAGTACTGTGCTCAAAGTAGTTTCTATCAGGGTACAGATTACGAAGAGCCTTGGTTACTGCAATAGGACCTTCGGCAAAGGCTGTTGTGATCAATTGTAGTTTACCTGGGTAAGTTACAATATCGCCAATTGCAAAAACATTGGGGAGATTAGTTTCCATTTCTTGCGATACTTTGACAAAGGGTCCCTGTAGATCAATATTCCAATCACGAAGGACACGTGAATCAGACACAAAACCATAGTTAACGAGGAGCTTATCAGCAGTGACAGTTTTAATTTCATCTGATTTAACCATTTTAAGAGTTACGTCAATTTTTTGATGATTGTCAGGATTGTAGTTAACCTCTTTAATGATAAAAGGATTCAATTGTTCAACTGCAGAAGTATTTAACTTTTCAACACTTGATTCCATTGCACGATATTTGTTTCTTCTATGAATAAGGGATGTATGCTTAGCAATCTTACTAAGATCAATCGCCCAGTCAACAGCAGAGTCGCCGCCACCAGCGACTAAGACATCTTTTCCTATATAATCTTCAATGTCATTAACAAAGTAACTTAAATTGTTTGTTTCAAGTGATTGATCATATTCAAACGTTAGTTTACGTGGTTCGAAAGCACCATTACCAATAGCAATGATGATTGCTTTTGAAGTAATCTCTCCCTTATTCGTCTTAATAGTCCAAGTATCGTCTTCATTTCTATCTATAGAAGAAACAGAAGTACTTAGATACTTATCACAATCCAAAGTGTTGAGCTGAGTAGTTAGTTGTTTAATGAGATCAGTACCTGATATCTTAGGTAAGGCTGCCACATCATAAATATGCTTTTGCGCATATAATGTTTCAGGTTGACCACCTAATTTAGGTAAGCTTTCAATTAGAGATACGTTCAAATTACGTAATCGTGCAAAATAGGCAGCAAACATACCTGCAGGGCCACCACCAATGATTGAAATGTCATAAATTTTATCATTCATAATCTTAGTCACCATTTTCTGTTATATAATCTATAGATACATTGTTACATATTTAGAATCTAAAAAGGTGGAAAATTAATGAGAATAGGAGATAAACTTACTGGAACCATTTCAGGAATTCAATCTTACGGTGTGTTCGTTAAATTGGATAGCACGCATCAAGGGCTAATTCACATTTCAGAATTAAAACATGGATTTGTTTCTAATATAGAAGAAAGATATAAAATAGGCGATGAAGTTCAAGTAGTAGTAATGGGGATTGATGAATATAATCAAAAAATCAGTTTATCTACAAGAGCTTTGAATCCTGAAAAGGTAGGACGCCCCATTTTACATAAGCATTTTTGGACGGATTATCGTGATAAGATTGGATATAAAACCATTGCTAAGGAGAAAAATGGCTGGGTAAACAGTGCAATGGCGCTGATTTCAGAAAAAAAACGAAAAAATACAACTTTTTTGTAAAAAAGGGTTGCAACTCTCTTATTCGATTGGTAATATATATCTTGTTGTTGCGACAGAGCAATGGCATCAACGCTTTCAAGCTTAATTGCTTCTCCGTTGATTCCAAATTATTTTAAAGAAGTCCTTGACATGTTCTTGTTACTTCGATATGATAATTAAGTTGTCTGTTAGATGACTCCTAACTGTTTATCAATTCGTTGATAATTAGTTAGAAAAAATTATTTTAAAAAGTTCTTGACAAGTTATTGTCTCTTTGATAAAATAATTAAGTCGCTGATGAGCGTAAGCGCTTAATCAGCTGGTAGACCTTTGAAAACTGAACAAAGTTTTAACACTAAAATTGTGTAGGCCAACATTTATTTGTTGGATTTACAACGAAGTCAATTCGCTAGTATTTTTATTTATGAGTCACAAACTTTTAATATGAGAGTTTGATCCTGGCTCAGGACGAACGCTGGCGGCATGCCTAATACATGCAAGTCGAACGAACCATCCTGATGATTGAAGCTTGCTTCATGATTCAGACCTTGGTGAGTGGCGGACGGGTGAGTAACACGTGGGTAACCTGCCCAGAAGTGGGGGATAACATTTGGAAACAAGTGCTAATACCGCATAACAACTTAGATCACATGATCTTTGTTTAAAAGATGGTTTTGCTATCTCTTCTGGATGGACCCGCGGCGTATTAGCTAGTTGGTGAGGTAATAGCTCACCAAGGCGATGATACGTAGCCGACCTGAGAGGGTAATCGGCCACATTGGGACTGAGACACGGCCCAAACTCCTACGGGAGGCAGCAGTAGGGAATCTTCCACAATGGACGAAAGTCTGATGGAGCAATGCCGCGTGAGTGAAGAAGGTTTTCGGATCGTAAAACTCTGTTGTTGAAGAAGAACATATGTGAGAGTAACTGTTCACGTACTGACGGTATTCAACCAGAAAGCCACGGCTAACTACGTGCCAGCAGCCGCGGTAATACGTAGGTGGCAAGCGTTGTCCGGATTTATTGGGCGTAAAGAGAATGTAGGCGGTTTATTAAGTTTGAAGTGAAAGCCCTCGGCTCAACCGAGGAAGTGCTTCGAAAACTGGTAAACTTGAGTGCAGAAGAGGAAAGTGGAACTCCATGTGTAGCGGTGGAATGCGTAGATATATGGAAGAACACCAGTGGCGAAGGCGGCTTTCTGGTCTGTAACTGACGCTGAGATTCGAAAGCATGGGTAGCAAACAGGATTAGATACCCTGGTAGTCCATGCCGTAAACGATGAGTGCTAAGTGTTGGAGGGTTTCCGCCCTTCAGTGCTGCAGCTAACGCATTAAGCACTCCGCCTGGGGAGTACGATCGCAAGATTGAAACTCAAAGGAATTGACGGGGGCCCGCACAAGCGGTGGAGCATGTGGTTTAATTCGAAGCAACGCGAAGAACCTTACCAGGTCTTGACATACCATGAAAAGCTTAGAGATAAGTCTTTCCCTTCGGGGACATGGATACAGGTGGTGCATGGTTGTCGTCAGCTCGTGTCGTGAGATGTTGGGTTAAGTCCCGCAACGAGCGCAACCCTTATTATCAGTTGCCAGCATTCAGTTGGGCACTCTGGTGAGACTGCCGGTGATAAACCGGAGGAAGGTGGGGACGACGTCAAATCATCATGCCCCTTATGACCTGGGCTACACACGTGCTACAATGGTCGGTACAACGTGCTGCGAACTCGCGAGGGCAAGCAAATCACTTAAAACCGATCTCAGTTCGGATTGTAGGCTGCAACTCGCCTACATGAAGCTGGAATCGCTAGTAATCGCGGATCAGCATGCCGCGGTGAATACGTTCCCGGGCCTTGTACACACCGCCCGTCACACCATGAGAGTTTGTAACACCCAAAGTCGGTGGGGTAACCCTTCGGGGAACTAGCCGCCTAAGGTGGGACAAATGATTAGGGTGAAGTCGTAACAAGGTAGCCGTAGGAGAACCTGCGGCTGGATCACCTCCTTTCTAAGGATATGGTACTTTGGTACCAACGGAAATACACAATTGTTAAAACTTTGTTTAGTTTTGAGGGGTCTACCCTCAAACTCGTACCTTGAAAACTGGATATTAAGAATTAATGAATTAAAGAAACACCGAAAACTGCGCGGCAATCTTTTTGATTGCCAGCTGTGACGAAAGTCATGGCAAATTGTTTTAAATTACTTTTTGTAATTTAATTTAGGTTAAGTTATAAAGGGCGCACGGTGGATGCCTAGGCACTAGGAGCCGATGAAGGACGTAACTAACGACGATACGCCTCGGGGAGCTGTAAGTAAGCTTTGATCCGGGGATTTCCGAATGGGGGAACCCAAATATCGTAATGGATATTTACTTGCCTGTGAATACATAGCAGTCAAGAGGAACACGCAATGAACTGAAACATCTAAGTAGTTGCAGGAAGAGAAAGAAAATTCGATTCCCTGAGTAGCGGCGAGCGAAACGGGAATAGCCCAAACTAAAGAGCTTGCTCTTTAGGGTTGTAGGACTGATGTTGTGAGAACAAAAGGTTATGATAGTCGAACAAGTTGGAAAACTTGGCCAAAGAGAGTGAAAGCCTCGTAAACGAAATCTGATCCACTCCATTCAGTATCCTGAGTACGGCGGAACACGAGAAACTCCGTCGGAATCCGGGAGGACCATCTCCCAAGGCTAAATACTCCCTAGTGACCGATAGTGAACCAGTACCGTGAGGGAAAGGTGAAAAGTACCCCGGAAGGGGAGTGAAATAGATCCTGAAACCGTGTGCCTACAAGTAGTCAGAGTCCGTTTATGGATGATGGCGTGCCTTTTGTAGAATGAACCGGCGAGTTACGTTAACATGCAAGGTTAAGATGAAAAGTCGGAGCCGTAGCGAAAGCGAGTCTGAATAGGGCGACTAAGTATGTTGATGTAGACCCGAAACCAAGTGACCTATCCATGTCCAGGTTGAAGATGCGGTAAAACGCATTGGAGGACCGAACTCGTGTATGTTGAAAAATGCTGAGATGAGATGTGGATAGCGGTGAAATTCCAAACGAACTTGGAGATAGCTGGTTCTCTCCGAAATAGCTTTAGGGTTAGCCTCGAGGTTTAGGATCGTGGAGGTAGAGCACTGTTTGGACTAGGGGCCCGTCTTGGGTTACTGAATTCAGATAAACTCCGAATACCATTGATCTTTACTCGGGAGTCAGACGATGAGTGATAAGATCCACCGTCGAAAGGGAAACAGCCCAGATCACCAGTTAAGGTCCCAAAATTCATGCTAAGTGGAAAAGGATGTGGAAACGCATAGACAACTAGGATGTTGGCTTAGAAGCAGCCATTCATTCAAAGAGTGCGTAATAGCTCACTAGTCGAGTGATTCTGCGCCGAAAATGTACCGGGGCTAAGCATGATACCGAAACTGTGGATGTGTCGTAAGACACGTGGTAGGAGAGCGTTGTAATTGCATTGAAGCCATACCGTGAGGAGTGGTGGAGTGATTAGAAGTGAGAATGCCGGTATGAGTAACGAAAGACCAGTGAGAATCTGGTCGGCCGTAAGACTAAGGTTTCCTGGGGAAGGCTCGTCCTCCCAGGGTTAGTCGGGGCCTAAGATGAGGCCGAAAGGCGTAATCGATGGATAACAGGTTGATATTCCTGTACTAGTTTATTTTGTTTGAACGATGGAAGGACGCAGGAGGATGATGTGTGCACGCTGATGGATATGCGTGTCCAAGCAGTAAGTCTTGATATGAGTCAAATGCTTATATCTCTAAGGACAAGCTGTGATGGGGAGTGAAATTTTAGTAACGAAGCACAATAACTCACACTGCCAAGAAAAGTTCCTAGTTAGAAATAAACTACCCGTACCGCAAACCGACACAGGTAGTCGAGGAGAGTATCCTAAGGTCAGCGAGTGAACTCTCGTTAAGGAACTCGGCAAAATGACCCCGTAACTTCGGGAGAAGGGGTGCTGGTGTAACAGCCAGCCGCAGTGAATAGGCCCAAACAACTGTTTATCAAAAACACAGGTCTATGCTAAATCGTAAGATGACGTATATGGGCTGACGCCTGCCCGGTGCTGGAAGGTTAAGAGGATCAGTTAGCTTTTGCGAAGCTGAGAATTGAAGCCCCAGTAAACGGCGGCCGTAACTATAACGGTCCTAAGGTAGCGAAATTCCTTGTCGGGTAAGTTCCGACCCGCACGAAAGGCGTAATGATTTGGGCACTGTCTCAACGAGAGACTCGGTGAAATTATAATACCCGTGAAGATGCGGGTTACCCGCGACAGGACGGAAAGACCCCATGGAGCTTTACTGTAGCTTGATATTGAGTTTTTGTGTGACATGTACAGGATAGGTAGGAGCCGTTGATCTCGGAACGCTAGTTTCGAGGGAGGCATTGGTGGGATACTACCCTTGTTATATGAAAACTCTAACCTACATCACTTAGCGTGGTGAGGGACAGTGTCTGGTGGGCAGTTTGACTGGGGCGGTCGCCTCCTAAAATGTAACGGAGGCGCTCAAAGGTTCGCTCAGAATGGTTGGAAATCATTCGTAGAATGTAAAGGCATAAGCGAGCTTGACTGCGAGACTGACAAGTCGAGCAGGGACGAAAGTCGGACTTAGTGATCCGGTGGTACCATATGGAAGGGCCATCGCTCAACGGATAAAAGCTACCCTGGGGATAACAGGCTTATCTCCCCCAAGAGTTCACATCGACGGGGAGGTTTGGCACCTCGATGTCGGCTCATCGCATCCTGGGGCTGTAGTCGGTCCCAAGGGTTGGGCTGTTCGCCCATTAAAGCGGTACGCGAGCTGGGTTCAGAACGTCGTGAGACAGTTCGGTCCCTATCCGTCGCGGGCGTAGGAAATTTGAGAGGAGCTGTCCTTAGTACGAGAGGACCGGGATGGACATACCTCTGGTGTACCAGTTGTGCCGCCAGGCGCATCGCTGGGTAGCTACGTATGGACGGGATAAACGCTGAAAGCATCTAAGTGTGAAGCCCCCCTCGAGATGAGATTTCCCATTCCTTTATGGAAGTAAGATCCGTTAGAGAATATGACGTAGATAGGCTGCGGGTGGAAGTGTAGCGATACATGGAGCTGAGCAGTACTAATAGATCGAGGACTTAACCGAGTAAGAGTTTACAGCAGTTTGAAGTGTTTCAATTTTAATTCATAATCTTAATATCTAGTTTTGAAGGTACGAGTTACCAAATAGTGTAGTGACGATAGCGAGAAGGATACACCTGTTCCCATGCCGAACACAGAAGTTAAGCTTCTCCACGTCGAAAGTAGTTGGTGGGAAACTACCCGCGAGGATAGATAGTTGCTACGCTGTTTCATGATGGAGGATTAGCTCAGCTGGGAGAGCATCTGCCTTACAAGCAGGAGGTCACAGGTTCGATCCCTGTATCCTCCATTCATCATGAGCCGTTAGCTCAGTTGGTAGAGCATCTGACTTTTAATCAGAGGGTCGACAGTTCGAACCTGTCACGGCTCATTTGCAACATATATACACACCATGCGGGTGTGGCGGAATTGGCAGACGCGCTAGATTTAGGTTCTAGTGTCCAGTGGACATGAAGGTTCAAGTCCTTTCACCCGTATTCAATATTGTTGTTGCAATATTGGGAAACATTTAGTATTATATGAAAGTAACGTTTTATGCCGACTTAGCTCAGCTGGCAGAGCATCTGTCTTGTAAACAGGGGGTCGGAGGTTCGAATCCTCTAGTCGGCATAATGCGGAAGTAGTTCAGTGGTAGAACATCACCTTGCCATGGTGGGGGTCGCGGGTTCGAATCCCGTCTTCCGCTTTCATTATAGTAACGCCGGGGTGGCGGAACTGGCAGACGCACAGGACTTAAAATCCTGCGGTAAGTGATTACCGTACCGGTTCGATTCCGGTCCTCGGCACTATAATGAATATGCACCTATAGCGCAATTGGATAGAGTGTCTGACTACGAATCAGAAGGTTGTAGGTTCGACTCCTACTAGGTGCATTTGTTTTTCTCGGGAAGTGGCTCAGCTTGGTAGAGCACCTGGTTTGGGACCAGGGGGTCGCAGGTTCGAATCCTGTCTTCCCGATTACAACGAAAGTTGTTTTCTGTACGGCATTAAGTTTTATGGCGGTGTAGCTCAGCTGGCTAGAGCGTCCGGTTCATACCCGGGAGGTCGGGGGTTCGATCCCCTTCGCCGCTATTTTTCCGGACCTTTAGCTCAGTTGGTTAGAGCAGGCGGCTCATAACCGCTCGGTCGTAGGTTCGAGTCCTACAGGGTCCATCTTTAAGGACCCCTTTAATGCTGTTATTGTTATCGCGGGATGGAGCAGTCTGGTAGCTCGTCGGGCTCATAACCCGAAGGTCGTAGGTTCAAATCCTGCTCCCGCAATTTGTTTCAAATAATTAATTCTTGGTTCGTTGGTCTAGTTGGTTAGGACGCCTGCCTGTCACGCAGGAGATCGCGAGTTCGATTCTCGCACGGACCGTTAATAGATATAATCTATTAATAGTTAAAGTGTCGTAGGTAATATGCGGGTGTAGTTTAGTGGTAAAACCACAGCCTTCCAAGCTGTTGTCGCGAGTTCGATTCTCGTCACCCGCTTTGCCACTGTTTTGGGCCTATAGCTCAGCTGGTTTAGAGCGCACGCCTGATAAGCGTGAGGTCGATGGTTCAAGTCCATTTAGGCCCACTATATCTGGAGAAGTACTCAAGTGGCTGAAGAGGCGCCCCTGCTAAGGGTGTAGGTCGCTAACGCGGCGCGAGGGTTCAAATCCCTCCTTCTCCGTTTTTATATGACCCGTTGGTCAAGTGGTTAAGACACCGCCCTTTCACGGCGGTAACATGAGTTCAAATCTCGTACGGGTCATTGATGCGTAAGCATCATTAGTTTAATAGTTTTATGTTTTAAGCAATGGAGGATTACCCAAGTCCGGCTTAAGGGAACGGTCTTGAAAACCGTCAGGTCGCGAAAGCGGCGCGTGGGTTCGAATCCCACATCCTCCTTAGTGGGTAGCATATGATTCATTTTTTATTATCGCGGGATGGAGCAGTCTGGTAGCTCGTCGGGCTCATAACCCGAAGGTCGTAGGTTCAAATCCTGCTCCCGCAATTTGCTCCAAATAATTAATTCTTGGTTCGTTGGTCTAGTTGGTTAGGACGCCTGCCTGTCACGCAGGAGATCGCGAGTTCGATTCTCGCACGGACCGTTTAATGGCTCGGTAGCTCAGTTGGTAGAGCAATGCATTGAAGCTGCATGTGTCGGCGGTTCGATTCCGTCCCGCGCCATTTTGGAGGGGTAGCGAAGTCTGGCTAAACGCGGCGGACTGTAAATCCGCTCCTTCGGGTTCGGTGGTTCGAATCCACTCCCCTCCATATTAGGGATATAGTTTAAAGGTAGAACTACGGTCTCCAAAACCGTCGGTGTGGGTTCAATTCCTACTATCCCTGTTTCTACCTTTTGATCATGGCGGTATTGGTGAAGTGGTTAACACATCGGTTTGTGGTACCGACACACGTGAGTTCGATTCTCACATACCGCCTATTTTTATTGGGTTATAGCCAAGCGGTAAGGCAATGGACTTTGACTCCATCATGCGCTGGTTCGAATCCAGCTAACCCAATTGCTTTGGAAATTGAATATGGCGGTATAGCCAAGTGGTAAGGCAGAGGTCTGCAAAACCTTCATCACCGGTTCAAATCCGGTTACCGCCTTTGGTTATGCTTAAATAATCAGGCATGTTATAACATGCCGGTGTGGCGGAATTGGCAGACGCGCAGGATTCAAAATCCTGTTCCCAGTAGGGAGTATCGGTTCGACCCCGATCACCGGTATTAAGCGATTAATATCAGTTAACTCTAATCATCGAATTAAAGATGATTAGAGTTTTTTTGTATAATAGAAAAATAAGTATTAACAATACTAAGTAAAAGCATTGCAAATAGCTAAATAAGATGTTTTAATGAATATATGAAAGCAGTGTTTTTGCTTATTACTTTAAACAAAATAAAAGAGTATTAAAAATACTCTTTTTATAGAATGGATAAATTAAGGACAATGAAGACAAAAAGGGAAAAGATATATCGCGAATTAGTTAGAGCTACTGCACAGATAGATTCTAGTATATCTGGCTTAGAGAAGTGTGTGTTGATTGTTTCAGTGGCTTATTTAAATGCAAAAGGAATAGAAAATCAGCCGAAGGATAATTTTGGCAGGACTATGTTTAGAATATTAGAAACAAAGAATGAAATTCTTAAAATAGTTCTTCCGATAGTCGCGAAAATAATAAAAGATTTGCCTACAAAAGTATATCAGGAAGTAGTTGATTTGGTTAATGAACTGGACGGTTCCAGTGTAGCGATGTTTATCCAACAATACCTTGATACGACGTTTAAACGAATGTACAGTGGTATGACGTCATCAGGGAATATAAATGACTTATTAGTTAAATTGGCTAATATAAAGGCAAACGATGAGATTCTGGACCCTACTTGTGGAATTGGGGGAACTTTGTTGGCCGTTGTAAAAAACAATCCTCATCAACGCATATATGGTCAAGATATTAATTCGGTGTGTATCGCTATTACAGAAATGATATTAGAAATAAATGGTTCAACTGATTATCATCTTTTTATTGGTGACACTTTATCAAATCCTTATTATATTCAAGATGAGAATTTGAAAAAATTTGATGTAGTAATTACAGAACCACCATTTGTTTCCCAATTTGATAAAGATTTGAACAAAAATGATAAGTATAACAGATACTCCTTTGGCACGGTTCCTTTAAAAAAGGCTGATTGGGGATTCATTATGAATGCCATAAATTCATCTAAAGAATTGTCTGGTCGGGCAATAGTACTACTTCCCACGGGTACTTTATTCAGAGGTGGATCTGAGAATGAAATTCGTCAAAATATTCTAAAAAATGACTTATTTGAAGCTATTATCTCTTTACCTGGAGGATTGTTAGCAGGTACTGCTGTTCCAACTAGTGTTTTAATATTTAATCATGATAAATCGCCTGATCAGAAAAATAAAATATTATTTGTAAAGGTTCCAAAAGAATCCTTAGTCCAAGAGGGAAAGGGAACTAAGTTAACTGATGAATCTATCGAAAAAATCGTAACAACGATTCAAAGTTTTAAAGAAATTAAGAATTATTCAATGATTTTACCTAATAATCAAGTTTCAACTAAAAATATGATGGTTGAAAGATATATAAAAAAGACGGTTTATAATTTTGATAATCAAAAATATTATATTAATTTAATAGATTTTTATAATGGTAATACTATAGCGCTTAAAAATGTTTCAAAAATAGATCGTGGATATAATATGGTTTCTAAGAATGAAAATCCAGAAGGTAAGTACTGGATTATGAAAATTTCTGACATAGATTCTAAAAGTATTAACTATGACAAGATGTCACGAGGAGATGTAGAGGGAAGAACCAAGGTTGATAATTACGAGTTGCAAGATGGAGATATTGTAATGACTGTTCGAGGCATATTTAAGTTATTGATGGCTAAGAATGTTAAAGATAAGACCTTGATTAACAGCAACTTAGTCAGATTGAGAGTTAATCCCAAATTATATAATCCAGATTTTTTAAAATTGTTTTTGGATAGTCCTATCGGTCGGGCTCAATTAGATAGTATTACAGTGGGTACAACAGTTAGACAAATTCCGATAAAAACATTAAGTGAATATCAATTACCACAACTAAGTCTAGAGGAACAAGAGAAAGTTGTTCATAATTATTTACAAGAAATAAATGAAATTCAGTCAGAAATGAATAAATTACAAAATTTAAAGAAAAAAAATAATCAAGAATTATATAAAAAAATGGGCTTGGAAGGGTTATACCAAGCGGATGGAGAAACAGATAATGATTTATAATTTTTATGGATTTAAAATCATTTTAAAGCGTTCTGATAATAAAGTGATTTACCGATATGAAAATGTTGTACGTCCAGATGAAATCAATTTTAGACATAATGAAAAGTATGTTCTAGAATACAATAATGGTGATGCTCATGCATTATCTAAATTAATTGAAACTAATAGTGGTTTGGTCCATAGTTTTGCCAATCGTTATTCTTCTTATTTAGGGTCTGGATTGAGTAAGGAGGATTTGGTTCAAGCAGGGTACATTGGCCTGATAAAAGCTGTGAAACGCTACGATAGTAAAAAAGATAATAAGTTTTCGACCTATGCATATTGGTGGATTAGAAAAGAAATTTTAGATGAGAAAGATAGTATTAATTTGACTATTCGTATACCAAGTCATAAAGCTGCAACAATCAAGTTAATTAAGTTACTTGAGAATCAGAGCATGGAATTATATGGCAGAGTAAATATATCTTGGATATGTCAAAAAGCCAATGTAGATGAAAAACAATATCGGTATTTATCGCAAGTTGACCGTGAGAAATCGAAGCCTATGAGTTTGGATCATTCTGTATCCGATAATGAAAATGGTCAGTTGGCTGATACTTTGCCAGATACGAAACAAAGTATTCAAACCATTGTTGAGAATGATTTTCTGCGTGAAGATCTTTACAAACAATTGCATCAACGGTTAACTCAGAGGGAGGCCAAAGTTATAATTGAACGTTATGATTTTGATAATCATGGTCAGCAAACTTTATCAGAGATTGGACAGGAGTTAGGAGTTACTAAAGAACGTATTCGTCAAATTGAAAAACATGCAATCGATAAATTACGTGATATAGATGGCTTGAGAGATTATTTTCTCAATAACTAATTTGATCTACTAAGACAGAAACAGCACTCTTGTTAATATATTTATCGTCAAAATTCTGTTTCTTACTAATTTTAGTTTTCCCGTTTAAGAATCCTTGGATTGTTATCCTTTGATTCTTTTTTATTTTGTGGTCAAGGTTAACGGATGTAACAAAATATTGATTGCTGGTGATTAGAGGTGCCAATAATATGTTAGTTTTACCAGAATCATCGGTATGAAAAGCTTTAACGTAAAAATTTTTCAGAGCAATACTCATAAAGAGAATATTGCTGTCGTATTGTTGCATAGAAGTTATATCTAATTTTTTCATAATATCGGGATATTTCGATTCAGTTTTTGATACTTTCTTTCTTTGTGCAGCCTTAATTACATTATTGGAGTGGTTATTGATTAAATTATTAAATGGAATATTGGTACCACTAAAAATAGTTAAACTTGTTAGTAAGGCAATTTTCTTTCTGTTCATATCAGCATTTTCCCCTCATAAAAATTCGATTTCAAAATCATTATAATTCTTAAATATCATCAAAAATAGAAAATTGATTATATAATTTTTGATAAAATATAGCATTTTATTTATTATTATTTTCTTCACAAAATCGACTAAAAAGTATATTAAAAAAGTCACTTTTTTGTTAGGATACAAGTAAAATTGAGGAGAGGTAATGCTGTGAATAGAACTGTTGATCATCTAATCCATACAATGTTTGAGGAGCTATCAGTCAATCGAGTGAGAAGATTTACTGTAACTGACTTGACTAAAGCATCTAATGTTACTAGAGGTACAATCTACTATTATTTCGATAGTATTGAAGATATTTATATGGCTACCTTTGAGAAAAAAATCCTAAACGTAGCAATTAAAGAGAGTGATGATTTTAACAAATTTATCGGTAAATTTGTTCTATATATTAGTGAAAATAAAACTTTTAGTCTGAACTTTTATCGATTGGCTGAATTGAACATTAGAAGGAAATTTTTGATCAATATTTTTAACAGTCAACTTTTAAAATATAACTTTAAGATTAATCCAGACAATATTTACCTAGTTAGTGGTTTGTGTTTTATTATAATTAATTGGTTGGATAATGGTTTGGAAATGAAGACTGAATTTATTATTCAGGAAGTTAACCATTATTTGGAATTTTTTCAAATTACTTTTAAACAGATTTGAAAAAGTGTTCAATTTTTGAACACTTTCAGAAAACTGCATATATAAAGCTGAAAAGAAGTTGGTTATGATAATAAATGTAATCAAGTCAATGAGTTATTTGATCACTGATTTGATTAAATTTAAGAAAAGGGGCTACGAGTAATAATTTTGCGAAAAAAGTAATGATAAGAATCATTGCTTTTTTGCGTTTAACACCTAATTTGAGATTATTCGAATTTCATGTATTATATATACTTGAGGTGGAAAAATGTTTAGAAATGCAAAAGCAGAGGATGCGGATCAGATATTGCCAATCCTTTTCCAAATCTTTGATGAGATGGAACTCGATGTATTTAAAGAAGTTGGCGATGAAAAGATGGCTCAGGTTATCAAAGAGGGATTCTTTCAACCAGGCTATCGTTATGGATTAGATAACATTCTCGTTAACGAAATTGATGGTGAAGTAGTAGCAATTATGGTCGGCTATCCTGAAAGTTTAGAGGACGGCATTGATGAACCTTTGATCAAGATTATGCACAAGTATGGTATTAAAGAAAAGAACTTGTTTGGCGATAAGGAAGCTTGGCCTGGTGAATGGTACTTAGATTCATTTGCAGTAGCTCCGGCTTATCAAAACAAAGGTATTGGAACAAAAACGATGGAACATTTTATTGAAGTTATGCGTGACCGTGGTGAAAAAATCCTTAGTTTAAATGTTGATGTAAACAATGAGCCTGCCAAACATGTATATACAAAGACAGGTTTCAAGAAAGTTGGTCAATTGTATATCGGTAGTCACTTATATGATCATATGCAATATGATTTAGCAAAATAGTTCTGAAGGAAGAATATTTCTTATTGAAGTTTGGTTAGAATGTATATTAACAGAGTAACAATAATTCTGCTGTCTTCCGTTCAGCAATATATTAATAATAAAAAGAGCGTTCGTATCAACCTTATTATAAATACGGTTGATACGAACGCTTTTTGTTTGGAAAGATTATATACCATAATTGTTTCCCTAATCAAACTACTATTTTCTAATTACACTTACTCTTGAAATTATTTAAGTAAGGAATTTTATTTTTCAGTAAACTATTATCCAGATCCGCATTAGGAGTAAGGGTTGGTAGTTTAATGTACTTATTTAAAAAGATAGTCAAAAGAGTACCAACAGGACCATCGTCCATGTTAGCAAAATCTAATTCCAATCCAGGATGGCCTTGTGCCAAGATGGTTGGTTGTACGCAAAGAATTTCTTTACCTTCTTTAGTAACGTGATAATCGGACATAACTAGATTTCCTGTAACATTCCAATTGATTTTACTAAGATGGACGTATTTCAGATCTAACATGGGGATGGCATTGATCGTTGCTTTTTCTTCCCCATTAATTTCAATTGAGTAAATTTTTAAAAAGTTGTTTTTTAATTTTATTTCACCGATCAACGTATTCAAACGATTATACAATTTAATCAAGAAAGGATTTTTTTTATCACGTGATGCAATAAAAATAGTTTCTTTATTTTGATTGATCACCACTAAGATGTTACCAACCGCTAAGTCCGCTTTTCGAATATAAAGATTCATCATTTATTCTGATTCTTTGCCTTTGCAATAACTTTTTCGACAATTTGAGCAACACCGTCATTAACGTTATTGTCTGTTTGGATCTGTGCCAATTTGGCAATAGCGGGGATAGCATTCTTCATGGCAACACCAACACCTGCATCTCGAATCATTGATTCATCATTGAGATTGTCACCGATGGCCATTGTTTCTTCTTGAGAGATATTTTTATCCTTAGCAAATTGTAAAAGAGCGATACCTTTTTGAGCGTCAATACTGTTGATTTCCACGTTGTTTGGTGAAGATGATGTCACAACGACGTCATCAATATTTTTTTCAATATCTTTTCTTAAGGGGTTTAGAACTTCTGTTTCTTTGCCACTAAAGGCTAGTAATTTCATAACTTTGTAGGAAGGATCACTGAGAATTTTATCGTAGCTGTCGACAAAGTTCATCGGTGTTAACTTGATACGGGACAAAGTATCTTGAAGTGCCTGTTCATAAGTTGTACTAGGATTTAATTTGACCAATAATTCCGCTAAACTAGAAACACGCAGGTCTTTATTATCTGAGAAAATTCCCTTGTTAGTAACTACTTCGAAGTAAATTTTGTGTTCCTTTAAGTAATTAATAACCTCCGTTTTGGATTTTTCAGAAATAGGATTACTTGAAATAAGTTTTTCATTCTCATCATATACTTCAGCGCCGTTTAAAGTAATATATCCGGGATGAACTCGATTTTTCAAAAAGGGCTTAGCCTCATCAAGACTTCGACCAGTTGCTATTATAAATTCAATGCCATTCTTTTGGGCATCTTTAATGGCTTGTATGTTACGATCTGAAACAGCCATTTTATCGTTCAATAATGTACCATCCATATCGGATGCAATTAATTTAATCATAAAGTTCCCTCCGAGTGCGTTATGCTATATGTGAATGTTACCATATTTTATGGAATTAATATCAAACAGGTAGGTGTAAATTTGAAAACGCTAATAAAAAATGATTGGCAAGGTGTTCTTCAGGGTGAATTTGACAAACCGTATTATGAACAATTGCGTGAATTTCTTGTTAATGAATATAATACTCAAACAATTTATCCGGAAATGCACCATATTTATCAGGCTTTTCAGTGGACCTCATTTGCTGACACTAAAGTCGTGATTTTGGGACAAGATCCTTATCATGAACCTAATCAAGCTATTGGTTGTAGTTTTGCAGTGGCTCCGGGTGTAAGAATACCGCCCTCACTAAGAAATATCTATAAAGAATTACAGGATGATTTAGGCTGTACGCCGGTTGAACATGGCTATCTTAAAGCCTGGGCTCAACAAGGTGTATTGCTTTTGAACTCAGTTTTGACTGTTAGACGTGGACAAGCATTCTCACACAAGGGAAAAGGCTGGGAGCAATTAACTGATTACGCAATTCATGCACTATCTGAACGTGGAAAAGTGGTTTTCATTCTTTGGGGAAATGCTGCTAAAAGTAAAATTCCTTTGATTGATCAATCAAAGAATACGATCATCTCTTCTCCACATCCTAGTCCATTTGCTGCTAGATATGGCTTTTTTGGTTCAAAACCATTTTCTAAAGCAAATGCTGCACTTTTAAACTATAATGAAGAGGAAATAAATTGGCAATTACCTGAGAATGCCGATGAGACGGAGGAATAATAATGGATTTATTTGAAAGCCTTAAAAGTAAAATTGATGGAAAGAATTTAACAATTGTTTTCCCAGAAGGTGAAGAACCTAGAATTCTAGGCGCCGCAACTCGACTTTTTAAAGAAAATATTTTAAAACCCATCTTAATTGGTGAACAAGATAAGATTCAACAAGTTGCTAATGAAAAATCATTTGATATCTCTGGAATTGAAATTATTGATCCTAAGAAATATGCTGATTTTGATACTTTGGTTGATAAATTTGTTGAACGTCGTAAGGGTAAGAATACTAAAGAACAAGCTGAAACTATGCTTTTAGATAATAATTATTTTGGAACAATGTTAGTTTATACTGACAAAGCTGATGGTATGGTTTCTGGGGCAATTCACTCAACTGGTGATACTGTTCGTCCAGCCCTTCAAATTGTCAAAACAGCTCCTGGTAATTCAAGAATTAGTGGTTCATTTATCATGCAAAAGGGCGACGAACGTTACATGTTTGCTGACTGTGCAATTAATATTGATCCTAATGCTCAAGAATTGGCTGAAATTGCTGTTCAAACTGCTAAGAGTGCTAAACTCTTTGACATTGACCCTAAAGTTGCTATGCTTAGTTTTTCAACTAAAGGTAGTGCCAAAAGTGATGATGTAACTAAAGTAGCTGAAGCTGCTGAAATTGCTCATAAGTTAGCACCTGATTTGGCTCTTGATGGTGAATTACAATTTGATGCTGCATTTGTACCAAGTGTTGGTGCCCAAAAGGCTCCTGGTTCACAAGTTGCTGGTCATGCTAATGTCTTCGTCTTTCCAGATCTACAATCAGGTAATATCGGTTATAAGATTGCCCAAAGATTAGGTGGCTTTGAAGCTATTGGGCCTGTCTTGCAAGGACTTGCTAAGCCAATTTCTGACTTATCACGTGGTTGTAATGAAGAGGATGTTTACAAGTCTGCTATTTTGACGGCTGCCTTAGCATTATAAAATTTAGGAGAAATTATGCTTGAATATCAACTAACAACCCATTCATATGAAGAGACCGAAGCATTGGGAGCAAAGATATCCGAATTGTTAAAAGCAGGGGATGTGATTGTTCTAAATGGTGATTTGGGTGTCGGTAAAACCACTTTGACGCGTGGATTAGCACGTGGCTTAGGAATAAAAAGGAACGTTAAGAGTCCTACTTTTACTTTAATACGTGAATATCAAGACGGAAGAATACCACTTTATCATATGGATGCGTATCGTTTAGAGAGTAGTCCTGATGAAGATTTGGGATTTGATGAGTACTTCAATGGTAATGGAATTACTATAGTCGAGTGGCCTCAATTTATTAAAGATGAAATTCCGACAGAACATATTTCGATTAATATTGCCCGTTTATCGGATACTGATCGTCAAATTGTTTTTAAATTGCATGGCGAAAAATACGCTGATCGTAAGTTTGGAGACCTTTAATGAGTGAAGAACTAACTTTACGGGAGAGTATTCCTAACGATGCCTCTAAGTTAATAAAATTTTTAAAGAAGGTTAGTCAACAGTCGGACTTTATCATATTTGAAGATTTAAAAGATTTAACTGTTGATAATGAGAGGGAATCTTTGGATGCTATTTATCAATCTAAAGTTGATGAGTTGATGGTAGCTATTTTTGATGAAGATATCATTGGCTATTGTCGAATTGAAGCTAAAGATGATGAACAAGCAGAATTAGGAATTGTGGTCGATAAAGATTTTTGGAATAATGGTATTGGCTCTTACTTAATTGAGGATATTCTTGATTGGGTTAAATCATCACCACTAAAGAAAATCTTTTTAGAAGTATATAAAAATAACCCTGTCGCCATCCATATTTATCAAAAATATGGATTTGCAACAGAGTTAACAAAAGATAAGACATTAATTATGTCGAAGATGGTTTAGCTAGTGAGCTTGACCATCTTTTTTATTTGTTCAGTTCCAAATTGCTGTTCAGTTTTAACAAGGATTTCGGCACAAGCCACACTATCGGCTAGAGCGTTATGATGGTTACGCAAATCAATATTCAAACGTTCGGAAACGGTATTCAGCTTGTGATTAGGAAAATCTGGGAAAAATTTACGACTGGTGCGTAAAGTATCAATCGTTAAATACTTGGGTACTACAATTCCATAATTGACTAAAGTTTTCTTTAAAACACTATTATCAAAACTAGCGTTATGGGCGGCAACCAAATGGCTACTATCAAATAAAGGTTGAATATGTGTCCAAACTTGATCGAAAGTAGGAGCATCTTGAACGTCTTCGGGTCTAATGTGATGTATTTGAATATTACGAGGACTGAAATATTGTTGAGGATTTATTAGTGTATAAAAATTATCAACAATTTGATCGTTACGGACAAGTACCAAAGCTAAAGAACAAGCGCTATCGCGGCTTCCATTGGCAGTCTCAAAATCCATAGAAACAAAATTCATAAGTTAAACTCCTTATATATCTAAGTCTAATTCAATAGGGCAGTGATCTGAACCATAAATATCAGTGTGAATGTCGGCGGCCTTTAACATTTTTTTACCATTATCAGATAGGACAAAGTAATCAATTCTCCAACCGGCATTATTTTTACGAGCATTGAAACGATAACTCCACCATGAATACTTAACGTCATCGGGATGTAAAGTTCTGAAAGTATCAATGAAGCCACTATTTAATAATTCTGTAAATTTGGCTCTTTCTTCGTCAGAGAAACCGGGATTTTTATGATTGGTTTTGTCGTTCTTAATATCAATTTCTTCATGGGCAACATTGAGGTCACCGCATAGAATAACTGGTTTATCAACTGATAACTTTTGCATATATTCTCTTAAAGCATCGTCATAACGCATACGGTAATCCAGACGTTTGAGCTTTTGTTGAGAATTAGGGGTGTAACTATTGATTAGGTAAAAATCTTTAAACTCTAGAGTTAAAGTTCGACCTTCATCGTCAAACTCATCAATTCCTAAACCTTGATGAACGTTCAAAGGCTCTTCCTTGGTGAAAACGGCGGTGCCAGAATACCCCTTTCTTTTAGCATAGAAAAAGTACTGGTGGTATCCGGATAGATCGAGATCAATTTGACCTTCTTGTAATTTAGTTTCTTGGATGCTGAAGATATCGGCATCTAATTCTTCGAAAGTTTTAACAAAGTCTTTTTTGACTACAGCACGTAAACCGTTTACATTCCAAGATATAAGTTTCATAAAATCACCTCGGCACAATTATAGCATTATTGTAATGTTTGTTAGTTCGTTATGTATCTGAGTATGTGATAAAATTATATGTAAGTCTATGCAATATGAAGGATGATGAATATTGAATTTTCCAGTTGATGAATTACCTAATATTGAATTTAAAATAAATGAACCACTCAGTAAGTATACGTTCACTAAAACGGGAGGAAATGCTGATGTTTTGGCATTTCCTAAAACTCGTGATGAATTAGTGAAAATTGTCGATACTGCTAGGGTCAATGATGTGCATATTACCATTATCGGTAATGCCAGCAATTTGATCATAAAAGATGGTGGAATTAGAGGAATTGTAATTATTTTACCTAATTTTCATAAAATCACAGTATCTGATACTAAAGTTACTGCCGAAGCTGGTGCAACGATTATTAATACAACGATAGCTGCACAAAAGGCTGGTTTAACTGGCATTGAATTTGCTGCTGGTATTCCAGGTAGTGTCGGCGGAGCAGTCTTTATGAACGCCGGTGCCTATGGTGGTGAGATCAAAGATGTCTTTGAATCTGCTGAAGTGTTATTACCTGATGGTCATATCACAACTATTAATCATGAACAAATGGACTTCTCATATCGCCACAGTATAGTTCAGGACAATGGTGGAATTGTAATTAGTGCAACTTTTGCATTGAAACGCGGTAAAAAGGAAGTTATTCAGGAAGAAATGGATCGTTTGAACGAATTAAGAAGATCAAAACAACCTCTTGAATATCCTTCTTGTGGAAGTGTCTTCAAACGTCCAAAGGGTCATTTCACAGGTCCCTTGATTATCAAGGCTGGCTTACAAGGTAAGATTGTTGGCGGAGCCCAAGTTTCTATGAAACATGCTGGCTTTATTGTAAACATTAAACATGCCACAGCAACTGATTATATGAATTTGATTCATCTGATTCAAAAGACTGTAAAAGAAAAGTTTGATGTCGAACTTCATACTGAAGTTAGAATTATTGGTGAAGACGAAAAATAAAAAAATGGTAGGTGTTGTCTGTGGAAATAATTGAATCAATTATTTTGATTCTCTCTTTATTAATTATTGCCAATATTGTAAGTCACTATTTTGTATCGATTCCACCCAGTTTGTTACAAATTGCGGCAGGTATCTTGGCGGCTCTATTTATGCATGTGAAGATTTATGTTGATACTGAATGGTTCTTACTGGCGTTTATTGCACCAATTCTATTTAATGATGGAAATAATTTTCCCAAAAGAGAGCTCTGGAAATTAAAGGGTCCTATTTTAGGAAATGCGATTATCTTAGTTATTTTGTCTACGGTTATTGGAGGAGTGTTTGTAAAATGGCTCATTCCTCAATTGCCTTGGGCAACGGCATTTACATTAGTAGCAGTTTTGTCACCAACTGATCCGATTGCGGTTGAATCCATTGCTAAAAAGGCTCATATTCCGGACAAATTGATGCATTTGATCAACGGAGAAAGTCTGATTAATGATGCATCTGGCTTGATTTGTTTTAAATACGGAGTCGCTGCAACAGTGACAGGAGTCTTTTCACTAAAAAGTGCAACAATGGATTTTTTTCATATATCAATTATCGGTGCTTTGGTTGGTGCTGTAATGATTTGGATTTTCAATGGAATAAGATTATATCTGATTAATCAAGGTGTTGATGATTCTATTTTGCATGCGATTATTCAGATTATCATTCCATTTATTATTTACTATGTGGCCGAAGATGTTTTTGATGTTTCAGGTGTTGTATCAGTCGTTATAGCGGGTATTTTGAATATTTCTTCTGGTAGAAATATTAGTAACTTTACTCCCGAAATTAGATTGGTTACTTCCCGAACCTGGGATTTAGTTGTTTATGTGCTTAATGGTATTGTCTTCGTCCTTTTGGGAATCGAAATTCCCTTTGCAATGGAGGAGTTAGTTCATAACGATAATATCAACACTTTTGGGGCTACATTGCTAGCCTTTATAATTTGGATAATGTTAGTTGTCATTCGGTTCCTTTGGAGTTATATCTATTCGACATTTTCCAATAATGGGGATGGCAAGATAGTTTTATGGTCAAAAACCAGATTTGACGACTGTTTGATGTCAGGTATTTCTGGTGTTCGTGGTGCCGTTACAATGGTTGGTGCGTTGTCAATTCCAATGACAATCAAGGGTGGAGCTGCTTTTCCATCTAGAACACTTCTACTATTTATCGCTAGTGCCGTTATTATTTTCAGTTTGTTGGGGGCCACATTGCTGATTCCTATTTTGACTAAAAATAGTGCGCCAGTTGCTTATCGTGGTAGCACACTTACCTCAGAAAATGAGGATGATGAAAGTGATGAAGATAGTGATGAAACACCGATAGAATTGACAGAATTTGAGGCTAACCGTGTCATTTTAGAAAAGACGGTCAAAAAATTACGTTCAGAAATGGATGATGGTGATACGGCAGTTTATTCATCTGTTATTGCTGAATATTTATACGATGTGCGTAATCTAGGTATTCAATCGCGCAATCAGGTTAAAACGAGTCAAATCAGTAAACATCGAGTTCGTGGTAAAAAAGATGCTGAATTATGGGATATCTCTTTTAACTGTGAATTAGAAGCAATTGATGAATTATATGATAATCACGAGATATCTGATGAATCGTATGATTTAGCAATAAAGAAGATTGCTCGTTATAAGAAGGAAATTGTTCATCGTCGTTCTAACCAGACGGTTGAATTTTTCTATAATTACTTCCGTAGAACTTATTTGCAGATTAAGCATTTGATTTATCGTTCTGTAAATTCGGATGATATTCAGCAGATTAATCAAGATTCGATTAAAATTTCCATTGCTGGTGCTAAGAATGCATTAAAGAAATTACAGGAATTGAATCAGTCAGACTCAGATGATATTGATGATGATTTGATCTATATTTTCCAACGTCATTACGAAGATCGCCTGGAATTATTACAAGGGAAGTATCGTGGACGTTCACCTCAGTTTAATAGTGAGCGTATGAATCTTGAAATAAAGGCTTTGAGTTATCGTCGAGCCTTTGTACAAGATATGTTGGAACAGGGAAAAATCAGTAAAACTACGGCTAATGAATTGCGCAAGAATATTAATTATAGTGAAGAAGTTATTAGTATTGGTGTAGATTAAAAACATAAAATATGGTGAACTTTTATAATTTTTATTGTTTGTTATAATTAGTTCGAACTACTAAGGAGCTATAAAAATGAATTTTATACCAAGCAATATTTTTACATGGCAGAATTTGGCTAACTTGGTTGATATCTTGGTAGTCTGGTATTTTTTGTATAAAGTTCTGTCGATGTTACGAGGCACCAAAGCTGTTCAGTTATTAAAGGGAATAATAATTATTTTTGGTATTAAGCTCATTAGTTGGGCTTTAAACCTACATACTGTTTCTTATTTGATGGATCAGCTGATCAACTGGGGGATTATTGTTATTGTGATAATCTTTCAGCCTGAAATTCGTCGTGGCTTGGAACATTTAGGTCGATTGCCATTCTTTAGTTCGACTAGTAATGAAGAAGGTAAGACAAAGAACCACTTGATTGAGAGTCTTGATCAGGCCATTCAGTACATGAGTAAACGTCGTATTGGTGCGTTGATTACTTTGGAAATGAACACTGGCTTGGAAGAGTACGTTGAGACCGGAATTGATTTGGATGCTGAAGTTACTGGAGCGTTGTTGATCAATATTTTCATTCCGAATACGCCACTGCATGATGGGGCAGTTATTGTACGAAATAATCGGATTTCTGTAGCTGCTGCCTATTTACCTCTGTCAGAGAGTAATACTATTCCTAAAGAATTAGGAACAAGACACCGTGCGGCTGTCGGTATCAGTGAAGTAACTGATGCGATAACAATTGTTGTCTCTGAAGAAACTGGTGGCGTGATGATTACTCGAAATGGTCATATGATGCTTGACTTGTCTCGGGATGATTATCTAAAGTATCTCCAAGCTCAATTGAAAGATCCTAATGAAAATGGAACTCATTCTATTTTAGGATTTTTGAAATTAAGTCGAAAGAAGAAGGAGAGACAAGATGAAAAAGATAATTAACAGTAATTATTTTTATGCATTTATATCTCTCTGTTGTGCCTTATGGTTATTTTTCTTCGTAAGTACACCCGGTGTGGGTTCGACAAGAGATTCTAATCAATCAAGTACATCTACGGTAACCAAGAAGGCTACAATTACTGTGCCATTGCAGTTACAGGCAGATGTTGACAAGTATTACATAACTGGATATCCTGAAAAAGTTAAAATGACGATTGAAGGTCCAGCAGCACTAGTCACAGCAACAAAAAATACACAGAACTTTAATTTGTATTTGAATTTAAGAGACCTTTCCATTGGCCAACATCGAGTTCAAATTAAAGAGACTGGGTTAAATAGTGAATTGACATACAGTATTAAGCCTAAGTATGTCACGGTTAATATTCAAAAACGTGTAACAAAGAGATTTGCGGTGGATGTTGATTACAATAAGGATTCGTTAGCAAGTGGTTATGAGACGGGAACAATCGAAGAGTCTCCAGATACTGTTACTGTAACAGGTGCAGCTTCTGAAATTGCTAAAATCGATAAGGTAGTTGTTAAACCCAATTTGCCTAAGGGAATAAAATCTACATTTGATCAAGAAGTTTTAGTGCAAGCTCTCGATAAAAATGGTAAAACAGTAAATGTTACATTAGATCCACAAACAATTCATGTGAAAATTCCTATTTCGATTCAAAGTAAGCAAGTAAGTGTTAATTTGAAGCAAAAAGGAAGTTCATCGGATACGAGTTATACGTTTGAATCTGATGTTAAAAATATTAGAGTTTTCGGTACCAAAGATCAAATCAGCGCCATTGATGACTCAATCGATGTACCGGTTGATGTTTCAGACGTAAATAGTAGTAGCACAAAGAAGACAATCAATTTAAGTGATGTTTTAGGTGATAAAGTCACTTTTACTGATCCAACTACTATTAGTGTGACGATTAATCGTGCCAGTTCTAGTGCGTTGTCTAGTACGACAGGAAATACTACTACATCAACTAGTTCGGATTCCAAGAGTAATACTAGTAGCGACACAAGTTCATCAAGCACTAATTCAACAAATGACAATAATGATAGCGAATAAACGCTGGGGGTAAATTTTTCATGACAAAATATTTTGGAACAGACGGAGTAAGAGGTATTGCGAATAAGGAGCTAAGTCCTGAATTAGCTTTTAAATTAGGTAGATGTGGTGGTTATGTTTTAACACAACATTCAGATAACGAAAACGCACATCCACGTGTTTTGGTTGCTAGAGATACACGTATTTCTGGTCAAATGCTACAAACTAGTCTAATTTCAGGCTTGCTTTCAGTTGGTATTGAAGTTTTAAATTTGGATGTCATTACAACACCTGCTGTTGCATATCTTGTTCGTGCCGTTTCAGCTGATGCCGGTATTATGATTTCAGCTTCACATAATCCTGCTGAAGATAATGGTATTAAATTCTTTGGGTCAGATGGTTACAAGTTGCCAGATGATGTTGAAGAGGAGATTGAAGAACTATTAGACGCTAAAGAAGACACTTTACCAAGACCTTCTGCTGAAGGCTTAGGTAGTGTTTCTGATTATCCAGAAGGTGCTCAAAAGTATCTACAATTCTTGAAACAAACTCTTTCTGATGATCTTAGTGGCATGAAGATTGTACTTGATACTGCTAATGGTTCAACAAGTCGTTTAGCAAGTACACTTTTTGCTGATTTAAATGTAGACTTTGATATCATGGCTTCACATCCAGATGGAATCAATATCAACAAGAATGTTGGTTCAACTCATCCAGAACAATTGGCTCAACGTGTTAAAGAATCAGATGCTGTAGCCGGATTAGCTTTTGATGGTGACGGAGATCGTTGTATTGCTGTCGATGCTGATGGTAATATTGTTGATGGTGATAAAATTATGTTCATTCTTGGTAAATATTTGCATGATGGTGGACGTTTAAAGAAAGATACAATTGTAACTACTGTTATGAGTAATATTGGTTTGTACAAGGCTATTGAAGCAAATGGAATGCATTCTGTACAAACGGCTGTTGGTGATCGTCACGTTGTTGAAGAGATTCGTGAGAACAATTACAACATTGGTGGTGAACAATCAGGACATGTTGTTTTGTATGAATATATGAATACTGGTGATGGTATGCTTACAGGTACACATCTACTTCATGTTATGAAGGAAACTGGTAAGAGCTTAGCTGAATTAGCTGCCCCTGTAAAAGTTTATCCACAAAAGCTTGTTAATGTTCCTGTAGCTGACAAGAATTCATGGGACAAGCATCAAGCAATTCTTGACGTTATTAAAACAGTTGAAGATGAGATGGATGGAGACGGTCGTGTATTAGTTCGTCCTAGTGGTACACAAGCTTTGCTTCGTGTTATGTGTGAAGCTTCAACTGAAGAAAAGGTCAACGAATACTGTGACCAAATCGTTGAAGTTGTCAAAAATGAATTAAGCTAATATAATACAGATAAAGAAATTTTAAAAAAGAGAAGTTGAGGGAATTAACCCTTGATTTCTCTTTTTTTATTGGTCTATATAATATATACCAATATCTATAATCGGTACATACCACCTATACCATTTATAATAAATATTAAAGTTTTCTTGACATAATGACAATAGATTAGTATTCTAGTCATTGTCGCAAGGTGATAGGCACATTTTAAATGACCTATACCATTTATAATAAATTAAACTATACCAATTTAGAAAGGCTATAATTATTATGTGTGGAATTGTCGGAGTAATTGGAAATAATAATACAACTGATATTTTATTAAATGGATTGGAAAAACTTGAATATCGTGGCTATGATTCAGCTGGTATTTACGTTAATAATCAAGCAGGTAAAGACTTCTTAGTTAAAGAGGTTGGTAAAATAAGTGAATTAGAGAATGCCGTTACGAGTGATGTCCAAGGCCTAGCTGGAATCGGACATACTAGATGGGCAACACACGGAAAGCCAACAATTGAAAATGCTCATCCTCATTTCTCAGAAGATAACCGTTTTTATCTAGTACATAATGGTGTTATTACTAACTACACTGAATTGAAAAAAGAGTATTTATCTGACTTCAAATTTGAAAGTCAAACAGATACTGAAGTAGCCGTACAATTAATCGACTATTTTGCTAAAAAAGGTATGGACGGTGAAGCAGCCTTTCGTAAAGCACTTAGCTTAATCGAGGGTTCATATGCTTTTGCTATGATTGATAAAGAAGAACCAGATCGTATTTTTGTTGCTAAAAATAAGAGTCCACTTCTAATTGGATTAGGTGATGGTTTCAATGTTATTTGTTCAGATGCCATGGCCATGCTTGATCAAACTCATAAATTTGTTGAAATTCATGATGGTGAAGTTGTTATCTTGAAAAAAGATGCAGTTGAAATTAGTAAGATCGATGGTACTAAGGTTCAAAGAGATCCTTATACTGTAAATATTGATGAAAATGATATTTCTAAGGGTACATATGATCACTATATGTTGAAAGAAATTGATGAACAACCAAATGTTATGAGAAAGATTTCAAAAAATTATATCAATGATGATGGTTCTTTAAATGTTGAACAAGATTTATTGGATGAAATCAAACAAGCTGATCGTTTGTATATTGTCGCTGCTGGAACTAGCTATCATGCTGGATTAGTTGGTCGCAATATTTTTGAAAAGATTGCCGATGTACCAGTAGACGTTGAATTGGGTAGTGAATTTGGCTATCATATGCCAAAACTTTCTAAGAAACCATTCTTTATCTTTTTATCACAAAGTGGTGAAACCGCCGATAGTCGTCAAGTACTAGTTAAAGTTAATGAGATGAAGTTTCCAAGTTTAACAATGACAAACGTAGCTAACTCGACCCTTTCTAGAGAGGCTACTTATACAATGGAATTGTTGGCTGGGCCAGAAATTGCGGTTGCTTCTACTAAAGCTTACACAGCTCAAATTGCGGTTGAAGCTGTCTTGGCTAAAGCATTAGGTGAAGCTAAGGATCTTCAAATTGCTAAAGAATTTAATTTGAAAGAACAGTTAGCATTAGCTGCCAATGGCATTCAAACTATTGTTGATGAAAAAGATAAAATCAAAGAATTAACGGCCGATTACTTAATAAACAAATCTGATGCTTTCTACATTGGTAGAGGTGTTGATTACGCCTTATCTCTTGAAGCTGCCCTTAAATTGAAGGAAATTTCTTATATTCACGCTGAAGGTTTTGCGGCTGGAGAATTAAAGCACGGAACTATTGCATTGATTGAGAAAGATACACCTGTCTTTGCTTACGTGAATGACGGAATTGGAGCTAGCCATACTCGTGGTAATATTCAAGAAGTTGAGGCTCGTGGAGCACATGTTTTGGTAATAGCTAGTCAAAAATATTCTGAGGCAGGGGATCAAATTATTATTCCTGAAATTGATGAATTGATTTCGCCAATCATCAGTATCGTACCAGCCCAACTGATTGCTTACTATGCAAGTTTGGCACGTGGTAATGATGTTGATAAACCTCGTAACCTTGCAAAAAGTGTAACAGTAGAGTAGCCTAAATTTACATAATGGATATATAATAGTCTTCGTAATGAAGGCTATTTTTTGTTATAAAAATTATAGATTGGTGGTTTTATGAGGAATAAAAAATTAAATTTGTTCTCAACAGTAATGTTTGGGCTAAGTGCGATTATTGGTTCAGGTTGGATGTTTGGATCTAGTCAGGCAGCACAAATAGCCGGTCCAGCAGCGATTATTGCGTGGATTGTGGGAGCAGTTTTAGTAGCAATGATTGCAATGGTTTACGTCGAAATTGGGACGATGTTTCCGGAAGAGGGAGCTATGAGTCGATTTACGATGTACACTCATGGTTCGTTGTTAGGACATATTTTCTCATGGGCTAATTGGATTTCATTATTAGCCATTTTACCGATTGAAGCTGTGGCCTCGGTTCAGTATATGAGTACTTGGCCATGGGAGTGGGCTAATTGGACGCACGGATTTATGAAGGGCGGACAACTTAGCCTCCAGGGAATTATGATGGCAACAGTCATGTTATTTATTTTTACAATTATTAATTATTGGTCAGTTACAATTATGGCTAAATTTAATAATTTTATCTCTGTATTAAAAGTGGTTGTACCGATTATTACAATGATTGTATTGGTTACAGCTCATTTTGATTTCAATAATATGGGGAGTTCATTCAGTGAATTCATGCCTAATGGTACTTCATCAATTTTTGTGGCAATTGGTAGTGCCGGAATTATTTATTCATATGTAGCTTTTCAAACAGTTATTAATTTGAGCAATGACATAAAGAAACCGTCAGTTAATATTAGACGAGGAATCATCCTATCATTGTTGATTAGTGCTTTGATCTATATTGCATTACAGATTGTCTTTATTGGAGCTTTGCCACAATCAGTTGTCAGTGGTGGTTGGTCAAAAATCAACTTCAATTCACCATTTGCTGATTTAGCTATCCTATTGAATATCTATTGGTTATCAACTTTAGTTTATTTTACAGCCTTTATTTCACCGGTAGGTAGCGGAATAGCTTTTGCCTCATCTGCAAGCAAGTCATTGTCTTCAATGCCGAAGAATAAGCATTTACCTTTGTTCTTGAGCAATTCGAATAATAAATATAATTCACCACGGATAGCTTTAATGGTCGATTTTGTTGTTAGTTTTATTTTGATTTTACTATTTAAAAATTGGTCATTATTATCACGTGTTGTTGCAGCATCGACGTTGATTTCTTTGTTATCTGGTCCAGTAGTAGCAGGAAGTTTACGTAAAATGGGTCCGGAAATGAGAAGACCAACAAAAATTAAAGGAATGAAAATTCTAGCTCCAGTTGTTTTTGATTTAATTAGTTTGGCAATTTATTGGGCTATGTTCCCAACCACGGTTGAAGTTATCGTAATCATTATTGTTGGATTACCAATTTATTTTGTTTATGATTATCGTCGTGGATTTAAAGAATTTAAGCAGAAATTGTACGCCAGTCTCTGGTTGATAGTTCATCTGTTTGGTTTGTCAATTATTTCATGGATTGGTGGATCAGATTTTGGTGGAATGAATTTGATTAAGTATCCAATGGACTTCGTTGTTATATTGATTTTCTCAACTGTAATGTATTATTGGGCAACTCATTCATTGTATTATTCTGGTTACTTCGATGATGCTAAGGAAATCAATTCGACTGTTAAGTTGGATAATGATTAGAGTTAATGGATAATAGTTTAAAAACAAAACAAAAGTGGTTCTGGGGACTAGTGGTTGCTATTGAAGCAATTCTTTTTTATAGTTCTTCGATGACTTATAAAGAACAGACATCAGTTCCATTTTTAGAAAAATATTTAGCCGGTAAACCATTTTATAGTGCTTTATCTAAAATTGGGTTTACCTACAGTGGTAAGTATCAATCCGTTGAGAATGATGGCTATTTTAAGTTTGTTGAATTCTTCATTCGAAAAGGAGCTCATTTTGGGATTTACTTGTTGTTAGGAGTTTTCTTATGTCTAGCATTGTACACATACTTCAAAAAGAATTTCATTTTGATGATTTTTATTCCTTGGATGACGGCAACTGGATTAGCAGCTTTCGATGAATTTCATCAGGGGCTAACTGGTGGACGTACGCCATTGGTTGAAGATGTTGTCTTGGATAGTACAGGCGCTTTAGTAGGAATCTTGATACTAGTCCTCGTTTTGTACTTAATTCGTCAACATGAATCCAAAAATAATTAAAACTTATTAACCTGTGTTTTAAGTTCTTTCTTAAACTTGGTTGTAATTAAATACCAACTAATATAGTTGAAATATCTGGTGTTTTAGTATTTGAATATAAAAACTTCAAATCAAAAGAACGGCTTCCATTAAGTATTCAAGATATACCCTTTACTTGAATCTCTTACATAGAGGTCGTTTTTATTTTACAAAATTACGTATTAAACATATTCGAAAATTACAAGAACAAGTTAGCCACTTGTCCAAAAAATAAATACGAAATATATCAGTGCCAGAAAAGTGCATTTCTAAACTCCACAGAAACTAGTGAATAGTTCCCGTGGAGTTTTGTAGTTCAACAACTTTCTAGGCATATCATTGAGCTTTGATTCAATAGAGGATACTAAATCTGGAGCAATAGAATCGAGTGACAGCCCTTTGGGCAAGTCACGACGAATCATTCTATTATGTGCTTCATTGGTTCCTCTTTCTGAGGAAGTATATGGATGTGCAAAATAAACATCTGAAACTCCAGACATAACAGAATCGAGATTAGCAAATTCAGGACCATTATCTGCGGTTATCGAGTTGATAATGTGACCGTAATTATGTTTGATCTCTTCCATAGCGTAATCAACAGAGTCGGCATCTCTACCGTCAATAAGTCGCATTATCTCGAATCTGGATTTACGCTCAATAAGTGTTAAGACTACGCTCTCGTGACCATTTCTCTTACCAACGATAGTATCAATTTCAAAGTCACCAAAATCTTCTCGCAAGTCAACGCTCTCAGGACGTTCCTCGATACTTCTACCCAATAGACGCTTATGTTTCTTCGAAACGTGTAGCTTGGTAGATCTATTCATTTTGTCGGTTAAGTCTATATTACGTATCTCTAAACGTTGTTCATCGATGTACTTATAAAGAGTGGTAGTTGATACCATTTCATCTTTAAAGAATAACCCATCGACACGTGATCTACCTGCGATTATATCTGGAGACCACCCCTGTTTGAACTGTTCTACAAAGTAGCTTAGGAATTGTTTAACTCGATTAAACTTAGAAGGTCGATGACACTGCTTACGCAGCGTGTCATAACGTAATTGAGCGGTATCAGGGTAATAATCATTAGAGAAATATTGTTTCCCATTAACCTTTTTAACCTGTCTTACGGTCCCTCTGCGGATCTCATTATTAATAGTTTGAGGGCAAACGCCAACGGCGTGAGCAATCTTACGATTTGAGAATCCCAAAAGGTGAAGCGAAGCTATTTCACCACGTTCAATTTCAGTTAAATGGTGTCCCTTAGGTCGTATTATGGTATCATTTTCTTGCATCAAGACGAAAAACCTCTTTCATTGTTTGTGTAGGAACTCCAATGATACCTGATTTTTTCGTCTTGGTGTTTTTATTTTGAGCTTTTATTGAAAGTGGCTAACTTGATTATAAAATTCGCCTATTAAACATATTTATCGCAAGAAAAATAATTGAAATATTATTTAGTCTGGAGTAAGAATTGGAAATTTAATAACATTCATACTTTAACCAAGCTTAAGAAAGAATCTGTTTTACGGATTAATGATTTTTTTAAGTACTTTTAGAAAGTCTTCGGAAGTTAAAGAGTGACAAATAGCCTAATTTTAAGAACACTTTAGTAAGCGCTTGCGAAAATTCAACTAATGATCTGAAAATTTTTTCATAAACAGAAAATGATACTGATGGCAAAGTCCGTCTATTAGGCATTACACTAGAGTTTCTAACCTTAATCAATTTAGATTTTAAAAAATTCAATTGAGTTAAAGAAAATATCTTCTTTTATAGTTTATTTAGCCTACGGATATTGAAATACCGCGATTAGTTTGATAAAATTATATGCGGTTTACAATAATCATGAAAGAAGGAAACAGAAATGTCAGGACATTCAAAATGGCATAACATCCAAGGTAGAAAAAGTGCCCAAGATGCAAAACGTGGTAAAATCTTCCAAAAGCTGTCTCGTGAGTTATTCATGGCAGCTAAATCGGGTGGTGCCGATCCTAACGATAATGCTGCCCTTCGTTTAATCGTAGATAAAGCTCGTGCAGCTAATATGCCAAAGGACAACATCAAACGTGCCTTAGACAAGGCTGAAGGTGGCAGTGATGAACATTATGATGAAGTTACATACGAAGGCTACGCTCCAGGTGGAGTTGCAGTTCTAGTAGAAGCTTTAACAGATAACAAGAACAGAACTGCTTCTGCCGTACGTGTTGCATTTACCCGTAACGGAGGAAGCTTGGGCTCAAGTGGTTCAGTTGCTTACATGTTCGACCGTAAAGGTTACATTGTTTTGGATCGTACAAAGAATACCCAAGATGAAGATACTGTTTTGATGGATATCATGGACCTTGGCGCTGATGATCTACAAACATCAGATGACGCTTATGAAATCTATACTGAAGCTAAAGAATTTGCAGCCGTTCGTGATGGTTTGATCGAAAAGGGCTACGAACTTGCCGATTCAGAATTAACAATGATTCCTCAAAACACTACACCTGTTCCAGAAGAGAAAAAAGAACAATTTCAACATATGATTGATCAACTTGAAGATGATGAAGATGTTTCAGAAGTTTATACTGCTGCTGCAGATGACGATGAAGAATAAGTTCTTTAACTAAAAAGACCGTAAACATAATGTTTACGATCTTTTTTTATTTTCGGGAATACTATCGAGAATGTTATTTGAAGTTAATTTATTGTAGTTATTCTGCAATTTAATTAAGTTCTTTTTGTATGATTGAGAGTAAACGATAGCAAAGAGAGTGTCCAATAAATATTCAAAAGTGATTTGAGAAGCAAAAGTGCTGACTTTGAAAATATCGTATTCGTTTTGAATAATGGCAATGGTTTGAGATGCGTATTGAATCATTTTGCTGTCAGGATTACCAGTCACCAAAAGTGTAGGTACTTTCTGTTGCTTTAAAAATTTTATTAATTTTAAATAATTAGCACTGTTACCTGTATAAGAAAGAAAAATAGCTAAGTCGTTTTCATCCAGATTAACAGAAGTCCATGATTCATCGCTGTATTCCTCAGCAATGATGGCAAATTTATTAATCTTAACAAGTTTACTCTGAAAACCACGAGCTCGAATTTGTGTGTCACCAATTGCAAAGAGAACTAGGCGCTTGCTATCCATAATTTTGGCTGCAGCCGCGTTTAGTTCTTTTTCATTTATTTGGGCCAAAGTTCTTTTTACAGCGTTGATAGTTAAGTCAGAAATATTTTTTGCAATATCAACAGATGAATCAGTCGAAGAGAAGGGAAAATTGGCGTCAACATCATTCAATTTAATGATGTTTTGTTGCACGTCCTTATTGATATCTTGGCGCATAGCCCGAAAGCCACTGTAATCTAACTTTTTAGCAAAACGAACAATAGCCGAATGAGATGTATAGGTCTTTGAGGCTAAGGTTTGAATTGCCATAGTTGAAACGGCATCTAAGTTGTTTTCGATGTATTTAGCGATACGTTGTTCATTATCGGTCAAATCATTAATGTGAGTAATTCTATCTTAAAAAAGCATATATAGATCTCCTTTTAATCTGATTATACCGAATCCACTGAACATAATGTTTATGAGATTGGTGTAATTGATACTTATCTTTGTTCATAATGACCAGTTTCAAGTCAAAAGGTTATCAATTTAGTTTTTTGACTGTAAAGTATGTTTATGGATAAAGGGAGGAATCAATTATGAAAAAATTGACTATCGCATATATTGGGAATGGTAAAAGTGCTAATCGTTATCATCTACCATTTTCACTAAAATTGAAAGATCAAATTAAAGTAAAGACAATTTACGCCCGTCACATCAGTCACGATGTTTGGAAGAAAATTGATGGTATCAAATATACAACTGACATAAATGATATTTATAATGATCCAGAAATTCAATTAGTAGTTTTATCGGTTCCAGCTGGAGCACATTATAAATTAGCAAAAGAAGTACTCAATCATAATAAGAATGTGTTAGTAGAAAAACCATTTACGGAAACAGAGGCTCAGGCTAGAGAATTATTCCAATTGGCGAACGATAAACATTTATTGATTCAATGCTATCAAAATCGTCGTTATGATTCAGATTTTCTAACTGTTAAAAAAGTGATTGAAAGTGGAAAACTAGGAGATATCTTGGAAGTTGAGTCAACCTATGACTATTTTCGCCCTTATGTTCCAGAAGGTGAAAAGCAGTTCTCAGTTGGTCATAGTTTCTTATATGGTCATGCTTGTCACACATTGGATCAAGTGATTTCGTACTTTGGTAAAGCAGATAAGGTTCATTACGATGTTCGTCAGTTATTAGGTGAAAATCGAATGAATGATTATTTTGATATTGATATGTATTACGGAATTATGAAGGTTTCTGTCAAATCAAGTTTCTTTAGATTGGTACCACGTCCTAGTTTTACCGTTTATGGAAAAAAAGGTGTCTTCGTCAAACAAGATATGGATCGCCAAGAAATCGATTTGAAGCATTTTTACATGCCTGATCACGATGACTTTGGTATTGATCGTCCAGAGGATTACGGTACTTTAACTTATTTAGATGATAGCAATCAATATCATCAAGAAAAAGTTGTTTCTGAAATTGGTGATTACAGTCGAGTTTATCAGGGACTGTATGATGCTCTTATCAACGGCAAACCAAAGACAGTTAAAGATGAAGAAACTATCTATCAAATTCATATGCTTGAAACCGGTATAAATGAAATTACGAAAAAAGAAGGTAAATAGGATGAAATTAGCAATATTTGGAGCAGGTATGATTGTTAAAGATTTCTTAACGATGATTCATGATATTCCTGAAGTTGAATTAACTGCGATTATGGGAACACCAAGAGATTTACCAACTATGGAAGAGTTACAAAAAAATAATCAGATTAAGAAGATTTATACTGATGCTCAAGAGTGTTTGGCCGATCCAGAAATTGATACGGTATACGTAGCATTGCCTAATTTTCTACATTATCAATTTTCTAAAATGGCATTGGAAGCTGGAAAAAATGTTATTTGTGAAAAGCCATTTACATTGAATTCAGCTCAATTGGTTGAGTTAAGTAAGTTAGCTCAGACTAAGGACTTGATCTTGGTTGAGGCAATTACTAATCAGTATTTGTCTAACTATCAATCATTGAAGCAGGCATTACCAGAATTGGGTTCCTTAAAGGTGATTGAATGTAATTACTCACAATATTCGCATCGTTATGACGCCTTCTTAGCTGGAAAAATTTTGCCAGTTTTTGACCCTAAAAAGGGTGGTGGTGCTCTAATGGATTTGAATATTTATAATATTCATTTTGTAATTGGTTTGATGGGCGCTCCTAAAGCAGTTCATTATTATGCCAACGTAATGCGAGGAGTTGATACTTCAGGTATTTTGGTGCTTGATTATCCAGAAAAAAAGGTAGTATGCATTGCTTCCAAAGATTGTTCAGCCCAAGTTACTTCAACTATTCAAGGTAATAAAGGTTCGATTGTCGTTGATGGACCAACTAATGTAATGAAAGATTACAGTGAACAATTAAACGGTGCTGATTCTGAACAGATTGATAAGAAGGTTCATCCACACCGTATGTACGAAGAGTTTAAAACGTTCAATCAGATGATTGAACAGCATGACATGAATGCTGCTAGTGAAAGAATGAAACACAGTATGATCGTTATGAACGTAGTCGATGCCGCACTGAAGGATTCAGGAATCAAATTAGGCTAAAAAATATTCTCAGTAATTGTAAAAAGATTGCTGGGAATATTTTTTTAGCCTTTTTTCTTCGTAATTTTTATCTGAAAGGGGGCATTTGATGACAGCAGAATCAATGGTCAATAATTTATTAACAGAAGCATGCATTAATAAAATCTCGGATATTTATTTTTTTCCGCACGATAACTTTTATCATATTGAAGCAAGTAATTCTTTTCAGAATTACACGGTAGCTGATTTAACTAATGATGAGAGTTTTGCAATTATGAATTTCTTGAAATTTAATGGAGGATTGGATGTGTCTGAGCGGCGTCGTTCTCAGAAGGGATCGTTTAATTTTAATTATCAAAATAAACGTATCTTTATCAGAATTTCCTCAGTAGGAGATTTTCAAAATCGAGAATCAATGGTTGTGAGGCTAATTTATCCACAAGAATTTAATTCAGTGGTAGACGAGGCCTTAATTCAAAAGATCTTACCAATTGCTCAGCGAAAAGGAATGATGCTATTTTATGGACCAATGGGTTCAGGCAAAACTTCTTTGATGTACACACTGGGACGACAATTGAGTATTAATAAGAAGGTTATGTGTATTGAGGATCCGATTGAAATCGTTGAAGATAGTTTTTTACAATTACAAGTTAATGATGATGCTGGTATGACCTATGAGGAATTGATAAAAACCAGTCTTCGCCATCGACCAGAAGTGTTGATCATTGGTGAAATTAGAGATAACCATACAGCACAGCAAGCTGTTCAAGCTGCACTGTGTGGTTACACAGTTATGTCGACGATTCATGGGAAATCTAAATATTCTATTCTTCAGCGTTTGCGACAATTTGGAATTGATGAGATCGATATCTTAAATGGTATTAACTTTATTTCATATCAACGTTTAGTACCGACTTTTAATGATTTAGAATTATTTATTGATACTTTAGACGCAACACAAATTGAAAAATATTTGAAAGATGAAGTGGCCGATAAACATTGGCAATCAATGCTGGAAGAAGCTTATCAAGTCGGTCGAATCAATGAAACAACGTATCAGGAATATATTTATGGTTAAAAAGTTCTCCACGGCCAAAAAGTCTGAATATTTAATTCTAATTAGTAAACTTTTGAAGAATGGTTTTTCACTAAGTGATTCAATTAATTGCCTTCGTTTATTGGATGATGAGAAAGGTGTATTTGACTTAATTTATCAGGATTTGCAACAGGGAAAAATGATTTCACAATCATTGATCCATTTTAATTTACCTACGGTTGTTTACAATCAATTGATCATTGCCCAAAATCATGGAAGGTTGGCTCAGGCTTTGGAACAAACAGGAATCCTCTTGCAAAGTCAATCTAAGCAGAAGAATAAGTTTAAAGAATTGTTAGCTTATCCGATTTTTATATTGATGTTCTTAATAACAATGTTGGTGGGAATGAAACTCTATATTGTTCCTCAATTAGCCGTCTCAGGTGGTAGCCAAGCAATAAATTTATTTTTAGGATTAATTTTACTAATCTTATTTTTAATAATTGTAAGTATTTTGTTTCTGGTAGCCTTTCTTAGAAAAAAAGATGAGTATGCTCGGGCTTTATTCCTTGTGAAATTACCATTTATAGGAAGAATTTATCAAACCTTTTTTCATTTTTTGATCTTACAAGGATTGGGGATGCAACTGGCTAATGGAATGAATCTACAAAGTATTTGTGAAAATAGCAATCGCTTTCAAAAAGGATCGATCCAAGAACATCTAGCGACTAAATTCATTAATAATCTAGTTAATGGAAAAAGTTTATTAACTTTAGTCGAAAGGGAACCGTTATTGCCAAAACAGTTAAGAATTATCTTACAAGCCGGTGAAAGTGGAACGGCATTAGCACAAGATATTTTGCTGATGTCAGAATTGAAATTTGAGGAAACACAACGTAATCTCAAAAAAATGTTAGGACTAGTGCAACCAATTTTGTTTGCCATTATTGCGGTTGTAATTGTCGTAACTTATTTAATAGTTTTGTTACCAATTTATGGAATGATGAAAGGAATCTCATAATGAAGAAAATAAGAAAAGGTTTTACCCTAATTGAAATGGTTATCGTTCTATTCATAAGCTCACTATTACTTTTGATTATGATTCCGAATTTAACGGCACAACGGAACAATGCCAATGAGAAGTCAAACAAAGCCTTGGAAACTACGATAGTTAATCAGGCCGAATTGTATTCTGAAAATCACCCTAATGAAGAGGTTAGTATAGATAAATTAAAGGATAAAAATTATATTACTGATAAACAAGTTGAAAGAATAACCAAATTGAAATTAACTTTGAAGAAAGACAATCAGGCTGAGGGATGGACGCTAGTAGACGCGGTTTCACATTAATAGAAACGGTAATTGGTCTCGCAATCGTCTGTAGTTTACTGGTTGTATCAGTGTGGAATCTGAAAGATTATCAGGCTCGTATTGAAGAGAAGGAATCTTTAGAGTGGTTTGAGAATTCATTTAAAAATGAGATGAATTATTCATATCTCAATCAAAAACCAGCTTATTTGAAAATTCGTGATAATCATATTATTTTCGGACGATATGCGATTAGTGGAAAAGTGGTCTTAAAGAAAAAAATTTTACCTCAAACTCTAAGAAACACTAATGGACCGATTGATTATTTTATTGGGAGATCTGGACAATCGGGACCTAAAACAATTATTTTTGAATCTAATCTAACACATCGTAAGTATGAATATCGAATTCAAATGGGATGGGGTGAAATTATTGAGAAAACGTAGCGGTTTTATTTTAGTCGAAGCATTAACTTCTCTAACGATTTCCTTAATGATCATTTTTATGTTGTCGCTTTGTGTTAGTGAACAATTTAAACTGATCAATCAATGGGAACAAAGAGTCAACGCACATAAAATAATATTGTTACATTTAGAAAATTCACATATGCCCGATAAAGTGATGATAAAGAATCGAATTTATTACTATCAGAAGATTGAAAATACATATCAAGTCAAGGTAAATAATCATGTCTATCAAGTTAAGAGCTAGAAGAAAAGGTTTTGTTCTGTACGAATCAGTTTTGGCTTTAATGATAACTTTAATGACCTTAGGAATTTTGCAACAATCGTTATTGATAATGCGGACGGTACAGCATACTACTTTTAAAGATCAGTTACGTTGGCATATAACTCAAGAAAAAATTCAAAGTGAAATGGACCATGCCTTAAAAATAAACGAAGTAAAAGATAATCATATATCCTATACAAAACCGGAGTGGCTTAATAACAAGCATCCGGCTTTTGTTTTTAATATCTTTGGTAAAGAGGGGAATAAAATGTTACGATATAAAACTGCTGTTAGTGGTGGACATGAGCCTATTTTAGTAAATCAAAAAGAAATTAAGATTGAAAAAATCTCAAATTTAGTTATCATAACAACAGTGAATAAAGCCGGTGAAAAATCTGAAATGTACTTAACGTTGGATGAACAAAAAGTATAAAAGAAGTGGCACGGTTTTATTGAATAGTCTTTTAATATTATCGGTCGCAATTTTAATTGTAGGATACACTAGTAATTTGATTGGCGAACAAATCTCGGGATACCGGCGTTTAGACGAGATTTATGAGCAACAAATTAACAAGAAAATTAATAAAAGTAATAAAATAGACTATTGTGAATTGACGAATCCTTGAATAAAATCGTTTTCAACGTTAAAATTTTAATTATTAAGCAAAGAGGTTAACCATGTCAGAAAAAGATATGCAAACATATTTTGATAAGATGAATCAAGCTAATTCTTTATTAAAGGAGTCTTTAAGAGTTAACAACATTGAATCACTTGCCGAAACATTGACAGATATTTCTGATGGCAGTGTTTATGTCGAGAACGGTGTTCCCGATAAAGAGACTGTTGCTAAATTAGAGAGTATCTATGCGGAGATGAAGAAATTAAATCTAACTCCACTGCAACTAAAGCAAGCGATTACAGTATCAATTATCAAGGCTCAAAAAGATGATAAGGCTGAAGTTAATAAATTGATGACTCCTGATGCAATTGGTTTGATAACTAGCTTAATTGCTTATGAGGTACTAAATGTTCAAGGTAAGAAAGACGTGAACATAGTCGATCCAACTGTTGGAACAGGTAACTTGCTGATTGAAGTTATTGAACAATTGAATATGACTGACAAATTCAATATCAATGCTGCAGCGCTTGATAATGATGATGCGTTAGTTTCCTTAACAAAATCATTTAGTGAAGTAATGAATCTCAATTTGGATGCTTATCATCAAGATAGTGTCGCTGATTGGGATATTACTGATATTGATTTGGCAGTGGCTGATTTACCAGTTGGCTATTATCCAATTGATGACAATGCCAAGAATTTCAAAACTAAATCAGACAAGGGACATTCTTATGCTCACCATTTGTTGATTGAACAAACTATGAATAATTTAAATGACGGTGGAATCGGTATATTCATTGTACCTTCACAGATTTTCCAAACTGACCAAGCAAAGAAATTATCTGAATGGATGGTTTCAAGTGTTTATCTACAAGCTGTTTTAGATTTGCCAACAAGCTTATTTGCATCAAAGGAGGCACAAAAGGCAGTCGTAGTTTTACAAAAACATGGCGGCAATGCTAAACAAGTGGAAAATGTTTTGATGGGCACAATACCAGATACCAATAACCCTAAGTTGTTTGAGGGATTTAAAGACCAGTTGCAAAGCTGGGCAAAAAATTTTAAAGGTTAGGTGAGATTAAATGTCTAAAATCATGGCCGTTAATTCTGGTAGCTCTACATTGAAATGGAAACTATATACAGTACCTGATGAAAAGGTTATCGCCAAGGGAATGGTGGATCGTTTGGGATTGCCAGATTCAGTCTTTGAAGTTCAATATAATGGCAAGAAAATCAGTGAATTAGGTGATATTCCTGATCACACGACAGCTGTTAATAAGATGCTTGATAAATTGATTGAATTGAAAATCATCAAGAATTATGATGAGATCACTGGAGTAGGTCACCGTGTTGTTGCTGGTGGTAGTATCTTTAAAGATTCAGTCATCGTAACTCCACGTGTGGTTCAGCAAATCAGAAATCTTTCTGAATTTGCCCCATTGCACAATCCTGGTCAAGCAACTGGAATTGAAGCATTTGAAAAGATTTTGCCAAATGTTCCTCAAGTGGCAGTTTTTGATACTTCATTCCATCAAACAATTGATCCAGTCAATTACTTGTATAGTATTCCTTATGAGTATTATGAAAAATATGGAGTTCGTAAATTTGGTGCTCATGGTACAAGCCATCGTTATGTATCACAGGCAGCGGCCGATTATTTGCAAAGACCATTATCTGACCTTAAAATTATTTCTGCGCACCTTGGAAGTGGCGCTTCAATTGATGCAATTGAAGATGGTAAATCAGTTGATACATCGATGGGATTTACCCCATTAGCTGGTATTACTATGAGTACACGCTCTGGGGATGTTGATCCTTCACTAGTTGCTTATTTGATGCAAAAGATGAAGATTACTGATCCCGATGAAATGGTAAAGATTTTGAATACTAAATCTGGTTTGTTAGGACTTTCAGGCGTTTCACCAGATATGCGTGATTTGTTAGCAACAAAGGATGAGAATCATCGTTCTGATTTAGCCATCAAAATTTTTGTTAATCGAATTGTTAAGTATATTGGCTCATATATTGCCTTATTGGGTGGAGCTGATGTCTTGATCTTTACTGCTGGTGTTGGCGCTGGTAGTGCTGAAATTCGTGAAGATATTGTAGATCATTTTAATTATCGTGGCATAAGAATTGATAAAGAAGCTAATGAAAACGGTAAAGGAATTCGTCGCATCAGTACAAAAGATTCAACCACAGATGTTTTGGTTGTACCAACAGATGAGGAATTGATGATTGTACGTGATGTAGTTAGATTAATAAAATATAGTAATTAAAAAATCAAGGAATCAAAACAAATTTAAGTTGTTTTGATTCCTTTTTTAGTGTTAAAAATTAGATTAAAAATGTTGTCAATAATGCAATGTAAGCCTTTACTTTTTTATTTTTACTGTTATATTAAAGGTGTATAGAAAAGAGCAAATTTGGAATGGAGGTTCATGATATGACAAGAAAAGCCTACATGATTGGTACAGGTGTTGGTAACTTAGCCGCTGCTATTTATTTGATTCGTGATGGGGGATTTAATGGCGATCAAATTACAATGATGGGTCTAGAAGACCACGGTGCAAACGATGGTGCCGCAGTTAAGGACTATGAAAAAGAGTATGGTAACCAAGCTTTATCGAATAGCAAAGGATTCCTAGCAAAAGGTGGAAGAATGTTGAATGAAGAAACATTTGAAAACCTTTGGGATGTATTGCGTTCAGTACCTTCATTGGATCATCCTGGACAAACAGTTACAGATGATATTTTGAATTTTGATCACGCTCATCCAACACATGACGTTGGACGTCTAATTGATAGTGATGGTCCACGAGTAAAACCTAATAAAGATAATTACAGACATATGCAATTTGATAATAAGGATCGTTATTTATTATCTAAATTGATGTTGATGCCCGAAAAAGATGAAGAAAAATTAAATAACATCAGTATTGCTGAGTGGTTTGCAAGTAGTCCTCACTTCTTTACAACAAACTTCTGGTACATGTGGCAAACAACCTTTGCTTTCAAACGTGCTAGTTCAGCTGTTGAGTTACGTCGTTACATGAATCGTATGATCCTTGAATTTAGTCGTATCAATACACTAGAGGGTGTAACAAGAAGTCCATATAATCAATTTGAAAGTATTATCCTACCAATGCGTAAATACTTGGAAGATCGTGGTGTAACCTTTATCAATAACCGTAAAGTTACTGACCTGGAATTCAAAGACACACCACTTCAAGATGATATTATTGTTACTGGACTCAAGTATGAAGAAGTTGACAATGACAATAAAGAAGGACATATCGATGTTGCTGAAAATGATTTAGTCTTTGATACTAATGGATCAATTACCGATAGTTCATCACTTGGTGACTTTAATACACCATTCAAAGAAAATATGGATTATGCACCTAGTGCAGCACTTTGGAAGAAAGCTTCTGAGAAGTTCTATTCACTAGGTAACCCTGATAAATTCTTTGGAGATCGTACACAAAGTGAGTGGGTCAGCTTCACAGTTACAACAAATAGCCACTTTTTGGTAAATGAAATTTCACGTATTACACAACAAGAACCAGGAAATGCTTTGAACACATGGATTAACAGTACTCCATTATTGTCAATCGTTGTTCATCATCAACCACACTTCAAGGCACAAAAGCCAAATGAATCAACATTCTGGGGTTACTTCATGTATCCAAGAAGAAATGGTGACTATGTTCAAAAACCTGTAATGGAAATGACAGGTAAGGAAATGCTAGAAGAATTGCTAGGACACTTGGCAGAAGTAGATCCAAGTAAAGACAATATCAAGAACCACACTCAAGAAATTATGGATAGTATTGTCAATGTAATTCCTGTTTATCTACCATATGCAAGTGCAATGTTCAATCAAAGAGCCGTCGGAGATCGTCCAGATGTAGTTCCAAAGAACAGTAAGAATTTGGCCTTCATCAGTCAATTCTGTGAACAACCATTCGATATGGTCTTTACAGAGCAATATTCATTCCGTGCAGCACAACGTGCAGTATACACATTATTGAATATTCCATTATCAGAAATGACACCAATGCACCATTACGAAAAAGATCCAAAAGTAATGGCACGTGCAACTAAGACCATGTTTAGATAAAAAGTGGAGCAAGAATGCTTATTTTCGAGAGGACCAAGGTACAGCATACTTGAGAAGAAAAGATATAGAAAATTGACCTTAGAAGTTTGAAGTACAGTTATTTAAAAACTAGAAGGAAAACTATTGGGAATATAAAAGGTCAGATCTCTACAATACGAAATGTATTCAAAAGTTGAACGGTCTAAACGAAAACCTTATCTAAAGGGAGGTTGATGCCTATAATCAATCTATATTCGCAACAAATAGAATTTAACATCAAACGACAAAACATCTCATTGAAAAAGAAAAAAATTTCACAAGTAAGAGCTGAATTTTGATTTGGCTCTTTTTTTGTGAATTGAAAAGCGACCTAGAACAGGCATTTTGATTAGATTGTGAAGAAATATTCACAATTGAAATAAGATGTGAAATAAATTTTTGTAAGCAATTTGAACACTAGGTGTTGATATATCAATGTGAAAACGTTTACTTGGACTTTTTAAATGAAATAACTTGAACATTGATTGTACAGTGATAAGATAAAACGTGAATTAGTTAACAAATATATTGATTTTTAAATCTTGGAGGTAATCAGATGTTGAAAGGTTCCAAAGATACAAAGGTTTCTACAAAATCAGATGAAAAAGAAGATGTAAAACCCGTCATTGATGCTATGGTTGCTAAGGCTCACAAGGCTTTGGACATTATGGACGGTTTTACTCAAAAACAAGTTGACCACATTGTTCACCAAATGGCTATTGCCGGATTAAACGCTAGTTTTGAATTAGCTAAGTTAGCTTACAAAGAAACTGGCCGTGGAATGGTTGAAGATAAAGTCATTAAAAATATGTACGCTACAGAAGAAATTTGGCACTCAATCAAACGCGATAAAACTGTTGGCATTATCGAAGATGATAAGGAACATCGTTTGATCAAAGTTGCTGAACCACTTGGTGTTTTAGCAGGTGTTACACCTGTTACTAACCCAACATCAACTGCAATGTTCAAGTCATTGATTGCTATGAAAACACGTAATCCAATTATCTTTGGTTTCCATCCCCAAGCTCAAAATTGTTCTGTTGCCGCCGCTAAAGTTATGTTAAAAGCTGCCATCGATGCTGGTGCCCCAGAAGGTGTTATTCAATGGATTGAAAAACCAAGTATTGAGGCAACATCATATTTAATGAATAACGAAGGAGTTGCCAGTGTTCTTGCTACTGGTGGTCCTGGAATGGTTAAGGCTGCTTATTCAACTGGTAAACCTGCTTTGGGTGTTGGTCCTGGTAATGGTCCTGCATACATCGAAAAGACTGCTAATATCAAACGTGCTGTTAATGATATTGTTCTATCAAAGACATTTGATAATGGTATGGTTTGTGCTTCTGAAAATAGTGCCATTGTTGATGCTGACATTTATGACGAAGTTAAATCTCTATTCGAAAAGAATAAAATTTATTTCATTAAGAAATCAGATTATAAGAAATTAGCAGAAACAATGTTTAGACCAGAAGGTGGAGTTAAAGGTCCTATTGCTGGTAAATCAGCTATTGAAATTGCTAAATTGGCTGGCATTAAGGTTCCTGCTGATACTAAAGTACTTGGTGTCGAACTTTCAAAGGTTGGTCCAGATGAACCACTTTCAGCTGAAAAACTTTCACCTGTTCTATCAGTTTATAAAGTTGCGGGACATAAGGAAGGTTTCGAAAAAGCCGATGAGTTACTACACTTTGGTGGTTTAGGTCACACCGTTGGTATTCACACAATGGATGAAGATTTGGCTAGGGAATTTGGTATTAAGATGAAAGCTAGTCGTGTCTTGGTAAATACACCTGCTGCTATTGGTGGTATTGGTAATCTCTACAATGAAATGATCCCATCACTTACTCTTGGTACTGGTTCATGGGGGAAGAATTCTATTTCTCATAATGTATCTTCATTTGATTTGCTTAATATTAAGACAATCGCAAAACGGAGAAATAATATGCAATGGATTAAACAACCAAGAGTTTACTTTGAAAAGACTTCAGTTCGTTACTTGGAAGATCTTGAAGGTATGAAGAGAGCCTTTATTGTTTGTGATCCTGTCATGGTACAACTTGGTTTTGTTGATACGATTACTGATGAATTAAAACGTAGTAAATTCCACGTTGAATATTCAATGTTCTCCGACGTTGATAACATTGTAACAACTGATGTTGTAAAGCGTGGTGTAACACAAATGAATCTATTCAAGCCTGATACAATTATTGCATTAGGTGGTGGTACAACAATGGATACAGCCAAGGATATGTGGTTGTTCTACGAACATCCTGATGTTGATCTCTTTGGTGCAAAACAAGGATTTATTGATATTAGAAAGCGTGCTTATAAGTTCCCTAAGCCTGAAAAAGCACAATTTGTTGCTATTCCAACAACATACGGAACTGGAGCCGAAGTTACACCATTTAGTTCTATTATTGACACACAAACCGGAACAAAGTACCCAATCGCTGATTATGCATTAACACCTGATGTCGCTATCATTGATTCACAATTTGTTGAAACAATGCCAAAAGACATTATCGCTGAATCAGGTATGGATGTTTTGAACAATGCTATTGAATCTTATGTTGCCAACATGGCTTCAGATTATACAAGACCATATGCATTACAAGCTATTAAATTAGTCTTCGATAACTTAGAAAAAGCAGCTGCTGGTGATAAAGATGCACAAGAAGAAATGCATAATGCTTCGACACTTGCGGGTATGTCATTTGGTAATGCTTTTGCTGGTGTCGGTCACTCAATCACAGATGCCCTAACAAATGCCTATGGTATCAGACATGGTTTAGCTTCAATCATTGCCTTGCCACAAGTAATCAACTACAATTTCGAACAACCTACAAAGATCACTATGTGGCCTAAATATGAAAGCTTTAGAGCAGATTCAGATTATGCTGCTATTGCTAGATATATTGGTTTGACAGGTAAAGATGACAGAGCTTTGAAAGATGCTTTAGTTAAGAAAGTTGTTGATCTTGCACACGGACTCGGTATTAAGCTGAGCCTTAAAGACAACTATATTAATAAGAAAGAATTTGACGAAAATGTTGATGCACTATCAGAAGCAGCATTTGGAGATCAATTCTCATTTACAAATCCTAAAGAACCATTAATTTCAGAATTGAAACAAATCCTTGAAGACATGTACGTCGGTAAGGGAATTGAAAAATAAGAAGATGAGAGCAAGGTAAAGTACGATTAGCTCTCAAGCATTAAAATAATAGCCACAATAACTCAAATCGAGTTATTGTGGCTATTATTTTTAGTTTCTTTCCCAAGATGGGGTTTTATTTATTTTAACCGATATTATTTTTACAATGAAATATTTCAAAAGTCTGTATTATAGCCCTTGAGAAAGATAATTGTTATTAGGATTGATTGTTTTTTCTTGTATCGAAAAAAACATTTTCCATGCTATAATTCCTTCGCGTTAAATAAATTTATTTTCCTTACGCAATGGATGGGGGTAGTTAATTGATGATTTCTTTAAAAAATAAAAGAAGTGTCAATTTAAAAATCAATAAGGAACAATGGAGTTGGATCATATATGATTGGGCCAATTCCGCTTATGGAATAATTGTTACAACGGCCGTTTTACCGGTCTATTTTAAGTCAATAGCCGCAGCTAATCATGTTTCAGCGGCTAGTTCTACAGCTTACTGGGGATATGCTAATAGTTTCAGTACACTGTTAGTATCGTTATTAGCTCCGTTTCTAGGTGCATTAGCTGATTATCCTCACTTTAAAAAACGCTTGTTAAGCATGTTTTGTTGGTTAGGAATAGTGATGACAATAGGATTGGTTTTTATTCCTGTCTCACAGTGGCGTTTATTGCTATTAGTTTATGTTCTGTCAGCGATTGGCTACTCAGTAAGTAATCTTTTCTACGATAGCTTTTTAACTGACGTGGCAAATGATATGCAAATGAATAAAATATCGACGTATGGTTATGCTTATGGTTACTTGGGCGGAGTAATTGCCTTTATTTTGTTTCTTATTTTGGAATTAACTAGTGGTTTTGGAAAATTAGATGGAACAGGAATTGCTCATTGGAGTTTTGTAATTGCTGCACTCTGGTGGTTGATATTTTATTTACCACTGCAAAGAAATGTTACTCAAAAATATTCCGTTAAATCAACGACTTCACCCTTAAAAGGAAGTTTCAACAGGGTATTTCAAACAATTAAACATATTAAACAATATAAGCAGGTAGCGTGGTTCTTAGTAGCTTACTTCATCTATATAGATGGAGTTGACACTATTTTTACGATGGCAACTGCTATTGGAATGGATATCGGTATAAAGACGTCAGAACTAATGATTGTTATGTTGGTCGTTCAATTAATTGCAGTACCATTTTCAATTTTATTTGGTTGGTTTGCCGATAAAACTTCAACTAGAAAAGGCATTTTATTGGGAATCGTAGTTTATCTTCTAATCTGTTTGTATGCCTTGAATCTGAAATCCAGTTTTGATTTTTGGATTTTGGCTATTTTAGTGGGTACTAGTCAGGGCGGTTTACAAGCCTTGAGCAGATCTTATTTTGGAAAAATTATTCCCAAAGAATCAGGCAGTGAATTCTATGGCTTTTATAATATTTTAGGAAAATTTTCAGCGGTTATGGGACCATTTATCGTAGCCATTGTCACGCAATTAACGGGTAAATCAACTATTGGAGCTGCTTCATTAAGTGCGTTATTTTTAGTTGGATTAGTGATTTTTGCTATTTTACCTAGAATGGTTAGAAATGCTAAATAAAAAAGGTTGAAATCAAACGATTTCAACCTTTTTTGTCATATTCTATTAGCGGTGATTAATCGGTAATTGAAGGAATTAATTACCAATTCAATCTTCTCATATTGAAGATAATAATTTTTACCTTCTTTTTGAAAAATGGTATTGTCAGCGCTAATAATTTGATTAACCAATTGTTTAATTTCTAATTCTGATAAATTCAGTCCTAACTTCTTGTTGAACCGTCCAAAAACTAAAGGTGTATAACAAATGTTTTCTAAAAAAATTTGTTTATTAGGCATATTATTACTTCCATTTATCTATTAAGTGAGCAGTCTCTTTAGTATTGTTGGTAAAGACACTATCTAATTTAAGTGTATTGAGAGCATTGTAATTATCGTTATAGGTATTGATGATCCAACCATTAGTTTTAAAACCATTCTTGTGAGCCAATTTGATTAATTTAGGTGTCCATTGTTCCAAACGAATAGAAACAAATTTGATATAGCGAGGAGCATTTTCAATTTCCTCGCTGTATTGACGTTCGGTAACTGAATCTAGTAGCCATAGGATAGGCACATTTTTCAAAGATTTGTGAAAAATCTTAATACCAGGGATACTTTCATCTTGCATGATTAAATTATTTTTCATGTTGTATTTTTTTATTTCTTTGGCAAGAGCCTTCTCAGTATCAGTATTGTCGCCGGCATTCTTTTTAGTTTCAATTATATAATGAACTTTTTTGCCATAGCGGTTGAAGACATCTTTTAATTGATGTAGTTTTTCACCATTACGCAGTTTAACTTTATCTAATTCTGCGGATGTTGACTTAGAAATAGTTACATTTGAACCAGTCGATTTCTTTAAATTATCGTCATGAGAGACGTATAATTTATTATCCATACTGAGCCAAACGTCTTGCTCAATATACTGAGTACCGTCTTTGATAGCACGATTGTAACCACTGAAAGAGTGATCAGGATTATTATAAGGACTACCACGATGTGAAAAAATAATCGGTGTTTCTGGCGAAGCGTGATTAACACTTTGAGTTACAGAAGTAAGATTTTTAGCTTTTGGCGCGGCTGCTGCAGCCACATTAGTTAATGAAATGGGCAATCCTAATAGGACTGTGAAAAAAAGTAATAGTGCAATAAATTTCTTTTTTAACATAATTTTCCCCTTATTGGTGATATATTCCATCATAGTTGAAACACAAAAAAGTGCCACCGTAAATAACGGTGACGCTTCTATAGATGGCGTAAAAGTAAATGACTATGTTTATTTTGAAGATTCAATTGCCTTGTTTTTTCACGTTCGATTTTTAATTGCTTTTTTAATTGTTGATTCTTCCAGAATCCATGAATACATACAGCTGCGGGTAATGTCATGCAACCTAAGATTGCGGGAATCAGCCAAGGATTATCGTGAAGTAATTGAAAACTTTCTTCATTATAATGATTGATTTCTTCTTGAACGTCTTTTGGTAACAACATAATATCGCATCCTCTCTTGATTAATTAAAGCATATACCATAATGATGGCGCTGTCATTAAATTAAGACAAAGGGAATAAGTAAATTATCTGTTTTTTTGATAAAATTATGATTGTTATAAAAAGAAGGGTATAAATGAAAAGATTTCAAAGTTTTAAATTATTTCAGTTAAGAGAGATAGCTATTGGTTTAACGTTCATTGGTGGTTTTATTGATGCTTACACCTATGTTCAACGTGGGAGAGTTTTAGCCGCAGGTCAAACAGGAAATATCATTTTTCTCAGTGTAGATATTGCACGTCAAAATTTACCAGGGATTATGACCAAGATATTTACAATGCTGTTCTTTGTTTTAGGAATTATAGTTGTTGAGATAATGAAGCATAAAAATAACCGTAGTCATTACTGGCGTTTAACGAGTCTTATTGCAGAATTTATAGTTTGTGTAATTGTAGGATTCATACCAAAAACGGTTTCTAATATTTATATTGCCCCACCTTTGGCTCTTGTTATGGCTATGCAAAATGTAGCTTTTAGTCAGATTGAGGGTATGGGTTATAACAATGTCTTTTCAACAGGTAATTTAAAGAAAGCTGTTATTTCTTTTGTTGAATATTTTTATCATGGTCATAGAAGTGATGTAACTACGGCATTGATCTATTTCGAATTAGTTTTTGGTTTTGCTTTTGGAGCTGTAACATCGGCACTTCTTCAGAAGTGGTTATTTGTAAGAACAATATGGGTGGTTCCCATTTTGTTACTGATTGTTGGTGGTTATTATACTTATCTGCTTTACTTAAGAGGCAAAGATTAATTACCAGAAGAAATCTTAATACCGATGATACTTACTAATAGAAGAATTACAAAGATCCAAGTTAATGGTGACAACTTGTCACCAAAGAGAATAACACCAATGATAACGGAACCGACGGCTCCAATCCCAGTCCAGATAGGATAAGCTAAGCTCATTGGCATTCTTTTAACCGCAATAGCGAGAAAGAACATACTAAGAAATAAACCAATAATAGTGTAAATAGTAAAACTGATTTTTGTAAAGCCATGGCTCAATTTCATAGTAGTTGACCAAACAACTTCAAATATTCCAGCGATAATTAAGTAAATCCAATTCATAATATTTTCCTCCAAAAAAATAAAGTACCCCTACAAATTCCTTCTGTGGCCTAATGGAATTTATAAGAGTACTTTTTTAGTTGACACCCGGCGGTGTATAATTATTTCTATAAATGATAGCAAATTTGGGGAGAAATGGCAAACATGATTCGAAGAATGCAACCGAAAGAAATTGAAGTTGTTAGTGATATTTGGTTACAGGGAAATTTAGAAGCTCATTCTTTTGTAAAAAAGAATTATTGGATCAATAATTTGAATTCGGTTAAGGAACAGTTTAAAGAAGCAGATATATATGTGTTTGTTGATAATGAACAAATTATGGGCTTTGCCGGTTTACAGAAGAACTATTTAGCTGGAATCTTTGTGAAAAAAGAATATCAAAATCACGGTGTTGGCAGAAAGTTATTAGATTATTTAAAGCGGGAATATTCAGAATTGTCATTGGATGTCTATGATAAAAATATACAGGCTAAAAATTTTTATCTACAAAATAATTTTAAAGTGATTCACGAAAACATTGATAAATCAACTAATGAGGTTGAATATCAGATGTCGTGGAAAGGGGAATAAAAATGAAAGTTTGGTGGGGAATCAATATTGCTTGGTTAGTATTATTTATTGTCGGTGCAATTTTTCTTTTAAATAGAAGAATTGACGGAGCTGGTACTATTCAGACTCCAACAGTTAGAATGGTTTCATTAGCTGTTTTAGGTGGGTTCTTTATTTTTATTTGTTTATGCCAATTAATAGTGTTACTTTTCATTAAAAGAAAATCTAAATAATAAAAAATCCTGACCAATAAATTTGATCAGGATTTTGTGGTTCTATACTTTCTGGTATTGATGAATAATCAATACCAGTTTTTTAATCTCTAGAAAATAAAAAAAGAACATCACTGTTCTCATGTTAAGATTTAAGCGACCAAACCCAATCAAACATGGAGAAAACAATAATGTCCCAAGACAATTCTATACTATGTGCACTCGATATAAAAGACAATAATATAAGTAATGTTTCAGTCAAGGACGCTACGATTAAAAATCGTGGCGTTATAAAGCATATAAAGATCGTAAACGCTGATTTAACTTATAAACTGTATCGATGTCCACAATGTGGTTTAAATTCATTAGTCAAAAATGGAAAAAGAAAAACTAATGCTAGATTAGCCAGTTTTAACGGTATTGAGTATCATTTGATGCTCAATAAACAACGTTATATTTGTAAGAACTGTGGTGGCACCTGCGGTGCCCACAGTGATTTATTAATCAAAAATCATACTATGACTAAACAAGTTCAAAACAGAATATTCGTTATGGCAAAGGAATCCTTTACTTTAACATCAATAGCTAAGATCATCGGAGTATCAGTAAATACAGTAAGCAGAGTCTTATATGACAATACCAAATTACCAAATAGATGTGATTGTCTTCCAAAAAACCTGTGTTTTGATGAATTTCGTTCAGTTAACGGTATATTTACTTTTATAGCTATTGATGCACAAACACATCATCTAATTGAGCTGATTCATGATCGACTCTCTAAAACAGTTATTGAACACTTTATAAATAACTATAGCTTGTCAGAACGGCAAGCCGTTAAGACTGTCTCTATTGATTTGAATGCTAATTATCAGTCGGTCATTCATAGAATTTTTCCCAATGCTCAAATAATAGTTGATAGATTTCATATAGTTCAGCTATGTAGCCGGGCATTGGATCAAGTTAGAATCAGTTGTCTTAAAAAAATAAATGATAAACATTCCCGTTTGTATAAAGCACTTAAGTCTAATTGGCGTCTCTATCATCTGCCTGAGGCAGATGTAGACGACAAGAAAGTAAAATATATTTTTGGAATCAACGAATATACTACAACGCGAAACGTTATTGATATAGCCACTGACAATCTACCAGTTTTTAAAAATACTTATGATATTTATCAAGGTATTCAGAAAGCGATACATGAACACGATATATCATTACTCAAAGAAACCATCTATGGATATAAAAAGAATAATACCGCTATGGATACATCTATTTCAACGTTACGTAAGAATTTAAATTATGTAAAGAATAGTTGCACAATGCCGTACTCCAATGGTCCTCTTGAAGGGACCATTGGAAAGATAAAAAAACTCAAACATATCAGTTATGGCTTCAGAAATCTTGACCATTTTCTTAAGAGAATAAGACTCATTTGCGCATAAAAAAAGACAACCTACATGAGGTTGCCTTCTATACAAAAACTATTCATCAATACGATTTGACAAAGAGCCGATTTTGTTTATTCAGCAGGTACGATAGGATGCTTTCTAACAATAAAGGTTAGCAGATAAGATGCGGCCAAAATAACTGTAACTACTAAGTATGGATAATGAGTATTCCAATCCATCAATGCTCCAGACATCAGAGGTCCAATAACGTTTCCGATACTTGTCAGTGACATATTCATACCATTGATAAGTCCTTGATTGGAACGACTAGATTTAGTCAATAAGGTTGTAATAGCAGGTCTTAGTAAATCAAATGATGAAAAGATAATCAGAGTCGCTACAATAACTTCAACATGTGAATGTGCCTGGGTAATCCAAAAAACACAGACAGCACTTAGTAAAAAGGCGATACTGATCAAACGCATTTCTCCAATTTTGTTAATGATCCAGTTGAAAGCCGCAACTTGTAAAATTAAAGAAATAATTCCGTTTAGAGTTAGAACTAAAGCAATTGTACTCAAGCCGAAATTGAAAACTTGGTTAACATAGATGCTGTAGATACTTTCGAATCCTTGTAAACCAAAGGATGAAACTAAGATCATTCCGAAGAGCATTACCATTGGCAAAGTCAGAATTGATTTGATAGAACCTTGTTCTTGAGCTTTTTTCTCGGCTTCCAGGGCTTCTTCTTCGAGGACCTCTTTGTTCTCCTTTAATAGGAATAAAGTGAAGATAGCACTGATGATACCAAGGGCACCAGCAAAGTAAAATGGTGTCTTATAAGTGATACCAGCTAAAATACCACCAAGTCCTGGGCCTAAGATTAAACCACCACTAAAGGCGGCAGAGAGCCATCCAATAACTTTGGCCCGTTCTTTCAATGTCGTTAAATCGGAGCCTAAGGCCATTGAAGTTGGTACAACCATTGCGGCTGATAAACCACCGATAACACGAGAAATGTTAAAGATAGGCAAGCTAGTAGCGACAGCAAAGATAAATTCTGAAATAGCATAAGTGAACAAACCAATGACAATTACTGGTTTACGTCCAACCTTATCAGACATCTTACCGACAATGGGTGAGGCGACAAATTGAGCAAAAGCAAAAAGTGACGTCATAACCCCCATTTGAGATGTTGTATAGTGGAATTCGTTTTTGATAAATGGTGTAACTGGAATAACTAATCCGATTCCTAGACAGATTAGAAAGTTACTAACTACAAGGATATAGATTGATTTTTTGTTCTTTCCCATATTTCCCCCCTAATGATAAATATTTTTAAGTTCAAAAAAACTACCATCTGCTGACAGTAGTTGACGATAAGAAAGCCGATATTCTAAGCAGGACTTAGATATCGGCTAGATATGAACTTGAAATCTCACATTACTTCATAGCTTACTATGATTCTATATTAATGTCTAATACTATAAACTAACTATTATATTAAATTGGATTGAAGTCAATATTTGAGACAGGTTTTAAGAGACATTCAGAACCGCGTTTACCTTCCACAGCTCAAATAAATCATTAATCGTGATTAATAACTTATTTGAACCCTGGAAAGCATTAAATCAGGCGGCCATTTGGCTCGCAAGTGTTGCGATTTCAACTTGTAAGGGGGTCTGGTAGCCCAGTGAACTATGAATTCTCTTCCTACTGTAGAAAGCATGCACATATTCAAAAAGGACAGCAGCGGCAGTTTCATAATTCTCAAAGACCGGCACTGGATAAACACATTCCTTTTTGAGGGAAGCATGAAAAGATTCCATTGGTGCATTATCGTATGGACACCCCTTACGGCTGTAAGAGTGGCGGATATGTAGTTCTGTTAACCGTTGGTTGTAATCATCGCTGGTGTACTGTGATCCTAAGTCTGTGTGGATAATCAGGTCCCCAGTAATGGTTCGATTTTTAACCGCGCTTTCCAGGGTCTTTAAGACTAAATCAGTATCCATCTTTTTTGAGAATGAATAGCCGATAATTCGTCTTGAGTGCAGATCCATGATGGTTGATAAGTAACACCAGCCATTACGCTTCGTTTGAATATAGGTCATATCAGCGGTCCATTTTTGATTTAAACCAGTGGTCGAGAAATCCTGCTTAAGCAAGTTGGGACGCTGTTCAACCTTGGTTTTGGAAGCCGAAGCCGCTTTCCATTTATTGACGGTAACGGAGTGGATATCCAGTTCCTTCATGAGCCGGGAAATCCGTCTTGGGCTGCACCGACGCTGCAGTGGTTGAAGTTCCAGATTCAATTCATGGTGGATCTTCATAACACCGTATCGCTGCTTAAATTCCGCAAAGATCCGCAGAATCCGTTGTTTTAAGTCCGCATCTTCGGCCCGGCGTTTTGAAGGCTTTGGGGATCGATAACGATAATACTGAGCTCTGGAAACACCGAGGATTCGGCACATCTTAGTTACCTGGTGGTGATGGCTTTCTTGGTGAATGTAATCAAAAATATTGGTTACTTCTGCGCAAGGAAGCCCAGGGCTTTTTTTAGGATTTCGTTCTCCTCAGACAGGGAAGCCAGCCGCTTTTCCATCGCTTTAATTTCGTCTGGCGATTTACCGGATTGAGTTTTGGCTTGGCCCTGGATCCACTTATGAACGGTTGAATAGCCAATGCCATATTCTCTGGCCAGTTGGGCAGCTGATTCGCCTTGCTTATATAGGTTGATGATGTTTTGTTTGAATTCTTTGTCGTAACGAGTTGGCATGTAAAAATTCCTTCCTTTTGAGAGACGATTTATTCATTATACCCTCTCTTAAAAGTTGTCTCAGGAATCAGCTTACATCCAAATTTATATAACAGAAATAACGTTTGGCATATAAATTTATTTAAAACGGTTTAAAAAATGGACATTTTGTATGGATGGTATTAATATGTTAGGTATGACTAATAAGGAGGTCATATTTTGGATTTTCGAAGTGGCTTGAACAGTGATAAGCCTCAGATAATAAATTTACTAGTAGATTCATTTAAGGAATACATCACAACTAAGAACATGTTCCAACAAGAGTTCAGATCTAGTGCTAAATTTGATAAACTGTTACGTAAATATTTTGCACTAGAGGTTAATGTATTCATGAAAAAAGGTTTGGTTTATGTTGGAGCTGACGGAAAGGGAAAGCCTAGAGCAGTTGCTCTAATTGAATTCAATCAGGGTCGTCAGATAAGCAATTGGGATTATCTCTCAATGGATGGTCTGAAGTTGATACCGCAGATTCTTATGAGTGGATTCAATGGTTTCAATGCATTCGATATCTTTAAATTCGAAGATCTTTTCGATTTAGTAAAGGGTAAAAAGAAATGTGCTGTTGAATATTTAGCGGTAGATAAAAGTTTACGTGGCCAAGGAATTGGTAGCAAGATGCTAAATAATCACATTAGCCCTTATGTTAAGAAGATTGGTTACCGTAATATTATTTTGGAAACTAATACACAAAAGAACGTTAAATTTTATAAAAAGAATAATTTTGCCGTACGCTCAGTTAAGAAAGTTAATTTGAGTCATGGTGATGTTAAGGATTGGGTCTTATCAAAGGCTATCTAAAGCAAAAAGGACATTCACAATTGTGAATGTCCTTTTTTTACTAAAAACAACTAATTCCTACTTCATAAGAATAACAAATTTTTTCATAAGTAGTGTTTTTCTTAAGGAAATTTAAATTATCTTGAGATTTTCTTAAACCGATTCAATTAAGTTCCATGATAATATTCCCTTGTAATTGCCAGCTGTGGTACCTGGTACCAAGTGAATTTGCCAATCATTTACACCAACGTAGTTAGATAAGTTCAAAGAATCTTGGCTTCCTGAAAAGTTATTTGTCTGGATTGGTACACCACTAGTAGTAATAGGTTGCCAAGTTCCGTAGTCGGTATCTTTGCTTGTTCTTTGTCTGATGAACAGTAGACCTGAATCATCAGCTTGTAATGTATCGTTATTAGAATCTTTCATTTGAGTATCAGGGTCATCGTTATCATAGGAGACTGAAACATTGAAACTATTATTATCAGGATGGGTGACAATTAATCCTCCCTTAGTGGCTACATTGTCAATAATCATTTCTTTACCATAGGCATTTACAGCTCCAAAATCTATTAAACTAGGAACTTCAGTAAAAGCATCACTCTTTTGAACGTTAACCGAGGCACCGTTTGAAATCATGTCACCAAGCGTTTCATTTGAAGAACTCACTCCGCCAGAAACAGTAGCAACGTTGGTTACTTGACCGACTGCCGCAGAGGTTACTTTCGCATTGAATTCTAGGGTAACAGTTTCTCCGGCTTCAACTTGGTTGATACCAGTGTTTATTTGAGAAGATTCATAGGGTGAAGTGTCTTTAGGACCTTTAATATGAACTTTTCCATCCAAGACTAGTCCGGTAGGAAGATCATCAGTTAACTTGGTGCCAGCTAATAGATTATCACTACCAGCAGAGACTTTATAAACCATGTAAAAGTTGACAATATCACCAATGTTTGCATTTGTGCTTGTTGCAAAATTAGTTTCACCTTTAGTAACATTCTTGACGTATTTGTTAAATGTAAAATCAAATTTAGATTTTTTAACGGGAATATCTACTGAAGCATCATACGTTTTACTTGTTGTTTTGGTATCATGTCCAGTAAAGTAAGCAGTATTCGTAAGAGTTTTACCGCTAGCATCTCGAGTGATACTAGCATTATATTAAATAGTTGCTTCTTGACCATCAGTTAAAGATAATGTTGGCGGGATGGTTAACGTTTTAGTTGAAGCATCGTAATCACTAGCATTAATAGACGTATAAGTACCATTATTATAGGTTAGAACAATACTGTTAGGATCAATTTGTAAACCATCAGGTATAGTATCCTTTAGTTTTTCGTAGGTCCATGAACTTCCGTATCCATTATTACGAACTTTCAAAGAGAATTTTAATTTATCACCAATATTGTTAGTACCACTGCTGTCAGTTTCATTCGTATAGGTTTTACTTACAACCGGCAAAGCATAGGGACTGGCAGTGACACCCATTGTAGAACCAAAGTGTGCTGTTTTACCAGATTCTAGGGTTGTTGGATCCCATTTTAAAGTGTAGCTGGAGTCACTAACCGCTGTAGAACCAGTAATTGAATTTCCATAACTATATCCCTTTGCTTCGGCACCAGCTCCGGTTTTAGAATCGAATCCTTTGATCCAATCCTTTGATCCAATCCATATTGCTACTAGTATAAGCTTGTCCAGCATAATATTTGAATCCATCTGGAGTTTCATTAGTAATCATTAATTTGTAGGAACCATCTTCAATGAATAAACCATTAGAATCTCCTAAATCCTTTATCAAAACACGATCATTATCACTTAATTTAGTATCTTCACCATATAGAACTTGAAATGATTGTGTTCGGCTGGAATTATTAGTTAAAAATAATTCTCTTTGAACGATGGCTGAATTAGTTGGTGAGGCACGTAGAACAATTTCTGCTTTTAAGTCAAAGGCATTGCTACCAGTTCCGGTTCCCCTTACAAAATCACCAACAATTTTGTAAGCGGTATTCCCATTGGAGTCTTTTCCAATGTAAAATTTCTTATTCTGCATATATGCAGTTGAAGGCACACCAATAGAACTACTACCTAGAAGAGCATACTTATTAGCAGTTACACCACTGAGTCCAAAACTAGTGTTAAGAGGTATGATTAAAAAATCCGGTGAAGTCGATGAGACTTGATCTGTATTAGTTGATGATATCGAAGAGGTATGAGAACCTTGGAAAACTGAACCAATATAGTTTCCATTATCATTAAGAAAGACATTGATTTTTGATCTGTAAATGTTATTTGTTGATTGAGATTCTGATGGTTGGGTAAGTGTAGTATCAGACATAGATTTTACTTTACCATTTGTATCTTGAGTCAAACCAAAAGCGTATCCAAGACTAACCCCAGGAGCAATTTCCAATTGTTGATACGAATTTACAGAAGATGTGCTTGAATTCCAGGTAATATCTTTATCATAACTTGTTTGAGTATCAGGATCAGCTGCATGTACATTTGTGACGGGAATCAATAGAACAAAAATAATGGCCATAAGAAAAAATATTAGATAAGATCTGATAGATTTGAATTTCCTCATAAATAATTCCCTCCCACAAATATTATTATTCACAACTATTATAATACTATATTAAAAATAATTAATTAATATTCCAATGGCGAATTTTATAATCAAGTTAGCCACTTTAGAAAAATGACAAAATAAAAACACCAAGACGTAAAAATCAGGTATCATTGGAGTTCTCACACAAACAATGAAAGAGGTTTTTCGTCTTGGTGCTAGAACAGAATATCATAAATCGTCCTAAAGGACATCATTTAACTGAAATTGAACGTGGAAAGATTGCTTCCTTTCATTCAATTGGCTACTCGAATCGCCAGATAGCTAAAGCTATCGGCGTTTCACCTCAGACTATTAACAATGAAATTAACAGAGGTACTGTTGAGCAGATCAAGAAAGTTAATGGTAAAGTTCAACACTTGAATTGCTACTTTCCTGACACTGCACATCAAAAGTATGTAAAGAACCGTAAGCTTTGCCATCGTCCTTCTAAATTCGACCAAGTCACAGCCTTTTTAGGCTTCTTTGTAAGCCAGTTCATAGATAATGGATGGTCACCTGATACGGCCGTTGGACGAGCTAAGAACGAAGAATTATTCTTAGTAGATGAAATGGTTTGTACTACTACACTTTACAAATATATTGATGAACAACGACTTGAAATCCGGAATATTGATCTGGTAGAAAAGTCAACTAGACCGACTAAGCAACATACTTCAAAAAAGCATAAGCGTCTACTTGGTCGTAGTATTGAGAAACGCCCTAAAAGTGTTGATAGCAGAGAATCCTTTGGGGACTTTGAGATAGACACGATTGTGGGCAAAAGAAATGGCCATGAGAGTGTCGTCTTAACGCTCATAGAGCGTAAGACACGCTTTGAAATAATGAGACTTATTGACGGTAGAGATGCCGACTCTGTAGATTATGCTATGAAAGAGATCATAAAGAACTATGGTGATCTTATCAATTCAATCACTGCAGACAATGGCCCTGAGTTCTCTAATCTATCATCTGATATGGCTGGCGTTGCGGATGTTTACTTCACACACCCATATACATCTTGTGAACGTGGAACAAATGAAGTACATAATCGAATGATACGTCGTGACTTGCCCAAAGGGCTGTCACTGGATACAGTCAGCCCAAAAGTAATAAGAGACATAGAATTTAAGCTCAACAATATGCCTAGAAAGTTATTGAACTATAAAACGCCACAAGAACTCTTTGCTAGTTCCTGTGGCGCTTAAAGACATATTTATAAACTTCAAATACTGATATCACTTGGATTCAATTTATTTTGTCCAAGTGGCTAACTTGTTATTGAAATTTTCGTTAATATTCCAATTAATTATTCCAGCTTTTAAATTATATGGATTATTTGTATAAAATTTTGAGAGATCTCAGAAAATGAAAACTAAAATCACATTTTTTGACCTTGTTTAAAAAATAATTTGAATTTAATATTTATTTAAACCATTTTTTAATGATTCCAGACCCTCACTTGCAATAAAATAAACTAGCACTAAAGCAGCAATTGAATCGACCCACCATAAACCAAAGAGAGCAGTTAGAATGGCGCCCAAAAGAACGGTTCCTGCCATATAGGCGCAAGTAATATTGCACATACCATCCTCAACTAGAGCATCGGAATTAATATTTTTACCTAAAGAACGTTTCTTAAAAGTGAAGAAAGGCATCAGTAGAACCGAAGCAATTGCGATTGAGATACCTGAAATACTGGTATCAGCCGCTTGATGGGTGACCAAATTGAAAATTGATACGGTGATGACGTAAATTGATAGCAGTAGTAATACACTACCGACGATCAAAGAAGATTTTTTTTCAGCATTTTCAATTTGTTTGACAGGAGCCTTATTGAATTCTTTTTTTAAACGCCAAATTAGAGTACTTCCAGAAATAATTTCTAAAAAGCTGTCCAAACCGAAAGCAATTAACAGAATTGATCTAGCTTTTATTCCTGAATAGAAACCAACAATAAATTCAAAGGTCATCCAAATTGTTGAAAGATATTCTATTTGGAGACTCTTTTTAACATAGTCTATTTTATTCTCCATGCTTTTTACCTCGCATAACGTGATCAGCATGTTCCAGAGTTTCATTGATAACATCTAAAATATGAGGATCATCTAATTGATAATAGTTGGCTTTTCCTACTCGATGGGAGCTTACTAGTTGATAATTTTTGAGAAGTGCCAATTGGTGAGAGATGACTGACTGTTCGACTCCTAATAGTTCGACAAGTTCACTGACATTCATTTTTTTTTGCTCTAAAACGTTGAGCATCTGAATTCGAGTTGGATTGCTGAGTAATTTCAGAATTTTTTGTGACTCATTTAAGAGATCAGGAGCAATGATTTTTATTTGTGACATATTCTTTCCTTTACACATGTTATTTTTAACATATGTAAATCATAACATATGTAAATAAAAATTAGCGCCCTGAATACAATAAAACACTATTTATATAAGTAAACTATTTGTATATTGAATTTATTGATTATATCATGAAGGCATAATAAATCAGATTAGTGATTTGTATGGAATTTGGCAATCAAAGTAAAATATTAAAATGATGAGGGAGTAGGAATGACTAATTTCACTGGAAATTATTCGGATCAAAAATTAACTGTAGATTTAAAGGATTTAGGACACGTTAATTATTATTTTAAAAAGCCTGAGGAATACAGTAAAGAATCGATTTTCTTAATAATGCAAAATCGAGAGATTATTGGATTAGGAATTGGAGATTTGGATAACACCGAGACCGCCACGAGCTATATTGAAATCGTGGTACCGGAAAACTTTATTGTTACGGACTTCTTCTATTTTTTGACTAAACAAATGGTGCAATCAGGTTATAAAATCAATGTTGAATATAAAATGAAAATTTCGCAAGCTTCACAACAATTGTATGAGGAATATTGGAGGAATATTTTACCAATTCTATCTGCCTTTGGATTAAGAACAATTCCAATTAGAAAGGGTAAACCACGTCATAAGTTTATGTCTTCCTTAGCAGATGTCCCTTTTAAAATTGATTACAAGGGTAGTAAGGCAACTGTTTATTGGCAAAAACGCAATCAATTTTTAGTTAAATCTGGAGCAAAGTTAATCGAACAGGCACCATTAACTAAATCTGGTGTAGTTGGATTTGCTGGTAGATTTGGTTTACGTTTACGTCAAGAGCATGCGCAGGAAATTCAAGATGATACTCTAACAAAAGATATAATTTTGCGTAGTGTTAATGAAGTTGGAACATTTCTTTATTTTGCTGGAACTAATGGTTGGCTTCAATTGAAATCACCATCGGGCCAGACTTTACATGAATTAACGGTAATTAAATAAATATGATTCCTAACAAATAGCCAGTAGCTCAAATTGAGTTGCTGGCTTTATTTTGAATTTAGATTGTAGTTGGTACTTTAGGACCACAATAACTATTACAAGTGCATTTTGTGTTGTCGCTCATAGGAGAATGACAGATTCCGTCTGTACCTGAACAGTGGCAACTGGAAAAACAAGTCATTCCTTCATGACAGTATGGATTATTATCAGACATTTCGACTCTCCCTTTATTTAAAGGATATCATACGTTGACAACTGGTGATTAGATGATAAGATTTTCACAACTTTATAATATGTTTAAGGGGAAATTATGAAAAAGGTATCGGCTAAAACACTGATTTTGGGAGCATTTCTAGAATCGGTTGGCGCCAGTTTTATTTGGCCCATTAATACAATTTTTATCCACAATTATTTGCACAAATCATTGGCGGTTGCCGGAATAGTTTTGTTTTTTAATTCGATTTTAACCTTTTTGGGAAATTATTTAGGTGGAAAATTATTTGACCGATGGGGTGGTCACAAAACAATTATTATCAGTACATTAATTGGATTGTTAGCTTTGGTTGGTTTAATTTTTGATCATGGTTTGCCAGCATATCCTATTCTGTTACCAATATTAGGCTTTGGCGTTGGTAGTGCTTTTACGGTCATTAATTCATTTGCGGCACAGATAGATGATGTTGATCGATATAAGCTTTTTAACGGTATTTACATGGGAACCAACTTAGGAAATGCCATTGGTACGGCGTTAGGTGGCTATATTGCTGGAGTTCAGATGACATTAGTTTTTGTGGCTAACTTTTTCTTCTTAATACTTTTCTTCCTATTAGTAATATTTGGATACAATAATCGTGAAGTAGCAGTTAAAAATGGTATGGAAAATGAAGTTAGGAGGAGAAGAAAAACTAAATTACAACCAGGAGTTGGTCTGATTGCCCTTTTCTTAGCAGCTTCGTGGTTAGCATATTCACAATGGAGCAGTAACATTTCCGCTCACCTAACAAATTTGGGGATTCCTGTTAGTCGGTACAGTTTGTTATGGACCATCAATGCGGTGGTAATTGTTTTAGTTTTACCATTGATTAATCGTTTAGTTGAAAGTAAGGCGTGGTTTAAGCAAATTCAAATACCACTTGGCGTTGTCTTATTTATTGCAGCATTTGCTTCAATTATTAATGCTAAAGTTTATTTAGCGTTTGTCATTGGGATGATTGTCTTAACCTTAGGTGAAACTTTGGTTTATCCAGGAATTCCAGCTATGGTCAGTGAGTCAACACCAAAGTCGGAAGCAGGACGCTATCAAAGTTTATTAAGCATGTCTTCAACATTTGCTAGAGCCATTGGACCACTGGTGGGTGGCTTGATTGTGGAACATAGTTCTTACAATCTATTATATTTAGTAGCAATAGCTGTTTTAGCAGTGTCTTTAGTGATTTTACATTTTGGTCATCGGAAATTACTTGTTAAAAATTAAAAGTGGTTAACGGAAATTGCATGTAGACTCCATAAATAGGATGGGATATAAAAATGCCTAAACTTTTTTTATCTAAGGTAGCAACTAGATAACCACTTTTGCAATTTGAGACTTGAAAATCAGTTATGTTTTTACATTAATTATTAAGACTATTAGTTTAACAATTAGGGAACTTTCTACGTTTATGGTAGTTTATTTTAAGTTAACTTGTGATTTAGCAATTATTTTATTATCGGATAGCTTAATATCAATTGAAGCATTTTGGCTAGGATCTGCTTCAGATAAGTCTGATACGTAAGTTAAGGTTCTAACACCATTAATGTCAGAATAATCGTCAGGATCGCCGAGTACATTGATAACGCGGTTATAACTGTCACCATTTTTAAGTTTATTGAAATCAGCTAAGGTCAAGCTATTTTCTCGATCAATATCGAGTCCTTGAATAGATTTAGATTTGGCAATGTTTTTGAAAAATGTAATTTGAATCATAACTTGATTGCTATTAACGGTTTTATTCCATGTAGCAATGATTTCTTTTCCTTGTTTATCCATCGTTTGCGTTTCAGTAGGATTTCCAAGAAGGGAAGTGATATTTTTTTCAGAATAGCCATTTTTACCAGTTTTAATAGAATTATATTTAGCAACTAGAGAAGGATTTTTTTCGGCCTGTTTTCTTTCAGCTTGATCTTTTCGTTGTTCAAGATTAGCTTGATCGGCTTCACCTTGGTAGTAAGAATTATTAGCAATATACGTGGTGGTTGATACAACAACGATAATCGAAAAAATCATGATCCAGAACCAGTTTCTTTTATAGAAAGGTTTCTTTTCATTCAACATGGTTACACCTCCGTCTATATTCAATATTTTACTAGCATTTACTGAAAGTAGCACCCAAGATGTATCGATATTTTCATAACAAATAAACTTATAATTTGCTAAATAAAACAAAATTCGATAGTATAGACTGTGGACACTAATGGGGGTGTTCTGGATTCGACATGTGTAGTAGCGTGTGAGTTGCACTTAGGGCCTTGCGTCCCTTTAAAACGCACAGTTTATTATAACTGCAAAAAATAATAATAACTACGCATTAGCTGCCTAAAAACAGTCTAAGCGTGATCCAGTCTAACTTCGCCCAAGGGTTGGAAATGGGTCTCAAAATTATTGGGCTACGTTTAACTGTGCATTCTGAATAGTTAAAAAGAGATTGTCGGAATAGTCATTGTGGTTAGCCGAGTTGTATGGCGTTCATAGTGGCGAAACTTTAAATGATACAACTATGAGTGTAGAGGCTTGCATAGCATTACGCTTGGACAGGGGTTCAATTCCCCTCACCTCCATAAAGCAAATAAGAGTCAGCTATATCGGGTATTTATACCCTGATATAACTGGCTTTTTTCTTTTTCATAATTTATCTAATACTAGGCATGTATATTGGATAAATATATTTATTATTAAAATCCAAGTAAGGGGGACAGTAGCTAATTGCAGTTAGCTACTGTTTTTTTAACCAATTTTATTTATCATCAACGAAACCGATTATTTCCATAAATAAATCTACATATGATTGGCGGTCTTTTAAATTCATTGTGTTCATAAATTTAAAGAAATTATCGGTTTTTTCATCAATGAGACTGTGTTTAAAAATATCACCCATCTCCATATCTAGAGCGTGGACAATTTTTTCCAACTTAGATAAGGATATGCTACCTGATTCTCCCAATTCCAACCTTGAAATTGTATATCTGGAAACGTGGGAAATTTCGGCAAGCTGTTCAATTGTTAAACCCTTGCTTAATCTTTTTTGTCTAATAAAATCATTGTAACTTTTAGCCATAGCAGTCATACACCTCAAGCCTTAAGCTACCCTACGATAAGACTAAATTAAATGTCAAATAACAGTCATTTTTATTAAAATGTTGAAAATATGCACATGATTGCTTTATAATACCTCATATATAGAAAAAAGGGGGATATTTCTTTGAAAAAATCAAGTTTTTTCTATTTTTAGATTTTTTCGCTATGTTTTTAATATCTCTTTTTTCAGATTGCCAATAGGAATCCATTAATTAACATCATATGGAATTTCTGATGAGGGGGTCATCATATGCTTCTTATAAAAAATCTACATTACGATAAATTGAAATTATTTCTGATATATTTATCAATATTCCTAATTGGTTTAATTACGAATACTACAATTGTAAAAGCGGATAGTTCAGATACCGAAGTACCACAATCGTTAAATTTAAACAGCAATTTATCCGATAATTCTAATGACATTGCGGTATCTCAGCCTTATAAATCGGACTTTTTAAATCAAATAAATGGTTCAGGAGAATTTGATTTAAAAAATAAGCAAATAAATGCTACATTGAAAAGCCTTAGAGCACAATCAACATCTAGTGTGCCGGTCTTAAATACTGAGGGGAGTTCTGTTACTGTCAATAGTTGGCAGGATTTTATTGATGCCGCCGGTGATACGTCGGTGGGAAAAATAGTTATTGGCGTAGATCTAAAGGCTGCTAATAATAAGGTCAGTTTTCAAAATGACAAGGTTGTTGCTTTTAATGGACACAGTATAGATATGGCTAGTAGGTATATGAATACCAATAATTACCAAATTAATTTTGTCGACGCGTCGATTAATTCAACTGGATCTGCCATGTTAAGATCAAGTTCAAATGCGGTAATTATATTTTCAGGTATCGGTTCCTTAACTGGTACAATTTTGGATACTAATAATATTTATACTAATTTAAATTTTACTAATGCTAATTATGTAACACAAAATACAAGTTCGACTCCTACGATTAGATTCCAAGGATCGTCAGGTGGAGATCTTTCTATCAAAGATTCCACAATTACAGATAGTTCTAGGAGTTTTTATTATAGTTCTACATCGGATAGTATTTCGAAAAATATCAATATAGATAATTCGACGATTAAATCAACTTATCCCTCGGGAACCTCAAATTATTTCATTAGTACGTATGGAACTTATGCTCAAACAGGTATGATACTTAAAATAACTAACAATTCAAACGTAAATGTTGATAAAACAAATCAGGGGGATTTTAATGCTCCCATTTATCTTTTTGGAACGAATACCAAGATTATATTATCAACAAATTCTAAATTTACTGTAAATAACCCTAATGGAGCTGCCATAACGGAATCTGGAGTGGGAAGTATTTTTGATGTCTCCGATGAAGGTACTGAATTAAATGTTTCTCGTTCAGGAACAGCTGATTATAATAATGCTGTTATTAGATTTGCATGGACGGGAGAAATGACATTTGATATAAAAAATCATGCTAAAGTTTCAATTAATCAAAATGGAACTGTTAATACATATGGAATCCGTATGTATGGTGGAGGTAATAATATTTCGGTAAGCAATGGTGCTGAATTCGATTGTATAAATAATTCAACTAGTTGGGGTCCGGGAATTGGAGATAATGATGGACAAGGAATATATTATGCTGGTGGCGGAAGTTCGAACTCTTTCAAATTAAGTGGTACAGACTCTCAGGTTCTCATTAGTGCGAACAATGGACCAGCTATATCTTCATTATCAAGAATCGATATGACAGCTGGTGATGGGACTTCTTTTGTAGCACGAGGGTATTATCCTGGTAACGCAATATTCTACTCTACAAATATATTAAACTTTAATATGGGGGTACCTAGATATTTTGATTTTATGAATACTGCTTCCATTGGAACAGGAACAGGAGGGACTTTATTCAATTGTTCGGATACTAGCCAATTTAGTCATGGTAATATTCCACTATCTGTATGGTTAAGTACATCAAATGTTCAAAAATCTCCTACTAAGAGCTGGAAATATGTTAATGCTACTTATTCAGGGGTTAATTTCAATAAATTTACTACTACTTCTTCTGATGCTGATTTTAAAGAATTCTTAGTAAATAATTCAGGTTTATCGAAATTGGGAAGGATGACGGCTAATACGGCACCTGCTCAAGTAAAAAATGCCCCTGACCAGCCTACCAATGCCGATTCATATGTTTGGGTACCAACATTAATGCCCGCTGAGAATAATGCATATCGCCCTTCATATGACAATGAAGTTTATGCTGAGGTTCAATTAACTTATCCAGATGGAACAACTAAAACTGCAACTGGGACATCTGTTCAGAACCAAAAATATTATGAATACAGTACATCAACGATTGATGGTGCTATTAAGATACCAATTAGTAGTTTGGGTTCAAGTAAAAAATATTTGGAACCTGGAACTAAAATAAAAATTTTAAAATTATGGAGAAATGATCCAGATTATAATTCCATTAATGCTATAAAGACTGATATGAGCAATACGAAATATAATCAATATAAAGAACAAACGGTCATAGATAAGACGCCACCTGATCCAGTAGTAATAAAAAATAATGTAAAAATGATTTCCCAGTGGTCTAAAAAATTGGAGGGTACGGGTGAGCCAGGAACATCTCTAAGTTGGAAAATCGTTCATCATAATGGTAGTGCAGATACAGTTTATCCAAATGCCACAACGGTTGATAGTAATGGAAATTGGAAAATAAATAATATCTCTGGAATAGTAAATGACGATAAAATCATCGTTTACTTGACTGATAAAGATGCTAATACTACTCCGTTTTCAGAAACAATTTTTCATGATGCTACATTTTTACCTGCTACCGTCGTAAGCGTAGGTGGAACGAACACTTTGTCTTTGGACGTTACTGAGAATCTCGACTTTGGAATCATTCCTGCATATACTCCGGTGATAAAATCACCGGCATCCAAAGAATTTAATGTAGCTGTTAATGATGATAGAGATCCATCACATGTTAATGGTTGGAAATTGATGGCTAGAGCATCTAACTTTAAATCAGGTCAAAGGGAAATAAGTAGTGATGACCTTGGCCTAGAATTAAATGGCAATAATAACATTATCAATATCACAAATACTGATTCACTAATTAGAGAACAACAGATTACAGATGATTATAGAGGATCAACGATTTTAGATTTGATAAATGGACCTCAAAAAATAAAATTAAGAAGTAACGGTGTTGATTATCCTGGAAAATATACAAGTACAGTCACTTGGACAGCTACGGATAGTTTATAGAACAATTAATATTAAGATTTGAAAAATATCTTAAAAAATAGGTCCTGATGTTCTCGTTCTTTGAGTATCGGGGCCTATTTATTATGTCTAAGTACGTGAAACTTACCGACTTGGGCCGTAAATCGTACGTAATAGAGACTTGTACCTCAGAAAAAGCTACTCATTTTGCGGGCTTCTTTATTCTTGTGGGATGTGTCAGAGCCATTGAGAGAATTGAGGGATGATTTACCTTCCACTTTTTTACCAATAAAACTAAGTTTAAAAATATCACTCATTTTCATATCTAGAGCATGGAAAATTTCAGTAAAATCATTCTATAGTTGGACTAATCTTGTGTCAAATAACGGTCATTTTTTTAAAAATGTTGAAAATGTGCACATGATTATTTTATAATAGTTTATATATGGTAGATTGCAACAATTAATCGAATTTTTCGGACAAGTCACCAAAGAAGACTTGGAGTGGCGTTTTCCACCCTAAACATTTCCGGGGACGCCAGTTTAAGTACTTTGAGATCATAGTCAGCTCTTCGTCCGTAACGCTCTCAATTGGCTGGTTCTTTGGAATGTGTAGCCGAATCTCGCGGTTCAACCGTTCGTTGGTTCCGCGTTCATGTGGCGCATACGGGTGGGCAAAATAATGGGCAATTCCGCAGGCTTCAATTTCCTTGAAGCCTGCGAATTCCTTACCGTGATCACTGGTGATTGACTTGACCAAGCCGCGCAACTCCTCGTTAAGCTCTAGGATTGCCTTAGTCATAGCTTTACTATCACGTCCCGGTAAACGACGAATAATCATTAGTCGGGACTTACGATCAGTAAAGGTAGCTAGGACCTCGCCCCTGGTTTTTCCTGATAGGATGGTATCGACTTCAAAATGACCAATCTCTTGACGCAGGTTAGCCTCGTCCGGGCGTTGGTTGATAAACTTCGCCCCACGTGTGTACTGACCACGACCGTCGTGGCTCTTTCGGTACCGCACACCGTGGTCTGGAAGGACCTCGCGTTTGATGTCCAACCAGCCCTTGTCCAGCCAGTTATAGAGGGTTTTGAATGGCATTTGGAGAATATGCGCGATGACTTCAAAACTCCACCGCTGTTCGAGAATGATCCCACGGACGAATTCTCTTAAATTCTCTGTTAGAAGAGTTTTCCGCCCCCGGTGAGTTAGCTTCTTTTCGCAGTCTTCCTGAGCTTGATCAGCGTCATAGTATCCCTTAGGACAGCGCTTTAGTTCATAGTTGATGGTTGAAGGAACTACACCAACTTCTTCAGCAATTTGTTTTTGTGAGTAACCAACCTTAAGCAGCGTTTGGATGACAGTTCTATCCGATAATGTTAAAATGTGACTCATGGGTAATGGACTCCTATTGTTTATAGTTTTGTCACTTAAAACAATACCGGGTCCATTGCCCTTTTTCTATCCAAATTTTTCGTCTGGGTAGAATTCTATTTAATCTTACAATCTACCTCTTATTCTTATATTTTTAATTCTTTCTTTTTCAAATTATCAAGAGATTTCGGCCGCCTCTTTGTTACCTAATCCTGATACGGTCGTTGTACCTGATAGAAATCCTGGTCATTCTTCAGGTTCTAATGGTAATGGTTCTTGGGGTCAACTATTAGATAACAATAATTCTCCTACATTGAAGAATCTAAATATATATTCTGTCAATGAGCCTATCGATAGTAAATACGCTTTTGCTCCTATTCTGACTTCAAATACAGAATATTACATTGTTAATCCGGACGGAAAGGAATCCTTATTGAAAGGTTCAAGAGCCCCTGCCGTCAGAGGATCCGGGGGACCAGTGACATACCGTATATCTAACGTCGGGTATTATAAAGGACAGAGTGTGGATATCCTTTATACTTTATTTGCGGAGAATAAGAGATTAAACGGAAACGTTAATGTATCAAATGCTACTCAACATCTAACATTGGCACCTGTTGGTGACGATACTAACTTTATGTACACGAATATAAATGCATCATCATCGACTTACATTAATAATAATATTATGTATGTTAAATCTGGTACAAAGGATCCTATAAAGGGAATTAACGGAACTATGAACCATGGAAAGTTATCCTATCGTAAAGCTGTTTACATGGATCCTGATGTTTTTCAAGGAGGAAGAGTACCTAATTCTGCGAGAACGGCATCTGGTAGTCAACCCGGTACTGGATATTCAAATCTTTATAATATAAATTCATATAATAAGGGGAGTCTTTTTATTACGGCTAATGCGCCTGGGGGGGATGAATATAAATATAATAATTTCTCAGAATTGTATACGTCTCCAAGTGGTAATATGAATGTTACTTTCTATATGTTCGCTGGAATTGCTTTTTACAATGTTCAAACGACATCAGCATCTCCAATATTGCTCGCTTCGCCTGATGTAATTGGAATTACCAATGATAATTCCGATAAGGGAAATAAGATTAGTTGGAACGTAATTCAGGCGTTTCCATCACAACCAAGTGATACTTATTTAGATAATTATGCGTTACATTTCAAAATACCAAGTGATTTAAATTCTAATGATGTTAGTTTGAAGATTAAAAATTCAGCTGGCACAGATGTTACTGGTGACTTTAATATAGAAAAGGACAATAACGGCAATTATACCGCTACTGCAAAAAGCTTATCGGCTTTAGTTAATAAACAATATACATTTACATTTACTGGAAGTATAACTAAAGATCAGTTGGCAAATGAAGGCTTTTTGAATAACTATTTGGATACAAGCAGTAATGATCCTTACTACATTAAAATGAACGGTGAAGCCTATGCTACATATGGTTTAAAAGGAAACAATTATACCACTAAAAATGATGATGGATCAGCGACATCATCGGCTATTTCTAAAATGGCTATCAATAGTTATAAAGTCGAACCAGAACTTAGTGGATCAATGACTGGAGGACCATACCATGTGGATAATAAGGTTTCATTTTCCTGGATAGCACAAAATGGAAATTCAGATGCTAAATGGGGAGGTTTAGTATTTAAAATCAATATCCCTGAAGGTTTAAATGTTGATCTTAGTTCATTGAAACTTAAATTTGGAAGTGAAGCAGCATATTCGGTTCCAAAATCTAACTATGATTACGACACTTCTAGTGGATTATTGACAGTTCGTTCAAACGATAACTCGTATATTAGTACAGGAGCAGAAACGTTGACTTATGATACTGTAATCGATAATACTGCTAGAGGTAGAACAGTTTCAAAAACAGATACAAGTGTTACTGGTACAGATATGAATGCCTTCTCTAAACCTGGTGATGTTAAGCCAACTGCTTCAACTAATACCTCCTCTACTTCACTTAATGTAGAATCGGATAGTTTTCCCAGTAGTCCATCTTTTGATAAGGATTTTAAAAACATTACGGAGAGTTCTAGAGGCGATGGTAAAAATAGAATAAATGATGTATTGAATTTTGTCCTAACTGCTCAGAATAAGGGTAATGTAAAATATAGTAAGTGGGGGCCTATCATTTTTAAAGATGTTATTCCTAAAGGATTAGATCTTGATAAAGGGTCTCTAAAGTTACAATTAAATAATGACACCACACAAAGTCCTACTAATGTGCAGTATGATGAAAATTCTGATGGAAGTATTACATTAACCGTTAGTACGGATACTGACTTATCAGAAGGAGATAACTTGTCTTTAAATTACAATGCAACTATTGATCCTATTGCTGGTGATCCTAGTTCAGGACTTAGTCCCTTAACAAATAAGGCTTCGGCAAGTGGTAAGGATATTAATGGCTTTGCTAATGGTAGTTATGGGGCAAATATTACAAAGACAGATAGTAAAAAAATTAGTGTTGAACCTAATATTTTGAAAACTAATTTTACCAATCAAATAAAAAAAGATGATGATTCAGACGATAAATTTTCAGATTCACTCATTGCTAAGTATGGCGATGTTGTGGATTACAAAATAATTTTCAGCGTCAAAGATGGAAGCAGAAGTTTCAAGGGAGGTTCTTTTGCAGGAAAAATACCATCTAGCCTAAGTTTGATAGATAACAGTGTGAATGTTACATATTCCTCTGATGGATCAAGTAATAATTATAAAAATATTGAGAGTATACCTGATATTGAAAAAATTGATTCCGATCAAAATGTAACTATAAGTTTTAAGGCCAAGATAACTCAAAATACGCCTTCGGAAATACAGTATATGCCGCATGTTTTGGAGGATGGTGGCACTACAATGATATATGCAAATGCATCATTGATAGAGCCACAAGACTGGCTAGGATTTGAAGAGACACCTAGTGATATTGATTTTGGTACACATTCGTCTTTTGATTTGAGTAACATTAGCAATATAAAAACAGTTGGTGAACTCAATTTCATGAACTATACAAATGATCCATACTATCAAGTATCTGTTTCATATGATCCTTCAGGAGATTCGGCAATAAAAAATGATGATACCAAACTTCAAGAAGCCGATAGTAAGGGATTATTATTCATTAAGCAAATGGATACTGGTAGGTGGATTCCGATAAATGATAGTGGAGCTATGTTGAATAGTGCAGGATTTAGTAAATTAGGAAATAATTCTCTTACTGAATTTATAGGACCAGGAAAATGGTTGATGAATGCAAATAGAGACGGCCTTAAATCAGGTGTCTATTCTGGAAAAATAACGTGGAGCGCTATTGATGGAATTCCTAATAATTAATAAGTGGACTTGAAAATATTATAAAAGCGTATAGGTAAGTGCTATTACTAGTATTGAGAGTCTGGGAAAAATTACAAATAAAAGAAGATTCAGAAATTGCTTTGATTTCTGAATCTTCTTTTTTGTGTACATGAATTTAGAAAGTTTTTGTTAGTTATTGAAAACTTGAAATAGAGTTGCTTACAATAGAAGAGAAAGTTATGCTTTAAGAGATTGATGAACTTACTTTTTCAAGTTAATAAAAATAAGTGGATTTCTAATTTTAAAGTGTTGATATATCAGTCTTTTCTTAGTGTGCTCCCCATATACATGGGGATGATTCTTATGTCTGTTGAATCCGTATCTTCTTTTTTACGTGCTCCCCATATACATGGGGATGATTCTATAACGATGATTCTGAAACATCTGAAACCGATGGTGCTCCCCATATACATGGGGATGATTCTTCATTAATGGAGATTACAGAAATTTGGATATAGTGCTCCCCATATACATGGGGATGATTCTAACAGATTGCAGCATCTTGATGAATGAATCGCGTGCTCCCCATATACATGGGGATGATTCTAAGGCTGATTTAGTTTCATATTCACTTAACAAGTGCTCCCCATATACATGGGGATGATTCTAACATCCCCATAGATAATATTTTTAGATGCGCGTGCTCCCCATATACATGGGGATGATTCCAGACATACGGTTGTTGTAGTCAGATAACTTTGGTGCTCCCCATATACATGGGGATGATTCTCTAATAGTAAGCTCCTGACTACTTATACCTTTGTGCTCCCCATATACATGGGGATGATTCCTGTTGTAGATTTAGGCAGTTTTGTAAATCATAAGTGCTCCCCATATACATGGGGATGATTCTGTGGTAATGGGAACTGCTATTTTCCCAGAGAAGTGCTCCCCATATACATGGGGATGATTCTATTTTGCGGATGTTTCGAGTTTTCAACGTGACGTGCTCCCCATATACATGGGGATGATTCCTACAGTATGGTCCAGAAGTTTATAGTCCTTACGTGCTCCCCATATACATGGGGATGATTCTACCAAAGAGCCACATGCACCACTGTCCTCTGAGTGTTCCCCATATATATGAGGTGATTTTCAAATAAAAAAAGATGCCTATGTCAAAACACTGAATGCTTTGATATGGGCGTCTTTTATTGTGTAATGTGTCGTTGATGGAAAATACCGAAGCCTTTAATTGCGAGACTGGAGATACCGACTGACATGACAGCTAGTAGGAAAGAAATTAAATCATTTAAGGCAAAGTTTCCTAAACAAACTAATCCATCAATAATGAATAGACTGATATATTTATCTACACCGAAGTTTTTATGAATAATCATTGGGGGAACTGTTGTCCCACCACTAGACATGTTGAGAGTATAAAGAATAGCTAAACCAATTCCAAAAATGATACTTCCTACTATAATAGAGATTACTCGATTATTAGGAATTAAATTGTAAACCGGTGTGATATATAGCAAGAGGGGAAGCATGAAACTTCCAATTGCTAATTTAATGGTGGTTTGTCGATCTAAATGTATGTAAGCCAGTACTAACATCACAATATTTATGGAAAGAACCGAGATGAATGTTGGGATTTTCCACCCTGCCTGTAGCAAGATGGCGATACCTGTAGCACCACCAGCCGCTATACTATGCGGTTCGAAGAACATATTAAGACTAAATGCGATAAGTTCCAAAGCAACTAACATTATTAGTAGTTTTGCGGACGTTCTCTTTTTATTCTTCATACATACTAATATATCATGAATATATAGGGATAGATAGTAAAAGTACCTGATACCTAAAAAATAAAATTAATGATTATGTTTCATAAGTATTACTAAAATTACATTATGGCCTTAAATTGTAACTTTGTGGTTGCTGTCATGTAACACTGGGCTGTTAGTATAGCACCATAGCAAATGAGAGCTAAACAAATTTAAAATTAAGGATGTAATTAATTCATGAAAAAAGTTTTATCTATCGCTTTATTAAGTACAGTAGCATTAGCAGGGGTATTCACTTCAACAAATACTGCTCAAGCCGCAGTTTCAACTGGAAATAACCAAGTTAAAGTTGAAAAAGGTGATTCTTATAAGAGCATTGCTGAAGCTAACGGAATTAGTATTTCCGCACTTGAACAAGCAAATGGCCGTGAAGTTGGCGGATTTGACTTGATTTTCCCAGGAGATATTATTACATTACCTGGTTCAACATCAACAGCAACAACTACAACTGATAATACAGATACACAAGCATCACAAAATGTATTACCTACAACACAAATATCAACAGATACTTCAACACAAGCATCTACTGATACACGAAGTGCTGATACTACATCAACACAAGATACAAGTGCCCAACAAGCAACTACACAAAGTACAACAGATACAAGTTCACAGGCAACAACAGCTAGTGGTACATTCAAAATTAGTTTCTATGATCCATCTGTTTTAGGTTCAAATATGGGTTACGGTGGTGTTGCTGCCAATCTTTCAGTATTCCCTAAGGGTACACAATTAAAGATTACATTGGCTGACGGAACTGTATTATACAGAACTGTAAATGATACAGGAACATTTGCTAACTCAAATTCACAACAATTGGATGTTGCTATGCCTAGTTCATCAATTCCTTCATATGGTGTAACTACAGCTTCAGTTGAAGTAATTTCTTAATCATTGGAAAAATATAAAGACAATTGTAAAAGTCTCTCTATTAATTTAGAGAGACTTTTTTAATAAATACTTATTTTTTTCTAATATTTATTAGTGTTAGAAAATAAATTTATAATTTTTTTATTTTTAAAAAAATATAATTTATTCGTTATAAAAGTTGTCACGATAGACTTGGATAAAGGTTATAAAACGGGCATTTTACTAAATATCATGTTATAAATGACACTTGGCATAAAAACACAAAATTAGAAAATTGACCAGAAAAACTTATTTTTATTGATTGACAATTTAAAAATTAGATTGTATTATCAAATCATCAATTAACAAAAGACATTTATTAAACAAAGTGATCGGGGGAAGTAATTCAACCTCGTTAGTACAGAAAACCTCTATTTGCTGAGATGAGGGCGACGATTTGAATGAAAATGACCCGTGATTGGTGCGCTGAATCCTTTCGGATAAAGATGCAATGGTTGGTACCCTTTACAGTACACGCGTATAGAAATTTTGTACGTTGTTAAGGGGATAAGTGTAAATTTATTCCGAATTAGAATGGTACCGCGCAATAGCCGCTTCTAAACATGAACATAGTCTGTTCATGTTTGGAAGTGGCTTTTTTGTTTTTATAGATATTTTTGGTTAGTTAAGAAACAAGTAAGGTGGGAAAAAAATGAGTAAATTTAAGAATTTGGGTAAGGTAATCCTATTAGCTTTTACAGCATTATTTATTTTTGTATTAGCTGGTTGTGGTAACCAAAACAAGGAACAAACAGTTAAAGTCGGAATCAATCCTTCAGATGCTGCAATTTGGAAAGTAGTAAAGAAAAATGTAAAGAGTGAAGGTATCAACCTAAAGGTCGTTGAATTTAATGATTACAATCAACCTAATACGGCTTTGGTTCAAGGGGAAGTTGATATCAACGCTTACCAACACACATTCTTCTTAAATTCATGGAACAAGGCACATCATTCTGATCTAGTATCAATTGGTAAAACAGTTATTCAACCAATGGCTCTATATTCACACAAGATCACAAAGCTTAGTCAATTAAAGAATGGCGCTAAAATTGCTATTCCTAATGATGCTTCTAATGAAGCTCGTGCATTACAATTGCTAGAAGCTAATGGACTTTTGAAACTTGATAGTGGTGTTAAGTTACCATCAACAAAGAACATCAAGGAAAACAAATTGAACTTGAAGTTTACAACACTTGATGCTGCACAAACAGCTCGTTCATTAGATGATGTCGATGCCGCAATCGTCAATGGTAATGTTGCTAGTGATGCTAAGCTTGATCCATCAAAGGCTGTTGTAACTGAAAAAGTTAACAAGAAATCACAACCTTGGATTAATATCATTGTTACTCAAAAGAAGAACAAAGATAATAAGACTTACAAAAAAGTCGTTAAGGCATTCCAAACAAAGTCAGTTGCTAAAGAAATCAAGAAGGTTTACGGCGAAAGTGCTGTACCAGCTTGGAATAAGTAAAATGTTTTAAAAATTTGAGGAGGTTTTCATATGTCAAAATTATCAGATCCATTAATTCAGAAGTCGATTGAAGATTTAAAACAATATATTGCACTACCATCCGTTTCAGCAAAGAATCAATCCATTACTGAGACAGCCGAATTCCTTAAGAATTTACTACAAGACTTTGGAGCAGATGCAACGGTTTGGGATGAATATGAATATCCAGTTGTTTTTGCCGAAATTAAACCTAAGAAGCCAAGTAATACCACAATTCTTATTTACAATCATTACGATGTTCAACCGGAAGAACCAGTAGAACTTTGGAACTCAGATCCTTTTGAGTTAAAGATCACTGATGATAAGTTCATTGGACGTGGAGTTTCCGATTGTAAAGCTGATTTGATCAGTCGAATTACTGCTTTGAAGATTTATCGTCAAGAACATGGTGACTTACCTTGTAATATTAAATTCTTAGTTGAAGGACAAGAGGAAGTTGCTAGCCGTCACTTGGAAGATTATTTGAAGAAATATTCCGATAAGTTATCTGCTGATTTGATAATTTGGGAGTCAGGATACAAGAATGAAAAAGAACAATTTAATTTCACTGGTGGTAATAAAGGTGTTTTATGTTTTGAACTAGAAGCAACTTCTGCCAATATTGATCTTCATTCATCATTTGCTGCTGTAGTTGATTCAGCTACATGGAGATTAGCTCAAGCATTAGATGCTTTGAGAACTCCAGAAGGTGATATTAAGATTCCTGGTTTCTACGATGATGTTGTTGAACCTTCTCAAAGAGAAATTGATTTAGTTAATAAAGCTACTACACCTGATTTGAAATCTAAATGGGACTTACAAGTACCATTGTTGAAGAACAAGTCAGTTAATTACAATTTGACATTTAATCCTACTATTAATATAGAAGGAATTAGCAGTGGTTGGGAAGGCGAAGGAGTAAAAACTGTTACTCCTAAAGCTGCTAAGGCTAAATTGGAATTCAGATTGGTACCTAATCAAGATCCACATGATCTTTTTGATAAGTTAACTAAATATTTGAATGATCAAGGTTTTAAAGATATTAAGGTTAAGTATCTATTGGGTGAAAAGGGTTATCGTTGGGATCTGGACAGTCCAATCGTTAACAAGTTAATTGGAACCGCCGAAGATTTCTTTGGTGGAGCTGATAAAGTTGAGGCTTTACCATCAAGTCCTGGTACTGGTCCAATGTACTTATTAAATGAATATACTCATGCCTCAATTGTTTCAACTGGTGTAAGTTATTCTAAGGCTGGCAATCATGCCCCTAACGAAAATATTAGAATTAAAGATTACCTAGATTTCATTGATTTCTTTGATCAATTCTTGGGTAAATTAAGGGAGTAATTATTATATGGCAGAACAAAATGGGATAATTCAGCTAAAAGATATTGATGTTACTTTTCATAATGAAGGCAAGACAATTGAAGCTGTGAAAGACGTTTCGATTAATGTTAATAAAGGTGATGTGTTTGGTGTTATTGGATACTCTGGTGCCGGAAAAAGTACTTTGGTTCGTGTAATCAATTTATTACAAAAACCAACTTCTGGAACAGTTGTAGTTAATGACCAAAACTTAACACAATTGAGTGCTAAGGATTTACGTAAAGCACGTCGCAATATTGGAATGATTTTTCAACATTTTAATTTGATGAATTCATTAACCGTTTATGGAAATGTTGATTTTCCACTACGTGATTCAGGATTGAGTAAGGCTGAACGTAAACAAAAAATTGATAAATTGTTGGATATAGTTGGTCTATCTGATCGTGCTAAGAACTATCCATCTCAATTATCAGGTGGTCAAAAACAACGTGTTGCGATTGCTCGTGCTTTAGCAAATGATCCCGAAATTTTGATTTCAGATGAAGCCACTAGTGCTTTGGATCCAAAAACTACCACTGAAATTTTGAATCTACTAGGACGTTTGAATGAGGAATTAGGTATCACGATCGTTATCATCACACATGAAATGGATGCTATCAAACAAGTATGTAATCGTGTTGCGGTTATGGAGAATGGTGAATTGATTGAAGAAGGTAGTTTACTTTCAATCTTCGGTAATCCTAAGCAACAACTTACAAAAGACTTTGTTAATACATCTACTCATATCGGTTCAGTTCTTGATGAAATCAGAAGTAGTGGAATTGTTGATAAACTTTCTGGTCGCCTGATCGAATTGAATTATATCGGTGATTCAACTAATGAACCAATCGTTGTTGAACTTTATAAACGTTTCCAAGTTGAAGCTAATATTCTTTTCAGTAATATTGAAAGATTGCAGAGTACCACAGTCGGAATTATGTTGTTTGCTTTGACGGGTGACGATGACAAAGTTGAACAAGCTATTCAATACTTAAATAGTTTGAAAGTTAATGTTAAAGAAATATCTTTAAAGAAAGAGGGCGAATAATTCATGGCAGATTTAGTAAATAAATTTCTTCCTAACGTCGTAGCTAATTGGGAAGGTGACAATGGTTTTGTAGTAGCCATTTGGCAAACACTTTATATGACATTTGTCAGTGCATTATTTGCTGGAATTATCGGAATTATCTTAGGAATTCTGCTAGTTGTTACAGCTGATGATGGAATTACTCCACATAAAACTTTTTACACTTGTTTAGATAAGTTGGTTAACCTATTTAGATCAATACCATTTATTATTCTATTGGCCGTAATTGGACCATTTACAAAGTTGATCGTTGGTCAAACAATTGGACCTACTGGTGCATTGGTACCATTAGTTATCGGAACAGCACCATTCTTTGCTAGACAAGTCCAATTAGCATTAGTTGAAGTTGATCATGGTGTGATCGAAGCTGCCGAGGCAATCGGTCTTTCACCAATTAAAATTATTTTTAGAGTTTACTTGCGTGAAGGTCTACCAGAATTGATCCGTTCAGGAACTCTAACAATTATTAGTTTAATTGGTTTAACTGCCATGGCCGGTGCTGTTGGTGGTGGTGGTCTTGGTAATATGGCCATCTCTGTTGGTTATCAAAGATTTGAAAATGATGTAACTATTGTATCTATGTTATTTATTTTAGTTTTAGTATTCGTTATTCAAGGACTTGGCGATTTTGCTGTTCGTAAACTTGAACATTAGATAACAAGTTGATCGGAAAAGTAACTTATTAAGTTTTGTACAGAAAGCCTCAGGTGCTGAGATGGGGACAAAATAATAAGTGAAAATGATCCGTGATTGGTATCCCTGAATTTTTTAAGGGATGATGGTCGGTACCCATTATCGTACACGCATGCAATGCATGTTATTAAGGAAAGCAGATGTGAGTTTGCTTTTAAAATAGAATGGTACCGCGCAAAAGGCGCTTCTATCTTAGACAAATGATGTCTAGTTAGGAGCGTCTTTTTGTATATAGGGGTTTTAAATAAGAGGAGGAGTTTCATTATGAAAAATAATAAAATTAAAGCTATTTTTTTGCTAGTTGTTGCCACATTCAGTTTGTTCTTGTTAGCAGGTTGTGGAAGTAATTCTTCAGCCAGTTCAACCAAAGAAAAGACTGTAAAAATAGGTATTACAGGTTCTGATGATGAGGTATTAAAAGCCGTCGCTAAGAAAGTCAAAAAAGAGGGTATCAACATTAAAATTGTTGAATTTTCAGATTACAGTCAACCAAATACTGCTTTGGATCAAGGTGAAATTGATTTGAATGCCTTCCAAACAGTTATCTTCCAAAATGATTGGAACAAAAAACATAAGACACATATCGTTTCAATCGGTTCAACTGTAATTGCACCAATGGCTCTATATTCAAAGAAGATCAAGAAAGTTAGTCAAATCAAGAATGGTGATAAAATTGCCGTTGCCAACGATGCCACAAATGAAGCCCGTGGATTGACATTACTAGAAAGTGCTGGCTTGATTAAGTTGGATAACGCCAAAGTTCCTGGTTTAAAGGATATTACAGAAAACAAGTTGAACCTAAAAATCACACCATTAGATGCTGCCCAAACGGCCAAATCAATGGATGATGTTACAGCTTCAGTAGTTAATAGTGGAGTTGCTAACGATTCAAAACTAGATCCTAAGACAGCCGTTTATAGAGAAAAAATCACAGCTAAGTCAAAACCATATGTAAATATTATTTCAGCTAATAAGAAAGACAAAGATAATCCTACATACAAGAAGATCGTTAAAGCATATCAATCAAAAGATATTGCCAAAGTTATTAAGAATGAATTCCACGGATACGAACAACCAGCTTGGAATTATAAAGTATTGAATTAGAGGGTGGAACAAGGGCGGTTAGCCTATGAGGACTTACCTAAGTAATGGAATTATACGCGAACTGTGCGTATGATTTCATTACTGTAGTAAGCCGGAAGAGGTTGCCATTGTGGAACTCGTTTTAAATTAGAGAGGGGGTGGAGAATGACGGTTAGATTCTGTAGCAAAGCACAGGAAGCTGTCATTCGGAACCTGTTTGCTGCATACTTGAGGATAAAAATAAATACCACAATCCCCAAAGACCAAAATTAGCAGATTATCGAGTATCAAAAGAGAAGGCTTTAAACTACCACCAAAAAGACGTCTAGAATAATTTCTAGACGTTTTTTTGTAACGAAAGATAATACATTTTACAAAATTTATTTTAAAATAGAGATAACAAGTAAAGCAAAGTCAGGGATATATATGAAAGATTTAGGGACAGTTATCAAAGAACTGCGAAAAGATAGGAAACTTACGCAAAAAGAATTAGCAGAGGGTATTTGTGCTCAATCGATGTTGTCAGCTATTGAAAATAACGTTTATGTTCCTAATGCTAATTTATTGATCAAGTTAGCCACTAAATTGGAAGTAAGTCTGGACCAAGTTAGTTTGGCAACCAATTTTCCTATTAGTTCAAAGTACAATTTCAATGATAAGGTGGATGATCTCTGTAACAATCATCAGTATCAGGAATTGTATGATTTTTTGATGCAGGATAAAGTTTTGAATAATTTGAAGACTAGTTTACAAATGCAAGCTTATTACTACTATTTAGGAGTGGCTCAGTTACAGACCAATGCTATTTCTGAAGCTAAACGGTCATTGGATTTATCACTGGCAGAGGTTAATTCTAAACATCCAAACACTTTGGGACGTTTGGCATATATGGCTATTGGTTATGTTCATAGTTTGGAGAATCAAAAAGATTTGGCAGAGGAATATATTAATAAGGCTTTTAGAAATTGGGATGAATTTTCTTATGAAGAAAATCAAAATGCTCTTTATTACTTGGCTGCATTGATTTATTTCAAACTGAATGATTATCAAGATTCGACTGCCTATATAGCCGATGGAATTGGCTTTATCGCAAAGCATAATTCTCATTATATGTTAGCCAATTGTTATTTTCTGTTGGCTCGTTTGGCATTGGTAGCTCACAATGATGATGAACGTCTAGAAGCTAATAGACGTAAGGATTTGTTTACAGAACTGTACGGTGAAAATATTTTTGAAAAATTTTAAAATATCAGAATACTGATTTTTAATTTGAGACCAAATTTCGTAAGATGACTCTATAAATTAGATAGGGGATGCTCTTATGAAAAAATTATTTACTAATAGTATTGAAATCAACTCTGATCTTAAAACAGTGACGGATATTTTGGCAAATGCTTTTACGTTAACTAAATGGAATTATGCCATTTCGGAAGTTACTGAAGTTGTCACTGATGAATTCGCAATTCATCGTAATGAACCAGCTGTAAATCAAGATGAAATTGTAACAGTTGAACAAACTGATAATGAAGTAGTTTATGTAAGTAGGGGTGGAAAACTAGAATATCAATTAGTTTTTCAAATTTTCCAAACTGATGGCCATGTATTAGTAACAGAGACCCTTTATGTGTTGAATAATTTTAGTTTGCCAAAAGCTTTGATTGCTTCAATTACTAAAAAGGCGTTTAACCAAAATTTACAAGCTTTAAAAAAACTGATTGGAGCATAAAAAAAGTGTAATCACTTTGGGGTGATTACGCTTTTTGTGTTTGATATTTAGGCTGTACGATAAATTGGATTGAAGTCAATATTTGAGACAGGTTTTAAGAGACATTCAGAACCGCGTTTACCTTCCACAGCTCAAATAAATCATTAATCGTGATTAATAACTTATTTGAACCCTGGAAAGCATTAAATCAGGCGGCCATTTGGCTCGCAAGTGTTGCGATTTCAACTTGTAAGGGGGTCTGGTAGCCCAGTGAACTATGAATTCTCTTCCTACTGTAGAAAGCATGCACATATTCAAAAAGGACAGCAGCGGCAGTTTCATAATTCTCAAAGACCGGCACTGGATAAACACATTCCTTTTTGAGGGAAGCATGAAAAGATTCCATTGGTGCATTATCGTATGGACACCCCTTACGGCTGTAAGAGTGGCGGATATGTAGTTCTGTTAACCGTTGGTTGTAATCATCGCTGGTGTACTGTGATCCTAAGTCTGTGTGGATAATCAGGTCCCCAGTAATGGTTCGATTTTTAACCGCGCTTTCCAGGGTCTTTAAGACTAAATCAGTATCCATCTTTTTTGAGAATGAATAGCCGATAATTCGTCTTGAGTGCAGATCCATGATGGTTGATAAGTAACACCAGCCATTACGCTTCGTTTGAATATAGGTCATATCAGCGGTCCATTTTTGATTTAAACCAGTGGTCGAGAAATCCTGCTTAAGCAAGTTGGGACGCTGTTCAACCTTGGTTTTGGAAGCCGAAGCCGCTTTCCATTTATTGACGGTAACGGAGTGGATATCCAGTTCCTTCATGAGCCGGGAAATCCGTCTTGGGCTGCACCGACGCTGCAGTGGTTGAAGTTCCAGATTCAATTCATGGTGGATCTTCATAACACCGTATCGCTGCTTAAATTCCGCAAAGATCCGCAGAATCCGTTGTTTTAAGTCCGCATCTTCGGCCCGGCGTTTTGAAGGCTTTGGGGATCGATAACGATAATACTGAGCTCTGGAAACACCGAGGATTCGGCACATCTTAGTTACCTGGTGGTGATGGCTTTCTTGGTGAATGTAATCAAAAATATTGGTTACTTCTGCGCAAGGAAGCCCAGGGCTTTTTTTAGGATTTCGTTCTCCTCAGACAGGGAAGCCAGCCGCTTTTCCATCGCTTTAATTTCGTCTGGCGATTTACCGGATTGAGTTTTGGCTTGGCCCTGGATCCACTTATGAACGGTTGAATAGCCAATGCCATATTCTCTGGCCAGTTGGGCAGCTGATTCGCCTTGCTTATATAGGTTGATGATGTTTTGTTTGAATTCTTTGTCGTAACGAGTTGGCATGTAAAAATTCCTTCCTTTTGAGAGACGATTTATTCATTATACCCTCTCTTAAAAGTTGTCTCAGGAATCAGCTTACATCCACGATCCACGCTTTAGGATATTTGTACAAATCTGGATATTTCTTTTTTTCAGAGGCACTGTTATATTTAAAATCTTTCAAGTTCACCATGTGCTTGTCATCTTTGACGTTTAATGGTGAGGGAGCCTTTTCCCTTAGTTTCTTCTTAGTCTGCTTTTTTTTGATAACTTGTTGTTGTGCCTCAGCCTGAGTTTTTTTAGTTGAAGTACTCGAAACGTGCCAAACAATTATCCCCAATATTAAAACTGAAAGTGTGGATAAGATAATAGTATAAATCTTCCTACGATTCATTAAATTTTTCCCCAAACATATATAATTATATTTATATTATACATGGCTTGTAGAAAAAAGCACCGTAACTAAATAATACTTTTATGTGACATAATTGTAAGTTTTATGTAAGCAATTTAGATGTACTTATTTTTGTGAATAGATTAAGATGAATTTAACATAACAAAGGGGGAAAGCAATTATGCATATTCCAATTAAACGTTCCAACAATGATAGAGTACTTGCCGGAGTAGTCGGTGGATTAGCTGAACACTTCCAATGGAATTCAACTATTGCTAGAGTATTATGGGTTGTTTTAGCTTTGACACCTTTACCAGGAGTTATCGGTTATTTAGTACTTTGGCTATTAATGGAAAATCCAGAAGATTAAATTAAAGGGGGAGAGTATAGTGCATATTCCAGTTAAAAGATCTAAAGATAATCAAATATTAGGTGGAGTCATTGCCGGATTTTGTGAAAACTTCGATTGGAATCCAGCAATCGGTCGAGTTCTATACGTTATTTTAACTTTAACGCCAGGTTTTCCAGGAATTATCGTCTATTTAATACTTTGGATGCTAATGGAAAAACCAGATATGAATTAAAAGAACTAAATATTAAAGAAAATAGAGATAGGTAATCGTACTTGATTACCTATCTCTATTGTTTTGTATTTATACTTCTAAACTGAGTACGTCTGCAATAGTGTTAAGAACTCCATCGTGATCATTATCAGTTACGGAAATCATATCAGCTTCTGCTTGAATATGTTTACCACTATTTTTCATGGCAACGCCGATACCAGATTCTTGTAACATTTCCAAGTCATTGCCGTTATCGCCAAAAGAAATGACATTTTCAGTAGAAATATTGTAGTAATCACATAATTCTTTGATACCAGTGGCTTTGTTGATGTGAGCACTGATGATATCAATACTACCAAATCCACTTACGGCGGCGTGAATTGTGTCTCCATAATTATCATTAATATATTTAACCGTAGGGTCGAGTTCTTTGTCGTCAATTCGGATATTCATTTTGAAAATTTTATCGTTAATATCATTCATATCTTCGAGTCGTACGAGATTGTTGATGTAATAATCATTAGTTTGCGGAGAATCGGCGTTGACGTAAGTTCCGTTTTCACCAGAGAAGCAGAGGCTAATAATATTTAAATTACTATTTAGTTCCTTATCAATATCGAATAATTCATCATTATTTAGAGTGTCTTCGTAAATAGTTTTGCCATCAACTAGAATCTGAGCACCATTTTCGGCTACAATGGCATCGATATTATTAGTTTGTTGGAAAATTTGTTCGAGGTGACTATAACTGTTACCACTGGCTACGGAAAATTTAATATTTTGTTGATGCAATTGGTTAATATAATTATTTAAGCGCTGGGTATTGTATTCGTGATTAGAATCAAAGAGTGTTCCATCTATATCTGTTGCAATTAATTTTATATTCTTCAAATTAAATTCTCCTAAGTAAGTTTATTTATAATTTATTATAAACCGAAAATTACAAGAACAAGTTAGCCACTTGTCCAAAAAATAAATACGAAATATATCAGTGCCAGAAAAGTGCATTTCTAAACTCCACAGAAACTAGTGAATAGTTCCCGTGGAGTTTTGTAGTTCAACAACTTTCTAGGCATATCATTGAGCTTTGATTCAATAGAGGATACTAAATCTGGAGCAATAGAATCGAGTGACAGCCCTTTGGGCAAGTCACGACGAATCATTCTATTATGTGCTTCATTGGTTCCTCTTTCTGAGGAAGTATATGGATGTGCAAAATAAACATCTGAAACTCCAGACATAACAGAATCGAGATTAGCAAATTCAGGACCATTATCTGCGGTTATCGAGTTGATAATGTGACCGTAATTATGTTTGATCTCTTCCATAGCGTAATCAACAGAGTCGGCATCTCTACCGTCAATAAGTCGCATTATCTCGAATCTGGATTTACGCTCAATAAGTGTTAAGACTACGCTCTCGTGACCATTTCTCTTACCAACGATAGTATCAATTTCAAAGTCACCAAAATCTTCTCGCAAGTCAACGCTCTCAGGACGTTCCTCGATACTTCTACCCAATAGACGCTTATGTTTCTTCGAAACGTGTAGCTTGGTAGATCTATTCATTTTGTCGGTTAAGTCTATATTACGTATCTCTAAACGTTGTTCATCGATGTACTTATAAAGAGTGGTAGTTGATACCATTTCATCTTTAAAGAATAACCCATCGACACGTGATCTACCTGCGATTATATCTGGAGACCACCCCTGTTTGAACTGTTCTACAAAGTAGCTTAGGAATTGTTTAACTCGATTAAACTTAGAAGGTCGATGACACTGCTTACGCAGCGTGTCATAACGTAATTGAGCGGTATCAGGGTAATAATCATTAGAGAAATATTGTTTTCCATTAACCTTTTTAACCTGTCTTACGGTCCCTCTGCGGATCTCATTATTAATAGTTTGAGGGCAAACGCCAACGGCGTGAGCAATCTTACGATTTGAGAATCCCAAAAGGTGAAGCGAAGCTATTTCACCACGTTCAATTTCAGTTAAATGGTGTCCCTTAGGTCGTATTATGGTATCATTTTCTTGCATCAAGACGAAAAACCTCTTTCATTGTTTGTGTAGGAACTCCAATGATACCTGATTTTTTCGTCTTGGTGTTTTTATTTTGAGCTTTTATTGAAAGTGGCTAACTTGATTATAAAATTCGCCATTTATTATAAACTAACCGAATATAAAAATAAAAATGCATCTATTCAGAAAAATGTAATACTCTTATCCTGAATAGATGCATTATTTAATTTATTTTTTATTTTGGGATTTATTAATTAAATCATTCATTTCATTATTCATTAGTTCGTCTTCTTTTTGCCCAGACAAATCATGATTACCTTTATCAGTAGTTGGCGATACTTCAGATTCTCGGCGGTATTTACCATCGGAGTCTTGAAAGAAGGTACTTTTTTCAGCATAAGTTGCACTCCAAGTTTTCCCATGAGTTCCATTTACCCCTTTAGGAATTTTAGTAAGTCCCACTGCCATTTTTTCGCCTGCCCTAGGCAAGTGAGTAAACTCTAAAGTGATAATTTCATTAGGATCCTTATCATCAGAGGGTTTAAGGTTGTGGGCGGCTGCATCTTCTTTTCTAGTAATATTTCCACCCATGATTTCTATTGGAATGGTCTTATTCAACTTTTTACGGTCACCCTTTAAAATATTATCGACTCTCAGATTAACAATGGTATAAGGGAAGCTATTAGAAACATGACTTTTGAGTCCGACTACTTCACCAACAACCACTAATTCAGATTTGTTAATCAATTTGGAAAAATCAGAAGGATATTCACCAACAAAACATGATTCTCCACCTGTTTTTATTATCTTGTGACTATAGAATTCATCGTTGATCTTTTTTGCTTCGGATTTACTTAGTTTTTGGGGAGAAACGGTTCTTTTAATTTTAGAAATCTTTTTTTCATGAGTAATATTGTTGGCCTTGTTGCTAACGTAATACGTAGTGAAACCGCCTAATAATAAAACTATTATAGCAACGATTAATGTTACTGTTTTCTTCAAGATCAGCACCCCTCGTTTTTATTTTTGGATGTATTGCGGAATATTGAAATCCATTTCGTCTTCAGATTAACTTATTTAAAAGGTCAACAGAAGTCAATGTTGGAAAATTTGATTAGATTTATATTATTTATTTAAATATATAGTCTGTACTGTCAAGCATTAATTTTTGGTGCCAGATCGGCTATATATTTTTTATATAAATATATAAAGAAAGCTGCTGTTATACTCTTTGTGAAAAGAGGTCAGAATCATGAGGAAAATTATTATTGCAACTTTAACAGCATTGTTAACAATTTTGGGAACTAATAATTTGGTGTCGGCTGAAACAATTTATACTAGTATGCCAGATCAAAATGACGATTATTATCAACCATTCTATGATTCTTTGAAGAAATTTAATTATGATTTTTCACGAAAAATGAATAAAGGTGATTCTTTTTCTGTTTTGAAATTCTATTATCCCGATATTTGGTTACGGGATGTTGCTCCGGTCGTTACGACAAAGATGGTGAAATTTAAATATTCGCCTAATTATTTAAAAAAGTGTGATAGTAGATATTTGAATAATCGCTTTAAAAAATTTTTAAAAGGAAGATACAAATATAGTCAATCCAGCTTAGTTTTGGACGGTGGAAATGCTCAGTGGGATGGCGATCAAACTGTAGTACTGACCAAAAAAGTATTTCAGGATAATCCCGATTGGACCAAGACCGAAATAACTTCAGAATTGAAAGATAAATTAAAGGTAAAACGAGTAGTCTACATTTCAATTGAACCTGGAGACGTTTTAGGACATAGCGATGGGATGGTAAAATTCATTAGTCCGAATAAAATGTTCATCAATGATTTCAGTTATGAACCTGGATTCTTACAAAAAATTGAACGACAGATAAAAAAACAGATTCCTGAAATGAAATTTATCGTGTTGCCGTCGGCCTATACGAGCAAGGGACAATACGACTCTAAGATAGCTTCGGCCAAGGGGTTATACATTAATATGTTGGAAACCAATCACGCAATTTATTTTCCCATGTATGGACTTAAGCAGGATCATACAGTTCTAAAAATGGTTCAAGCTCAAACTAATAAACCCGTAGTTCCCGTCAAAGTAGGAAATATATCAGTACTTGGCGGCTCACTTCACTGTTTAACTTGGAATGTACCCAATAAATTTAAGGATTAACTAGTGTAAGTATTGCCACTTTTTTCAAAACTTTTACTACTCTCATTCCTTATAGATAATTGTAGAGCAGTTCTATTTATTTTTTGTATACTTGTCTCAAATATTTTGGAAACTAAAAACGGCATCCATTTAGAAGCGTAAGAAACATACACTTATTCTAAATAGATGCCATTATTTTTAATCAAACTTACGAAGAATATAATTTACAGCAAAGGTAAGAACCAGTTAGCCCAGATCCAACTCAAAGGCATAATGATAACCATCGCGGGAATCATATCTGCTATTGGGAACATCTTGAGTTTTACCATTCTGAAACCAGTTGCCAGCATTAGAAAACCACCACAAGCTTTGAAATCAAGAATCATATTTGGCGTTGTGAGTGGGAAAATGAAACGTGCTAGTAAGAATAGAATATAGAAGAGAATAAATTGTGGAATAGCAATAATAGAAACTACGTAACCTAAGTTGCAGGCAAAGATAGCAGCTGTAAAGAAGTCCAAAACAGATTTAGAAATCAGAATAGTTGTGTCACCAGTCATCCCATTGTCCAAACTTCCGTAAATACCGGTACCACTGGCACAGAAGAGTACAATCACGGTAACTAAAGTATTGACGAAGTCTTCATGAGACATTTCTGTCTTAGAATTAGGAAATAATTTTGAAATAGGCTTTTGCATTTCAACAGCACCTTTATTGATCCATTGACCTAAATGCATCCACAAACCTATTCCAGTTCCGATTACTAAAGCAAAGATAACAGCAGGCATATATTTCATCGGTGCGATTGAATAGATACCCATTCCCATTGAGCAGACACCGAAAATTAAGGTAATATCATTCTTGAATTGTTCACTAAATTTATCGCCTAAAAACCCACCAAGTAAGCCACCAAACAAAACTGAGGCAGCATTGATAATAACACCAGTTGGCATAGTTGTAATACCCCTTTCAAATACTTAACTATTTCCAACTTTAAGATTTGGCGGCACAATGAACAATTCAAAAACTGTGATATAGTATTCTAAAATGGAATGTGAGGCATGATAAGTGAATTTACAGAAGCTCAAAGTTTTTGTCGATTTGTCGAAAACATTAAATTATACTGATACGGCGGAGAATCTTTTTACCACTCAAGGCAATATTTCTAAACAGGTCATGGCATTAGAAAAGGAACTTGGTGTATCATTGTTCAAGCGTGCCCATCGCAAAATTGAAATGACGCAACAAGGTGAATTTGTTTTACCTTATGCGAAGAAGATTTTACTGGATTATAACGAATTAAGTAATAAGTTAAATGACTTTCAGGCCGCCAAGAATTTGACAATTGAAATGCATACCATTCCCACAATGCCTAGTTATCAAAGTTTTACTTTAATAACCCAATTTTTACAGAAGCACCCTGAAGTACACATGCAACTGCGAGAAGAGGAAAGCTACAATTTGATTACTTCATTGAAGTCAGGTAAGTGTGAGATTATTTTTGCTCGAACTTTTGATTTTGATGATCCTGATCTAGAAAGAATTGTCACTGAAAAGGATAAGTTTGTAGCGGTTTTACCTAGAAAGCATTCTTTGGCAAAATCGGAAAAACTTACTATTTCTCAATTGAAAGATGATCCATTCTTAATTTTGGGAAAATCGACTAACTTATATGATCCAGTTATAAAACTTTGTCGTCAGGCTCACTTCACACCGAAAATTGCATATGAAGGAACCAGAGTCGATTTAATTATGCAGATGGTCCAAAACAATATGGGAATTTCCATTATGATGCAAAAGACGGCTCAAAACTTTGATAGTGAAGAGTTCTCGATTGTTCCATTGACAACGAATATTGCTAATGAATTATGCTTTATTCGAGTTAAGGGTGAACATTCTAGTGCTAATAATCTCTTTTGGAAATATATCCAAGCAAATTTAAAAGTTTTACAAGCTAAGTAGAAGTATTGGGGGACGACAATATTCAAGATTTATCAACAACTGAAATAATTAATTTGATGGAATCAAATTTGAAAATGAAATTTTCAGATGAACAGATTGCTATACTGAACAATGATTTTATGAGACCACTCTTAGTTAACGCTTGTGCTGGCTCAGGTAAGACAACTATTTTTATTTTAATGGCATTGATTGCAATAGCTGAAGGCAAGACGGAACCTAATGAAATTTTAGGAATTACTTTTTCACATAAATCTAAAATTGACATGGGCCAACGTTATCAAAATTTTGTGGACCAGTTACAAGGTAGTGAACTGAATTTATCCAGTGGCAAGCCGAAATTTACTACTTTTCACGCATTGTTTTATCAATTGTTACGACAGAATCCTGAATATCGCAGTGCAAAGGTTTTAACGTCTTATCGCTACTTTATTCGAGACCTATCGGATCAGATCAAACATCCTAGTAATATTATTACCAAAGATGAGATGTTGTCAGAAATGTTCGATCTGAATGATTATTTGATCAATCAAGATTTGACTAGTGACGGTGTATTACCTAATGAGTGTGTCGGCAAACCTTTGAGTGAAGCGATTAAAGTCATGGGTCAATACTCAAGACAGAATCACAACGAAACTTTTTTTGAAGATTATATTGATGTGATAAAAAAATATCAGGAATTAAAGCATAGTAATGGCTATATTGATTTTAACGATATGAAACTTTTGTTATTAAAGAGTATGCAAGTACCGGAATATTTGCAATATTATCAACAGATTATGGCTCGCTTTAAGATTGCAGTTATTGACGAGTTTCAGGATATTGACAACTTACAGTGGAAAATCATTTCACAATTATTGAGTCCAGAAACGATGCAACATTTGATTGTTATCGGGGATGATGACCAGAGTATTTATTCATTCAGAGGTAGTAATCCACAATTCATTTTGAATTATAAGAAGCTTTTACCCCAGGCTCAGAAGAAAAACTTATCAACAAATTATCGGACCGGTGAGAAAATTTTGAAAAGAGTTATTCCACTGATTAAAAAGAATCATGTTCGTTTGGATAAGGATTTGTTGTCTGGCAAGAAAGATATGGGAAAATTTATTCTTTATAGTACCAAGAAGTCAGGCTTTAGCGGTGATTCTAAGATGTTACGTCGTCTGGTCAAGCAGATTAATGATCCTAAAATCAACAATGATGATATTGCTATTTTGGTTCGTTACAATTCTTCAAGAATGTTGCTGGCTGATTGGTTGGCTAATCAAAAGATTTATGCCGATATCAATAATATTGGAGCTATCTTACAGAATAATATTGTCTATCGAATTGTGACGGAATTGATGAGATCTCTGTGGCAGGATAAGTTTTCTTATTTCAGTAATCAAGCTAATCGGATTGGCTTTAGAGCTTATAAGGATCACACTGAAAAAGTTCAGGCCAAAGCCGAAGATGAATTTGAAACTTTGAGTCAGTATTTCAAAGGTGCTGAGAAGTACAATGCGACGACCAATACACCTTATAAACGGACTGATGAGCGAGTTAAAGTCTATTTCAACAGTGTCCAACGTTTTAAAAAACAGATGGAACAGTCAGACAATGAAGTTACGAAGCAAAAATTGTCGCAGAGTCTGATTAAAGATTTGTATAAGGCCACGACTAAATTAACTGACAGATATTTTGATTACATGGAAGAAAAGAATTTCATGTCGAAAAATGAGGTCAATGATATCAAGAAGTATTTGTTGGAAGAATTGGAGAAGTATCCTAATATCGATGATTTCTTTAGTGCAGAGGAAAATAAAAAAGAGATTCTTACGAGTCGAGTTGAACAGGGGAAACAAGATAATCGAATCCAATTTTTATCATTGCACCAGGCAAAGGGATTGGAATTCAAGTATGTTTATCTCTATGGGTTAACGGATAAAGAAGTTGATCGCAATAGTAAAATTTTGAATAGCTGGTTCCCACCTGAAATGCCAATGGATAAGTTTGTACAGAAATGGAAATTAGTTTATAATCACGATTTTAAATATTTAGAGAACGCTTTGAAGACAGCTCATGTTGAAAAATATCGTGATATTACCAATAACAATGCTTTCAACCCGATCAATTTGGATAAGACTTTGAATAAGAATAAAGAATTTAAGATGTTCTACACAATGTACAATGAGATTGAGAATTATTCGGCTTTCATTGAAGAAGAACGTCGTCTCCTTTATGTTGGTGTCACTAGAGCCCAGAAGGAATTGAATTTAAGAATTGCGCCGGACTCTAATCCTTTGGTATTTGAATTGGAACTACCTAAGAAAAAAGATAAAAAGTAAATTGTGGAGGTGAGACAAATATACTTAATCTTCAAGCATTGAAACAATAATCCTAGTAATTGTATTTGATTACTAGGATTATTTGTTTTGCTTTTTTTCGTGGTTTTATACCATTCTTTAATTATATTTTAGACACTTTTCATTATCTGTTAGTTTCCAATTTTTTTATTTTATTTTGCAAATCTTTTATTTCCTCCATACTAATGTTGGGGTCGGTAATGAATGTTCCAAGTCGTTGTTTCAGCAAAAGTAGATTATCGTCTTCAGAACTAGAGTAATGATTGTTCAAAATTGGATTTAGAAGCTTTTTATTTTTTATATTGTAAGTTTTAAAATTCAATTTTTCTGTGAAATCAATGTCATGGCTAATTAAAATAATTGTTCCTGGATAATTAATAAGGAAATCTTCAAGTCCCTTCTTTGCCCGTAAGTCTAAGTAATTTGTAGGTTCGTCTAGAATTAGTAATTGATGTGGACCCAATAATATTTTTGCTAATTGTAACTTTACCTTTTGACGGCGAATTTTATAATCAAGTTAGCCACTTTAGAAAAATGACAAAATAAAAACACCAAGACGTAAAAATCAGGTATCATTGGAGTTCTCACACAAACAATGAAAGAGGTTTTTCGTCTTGGTGCTAGAACAGAATATCATAAATCGTCCTAAAGGACATCATTTAACTGAAATTGAACGTGGAAAGATTGCTTCCTTTCATTCAATTGGCTACTCGAATCGCCAGATAGCTAAAGCTATCGGCGTTTCACCTCAGACTATTAATAATGAAATTAACAGAGGTACTGTTGAGCAGATCAAGAAAGTTAATGGTAAAGTTCAACACTTGAATTGCTACTTTCCTGACACTGCACATCAAAAGTATGTAAAGAACCGTAAGCTTTGCCATCGTCCTTCTAAATTCGACCAAGTCACAGCCTTTTTAGGCTTCTTTGTAAGCCAGTTCATAGATAATGGATGGTCACCTGATACGGCCGTTGGACGAGCTAAGAACGAAGAATTATTCTTAGTAGATGAAATGGTTTGTACTACTACACTTTACAAATATATTGATGAACAACGACTTGAAATCCGGAATATTGATCTGGTAGAAAAGTCAACTAGACCGACTAAGCAACATACTTCAAAAAAGCATAAGCGTCTACTTGGTCGTAGTATTGAGAAACGCCCTAAAAGTGTTGATAGCAGAGAATCCTTTGGGGACTTTGAGATAGACACGATTGTGGGCAAAAGAAATGGCCATGAGAGTGTCGTCTTAACGCTCATAGAGCGTAAGACACGCTTTGAAATAATGAGACTTATTGACGGTAGAGATGCCGACTCTGTAGATTATGCTATGAAAGAGATCATAAAGAACTATGGTGATCTTATCAATTCAATCACTGCAGACAATGGCCCTGAGTTCTCTAATCTATCATCTGATATGGCTGGCGTTGCGGATGTTTACTTCACACACCCATATACATCTTGTGAACGTGGAACAAATGAAGTACATAATCGAATGATACGTCGTGACTTGCCCAAAGGGCTGTCACTGGATACAGTCAGCCCAAAAGTAATAAGAGACATAGAATTTAAGCTCAACAATATGCCTAGAAAGTTATTGAACTATAAAACGCCACAAGAACTCTTTGCTAGTTCCTGTGGCGCTTAAAGACATATTTATAAACTTCAAATACTGATATCACTTGGATTCAATTTATTTTGTCCAAGTGGCTAACTTGTTATTGAAATTTTCGATTATTTTTTTTCTTCGAATATTTTCAATTATATAATTAAAAAATGTAGTTTTACCTGCACCGTTATCACCAACGATTCCAATAATTTCATCAGAATGAACTATTAGATTAGGGAACGTAAATAGAATATTATCGTTGATTGAAATAATTCCTTTAGATAGTTGTAACATGCTATCATCCTTTAATAATTTATTAGCTTTATTATAATACTTTTAATAATATTAGCTATATAAAAATAAGTTCATTGAATTATTAAAAAACAAGTGATATCTTTATAATAATATTAATGGTAATAAATGTTGAAAAATGCGCTATATAAAACTAATGAATTGCTTGTAATATATCTAATTTAATTAAAATTAAATTAGTACAATGAAACTTGGAATTAATTATTGGGAAACGGATTTCATTCTATTCCACCAAATAGTGTAAAGAATAAGGAGATTTTATCATGGTATAAATTGCGGTTATTTTCATTAAAAATGAATATGCGATAAAAAGCCTATAACACATTATTATAATCAGAGACAATGTTAAGGACTACACCATTGTATTTAGATTAATTTTACGAACTAATGGGCTTCTTAAGTTTAAAACAGTTTCATTTTAGTAGGTGAATAATATATGAGGGAAATTAAATTAATAATTTTTAGTGATTTCATTAGTAGTTTTTCCGTATCCGCATTTATAACATATGCCTATTGGTTCTTATATAAGGTTACTAAGGATCAATCAATTGTATCGACCATTGGGACAATAACAATGCTTGCCGTATTGGGCTCGATGATAGGGGGGATCTATTGTTGATCGATCAAGTAAGTTAAAACTGCTAAGGATAATTGCTTTTATAAGAATAATTACATTAATAATTGCGTTAACTATACTGGCGATAGGTGGAAGTAACATTTATATTGTTATAGCCATTGTAATATTAAATGCCTGTTTGAATACCGTTTATATGCCACTGACTGAGTCTATTGCACCAACTTTTATACAAAAGGATGAAGATATTGTATCCGCAAATTCATGGGTTTCTTTAGCTTCGCAAGTGTCATCAATTGTATCGTCTGGCTTTTCAGTAATTATGGTTATGATGAAAGATCCAAAATATTCTTTAATCTTTGTTATGATATCTGTCATTATTTCTTTTGTTTCTCTTTCGAGAATAAAGGCTGACGATAAACCGCAAATACATAGTGATACATCATCATTTCAACTAAGATTAAAAATAAAAGAAGGGATATCTCTTATATATAAAAATCATTTGGTAAGTATAATGATACCAATTGCTTTGGTAACCAATTTTTGCTATTGGACTATCTGGCTTTTAATGCCTAAATTTAGTGTTGATATATATGGTAAGTATTCGTTTACGTACAATTTCATGGATATAGGTGTAACAATTGGAGGAATTCTTGGAACGGTCGTTCTGACAAAGTTAGGAAAAAGAATTGGTAAATTACATTTTTATCCGGTATATCTTGCCGGACAGGCACTCTCTTTACTTCTGTTGGGCTTACTTTCATTAGTACCCTTTGTAAATATCATTAATGTGATTTTAGTGGGAGTTATATGGTTCTTATATGGCTTTTTTAATAGCATAACAGCAATAATTTATTTTTCAGCTGTACAGATGTCTGCTTCTAAATCCGATATAGGAAAAACCGTAGGAGCAGTATTGACAATCTTTTCAGTTGCCAATCCGATAGCCGGAATCACAAGTCCGTTTTTATTAAAGTTAGCGGGGCTAAGGCCACTAATAATTGTATTGGGATTAATAATGTTTTTGGCGGCATTAATTATATATACACCCCCATGTATGAAAGTGTTGATAGAAAATGAAAAATAAGATTGTCGATATTATTGATCCGTGAAGTTTTCAAAAAGCATTCCATTATGGAATGCTTTTTTAATTAACATGAATTGTTCGCACTTAATATCCTTCCTATAATAATCACTGTTAAGACAAAGAGGAGGCAATTAAATGTCAGAACAACCATATGATTTAAGAAGAGTTATTGATGAATTAAAGAAGGAACCTGGTCAATACCATGAAACTGATGTTGAGGTTGATCCGGATGCAGAACTTTCTGGAGTTTACCGTTATATCGGTGCTGGTGGAACGGTTAAACGTCCTACTCAAGAGGGTCCAGCAATGATGTTCAACAATGTCAAAGGATTTCCTGGAACAAGAGTATTCATCGGTGCGATGGCAAGTCGTAAGCGTGATGGGATGATTTTGCATCATGACTATAAGACTCTGGGACGTCTTTTAAAGGATTCAGTGGAACATCCTATTGCTCCAGTAATGATGGATTCTGACAAAGCTCCTGTACAAGAAGTTGTTCATAAGGCTACTGACAAAGATTTCGATATCAGAAAAATTTTGCCAGCTCCAACTAATACTGAATATGATGCTGGTCCATACATTACTATGGGATTAGTTTTGGGTTCAGATCCCGATAAGACTATGACAGACGTTACGATTCACCGAATGGTCTTGGAAGACAAAGATACAATTGGTATGTATATCATGCCTGGTGGTCGTCATATTGGACACTTCCAGAAACAATTTGAAAAATTAAATAAACCTATGCCTATTACAATTAATATTGGTTTGGACCCAGCTATTACCATTGGGGCAACTTTTGAGCCACCTACAACTCCACTTGGTTATGATGAATTGAATATTGCTGGTGCTTTGCGTAATCAAGCGGTTCAACTTGTTAATGCCAAAACAATTGATGAAAAAGCGATTGCTCGTGCTGAATATGTAGTTGAGGCTGAAATTATGCCTAACCAAACTATGCAAGAAGATATCAATACCCACACTGGTAAGGCTATGCCTGAATTTCCTGGGTATAACGGTGATGCTAATCCAGCCGTTAATGTGGTTAAAGTGAAGGCTATTACTCACAGAAAAGATAATCCAATCATGCAGACGACAATTGGCCCTAGTGAAGAACATGTTTCTATGGCAGGAATTCCTACTGAAGCAAGTATTCTAGAACTTGTTGACAAAGCCATTCCTGGAAAAGTTGTTAACGTTTATAATCCTCCAGCAGGTGGTGGTAAGTTGATGACTATCATGCAAATTCACAAAGATAATGAAGCTGATGAAGGAATTCAAAGGCAAGCCGCCATTTTGGCTCTGTCAGCCTTTAAAGAATTAAAAACAGTCTTCTTAGTTGATGATGATGTCGATATTTTTGATATGAATGATGTCGTTTGGACAATGAATACGAGATTCCAAGGTGACAAGGATATTATGGTTCTGTCTGGTATGAGAAGCCATCCGCTAGATCCATCTGAAAGACCACAGTATGATCCTAAATCAATTCGTTTCCGTGGAATGAGTTCGAAAACAATCATTGATGGGACTGTACCATTTGATATGAAAGATCAATTTATCCGTGCACAGTTTAAAGAAGTTGATGACTGGCAAAAATATTTGAAATAAGGAAGTGTGAAGATGGCTCGTAAAAGAAGAATCGTCATCGGTGTCACTGGTGCTTCAGGTACAATTTATGCAATTGACTTGATGAAAAAGTTGCAGGCAATTGAGAATGTTGAAACACATGTTGTTTTCAGTGCTTGGGCTAAGAAAAATTTGCAGCTAGAAACAGAGATGTCTTTAGCTGACATTAAAGAATTGGCCGATTATTTTTACAGTGATAACGATCTGGGTGCTACTATTGCTAGTGGTTCATTCTTAACCGATGGAATGGTAATCGTTCCCGCCAGTATGAAGACAGTCGCTAGTATTGCAGTAGGTATCGGTGACAATTTAATTTCACGAGCAGCTGATGTCACACTGAAAGAACAACGTAAGTTGATTATGGTACCAAGAGAAACACCTTTAAATACGATACATTTAGAAAACATGACAAAGTTATCGAAAATGGGTGTACAAATGATTCCACCAATTCCGGCATTTTATAATCATCCTGAAACTATTCAAGATTTAGTTGATCATCAAACAATGAAAGAATTAGATGCCTTAAGAATTGACAACGAAATTGGCGGACGTTGGGAGGGAATTTAATGAAATTCTCAGTTACCAAAGAAAATTACACCATGACAGCTGATATTACTATCATTGGTAAAGATCTATTTATCGCTATAACGGGTGGAGATAATCCTCATATTGGAACCATCACGACTCTAACGAAAAATATTGATATGCAGACGATACGATATCCCAGTCACGACAGTAGATTTCATAAGGATGATGTTCTAGCCATACGTGTTGGAAAAATTATTCAACCTTATCTACCAGGAAGTTGCACTATCAGTGCGGGAGTTCACATTAATCATATTTCAAAGAAACAAATCATGGTTTCCAGTCAGATGTCACAGAATTTAGGTGATCAAATTAGTACTTGGTTGCAACAAACTGATTTTGATGCGCCAGCACCTGTTTACTACAGTGATTCGGAAAGTCCACAATAAAATAATACCCTCCAAAATTAGGTAAATTACCTAGTTCTAGAGGGTATTTTGTTTTACTTATCTAAATAGAATTTCCAGAATTTTCTGGCTACATCTTCTTTAGACATTAATGGCCAAACTAGAGGCTTTTGTCCTTTTTGTAGAAGGGTAACTTTATTGGTATCAACGTTAAAACCAGCACCAACTTGAGCAACATTATTAGCTAAGATAACATCAGCATTCTTCTTAGATAACTTCTTTTCAGCATTTTCTAAAAGATTTTGAGTTTCAGCGGCAAAGCCAACGACAAATTGATGCTTAGTTTTAGTAGCGGCGATAGCTTGTAAAATATCAGGATTCTTAGTTAATTTGATAGTGAAAATATCTTCATCATCATTCTTTTTGATTTTTTGATCAGCAACATGAACTGGTTTGAAATCAGCCACAGCGGCAGCCATGATTAAAACGTCGGTAGTAGGGAAAATATCCTTTAATTGTTTCATCATTTCGTCAGCAGTCTGTATTTGGATAATATTCATACCACCAAATGGTGCTGCCACAGTGGTAATTAAGGTTACTTCAGCTCCTAAATCGCGGGCAATTTTAGCCATCGCAAAGCCCATTTTACCGGACGAACGATTGCCGATAAATCTGACTGGATCGATAACTTCCTTAGTTCCGCCAGCAGTTACAACAACTTTAACACCTTTCAGTTTTTTCTCAGCAAACTGTTCTTGAAGTGCTTCGACTATGACATCAAGTTCAGGCAAGCGTCCTTTGCCAGTCATTCCTTCAGCCAAAAAGCCTGTTTCGGGTTCAATTATTTGAACCCCCATTTGTTTTAAGATTTGTAAATTATGCTCAACGGCAGGATTTTCATACATATCAGTATTCATGGCCGGAAAAATCAATTTCGGTGCCTTAGTTGCTAGCAAACTGGTAGAAACGATATCGTCAGCTAAACCATTAGCCATTTTCCCAATAATGTTGGCAGTTGCGGGAACAACCACAGCTAAATCGGTCCATAGTGCTAATTTAATATGAGGAATAAAGTCATCAGTAGCGGTTTGGGGTTTGAAATTATCGGTGATAACAGGTCTTTGACTCAAGGTAGCGAAGGTTAGTGGTGTAACGAATTCTTGTGCTGATTTAGTCATGATAACTTGAACCTGGGCATCTTGTTTAATCAATGCACGTACAATGTTCAATGATTTATAAGCTGCAATACCACCTGTAACATAAATTGCAATATGTTTATCTTTAAGCATAATTTCACCTCAAAATTTTTTCTTACTATATTATACATGATTATGAGTATGATAATATTTTCTTATCAGGGGGTTGTCATGAATATTTATACATTGGATATAATAATTATTATTTTATTGATTATTGGGTTGAATGATCCATTGCTTAGATTTTTACAGGGTGTATTAGGAAGTAATTTTATAGTTAGTGAAATAATCATTGGTGTTGTTGTGATTTTTCTTATGTTTGTTATTCATAAATATGTTTTGAGACGATTTTTCTTTAAAAAATAAATAGGTGGGATGTGTTTTTATTGCCGTCTTTTGTTCCAGACTAGTGAACTGTTCTTTTGGTTTAGAATTTTCATTTGGATTATGTGGAATTAAAGATTTCAAGATGCTGCGTTTTTACTCGCTAATATTAGAATCAAGAACATAGTCGATAGTAAAAATTGTAGGTCCTCAGTGGCCCATAGATTTTTTTGTGGAAGACGGGAATTTAAGCACATTCATGTTCTAATTAAACTAAAGTAAGAATTAAAATAAAATTCAGTTACCTTTAATTTAAATTTTGCGCTATTATTTGTTTATAAAAGATGACATAAAAAAGACCGAAGGCGGCAATCTTTAGTCCCAAAAATCTGAATGTCATCGCCTGAATATATTAAAAAACTATATGTTACTCAAGGTCAGACATTGTTAGTGTCTGGCCTTTTTTGTGCTTCAATTATACTAATAATGTTTTTATTTGGTAGATTGCAACAATTAATCGAATTTTTCGGACAAGTCATCAAAGAAGACTTGGAGTGGCGTTTTCCACCCTAAACATTTCCGGGGACGCCAGTTTAAGTACTTTGAGATCATAGTCAGCTCTTCATCCGTAACGCTCTCAATTGGCTGGTTCTTTGGAATGTGTAGCCGAATCTCGCGGTTCAACCGTTCGTTGGTTCCGCGTTCATGTGGCGCATACGGGTGGGCAAAATAATGGGCAATTCCGCAGGCTTCAAGGAAATTGAAGCCTGCGAATTCCTTACCGTGATCACTGGTGATTGACTTGACCAAGCCGCGCAACTCCTCGTTAAGCTCTAGGATTGCCTTAGTCATAGCTTTACTATCACGTCCCGGTAAACGACGAATAATCATTAGTCGGGACTTACGATCAGTAAAGGTAGCTAGGACCTCGCCCCTGGTTTTTCCTGATAGGATGGTATCGACTTCAAAATGACCAATCTCTTGACGCAGGTTAGCCTCGTCCGGGCGTTGGTTGATAAACTTCGCCCCACGTGTGTACTGACCACGACCGTCGTGGCTCTTTCGGTACCGCACACCGTGGTCTGGAAGGACCTCGCGTTTGATGTCCAACCAGCCCTTGTCCAGCCAGTTATAGAGGGTTTTGAATGGCATTTGGAGAATATGCGCGATGACTTCAAAACTCCACCGCTGTTCGAGAATGATCCCACGGACGAATTCTCTTAAATTCTCTGTTAGAAGAGTTTTCCGCCCCCGGTGAGTTAGCTTCTTTTCGCAGTCTTCCTGAGCTTGATCAGCGTCATAGTATCCCTTAGGACAGCGCTTTAGTTCATAGTTGATGGTTGAAGGAACTACACCAACTTCTTCAGCAATTTGTTTTTGTGAGTAACCAACCTTAAGCAGCGTTTGGATGACAGTTCTATCCGATAATGTTAAAATGTGACTCATGGGTAATGGACTCCTATTGTTTATAGTTTTGTCACTTAAAACAATACCGGGTCCATTGCCCTTTTTCTATCCAAATTTTTCGTCTGGGTAGAATTCTATTTAATCTTACAATCTACCATTTGAAAGAATACATATAATGATTATGAAATTACTTTTTAATCAATTATTTAAAAGTGTAAAATTAAGGTAATTACATTTCCACCAAAGGAGAATGTCGCGATGGAAAACGTTATTTCACAAAGAGAATTAGAAAATAAAGAATTAGCTAAACAGGCTGCTGAGGAAGGTATTGTTTTACTACAAAATCGTAATGCTACTTTACCAATTAAAAATAAAACAGTAGCTTTGTATGGAAGTGGAGCTTTTGCCACTGTCAAGGGTGGTACTGGTTCTGGTGACGTTAATCAACGAAATATGGTTAGTATTTTGGATGGGTTAGAGAGCCATGGATTTACTGTTACTACTAAGGCTTGGTTGAACCGTCTAAATCGTTACTATCAAAAAGAAAAACAATTACATGATGAAAAGTTAAAGGATGATCCTTTAGCTCTGTTAGCTCCAGCTTTTAAGTTTAATGATCCCGAAGTAGGAGATTTTGAAGATAGTTTAACTGGAATTTATGTTATTTCAAGAAGTTCTGGTGAAAATTATGATCGTAAGAATGAGACTGGCGATTTTAAATTAACTGACAATGAACTTTCAAATATTAAACGGATGAGTGAATATTACACTAATAGTATTTTGTTATTGAATATCGGTGGGGTAATTGATACTAGTTTTATTAATGAATGTCCTTTGTTAGATAGTATTGTCCTCGTGTCTCAACTAGGAATGACGACAGGAGATGCAGTCGCTGATATTATTGACGGTACAACTACGCCTTCTGGTAAATTGACGGATACTTGGGCTTATTCATATGATGATTATCCAACTTCAGAGAATTTTGGAATGGAAAATCCTAAGTATGTTGAGGGAATTTACGTTGGTTATCGTTACTTTGATAGTTTTAACGTCAAACCAAGATATGAATTTGGTTACGGTTTGAGTTACGCTGATTTCTATTTAAAAGCACAGAAAATAAATATTAATGAGAAAAAGATTAAATTAAGTATTAATGTGGAAAATATTGGCAATAAGTATTCTGGACGTGAGGTTGTTCAAGTATATGTTTCTAAACCACAGACAGGGATTCCTACACCTTATCAAGATTTGATTGGCTATGAGAAGACTGCTGTATTACGCCCTAATGCACAACAGAAGCTTGATTTTGAAATTGATACGAGTAATTTGAGTGTTTTTGATGATGAGTTAGGAGCTTATGTCTTATTACCAGGAACATATCTTTTGCGGGTAGGGAACAGTTCTCGTAATACGAAAGTTGTTGCCTCATTCAAACTTGATGAGAAAGTTATTTTGAAAAAAGTTAATCCACTGATGAAGCCAGAGACTGATCCAACTGTTTTCACAGAGAACAAAGTTGAATTAGAAAATGTGACCGATGTACCACGCTTTATTTTGAAAGCTGCCAATTTCCCAGAGACTGAGTTTGTTCAGTACCAAGAGAAGACGGATGTTACTACTTTCATTAATGACGAAAATCCGTTACCTGGCAAAGGATTAGATGAGGTTGTAGAAGAAGTTCGTAATGCAGCTGGAAAAACGCTTGATGACGTTAATAATGGTGATGTTGAGTTGGCCGAATTTGTGGCTAGTTTATCTACTAAACAGTTAGTTGATTTAGTTGAAGGTCAACTTTCAACTAAAGAGAATAGTGTAGTCGGTATCTCATCAGATATCTTACCAGGTGCTGCTGGACAAACGGGGATGATCGATCATAAAGGTGTTCCCGCCCTAGTTATGGCTGATGGTCCTGCAGGAATCAGAGTAGAACCGGTTTTTGAAAGAAATGGCCAGACAGTCACACATTATGCAACCGCATGGCCTATTGGAACGGCGTTAGCTCAAACTTGGAATAAGAGTTTAGTTAAAAAAGTTGGATTTTCTATTGGTCGGGAAATGGTCGAATTTGGAGTTGATTTATGGTTGGCTCCAGGAATGAATATTCACCGGGATCCGCTTGGTGGACGTAATTTTGAGTACTTTGCCGAAGATCCATATCTTTCTGGAACGATTGCTGCATCAGAAACTAGGGGAGTACAAGATCACCATACAATTGGGGTAACCTTGAAGCACTTTATTGGCAATAACCAAGAGAGTTTCCGTAATTCTGGAGATAGTTTGATTGGCGAACAAGCTTTACGTGAAATTTATTTACGTAATTTTGAAATTGCTGTGAAGTCAGGACAACCAGTAGCAATGATGACTTCGTACAACCAAGTTAATGGAACATTCTCAGGTGCTAATTTTGAACTATTAACGAATATTTTACGTGATGAATGGCATTTCAAAGGTTTAGTAATGACTGATTGGTTCAGTTCTGCCGACCCTAAAGAAAGTATGCATGCCGGAAATGATCTGATTATGCCTGGAAATTCTAAAGAGGATTTACTTTGTGCAGCTAGTGACTTTGGACCAGAGTTTGACGATCAGGGTAATATTAAGATTAAACAAGAACTTGATATCAAGACTAAAGGCATTAAACGAACGGAAATGTGGAATGATTTCGTACTTGATCCTGATGGTGAAGTGTTGGTGAAAGTTAGAGTTGATAGTAATTCCAATTTGAACAAACAGATTCAAACCTGGGTCTACACAGGAGAAGCTCAAATTGTTGATGATGATCATGTCTTATTGACCGGGAAGTGGAAAGATAACAACACTTTGTACTTAGGTGATTTACAAAAATCTGCAATCAACATTTTAAGAACAGTTTTGAAATTGAAGTTTAGTTAAAACTGCCAGTCTCCGTAACAAGAAAATTTAACTCCAAGTTGTGTCCACAGATTTTTTGCGGACGACGGTATATTTCAATTACATTAGTTGGTATTTAGTTGCAACTAAAACTTGAGTAAAAGCAAAAAAGAATAAGGGCGTAGAAATCAAATTTGACTTCTACACCCTTATTCTTTTTTGATACGTGATAAACTGTTTGCAATAGACTGATTACGTACCGAAAGTAATATTATAACATTATATTAATATCTGTTTAATAGGTCAACATAAGCATCAACAATACTTTGTAAAAATCCAACAGTTCCTTCAGCAACATTGCCGTTTTCATCAAGAATATTTGTCACATTACCAATGTATGCTTCTGGTTGTTGAAGAACTGGCATGTTCAAGAATACTAATGATTGACGTAGATGATGGTTGGCACCAAATCCACTGATAGCACCAGGTGAAACGCTGACAATAGCAGCTGGTTTCATATCCCAAGCACTTTGACCATATGGTCTTGAACCAACATCAAGAGCATTCTTTAATGCAGCAGGAACAGAACGGTTGTATTCTGGTGTTACAAATAAAACACCTTTAACATCTTTAATTTTATTTCTGAATTCAGTATATTCTGCTGGAACTGATTCAGGTGTATCAATATCTTCATTATATAGTGGTAAATTGCCAATTTCGATAAATTCTGGTTCATATTGACTAGGGAAAAGCTTAGCAAGATTCTTAGCAATTTGCTTTGAATATGATCCTTTACGTAAACTTCCCACTAAAACAGCGATTTTTTCTGACATATGAAATTCCTCCGTAACCTTTGATGTTTTTAAATTATCATAAAAAAGAATAATCAACAAATATTTGTTCTCGCAAACAAAAATATTTTTTTCGAAGGAAAACGATTGCAAAAAGATTGAGAAGATGTTTACAATTTGTCGACAATTGTATAACTATGCAAAATGCATTATATTAATTACAATAATATGAGTTTGATTACAGAAACATTACAAAAATAGCTTCAAACTGATTTTTTTTATTCTGCTTGTAATATGATTGCAATATTCGTCTTGTATAGTTTCCTCTGGTAAACGAAAAACCGGGGAGAGATTAGTTGTTAAAGCAAATTAAATTAGAAGCACTACTTATCATTAGTTTGATCGTTACTGGGGGTATGGGATATACAGTTGCTTATGCTGCAGATGCATCAGTAGACCAAACAAGTAATGCAACGGATTTTAGAAAAACATTGACTAATTTGGAAACAAACCAAAAGGTCGATGAAAATGCCAATAAACTGAATAAAAAAATTATATTGTCGGGTAATAAGGAGTTTATGCCTGGAATCGAAAATAGTGAAAAAGATCCAAATGTAAATATGGACGAGATTGCATCACAAGCTCAAGCAAAGCAAAAGCAACAGGATGTTGATCACGCACCAGTCCAAGAATCACAACCAGAACAAGTTGAAGAGTCACAACAAGCTATTACACAAGCTGCTTCAGAGCCACCTGTGGAAATGCAGGCAGCTGGTAAAAGTGTTGGTACTTTTAAAATTAGTTTTTACGATCCCGCAGTTCTAGGATCGGATATGGGTTATTCAGGAGTTGCTACGAATTTAAGTGTTATTCCGCGTGGATCAAGCTTGAAAATCACTACAGCTCAAGGAGATGTTTTCTATCGAACTGTTAATGATACTGGAACATTTGCTTATGATAATCCTTATCAAATCGATATGGCTATGCCAAATAGTATGATTCCTTCATACGGAATTACTAGTGCTACTGTCGAAATAATTTAAAACAGCATCTATTCAGGATTAACGTATATTGCGGAACCTGATAGATGTTTTTTTTTTTTGTGTCATGAGGGGGTCAAAGGTTCAATTAATTTTTTCATTATTGTAAAATGGACCTATAAAAAAGAAGGTTAGATTATGAAGGCATTTGGAGTAACTAATAATAAGTTAGACAGCTTTTTAGAATTTGATAAAACCAAAGAAGTACCTACTGGAAGAGATCTACTGGTTAAGATTGAAGGTATTTCAGTTAATCCAGTTGATATTGCTACACGTAAGGGTATCAATACTGAATTAAAGAATCCTAAAATTTTAGGATACGATGGATACGGTATTGTTGAAGAAATTGGTGAATCTGTTAAGAATTTCCAAGTAGGGGATAAGGTTTTCTTTGCAGGTGATTACACTCGTTACGGTTCTTACCAAGAGTATGAATTGATTGATGAGAGAATTGTAGCCCATGCACCTGTACAGGCCTCGATTGAAAAAAGTGTTGCCATGCCATTAGTAACTTTGACAGCAAGTGAATTATTATTTGAAAAATTACATGTCAATCCAGCTATTGATAATCGTGATAAGACAATCCTAATTATCAACGGAGCTGGTGGTGTCGGTTCTATTGCTACCCAATTAGCTCATTTGGCTGGCTTAAAAGTCATTGCCACAGCCTCAACATCGGAAAAAGTAAAATGGGTTAAAGATTTGGGAGCTGATTTAGTAGTTAACCATCATCATGATTTAATTAAGCAAGTGCACGATTTAGGAATTAAGAATGTTGATTACATTGTTGGATTAAGTGACAACGACCCACATTGGCAAGAAATCGTAGAATTGATTAAGCCATTTGGCACTTTTGCAACAATCACTAATTTGCGTGAGTCACAGATAAGTGATTTGAAGTCAAAGTCAGTCGACTTTGCTTGGGAATGGATGTTTACCAAGGCCAAGTTCAAGTTGGCTTCGATGTCTGATCAGGGAGCTTACTTAGAGAAACTAGCACAAGGATTGGATAGTGGCATGATCAAATCGACTGTAACTAAAGTTTTCCATGGCTTAAATGTTGATAATATTAAGGCTGCTACAGAATTAGTAGAAGCAGGACATATGATGGGAAAAGTTGTTGTTTTGGCTTAAAAGTGAAAAAGGGGATGATACGTTAGTATCACCCTCTTTTTGTTTTAAATTAAATTGTAATGTTTCAAACCATTAACGATACCACCATTAACGTTTTCAGTGGTAACATAAGAAGCAATGGCTTTGACTGAATCTAAACCGTTACCCATTGCAACACTGTAATCGGCAAATTCTAACATTGGTAGATCATTATTACCATCACCAAAAGCATAAGTTGGCTTATCTTCAAGATCTAGTTCTTTTAATAGATGCTTGATACCACTCATCTTAGAAACACCCTTGTTGACGACATCAACTGATCTAGGACCAGTCTTATAAAAAGTAAGATCGTCAAAGACTTTTTGATAGTTAGAGCCATCGCCTTCAGTAACGATAACAATCATTGGGATTTTGTTGGATTTGTAAAAATCAGGGTCGATTTCAGGTAATTCCAAATGAACACTTTTGTAAAAGCCTTCAACGAAGAGATTAACTGCGTTAAGGTATGATTGATCGGCTGAATGTACACTGACAGTATCGCCAAACTTTCCAGCCTGTTTAAGCAGCTTTTCGATTAAGTCTGGTTTAATATTGTTTTCGTAAACTACTTTGCCTTGAGATTGGACATAAGCGCCATCCAAGGTAATATATGTATCAATATCAGTTGAGTCAAGTACTGGATTAATTTCAATTGGAGCACGTCCAGTATTAACGACTGGTAAATAGCCATTTTCTTTGAGTTCGCGTGTAGCTTGTGCAACGTCTGCATCAATTTTTGAATGGGCGTTTAGAAGTGTACCGTCGAGATCGAAGAAAACAGTTCCTTTATAATTTGTTTGCAAAAGATCACCAACCTAAATAAATTTTGTATACTTACAATATATTAACAATTTTACAAGAAATAATGGAGTGATATTAATGAAAATATTAATGATTGAGGATAATAAATCTGTTTCAGAGATGATGGGGATGTTCTTCCAAAAAGAGAAGTGGGATGCCAGTTTTGCATATGATGGTAACGAAGCTGTTGATATGTTCAACGCCAGTCCTAACGATTGGGATATGATCACCCTAGACTTGAATCTTCCGGGAAAAGACGGAATGGAAGTTGCTAAAGAAATTCGTAAAGTATCTAAAACTGTACCAATTATTATGTTAACTGCTCGCGATACTGAAAGTGATCAAGTATTGGGACTAGAATTTGGTGCTGACGATTATGTTACAAAACCATTCAGTCCTATCACTTTGATTGCTCGTATGAAGGCTATTCACAGACGTGACGAAAATATGGCTGAAAAATTAGCTGAGAGCAAAAATGTCAATGCAACGGTGGAAGAAGCAGAAGATGGGTTCGACATCAATACTGGTTTCTTTAAGCTCAACTCCAGCACGCGTGAAGCTTATTTGAATGATAAGGAAATTCCCGATTTGACACCAAAGGAATTTGACTTATTGAAGACTCTAGCTAGCAAGCCTAAGCAAGTCTTCTCACGTGAACAATTACTAGAATTAGTTTGGGATTACGACTATTTTGGAGAAGAAAGAACAGTCGATGCCCATATCAAAAAATTACGTCAAAAAATTGAAAAAGTAGGTCCACAAGTTATTGAAACAGTTTGGGGCGTGGGCTACAAATTTGATGATACTACTGCAAGGGCTGAGGCATAATGAAATTAATTTACCAAAATATGCTGAGCTTTTTGATTGTTATCTTAACGACCTTGGGGATCATTTTATATTCGGTTACGAGTGCCTCAACTAGCTGGGAATATAATCGGACCTATAAGAGTCTGGAAAGCTACGCTGGTAATCTGGAGAAGATTGCTTTGAAGACTGACCCTAAAACGGGGCAGATTCATAATATTACTGGTGACAATATTCGAACGGTTGAACAAGTTTTGTCAGAGAGAAATGTGCAATTTGCTATTTTTGACTATAACAACGACCAAGTCTATCCAACACCACCAACTAATGTAAAATTACATTTGAAAGACTCTTACTGGAAGAAGCTTAAACAAGGTAAAACAATCCGAAATGTGCAAAAATTACAGGATACTGAAGGCAATCCCCGACTGCGAAAGGACGATAATCGAAGTTATGTTTATGTCCTGACGCCGTGGTTTCAAAATGGGAAGCTGATTGCGGCTGTTTGGGCAGGATCAGATGTTTCAGAATTGCAGACTAATATTGGTGAGATCAATAGTCGTCTATACTTCGCACTTTTGATTTCGCTATTGGCGGCAATTATTTTGAGTTTCTTATTGTCTAGATATCAAGTTAATCGTATCAACCGCTTACGTAGTGCGACCAAGAAAGTTGCTAATAACGATTTCTCGGTTCATATTGAAAGTAAGGGCCGTGATGAGTTAGATGATTTGGCAGAGGACTTTAACCAAATGGTTAAGTCTCTAGAAGCCTCAGATACTGAAATTAAGCGTCAAGAACAACGACGGAAGGAATTCATGGCTGATGCATCGCATGAAATGAGAACGCCGCTAACGACGATTAATGGACTATTAGAGGGATTGGCCTATGATGCTATTCCGGAAGAGTCTAAAGGTCAAAGTATTCAGTTAATGCGTAATGAAACCAAACGTCTGATTAGATTGGTTAATGAGAATTTGGATTACGAAAAGATTAGGACTAACCAGATCACTATGGCTAAGCGAGTCTTTGATGCCAATAAACCTTTGACTGATATTACTTCACAATTGAATAAGAAGGCTGCTGGATCTGGTGATGAATTGATTTTGAAGAAGTATGATGGTGAATTAAAGACTTTCGCCGATTACGATCGGTTTGTTCAAGTCATGTTCAATATTATTCAAAATGCTATTCAGTTTACTAATGATGGCAAGATTTTTGTCAGTGGAACTCGTGAAGAAGAGCGCCATGCCTCCGTCTTTACTGTTTCTGATACCGGAATAGGGATGTCAGAAGATCAAGTCAAGAATATTTGGGATCGTTATTATAAAGCTGATCCTTCACGAAAGAACCGTAAATACGGAGAATCTGGTTTAGGATTATCAATTGTCCATCAATTGATTGAAAATCATGGTGGAGAGATTGAAGTTAAGAGTAAAGAGAACGAGGGTACAACCTTTATCGTGACACTCTTTGACGAAGGTTATGAACATAAACCAAATGAAAATAAAGAAGGCAGTAATCGTTAAAGTTAAAAGATTATACCTAGATTTAAAATAAAAGAGTGTTCACATCAAACCTGATATATTTCAGTTTGATGTGAACACTCTTTTTGGTTCTTATCCTAAAGTGCGAATGTGTTTAAATTTCCGTCTTCCGCAAGAATTGAAAATGTGTTGGAACGCTTCAAGTCGTGTCCACCATGTTCCAGCGGCCTACAGATTTTTTGTGGACGACGGCATATTTCAACCATATTAGTTAGTGTGATCATTTCTCTTTTTTACCTAAATATGACCAACTGTCGATTGGTGAACGGTCATCCTGTAATTGCAAAGCATCAGTATTATACAAATTAGTAGTTGATTTGTTGCCATTGCGAGAATAGATACTAGTTGATTTAACACCCAGTTCATCACGACGTTTAACCAATTGTTGAACTTGATTTTGATAAGAGTAGTTAGTTGGGTTAACTGGAGTGAATCCTGTAGGTGTGTAGAATCTTAAAAGATTCTTATTATTAACGTTGTCGGAAACTTTTAATTTCAAACTGACATCTTCCAACCATTTGTCAGCCTGCATGGCTAATCTTGGATTATCCTTCAAAGGAATTTCTTGACCGGTTTTATTCTCATAAACAGTCGGACTTCCAGAATCATTCGGATAGACAGTGTATTTCGGTGTGATCAAACTTTTATTTCGAAAGGCCACAATGGAACTGTGTTGTTTCGATAACAGATCTGTTCCCAATTGAACATATTGACTCGTGTTAACTCCCGCCAAATGTAAAATTGTTGGTAGGACATCAATTTCTCCACCATAGGTGTGTTTGATGCCACCCTTGAGACCATTCATGTGAATCATAAAAGGTACACGTTGATACTGTGTTTCATTGAACTTACTCCAAGTATCAGGATCTTGGCCGAAGAGACCAGTAGCCAATTCCTTATGCTGACTTTCACCTTTTTGATTCTTATCGATACCATAATGATCACCATAGAGAACAATCATACTATTTTTAGATAGTCCAGTATCATTCAAGTAATTGAAAAACTCTTCAATTGATTTATCTAAATAATGAGCAGTTTTGAAATATTGGTTAATTTCATCATCGTCCAGATCAGTTGATTTAAAGTCACCATTATCTTCATCAGAAAACTGGTAACGAACATGATTAGTAACAGTTAAAAATTTAGTGTAGAAAGGTTGTTGCATCTGTTCAAGATACTTAGCACTTTCAGACAGCAACAATTTATCTTTAATACCATAAGTGTTGAGTGAAGCGGTATCGGGATCTTTAGTGTCGTAGTAACTTTTGTCGAAGAAGTAGTTGTAACCCATATTCTTATAGACGGAATTACGATCCCAAAAACTACCTACGTTTCCGTGGAAAACAGCGCTAGTATAGCCTTTCTTTTGTGCAAGAATAGCTGGTGCTGCTTGGAAGGTGTTTTCAGTTCCCAATTTAGTAAAGACGGAAGTACCGGCAGGGAGACCAAATAATCCAGATTCTAACATTGTTTCGGCATCACTAGTTCGACCGCTACCGACTTCGTTGAAAAAGTTGTCATAGGCAATGGTATTTTTGTCATGATAAAGCTTATTCAAGAAAGGAGTAACTTCTTGACCATTAACTTTTAAACCAATTAAGAATTGTTCAAAGCTTTCCAAATGAATAATGATAATATTTTTGCCATTAGCCTTACCAAAGTAAACCGGGTTAGGTGCAGCATAATTTTGATGGACATAATCAAGAATTTTATCCATCTCTGATTCAGTGGCAGTTGAGCGCACTTGATCGTTTTGAGCTGATCGAATTGAATCATAGGGTAAGAAAGCGTTTATTCCTAAATATTTAACGATATAAGAGTGATCAAAGGTTCTTCCTAGTAATTGAGGGCGATTAGCTTCAGAACCCGCCAAATCGGCTGAAAATAGCATTAAACCTAAACAGGTTGTGGCTACAGCATTCAATTTTCTGAAAGGACGACGGTCAATTTTGATGAAATGAAAAATAAATAAGAAGGCAATAATAACAATATCAATTAGATAAATAGCGTCACGTGCCTGCACAACGCCTAAAGTTGTAGTACCCAAACCTTTAGCAACTTTACCAACGCCGGTAATGGAATTGAAAGAGATAAAATCAGAAAAAGAGCGGAAGTACAAGACATTGCTGTAGATAAAAATTGAATCAGCAATATAAATAATGCCCATGGCAATATAAGATAAAATTCCCTTATTGAAATAGAGAGCGACACTCATCAACAAAACCAGTGTGGCAAATGGATTAACAATTAAAAAGAAGTGTTGCAAAAGATTTTCGATACCTAAGGAAAAATCAAGATAGTAGGTAACGATGGTTTTTAACCATAGACAAAGAATTAAGAAGGTCATAAATCCTAATCTAGTGTTTAATACGGATTTAATTTTTTTCATTTTTATCCTCATAACTTAATTAGTTCACCAAATAATAATACTTTATCTGAAGCAATAAAAAAAGCCAGCTCTAGGCTGACTTTACTTGTTAGTAGAAGTAGAATTATTACTCTTGTTTTCAGAATCTTCTTTTAAGATACTAGACCAACTATCAATATAAGTACGATCACCGTTTAGTTCAGGCGCATCAGTGGTATATAGACTAGTTGTCGATTTATTATTATTTTGTGAGTAAACACTAGTTGATTTTAGACCTAAATCATTACGTGTTTGAACGAGTCTTTGAATTTCGTTTTGATAATCGTAATTCTTAGGGTTAACTGGTGTGAATCCGGTTGGCGTATAGAATCTCAAAAGATTCTTATTGTTAATAGTATCTGAAAGTTTAAGCTTGTTGTTAACATATTCTTGCCACTTTTTAACCTTCTGCTTGAGAATCGGATTTTGACTGAGATCAACTAATTCGCCAGTTTTATTTCGATAAACTTCTGGTTGATCACTATTACCCTTTAAAACAGTGTAATGAGGTGTAACAAAATTCTTATTTCGAAAAATTACAATTGGATTATGCTGCTTTGAAAGTAGATCAGTTCCTAATTGAACATACTGCTTGGTGTTAATACCTGCTAAGTGAAGCAGTGTTGGCAAGACATCGATTTCACCACCATAAGTGTGATTAATACCACCTTTGAGGCCCTTCATATGAATCATGAAAGGAACTTTTTGCATCTGTGAATCATTGAAGTCGGTCCAATCTTTGGAATCAATTCCTAAGACGGGCGCTAAGTCGGTGTTTTGACTGTCAGATAATCCATAGTGATCACCGTAAAGTACAATCATTGAATTATCATAAATTCCACTGCTCTTTAAGTAACTGAAAAATTCCTTTAAGGAATTATCTAAGTAGTGAGCCGTTTCAAAGTAACCATTAACAGTACTATTATCAGTATCTGGAGGAGTGAAATCATCTTTATCTTCATCAGTTAATTGGAATGGGTAATGGTTAGTGACGGTAATGAATTTGGCATAAAATGGTTGTTGAAGTTGTTCAAGATATTTCACACTTTCTGAAAGCATCAGTTTATCCTTCATACCGAATCCTAGCATTGAATCGTCACTTTTATTAAAGTAACTGGAATCAAAGAAATAATTATAACCCATATTTTTATAAACGGAATTACGGTTCCAAAAACTACCAACATTCCCGTGGAAAACAGCACTAGTGTAACCTTCTTTTTGTCCTAAAATAGCTGGGGCAGCTTGGAAGGTGTTGTCACTTCCAAGTTTAGTGAAAAGTGATCCTTCTGGTAATCCGAAGAGACCAGTTTCTAGCATGTTTTCCGCATCACTGGTCCGTCCTTGACCAACTTCGTGATAGAAGTTATCAAACGACATTGTATTTTTATCGTTATAGAGACTGTTTAAGAACGGCGTTACTTCCTGACCGTTAACTTTGTCGTTAATTAGAAATTGTTGGAAACTTTCCAAGTGGATGATGATGATATTTTTACCTTTAGCCTTACCAAAGTAAGCTTGATTTGGCTTAGCATAATTTTTTTGAACATCGGCTAAGACATCATCCATATCGGTACCAACTGCCTCAGAACGAACTTGGTTATTTTGTACTGTTTTAATTGAATCGTAAGCCAAAAAGGTATTTAAGCCTAAATACTTAACAATATAAGAACGATCAAAAGTTCTACCCAACAATTGAGGACGATTGCTTTCCGCAACCGTTAAATTGAGTGAGAAAAGAAAAATACCTAACATGGTTGTTGCTACAGCGGTTAATTTTCTCATTGGACGAGGATCAATTTTAATAAAGTGAGTGAACAACAAAACAGCAATAATAATAAAATCTAAAACATAGAAAATATCGTGTACTTGAATTAGGCTGGTAGCACTGCCACCAAGTCCCTTAGATACCTTAGAAGCACTGGTAATAGTGTTAAAGGATAAAAAGTCGCTTAATTCACGATAATAAAGCACATTTCCATAAAGAAGAATTGATTCAAGAACATATATCACACCCATAACGATGTAAGAGATTCGAGAACGTGTAACATATAGCGATATGCTTAGTAGGATAACGGAAGTAGCGATGGGATTAAAGATTAGAATCGAATGTTGTAACAGGTCCGTTGCGCCTAGGGAAAAATCGGTATAATAAGCTATGATGGTTTTGAGCCAGAGAGTAAAGACTAAAAGAGTTAGAAAACCTAACCGTCTACTCAAGAAATTTTTTAATCTATTCATTGATAATTCCTTATTTATAAAAATTCTTTAATAAAATCTATTTAGGGACTAAATAAATTGTTTAATTGTTAGTATAATACGTTATAGGTAAAAAGTGGGGAAGAATAAGAAAAATGATATTTTTAGGACCGTTGTATACATACATTTTTGAAAAGTATGCGACTAGATTCAATCATTTTCCATTGATTAGGCTTTCTTTTTATGCTGTGGATAAAGCAATATTGTATACCTTATTTTTTGTTACCCTAAGGTATATATGGGTAAAAGTTAAAAAGAAAAATACTAGTTTTGGCCGAGAATTAGGCTTAACTATATTTGTCTTCTATGTTCTCCTACTTTTTGCTTTAACAGTCTTTCGAGATGGCTATTTCATTTGGCAATTCAAGTTTTATTGGCACCGTCCGTTATCCCAAATAAATATAATTCCACTAGTAGAAACAATAAAATTATTAAATGGTCAGTCTTTAGTCGACTTTTTTTATAATTTATATGGTAATATTGTGTGGTTCGTACCAATGGGAATATTTATACCTGCGCTTACAGAAAGACACTTTGGTTTCTTTAAAGTTGTCCTCATTGGCGCTTTGATCTCGACTTCAATTGAAACGCTTCAGTTTATTTTGAATACTGGTGTAACGGATATTGATGACGTTATCTTTAATACTCTCGGCGCTGCGGTAGGATATTTTTTATATTTTGTAGGAAAATGGATAAAAAAGCTAATAAAAATTTGAAATTTTCTTCAAAAATGATTAATCTAGTTTTGACGATATATATGGAGGAGAGAAAATGACACAAATTAAATTTGATGATTCAAAATTGAGCAAGTTCGTTCACGAGAACGAAGTTGGCGAAATGCAAGCTCTTGTTACAGCTGCTGACGATGAATTGCGTAAGGGTACTGGTGCTGGTGCTGACTTCCGTGGTTTCATCGACTTGCCTGTTGACTATGACAAGGATGAATTTGCTCGTATTAAGAAAGCTGCTAAGAAGATCCAATCAGACTCAGAAGTCTTTGTTGGAATTGGTATTGGTGGTTCATACTTAGGTGCACGTGCTGCAATTGATTTCCTAAGTTCATCATTCTATAACGTTAAGAATGAAAAAGATGTTCCAGAAGTTTACTTCTGTGGTAACTCAATTTCCCCAAATTACCTAGCTGATCTTCTTGATGTTATCGGTGACCGTGATTTCAGTATTAACGTTATTTCAAAATCTGGTACAACAACAGAACCTTCAATCGCTTTCCGTATTTTGAAAGCCAAGTTGATTGAAAAGTATGGTGTTGAAGGTGCTAAGGGCCGTATCTATGCTACAACAGATCGTGCTAAGGGTGCTTTGAAGACAGAATCAGATGCTGAAGGCTACGAAGAATTTGTTGTTCCTGATGATATCGGTGGTCGTTTCTCAGTACTTACAGCTGTTGGTCTATTGCCAATCGCCGTTGCTGGTATCGATATCGATAAGTTGATGGAAGGTGCTGCACAATCACGTGAAGACTACTCATCAGCTGACCTTACAAAGAACGATGCTTACAAGTATGCTGCTTTGAGAAACATCTTGTATCGTAAAGGTTACACAACAGAATTGCTAGAAAACTACGAACCAAATGTTCAATACTTTGGTGAATGGTGGAAGCAATTGATGGGTGAATCTGAAGGTAAAGACCAAAAAGGTATCTACCCATCATCAGCTAACTTCTCAACTGACTTGCACTCATTAGGTCAATATATCCAAGAAGGTCGTCGTAACCTTATGGAAACAGTTGTTTTGATTGACCAACCAAGACATGATGTTAAGATTCCTGCTGAAAAAGATAACCTTGATGGTTTGAAGTACTTGGAAAACAAGTCAATGGACTTTGTTAACAAGAAGGCTTACGAAGGTGTTGTTCTTGCACATACTGACGGTGGCGTTCCAGTTATGACAGTTCACATTGAAAAACAAGATGCTTATAACTTGGGTTACTTGATGTACTTCTTTGAAATTGCTGTTGGTATTTCTGGTTACTTGAACGGTATTAACCCATTCAACCAACCAGGTGTTGAAGCATACAAGAAGAACATGTTTGGTCTACTTGGCCGTCCTGGTTATGAAGAACTTGGCGAAGAATTAAACAAGAGACTATAATTTTACAAATTAAATTAATTGAACCTCACATCGAAAGATGTGAGGTTTTTTTATACTATTTTTTCTTCGAAAATTTCAATAACAAGTTAGCCACTTGGACAAAATAAATTGAATCCAAGTGATATCAGTATTTGAAGTTTATAAATATGTCTTTAAGCGCCACAGGAACTAGCAAAGAGTTCTTGTGGCGTTTTATAGTTCAATAACTTTCTAGGCATATTGTTGAGCTTAAATTCTATGTCTCTTATTACTTTTGGGCTGACTGTATCCAGTGACAGCCCTTTGGGCAAGTCACGACGTATCATTCGATTATGTACTTCATTTGTTCCACGTTCACAAGATGTATATGGGTGTGTGAAGTAAACATCCGCAACGCCAGCCATATCAGATGATAGATTAGAGAACTCAGGGCCATTGTCTGCAGTGATTGAATTGATAAGATCACCATAGTTCTTTATGATCTCTTTCATAGCATAATCTACAGAGTCGGCATCTCTACCGTCAATAAGTCTCATTATTTCAAAGCGTGTCTTACGCTCTATGAGCGTTAAGACGACACTCTCATGGCCATTTCTTTTGCCCACAATCGTGTCTATCTCAAAGTCCCCAAAGGATTCTCTGCTATCAACACTTTTAGGGCGTTTCTCAATACTACGACCAAGTAGACGCTTATGCTTTTTTGAAGTATGTTGCTTAGTCGGTCTAGTTGACTTTTCTACCAGATCAATATTCCGGATTTCAAGTCGTTGTTCATCAATATATTTGTAAAGTGTAGTAGTACAAACCATTTCATCTACTAAGAATAATTCTTCGTTCTTAGCTCGTCCAACGGCCGTATCAGGTGACCATCCATTATCTATGAACTGGCTTACAAAGAAGCCTAAAAAGGCTGTGACTTGGTCGAATTTAGAAGGACGATGGCAAAGCTTACGGTTCTTTACATACTTTTGATGTGCAGTGTCAGGAAAGTAGCAATTCAAGTGTTGAACTTTACCATTAACTTTCTTGATCTGCTCAACAGTACCTCTGTTAATTTCATTATTAATAGTCTGAGGTGAAACGCCGATAGCTTTAGCTATCTGGCGATTCGAGTAGCCAATTGAATGAAAGGAAGCAATCTTTCCACGTTCAATTTCAGTTAAATGATGTCCTTTAGGACGATTTATGATATTCTGTTCTAGCACCAAGACGAAAAACCTCTTTCATTGTTTGTGTGAGAACTCCAATGATACCTGATTTTTACGTCTTGGTGTTTTTATTTTGTCATTTTTCTAAAGTGGCTAACTTGATTATAAAATTCGCCACTATTTTTTCTTTAGTAAAATTCGAATTATTTTTTTCCGAAAATTACAAGAACAAGTTAGCCACTTGTCCAAAAAATAAATACGAAATATATCAGTGCCAGAAAAGTGCATTTCTAAACTCCACAGAAACTAGTGAATAGTTCCCGTGGAGTTTTGTAGTTCAACAACTTTCTAGGCATATCATTGAGCTTTGATTCAATAGAGGATACTAAATCTGGAGCAATAGAATCGAGTGACAGCCCTTTGGGCAAGTCACGACGAATCATTCTATTATGTGCTTCATTGGTTCCTCTTTCTGAGGAAGTATATGGATGTGCAAAATAAACATCTGAAACTCCAGACATAACAGAATCGAGATTAGCAAATTCAGGACCATTATCTGCGGTTATCGAGTTGATAATGTGACCGTAATTATGTTTGATCTCTTCCATAGCGTAATCAACAGAGTCGGCATCTCTACCGTCAATAAGTCGCATTATCTCGAATCTGGATTTACGCTCAATAAGTGTTAAGACTACGCTCTCGTGACCATTTCTCTTACCAACGATAGTATCAATTTCAAAGTCACCAAAATCTTCTCGCAAGTCAACGCTCTCAGGACGTTCCTCGATACTTCTACCCAATAGACGCTTATGTTTCTTCGAAACGTGTAGCTTGGTAGATCTATTCATTTTGTCGGTTAAGTCTATATTACGTATCTCTAAACGTTGTTCATCGATGTACTTATAAAGAGTGGTAGTTGATACCATTTCATCTTTAAAGAATAACCCATCGACACGTGATCTACCTGCGATTATATCTGGAGACCACCCCTGTTTGAACTGTTCTACAAAGTAGCTTAGGAATTGTTTAACTCGATTAAACTTAGAAGGTCGATGACACTGCTTACGCAGCGTGTCATAACGTAATTGAGCGGTATCAGGGTAATAATCATTAGAGAAATATTGTTTTCCATTAACCTTTTTAACCTGTCTTACGGTCCCTCTGCGGATCTCATTATTAATAGTTTGAGGGCAAACGCCAACGGCGTGAGCAATCTTACGATTTGAGAATCCCAAAAGGTGAAGCGAAGCTATTTCACCACGTTCAATTTCAGTTAAATGGTGTCCTTTAGTTCGTATTATGGTATCATTTTCTTGCATCAAGACGAAAAACCTCTTTCATTGTTTGTGTAGGAACTCCAATGATACCTGATTTTTTCGTCTTGGTGTTTTTATTTTGAGCTTTTATTGAAAGTGGCTAACTTGATTATAAAATTCGCCAATTATTTTTTTCTATTTGATACTAAAAATGTTACACAACAATTCTAGCTCGGTATAATTTACTTTTGCAGACACTTTTGGCTTGATTGTAGGTTTGATTCTGGCTTAAGCTACGGTAAATTTGTAAAATATAATTACAATTAATGGAAGGGGATTGCGACGATGGATGATTTGTTTTACACACGATATTTAGATCATCTTAAATCGTATGTTCACCAGACACCTGAAAAAAAGGCAATTATATTGCTAGGATACATTCAAAGAGATTTTCTTCGATATTATCGTCGAGGTGACTTAATAGATGGATTTAAGTTTATAAAGGAAAACGTTAAAAGAAATGCTGACTTAATGAGGCATTTATCTATAACTCAAATAATTTCTCAAATCCACAGTTTTGTGGATGATTTGGCGCATGAGGGTATTCAAAATCATGTTGAGATTTATCCGTTTTTGGAACTACAACAGAAGTATCATAATTTATCCTTTTCAAGTCGTTTAGAGCCAACATTAGATATCATTTATTATGTTAATACCAATATTTATCATAAAGTAACCGTAAAGGATGTTTTGATTCACGCTAATCAGTATTGTAATCCAGCTAGAGCGCAAAGAGATTTCAAAGCTGAAATGAACATGTCAATAAGTGAATTTATTAGTGCTAAGAAGATCAGTACAGCACAGAAATTATTGAGAGAGACCGATGATTCGGTTCAAAAAATTGCTGAAAAATTGAAATTCTATGATTTGAATGATTTTTCCAAACAATTTAAAAGAAAAGTTGGAATATCTCCATTAATGTATCGTAAAAATAATTATCAGGAAGAAAACAAATAGGTAATTAATTTAAAAAGGAATCAATATGAAGTTTAAATTAGTTCTTTCTTAAACTTGATTGTAACTAAATACCAACTAATGAGGGTTCACAATTTTTTACTACTTGGTCCCTTAGTTCTAGTATTATCTGGTATTTTAGTGTTTTTAATATACGAATATAGAAACCTTAAATCAAAAAAACGCCCTCCATTGAGTATTCAAGATATATTCTTTACTTGAATCTCTTAATAGAGGTCGCTTTTATTTTGTAAAAATTATTTCATCTAAATCTCCATAAGTAGTATGTTCAACTAATTCCTCATCAGTAGGTGTGAATCCAAACATTTCATAAAACGCTTGAGCAATCAGATTATCTTTCAAAACGATTAGATAAAATTTATTGAAGTCATTCTGTAAAATATTTAGAGCAGATTGGAAAAGTTTTTGACCAATGCCTTGATGTTGAAATTCAGGTAAGACATAAAGTGAATAGATTTCCCCGTAGCCAACATAATTTTTACGGCGTGCCGGTCCATAAGTACAGATGCCGACTATTTTTCCAGCAACGGTAGCGATTAAAGTATTGTTGATACGTTTTTCAGGATGCCAGATATCGGTTGTTAAGTGGTCCAAAAATGATTGTGGAACTATACCGATATAAGCGTAATTCCAAGTTTGATAATAGAGTTCTTGAATGGCTTTAAAATCAGTTTGTTGATTGGTTTTGACTATTTCAAAATTCATTTTAATCTCGACTTTCAACGGTAGTATTAACGCTTGCGAAGTTACTCAATTTTCCAACAACTAAACCTAGTACGAATCCGGCCAATGTTAATGTAACCCAACCTAATCCTAGATTTGCTAACGGAATATATTGATGATAATATCTTAAAGCTAATTTGACAAAAGTTAGGTTAGTGACAGCTGCGGGTGAGGCATTTAACATATCGAAGATAGCGGGTAGAATTGTGAATGCGATGGTCATTTTGTATACCACACCGGCATAAGGTTTAGCATGGACAGTTAAAGAAGTTAGAATCAAAGCCAGTGACAAAGGATATAGAAGCATCAACACTGGCAATGACCAAGCAATGATGTTATCGAGTCCAGCGTTAGCGACAATAAATGATAGAAAAGTTGTAACTCGCAACCATTCTAGATAACTAACTTTAGGGAATAATTTGTGAAAATCTTGTGAGAATGAAGCAACCAATCCCATAGCTGTGGTGAAAACTCCCAAAGTAACTAAAACACCGAGAAAAGCTGTTCCAAAGTTACCGAAATAATAGCTGACAATACTTGAGAGAGCATCCCCACCATTAGCTGATAATTTCATTTTGTTTAAACTAAAGGCACCTAACAATACTAAACCGAAATAAACTAAAATTTCTAAACTGATACTTAGAGAACCAGCTTTGGCAGTTAAACGAGACATTTCTTTATCTTTGTAACCTAGACCTCTGACTGCATGAACGAAGGTGACGCTTAAGGCTAATAGAGCAACGGCATCGATAGTATTGTAACCTTCGAGTAAACCATTGACTGAAGGATTAGTTTGGTAAGCTGAGGTTGGCATATGGTTCAAACCACCCATAGGTTTTAGAAAGGCCACAACAAAAATGATTGCCAATAAAATTAAAAAGATAGTATTGAGATACTTTCCAACATACTTTAATAATTGACTTTGATGTACCGTTAAAATATAAGCTAATCCAAAGAAGAGAGCGGTGAATAGGAACATACCGACAGTATTGAATTTTGCAGGTAAGAAGGGTTTGGCCGCCATTTCATAGGCCATAGCAGCAGTCCTTGGTGTTCCAAAGAATGGTCCAATTGTTAAATGAACAAGAACTAAAAAGATAGCAGCATAATATTTACCAACTGGGCGAGCCAAATCATAGAGGCCATCACTCTTGGTAACGACGACCGCTAAAATGGCTAGTAATGGAAATAATGAGCCGGAAACAGCAAATCCTAAAGCCGCTGGAAACCAGTTATTACCAGAAAGTTGTCCCAAGTGAATTGGGAAAATTAAATTACCCGATCCGAAGAACATTCCGAAGATCAATGAGCTAACAATTAACAGATGCCAAACCTTATGTTTAGGTTTAGTTTCCCCTGAAAAATTATAATTAAAATCATCTTGCATATGATACACGCTCCTTTTTGAATAATATAGATGGTCTGAAATGAAGGTTTTCTGGGTTGCCTTTAAATGTTTAAAATCAGTAAAAGCAAGGAATACGGGCATCTTTAGATGCCCCCATAATAGTCTCTAAAGTGGCAAAGCCACTAAGAGACTATAAAAAAAGAGCCCTTCTCCAACTAAGGAAAAGGGCTCAAATAGAACGGTACCACCTTTTTGGGTATTCAAAGAATACTCACTCACTTAACGGACAATCATCCGCTAGCCTGATAATGGTGGCAACCACGAAAACCTACATTTCGGCCTCGAACTCAGAAATGATTTTCGAAATTCCTGTTACGGTCACTTTGCACTTAACGTGACTCACTTAGCGAATTCAGGATTCCTACTTTTTTCTTCAACGTTTAATGACTGTATTATAGGCATTCATAATTTGAATATCAAGTATTTTTCTAATTTTATTATAATTATTATAATTTATTGGGCGTGCGATTTAAGAAATGTTTGGCACCATCTATAACGTGAAAGTAGGTCGCTAACTTGAACATATCGGTATTTATACTCTTCAGAAAAGGCCATTCACGTAACGAACCCTTGATGACAGAATTGTTTTGTTCAATAAATTCTTGTCCAATTTTTTGTGGTTGATCATTAAAGGCTCCAGATTGATAAAGATAATTAGAATAATCAAAAAAATATTTAGCAGTTTGTGGATCATTAATGTTATTACGCAGAATTCTAGTTCTCAAGCGAATAAAACTGACACTGTTACGCAAGACTTGACGACTTGTATTAGAGCTGGATAGATAAGCAAAGAGTTGTTCAAAAAACTTTTGATAAGCGTGAACTTCACCACTATTTAAATAGGCTCTAGGATGGTTCTTGAATGGATATTTCCAGTTGCTTAAATTGTATTCCCATTTTTGACCGATCCAGATAGTAAATGGGAGTTCATAGAAGACTTGCGTCATGTCCTGTTCAAAAACTTCGTTAATAATTTGTGAGTAATCATGTGGCAAAAGCCGGTTAATTTGTCGACGTAATTCAGGAGTGATAAATTTTACGTTGTCATTATCATCTGTTAGTGCAAATAATTTTTTCCAAACATCATCGGAGAAAAGAGTTGGCTTAACATGTTGAATCAGTTTTAAATTAACTGGTGCAGAATTGAGTGTGTAGCCGGCATCAAAGCAGTAATCCATTAGTTGCAAAGTTTGCACAAAATGTCCGCCTAAAGAATGTCCTAAGCCGTAAATCAAAGTTTGTGAAGCAATATTGTCCTCAATATAACGCATAAAATCACGAGCAACATTGAGTTGGCTGAGATTCTTGTCGCTACCAACTAAAATGGCGTTGACATTGTAATCCCAGTCTTTATAAGTTTCCAGAACAGCTTTTTCAAAACGTTTACTACGAGAACTGACCGTATAATCGACATTGACCTCAGTTCCCTTGAAAGTAACGTAACATTCTTTTAATCCGTCGATAGAAATTTCAAAAGCGATTCCGGAGAAACCACATTCAGCTGCTTCGGGAATAATCTCACGCGCATCATAAGATTTTACATAATCTGGCATTCGATGCACTCGCGTATAAATAAGAAAACGTAAGTAATTTTCAGGCTTAAATTCCTCGTAGAGATAACGGTCGTAATCAAATTGAAGCAACTTTGTTCGAAAATCGTTATCATGCAATAATTCGCCAGCTTGATAAGGTTCTTTGCGTAATTCAATTGGTAAGAGGTGGTGAATTAAGAGAATTACGTAGATTTGATTCAAGTAACCATGGCAGAGATTGAGATTTTCATCTTCAATTTTGTCTATCAGTTGTTTGAGTTTGTTGATTTTTCTATCTCTAGAAGGGCGTTTTAATTTTTGCTTACTGTGATTTTCATCAATATTTTTAAGTTTTAAAGCTTTATCAATTAGTTGGGGATGAATCGTTTTATTTAAAGAAAATTCGGGAACACGTAAATCAATTACTTGATTTAAAAGTAGATTGGTCAGACGTGTTTTTTCTTTATTTAAGTAAGAATAACTAAATTGAAGACGTTTGTTTTTGGGCAAAAGTTGCTTGCTATCAGCTTTATTGAAAGTTAAAGGTAAGTCCTTGTGAGCACGGAAATTAAGTAAATCAATTTGTTCATAAACATGATTTAATCGGTTTAGAGTACTTAATAGTTCTTTCATTAAATCACCTCTCGTTACTCTTATTCTAACAAATTGTTGATATATAAGGAATTGAGAACCTTTTGGTCAAAAATGATTTTATTTTTAAAATTATTTCACATTTGTAGTACTTCACACTTGTTCTATGTCACAAACGTGCTATAATATAGTTGTGGAGGTTGAGGATATGCGAATAGATATTAAATCATACTTAGAAGATAATCATTTAACAATTTATGTAATTTCAAAGAAAAGTGGGTATGGTTACACGACTTTGCATAAATCCTTTAATAAGAAACAATCTTCCGCCACACCGCTCAATTTGCGCGATATAGAGGCAATTGCCAAAGCGCAGGATACGGAAATGTGGAGAGTTCTGCGTGAATTGGAGTTGCATTATCTGAAGTGAGGAGGCTTTATATATATGGCAAGATCATTTTGGGACGACGATCCATTTAACGATAATATGGACGAAATATTTAATAGACTGATGAATCAACAAAACGGCAATTCACAAGCTAAGTATTATGTGAATGGTCATGAGTTGACTCCAGAAGAATTAGCAAAATATCAAGAGGCAAGAACTATAGGACAAAATATTCCAATTAGTGATAATAGTAAAAACAAAAAAGGTACCATTTTAGAAAAACTCGGCCGTAATTTAACTAAGGAAGCTCAACAAGGACTTCTTGATCCAGTTATTGGTCGTGACAAAGAGATTCAAGAAACAGCAGAAGTTTTAAGTCGTAGAACTAAGAATAATCCAATTTTAGTTGGTGATGCAGGTGTTGGTAAGACTGCGGTAGTTGAAGGTTTAGCACAAGCTATTGTAAAAGGTGACGTACCTGAAGCAATCAAGGATAAACAGATCATTTCGATTGATTTATCATCTCTTGAAGCTGGAACACAGTATCGTGGTTCATTCGAAGAAAATATTCAAAACTTGCTAAAAGAAGTTAAAAAAGCAGGCAATGTGGTCTTATTCTTCGATGAAATTCATCAAATTATCGGTGCTGGATCTTCTGGTTCCGATTCTGGTAGTAAAGGTTTAGCTGATATTATCAAGCCAGCCTTGAGCCGTGGAGAGATTTCTATTATTGGTGCAACCACACAAGATGAATATCGTAATACGATCATGAAAGACGCTGCTTTAGCAAGAAGATTCAATGACGTAACAATCAACGAACCAAGTAAAGAAGCAACATTGGCTATCTTGAAGGGATTGCGTAAAGCCTACGAAAATCATCATCATGTCAAATTACCAGATGAGGTTTTAAAGGCTGCTGTAGATTATTCAGTTCAATATATTCCTCAAAGATCCTTACCTGATAAGGCAATTGATTTGATTGATATGACTGCTGCTCATTTGGCAGCTAAAAATCCAGTTACTGATAAAGTAAGTTTGGAAAAATCATTGAAACAAGCTGAAAAAGATAAGGAAGAAGCAGCTAAAAAGGAAGATTATGAGAAGGCTGCTAGTTTGAAGAAACAAATTGAAGATCTTCAGGCTAAACTCGATAAGGGTGACGAACATTCTGATGAGCCAGTAGCAAAAGTTAACGATATTGCAGAATCAGTTCAAAGATTAACCGGTGTTCCTGTTTCTCAAATGGGTGCCAATGATATTGAGCACTTAAAGGGAATGGGTAAGAGATTAAAAGGCAAAGTCATTGGACAAGATGAAGCTGTAGATATGGTCGTACGTGCCATTCGTCGTAACCGTGCTGGTTTTGATGATGGAAATCGTCCAATTGGTAGTTTCTTATTTGTTGGACCTACTGGTGTTGGTAAGACTGAGCTAGTAAAACAGTTGGCTAAAGATATGTTTGGTAATAAGAATGCCATTGTCCGTTTGGATATGAGTGAGTATTCTGATTTAACCGCTGTATCTAAATTGATTGGTACATCTGCTGGTTATGTAGGTTATGAAGATAACGGCAATACTTTGACTGAAAAAGTACGTCGTAATCCATATTCCATCGTATTACTAGATGAAATTGAAAAAGCTAATCCACAAGTTTTAACATTGCTTCTACAAGTAATGGATGACGGTCGTTTAACTGACGGTCAAGGAAACGTAGTTGATTTCAAGAATACAATCATCATTGCAACTTCTAATGCTGGATTCAGTGATAATACTGATAAAGATAAGAAGTTAATGGATAAATTAGCACCATACTTCAAACCCGAATTCTTGAATAGATTCAATGGTATCGTTGAATTTACTCATCTATCCAAAGAAGATTTAAATCAAATCGTTGATTTAATGATTGATGACGTGAATACCAACTTGGCTAAGAAGAATATCACTTTGAAGATTACTCCTGAAGCTAAGGAATGGTTGATCGATGAAGGTTACGATGAAGCCATGGGTGCAAGACCATTACGTCGTGTTATTGAACAACAGATTAGAGATAAAGTTGCTGAATACTACCTCGATCATCTTGATGTAAAGAGTTTACAAGCCGATCTAGTTGATGGAACTATTAAAATTTCTGAAGTTAAATAATATAAAAAATTACCGTTACGAACGTTGTAACGGTAATTTTTTTTGTGTAGATTAGTAAATTAATGTTGAAATTTATTTTTAAAGTAACATTGACACGCCTTAATTAAAGCGCTATCATTTTACTTGAAATCAATAGTAATCAACTGGGATTGTTATAGTAATGTACATGAGCTACACAAAACCCACTTAACCTTTATATAGGGTTAGGTGGGCTTTTTTTATGGAATTTTATTAAAAGGGGTGATGGAATGAGAATAAAAAAGATTTTAAATAATAATGCCTTTATTACTCGAAGGCGAATTTTATAATCAAGTTAGCCACTTTAGAAAAATGACAAAATAAAAACACCAAGACGTAAAAATCAGGTATCATTGGAGTTCTCACACAAACAATGAAAGAGGTTTTTCGTCTTGGTGCTAGAACAGAATATCATAAATCGTCCTAAAGGACATCATTTAACTGAAATTGAACGTGGAAAGATTGCTTCCTTTCATTCAATTGGCTACTCGAATCGCCAGATAGCTAAAGCTATCGGCGTTTCACCTCAGACTATTAATAATGAAATTAACAGAGGTACTGTTGAGCAGATCAAGAAAGTTAATGGTAAAGTTCAACACTTGAATTGCTACTTTCCTGACACTGCACATCAAAAGTATGTAAAGAACCGTAAGCTTTGCCATCGTCCTTCTAAATTCGACCAAGTCACAGCCTTTTTAGGCTTCTTTGTAAGCCAGTTCATAGATAATGGATGGTCACCTGATACGGCCGTTGGACGAGCTAAGAACGAAGAATTATTCTTAGTAGATGAAATGGTTTGTACTACTACACTTTACAAATATATTGATGAACAACGACTTGAAATCCGGAATATTGATCTGGTAGAAAAGTCAACTAGACCGACTAAGCAACATACTTCAAAAAAGCATAAGCGTCTACTTGGTCGTAGTATTGAGAAACGCCCTAAAAGTGTTGATAGCAGAGAATCCTTTGGGGACTTTGAGATAGACACGATTGTGGGCAAAAGAAATGGCCATGAGAGTGTCGTCTTAACGCTCATAGAGCGTAAGACACGCTTTGAAATAATGAGACTTATTGACGGTAGAGATGCCGACTCTGTAGATTATGCTATGAAAGAGATCATAAAGAACTATGGTGATCTTATCAATTCAATCACTGCAGACAATGGCCCTGAGTTCTCTAATCTATCATCTGATATGGCTGGCGTTGCGGATGTTTACTTCACACACCCATATACATCTTGTGAACGTGGAACAAATGAAGTACATAATCGAATGATACGTCGTGACTTGCCCAAAGGGCTGTCACTGGATACAGTCAGCCCAAAAGTAATAAGAGACATAGAATTTAAGCTCAACAATATGCCTAGAAAGTTATTGAACTATAAAACGCCACAAGAACTCTTTGCTAGTTCCTGTGGCGCTTAAAGACATATTTATAAACTTCAAATACTGATATCACTTGGATTCAATTTATTTTGTCCAAGTGGCTAACTTGTTATTGAAATTTTCGTCCAAATTTTCTTTTGAAACAATTAGAAGAAAAGAACATTCGCTTAAAAATGGAATCAACAGATGAAGAAGATTTGAATAAAGGATCTGCAGACTTTGTCGCGTTTAGTTATTATTCTTCGGTTTGCACAGCGTATGATGTTACAGGATTAAAAGTAACAAAAGCTAACAGAACAATGGGAGTTTATAACAAATATTTGCCTGAAAGTGATTGGGGATGGCAAATTGACCCGATAGGTTTGAGGTTATCACTGATTGATTTGTACGATAGATATCAAAAGCCATTGTTTATTGTAGAAAATGGTTTGGGAGCGGTAGATGAGCTGGCATCGGATGGAAGTGTACATGATGATTATCGAATAGATTATCTCAGTAAACATATCAAGCAAATTAACTCAGGATGGAATTGAACTGATGGGATATTGTATTTGGGGAACGACTGACATGATTTCTGCATCTTCGAATCAGATATCTAAAAGATATGGATTAATATATGTTGATTTAGATGATGAGGGTAATGGAAGTTATAAGAGATATAAAAAAGATAGTTTCTATTGGTATAAGAAATTATTGTCGTTTGGAAGTGAGATACCGTTTTCTTTTTTTAAAACTACAAATGTTAGTGTAGAAGAAGTTTCATTGAAAATTAGATAGTAAAAAAATCGTTACGAAATTAAAGTCGTAACGATTTTTTGATTTAAATTAAATTTAATTTATCCAACCAGGTTTGAATAGCTGAATCATTCAAAAATCCTTGGGCTTTAATTTCGCCATTGTCGAGAATAATAATTTCATCAGCTTGTTCAAATAGTTGTTCATCAAATTGATGAGTAACGGTTATCCAACCGGAATGTAAGTCAGTTAGAATTTTGCTTATATCATGAGCAGTTTTAGGGTCCAAACCAGTTAAGGGTTCATCAAAAATTTTGAAATTAGCATTTCTCAGCAGCAATCGTCCTAGAACGATTCGACGTTTTTCACCGCCAGAGAAATTATTATTGTGTGAGGATAGGTTATCAACCGATGCGTATTTTTCTAGTCCGATGATGTTAAGAGTGTTGATCAATTCTTCATTTGAGAATCTATTAGAATATAACGTTAAGTTATTTTTCAAACTGTCATTGAATAGATAACTATCTTGTTCTAGTAAGTTGATTTGTTCAAATACATCAATCAATCTATAACGATTTAAAGGATGATTGTTCAGAAGAATTTCGCCAGTAAAGTCAATGTGACTAAGGGGTAGATTAATTAAAGTAGACTTTCCACTGCCACTTTTACCAACTAATAAATAATGCTTAGAGGAATCAAAATTTATAGAAATGTCTTTCAGAATCTTCTTCTGTTGATCACTGAAAGAAACGTTATCGTAATTGAGTGATTTCAATTTTGAAAGTGTCAGAAAATTAATTTCCTCAGGTGAAACATTGATTTTAGAATTGATTTTCTGAGCAGCTTCCTTGCCACCTAAAACGTCGCCGATTAAACCGGATGCGGATTGAATTGGTTCGGAAATGAAGATTATCAGTTGAGAAAAAGCGACTAATTGTCCTAAAGTGATCGATTGTTGGAGGACAAAGTAGATCCCTACGACCCAAGTTCCTAGGTATAAGAAGTTATCTAGTAATTGACTGATACCACTAATTTGTTTACGGGTCAGTTGATCTTTATTCTGATTTTTTAATAGTTTGAAATTTTGATTTTGAAAGATATTGGTAAGAGCCCTTTGGAGATTGAATAGTTGAATGGTCCGCAGGCCATTGGTGATATCTTGCAAACGTCCGGTATATTTTTTAGAGATGTTAATTAATCGATGCTTATTTTCTTTCAGACTTTTCTGTCGAAAGAAAGGTAGGAAAAGTCCTGGAATGCAGAGCAAAATAATGACGAAACTCAAGGCTGGTTTAATCATTAGTGATAAAACTATCGCAATAATAAATTGACAAATTTCTTTATAACAGTTGATACTGCCTTGAAGATAGTCAGAACGGAGAATATCAGTGGTGGAAGTAAAATCGTTGTAATAATCGGTGGTTACTTTTTTAACATCGTGACCAACACCGGTACTTTGTCGAAACATAGCTGAGAGTAATTTATTTTTGATAGTGCTAATAATGTCGTTTAAGGTTGTCTGTTCAAGATATGATGAAGCAAAATAGACTAAGGCGTCAACAATAATATAAATAATGACAACAAAAACTAAATTAATGTAAGATAGAGATCCTTTGCCAGTAGCGGTATCGGTGATTAATTGCAGAAGATACGAGACGGAGATTTCTATGGCCGATGCAATCGGAATCAGGAGCAGTAATAACATCGATTTGTATTTAGTCATCCTGAAAAATTTGGATAATAACATTAATTTTTCTCCTAAATTATAAATATTTTAATTTGATTATAACTCTAATAATTATTTTTAGAAGAAAAATAAAAAACGCCTCCAAATTAAGGAGACGTTTATAGCTAATTGAATCGGCGATCCATAACAAAAGCTCGACCATATTCAGATGGTTTAACTTCTTGAAATTTCAGTGATTGATAAAAGGCTAATGTTTTATCTTCAGGATCAGTAATCAAAACTGTCTGTCCAATATCTTGATATTTTTCTAAGAATCTCTTAACTAAATCAGTCCCAATGTGTTGACCTTGATAAGTGGAATTGACCAAAATATCTTGAACATAAAGAATGGTTTTACCATCAGTGATACCACGGCATAAGCCGATTAGTTTTTTGTTTTCAGTGACCCAAAGAACAACAGAATTATTAAGAGCCTCGATTGTTGTCTGTGGTTGTTGGACATATGCTAACCAACCAACACTTTGATAGAGGTCAAGGATTTGTTTAGAATCAATAAAATTTGGTTTTTGAAATGTGTAATCTTATCATCATAATTCGTCCTTTTATTTAAAATCTGACGTGATAGATTAATTACGACGTTTCGTCACTTTAATCATCCCATTTCAATTATTTAAAGAGATTAATTGCAAAATAAGGTTCATAAGCAGATGAGTTAGCTAGTTCTTCTTGTAAGACATTGTCAGTAAAGATTGAGCTACCTAGTGGAATCCATTCGTTGTTTGAAACTTTAGCAAAGAAGTAACCAGCACTATTTTCAACAGTAGCATTGACTTTCCAAGCTGATCCGGCTGGAAGTGTTCTCGTCATTGAATTGCTTGAAGTATCATAAAGTTGAACTGGTTTAGCCAAAGTAACTGTAGCAGTTCCCCTACTGAATACAGAAGTATTCTTATCTTCGGTAGCTAAGACCCATTCGTTAGTAGCAACTTGATAATATTGATGTCCGTTAATTGTCTTTTCTTGAGCAACTTTCCATGAAGAACCCTTTGGTAAACTTGTTCCTAGACTAACACCATTACCATTGTATAGAGTAGCGTTTGTACGTAATGTAATTGGTTGATGTGCTGTTGGTGTAGTTACAACGGTGTGGCTGTCATTGTTTACTGAAGATGCAACATTGAAGTCTAGTGCTTTGACCCATTCGTTAGTTGCGACACGGTAGTATGGGTATGTATTAAAGAATCTAGTTTGATCAACTTTCCAAGATGAGCCTGCAGGTAAAGTTACACCTGTGGCAGTACCATTATTATTAACAATAGTAGCGGCTTTACTACCAACGGTTTCAACACGGTTGATGTAAGAAATTTGATTATTGATTGGATTGAGTAACTTTCCATTTTGTGTGATATCCATAGAGCTGGCATCAACATATTCGTTGGTTGCTACTTCATAGTAAGGATTACCTCCGATAGTAATTCTTTGACCAAGTTTCCATGAAGTAAAGTTACCAAAGGCAGCACCATTGATAAAGTGACCATTACCATCGACGGCAACAGCACCTCCACGTCTGATGGTACCAATCAATTGAGTATCGGCGTGAACAATTTGTGTAGTTGGTAATGTATTTAAAGCAGCAGGAGCAAGTAAAATAGCAAGAGTAGAAGCTAAAACAATTTTTTTCTTATTCATAATTAATCTCCCTATAATTAATGTATTATCCAATTACAAATTACCACTAGGATATTTTTTTAACTCAATAAATAGGCATGTTAATAAAAACTTAATCGTTCGGTAAAATACGTATTAGACATTCATATATCTATGATATAGTTCATAAAATTTGTACTTTGAGTTTAATTGATAATATTAAGAAAAATTGTCTTTAATATGTTTATCAATAGTATAAATAAATAAAATTATTACTGAATACGAACAATATTGATGAAAAACTATATAAAAGTTTTTATTTAGCTTGAAAAAGTGCTTAAAATCTGTAATACTATATGAGTTCTCAAAAGTTTATTATTTTACAAGGGGCGAATTATATTGAATTCATTAGATAATAGGGGAAACTTGAGCTTGCTTGAGCGCTTGTTTCACTTGGAAGAAGCCAAGACGAACGTTAGACGAGAGATTTTAGCCGGTTTAACTACTTTCGTTTCAATGGCTTATATTTTGTTTGTTAATCCTCAGGTTTTGGGAGACTCAGGGATGAACAAAGGATCACTATTCACAGCTACTGCATTAACCGCTGTAGTTGGTTCAGTTTTAATGGGAATTTTGGCTAATTATCCGATTGCCATTGCCCCAGGTTTAGGTGATAATGCCTTCTTTAGTTATTCAGTTGTTATTGCGATGGGTATTCCTTGGCAAACAGCGATGGCTGGGGTATTCGTTGCCAGTTTGATTTTCTTAGTACTTTCATTGATGAAGATTCGTGAAGTGGTTATCAACGCAATTCCTAAGGATTTGAAGTTGGCGGTTGCATCCGGTTTAGGTATTTTCATTGCCTTCGTTGGTTTACAAGGTGGGGGATTGATTACAGCAAGTAAAGATTCACTTGTTGCGATTGGATCATTTACTAATCCAACTACATTACTAACGATTGCCGGATTATTAGTTACAGCAATTTTAATGGCGCGTAAAGTTCCAGGATCAATTTTTATCGGAATGGTCTTCACAACAGTTGCTGGTTTAGTAACAAAACTAATTCCAGCACCAGCACATATTATTTCAGGAATACCTAGTTTGAAGCCAACCTTTGGTGTTGGTGTGGCACATATTGTTGATATCAAGGAACCTCAATTGTGGGCCGTTGTTATTATCTTCCTATTAGTAGCTTTCTTTGATACTGCTGGTACTTTGATTGGATTAGCTGAACAAGTTGATGTCATGCAAGACAAAGATGGTAAAATGCCAAGAATTGGTCATGCTTTGATGGCCGATTCTATCTCAATGGTCAGTGGTGCCGTCTTTGGAACAACTCCTCCAACAGCTTATGTTGAATCATCAGCCGGTATTGCCGTGGGTGGTAGAACTGGGTTAACATCAATTACCGTCGGAGTATTGTTCGCATTATCAATGTTCTTCTCACCATTATTGTCAGTTGTAACAGGTAACGTTACAGCGCCAGTACTAATCATCGTTGGTACTTTGATGGCACAATCAATGCGTGGAATTCAATGGGATAGATTCGAAATTGCGCTACCAGCATTCTTAACAATCGTTGGTATGCCACTAACATATAATATTTCATACGGAATTGCTTTCGGATTCCTAGTTTATCCAATTACAATGTTAGCTGCAGGTAAGAGAAAAGAAATTAATCCAATTATGTACGGATTGTTCGTAGTCTTCGTTATCTTGCTATACATTATTAATATTTTGCCGAAAGCTAGTTTGGCTTAATCAAAAAATCCAATTGTCTCTATTATTATATAGAAGCAATTGGACTTTTTTACGTATAAATTTATATCCAAAATATATAAACACAAAAAAGCTCGTGAGAATTATTATTCTTCACGAGTATTTTTGTATACTTAATAAATATTATTTTTCGTTACCAAATTGTGTATATTCCTTTGGAACATATTCATCAGTGGCAACTCTATACATGACTTGACCATTAATTGTAGCAGCACCATCTGTAGCCCAAGAAGTTCCAGTCTTAAATGTAGAATTACTACCAGAAATTGGTGAACCATTTAGGTGGTATCCCATTACTCCGTAACCAGAGTTGTAATTGATTGTAACAACACCGTTTGCACCAACAGTTGTGTCCTTAATAGGAACGTATTCGTTTGTGGCAACTTCAAACATTTCTTGATTGTTGATAACTTTAGTACCAGCAGTCTTCCATTTACTACCATTTGTAAATACACCATTAGATCCGCTTACAGCATTCCCATTTGAGTTATATGCAAAGACACCAGGGTTTTGAACAGTCTTAATAGTAATAACTGAAACATCTACGGCCTTATGAGGGTAATCTGATTCGTTAAAGGCTTCTTTATCCCAATTTGTTAAACCATCAGAAACGATAATGTTGTTTAAGGCAGAAGCATAGTTAGTTGCAGTGGCATAGCCATCAGCTTTTACTCTTGCTGTAGCAACAGTATAATCTTTAACACCAACCAAATTTCTGTATCTTGCAGATGTACCTAATAATGCATTATGGTCTTCAATACTTTCCTTAAATGATGGGTAAATACGGAATGTTGCTGTTATGTAGTAAGTATTACCGTAAGAATCTTGTTCAGCGGTTCTCCAAGCCTTACCAGGAGTTCCTTTGATACCAAATAGGTTGTTGAAAGGTGCTCTTGAAAGTGCACTAGTACCATTACCTGATTCCAAAACAGCTTGAGCAGCAGTTAGTGAAGGAAGAATCTTATATTTTGTCCAACCTTCAATTGCTCCAGCCTTTATTTGAGATAGAAAGTTTGAATCTGCTAATGAAGGAAGTACCCATGAATTTAGATTGAAACCTGCATTGTAGTATCCAGGTCCAAGTTGGTTATTAGTAGAAACAGCGTCTTTGTTAGCTACCTTATCTGAATCTTTATCACTATCAGCCTTGTTTGTGTCAGTAGTGGTTTTATCAGATTTTACAGAAGTATCTGAAGAAGTATTATCAGATGAATTGTCATCAGAAACATTCTTTTGAACTACGTAAGATGTAGTGCTTTCCTTTTTACTACTGTCATCGGCAACGGCAGTAGTTTTTTGAGTATCATTATTATTCACATTTCCTGATGTTGCGGCACTGACAGCTGTAGAAGTAACTGTAGAGCTTAGTGCTAATCCGACCAAAGCAATAGAACTGTATAATTTTACTTTTTTATACATTGTTATAAATCCCCTTACAAATTTATTTATAAGAAGTATATTACTACAAAGAATATTATAATAAAATAGTATTTTTAAAATATTTTAAAAGTATTTTAAAAGATAACAAAAAAGAGGCTGTGACAAAACAGTCTCTTTATCTTAAAAGTTCGATGCGAATTTGAAAAAATTCCACATCGAACTTTTTTGTTCTCTAAAAATACAAATAAAAAATGACATTGATACCAGTTTCCTGATATTCAATGCCATTACTACGATCATCATTTCTTTTTTAACTTTATTCAATCCTTTAACATGGAATCTTTTGAAACCTAAACAAGCCTTCATATTTCCGAAGACTGGTTCCACGTCATTTTTTCTACGTGCATAAATATCAGCATATTGGGGAATCGAAAGTTTACTTCTCATGCTAGCTTTAAAATATTCCAATGAAGGATTGATGTATATTCTTTTACGATTCCCACCAGGCGTGAACGCCTGAGGAATCCTATTGTGATCATCATCAAATATCTCGGAAATATATTCTTTAAAGTAACGTTTAAATCCATATTTATCAGTTCTTATTCGATATGCATTAAAACTGAAACGGACACCTTGAGGATTTATATAATAATCATCGTCTTCGTAGTAATTCCAATTCATTACCTTCTTTTCATCTGTTTTCCATTTCTTTGAATTCTCTTTGAGCATAGTAGAGTACGGAATAACGTATTTCTTATAGTTATCATCTAAAAATTGATAGTTACTTTCAGAACCATATCCCGCATCGGCGACGATCACGTCGCCAAGCGTATGGTTCTCTTCAAGCTGTTTTATAAATGGTATCAATGTTCTTGTATCAGTTGGATTTTGAAACATTCCAACACCTGTAATGAATTGATTACTAGTGGCTATCTGAACATTGTATGCAGGTTTTAATTGACCATTCAGCATGGGATCTTCCTTGACTCTCATAAATGTTGCGTCTTCATCACTTTTAGCATAACTATTTCTTTTATCGAATTTCTTCATCTGTTTTTCGTGTTCAGATTTTTTATCAATACGGTTATCAAGTTTTCGGGAATATGATTTTAATTTTCGGCGTTCTTGTTTATCAGGATTAGGAGATTTTTTAGGATTAGCTTCTATTCTGGCGTTTAAATCTTCAAGATGTAATTCAAGTTTTATTTGTACTTCCTCTAGAGCATCGTCAGAAAGATCCGAAGGATTTTCGACGATACCTAATCGTACCTCGTTTATTTCGGACAATAAGTTTTGAATTTGAGATTTATTCATATCATCGAATCTGATGGTATTCTTTTTCCAAACGAACGAAAATTTATTGGCATCTGCCAATATTTTCGTACCATCAATAAAGGACACTTCATCAATCAGACCATTTTGTTTTAAAACACTAGTTAAATTCGTCAAGCTATCATCAAGTAAAGTTTCAATCTCATCTGAAATTCTAAATCTACATATGGTTCTATATGAGGGAACTTGATATTGTGTAAGCCATCTAGCAACGATATTTTCTTCAGCAAATTCTTCAATCTTTCTGCTAGTCATTACACTGCGAGAGTACGCAAAAAGTATCAATTTTAGCATTGCACGTAAGTCATATTCTCGCGGCCTCCCGCTAGAATAGACTTTTTCAATATTAAGCGATTCGACAAGATCGTTGATAAATCTAGCTGGATGATTTTCTTTTGGTTTGTAATCTAAAGGAATACTTAATGTCATTTGGTCTATGTTATAATTATTCATGGTTTTTGATCTCCTTTTGGAGTGATAAATTTTGGGAAGATGCGTGCGAGGTATCTTCTCTTTTTTTATATAATGATACAGAAAAAGCTGATGAATGAAATAAGAATCTCATTCATCAGCTTTTATTTTTTGAGACTTATGTCACAGCCTCTCTTGTTATCTTTTAATTAAATTTGGATGTTCTCGAGAAAAATCAACCAATCTTCTTCTTGATATATCGCAAGAGGAACCATCCTTGAAATAGATTTTTCGTTCCTTCTTATTAATAGACTGAGTGTTATTAGGATTGATCAATAAACTTTTATGGGCACGGTAGAAATAAGGTACTTTGTGAGAAATAGCTTTTAAAGTATCGGGAAATTCAATATTCTGATTAACAGCATGAAGAAACACATTGGTTGTATGTTCTAAGGATTCAAAATAATTGATTTGATCAATATCGAAATTATACGAAAATTACAAGAACAAGTTAGCCACTTGTCCAAAAAATAAATACGAAATATATCAGTGCCAGAAAAGTGCATTTCTAAACTCCACAGAAACTAGTGAATAGTTCCCGTGGAGTTTTGTAGTTCAACAACTTTCTAGGCATATCATTGAGCTTTGATTCAATAGAGGATACTAAATCTGGAGCAATAGAATCGAGTGACAGCCCTTTGGGCAAGTCACGACGAATCATTCTATTATGTGCTTCATTGGTTCCTCTTTCTGAGGAAGTATATGGATGTGCAAAATAAACATCTGAAACTCCAGACATAACAGAATCGAGATTAGCAAATTCAGGACCATTATCTGCGGTTATCGAGTTGATAATGTGACCGTAATTATGTTTGATCTCTTCCATAGCGTAATCAACAGAGTCGGCATCTCTACCGTCAATAAGTCGCATTATCTCGAATCTGGATTTACGCTCAATAAGTGTTAAGACTACGCTCTCGTGACCATTTCTCTTACCAACGATAGTATCAATTTCAAAGTCACCAAAATCTTCTCGCAAGTCAACGCTCTCAGGACGTTCCTCGATACTTCTACCCAATAGACGCTTATGTTTCTTCGAAACGTGTAGCTTGGTAGATCTATTCATTTTGTCGGTTAAGTCTATATTACGTATCTCTAAACGTTGTTCATCGATGTACTTATAAAGAGTGGTAGTTGATACCATTTCATCTTTAAAGAATAACCCATCGACACGTGATCTACCTGCGATTATATCTGGAGACCACCCCTGTTTGAACTGTTCTACAAAGTAGCTTAGGAATTGTTTGGATGTAAGCTGATTCCTGAGACAACTTTTAAGAGAGGGTATAATGAATAAATCGTCTCTCAAAAGGAAGGAATTTTTACATGCCAACTCGTTACGACAAAGAATTCAAACAAAACATCATCAACCTATATAAGCAAGGCGAATCAGCTGCCCAACTGGCCAGAGAATATGGCATTGGCTATTCAACCGTTCATAAGTGGATCCAGGGCCAAGCCAAAACTCAATCCGGTAAATCGCCAGACGAAATTAAAGCGATGGAAAAGCGGCTGGCTTCCCTGTCTGAGGAGAACGAAATCCTAAAAAAAGCCCTGGGCTTCCTTGCGCAGAAGTAACCAATATTTTTGATTACATTCACCAAGAAAGCCATCACCACCAGGTAACTAAGATGTGCCGAATCCTCGGTGTTTCCAGAGCTCAGTATTATCGTTATCGATCCCCAAAGCCTTCAAAACGCCGGGCCGAAGATGCGGACTTAAAACAACGGATTCTGCGGATCTTTGCGGAATTTAAGCAGCGATACGGTGTTATGAAGATCCACCATGAATTGAATCTGGAACTTCAACCACTGCAGCGTCGGTGCAGCCCAAGACGGATTTCCCGGCTCATGAAGGAACTGGATATCCACTCCGTTACCGTCAATAAATGGAAAGCGGCTTCGGCTTCCAAAACCAAGGTTGAACAGCGTCCCAACTTGCTTAAGCAGGATTTCTCGACCACTGGTTTAAATCAAAAATGGACCGCTGATATGACCTATATTCAAACGAAGCGTAATGGCTGGTGTTACTTATCAACCATCATGGATCTGCACTCAAGACGAATTATCGGCTATTCATTCTCAAAAAAGATGGATACTGATTTAGTCTTAAAGACCCTGGAAAGCGCGGTTAAAAATCGAACCATTACTGGGGACCTGATTATCCACACAGACTTAGGATCACAGTACACCAGCGATGATTACAACCAACGGTTAACAGAACTACATATCCGCCACTCTTACAGCCGTAAGGGGTGTCCATACGATAATGCACCAATGGAATCTTTTCATGCTTCCCTCAAAAAGGAATGTGTTTATCCAGTGCCGGTCTTTGAGAATTATGAAACTGCCGCTGCTGTCCTTTTTGAATATGTGCATGCTTTCTACAATAGGAAGAGAATTCATAGTTCACTGGGCTACCAGACCCCCTTACAAGTTGAAATCGCAACACTTGCGAGCCAAATGGCCGCCTGATTTAATGCTTTCCAGGGTTCAAATAAGTTATTAATCACGATTAATGATTTATTTGAGCTGTGGAAGGTAAACGCGGTTCTGAATGTCTCTTAAAACCTGTCTCAAATATTGACTTCAATCCAAGTTGCTAGTAATGAACTATATGAATAGGTACTAAAATCTAATTTAAATACCTGTATAACAAAATAACTTGCTATTCCTTGAGTAATCGTACTTAGAAGAAACGATAGTAGTAGTAAAATGATTTTGATTAAAGGGTTTGTTTTTTGTTTTATTTTTCTAAAAAATAACCAATATGTGAAAGCTATGAGAAATATTGAAGCATTAGAAAAATAAAGATCGATAAAAGTGAATATAAGGCTTAAAGTGAAGGATAAGATTATATTTTTTTTCGTACGCAGATTTGGAATCAACAAGAATATTGATAAATAGATTAATAAAGAATTAGAAAAATCAAGGATTAACCAAGAAGGCGTTGTAAAATGTTCCAATTTGAATTTTCCTCACTTAATTTTAGAATCCTGAATTAATTCCAGGGAGACTGATGACTGGTAAAAATTGTAAAAAGTTAAACATAAAGAAATTACGTTAAAAGGTAAAATATAATTTCAAATGGTACAATTATATTAACTTGTAATAATAATTAGTGAGGTAGAGATGTGTTCTTAGGATCAGTAATTTACGATAAGCGACGTAGTTTGAACCTAACTCAAAGTGACTTGGCTAATGGTTTGTGTAATCAAAATACTATTAGCAAAATGGAAAAGCATAATATGACACCTCAAATGGATGTCTTGATAAAAATCTGTCAGCGTTTGGATCTTTCTTTGAATGATGTTTTTAGTGAATTTTCCAGCGATTCCAAACCTGAACAAACTTTTATTTTGAATGACATCGAAAAAGATGTTCTGTTAGGTAATTTGGATTCGATCGAAGATAAAATTGCTTTAATTCAAGATAAAATTAAGGCTAAGGATCGGGCACAATGTGACTTTATTCTTGGTGTCGTGAAGTTTAATATTGGAAATTATGAATTGAGTTCTTTCCATTTTGATAAAGTTTTACGAGAGACTAAGACTGATGAAGATAATATTTATACTTTGATGTCATATTTATTCAAAGGTAAGATATATTATCGTCAAGAACATTTCGACGAAGCCGATTACTATCTCGGTTTGATTAGTAGTTCTTTGAGAGAGAATCTTAATGTTAATAATGCTAGTGGATTAGAAATAATTTTTCTTGCTAAAATGGTAGGTAAAGCATACTTAAAAATAAAACAATTTGATTTTGCTAAAAGTATTTCCGAACGTGGTTTGAAATTTGCCAATGACAATCACTTGTCCTATTTTTTAGATGAACTGAATTATAATCTTTATTTAGTTTATCAAGCAGGAGACGATAAGGAAAAACAACGATTGTATAAAAACCGAGCTTTCTACTGTGCAGATGTATTAAATAATCATAAGCTTCAAGAAAAAATTGAACATAAATAAAGACAGCCAAAGCGGCTGCCTTATTTTTTTGTAATTATTATTTGAAAAGACTGATAGCAAAGCTTGGTTCATAAGTAGCTGAGTTAGCTAACTCTTGTTGAAGGAGCCCATCATTGAAGACTGATCCGCCTAATGGAATCCATTCATTGTTAGATACTTGAGCAAAATAGTAACCAGCACTATTTTCTACAACGCTAGAAATCTTCCAAGAAGTAGCAGCAGAAAGTGATCTAGTCATCGAATTTGAAGAAGTGTTATATAGTTGAACATTCTTAGCTAAAGTACCAGTGGCAGTACCGTTACTGAAGATAGAAGTGTTTTTATCTTCGGTAGCTAGAATCCATTCGTTTGTAGCTACTTGGTAATATTGATGACCGTTGATAGTTTTTTCTTGAGCTACTTTCCAAGAAGTGTTAGTTGGTAAAGTTCTACCAGTGTTCTGACCTAAGCCATTGTAGATGACTGAATTAGTACGGAGAGTGATGACTTTTTGAGCACTAGTATTAGCAACAGTATTGTTAGTGTTACTTGTACCATTGTAATCAGAAGTGAAGTTTAAAGCTTTGACCCATTCGTTGGTAGCAACACGGTAGTATGGGTAACCATTGATAACTTTGTATTGATCAACTTTCCATGAGGTGCCATTAGGAAGGGTAACACCCAAGCTGTAACCATTGTTGTTGACCACAGTGGCATTATTATCAGTAATAGTTTTAACAGCATTAACATAGGAAACTTCTTTTTGAACTGGGTTGAGTACTTGATTACCATTGCTGATATTCATAGCTGTGGCATCAACATATTGATTGGTTGCGACTTCATAGTAAGGATTACCACCGATAGTAATTCTTTGGCTTAATCTCCATGAAGTGAAATTCCCCAAGTAACCACCACGAACGTAATTACCATTGGCATCAACAGTGGCAGCACCACCACGCCTAACGGTTCCAATTAGTTGGGTATTAGCAGCATGAACGGTTTGATTTGTGGGTAAATTATTAAGGACAGATGGGGCTAATAAAACGGCAAGTGTCGAGGCTAAAACAATTTTCTTTTTATTCATAATTAATTCCTCCGAATATATTATTCAAGTATAAAATAGCACTATTTAATATAATTGAAGAAAACTATTGCTTTTGTTAAGAAAAACTTAACTTAATAAATTACTTATTTATGCAAAAAAATATGAGATAAGGATATTTGATTTATCCTTATCTCATATTTTAATTTAATCATTAACCATTATATTTTGATAATTTGAAAACAACTTTGTCTTTGTTGTGTAATTTCTTTTTGTCAGCTGAAACGTTAACTTGTTTGCCATTAACAGTGAATGTCCAGTAAATTTTCTTCTTGTTATTTTGTTTGTGACCGTCGATAGCTGAGATAAAACCACCTTTGTCAGTAACTTTCCAGCCCTTCTTTAGACCATCGGTAACAGTGGCATTCTTTTTCAATGTGATAGTTTTCTTAGCCAACTGTTTTTTATTTTTCTTCAAAGTATAAGTAACTTTGATGTTCTTAGTAGATTTGGCTTGAACAGTTGTTGCAGTCACTGGAGCAAATACCCCTAGTAACATTAATAATGACAGTAGAAATGCTGTTATTTTTTTCATAATCTTCCTCCTCATTTTGTACAACGATTTCAATTATAACAAATAAAAACTAAATGAATCAAATAGATTTTTTTCGTGAATAAGTTAAAATAGGAATATTGAGAAAGGAGCAGGCAATGATGAATAAGTTGATTTTGAACTTTCAAAAAAGAACTAACAGTGTGACAATTTTCATCTATTTGCTTGGTATTATTCTGATATCGCTGCTCTTTAATAGTCCAATTATTTCTCTGATTAATTTAGTTGCCTTAATCTTTATGGCCATTTTGGTTAGTCGTGAGAAAATAAAAACATATTTTAAGTTTTCTTACGTAATCTTTATTGTGACTTTTATATTTAATTTGATTTTAAATCAGCGTGGTGAGGATGTACTTTGGAATTTCTATTCATTTCAGCTTACACAGGAATCACTTCTTAATGGCATTGTTTTAGGTCTATCTTTTGTAAATTTGTTGTGGGCTTTTTATATTTATAATGCCCTGGTTCGAGTAAAAACAGTCTTTGAGTTGTTATCTAGTCTGTTAAAAAATGTAGCGTTGATTTTTATTTTGACGATTCAATTCATTCCGCGAATCATTCAAATTTACAATGAAACAAAAGCAATTAGAAAGTTTCAAACTACAGACAAAGTGCCACAATCCAAGTTGAAATCGACGATGAATTTAATGGAGATTATTTTGAATAAAGCTATTGCTAGTTTTATGAATGTTTCGGACACATTAATTTTGCGTGGTTTCAATAATCATCAAAAGAGTATTGGTAAAACGGAGTACAGAGGTGCTGATTTCTTATTGTCAGGTTTGATGGTGTCAGGTTTAGTGGCTGATATTGTGATGGCGATTGGCAAAGTTGGTATCATTAATTTAGGTTCAATCGATGTTCAATTGATTTTTACTAATTCAGAAATTATTTTACTTTTAATTAATGTGATTTTGATTTTATTACCAGTTATATTTGGAGGGGTAAATTACTTATGGTGGAAATTTTACATTTCAAAGATTACAGCTTCAAATACAACAACAGTCAGAAAGTATCGTTAAAAGATCTGAATTTCTCTGTCCAAATAGGCGATTTCATTGTGTTGATTGGTGAAACTGGTAGCGGTAAAAGTACCTTATTGAAGCAAATGCTAGCTGATTTAGCTGTTGGAAAAATTTTGTCAGGTGAATTGGTGACTGACTTGTCACTGAACAATAATAATTTTGCCTATGTGTCGCAGTTTGTTGATAATCAAATGGTCATGGAGACACCAAGGGACGAATTGAAGTTTGTTTTAGATAACCAAGGCTGCAATCAAAATGAAATTCAATTGCGGATTACGGAAATTGCCAGTTACTTAGGTATTATTGATTTACTCGATATCAATGAAAAACATCTGTCTGGTGGGCAAAAACAGTTAGTTAATTTAGCTAGTGCTTTAATTTTGAAACCAAAAGTATTATTGCTAGATGAACCGACTTCACAATTAGATCCAATTGCGGCTGAAAAATTATTGCAGATGGTACATAAAATCAACGAAGAATTGAATGTGACAGTATTGTTGGTTGAACATGAGATTGACCGTGCAATCCATTATGCCAACAGACTGTTAGTCATGGAGAAAGGTAGTTTGATTGAGGATGCACCAGTGGATACGGGGTTGCGTGATATCTATCAAAATCCTCACCTCAAAAATTACTTGACCCAAGTTGACCGTTTGATTTTGGAGTTGAACTTGTCTACGGATGAACAATTACCTTTGAGCAATAAGAAAGTTGGACTCCTGATAAATCAGAACAGGGCATCGTTAAAGTGTGTTCCTCGTAAAATTGTGATCGACAATTCCGCTGAAGATATTTTTGAGATCAAGCATCTAAATTTTCGATTTGACTTCAATGGTCCACAGATTATCAACAATATCAGTTTTGAGCTGAAAAGAGGGCAGTCTTATTGTGTTATAGGTCCTAATGGAATGGGAAAGACTACGCTATTAAAAGCGATGACACAACAATTAAAACCCCAATCAGGTAAAATTCTATTTGATGGTCATAAAATCCAAAGTGATTTCTATCAGAAGGTTTTTGTTTTACCGCAGAATCCGGCTATTTTGTTCATGAAGGATACAGTGGCTGAGGAAATTAATTATCAATTGCAGTTAAGCAAGCGTGACACTACTCTTGAAGCAGTGTTAGATAAATTTTCTCTAACTGGTTTAGAAAAGACGAGTCCTTATGATTTGAGCGGCGGGCAACAGGAGTTTTTTGCATTGGCACTAGGCTTCATTAAGAACCCTCAAATATTATTTTTGGATGAACCGACTAAGGGATTAGATCCCAATAAAAAATTAGAGTTGGGGCAGATGTTGAATCGGTTTCAGAATACTGGTGGAACGGTGTTTGTGAATAGTCATGATTTACTATTTGCAGCAAGATTTTTCGAACAAGTAGCAATGATGTTTGATGGAAAAATCAGTCAATTTGCAACACCAACAGCATTTTTTAAAGATAAATTTTTCTATACGACGGAAATAAATAAGGCACTAAGGGAAACTTTTCCATTAGCCTTATCGTGGGAGGATATTAGACAACGTGAATCGTAAATCAATTTCTTTATTAGTTTTAGCAATTTTAGTGCTAGTTTTAATGGCTGTTTTTTCAAGTAAGAATTATTTACTGTTTTCTTTCGGATTTTTGATTTTAACTTTAGGTATTTATTTCTGGAAGTTTGAAAAATCACCGCATACTTCACGGGAGATTGTTTTTATTGCTATTATCTGTGCTTTAGCAGTTGTAGGAAGGATCATCTTTGCAGCTATTCCTGCAGTTAAACCAGAACTATTTATTTTAATTCTAGGAGCTATCGTCAGTGGACCAGAGACTGGCTTTCTGATGGGAACAATTATCGCGTTAACGTCAAATATGTACTTTGGTCAAGGTGCTTGGACACCCTGGCAAATGTTTGCTTTAGGGCTAATTGGATTGGTATCAGGATTGATGTTGAAAAAGGATATCGCGACTTGGAAGTTAGTCCTCTGGGGTTTCTTATCGGGCTTTATCATGGGTTGGATCATGGACATTTATTACATTATTGGTTTTGTGAATCCAATCAGTTGGCAGAGCGTTTTAACTTCTTTAGCGGCAAGTTTTTATTTCGATGTCGTTCATGCCATCTTTACAGCCGTTCTACTATTATTAGTCGGTAAGCGTTGGATCAAGTTGTTTGGTAATTACCAACGAAAGTATGATTTATTTAAGAATAATAACTAATAATTAAAGGTACGAATTTTTTTTGAAGTTAGGGATGAATGTACTTAAATTCTTGCTTCAGACTAAATGGCCTTTTGATTGTTTTCATTGAAATAAATATGTTTTATATGTAACTTTGTAAGATAATTTGTTTTAGTAAGGTAAAAACAGCCTCTATTAAGGGATTCAAGCAAAGTCTTGAATACTTAATGGAGGCTGTTCTTTTTATAATTGAAAGTTGAACATATTCTGTTTTACTTTTAAATATTTTAAGGAATCAATAGATATGCTAAAGCACCGATAGCTCCACCAGCTAGTGGTCCGAGAATTGGTACCCAACTGTAACTCCAATCGGAGTCGCCTTTGTTAGCAATTGGTAGAATTTGATGTGCAATTCTTGGCCCTAGGTCTCTGGCTGGATTAATGGCATAACCAGTGGTCCCACCGAGTGAGAATCCAATAGCAGTGATCAAAAGTCCTACAACAATTGGATTTAATCCTTGTGTGAATTTACCTCTAGTAAAGGCTAGTAAGGCAAAGACTAAGACGAATGTCCCAATAAATTCACTGATAAAGTTCATTGGGTAATTTCTGATAGCTGGACCTGTGGCGAAAACGCCTAAAATAGCTTTAGAATCTTTGGTTTCTTGCCAATGTGGATAATAATTGATCCAGACAATCACAGCTCCGACGATTGCCCCTAAGATTTGAGCAATCATGTAAGGAACGACGTAACCCCAATTGAAGACACCTGCGATAGCCATCCCCAAAGTTACAGCGGGATTTAAATGTGCCGGACTAAGGAAGGCTGAACAATAAATACCTAAAGTTACAGCTAATCCCCAACCAAGAGAAATGGCAACCCAACCGGAACCTTCAGCTTTAGACTTTTTCAAACTGACTGCAGCAACGACGCCGTCACCTAATAGAACTAAAACTAAGGTACCAATGAATTCCCCGAGTAATTGTAATGTTAAACTGTCATGCATAAAACTTACCTCCCATCCATATGATATCGGTTGCATAAATTGATTATACATAGATAAAGTTAAGAAAGCTAAAAATAGTCATCTTTTGGACATTATTTCTTGGTATAGTTGTTAAGAAAGATAATTATTAAGCAAGGAGTTTTATTAAATATGAAAATTTATACACGTACTGGAGATAAAGGTAAGACTAGAATTATTGGTAATGATGTTTTGTACAAGTCAGCCCAAAGAATTGAATCGTACGGAACGATTGATGAATTGAACTCTTTAGTGGGTGTCGTGATTGCTAATTTGTCTGAAAAAAATTTAGTTTTGAAAGATGAATTACAAGAGATTCAGCAATTATTATTTGATTGTGGAACTGATCTGGCCATTTCTGCTAGTGATAAGAAGCATGAATTTATTTTTACAGAGGATAATAAGGCTGTTGATTGGTTAGAAAAGAAAATCGACGATTATTCTGCCAAAGTTCCTGCTATTCAAAAATTCATCTTACCTGGTGGTTCAAGGACAGCTTCTAATTTGCACTTAGCAAGAACTGTGACTAGAAGAGCCGAACGAGAAATCGTTGCCTTGATGCAGGAAGAACCAATCAATGATTATGTGCTTAAATTTATTAATCGTTTATCCGATTATTTCTTTGCTGCGGCTAGGTATAGCAACGTTTTAGATGGAGTAGACGATATTCAATATCGTAATAGTAAACCTGTTTTTAGATAGCATAAGAATTGTACCCATTTACTTTTGTAAATGGGTATTTTTTTGGCAAAAAATTGTTATCCTTGATGTATGAATTTTTAAAGATAGAGGAATATGATGATGAGATCACAAAAAGAAAAAATGTTAGCTGGCGACTTATACATCGCACATGATCCGGAATTAAAAAAAGATTTTTTGAAAGCTAAGAGACTATTAAAGGAGTTCAATCAATCCAATGAGGAACAAGTTCCACGTAGGACTGAGATTTTGCAAGATTTATTCAAGAAAATTGGTGATAAGCCCTATATAACACCACCGTTCTATACAGACTATGGTTGCAATACGACTATTGGAAAGAACTTCTATGCTAACTACGACTTAATTCTTTTAGATATTGCATCAGTAAAGATTGGTGACAATGTTATGTTTGGCCCTCGTGTTGGAGTTTATACAGCTGGTCATCCAATTGATCCCGTAATACGAACAGAAGGATACGAATACGGTAAACCAATTGAGATTGGCGATAACGTTTGGATTGGTGGCAATGTAGTGATTAATCCAAATGTCAAAATAGGTAATAATGTTGTTATTGGTTCTGGCTCAATCGTAACTAAGGATATTCCTGATAATGTAGTAGCAGTTGGTAATCCTTGTAAAGTATTAAGAAAAATCAATGATGAGGATAAAAAATATTGGGAATTAGAGAAACAACGTTATTTTGAAAATTAAACCAAGCAAAAAGCTCAAAACCGTCAGCAAGCGATTTTGAGCTTTTTGTTTGAACCGAATCCGTAAGAAACAGTTTTTCTAAAGTTGTTAAGGATTATACATTATCTATAGGGGAAGGATAATCAAATATTTTCTTATTTGATTATGCTTATACTTTACCGCCGAGATATGAATTAATTATTGAAGAAAATCGATATTTGTTTTAATTAAATGTGAAGAAAAATCGATTTTACAATTCAAAAACAGATTCGAGATGCGCGAGAACACCTTGTTGATTATTGTTAGTTGTCTGATATGGAGCTGTTTCTAAGACAATTTCACTAGCATTTTCCATGGCGACACCGTGACCGACATAGCGTAACATTTCAAGATCATTGCCTCCATCCCCGAAAGCACACATTTCCTCTGGTTTGATATTTAATTTTTGTGATAAATACTCTAAACCAGTAGCCTTGTTAGCTTCGGCTTGGATAATATCGATATCACCGTGACCACTGGAAACGACAGAAACATCTTTGCCAATGCCATTAGCTAGGTGTTCCATATAAGCTTCAGTTTCAGTTAAAGGACAGTTGACTGAGAATTTTAGAATCTCATCGTCAATATTTTCAAAGCTATCAACACTTGTAATACGTGGAAAGTAGAATTTACTGATGTTGTAAAACTGTTCAGTTGCGCTTTTGAGAATATAGGCTGACTTACGACCACAGGCAATGTATTGAATATGATCGATATTCTCCAAGACTTGAATAACTTTCTTAGTTACAGCATCTGGAAAATGCCAAGTCTTAAAAATTTCTTGATAATTACCAACTAGAGCACCATTTTCTGCAACAAAAAGCGTTTCAGGGTAATCTTTAAAGAAATTCTTCAATTGATAATATTGATTACCACTAGCGGAAACAAAATAGATATTATGATCAATCATGTATTGATAAATCTTATCGAATCTCTTAGTGTCAAAATGTTTATTGTCATCTAAGAAGGTAGCATCCATGTCAGTAGCAACTAATTTAATTGTCATAGTTAAATCCTTTCCAGTTCAGCAAAATTTTTACGGTATTGATAAGGAGTCGTGTGCTTCCAATTTTTAAAGTTTCTGATAAATGATTTGGTGCTGTTAAAGCCACTATCAATGGCAATATAGTCGATATTTTGATTAGTGTTGAGTAATTTCTTTTGAGCTGCTAATAAGCGTACAGTCGTGATATATTTATTAATCGGCATTTGAACGGTTTGGTGAAATTGTTGGTTCAAAGTCGTTACTGAGGTGTTCAGCTCATGAGCTAAGACGGCCCCATTTAAATCATCAGCATAATTGTTATTGATTATTTTCAGAGCCTGATCGATTAGACTCTCATTGACAGAGGTGTTGGAAGTGACTTTGTGAGAGAAGTTGTTGATTAAATTGGACATCAATATATAAATTCGACCGGTTAAATCAAGATTGAAAGTATCATCACGAGGTTCTTGCAAAAGTTGAATCATCATCCGCAGTTGTTTTTCTAATTCTTGATAAGCAATCAACTGTTTTAGACAAGTTGGTTTGCCTCTGAGATCAAAATGAATTTGGTCGATATCAGGATAAATTTTTTTGAGAAAGTCATAGTCAATCAAAAGGCAGAAGACAAAGACTGATTTTCTATTAATAAAGTCAGTCTCATGAATATCTCGGGAATTGATAACCCAAATATCACCTTGATGATATTCATTTTCTTGATTATCGTCTTTAACCAGCAAAGTATTTTTAGAAACCATAAATCCTAATTCAATATTACGGTGCCAATGCGAGGGGACACGTTTAGGTGAATTCTCATCATGAAAATAGTATTTGAAAGGTACTTTTGGTGTTGGTTGAACTATTTCGTGCGTAATTTTCATTAAAGGACGTACTTCTTTAATGATTTGGCAATACCATCATTGTCATTAGTATCAGTCACATATTTAGCATGTTCTTTAGCTATATCTGAACCATTGCCCATTGCTACGGCAGAGCCAACGAAGTCAAACATTGGTAAATCGTTCTTTTCATCACCAAAAGCCATTATCTCATCGCTACTCAAATGTAAAATGTCAGCTAGAGTAGTTAAACCTTCACCTTTGTTAACTTCAGGATGCATAATTTCGATGAAATTAGCACCAGCACGCACAACATAGTATTCATCAGCAAATTCATCTTTTACTGCTTGTTCATATTGATCTAAAGTTTCTTTTTCACCAACGATAGCGGCTTTGGCAATTTCGAAGTCGGAAGCTAATTCATCGGGTTCACGAACAAAAATACCAGCACTGTTTTCCCAAGCTTGGGTAACGGCAAAGCGATTAATGTCATGGTTGGAAGTATAGACATTGCTATCATCGTCAAGCACATAATATTGCATTTTGCGGTCTTCAACAAATTTAACGATTCTTCGATAGTCTTTATTGTTAATTATTTTACGGGAAAGGACTTTACCAGCGGCTGTTTCTACAAGTGCACCATTGTAAGTGATGACGTATTGATCATCACCTTGTACACCAAGTTCATCTAAATAGTGGTCAACGCCGGCTAATGGTCTACCGGAACAAAGAACAACTTTGATACCTTTAGCCAAAGCTTCTTTTAAAGCTGATTTAGTAGATTCGGCAATTTGTTGATTGGAAGTTAGTAGTGTATCGTCAACATCTAAAGCAATTAGTTTTATACTCATGAATTTACCCCTTTTTAAACTTGGTTAATTAAGATAAGGATATTGTACCAAAAAAGTTAAGCGGTTTCAATTGCCGCTTAACTTTTTAAAAATAATATTTCGACCAATAGTAGCCAAACCAAGTAAATAGTCATCCTGAAAATTACGATTGAAATCCAATTTATAATTTTGATGTAGTGGGAGATATCGATGGAGTGTTTGAATAATTTGGTTAATTTCTAAATCGGTTAGATTCAATTCATCAATATAGGCAATAAGCAGATTAGGATTGATCAAACTAATAATGTTTCGTAGATGGTCAATAATTTGATTTTTAGGAGATTCCTTTTGATCGACGGTACCATATTGAACTTCTCCAGCTAATCCGTCTGCGCCAGTAATAAGTTGGTCGTTGATGACGATACCGACTCCGGGACCATAGAGCTTGGGAAAATAGATTCCAGCAGCAATATTTTGGCTTTCGTGTAGTGAAGAGGCAGCTCCGAAGATACAAGCATTGATATCGTTAACGATAATAGTATCGATATCAGTTGAGACCTCAATGGCCTTGGATAACTTGATACCACGCAATGCCTTAACATCAATTAGCTGTAAGTAACCATTCAATTCATCGCCAGGGATGCCGACAATTATTTTCTGAGGTTTACTTTCGTCTGTATGCAGTTTAATGAATTCCAAAAGCTGTTCAACTGAAGTTATATTCTCTTCATAATGTGTCTGAGAAATGATTTTTCCTGATAGATCAATAAGAGAGTAATTAGCCTTGATATAATCATGGACTTCGTGGAGTTGTAACGCTCCCAGAGTATAGGCCTGATAATTTATCTGATAAGTTTTGGCCCGGCGGCCTCTGGTATTAGTAAAATCGACGGTAAGAATGTTTTTTAATTCCAATAACTCGATCAGTTTATTGATACTGACGACGCTTAAACCAGTTAATGTTGATAATTGTTTAGCGGAGAGGGACTTATGAATATGCAGTAAATGTAAAATTGACTGTAAATTATGTTCTCGGGCTGAAATTTTGCTATTAGATGTCACTGTGTTCCTCCAGATAGATTGATTTGATAAATCAATATTAATAAAAAGTTTTGTTATAATTTAATGTAAAATATGTTTAAACAGGATATATACTGATTGTAGTATAGATAATACGAATTGACTTAAATAAAAAATAAAGGATGGCTTTTATTATGATGAATAGCGATTATAACGTTGAATTGAGCCGATTGAATCAGATTGAGTCAGTCGATATTCCCCATCTAGAAAATGTCAAAATGATTGTTAAAGATAGGGTAGACGCTCATTCTTATGAACCGATAATTTGGGATCACTTGAAAACCTTGAGTGATGATCCACAATTACCTGATGATTTGACTCAGTTACGTGCTGGAAATCAAAAGGCTGATATAGTTGCTTCCGATTCGACAGTTAGAATTGACGTAGAAATGAGTAATAAGTTAGATCGCAAAGTTAGATATTTGAAAATTTATCGTAATGACAAAAACTTATCAACCGAAAAGGCTTTGATTTATGTGCACGGAGGCGCTTATTATGGAGGTTCCGCTGAGGATACTTTACCATTTTTACGTTTGTTAGCGGCTAAATTCAATGGTTTTATCTATAGTGTGGATTATAGCATTGCACCGGAAAAACCATATCCAGCAGCTATTGAAGATTGTCTTTCAGTATTGATGGATATATGCGATAAGCACCAACAAATTTCTCTAGCTGGAGATTCAGCTGGTGCCTCGATTGCGTTGGGTGTCAGTCAATTAAGCAGTAACATGGGTATTTGCGAAATTTATAAGCACATATTATTTTATCCAACAATAGTTCAAGGCTCAGATTATAATGGTCCACTTTGGAATGATCGTTTGATTCCAATTAATCCGGAACAAAGACAAGCACTTCATAATAACTATACACAATTTAAACGTTTAGATAAGATTATGACAAAATATTATTTGAATGGTGCTAATTATAATCTTTCGGCACCGCTTATTTCACCAATGTATGCAGATCCATTGATTTTTAAAAAAGTTTTGGTAATGACAGGTGAGTTCGATCCATTCAGACTGCAAGATGAAGCCTTTGTTCAAAAGGTTGGTATGGCAGGATGCGAAGCAGGGTATATCCGCTATGGTGGTTTAGCACACGCTTTTTTGAACTATGTAGGCAAGATACCGGCAGTAGAAGATGCTTTGATCGAGTGTGCGGAAGCTTTAAATAGTTAAAAATAGCTCCTATTTAGATAATACGTATTATCTAAATAGGAGCTATTTGCTTTGTGAAAGTTTAGTAAAATGTGAATGTCATAATACCGGCGATACCAATGAATAAAGCAATAACATCGGTGGTCCAGAGGGCATATGCGATAAAAGGTGAAGGATTGGTTATTTCACCTTTTTTTAATTTTTTGAATGTTTTTGTTACAGAACGAAAAGTTATAAGAGAAAGTAAAATTAAAATTACACCTATGACAATAGCCCAAACACCCATGTTAACATCTCCCCAAATGTATTTATAAGTATCGTATCACTTTTATGTAACCGGATACAAAAATGTCTTGAATGTAGCTAATTTATATCATGAGTGGGTATTGATTACTATGTATCACCTAATTTTAAATCATAGAGTTTAAAATCATCTGACATTTACATATATCTGAATATGAAAAAAAGAAACCCAATAATATTAGGTTTCCCTCGATTATTCTGAAGCTGTTTCCTCATGATTCAAAAGATTCTTCATGTTTTTAAGTTTCTTGATCTCAATATTCCAAGTACTTACTAATACCAATACTGAACCAGTCCAAGCTAGTGGGTTGGCCATGGCAGCTCCGTAAAATCCGAATAAACGGATAAGAACGACACCAGCAAAGACTCTCATTAATAGTTCGGCGATACCAGCAATTGTTGGTGCTTTTTGATTGCCTAATCCTTGCAATGTGTATCTGACAATGAAGAGAATTGACAAGATAAAGTAGGTCGAACCATTGAAGTAGTAGTAAATTTGAATTAAGTTCAAGACCTTTGTTTCACTACCATTCATGAACAAATGAGAAATTGATTGTCCGAAGAAAATCAAAAAGATCCCGATGACAAGACTAGAAATAACTGAGACTAAAATTCCATCCTTGACGCCCTTTAGGATACGATCGAATTTTTTAGCACCCATATTTTGAGCGGTGAAGTTAACTAAGGCTAGGCCAAAACTAAAGGCCGGCAAAGTGGCAATCTGTTCGACTCTTCCGGCAACTGTGTATGCAGCGACTGCATTGGCACCCAAAGTATTGAGCATGAATTGTAAGATAATTGAACCAATGGCAATGATGGAAGACTGAAAACCCATTGGTAAACTTATTTTTAGCAATTCTTTAATTTCGTTCATATCAATTTTGAAATCATCACGAGTCAAAATTAAGTATGGGATGTGTTTTCTAATGTAAAAATAAAGGATCACAAATGTGATTGTTTGGGCAACAACGGTAGCTAAACCAGCACCAGCTACGCCCATCTTCAAATAGAGAATAAATACTAGCTCTAAAAGAATGTTTAAAATTGTACTTACGATTAAAAAGAATAGAGGCACTCTTGAATCTCCAAGTGCTCGCATTGTATTTCCTAGAAAATCAAAACCTACAAAAGAAAAAATTCCTGCAAAGATAATTTCCAAAAAGATAAACGAGTCATGTAGCAACACTTTAGGTGTTTGCATAGCAATGAGCAGTGGATAAGCTACTAAAAGAGCAATCGCTGTAAAGACGACAATGATAAATAGGGAGATGATAATTCCTGAAGCAAAACTTTGTCTGACTCCAGCTTCATCGTTGGCTCCATATTTTCGTGCAGTTAAAATAGTTAGACCACTGGTCATCCCTTGAGCAAATCCAATGACTAGTGCTGTCAATCCCCCTGTTGCACCAACGCTGGCTAAAGCATTGACACTGATAGTTTTGCCAACAATTAAAGTATCAATGAAACTATAGAATTGCTGGAAAAAGTTACCTAATAGCAAAGGTATGGTATACAGAAAAATAACTTTTATAGGTCTGCCGTTAGTCAGATCTATCATATGTCTAAAACCCCTCCATAAAGATTATGAATATTCTATCATTTTATTTTTGATTGGTAAGGGGGTAAAAGAGAAAGATTAAGTTATTTTTGAGTAACTTGTCACATCTAGGTGTAAGCGTATAAGTAAAACAAGCCATACTAACCGTAAAAGTACTTCAATTACGGTTGGTATAGCTTGTTTATTTTTTTATTTAATAAGTTAATTGAATTTCTTGATTGGCTGTTAATGGTAATTTTTGATTGAGAAATTTAATTTCGGAATCTTTATCGGTTGTTACGATAAAAGTATTGTCAGTAACTCTGAATTTGAAGTTGACGTCTCTAAAGGTCATTTGGAAATCTACTTCTTCCCATTGTTTTGGCATATGTGGATTAACTTCGAGCATCTTACCACGATAGTCGACACCGGCAAAATATGATGTAACGACGTTCAAGGTTGCACCCATAACACCTAAGTGAATACCTTCAGCAGTTGTACCACCTTGAATGTCATAGTAGTCACTAGTTAGTGCTTCATAAAATAGTTTCCAAGCTTCACTGTCTTCACCAATTTTAAGCATTAACATTGAGTAGACGATTCTGGAAAGAGTGGAACCGTGTGTCGTTCTAGCAATGTAGTATTTAATATTATCGTGAATAAACTTGTTAGGGTTAACGATTGGGTAACCTAAATCTAACATGATTTTTAAGAATGTACTTTCACGGATGTTGAATAGAGCCATTAAAGTGTCAGCTTGTTTGGCAATTTGATAATTGTCAGGTGAATCGTTATGTGCCTTGAGGATTCGATCCATTCTGGAAATATTGCCATATTGTTGACGGTACTTGTCAAAGTCAATTTCTTTGAGATCGAAGTAACCCTCGAATTGACCTAGAATATCACCACTGAAATCTAATTTAAGGTTGTGCCTGATATTATTTAGATCTTTGATATTCTGTTGAGTGAAGTTAGTTCTCTTAAGATTATCATCAATTATTTTAGCAGGTTCATCTTCAATTAATTTAGAAAGTTTTTTGAAGAACCAACTAACCATAATATTGGTATAGGCATTGTTCTTTAAACCATTGTTATCAGTGTCATCAGGATAATTTTCGTGAAATTCATCTGGACCCATAACGTCAGAAATAGTGTATTTACCAGTATCAGGATCAAATTTAGACATACCGATCCAAAATTCAGCAATATCAAAAAGTAATTCTAAGCCATATTGACTCATAAAAGTCTCATCTTGTGTGGCATTGTAATAATTTAAGATATTATACGCTACAGCCAAAGAGACATGGCGTTGTTTTCTAGAATTATCGGGATCCCAAGTATTAGTCATGGGATTGAGGTGAACTTCTTGTGATTGTTCGTCACCATACATTCCACTTTGCCAAGGGAACATAGCTCCGTTATAACCACTAGCCGCAGCGTACTCTTTGGCTGCATCTAAGCGCTTATAACGGTACATCATTAAATCTTTAACTAATTCGGGATAGTGTAAGAGATAGAAATTCATGTCAAATAGTTCGTCCCAGAAAATATGACCACGATAACCTTCACCAGTTAAGCCTCTAGAGCCAACGGAAGCATCTAAATGTTTATTAGCTAGTTCTTGAGCAGCAATCGTCATACTGAAACAATTCAAATGTAATAATTTTTGAGCAGTAATATCACCTGTGACAATGATATTCTCTTTTTTCCAAACATCATGCCATGCCTCTTTTGATGCTTCTTGAGCGCCGGCAAACGTAGGAATGAAGTTGTGACTTCTGGCTGTATCAATCATGTCTGGTTTGGTCTCAAGTGAAGTCAAAATACTGACGGCTTTTTCTAGGGTATAAGTATGATTTGGTTTGACATTGAATTCAATAAACTGACTAGCAATTTCAGATTTGTTTTCCATATAGTATTGAGCATTGTCAATGTCAGGGTAGGAAATATTAGTCTTAATAGCTAGATCAATTTGAGATTGATTGGTGTGGGCCAGCATTAACATTTCCTTATCATTGTTTTCGATATTGTCGACAATTAAGTGTTTATTTGCTAAGTTACGGTATCTAGCAACATTACTATTTACAATTGAGGCATCTGTTTGAGTTAATATAGTTATTTTGCCGTAAAAATTGAGTGGCGTGACAGAATATTGAAGATAATAATCATGATAATTTTTTAAGTCGGCCAATTTCTTAGCAACAACTTTTAATTCTTTACCATCATCCAACTTTATAATAGTAGAAATTGTCAGAATTCCATGTTTCATATCTAAAGAACGGACTGATTCTTGAACTAGATCATCTTTAATTCTAAGATAGTCGCCTTCATCTACTTTAAAACTGATGTATTGAGAATTTGGTAAATTAACTAAGTCCTCATTGATGACGTCGCGGTCGTTGATAGGGGTAGATAATTGATTGAAGACGCCGGCTACATAGGTAGCAGGGTAGTTATCGTCACTAGCCTTAGCCTCTAAGTAAGTACCTCGTAAACCTAAAAAACCATTACCGATTGTTTGCATGGACTCTTGACCATATTGGCGCTTGTCATGATCTAAATGATTGTAGTCTAGATGCCAACCAGAATAACTAATTGCATTATGAGTAGCTAGGGCTAAGCCATCTTTACGAATATCTTCCATATCAACAACAGGAACGTGGAAAATATTTTCTAAATCATTACGACAATTAATGGTTTGATTATTATACGTAATTAAATTTTTATTTAGTAAACTTTCACGTGCATTTGTAAGCACAAGAACGTCGACTGGAGTTGAGAGAATTTTTGCAAAATTTTGAAAATTTTCTTTTAACTCTTGTTTAGAGTTTAATTTATAACTTTTCTGATTGCTTAGATCTTTATTGTCGGAATAAATAATTTCATCATCTGTAAACTTTAAGTATAAGGGCTTCATGACTATTTCCTCCATAAATAAAAGACTGTATATTTGTTTAAACACATTATTACAATACGTATTATACACCCCGTCAATACTGATTTAGTGCGAATTTTATAATAAAAAATGTTCTAACTTGATGTTTATACATGACAAGATGTATTATCATTATGAATTAAAGATGTAACCGGTTACTAAAATTAAGGAGGTGCTATTCTTATGAAGAGTACAGTTAAAATGCTTGCTCCTGTAAATGGAAAAGCTGTACCAATAACTGAAGTTCATGATCCAATGTTTTCTGAAAAAGACATGGGTGACGGTTTTGGAGTTATTCCTACAGGAAATGAGATTTTGTCCCCAGTCTCTGGGAAAGTTATGTTAGTTGCGTCAACAAAACATGCAATTGGGTTCAGTACTGATGATGGACTAGAAGTTTTGGTTCATATGGGTGTGGATACAGTTGAACTAAACGGTACTCCTTTTGAACTATTCGTTAAAGAAGGAGATACAGTTACAGCTGGTCAAAAGGTAGCTACAATGGATATTGACGCTGTCAAAAAGGCTGGCAAAGTAACAGATGTTATCGTCGCTATTACCAATACTAATAAAGTGGTCAAGGATGTTAATGTCACTAAAGGTGATGTTAAAGCGGGCGATGATGTTGCTGAAGTTAGTTTGATGGCCCCTGGTGAATCTACTGCTAAGCCATCAGGTAAGGTAGATTATGACCAACTAGGTAAGGATATTGTTAAGAACGTTGGTGGAGTAAGTAATGTTGAAAATGTTATTCACTGTATCACACGTGTTCGTTTCTATTTGAAAGATGACAACAAAGCTCATGACGATACTATCAAAGCCATGAAGGGTGTTCTGGATGTTGCTAAAGCTGGTGGACAGTATCAAGTTGTTATTGGACCAGCAGTTGAAGATGTTTATGATGCTGTTGTCAAAGCTTTAGGACCTGGATTTGGTGGAGATTCTGAAGTTAAGAAAGAAAAGGTTGAAGCTCCAAAAGGAGTTTGGCCTAAGACAAAGTTTTATTTCAGTGCTTTAATTGGTGTAATCACAGCCAGCATGATGCCTATCATCGGGTTGTTAGCTGCATCAGGTATTTTAAAGGGATTATTAGCTTTAATCGTTTCAGCAAAATGGTTATCTGCAACAAGTTCTACATATATGATTATTAGTGCAATGGGTGATTCAGTATTTTATTTCCTACCTATCTTAGTTGGTTTTACAGCTGCTAAGAGATTAGGAGCAAACCAGATCATCATGGGTGTTATCGGTGGTGTTTTGGCATATCCAACTTTGGTACAAGTAGCAACTAAAACAAGTAGTACTGCAATGAATTTCAACAGTAATTTCTTTGGTATTCCTATTCATATCGCAAATTATACTTATTCAATTTTCCCAATGATCGCTGCTGCATGGATTGCTTCAAAGATTGAACCATGGCTCAAGAAACATATCGTTATGTCACTACGTATGATCCTTAGTCCTCTACTAGAAGTATTTATTGTCAGTGCAATTATTATCGTTATCGTTGGACCAGTTATTACACTTCTAAGTTCTTACTTAGCAAATGGTATCGTTGCTCTATTGAAGTTCAGTCCTGCTATTTCCGGATTGTTGATTGGTGGATTCTATCAATGCTTGGTTATCTTCGGTTTACACTGGGCTGTTATTCCTGTCGTTGCTAGTCAAATTGCCACAACAGGACACAGTGCATTGAATGCTATTGTTTCTGCAACAATGGTTGCTCAAGGTGCTGCTGCAATGGCTGTCTTCGTTAAAACAAAGAAGAACATTGATATGAAACAAATTGCCGGTGCTGCTACACTTTCAGCTTTTGCTGGAGTTACAGAACCTGCAATGTATGGTATTAATTTGAAATATGGTCGTATCTTCTGGACAGCAAATATCGGTAGTGCCGTTGGTGGTTTGATTACCGGATTAATGCATGTTGATATGTGGGGCTTTGCCGGATCATTAATCGGTTTCGCTTCATTCATCAATCCAAAGGGTATTGACAGTAGCTTCACAGGATATTTAATCGCATCAGCTGCAACAATCGTTGTTTCCTTTGTATGCACATACCTCTTCGGATTCAAAGAAGAAGACCTCGAAAGCAGTCATGCTGTTGAAAAGGTAAGATTAGGTAGCCGTGAACCTGCGCAAGGTTAACTAAATATTTTAATAAAAAAAAGTAGAAATGCTATTAAATTAGCGTTTCTACTTTTTTTGAGGATCTAATTTATTGCTTTAGTATTTTTAGTCGGTTGATGTAAAAATATAAAAACTGTTCCAATAATAATTACTACAATAGCAGGAAATGCCATCGCAGCAGTTATAAGAAACAAGGCATTTCCTATGATTCCTAGTACGGGACCAACTATGGAAATGTTGTTTTTCCTACTTTTAATAAGGGCAACAATATTAAGAATGATCCCTAAGGCAGCCATCACGTAGAAAAATACCCCTGTTCCACTAGTCAAATTAGTACCACCGAAGGCGTCGCTGGCAGCAGTACTAAAAATAACTGGCCATGATATTGCGAATAAAATACAGTTGATGATATCTAGAATTCCTGTCCAGATATTAATTTTCAGGTTCTTCATTTTGAAAGAATCCTCCTAAACATCAGCTTTTCGTGTCATCAGTATTTGGACAGATTAATTATAAGAAAATGTTCAAAATATAGCAGTAAAAAATAGACGATATTTATTTTATGTTGAACTAGAAAGAATTTGCCATATAATAATGACAAGTTCTTTTTATTTTGGAGATGATTGATTTGTCAAAAGTAGAGTTACGCCAAGCACAACCAGAAGATCTAGAAGAATTCTGGCAATTGGCCTTTAGTGATCCCAATGCTGGATGGACAAAACTGAACGGTCCATACTTTCATGATGATTTGCCTACTAAAGAAGAGTTCATTAATGATTTAGCACCAAAAGCTTGGTTAGGTAATAAGGAACATTTATTGATTACAAGTGATGGAAAAATCGTTGGTTCCGTTGGTGGACATTTTAAAGATGGAAAATTAGCAAAGTGGTACGACATGGGAATTACTATTTATGCGACAGATACTTGGGATAAACATATCGGTAGCCAAGCTTTAAAACTTTATATTACTTACTTATTCAATCTTTTTGATTTCCCACATTTGGGTTTAACAACTTGGTCTGGAAATCCACGAATGATGCACGTAGCCGAAAAGATTGGAATGAAACAAGAAGCAAGGATTCGTCAAGTTCGTTTTTATGAAGGCAAGTATTACGATTCAGTTCAATACGGAATTTTACGTGATGAATGGAAGTAAAAATAATAAAAAACATCTATTAAGGACACCATAAGTTTGTGTGGTGAAATTAATAGATGTTTTTATTTTTGTAAATTTGGTTCTTTTTTGACCGAAAATTTCAATAACAAGTTAGCCACTTGGACAAAATAAATTGAATCCAAGTGATATCAGTATTTGAAGTTTATAAATATGTCTTTAAGCGCCACAGGAACTAGCAAAGAGTTCTTGTGGCGTTTTATAGTTCAATAACTTTCTAGGCATATTGTTGAGCTTAAATTCTATGTCTCTTATTACTTTTGGGCTGACTGTATCCAGTGACAGCCCTTTGGGCAAGTCACGACGTATCATTCGATTATGTACTTCATTTGTTCCACGTTCACAAGATGTATATGGGTGTGTGAAGTAAACATCCGCAACGCCAGCCATATCAGATGATAGATTAGAGAACTCAGGGCCATTGTCTGCAGTGATTGAATTGATAAGATCACCATAGTTCTTTATGATCTCTTTCATAGCATAATCTACAGAGTCGGCATCTCTACCGTCAATAAGTCTCATTATTTCAAAGCGTGTCTTACGCTCTATGAGCGTTAAGACGACACTCTCATGGCCATTTCTTTTGCCCACAATCGTGTCTATCTCAAAGTCCCCAAAGGATTCTCTGCTATCAACACTTTTAGGGCGTTTCTCAATACTACGACCAAGTAGACGCTTATGCTTTTTTGAAGTATGTTGCTTAGTCGGTCTAGTTGACTTTTCTACCAGATCAATATTCCGGATTTCAAGTCGTTGTTCATCAATATATTTGTAAAGTGTAGTAGTACAAACCATTTCATCTACTAAGAATAATTCTTCGTTCTTAGCTCGTCCAACGGCCGTATCAGGTGACCATCCATTATCTATGAACTGGCTTACAAAGAAGCCTAAAAAGGCTGTGACTTGGTCGAATTTAGAAGGACGATGGCAAAGCTTACGGTTCTTTACATACTTTTGATGTGCAGTGTCAGGAAAGTAGCAATTCAAGTGTTGAACTTTACCATTAACTTTCTTGATCTGCTCAACAGTACCTCTGTTAATTTCATTATTAATAGTCTGAGGTGAAACGCCGATAGCTTTAGCTATCTGGCGATTCGAGTAGCCAATTGAATGAAAGGAAGCAATCTTTCCACGTTCAATTTCAGTTAAATGATGTCCTTTAGGACGATTTATGATATTCTGTTCTAGCACCAAGACGAAAAACCTCTTTCATTGTTTGTGTGAGAACTCCAATGATACCTGATTTTTACGTCTTGGTGTTTTTATTTTGTCATTTTTCTAAAGTGGCTAACTTGATTATAAAATTCGCCGTTCTTTTTTGACTATATAGAGTTAAAAATTTTAAAATACTGCAGTTTTACTTGATAATATTGGAAAAGAAAACTAGTCGATAGTAAAAAATATGTGAGCCCTAAGTGGTGATGTTTTACTTAGCTTGAAGTCGTGTCCACCACGTTCCAGCGGCTCACATATTTTTTGCGGACGACGGCAATAGAAGTACATTTTTTTCGCGTGATTTCAAAATATCATACTACTACAGTTAAGATTTCCAAAAATTATTTAAAAAATATGCAATAATATTAATAGTCTAGAAAATCACGTGAGGAGTTTAGATATGGAATATATGATTGGCGTTGATGTTGGAACGACCAGTACAAAAAGTGTCTTATATGACATGGAAGGAAAGGTCATTGCATACGCTAATAGTGGTTATCAATTATACCAAGATGTCCCTGATATGGCGGAGGAGGATCCAGATGATATTTTTGACGCTGTAGTAGAAGTTTTGGGTCAAGTTATTCGTAAAGGTAAAATTAAAGCAGGTGAGTTAAAGGGAATTTCTTTCTCATCAGCAATGCACAGCCTGATTTTAATGGATAAAGACGATCAACCTTTGACTCGTGCTATCACTTGGGCAGACAATCGTGCTGCTAAATATAGTGAGGAATTGAAAGAAAATGGATTGGGTGCCGAGATCTATGCTAAAACGGGAACACCGATTCATCCAATGGCTCCGTTATCAAAAATTCTTTGGATAAAAAATGAGAAGCCAGAATTGTTTGCTCAAACTAAAAAATTTATTGATTTGAAAACTTATATTTTTTTCAGATTATTCGGCGTTTATAAAATGGAATGTTCTATCGCTTCTGCAACTGGGATGTTCAATATCTTTAAATTAGCTTGGGAACCACAGGCCTTGGATCTTTTGGGAATTACTACTGACCAATTGCCAGAATTAGTGGAACCGACTGATACAATTAGTGGACTAAATCCTAAATATGGCAAATTGTTGGGTATCTCTAAGAATATTCCGTTTGTTTTTGGTGCTAGTGATGGAGTCCTTTCAAACTTAGGAGTTGATGCAATTGATCCTGGTGTTGTGGCTGTAACAATCGGAACAAGTGGTGCTGTACGTGTTGTCGTCGATAAACCAGTTGTTGATCCAGATGGACATTTATTCTGTTACGCTTTGACCAAAGATAAGTGGGTTGTTGGTGGTCCAGTTAATAATGGTGGTATTGTTTTCCGTTGGGTTAAGGATCAATTATTTGCTCCAGAAAAAATCACTGCCGAACAGATGCAAGTTTCAACCTATGATATTTTGACTCAAATTGCCGAAAAAATTCCTGCAGGTTCTGATGGTTTGTTGTTCCATCCTTATTTGGGTGGAGAACGTGCTCCAATTTGGAATGCTTATGCTCGTGGATCATTCTTCGGTTTAACTAGAAAGCATACTCGTGCTCACATGGTTAGAGCCGCCTTGGAGGGAATCGTTTATAACCTCTACATTGTGATGCTGACGATTGAAAGAGTGACTGGTAAACCTAAGAGTATTCAAGCTACTGGTGGTTTTGCTCGTTCAGCTCTTTGGAGACAAATGCTAGCTGATATTTTTGAACAAGATGTTACTATTCCTGAAAGTTTCGAAAGTTCCTGTTTGGGAGCCGCTGTACTAGGCATGTACGCTTTAGGATATGTCGACGATTTATCTGCTGTTAAGGGTATGGTCGGTGTTACAGACGTTCACAAACCTAATGAAAAGAATTTTGAAGTTTATCGTGAACTCTTACCAATTTGGATTCGCTTATCACAAGTTTTGGAACCCGAATATAAGAGTATTGCGGAATTTCAAAAGAAACATATGAAATAAATTAAAGTGCGCTAATAACGCATTTTTTTATGTCAAAAATTAAAGGGGATTACAAATGGCTTTCTTGGTATTGATTTTAGGTGTGGCATTATTGCTGTTCTTGATCATCAAATTAAAATTTAATACGTTTCTTTCATTAATAATTACTTCTATAGTAGTAGGAATTGGTTTAGGAATTCCCTTAACCAAAATAGCAACCAGTATTCAAGATGGAATTGGCGGACAATTAGGAGAACTTTCGATTGTCTTTGGATTCGGTGCTATGCTTGGTCGTTTGGTTGCTGATGCTGGAGGTGCCTACCGAATCTCGCACACTTTGATTCAAAAGTTCGGTAAAAAGAAATTACAATTAGCAATTGTTTTAGCTTCATTTATTATCGGAATCGCTCTGTTCTTTGAAGTAGGGATGGTCTTGTTGATTCCTATTGTCTTTGCCATCGCTGTGGAAGCAGGGGTATCAATTCTTTATTTAGGAATTCCAATGGCTGCGGCTTTGTCAGTTACCCATGGATTCTTACCACCACATCCAGCTCCTACAGCTATTAGTACAGTTTTGAGTGCTAATGCAGGGCAAGTATTGCTTTATGGAATTATTGTAGCTATTCCAGCGGTAATAGTTGCAGGCCCATTGTATACAAAATTAGCACAAAGAATTGTTCCAGATGCTTTTGAGCGTAAAGGTAATTTAACGGCCTTAGGACCTCAAAAGAATTTTAAATTAGAGGATACACCTAGTTTTGGTATTAGTGTTTTAACCTCATTGTTCCCTGTAGTTTTGATGGCTATTACCACCATTTATCAATTAGTCGTTGATGGTGGCTCAGTTCCTGATAATCCGAATAAATTGGATTCAATCATTGCTTTTATCGGAACACCGGCTATTACAATGACAATTTCTCTACTCCTAGCAATTTATACAATGGGATGGGCGAGAAGATTTAAAACACCGGATATTATGAAAAGTCTAGAGGATGCTGTTAAATCAATTGCAATGTTATTACTTGTAATTGGTGGTGGTGGTGCCTTTAAACAAGTTTTAATCGATGGTGGCGTTGGTAATGCGGTTATGAAATTATTTACCGGAGTTAATATTTCACCTTTACTCTTAGGCTGGTTGATTGCCGTAGTATTGCGTGTTGCCTTAGGATCTGCAACCGTGGCTTCGTTGACTGCTGCGGGATTAGTTTTACCATTGATGACTTCGGCTGGAGTAAATCCTGCTTTGATGGTTTTAGCAATTGGAGCTGGATCATTAGCTTTTTCTCATGTAAATGATGCTGGATTCTGGATGTTTAAGGAATATTTTGATTTAACAGTTAAGGAAACCTTAATGACTTGGACCGTGCTAGAGACCTTGATATCAGTCGTTGGAATCATTTGTGTCATGATTTTAAGCTTATTTGTTTAATATTTACTGTAAGAATACTCTCATATTTTCAGAATAAGTTTTAATTATGTTCAAATTCATAAAATATGAAATCTTATTATACCAACGATATTTAGACTTATTGTTTCAGAATTGTTACTAAAATTACAGAAAAGCCTGCTTTTGTAATTTAACGGACGTAATTGTGTAATAAACACCTGTTAGTATATGCAACATAGCAAATGAGGGCTAGACAATAATTTTAAATATAAGGATGTAATTAATTCATGAAAAAAGTTTTATCTATCGCTTTAGTAAGTACAACAGCTTTAACAGCACTTGCAGCAACATCACAAACTGCTCAGGCTGCAGTACAACTCGACAGTAACCATGTTCAAGTTGAAGCAGGGGATACATACAAGAGTATCGCTGCTAACACAGGCGTAACAATCGCTGAACTAGAACAAGCAAACGGCCGTGAAGTTGGCGGATTTGACTTAATCTTCCCTGGTGAAACAGTTACATTGCCAGGTGCTACTACAACAGCATCAACTACAGATGCTCAACAAACAGTAACACCACAAACAAATGTTGAACAAACAAGTAACCAAGAGACAACTACACAAACACAAAGTACTACACAAGAAAATACACAAGCACAAACACAAGCAGTTACACAAAGTGCTTCTGAAACACAAACAACAAGTACAAGTACAACAACTGGTACATCACAAGGTACATTCAAGATCAGTTTCTACGATCCAGCTGTATTAGGTTCAAACATGGGGTATGGCGGTGTTGCTGCTAACCTTTCAGTATTCCCTAAGGGTACAACACTTAAGATCACACTTTCTGATGGTACAGTATTGATCAGAACAGTTAATGATACAGGTACATTTGCATACAGTAACCCTAACCAATTAGACGTTGCTATGCCAAATAACCAAATTCCTTCATATGGTGTTACAGCAGCATCTGTTGAAGTACTTTAAGAATAATTTTAGATAAACAAATAAGTCGATGAATGAAAGTAATATTTCATTCATCGGCTTTTTTTGTTGAAAATTATTTTGTTGGAGTTAATCCTTTGACGATAAACTCTGTGACGTGTTCTATTTCTGAGGGTTCATCCCATTCTTTTTCATTAACGATAATATAATGTTGAATCAAGTATCCTAAAATATTTGAGGCTAGGAATCGAAAAATCTCAAGATTGTCCCAATCAATCAATAAATTTTTTTGCTTTAACTCATCCAAAACCTGATTGAACTGTTTAAAAGATTTTTTAGGAATACTTTCAATCAAACGGTCGTGTATTTTTTGATCGTAGATAAATTCATTCAAAAATATCTTCATTATCTTATGGTTATATTTAAAGAGTGAAATACGGTCATTAATCATAGTTGTTAAAAAATATTTCAAATTAAGAGTGTCATTCTGATACATAGTATGAGAAAACTGTTTTAAATCCTGGGGTAGAATTTTATGAGTCAAGGGTGTCAGAATTGCCATCAATAATTCTTCTTTATTTTTAAACTTACGAAAAATGCTTCCTTCAGAAACACCAGCATGCTCAGAAATTTCTTTGGTTGAAGTATTGGCATAGCCTTGCTTAGAGAATAAGTCGATAGCTGATTGGAAAATCAATTTTTGTTTCGGTGTTAACTTTTCAGTTTTTTCTGCTTCACGATAAATATCAAATTGATTGTCCATAATGCCATACCTCATTTTTTATTGATAGTTCCATTCTATCCTAAATGGAACACAAGAGGTAAAACTTCGAAATCTTTTTAGGCATGTTTGACAGTAGAACTGTTTCTGTAACCAAAGTAGAATTGAACGATGGCAACGACAATATTTGCATAGTTCATGATATTGAACCAAGTATCAATACCACTGACTTTGGTAACGCCAAAGTAAACCCAAAATCCAATAATAACTGCAACTACATTGATCCAAGCAAAAGTTTTTTGAAGTTTTTGATTATCAGTTGCGAACCACATCCAAATAACATTGATAATGAACCAAATTGCTAGAATCCAAAACATTGTTGTAAACATAATATCCTCTCCTTTGTATGATAGTGAGTACTCACTATCAATTTACAAATTCGATTATAGTTCTTTCTTTTAAAAATGCAATAAAAAAAGGGATTAAAAAAAGAGAACATAAAAATAACCCTGATTTATCAGGGTTATTTGGCATATTTAAAATCTAATTATTTGTTCAAACGAGTACCGTTGATTGTTTCACGAATCTCTTTAAAGACATCAGTTGTTTGTTTGTCATCTCTCATGGCGGTTAAAACAAAGAGGGTGTCAATCAAAGAAATTTGAGCAATGATAGCATGCAAAGCTTCATCCTGATAGTTTGTTTCTTCAGAAATCGATAACAGAGTTAAATCGACAATTTTGGTTAAAGACGAATTGCCATAACTAGTTATTCCGATAGTTTTGATTTTCTTTTCGTGTAACTTCTGAGCTAACTTCAAAGCATCCTTATTCTCACCACTGTGTGAAATTATTACGGCACAGGTATCAGATCTTAAAGTAGTTGCCATCATTAATTGCATGTGAAAATCGTTAGCAAATAATGGAGTTTTATCTGATTTTAAGAATTTGTGGTAGCCATCTAAGGCCACGATAGCTGAAGCACCTAATCCGAAGAAAGCAATAGAGTTTTTACTGGCAATTATTTCGATAGCCATTTGTAATTGTTCTTGGGTCAGAGTATCAATCGTAGCATTCAAAGCTGACACGTTAGATGTGAAAACTTTTTTCGCCATTTCTTTAAGAGTATCGTCAGAATTGATCTCTTGAAAAAGGTTATTAGATTCTTTCTTGTCTGTTGTTGATGTGAGCAGATTAATTTTTAATTCTTGAAAACTGTTGAATCCCAATTTCTTTGCAAAACGGGAAATGGAAGAGATAGAAGAATTAGTTTTCTTAGCCAAGTCAGTAATGGTTAGAGCCGAACTGGTTTGGGGATTTTCTAAAAGATAATCAGCGATATCTTTTGAAGTTCCGGTTAAGTTGTCGTAGTAGGACTTGATCAACATATTAAAATTATTTTGCATAGGCTTTACCTCACAATAATAAGATAGCACAATTTGATTTATCTGAAAAGATTTTTCCACATAAAGGTTGATTTTTAAAAATAATTTTCATATACTATAGTCAATAAATGAAAGCGCTTTACAAAAGGAGACAATAAATATGAATTTAGCAATGATCGGTTTAGGAAAAATGGGAATCAACTTATGTGAGAACTTAATCAGAAATGACAATCGAGTAGTCGCTTTTGACTTAAACGAAGTGGCTAGACAAAAAGCTAGTGACATGGGTGCTCAAAGCGTTGCTAGTCTAGAGGAAGCTGTTTTGGCCTTGAAGAAACCCCGCATCATGTGGGTCATGTTACCAGCTGGTAAACCTACTAATGATACGATTGATAAATTAAGTCAACTTTTAGATAGTGAAGATATTGTGATCGATGGTGGTAATTCGTTTTATGAAGATTCACTTAGACATAATCAAATTTTAAAAGCTAAGGGAATTAAATTCTTCGACTGTGGAACATCTGGTGGTAAGAGTGGTGCTAATCAATATGGTAACTTCATGATTGGTGGCGATGACTATAAAGCTTTCCAATATATTGAACCAATCTTCAAAGGTATTGCGATGAAAGACGGTTATCTCTATACCGGTAAGGCTGGTAGTGGACATTATCTCAAGATGGTTCACAACGGTATTGAATACGGAATGATGGAAGCTATCGCCGAAGGATTCGATGTTTTGGAGCATAGTCAATTCGAATATGACAATGAAGCTGTTGCTAAAGTTTGGTCCAATGGTTCGGTTATTCGAGGCTGGTTGATGGAATTAGCTCAAGATGCCTTTTCTAAAGATAATAATTTGCAACATATTAAAGGAACAATGCATTCATCTGGTGAAGGTAAATGGACTCTAGATGAAGCCTTGAAATTACAAGTACCAACACCCGTTATCGGAATGTCACTGATGATGAGATATCGTTCTATGGAAGACGATACTTTCACTGGTAAAGTTGTTTCAGCTTTGCGTAATGAGTTTGGTGGACATGCAGTCGATAAGAATAAATAATTTTGAGTTTATGTAAGGAGTTTTAATTATGGAATACATGATTGGCGTTGATATTGGAACTACTAGTACAAAGAGTGTCCTCTATGATATGAAAGGAAAAGTCATTGCCCACGCTAACAGTGGTTACCAATTGTATCAAGATGTGCCTGACATGGCCGAAGAAGATCTGGAAGATATCTTTGATGCAGTGATTGAAGTACTGGGACAAGTAATTCGTAAAGGAAAAGTCAAAAAAGATGAATTAAAAGGAGTTTCCTTTTCATCAGCAATGCATAGTTTGATTTTAATGGATCAAGATGACCAACCTTTGACTCGTGCGATTACTTGGGCTGACAACCGAGCAGCTAAGTACAGTGAAGAGTTAAAAGCAAACGGCATTGGTGCAGAAATTTACGCCAAAACCGGAACGCCAATTCATCCTATGGCACCATTATCAAAAATATTATGGATCAAAAATGAGAAACCAGATTTATTTAAGAAAACTAAGAAATTTATTGACCTTAAAACATATGTTTTCTTCAGATTATTTGGAACTTATAAAATGGAATATTCTATCGCTTCTGCAACAGGAATGTTTAATATTTTCAAATTGAAGTGGGAGCCACAAGCCTTGGATCTCCTAGGTATTACTACAGATCAATTGCCAGAATTAGTTGAACCAACTGACACAATTACTGGTATTGACTCCAATTATGGTAAAGTTTTAGGAATTACAAAGGATGTACCATTCGTATTTGGCGCTAGTGATGGCGTGTTATCCAATCTTGGTGTTAATGCAATTGACCCTGGAGTAGTAGCAGTGACAATCGGAACTAGTGGAGCAGTCAGAGTAGTGGTCGACAAACCAGTGGTTGATCCTAATGGAAGATTGTTCTGTTACGCCTTAACTAAAGATAAGTGGGTTGTTGGTGGTCCAGTTAATAATGGCGGAATTGTTTTCCGTTGGGTCAAAGATCAACTCTTTGCTCCAGAAAAAATTACCGCTGAACAGATGCAAGTTTCAACCTATGACATTTTGACGCAGATTGCTGAAAAGATTCCCGCTGGTTCCGATGGATTACTATTCCATCCTTATCTTGGTGGTGAAAGAGCTCCAATTTGGGATGCTTACGCTAGAGGTTCATTCTTTGGTTTAACTAGAAAGCACACCAGAGCACATATGGTCAGAGCCGCGTTGGAAGGCATTGTTTACAATCTTTACATCGTTATGTTGACGATTGAAGGAGTTGCTGGAAAGCCAAAGAGTATTCAAGCTACTGGTGGGTTTGCCAGATCAGCTCTTTGGAGACAGATGTTGGCTGATATTTTTGAACAAGATGTTACGATTCCTGAAAGTTTTGAAAGTTCCTGTTTAGGGGCTGCGGTGTTAGGAATGTACGCTTTAGGATATATTGATGATCTATCAGCAGTAAAAGATATGGTCGGTGTAACTGATGTTCACAAACCAAATGAAGAGAATTTCCAAGTTTATCGCGAGTTGTTACCAATTTGGATCAGACTCTCAAGGGTCTTGGAACCAGAATATAAGAGTATTGCTGAATTTCAAAAGAAGCATGTGAAATAAAAAGGGTGCGTGTGAACGCACTTTTCTTAATAGATTTATCGTAAGCGGTATCAAAGAGGAGGAGATTAATATGGCTTTCTTAGTATTAATTTTAGGCGTAGCCTTATTACTATTTTTAATCATTAAGTTAAAACTAAATACCTTTGTTTCATTGATCATTACTTCTATTGCTGTTGGGATTGGATTAGGAATTCCAATGACTAAAATTGCCATAAGTATTCAAAACGGAATTGGAGGACAATTAGGTGAATTATCGATTGTCTTCGGTTTCGGTGCAATGCTAGGTCGACTGGTTGCTGATGCCGGTGGTGCCTATCGGATTTCACATACTTTAATTGAAAAATTTGGAAAAAAACGGCTACAGTTAGCTATTGTTTTGGCATCATTCATTATCGGAATTGCCTTGTTCTTTGAAGTAGGGATGGTTCTTTTGATTCCCATCGTTTTCGCTATAGCTGTTGAAGCTGGAGTTTCAATTCTTTATTTAGGAATACCTATGGCTGCTGCACTTTCTGTAACACACGGTTTCCTACCACCACATCCAGCACCTACTGCAATTAGTGCTGTTTTGAATGCTAATGCCGGTCACGTATTACTTTATGGAATAATTGTTGCTATACCAGCAGTTATCGTTGCTGGTCCAGTTTACACAAAATTTGCTAAAAAAATTGTACCAGATGCCTTTAATCGGAAAGGCAATCTGACCGCTTTAGGACCACAAAAGAAATTTAAATTGGAAGATACACCAGGATTTGGTATCAGTGTTTTGACATCACTGTTCCCAGTTATCTTGATGGCAATCACTACTGTTTATCAGTTGCTATTCAATGGTGGTTCCGTTCCAAAGAATCCAACGCTTTTGGATTCGATCATTGCCTTTATCGGAACGCCTGCTATTACCATGACAATTTCATTGTTAGTAGCAATGTGCACCATGGGGTGGGCCAGAAGATTTAAGACTCCGGAAATTATGAAAAGTTTGGAAGATGCTGTTAAATCAATCGCCATGTTACTACTAGTAATCGGTGGTGGCGGTGCTTTCAAACAAGTTTTGATCGATGGTGGAGTCGGTGATGCTGTTATGAAATTGTTCACTGGAGTTAATATTTCGCCATTGATATTAGGCTGGTTGATAGCCGTCGTTTTGAGAGTGGCATTGGGATCAGCAACCGTTGCTTCATTAACTGCTGCCGGATTAGTTTTACCATTGATGACTTCAGCCGGAGTAAATCCTGCTTTGATGGTGTTGGCCGTTGGAGCTGGTTCATTAGCCGCATCTCACGTTAATGATGCAGGTTTTTGGATGTTTAAAGAGTATTTCGATTTAACAGTGAAAGAAACTTTGTTAACTTGGACTGTTTTGGAAAGTTTGATTTCCGTTGTCGGTATCATTTGTGTTATGATTTTGAGCTTGTTTGTTTAAATGAAATGTAAAAAAATCTGAGACTCACGGTTGCATAGATTGAGTCCCAGATTTTTTCATTTGTGTTGGAGTTTCTTATAAAGTACTCCTTCAGGAAGTGAAGTAACAATTAAAGTAAGTAAAACCGGATAAATAATGAAATAAAATATATGAGGTAAAAGAGGGTATATATTTTGCTGTATTATGACTGCCATGAGAATCGCTACTTCAAGTATGTAAATTCCTGATATTTTAAACTTTTTATGGATAGAACCCTCTTCGGGAACTGAAATAATAATCAAAATAATTAAGACTGAGCAAACTACATAATAGGGTGTAGAGGATAAAATGGTATATTTACTTTGCTCTACGATAATGTCGATTAAAATCATTACTGCAAATAGGTACATTCCTTGTGATAGGTAATGTATTATCTTTTTCATCATACGGTGTTCTCCTTTCATCTCTTAAAGTGACTCCTGTACTCATCTTTTATTATGAAATCGTTTTCTTTATAATTAAAGAAAGGAGTTCTTTCGAAAGAGTTCCTTTCTAATCTTAGTTAGGGAAGGAAAAATTATGGGGATGTCTGAGAAATTGAAATATCAGAGAAAAAAGAATGGATTGTCACAAGGGGATGTTGCTAAGAAATTGAATATTACTAGACAAGCAATATCGCAATGGGAGAGGGGAGAAAGCCGTCCCGATTTAGAAAATTTGCATTTAATATCAGGTATTTATCATGTTGATTTATCTTATTTTTTTGGTTAAGTATATAGAAGAAATGGATTAATTCTTGATATTAGGAAGGATAAATAGTTCTACATTTAATAGTATAAATATCTTTTGTTTCATAAAAATAAAAATCCCACTTGTATTTTGCAACCGTTTGCATTAGTATAAATAACAGATGAAGGATCATTACTCCTCGGGAGGTGTCACCTTCTAAAGAAAGTGCGTGTTTTATGCATAACTTTAGAAGCACACGCTTTCGAGGATTTTTTATTGTCACAATCGACTTAATAAAAAATTTTAACAAGTTTTTTTACTAGGAGGGACAATATGTTAAATATTTTTAAAAAGAGAGTTAAAGAAGTAGATTTGGTCGCTCCCGTTAATGGAAAGACCGTTGATTTAAAGGAAGTACCTGATAAGGTATTTGCATCAGGAATGATGGGTGATGGGGTTGCTTTTAGATATACTACTAATACAGTCTGCGCCCCATGTGATGGAAAAATTACGACAATACCAAATACATTACATGCTTTTGGTATAACGGCAGAAAATGATGCAGAGATCTTAGTACATATTGGAATTGATACGGTTAACCTTAAAGGAAACGGATTTAGTAAGTTGGTTAATGAAGGCGATAAAGTAAAAGCTGGTGATCCGATTATTAAACTTGATCGTTCTTTGATAGAATCGAAAGGATACGATCTAATTACTCCAGTGTTAATCACGAATAGTAAGGATTATTCCATTGATATTAAGAATAATGGGGATGTAAACGCTGGTAGATCAGTTATTGCTTCTGTAAATAAATAGGGACGGGGCGTAAACATGAAAGCAATCAAAAAGATTAATAATAATATTGCGGTTTGTTTAGATGCCGATAATCATCAGCTTATTGCTGTTGGTAAGGGATTAGGATTTCCTAAGATGCCATATGAGATCACCGACTTAAAGAAAATTCAACGAACTTTTTATAATGTTGATTCAATGTACGTTGATATGGCTAGTGAAATACCGTCGGATATTCTTAGCATAGCCGCTGAGATTGTGGATTTGTTTAGGCTTAAAGTTCCTACACCAATTACTTCAAATCTGGTATTTACATTAGCCGATCATATTAAATTTGCGATTGAACGTCGAAAAAAAGGTATGGTCTTCACGGCTCCCATGCAGTATGATATTGAGAATTTATATACTGATGAATTTGAAATGGGTAAAAAGGCTCTTATCATCATAAACAATAAATTACATGCTAATTTACCAAGTGAAGAAGCTAGTAATTTGGCCATTCATTTTATTAATGCACGGAATATGTCGACGAAACCTAATGGAAATGAAGGAGAAAGTGATTTGATTTCTGATATCACTGATATTATTTCGGGATATTTTGAAATTTATATAGATAAGCATAGTTTTAGTTATTCTAGATTTGTGACACATATGCAATATTTGTTAAAACGACAGACAGAGGGTATTTCAATACATTCAGGTAATAAAATAATGTATGAAGATATGGTCAACAATTACCCTAAAACAGAGGATTGTGTCAAAAAAATATCCAAGTATCTTGCCGAACAGCGAGGAATCAACTTGGAGGACGAAGAAAAATTTTATTTAATGTTACACGTTAATAGACTTTGCTCACGCGAGGGATTGTAACCTAACGGGCATTACCCTTCAGCAAAGGATTAACAGATCTATTTAGATTTGTTGTCTTTTGTTGAAGGTTTTTTTAATGAAATTATTAGGGAGATTTTGAAAATGGCAAAAAAAATTAAATATAGTGATATTGCCGATAATGTAGTTGATCTTCTAGGTGGTAAAGACAATATCGTATTCTTCACACATTGTGTAACACGTTTACGTTTCAATGTTAAGGACAAGGCAAGTGTTAAAAAAGACGAAATTGAAAAATTGGACAAAGTTGTAGGTACGCAATGGTCTGGTGAGCAATTTCAAATTATTATAGGACAGGATGTTGGAACGGCTTATAACGAGGTTCGTCAATCAACAGGTTTAACTGGTGATGGAGAAGTCCCAGCTGATGATATTCCTAAGAAAAAATTTAGTTTTATGACAGTAATGGATTATATTGCGGGAAGTATTACTCCATTGATTCCTTTGTTAATCGGTGGTGGTATGTTCAAAGTTCTACTATTGATTTTTCAAATAACGGGTGTTCTTACAACTAAGAGTCCAAGTTATGTTGTATTGAATTTCATCGGCGATGCCGCATTTTATTTCTTACCCGTATTTGTTGGAGCAACGGCTGCTAAGAAATTTGGTACTAATCAAGGATTAGGTATGCTGATTGGAGCAATGCTTATTGATCCTAATTTTGTGAGTGCTGTATCTTCAGGAAAATCATTATCTCTAATTGGAATTCCTGTATTTAGTGGTTCTTATGGGAATATGATTTTTCCAAGTATTTTAGCAATCTGGATTATGTCTTACGTGGAAAAAGCTTTCACACGTTGGACACCTGATTCATTGAAGTCATTGGTTGTTCCATTTGGAACATTGTTGATAATGGCTCCTTTGACATTATGGCTATTGGCACCAGCAGGTTCTTTCATTGGTAATTATTTGATTAAATTTATTCTTTGGTTCTATCAGACAACTGGATTCCTAGGTGTAGCAGTACTTTCTGCTGCATTCCCTTGGATTGTTATGACAGGAATGCATTCGGCATTTATGCCTTATTTGGTTCAAGCATTTGCCTCAGTTGGAAATGATCCTTTAATACTTGTTGCTAATTTTGTAAGTAATTTGGACCAAGGTGCAGCTGCCTTGGCTGTTGGAGTTAAGACACATCACAATGAAAAATTACGTTCTACTGCATTTACTTGTGGTATTACAGCAATTGTCGCTGGAGTAACTGAACCGGCTATGTACGGTATTAACTTTAAATATATGAAACCAATGATTGGTGCTATGATTGGAAGTTTCTTTGGTGCTGGCTTTGCAGGATTCATGGGTGTTAAAGCTTTTGCATTAGCAGGTAGCGCTGGACTATTTGGAACACCAGTATTTATTGGGAACAGTATTATGACCTTAGTATGGGCCTTATTAGGCATGTTAATTGGAATGATTATTTCATTTATCGCAACATTAATCCTGTATAAAGAAGAAGGACCAGAGGTTTCGGATCAAAAAGATTCTAATAAGAAGGCTGTAGAAGCAACAGTCAGTGATGCTGTAACTGCTTAATAATTCAACAATGGAGGACTTCTCATGAGTAAATTTCCAAATAATTTTTTCTGGGGTGGTGCGACAGCCGCTAATCAATTTGAGGGTGGTTATAAAGAAGGAGGTAAGGGATTATCAATTCCTGATACCTTAACTCTTGGAACGAAAGATACCGATCGTGAATATCACTATCCAATTGATGAATCCAAATATACTTATCCTTCACATAAGGCTTCTGATTTTTATCATCACTATAAAGAAGATATAAAGTTATTAGCCGAGGCGGGATTAAATATGTATCGTATGTCTATCCAGTGGTCAAGGATTTTTCCGAATGGTGATGAGGATAAACCTAATCCAGAAGGAATTGCTTTTTATCGGAATGTATTTGAAGAATTAAAGAAATACAATATCGAGCCGTTGGTGGCAATTTCTCATTATGAATTGCCATTAGGATTAGCTGAAAAATATGACGGATGGGCTAATAGAAAGTTAATAGATCTTTATGTCCATTATGCCAATACATTATTTACAGAGTATAAAGGATTAGTTCGTTATTGGTTAACATTTAATGAAATCAATTCTCTATCAATGCCATCCGGAGGATTTCCAGTGGGTGGAATAAAGTCTATTGCAGGTGGTCACGGAATGACTACTCAAATTGAAGAAACGTCTGTACAAATGAGTACACGTTTTACTGCTTTACATAATCAATTCATCGCTAGTGCCAGAACTGTAAATTTAGCTCACGCGATTGATCCTGAAAATAAAGTTGGATGTATGATTGCCGGAATGACCTCATATCCATTAACACCCAAACCCGAAGATATGTTGGCATGGCAAGAAAAAATTCAACAAGGACTTTTCTTCTGTCCAGATGTTCAAGGTAATGGTGAATACCCGTACTATATGAATCGATTCTTTAGAGAAAATGGTATTGTCATTTCTAAGGAAAAAGGTGACGACGAAGTATTAAAGAATGGAACCGTTGATTTTGTGACATTTAGTTATTACGCTACTGGGTGTGTACAAGCTAAAGAAGAAAAGAAGTCGAATGGAGCCATTAATGCTTTTGGAACGCCGAATCCATACTTAAAGAAATCACAGTGGGGCTGGAATATTGATCCAGTGGGATTGAGATTTTATTTGAATGAATTCTATCGTAGATATAAAAAGCCAATTATGATTACAGAAAATGGATTGGGTGCGGAAGATAAGCTAGAAAATGGTAAGATACACGATCCATATCGAATCGAATATATGCGTCAACATGTAGAGGCAATGTCAGAAGCCATTAAAGATGGGGTAAACTTAATCGGATATATGCCTTGGGGAATAATTGATTTAACTGCTGCTTCAACAGGTCAAATGAGTAAGAGATATGGAATTGTCTATGTGGATGCTGATGATCAGGGAAGAGGGACTTTTGATCGATATAGAAAGGATTCTTTTTACTGGTATCAACAGGTAATAAATAGTAATGGAGCTAATTTAGAATAATTTTATTTGAAGGAGAATAGTATGTCATTTAAGAAAGATTTCTTGTGGGGTGGCGCAACGGCTGCTAATCAATTTGAAGGTGGATACAATGAAGATGGAAAGGGATTAAGTACTGCTGACGTTATGACTGCAGGTACTTATGAAACTCCTCGTCATATTACATGGCGTAATCCTGATACGGGTGAAACTGGATTTTCAGAATTAAAATTTGGTGGTGGAAAGTTTGTTCCTGAAGGTGCCCAGGCAGCTGTTTTAGATGGTGAATATTATCCTAGCCATGTAGCATCTGACTTTTATCATCACTATAAAGAAGATATTAAATTGATAGCCGATATGGGTTATAAAACTTATCGTATGTCAATTAATTGGTCAAGAATTTTTCCAAATGGGGACGATGAAACTCCAAATGAAAAAGGCTTAGAATTCTACGATCATGTTTTTGATGAATTGAATAAATATCATATTGAACCTCTAGTAACGTTGTCTCACTATGAGACTCCTTTGAATTTAGCTAATAAATATAATGGCTGGGCAAGTAGAAAATTAATTGATTTCTTTGTTAAGTATGCTAAGACCGTTTTTGAAAGGTATAATGGTAAAGTTAAATATTGGTTAACATTTAATGAAATAAATTGTATGGATATGATGCCTTTTGTTGCAGGCGGACTTCTTGATGGAAGTGTTCAAAATCGTGCACAGGGTGCGCACAATCAATTTGTTGCTTCCGCTTTGGCAGTAAAACTGGGCCATGAAATTAATCCTGATTATAAGATTGGTCAAATGTTAGCTTATGGACAAATTTATCCATATACGGCTGATCCTGCTGACCAATTTAAGGCCTTGAAACAAATGGATGATACTTTGTTCTATTCGGATGTTCAAACTGGTGGTCATTATCCAGCATCACGTATTAAATATTATGAACGAGAAGGCGTGAAATTAGACGATAAACCTGAAGACTATGAGTTGTTAGCTAAATATTCAGCTGATTTCTTAAGCTTTTCTTGTTATACGTCAAATGTGGTTACTACACATGAAGATGTGGGACAGGATGCCGGTAATCTACAGATTGGTGTTAAAAATCCTTATTTGAAGACATCGGATTGGGGTTGGGCTACTGATCCATATGTACTTAGAATGGCCTTGAATACACTTTACGATCGTTATCGTAAACCATTATGGATTGTTGAAAATGGTTTGGGAGCCGTTGATGAAATTTCAGAAGACGGCAAGATTCATGATCCATATAGAATTGAATATCTTCGTGAAAATATAGCCTCTATGAGAGATGCAGTTACAATTGATGGTGTTGATTTGATGGGTTATACAAGTTGGGGATGTATTGATTTGGTTTCTGCAGGAACTGGTGAAATGAAGAAACGTTATGGTTATATTTATGTAGATCGCAATAACGATGGCAGTGGTTCATTGAAGAGAATTCCTAAGGACTCCTTCTATTGGTATAAGAATGTTATTGAAACTAATGGTGAAAGTTTAGATTAGATTATTGGATTAAAGACTACTTTTGAAATAGAAAGTGGTCTTTTTATTATAATTTTTCTAATAACTCCTCTAGATTAAACCAAACTTTAATCCTATACTGGTTTTATATAAGGGAGGGAACGAAATGAAAAATCCAAGTTCCGATTGTACTGAAATTCTAGTTGGTAAAGCCGCTAGTATGGATGGTTCCACTATAGTTGCTCGTAATGAAGACGGCTATGGCCCAATTAATCCGATCAAATTTGTTGCACATGCTGCTAAAGATCAAGAAGATGCATTTTATATTTCTAAGACGACAGGTGTAAAAGTTCCGCTACCTAATCATGCTTATCGTTATACAGCAACCCCACAAGCTGATCAAAGTGATGGTCAATATGAAGAAGCTGGTATCAATGAATTGAATGTTGGTATGAGTTCAACTGAAACAACTGCTACTAATGCCCGTGTTTTGGGTTACGATCCATTAGTTCATGATGGTGTTGATGAAGAAGCTATGCTAACTTTGGTATTGCCTTATGTAAAGACGGCTAAAGAGGGTGTTCTTCGTTTAGGGGAATTACTTGAAGAATATGGTACTGGAGAATCAAATAGTATTGCCTTCAATGATAAAAATGAAGTTTGGCTTTTAGAAACAGCAGGTGGACATCACTGGGCTGCTATGCGTTTGCCAGATGATGCTTATGCTATTGTTCCTAACCAAACTGTTATGGAAGAGGTTGACGTTAGCGACCCCGAAAACTATTTGATTGCGACTGACCTAATTGATTTTGTTGAAAAGCATCACTTGAATCCAAATCCTGATCACTTTAACTTCCGTGAAATTTTTGGAACACAAAGTGAAGCTGATGCCTATTACAACACTCCACGTACATGGTATGGTCAAAAATTATTTAATCCTGAAATTGAACAAGAACCTACATCTCAAAAGATGCCTATGGTTAGAAAACCAAGTAAGAAGATTGCAATTGAAGATGTAGAATACTTCTTGTCATCACACTATAACGGTACTAAGTATGATCCATTCGGTACCTTTGCTTCTGGTACAGCAAACGAACAACGTCAATTCCGTTCTATTGCAATGGATCGTAATCAAGCATCATCAATACTTCAAATTAGAAATGATGTTGATGATAATCATGCCGCTATCCAATGGTTGGCATTAGGATTCTTTGCATATAGTCCATACGTTCCATTCTATACAAATATTACAGATACTCCTGAAGACTATAAGAATACGACAAATGAAGTCTCAGTTGACAATATGTATTGGTTAGAAAAAACTTTGTCCGTTATGATCGAACCTCATTACCATGAATATTCGGATATGGTTCACGCATATTTGGACGCTTGCCAATCATACGCTCGCCAAAGAATTGAAGTTACTGATGAAGTAATTGATGGTTTTAACAATGATGTCTCACAATTCTTGACTTCAAGCAATATGAAGACAGCCGCTGAAGTAACAAAACGTACACATCAGTTATTCAATGATTTGGTTAAAAAAGGTTTGATGTTATCCAAGACAACTTGGGAAAAGGGTCAAAACTTATAGTATTTATAGATTGATAAATAAAAGCTAATCTTATTAGAGATTGGCTTTTTTTATTGACTAAAGCCAGATTTGATTTAGAATTTGATAATAAATCAAATTGGTGATATTCATGAAAAAAAGAAATTTATTAATAACTCTGTGTATAATTATTTTCGGTCTTATAACGATAACATCGTGTTTGCAACAAGAAGTTTCTGCTGCCACAAATAATCAAAGTCAGAAGCGCCAGATACCAACGTTATTCTTTCATGGTTTTGGTGGTACAGTTCATTCAATGGATTATTTAATTGATCAATCTCAGGCTGATGGCTTTGCTACAAGAACTTTGACTATTTTTGTTTCACCTAAAGGAAAGTTAAGCTTTGATGGAAGATGGCCTAAATCAGCTAAGAATCCTGAAATTCAAATTTTATTTGGTAATAATCATGAATCTGATTATCATCAGACTGCTAAGTGGATTAATTCAATAGTGAAGATGTTACATCGTAAGTATGGCGTTACAAGATTTAATGCAGTGGCTCATTCTTGGGGTAATAACGCCGTTATGTATTATCTTGAAAAGTATAGTGATAACAAGGATCAACCTCAAATAGATTCACTAGTTAATATTGCAGCACCAATGCAAGTTTTAAATCATAATATTTATCGTCGCAACGATTGGCGTTATTCACCACAATTAACTAAGGATTTTAGATCTTATATGGCTCCTGATTCAGTGATTCATAAATTGCATATTCGTGAATTGAATATTATGGGACAATTATCAATGAAAGATCATTTTGATAAGGCAGTCCCTGTATCCTCTGCTAAATCTCTAAAGAAAGTTTTCAAAGGCCCACATCAAACATATGAGGCACGTCTTTTCACTGGTCATAGGGCCGAACACAGTGCTCTGACAAGACGAAATCCACGTGTGCTGCATGATATTGAAAGTTTTCTTTGGGAAAGAAATAAGTAATTAAATTTACATAACAAATTCATTAATTCGTCACATTTCTTTTGTAAAGTTCTTGTTATCGAAACTTAATTAGAAATGATAGGTGACAGGATGAATTTCTTAATAATGGTAGTAATTTTTATAGCAGGATTGTGTTTAATAATGTCAGGCAGTCATATGAAAAGTAATGTTATCTCTAAATTATTTTACTTCATTGGCACATTTAGTGTTTTGTTGGCAATGTACATTGCTTGGCCAAAATAAAAAGCATGTTCAATGCGTGAACATGCTTTTTGATTTATTCAATTGAAATTAATTGTACGTTGTTAACGAAATTCGATTGTTTTAATTTATCAAGAAGATTGTCAATCGTGCCATTCAGATGACTAATATCCAAAGAAATTACAACGGTAGCAATATTATGGATTGGAATGTTTTGATTAATAGTCAAAATGCTTGCATTAGATTCGGAAATATCCACTAAAACCTTAGATAGGATTCCCTGTTCATGATGTAACATCATTGAAATAACGGCTTTACGATCGGTCATTTCCTCATCAGGTAAAAAAACTAAGTCCTTATATTTGTAGTAAGTGCCACGACTGATTCCAACTTCTTTCACAGCTTCACTGACATTATGAACTTTTCTAGTCTCAAGCAAGTTGCGCGCTTTAATTACTCTATCGAAGGATTCAGGAAGAATAGAACTGTCGACAATATAGTATTTTTCCATTGCTAAGCTCCTTAATTGTACTTCATATCCCTTAAATTATATCATTTCATTAAATTCATTTTAGCAAAGTTTCAAAAATAAGTTGTTGAACTGTATAAGTCCGCTAATTTTTGCTATTCTAAAGTTGATTGGAGATGTTAATTTGAAAACGTTAATAATTGTTTCTCATCCGGAAATAAATAACTCGCAAACACAGCAATTCTTGATGCAAGGAGCAAAGTTATTTGATGTTACATGGCATCATGTTGAAGGATTGAAAAAAATTGATGTCGATAATGAACAGAAATTGTTAAGAGCTGCCGACAGAATTATTTTTCAATTTCCGCTTTATTGGTATGCTGCCCCTGCGGGCTTAAAAGATTGGGAAGATAAAGTTTTGACTCGTAATTTTATTTATGGTGATGGTAATGACAATTTACGTGATAAAGAATTTGGAATCGTTGTTAGTACCGGTATGCCACTTAAAGAATTTAGACGAGGTGGAACTGAAAATATTACAATTGATCAAATCATGGCACCACTGCGTGCTATCGCTGACCGTGCTAAAATGGAAAACTTGCCAGTTTTCGTTATTTCGCAATTTCAATATCTAAAAGAAGAACAACAAATGCAGACGTTGATTGATTACCAACGTTACCTGACTCAGAAGTATCCTGATACGTTAGATAATCGTCAGGAATGGTTTGAACAGGAGTTTGCTGATCGATTGAAGACCCTCGATGAAACGAACTGTACAGAGTGCGAAACAATTTTGAATACATTTATTCAGCAAAAGGAAGACTTAAGTCAATTGAAGAGCACCATTAGTTTGATCAAGCAAGGGGAGGACGAATAATCGTGGCAGAAGATACTGGGGTTTGGTTGAGTAAAGAACTCTCCAAATTAGCAGATAAACAGAAGGCTTATGAAAATCGTGCTTTTTTAACGGCCATGAAAAAGGTTGTTGAAGAACAAAATGATCGTATGAAATTATTACAAGGTGAAGTAGATGGTCGTCTATGGAATCATGAACAGTGGTAAAAATTAGCGTCTAATAGGATTTGTCATACATATTCACGTGTGTGACGAGTTTATTGGATGCTTTTTTTAATTTTATATTTGTTATCTTGTTATTCATATAGTAACATGTAGTAGAAAGTTGAAGGTGATAGAGATGAAATATATTATAACTGGTGCTACAGGTCATTTAGGTAATCATATTTTTAATGAATTAATCAAGTTGGTTCCTAGTTCTTCAATAACAGCCGGGGTTCATACGATTTCTAAAGCTGATAGGCTAAGCCAAGCAGGTGCGAAAGTTGTTAGTATCGACTTCTTTAATGAGGATAGTTTGATTAAGGCTTTTCAAGATAAAGATGTTTTAATTTATGTTCCAAGTAAGAGTCATGATAGCTACAGTCGAATAATGGAATTAGAAAATGTTTTGCAAGCAGCTAAAGGGGCCTCAGTTGGTCATATTTTGGCAATGGGCTTTATTGCTGATCAAGTTAACAATCCATTTGATTTGTCAGCATTCTATGGATATTTGCCAAGAAGATTAGCTGAATCGCAAATTCCTTATACGATTATTAGAAACGGACTTTATGCAGATCCATTAGTTCCATATTTACCAGAGTTAATTGAACGTCATAACGTTATCTATCCTATGAAAGATCAAGCTTTGTCCTTTATTAGTTTAGATGATAGTTCTAAAGCTTTCGCAAAAGTTGCTGCTACGAAGTCTTTACTGAAGGATGGCCGTATCTATACTTTGACGCAATCAAGAAATTATACGATGCCACAATTAGCCAAAGTATTGTCCGAAGTTGCGAATAGTGAAATAGGTTATCAACCAGTAAGTTTGGATGAATTTGGAGCTATGTATAATGAAGGTAACGAGGGTCACATGTTGTCTTCAATGTATAAAGCTGGTGGTATGGGGCTTCTTGATGAGGTTAGTTCTGACTACGAAGAAATAATGGGACATCCTGCTGCTGATTTGAAGAAATTTTTACAAACAAATTATCAAAATAACTAAAAAATATTCTTATTTTAAATAAAATTTTGTCACTTGGCATGGAATTGTTGTAACATAATCAACATACTGTGAGGAGTGATAGTATCAAAAATTCAATACAAACGAGGATAATCGGACTAATAAGTGGTCTGATTCTGAATGCTTTTGGTAATGGTTTGTGTATAACTGCCGATATGGGAAGTGGATTATGGACAGCTGCTGCCGTTAATTTAAATAAATGGTTTGCTTGGAATACTGGATTAATTTTATTTGCTTTTGGTGTCATTAATGCGATAACTAATCAATTTTTAATTAAAAAATTTGATGGCAAGAGACTAGTTGGGCAAATTTTGTATGTTCTGTTTTTCAGTTATTTTGTTAATATTTTTACTGATTTACTAAATTATGTAGGAGTTCCTAACTTGCCGATTGTTGTTAGAACAATCTTATCTTGTTTAGGAGTTGTTTGTTTCTGCGTTGCCATTTCGCTATATCAGAGAGCTAATATTGTAATGCACCCTAATGATGATACAACAAATATTCTTAGATTTTTCTACTTAAATGGTAATTCGACAAAGGCACAGATTATTGATTTTCTACCACCAATTATCATTATTTTGATTGCTGCGGTTGGTATTCATAATGTCTATTCAGTTAATATTGGGACATTGTTCTCATTTATCTTTAATGGTATTTTGATTGCTTCGGCTGACAAGTTCATTTGGCCACAATTGAAACATAATTTTAAAACACAAACTGATTAATATTTTCGTTTTGACTGAATTTTTTTACTATAAGTCGTATAATGGAAATACAAGATATAGAAAACGCTTACACGGGCGATATCTTGCGAGAGATTTTAATAATTAATTAGGTGGTGCGTATTGATGAAACTAAATGACAATACAGAGGCAAAGAGAATTTTATCGGAGCTATATACCGATATTAATAATAATAAAGAAATCGATAAAAATGACTATAGTAAAGATTTTGTTTTGAAAACATATAATTTGTTGGATAAAAATTATTCAGAAACATATTTATTTGGTCGTTTGCGAGATGATCGTCAAGTTCAAAGCGTTTTGAAACATATGGATAATGGTTCAGAATATCAAGAAAGTATTGATCAGCTTTCTCGTAATTTAGGTTACGCGGTCAACTAAATAAAAAAATGGCAACGAGGGGTTGCCATTTTTTATGCTTAAATTTTAGTTGCAAATGCAACAAAATGGCTGTACAATACTTCTATTGAAAGCGAGGGAGTTTGGTGGTAGAAATTTTGCGTTCAATTGGTGTAATTGCACGTTCTTTAGATTCAATCAGTAATATTGAATTTAAAGATTATGACTTAACTAAAGGACAGTATTTATATTTAGTAAGAATTTATGAAAATCCCGGCATTATTCAGGAAAAATTAGCCGGAATGATCAAGGTAGACAAGACAACGGCTGCTAGGGCTATTAAAAAACTAGAAAAAAATAATTTTATTTTTAGAAAACAATCAACTGATAATAAAAAAGAGAAAAAATTATACGTAACCGATAAGGGTAAAAAAATATATCCAATCATTTATCGAGAAGATATTTACTCAAATCAAATGGCTTTAAAGGGTTTAGATGCCGCCGAACAGAAGCAAATTCTAAAGTTGTTGAAGAAGGTTGAAGATAATGTGGCAGCCGATTGGGAATATGTTAAGAAGGGTAATAAGAGAGAATATTGAAAATTAGACAGTGCAATGTAAATGACCTAAAAGTTCTTCAGGATTTAAGCAGAGAGACTTACACGGCCACTTTCGGTCAGGATAATACAGAAGAGAATTTGAATGCTTATTTGGAAGAAGCATACAATACTGAACAGCTTACTTCTGAATTAACGAATCAAGATTCAAAATTTTACTTCATTTACCAAGACGAACAATTAGCAGGTTATCTGAAACTCAATATTTTAACGGCTCAATCAGAAAAAATGCCAGATAATTATATGGAAGTTGAGCGAGTTTACTTTAAAACGGCTTATCAACATTTAGGATTAGGAACTAAAGTGTTTAATTTTGCCGAAGAACGAGCAAAAGAATTATCTAAAGATAATATATGGTTAGGTGTTTGGGAATTCAATTATCCAGCCCAAAAGTTTTATCAAAAGATGGGCTTCGAAAGATTCAGCGAACATAAATTTATAATGGGAGATTCAGTGCAAACTGATTTCTTAATGAAAAAGAATTTGAGGGTAGAAAAATGACAAAAGTAGTTATTGATCAAAAGTTTTGGGATTTATTTCCAGATGCACAAATTAGTACTTTGGCAATTCATCAAATAAATAATCACGTTGATGAGAAAGATGATCCATACTTTGCTAAATTGTTGAATGATAGCGCCGAAGAATCAAAGAAATTTATCAATGATGAAGTTTTCCGTGAGAGTGAAGTAGTGGATCAGTGGCGTCAAGCCTTTCGCGAATTCAAGACTAAAAAGGGTGCACGTTGTTCAATTGAAGCCTTGTTGAAACGGGTAAGCCAAGGGAGAACCTTTTCGCCGATTAATCCGCTAGTCGATATTTATAACAGTGTTTCTTTGAAATATGCGGTACCTTGTGGTGGTGAAAACCTAAATGCTATGGCAGGCGATTTACATCTTGGAGAAGCTCAAGGTGGCGAAGGGTTTAAACCATTAGGTGCTGATGAAGACGCTCCGGCTTTACCAGGTGAAATTATTTATTATGATAATGACGGTGCAATTTGTCGATGCTTAAATTGGCGTGAGGCTCAAAGAACAATGTTAACTGAAGAAACAACAGATTCAGTTTTGGTTATTGAAGCCATTAATCAAGAACAGGCTCAAAGAGCTAACGAAGCAATTAAAGAGTTAAAGCAATTGATTGAAGATTATTTCCATGTAGATGGAAAAATAGAGATTTTGACAAAAGACAATTCGGAAACAGATGAATTGTAATTCAAATTAAAAAATTCACTCCAATTCATGGGGTGAATTTTTTTAACTTAATTTTCTATTTGAATATTTTTTTGATCATTATCGACCATTCCGAAGACTAATATAAGAATACCGATAATTAGTGAACCGACGAAATAGGAAAAGATAGTTGAAATATTTAAATTAATACTTAATGAGAAGCCAATTAAGTAAGGCCCGATAGTAGCGCCAATACGTCCAATTGATTGAGTGAATCCAATACCGACGCCACGAATGTTCATAGGATATTGAGTTGGTGTCAAAGCAATCAGAATTCCCCAGGCTCCTAGAGTGAAGAAGGAAAGTAGACAACTACTGAATACAACCATAAAGACATTTTGCGCGGTTCCAAATAGGAAAGATCCGATAATGGTCCCAACTAAATAGATTCCCAAAACTTTTTTACGGCTCAATTTACCCATTAGATAGGCTGCTAGAAAGTAACCAGGCAATTGAGCAAAACTCATTATTAATGTATAACCAAAACTGTGAACGACTGAGAATCCTCGTTTGATCAGTACACTTGGTAACCAAAGGAACATACCATAGTAGGTGAACATAATGATAAACCACAACAAACTTAAACAAACAGTGGCACGACGATATTTTTTAGACCAGATTTGATTTAGAGCAATCCGCAGGTTTAGGCGTTTATTTTTAATATTAGTTTGTTCTGGTAAATGGCGACGAATTACCAAAGTATATAGAGCCATAATGGATGTGGCGATAACTGTAAATCGCCAACCATATAGTGGCATGAAAAGAAAGGCTAGAAGGGAAGCCAAGATCCAACCGATCGCCCAAAAACTATCAACTAGAATCAACATTTTGGAACGTCTGTGACCAGAGAAGGAATCGGCAATGATAGTTGTGGTAACGGGTAATTCTCCACCTAGACCAATTCCCGTAATGAAACGAACAAACATGAATTGTTCAACGTTAGTCGTTAATGCTAAGACTAAATTACTAACAGAAAAAATTAAGAGCGTAATAACAATAATATTTTTTTTACCAAATTTGTCGGCTAAGTAGCCAAATAATATGGCACCAAACATCATACCAACAGTAGTAATAGAACTGACTAATCCAATTTGATTGTCATTCAAAAACCATTCTTTTTTGATCAATGGCATGATAAAAGATAATAAAGCTACATCGGCGGCGTCAAAAAGCCAAGCAGTTCCGATGACCATTAAGAGCTTTAGACCACTTTTTTCATTTGCTTGTGTGTCCAAGATAGTAAATACCTCCTAAATTTATAAAAAAAATAAATAATATTATTAAAGGTAAAATTTACCTTTAATAATGCAAAACAAAGACTATCATTAGTCTTATTTAGGGTCAAGCGTTTCACGTAACTTGTATAATTTGGCCGGACGACCACTCTTGCCGTGCTCAGTTCCAGCTTCAATAAAGAGATGTGAGTGTGTTTTACGAAAGTTAGAATTATCAATGGTTTGATAGGGCTGCTTCCAAAATGTGGAGTAGACTTCACGTGCTTCTTTGAGAGTGAAATCATCACCTAAAATCAAAAGGATTGTGGGTAAATAATTCAAACGATTCGTGATTCTTTGAAAAGCGTTACGTAAAATTAAAGCATGATCGGCACTCAAATGCTTGTTATCATTGTATTTTGCTAAATGTTCGTAGAAATCTTTAACCGATATTTTTTCACTTAATGTTTTGAAAGTTAAGTTATGATGTTCCAATAAGAAACAGTCTTGATCGTAATTAACATTGAACCATGCGACCTCTTTAGCACCATAACCAGCTGTTAGATCGGGCATATAAGGTAAGTAAGTCATGTAACTTAGGGCAATTTCGCGGTTTTGATCTGTACGTTTAACATTACTGAAGGTGGCTAATTGTTCAGTATAAAAGTTAGGTAATTGAATACCAATTTTTTCATTGATCAATCTTAATGAGGCTTCCTCAGCATCTTCATTAGTACGTAGCATCGTTGTAGGTAACCCCCATTTGTCAATATTGGGCCCCAGAGAATTTTTAACTAGAAGAATCAACACTTTACTTTTGTTAGTATCGAAACTCCAGATGATATTAACGACGCTGATTTTTAATCGGTCGTCAGTTGTTGTATCTGTCATACTATTGACTCCATTCTAGATATGCCCTCATTATAATTTACTTGTTGTACAGTTCCAACGTTTTGACGTGTATATTCTTGTTTATTTATCCAAAAAAATATATAACGTACGCAGAGATTGAAAGAGATCTCTATGTGATGGGTATTTCTCCAATCAAGCAGAGTCCGATTGATCCATCACATTAGGACTCTGTTTCATAGCGACCAACAGTCGTTTATGAGGGGGAAAATATTATGAAAAAACTCGTAAGAAATAGCATGTTAGTAGGGGCAGCTGTTTTAGGAATTGGTTCGTTAGGTGCAGTCGCTCAAGCAGCAGCACAACACCTGCACCACCAGTTACAAGAACAGCCACGGCCGATATTACGCCTGGAACGATCACTTTAAGTTCGGCCCCTAGTTTTCAATTTGGTACAGTAGCAGCTTCAGCAAACGATATTTCATATACATCAACTTCCACATCAGGAATCTTGGATATCGCTGATGCTGGTACTGGTACTGGATATACTGTAACTGTTGCGGCATCACCATTCACGGCAACAGGCGGCGCAGCCTTAAAGAATGCACAACTATTATTAGATAATAAAGAGAAAGATCCTATTAAAGCAGATGATGTTGATAATGTATCAACACCTCCAACACTTGTCGCAAAGCTTTCACTATCAAGTTCACCAGTAACTGTTGTTAGTGCTGCAGCTGGTAGTGGTGTAGGTGCCTATACTGGAACATATGGTTCTACTGATGCCTCACTTAAGGTTCCAGCTGGTAATATTGGCGGATCCTACAGTTCAACCTTAACATGGACGTTAGCTAATGCACCTGCTTAAATATAAAAATTGAGGGCTTGTAACTTAATTGTTGCATGCTCTCTTTTTTTCTTCGGGAGATGATATTTTGAAGAAGCGTATTTGGATTTTCATGTTGTTTTTAATTAGTGTTATAACTTTTGGTTGTTTAGGAACCCAAGATGTTTCGGCCGCCACCTCAGAAGCTCAACCAGCAGTGACTTATAATATTGTGCCAGAACTTTCAAATAATCAGATCGATAAAAAAGTCGGTTATTTTGATTTGAAAGTGACGCCAGATGAGAAGTTGCAAGCTAAATTTAAGATTAATAATAACGATACTAAAACGCATACTTATACTGTAATGGTGAACCGGGCATCGACTGATACCAATGGGGTAATAGTCTATAACGAACATAACGTTAAAGCTGATTCATCTTTGAAATATGATATTGAAAAATTAGTTACATATCCTAAGAGTGTTACTGTTGATGCAAAATCTTCTACAGAAGTAGTTGTGAACATTAATGCTCCGAAAGGAAATTTTGATGGCGTATTGTTAGGTGGTATCTTTATCGAACAAGATAATCAAGTTAGCAAGAGTAACGCTAAGGGTGTAACGTTAAAAAATAAGTATAATTATGTTCTAGGCCTACAATTGAGACAAAACACTGACACAGTTGAGCCAAATTTAAAACTGATCAAAGCATATGAAGATACTCAAAATGGACAAATTTCAGTCAATGCACTATTAGATAATGATGTGCCAAGATTGGAAGAAAAAGTTGATATCAAAGCAAAGATAACTTCAGAAAATGATAGTAAGAATGTTATTTTACAATCAGAGAAATCAAATATGTCAATTGCCCCAAACAGTTACTTTACTTATCCTATTAATGTTAATACAGTTATCGGTGCTAACAAGGATAAGAGATTAAAGTCAGGGACTTATATGATGTATTTGGATGTTAAGGCTAACAATGGGCAAAATATTTGGAAGCTTCAACGGAAATTTACGGTTACTGACAAGCAAAGCCGTGAAATCAATAAGAAGACGCCAGTTAAGAACAGTCATACTAAATCCAATATGGCTATCGTTGAAACAATTGCTGCAATTATAGTGGTTGCAGGGTTAGGTGTTTGGTATTACAAAAAACATAAAAAGTAAAACGAGATACGAATAAAAGAATCCAATAACTCACTTTTGGGGTTCTTACTCAAATTTGGTTAAAATGTGAATGTGCTTAAATTCCCGTCTTCCGCAAGAATTAGAAATGTATTGGAACGCGATGGATCTCCAAGATCAGCCTTATTGTAAGTGGCAAAGCCGCCAACAATAATCACATAGCTGAACTCATTTCCAATTCTTACTCCAGACCAAATAATTTTCCATTTAGTTTTCTTGTGGTAAGTATGTTTAATACGTAATTTTGTAAAATAAAAACGGCCTCTATTAAGAGATTCAAGTAAGGTATATATCTTGAATACTTAATGGAAACCGTTCTTTTTGTATTCCTATTAGAACACATTGATGAGAACTGTACCTGAGACGACTAAGAATAATCCTGCAATTGAGTAAACTGATAGTGTTTCGTGGTAGAAGACAATACCAGCAATAGTAACAAGAATTAGGCCAACGCTACCCCATGTAGCGTATGTAAGACTAAGTGGTAGTCTTTTAAGGACGTGGGAAAGAACAAATAGGCAGATAAAATATGACGTTAAAGTTCCCACTGTAGGTAATAGATTGGTAAAGCCATCAGTTTTCTTTAAAAGTGAAGTTCCTAAGACTTCGAAACCAATGGAGACCAATAATAGTAAGTAGTTCATAAGCTTTTCCTCATTCAAAATTTCTTTCAATATCATACACGAGTTTAAACAAAAAAACACCAATTATTTTTAAAAATGGAAAAATTCTTTCTATGAATCCATACATTTATGAAAGGGCTTACAAATGTCGATATTGTGATAATCTGAATTAGAAAGCGAGGGATTGCAATGGCAGATTATAAGTTTTTGAAACCATATACGTTTGAGAAGAAGGGAATTACAGTAAAGAATCGTATTGTTATTCCACCAATGACCGAGGAAATGAGTTTTTCAAATGGTGAAGTAACATCAGATGAATTGCGTTATTATCATATGCACAGTGGTGGCGCTGGAATGTTTGTGACTGCAGTTGCTAACGTTAATGCACTAGGTAAAGGTTTTGAAGGTGAACTTAGTGCCGAAGATGATAAGTTTATACCCAGCTTAAGAAAATTGGCTTCAGCTATGCATGTAAACGGTACGAAAGCCATTTTACAAATTTTTAGTGCTGGACGTATGTCTTCAACTGCTATTTTACGTGGACAACAACCAGTTAGCGCTAGTGCTGTTAAGGCAACTAGAAATAATTCAGAAGTACCACGTGAATTGACAGAAGAAGAAATTGAACAAACAATTAAAGATTTTGGTCAAGCAACAAGACGTGCGATTGAGGCGGGCTTTGATGGTGTTGAAATCCATGGTGCTAATACTTATTTGATTCAACAATTCTTCTCACCACACTCTAATCGTCGGACTGATAAATGGGGTGGATCAGTTGAAAAGAGAATGACTTTCCCATTGGCAGTAGTTGACGAAGTAGAAAATATTATCGAAAAGTACGCCGACAGACCATTTTTGATGGGGTATCGTATTTCTCCAGAAGAGATTGAAGATCCCGGTATCAGATTTGAAGATACTTTGAAATTAGTCGATGCCTTGAAAGAAAAGCCACTTGATTATCTTCATGTTTCAATGGGGAATGTTTGGAGAAAATCACTTAATGATAAGTCAGTTACTACACCATTGAACTTAACTATTAAAGAGCATATTGGTGATTTACCATTGATTGGCGTTGGTGATATTCAAACACCTGCTGATGCTGAAAAGGTTGTAGATGAAGGATTAGATTTTGCAGCCATTGGTCGTGAGAGTTTACGTGAGCCACATTGGGTTCAAAAAGTTGTCGCTGGTGATGAAGATGCTATTCGTTATACTATTGCTCCAGCAGATCATGAAGAGTTAGGTCTCTATGGTACTTTCTGGGACTTCTTAATTACGGCTTTTCATTCAGGTTTGCAGTTGAGTAGTGAACCACATACAGAAGAGAATCGTAAAGAATTTAGTGGTATTTTGGACCACATTTTTGGTGGTGGAGAGTAATGCTTAGAGCTGTCTGTGAAGACAGCTCTTTTTTTATAAAAAATTCTAATAAAAAGTTATATCAAACACCCAATTGACAGTGATAAAAACCTATATTAATTTTGTTAGTAAATATTTAATTGTTGTAGGGGATTGTTAAACTTGTTTGAGAATGATTGGAAATTATTTAAACTGCAATTAAAAATGATTATGCAAGAAAAGATTGTTTTCTTTTATACCTTGATAGTGCCAATAATCATGGCTTTTTTGAATAATAATCTTAATTTTCGAGGAAATGAAGTCTTATATATTTATTGGGCGTACATTGTTGTCACGACAGTCCTGAACGGTTTTTTAATGAATTTGATTCGGGTACGTGAAAGTGGATTTTTTAAACAACCGTCAGAATTGATCGATTCTAATTTTTCAATTTTGTTTACAGCCTTCTTTGCTCAACTGCTTGTTATACAGATACAAATTTTTATTTTTAATTTGACAATTGATTATTTTATAACGCCAGTATCATCATATACATTTTTATATGGATTTCTGGTTTCATTTTTAACAACAATTATCAGTATTTCGATGATGTCCATATTGTTACTTTTTAAATGTAAGCAAAGAACTTTTTATGTGATTATAAACTTTTTTCTATTTGGTGGATTATTGTTATTAAGTACCCTTCCAGAAGGAGTATGGAATTATATTTTGACAATGATTAATCCTTTTCAATTTATTTATGCACTCTATTCAGTACCGTGTATCATTAATTCCTTTAGTTTGATTTTAGGAGTATTTACCATTTGTTATATGTTAATTGGAATTATTGTCTTAAGCCGTTTGACCAAGAAGAATGAGTGATTTATTTTCAAATCAGAATAGTTAAATAATTCACAAATATGGTTGAAACTCCCATTTCACCTAGCCTATAGTTTAATTGCAGGTTAAATAGGGGTATATAAATGAAAAGAAAAAGCGATATAACAGTTAAATTAACCAGAACAAAATTGATTTTAATTTTGACGGCAATAATTTGGATAGAAACATTGTTAGTTTACTATGGGGATTTTAAGTTGGGAATTGAAGGTCCATTGCAAGTAATTATTTCTATCTTCAACCCGTTAGGTTTCATATTGCTTATTTTGAGTTTGGCTAATTTTTTTGTACGTAAAAAATCATTTGTGATTTCACTGATGGTATTATTTGCTTTAGAAACGATATTATTAGTTGCTAACGTTATTTATTATCGAGAGTTTTCTGATTTTATTTCAATAAATACAATGTTAAGTGCTCAAAAATTTAATGGTGCAATGGGAAAGAGTATTGCTACCCTAATTTCGCCGCATGATGTTATTTACTTGTTGAATTTGGGTTTAATTATAGGTCTACCATTCTTTACTAAGAATAATTTGATAACCATTCCTGTTAGGATGGTTAATAAAGTAGCTTTATCGTGTTTAAGTGCATTTCTAATCGTTCTGAATTTAACTATCTCTGAGATGAATCGACCTCAATTGTTAGGTAGAACCTTTGATCAAACTTATATTGTTAAGTATCTCGGATTGAACTTTTATATGGCTTATAATACGGCCAACAAGGTTAATGAGGATGCTGAAAAAAATAAAGTAACGACGGTCGATATTGATTCACCGTTACAAGAGGCTGCACAGATTTATGCGAAGCCAGATAAAAAATATTATGGAATTGCGCGTAAAAAAATGTCATTGTTATTCACTTAGAAAGCTTTCAACAATTTTTGATTAATATGAAGGTCAATGATCAAGAAGTAACACCATTCTTGAATAGTTTGTATTCAGATAAGAATACTGTCAGCTTTTCTAATTTTTTTCATGAAGTCGGGCAGGGCAAAACTAGTGATGCGGAAAATATGCTTGAGTCGGGATTATTTGGATTGCCGACAGGATCTTTATTTAACAAATTAGGACCAACAAATACTTTCCAGAGTGCTCCAGCTATTTTGAAACAAAAAGAAGGCTATACAAGTGCTGTCTTCCATGGAAATGTTGGTAGTTTTTATACAAGAAGCAAAACTTATAAGAGTATGGGCTACAACTACTTTTTCGATCAAGGTTATTTTAATCAAACTGAAGATTCTAATGTTGGTTTTGGATTGAAAGATAAATTGATGTTTAAGGAGAGTGTGAAATATTTAGAAAAACTGCAACAACCGTTTTATATGAAATACATTACACTAACAAATCATTATCCGTTTGATTTACCAGATGAAGACAATGACGGTTTTGTTAAACCGGAAACAAGCGATAGTGTCGTCAATAATTACTTTTTGACAGCACATTATTTGGATGCCTCGTTACGTGAATTTTTCAACTATCTGAAAGAAAGTGGATTGTATGATCGATCAGTTGTTATTCTGTATGGTGATCATTATGGTATTTCAGATGATAGGAATAAAGCTCTGGCACCATTGTTGGATAAAGATCCTGAACAGTGGGATGAATTTGACAATATTCAGTTACAAAGGGTTCCTTTTATGATTCATATGAAGGGAATCGCTGGTCATATTGATAATGAATATGGTGGTGAAATTGATGTATTACCAACTATTTTGCATTTATTAGGAATTAATACTAAGGATTATATTCAATTAGGAACTGACCTGTTTTCTAAGCAGCATGATAGTAACGTCATTTTTAGAAATAATGGAATGGTCAACAGAGAATATACTGTTTTAAAGAAATCAAATGATTCATACAATATTTATGATAATAAAACAGGAGAATTATTGAATATTGATCCTGCATCCGATTTGTATAAAAAGATTGTTGAAAAATATGAACAAGAACGTCATCTGTTGGATATATCAGATACTATTAATCAAAAGAATCTTTTGAGATTCTATACACCAATAGGATTCAAACCAGTTGACCCTACTGATTATGACTATGAAAATGAAGTAAGCCAGTTGGATAAGATAAATGATACATTGGGTAACTCATCGACAAGCGTGTATTCGCAGAATAATGATAAATCGACTGTTTCAATGTACAAAACTGATGCACCTGAAAGTACAGAATAAGTTCCTATACAATACCAACAATTAGGAAAAATAAAACAGCGTCTATCCAAGTTTCAGTACACTATAAAAGTGTCTTGAAACCTGAATAGGCGCTGTTATTTTTAATTTTAATTAATCACTAACAGCGACGTATGATTTGATAACTTTTCTATCAGTCATTTCTTGATAAGCATCGTTGATCTGGTCAAGATTGAAATTCTTTGTAAAGACTAATCCAGGATTGATTTCACCATCTAGAACAGCTTTTAGTAGGCGACTCTTGTCATAAGTAGTAACAGAAGCAGGACCACCGGCGATAATGATATTCTTACCGAATGATGTAGCAATATCCATCTTTCCGGTATGTGGCAAACCGACACGGCCGACAACAGAACCAGGACGACCGACTTTCAAAGCTGTTTCAGTAGATAATTCAGTACCAACACATTCCAAAACGGCATCGGCACCAAAGCCATTAGTTAATTCTAAGATCTTCTTAACACCTTCATCACCACGTTCAGCAACATTATCAGTTGCACCGAATTTTGCGGCTAAAGCTTGGCGGTCGGGGTGACGGCTAGTTGAAATGATTTTTTTAGCACCAAGTAATTTGGCAGAAATGATTCCGCAAAGTCCTACGGCTCCATCGCCCATGACAACGACAGTATCACCATGTTTAACGTTAGCAACGGTTGCAGCATGGTAACCAGTAGCCATAACATCAGCTAGAGTCAAAAGTGATTTGAGCATATTTTCACTGTAATCACCGGGTTTTCCGGGAATCTTAACTAAAGCCCATTGACCATGTTGGAATCTAATGTATTCAGCTTGATTACCGTTACTGAAGTTATCAGTATGAGATTGACAATCTCCATCGAAACCAGCTAAACAGGCAGGACAATGTCCACAACCATGTGTAAATGGGGCAATTACGAAATCGCCTGCTTTAACAGTTGTAATATCGGAACCAACATCTTGAACGATACCAATGGCTTCATGTCCTGAATTCTCAGAGTGTTCTTTTTTATCCTCTAGATCACGATAAGCCCATAAATCTGATCCGCAAACACATGTCCGAACAACTTTAATAATAACGTCATCAGGTTGTTTAATCTTAGGAATATCAACATTTTCAATATCCACTTGCCCGACTTTTTCAAAGATTGCTTTTTTCATAAATGATCCTCCCTTATTTGTTAATTCAATTATAGCGTTTTTAAAAAATGTTTTGGTATTAATTAAAACCCTATTTCAAATTGATCGTTAGTTGTCCTAATTGTTCAATTTTACTAATTAATTGATCGCCTGATTTGAGAAATTCTTGAGGATTTCGTCCTGCACCGACTCCACCAGGAGTACCAGTAAAAATAAGATCTCCTGAGTACAATTCGGTAATAGATGATAAGTAGCTAACCAATTTTTCAGGCCCAAAGATTAAATTGCCCAATTTACTGTGTTGTTTTTCGACACCATTTAATTCGGTAGTAATAGTTAAGTCGTTTAAATCTGTGATTTCATCCGGCGTCGTTAACCAAGGCCCAATGGGTGAGAAGTTCTCATAAGATTTTGCCAAAGAAAATTGTGGATTGTCATTAGCAAATTGTAATTGGCGATCAGATAGATCTTGTCCAACCATGTAACCAGCAATGTGTTGACTCGCAAGATTCTGGCTAATATTACGTCCTCCTTTGCTAATAACAATGACTAGTTCTGTTTCCCAGTCTGTTTTAGGACTAGGAATTTTGACAGTTGGATTAGGACCGGTCAAGGAACTGATGAATTTGGTAAAAATATTGGGAACCTGAGGTTCTTTAGTGTGAAGTTCATTCAAATGATCTCGGTAATTGAAGCCAACTGCGAAAATTTGTTTGGGGTTAGTTATAGGTAAAGAAAAACTTTCCATTGTCGGTAATACACGTTCGCGGCTCAAAAATAATTTTTCTTTTAGATTGGGTAAGATAGACTGTATATCTTTGACGCCATTAATGAGTTGTAAAGTATGATTATCATTAATAATGGCGGCCCTACCAAGGTACATTCCTAATTTCATGATTATGCCTCTTTCATATAGAACTTTATTCTATTTTAATACATAAAAAACTTATTTATGTTATTAACACAAATAAAAACCCTGGTCTAATTGACATATAAGTAAATTAAAATTATTATAATATTTTATGTGAAAGAGGGGATTATCAATAGATGACAGTTTAAGCATTGAGAGTGCCATAAAGGATACATTGCCAACCGTTTTTGGTTACATCGGAATTGGCATTTCTTTTGGTATTGTCGCGGCATCTGCGGGGATGAGTGTGTTAATGGCAACTTTGATGTCGTTGATCGTATACGCAGGGTCGGCACAATTTATTTTAGTTAGTCTATTGGCAATTGGAACACCGATTATTTCAATTGTCTTGTCAGTTTTTTTGGTCAATTCACGAATGGTATTGATGAGTATGACCACAGCCAATTTTTTTAAAAAGAATTCAATATTTGAAAATATTGTTATAGGCAGTTTGATTACGGATGAAAGTTTTGCTTTAAGTATGAATAAACTTAATTATACCGATGGTAAACTTTCATTTAAGTGGTTCAATACTGTTAATTTATTAGCCTACTTAGTTTGGGCAGCATCGACGATGGTTGGAGCTATGTTGGGTAAAGTCATTAGTGATCCAGAAAAATTGGGTTTGGATTTTGCCTTAGTAGCGATGTTCATTGGTTTATTGTATCTACAATTGATTAGTGATAAATCAATTTCCTTAAGAGTCCAATTGATTGTTGTAGTTATTATGTTGCCGTTAGTTTATTTCGGTCTGATTTTTATTTCCAGTGATTTATTGATTTTGGTTGTTACCTTAATCGGCTGTGCGTTAGGAGTGATTTTAAAACATGCCATCAACTAAATTTATTTTGTGGACATTAATTGCCTGTGGGTTGACAACCTGGTTGTCCAGAGTTTTGCCATTTGTTTTATTGAAAAAATTTAATCTACCTGCGAAAGTAGTTGAATTTCTGGGATTTGTTCCTATTACTATTATGGCGGCCTTATGGTTTGAGAATCTCTTTCACCAACATATTGGTCATTTACCGCAAATTGATTATCCTAATTTGATTGCTTCAATACCAACCGTACTGACAGCTGTTTTGACTAAAAAACTACTGTTGATTGTGGTTGTAGGCATTATTTCCTTAGCATTAGTCCGATTAGCTATATAATAATGCTAATGGGAGGAAAGTTAATGAAAGCCATTGTTGTTAGAAAAGCTGGAGGACCAGAAGTTTTGAATTATGAGGATGTTCCAACTCCTCAGGTAAAACCAGGTTGGTCATTAGTTCAGATTAAGGGTTTTGGTGTCAATCATTCTGAAATTTTTACGCGTCAAGGATTGTCACCTAGTGTCAAATTTCCACGTATCTTAGGTATTGAATGTGTTGGTGTCGTAATTGATAGTACTTCGGATGAATTGAAAGTCGGACAAAAAGTTATTTCTATTATGGGTGAAATGGGACGTGATTTCGATGGCTCATATGCTGAGGATGTGTTATTACCAAATGAGCAGATCTATCCAGTTCAGACTGATTTAAAATGGTCTGATTTGGCTGCTGTACCAGAAACTTTTTATACCGCATTTGGTTCTTTGAAACATCTTCAAATAAAAGCAGATGATCCGATTTTAATTCGTTCCGGTGCTAGTGGTGTAGGTGTTTCGACTTTACGATTACTTAAAGCTAAATATCCGACTATGAAGATTACTGGCTCGGTTAGAAGTCTTAAGAAAAAAGATGTTCTTTTGGACGCTGGTTATGATTCAGTGATTGAGGATAAAAATGGACACTTACAAACGGATAAAAAATTTAATAAAATTTTAGAGTTGGTTGGACCAGCTACCCTGAAGGATACATTTAATCATGTTTTGCCATATGGAATAGTCTGCAACACTGGTGAATTAGGTGGACAGTGGTATATGGATGGTTTTGAACCAATTAGTGATATTCATGAAGGAGCTTTATTAACATCGTTGTCCTCAGGTGAAGTTAATAGTCAAAAACTCAATGAGATGCTGGATTATATAAAACATTATCATGTTGAAGTTTCACCAACTAAAATTTATAGATTAGATCAAGTTAAAGATGCCCATGAGTATTTAGAGAGTGGCCATAACTTGGGTAAGGTAGTTATTGTTAATTTAATTGTAATGAGATTGGATATGTTTATGTCTGATCTCTTTTTTTGTTTTCTTAATTATAAATAGAATGTTTGTTTTTCGTTATTTAACTAAATATCGTAACCAAACAGCACCATCTTCGAATGTTTGAGCACTCTGTAATTTCAATGGCATTGGTTTACGGTTTTGAGGTCGGCCATCAAAAACAGCAGGCATTCCTTGGCGTCCATCAACTCCAGGTCCAATGAGCAAACTGATTTCATCTGTTAAATCAGCATCTAAAAATGATCCATCAATATGTCCACCACCGACAATTGCCATTCTTTCAACATTGAATTGTTCTACCAGGATTTCTACGGCTCTAGCTAAGTCAATTTGAATTTTTCCGGTGGCAATCCAAGAAATCTGCTTAGAATCTAGGTAATCTAAATAATCTTTTTTTACTTGTTCACTAGTAATAATGATGTGTGGCTTACTGTAGTTATAGTCTTCGTCCCAGAGCAAGACTCCCTTGGTATCGACAATTACTTCATATCCGGCAGCATCGTTTTTTTTATTGAAAGATTCTTTATTAAGTGGTTCGTTAGTCTTTGATTCAAATTTTCCAGTCTGTGCTAATTCTAGTTGAGCGGTAACACGACCACTTAAAGTAGTAGGGGTTTCAATAGCCTTTAAAGTTGAGTAGTATTCTTGTGTTCCTTGAAGTTGAGCAGTCATATCACAATCGATACGACCGTCAATTGATGTCATCATGTGACAAATAATATAAGGTTTAGTCATAATAAAGCTCCTCGATAATTTAATTTATAAATTAACCTTATTACCTAAAGTCGACTTGAGGTCAAGATTAAATTTGAATTTGACAACAATATTGAGCTGATATATATTAGAAAAGTTGATTATGTATCAGTCTGATATATGTAAGGAAGGTAAATTTATGTATGACTTATTTGTCTTAGGACAACTTATGGATGAGTCGATGAGTGGTTATTTGATGCGACAGATTTTGCAACAAATTGTTGGTCGACAGAGAAAAATTAGTTTTGGCATGATTTATCCATTATTTAAACGTTTAAATGAAGCTGGTTACATTACTCTTGATGATCGAACTGATGTGGGAAAACGTTCAAAAAAGGTGGCAACAATTACTGATCGCGGTCGGACTAGGTTCAAAGAATTAATGGTAGAAAAGGTACCTTTGAATCCTAATTTGGAGTTCACTTACAGTGTTAAATTTCGTAATTTTCATCTAGTAGAACCTAAGTTACGTCAAGAAATTTTAAACGAATATAAGGATTATTTGCTGGAAAATCAAGAATCGTTACACCAACAAGTAATTGACATGAAGAAGACACCTATTTCGGCTCCTGATTTAGAAAATGCTAAATGGGTGATTTCATTAAAACAAGTGCAGATGAAAGCTGCTTTACAATGGGTTGATTCGTCACTGAAGAAATTTACAGAATAGGGAGATTTTAGTTTGGAAGAGACGGAGACTTTGTCAAAAAAGACCATCTTATTGATGGCGGTGGTGACTGGAGTTATTGTTGCCAATTTGAATTTTATTCAGCCAATTGAAAATTTGATTGCGACTGATTTCAATATTTCTAAGTCGGTTGTCGGGATGTTGGCCATGATTACGCAACTGGGTTATGCGTTTGGCTTGTTATTGATTGTTCCATTAGGGGACATTTTCGATCGTTATCATTTGATTCAATTTATGATGATATTGTCGATTATTTCGTTATTATTAGCTTTTTGGGCACCGAATGCAGGAATATTTGCAGTAGCAACGGCCCTGATAGGGATAACTTCTGTGGCACCACAAATTATTATTCCATATGCTGGTTATCTGGCCCCAGTTTTACAACGAGGTAAAGTTTTGGGTATCGTATTGAGTGGCTTGTTGACCGGTATCTTATTATCACGTTCATTTAGTGGCCTGTTGGGGAGTATTATGCCTTGGCAATATATTTACTTGATTGCGGCTGGGGTAGATTTGATTTTTCTATTAATAGTGCATCTTTTTATGCCTCATGATAAACGAGGACATCGTGATTTGAAGTATTTTACTGTAATCAAAACTTTGCCCAAACTATTTGTTGAACAAAAAGAATTACGCGGTTCAGCCATTAATGGTTTTTGTATGTTTGGGATGTCCAATGTTTTGTGGTCTACATTAGCATTTTATTTGGCAGCTCAATATCATTTAGGTAGTAGTGTTGCAGGATTGTTAGGCTTATTAGGAATTGCTGGTATTCTGGTGGCACCTTGGGTTGGCAATTTGGTTGATCAGAAATCTCCTAAGTTAACAATTGGTCTAAGTATGATTTTATCTGGTTTAGCCTTTGTGGTTTTTTGGTTAGTGGGATTTTGGATGATCGGTTTAATAATCGGAATTATATTACTTGACTTGGGAACACAATTCAGTCAGGTTTCTAATCAAGCAATCGTGCAATCATTGAATCGCCAACAGAGTAGTCGTAACAATTCGATTTTTATGTTTAGTTACTTTTTAGGTGGTTCAATCGGTACTTTAGCCGCAACTTGGGCTTGGAGTCGAATTGGTTGGATCGGCGTTTGTCTAGTAGCTTTAGCGTTCTTAGTTATCGCCGTTATTGATCATTTTGTTATCTGTGAACCTGAAAAATTGAATACTGAAGTAGAATAATTATCCAATTTACGAGTAATAAAATAAGTCTAGTGTAGTTACCATTTTTGGTGGTTGCTATACTGGGCTTTTTTAGATGGGAAAAACCATGCTCTGTTTCAAGTTGGTTTTTTTGACTTTTTATTGATAAATAATTATTGTTTTTGTTGTTAATTGATTTTTTATTTTGGGATAATTTTGTTTTAGAATAACTATGGTTCTATATTTTATAGTGGAAATGAGCTACGCAGGCAAAATACAGGAATCTAAGCGGGTCTGCTCAGCTCTCTGAGGTTTTGTTATGGAAAAATTTGCTTTATTGATTGTGCTATTTGCGGCTTTGATCACGCCACTTATTACGGCTAGGTTCCATTTGCAACGGATGCCGACAGCTATTTCAGAAATTATTATGGGGATTATTATTGGTAAGACTGGGTTCAATATTGTTCATCCAGATGTCAGTGTTCAATACATAGCTAATTTGGGTGTGATTATGTTGATCTTTTTGGGCGGAATGGAGATTGATTTTTCTCTCTTGGAACCTAAGAAGGATAAATCAGTTTATTCACCCTTGGGAAATTCTTTTGCCGGTTTCATGTCGATCTTTATTATGTCGATGATTTTGAGTGGTATTTTGTACGTTACTGGAATTTTCAGTGAATTTATTTTAGCAGTCATTTTATTCAGTACAATTGCTTTGGGTGTTATCATTTCACTCTTAAAAGAGGCTGGGTTACTAAATACCAATTACGGCCAAACGATTTTGTTAACGTCGGCGTTCGGGGAATTTATTCCTTTGGTGGCTTTGACAATTTATTCAGCTGTTAAGCAACAGCATTATATTTCTGTATTAGGATTGCCAGTTATTTTTATTATTGCAATTGTTCTATTGCATCGTTTCAATCGAATCTATGTTTTTTTTGATAAAATTGATAAATCGACGACGCAATTAGATATTCGTTTAGCGTTCTTCTTGATCTTTACTTTGGTTACTTTTGCTGAACAAATCGGTGCTGAAAGTATTTTGGGTTCTTTCTTAGCTGGGGCCGTAATGAAACTGTTGAAACCCAAACCTGATACTGAGGAAAAATTAAGTTCGATGGGATATGGTTTCTTTATTCCTGTTTTCTTCATTACTACAGGAGTAAATCTAAATTTGAGAACACTATTTACTAACAAACAGGCACTATTATTGATTCCAGTATTTCTAGTAGCATTCATTCTATCAAAGGCAATCGTCTACTTTGTCTTTCGTAAACGTTTTGGCAAACGTTATGCCAGTGCCGCTGCAATTGTTACGTCCACAACGATTACTTTAGTTTTGCCTATTTTACAAGTTGGACGAAATTTGAAATTGATTATTACTGCTCAGTCAGGGGCAATCACTTTGGCGGCTATTATTACTTGTTTAGTCTGTCCAATCGTCTTCAATAAGATACTTAGTTCAGATGATGAAGTTATAGAGTGAGGGGATTTTAGTGACTAAAGATAGATTATTGGCGTTTAGCGATGGCGTCTTTGCCATTTTAATTACTATTCTAGTTTTAGAATTTACAGTTCCAAATTTTAAATCTGGTCACTTATTGGAAGCCATGTTTCATCAATGGCCAATTCTGATAGCTTATGTAGTTTCATATTTTTATGTTGGTACTTTGTGGTTATTTCATCACGATTATTTTAATGCGCTCAAGGCCATCAATCGTAATTTAAATTTGATTAATCTTTTAATATTGTTCACAATTACATTGATTAATTATCCAATGGCATTAGTAGCCAATACATTAAGTCGGGGAAATTTGAACGATATCAGAGTAGCTTTTATTACGTATGATTTAGTAGCACTCATTATTTCGTTTATGTTTTACGTTCTGTACTCGTATATCGGAAAACATCACGAACTAAAATCTAATCGGATGGAAAATAGTGCTTTTGCTAAGAATAAATATGATCCTTTAATCAGCGTTAGTCTTTATATCCTGGCTATCATTAGTTCACTATTCTTCGTTCCATTAGGAGCATTTTTCTTGCTAGCAGGAATTGGCTTTCATTTTGTGGCTTATCTACGATTAAGTAATATTTTAGGACATAGGTAAGCTTGAGATTACAATCAAATAACGATTTTAAATTAAAAGAACAGTCCCCGTTAGGAATTCAAACTTGAATCTCTTAATAGAGACTGTTCTTGTTTATTAGTAGAGGACCTGTATTTGAGATAATTGTGAACTTCAATTAGCTCAAATCAGTGTTCACAGCGTTTCAGAACAATCGGGCTTGTTGTGAAAGACGGTATGCAGTATTAATATTAAATAAATTATTTCATTAATATTAAAAGAAAAATTGATATTTACGGAACAAATCTCAGCAAAATTTACAAATGTAGGTTAAACTGATCCTGTTGAACAAATACAAGTAAAAAGGACGGGATTTTTAATGAAAAAGAAGTATGAAGCAAGTACTGCTGAAAATCATGTAGACATTCTAAACATTGCTGGTCTAGAGGCTCGTGTGAAGGATCATATGAGTAATGAAAAGGGTGCCTTTGGTTATATCAGTGGTGGCTCTGAAGATGAATGGACTAAGAAACAAAATACTGAATCCTTTAATAAGAGAAAGATTTCTCCACGTGTACTTCAAGGTATTGATTATGCAGACCTAAGTACTAAATTATGGGATATTGATTTGAAGACTCCTATTATCCAAGCACCTTCAGCCGCTCAAGGATTAGCACATGTTAAAGGTGAAACTGACACAGCCAAGGGTGTAGCAGCTGCCGGTTCTATCTTCTCAATCAGTACTTATGCAAGTACATCAATTGAAGATGCTGCCGCCGCTGCCCCTGATGCTCCACAATTTTTCCAACTATATATGAGTAAAGATGATAAATTTAATGAATTTTTAATTAAGAAAGCTGTTGCTGCCGGTGCTAAGGCTATTGTCTTAACTGTTGATTCTACTTTAGGTGGTTATCGTGAAGCTGATGTTGCTAATAAGTTCCAATTCCCACTTCCAATGCCTAACTTGGCTGGTTATTCAGCTGGTGATGGTGAAGGCAAGGGAATCTCTGAGATTTATGCTTCAGCTAAACAAGGTATCGTACCTACAGACATTGAGAAGATTAAGAATATGTCCGGTCTACCAGTTATCGTTAAGGGAATTCAATCACCTGATGACGCTGAATTAGCTATTGACTTTGGTGCTGATGGTATTTGGGTATCTAACCATGGTGGCCGTCAATTAGATGGTGGTCCAGCCTCATTTGAAGTTTTACCAGATATTGCTGATGCAGTTGACCAACGTGTGCCAGTTATCTTCGATAGTGGTGTTCGTCGTGGTGAACATGTCTTCAAGGCTTTGGCTAGTGGTGCTGACTTAGTTGCTATTGGTCGTCCAATTATTTATGGATTGAACCTCGGTGGTGCTCAAGGTGTAACAGATGTTATTGAGCATTTGAATATGGAATTGTCTATTACTATGCAATTAGCTGGTACTAAGACAATCAATGATGTTAAAAACACTGAATTACTTTGGTAATAATAGTTTAATTTGACTTTAAATAGCGGTATTCTTATTTAATTATGAGAATACCGCTATTTTTTTGTAATAAAATTAAAAAAATAGCCAGAAAACGCTTTCTAAGTTGTGCTGAAGTTAACTTTAGGGTGTAAGGTATTAATAATGTATTTTTTAGATTGTAGGTGAGATAACATGGGGATTTTTTCACGACTCAAATGGTTTTTCAAAAACCAATGGAAACAATATTTAATCGGAGTCATAGCTTTAATAATTGTCGCAATTGTAAATGTTATTCCTCCCAAAATTATTGGAAATGTCGTTGATGCTGTTAGTAAGCGCAATGTCACGGGTAATTTCCTATTAGTAAGTATGCTGATCTTTTTGGGGACAGCGATTGCACAATATCTTTTAAGATTTTTATGGCGAAAAATGATATTTGGAAGTTCTTTCGTTTTAGAGAGAGATTTAAGAAGTCGGCTCTATCGTCAATTTATGAAGATGGATGCTACTTTTTATAAAAAATGGCGTACTGGAGATTTGATGGCACATGCTACCAATGATATCGATGCAGTACGTGATGTTGCAGGACCAGGTATTTTAACTTTAGCCGACTCCATAATTACCGGAACTTCTACTATTCTGGCCATGGGATTGTTTATTGGTTGGAAATTGACGATTTTGGCAGTATTACCACTTATTCTTTTGGGAATTATGGCTAATATTTTAGGAGGCAAAGTTCATGATGCCTTTTCTAAATCACAAGCAGAATTCTCTAGTATCAATAATAAAACGCAAGAAAGTATTGTTGGTATAAAGGTTTTAAAAGCTCTTGGGCAAGAACGTGAAGATGAGGCGGATTTCAATAATTATGTTGATGATAACATCAAGGCTAATCGACGTTCTTATCGTTTAGATGCTCTATTTGATCCGTTGACGACCTTGATCATGGGAATTTCATATGTAATTACGATTATTTTTGGTGGTTTGTCGGTATTGAACAAGCAGATCACAATTGGTCAATTGGTTTCGTTCATTACATATATGACTCAATTAACATGGCCAATGTACGCTGTTGGTAGTCTATTCAACGTTTTGGAACGTGGATCAGCTAGTTATGATCGTATCAGCGACTTATTAGGTGAGAAGTCTTCGTTAATTCGCCCAAAACATGCAATTGAGACAATAACAGATTGTAATTTAGATTTTAATGTCCATTCATTCCATTATCCTGACGATGACAGTGCTACAGCTTTACACGATGTTCATTTTGAATTAAGGGAAGGACAAACGTTAGGAATTGTGGGTCCAACTGGTGGTGGTAAATCAACTATTATCAGTCTTTTGATGCGTGATTTTGACCATTATGATGGCTCAATCAAAATGGGCGAAAATGATATTCGGAAATATGATATCGACAATTACTTAAATACGATTGGTTATGTACCACAGACTAATTTTCTGTTTTCAACTGATATTAGAGATAATGTTCGTTTTGCCAATATGGAAGCTAATCAATCACAAGTTGAGGATGCCAGTCGAGTAGCTGATCTTGATGCTGATATTGAAAAAATGCCAAATGGTTATGATACTGAGGTTGGTGAACTAGGTGTTTCTTTGTCTGGTGGTCAGAAACAACGTTTAGCGATTGCTAGAGCTATTTTGAGTGATCCTAAATTGTTGATTCTGGACGATTCTTTGTCTGCGGTTGACTTCAAAACTGAACGTAATATTGAACAAAGGATTGCTCATAATCGTAAAAATGCAACAACTATTATTGCTGCAAGTCGTTTAAGTTCAGTTGAGGCTGCTGATCAAATTTTGGTTATGGATCACGGTACTATTCTTGAAAAAGGAACTCATCAAGAGTTATTAGCTCAAAAAGGGTGGTATTACGATACCTTCCATTTGCAAGAAAAGACAGCCGAGTTAGAGGGGAGGCTGAATGATGAAAAATAATGAACAAGAGAATATTTTAAAGACGGTACAATCATTGTCTCATAAGGATCGAAACAAGATTTTGAAGTGGCTTTTTCAGTTTGCTTGGGAATTTAAAGTGCAGTTCGGGATTGCCATCGGTTTTGCCATCATTTTGAGTATTATTAATATTATGTTACCCAGAATGTTGCAATACTATATGGATCATTATTTGACTAATCAGAGTACTGGTGTGCAGCTGATTATTGGATTTGCCATTCTTTATGCGATTGGAACCATTATTCAAGCCATTGTCCAGTTCATTCAGAATTTCTTTTTCTCAATGGGTGCTGAACGAACTTTGGAGAAAATTAGAAGTCAATTATTTCATAAATTACACACATTGGGTTTGAAGTATTTTGATGTTACTCCAGCTGGTTCAATCGTGTCACGTGTAACCAATGATACTAAAACTTTATACAACTTTTGGACTTTATTTTTGATGATTATCATTGCGTTATTCTCAATGGTATCCTCATTTATCGCTATGGCTTCAGTTAGTGTACCTTTAGCCATTTTTACAGCCCTGTTCGTGGTACTTTTGTATTTGGTCGTTTGGGTTTACCAACATATCAGTTCGAAAATTTATCAACGTTTACGTGAGTATTTGAGTCAAATCAATACTAAGTTGAATGAGTCTTTAATGGGTATCAGTGTTATTCAACAATTTGGACAACAAGGACGTAAAACGGCTGAATTTGAAAATAAGAATAATGCCTATTATCAAATGCGTTCGCAGATGATCAACGTCAATTCATTCTTGTTGAATCCGATGATCAATCTAATGTTTACCTTGGCGGAATTGGTTGCATTATTAGGTTTTGGAATGAAGAGTATGAATAGTTTGGTGGCAGCGGGTGTGATTTATGCCTTCTTGTCATACCAACAAAACTTCTTTAATCCGTTGTCTAACGTAATGAACTATATGTCTTTCTTCCAAGATGGTTTGGTTGCTGGATATCGTATTATGCGAATGTTCAATAATGATTCCTATGCACCTAAACAAAACGAAACTAGTAAGGAAAAAATTGTTGAAGGCAAAATTGAATTCCGTCATGTTACTTTCGGTTATAATCCTGATGAACCTATTTTGAAGGATATTTCATTTACCGTTGAACCAGGTGAGAATATTGCCTTTGTTGGTCACACTGGTAGTGGAAAGAGTTCAATTATCAATATTATGTTACGTTTCTATGAGTTTGGCGAAGGTCAGATTTTGATTGATGATCATGATATTCGTGATTATTCTACTCAAGAATTACGTCGACAATTAGGGTTGGTCATTCAAGAGCCATATCTATTCTATGGTGATATTGCCAAAAATATTCGTATGTTTGATGACAAAATTACTGATGAACAAGTTGAACAAGCAGCTAAGTTTGTTGATGCGGACGATTTTATTGAGAAATTACCCGAAAAATATCATGCTCCAGTAACTGAACGTGGTGGAAGTTTTTCAACAGGTCAGCGACAATTGATCTCTTTTGCAAGAACGATTGTTAGAAATCCTAAAGTTTTGATTCTGGATGAAGCAACTGCTAATATCGATCCACAAACGGAGCAGAGTATCACGAAGAGTTTGAAAAAGATGCGTGATGATAGAACAACTATTTCAATTGCACATAGATTATCGACAGTTCAAGATGCTGATCAAATTTTGGTATTGAGTGCAGGTAAAATTGTTGAACGAGGTACTCATGAAGAACTATTAGCTTTAGGTGGTAAGTATGCTGAACTGTATGCTCTACAGTCAGTGGAAAATGCTTAGTTATAACAAAAATGTATAATTAAGTATTTGAAATAGGCATTTAACATATCAATAGTAATGGATAATAATTATTATCGTTAGAAAATTTTTACAAAAAAGGTTTGGTAATTATATGAAAAAACAAATAAATGAAGGTTATTTTGATGGTGAACGTCCCTTGTTTAAGGAACATGATGCTCAAATAACAGATACAACTTTTGGTGAAGGTGAGTCTCCACTTAAAGAGGCACGTAATATTGACTTGAATGATGTTGTTTTCAAATGGAAGTACCCACTTTGGTATGATAAACATATTAAGGTCAATGATTCTATTTTTGAAACAATGTCACGTTCAGGTATTTGGTATACTGACGATATTGAAATTAACAATTCAGCACTTCAAGCACCAAAGCTTTTCCGTCGTGCATCTAATATTAAATTAAACAATGTTCATTTTGCTGATGCTGAAGAAACAATGTGGACTTGTAAGGATATCAAAATGAAGGACGTTGAAGTAAACGGTAATTATTTTGGTAAAGATAGTGAAAATATTTATGCTGAGAACTTAAATGTTGTTGGTAATTATGTTTTTGATGGTGCTAAGAATGTTGAAATCCATAATTCTAGTTTTGTTTCAAAAGATGCTTTCTGGAATTGTGATAACGTAGTAATTTATGATTCAAAAATTAGTGGCGAATATCTAGCTTGGAATACTAAAAATATTACTTTGATTAATTGTACAATTGAAAGTGATCAAGGCCTTTGTTATATCGATGGCTTAAAGATGGTTAACTGTAAATTGCTCAGAACTGATTTGGCCTTTGAATATTGCTCAAATATCGATGCTGAAATTACAACTGATTTTATGAGTATTAAGAATCCTATCAGCGGTTCAATTCAAGTTAAATCTGTTGATGAAATTATTTTTGATGATCCTGAAATTGATAAGACTAAGACCTCAATCAAAGTAGCTCAAAAAGTTTAAGGAGAGTGGCCTGATGGATTATGATTTTGAAACATTAAATAAAAAACGTGCTGGAAATTCAGCTAAGTGGGATGTCGGACAAAATGAATTGCCTATGACAATTGCTGATATGGATTTCAAAACAGCTCCAGAAATCATTCAAGCTTTGCAAGATAAGATTTCAATGGGACTATTTGGTTATGAAGAGATTCCTGATGAGTATCGCAAAGCTGTGGCTGATTGGTACGAAACAGAACATCATGTACGTCCACGAGAAGACTGGATGGTATTTGCTACCGGAGTAGTACCTTCTATTTCCTCAGCAGTACGTCGGTTAACTTCGTTAGGTGACAATGTCTTAGTTCAAGCACCAGTTTATAATATTTTCTATAATTCAATAGTGAATAATGGTCGCCATGTAGTTTCGAATGATTTGTTTTATGATCAAGTAAATCATCAGTATTCGATTGATTTTAACGATTTGGAAAAGAAAATGAGTGATCCACTAACTAATATGATGATTCTGTGCAATCCTCACAATCCAGTAGGTAAGATTTGGACTGTTGATGAATTAACTAAGATTGCGGCCTTATCTTTAAAATATGACGTTAAATTATTCAGTGATGAAATTCATGGGGATGTTACTTTTAACGAAAAAGGCTATAATCCTGTTTTCGGATTGGAAGAAAAATATCTTAAGAACGTTATTGTTGCTGTATCACCAAGTAAGACCTTTAACGTTGCCGCTTTGCATGCTTCAACGGTAATCGTACCAGATGCCAATTTAAGAGCTCAGGTGAGTCGAGGATTGAATAGTGAAGAACTAGCAGAACCTAATTTGGTAGCCATTCCTGGAACAATTGCAGCCTATACAAAGGGTCATGAGTGGTTACAGCAATTGAAGAAAAAAGTTTTGGAAAATAGAAAGTTAGTTTTGAACTTCTTGGCTGAGAATGTCCCAGAAATCAAATGGGTTCAAGGCGATGCTACATATTTACTTTGGTTCGATGTTTCTAAAATTACAGAAAATGTTGATGAATTGACTGACTTCATTCGTAAGGATACTGGCTTGATCGTTACACCTGGAGATGTTTACGGTGGAGATGGACAACACTTTATTCGTATGAATATTGCAAGTCCAACAGAAATGATTCAGGATGGTTTGAATCGTCTACAAAAAGGTATAAATGATTATAAGTAGAAAGTGAGAAATGATTTAACCAGTTCTATTTATTATCATTTTTCTAAATCTTTAAAATGGCAGCATCTATTTAAAAACGTATAAATACGTTTATCTTAAATAGATGCTGTTTTTAATTTCTGAATTATTTGAAATAAATGATCATTGCTATGGTAATAACCACATAATTAAGTGGTACGTCCCAATCGTTGACAACGGTTACAAAATATAATATATTAATTGATGAATAAGTATAATATTTTAGTAATTGGTTGGTGATATAGATGTCAAAAGTATTAATTGTTAATTCAGGAAGTTCAACTTTTAAGTGGAAACTATTTAATTTACAAGATGAGAAATGTATCGCTGAGGGTATGGTCGATCGTTTAGGTAAAGAAGATTCCGTGTTTAAAATAAAATTTGATGGAAAGAAATTAAGCGAAAATAAATATGTGCCAACGCATGAGTCTGCTGTGACGTTAACGTTGCATACTTTGCTTAGTATAAAAGCAATTAAAAGTTATGATGAAATCACACGTGTCGGACACAGAGTTGTTGCTGGCGGTACTATTTTTAAAGACTCGGTTGTAGTTGATTCAAAGGTTATAAAGCAAATTAGTGAATTATCAGAACTGGCACCATTACATAATCCTAGTCAGGTTGCAGGAATTGAGGCATTTGAAAAATTATTGCCAGATGCTATACAAGTCGCAGCATTTGATACCTCATTCCATCAAACGCTAAAACCAGCAAACTATTTGTACGGAGTTCCTTATGAATATTACGAGAAATATGGAGTTCGTAAATTTGGTGCACAAGGCATTAGCCATCGATATGTATCTACACAAGCTGCTGAATTTTTAGGAAAACCAATAGATAAACTTCGAATCATTTCTTGTCACTTAGGAAGTGGAGCTTCTATAGATGCTATTGAAAATGGAAAATCAATAGATACATCGATGGGCTTTACTCCAGAGTCAGGTCTAATGATGAGTTCACGTGCAGGGGATATTGATCCATCACTAGTAACATATCTTATGAAGAAGCTAAATATTACTGACGCTGATGAGATGACTGACATCTTGAATAACGAGTCTGGTTTATTAGGCATTTCAGGCATATCACCTGATCTTCGAGATTTAATGGCGGTTAAAGATGAGAATCCAAGAGCTAAATTAGCTGTAGATATGTATATAAATCGAATTGTTAAGTATATTGGTTCATACATTTCTTTGATGAACGGTGTAGATGCTATTATCTTTACTGCGGGAACTGGTGAAAATAATCCGGATATTCGATCAATGATTATGGAACATTTCCGTTATATGGGTATTAAGCTAGATGATGATGCCAATAGAAATAGTAAAGGAACTCGTAAAATCAGTTCAGAGGACTCTCAAAGTGATGTATTAGTTATTCCAACTAATGAGGAGTTAATGATTTTAAGGGACGTTGTTCGTTTAACTGGTAATGAGGATGTTCATAATGATAAGTATCAAGAATCAGTAAGCACATTTTAATAGTAAAAACTTTTGTTCCAGACTAGTAAAAGATTCTATTTATTATTTTTCTTCTGAATTTAAAAAAATAACGGCATCCATTTAGAATAAGCGTATGTAATTACGTTTCTAAATGGATGCCGTTTTAGTTTCTGAAGAAGAAAACTATTTTGACTGTAGTTATTATATTTTTTAAGAGCTTAGAAAAGATTATCCAGTTTAAACTCATTTAAAATTAGTCCAACTTTTTTGTCCAGTGGCAATAGACCGTCAATAACCAAGTCTGCATCACTACTAATATATTTGTCGTGATTAACAAAAATTGGTCTGGCAAAGTTTAAATAAGTTTTAACCCAATCACGTATCTGTTCACCATCCTTGTTTGTGTAATCGCGTAGAATTTGACGAGCAAAGCAAACGTCCAATGGCGTTTTTATATAGATAACTTTGTCGATATAGGGTTTCAATGTGTCATGCTTATACCCAAAGGGAAAGTCGACTAGTATGAAATGATGTTTATTGTAAACTTTAAGGAAGTCATCCATTAGCATACTGATATCATACTGGTTAACAGCCTCCTGAATTGGGGTATCGATAGGTGGTGCGGAAGGTAAGGCATCTATACTGTAGTCGTCAAAAGAAATGAGGCTACAATCAGGTAACTTATGACTTAATTCTTGAATCAGAGTGGTTTTTCCACTGGCAGTGACACCACTTATGACGATGACATAACTTTTTAACATATTTTTCACTTCCTGAAAGTAATATAACTCTTCTATTGGAAAAATAAAAAGGCGTTCAAATATGAACACCTTTTTTGAAACTAATTTGTTTGGGTTTGGTTCAATTCTTGCTTAGGTTTATAAGTATCAGACAAAATCAAGGTATAAGAATTAACGCCGAAGAAGGCGACAATTACCATTAATCCTGTCATGAAGAAACCTAAAAACATGAAGCCTAATCCTAATGCAAGGCCGAAGAGGGCAAAACATAACATTAAGATTTTTGAAACGTTGACAAGACTACGTTCACTTTTAAAGACGTACTTATAAATTACATCGATTTTTCTTGATTTATAGACAACATTTTCAACTTGATGAAGCTCAAGGATTATTCCATATGGTTCAAAGCCATTTTTTATAATATCTTTATCAAAATCAGTCGGAACAACTTTTTTATATCTGCCACCAGTTATTTTTATTGTGGGATAAACTCCTTGAGACATAATCTTTTTTAGATGAGAATTTAGTGGATAGGAGCCGATCACAACAGTTTCAAAACCGGGAATACGGGCTAGGACATTAATTTTCTTATCAAGTACACTTAAGCTGACAATGGCTGAATCAAGATTAGCCAATTGATGAATCCGAAAAATGAATTTATTTTTTAGAATATTTTTATCTTTTTTACCTTCATATAGGTCTTCGGGATTGATAGTTCTTACGTAATTAATATAATTCTCAATAAAAGTTGTTGAATCTTCAGTTAAAGTTAAGTTCTTATCAAATAAAATAGTCATGTTTCCCCCAAAAATTGTAGCGACTAGTGACAGTATAACAAAAATGTATGCGCTTTTGTGGGAATTTATGAAAACGCTTTAATTTATTTGGTAATTTTTTTATTTAGCCAATTTATTAATAATCTGCTTACAATATTTTGTTGTTTTTGATTACTAATAGAAGCAGATTTATCGCCACTCTGTTTGCCATAGCTACCAAAGCCAGCATGATTTCCACCTTGAATTTGTTCATAAAGTGTATTACTTGGTAGTAGTTTTTTGGCTTTATTGTAGTTTTTCCATTTCAAAACGCCATCATTTGAAGCAGTAATTGATAAAACCGGAACCTTAGTTTTCCGTAAATCACCTTTTTTCTCAGGATAGCTGGCTAAGAAAAAGACGCCCTTTAAATTTTTAGGATTATTGTGAGCATAGCGACTAGCCATAGTTCCACCTAATGAGTGACCTCCAATAACATATCCATTATTTTTAGAAACTTGATTAGCTATGTTAGTTTTTAGAACAGCTAGGTCTAATGGAAATCTCACAATGTAAACTGAATATCCCGCTTGAGCAACTTTCTTAGCCCAAATGCTGTAACTCTTGGGTTCCACTAAAGCACCAGGATAGAAAATGACTTTAGGATTTTGGTCGTTTCCTGAAAATTTGGTTATATTGTCATCTGTAGTGCTAATTTTACTAGCTGATATTGCTGCAGTTGAAGGTTGGTATTCCTTATTTTTAACGACAATAATAGAAATCAATATGATTGCGATGATGGCAATAATGATACCAATTAGCCATTTAAAAAATTTTTTCATGATCTTCCTCCTCAATATCTATATTCTACTTTACAATTTAGTCAAAGTTATGCTACATTTAAGAAAATTAATATATCTAAAGATATTAAAAGAAGGAGTACTGTATACTTTATCCACAGGGAGTTAAGGTGAGTGAGAACTTAACGTGTCGGTATATAGGAAAAACATCTTTGTTATTCTAGCTGAAATCATAGGAGAGTAGGTTTAGACGTGACCCAGTACGTTATAATTGGAGAGTATTTAATGTACTTTTGAGGTGTTTTTTAAAAAACTTGGGTGGTACCGCGGAAAGATCTTTCGTCCCTTTTATTGGGGATGGAGGATCTTTTTTTCGTCTACAGTATTCCAGATGTGAAAAGGAGAAATCAATGCAAAACGTTTTAGTTAAAGATTTATATAAAAAAGAATTTGCTGACGGTGATCAAGTCACGCTTAATGGCTGGATTCGTACAATCAGAGGTTCAAAACGAGTAGGTTTTATTGAGTTAAATGATGGTTCATTCTTTAAGAATGTTCAAGTTGTTATTACTAGTGATATGGATAACTATGCTGATGTTGTTAAGTTCCCAATCAGCACAACAATTAAAGTTGTCGGTGAAGTTGCCCTTACTCCTAAGGCACAACAACCATTTGAAATTCATGCTACCGAAGTAGTTGAAGAAGGTGCTTCAGATTCAGATTATCCATTACAAAAGAAAGCTCACTCATATGAATTCATGAGAACTGTAGCTCATTTGCGTCCTAGAACAAATACCTTCTATTCAGTATTTAGAATCCGTTCACTAGCTGCTTTTGCTATTCATGAATATCTACAACACAATGGTTTCGTTTATGTTCACACACCAATTATCACTAGTTCCGATGCTGAAGGTGCCGGTGAAATGTTCCAAGTAACAACATTGGATATGAACAACGTACCAAAGACTGACGATGGCAAAGTCGATTATAATGAAGACTTCTTTAAGAAAGAAACTAACCTAACTGTTAGTGGACAACTAGAAGTTGAACCATTTGCCTTGGCCTTCAGAAATGTTTACACATTTGGACCAACTTTTAGAGCTGAAAACTCACATACTGGACGTCACGCTTCTGAATTCTGGATGATCGAACCAGAAATGGCATTTGCTGACCTTAAAGATGAGATGGACTGTTCAGAAGAGTTACTTAAATATGTTATCAACTATGTAATGGACAATGCTAAAGAAGAACTAGATTTCTTGAACGAAAACGTTGATAATACATTGATCGATCGTTTGAAAGCCACAGCTGGCGAAGAATTTGCTCATGTTACTTATACTGATGCAATCGATATTCTTGAAAAAGCTACTGATGTTGAATTTGAAGTTAAACCTTACTGGGGACTTGACCTCGAATCAGAACATGAACGTTACTTGTCAGAAAAAGTTTACAAGAAGCCTGTCTTTATTACTGACTATCCTAAGGAATTCAAAGCTTTCTACATGCGTGCTAATGATGACGGTAAGACTGTTGCTGCAGCTGACTTGTTAGTTCCTGAAATTGGTGAATTAATTGGTGGTTCACAACGTGAAGAACGTCTTGATAAGCTAGAAAGTAGAATGGCTGAACTTGATATGAACGAAGAAGACTACAAGTGGTACTTAGAATTACGTAAGTACGGTGGTACAGTTCACTCAGGCTTCGGTATTGGTTTTGAAAGATTAGTTATGTACATCACAGGTATGGAAAATATCCGTGACGTCATTGCTTACCCAAGAACACCAGGTAATGCTGAATTCTAGGACAGAGAGCGGAGCAAGCCTGCTTAGATTCTGAGCATTTGTAGCTCGTTTCTACTATAAAGTATAGAATTATGGTTATAAAAAAATAAATGAAGAAGACCAGGGCTATAATCAAAATGATTATGGCTCTGGTCTTTTTTGGGCTGTTCGTCAAATCAAGTTGATGGCGGTTCAAGTTAACAGTTAGACCATAAATGGTCTAGCTGTTTTTTTATTTGGCTGATGAGCTTGCTCGAAGCCAAAACATTTGAATATTTATACGTTCAGTAAAGTTGTTCCAACTACGATATCCATAGGCACTACTTTTTATCTTTTTTATTCTTCCAATGATTCCCTCTAAAAATCCGTTGGAATATTTAAGCTTCAGTGCATTTAATACTTGTTTACGATATTTTCTTAATGATGTCATTGTTTGATCCATAGCGGTATTGAGTGGATGATAATTGAGTAGTATCTGATTCATTGTATCAGTATCGCCTGTTCTAATAGCCTTTAAAATATCTTGATATACTTCGTAGGACTTGGCGAAACCTTCGTCCAAATCTAAACACTTTGTGATTAAATTTAGATCCGTTTCATAATAACCAACACTGTACTGATACTTAGGGTTTATCTTTTCGATGGAATCGAATGATTCCAAGAATTTTTTCCAATCTCTCTTCATGAACAAGTATTCTTTACTTCTTTTAGGCATTCGTTTCATTACCTGTATTCTAGTTGAATTGAGAGAACGATTCATCATCTGAACGATATGAAATCTATCAACAACGACTTTGGCCTTTGGAAACAACTTTGGTACTAAATTAATGTATCCGGCATTTAAATCCAAAGAAATAGTTTTTACCTGTCTTCTGACTTTCAAAGGAAATCGACTGAAGTATTTACTGATTTGATATGAAGTTCTTCTGGGCAAGATATCACCCGTACGATGATTATCGCTATCTAACCAAATAAAGCTCATCTTGTCAGTAGACATAAATTCATCAAATGCCAAGTGCTTAGGAAGATGTTCAGGAAGTGATTTCTTGTGCATCTTGGCTTCTTCATCGATGATACGTTGAACGGTCTTATCGGAGACGTTAAAACGTCTGCCGATATCCTTCAATGATGTATTAAAAGCAGTTTCTGATAAGATCATTTGTCTAACAGGTTGTGCGATTTGACAATATTCCCAAACATAACTAGTTTTGGCTACAAAGATAGAGTTACAAGATTTACATTTATACTTTTGACGTTTCAGACTTATATACGTTGGACGTAATGATAATGATGGAGCGACTATCATATTTTTATTAAATCCATTCTTAACTAAGTGGCCTGCAAGGCCACAGTTAAGACAACGGTCAATCTGTTTAGTTAGCATTGCAAAATAGACTAAGGACTTGATGCCATTAACTAACATAAATTTTGAGTCTTCAGTAAAGATAATATTTTCATCTTTCATTTCAAGAGCGTTTCGTATAGACTTATTACTTAGGGACATCATTCAAATTCCTTTCATTGTGAAGCTGTAGAGGGTAGAACATCTAAAGGTATGGATGGTGTCTTTTTGATGTTCTAAAATAGTTTTATTAATAAATGGTATACAAAAATAGAGTTGATGGCAAAATGCCTATCAACTCTATTTATCGTACAGCCCTTTTTTGTGCTTAAAAAAATAACATTTTTTGACTAGAAGACTTAATTAAATAAATGTATTTAGTTTTACATAAGAATATCATTGTAGATAGTTTCTAAAAAGCATTTTATAAATATATGAAAAAGTTTGACTGTAACGTTGGCGTATAGTTTATTTTATGGAAAGTGAACAAATAAATATTATTATGGCGAATTTTATAATCAAGTTAGCCACTTTAGAAAAATGACAAAATAAAAACACCAAGACGTAAAAATCAGGTATCATTGGAGTTCTCACACAAACAATGAAAGAGGTTTTTCGTCTTGGTGCTAGAACAGAATATCATAAATCGTCCTAAAGGACATCATTTAACTGAAATTGAACGTGGAAAGATTGCTTCCTTTCATTCAATTGGCTACTCGAATCGCCAGATAGCTAAAGCTATCGGCGTTTCACCTCAGACTATTAATAATGAAATTAACAGAGGTACTGTTGAGCAGATCAAGAAAGTTAATGGTAAAGTTCAACACTTGAATTGCTACTTTCCTGACACTGCACATCAAAAGTATGTAAAGAACCGTAAGCTTTGCCATCGTCCTTCTAAATTCGACCAAGTCACAGCCTTTTTAGGCTTCTTTGTAAGCCAGTTCATAGATAATGGATGGTCACCTGATACGGCCGTTGGACGAGCTAAGAACGAAGAATTATTCTTAGTAGATGAAATGGTTTGTACTACTACACTTTACAAATATATTGATGAACAACGACTTGAAATCCGGAATATTGATCTGGTAGAAAAGTCAACTAGACCGACTAAGCAACATACTTCAAAAAAGCATAAGCGTCTACTTGGTCGTAGTATTGAGAAACGCCCTAAAAGTGTTGATAGCAGAGAATCCTTTGGGGACTTTGAGATAGACACGATTGTGGGCAAAAGAAATGGCCATGAGAGTGTCGTCTTAACGCTCATAGAGCGTAAGACACGCTTTGAAATAATGAGACTTATTGACGGTAGAGATGCCGACTCTGTAGATTATGCTATGAAAGAGATCATAAAGAACTATGGTGATCTTATCAATTCAATCACTGCAGACAATGGCCCTGAGTTCTCTAATCTATCATCTGATATGGCTGGCGTTGCGGATGTTTACTTCACACACCCATATACATCTTGTGAACGTGGAACAAATGAAGTACATAATCGAATGATACGTCGTGACTTGCCCAAAGGGCTGTCACTGGATACAGTCAGCCCAAAAGTAATAAGAGACATAGAATTTAAGCTCAACAATATGCCTAGAAAGTTATTGAACTATAAAACGCCACAAGAACTCTTTGCTAGTTCCTGTGGCGCTTAAAGACATATTTATAAACTTCAAATACTGATATCACTTGGATTCAATTTATTTTGTCCAAGTGGCTAACTTGTTATTGAAATTTTCGTAAATATTATTATGCTAATTTTTTGTTTAAAAGTTGGAAGATATTTATTATTAGGGTAAGTTGATTAGAGAGGGGAAATAATTTGATTACCTACAAAGAAGTCGGAATGAAGTACGAGAAAAACGTCGTTTTACATGATATCAATTTGACAATTGATGATGGTGAATTGTTTGTTTTGGTTGGTCCCAGTGGTAGTGGAAAAACTACGTTATTGAGAATGTTGAACCGACTAACAGTTCCTACTGATGGGAATGTTTATTTTGACGATAAGAAGATTAAAGACTATGATGTGCAAAAATTACGTTTAGACATGGGGTATGTATTGCAGGATAGTAGTCTATTCCCTAATCTAAATGTTGAAGATAATATTGCAATTCAATTGGAACAAAAGGGTGTTTCCAAACAAGAACGCCATCAACGTGCTGCTGGATTACTAGAGTCGGTTGAACTTGATCCTAAGAAGTATGCTAAAAGGATGCCTGATGAACTGTCTGGTGGGCAACAGCAACGTGTTGCCATTATTCGCGCTTTAGCAACTAGTCCTAAATTAGTTTTGATGGATGAATCATTCAGTGCTTTAGATCCTGTCTTGAGACGTAAATCACAGGATTTGGTTTTAAAATTGCATGCCAAATATAAGATGACAGTTGTCTTTGTAACACATGATATGCAAGAGGCTTTGCGAATGGGTCAAAAGATTGCCATTTTAAATCAAGGTGAGGTCCAGCAAGTAGGAACACCACATGAGATCATGCAAAATCCAGCCAATGATTTCGTTAAGAAATTCTTTGGTACTAAGACACCACATTGGTGGAATATGGATTTCTTGATTGGGTCCAAAGTTTTAACAGAAATTCAAAACTCAACTGATTATCCTGAGGTGGAGCAGTTTGGCGAATTAGTTAACAGTTTAAAAGATCATACTGAGATAAAGTTTAGCTATCAGAATAAGGCTTATTCATTGACCCCTCAGCAATTGTTAGCATATTTTGAAAAAGAGGGGGACAATCAATAATGCAAATGTTACTACAGACTTTAGTCAGTCAACGTACTGAAATCTTAAAATCATTGTATCAACATATTGGCATTTCTTTTATTTCACTATTGATTGCCATGCTAATTGCAATTCCATTAGCTATCTTATTACGGAACCATCGTCGCTTTGGTGAAGTGGGACTACAAATTGCTGGAATTATTCAGACTATTCCCAGTTTAGCTTTGTTAGGATTATTAATTCCACTTGTAGGAATTGGAACGGTGCCAGCAGTGGTAGCACTAACTATGTATGCTATCATGCCGTTGTATCAAAATACTTATTCAGGATTGACCAATATTGATCCTAATCTGGAGGAAGCTGCGGTTGCCTTTGGATTGTCAAAGTGGAAGAGATTACAACGTTTGGAATTTCCATTAGCCTTACCAATGATTATTTCTGGTATCAGAATTGCTTTAGTTATGATTATCGGTACGGCCACATTAGCCGCTTTTATTGGTGCTGGTGGTTTAGGGGATTATATTATGCTGGGTATTCAACAGAATAATAATTACTATCTAATTATCGGTGGTGTTTTGTCAGCCCTGTTAGCCTTTATTTTCAGTGGCCTTTTGAAATTTATTGGCTCGTCAAAACGTCGGATTTATGCTGGCGGTGTGATAATACTATTGATGTTATTAGGATTTGGTGGCAACAAGGTTTATCAAATGGTAAAACCACAACCAGTCCAAATTACAATTGCTGGTAAATTAGGCAGTGAGCCAGAGATATTGATTAATATGTATAAGGACTTGATCAAACAGGATAATCCTAAGGCTCAAATTACTTTGAAACCTAATTTTGGTGCAACAACATTCTTATATAAGGCATTAAAACGCCAAGATATTGATATCTATCCAGAATTCACGGGTACTGTTTTGGAAGCATTAGTAAAATACGATAAACCAACGCCTAAGAGTCCGGAAAAAACTTATCAAATTGCTAAAAAGGAATTGTCGAAGCAAGAAAATATGAGTTTCTTAAAACCAATGGAATACGAAAATGGTTATGATTTGGCTGTGACCAAGGAATTTTCAAAAAAGTATCACGTTACCAAGTTAAGCGATTTACAACGAGTAAGTGATAAAGTTATTGCCGGATTCGATCCTGACTTTTCTAATCAGGCTGATGGTTATTTAGGATTGAAGAAGAAATATAATTTAGATTTTGCTAACGTTAAACGAATGGAACCTTCTTTACGTTACAAGGCGATTGCTAATGATCGCGTTAATTTGGTAGATGGTTATACGACGGATCCACAAGTTCAACAATATCATTTAGTGGTTTTGAAGGATGATAAGCATTTCTTCCCACCATATCAGGGTGCTCCTTTGATGAATGAGAGCTTTGCTAAAAAAAATCCTGAAGTTGTTAAGAGCTTGAACAAGTTAGCTGGTAAGATCTCTGCTGAAGATATGCAGAAGATGAATTATCAAGTCAGTGTTAAGAATAAAAAGGCCAGTGTTGTGGCTCGTGATTATTTAGTTAAAAAAGGTTTATTAAAATAAAATTTAAAAAACATCTATTCAGAGGTAGCATAAAATTTATGCGCTCTAGATAGATGTTTTTTTAACCAAAATTAAATATTGCAGTGATGAAAGTTGCTGCTCCAAGAAAAATACCAGGAATATTAGCCCAAACAATTGGCCAATCCTTTTCTTTCTTGAGTAATCCATATGCTGTCCAAATAGTACAGTTGATAAAAGCAACGAGTGGTTGTATAGGATTCCCCTTAGTACCAGATAGATTGGATATAATCTGGGGAATATATGAAACATACATCAGAACGGACATGGCGCTCGCGACTGTCCCGATTTTTTCTACTTTTTCTGAACTGATCCTCCGCAATTAAATTAACTTCCTTTCGTATTACAAACTATTTTTATTGTTAGTAAAATATGCATGTTACAAAAAGTCATTGTTGACATAATTAATTCGCATCAATTGACCATAAGTACAAAATAAACCAGACAAAATGTATTGTCAATTGATATGCTGTTTCACAAAATTGAGAAACAAAAAGCGTTAGCCGTTATGACTAACACTTTTTATAAGAAATTTTAATTGTGAATTTCAGCAACTTGACGAACCATCATGAGTTCTTCATCAGTAGGAATCAAGAAAACCTTGATAGCAGAATCAGGACTACTAATGAGTCCCTCTTGAGCGGCTTCGTTCAATTTGTCATCTAGTTTGATATTAAAGATAGAAAGCTCATTGATGATCTGTTTTCTTAACCAAGCATTGTTTTCAGCAATGCCACCGGCAAAGACTAGAGCATCAGCACGATGTAATTCAGTTAGGAAACTACCAGCATATTTAACAACACGGTTAACAAATATATCAATGGCTAACTTGGCTTGTTCATTGGTATCCTCTTGGGCCTTGATGTCACGCATATCGGAAGAGAATTCAGCAATACCTAAGAGACCAGATTTTTGATTGAAGATATCTAGAACTTGATTAGGATCATCAAGTTTTAATTCTTTCATCAAAAAGGGCACTAAGGCTGGGTCGATGTCTCCGGAACGTGTTCCCATTGTGACACCGTTGAGAGGTGTGAATCCCATTGAAGTATCAAAGGCTTTACCATTTTTAACAGCGGCGAGTGATGCACCACTACCTAGATGCATGGTTACCAAGTTGACATCTGATTGTGGCTTATTAAGTAATTCAGCGGCACGTTTGGTCAAGTAAGTGTGAGAAATACCGTGTTCACCATAACGACGAATCTGATATTTCTTAGTTAATTTATATGGCAAACTGTAGATAGCATTCTTTTCAGGTAAGTCGGTAAAGAATTGACTATCGAAGACGGCATATTGTTTAACATTAGGCAAAGTTTCAGCCATTGTTTCAATTCCCTTAGCTTCCATAGGATTGTGAAGGGGTGCAAAATCACTAAGATCTTTAATTTGTTGCAACACGTCAGGTGTAATTTCAACAGCATGCTTGAAGACTTGGCCTCCAGCAACGACACGGTGTGCTACAGCCGTAATTTCTGATAGATCTTTGATAATGTCTAAGTTTTGTAACTCTTCAAAAACCATTTGAGCGGCTTGATTTTGAGTTAAGTTATCTTGTGTTTTCTCGAACTTCTTACCGTTATATTTCATTTTAAATAAGGAAGCAGGGGCATTGATTCTTTCTACGGTACCACTTGCTAGAACCTTTTCGGATGGCATTTCAAACAGTTTCCATTTTAGGGATGAACTACCAGCGTTGACGACCAACGTTTTTTCCATTATGAGATCACTCTTTTCTATTAATATGAAGCTTTCATCATTAAATATGTTATATAAAGAATCGTGTCATTGCAATAACATGGCGACTAATAAATGCCAAATCGTCTTTTTAATACTATATTTTATAAATATTTTAGAAGAAGATTTACAATAGATTTATGAAAATAGATAAAAAAGATATTCAAAGAGCAGAGATATTTAAAGTTTTGTCAGATCCCAATCGGTTACAAATGATTCGAATTCTATATCAAGCGCATCGTGAATTGACTTGTGGTGAAGTCGGTGAAAAATTGGATCTTAGCAAATCAACCGTTTCCTACCATTTTAAGAAACTGCGTAAAGTTGGTTTGACTAATACTAGAAAAGAAGCGCAAATTAAATATTTGTCGATTAATATGGATACCTTTACCGAATTCTTGCCATTTTTTTTAGATACCCTATAAAATTTTGTACTTTAGTTCGATGATCATCGAACTAAGAAAGAAAATGTTATTATGTTAAAAAATAAAAGATTGAACTTGTTGTTGACAATGATTGCAATTTTTATTGCTACGTTTATGACCTCAGTAGAAACAACCATTATTACGACGGCTATGCCGACAATTATTAGTAAATTAAACGGCCTGTCAATGCAAAGCTGGGTATTTGCAATGTATCTGTTAACGACAGCGGTCAGTACTCCCATATATGGAAAATTGTCTGATCAGTTAGGCCGTAAACCGATATTTATTGTTGGATTGATGATTTTTTCTTTAGGGTCATTTCTTTGTGGAATTGCTCCTAATATTTACCTTTTGATACTGTTCAGAGCTATTCAGGGAATCGGTGCTGGTGCAATTATGCCAATAACATTCACCATCATTGCGGATTTATACTCCTATGATAAACGTTCCAGTAAATTGGCTTTAAATAATACAGCTTGGGGAATTTCGGCCTTGCTAGGACCCATTATCGGTGGCTTCATTGTTGACAAACTTAATTGGCATTGGATTTTTTTCATTAACGTACCTTTAGGCTTGATAGTTTTGGTATTGATTCTGTTTGGACTAGGAAGTAAAAGGACTACTAAAACACATCGGCCAATAGATTATAAAGGGATTTTGAGTTTATCATTGTCTTTAATTTCACTTTTGTTTCTATTCCAAATGTTAAGTAGTCAAGAATTAAATATAATATATATCATAATTGTGGCACTGGTCTTTTCATTATCCTTAATAGCATTAGTACACTTCGAGAAAAAGTCAGTTGATCCAATTGTACCGTTGCAACTTTTTGAGAATCAATTATTTACAATTCAAATTCTGACTGCATTATTACTAAGTGGGATACAAATAAGTTTTCAAGTTTATTTTCCTATTTGGCTACAATCAGTTTATCGAGTTACTGCCTCTGTCGCTGGTTTGGCAGTTACACCGAGTCCAGTAATGTGGTTGATTGCATCATTCTTTGTGGGGAGCTTAGTGAAAAGAATTATTCCTAAATTAATTACTATTCCAATTGTTATAGTACAAATGCTGTTTTATCTAACCTTAGTTTTTGCTAAAACTAATTTTCCGATGATTATGTTTTATGTAATTGCTGGTGTCACCGGTACGGGGTTAGGTATTGTAATTACAATGAATACACTGATTTCACAAGAAGTAGTTTCGGATACTGAGGTTGGAACAGCCTCATCAATGTTAACTTTAGGAAGAACGATGGGACAAACCATCATGACAGGAGTATTTGGATTGGTGTTTAACTTGTCGATCAATCAAGCTGTTGGTAATCATGCAGAGGTGAGTTTGAGACAAGTTAATGGATTTATCAGTTCCAATCATGATTCAGCTAGTAACTTAATTCCTATCATGCAAAAAATTATTATTGAAGGTATGCATAATGTTTTCTTAGTTACAGTGATCTTATTTGGAATCATCTTGTTAGTTAATTTGAAGGACAAGAATAGGGAGATTATTAAATAATTAGGTATTTGATAGCTTTGTTAGTTCACTCGTAGAATTATAAGCGGAATAATAAAAAGGAGTAACTTGATCTGAACCCTTAAGTTTGGATAATTAATTATGCTGCTTTTAGAAAGGAAAATTCTCGGTATTTTACCGGTGGCTTTCCTTTTAGTTTTGTCTTGATGGCAAACTCAACTGTTGGATGTTCACTAATATTAAAAACTAATATTTCTCCGGAAGATAAATCCGGCGAATTTTATAATCAAGTTAGCCACTTTCAATAAAAGCTCAAAATAAAAACACCAAGACGAAAAAATCAGGTATCATTGGAGTTCCTACACAAACAATGAAAGAGGTTTTTCGTCTTGATGCAAGAAAATGATACCATAATACGACCTAAGGGACACCATTTAACTGAAATTGAACGTGGTGAAATAGCTTCGCTTCACCTTTTGGGATTCTCAAATCGTAAGATTGCTCACGCCGTTGGCGTTTGCCCTCAAACTATTAATAATGAGATCCGCAGAGGGACCGTAAGACAGGTTAAAAAGGTTAATGGGAAACAATATTTCTCTAATGATTATTACCCTGATACCGCTCAATTACGTTATGACACGCTGCGTAAGCAGTGTCATCGACCTTCTAAGTTTAATCGAGTTAAACAATTCCTAAGCTACTTTGTAGAACAGTTCAAACAGGGGTGGTCTCCAGATATAATCGCAGGTAGATCACGTGTCGATGGGTTATTCTTTAAAGATGAAATGGTATCAACTACCACTCTTTATAAGTACATCGATGAACAACGTTTAGAGATACGTAATATAGACTTAACCGACAAAATGAATAGATCTACCAAGCTACACGTTTCGAAGAAACATAAGCGTCTATTGGGTAGAAGTATCGAGGAACGTCCTGAGAGCGTTGACTTGCGAGAAGATTTTGGTGACTTTGAAATTGATACTATCGTTGGTAAGAGAAATGGTCACGAGAGCGTAGTCTTAACACTTATTGAGCGTAAATCCAGATTCGAGATAATGCGACTTATTGACGGTAGAGATGCCGACTCTGTTGATTACGCTATGGAAGAGATCAAACATAATTACGGTCACATTATCAACTCGATAACCGCAGATAATGGTCCTGAATTTGCTAATCTCGATTCTGTTATGTCTGGAGTTTCAGATGTTTATTTTGCACATCCATATACTTCCTCAGAAAGAGGAACCAATGAAGCACATAATAGAATGATTCGTCGTGACTTGCCCAAAGGGCTGTCACTCGATTCTATTGCTCCAGATTTAGTATCCTCTATTGAATCAAAGCTCAATGATATGCCTAGAAAGTTGTTGAACTACAAAACTCCACGGGAACTATTCACTAGTTTCTGTGGAGTTTAGAAATGCACTTTTCTGGCACTGATATATTTCGTATTTATTTTTTGGACAAGTGGCTAACTTGTTCTTGTAATTTTCGGGAAGATAAATCCATGACTGGTTCTAAATAAACACGGTCATTTTAGTTCATATTTCCATATCTAAATTCACTAATATCAGCCACCAGCTTTGGTAAGATCTATCAGCATTAAAACGACGTTTTAAATGATTTTTAGCTATTCTTCCAGCGGTTTCTTTATATGAATTATATTTTCTTTTTTGACGATTGAACGTTTGGCAAAACCAAGAATGTTCAGTCATGATACGAAGAACTTTCTTGTGATTAACTGTAAATCCCAATTCTTTAAGTGCTTTAGTCATACGTCGATAGCCGTATTTTTGTATATTTTGGATCTGATTGTCGAAATTCATCTATTGCTTGAATAATTTAAATCCATTCTACATGGCTCAAGCCCTTCGACGCCACGTAACTCAAAATTATGAACCCAATTAAGAATCACGTCCTCTTTAGCAACCCCATAACTTTTAGCCAAAGCTGTGGATCCATAACCGCTAAAGTATTCAGTTACTACTTTGATTCTAAAATCTAAATTGAATTTGACCATAAGAAAAACCCTTTAGTTTGGTTTTGTGTCCAAACTAAGGGGTTTACTTCAAACTTTATAATTTTAGTTACTCCTTTTCCTATATCTTTTATCTTCTTACACTTCGTGATATGCCAGCAATATAGTGACGATAACCTGAAATGGATTTTTTTAATTCTGAGATGTTTTCGAATCTATTTCTTTGAGCATCGCCGATATGTTGAATATCAAAACCAATTTCTTTATTTTCTAATGCCATTGTCCTGATGATGTCTGGTTGACTAGATTCTTGAGAGGTTCCAATAGCACTCATGGCAAGAATTCCATTATCGTGGGCCAAATCAACGGCCATTTTTAAATCTTCTCTTCTAATACCCCAGACAGTGCCAACGGAAGGAAGTAGAAGGATATCAGCTCCAGCTTGAATATAATCCTTAACTGCTTGTTCTGTAAAGATTGGTTCGTTACCGCCGGCTTTATGCATTTTACCAGCGATAATAACACCACCAAATACTTCTTTGCCAATTCAATTGCATGAGTAATAGCTTTATTAGAAGTTCCAACTCCTGGATTGGCAGTTAGGCAAACAAAGTCGAATCCTAATTCTTTAGCACGTTTTAAAGTTTCCTCATTTGCTTGTCGACCTTTGGAAATTTCTAATCTTGTTTCTAACATTTCAGCCTTTAAATCTATCGGTTCAAGATTTAATCCTAAGGGTCTTCCAACATATTCTTTTAATTCTTTAACAACAGAGTCTCTAGGAATGGCGTTTTGAATATTCTCTTGATCAGGCATTCCCAAAATAATGGGATTTAATGTATCAAAGGCATTTAAAAGAATCATATCAGCGCCTGAAGCTTTAGTCATTTCACTGATAGTGATTCCGTCCTCAACAGGTTCATGCATGACTACATTTTCACTTAAAACTACGCGTCCTTCACTAGCTTTGATGGAAGTTAAAAGTTCCTCTTTGGTCATTTTAGATATTTCGCTTGCAGTAGCACTAATTAATCTTGTCGACATTTATAATTCTCCTATGCTTTTTCTTCGTCTAATTTTTCAGTTAAAACTTGTTTGTTATTGATTGAGGCAACGAATGGTAAGTATATTAGAGTACCAATTACTAAATTAATAACTTGGATGACGGCACCACTGATACTATTGGTTGCTAGATATCCCGAAATAATAGGTGGCATTGTCCAATTTAATACAGTACCGGTTGGTTTAGCCACTAGTCCCCATTTCATACTTAAGTAAGTAGTTGTCGCAAAAACCATAGGGACAAGAATAAATGGAATAATAATAGCTACGTTAAATACAACTGGATAACCGAACATGACTGGTTCATTAATGTTAAAGATAGCTGGAGCTGTACCAACAGAAGTGATAGCCTTACTTTCAGCGCTTGCTTTCTTCATAAGAACGAGGATGAATAAGGCAAGAATTAAACAAGCAGTAGCACCTGATCCACCCATATAAGTAAAGTTATCCATAAACGAGTTGGTTACAATGTTTGGTACTTCTTTACCATGTTGTAGAGCCAATCTGTTGGCATCAGAATTCATCAACCAAATAGGATTCATGGCTGAGTTAATAACAGTACCGTGAACACCAATGCTCCAAACTAAACTGTTTAGTCCGACGGCAATCAGGGTACCGGCTAGAGTACCTCCTAAGAATGATAGAGGTTTATTTAATAATTTCAAAATAACTTCATGTATGTTGTTAAATCCAAACATACCGATAATAATGGCGATTAAAATCCACATGAAAATAATTACGAAACCAGGCAATAAAGCACTGAAAGTTTTAGAAATTGCAGGTGGAACACTTTCAGGCATTTTAATTTCAACATTATGTTCAATGAACATTGAAAATATTTTGGCAGAAATCAAACCAAGGATAATGGCAACGATAAGTCCTTTACTTCCTAAATAAGTTAGATCAACACCAGTTTGTCCCGCTTTATTTGTGATAACAGGTGTAATTGTTAAATATGATCCTAAAGCAACGAAACCTGAACCAATTGATTTTAGTTCATCGTGAATATGACTCTTTGTAAAACTATATGCAATACCGAAAACAGTTGGAATTACCATTATTCCAAAAGTCATGTTGGTCATCATATTTAAAAGATTACTTAGATTATCAAAATATGGAATTTTGATTCCTTGTAAAGTTTGTGTCCAATTGTCAAAGGGTAAACTATTAATAATAAGTGGAACAGATCCAATAATGATTAAGGTGATAGCAAATCCAACACCATCACGAATAGCCATTAAGGCCTTATTCGCGGCTAATTTGTTAGCGAATGGCATGATTTTCTTGTTTAGAAATTCAGAAAAACCATTTTTCATTTTATATTCCCCCAGAATATGTATTAATAATCATTTAAATTAGTAAATTGAAGATTATTTACTAATAATTCTTTCCTTAAATTCGCCTCTCTTGTATCCGCTTACAATATATCATCGCTGTAATTATATGTCCACATCATTTTATAAATAAGACTAGTCTTTTAAAATAAAAATGAAGTCAATGTTAAATGATGATAAAATATTTTATAAGATATAGGAGAAAAATTATGGAGTATAAATATAAAAAGATTGCTGAAAATATTAAATCAAAAATAAAAAATGGACAATATAAGGCGGGGGATATCTTACCTGATCAATCTCAAATTGCTAAAGATTTCAATACTACGAGAAGTACGGTGCATAAGGCTTTGAATCTATTAGTCATTGAAGGAATGATTTACTCTAAACGGGGTGCTGGAACTTTTGTCAGAAAAGATTTTAATCTAGATACAAAATATAAAAGTGTTTCAGCTTTAGAAAAACCATTAGGCGCCACTTATACTCACCAAGCCAATAAAGTAACCAGCAAGATTTTAAGCTATTCGGCTAGACTTCCAACAGAAGAAGAAATGGAAAAATTAATAATTGAATCTGATGCGCCTGTATATGATATTCAAAGAATTCGATATATGGATGGAAAAATTTTTGCTTACGAACATACAATTATGCCAACTACGATAGCACCAATAAATGAGGATGTACTAGAACATTCTATTTATGACCACTTGAAGAATTTAGGATTGAATATTGAAGGCTCTCATCGAATAGTAAAGGCTGATAGAGCTGATAAAACTGATCTTGAAACTGGCATAGCTAAAGACAAAGTGGATCCTGTGTTAGTTATTATTCAATTAAGTTATTTAGACGATGGTCAGCCGTTTGAATTGTCCGAATCACGGTTTCCATTTGAAAATAGTGAATTAATTGCCGATATTACATTATAGTTAATCAAGTATGTGCTTTGTTATTAAGCAAAAAGTATCACATTAAAATCTTTTGTAAATCCTTGCTTAAGGCCAAGAGATTATATTACAGTTAAATAACTGCTATATGAAAATTTAATTATCAGAGGAGTTATTAATGAAAACAGCAATCTTTTTTATATTAAACGAATACGCGGATTGGGAAGGTCCTTATTTGTCTAGTCAATTGAATCAAAATTCTGAATGGACGGTTAAGACGGCTTCATTTTCTGATGAGGTTACTTCTATCGGTGGGTTTAAAACTATAATTGATTATCAAATTGATGAATTGCCTGAAAAAATCGATTTGTTAATTTTGATTGGTGGTAATTCTTGGGATGTTAAAAATGAAACCTTGAGAAAATTAATTTCCGATAGATTAAAAAATGATCAACCAGTTGGTGCTATCTGTGGTGCAGTCGACTATTTAGCCAAAAATGGGTTATTGAGTGGCTATCAACATACTGGTAACTCTCAGGCAATTTGGAAAAATTATTCGGAATATAATAATCCTGATCAGTTCCTACCTCAACAAGTGGTTAGTGATAGGAATTTAGTAACCGCTAATGGTACAGCTGCTTTAGACTTCACTGAAGCTGTTTTGAAACTGATTCAATTTCTACCTGATAAACAATTGAAACCTTTGATTGAATTGTATGACAATGGTTTCTATGAATACTGTAAAAAATATGGTAATCCGTTTTAACAGCATATTTCGTGCGTAATTTACTGGAATTTAATAATATTAGAATATAAATATTATTAAGGAGGATTAACATTATGCATTGGTTATGGGTAATTATTGTCGGAGCTATTATTGGAGCACTTGCGGGTGCAATTACTAACAATGGAAAATCAATGGGATGGATCAGTAATATTCTTGCTGGTATCGTTGGCTCGGCTTTAGGTGAGGGAATCTTAGGTGCTTGGGGTCCACAACTTGCAGGAATGGCTATTATTCCTTCATTAATTGGAGCTATCATTTTAGTCTTAGTGGTATCATTCGTTGTTAAAAAAATGTCGTGAGGTAAATAATTATGGATACTGTTAAATCAATTTTTAAATTCATGGCTGTTAGTACCTTAATAGTCGGAGGTGTTCTTGTAGGTGGAACTATTTTAACTGCAAAGGGCATCGATAAAGCCGGCGATAAAATTCAAGCAAAATTGCATGAATAAATAGAAGAGACATTATCAATTTTCTGATTAATTGATAACGTCTCTTTTAATTTGTAGTCTCGTTTCGTAAGGCAGTTAAAGTAGAAATTTGAAAATCAGCTAAAAGAACATGAATGTCATTGATGTTTTCTGTTTGACCACTAATCAGCCATTCACGCCAAATTGCATAAACACCGGCACTCATAAATTTGACCCAGTACTTACGTTGAATGGCTGTGAATTGGCTCCAGTCCATTGTTTGATCGTAGAATTCGGTCATGTTCTTATCAAAAATATTTTGAATAATTGCTTCATAATGTTTATTGACAGCCATTTTTAAGATGTCAGATATCTCTTCAAAGAGATTTCCTAAGGCGGTTAATTTCTGGTTCTGAGGAACTCTATTAATGATGTTTTCAAAGCCAATATTTATTTTGGGTTCGATGTAAGCTATTAAAATATCGTCTAGAGTTTCAAAGTTCCGATAAAAAGCCATTCGACTTACACCAGCTCGTTTTACAACTTGAGTAATAGTGATATCGTTGAAATCTTTTGTTTTTAATAATTGTAATAATGCGGTAATGAGAAATTCTTGGGAATCTTGTTTGATTTTTTGTGAATGTTCGGTCGCTGCCATTACATTTTCTCCATTCTGTCACAGATGCTTCTGATTTACTTGAGAAGCTGTTTCTTACATAGTAGGATACATTCATGAACGTTACAAGTGAAACGTCAGTTAAAATGAAATGGAGATATTAAACATGAGAAAACAATTAGTAGTCGTTACAGGTGGTAGTGGTTTTATTGCAGTACACATTATTTTGGAATTGTTGCAACAAGGATATGCGGTTAGAACAACAATTCGTTCGGCCAAAAAAGAAGATGTTATTAAAGAAATGTTATATAACGGTGGAATAAGAGATTTTTCTGATCTCTCATTCTCACAAGCTGATTTAACTTCTGATACGAATTGGGAAGAAACGATGCAAGGAGCAACATATGTTATTCATGTGGCTTCACCAACTCCTAAATTAAACTTTAAAAATGAGGACGAGATGATTCGTCCAGCCGTGGATGGAGTCTTACGTGTTCTTAAAGCGTCTAAAGATGCTGAGGTTAAACGAGTGGTTTTGACATCAGCCTATGGTGCCATTTTTGCAGGTCACAAGAATCGCACAACTCCGTATACTGAAAAAGATTGGTCAGATCTTTCTGCTAAAAATATACATCCATATCAAAAGTCAAAAACGATGTCAGAAATGGCCGCTTGGGATTTTATCAAAAAGGAAGGTGATGGCTTGCAACTAGCTACGGTTAATCCAGTTGGTGTTATGGGACCGGTCTTGTCTGCCAAGTATTCCCACTCTAATGTTCAGATTCAAGAAATGTTAGAAGGAAAAATCAAAGCTTTACCTAAGGTTGATTCAGGTTATATTGACGTTCGTGATGTCGCTAGCTTACATATTTTGGCAATGACTTCACCTAAAGCCAATGGTGAAAGATTCTTGGCAACAACTGGTGAAACTTTATCAATGATGGATGTAGCCGACATTTTACGTGAAGCTTTTCCTGATTATGCAAGTAACATTCCAACTAGAACTATACCGAATGCAGTTGTAAAAGCCGCTGCTTTAACTAATCCCCAACTTAAAATGATTGCTTCGATTGTTGGTAAGTACGCTGGTACTAGCAATAAGAAGGCTAAGGAGTTGTTGGGGTGGAATCCTCGTTCTGCTAAAACAGCTATCATTGCGACAGCACAATCTATGATTGATCTTGGAATCGTCAGATAAAAAAAATGGCTCTCAATTAAATTTGAGAGTCATTTTCGACTTTTAGAGAAGAGATATATTTTTTAAGGATAACGATTGAACCTAAGAAAAAAGTAGTTGCTAGAACGGCTGTTAGTGGCAACATGTGGAACATACTAGTAGGTAAAACTAAGGCTAACAGTGGAAAAGCAAAGGCAGCTGGCAATTTGATTTTTAAAAGTTGTAGTAATACGAAAACTAATGGTAAGGCGATAACGGCAGAGATTAACCAGGAACTGATAAAAGTGTGAACTAAAACACCGATACTAGCAGCACCGACCAAAGCAATGAAGTGCTTAACGGCCATTTTACAACTGTATTGAGGCTTCTGTAGAACCTCGAAGAAAACAACCATAACTGGTGGAATAGCAGCCATTTGTGAAAAACCAAAGAACCAGACAGCACCAACCCAGATGAGCGCCATAATAGCGAAGATCAACATGTGGTGCTTTTTAATGATAGAACTAGAAGTTGTTTCCTTGTAACTGCCTTGAATGAAAACACCGACCGTCAAGGCTAGTGTGAATAGTAGGATAGCAACGATGAATGACCAATGGGTAGCGTTAATGATAATCGGCAATAGGCCAGTCGCAAATGATGGAGCCAAGTTTGAGTGAAGAACTCGTAACAGAACTAGCATCAAGAGAAGACCCAAGATGACTTTTTGTGCATAACCGATAGTTAACTGATTGATTAGAAAACCAATGATGGCTGTTCCTGATGGAGCTAGGAAGATTTTCAATGGTTGATTGATCCAGCCATCGTTTTGATAAATCCATGTTCCAGCCGTTAATGCTCCAATCTCGGGTAGAATGATTTCCATATCGTTCAGTAAAGTAGCACTAGCTACCATGATGATAATGAATGAAAATCCAATTAAGTAATTTCTCTTTTCAATAGTACTTAAATGCATGTTTGTCTTATCCCTCCATAATGTAAACAGCTGATATTCTTTCAGCAAAACGAAACTAGTTTAACATACAATTATAATTATTTAAAATAGAATATATATAATTTTGGAATATTGAAAGAGAACGACTTTACCAAAATAAAACTTTACATTCTGGATAATTGACTAGTTTTAAATTTTTAAGCTATTAGAATGAGTGTCAAAGAAGTGAATTACATGTAGGAAATAGAAACTATGTCAATTCACTTGAAATTTGAAGGGAGTATTTATTATGGACGAATGTAAGGAGAAAAATTTAACGAGAACGTATGATATGGACGATATCGACGATTTATTGTGTGAGCTGGATGATTCAAAGATCGGAATTAATGCTTTGATGGATTACAGTTTGAAAATTAAGCGCATTAATGACGACCAAGTTAACAAAAATATGGTGTCACATGAATATCAACGACTGAGTCCGATTATTGAACTCTTGAATACTGAAATCTTTGAATCAATCGATAAATCTATTGATATTTTGGAATCAAACGTTAAAGAATAAAGTAAATAAAGATGAACTTAACCAAAAAAGTACATCTTGGCTGTCGTTTCAGTGGGGATGTTCTTTTTTTCGGGTAAAATATGGTTATATTTATAATGAATAGCCGATTACTATTGACATTGCAGCGTTTTTTTTATAACATTTTATTGTTGTTTAATACTTTTAATCATTAATGGGCATTCGCCAAATGGTAAGGCAGCGGACTCTGAATCCGCAATTTATTGGTTCGAACCCAATATGCCCAATATTGAGAGTTTCACAAAGTGTATAAGGTGCTATAAGCCTTGATAAATAAACGTTTTACGAATTACAGTTTTAAAAATTATCAATCAATTTCATAACTATATAGTCAAAATATAGTCAAAAAACAAATATACTATCGGGGCGTGTAGATCGTTAGTCATTGGACTAGCGGTCTTTTTTTGTACTTAGGGATATTATGAAAATAAAAAAATATAGTCAAAACGTTAAAATGAGTATCTAGGACGTGAAACAATTGCTTGTATCGACTGAAATGTATAAGGTAGCTTTTATTTGTAGCAAAAAAGTAGGATAATTTAAATTATAGGGTAACTTAGCTAATTTACTTTCTAAAGCATCTGAATAAAGTGTAATAGGGCGGGGTAAATGATCATAAATCCCACCATTGGGGATATTTTTACAAATTAAAGTTACCTTCCCACTAGAATATACTTGAAAGAGGATGTTATTTTGACGAATAAAAGTTTATTTGAATTGATTGATGAGGCATATCAAGAGGACTTGTCCAATCAGCCTAAAGAGTACAAAAAAGGATTATTAGAGAGTGCTCAAGAATTAAAAAGTGGTACAAGTGGGTTAGATGTTTGTTTAAAAATTTATCAACTTTATCACGATAACTTCATCGTTCCAATGACGTTGCCCAAAAAGAATCGAGTGTTATATCAGTTTGTAAAAGATAAGTTAAATAATCTGGATCAAAAGACGATGCGAGATGTGAATTTAGGATATGGACTTGGAGCAACTCACTTTACATTTGGTCCGTTGAATTAGAAAAAATGGAGATGGAAAATGAACTACAAGGAACAACGAAAAGCTCTAAGTTTATTAATTGATTTTCGACGTGAACTCAATTTAATGAACAACCACAACGAAACGAATCAACAAATAGTGGAAGCATTGAATGATGGAATATTCAAATTATCGAAAGAAAAATGTCAGGGCTTAGCGTTTGATAACTTGGTTCATGATTTAGTCCAACGGATTAGTTTAAAGATTGCTAATGGGGATGTTTCTTTCAATGCAGAAACGAGAAAAGTCTGGTCTGCAATTGTTAATATGAAAAAGGGACCATCTGATAATTCTTTAGCTTATACACTTTTGAATCTGTTCCATAGATAAATAAAAAGGGCAGTATCACTAACATATGTTAATGATACTGCCCTTTATTTAAAAGTGAAATTTTTAATCTAATTCCATACCTTCACGACGTTGCTCGCGTTTTCGTAACCATGGCATAACGAAGCCTAGTCCAAATAATACGATAACAGTAATGAAGTTTAGTAGTAATTGATGGTTGAAAGCACCGGTACCGAACTTAGCTTCTTGAGGAATGAATCCTAAAGTAGCACAGATAAAGGTAAAGGCTAGACACCAACCACCGACGATTAGAGCACCAGCTTTATTTTTGATAAAAGTGTAATCAGAGTGGAACTTGTCTTGGTGCATTCTCATTGCCACGAAGGCGAAGAAGACCCAACAAGTCTTATATGGTGAAATAATTCCGTTAATGTTTAGTAACCAATTATAAATTGTATTGATATTTGGCAAAGTACCTGTCAAAAGAAGTAAGAATAAACTCAAACCAGTTGTCATTGTGTAACTGTGGATAGGGCGACCATTCTTGTTTTTCTTAGTTAACCACTTAGGCATGAACTTGTCGGCGACATCACCGGCAAAGACACGACTTGAAGCATCAAGTAAGACAGCCAATTGAGCCATCATAAAGATTGCTTGAACGACAGCGAAGATATACATCAATAATTTACCTACACCTAAACTAGTACCTAATAGTTGGAAAGCGTAGTAAGGTCCGTTCATCTTGAAGTCATGTGGAATATGGTTGGCATTGAAGAACATTGCCAAGGCCAATGTACCAAAGATAGTTAAGAAACCAGTCATGATAGCAAGAAGCCACATAGCTTTAGGAAATTCATGCTTAGGATCACGCATTTGAACGACGTAAGGTGCAGCTAGTTCAGCACCTGACATAGCGAAAATCAATAGTCCGGTAGTTGAGAAGTACTTCAAGCTAAATGATGGTTTGAAAGCTCCCCAGTTAAATGGTTGTGTAGCAATATGATGACCATGTAGGACGGCGTAACCTGCTAGAAGAACAAAGAGGAACGACATGATGAACATGGCACCTCCACCGATAAGTGAAAGGATTTCTAATGAATTCTTGATAACATTTTCTAATAAGATGAAAAGTAAAATGATGATAAAAGTTAAAATACCGAACCAGAAAGTCGACATTCTTTTGTCCAAAGTATTGTTACCTAAAAACATCCAACTGAATGAAACGATAACTGAGTTAGAAACGTCCACGATGTAAGGGACACTTTGAACCCAATACATCCATGAAGTCCAATAACCCAGGGTGTCGTTACTACTGTGACGAACCCAAGAAGCAAGCCCTCCGGCTTGATTGTCAAAAGTTAAACTCATTTGACTAGAAATTAAAGCATAAGGAATGACGTAGGCAAAAAGTAAGAAGATCCATGAGATAACCACGGATAATCCTTGGTTTTGAAAAGGATAGAAGATATTTTCAAAACTAATGATAGTAACGAAGTCGATCAAGGCAATGACCGGCCAACTTAGATAATGATTTTTATTTGGTTCTAATGTTTCCAATTTTATTTTCCCCCGAATTGTCTAAAAGTCTTGTTATAGAAGGCTTTAGAACTTAGGCGGCTTCAGTGTAAGCAGAGAACTATTCATTTTCACTTGTTTATACCCTCGATACGTATATATAATCAATGCTGTAATATTTTTTCATAATTAATATTGCGAAAATATAAAAGATATCCTCAAACAATTTTAGGGATTTATATATCATTTGCAATAGTTTTTATGAAAAAAGTTAAAAAATAGGGGGAAAATATGAATTTTCTGAAAATTGCCATTGGCGATGATGTGAAAATGAGTGGATCATCTAACTGGGAAACAGTTCCATTTACAGCTAAGAGTGATCTTGCCGAATTAGCAGCCATCGTCTTAAACGAACATGATGCAACAGCCATCAAAATAGCTGAAAATCTACAAGAAACATCAGGTCTTGGCATCCCTATTATCAAAACAAATTCTACTGCCGATGTGACTTCTGAAGCAATTGATTCTGCCAATAAATATCAAGAAAAAATGGTTCCAGGTTTTTTGACTGATTTGGTTAATTTTGCAGAAGATCGACCAATTAGTTTTACTACTCCAGGGCACCACAACGGTCAGTACTACGAAAAACATCCAGCAGGAGTAGTCTTTAACCGTTTCTTTGGAAAGAATCTGATGTTTGCGGATACTAGCGATACAGTTGATGAATTAGGCGATACCATGACCCATGGTGGTACACCTTTGACCGCTGAGCAAAAGGCTGCTGAAACATACAATGCTGATAAAGTTTACTTCTGTACAAACGGAACTACTAGTTCCAATTCAATCTGTGCCAGTGCTTTGTTATCAAAAGATGACTTAGTTCTCTTTGACCGTAATAATCATAAGTCACTTTATAATAGTGCTTTAGTAATGAGTGGAGCGAAACCAGTTTACATTCCGACTGACAGAAATCCTTTAGGATTAATTGGCGAAATGAATCCCGAAGCACTAGATGAAACTAATATTCGAGCTGAAATAGCCAAAATTGACCCTGAGAAGGCGAAAGCTAAGCGTCCATTTAGATTAGCTATCCTACAATTAGAAACGTATGATGGGGTCTTTTATGACGCTCAATGGATCATTAATAAGATTGGTAAACTTTGTGATTATATATTATTCGATTGTGCTTGGGGTGGATTTGAGCAATTCGTACCAATCATGAAACATTTATCGCCATTGTCATTAGAGTATGGACCAGAAGATCCTGGTATTTTAGTGACACAATCGTTACATAAACAACAAGCTGGACTAGCTCAAACTTCACAGATTCTAAAAAAAGATGCTCATATAAAAGGACAAGCCCGTTACGTTGATCATAAGCATTTTAATAATGCGTATTTGAAATTCGTTACCTCAAGTTATTCTTATCCTATCTATGCCTCATTAACAGTTAATGCTTATCTGACTGCCGGTCAAGGTAACAAGAATTGGTGGGATGATACTTTGAGAATGGGAATTGAATGGCGTAAACAGTTATTAAAGAAGTTAAAATTGTTTAGACCATTAGTTCCCGATAATTATGCCGAAATCAGTACGGATGAATTAGCTACCAATAGTAAGTATTGGGAGTTGAATTCGCAAGATAATTGGCATGGATTTAATGAAATAGCTCAAGGACAAGCAATGATTGATCCACTAAAAATAACCGTTATAACGCCTGGAATTGATGTAAGAAATGCTAAATATCAAGCAAATGGAATCCCCGGGCCAGTCGTGGCGAAATTTTTAATGGAAAAAAGAATTATTCGAGCAAAAGATGATTTGAATTCACTTTTGTTCCTATTAACACCAGGCGATACTAAGGAAGAATTAGATACTTTGTTAAATGCTTTCTTAGAATTTGAACAATTCTATTTTGAAGATGCACCATTAACTAAAGTTTTGCCCAAGCTAGCTCAATTTTATCCAGAACGTTATCAAGGTTATACATTGAAACAATTATGCCAAGAAATGCACGAGTATTATCGCCAGAATAAGACCTTTACCTTACAAAAAGAATTATTTGCTAAACCAGATATGCAAAGTTATACAATGACGCCAGAAAATGCAGATCAATTGTTTATGAAAAATCAAAGTGAACTAGTTGATTTAAAGGACATTAAGGGGCGTATAGCGGTAGAAGGTGCATTGCCATATCCACCCGGAGTATTCATCGTTGCTCCTGGAGAAAAGTGGGGCGATATTGACCAGAAGTATTTTGAAGTTCTAGTTGGCGCAATCGAGAGGTTTCCAGGATTTGTACCAGAAATTCAAGGTGTTTATTGGAATAAGAATGCAGACGGCACTATCTCCGTTCAAGCAGAGGTGTTAAAGAAATAATTTTTTAAACCTAGATTGTTATCGGATTTAATGAGTTAATTTAAATAGAAACAAATTTAATAATTCAAATTAAAAGTAAAATAAAATATTACGAATACACTAGTCCGGAAAAACAAAGAAAATGGGCTCAGTAGTAGAAGGCCGAGATTTGAAACAATTGTGAACTTCAATTGGTTCAAATTCGTGCCCACTGCGTTCCAGCCCAATTTTCTTTGTTGTGGAGGACGGCAGCCTAAAGGCAAAAAAGGAGTTTATTTATGTCATTATCATGGACAGATGATTTACCAGAAGATTTAAAAACAAAAGTTGCTGAAGTAGAAAAACTAATTCAACCACGTTTAGAAGAAATTGATCAACAAGTTCTTTATAACCAACAACGTGTCTTGAACTTGTTTAGAAAACATCGAGTAGGTGAGGAAGACTTAGTACCATCAACCGGCTATGGTTATGATGATATTGGTCGTGATAAGATCGAAGCCATTTACGCCGACTACTTTAAGGTAGATGATGCTTTAGTTCGTCCTCAATTTGCTTCAGGTACACATGCAATTTCGACAGCTCTATTCAGTATGCTGCGTCCTGGAAATACACTTTATTATTTAACTGGAACACCATACGATACAATTCAAGAAGTTATTGGTTTAGCTGGTAATAAGCGTGGCAATATGAAGGAGTATGGCATTAGCTTTTCTACAACGGAATTATTAGATGATGGTTCAGTTGATTATGAGAACGCGGAAAAAGCATTGAAAGCTGACGATAACATCAAAGTAGTTGCTATCCAACGTTCAAGAGGTTACGCAGTTCGTGACAGTTTTACAGTTGATAAGATTGCCAAAATGATCAAATTCGTTAAATCAATTCGCCCTGACGTTAATGTTTTTATTGATAATTGTTATGGTGAATTTTCTGAAAAAGAAGAGCCTACTTTCTATGGTGCTGATATTATGGCAGGATCTTTGTATAAGAACGCTGGTGCTGGAATTGTTAAGAGTGGTGCCTATATTGTTGGACGAGAAGATCTAGTTGATGGTGCTGGCTCACGTTTGACAGTTCCTGGTGCTGGTAAAGGTGAAGGAGCTACTTGGGGTTACTTGCGTGACTTTTATCAAGGATTTTTCATGGCAGCACACACGACAGGTGAGGCTCTAAAGGGTATGGTCTTTACCTCAGCTCTTTGTGAAGAAATGGGAATGAATGTTTCACCAAAATGGGACGCACCAAGAACCGATATTGTTCAAACAGTTTCCTTTGGTGATCCTGAACCTATGGTTAAATTCTGTGCTGCTATTCAACATTATTCACCAATGAATTCATTCGTTGATCCAATTCCTAGTCATCAAGATGGCTATGAAGATGATGTCGTTATGGCATCAGGTAGTTTCGTCGAGGGTTCAACGATTGAACTGTCATCAGATGGTCCTATTAGACCGCCATATTCACTATATATTCAAGGTGGTTTGTCATATGCGCATGTTCAAATTGCGATTACACAAGCTGTTAATGAAACATTTTATAAATAAATCTATAGAAATGGTATCTTAAATTATTAAATAAGGCGGTGGTTAAACTTCATAAAATTATATTTAGAATTTTAATTAATAGAATTTAGCGTATAAAAAATAGGTTGTACGTTCAAGTGATTATTTATAATCTAAGCCCCGTTAATATACAAGGGGTATAGTGTGTAATCGTTGGTATGATAAGTGAACTAAGTCATACACGGCGTGTGTCAACGTCCTAAATATAATTAAAATTACTAATTCAATTAATTATATAAAACTAACAAAACTTACTTTAAATCATGCAAAAATAGACTAATTTAGAGCAACTTAATAAGGTTTTATAGTTCTTATCGATTAATGAATACAACTCTTAGTTGCCTTATTATCAATGATTAATACATACTAATGATGTCTATGTAATGTTACCTATACGTTAAAAGACGCTAAATATTTAATTTACGGAATTTTTTTAAAGCTCATGCCCACTATGCGAGCTGTCGCCCAGCAGACACTAGGCGGGGGGCTATAAAGAAATAGAGAGCATACAATTAAGCACACACTCTATTAGATCGTATCTATTCTATTTTGATGTTAATAAATTTGTATATGATAACTGTTAATTTTTTTCCTTTAATCGTTTCATGAATTCTTCATATGATTCTGTATGTAATTCAAACTTAGCACGTTCGTAACCCAAAAACTCTGCCAATTGGGTTTGAAGCAGCTGGTTAATCGCAATTTAGAGGTGGTGACGAAAAACTTCGTCCAAATCTTGCTTTTGGGCTAGTGCAGCGATAATTTCTGTGGTAAGTTCATTCATGGGGAATGCCTCCTGTGATGTTTTCTGTGGTTACTAAATATCATAAGGGAAGGCATTCCCTATTTCTATACAATTCATAAATCTTTTATGCATTTGGTAGATTGTAAAATTAATCCGAACGCTGTTCGGACAAAAAAGATCAGCTTCCTTTAAAATGGTGTTTACCACAAACCCATCTTTTAGGAGCTGATCTTTTGTCTAGTATAACCTATTCCGAACGAATTAAAATCGAAACCTTTTGTGAACTAGGGCTGTCCAATATCCAAATGGGCGTTCGGCTGAACCAATCACCGTCAACAATTTCTTATGAATTATCTCGATGTCAACCTTATCAGGCTGAATTAGCATAAAGCAGGTGTCAAAAGAAGCGAAATCAACGACATTTTCTCGTTGATAGGGAAAGTGTCTCGAGAGAGCCGGAACGGCTCAATCCTTTTGCTTTTTAGACGGTAGTACTTTATATTTACTTGGTTCTTTTTGTATATTGTTGTATGGATCATTAATAATGTAATAGTTAAATTCTGTGTCGTTCTTATGTTTTTTATATAATCTATAAATAGAGTATTGTTTTCCTTTAGTTCTAGCGACTTCTAACTCATTAGATGACATGAAAAAGGGCGTTTCTATTCCTGATTTTGTTGATTTAACTTCTATATAGTGTTCTAGTATTTCGTTCTTTGTGTCTTTTTTAAAGGATAGGATATCATATCCTGCTCCGTCTCCTTCATCTACGGATAGGTGTTTGATCTGATCTACATATTCTTTTAATTTGGAATCTTTGGAAAGGATATCAATTTGATTTTTTATCACTAATTCTTCGCCTTCTAAGCCTTGCTTAGTATTACGCTCTAAATTATTGATGTAATCCGGTTTTCTTTTTGTGTTACCCAGGTTTTTAGGTTTAGTTATTTCAAGATTTGTTGGTATCTGTGTTGGATTTTCTATTAAAATCATATCTTTATTAACGGATTTAGATTTTTTATTTTCGATTTTTTCTGTTAGTTTGTATAACGATTGGCCTTTAACAATATGGGCATTGACTTTATCAAAGATAGTGTATAACGATTCTTTTAGTTCTTGATAAACAGTAATCATATAATTAAGGTCTTGAGATAGAGCTTTATCTGTTGACATTTTTTGTAGATCATTAGTAGAGTAAAATTTGCTGAATATATTACCTAATTCGTAACCCTTAGGAAGTACTGTTCCAGTACCCTTATAATTTAAATTAATCTTATTTGAATTAAATCCGTTGATATCTTTTAAGAAGGGAAGATTGGCTTGCCAATATTTTGATACAAGCTCTATCTTTTTTTTAGGATCTTCTCGGGCGTAATTTTTTTGATAAAAAGTATAGCCTTGATTTAAAGACAGATAAACTCCGGAGAGGTTAGCAGTAAAAAGATAGACTATGTAATACCCTTTTTGGGCACTTTCAGTAATTTTTCTATCATAAATGCTTAACCAAGGTATAACAGCCCATTGTCCATTGCCTGCAGAGGCACTTATTTTATACTTGGTAGAATCTAAATTAGAAATGATATCAATTGATAGGGGTTCATTACGAATAGAATCTGCCAATTTGTTTTTGCTATATTGGGTTTCTTTCTCTGTTTGGTAATTTGTTAATACCATTAAAAGGTAATCTTTAAATAACACTTTTCTTCTCTTTTCTTAATTGTTAGCTTTACAACATATATAATAATATTTTCTCTTGAACGATAAAATTATTTTTTGGTATAGCGAATGCTTTTAGTAATTTAATGGTCTATCAAATGACTAAACTATTGATTTAAAGGCATTTTAAAACTAGACCAATAATTTTGAAAAAATTAGGTCATTTTAAGGCCGGTAGATCAATTACTACTTGTTTCAAATGCTTCTCGTATGTAAGTAGCTGTTGTAATGGATGCAAACGTGGATCCCAAATACGTTTCCCCTGAGCATTAATCCCCACTGAAACTTGGACAACAGATAAATTATTGGTTGACTTTATCCTCGACCATTGTTTCAGCTCAAATAACATTATTTGATCACCATGCTTATGGTTATACCCCAACAGAACTGCATCAATTCTGGCACCTAATGGCGTTTCATACTCTAAAACCATAACCAGATTACTTAATCCGGAATTACACAATACGTTAAGCAATACTGGCAATGAATTTTTCCACGACATATACTCTGAGTCTGAATGATCAATTTTGACCATTCCATGTTCATGATGCCACAATAAATCAGCCAGCTTATTATCATCGCTTAACTTCTTTAACTCCTCAACAGTCCTATAAAATGTCTCCACAACTGCTCACTCCCCACTTTCTACAAAAAATACAATATAATTTGATCACATTTTCAATTCTACTGTCTCATCGTCTATAATAAATAATTGATTGCAACTCTTGCAATAGCATATTCCAATCCAAAATCGGAGGATTACATAATCATGTCTAATAAATTTATAACTAAGGAATTTTCCATAGAAAAGGGGACTGGAAGATTGTCACCAATTCGTCTCAGACCTCGTGGTAAAAAAGCGCTTGAAAATAATGATGCCATCTATATATATTTAGGGCCAAAAAATGTATACGTTGGCCAAACTAAGCATTTTTTTAGTCGACACAAGCAGCATGTCCAAGAAAGTAATCATCGATACATAAACGGATAATATACCAAGGTCATAGTTGCCTTTGGCATATTAATCAATCAATTATCACTTGACGATATCGAAAAAAAACTCATAACTTATATCACGGCGGATTATGAGGACGATAGAAATATGACTGTTAATAATGGCACTTCAGGCAACGAATCCCCAGCTTATCAAAACCAAGATGAAGTCCTAACTGATTTCATAAATCCTTTTTGGGAAGAACTATTCAGTAAAGGTTACGTGTTGAAGAAAAATTTAGCGGCCGTCAAAGAATCTATCCTATTCAAATATTCTCCCTTCACTTCACTTTCTGAAGAAAAAAATAACATCATTAATGAAATAATTAGACAACCCCAAAACTATATCGTCTCTGGATTGGCCGGTACAGGAAAAACTGTCGTTTTAACTAACTTGGCGGCCAGATTAAGTCAAACCTACCCTAACAAACGTATTGCAGTGGTTGTTAAAACTAACTGGGTTAAAAGTGCTCAAAAGATTTTTCAAGCATATTCTGTTAAAAATATAGATGTCTTTACAGCTTATAAATTAATTAAAAGTGGTGAGCAGTATGATTACGTTCTGGTTGACGAAGCCCATCGACTTAGGAGGTATTATTCCAAAGGTAATCACGTTACCCAAGACATTTTTAATAAAGATGAAAACCAGAACGAGCTTAAACTACTGGGAAAATTAAATCCATGCTTTATTTTATTTTATGATCCTGCTCAAACTATTCGTCCATCTGACATTCCCAAAAAAGATTACAATACATTTCTCACCGATAATGAATTCAAAGAACTTAAACTTACCAAAGAGTATCGAGTCAATATCAACGAGCTAAATAAAACATATACCAGTGATGATTTTATGACCGGAATTCAAGAATTCTTACAAATAGATTCCTCTAATGCAAAATTTGATCATAATATTTTCCAATCATACCTCACTAATCCAGATGCCTATTTTGGAGTGGTGAACTCAATTCATGAACTTTTTGACTATTTAGATGATTGTGAAAATTACGAACCTGCTACTCAAAATCGTGTTATGGCTGGTTATACACGTGAATGGGCTAGTCATCAAAAGGAAAACAGAGATCGAAACGATGTCTATGACTGGGTAGAGGGTAAATACCATTGGAAATGGAATTCTGATAGTGAAAACTGGTTGATGAAAAAGAATTCTCGCATTGAAATTGGTTCAATTCATGCTGTTCAAGGCATTGATCTTAATTACGCAGGTGTTATTATTTCAACAGATATTTCTATTGATAATACCGGTAAAATAATCGGCATCCCGGAGAATTACAAAGATCGCAATGGTCAATACAAATCCGATGACTACAGTAAAGAGGGTTTTTCAAACTTCATTAAGAATATTTACTATGTCCTTTTAACGCGAGGTATTGACGGCGTACGTGTATACTTTGAAGACAAAAAAATGCAACAATATTTCTATGACTTTATGGGTATTAATAAGGAGATTCAGTAATGAACTATGAGACTGTATTAGCTAAGCTAATTGAATTTAGAGACCGTAAGCAGTGGCAGGAATACCATACGCTCATATCACTATCTAGGGCATTATCTATTGAGTCTTCTGAAGTAGAAAAGGTCTTTCTTTGGAAGCGCAATGATGAAGATTTAGACTCCTCCGACATTGTCAACTTAAAGATGGAAGTAGCCGATGTTTTAACTTATGCTTACTATCTATGCGAAAAACTTGGAGAAAACCCCAATGATTTAGTAAATGAAAAATTGGAAATAAATCAAACTCGCCATTGGAAATTCGATCATAAAGAGTAGTGTACTGATTTCTATCTTAATCGTTAGGGCTCCTGACCATCCCAATCCGTCAGAAGCTCTTATTTTATGTGCATTCCAACATAATGATGAATAATTTTTCGTCCGCTATAGGCTAATACCTTACATACTGAACGCCCGTCATTAACTTCTTCAGCCTGCCTTTTTCCACTGTACGATTATTTCTTGACTAAAGTCTCCCTCCCAGGTAAAAAAAGTTTAAAAATTGTCTTTTGACACAAACGAATGGTATTGTGTGCGCTCTTATCGGCGCGTATAGGGGGAGGGGCTATTGGACCCTACAAATAGTCTAACAACACTCATAAACAATTATACAGCTTCCTGTGGCATGTCAGGTTTAGTACCTAAATTGTCACCTATCCCTGCGCACTTCCATCTTGTTGTTGCTAACAACTAGCAATAGTATCTTTATCATAGTAATTATTAGCAAAGTCTATAAGAGCATCGTCCCACAGGTCAATATAATCGCCACGATCTGAAAGGTTCATGACATCCATAATAATGTATTCAGATGCACGATACTTATTAAAGTAAGTCAATGTAAGTATTTGTTTCTGTTGTTCATTCAATGGCTTAACTGCTTTATCAATCTTATGTATTTGTTCTTTGATTTCTAAGTATCTAATTAGTTTGTTCTCTGTTCCATTATCATTATTACCATTCGATACATAACCTAGATCAATGTGCATCCCTTGGATTGTTGCTAGTTCATTAGCTTTGATAGTCATATCTCGATAGTGTAACAGTTGTGTATTAGCTTTATTAATTAACTGCATCCAGTCTATTATTTCGTTGTAATCTCGTGTCATTGATACACCTCGTTGTTATGTTTGTGTGGACAATAAAAGGATGCCACTCATAATGACATCCCTTAGTGGTTCTATTCAATAGGTTGCGTGTACTTAATGATGATAAGGAAGCTGTGAGCATTCTCTATATCTAATACGTTACAATCATTATCTATTAATACACTGCACACATCATTGATATATCTTTCAGTCTTCTTTGCTCGTGATGAGTTATCGTCTGTGTAGTCTGCTCCAATGTCTCGAGCTGTAATATATTTTACTTGATACTTCTTTTTATGTTGTTCATTCATTCTTTACACCTCTGATAATTTAAAATAATCCACATAGTGGATAATGCTGTATACCTTGGCGTACATGGAGTACAGCCTCAATAATCCACTATCCACTATGTTTCAACTTAGTTTAGTTTTTGTTCTTTATTATTTTATATTTTTATATATTCTTTTTATTTAAACTTCATAGAAAACAAGTGTACTAGTGGATTATTATGGCTGTAACCCTTGGTAAATAAGAATTTTTATAATCCACTCTTTTTTTAAGTGGATAGTAGCAGTGGATAATAGGAATTGTAAAGACTGATATAGCGAGGTTTTAAATAATCCACTTACTTAATTAGTCTTTTTTGGTTATCACTTATTCTTCTATTGATTTTGTCGTATTCGGGACTATCTCTATTAGGTAAACTATCGTGCAAAGACAATGTATCAATTAATAACTCTCTAGTTGGAAATATAAAACATCTATCTTGACCATTATTAGCATAATATATTGTGGTATCACTGTAGGAACTAGAATAGGTAGAATATCTTGCAAGTGAGGTAGCTTTTTTGTATGTATATTGACATTGCATTAATGGTAAAGATTGTACAATTAAATCATTTCGATTATCTTTGCTTTTAGCAATATCAGCAAAAGCTTGCATAGATATAGTGGTGATTTTATTTTGTTGTTCGTTAAGGATGCCTTTAATTTGAGTTATGAAATTAGCCTTTTTAAGTGGTCTATTATCTCCATTTTCGTTACACCAATTTCGATACTCTCTATACAATGGTTTACTTGCGATGCGCGCAATAGGTAGATACATCATTATTTCATTGAAAAATTGTCTTACGGTATCATTTTCAAGTTTGAACTCATCCATTAAGTTTTTAGATGCATCGGGTTGCGTGTATTCAGTAAAAAATGGCATTTCTAAGGCTTTTTTTAGTAACCATTCACGTGTTTCTTTAGTCTTAATGAATAAGCCTTTAATATTTTTACCATCCTTACTAGGTGCAAAATGAGCATTAAATGGGACAATAATCATACGTCTATAAGTGCCACCAGTTTTATTATGAAATTTAGGCAGTTCATTGGTTGATTGAATAATAGTGCCTGTATATCTAAATGAAACAGGGGTTTTATATTTACGATCTGTATAAATCATATCTCCAGTAACTGCACTATTGAAATTGGATGAGTTGTCTATGTAGACGTTAGATTGTAAATCATCTCCAATATTTACAGTTGTTCCTATTAGTAGCTCCATACTGAACTGTTTCTTCATTTCGTCAACTTTTAGATTAGCGGTATTTTCATCTCCTACAATTCCTTGTATTAAATCTTGAAATGTACTTTTACCGTTAGAACCGTTATTACTCAATTCACCAGTTTGATTGCCAAGTAAAAATACAGCCTGTTCCCGTGAAAAATTACCATTAGCTGAATCAGCAATAATCTGATATAGTAATGTTTCTATTTGTCTATCGGTACAAGATAAATCCTTAATAAAATTACTAGGAGTCCAATAACCACCGTCTGATAATTGATATTTAGGTTCTTTAGCGTGTTTATTGAAATTAGTAATATCTTTGGTTATAAATCTATAACTAGGGTCGTGGGGATGAAGTTCTTTCTTAACTTGGTCGTAAATTCCATTGTTAACAGATATTAAAGTAGGTCTAGTTTCTAACGTCATCACTTGACTTCTTAGGAGTAACTTTCTTCTGACTTCTTTAGTCTGCTTTTCATTATAGTTTTCTTCTAATTTGTCTACCAATTTAGCAATATACTGATCGTTAGCATCATATATACCGTTATCAAAATTATAAACGCATAATAAAGCATCGCTTCTGCTCGTTGTTTTAAAGATAGGGACGTACATTCTAATCAGGTTGGCTATTGCTGACTGTGAGAGTGTACTCTTTGCCTGTGCCTTGGGATGCTCTAACCTTATTTGTTCGTTAATTTTTTCTAACCATTCATCATGTGTATGTTTCATTTTGCTAATGAGTAATTTAGTAGTCATTTTGACAGATTTAAATTTATCTATTGTACTTGATGAAAAGAACTCACTAAATGACTTATCGGGATCGTTAGCGGAGTAATTAAAATGAGCTTTTAACTTTCTCATGTTGTCATTAGCCCACTCATCATTACCAACCGCCAATATAGTCATAGCTTGTGTTAAAACATTGTAAGATATTTCTTCACGTTGGTAATACCCAATTAAACCAATGAGAATATTTGAGAAATTACTTTCATCATTTAAATAGTCGTGATGTCGTTTACTCCAAGTTTCTAAAAGACTAATGGCATCAGCATCATCAATAGGATAAATGTTGTCGTTGCCATTTGTGGCCACGGTCGTAGGTGTTTTAATAGGGATGCTAGATGTGATGTAATTATCAACTTTTAGAGGTTGTCCCTCGTGATATTTTAGAAAATTATCCATATTTTTAGTATGAATATTCTTAACAGGTAAACCCATGACTTGTGACCATTGTTCGGCACGGGGATCATCCTTTACGCCAATTTTTTTACATACATTAGTGATTAAAGACTTACGTTCATTCTCTTTAAAAGAACGATCAACTGTAAAAATAAGTCTATAACCATAGCCTTTATTCTCGTATATATGAGTTTGTCGGTTTACCCAATTAAGATTAGAGTTAATACTAGGGTAGGCAAGCCATTCAATGTTATTAAAATGTTTTGAAAGATTATTATACATTGTTGATACATCATGCCTTGTTAAGTGGTCAATATCTAAAATTAAAGCATCCCGTGTCAAAAGATTTTCATTAGACCGTGTAGTAACGCCATTTTTTAACGTTCCAGATATTATATATTTAGCTTTAGTTTCTTTAAATTGTTTGTTGCCGTTCTCATCTTTTCCGTTAGATGTTTGTGGCGTGTAATCTAAGATATATTTAATAAGTGGTTTAGTGGTAGATACCTTAGTTAGATTGTTATTATTAGTACCAGTTTGAAGATATAGCAATTAAACACCTCCTCGTTATTTGTTCTCAGGTATTGCGCCGTTAACTAGTTCTATTAATTTATCGTGATTGGCATTAGCACCTCTTAATAAGACATCACACAACGCCTGTAAGTGGGGTGTAACACGTTCTAATTCGTTTACTATCTCGGTATTGGTATATTTACCACTAATATTTTTATTGGATAGACTGTCTATATTTTCTGCTAATAGTTCTAGTAAATTTTTATTGTTATCCATGTGATAGGCAATATCTTCAATGTCGTAAGGATCAATTACTTTAGTCATTGTTAATAGCCTCCAATAGATCGGATATTTCAGCGTTAACAACATTTAATTGCTTGTTCTTTAAGTTGTCGTTTAATATGGCTTGTATTTGTGCGTTCATGTTGTTTGTAAATCTCCCTCAATGTATAATTAAAGGGTAAAATGTTAATAAATTTTCGGGATTGCTTAACTTTGGTCGGTGCAAGCAATCTATTTTTTTTACCCTTTTTTCGTAATGTGGTTGAGTATTATTCATACATTTCAACTGCTTCAAGTGTTCCTAAAATATCGTGAGCATGTAAAACAAATTTTGTTAATAAAATAGCTACATCTTTGCTTTCTTTGATATTAGAACGATCTTCTAGCGCCTGACTGTAAAAGTTAATTGTTTCCAAATTTTCGGCATAATCATCCTCAAGGTCTTCTTTATAATTTCTAATTTCTTCTTTACTCATTTCATATAATGCTTTTTTCATAGTTATTTCTCCAATTATCTTATTGTATTAGTTTTAAACGCCCCGCTAGACTTGAATTATTGTTCTAATACAAATTGTTTAATTTCTTCTTTACTGTAAAGCGTGATACCTCTAACAACGTGGTAAGGCATCCCCATAGCAAGAAACTTATCAAGCGTATTATTCGATACACCTAAATATATACAAGCCTCTTTCTTACGAAAAAAGTCTTTACTATCAATACTGGCATCTTTACGAGCCTTGCTAATGGAATCAGTAACTAACTTATAAATATCATCTCCAAGGGATGCATATTGATCGTGTGATAGTGTAATTTCCATTTCTATTTGTCCTTTCTGATTAGTATCTTTACTTTTCTTTACTAAAAATCACAAAAACAAATCATTTAAAGAAGTGACAATACTATCGTTTTTAAATAGTTTCAAAATAATAGCCATTTCGTTTTCTTTAAATGGAACCGTGCCGTTTTCTTTTTTTCCATAACTATTAGTTGAGATACCTATTTTTTTGGCAAGTTCACTTTGTGTGAGTCCTAGCTGTTTTCTGTATTTTAATAGGGTCCAGTGCATAGAAATAGCCTCCTTTCTTTACTTTTCAATACTAGCAGAAAGACTTTTTATTTGCAAACTTTTCTTTACTTTTAACAACTTTACATATATATTAATAACGATAAGGGAGTGAACTAAATGGCTATAAGTAATTATTATTTAGGGCAAAAAATTAGCTCCATAAGATTAAATCTAGGATTATCTCAAGAACAATTTGCGGAGAAAGTGGGTAATCTTACTGGTAGTGATACGATTTCAAAAGGAACTGTTAATAACTGGGAACGAGGACGAAATAAACCTAATAAGGCTAGACAAATAGCGATAGCAAAGTTAGGAAATATGACTCGTGACGAATTAGTGAATGATGAATACGGTTGGGAATTGTGGTCAAAGGCGACTGGTATTTCTGAAGAAAAAATAAAACAAGAATATGATAGAATGCATCAGGCTGGACGTGTCAAAAAAGAGGATGACATTCAAAATATTATAGGACAAGCTGTTGCAAACTTGTCGGGCGACGGTCAAACGGATGCTGGAGCAATTAATCAAATTGAAAATGCAATATTGAAGTTGGAATCAATGGTTGACAACTTTTATATTGACGATGAAAAAAAGAAAAAATATGCAGATAAACATGGACTTCTTAGTCTTGCCAATTTTGATGATACTTTTTATGATGATATGAACCCTGATGTTTATCATGAAATATTTAAAATACTTCAAAATACAAGAATGCAATTAGATGATCTAAAAGGAAAGTATCATCTACATTAATTAACCACCCACGAAACTAACACGCCCCGCTAGCGTTTAGGAGTAGGACAATGACAGAAATTAAGATGTACGAAAAAAAAGACGGTACTACCGCCTACATGTTTAGTGTTTATTTAGGAATGGACGAACTCACGGGCAAAGTAAAAACTACTACTCGTAGAGGTTTTCAGACACAAAAAGAAGCCCGCCTAGCAATGTCTAAACTACTATTAGACACTGACAAGCATGGCTTTCAGAAAATGGATAATAAGCCGTTTAAGGCTATTTATAAACAATGGTACGATCAATATAAATCAACGGTCAAAGAATCTACTTATACTAAAACCGATGAACACTTTACACTTCATATTTTACCAGAAATAGGTAGCATCCCTATGAATAAACTAAAAACTATTCATATTCAGACAGCTGTTAATAAGTGGTTTAAGGCTGGCTTAACTAGGTATAAGAGATTTTACAATTATATTAATAGAGTGCTTATATGGGCTTATAAGATGCAGATTATTAATGATAATCCCGCAAGTAGGGTTATTTTACCAGTTAACACAAGCCAATTTAAAACTATGAAAGATAACTATTATGATTTAAAAGAATTGAAACATTTTTTTGAATGTTTCAATGACTTGGATAATCCGCAGGCATACATGTATTTTAGACTATTAGCATTTACAGGGATGCGCAAAGGCGAAAGTTTGGCGTTGCTTTGGACTGATATAGACTTTAATAATAATCAGATAAGTATTACTAAAACGGAATCGCAAGGCGCTCATGGTCGCTTATTAGTTAATACACCTAAGACGGATGCAAGTGTGAGAGTAGTAAACGTTGATGATAAAACTATGTCAATGCTGAAAGAGTGGCGTAAAACGCAACGTAATGAGCTACTAATGTTAGGTTTTAATACAATTAATAAAGATCAACTTGTATTTTCCAATAATAGAAATACTATGCTTGTTCCTACTAAACCTAGAATATGGTTACAACTGGTTATTTCCCGTTTTGATTTAAAGAATGTAACTGTTCATGCATTTAGACGTACGTTTGCTACCCTTGCTATTGAGTCTGGCGCTTCACTAAAAGAGGTACAAGCGCAATTAGGACACTCAAGTTATAAAACTACTGCTGATGTGTATACGGAAGTTACTAAAAAACAGCGTAAAGATACTGCTCAAAAGTACGCTAATTATGTTGATTTTTAGAGGGTGTATAGTCAAAATATAGTCAAAGGGTGTTATTTCACTAATAAACAGGCTATAATCGTTGATATTACAGTATTTATTGGATGTTCATATTGTTCCCAATATGCCCAATAATAGTAATCAAATTATAAAAAAGCTGTTAACTTGAAGGTTAACGGCTTTTTGATTTCTCAAAATAATTACAAAAAAATAACCGTCTAATTTTGGCGAGTTACGATTATTTAAGAGCTTATTAAATTAATCTAACATGGATGTTGAATACATCAAATTTATATCGATAATATTAAATGGATATTACAATAATTGCTTAAGGATTCTTTAAGAAATGACCATTACAATTTAAGTATTATAAAATAGAACTGTAAGAACGAAAGCGGGTGTAACAAATGACAAGAACTGATAGATTACGTAAAAGAAGAAGATCAGAACGAATTGATCGTAATTTGATCATTGTAAGGTTGTGTATTGTTATAGCTATGATTTATTTTATTTGTCAGGTGGTTGCAACAATTCATTAATTGATGGATCTTTTTGACGTGCGAGCTTCTAATTTGCTAGATCAACCGGTAACTTGCTAAACTTTAATCATAAATAAAGTTATGAGAGGAGTTTTATTATGAGTGTTGATAGTAAAAAAGATGCAATTAAAGGTAAAACAAATCAGGCCGTTGGCAAAGCTTCTGGTAACGACAAACAAGAATTAAAAGGTAAAGTTCAAGAAGCAATGGGTAAAGCCAAGGATAAAGTAGATGAAGCAGTAGATAAAGTTGCTCATAAAGTAAATGAGAAAACTGATAAATAATGATCAAACGAAATTCTTTAAAAGTGCTGTCACAATAGTTGTGATGGCGCTTTTATTTTTTTAATCTCCTTAAAATAGGTATAATAAATTTCTAAATAACTACTCATAATTCCTTTTGAATGTGTTACATTATTTAATGGAGTGAAATAAATATTTTTGTGAGGTGAATCAATGGATAAGAACGAGATATTGGTAACTACAACTGAGCATATTCCAGGACATGAATACGAAATTATTGGCGAAGTTTTCGGATTGACTACTCAATCAAAAAACGTCGTTAAGAATATCGGTGCTGGGTTCAAAAACATCGTTGGTGGCGAAATTAAAGCTTATACTGAACTGCTAACAGAGGCTCGTGATATTGCTATTAGTCGTTTGCGACAAAATGCAGTTGATATGGGTGCTGATGCTGTAGTCATGATGCGTTTTGATTCCGATTCAATTAGTGCTGACATGGAAACAGTTGCAGCATATGGTACCGCAGTAAAATTTAAGTAAGGTGATTTGATGGCATTAGAGTATAACAAGAGTTCTTTATCTGCATGTACTAGCATTTTGATTGGTAAGGGTGCAACTGTTGATGGTTCTACTATTATTGGTAGAAACGAGGATGCAAAAGCGTCTTGGCCTAAGCATTTTGTGATTCATGAACATAAAGAATTTACTGAGCAACAAAAATTTGTTTCTCAAGCCAATGATTTTCAAATGGACTTACCTAAGATTCGCAGTAAATATTCCGCTACTCCTGAATGGACCTCAAAAGAGGGACTATTCGAAGAGGATGGCTTTAATGAATACGGAGTTGGAATGAGTGCTACCGAAAGTGCTTATTCTAATCAACGTGTTTTAGGTGCAGATCCTCTTGAGATAAATGGTATTGGTGAGGAAGCTATGATTACAGTAGTTTTGCCTTACATCAAGACAGCTAAAGAAGGCGTCTTGCGTTTAGGTGAAATTATTGAAAAATACGGAACTTGTGAAACTAACGGAGTCCTTTTCTCTGATAAAGATGAGGTTTGGTATTTCGAAAGTGGATCAGGTCACTATTGGGTAGCACAGCGCATTCCCGACGATAGCTACGCTGTGGTAGCCAATCAATTAGCAATTCAAGAGATTGACTTTGACGATGAAAAGAATTTCTTGTATCACAAAGATATTCAAAAATTTGTTTCTGACAATCACTTGAATGCTAAACCAGATACGTTCAATTTTAGAGAAATTTTTGGAACGCATACTTTATCCGATGAGATTTATAGTACGCCACGGGTTTGGTGGGGCCAACAAGAGTTTTCTGGTAAGACGGATGAAAGTCCTGAAAGTGAAAACTTGTCTTTTATCAAAAAGGCTAATCGTTTATTGAGTGTCGATGATGCTCAAGATTACTTGGCTTCACATTTCCAAAAGACGCCTTATGATCCATTGAATGAGTCAAAGGATAACAAACGTTTCCGTCCAATTAGTTTGGCTAAAACACAAGAGTCACATGTCTTACAAGTAAGACCTAATATGGCTCCTGAAATTGCTTGTGTGCACTGGTTAGCCATGGGTGTAGCTTCACAAAGTATCTATGTTCCTTTCTATATGGGAATGACAGATACCCCTGAAGAGTACAAACTTGGAGAACTACCATACGACAGTAAGTCAGCTTATTGGACCTACAAATTGGCTGGAGTTTTACTAGACAGTCATTATAAAGAACTTGGAAAAATGTTCCAAGACAAGCAAGAGGCTATCAATATCACGTTACGTAAAAAGTTGCATGATTTTGATGAGCAAGCTTCAAGCAAAGATGATGAGGAATTACCTAATTATTTAACAAAAGCTTCATTTGAAATGGCAAAACTTTCAATTGATGGTTATAAAGAGCTAATCGCTCAATTAATTACGGACTCGACTGATTTTTCACCTCTTAACTTCAAGACAGATATGAATTTGTAAAAATTTGTACATTGAAAATTAAATGAGGGGTTTTATAAAATGAATGATGGCAATTCGCCGAAAAAAACAATCACATTATTTGGATTAATAATGATGATTTTCACGGCAATCTTTGGATTCGCTAATACTACTGTTGCTTACGAGCAAATGGGATTGGCAAGTATTATTTGGTACATTTTCGCTGCACTTCTATTCTTCTTACCTGTAGGATTCATGGTAGCTGAATATGGTGCTGCCTTTAATGAAGCAAAGGGTGGAATTTATTCCTGGATCGAGGGAGCCGTTGGTGCAAAATGGGCTTTCATCGGTACTTTTATGTGGTTAGCTTCATGGGAAGTTTGGCTAGTGTCGACTTCTTCAAAAGTTTGGATTCCACTTTCAACAATGTTTGCAGGACATGATGCCACACAAACATGGGGATTATTTGGATTAAGTGCCACACAAGTTATTGGTATCTTAGCTGTTCTTTGGATCATATTTGTTACATACACAGCTTCACAAGGTATTGATAAAATTTCCAAGATTTCTAATTTTGGTGGAATTATGACAATTGCCTTACAAGTTATTTTCTTTGTTTTAAGTTTGGCAGTTTTGTTTATGTCAGGATTCCACACGGCTGAACCTATCAATGGTTTAGACACATTTATCCATTCTGCTAATCCTGCATTTGCTTCACCACTAGGGATGGTTTCCTTTATCGTTTATGCAATCTTTGCATACGGTGGTATGGAATCTGTTGGTGGTGTTACTGATAGTATGAAGAATCCTAAGAAAGATTTTCCACGTGGTGTTTTAATTGCGGCTGTTATTATGGCTTTAGTTTATTCATTAACTATTTTCTGTTGGTCAATGAGTGCTAATTGGAACGCTGTTATTGCCAAAGGTAATGTTAACTTAGGTAATATTACTTACGTTATGATGAGTAATCTTGGTTATCAATTTGGTAGCCATATTGGTTTAGGTAGTGCCGCTGCCATTGCCTTAGGTGAATGGTTAGCTAGATTTACTGGTTTTGATATGTTTGTTCTTTACATGGGTGCTTTCTTTGTTTTGATTTATTCACCATTGAAGTCATTCATCTTGGGTACACCAAAAGATTTGTGGCCTGCAAAGGTTACTAAGTTGAATAAACATGGTATGCCTGCTTATGCAATGTGGATTCAAGCTGCCGTAGTTATCGTCCTTATTTTAATTGTTGATATGGGTGGTAAGAATGCCAAAGCACTTTACAATGTTTTGACATTGATGGCTAATGTTTCTACGACTGTTCCATATTTGTTCTTAGTTGGTGCATATCCATTCTTTAATATGAATAAAGATATTGAAAAACCATATTTATTCTATAAGAATAAAAAAGCTATGTGGACTGTTACAATAGTTGTCTTCTTAGTTTTGGCTTTCGCCATTATCTTTACATTGCTCCAACCAATTATGGAAGGCGCATATACAGATGCTCTTTGGACAATTATTGGACCAGTAGTCTTCGGTCTAGTTGGATTCACACTTTATTATAGATATGAACATAAATCTAAAAATAAAGTTACTAATACAGCTGACGCAACTGATTAAAAAGTAATAGATCTTATCAATTTTGATAAGGTCTATTTTTTTATGAAAAAATAGTTGCATTATGCACCTATCGATGCTAATCTAATTAAGTGCAAAACACACATAATGTATTAAAATATAAAATTTAAAAAAAGAGGTAATTAATTTATGAAAGCAGCAATCGTTACAGAAAAGGGAACTACACCAATTTATTCAACTTTTGAAGAACCAAAAGCTAAAGAGAAAAATGTACTTGTAAATGTTAAGGCGTCAGCTTTAAGCAATTTAACTAAAATGAGAGCTCTAGGAAATCATTATTCAGCCGATCATATTTATCCAAACGTGGCCGGGACAGATGGAGTAGGTGAGGTTGATGGAAAAAGAGTTTATTTCTTAGCTACTAATGCACCCTTCGGGTCCTTAGCTGAACAAACATTGATCAATAAGCAACTCATGGTGTCATTACCAGATGGTATTGATGATGTTACAGCCGCCGCTATTGCTAATCCAGGGATGTCATCTTGGGCTGCCTTGGTTAGTCGAGCACATTTTCAAGCTGGTCAAACGGTTTTGATTAATGGTGCCACAGGAACTGCCGGAAGTTTAGCTGTCAAAATTGCCTATCATTTAGGAGCTAAGAAAGTAATTGTCACTGGAAGAAATGCAACAAAGTTAGCTAAACTAGAAGCTGATAAAGCAGTTGCCTTTGATATGGACAAATCCGATGGTGCTAATCAATTAACGAATGATTTGGCAGAGGTATTTAAAGATGGTGTTGACGTTGTCTTGGATTATCTTTGGGGCGACAGTGCACTTGCCATTATGACCGCAGTAGCCAAGTTCGGTGGTCACCATGTAACCAAATTCGTCAGTATCGGAGCATCAGCTGGTCAAAACGAAATTGCTTTACCATCAGCCGTCTTGCGTTCATCCGCTATTGAAATTTTGGGCAGTGGTGTTAAAAGTGCTACGATGTCTGAATTATTATCAGCAATTAAGGGCGTGTTCGAATGGGCAGCTCAAGAAAAGATAGAAATTCCAGTAAATGAATTTGATTTGGCAGATATTGAAAAGGCTTGGCAAGCACCATTGAATCCACGAGCAGTAGTGGTGATGAAATAATGGACAATCAATTGATCGAATCATTAGTGACCATTGTTTCATTTTTTAATCGAACTGACCGTGATCAAGCTTTTATCAAACAAGCTGGAGTCGATTTAGAAGCAGTGTCATTTCAACTATTTGTGACTATTGGTCGCATGCAACCGACAAACGTCTCTGATTTAGCCAATATCTTGGGTAAAAGTCATTCTAGTGTCAGTCGCCAGATCGACAAGTTGGAACAAAAACAGTTGGTTACAACAAAGGACGGAGAACAAGATGCACGGGTTCGTTCAATTGTCTTGTCCGAGTCAGGAGAAGAATTGAAAAAGATTCTGGATCAAACCAGAGTTAAGATGATTGATTCTGCTTTGGAGAGTTGGTCTGAAGACGAAAAAAAAGCCTTATCAGATAATTTAGGTCATCTAGCTAAGACTTTAAAAAATATTAAATAAAATTTCAAAAAAATTTTAGTGGAGCGCTTGTATTGTCATATTGTGACACACCTCTGTGATAATCTTTCGTAGTAAACGAAATGTTATGGAGGAATGGAATTTTGAATAGAAGAGTTAAATATATGGGGATTACTGCTGCATCATTGTTGGCCATCGCACCAATTGCTGCACCAGTTTTCAGTTCTACAACAGAAATTACTGCTAAAGCAGATACAGTGAATGAAGATACTAAGACAAGTACTACTAATACTAGTAAAGTATACAAAACTAGTGTAGAAGATAATTGGACTGGAATAAAAGGTGAATGTCGTATAACCGGTACTTTTCCAGCCATTAAAGATGGTAAACAAATAAACATTTCCTATAACAGTGTTTATGTTAATGGGAAGGGCTTTGACAATAATGAAGAATTAAGAATGCCTGTATTTGAAGGATATTCAGTGGATCAAGAATACATAGTACCTAAATTGCAAAGGAATCCCAAGACTAATGCTGTTACCGGAATTATCCTTCCAAATGGTATTCCAACTTATACGAAAAACGGTAGTCCAATTTCATCTACGACTGAAAGTAATGAAGCTTATCAAATGTCATCTATACTCTCGGACAATTCAGGGCAAGAAAGATTTTCTAATTCGACAGATATAACGTCGGCTCAAAAAGCCGATGCCCAAAAATGGGAAAGTCAGATGAAAAGTAGTTTTAAAGTTACTAAAGACATGCCTTTGATTACTAACGATGATTACGGGTTGGTATATCTAGTTGGTTCAGATGGATGGTTTTACCTTGATGCCAGTGATTTGACACCTCAAACTAATATTTTTGGAGTTTTTAGTCCAGACAATCATAATACAGATGAATTTTTCATGCATTTTAATGATAATAAAGATAGAAGTGACCTTTACTTTAGGCATGATGATAATAAGGCAAATAATTATGCTGTTTTTGCGACAGCTACCGCAAATGATGGAACAATTAAGAGAAATTTGACTCCCAATGAAATTGATCAATTCTTAGAAGAAAAAGGCGGTAAAGGTGTAACTTTCCACTTTGGAGTTCATTATGTTGAAAATCCAATTCTAGGAAATGGTACGTGGGATCAATACTTGGGAGATAATTCTAAGCAGGTAGCTTCTAAGGATGTTGTTGTATTACCACCAGATACTGACTCAACAAATACAGGGTCAAACACAAACACAGGAAATACAACAAATACAGGATCAAACACAAATACAGGAAATACAACGAATACTAATACAAATACTTCAACAACTGCTGATGAAAATAAGAATAACGATGAGACAACAACACCAGCTGCATCATATAGTTCAGTATACACACCAACAACAGGTACAGAATTGTATAACGATAATGGTGAGCTAATTACCAATGTTAGCCTAGGCAAGAACACTGCATGGAAAGTTGACCAGAAAAAAGTCGTTAAAGGTGTAACTTATCTACGTGTTGCTACAAACGAATGGGTTAAAGTAGACAACGGCTTGGAAATTAAGTTAGTGGATTCAGTCATTACGACTAATAAACAAGCAATTTTGTACAACAGCAAGGGTGAAAAAATTACTAACCGCGTGCTAGGTGCTGATACTGCATGGAGAACTGACAGAACAGCTCAAATTAATGGTCAAACAATGTATCGAGTTGCCACTAATGAATGGCTTGCAGCAAAGGACGTTAAATAGTTTTCTCAATAGAAATTAAATGTTAGAAAAATTCCACTTTATACAATTATTTTCGTATAAGGTGGGATTTTGACATATAGTGACACTGGCAAGTCATATACTGTTAAGTGGAATCAGATGATTTCGAATATTTTTCCCATATTTATTTATGAGTACGTGATAAACCCCTTTATCCGTAGCTAAACGAAAAGTCCAGAAGCGTTTGCTTCTGGACTTTTTGTATATTCATAAAATGAATAAAAAAATAAAATTAATAATTGGTATATATCAATATATGATGGATGGTTTAAAACGATTATAAAATTTATTCGTATGAATTAGATAGATGTTTACATGCAATTCAAGGTAATAGTGTATCGTTATAACTAACATAAAGTTCCTTTTGGTTTTGATTAAATGCATAAAAAGGTATTTACATTTTTATGTAAGCGCTTTACTATTTTGTTAGTTAGGATAACTAACTAATTAAAACAAGGGGGAAACATTATGAAGTTTGTTGATAAGCTTTCTGATAAATTGCTACCAGTAGCAGCAAAATTAAATAATCAGAGGCATTTAACATCAATTCGTGATAGTTTTATCGTCACAATGCCATTAATTATGGCGGCTTCACTTTTTATTCTATTAAATGCACTTTTGTTTTCGAATGCAGCTGTTAATAAAGTAGTAGATCTAAGTAGATTTGCTGATTTAGCTGTTTTAGTAAATAACGGTACATTAGGTATTTTAGCAATTTTAGTGGCATACAATATCGGTGCCAATTTAAGTGAATGGTATTTAAAGAATACCAGTATTAAAGAGGGTGCGTTTAGTCCTATTCATGCGGGTGGATTAAGTGTTGCTCTTATGTTCATCATGATGCCTGTTACAAGTGATGTACCACTATTAAGTGGTAAAGTTGCTAAGGCAACTGGTGTTTATCTACAATCAATGACATCATCATCAGGATTATTTTTAGCAATGATTTCAGGAATTCTGGGTACAGAATTGTTTGTAAGATTATCCAAATTCGATAAATTAAAGATTAAAATGCCAGATGGCGTTCCACCGGCAGTTGCATCAACTTTTAATTCTCTGATTCCAGAGATGTTAGTTATTATCATTGTTGCAATTCCAGTATTTGCTATTACTTCAATGAGTGGTAAAAGTATTCCAGATTGGGTAAATATTATAATTCAAACACCATTAAGGGGATTGGTATTGTCAGCTCCAGGTATGATTGTTATTCAATTTATTTCTGATACATTATGGGTATTTGGTTTGCATGGATCAAGTATTTTATCTCCAATAACTACCGCTCCACAATTACAATCTATTCAAGAGAATATGCAGGCTTTTGCAGCACACAAGGCCATTCCTAATATTGTAAATGCTCCATTCCTAAGTAGTTATGGTTTACTCGGTGGTGGTGGATGTATGCTACCATTGATTATTGCCATTTTTATTATTTCTAAACGTAGTGATTATAGAAGTATTGCAAAGTTAGCTGTTGCTCCAAGTATGTTCAATATAGCTGAACCTATTATGTTTGGTTTACCTGTAGTTATGAATCCTATATTCATGATTCCAGCAGCAATAGTTCCATCACTTAATTTGATTATTGCCTATTTCTTAACAAGTATTGGTTTTGCCGGAAAAATGGTTGCCATGGCACCGTGGATTACTCCACCTATTATTCAAACATGGGTATCAACAGCAGGTAATATTCCGGCTACGATTTTAACTGTAGCATTATTTGTAATGGATACATTTATCTACATTCCATTCGTACTTGCAGGGAATAAAGAAAAAATTGTTTCTAGTACAAAAGAAGAAAAAGAATCAGTTGAAGATACCGAAGATAGCAGTACAAGTACAAATATGGCTTAGTTAACAAGGAGATATCAATGGAGGATTATTTAAATTCTGATTTAACGATTCGTAAAAGAGTCTCTGATTTAATGAAAAGAATGACAGTAAAGGAAAAAATTGGACAAATAAATCAGCACCTTTATGGATGGAAATGTTATAAAAAATCTGATAGTAATGGCTTTGAATTAACTGATTATCTGAAGGAACATGTCGAATGGGGTAAAGGATTAGGATCTTTATATGGAGTTCTAAGAGCCGACCCTTGGTCAAAGGTTGATTATGAAACAGGCATTGAAGCACAAGACAGTTATTTAGTAATCAATAAAATTCAAAAGTATGTGATTGATCATTCTAGATTGGGTATTCCAACTTTATTTTCAGAAGAGTGTCCGCATGGACATCAAGGTTTAGGTAGTATTTCTTATCCAACTAACCTTGGTAAGGGAAATAGTTTTAATACCGATTTAATGCGAGAAATGGCTCAAGCTGAAGCAAATGAATTAAAAATTAAAGGTATAAATTTAGCACTAGTTTCTACATTGGATCTAGCAAAGGATCCTAGATGGGGAAGAACGGAAGAGTGCTTTGGTGAAGATCCATTATTGAGCGCCCGATTTTCTGAATCTATAGTTAAGGGATTTCAAGGATCCTTAATAAAGGATGATGAAGATTATTTAAATAATAAAGTACCTGATGAGCGTACGGTTGGTGTTATTTTGAAACACTTCATTGCCCAAGGTGAGACGTTAGGTGGACATAATTCAGGCTCTGTAAATATTGGAAATAGAGAGTTTCATCAGGTTTATGACAAATTAGCATATTCTACTCGGAATGCTGTTGGAATTATGGCTGCATATAATGATATTGACGGTATACCATGTCATTCCAATGAGAACTTATTGACAGAATTTTTAAGAAAGCAAAATGGTTTTAAAGGGATGATTATGTCCGATGGGACTGCTCTGGATAGACTGGTTGATATTTATGGAACCAAAGAAGAGGCCGCATATGCTGCATTAAAAGCAGGGATAGATTTAAGTCTTTGGGATGATACATTCATGAGTATCGAAAAGACTCTAGATAAACATCCAGATGTAATGAGTTATTTGGATAGGGCGGTTGAAAAAGTATTAAGTATTAAATTCTTGTTAGGTTTGTTCGACCATCCATACGTAGAATCGAGTGAACAAGAATATAGTGAAACAGTTAAACATTCGGAAGCAGTTAATTTAGAAGTGGCACATGAAAGCATCACATTATTGAAAAACAAAGGAAATATATTACCATTAAATAAAAACAAAAAGATTGCTGTTATTGGTCCTAATGGAAATAGTCTATATAACATGTTGGGGGACTATACTGCCCCTCAAACAGAAAAAGCAAAGAAAAATACAATTTATAATTCATTAAAGGAAAAATTTCTAAATGTTTCATTTGCCAAAGGTTGCGATATAAGGGATACAGCAGAATCATTAGATATGATATCTGAAGCAGTTCAATTGGCTTCTAAAAGTGACGTTATTATTCTTACCTTAGGGGGATCAAGTACTAGAAACTTCGATATGAAATTCTTAGCAAATGGTGCGGTTTCATCTAAAGGAATCAATATGGATAGTGGCGAAAATGTTGATGTTGCTTCCTTGATCTTAGGGGGAGCACAGGAAAAATTGATAAGTGAAATTTCTAGACTTAATAAACCTGTTATAACAATCCTCGTTCAGGGAAGACCATATGATATTTCTAGATTAATAGGAAAGACAGATGCTTTACTTGTATCTTGGTATCCTGGTCAGATGGGTAGCAAAGCTATAGCGGATATTATTGATGGAACTTATAATCCTAATGGTAAGTTAAGTGTTAGTTATCCTGTAAATAGTGAACAGCTACCAGTCTATTATTATCAAAGGGCCATAGCAAAAAATGATAATTATTATGATGAAAGTGGTGCCCCCGCTTATCCATTTGGTTTTGGTAAACACTATGGTAATTTGTCATATAAAGATTTGAATGTATCAAGAATAGATGATTACATTTCAGTCTCGATAAAGTTGTCAAATGATAGTAAATTCAGTGTTAAAGAGTCTGTTTTACTATTCTCGAGTGCAAAAACAATAGGAGTTTTTGGAGCAATTAAACGAATGGTTGATTTTGAGAAGGTATATTTAGATGCAAATTCTTCAATGACAGTCAAATTTAAAGAGAAGTTGAATGAATTAAGTTATATCAATGCAAGTAATGAATATACTATTCCTGAAAGCGTAATGATTTCTGTCGGAGATCTTAAACAAAATGTGTCATTAGAATAAGAGTGGTAATTTCATGTCAACAGTAAATGTTAGAGCATTAAATACAGAGAAGGTCCTACAAACAATTTTAAATGAAAGACATATTTCGAGAAGTGATGTATCTAAAAAAGTTGGAATCAATAAAGTAACTATTTCGGAAATCGTGGAAACCTTAATAAAAAGGCAACTCATCGTTGAAACTGGTAGGGGAAGTAGTACCCATAATGGTGGTAGGAAACCAACAATGTTAATGTTGAACCCAAATTACGGATATACCATTTCAATTGACTTTGCTTACGATTATATGGATTTTATGATAAATAAGATTAATGGTGAGGTACTTTCAGTAGTTCATATGGATACAGGGAATAATACTATTCTCGAAAGAATAGATATGCTTTGTAATAAAATTAAGAAAATACGTATTAATACTGTGAATGGATTATTGGGAATATCATTGGCTTTTCATGGTGTGATAAATGATAAAAAAATTATTTATTCACCACAATTGAATTTGGAATCAGTAGATATATATGGTGAACTAAAAAAGCGTTTTTCAGTACCAATTATCATCGAAAACGAAGCCAATTTATCTGTTGTTTTTGAACGTGATTTTATTGATCATTATGATGATGTGAATATGGTTTGTATCAGTATTCATCGTGGAGTTGGTGCCGGAATTATATTAAATAATAAACTGTATACGGGATCTTGTGGTGAAGCAGGTGAAGTGGGGCATATAGTTGTATCAAATAATGACGGTCATGTAAAAACCTTTGAAGATTATTGTTCAGAGATGAATGTATTGAAAAAACTTAGGCTTTTAAAGGATAATGAAAGTCTAAGTTTTGAAGATATTGCAGATTTATATTGTAAAAAAGATGCTGAAACGACCGATATTTTGAATGAGTTTAATTACTACTTAACGATGCTTACCCAGAATATTATGTTATCCTTTGATCCGCAAAAAATAGTTTATAATTCACGTCTACTGCATGTTATTCCTGAATTATTGGACAGACCAAATTCTCAATTAAAGAAAAGTATGTTTTGGCCATCAAGTGGAATTTCTTTGATAGAAGATGTGAATAGGGCAACATTATTAGGTGGTTGTGCCAATATAACTAGACATGTCTTGAATTTTGATGATAAGAGAGTGATATTTGAAGCATAAAAAAGATAAAAAATATTATTCCTTGATATGTAAAATAGGTCTCACCAATTTATTGGTGAGACCTATTTTGTAAGGATGCAATAATCATTGTATAATGATTATCCAATAAGAATAATAAAGAATATTAGGTGTAATTCTGTGAGTAGAGTAAATGAAATTCAAAGAGCCATCTTAGGATTAAGTGGTGGTGAGTATCAAAAAATGATGGATGCTTACTTTTATAAAAAGCTCAATCTTAAAAATATACAGACTCTAGGTTCTCGTACAGGTTCTAATAAAGTTACTAAAGGTATACCAGATACGTACAGTTTATGTGATGATGGGACTTATATTTTAATCATGTATGGATCAGTAAAGGAACGTCCCTTTGATAAAATTAAAGACGATATTTTGTCGTGCTTCAATAAAAACAAATTAGACATACCTGAGTCAAAGATAAAAAAGATTATATGTGCATATACATCTACAAATTTAAGAATTGAGCAAATCTCAAATTTAAAGGAATTAATTCCAAGTGTGAAAATTGAACTTATAGGTATAGATACTGTATCACATGATCTAAGATACAAATATGTGTCAATTGCAAATGAATATTTAAATATTAGTCCAGATACAGAGCAAATTTTTAATATTGGAGACTTTATAGAAAGATATAATCGGAATAAAATTAACACTCCCTTAAAATTTGAATTAAAGTATAGAACGGAAGAGTTATCTAATGTGGAAGAGTCAATAAATCAGTCGGCAGTTACACTAATTAGTGGCAATGCAGGAGTTGGCAAAACCAGATTAGCAATAGAAGTTTGTAAAAAGTTTGAAAGGGATGGATATAATGTTTTATGTATAACAAATAATGGTCAAGAACTATTTGATGATATACGTTTCTATACTACGACCTCTGGAAAATATTTGCTTTTTATAGATGATGCCAATATGACAACTAGTTTGGATTTCATATTGGATCGAGTTCAAAATCCAATTGAAAATACAAGTATAAAATTACTAATGACAGTAAGAGATTATGCTAAAAATTCACTTGTCAAAGAGATTGGAAAATTTTTTGATTTGAAGAATCATGAAATTATATTGAATAGATTCAAGGAAAAAGAAATTAGAAATATAATTCAAACAAATCTAAGTATAAAAGATAGTGAAGTTCTTGATGATATATGTTCTTTGGCAAAGGGAAATGTTAGAGCAGCACTGATGGCCGGTCTAAGTGTAGTAGAGCAGCATAAAATTCCGGATGATATTTTAAAATCATATTATAGTTATATTATTGAAGCTCAAAAGTTGAAGGATAAAGACTTAATTACATTATTTGTGATAGCCTTACTTCCCAATATTAGTATATCAAAAGATGATTTTGCTAAAAGAATATTAAATGAATTTCAAATAAGTATTACAGAATTCAATGATATTTGTAAATCGTTAAGTCAAAAAGAAATTGTAGATATATATTTGAATCAGCTGGTAAAAATAAATGATCAAAGTTTTGGAGATTATTTATTACGTTATATATTGATAGATAAAAAAAGAATAGGTATAAAAAAGATATTAAAATATGGATTTCCTAAGTATATGACAAGAATTAATTATGCACTTAATACACTATTCTCCATTTTTTCAAATCAAGAAGTACGAAATTATATTAAAGATCAGGTTAATGAAGCATGGATTGAATCAGATGAGAGTACTCAGGAAATATATATGAAAGACTTCTATCAATTAAACCCGGGAAAAACACTTGAAATTATAAATGAACGAATAAAAAAGTTAGAGTCTAAAGAAGTTGATGTATCAAAATTAGATTTTTCAGAAAAAGATAAAAATCAAACAATAAACAATGAATATATTAGCTTATTGGGAAATTTTAAAGATACACCTTATTATGAAGAGGCAGTAGAACTGCTCTGTAAAATTTTTAACGAAAAGCAAAACCTGGCATTAGATGTTTATTTAGCTTTTACTTATGAAATGAAATTTGATACGCATTCCTATAAGGACGATTATTTGAGAGAAAATGAGTTAATAAAATGGTTATGGAAATATTTAGTGGTTGAGAACGAAGCTAATAAAAAGAATGGAATTTATTTTTATTTAATGATTGTAAAAGAATTCTTATTTGTTGAATTTCAAAATATAGAATCTTCATATAATATTAGATCAGTGGACATCTACACGATATATATTACGTATAGTGAAGGTAGTAAGAAACTGAGAGCATTTATTTGGTCGACGTTGTGTACGATTTTTAAGGAGAATGAATCATTAAAGAACAAAATATATCATATAATGATGACTAATTTCGGGACAGCGGTGAATAAAGAAAATAGTGACTTCGTTCCTATATTTGAATGGGATTTAAAATGCCTTAGTGATGATTTTTTTGTAAAGTGGAATAATCCTAATTTGGAACAGGCAATTGTTATGTATAAATTAGTAACAAAAGCCAAAAAAAGAAAAATAGAATATAACGGTGTAATGGATGCTTATAAAAGTAATTTAGATTTTAAAATTTATGAGGCTTTTTCTCAAAAATGTATTGGAAAAGACTATGAGAGAAAACAAGCAAATAAATATAGATTAATAGAATCTGTGATTAAAAACTATAATTTAGAAAAATTTGGTCACTTATTTTCTATTATGAAAAAAATTGAGAAATTTAAGAATAATAGTGTATCCGGATATGAAATAGGATCTGCTTTATCATGGGTATTTAGAATAATAAAGATGGAGAATAATGATTTCTATCTCAAGGTTGTACAAAAATATTTTGAAAATGACATACCATATGAATCCAATGTACGTGTTGAAGTGATAGATGGAATCATTAATCACTCTGATATCTACTTAGGATTAAAACTTATAGAAAATAATAATTTAGAGGATAAAAATGTATGGTTTTGTGATTTCTTTGAAAGAAGTCCAGTTTCTTTTAATAAAGATATTTTGTTAGATTATATTAGATCACAGGCTAAAGAAAAGCAGCCATTAATACCTAGAATCAATGAATTGGAAAAGAATATAAAAGAGGATACAGGTTTTCTTGAAGAATTATCAAATTTGATTTTAAATTCTGATAATAATGTATTAATGGTAGATTCAATGTTTAGGAATATTGATAGTGAACAAGAAATTTCTAAATTATTATCGTTATTCGAGAATAATCAGAGATTGTTAAAAGAGTTATATATATTAGATGACAAGCCAGACTTTGATTACATGGGTATATTATTATTTAAATTAATTACTAATGATGTAGATTATTGGAATCGATATCTGATGAATAATAAGAAAATAATTAAGAACGATTTGTTCATAGAGTTATTCAAGAAGATCTGGTTATTACCGAATTATAAAGAATATATAGATTCCTTTTACAGGCCTGTTTACGACTGCTTTTTCAATATTACTAGAAACTATATGGCACTAGAGGAGGTAAGTAAAAAGATATTTTTGAATTCGGATGATGTTATTATTAATAATAAAAAAATTAATTGGGTAGAAGACTATATTGAAAATAATTTTGATGATATAAGTTCAATGAATAATATTTTTCAAACTATCTACTATTGTTTTCCAAATGAGAAGATTAGGTTGTTATTGTATTTTATTAAATTATCCAATAATGTTGGTTTATTCAAGAAATTAAGGCTATTCCCAGATTTTAGTAGTTCGTATGGTAGTGAGGTACCCTTGATTGATGATAAAATTAGTTTTATACGTGATTTAAAAGATAGCATCAAGGGATTAGATTATATAGAACATAAGAGATATTTAGAAAATGAGGAAGGATACTTGATGAAGCGTAAAAAAGAAACGCAATTAAAAGAAAAAAAAGATGAGTTTATTTATTAATACGCTAAAACAGGTTTCACCAATTAATTTTGATGAGACCTGTTTTTAATTATTCTCAATTAATATTCTAGCAACGGCTCTAGCGGAGAATGGATTTTGTCCGGTGATAAGTTGACCATCTTGAATAGCAAATTCTTTGTAGGCACGTTTCTTTTGAAAATTGGCACCGTGCATTTTAGCAACTTCTTCATTGAGGAAGGGCACAACTTTTCTTTTACCAGCTAAAATTTCTTCAGCAGTCGTAAAGCCAGTGATTTTTTTACCAGCAATCAAGTAATTGCCGTCATCATCTTTAACGTTGAGTAAACCGGCAATGCCATGACAGACGGAGGTTACGAAGCCGCCTTGTTGATAAATTTTCTTAGTAATACTTTGCAATTCGGGATTGGTAGGGAAGTCCCACATAACTCCGTGTCCGCCAGTATAATAAATGGCCTGATAATCTTCGGGTTGAATTTGTGTTGGTTTCAATGAATTAGTTAAGGCTCGTTGTTGAAAATCAGAACTACTGTAAATTGCCATGGTAGATTTGTCGGTATATTTGAAACTGCGAGGATCAAGAGGAACGAAACCGCCTTTGGGACTAACGTAGTCGACTTCAAATCCAGCTTTAGTCACTTCATCAACGAATTCGGTGGCTTCACCTAACCAGAGTCCGGTAGCTTGGTCAGTGCCTTTATATTCAATTGTATTTGTTAAAACAACTAGAATCTTTTTCATGAGTTACTCCTTATCTCGTTGTGGCATTAAAGCGGATAATCCTTGATGTTTGAGGGAGAACAGCAAAGCTCCCCAAGCATTGGTTGTATGTTGAATTGCTTTACCTTCAGCAATGCGCAACATTTGTTGTTGATAGAAACTTAAACCAATCAATGAACCCACTTTTTTATCCAATTTTTTTGAACCAGTAGTTAAATGATGTAGTTTTACAGAAGTAAAGTTACCCCATTTTAATTGGTTAGGCAAGTCAGGCACCATGACTAGAGGGCGGGCTAATCCGATAAAGTCAGTTTCGTTATTTTGAATAGCATTCTCCATACCGATGGCCGTGTTGAAACCACCTGTAACAACTATTGGAGTTGAAATAATCTGTTTTACTTTTTGAGCGTAGTCAATGAAGAAAGCACCTTTACCGATTCCTTGCATTTTAGGATTTTCGTAATTACCACCAGAAATTTCAATCAAATCGATACCTAATTGGTCCATTTTTTGAATTACTTGAAGTGAATCTTCTTCAGAGAATCCATCTGAACGGAAATCGGATGAATTGATTTTTAAAGCAATTGGGAAATCATGGCCAACTTTTTCGCGAATACCAGTGTAAATTTCGGTTAAGATACGCATTCTATTTTTCAATGTGCCACCGTATTCATCATTTCGTTGATTATCGTGTGGTGAAAGGAATTGGTTCAAAAGGTATCCGTGAGCTGCATGGATTTCGACTCCTGAAAAACCAGCTTGTTGTGCCATAGCTGCGGCTTCGGTGAACTTGTTAATGATTTGTTTAATTTCTGCAATACTTAAAGCTCTAGGCGTATTGAAGGCAAATCCGTTAGAACCAGTCATGGGAACGGCACTAGGAGCAACTGGTTGTTTACTGATGGTTTTAGGGGACTGTTTACCGGGATGATTTAATTGCATGAAAATTTTGGTATCATTCGTGGTTCCGGCTAGAGCCCACTTCTTTAATAAATTCAAATCCTGCTGACGATCAACAACAATATTGCCATATTCACCACGGGCATTGCGGTCGACCATAACATTTCCAGTAATAAGAAGACCAGTACCGCCTAGAGCCCACTTTTGATAAAGGGAGATGAGTTCTTTCGTTGGTTGATAGTTTTTGTCACCTAAGGTTTCGCTTAAAGCGGCCTTAGCAAATCTGTTTTTAATTGTAGTACCATTTTTTAAAGTTAAGGGTGTAAAGATAGTTGTCATAATATTCTCCTAATAATAAGTTTAAACATTTGAACCTATTGAGCAAAAAATAAATTTCATCCTATTTAGATGAAATACTATTCTCAAGTGAAACAGTTAAATCTTTGAGCAGTTGAACTGTGTCATCTAGTGAAACACGATATAGACGTTCTTTACCGACTTTGTTTACAGCGATAACACCAGCATCTAGCATTAATTTGAGGTGGTGGGAGACGGCCGGACGTGATAAGTTAATTTGTTCAGTAATTTGATTGACAGTTAATTCTTTATTTTTACATAGTAGCAAAATTATTTTCTGACGATTCTCATCTTGAAAGATACCAAAGATGGGCATACCTTTTCGAAAAAGGTTCATTGTTTCTTCAGCCATATTGATCTCCTTAATTTTATAGGTTTAAATGTTTAAACCTATAATAACTATTACAAATTAAAATGTCAACAAAAAAAACAGAGCCTCAGCTCTGTTTTAGTAATTACTATTTGATAGGATGCTTGTCTGTTAGTGCTTTTGTACGAGCATCTAATTTCTTTAATTCTTCAGGATCATTGTGATACTTAATAGCGTCAACAATAATACGTGCTACTTCTTCACAATCTTCTTCGTTAAAGCCTCTTGATGTGATAGCAGGAGTACCTAGACGTAGTCCAGATGTGTACTTAGGAGGTAATGGATCATTAGGAATAGCTTCCTTGTTAGTTGTGATGTGAATTGTATCAAGAAGGTTTTGAACTTCCATACCATTCATATCTGTTTCAGTTAGAACCACGTTTAGCAAGTGATTGTCTGTACCACCAGTTAAAACTGATAGGTTGTCAGCATCATTGATAACTTTGGCCATAGCTGCAGCATTTTTCACAACTTGTTCCATATAATCCTTGAATTGAGGTTGAAGATCTTCACCGAAAGCAACGGCCTTACCAGCAATAACATGTTCTAGTGGACCACCTTGAGTTCCTGGGAAAATAGCAGAGTTGATCTTTTTGCCTAATTCAGCTTTGGCAAGGATCATACCACCACGAGGACCTCTAAGAGTTTTGTGAGTAGTTGTTGTAACGATATCAGCAACGCCAACTGGATTTGGATGTAAATCAACAGCAACTAGTCCAGCGATGTGGGCCATATCAACCATTAGGTAAGCACCAACGGAGTCAGCAATTTCACGGAATTTGTTAAAGTCAATGATACGACTGTATGCAGAAGCACCAGCAACGATAAGTTTTGGCTTTACTTCTTCAGCAATTCTTTGAACGTCATCATAATCGATGAAACCTTCAGCGTTAACACCATATGAATGGAAGTTATACATTTTACCAGAGAAGTTAACTTTTGAGCCGTGTGTCAAGTGACCACCAGCGTTAAGATCCATACCTAAAACAGAATCACCAGGTTTTAGAACTGCTTGGTAAGCTGCGGCATTAGCTTGTGAACCTGAATGTGGTTGAACATTAGCATATTCAGCATTGAATAATTTCTTAGCACGATCAATAGCAATTTGTTCAATTTGATCGATGTATTCACAACCACCATAGTAACGATGCCCTGGATAACCTTCAGCATATTTGTTTGTTAAAACTGATCCTTGAGCTTTTCTAACATTGTCAGAAACAAGGTTCTCGGAAGCAATCAACTCAATATTTCTATTTTGTCGTTCTTCTTCCTTTTTGATTAGATCGAAAACTTCTTTATCTCCTGTACTATATTGCACTACGACCATCTCCTTAATAATTATTATTAACTACACTTGTACCATCGCTATAGTTAATCTTAACACCCTTTTCAACGTTAAAAATATACACATTGAAAGATACTGCTTTATCTGATTGACCTGATGAAGTCATTGATTCAGCCATCATTTGAACACCACGTGCAACCAATTCATCATTACGATATATCGGTTTAACCCGATATCTGATATAGTTGCTAGGATTTTGCTTTAGGTAGTAGGCAATATCGTTTTCGTGTTTGAGCATTTCTGGTGAATTCAGAGAACGAGTACCGGTCATCAAGTTCTTAGGATTATTATTCTGTCCTGTTAATTGATAACCAATAAGGTGTGAACGATTATATAGCCAGCCACCCTTGATACGCTTATTGTGCCAACCAGTTGGATTAACATAAAGTGCTTCACGCTTTTGAGTAGGCATTAAGCTCTTGCTTAATAGTGCATCAGCTTGAATTGCACGGTTTAGGTTATCTAAATCGGCGAATTCTTGCCAGGGACCATTTGAGACATTTAGTTCGGATTTTGTAAAAGTAGGCGTATTGTTATTAACTTCTATTTCTTGGCTACCATTGTAATTCAGATTGGCCAGACTAGAACTCGAATAAGTTTTGCTCTTTTCAACTTGCTTCGGATTATCACCAGTTCCAATCCCATTATTTTGGTAGGATTCGTAAACGCCTGAACCACCAACCACAATCAGTAGTAATCCTAAAGATACCAGCTTGCGGTGCAGGCGTTTTTTAGGCTTGACCATGAATGTTGTAAACAACACGATGGCACCTAATAAAACAAGTAATAACATATACATAAAATCGTTCCCCTTACTATGAAGATTTTGGAAATCTCCATGTATGATTTTATCATATATTTTCAGAAATCTAGAACATTATTTCCCGAATCACAAAAATTAATTCGGAATTACCTTGACTAATTAGAAAAATTATATTAATTCATGATAAAATTCACTTAATAAGTATTAATGTGCAAAATGGGGGAAAGAAAGATGAATTTAGATGAAAAGTTTCAATATATGTCAACCGGACGTCCATATGATGATTTGGATCAATTATTGGTTGATGCTAGAGCAAAATCAACGGAATTAACCACTAAAATTAATAACGAAAGTAATGAAGCAAAGAAAGAAAAATTAGTTCGTCAATTATTTGGTGAAGCGGGTAAGGCACCATTTGTTAATCCTAATTTTCGTTGTGAATTTGGACGTAATATTTTTGTCGGTGATGATTTTTACGCAAACTATGATTGTGTCATTCTGGATGGAGCGAAAGTAACGATAGGAAATAAAGTATTGTTCGGACCTAAAGTTGGTTTGTATACTAGTAATCATCTGTTTGATGCTAAAGAGCGTGAAATTGGTGGGTGTATTGCCAAACCAATTTCGATAGGTAACCGCACTTGGTTGGCTGCTAATGTAACGGTTTTGCCAGGAGTGATAATTGGAAATGATGTGATTATAGGCGCAGGTAGTGTTGTAACACATGATATTCCTGATAAAGTTATCGCCGCTGGTAATCCTTGTAAGGTTATTCGTCCTATTACTGATGATGATAAGACCGGTTTTGTTGGTCATGATTTTATTTAAAATAAATAGCTCATTTAACCATAAAAGTTGAGTGAGCTATTTTTATACTATTCAAAAGTTTTTTTCAAAGCAGCAATACGATCATCCAAAGGTGGATGAGTATCGAAAAGTCCTGAGAAGTGTTTCTTTTTTGTTGGATCATCGATATACAAGGATGCACTTGCGTCGTCAACTCGGCGCATTGGTTTAGTGCTTTCCTTTAATTTCTCCAGAGCATTGATCAATCCTTGAGGATTACGAGTCAATTCAGCACCGGATACATCGGCTAAGTATTCACGATTTCTAGAAATAGCCATTTGAACTAAACTAGCAATCAATGGTCCCAAAATAGCGAAGACTAAACCTACTAGCCAAAGAACGACTCGGATAGCTCCAGAATTGTTGTTATCACGATCGTCACGATCCATAGGAATCCACCAACGATAGGCATTACCGATAATTGAGCAAATCAAAATGATGGCTGAAGATAAGGCTACAGAAATTGTTGATACTCGAATATCGTAATTTTTAACATGAGAGATCTCATGAGCCAAAACGCCTTCGAGTTCTTCACGATTCATCATTTGATAAAGACCAGTGGTAACAGCCACAGCGGCATGTTGGGGATCACGTCCGGTAGCAAAAGCATTGGGACTGGGATCATCAATAATATAAATATCTGGTAAAGGTATATCAGCAACCATTGAGAGATCTTCTACAATATGCCAGAGATCAGGAGCATCCTTGGCCGATTCCAATTTTTTAGCACCATTCATCTGCATGACGATACTAGTTGATTGAAAATAAGTTATCAGTGTATAGACAATAGCGATTACCAATGCAATAACGATACCTGAATAGATATTGTCAAAGAAATAAGCACCGATAAAACTACCTAAAGCCGCTAGTAACAAAAAGAAGAAAAAGAAAATAAAGTAAGTTTTACGTTTATTACGGTCAATTTGTTCATAAATCATAGGAAGACCTGATTAAAATTTAACCTTAGGTGCGGCTTTTTCAGCGTCAGGAATTTGAAGAAAGTCCATTTCCTTGAATCCATGGATACCAGCAATAAGATTACGAGGGAATGTTTCAATAGCGGTATCATAAGCCTGAACTTGACTATTGTAAGCTTGACGTGCATAAGATACTTTATTTTCAGTATTTGAAAGTTCTTCCATTAATTGTGAAAACTGTTGATTAGCTTTCAAATCTGGATAACTTTCAGCTAAAGCAAAAACCTGTCTTAAAGCACCAGTCAAAGCGTTGTCGGCCTCAACCTTATCTTGGAGACTGTCAGCGTTAGTAACATTGTTTCTCATAGCAACAACATTTGCTAGTGTTTCCTTTTCATGTGTAGCGTAACCTTTGACAGTTTCGACTAAGTTAGGAATCAAGTCAGTACGACGTTTTAGCTGAACATCGATTTGAGAACTGAACTCACGAGCACGATTGCGATATTTTACCAAACTATTGTACATGCCCGCATAGGCGACAATTATCACTAAAATAATGGCAATTATTATTATTGTTTTCATTTAAATCTCCTTCATTTCTTATTGGCTATATTCTACCATATTGCAATGATTCTAGTGAAAGTAGACAGAAAATTTTGACTAAAATGTTATTAATTTTTTGAAAAATAATCTATACTTAACAATTAAGGAAGGTATTCAAACAGGTTTTAAGGTGAATATTATGAAAAAAATGTTTTTACCCATTTTAATGCTTTCATCTGCCTTGCTTGGTATTGCACCATCGACTGCATGTGTAGATAGTTTGGTTGATACAAATTACACTGATGAGTTTGCTCAAAAGGCCAATAAGATTCTTGATCAAAAAGGCTTTTCCGGCAGTTTATTGGTTGTAAAGAATGGTAAGCCGATATTTGAAACTAGTCGAGGATATTCTAATTACGGTACTAGTCTTTATAATAATGATGAAACATCGTATGAAATAGATTCGATTCAGAAGAATTTAACAGCGGCAATGGTTATGAAATTAGTTCAAGAAAACAAATTGAGCTTGAATGACAAATTGTCACAATTTTATCCCGAAGTTCCAGGTAGTAATAACATAACACTCAGACAAATGATGGCTATGACGTCAGGCTTAATGCTGAAGGGGGACGTTGGACCATACAGAGTCATGTCAGATTCAGAAATTATCAATGCTGATATTAAGAATACAAAATATATCAGTCTATTACATGATAAGTGGAATTATCAAGCTATTAATTTCAATCTACTTTGTGGTATTTTGGAAAAAGTAACTGGTAAAACTTATCAACAATTATTCACGGAGACATATACTAATAAACTAAATCTCAAACATACTATCTTTGCTTATGACTATTCTCCAGACGTTGTTAAAGCAATTGGATATAACAACCCTAATCCTTTGTCGATCAAGATGGATTATCAAAATATCTTCTATACTAAGAGATATTATGAGTACGATGAATTAGGTACTGGACAAGTCTTCATGAGTGCCAATGATTTGTATAAAGCTGAAGAATATATCATGAATGGTTCCATGTTGACGAAGAAGTCACGCGATGAATTGTTTGTTCCCGGAAGTATCAGTACTTATGGCGGTGGTATGTATCATGGTAAGGATGATAATTATGCTAACGGTTGGGGATATGGTTTCCAGGGAGTAGTTCATATTTCTGATGATGGTAAAACGGCAGTTGTAGCTTTAGAGAATTACTCTAGAAAAGCAGCGGATGTTAAGCCATTTGTTAAACAAATTTATCAAATGGCTAATGATTAGCTTTGTAGTTTAGGAATAGTGTGCTATTATAATAGATGCGGGTATAGCCTATCCGCACAAAACTGTTTCATACATTCCAAAGATTTCTATGGAATGGTTTCTGGTCCTGCATCTTTGATGTAGGGCCTTTTTTTATGTGATAAATTAATTGTTTGATTGATTAAAAAGAGTTACGTTAATATTGACTTATAAAGGAGTGAATGTTGATGTACAAATTAAATGATGGACAAGTAATACCTGAAATAGGTTTTGGGACTTACAAATTAAATGGACGTAAAGGTGTTCAAAGTATAGTTTCTGCAATTAACAATGGGTATCGAATGCTAGATACGGCCTATAATTATGAAAATGAGGGTGCTGTAGGTCGTGCTATTTCTGAAAGTGGCATTGATCGTGATAAATTAGTTGTGACCTCTAAATTACCTGGTAGATACTATGCTTCTGATGATGCGATTGCTGCTTTGCAAGAATCACTTTATCGAGCACATTTAGATTATTTTGACCTTTATTTGTTACATTGGCCTAATCCCAAACGTGGAATGTATGTCGAAGCTTGGCAAGCTTTGATTGATGCGCAAAAATTTGGTCTGGTTAAATCAATTGGTGTATGTAACTTCTTGCCAGAACATTTAAATAAATTAAAGCAAGAGACTGGTATTTTACCGACTATTAACCAAATTGAATTGCATCCATATTTTAATCAGGCTGATATGCGTAAATTTGATAAGGATAATGGAATTATCACGATGGATTGGAGTCCGCTTGGGCGCGCCAGTTCTGTATTAAAGAATCCAGTTTTGATTGAATTAAGTAAGAAATATAATAAGTCAGTTGGTCAGATTATTTTGAGATGGGAACATCAATTGGGAACCGTACCAATTCCTAAGTCATCGTCGCCAATTAGACAAGTAGAGAATCTGAGTATTTTTGATTTTGAAATATCAAATACTGATATGGATAAAATTAATTCATTGACTAAATCAGATGGACGTAACAAGGACCAAGATCCTGCTGTTTATGAGGAATTCTAAAATGAGAGTGATATTTGAGACTATCTCAAATACCACTCTTTTTTTATATTGTCTCATTTTTTAGAGAATATAGAATTTAAAAAATAATATTATTTTGGAATATCTATTGAAATTTAGAAATATAAGAACTATATTCTAGCTGTAAACGATTTCAACTAAGAAAGCTAATAATTCAAGAGGTGGTTCTTATGTATAGAAGTAACGGAAATTATGAGGCATTTGCTAGACCAATGAAACCAGTTGGCGTTGATGATAAGTCAGCATACATTGTTGGTTCTGGATTAGCTGGTTTGGCAGCTGCGTCATTTCTCGTACGTGATGGTCAAATGAAAGGCGACAAGATTCATGTCCTAGAAGAATTAGCTCTACCTGGTGGTAGTATGGATGGTATTTGGAATGAACAAAAGGGTTATATCATCCGTGGTGGTAGAGAGATGGAACCTCATTTCGAAACACTTTGGGATTTGTTTAGATCAATTCCATCATTGGAAAATCCTGATGCATCTGTTTTGGATGAATTTTATTGGTTGAATAAAGAAGATCCTAGTTTCTCACATGGCAGAGTTATCCAAGAGCAAGGAAAAGAATTGCCAACTGAAGGAGATTTAACATTAACACCAAAGGCAGTTCAAGAACTATTGGATTTGGTTATGACACCTGAAAAGGATTTGGGTGATAAGAAGATCAATGAAGTCTTCTCAGAGGACTTTTTGAATTCTAACTTCTGGCTCTACTGGTCAACAATGTTTGCTTTCGAACCTTGGGCTAGTGCTATGGAAATGAGACGTTATTTGATGCGTTTCTGTCATCATATTGATTCATTGTCAAATCTTTCATCATTGAGATTCACCAAATACAATCAATATGAATCCTTGATTCAACCTTTGATTAAATTCTTGGAGAGTAAAGGTGTTCAATTCACATATAATACTCATGTAAATAATATTAAGGTTGATACATCAAATGGTTCTAAAGTGGCTAAAGAAATCGACCTTACAACTGATGGCAAAGATAACACAATCAGTTTGACAGAAAATGATTTAGTCTTTGTAACAAATGGTTCAATTACTGAGAGCACAACTTATGGTGACAAGACTCATCCAGCACCAACCGAACATGAATTGGGTAGCAGTTGGCAATTATGGGAAAACTTAGCTAAACAAGATGAGGCTTTTGGTCATCCAGACAAATTCTGTAAGAATATCCCTGAAGCAAACTGGACTATTTCTGGAACAGTTACTTTAACTGATGATGAAGTAACACCATATATCGAGAAGATCAGTAAGAAAGATCCACATAGCGGTTCAATCGTAACCAGTGGTCCAGTAAGTATCAAAGATTCTAACTGGTTATATGGATATTCCATCAGTCGTCAAAAACACTTTAAGAGACAAAAGGATAACGAATTGGTTGTCTGGGTTTATGGACTATTCTCAGATAAACCAGGTAATTTCGTAAATAAGAAGATCACTGAGTGTACTGGTGATGAATTATGTGAAGAGTGGCTTTATCATATTGGTGTTCCAACTGATAAGATCAAGGATATTGCTGAAAATCATGCAAGTACTATTCCAGCACATATGCCATACATCACTTCATACTTTATGCCAAGAAAACTTGGAGATCGTCCATTAGTTGTTCCAGAAGGATCAAAGAACTTAGCCTTCATTGGTAATTTTGCTGAAACAGACCGTGATACAGTCTTCACAACAGAATATTCAGTTAGAACAGCTATGGAAGCCGTTTATACTTTGTTGAATGTTGATCGTGGAGTTCCTGAAGTCTTTGGTTCAGCTTATGATGTACGTACATTGATGCGTGCTATCTACTATCTAGATGGTAAGAAGAAGCTTGAAGATATTAAATTGCCATTTAAGGAACGTTTGGTAGAGAAGAAAGTTATGGAGAAGATCCATGGAACTTATATTGAAGAACTATTGAAAGATGCACATCTCTTGTAATATAAAGAAAAACTGGTATAAAACAGAATTAGTACAGATTTGTAAAGATAATTAGTTGCCTAGTTATGGAACTAAGGCTGAATTGAATCAATATATTATTCAGTATTTGAGTGGCATACCACAATCACAAATAAAAACTGGCGGACTAATACTCACATTTCATCATTGAAGACGGAACAAATCAATCCGCAGACTAAATTATTAGCCACGGGATTCAAATTGAATGCAGAAGCTAGAAAGTTTTTCGCTGATTATTTTCAAATGAGTAAATTCAGTTTTAAAAAGTCCATGGCAATTAAAATGCGCCAAGTTCAAAGTGATCAGGACACTTCAGCCACGGTACAGGATTTAATTGATGCCTATCAGAATAAAACTTTGACTGACAATGAGGAAGAACACACTTACCAATGGAATAATTTTGTAAAAGATTTTAACCATGATGAGCGTTCAAAAAAATATTCGCAAAAATGAAGGTTGCGGCTATTATTTGGTCTAAAGTTCGTGATGGTCAAACTGATAAGACTTATCGTTCACAACTAATTGATCAGTATCAAAGTGAAATTGAAAAGTATCGAAAAAATTAAGCTAACGTAAAGCCCTGTTCTTTAAGAAAACTGGCTACCTCTGGACGTCTAATTTGTTTGAAAATTGTTAAGTTCTTTTCAGACCAATTGGTGTCGGAAGCATTAGTTTTACGATTAGCATAATATTCGTGGACATCTTGATCATATGCTTTTAAATCAGTGAATTTCTGATTGTCATATGTGTTAGTAGCGACTTGATTAGCCTGTGGTAGGCGTGGTTTATGCTGATTTTTCGTTGCAGGAATACCAACCGTCATACCAAAGACGGGAACAGTGAATTTTGGTAGATTCAGTAATTCAGCCACTCGTTTGATATTGTTACGAAGACTACCAATATAGCAGATACCCAAATCCATTGATTCAGCGGCAACTGCCATATTTTGAGCAGCAATAGTCGTATCAACGACACTGACAATCAATGATTCCATATTCTTTAAACTATCTAAGCTTTGATTATGTGCTTTTAAAATACTAGCCTGACGGTTTAAATCGGCTACAAAAACATAAAATGTATCGGCTTTTTTAACATGTGGGGAGCTAATGGTAATATCAGCTAACTCATTTCTAAGTTTCTGATCAGTTATTTCGATGATAGAAAAAGCTTGAACAAACTCAGATGTGGAACCACTTTGAGCTGCAGCTAATAGTGATTGCTTTTGATCAGCGGTGATGGCTTGATCTTTAAATTCACGTACAGAAACGTGTTCAGTCATATTCTTAATTGTTGAATTCATTTTTACCCTCTTTTTTGAATGGACGAAAAGTCTCATGTTTAGATCGATATTCAGCGACGTCAATAATTTTATTATCTTTAAATTGAATTATTGAGGCACCGTCGAAGTCGTATTCAGTATGCTCAACAGCATGAAAATACCATAACACTGTATAAGTGTTTTTGTCTGTTGGGAGGATTTTATCAATTCGCCAGTTTAAAACTTTTTGGCGATTCATCATATTGTCGATAAATTGATGTAGTTCATCCAGACCAATATATATAGGACCGTAACATTCGCGATAAATGATTTTTTCGTCGATGTAGGTGTCTAGGTCTGAAAAGTCCCGTGTAAGCCAGGATTGAAAATATTTTTTGATGATAGCTGTATTATCCATAAGATTCTCCATTGATTTTTTACAAGTTAACTTTAATTATAGGAATCTTTAGTAACCTTTTCTAGTACAAATAACAGTATTATCAAGTGATTGATCAATGTAACTGAGGATATTCAAATAAGCACTAGTAATAATCTTTTTAGGGATCATTGCTAGTGCTTATTTTCGTAAAAGTTTATTTTATATCATTTTCTGATAAATTTAATTCGTGAGCTACTCTTAAACCATATTCTTTATCAGCGGCATAAAATTGTTTAGTTTCTAAAATTTGAATTTCTTTGTCATCAAAGCTTCCGAGTCCAGAAACAATATTTTCAATTAGTCTATCTTTTTCATCGGATGTCAATAGACGATAAAGATCACCTGCTTGGGTCGTGTAGTCGACCTTGTATTCATAAGGAGTATTAGCAGCTTTACCTTCTACATCAAATTTAGCGATACTTTTATTGATTTGTTCCTTAGGACCATTTTCTGAGTTGGGTTCGTAATTAACATTGCCATCGGGATTTTGCGTTTGCATAAATCCGTCACGAGCATAATTGTGTACGGGAACTACGGGCTTATTTACAGGTAACTGTTCATAGTTAGCTCCTAAACGGTATCTTTCGGCATCTTTGTAGCCGAACAATCTACCCTGCAAAAGTTTATCAGGGGAAGCTTCAATTCCGGGTACAAAATTGGCAGGTGAGAAAGCAGATTCTTCGACATCTTGAAAATAGTTATCAGGATTTTCATTTAGCGTAAATTTACCAATTTTAATTAGAGGGTAGTCTTTTTGAGATACAACTTTAGTAACATCAAAAATATCCCATTTATAATTTAATCCTTCTTCATAGGGAATTAATTGTACGTAGACGGTCCAAGAAGGATAGTCTTTTTTCTCAATGGCGTCGAACAGCTCATCTTGTAAGTAATCTGTATTTTCACCAGATAACTTTTCAGCTAAATCATTGGATAAGTTCTTAACACCCTGATCCGTTTTGAAATGGTATTTGACCCAGAATTGTTCACCTTTTTCGTTAACCCATTTAAATGTATGAGAACCATAGCCTTCCATCGTTCGATAAGATGCGGGGATTCCACGGTCTGACATTAGGATAGTTACTTGATGAAGAGATTCAGGCGAATGAGCCCAAAAATCCCACTGCATTTTCTGATTTCTTCGATTAGTACGAGGATCACGTTTTTGTGAATGTATGAAATCAGGAAACTTTAAAGGATCATTAACAAAAAATACTGGTGTGTTGTTACCAACAATATCGTAATTTCCTTCTTGAGTGTAAAATCTCAGGGCAAAGCCACGAACATCTCGAACGGTATCGGGATAACCTTTTTCCCCGGCAACTTGAGAAAACCTGATAAAAATTGGTGTTTTCTTATTAACACCGTTGAATAAGTCAGCCTTAGTATACTGACTCATATCTTTAGTCAATTCAAAATAACCCTTGGCACCGGCACCTTTAGCGTGGACGACTCTTTCAGGGATTCGCTCGCGGTTAAAATGTGCGAGCTTTTCAAGAAGAGCATAATCTTGAATTAAAACTGGTCCTCTAGTACCAGCGGTTAAGGAATGTTGATTGTCAGCCCAAGGTTGACCTGATTCAGTGGTAAGTTTTTCGGTCATATTCTTATCTCCATTATTTTTCAAGCAAGAGGCTATTAAATGTCTCATTACAATTTGGATTGATTCAAATTGTGATTTTATACTAAGAAAAAAGTACATAATAGTCAATTATTATGTATTTTTATTGAAAAATATGAGTTTTTAAAGGCTATATATTGATATATGACGATTGAAAAGAATAATCATCCTTATTTGTTCAAATAAATTAATTAGTTAAAGAATAACTTTCTTTTAATAAATTGATTATTTGTTTCCATTCAACTGTGCCATCTAAAATAATGGAAATCCAATGTTCTTTATTCATGTGATAAGCAGACAAATAACCAGAGGCATTTCTTAAAATAGAATTTATTTCAGGATTAATTTTCACATCAAGTAAGTCAATGCTCCCCGTACCATCCAAACCTAATTTATTTTTTTCAACAGGCATGATTAAACCAAACCATTTGCCACTGTCTTTGTGGCGGAGTACTTGATAATCGGGGAATTTCTTGAATGGCTTGTCTATGTATGTGTCCTCTGATTTTTTAACATATTCAATTAATTGATCTGTAAGTTCCATTATTGTTGTCCCTTATTTGAATCGGAGTCTTTGTAATCTTCCTGATAAATATAGCGATGTAGTTTCAAATATTGTTCTCCCAATTTTTTCTCGTTGTTGTTGTCCTTAGGATAATAATAACGACGCCCTTTTAAACCCTTTGGCATATAGTTTTGTTGAGCAAGTTGGTGCGGTGATGCAAAGGGAGAATCTATTAAGCCTCCACCAGTAATTTCTTCGGAATGTTTATAATGCATATCTCGCAAACCTTTAGGCATGGGGTGTTCGTTGGGATGCTCAGTATCTTGATCTAATTTTTCCCAAGTCTCATCAAATGATCCTGATTTAGGGGAGATACACATAAGCATTGTGGCAGACATTAGTGGATATTTGGCCTTTGGCATTCCAATTTTTTCGGCTTGATTAGCGGCCACAACGATTTGAGTAACTTGTTGAGGGTTAGCCAATCCAATATAAGTGTATGGAATTTCACGTAATCTGCGTACGACTGATGGTAAATCGTTATTTTTCAATAATACTGCTAAATAATATAACGCTGCATCTGTATCAGAACCGGCCATGGAATCAGAATAGGCGGAAAGATAGTCATAGTGTTTAGTGGCCTTTTTATCGTAATTGAAATGTTGCTGCTGGGCAAATTTTTTCACGTTTTCGACAGTGATTTTATCGGGATTAATTGCGTGAATTGTTTCTAAAGTATTCAAAGCAATTCTCAAGTCACCATCAGCAGAAATAGCGATTAGTTTCAAAGAGTCAGTTTCGACTTGTTCGTCAGTTAATTTATAGATTTCAGTCACAGCACGTTTCAACATAGTCTCGATATCCGTGTCACTAAGTGATTTGAATTCAAAAATCTGACTTCGAGAACGAATAGCGGGAACGATTGACATAATTGGATTCTCAGTCGTAGATCCGATTAGCATAATATGACCGTTTTCCAAATAAGGTAGTAGAAAATCTTGCAAGGTCTTGGTCATACGATGGATTTCGTCTATCAGTAAGACAAATGAATCGTCAGGATATTGATCAATTTGTTTAGTCAATTTGGCTTTGTTATCAGTAGAAGCATTGAACGAGTCGAAAGGATAATTGTTAGCCTTAGCAATAATTTTGGCTAGGGTAGTTTTGCCCGTGCCAGGTGGTCCCCACAATAATAGAGGGATGTTAACGTGTTGATCGATAATTTGTCTTAAAGGTTGTCCAGTTTTTAATAATTCTTGTTGACCAACCATTTGATCAAGGGTTTGTGGCCTCATTAAATCGGCTAGTGGTGTTTTGAATGACAATATTTTATTCCTTTCTTAATTGATTAGGAAATAGTTATTCCTATTATCACAGATAAAGTTCAGAAAATAAATATTTTGTATTAGAAAGAACTAATTATAATACATTTATTTGCAATTAAATTTTTTTCAACATATTTCAGATTAGAATTAAAGAATCTTCATCTTGTGACTATATATAAAATCTTAAATTTATTCAGAGTTTTTAGAAAATAAAAATGCCGTAAACTCAACGTTTACGACACTTTTATAATTATAAAATATAATGGAATTTGATACATTATCACCCGTATGGGAATCGAACCCATAACTCCACCTTGAGAGGGTGGCGTCTTAAACCATTTGACCAACGGGCAATTAAACAACAATCATTATTTTACCTATAAAGTAGGGACGGTGTCAATAATAATTGTTAATTATTTTTATCTTTTGTTTTAATTATCAATATATAAATCAGCATTCCAATCAAGACGATAGTATAAATAGCACTGGCAAAGCCAGCATATTCCATAATGATCCAACCAGTAATTCTAGCACTGGCCATTAGTAACATTGACAGTACGCCGAACATAACAATTTTTCTTAAAAGGCTTTGATAAATTTCATTGAACTTTTTCTGATTATTTCTCATAGTAAGATAACTCCTGAAATAGCTAAACCACTGAAGATAGCAAGAAAATTGTTGAGAAAGTGAACAGTAATGTCAGCCTTAATATTCTTAGTTCGATAATAAACGCCTGCTAGAACGATACCTAGCAACACTTTTGAAAGAGCATAAATCCAATCGGTTCCAGTTCCAAAGGGTGCATGGACGTAGCCAAAGAATATACCACTCAACAAAACCGATATTAATGGACTATTAACAAAGAACCAATTCATAAAAATACCGCGGAAAATTATTTCTTCCAAAATTGGTGCAACAATCACGCTAAAAATAACTAGAATAGCTATATTATTTTTACCAATCAATTGTAAAGCTTCGACATTGGCATTACTACTCTTCATAAAAGGAACAGTGGCAAAATTAATGAAGCCGATTAAAACAGTTGCGATTAAGATAATTAGCCAGGTTTTTTTAGTAAATTTTTGAGTAGGGAACTTTTGTACGCGTTTAAACACAAAAATAATTATGATAGCAGCGACAATTAGCAATATAATGGTTATAATTGGTGCAATTTTCAGATAAGATTGGTAACTTGATCCGAGTTGCTTTTTGGTCAATGTCAGAATACTTAATGGAAGTTGCTCTAATAAAAATAGAGCCAAAAAGGCTATAATATGGAATATAGTTTTTATAGGTTGATAATTATTTTTAGAATTATTCATTAAAAAGCCACCTTATTTAAGATAATTATTAGAATTATTTGATAATTAGTGCTTTAATACTATAATGCTATGTGAGTTTTTTAAAGGGAGTGAATAAATGTTCAAGATTGCTCGAGGAAGGATCAATGTTTGGCAAGTGCTTGCGGCAATTATTTTTATGATTTTCCAAGTTATTGCAACGTTATATATCCCTAATCTAACATCAGACATTGTTAATAAAGGTGTTATTACTGGTGATACTGACTTCATTGTCAGCGCTGGTATTAAAATGATTGTTGTATCATTTATCACCGTTATAGCAGCGTTTGGTAATGTCTTGATGGCGTCACAAGCGTCACAAGGATTAGGTCGAAAGTTAAGATCCGATTTATTCAAGAAAATATTATACTTTACACATGATGAGTTCGACAAATTTGAGACTTCATCTCTAACAACTAGAACAACGAATGATGTTGTCCAAATTCAAAATGTAATGATCATGATGTTGAGAATGATGATTATGGCACCGATTATGCTGATTGGTGCAAGTTTCATGGCCTATCAAAAGAACGCAGAAATGACGAAGATCTTTTTGATCTCGATTCCTATTTTGCTTGTTCTAGTGGGAGCTGTGATGTTTTTTGCTGTTCCTTTGTTTAAGGCAATGCAAAAGAAAACTGATTGTTTGAACTTGGTCTTCCGTGAAGGTTTGACAGGGGTACGTGTTATTCGTGCCTTCAGACAAGATAAATTTGAACAAGATAGATTTAATGATGCTAACCAAGATTATACTAACAATGCGGTTAAAGTATTTAGTATCGTTGCATTGATGTTCCCAATTGTTACTTTGATTATGAGTGGTACTAATGTTGGTATCACTTGGCTGGGTGCTCATTATATTGCTAATCAGTCAATGGAAATTGGTAATATGATTGCCTTTATGACTTATGCTATGCAAATTTTAATGAGTTTTATGATCTTATCAATGGTCTTTGTATTTGTTCCCCGTGCTTCAGCTTCAGCTGCCCGTATTCAAGAAGTTTTTGAAACAAAAAGTAAAATTGATGTTGTAGCTAAACCAGCTAAACTTAAGAATGAACCTGCTCTTAGTTTTAATGATGTTAACTTCCGTTATGCTGGAGCCGAAAAGTTGGCTTTAGCTAATTTGAATTTTAACATGACTAAGGGTCAAACCTTAGCAATTATCGGTGGTACTGGTTCAGGTAAAAGTACTCTAATCAATTTGATTCCTAGATTTTATGATGCCGAAACGGGTGTTGTAAGTATTAATGGAACCGATGTTAAGGCTTTGAGTACTGAGGATATCAATAGTAAAGTCTCAATGGTTCCCCAAAAGGCCTACTTATTTAGAGGGACAATTCGTGACAATATGCTCTATGGTAAACCAGATGCTACTGATGATGAAATTTGGCATGCACTAGAGGTTGCTCAAGCAGCGGACTTTGTTAGTGAATTGGATGACAAGCTCGATTCAGAAGTTGAACAAGGCGGAGAGAACTTCTCTGGTGGTCAAAAGCAACGTTTAGCAATTGCCAGAGCTTTAGTCAAAGATGCTTCAATTTATGTCTTTGATGATTCATTCTCAGCTCTTGATTTCAAAACTGATTTGAATTTAAGAACAGCATTGAGAAATGATGAAAAAATCAGTCAGAGCGTTGTTGTTATTGTCGGTCAACGTATTTCAACAGTTGCTGATGCTGATCAAATTGTTGTCTTAGATGATGGTAAGATGGTCGGATTAGGAACGCATGCTGAATTGAAAGCAAATAATAAGACTTATCAAGAAATAATTGAGTCTCAATTAAAGGAGGGTAAGTAATGGCTGAGAAAAATAATCAATCACCCTCAGTAGGACATGGTCCTGGACCTGGGCCAGCGGTTGTTGTTAAACCTAAGAACTTCTGGAAAACAACTGGTCGTTTAGCTAAGTACATGTCCGGTTATATGGTCGGAATAATTTTTGTCTTGATCTTAGCGATTGCTTCGGCTGTCTTCCAAATTAAGACTCCTAAGATTTTAGGTGAAGCTACAACTGAGATCTATAAGGGATTAATGACTGGTGTAGCTCAACAAAAAGCCGGATTAAAGATTAATGGTCTGCCAATTGATTTTAGTAAGATCGAACATATTATTTTAATCGTTATCTTGATGTATTTGGCTTCAGCTGTTTTCAACTTTATTCAACAATTCGTTATGACTCGTATTTCACAACGGACAGTTTATAAACTAAGACGTGATTTGAAGTCAAAGATGGCACGTTTACCAATCGTTTATTACGATTCTCATTCTAATGGTGATATTATGTCACGTGCTATCAATGATATGGATAACATTGCCGGAACCTTGCAACAAAGTTTGACTCAGTTGGTAACTAGTACTGTAACTTTTATTGGTGTTATTTGGATGATGTTCACAATTAGTTGGCAAATGAGTTTGATTGCTTTAGCCACTGTTCCTTTAAGTTTGATTGTTGTTGGAATTATTGCCCCACAATCACAAAAATTCTTCAAACGTCAACAAGCTTCACTAGGTCTTTTGAACAACCAAGTTGAAGAGAACTATACGGGACATGTTGTTGTTAAGAGTTTTAATCATGAAGATGAATCAATTGAAGAATTTGAAAAGGAAAATACTAAACTTTATAAGGCTTCCTGGAAAGCTCAAATGATTTCTGGTATTGTCATGCCTTTGATGACTTTCATCAATAACTTAGGTTATGTTTTAGTAGCCATTTATGGTGGAATTCAAGTTGCCAATGGTAATGTCTCATTAGGTAACATTCAAGCTTTCTTACAATATATGAATCAATTTTCACAACCAATCTCACAATTAGCTAATTTAACCAATACAATTCAGGCTACCGTGGCTTCAGCGGAACGTGTCTTTGAAATTTTGGATGAACCTGAAATGGAAAATGATACAGTTGATGTACCCGATGTTGAAACTGATAATAAGGTTACGCTTGATCATGTTAAATTTGGTTATGAACACAAGCCAATTCTTTTGGAAGATTACAATTTAGATGTCAAACCAGGTCAAATGATAGCTATTGTTGGTCCAACGGGTGCTGGTAAGACAACTATCATTAATTTGTTGGAACGTTTTTATGATGTTAAAGGTGGTTCCATTAAACTAGATGGTAAAGATATTCGTAATATGACACGTGAACAAGTCAGAAGTCATTATGCGATGGTCCTTCAGGATACTTGGCTCTTTACTGGTTCTATCTATGATAATTTGAAATACAGTCGTGAAGACGCTACTAAGGATGAAATTATTGAAGCTGCCAAAGCAGCCCATGTAGACAACTTTGTTCGTCAATTGCCAAAGGGTTATGACACGGTATTGAATGAGGAAGCTTCGAATATTTCACAAGGACAAAGACAGTTAATTACCATTGCTCGTGCCTTTGTAGCTGATCCTGAGATTTTGATTTTGGATGAAGCAACAAGTTCGGTTGATACTAGAACAGAGTTACATATTCAACATGCGATGGAACGTTTGTTGAAGAACAGAACAAGTTTCGTTGTAGCTCACAGACTTTCAACAATTCAAAATGCCGATAAAATTATTGTGATGAATCATGGTTCAATCGTGGAAACAGGTAATCACGATGAGCTTATGGCCAAGAACGGCTTCTATGCTGATCTTTATAATTCACAATTTGCTGGAAATGTCGCTTTGTAAAAAAGATAGATATATAATTGGAACGTGTTTATAGCACGTTCTTTTTTTATACTTTTTATTACGAGAGGCAGGATTTTATGGCAAGTTTTGAAGAGACAAAAGCACAAATAATTGATTTGGTGAATAAGCAAGTTGTTCCAGGAGTCAGTTTTGGCTTCATAAACTCGTCACAGACGCAGAAATATACTTATGGCAATAAGTCATGGGTTCCAGAGATAACTCCTCTCAAAGGTGATGAATTACACGATTTAGCGTCATTAACTAAGGTGATGGGAACTGTACCATTAGTTTTGAAGATGTTAGATGATAAATTGATTGATTTACATGATCCTGTCAGCAAATATTTACCAGAATTTAAAGATGATAGAGTAGAACTGTTTCATTTGATTACACATACTTCTGGCATCAAGGGCTTTATCCCTAACCGTGATGCCTTAAACTGTGATCAGTTGATTCAAGCATTATTGGCATTGCCTGTTACTGATACTTTTAATAAAAAAGTTGTTTACACGGATACTGGTTTGATTTTCCTCGGATTGATTGCAGAGAAGTTTTATAAGATGCCAGTTCAAGATGCTATTATGAAATATGTAATTGAACCGGAAGGACTAAAGGATGCTACATTTGAACCTGATCCGGTTAGATGTGTACCAACTTATCCAGTTGATGGCAAGATGCTTTACGGAATTCCTAATGATCCTAAGGCTCGTCAATTGGGTAAGCATTGTGGATCAGCTGGTATGTTTGCAACTTTGGATGATGTTATGCAATTTGCCGGTGATATGTTGAAACCGGATAAAGAATTTTTATATCATAATTACACTGAATTGAATCCTGGACGTTCACTAGGTTGGGATGTGAAACCAGATGGTTCAGGACATGTTCTTTTCCACACAGGTTATACGGGTGAATTTTTAGCGGTTGATTATCAACATCAGAATGCAATGGTTGTAATGACTAATCGAGTTCATCCTAATCAATATAACCAAATCTTCTTGAGACGTCGTGAGACAATCTTGGAGTCATTTTTGAATAAGAGTAAATAAAATGGCAATCTATTTAAGATTCTATTAGGTTTAATTAAAAGAAGCAGCATCTATTTAGGATAAACGTTTATACGTTTCTAGATAGATGCTGTTTTTGATTTCTATTTTTTAAGAATGATTAATCTATATTTAAAAATAAAGTTAAGCCAGCCTAATAAAATTATTGAAACACCATGAAGTATATGATATTCTGAATTTAGAGCGGATTTAATCGCTAATATAAGGAGGCTCATTATGCTTAATGTTAAGAACCTCACTGTCGCTTACGATGACACACCAGTATTTTCTGATGTTGCCGTTAATTTCAACGCAGGAAAAATCACTGGAATCATTGGACCGAATGGTGCAGGTAAATCGACCTTAGTCAAAGCTATTTTGAATTTGATAAAACCTCAAAAGGGTACTATTGACTATGACGGTCAATCGATCGAAAGGATTCGCAAACGAATTGCTTACGTTGAACAAAGAAAAGATTTGGATCTAACTTTTCCCATCAGTGTCTTTGATCTAGTTGTGACTGGAACTTATGGTCAATTGGGATTGTTTAAAAGTCCTGGTAAAAAAGAAAAACAGATTAGCTATGATGCTTTAAAAAAAGTTTCTCTGGAAGAATTTGCTAAACGTCAGATTGGTAACTTATCCGGTGGTCAACTGCAGCGAGTTTTTATAGCTCGAGCAATTGTTCAAGAAGCAGAAGTTATTGTTTTAGATGAACCGTTTGTAGGAATTGATTTACAGAGTGAAACTGCCATTATGGAGATTCTCAAACAATGGCAAAATCAGGGTAAAACAATTATCGTTATTCATCACGATTTGAATAAAGTAACAAAATATTTTGATGATTTGGTTATTTTAAATCACGGAATAGTCGATTTTGGACCAACTCGAGAAGTTTATAATTCCATTAATATTGAAAGTGCCTTTAGTGCAGATCTTTCTTCAGTGCTGTTTCAAGGGAAGGAAGGTGTGCAGTGATGACATCAGTTATAGATTTTATAAATGCCTTAGGAAAGTATGATTTCCTACAAAGTGCATTACTAACCGCGATTATGGTTGGTATCATGTCAGGGATTGTGGGCAGTTTTATTATTTTACGTGGAATGTCGTTAATGGGAGATGCCATTTCACATGCTGTTTTACCAGGAGTGGCAGTGGCTTATATGTTTGGATTCAATATTTTGATTGGAGCCTCACTTTTTGGTATTTTGGCTGCAGTATTGATTGGCTTTGTGGCATCTCGGAGCAAAATTAAAACTGATACTTCCATCGGAGTTATCTTTAGTGCTTTTTATGCTTTGGGCTTCATCCTAATTTCAATGGCAGAAAGTTCAACCAACTTACATCACATCTTGTTTGGAAATATTCTGGCAGTGAGTGATAACGATATTATGACTACAGCAATTGTTTTGGGAGTCGTGATTCTATTCGTGGTTGCTTTTTATAAAGAGTTGCTGGTAACTTCATTTGATGAAACCTATGCTAAAACTTATGGTTTAAAGGTTCAGATTATTCATTATGCCTTGATGCTAGTTTTAACTTTAGTAACAGTTTCTGCTCTACAAACGGTTGGAATTATTCTAGTGGTAGCAATGTTGATCACACCAGCCGCAACAGCCTTTTTATGGACCGATAAATTAAATTGGATGTTAATTTTATCGGCCATTTTGGGAGTGATTTCATCAACCGTAGGTCTTTACTTCAGCTATACCTTCAATTGGGCGTCAGGGCCGGCAATTGTAATCGTAGCCGCAATGTTGTTTACACTATCGTTTATTTTTTCACCGAAACAAAACTTCTTTAAACTGAAAAGGAGTGTTGTACAATGAAAAAAATAATTATTACGTTTCTTTCAGTAGTAACGATGGTTAGTGGTGTCTACTGGTTCTTACAGCATCGAGCTCACAGTAACTCTAATTTACCAAACAATGAGAAATTGCATGTTGTGACAACTAATTCTATTTTAGAAGATATGGTTAAGAATGTTGGTCGTGATCGAATTGAACTCTACAGTATTGTCAAACGCGGAGTCGATCCTCATGAGTATGAACCACAACCGAGTGATATTTCGAAAGCTAATGATGCAGATGTTATTTTTCACAATGGCTTGAATTTAGAGACGGGTGGCAATGGTTGGTTTAATAAATTAATTGAAACAACTCACAAAGATTTTAATAAAGAAGTCTTTGCCACGAGTGAAGATATTGAATCTAGACATTTGACTACTAACAAAAGTGAAGTCGATCCTCATGCCTGGTTGGACTTGGCAAATGGAATTAAGTACGTTAGAACGATAACCAATGTTTTGAAAGAAAAGGATCCACGTAATGCTAGTTTTTATCAGGATAATGCTGATGAATATATTGCTAAATTAGAACGATTGCACCAAACAGTACAGTCGAAATATTTGCAAATTCCTGAACAGCAGCGTTTATTAGTGACATCTGAAGGAGCCTTCAAATATTTTGGTGCTGCCTATCATGTCACACCAGCTTATATTTGGGAAATCAATACTGAATCACAGGGTACTCCAGAACAGATGGAGCGAATTTTAAAGCAAATAAATAAATCAGAAGTAAAAAGTTTATTTGTCGAATCATCCGTATCACCCAAATCGATGGATAAGGTAGCCAGTGAATCTGGTCTGAAGATCCATTCTAAAATATTTACGGATTCCTTAGCCAAAAAGGGAACCACTGGGGATACATATTACTCAATGATGAAATGGAACATTGATCAGATTTATACAGGATTGAAATAAAAAGATCCAGTGTAGCAACCATTGATGGTTACTGCACTGGATCCTTTTTATTTCTAAATTATTTTTGTTTGATATATCCTTGATCGCTGAGAACTTTGCGCAGTCCTAACATAGCTGTATAAGTTGCGAGGACGTAGATTTTTTTAGTTGGAATCTTAGGGATTTGTTTAACAAAATCTTCGATTTCAACTGTTTCAATATTCTTGTTCATGTTGAGACCGGCAATTTTAAAGCGATAAGTTACATCTTTGACACGTTTACCACCAGTGATAACTAATGGTAATTTGTCATAGTCAAAGTCTTCAAAGTTAGCGTCCCAGATCCAACTAGTATCAATACCATCAGCATAATTAGCATTCAATAGAAAGGCTAATGAGTAAGGCTCTTCATCACTCAAAACAGTTTCGATAACTTGATTCAAGCCGACTGGGTTCTTAACTAGAATGATATTAACATCTTTGTCATCAACGGTAATAGTTTCTTGACGACCAAAGACTTTCTCATCATAGGCAAAAGCTTTACGAATTTGCTCGACATCGATACCCATCTCTGAAGCAATGGCATAAGCAGCTAGCGCGTTATAGACATTATATTTACCACCAATATTCATGGTAAATTTGTTGCCATCAATTTCAAATTCAGTTTTGTTAGGAAGTAATGTTGAAATACCGGTTACTTGATACTTTAATTGTCCACGTTTGAAATTACAGTTAGGACAGAAGTAACTACCCAAGTTAGCGTAAGATATCATATGGTAGTGCATGATATGATTACATCTAGGGCAGAGAACACCATCAGTATTAGTAGGTGCCTTGAAATCTTCATTTTCATGTCCTTTGTCAGAAAAACCATAGTTGATAACTTTGTTAGGCAATTCTTTGGAAGCAAAGATAGCAGCGTCACCATTGGCAATGATTGTGGCATCTGGTGCTAATTTAATACCATCAAGAATTTTTTGATAAGTAGTGTAAATTTCACCGTAACGATCCATTTGATCACGGAAAATATTAGTTAAAACAAAGTACTTAGGTTTAATATATTTACAAATGATAGGAACATTGGCCTCATCAACCTCTAAAACAGCCAAAGGTTTCTTGCTCTTTTTATGATGAGTAACAAAACTAGTTACAATACCTTGGATCATGTTAGAACCAGTTGGATTTGTTAAAACATCATCGTATTTTTGAATCAACATCTTATTGATCAATGATGTTGTCAAAGTTTTACCATTGGTACCGGTCACGACAATCAATTCGTAATCTTTACCAAGACTCTTTAAAATGTCAGGATCAATCTTGTAAGCAATTTTTCCAGGATATGAGGAACCGCCATTGAAAAATTTGTTTAAAATAAAATAAGATGTTTTTCCCATTAATGTTGCAATACCTGATTTAAATGTCATTATGAAAACCCCAAATTGAATTAATTAAAACAATATTATCATACCTCACAAGTATTTTATGCGATTTTGTTTGAAATTGAAAAATGTTTAATGTGTTCAAGCGGCAGTTTTTTCGTTATAATTTTGAAGGATATTATTTTGGAGGCGTAAAATTGGCTCAATTATTTTTTAAATACGGTGCTATGAATAGTGGAAAATCGATTGAGATTTTAAAAGTGGCGCATAATTATGAAGAACAGGGTAAGTCAGTTATTTTGATGACAAGTATTATGGATACTCGTTCAGGTGCTGGAAAGATACAGAGTCGTATGGGATTAACTCGTCCAGCTATTGCTCTCAAGAAAGATTCTGACGTTTTTGAGATCGTAAAGGAAAAAAATCCTGATGCATCTTGTATATTGATTGATGAATGCGAATTTATGACAAAGGATCAGGTTTTACAGGCAACGAGAGTCGTTGATGATCTAGGAATTCCTGTTATGGCTTTTGGTTTGAAAAATGATTTTCGTAATGAATTATTCGAAGGTACAAAATATTTATTGCTTTATGCGGATAAATTGGAAGAAATGAAGACTATCTGTTGGTTCTGTACAAAAAAAGCTACAATGAATATGCGTATGTCAAATGGCAAGCCGGTTTTTGAGGGAGAACAAGTTTCAATTGGTGGCAATGAAATGTACTATCCAGTTTGTCGTCGTCATTACAACCATCCTCCAATGCTAGATAATAAATAAGAGAAAGGATTGTTAAGTTGGATAAAATATTTGAACAACTAGAAACGTTGCTTGAAAGATATCAGGAGCTCCAAGAACTAATGAGTGACCCTGAAGTTATCAACGATACTAAGCGCTATATGGCTTACTCAAAAGAAGAAGCTGATATGCGTGATGTTGTTGCTGCTTTCAAGCGTTACAAAGAATTAAAGAAGAGTATCAGTGATAGCGATGAAATTTTACGTGAAACTGATGACCCAGAAATGACTGCAATGGCTAAAGAAGAAATGGATTCTTCTAAGAAGGAACTAGATGAGGTTGAACACAACATTACTCTATTGATGCTTCCTAAGGATCCTAATGATGATAAGAATATTATCATGGAAATTCGTGGTGCCGCCGGTGGTGATGAAGCTAGTTTGTTTGCAGCTGATTTATTGAGTATGTATAGTAAATATGCTGAAAAACAAGGCTGGAATTTTGATATCATCGATGAAACTGATACTGAGGTTGGCGGTTATAAAGATGTTGCTGTCATGATCACGGGTGACAGTGTTTATTCGAAATTGAAGTATGAGAACGGTGCTCACCGTGTTCAAAGAATTCCTTCTACAGAGTCACAAGGACGTGTTCATACTTCAACTGCTACTGTTGCAGTTATGCCTGAATATGATGAAGTTGATATTGATATTGATCCTAAAGACATTCGTACCGATGTTTATCGTTCATCTGGTGCCGGTGGTCAGCATATTAACAAGACTTCATCAGCTGTTCGTATGACCCATTTACCAACAGGTATTGTTGTTGCTATGCAAGATCAACGTTCACAACAACAAAACCGTCAAAAGGCTATGCAAATTTTGAAGTCTCGTGTTTATGATTACTATGAATCACAAAATCAAAGTGAATATGATGAAAAACGTAAGTCGGCTGTTGGTACAGGTGATCGTTCTGAACGTATCAGAACTTACAATTACCCTCAAAACCGTGTGACTGATCATCGTATTGGTTTATCTTTGAACAAATTAGATAGAATCATGAATGGCGATCTTGAAGAAATTATCGATGCCTTGATTGTTGACGATCAAACCAAGAAGTTGGAGCAAATTCAAAGTGGAGAAGCTAAGTTATTCTAACGCCCTGAAAAGGGCTTTTTTATTGTTAAAAGAGCAAAATAAATTCCCAGAAGATGCGCAGTACTTAATGGAAGAGTTGAGTGGCTTTAACTATACGCAATTGCAATTACATCGTAATGAGATCGTGCCCAATGATATTATGCATAAATTTCGTGATGGTGTTGTGAAGTTAGGGATGGACGTACCAGTTCAATATATTTTAGGATACGCATATTTCTTGAACCGCAATTTCACTGTTAATGAGAATGTTTTGATACCGAGACAAGATACTGAGGAAATGGTTCAAAAGATTATCGATGATCATAGTGCTAAGAATGAATCTATTTGTGATATTGGAACAGGGTCAGGGATAATTGCTATCAGTTTGGGAATAGCTTTTCCTGATGATGATATTTTAGCGACAGATATATCGGCAGAAGCACTTAAAGTGGCTCAATTGAATGCTGACAACTATCAAGCTAATAATGTTTATTTTCAACAGAGTGACCTATTCAAAGAAATCAAATCACAACAATTTGACGTGATTGTTTCCAATCCACCATATATTGCTGAAGACGAAAAAAAAGACATGGATCCAAGTGTTATTAAATATGAACCTGATTTAGCTTTATATGGAAGAGATAATGGTTTAGAATTCTATGAGAACATTGTAAAGGTAGTCGATAATTATCTTTCGGATCAGGGAACTCTCTATATGGAATTTGGATTTAAACAAAAAAATGCAATAAATCAAATTTTTTGTGATAATCTACCCAATTATGTTGTAGAATTTCATAAAGATATGAGTGGTAATTATCGATATCTAAAAGCTAAAAAGGAGATGTAGTATTGGAAACTGAGATACTCGAGAGTACACAGATTCAAGAAGCTGCAGATTTCTTAGCCGATGGACAGTTAGTGGCTTTTCCCACGGAAACTGTTTACGGCTTAGGAGCTGACGCAACAAGACCTGATGTAGTCAAAGAGGTTTATGCTGCTAAAGGACGTCCAAGTGATAATCCTTTGATAGTTCATGTTTCTGGACCAGAGATGGTTTGGGAATATGCAGACAACAGTTACAAACCATTGGCGGAAAAACTAATGAAAGCATTCTGGCCAGGTCCTTTGACAATTATTATGCCAATTCAACCGGGTAAACTTTCAAAAACTGTCACAGGTGGTTTAACAACTGCTGCCTTTCGTATGCCTAATAATGCAGCAACATTGAACCTTATCAAGACTTTTGGCAAACCAATTGTTGGTCCTTCTGCTAATACCAGTGGTAAACCAAGTCCAACTTTGGCTAAACATGTTTATCATGATTTACATGGTAAGATTGCAGCTGTTTTGGATGATGGACCAACCAAGATCGGTGTTGAGTCAACAGTAATTGATTTGTCTGTTGATGTACCAACTATTTTGAGACCAGGGATGATAACGGATAAGGACCTTTTGAAGGTCATTGACAACGTTAATAGTGATCACCATAAGGTCAAAGCCGGCGAGGTTCCAAAGGCACCAGGGATGAAATATAAGCATTATGCACCAAGTGCTCAAGTTATTATTGTTGATAATAAGAGTGACTTTAAACAAGCAATCGCACAATACCAGGCCAAAAATGTTCCAATGGGTGTCATGGCAGTGGATGAAATTTTGCAAGAAGTACCAGCTGGAATCAAGACCTTTTCACTAGGAAATGATGTCATTAGTGCTTCCAGGGATCTATTTGCTGGCTTACGCCAATTAGATGCTGATCATGTAAAATTCATTCTTGCTCAAGGATTTCCCGATGCAGATCACGGTGAGGCTTACAGCAATCGTTTGAATAAATCAGCGGGTAACGCACATTATAAAAACTAAGGAGACAGAAAATGTCTAAATTTACAGTATTGAACCACCCTTTAATTCAACACAAATTAACAATTATCAGAAATAAGAATACTGGTACAAAAGTATTCCGTGAAGTTGCTAATGAAATTGGTGAATTGATGGTTTATGAAATTACAAGAGACTTACCTTTAAAAGATGTTGTTGTTGAAACACCAATGGGCAAATCAACACAAAAAGTTCTTGCAGGTAAGAAACTTGCCGTTATTCCTATTTTGCGTGCTGGTTTAGGTATGGTTGATGGTGTTCTTGAATTGATCCCAGCTGCTAAAGTTGGTCATATCGGTATGTATCGTGATGAAGAAACTTTGAAACCACATGAATACTTTGTAAAACTTCCTAGTGATATTGATCAACGTGAATTATTCATTGTTGATCCAATGCTTGCTACAGGTGGTTCTGCTAACATGGCTATCGATGCATTGAAGAAGCGTGGTGCTAAACATATGCGTTTAGTTGTTTTAGTTGCTGCTCCTGAAGGTGTTAAAGCTGTTCAAGAAGCACATCCGGACGTTGATATCTATGCAGCTTCACTAGATGAAAAAATTACAGACAGTGGTTATATTTTCCCTGGATTAGGCGATGCTGGTGACAGATTATTTGGGACAAAATAACAATTTCATTGTTTGAATATATAAAATTTAGTGTTATTATTTTGTGGTATCAATTGTTTTCAATAAGCGAAGAAAGGAGGGTTATTATTGGATGATAAGTATAAGTTTATTGATTTCTTAGGGTTAAGATTCAATGTTGCAAATGACTTATCAGTTCTTATCTCTGCGATCCTTGTTTTCATTTTGGTCTTTGCATTATCTCGTAAGATCACAATGAGGCCAGGTAAGGCACAGAATGTACTTGAATGGATGATTGATTTTACTAATAGTATTGTAAAATCGGCAATGCCTGATGGGTCTGGTAGACGCTTTAACCTTTATGCGTTTGTATTATTCCTATTTATCTTTGTTTCAAACCAATTAGGATTAATTATTCAAGTAAAGGTTGGAGGTTTCACATACGTTAAGTCACCAACAACCAATCCACTAATTACAATGGGACTCGCTACGATTTCATTGTTGCTTTCACATTACTATGCTGTGAAGAAATTTGGATTTGGTGGTTACTTATCCAATTATGCGAGACCGGTAAAGTTCTTACTACCAATTAACCTTCTGGAAGAGTTTACAAACTTCCTAACATTGTCACTACGTCTTTACGGTAATATATTTGCCGGTGAAGTACTTCTTGCACTTATTGGAACTGTTGCAAAAAGCGTTGGCGCTGTTACATTCGTCGCAGCAATACCATTAGCCATGGTATGGCAAGGCTTTTCTGTATTTATTGGAGCCATCCAAGCGTATGTATTTACCACATTGTCTATGGTCTATATTTCACGTAAACTGGAACAAGAATAACTTTTATTGGAGGAATTTTTAATTATGAAAGATATTGCGGCAGCTCTTGCAGCTGGTATCGCTGCTCTTGGAGCATCAATCGGTAACGGACTTGTTATTTCAAAAACTCTTGAAGGTATGGCCCGTCAACCAGAAGTAGCTGATAAACTAAGAGGAACAATGTTCATTGGTGTTGGTCTTATCGAAGCTGTTCCTATCATTGCTATTGCTATTGCGTTCGTTATTCTTTTTGTCTAATACATATGATGAGTTGGCGATCAATAAAAAATCGCCTTTTTTATGTGTGTATTTATTTGATAGGAAGGAGTGAAGAATATTGGCAGGTTTATTAGTTTTCGGAGCCAATCAAGTAGCTTTGGGAGACATGCTTTTCGTTCTTGTTTCTTTCATCATTTTGGCACTTGCGGTTAAGCATTTTGCTTGGGGTCCAATCACAAAAATGATGGACGCCAGATCTGAAAAAATCACTGGTGACCTTGATTATGCGGATCAAGAACGTGCTCGTGCTAAAAAGTTGGCTCAGGAACGTGAAGATGCACTTAAAAATTCACGTGCTGAAGCAGTTGGAATCGTTAATAAGGCTAAGGAAAGTGGAGAGACTCAAAAGAAGTCTATCTTAACTGAAGCCCACGGCGAAGCTGAAGAAGTGAGACAAAGAGCTAAATCTGATGCTGATAAAGCTAAACAAGATGCTATGGCTGGAGCACAAAAAGACATAGCAAACTTATCTTTGGAAATTGCTTCTAAAGTTATTTCTAAAGAGCTTAATGCTGACGATCAAAAGTCACTAATCGACTCTTATATTAAGGAGTTGACGGTTAATGAAACTAAGTAATAAGCAAGTGGGAAAACGCTATACTAAGGCACTTTTCGAAGTTGCCGAAGAACAAAAGTCTGTAGAAGAAATGCTCGAAGATTTAAAAGCTTTGAAGCAAGTTTATGAGGAAAATCCTGGTTTAGGTTTTGCTCTAGCAGGCCGTTCTATTTCTCGCACTGAAAAGCTTAAGATCTTGGATACATTAAAGAGTCAATTTGGTTCTTTAATGCAGGATTTCTTAGGTTTAGTGTTTGATAACAATCGTATGGATTGTGTTATTGATATTGCTGATGCTTTCATCGAAAAGTACGATGAAGTTAATGGAATTGTTGAAGCAACAGTTACAACAGCAATTGAATTGGATCAAGCACAAACCGAGAATCTTGAATCCGTGATTAAAAAGAGATTTTCAGTAAATGAAGTAAATTTAACGAAAATAGTTGATTCAAATATCATTGGTGGCGTTATAATCCGTGTTGGAGACCAAGTTGTCGATGGTAGTGTTGTTAAGAGATTTAATGACATTAAGAACATGCTATTAGTTAATAATTAATTCGAGGTGAAAAGAATGAGCATCAAAACTGAAGAGATTAGTTCGCTGATCAAAGAACAGTTAAAGAACTATAAAAATGAACTCTCAGTTGATGAAGTAGGTACAGTTACATACGTCGGTGATGGTATTGCTCGTGCTAATGGCCTTGAAAATGCTATGGCTAGTGAATTACTTGAATTCCAAGACGGTACTTTTGGTGTGGCTCAAAACCTTGAAAGTGATGATGTTGGTATCATTATTTTAGGTAATTACGATAAAATCCGTGAAGGCGATACTGTTAAGAGAACAGGTCGTATCATGGAAGTTCCCGTCGGTGATGCGATGGTTGGACGTGTCGTTAATTCTTTGGGTCAACCTGTTGATGGTCTTGGAGAAATCAAGACTGACAAAACTAGACCTATTGAGTCACCTGCACCCGGTGTTATGCAACGTAAGTCAGTTTTCGAACCTCTTCAAACAGGTTTGAAGGCCGTTGACTCACTTGTTCCTATTGGTCGTGGTCAACGTGAGTTGATCATTGGTGACCGTAAAACTGGTAAAACATCAATTGCTATCGATACTATTCTTAATCAAAAAGATCAAGATATGATTTGTATCTATGTCGCAATTGGTCAAAAGGAATCAACAATTAGAGCCCAAGTTGAAACCTTAAGAAAGCATGGGGCAATGGATTACACAATCGTTGTTGAAGCTGGTCCTAGTCAACCAGCACCTATGCTTTACTTTGCACCATATTCTGGTGCTGCAATGGGTGAATATTTCATGTACAATGGCAAGCATGTTTTGATTGTCTATGATGATTTAAGCAAGCAAGCTAATGCCTACCGTGAAATTTCGCTATTGCTTCGTAGACCACCTGGGCGTGAAGCATATCCTGGTGATGTTTTCTACTTGCATTCACGTTTGCTAGAACGTGCTGCTAAGTTGAGTGACGATTTAGGTGGTGGTTCAATGACCGCTTTGCCTATCGTTGAAACACAAGCCGGTGATGTGTCAGCCTATATTCCAACTAACGTTATTTCTATCACTGATGGACAGATTTTCTTGAGTAGTGATATGTTCCACTCAGGTACACGTCCAGCTATCGATGCTGGTACATCTGTTTCTCGTGTTGGTGGAGATGCCCAAATTAAGGCTATGAAGAAGGTTGCTGGTACTTTACGTCTAGATCTTTCTTCATATCATGAATTGGAATCATTCGCTCAATTCGGTTCAGATCTTGATGAAGCTACAAAGGCAAAACTAGACCGTGGACGTCGTACAGAAGAAGTTCTAAAACAACCTGTACACTCTCCAGTTGCTGTTCAAAAACAAGTTTTGATTTTGTTTGCTTTGACAAGAGGATTCTTAGATAAAATCGCTGTTGACGATATCAAAGAATATGAAGCTTCGCTTTCTGAATATTTCGATGCAAACCATTCAGATCTTTTACAAACAATCAAAGAAAAAGGTACATTACCTGATGAAGATACCTTCAAGTCAGCTGTAAGTGAATTTACAGAAAACTTCTTGGCTTCTAAGTCAGATTCAGATAGTAAGCAAGAAAAATAATACAGGAGGTTTAAATAATGGCTGAGTCCCTTATGGATATTAAAAGAAGAATTTCTTCTACTAAGAAAACCGGTCAAATAACAAAGGCCATGCAAATGGTCTCTGGTGCTAAACTCTCTCGTATTGAAAAGAAATCTATTGCTTATCAATTGTATGAAAAAAAGGTTGAAGACATTGTTAGACATTTAACAGCTGCTGATGTGTTTAAAGAATTATCTGTTGCAGATGATTCCACTGATCCGTTGAGTTTAAACAGTCTTCTAAAAGTTCGTGAAGTCAAGAAGACTGCATATGTTGTCATTACAAGTGACCGTGGTCTTGTTGGTGGATACAATAGTAATATTTTAAAAGCGATGATGGATCTTTTCCAAAAGAAATATCATGGTGATAAAAGTAAATTTACTATCATTTCCCTAGGTGCAACTGGTACTGAATTTTTCAAAGCACGTGGCTTTGACGTTGCCTATGAATATACAGGATTACCTGATATTCCAACTGTTGAAGACATTACACCAATCATGAAAACAATTTTGCAAATGTATCAAGCTGAATTGTTTGATGAAATTGACATTTGTCATAATCATCACGTTAATTCATTAGTTTCGAAGTTTACAACTCAGAAACTTTTACCATTAACAGAACCTGATGATGTTACTGCTGAAGAACAACAAGTTGCTAGTGAATACATCACAGAACCAAACCCTAAAGCAGTTCTATCTGCAATTGTGCCTCAATATATTGAGTGTTTAGTTTTAGGAGCAATGATGGATGCAAAAACAGCAGAGCATGCTGCTTCTGTAACAGCTATGAAGAGTGCTAGTGATAATGCTGATGACCTTATTGCAGGTTTGTCACTACATTATAACCGTGCTCGTCAGGCTCAAATTACTACAGAGATCACTGAAATTATCGGTGGTGCTGCTGCACTTGAATAGTTTAGAAAGGAGCCAAATTAATGAGTAGCAAAGGTAAAGTTATTCAGGTAATCGGTCCGGTTGTCGATGTTGAGTTTCCTATTGATGGAGACTTGCCAGAAATCAACGACGCTTTGAAAGTTAAGAAAAGCGACGGATCAGAGATTACCCTTGAAGTTGCTCTAGAACTAGGTGATGGCGCCTTACGTGCTATTTCCATGAGTTCTACTGACGGACTTCAAAGAGGTGCTGAAGTTGTTAACACTGCCGGTCCTATTTCTGTACCAGTTGGTAAAGAAACATTGGGTCGTGTGTTTAATGTCTTAGGTGAATCAATCGATGGAGGTAAAGCATTTCCTGCTGACTTCCCAAGAAACAGTATTCACCGTTCAGCACCTGCTTATGATCAATTAAATACATCAACTGAAATTCTTGAAACAGGTATCAAAGTTATCGATCTACTTGAACCTTACGTTCGTGGTGGTAAAGTTGGTTTGTTCGGTGGTGCCGGTGTTGGTAAAACCGTTCTAATTCAAGAGTTAATCCATAATATTGCCGAAGAGCATGGTGGTATTTCAGTATTTACTGGTGTTGGTGAAAGAACACGTGAAGGTAATGACCTTTATTATGAAATGAAGGAATCCGGTGTTCTTGCTAAAACAGCCATGGTTTACGGTCAAATGAACGAATCACCTGGTGCTCGTATGCGTGTAGCCCTAACAGGCTTAACAATTGCTGAGTACTTCCGTGATGTTGAAGGACAAGATGTTCTATTGTTTATCGATAACATCTTTAGATTTACACAAGCTGGTTCAGAAGTTTCTGCCTTGCTTGGTCGTATGCCTTCAGCCGTTGGTTATCAACCAACATTGGCTACAGAAATGGGTCAATTGCAAGAAAGAATCACTTCTACAAAGAAGGGTTCAATTACTTCAATTCAAGCCGTTTATGTTCCTGCCGATGATTATACTGACCCTGCTCCTGCTACAACCTTCGCCCATTTGGATGCTACAACCAACTTGGAACGTAGATTGACACAACAGGGTATTTACCCAGCCGTTGATCCTTTGGCATCATCATCATCTGCTCTTGACCCCGATGTTGTTGGACAAGAACATTATGATGTTGCTACTGAGGTTCAAGAAGTTCTTCAAAGATATCATGAACTACAAGATATTATTTCTATCTTGGGTATGGATGAATTATCTGATGAAGAAAAGACTGTTGTTGCTCGTGCAAGACGTATTCAATTCTTCTTGTCACAAAACTTCAGTGTTGCTGAACAATTTACTGGTGTACCCGGATCTTATGTTCCTGTTGAAGAAACTGTTAAAGATTTCCGTGCTATCTTAGATGGTAAGTATGACGATGTTCCTGAAGATGCCTTCAATGGTGTTGGTGGAATTGATGATGTTCTTGCTAAGGCTAAGAAGATGGGCTGGACACCAGCTGATGAAGAAAACAACGATGACAACTCTACTGAAGCAGTTGCCAATTAACAGAAGGAGGAAATGATATGGCTGGTAATATTATGAAGGTCAATATTGTTACTCCTGATGGTGTTGTTTACGACCATCATGCAAAACTCGTTGTCTTGAGTACCATTGATGGTGAAATTGGTGTCATGGCACACCATGCCCCAATTATTGCCCCATTGGTCATTGATGAAGTTCGTGTCCGTCGTGTCGACAAGCCTCACCATGAAGACTCAATTGCTGTAAATGGCGGGTTCTTGGAGTTTAGTAATGATCTAGTATCGATCGTGGCTAATAGTGCCGAAAGAGCTAGAGATATTGATTTAAGACGTGCCAAATATGCTAAGCAAAGAGCTGAAAGTACTATCAAAGTTGCTGAAGAAAAACACAATATTGATGAGTTGGCTCGTGCACAAGTATCCTTACGTAAGGCTATTAATAGAATTAACGTAAGTTCACATCGTAATTAATATGTAATTAATAAAGACTGGCTCTTTGTCAAATCGTATTGATGAATAGTTTTTGTATAGAAGGCAACCTCATGTAGGTTGTCTTTTTTTATGCGCAAATGAGTCTTATTCTCTTAAGAAAATGGTCAAGATTTCTGAAGCCATAACTGATATGTTTGAGTTTTTTTATCTTTCCAATGGTCCCTTCAAGAGGACCATTGGAGTACGGCATTGTGCAACTATTCTTTACATAATTTAAATTCTTACGTAACGTTGAAATAGATGTATCCATAGCGGTATTATTCTTTTTATATCCATAGATGGTTTCTTTGAGTAATGATATATCGTGTTCATGTATCGCTTTCTGAATACCTTGATAAATATCATAAGTATTTTTAAAAACTGGTAGATTGTCAGTGGCTATATCAATAACGTTTCGCGTTGTAGTATATTCGTTGATTCCAAAAATATATTTTACTTTCTTGTCGTCTACATCTGCCTCAGGCAGATGATAGAGACGCCAATTAGACTTAAGTGCTTTATACAAACGGGAATGTTTATCATTTATTTTTTTAAGACAACTGATTCTAACTTGATCCAATGCCCGGCTACATAGCTGAACTATATGAAATCTATCAACTATTATTTGAGCATTGGGAAAAATTCTATGAATGACCGACTGATAATTAGCATTCAAATCAATAGAGACAGTCTTAACGGCTTGCCGTTCTGACAAGCTATAGTTATTTATAAAGTGTTCAATAACTGTTTTAGAGAGTCGATCATGAATCAGCTCAATTAGATGATGTGTTTGTGCATCAATAGCTATAAAAGTAAATATACCGTTAACTGAACGAAATTCATCAAAACACAGGTTTTTTGGAAGACAATCACATCTATTTGGTAATTTGGTATTGTCATATAAGACTCTGCTTACTGTATTTACTGATACTCCGATGATCTTAGCTATTGATGTTAAAGTAAAGGATTCCTTTGCCATAACGAATATTCTGTTTTGAACTTGTTTAGTCATAGTATGATTTTTGATTAATAAATCACTGTGGGCACCGCAGGTGCCACCACAGTTCTTACAAATATAACGTTGTTTATTGAGCATCAAATGATACTCAATACCGTTAAAACTGGCTAATCTAGCATTAGTTTTTCTTTTTCCATTTTTGACTAATGAATTTAAACCACATTGTGGACATCGATACAGTTTATAAGTTAAATCAGCGTTTACGATCTTTATATGCTTTATAACGCCACGATTTTTAATCGTAGCGTCCTTGACTGAAACATTACTTATATTATTGTCTTTTATATCGAGTGCACATAGTATAGAATTGTCTTGGGACATTATTGTTTTCTCCATGTTTGATTGGGTTTGGTCGCTTAAATCTTAACATGAGAACAGTGATGTTCTTTTTTTATTTTCTAGAGATTAAAAAACTGGTATTGATTATTCATCAATACCAGAAAGTATAGAACCAAAAGACTGAGGAGACTCAGTCTTTTTTTGTATTTTAAATTAAGTTAAAGTATTTGATATGGGCAAACGACATTATCGATAAAATGTTATTATCTAGAAAAGTGAGGTTTATAAAATGACAAATTTGGGAATAAATGCAATAATTACGCTTGTAAGCCATATCATTTTTATATGGATCAGTTTTAATATATTACAAGTGGTAGATTGGAAAAAGATATATAACAAAACCAATCCTAAAATGTTACAATTACTTGTAGCGTTTATTGCAATCGCTCTGGGTTACACTGTAAGCTCGTTTTTTATGAGTATATTTAGTCTGACTCAGAATATAGCCTTGTTTTTTAAATGATTCCAGGTTTTGGAGGAGAATATTGTGCAACAAATAATCGTAAATGGACCTACGCAATTAAAGGGAAATGTAAGAATTGAAGGTGCAAAGAATGCTGCCTTACCAATTTTGGCGGCGACTATCTTAGCATCAAAAGGAAAAACCTCTTTGACAAATATCCCTCCGTTATCAGATGTAATTACAATGTCCAAAGTATTAAAAGCTTTGAATGCTAATGTTTCATATGATGAAATTGATGAAGTTTTAACGGTTGATACGAGTGAAGGAACATCTACTACAGCTCCTGAAGACTTAGTTGATAAAATGCGTGCTTCAATTGTTGTTTTAGGTCCATTATTAGCTCGAAATAAAGAAGCTCATGTTGCTATGCCTGGTGGCTGTGCAATTGGTTCAAGACCAATAGATTTGCATATTAAGGGTCTTGAAGCAATGGGAGCTAAATTTAATCAAAATGGTGGTTACATCGATGCAAAAACTGATGGACTACATGGCGCTAATATTTATTTAGATTTTCCAAGTGTTGGTGCTACTCAAAATATTATGATGGCTGCAACTCTTGCTGATGGTGAAACGACTATCGATAATGCTGCTAGAGAGCCTGAGATTGTTGATTTGGCCAATGTTTTAAGTAAAATGGGTGCTGATGTCAGTGGAGCCGGTACTAATACGGTTCGTATCAACGGTGTATCCAGTTTACATGGTTGTGAACATTCAATTATGCAAGATAGAATTGAAGCTGGTACTTTTATGGTGGCTGCTGCAGTTACAAATGGTGATATTTTCATCAAGGATGCTGTAGCTGCACATAATCGTCCATTAATTTCTAAATTAATCGAAATGGGCGTTAAGATTGAGGAGAACGACGAAGGAATTCGTATTACTGGTTCTAATCAACTGAAACCAGTTGATGTTAAGACAATGCCTCATCCAGGTTTTCCAACTGACATGCAAGCTCAAATGACTTTGGCTCAATTGTTAAGTGTTGGAACAACTGTGATGACGGAGACAGTCTTTGAAAATAGATTTATGCATTTCCCAGAATTTGGGAAGATGAAGGCCGACTATAAGATTGAAGGTAATTCAGTTATTATGTTCGGACCTGCACAATTGAGTGGTGCTAATGTTGCCGCTACTGACCTACGTGCTGCTGCAGCGTTGGTACTAGCAGGATTAGTTGCTGAGGGAGAAACAAGAGTTTCTAACCTTCAATATTTGGATCGTGGATATTATCATTTTACTGAGAAGTTAAGAGACTTAGGTGCTAACATAAGACGTGTAGCAATCGATGAATCAGGTCGAGAAAGTTTAGTATTGAATACAATACCAAGTGTTACAAAATTGGCTTAAAGTTGACTTAAGGAAGTGGGATTTCCACTTTCTTTTTTTATTGGCAATTTAATGATTGAGCTGGTTATGATATACTTTTTGTGTTTAGATTTTGGAGGATATAGTATGTCGAAATATCTAGGAATTGATTTGGGTACAGCAAATGTACTTATTGATGTAAAAGGAGAGGGAATTGTTTTAAACGAGCCCTCTGTTGTAGCAATTAATACGAATAATAATGATGTCGTAGCAGTTGGTAAGGATGCTTATATGATGGTTGGTAGAACACCAGCTAATATTAAAGCTATCCGTCCGTTAAAAGACGGAGTAATAGCTGACTTTGATGTTACTGAAAAAATGCTTCAGTATTTCATTGATAAATTGAATATGAGAAGTCGCTTTGCTAAACCAACAATTATGATTTGTGCTCCTACTAATGTGACACCGGTGGAACAGAAATCTATTATTGAAGCTGCTGAACAAGCCGGTGGGGGAAAAGTTTATTTACAACTTGAACCTAAGGTTGCGGCTGTTGGTGCTGGACTTGATATTTTCAAACCACAAGGAAATATGGTTATTGATATCGGTGGTGGTACTAGTGATATTGCCGTTATTTCAATGGGAGATATCGTTACAAGCCGTTCATTACGTTTCGCGGGTGATAAGATGACAGGTGCCATTCAAGCCTTTGTGAAGCAAAATCATGGCCTTATTATTGGTGAAAGAACTGCTGAACAAATTAAGATGGAAATTGGTTGTGTCATGGATGCTGACGAGAGTAAGACCTTCTCTGCTAGCGGAATTGACGTTGTGACTGGATTACCTAAAGAAATTACGATTAATGAGTTAGAAGTTCAAAATGCCTTATCTGACGGAGTAGATCAAATTGTTGATGCTGCCAGAAATGTTTTGGAACAAACTCCTCCTGAATTGTCTGGAGATATTATTGATCGTGGTATTATGTTAACTGGTGGGGGAGCTTTGTTAAAGAATCTTGACAAGCTTCTTTCCGAAAAGTTACAAGTACCCGTACTTTTGACAGATAGTCCACTTGACTCGGTTGCCTTGGGTACTGGTGTTTTATTAGAGAATATCGAAAAACATAAAAAATACTAGGGTGAAAAATGAAAAGAGACTTTGGTAAAGAATATCGTCATGATATTTTTAAAAAAATAGGTTGGGTATTGTTATTAATGCTAATTTTTTTAGTTTTGGGTATGTTGATTGGATCAGCCTTAGGTGGTTCTAATCCGCTAGCCGTTTTATGGCCAGGAACCTGGATGCATATGTTCGATTTCCTAAAGTAATATGTTAAAAAAAATATTAATAGGAATCGTTAGATTTTATCAAAAATTCATATCTCCAGTGTTACCACCTAGTTGTCGATATTACCCGACGTGTTCATCTTATTTTATTGATGCGGTGAAAAAGCACGGTGGAATTTTAGGTACTGTTATGGGGATTGCAAGAATATTACGTTGTAATCCCTTTGTGCGTGGTGGGGTAGATCCCGTACCAGATAATTTCACTATTTTTAGAAATCCTCATCCGGAAAAATATGAAGATGAAATTATTGCAAAAAAATTTCATAACAAAGAATAGGAAAGATTCAATGTCTAGAAAAAAGAAATCAGTAGAAATTAATTTAAAAGATATCAGTAGTGATCCCGAAACTTATGAACTTTGGGATGGTAAACATTATATTGGAACGATTAAAAAGGATGCTGAACGTTATCTTTCTTTTGTAGAGAGTAACGATACTCCCTTTAAGTCGGTCAAACTTGACGATGCAATTAATGAATTGTTGATGCAATATAATTTACATAATCATTAATAGGTGTAGATATGCAAATAAGAAATGAAAATAAGAAGAACGACGTGGATTCAAGAATTGATTATGGAATAATCTTTTCCGTAATGATGTTGGCTATGATTGGATTGATGTCAATCTATGTAGCAACGATTCAAGATTCACAAAACCCATTGAAGAATGTGGTTTCACAAATAGTTTGGTATGCTATCGGTGCTGTCATAGTAGCAGTGGTGATGCAGTTTGATGCGGAACAGTTGTGGCAAGTAGCCACCTTGGCATATTTTGCGGGACTGGCGTTGCTGTTTTTAGTATTGATTTTTTACAGTCGCTCATATGCTGCAAGTACTGGTGCTAAGAGTTGGTTTGCTATTGGTTCCTTTACATTCCAGCCATCAGAAGTTATGAAACCAGCGTTTATTTTAATGCTGGGAAAAGTAATTACAAATCATAATAGTGAATATTCACATACCATCAAGAGTGATTTTATGTTGATTGGAAAGTTGTTCTTGTGGACATTGCCTGTTATGGTACTTTTGAAGTTACAGAATGACTTTGGTACTATCTTAGTTTTCGTAGCCATCTTAGGTGGAATGATTTTAGTTTCAGGTATTGATTGGAGAATCCTTTTAGTAGGATTCTTGATTGTAGCTGTTGTCGGTGGTACAGCCTTATTGTTTGCAACTACTGATTGGGGAAGAACTATTTTAGGTCATTTTGGTTTTAGATCTTATCAGTTTGCCCGAATTGATAGTTGGCGTGATCCTTCAGCCGATACTTCAGAAAATGGATATCAGATTTGGCAGAACATGAAGGCTATCGGTTCTGGACAATTATTTGGTAAAGGCTTCAACGTTTCTAATGTTTATGTACCAGTTCGTGAATCAGATATGATTTTCTCTGTTGTTGGTGAAAACTTTGGTTTCGTTGGTTCCTGTATTTTAATTCTCTTGTACTTTTTGTTGATTTATCAAATGGTTCAAGTGACTTTTGATACTAAGAATGAATTCTATGCTTACGTATCAACTGGTGTTATTATGATGATTTTATTCCACGTATTTGAAAATATTGGTATGAGTGTGGGTCTATTGCCATTGACTGGTATTCCGTTGCCATTTATTTCGCAAGGTGGATCTGCCTTATTAGGTAATATGATTGGTATTGGATTGATTATGTCAATGAGATTCCATCATAAGAGTTATATGTTTGAAAACGGTACTTTTAAACAAAGGTAGGAATTAATTATGAGTGATAAAAAGAATTATTTTTGGATAAAAAAGGGTGAGCATACAACTCGTATAGGTCTTACTAAAGAGGCTCAAGACACTTTAGGTGATGTCAAATATGTTGAATTACCTGATTTAGATTCTGATATAAAAAAAGGCGAATCTAGTGGCGAGATTGAAGCTCAAAAAGCTGTAGTAGAGCTTGAATCACCGGTTAGCGGCAAGATTGTCAAGGTTAATGATAAATTAAATGATAATCCTGAATTATTAAATGGTACTGAAAAAGATGCTTGGTTCTTTGAAGTAAATAATTAAATTTTTAAAATTTATCTTTTTATTGTTGCTTATTTCTTGCAACATTTTTTAATAACTGTTTAAATTATCCATGGAATTAATAAATGAATGGGGATAGTTTAGAATGAAAATCTTAGGTGAAAAGATTCGCCATTACAGAAAACTCAGAGGTATTTCTCAATCTGAGTTAGCTGATGGCATTTGTACGCAGGCAACTGTCAGCCTGATTGAAAAAAAAGACAAGATTCCAAGCATGGAAATTTTGGTTCGCATTTGTGAAAGACTGGGTATCACAATGAACCTTGTAATTGTTAATGACGATAGTCAAATTTATTCAATAATTAGTGATATTAAGAAATCATTCTATCAAGATGATTTCGATGGAATTAGTGATAAACTGGGTAAGCTTAATAACATCAATGTCAACAATAAACAAGAAATTAAGCTAATTCACTTCTTCCATGGTTTGATTGAATATGTCACAAGCAAGAATTACGACAAGGCAATTTTTGATTTCAATCGCGCAATGAATGTGAACATTGCTAATGTTGATATGTACGATATTTTAATCGACATATTTACAGCCAAAGCATACATCAATAAAAAGTCACTTGATGAAGCTAAAGTTTACTATGATCAAGCTAAAGACTTAATCAAGTCAAGCTTAGATAAAATCGGTGATGAAAATTACCATGATAGTATTTTGATTTATGCGAATATGTCTGACTTGTCATTAAAGTTGGATGAAAATCAAAAAGCTATGGAATATGCTAATGAAGGTATTTTCATTGCTAGAAAAGAACAAACTCTTTTCAAACTTGATGAAATGTATTGTTACTTAGCAGAGGCTGGCACACGTGAAGGTCAAAAGGCCGATGAAGATTATATTAAAGCATATGTAATCTCTAGCGTGAGTGAAGATAAAAGAGTATTTGAAAAATTAAAATCTAAAGTGAAAGATATGCATTTAAATATCTTTTAAAAAATAAATAATTTATTAAATTGGCTGTTCGTCAAATCAAGTTGATGGCGGTTCAAGTTAACAGTTAGACCATAAATGGTCTAGCTGTTTTTTTATTTGGCTGATGAGCTTGCTCGAAGCCAAAACATTTGAATATTTATACGTTCAGTAAAGTTGTTCCAACTACGATATCCATAGGCACTACTTTTTATCTTTTTTATTCTTCCAATGATTCCCTCTAAAAATCCGTTGGAATATTTAAGCTTCAGTGCATTTAATACTTGTTTACGATATTTTCTTAATGATGTCATTGTTTGATCCATAGCGGTATTGAGTGGATGATAATTGAGTAGTATCTGATTCATTGTATCAGTATCGCCTGTTCTAATAGCCTTTAAAATATCTTGATATACTTCGTAGGACTTGGCGAAACCTTCGTCCAAATCTAAACACTTTGTGATTAAATTTAGATCCGTTTCATAATAACCAACACTGTACTGATACTTAGGGTTTATCTTTTCGATGGAATCGAATGATTCCAAGAATTTTTTCCAATCTCTCTTCATGAACAAGTATTCTTTACTTCTTTTAGGCATTCGTTTCATTACCTGTATTCTAGTTGAATTGAGAGAACGATTCATCATCTGAACGATATGAAATCTATCAACAACGACTTTGGCCTTTGGAAACAACTTTGGTACTAAATTAATGTATCCGGCATTTAAATCCAAAGAAATAGTTTTTACCTGTCTTCTGACTTTCAAAGGAAATCGACTGAAGTATTTACTGATTTGATATGAAGTTCTTCTGGGCAAGATATCACCCGTACGATGATTATCGCTATCTAACCAAATAAAGCTCATCTTGTCAGTAGACATAAATTCATCAAATGCCAAGTGCTTAGGAAGATGTTCAGGAAGTGATTTCTTGTGCATCTTGGCTTCTTCATCGATGATACGTTGAACGGTCTTATCGGAGACGTTAAAACGTCTGCCGATATCCTTCAATGATGTATTAAAAGCAGTTTCTGATAAGATCATTTGTCTAACAGGTTGTGCGATTTGACAATATTCCCAAACATAACTAGTTTTGGCTACAAAGATAGAGTTACAAGATTTACATTTATACTTTTGACGTTTCAGACTTATATACGTTGGACGTAATGATAATGATGGAGCGACTATCATATTTTTATTAAATCCATTCTTAACTAAGTGGCCTGCAAGGCCACAGTTAAGACAACGGTCAATCTGTTTAGTTAGCATTGCAAAATAGACTAAGGACTTGATGCCATTAACTAACATAAATTTTGAGTCTTCAGTAAAGATAATATTCTCATCTTTCATTTCAAGAGCGTTTCGTATAGACTTATTACTTAGGGACATCATTCAAATTCCTTTCATTGTGAAGCTGTAGAGGGTAGAACATCTAAAGGTATGGATGGTGTCTTTTTGATGTTCTAAAATAGTTTTATTAATAAATGGTATACAAAAATAGAGTTGATGGCAAAATGCCTATCAACTCTATTTATCGTACAGCCATTAAATTCCAATAAAAAAGGAGTGATTCGAAAGAATCACTCCTTTTTACGTGTAATTTATTTTCTAGGTTTCTTGATAGTCTTGTTATCTAAGTCGGTTCTAACAACAAGTACATCACATGCTGCAGTTCTTGTTACATACTCAGTAACAGAACCAATTAATAATCTCTCCATGGCATTAAGACCAGTAGCACCGATCATAATCAAGTCAATACCTAACTTCTTAGGGAAGTCTGTGGCAATGATTGCCTTAGGAGCACCATATTCAATGCTGTAGTCGATTTCGTTTAGTCCAGCATCTTGGGCTGTCTTGACATAACTCTTAACAGTATCCTTAGCTTTTTCAGTGATTTGTTCAACCATAGTTGAATCAAAACTGGAAACATTTTGGAATGCTCTAGTATCAATAACATGAAGCAAATGAACAGCGGCATTATTTCTTTTAGCTACTTCCACAGCTTTTTTAAATGCTAGTTCAGCTTCAAATGAACCATCGATTGGTACGAGAATGTTTTTATATTGTTGTAACATAAGTATCACCCCGTTAGTGTAGTATTATTACTGCTTTTATATCTTTATTTTAGTTGATTGAGGCTGATAAATACAGTCATCAGCGAATATTTGCTAAATAAATTGAAAAGGCTGCCGCAATTAAACTTCCTAATAACAATGTTATTAAATTCATTTCCTTGGTACCGACTAAAAGGACAACGATTCCTAGGATAGAAACCAAAATTAATAGGACAGCAGTGAAACGCATGATATTTTTTAAAGTAAGATTTTCGTTAGGCGAGTAGATTAAAAACTTTTTATCACTGTGTGACCATAATGTGTAGGCCAAGGCCAACAAAAAAATAATAAAAAATATCATTAAAACTTTAATTATCATAACTATTCTAACCCCGTTTTGAATTCTTTTTCCATTCTTGAATTTGTTTCATTCGAAGATTTAATGCTTGTTCATATTTACCAGTGTTCTTAGGTTGATAATATTTCTTGTTAACGAGATTGTTAGGTAAATATTGTTGTTCAACCCAAGAATTAGGATAATCATGTGGATATTTATACTCAAGTCCGTGCCCCAATTTTTTGGCACCCGAGTAGTGTGCATCTTTTAAATCGTCCGGAATTGAACTAGCTTTACCATCACGTACGTCTGCTAGTGCATCATCAATAGCTACCATACCTGAGTTTGATTTAGGACAGAGACAAAGATCGATCACCGCATCTGCTAAAGGAATTCTGGCCTCAGGTAATCCAACCATTTGTGCTACTTGGGCAGCCTGAACAGCTCGAGCACATGCTTGTGGATTAGCTAAGCCGACGTCCTCATAGGCACAAACTAGTAATCGACGGATGGCAGATGTTAATTCACCAGCTTCTAAAAGTCGTGCAAGATACAATAATGCAGCATTAGGGTCGCTTCCACGGATTGATTTTTGAAAAGCAGAAATGACATCGTAATGGCTATCACCATTTTTATCAGCTGAAATGGCCTTACGCTGAATTGACTCTTCAATTGATTGTAAATCGATGTGAATTTGCCCATTTTCATTACTTTTAGTTGAAAGTACCGACAATTCAAGCCCATTTAAAATACTTCGTAAATCACCATTTGTCGAATTAACCAATAAATTTAAAGCATTCTCGTCTAATTTGACGTCGTACTTACCTAAACCGTCTTTATTATCCTCTAGAGCTCTCTTAACGGCTTTTTTTAGATCATCACTAGTAAGTGGATATAATTCGAAGATTTGTACACGAGAGCGGATAGCAGGGCTTATATTGATATATGGATTTTCAGTAGTTGCACCAATTAAGATGATGGAGCCACTTTCCAATAGTGGAAGGAGAAAATCTTGTTTAGTTTTGTCTAGACGGTGAATTTCATCCAATAAGAGGACAACCGTTCCGCTCATTTTGGCTTCTTCGGCTACTATTTGTAAATCCTTTTTGCTGTCGGTAGCGGCGTTTAATTTTCTGAAAGCATATTTGGTACTTCCGGCAATTGCACTGGCAATACTAGTTTTTCCGATCCCAGGAGGACCATAGAGAATCATTGAAGATAACATTTTAGCTTCAACCATTCGGCGAATGATCTTATGGGGACCAACTAAATGTTGTTGACCAACAATTTCATCAATATTAGTAGGTCGCATGCGATATGCTAATGGTTTTTGCATAATTCCTCCTATATAATTAATATGTATATATTCTACAACAAAGGATTGAGAACATGTTTGATAAAAATGATTTTGAAGTTTTCAATGATGATACCTTGAGTGGACGGTTGGAATTGATTAGAAAAAACCTTGATCCTAAATTTGAAATTTTGGGTCAAGATTTACTTCAATCACTTGAAGATGAATATCATCAGAAGTTCTTTTTAAAGATTGCTAAGCATCAACGTCGGACAAAGAATCCACCTCCTGATACTTGGCTGGCCATCAATCAGGATAAAAAGGGTTATAAAAAGACACCACATCTGGAATTTGGTTTGTGGCCGGATCGTTACTTTATAACTTTTAGCTTGTTGGCCGATATTAGAGATAGAGAGAACTACTATTCAATTCTAGAAAAGTATCAAAATAAAATCATATCAGAAGGTTGGGGAGTGTCAAATGATCACACTTCCAGTGTTCTGAAGGATGCCACTGAATTTGACAACGTAATTAAGCATTATCAAAAAGTTAAATCTAGTGACTTAGTAATAGGATTTGAACTTTTAAAAAATGATTCTATTGTATCGAGTTCAGACTATGATCAATTATTGAAAGATAAATTCATGAAGTTGAGTCAATACTTAGTTCTTTTCAATAAAGAGGCTGCCAAATAGGCATTCTCTTTTTTTTGTAAAAAAAAATACACCCACCAAGGAGTGGATGTATTTGTTCCAAATATTAAAGAATTTGGTTGTAGTATTCAACAATCAATGATTCATCGATATTTGGTTCTAGTTCGTCACGTTCTGGGTTACGTACTAGAGAACCTGTCATTTCGTTATCATCAAATGTAACGAAACCAGGACGACCAACAACGTTTTCAAGGTTAGCCTTAACAATTGCAAGGTTCTTTGACTTGTCACGAAGGCTGATCTTTTGACCAATCTTAACTTCGTATGAAGGGATATCAACACGTTTGCCATCAACAGTGATGTGACCATGGTTAACAAGTTGACGAGCTTGTGGACGTGAACTTGCTAAACCTAAACGGTAAACCATGTTATCCAATCTTGTTTCAAGAAGAATCATCAAGTTAACACCGTGAATTCCTTCCATCTTACCGGCACGGTTAAATAGGTTACGGAATTGACGTTCGTTAACATCATACATGAAACGTAACTTTTGCTTTTCAGCTAATTGTTGACCGTATTCTGAAACCTTACGACGGCCACCGTTTGGTCCATGTTGACCTGGGGCATAGTTTCTACGGGCAATTTCCTTACCTGTACCTGAAAGTGAAATTCCTAAACGACGTGATAATTTCCAACGAGGTCCTGTATATCTTGACATAAATAAATTCCTCCAAAATGTTTGTCTGGAGTAAAATAATTAACTAGAGCACAGCATTCGTGCAGTTATCGTTACAATTTTCGCCATGTGCAGCCCACAGGTTACTTGTTGAACTAAATCGTCGATAAATGTTGACGTTCTTGCCGCTCTTTGCTGCATATTTTACACGAAGACTAGTGTAACGTGATTGATACTAATTGTCAAAATAAATTTTTGAAGGAATAGTTTAAAACTTTATTATGAAAAGTTGATAGTTCTAATAATAGTAATAATATTTGGTATAATTTCTTTGAGATAAGACGCAATTGTCATTAGGGGTGTAAAAGTGTTTGCAATTATTATTGGAATAATAGTGATCGTATTGATCTTTTTGTGGTATATGTGGTTCTTGCAAAGAAAGAATGCATCTACTTTAAATAAATTAAAAGATCAAACGGATCGTTTAAAAAAAGCTACTTTAGATGAAAAGATTAAAAAGTTGGAAGAAATGAAACTTGCTGGTGCCAGTAAAGATCGTTTCAACCAATTAAAAGATAGTTATCGTGAACAAGTTGATCAAGTGCTTACCAATATTTTGAAACAAATGAGGGCAGCGGAGTATAAGAATACTGAATTTAAAGTGTTTGGATCAGCTAATGAGCTGAAAAGGGTCAATGTGGAAGTTACTGCTTTTGAACAAAAGATTAGTGAAGTTTCCAAAGGTTTCGAAGATTTGCTGGCTAGTAATGAGCTAAATGCAACTCACAGTGAAGAATTGCAAAAGCAATATCAATCCTTACGAAAGCAGGTCTTAACTCAATCTTTTAGTTATGGTCCTGCAACTGATAAATTAGAAGATGAACTATCAGAGATCGCCAATTTATTGGATCAAGAGAAGCAATTAACTGATAAGGGTGATCATATTGAAGCCAGCCAATATCTGGATGATGTGAAACTTAAATTAGGTTTGATTACGGATCAATTAAAGGTTATTGAACCTTTGTATCACGACTTAAATGAAGTTTTTCCTGGACAAGTTGATGAAATTAAATTTGTCTATCAAAAGTTAGTTAAACAATATTTTCAATTCAAAGATGACATCATTCAACAAATTTCAGAGGTTCAAGATGAGATCGAAGAGTCTAACAAAAAACTAGGTGATTTAAATTTTGATGCAGTCAACACTAATAATGAAGACATTAAACAGCGAATTGATGACCTATATGAAACTTTGACATTAGAAATAGATGGTAAGAAAGATGTTCTAAAAGAACAAAAGCCAGTCTTGGATTACTTGAATCATGCAGTTTTCCAACATAATCGATTAGACAAACGTATTCAAAAGTTAGAAGAAGAATATATCCTAGCCGATAAAACTGTGAAGACTTTTGATGATAATTTTGCAACATTAAATGAAATTCGCCAAGAATATGATGCTGATGTACAAGGAATTGCCGACAAAAAAGTCATTTTTTCAGAAGTCAGGGATGACTTTAAAGAAATCGTTAAGCACTTAGATGATATTGAAGCTAGTGAGAAATCAATTAATGATGATCTCAATCAAATGCTATCTAGTGAACGTATTGCACGTAACAGTGTGGATGAATATGCTAAGCGTCTTGAAATTCAAAAGAAGATGATCGAGCAATTACGTTTAAATGGATTGCCTGATGATTATTTGGATTATTTCTATATGGTTTATGATGAAATTAATAAACTTTATGATGAATTAGATGCTAAACAGATTAATATGGAAGATATTAGTAAACAAGTGATTGTTACACAGGAGGATTTGAGCAATTTAGTCGAGAAAACGAAGAAGTTGAAATATAATGTTCTCTTGTCTGAAAAATTATTACAATATGCTAATCGTTATGCTAGCAAGAATCCCGAATTCAGCGATCAATTAATTCGTGCGCGTGCCTTATTTGACACCGATTATAATTATGATGAAGCTGTTGAAGTTATTTCAAAAGCTTTGGAAAGTGTTGAATCTGGTTCAGTTGAACGAATAAAAGAAACAATTAATGCATAATAGTATAGTTTTGTGTTAAGTTATAAGAGATAAAATTTTGGGCCGCAAGGCCTTTTTGTTTTGGTGAGGCAGAAATGATATATTTTGATAACAGTGCAACAACAAAAGTTAATGATTCTGTACTAAAAACTTATAATGCTGCTAGTGAGGAATATTTTGGTAATCCCTCAAGTTTGCATAAATTAGGCTTGAAAGCATATGAATTATTAGAAACATCTCGTAAACAAATTGCGAGTTTATTAGGTTTTAAACAAGACGAGGTTGTCTTTACTAGTGGTGGTACTGAGGGGAACAATTGGATCATCAAAGGTACAGCCTTTAAGAAACGTGAATTTGGTAAACATATTATTACGACGGAGATTGAACATCCTTCAGTTTTGAATACCATGCATCAACTAGAGGAACTCGGATTCGAAGTTACATATTTACCTGTAGATAAAAGTGGTCATATTAGTGCGACTGATTTGAAAAAAGCTATCCGTAGCGATACTATCTTGGTTTCAACAATGGCCGTTAATAATGAAATTGGAGCAATTCAACCAATTCATGAAATTGCTAATGTTTTGAAAGACTATCCAAGTATCAGTTATCATGTCGATTCAGTTCAAGCAATTGGTAAAAATCTTCAATCTAAGTTTATGGATCCTCGAGTTGACTACTATACTTTCTCAGGTCATAAGTTCCATGCACCTCGTGGAATAGGCTTTATTTATATGAAGGAAGGTAAACAGCTTGAACCATTGATGGCTGGTGGTGGTCAGGAGTCTAATCTTCGTAGTGGTACAGAGAATACTCCTGCAATTGCTGGTATGGCCAAGGCTATTCGTTTATTGAAAGAAAATGAAGCTCAAAAAGCTAACAAGATGGAACAACTAAAAGAAAAATTGGTTAACCACTTGCATACTTTGGATAACGTTCACGTATTTTCACAGATTGCTGATGATTTTGCACCACACATTATTTGTTTCACAATTGATGGTGTCCGTGGCGAAACAATTGTACATACTTTTGAGGATCGTGATATTTATATTTCTACAACTAGTGCTTGTTCTTCTAAGAAGGGTTTGGAATCAGGTACTTTGAAGGCAATGAATGTGCAAGAAAATGTTGCAACTAGTGCTGTGCGTGTCAGTCTAGATGAGAGTAATACAGAAGCTGAAATGGATGAATTTATTAAGAATTTGGATGAAATTCATGATCATTTCCAAATTTTGAACTAGGAGATTTAAATGGAATATACTGAAATTATGGTTCGTTATGGCGAACTATCAACTAAGGGTAAGAATCGTAAGAATTTTATTGACCGTCTTCACGGTAATGTGGCCAAAGTTTTGAACGATTATCCCGATTTAAGAATGCAACCACATCGTGATCGCTTACATATTCAATTAAATGGTACGGATGCTAAGCCAGTGATGGAGAAATTAAAGAACGTTTTTGGGATTCAAACTTTCTCATTGAGTGTTAAAGTGTCACGTGATTTTGAAGATGTTAAGAAAAAAGCTATTGAAATGATGCATGAAGCTTATAAACCAGGTATGAGTTTCAAAGTTGGTACAAAACGTTCAGATCATACTTATGAACTTGATACTAACCAAGTCAATTTACAACTAGGGGATGCTATTTGTGATGAATTCCCTGGTATTGATGTTGAAATGAAGAAACCTGATATTAAGATTTCTGTTGAAGTAAGACAAGACGGAATTTACCTATCATATTTAACAGTTAAAGGCGCTGGTGGTTTACCAGTTGGTACTGCTGGAAAAGCGATGTTAATGCTGTCTGGTGGAATTGATTCACCTGTTGCTGGCTATTTGGCTATGAAACGTGGCGTGGATATCGAAATGGTTCACTTTTTCAGTCCACCATACACATCAGAACAAGCCTTGAATAAGGCTAAGGAATTAACTTCGAAGTTAACAGCTTTCGGTGGTCACATTAAATTTATCGAAGTACCATTTGCTGAAATTCAAGAAACAATTAAAGCTGGGGTTCCTGAAGGATATCTAATGACGATTCAACGTCGTTTTATGTTGAGATTGACTGACTTGATTCGTGAAAAAGAAAATGGTTTAGCTATTTTTAATGGTGAAGCCGTAGGACAAGTAGCTTCACAAACATTGGAAAGTATGGCTGCAATCAATGATGTCACGACTACACCAATCTTGCGTCCTGTAGCAACAATGGATAAGACCGAGATCATCCGTTTGGCTGAAAAGATTGATACCTTTAATCTATCAATTCAACCATTCGAAGATTGTTGTACCGTCTTTGCTCCACCATCACCAAAAACACGTCCAAGCATTGAAAAGACACGTAAGTTTGAAAGCTCACTTGATGTTGACGGCTTAATCCAACGTGCAATGGATGGAATTAAGATCACAACCATTGAACATGGAGACAAGTTCATGGAAAGTGACCAAGAAAATATCAGTAGTTTACTATAAAACTAATTGACGTTTCACAATTTATGATTTATTATCAGAATATCAGCTTTGAGCAGGAGTGTTATTCAGCTAGATTTCAGAGAAGGCATGTTGTTGGGAATTGCCCAATCGAACTGAGTAATTGTTGTCTGTGAGCTATCATATAAATGATCGGGCCACCGTTATCTGTTGAGTGAGGAGTTATTTGTAACTCCTAATTTAGGTGGTACCGCGAGTCTTCGTCCTATTCGGATGAGGGCTCTTTTTTTTATAGACTCTTAACGGCGAAGCCGTTTAGAGTCTATTATGGGGACGTCGAAAGACGTCCATGGATCTTAGCATTTTTAAAAAGGTTTATATCAAAACACAGATAACGTGATTGCTCAAAGTTCTATATATGGGAAAACAAAAGTATTTTCAAATAGGTTACAAAATAGGAAAGTACGTTCAGTTTTTTTGCAAGGAAACGACATCCTTAAGCAGTCCCATATTCCAAGTACCACATTTAATTAATATTAAGTATTGAATTTTATGGAGGAAATACTATGAGAGAAATCGACATGGATACAAAATATAATCCACAAGAAGTCGAAGAAGGCCGTTATCAAACATGGTTAGATGACGATGACTTTAAACCTTCTGGTGACAAGAAAGCTAAGCCTTATTCAATTGTTATCCCACCACCAAATGTTACTGGTAAATTACACATGGGACATGCTTGGGATACAACTATTCAAGATACATTGATTCGTTACAAACGTATGCAAGGTTTCGATACATTATATCTTCCAGGTATGGATCATGCTGGAATTGCTACTCAAGCTAAAGTTGAAGCTAAATTACGTGAACAAGGTGTGACTCGTTATGATCTTGGACGTGATAAGTTTGTTGATGAGGTTTGGAATTGGAAAGATGAATTTGCTAAAATTATCAAATCACAGTGGGGTAAATTAGGTCTATCACTTGATTACTCACGTGAAAGATTTACCTTAGATGAAGGTCTATCAAAGGCTGTTCGTAAGGTCTTCGTACAATTGTATAACGAAGGCTTGATCTATCGTGGCGAATATATTATTAACTGGGATCCACAACTTCAAACAGCTCTATCTGACATTGAAGTTATTCACAAGGATGACCAAGGTGCTTTCTACCATGTTAAGTACCCATATGCTGATGGTTCTGGTTTTATTGAAATTGCTACAACTCGTCCTGAAACCATGTTTGGTGATGTAGCCGTAGCCGTAGCTCCAGATGATGAACGTTATAAGGATATCGTCGGCAAGGAAGTTGTCGTTCCATTAGTTGATCGTAAAATTCCTATTATTGCTGATCATTATGTTGATAAAGACTTTGGTACTGGTATGGTTAAGATCACACCAGCTCATGATCCTAATGACTTTGCAGTAGGTAATCGTCATGATCTAAAACGTATCAATACAATGAATGCTGACGGTACAATGAATGAAAATGCCGGTAAGTATAATGGTATGGATCGCTTCGAAGCTCGTAAGGCTATTGTTAAGGATCTTCAAGACGACGATGACATGATCAAGATCGAACCTTATGTACATAGTGTTGGTCACTCAGAACGTTCAGGCGTTCAAGTTGAGCCAAGACTTTCAACACAATGGTTCGTTAAGATGAAGCCACTTGCTGAAACAGTTTTGAAAAATCAAAAGAGTGATAACAAAGTTAATTTTGTTCCTGAGCGTTTTGAAACAACCTTTACACAATGGATGGAGAATATTCATGATTGGGTTATCTCTAGACAATTATGGTGGGGACATCAAATTCCAGCTTGGTATAACAAGAAGACTGGCGAAACATACGTTGGTGAAGAAGCACCTAAGGATATTGAGAACTGGGATCAAGATCCAGATGTTCTAGATACATGGTTCTCGAGTGCTTTATGGCCATTTTCTACTATGGGTTGGCCAGATAGTGATTCAGAAGACTACAAACGTTACTTCCCAACTGATACTTTGGTTACAGGTTACGACATTATTCCTTTCTGGGTTTCCAGAATGATTTTCCAAAGTTTGAAGTTTACTGGCAAAAAACCATTTGATAACACTGTTATTCATGGTTTGATGCGTGACTCACAAGGTCGTAAGATGAGTAAGTCACTTGGTAACGGAATTGATCCAATGGATGTTATTGCTAAATATGGTGCTGATGCTTTGCGTTGGTTCGTTATGAACGGAACAACACCTGGTCAAGATACGAGATTTAGCTATGACAAAATGGATGCTTCGTGGAATTTCATCAATAAAATTTGGAACGCTTCACGTTACGTTATCATGAACCTTGATGATGAAACTCCAGCAATGGATGATTTGTCTAAAGTTACAAGTTACGACCTTTCTGATAAGTGGATCTTGGCTAAATTGAATCAAACAGTTAAGAACGTTAATGATTTGTTGGATAAGTTTGAATTCGGTGAAGTTGAACGTAATCTTTATAACTTTATCTGGAATGATTTCTGTGACTGGTATATTGAAATGAGTAAAGCTACTTTAACAGGGGATGATGAAGCAGCTAAGAAGCAAAAGAAGATGCTTCTAACTTACGTTTTGGATCAAACATTGCGCTTATTGCACCCAATTATGCCATTTGTTACTGAAAAGATTTGGTTGACAATGCCTCATAATGGTAAGACAGTCATGCATGCCAAGTATCCTGAATATCATGCTGAACTAGATGATGCTGAAGCCATGGATCAAATGGATATTCTAATTGATTTAATCAAATCATTGAGAAAGATTCGTTTGGAAGCTAATGCACCAATGTCTAAAGCTGTTGATATTTTGATCAAGCCTCAGGATGAAAAAGTAAAAGCTGTTATATTGAATAACGAAGATTACATTGATCGTTTCATGCATCCTAAGGATTTGAAGGTTGCTACTGATATTGTTGCGCCTGCCTTGGCTATGACTTCAGTTACAACTAATGCTGAACTTTATGTTCCATTAGCAGAGTTGATTGATATTGATGAAGAAATTTCTCGTCAAAACGAAGAGATGAAGAAACTCGATCAAGAGATTACACGTCTTGATAAAAAACTTTCTAATGCTAACTTTGTTCAAAAAGCACCCGAAAAAGTTGTTAATGAACAAAAAGAAAAATTAGCTGACTATCAATCTCGTCAAGCAAAAGTTCAACAAAGAATTCAACAATTAAAAGATAATCAATAAAATTGAGTATATAATTAGAGGGGTTGGCAAATGTCCAACCCCTTTTCTTTGAAAAGGAGTGATTTTACGTTGTTAAAGAATTATGAAGAAGCAATTAACTATATTCACTCATTACCAAAGTTTCATCGTACAAATAATTTGGATAATATCAAAGAAGCTTTAAAAATTTTGGATAATCCACAAAATGATTACGAGACGATTCATGTTACAGGCACGAATGGTAAAGGAACAACCAGCAATTTTTTGGCTAATTTGCTGGAAGCTGATAATAAAAAAGTCGGTTTGTTTATTTCTCCTTATGTAAAAGTGTTTAATGAACGTATCCAGATAAATCATCAGTACATTTCCGATCAAGACTTGTTGGATAATGTGAATTATTTGATAGAAAAAATTGGTTCAATTCCGCTAGCAGAGTTTGAATTTGTTACGGTTTTAGGTTATTTTTATTTTCGTGGTCGCGTCGATGTAGCAGTAATTGAAGCTGGTATTGGTGCCCGTCATGATAAGACAAATGTTATTACACCGGTTGTGTCGGTAATTACTTCCGTAGATTTGGACCATGAGAAATTAATTGGTCCTACTTTACGGGATATAGCTTTTGAAAAAGCTGGAATTATTAAGAAAAATAGACCGATTGTGACTGGTTTTCTGCAGGACTCAATAAAAGAAATAGTTGAAGATGCCGCTGAGGAAATGTCGAGTCCACTTTATAAATTTAGTCGTGACTTTGGAATTGACGATTTTAAAACAAAAAATTTTAAATTATCATTTACATATTATGACGATAAGGTAACAATAAGAGAGATATCTTGTGATGGCTTTGAAAAAACAACTGCGATGAATGCGGCTATTGCTATTCGTGCTTATGTTCAATATCATCGAAAACACCAAACTGAAGTATCAGAGAAGCTTATTAAGGGCAATCTTGATAGTCATCATTTATTGGGAAGAGCACAAATAGTACAAAATAATCCGTTAGTTTTAATGGATGGAGCACATAATATTTCAGCAATTTATAATTTAATTAATTCTTTGACTACAAATTATGAAAATAAAGATATAATTGTTTTATATGCTGGAATGAAAGATAAAGATCGCAGTGAGATTATTCAGGAATTAGCACCAAGAGTGAAGCATATTTATATCACAACACTTGATATGCAACGTTCCGCTGTTGCTGGCGATTATAATTTATCGAACTATGATAATGTTTCTTTTATTGAAAATTATCGTACTGAATTACAGAAAATAATGAAACAACTAAATGCTCAACAAGTATTGTTGATTACTGGATCTTTTTATTTAATTTCGGATTTTGAAAATTATTTTGCGTAATTTCAAGTATGATGATAAATTTAAGAGAAAAAATTTTAGCTTATGGTGTCAGCACCTTAAAAGATGAAGAATTAATGGCTGTTGTCATTGGCAATGGTACTAAGAAAAATAACGTTTTGGACTTGTCAGAAAAAATTGTTTCAAATAAGAATGGTTTAAATTTGAATTTAGACCAATTAATGGCTTTTAATGGAATCGGAGTTGCCCAAGCTTGTAAAATTCTGGCGGCAATTGAATTAGGTACCAGAAAAGTTCAGTCGGATAAGTTATCAGAACGAGTCGTTTCAGTCGACGATATTGGAAAACATTTAATAAATATAATAGGTAGTACTCCACAAGAGAAGCTAATGGCGGTTTACTTGAATAATAGTTATCATGTCATTAATGAAAAAACTATTTTCATTGGTACAATTGATCAAGCAACTGTTCATCCAAGGGATATTCTAAGAGAGGCAATCCAGATTTCAGCGACGCAAATTGTGATAGCTCACAATCATCCAAACGGAACATTAATGTTTTCGAAGAATGATCAGGAGTTTAGTTTACGGTTGAAAAAATGTTGCAATTTAATGGGAATAAACTTATTAGATCATTTAATTATTACGAGAAAATCGTATTCTAGTTTAAAGAAGTTAAATTTAATTTAGGATATGATTGGTCATACTTTAAATCGTTATTTTGTATGATATAATTTTGGTTAGCGTAAAATGTGGTGTGTACTTTAAAGGAGAGAAATAAATTGTTTGGTATTGGATCAAAGAAGCTTGGCATAGATTTAGGAACTGCAAATACTTTAGTTTATGCTGAAGGAAAAGGAATCGTTTTAAACGAACCTTCTGTTGTCGCAAAAAATAATAACACTGGAGAGATCGTTGCTGTTGGTTCAGATGCTCGTGAAATGATTGGACGTACACCTGGTAGTATTTCTGCCATTCGTCCAATGCGTGATGGAGTAATTGCTGATTATGACACAACTGCTGCTATGATGAAGTACTTCATCGAAAAAACAGCAAATAATTCAAAACCCTCTGTAATGGTTTGTGTTCCTAGTGGTGTTACTGAAGTTGAAAAGAGAGCTGTTATTGAGGCTACTCAACATGCAGGAGCTCGTGAAGCATATGTAATCGAAGAACCATTTGCAGCCGCTATCGGTGCAGGACTTCCTGTTATGGATCCAACCGGTAATATGGTTGTTGATATTGGTGGTGGTACAACAGACGTTGCTACCATTTCACTAGGTGGAATTGTATCATCACGTTCAATTCGTGTTGCTGGTGATAAATTTGATGATTCAATTTCAGCTTATATTAAATCAAATTATAATTTACAAATTGGTGAAAGAACTGCTGAAGATGTTAAGATTCAAATCGGTTCAGCCTCAATTGAAAAGGCTAAAGAGATTGAATCAATGCAAATTCGTGGTCGTGACCTTGTTACAGGTTTACCAAAGACAGTTCAATTAACTGGTGAGGACATTGCAACTGCAATTCATGAAAATGTTCAAGAAATCATTGAAACAATCAAAGAGACTCTTGAAGAAACATCTCCTGAAATTGCTGCTGATGTTATCGATCACGGTATTGTTTTAACCGGTGGTGGTGCATTGTTACATCATTTACCAGAAGTAATCTCAGAAGCAACTGGAGTTCCCGTATTCATTGCTCAAGACCCACTAGATTGTGTGGCTATCGGTACTGGCGAATCACTTAAGAATATCGATGTAATGCGTCGCCAAAAATAAGCGGGATGAATCCCGTTTTTTTTATTTGATCTACTAGGAGGAAGCAATGCAAAAGTTTTTTTCAAATAAAAAATTGATTATTTTAATGATACTTATTATTGTTACTTTTGGACTTTTGGCGGTAACGGTTAATATTCGTGATAAAAAGAGTACACCGCCAGTTGTTCAACAAGTTGGTAATGATGTCGTCAGCGTTGTTGGTGGAGTCTTCGCTTATCCAACTAATGCTGTAAAAAATGCTACCTCAGAATTCTCTGATTTGTACAACACATATTCTGAAAATAAACGTTTGAAAACTAGAATTGACGAGTTAGCACAAAATCAGGCTAAATTAGAAGTAGTTCAAGATGAAAATAAGAAGTTAAAACAAGAATTAAAACTTAATGGAACACTTACTGATTACAGTACAGTTAATGCCTCTGTTTTGTCACGGTCACCAAGTAGTTGGCAAAATTACTTAACAATTAATCGTGGTCAAACAAGCGGTATTAAGAAGAATATGCCAGTTATGTCTGGAAAAGGTTTGATTGGTAGAATTGTTGAAGTGGACAAGGTTAGTTCTAAGGTTGAGTTGATTTCAACTAATAATGAATTGAACGATAAGTTTGCGGCTGAAATTTTAGGCGATAACAAGAATGTTACAGGTGTTGTTAGTCGTTATGATAGTTCTACTGGTGACCTAGTGATGGAAAACGTTAATTCTACAAAAGATATCAAAAAAGGCCAAAGCGTTATTACATCAGGTTTAGGTGGATTAACACCTCGTGGATTGTACATTGGTAAAGTTTATGGGATCAAGAAAGATAATTATGGAATGACTAATTCTGTTTATATCACCCCAGCAGCTGAAATGCGTAACTTTACTGTTGTTACAGTTATCAAGTCGTCGGTTCATGGTGAGAATTGATGAATATAAAAAGACGAAAGATTTTTGGACAAGTATTATTCATCTTATTTGCATTTTATTTGGATGGTTTAATAAAATGGGCCTTTTTGAATAATATGAATCATGAAACAGTAGTGATCTTGCCACAGATTATGTTGATGGCAATCGTTATGTTAACGATGAGAATTGAAGATCGTCGTCAATTGATTATATACGGTATAGTCTTTGGGGTTATTTACGATTCCTATTATTATGGAATCATCGGACTATATACAATTTTGTTACCACTGTTGATGGTGGGAATAGATCATTTTAGATTTTTGTTGATCAAAAATAATATGGGATATGATATTTCCATTTATTTTTTGTCGTTGACATTTTTGCAAACGGGAATTTATTTGTTAGAAAAATTATTGCAGCAAACAAGTACAGATGTTTTTGATTTCATTACGTATACGTTGGGACCAACATTGTTGTGGAATATAGTTGTTTTCTTTGTTATCTATATTCCATTGGCAAATATGTCTGCCTGGTTGGTGAAATATCGGAGGGATAGTAAATGAGTGACATCATTTTAAAGGGTGGTAAAGATGGATTTTCAGTTATTTTTAATGAGAATGCCAATTATGACGATGCGTTGAAGGATTTAAAAGAGTTAATCATGCAACAAAACGTTAAATCAACCAATGAAAATGATGATGTTATTAGTTTTACTATTAAAACCGGTAAGCGATTGTTTACTAATCAACAAAGGGAAAGTATTGAAGAATTTTTTGAAAAATATCCACAACTAGAATTAAAGGATATCGAATCAGATGTTGAGGATAAGAAAAAAGTCAAAGAATTATTTGATGCTAATAAAACTAATGTTGAATCTGGAATCGTACGTAGTGGACAAAGGCTAGAATATAAAGGTGACTTGATCTTTTTAGGATCGTTACATCGTGATGCCCAAATTTGTGCTACAGGTTCTATCTATATTTTGGGAGAGGTCAGTGGAATCGTCCAAGCTGGATTTCCTGATAATCCTAATGCGGCCATTTTTGGTAATTTGAAGGATGTCGATCAATTACGAATTGCTGATGTTATTGAAATTGTAACGGATGATAATCGTAAGGATTTTCAGGATGGTAAGTTTGCTTTTATCAATGATCTACATGCTATTAGTGTTGATGATCTAAAAAACTACAAAGATAAAATAAATGATTTAAGAAAAAGGACAGATTAACTATGGGAATATCAATAGTTGTAACTTCAGGTAAAGGTGGAGTTGGCAAAACAACTACTACTGCAAATGTAAGTACTGTCTTAGCAAGTCTTGGTAAAAAAGTATGCATGGTCGACTTAGATATAGGGTTACGAAATTTAGATGCTGTGATGGGCCTAACTAATCGGGTTGTTTACGATATTGTTGATGTGGCTCAACATAGGGTAGTAGTATCCCAGGCTTTAGTAAGAGATCCTAGATTTGAAGATAATTTGTATTTATTGGCGGCATCACAATTTGCGGATAAATACGTCTTAGATAAGGATTCATTAGCACTGATTATCAATGAGTTAAAGCAACGCTTTGATTTTGTGATGATTGATTGTCCAGCTGGAATTGAATATGGTTTTCAGAATGCCGTTTCTACAGCCGATGGAGCTTTAGTGGTGACTAATCCAGAGATCGCCTCAGTTAGTGATGCAGATCGAGTAGTTGGTATTCTAGAGAATATGAACATGCCGATAACACCTCATTTAATTATTAATCGTATTCGCAAGAATATGATCAATGAGGGTACATCAATGCGAATTGATGATATTGTTAACCATTTAGGAATTCCTTTATTGGGAATCGTTATTGACGAGGATAAAGTTATTTCTGCTTCTAATGCTGGACAAACTGTAGCTTTTGATCGTGATAGTAGTGCAGGTCATAGCTATCAAAATATTGCTCGAAGGATGTTAGGGGAAAGTATTCCTTTAGACTTATCAACCGATACTAAAAAAGTTGGATTTTGGGGCCGTGTTTTTGGAAAAAAATAAGTCCTATGGTACAATATCCTTAAATAATATAAGTCAACACAGGGGGAGCCTTTGGCTGAGAGTGAACGTAATTGTTCAGACCCTTTAAACCTGTTATGTTAATACATGCGTAGGGATAGTGTTGTTCAAGCAGAAGCTCGAACTCTCTTGTGATGACAAAAATCAGAAGGGAGTTTTTTTGTATGATCAATAGAGCTAGCGGTCAAGACAGTTTAATTGTTTTGACGGAAGGGGCCATTATTACCGCTTTGGCAATGGGGTTGTCTTATATACCTCATTCTACAGGGGTTTCTTCGGTTGAATTTGTTTATGGATTGATTCCAATGTCTATCTATGCGTTAAGAAGAGGATTGAAACCTGGCTTAATGGCTGGGTTAGTCTGGGGACTATTAGATATGTTTCTTAGGGGACTAGGTGGGGGAGTTTTGAATCCACTGCAAGGTTTTGTTGAATATCCATTAGCTTTTGGTGTCGTGGGATTAATTGGTTTAGGAAGTGTTAGAGTTCAGCGCGCGATTAGAAATGGTAAGAACGCGTTAGGATTGATAATCTTTTATTCAGCAATTGGTTTTTTGGCTAAGTATTTTCTACACTTTATTGCTGGCGGTATCTATTGGGGATCATATGCACCTAAATCGATGAATCCTTGGGTCTATTCTTTAGTTATTAATGGAGGTAGTTTTATAGCTAATATGATTATGCTGATTGTTTTGGCTATCCTATTAAATCGTATTTTTAAACAATTAATAATTCCAAAAAATTAGACAAAAGAGCCTAACCTGAAAAATTCGGGTTAGGCTCTTTTTTTGGCTCTTTGTCAAATCGTATTGATGAATAGTTTTTGTATAGAAGGCAACCTCATGTAGGTTGTCTTTTTTTATGCGCAAATGAGTCTTATTCTCTTAAGAAAATGGTCAAGATTTCTGAAGCCATAACTGATATGTTTGAGTTTTTTTATCTTTCCAATGGTCCCTTCAAGAGGACCATTGGAGTACGGCATTGTGCAACTATTCTTTACATAATTTAAATTCTTACGTAACGTTGAAATAGATGTATCCATAGCGGTATTATTCTTTTTATATCCATAGATGGTTTCTTTGAGTAATGATATATCGTGTTCATGTATCGCTTTCTGAATACCTTGATAAATATCATAAGTATTTTTAAAAACTGGTAGATTGTCAGTGGCTATATCAATAACGTTTCGCGTTGTAGTATATTCGTTGATTCCAAAAATATATTTTACTTTCTTGTCGTCTACATCTGCCTCAGGCAGATGATAGAGACGCCAATTAGACTTAAGTGCTTTATACAAACGGGAATGTTTATCATTTATTTTTTTAAGACAACTGATTCTAACTTGATCCAATGCCCGGCTACATAGCTGAACTATATGAAATCTATCAACTATTATTTGAGCATTGGGAAAAATTCTATGAATGACCGACTGATAATTAGCATTCAAATCAATAGAGACAGTCTTAACGGCTTGCCGTTCTGACAAGCTATAGTTATTTATAAAGTGTTCAATAACTGTTTTAGAGAGTCGATCATGAATCAGCTCAATTAGATGATGTGTTTGTGCATCAATAGCTATAAAAGTAAATATACCGTTAACTGAACGAAATTCATCAAAACACAGGTTTTTTGGAAGACAATCACATCTATTTGGTAATTTGGTATTGTCATATAAGACTCTGCTTACTGTATTTACTGATACTCCGATGATCTTAGCTATTGATGTTAAAGTAAAGGATTCCTTTGCCATAACGAATATTCTGTTTTGAACTTGTTTAGTCATAGTATGATTTTTGATTAATAAATCACTGTGGGCACCGCAGGTGCCACCACAGTTCTTACAAATATAACGTTGTTTATTGAGCATCAAATGATACTCAATACCGTTAAAACTGGCTAATCTAGCATTAGTTTTTCTTTTTCCATTTTTGACTAATGAATTTAAACCACATTGTGGACATCGATACAGTTTATAAGTTAAATCAGCGTTTACGATCTTTATATGCTTTATAACGCCACGATTTTTAATCGTAGCGTCCTTGACTGAAACATTACTTATATTATTGTCTTTTATATCGAGTGCACATAGTATAGAATTGTCTTGGGACATTATTGTTTTCTCCATGTTTGATTGGGTTTGGTCGCTTAAATCTTAACATGAGAACAGTGATGTTCTTTTTTTATTTTCTAGAGATTAAAAAACTGGTATTGATTATTCATCAATACCAGAAAGTATAGAACCCTTTTTTTGCGTTCTTTAGATAAAACTCATAATTGAACCGAGAACAACGCCACCAATTGTGACAATAATCATCAACCAAACGACAATTTGAATAATTTTAGTTAATGTGCTTTTAGGTTTCTTTTCGTCCAAAACTTCCACCACCTAATTTATATATAGTGAAATGGTACTTCACAAAGGAAATTTATGCAATATTGTAATGGTTTTCTCTTTTACTTTTGGGAAAACTCCCCACCCTTATAAATGTATGATTACCAACCGTTTACAAGTTTTTTAACTACTTTAGACTGATTGTCAAATATCGTGTGGTTAATTGTGGTTAATTGTGGTGATTTGTGGTAAATTAGGAAGTGTTAAAGAATCGAGGTGATATCCATGTTCATGGGTGAATTTCATCACACACTTGATAATAAAGGTAGAATTATTGTGCCTGCTAAATTTAGAAAATTGCTTGGTGATGAGTTCGTAATAACTCGTGGAATGGATGGTTGCCTTTTTGGTTACCCGCTGGAGCAGTGGAATAAGCTTGAAGCGCAGTTGGATAAGTTACCACTGACCAAGAAGGATGCAAGAGCCTTCACTCGATTCTTTTATTCTGCAGCTGCAGAGGTTGAATTTGACAAACAAGGTCGGATTAATCTTTCGACTTCGTTAATTAAATTTGCTAAGTTAAATAAGAATTGTGTAATCGTAGGTGTTTCTGATCGTATTGAAATATGGGATGAGGAATGCTGGAATAAATTTAGCCAAGAGGCTGAAGATAATTTTGAAGAAATATCGGAGAAAATGACAGACTTTGACTTCTAACGAATATAAACATAAAACAGTACTTTTAAAAGAAACAATTGATGAGGTAAATCCACATGATAATGGTATTTATGTAGACGCTACCTTTGGCCGTGGAGGGCACAGTAAAGAATTATTGAGCCGCATGCATCATAGCCATCTTTATGTTTTTGATCGCGATGAGGCCGCCATTAAAGTCGGTGAGAGTATTCAAAATGATCCAGCTATCATTGGCGATAATACGTTGACGTTAATACGTGATAATTTTGAAAATATGCAAGAACGTTTGTTGGATTTGGGCGTTACTGAGGTAGATGGGATTGTTTACGATTTAGGAGTTTCGTCTCCACAATTTGATGATGCAGTCAGAGGATTCAGTTATAAGAAGGCTGCTCGTCTTGACATGAGAATGGATCAAAGACAAGACTTAGATGCAGAGAAAATTGTTAACGACTGGTCTTATAGTGAACTAGTTGGTATTTTCTATAAATACAGTGATGAAAAATTTTCTAAACAGATTGCTCGTGCTATTGAACGAACACGTGAGGACCATCGTATAACTTCTACATTGGAATTAGCGGATATTATCAAAAATGCTATTCCTGCAGCAGCTAGAAGAACAGGTGGTCACCCTGCTAAACGTGTCTTTCAAGCAATTAGAATTGCAGTAAATGATGAATTGGGTTCTCTTGAGAGATCCTTAGATCAAGCAATTAAATTGTTGGCACCAAAGGGCAGAATAAGCGTTATAACTTTTCAATCAAAAGAAGACAGAATTGTAAAACATATTTTTAAGGATAATTCACACGTTGATGTTCCCCGCGGATTACCTGTTATTCCAGATGACATTAAACCAGTTTTGAAACAGATAACACGGAAACCAATTCTGCCTAATGATAAGGAATTAGCTGAAAATAATCGGGCACATAGTGCTAAATTACGCGTTGTTGAAAAGATATAATGGAGAAATAATATGAGAGAAGAAAGTACGGCTAGAAATTTACAAGACTATCAAGTTGCTCCACAGCCCGAGAAGGTTGTTCAAGCAGCTCCCAAGGTACATAGTGTTAAACTGTCAAAATTTGAGACTTTTTCTATTGTAGGTCTCTTTCTTTTAACGTTGGTACTAATGGTAGCTTTAGTTAGTATAAAAGTTTCGATGACTTCTTCTCAAAATGAGTTAGATAGTCTTACTAATCAAATCTCTAAGACTAATACGAGTAATGTTAATTTAAGACAAGAAATTTCTGAATTAAGCAGTTTTGATCGGTTCTCTTCTTTCGCTAAGAAGCATAATTTAAAAATGAGCGATAATAATGTAAGGAATATATCAAAATGAGTAAGTTCGGAAAACTATTAAAAAATAAGGCAAGACGCAATCATTATATAGTTGGTATATTAATTTTGATTGTGACTGCCTTTTCTTTTATCCTTTTTATCCAAAGATTTGCTTATATCTCTGTAAGTAAACAATATGATGGAGTAAATCTAGAAAAAAGAACTAAAGCTAAATATGAAAAAGTAACAAAGGTTAATGCTAAACGTGGTGATATCCTTGATGTTAATGGTGATATGATTGCGGGAGATTCAACGATTTATAATATTTATGCAATTGTAAATCATAAGTCTAAAACAGCCACAGGTAAGGCTGATTATGTAGTTGATAAGGAAAAGACTGCTAGGATGCTGAGTAAGTATTTACCACTCTCTGAAAAGCAATTAGTTAAATATTTAACTCCTCAAAATAAGAAACAATATCAAGTAGAATTTGGACAAGCTGGACGTAATCTATCAATTGAAATCAAGCGTAAAATTGCAGCTCAGAAGTTACCTGGAATTCATTTCGTAGAATTTCCATCAAGGTCTTATCCTAATGGTGTTTTTGCTACTAATTTAGTTGGTATTACTAAAGCTGATAATGCTAATGATCAAAATAGCAATATTAGTGGTGTGATGGGAGTTGAAAAATACTTCAACAAATTGCTATCTGGTCAAGATGGTAAGAAGATTACTAAGGTTGACTTTAATGGTAATGAATTACCTAATTCTCAAGTAAATGAGAAGCAATCGATCGATGGATCGAATGTTTATTTGACTTTGAATAGTAAAATTCAGCAATATGCTGAGATTTTGGCTCAAGAAGCTGCCGATAAATATGAACCTAAGAATTTACAAGTTTTAGTTATGAACGCTAAAACCGGTGCGATTGAAGCAGCAACACAACGTCCAACTTTTAATCCGACAACTGGTAAGGGCCTAGCTAATAGTTGGCGTGATACTTTAGTTGAGGACCAATTTGAACCGGGTTCTGTCATGAAAATTTTGACTTTATCGGCATCAATTGATTCTGGTAATTATGATCCAGATGAATTGTACAAATCTGGTTCCGTTGAAGTAGGCGGAAGAACAATCAGTGATTGGAATAATGCTGGCTGGGGTTATATACCTTTGTCAGAGGCTTTTCCAAGATCATCTAATGTTGGAATGGTTAAATTGGAACAGAAGATGGGATCGAAAACGTGGATGAAGTATATGCGTCGTTTCGATATTGGTGACAAAACTAACATTCCATTGCCAGGAGAAGTAGCTGGAGGTATTTCGTTCCAACATACTAGTGATCAAGCGATGACTTCATTTGGACAAAGTGTCAATGTAAATACGATTCAAATGTTGCAAGCATTTTCGGCAATTGCTAATGGTGGGAAAATGATTAAACCACAGATAGTTCAAAAGGTTGTTAATACTAATACTGGTAAAACAACACAGAGCTTTAAACGAAAAGTGGTTGGACAGCCGATTAAAAAGAGTACGGCTAAACAAGTTCAAAAGGCTATGCGTCAAGTTGTTACAAAGAACTATGGTACAGGTCTTGTTTATAACATTCCTGGTATCAAGGTTGGAGTAAAAACTGGTACAGCACAAATTGCTTCACCAAATGGTGGTTATTTGACAGGTAATAATAATTATATTTTTTCAGTCACAGGGATGATTCCTTATAATGATCCTAATTATATTGTTTATATAACAATGAGACAGCCACAGAAGATGACTGAGTCGCCTGAAAAAATCTTATCTGAAGTCTTTAATCCATTAGTTAAACGTTTGGTAAATCAAGGTAAATCACAAACAAATACTACTCAGGCAGGCAATCAATATGTTAAAGTTCCAAGTCTGTTAGATAAATCGACTAATGATGCCTTGAGTAAGATCAGTGATCTTAAGTTACAATCGGGTGTTATTGGTACTGGTAATAAGGTCGTTCAACAACTACCTGCAAGTGGTGAGAAGGTAATGCCAGGACAAAGAATGGTCTTATTGACTAATGGTGCCATGACGATGCCAGATTTCACAGGGTGGTCAAAAAACGACGTTTTGAAGTTTGCTGAGATTACTGGTAAACAAGTCACAACCAAAGGCGATGGATATGTTATCAAACAATCGGTCAGCTCTGGTCATGTGATAAATGACAGTGGTAAAATTGTAGTTACATTGAAAAATAAATAAAATAAGGGGATTTTCATGGAAATTAGTCATATAGTTTTCGACATAGTTAGTTCATTTGTAATTGTGGCAATCTTAATGCCATTTCTGATTGGCTACTTAGTTGCACATAAAGAAGGTCAATCAATTCGTGAGGAAGGGCCTAAATGGCATGAGAAAAAGTCTGGTACACCAACGATGGGTGGACTTTTAGTTATTTTAGCTGCTTTGGTTACAAATATTTGGGTTGGTACTTGGCAAGGCCAGCTCACTCATTCACTTTTAATTACAACCTTTGTTATTGTTCTTTATGGATGCATTGGTTTTATTGATGATTTCATCAAAGTTTTCAAAAAGAGAAATCTTGGACTTAGAGCTTGGCAGAAAGCACTTTTACAAATAATTGTTGGGATAATATTCTTATATGTTTATAATGGCGATCAATTGCCAATGAATTTTACTATTCCTGGTGTTTTGTCAATTGATTCAGCTGTAATTTTTATTTTGTTTACACTTTTCTGGTTGGTAGGATTCTCTAATGCTACTAATTTGACTGATGGTTTGGATGGACTATTAGGTGGTTTAGGAACGATTTCTTATGCTACATATGGAATTATTGCTTTAAACCAAAATCGTGCTGATATTGCGATTGTCTGTTTCTCAGTTGTAGGTGCCTTATTAGCTTTCCTATTGTTCAATCACAAACCAGCTAAGATCTTCATGGGTGATGTTGGTTCATTAGCTTTAGGTGCTGGTTTAGCAGCAATCTCAATTCTTTTGGGCCATTATTGGTCACTATTGTTGATTGGTTTCGTTTATGTAGTTGAAACTATGAGTGTTATGCTTCAAGTCTTTTCATTCAAAGTTTTCCATCGTCGTATTTTTAAGATGACACCAATTCATCACCATTTCGAGATGTTGGGATGGAGTGAATGGAAGATTGATATCGTATTCTGGATTGTTGGTTTGATTTGTTCTGCAATTTATTTAATTTTATTCGTATAGGAAGTAAAAAATAATAATGAAAACAAAAAGTAATTATTCAAATAAAAAAATCTTAGTTTTAGGTTTAGCCAAGAGTGGCTTTGCAGTTGCTAAACTTTTGAAAAAGATGGGATCAGATGTAACAGTTGTGGACTCTAATCCATTGGAAAAGAATGCTGAAGCAAAAGCATTGATTGATGATGGTTTTAAAGTTATTACAGGAAGTAATGATAAGAATTTGATTGATGATTCTTATGATTACTTAGTGAAGAATCCTGGAATATTTTATTCAAATGAGCTAGTTGAACGTGCCGAAGAATTGAATATACCCGTTATTACAGAACCAGAAATAGCTTACAGTTATTCAGATGCTACTATGGTTGCCGTAACTGGTACTAATGGTAAAACTACTGTTACGACTTTAATTCAATTGATGTTGAAACATTCGCCTAAATTTGAAAATTCATATTATGCTGGTAACATTGGTATTCCTATTTCTGATGTTATTCAAAAAGCTACTAAAAATGATGTCGTAGTGACTGAGTTATCAAGTTTTCAACTTCAAGGAACAATCGACCTACATCCACATGTGGCAGTATTAAATAATATCTATTCAACACATTTAGATTTTCACAAGAATCGTGCCAACTACATTAAAGCTAAGATGCATATCACCAAGAACCAAACTAAGAATGATTACTTTGTTATTAATTGGAATACTGATGAGTGGCGTAAATTAGCTGAGCAATCAAATGCTACTATTGTGCCATTTTCAGATAATCAAGAGCTTACTAGTGGCACTTATGTCAAGGATGACGTCATTTATTGCAACGGTGAGAAGATCATGAATGCTGATGAAATCCAAATTCCCGGAGAACATAATGTGCAAAATGCCCTAGCGGCAATTAGTGTCGCTAAAATGTATGATGTTTCAAATGAGGATATTGTTGAGGTTCTATCATCATTTACTGGTGTCAAGCATAGAATACAATATGTCGATACTTTCGGTGGACATAAATTTTATAATGATTCCAAAGCAACTAATGTTGAAGCAACTATCGTGGCTTTAACGGCCTTTAAAAAGCCTATTACTTTGATAGCTGGTGGACTTGATCGTGGTAATGGCTTTGATGAATTGATTCCTTCTCTTAAAGGAAAAGTTAACAACTTAGTAGTTTACGGTCAAACTGCTGATAAAGTTATTGCATCCGCTGAAAAGGCTGACGTTTCTAATATTGTAAAAGTAAATAATCTTAAAGAAGCTGTTCCTGAAGCCTATAAACAAAGTGATGCTGGTGATGTAATTTTGCTTTCACCCGCTGCTGCTAGTTGGGATCAATTTAAGACCTTCGAACAACGTGGAGACCAATTTATTCAAGAAGTTGAAACTTTAAAGGGAGAAGTTAAATAGATGACAAAAATGCGTATAATCGTATCCGGCGGTGGAACGGGCGGCCATATTTATCCAGCAATGGCTTTAATTAAACGCCTCAAGGAAAGAGACATGATTGAGGATGTTTTATACGTTGGAACTGAAAAAGGACTAGAAAGCAAGATAGTTAAGAATGCTGGAATTGACTTTAAGACAATTGAAATTCGTGGTTTCAAACGTAAATTGACACTTGAGAATGTTAAAGTTGTTGAACTCTTTTTATCCAGCATTCGTAAATCAAAGAAAATTATCAAGGAATTCAAGCCCGATATTGTTGTAGGGACAGGTGGATATGTTTCAAGTGCTATTGTCTATGCAGCACATACCATGCATATTCCTACAGTTATACATGAGCAGAATACTATTGCTGGTGTAACAAATAAATTCTTAGCACATTTTGTTGATAAAATTGCCATTGCCTTTCCAGATGCAGTTGATCAATTCAGTGAAAAGAAAAAATTAGTATTTGCTGGTAACCCCAGAGCTCAAGAAGTCGTTAATATTCAAAAGAACGATCGTTTAAAAGAATTCAATTTAGCAGATGATAAACCAACTGTTATGATTTTTGGTGGTTCTAGAGGTGCAAAGCCGATTAATTTGGCAGCAATCGCCGCAATGGACAAGTTTGCGGCAGCTAATTATCAAGTTTTATTTGTTACTGGACGAGTACATTATGATAATGTGGTCGAAAAAATCGATTCTAAGTACCTAATGAGTGCAAATATTTCAGTATTACCATATATTGATAATATGCCAGAAATTCTTCCTGACATTAATTTGATTGTTGGTCGTAGTGGTGCGACAAGTATTGCTGAAATAACTGCCTTAGGTATTCCTGCAATTTTTATTCCAAGTCCGTATGTAACGCATGATCATCAAACAAAAAATGCATTATCCGTTTCAAACGTCGGTGCTGCTAAGTTGATTCCTGAGTCAGATCTTACTCCAGAATCTCTTTTCCAAGAAATTAATGAGATTATGAGTAGCAAATCGATTCAAGAGAAAATGTCCGATAAATCTAAAAAAATCGGTGTTCCCGATGCAGCTGATCGCTTGATAAAGGTTTTAACCGACTTGGTAAATAAGTAGTATAAGGATTGATGTTGATGGCATTAAAAAAAAGAATTAGGATAAGTAAAAATGGATTGATATTTCTAATAGTTTTTATCATAATTATTATTGCTTATTTTGGTTCGCCTTTGAGTAAAGTTAGAAATATTAATGTTGAAGGTGTTAATGATTTAGGTGCACAACAGGTTATCAATGCAACTAAGATAGATGATAATTCGGTGCTGTTGGATCTTTTGATACATCACAAATCAATTACAGAAAAAACTGAAAAAAAATTACCATCTATTAAGTCAATGTCAATTAAGACAAGAAATATGCGAGATATAACGATACAGGTTAAAGAGTATTCAACATTAGGGTTCATCAATAAAAATGGCTATTATTACCGTATCATCAATGATGGTCATGTGATAAATCAGAAAATGAGTGCTCCAATTGGTAATTATCCAACATATAGTAATTTTGGAACTAAACGTTTAAAACAAATTGCTAATTTATATGCTGAATTACCAAGTAACGTACAAACAAATATTTCAGAAATCTATAATTCACCGACTAAATTAAATCCATATCGAATTAAAATTGATATGAATGATGGTAATAAAGTTATTGCAGATATGAGAACTGTTAAAACTAAATTAAAATATTATCCAGGTATGGCTGCCCAAATGAAAAAGAAGGGCGTTATAGATTTGGAGATAGGAGCCTATTCTTATCCCTTTAAAGATAAGAAATAGGTTTAATCTAATCGTTTTTGTGTTAAAATTTTTTAGTGAATAGATTTTTTCTAGGTAAGGGAGGCTGCCACGATTAATGGACAATTCAGAGTTTTTTGTAGGTCTTGATATTGGTACAAATTCAGTAAAAGTAGTGGTTGCTGAATCGTCAGATGACAGATTAAGTGTTGTTGGCGTAGGAAGCGAACGATCACAAGGAGTTAGCCGTGGCGTTATAGTCGATATTGATAAGGCCGCAGGTGCAATAAGACGGGCTGTTAAGCGGGCCGAAACGCAAGCAAATATCACAATTCATGACGTTGTAGTCGGTATATCGGCTAATATGTTGCAAATTGAAAAATGTCAGGGAATGATAGCGGTTGGTTCTCAGTCAAAGGAAATTACTGAAAATGATGTCAGACAAGTTATGCTGGCTGCAATGGTTCAAAACTTACCTAGTGAGCGAGAAGTGGTTTCTTTAATTCCCAAACAATTTTCTGTCGATGGGTTTAATAACATTCGTGATCCTCGTGGAATGATTGGTGTACGTCTGGAAATGACGGGAATCATATATACTGCACCAAAAACAATTGTACATAATACGAAAAAGGCCATCCAAAAGGCTGGTCTAAATATTATTCATAAAGTTATTTCTCCAATGGCGTTAAGTCAAGTTGTATTAAACGACGGTGAAAGTGACTTTGGAGCCGTAATTATCGATATGGGTGCTGGTCAAACGACTGCTTCAGTTGTTCACGACCATAACCTCAAATTGTCTACAGTTGATTTTGAAGGTGGAGATTATGTCACTCATGATATTTCGGTAGTTTTGAATACAACAGTAGAAAATGCTAATCAATTAAAACTTTACTATGGTAATGCTTCATCATCTCAAGCATCAACTGAGGAAAATATCAGTGTTGAAGTGGTTGGGAAGAATGAGCCTGAGACAATTTCAGAAGAATATTTGTCTGAAATTATCGAAGCTAGATTGGAACAAATCTTTACTAGATTACAAGCTCCATTAGAGGACGCAGGTGCTTTGTCACTTCCTGGTGGAATTGTATTAACCGGTGGAGTTGCTGCAACACCTAACGTCGAAGAGTTGGCTCGAAAAATTTTCAATGTTAAGGTGAGAAGCTATGTTCCAACACAAATGGGAATGAGATATCCTTCATACTCGTTGGGCTTAGGCTTAGTAACCTATGCTTCTAGGCTGAATGATATTGGGGTTATTGCTGACAATGTCGTTAATGGTGCAACTATTGGCCACAATACGTCGCAGCAATCACAGCCTCAACCTCAACCACAGCAACCTGTTCAAACACCGGTTAATCCAACAGTGCGAGAACAACCACAAACTCAAGAACCTAAAGCCACTGATGAGGAAACTTCTAAGCCCGATGAGACTAAGAAGACATCGAAGCTTAAGGACTTTTGGAGTAAGTTTTTTGATTAATAAAAATAAATTAAATTCAATTTTGAACTAGGAGGAACTCCTTAATGGAATATACTTTAGACTCAACCAATAATAAGGGAGCGGTAATTAAGGTTATCGGTGTCGGTGGCGCTGGTGGTAATGCCGTAAATCGAATGGTCGAAGCAGGGATTAAAGGTGTTCAATTCATCACTGCTAATACAGACGTTCAAGCACTAGAAAGCTCTAACGCTGAAACCAAAATTCAATTAGGACCTAAACTAACAAGAGGATTAGGTGCTGGGTCAAATCCCGAGGTTGGACAAAAGGCTGCTCAAGAAAGTGAAGAAGCCATTAAAGAGGCCCTTGAAGGTGCCGATATGATTTTTGTTACTGCCGGAATGGGTGGTGGAACTGGTACTGGTGCTGCTCCAATCGTAGCTAACATTGCTAAGGAAAGTGGTGCTTTGACAGTTGGCGTTGTCACACGTCCATTTGCTTTTGAGGGTGCTAAACGTTCACGTTTTGCTGCTGATGGTATTACAGAACTTAAAAAAGATGTTGATACATTAGTTATTATTTCTAATAGCAAACTATTAGAAATCGTAGATAAGAAGACACCAATGGGTGAGGCATTTAGTATTGCCGATGATGTTTTACGTCAAGGTGTTCAAAGTATCTCTGATTTAATTACATCACCTGGTTTTGTTAACCTTGATTTTGCTGATGTTAAGACTGTTATGTCTGATCAAGGTTCAGCCTTAATGGGTATCGGTACAGCTAATGGCGAAAACAGAATTACTGAAGCAACTAAGAAGGCCATTTCTTCACCATTACTTGAAGTTTCAATTGATGGTGCCAAACAGGTACTTCTTAATATTACTGGTGGTCCAGACTTATCATTGTTTGAAGCTCAAGATGCAGCGCAAATTGTTTCCGAACAAGCTACCTCAGATGTTAATATTATCTTTGGTACTTCAATTGATGATACTTTGGGTGACCAAGTTAAGGTTACTGTAATTGCTACGGGTGTTGAAAGTGAAGATAAGAAGCGTGAACCAGCTAGACGTCCTTTAAATAATCCAAGAGCTGCTTTTAATAATAATCAAAATAAAGCAACTGATAACGCTGAAGAACAATCAGCTAAGCCAAAGGAACAAGCAACTAATAATGATCCATTGGCCGCTTGGGATATTAATCGTGACGCATCTAAACCAAAGGATGTTTCCGGTGAAAAAGGTGATTTTGAAATTTTCCAAAAACCTGAAACTATCGATTTAAGCGATGATGACGATGATTCAACTCCTCCAATCTTTAAACGTCGTAACAATAAATAAAAGGAGATTTTCTTATGGCATTTGAAAAACTAAGCAGTTTTTTTGGAATTAATGACGATGAAGACTTTGAAGAAAAACCAGTCGAAACGCCTCAACCTAAAAAAAATTATTCAAATAATGAAAAGGTCGTATCAATGAGTGCAGCAAGTGAGAGTAGAAGTGCGGTCAATAGTAAGATTGCTATTTATCAACCCAGAGTTTACTCTGACGCAAAGGTTATTGCTAAACAACTTTTGAATAATAAAGCTGTGATCGTTAATTTTAATAATGTCAATGATGAACAATCAAAGAGAATCGTAGATTTCTTAACTGGTACTATCTTTGCTTTAAATGGCGAGATTAAACGTGTTGGGGAAAAAATCTTTCTTTGCACACCACCGAAGTTTGAAATTGATGGAAGTATACCAGACATAAACGAATAGTAAGTCGAGGAAAGATATGGATCGAATTGTAAGTGGACTACCATTTATCATTAGTTGGGCGTTTGAATTGTACGAATTTATTTTATTCGTATATTGCTTGATGTCATTCGTACCAGCTTTATATAACTCTGCTTTTGGAAGATTTGTTGCTTCAATGGTAAATCCATTCTTAAATCTAATCAGAAGAGTCATACCAACAAGTATTGGCCTTTTTGATTTCTCTCCAATAATTGCCATAATATTAATACGATTATTGCAGAAAGTGATTTTTATGATAATTTTATGATGGAAGATAAAAAAGGAGTCATGGGTGGAGGTTATTTTAGACCTGAGGAAAAACCGTTTATTGATAAGATGAGCGATATTTTGTTAAAGGCTCAAACAATGTATACTCCACAATTGACGGATTTTTTAAATTTAAGAGAGCAAACAATTTTAAACAATCTGATTAATAAGTATGATGATTTATTTGTACATTATTTTGGTGGATATGATAGTGCTGAAAGGGTCAGGGGAATAATTGCTCCTGACTATTTTGTGCCTCAGGAATCTGATTATGATATATCCATGTATGAAATTCGGTATCCAGAAAAATTTGCTAATTTACATCACGGACAGATTCTCGGATCGTTGACTGGTTCAGGAATTGACCGTGATCGATTTGGTGACATCATTACTGATGGTGAAAATTGGCAATTTTTTGTTTTCAAATCAATGAGTGATTATATTGAGGAACAAGTTAAGAAAATTGGTCCGTTCAAGGTGCATTTGATGGAAAAGGATTTTCAAGATCTGTTATTACCCAAAGATGATTCAACGGATGAGACAATCAATGTACAATCATTACGTTTGGATACGATCGTCGCTACCGTTTACGATTTATCCAGACAAAATGCTAAAGCGCTGGTAGATCATGGGAAAGTTCAAATAAATTGGGCTGTTAATAAGAATGCTAGTTCATTTATTACAATAACTGATACACTTAGTGTAAGAGGTTTTGGTAGAATAAGAATTAACGACATTATGGGACGATCAAAGAATAATAAATATATTCTGTTCGTAAATGTTATTAAGAAATAATAGGGGCGTGAAGTTATGGTATTGTCACCAGTAGAAATACATGATAAAGAATTTGATAGTAAATTTAGAGGCTATGACCGCGACCAAGTGAATGACTTTCTGAAACAAGCAGCTCAAGATTATAATCTGGCATTACAAAAAAATGCTGAGTTAGAAAAACAACTTAAAGATACTACTGACCAATTAAAGTATTTTACTGATATGAAGGATGCTTTGAATCAATCTATTTTGGTTGCTCAAGAAGCGGCTGAAAAGGTGAAATCCGAATCAGAACAGGAAGCACAGATTATTGTAGAAGAGTCTCAGAAAAAAGCTCGTGATTTACTAAATCAATCAACTGATAAATCTAATCGGATTTTGCAGGATGCATCTGATCGTGCCCGTCAAGTCACCATTGAGACTGATAATTTGAAAAAATCAGTTAATTCATTCCGTCAAGGTCTTCAAGGAATGCTCAAGCAACAACTTGACATGGTTGAAAATCCTGAGTGGTCTAAGCTTAATGACAGTACATCTACTGAAAAATTAAAACAGGAAATTGGTGATCAAGCCAATGGTACTACTCAAGACTATCAACCTAATGTACAAAATAATGAAAATATGCAAGATCAGGTTTCAAAGTCAGATCAAATGAATTATAATGATAATATTCAGAATGACCAACCAGACGAATCTTATACGATTAATCATCAACAAAATGAACCTACGTTCAATTTTCAAGATGACGCTGATGGTGATTCGAAGGAAAATTAAGAGAATAAGTGCTTAGAGTAAATTTTTTCAGCGAGCTAGCAAATGGTGTGAGGTTAGTAAAAATTCTTTAGGTATATCGGCTCTTAAAAAACCGTATATTAATTTACCAATAGGTGGTATAGCGAGAACTCGTCCTAGATTGGATGGGTTCTTTTTATTTTAGAAGGGGTGAAAGAATGCGAGTAAAAGATACTCTTAACTTAGGTAAAACTAAGTTCCCAATGCGTGGTAATTTGCCAAACAAAGAAGCTGAATGGCAAAAGGCTTGGGAAGAAAACAAACTTTACGAAAAGCGACAAAAATTAAACGAAGGTAAACCAACTTTTGAATTACTAGATGGACCTCCATTTGCTAATGGTGATATCCATATGGGACATTCATTAAATAAGGTTTCAAAGGATATTATCGTTCGTTACAAATCAATGAATGGATTCCGTTCACCTTATGTTCCTGGTTGGGATACTCATGGTCTTCCAATTGAACAACAAATGGCTAAAAAGGGTGTCAAACGTAAGGAAATGAGCATGTCCGAATATCGTAAGTTATGTTACGATTTCGCTCAGGGTGAAATTAAGAAACAAATGGCTGGGTTCAAACGTTTAGGTATTTCAGCTGACTGGGATCACCCATACATTACTTACCAACCTGAATTTGAAAAGGCTGAATTAGAGATCTTTGGTGAAATGGTCGATAAAGGTTACATTTACCGTGGTAAGAAACCTGTTTACTGGTCACCATCATCTGAGTCAACTCTAGCTGAAGCTGAAGTTGAATATAAGGACATCAAGTCACCATCAATCTTTGTTGCCTTCAAAGTATGCGATGGTAAAGGTGTAGTTGACAGTGATGCTTCATTCATCATTTGGACAACAACTCCATGGACAATTCCATCTAATGAAGCTATCTGTGTAAATCCTAAATTTATTTACGCTGAAGTTAATGCTGATGGTAAGAAATATGTTGTTGCTCAAGAAAGAATCCAATTCGTTCAAGAACAACTTGGTTGGAAAAATGTTGAAATTCTTAAAACATTTAAGGGTGCTGAACTTGAAGGTTTGACAGCTACACATCCATTCTATGATCGTGAATCAGAATTAATTCTTGGATTCCACGTTACACTTGATGATGGTACTGGTTTGGTTCATACAGCTCCTGGATTTGGTGCTGATGACTTTGTTGTTGGTATGAAATACAAGTTGCCTGTTTTCTCACCAATCGATGCACAAGGTCGTTTCACAGATGAAGTACCAGAATATGAGGGTGTCTTCTACGATGATGCTAACAAGATGATTACTGAACGTATGAAGGAAAATGGTTCATTATTGAAATTAAGTTTCTTCACTCACAGTTATCCACATGATTGGCGTACTAAGAAACCAGTTATTTTCCGTGCTACACCACAATGGTTTGCTTCAATTGATAAGTTTAGACAACAAATTCTTGATGAAATCGAAAAAATCGACTTCAAACCTGCTTGGGGTAAAACACGTCTTTACAACATGATTCGTGATCGTGGTGATTGGGTAATTTCAAGACAACGTGCTTGGGGTGTTCCACTACCAATTTTCTATGCCGAAAATGGTGACCCTATCATGACTAAGGAAACTGTTGACCATGTAGCAGACCTAGTAGGTAAGTATGGTTCTAACGTTTGGTTCGAAAAGGATGCTAAGGATCTTCTTCCAGAAGGCTATACAAATCCAGGTAGTCCAAATGGTAAGTTTACTAAGGAAACTGATATCTTGGATGTTTGGTTTGACTCTGGGACAGCTCATTCAGGTGTTGCTAAGACTCGTGATAATTTAACATTCCCAGCTGACTTAATTCTTGAAGGCTCTGATCAGTATCGTGGTTGGTTCAACTCAATGCTAGTAACTTCCGTAGCTGCTTATGGAGTTGCACCATATAAGGCTGTTATGTCACAAGGTTTCACTTTGGATAAGAATGGCGTTAAAATGAGTAAATCACTTGGAAATGTCATTTCACCTAGTGATATCGAAAGACAATTTGGTGCCGAAATTATCCGTCTTTGGGTTGCTTCAGTTGACTCAAGTTCTGATGTTTCTGTTTCAGTTGACTCATTTAAACAAGTTTCTGAAACATACCGTAAGATCAGAAATACTATCAGATTCATGTTAGCTAACACAACTGATTTTGATCCAAAGACTAACGCTGTCGCATATAGTGATCTTCGTCCAGAAGATAAATATATCAAGGTCAAGTTGAATGACTTAGTTAAGAATGTTTTGGCAGATTATGACAAATATGATTTTGCTGACGTTGAGAAATCAATTGTTAGTTTCATTGTTAATGAAATGTCAACATTCTACTTAGATTTTGCCAAAGATGTTGTTTATATTGATGCTGAGGATTCACATGCTCGTCGTTCAATGCAAACTGTTATCTATGACGTAGTTGTTAAATTAGCTAAGATGTTGACACCAATCTTGCCACATACTATGGAACAAGTTTGGGAATACCTTAAAGAATCAGAAGATTATGTTCAATTAGCAGAAATGCCAGAAGTTGAAGATCTTCCTGATCAAGCTGAAATCGAAAGTGATTGGACAACCTTCATGGACTTTAGAGACAATGTTTTGAAGTCACTTGAAGTTGCCCGTGCTGATAAAATGATTGGTAAATCACTTGAAGCTAAAGTAACCGTTCATCCAAGTACTGACTTAAAAGCTGTTCTTGATAAAATTGATAGTAATTTTGGTCAATTATTAATCGTTTCTCAATTTGAACTTTCAGATCAAGAATTAGCCAATGCCGATAAGTATGAACTTGCTGATGTTTTAGTTGAAAAGGCTCAAGGAGACGTTTGTCAAAGATGTCGTATGATCAAGACTGACGTTGGTAGTGATAGTAATTATCCAACATTCTGTGCTAGATGTGCTAAGATTGTTGCTGAAGAGTATCCAGAAACAAAGACTGAGGGCTTTGATGATTAGGAATGGTGAATAATGTTCACAGGAAAAATAGTAAGGTTCAATAAGGACCGTGGTTTTGGTTTTATAAATAATGGGGAAGAAGATATTTTCTTCTTTGCGGACTCAATTCTTAATCGTGAGGACTTTTATATTGAAAAAGGTCTCGGCGTTACTTTTGAGATTGCACCTGGTTATAAGGGACCACAAGCTGTTAATATTAATATCAAAAAAGAAGAAAGCGCTGAATAGTGCTTTCTTTTTCTTTGAGGAGAAAATAGGAGAAAAAATATGGACGAGCAAGCAAATCCAAGAAGATGGATGATTCTGATCTCAGTTGGTATTTTTACTTTAATGGCAACGCTTGACGGTTCAATTGTAAATATTGCCTTGCCGGTTATTAGTAAAAATTTGAATATCGAAATGAATATGGCTGAGTGGGTCGTTTCCATTTATTTAGTCACAATTTGTATTTTCTTATTAATGTTTGGAAAAATTGCTGATTCAATCGGTAAAATAAAAGTATTCAAGATTGGTTCAGTAATGTTTATTATCGGTTCCATCGTTTGTGGTTTGAGTGATAATTTAGTAATGCTACTGGTAGGTAGAGTAATCCAAGCTACTGGTGCATCAATGGCAATGGCTACTAATAACGGCATTATTACTGAAACATTCCCCTTACGAGAACGCGGTTATGCTTTGGGCTATATTGGTTCATTTGTATCTATAGGAGCAATTGCCGGACCAGGAATTGGTGGTTTAATTTTAGGCCATTTTCACTGGAGTTATATTTTTTGGATCAATATTCCAATTGGTTTGGTAGCATTGATCTTGGGCTATGTCAATTTGCCTAAAGTGGAAAAAACCAATCCAGTTAAATTTGATAAAACTGGTTTTGCAGCATATTTTGTAACATTGTTGCTTTTCTTTGGAGCTATTTTTGTTGGTCAATCAATTGGATTTACTAATCCTTATATTATTGTGGCATTTGTAGCTGCTATAATTTTCTTTGGAATATTCTTGACGATTGAGAAAAAAGTTACTAATCCGATGATTGAATTAAGAATTTTTCGTAATCATAATTTCACGTTAGGACTAGTAGCGGGATTCTTTATTTTCGTCACTAATTTCTTCTTCAATGTGATTTCACCATTCTATTTAGAAAATGCCTTGGGTATCGCTGCTTCAACGGCAGGCTACATCTTAATGGCTTTTCCATTAGTACAGGTTGTAGTTGCTCCTATTTCTGGTAAAATATCAGCAAAGGTTAATCCAATTGTTTTAACAATTGTTGGATTGGTTGTAATCGAATTGGCCCAATTGGGATATTTAGCTTTCAATTTGAAGACAGAAATCTGGTTTATTTTATTGTGTATCGGGTTAAATGGCTTGGGTAATGGTTTATTCCAAGCGCCGAATAATACAATGATTATGAGTTCAGTTGAGACTAAAGATTTAGGAATTGCTGGTGGATTGAATGCCTTATCTCGTAATTTAGGTATGATAATTGGAGTTTCTGTTTCCACAACAGTCCTATTTTTATCAATGAGTAAATTCTATGGTAAGTCAGTCACTACTTACGTTGAAGGTAGACCGGATATTTTTATTGACGGGATGCGTGTTACAATGTCATTTGCAGTAGTTATTTGTTTGATTGCAATTGTGATGTCGGTCGTAAGATTAATAAAGTCAGGAAGGTCAAGTAATGAGTAAAGAAGATTCAAAATATTATGAAGAGATTGTTGCCAAGAAGAGAATGTTCGGAGGCAAAATTTTTGATGTTGATGTAGAACAAGTAGTTTTGCCAAACGGAATCCCTGATATTCGTGAAGTTGTTCAACATCATGGAGCTGTCGCAATTATTCCATTTACTAATGATGGCAAGATGATTTTTGTTAGACAATGGCGGACACCTTTAGAACAAGAAACTTTGGAAATTCCCGCTGGTAAAATTGATTCGGATGAAGGTAGTGACTTGAAAGAGGTCGCCTTACGCGAAATGGATGAAGAATTAGGATTAACAACTGATAATCTTGAAAAAGTGACAGCTTTTTTTGCCAGTCCTGGATATTCAAATGAGAAATTGACAGTCTTTAAAGCAACTGATTTGAAGAAAGTCGAGTTTAAACGTCCATTGGATCCTGATGAATTTTTAAATGTAGAAGAATTAACATTGTCTGAGGCTAAAGAACAAATTGACAAAGGTGTTATTTGTGACTCCAAATCAATCTATGCAGTTACTTACTGGGAATTAATGGAAGCAAAGGAAAAATAAATGTTTTCTAAATTGAAAGACTATTATCATTCAAAAATTAAATCAACTGATCAACCACAGACCGTAGTGCGAGCTGATCAGGTTGAACAGCAACAGGAAAAGTTGCGTATGCAGGAACGCCGTCGAGCTGAACAAGAATATGCAAAACAGCATCCTGAGCAAATTATTGAAGAAAAAATTCAATCTTTTGATAATAAGACAAATCGTTTGAAAAAAAAGTTAAATATTGCAATCATTACAGTATTCGGCCTAATTATCTTAGTGTTTTTAATATTATTTTTTATTTGAGGAGTAAAGTATGAAAATTGGTGTAATCGTTCCAATGGAAGAAGAAATTAAATTAATGAAGGAATCTTTAACCGATGTTAAAAAAGATTCTGTAGCTGGAGTAGATATTACAATTGGTAATTATAAAGATCATCAAGTGTATTTAGCTCAAAGTGGAATTGGTAAAGTACAAGCGGGAATGACAACGACAATTATCAATGAACGTTATCAACCAGATTTTATTGTTAATACTGGTTCAGCTGGTGGTATTGGTGAAGGTCTACATATTGGTGATGTTGTTATTTCAGACAAGATGGCTTATCACGATGTTGATGCAACTGGCTTTGGTTATAAAGTTGGTCAGTTACCTCAACAAGAGCTTTACTTTAATGCAGATAAGACTTATGTTGAAAAGATTGCGGCCGCTGCTAAGAGAACAGGTTTGACATCATGTGTTGGTTTGATTGTAACTGGAGACCAATTTATTGACGCAGCTGAAAAAATTGCTACAATTAAAAAGTCTTTCCCAGATGCCTTAGCATCTGAAATGGAAGGTGCAGCTGTGGCTCAAGTCTGTACACAATTCAAAACACCATTCGTTGTTATTCGTTCAATGAGTGATGTTGGTGACGAAAGTGCTAGTGTAAACTTTGACGAATTTGTTCTACAAGCCGGACGCAAATCAGTAACAATGTTGCTGAACTTTTTAGACCAAGAATAGAGGGGATTTATTGTGGCATTTGTTTATTTAGATAATGCTGCTACGACACCAATGGCTACATCTGTAGTCGATGTGATCAGCGATCAAATGACAAATAATTTTGGTAATGCTTCTGCTACCAATTATTTTGGGCGTCAAGCTCGTAAAGTTTTAGATGAAAGTCGGCATGTAATTGCTCAAAGTATCAATGCAAAAGATTCAGAAATTGTTTTTACAAGTGGTGGTACTGAAAGTGACAATACGGCTGTCGTTGAAACAGCTTTATCTAGACAAAAATTAGGAAAACATATTATAACAACAGCGATTGAACACGAAGCTATTTTGAAACCATTAGCCTACTTGGAATCACTTGGCTTTGAAGTTACTTATCTTAAACCTAATGAACGTGGTGAAGTTACTGTTCAACAAGTTAAAGATGCGTTACGTGATGATACTATTTTAGTAACAATCATGTATGGTAATAATGAAGTTGGTTCAATGAATCCTATTAAAGAAATTGGTGAATTATTAAAAGATCATCAAGCCTTTTTCCATACGGATGCTGTACAAGCTTATGGCATGGAAGATATTGATGTCAAAGCTGAACACATTGATATGCTTTCAACATCAGCACATAAAATCAATGGTCCTAAGTTTATCGGTTTTTTATATATTAATGACGATATTCATATTCCATCTTTTGTTAAGGGTGGAGATCAAGAAACTAAACGTCGTGCAGGAACTGAAAATGTGCCTGCCATTGCTGGTTTTGCTAAAGCAGTACAATTGATCACACCAGATGAAAAGAAAGCTCGTCAAAATCGTTATTTTGGTTTCAAACAAAAGATTCAAGAAATTTTGAAAGAAAACAATATTCCTTTTGGAATTAATGGGCCTACTGATAGTCATGCATTAAATCATGTGATGAATTTGTATTTGCCAGGTATTGATAGTGGGGTCTTGTTGACTCGTTTAGATCTTGAAGGCTTCGCTATTTCTGGTGGTTCTGCATGTACAGCCGGTAGTTTGGAACCTTCTCATGTCTTAGTAGCAATGTTTGGTGAGGATAGTCCTAAAATTAATGATTCAGTACGAATTAGTTTTGGTAAGGACAATACTGAGGCCGAAATTGTTAAATTTACAAATAAGTTAGTAGATATCGTTTCCGACTTGACTAATTAATTAATTTTATTCAAACTTATAACTAATAATGATTATTTATAAGGGATGATAAATATGGATAAAAAACAAGCTCAAGTACTTGGGGACCAAGAAGTTTATGAATTAAGTCCAGAGGTCAAACGTTATTCACTAATGGATAGTGGTTTTAAGGAAACTAACAAGGGTGGATTCCGTTTGGAACATCCACTCAATGGGACTTCCCCATATGCAGCTAGATTTTTTGTTAAGGCTGTTGTTAGTAAAGATTTAGATAGTTTGAAACTATCAATTACTGATAAAAGTGGTATGCACAATATTAATATCTTTAAATTGAAGGATTCTGAAGAAGAAATTCAAGATTACAGATATTTAATGGACTTTTTGAAAGAAAAAAATGTATTAGCAAAATAAATGAGGTTTTAAAATGGATAATAAGAAGAAGCGTGTTGTAGTAGGTATGAGTGGTGGCGTTGACTCGTCAGTTAGTGCACTTCTTTTGAAACAACAAGGCTATGAGGTTATCGGAGTATTTATGAAGAACTGGGATGACTCAGATGACTCCGGTGTATGTACTGCAACTGAGGACTATGAAGATGTTGCTAAGGTTGCCAATAAGATTGGTATTCCTTATTACTCAGTTAATTTTGAAAAAGAATATTGGGATCGTGTATTTGAGTATTTCCTAGACGAATATCGTAAGGGAAGAACTCCTAATCCTGATGTTATGTGTAACAAAGAGGTTAAGTTCAAAGCTTTCTTGGACTATGCCAACAAGCTAAATGCTGACTACATTGCAATGGGTCACTATGCTCAATCATTCCGCGATGACAATGGCGTTGTTCATTTGTTACGTGGTGGCGATGCCAACAAGGATCAGACTTACTTCCTAAGTACTGTTCAACAAGAGCAACTTCAAAAGGCTTTGTTCCCAATTGGTGGTATGCAAAAGTCAGAGGTTCGTCGTATTGCTGAAGAGGCTGGTTTGTCTACGGCTAAGAAGAAGGATTCAACCGGTGTATGTTTCATTGGTGAAAGAAACTTCCGTAAGTTCTTGAGCGAGTTTTTGCCTGCACAACCTGGTAAGATGATGACACCTGCTGGTGAGATCAAGGGTGATCATGCTGGTTTAATGTATTACACAATCGGTCAAAGATCAGGACTTGGTATCGGTGGTAACGGTAAGTCTAACGAGCCTTGGTTCGTTGTTGGTAAGGATATGAAGAAGAATGTTCTTTATGTTGACCAAGGATACGATAATCCTAGATTGTATGCTGATCATCTAGAAGCTTCAGATCTTTCATTCATCACAGGCTTAGATTATGGCGATACTTTCCATGCCACAGCTAAGTTCAGATATCGTCAACAAGATACTGGCGTTACAGTTCACGTATTAGGTGATGGTAAGGTTAACGTTGAGTTTGATAATCCTGTTCGTGCGATTACACCTGGACAAGAGGTTGTTTTCTATGATGGTGAGGAGTGCCTTGGCGGTGCTACTATCGATGCTGCTTACATGGCTGCAAAGAAGTTACAATATATTTAATGATTAAAAAATAGACATCTGTTAGAGTTTGTAATACACATAGATGATATGTGTATCTCTAACGGATGTTTTTTTATTTTCTGTAAAAATTGGGCTTAACTTGAAAAAAGATGTTAAAAAATCCATAATTGTAATTAATTAACTTTGTAAGGTGAGAGAAAAATGGAATTGTATTTTGTCAGACATGGAAAGACCCAATGGAATTTAGAGGGAAAATATCAGGGTGGACATGGGGATTCGCCTTTGTTGTCAGAAAGCTTGCATGATATTGGCTTGTTAGCAAAGCGATTGGAAAATGTGGAGATTGATCATATGTATTCAAGTCCACTTCCACGTGCTAGAACAACAGCTGAAACTTTAATTAAAGATTTGCATCGTGACATTGACTTGTCCATTGTTGGTGATTTACGAGAATTCGATTTAGGTATTATGGAAGGTCGTAAATTTTCAGAGTTAGAGCGTGAAATGCCTGAAGTTATTTATGCTTTTAGGCATCAACCTAAAGATTACGATTATGATTTAATTCGTGGGGAGTCTTTTGAAGAAGTAGCAAAGAGAACAACGAATGCTGTGCAAAGGATTGTTGAAGCCAATCATGAAAAAGGTAGTGTTGTAATTGTTAGTCATGGTGCTGCTTTAGTTACGATGATTCAATCATTATTAGGTACAAAAGTTGATGAAATTAGAAAAGATGGTGGATTGTCAAATACAAGTTTGACACATTTACAATATAAAGATGGCCAATATAAGTTGGTCGAATGGAATGAAACGGGATACTTACACAAGAAACTTGAGAGTTCCGATACGATTTGAGGTATTAGATGGATAAAAAAGCAGAACAATTATTTAACGATGGGAATAAACAAGAGGCAATTAAATTACTTGTTGCTGATTTAAATAAGAATCCGAAACAATTACCAGAAATTTTACAATTATCAACTTATTTAGTGCAAGCTGGAGATTTGGAGCAAGCTGAAGAACTTTTGGCTCGTTCCTTGGAAATGTTTAAAGACAATCAAGATCTACTTTATAACTTGGGAAATGTTTATTATTTGGCTGATAAGTATGATAAAGCTAATCAAATTTTCCAGAATCTGATTGATGATAATTATGCCTTTGAAGCTTATTTTATGATGGCTAAAACATTGGATCAGCAGGGAAAACGTCAATTAGCAATTATGTACGCTTTGACAGCTGTTGAAAAAGCTCCCAAAGATTTACAAGCTAATGAATTATTAGCCGATTTATTGCTGGCTAACGGTAATTTTGATGAGGCCTTAGGATTTTACAGGACAGCTAATGAAATCCATCCAGAGGCCAAGAATTACTTTAATATGGCATTATGTGCAATGAATCTTAAGAAGGATTATCAAAGTTATTTAAATGAATCTAAAAAATTAGATCAGGCCTACTATTTGAAACATGAAAAAAAATTAGCCGATCTCCAAGAATTTATCAAACAACAAGGAGAGAAGAATGACTGAAAGTGATAAACAGTATTTTGTTGGCACCGTTAAAGCCATATTCTTTGAGAATCCTGAAAATTTATTTAAAATCTTTACGATCAAGATCAAGAAAACCAATACAGATTGGGATGCTAATGATATTGTCGTAACTGGTAGTTTTGGTGAAATTTCAGAAGAAGAAGAATATCGTTTTGAAGGCAATATGGTTGATCATCCAAAATACGGTAAACAATTTCAAGCCACTTCTTATAAGCGTAGTCGTCCTAGTGGACGTAAAGAATTGATTAGTTTCTTTTCCAGCGATGAATTTCCCGGTATCGGTAAAAAGAAGGCTGAAAAGATTGTTGATGAGCTGGGAGAGAATGCAATTGATAAAATTTTGCAAGATCCTCATGCTCTCGATTTCTTGAAGTTGGGTGAAGAAAAAACTAACAATATTGTTGATCAAATTTCTAAGAATCATCTAACCGAGCAAGTACTGTACCAACTGAATAATTATGGCTTTGGAACTACTTTGAGTGCTCGCATTTTTCAAAAATACGGTGCTCAAACGTTGGATAAAATTACAGAGGATCCATATCAGTTAGTTTTGGATGTCAAAGGTGTTGGTTTTAAACGTGCTGACGAATTAGCTAAACGTTTGGGTATCACGGGTGATGATCCTCGAAGAATTAAGGGTGCTTTGATTCAAATGGTTAGTTTGATCATCAATGAAACGGGGGATACTTTTGTATCTCAGAATGATCTGATCAAACGTGCAAGTGGTGTTCTGAATGCCAATTCAACTCCGGATTTGAATAAAAAATTATTATCAGGCTTGAAAAAACTAGTCAATGATGGTGCATTGGCAGTTGAAGATGGACACGTCTACGAAAAGAATTTGTCTGATAGTGAATGGTCGATTGCACAGTCACTTAAAATGATTACTGATACTTTTAAAGGTGTGGAATGGACCAAACATCAATTTAAAAAGGAATTGAAACATGTTGAAAAGACTTTTAAAGTTCAATATGATGAGTCACAAGAAAAAGCCATCGAACAATCATTAACGCATTCAATTTTTCTTTTAACCGGTGGTCCTGGAACTGGTAAGACTACTATTATTAATGCTATTGTGTCATCTTATGCTAAGTTAAATGATGCAACACTTGATCCTAGTTCTGAAGATTATGCGATTGCTTTAGCTGCACCAACAGGTCGGGCGGCTAAACATATGGGTGAGTCTACTGGTTTACCAGCAATGACAATTCATCGTTTACTAGGTTTAACAGGAACTGAAGATGATGAATTTGCCGAACCAACTTTAGATTGTAAGCTTTTGATTATTGATGAGATGTCCATGGTAGATACAAAACTCTTTAGAACACTGATCAATGCAGTTCAACCTGGTACACAAGTTGTTCTTGTAGGTGATAAAGATCAGTTACCATCAGTAGGACCAGGACAAGTGTTTTCAGATTTGATCAACAGCGATGTTTTCCCAACAACAATTTTGAATGAAATTCACCGTCAGGATGAGGATTCAACTATTATTCAATTGGCACATGATATTAATGAAGGTATTATTGATGATGCTATTTTCCAAAATAAAGCTGATCGAAGTTTTATCAATTGTAATAGTCGAAATGTTCCAGAGGTTCTATCACAAATTGTTAGCAAATCAGAGGACCGTGGGTTTGATATTGCTGATGTTCAAGTCTTGGCACCGATGTATCGAGGTCAAGCAGGTATTGATAATTTGAATGTTGTTATTCAAAATGTTGTGAATCCAATGGCACCTAAACGAAAAGAAGTTTCTGTTGGTAATACTAAGTATCGGATTAATGATAAAGTCGTTTATTTGGTTAATACTCCAGAAGATAATGTTTTTAATGGTGAGATTGGTAAAATTGTCGGGATAATTTTAGCTAAGGAAAATACCGATCACGTTGATAAACTAATTATTGATTTTGATGGTAATGAAGTTTCATTGGATCGTAAGGATTGGATTAATATTTCTCTAGCTTACTGTACCTCGATTCATAAGGCTCAGGGTTCGGAGTTCGAAATGGTTATTTTACCTTTAGTCAATGAAGAATCAAGAATGTTACGTCGTAATTTACTATATACAGCAGTAACTCGTTCAAGACGTCTCTTGATTATGGTTGGCGACCGTTCGGCTTTTGAAAGGTCCATTCGTGATCAGTCAAACGAACGTCAGACTACTTTAAAGGAACGAATTTTTGCTACTTTTAAAATTAACCCTAAAAGGGGAGAGCCTGAAGAGGATAAGGCTGAACCGAAGGATTATCATTTAACATTGGATATGGTAATGAATAATTCTATTGATCCAATGATTGGTATGGATAATGTAACTCCATATAATTTTCTCGAAAAAAATAACGCCTAGTGTGATTGAGAAGTCACATTAAGCGTTATTTTTTATAGGTAACCAGAACGGGTGTCGACTAGTTTCGAAATTAAAATCAAATTCATGTTGATTTAATTCTTCGCCATCCATTTGGCCATGTTGTTCGGTGTAATTTTTTAATTCGAACTGTTCAGCTTCAATATGCCAAACATTTTTATCTTGTAAGTGTGATCCATTTGTTAACAATCTGGTCAATAATTTAACAAGTTTAGGTGTACTGATCTTCTTAACCACTACCAAATTTAAATGATGGTTAAAAGGAGATGCGGTAGGATCAATAGCAAAGCCACCACCAAAATAGGGATGGTTGGTTGCAACAACGACGTAAGCAGAATCGAAGTGTTTTTGATGTTGTTGGTAATTGACATCTAATCCGAAGGCTTTCTGACGTTTAAGTACTTTTAGCAGGTTGGTAAAGTAGGAGAGTGTTCCTAAGCCTAAATTATTGAGAAATTCTTTTCTTTCTGAATGATTGGTGTAATAGACGGTACTAGCGTCAAAACCGATTCCAATATTATTAATAAAATAATGAGAAAAGTCTTTGCTAGTAGCTTTCCCAACGTCAATCATCCGTGGTTCTTTCAAGGAAAGGATAGCTTGCATTAAAATGACTGGATCTTTGGTCTTTAATTTAATACCACGACAAAAGTCATTACCAGAACCACCGGGAATATAGCCTAAGGCGGTGTCTGGATAGTTAGAAGACTTAATACCGTTAACGGCTTGATTTAAAGTACCATCGCCACCGATGACGACAATTTTATTAGCTTGATGGAGATTGGCTAATTGCTTAGCAATTCTTTGACCATCACCGTTACATTTAGTTAAGTGAATTTCGTATGGAATATCTATTTGTTTTAGAAAACTTGTAACTTTGTTGCAAGCTTTTTGAGCACGTCCACTTCCAGCGTGATGGTTTAAAATTATTTCGATTCTTTCAGTTTTTTCCATTTTGTAACCCTTTAAATAAAAAAAGTAGATCAAGTGATCTACTTTAAAATTGAATTTAGATTGAAGTTCCAATAAGCATTGGAAGAATAACAGGATTTCGTTCAGTACGTTTGTAGAGGAATTCTTGTAATCCTTCAATAATAACTCGTTTAAGAATAGCTTCTGTTACTTTATTCTCGTCATCATCAAAAGCATTCTTGATCAAGTGGAAAACACGCTTTTGTGCTTGGTTGATCAATTCACCTGATTCACGCATATAAACGAAGCCACGAGAAAGGATATCAGGACCGGCTAGAACAATGTGCTTTTGATAGTCAATAGTTGCTACAACAACGACCATTCCTTCTTCTGAAAGAACTTGACGATCGTGAATAACAACATTACCAATATCACCGACACCCTTGCCATCAACGTAAACATCGCCAGCGGGGAAGTGACCTGCAACTCTAGCATTGTCTTTAGTTAATGCTAGAACATCACCATTTTCCAAGAGGAATGAATGATCTTGAGGAACATCACAGAGAGCAGCAAGTTCAGTGTGAATCTTCAACATACGATATTCACCGTGAATCGGCATGAAGAACTTAGGCTTCATTAAACGAAGCATTAATTCTTGTTCTTCTTGTCCACCATGTCCTGAAGCATGAATGTTGTTAACTTTACCATGAATGACTTCGGCACCAGCTTCTGATAATTGATTAATCAAGTGATTAACACTGATAGTATTACCAGGAATTGGATTACTTGAAAAGATAACAGTGTCTCCAGGTTGAATAGTGATCTGTCTATGTGTTCCGTTAGCAATACGACTCAAAGCAGCTAGTGGTTCACCTTGTGATCCGGTACAAAGAATCAAAGTTTCATTTGCAGGTGTCTGATTCAAAGCATGTGGATCAATCAACATATCGTCAGAAATATTAAGATAACCTAGTTCACGACCATTTTCGATTGCTTGTTCCATGCTTCGTCCAAAGACAGCAATCTTACGTCCCTGTTGAATAGCAGCATCGACAGCTTGTGATATACGATAAATATTAGAAGCAAAGGTAGCAAAGATAATTCTGCCACTGATAGTTTCGAATATTTGATGAATTGTCAAACCAACTGAACGTTCAGATTTTGAAAATGTAGGGATTTCAGCATTAGTACTATCTGATAGTAAACACAAGACACCTTTTTGTCCTAAAGCAGCCATCTTTTGTAGGTTGGGTGATGGTAGGCCAGCAACTGGAGTCAAATCAAATTTGAAATCACCAGTTTCAACGATAATACCTTGTGGCGTATGGACAGCGACACCTAAAGTATCAGGGATAGAGTGGGTAGTTCTAAAGAAGGAAACACTTGTCTTAGGGAATTTGATAACATCATCCTCATGTAAGACATGCATTTCTGTAGTTCTTAATAATCCGTGTTCTTCCAATTTACCCTTGATCAATGCACATGCCAATGGACCGGCGTAAACAGGGATATTTGGAAGCTGTTGGAGTAGATAAGGAATACCACCGATGTGGTCTTCGTGACCGTGAGTGATAAATAGTCCCTTGATCTTATCCTTGTTTTCTACTAAGTAACTGTAATCGGAAATGACGTAGTCAATCCCAAGAAGTTCATCTTCGGGAAACTTAATTCCTGCATCAATAACAATTAGCTCATCTTGATACTGAACTCCATACATATTTTTACCGATTTCACCAAGGCCCCCGATGGCAAAAACGGCAACTTCATTATTTTTAACTTTAAATGACATTAACTAAAACTCCGTCAATTTAAACTCAGGACTCTTTTTTTCGTACTCTAAGTGCTTTTCGTCGAGTTCCTGAATAAATTCAATGTTATAGTCGGTATTCTTTTCAACTGCTTCACGTACAGCAATGCTTGATTCAGCATCCATGTATAGTGAATGTGTAAATTCACGACGGGGGTTATCTAGTTCGCTTGTTTGATATAAAACTTTATAAATCAATATGATTTTCTCCTTTAAATCGAATTAAATGAAACAGGTCAGTTTCATTTGACGTTTTTTCTAGTCCATTTGTGCGTTAATCAATAGATAGCACAATTCTACCATATATAAAATAGTAAGTATACTTGAAGGCTGTATTAAGAAATTACAACAGTACTTGGATCGAGAGTGAATGGTTCCTTCTTATCGATCTTGTCATAATATAAATGACCATTCAAATGATCAATTTCATGTTGACAAACGATAGCAGGGTAACCTTTGACACGTAATGTCTGAGAATTACCTTCAAAATCATCATATTTAATAGTAATACGATCAGCACGTGGTACGAATCCAGGTACGTCCTTATCAACTGAGAGACAGCCTTCACCTTCAGATAAAGCAGCCTTTTGAACTGAATTTCTGACAATAACAGGATTGATCAAAGTGATTTTTAGAAGAGGCTTATCAGGATCTTCTTCGTTTGGTACTAAAACAGCGGCCATCATTTCTGAAACGCCTACTTGAGGAGCAGCCAAACCGACGCCAGCACGTAGTTGGTGTTTTTCAGCGTATTCTTCATCTTGACTCTTAACAAGATATTCCATCATATTAGCAGCCAAAGCTTTATCTTCATCGCTTAATGGGAATTTAACATCTGCTGCAACTTTTCTTAAAACAGGATCGCCATCACGGACGATATCTTTCATAAAATACATAGTTTCCTCCAAATGTCTAATTGTATAAAAATACTTCAGTATATCTATTATAGATTATTTTTCGACAAAAATAGAAGGATTTGATAAAAAATATGTCTGAGAATTTTTAGAAAGCGATTTCGAATGTACTATCTTTGTTTTGAGAAGGGGGTACATGATAAAATATTCTTATATGTTATCGATTACACGATAATGCATAAATATTGCTACTGGAGGTTTTATATGAAATTAATTGACTTTGGTGTCAGAGAAGATGAAAAGAAATATATCGAGGAATGGTCTAAAGAGAGTAATATAGAAGTAAAAATCGTTTCCGATTTACTAACGCCTGAGACCGTTCAGCTAGCAAAGGGTTACGACGGAATTGTTGCTTATCAACAATTGCCATATGATGAGAAAATTTTCGATACGATGAATGAATATGGAATTCATGTTCTTTCACTCCGAAATGTCGGTGTTGATAATGTTCCATTTGCAGCTCTTAAGAAGAATCAGATTCGTTTAACTAATGTACCTAGTTATTCACCAGAGGCTATTGCAGAATACTCAGTTACCGGTCTAATGGCCTTGTTAAGAAATCTAAAACATATGATCAGAAAAGTGGACCAACATGATTTTCAATGGGCTCCGGATATCGGCCGTGAGCTAAATCAACTTACAGTGGGTGTCGCTGGTACCGGAAGAATTGGCCGTGCAGCTATAAAAATTTATCAAGGATTTGGAGCAAAAGTTATAGCATATGATAAATTTCACAATCCAGAATTGGAAAAAGAAGGATTGTATGTCGATGATCTCGATACTCTATTAAAGGAATCTGATGTGGTAACTCTACATATTCCAAGTCTTGGTAAAGGTAATACTTTAATTAATAGTAAGTCGATTTCTGAAATGAAAGATAACGCTATCGTTATTAATACGGCACGTGGTGACTTGATCAATACAAAGGATCTATATGATGCTGTAGCATCAGGTAAGCTTTATGGGGCTGTTTTGGATGTTTATGAAAAAGAAGTTGGCGTCTTCAATTCTGATTTAAGTGATCAAGAATTTTCTGATGAAGTACTAGATAAGGTAATTAAAAGTCCAAGATTTATTCTGACACCCCATATCGCATTTTATACAACTAAGGCGGTTAAAAATATGGCCACTGTTTCATTAAATGCTATGGTTTCAGAATTAAAGACTGGAGCTTCAGAAAATGAGATAGATTTAGGAAAATAGTGACCACTTTCACAAACTATTATAAAATATTTTATATTCAAAGGATGCCCAAACTACTTGTTTTTTGAGCAATCAATGTTAGACTAAATTTATATGAAAGCCCTTACAGAATTCACAAGGGATAAGTTTTTATGAAAGGACTGTGGAGAATGGCAAATAAACCAATTGTTGATTTTGAAGCACTTAAAAATAATTTATCAAATGTTTCAAAACCCATTCAAGTATTGAATGAAAAAGCTGAGATAACAGATCAAGAAGTCTTTGATTCATTTTCAGATGATGATTTAGTTGAGTTTATGAAAAAGATGGTATGGGAGCGTGCATTGCATGAACAGACAATGAACTTCTCTCGCCAAGGTCGGATGGGTTTCTATGCACCGACTGAAGGTGAGGAAGCTTCTGAGATGGGAACTGTTTTGGCAATGAAGAAGAATGATTATCTTCTTCCAGCTTATCGTGATGTGCCTCAATTAATTCAACATGGTGCAACAGTAACTCAAGCATACTTGTGGTCACGTGGACATGTTGCTGGTAACAAGTTTGAGGCTCGTTCTATGATGCCACAAATTATCATTGGTGCCGCATATGATGAGGCAGCCGGTGTAGCTATGGGTCTAAAGAAGAACGGCGAGGATGCTATCGCATTTACTTATACTGGTGATGGTGGTACTTCCCAAGGTGATAGTTACGAAGGAATGAATTTTGCTGGTGCTTTTAAAGTACCTGCTCTATTCATTGTTCAAAATAACGGTTTTGCCATTTCAACACCACGTGCAAAACAAACATCTGCCCCAACACTAGCTCAAAAGGCTGTTGCTGCTGGTATTCCAAGTATTCAAGTTGATGGTATGGATATCTTAGCTTGTTATGCTGTAGCTAAAGCTGCTCGTGAATATATTACAGCTGGGAATGGTCCTGTAATGATTGAAACCTTAACATATCGTTTCGGTGCTCACTCAAGTGCTGGTGATGACCCTAAACGTTACAGAACTAAGGCTGAAGAACAACCATGGTTTGATAAAGATCCATTAATTCGTTTAAGAAAAGTTCTTGAAGACAAGGGTCTATGGTCTGAAGAACAAGAAGATAAGTTAGTTGATGAATATAAAGCTTCATTCAAGGAAGCAATTAAGGAAGCTGATGCAGTTCCCGAGGATAAGGTTTCAGATATGTTGAAACGTACCTTTGAAATTCCAACTCCAGAAATGAAGAAAGAAATCGCTAAATTTGAAGCAAAGGAGTCGAAGTAAAAATGGCTAAGAAAACTTACATTCAAGCAATTACAGACGCCTTAGACATTGTTCTTGAAGATGATCCAAAAACTTTGATCTTTGGTGAAGACGTTGGTAAAAACGGTGGTGTTTTCAGAACGACTCAAGGGCTTCAAGAGAAATACGGTGAAAATCGTGTCTTCGATACACCTTTAGCTGAATCAGGAATCTTAGGATTAGCAACTGGATTAGGCTTAACTGGTTGGCGTCCAATTCCTGAAATCCAATTTATGGGCTTTTCACTTGAAGCTGTTGATCAAATTATTGGTCAAGAAGCTAGAATGCGTTTCCGTTTTGACGGATTAAAGACAGCACCCGTAACAATTCGTACACCTTATGGTGGTGGTACCCATACAGCTGAAATGCATGCTGATAACTTGGAAAATATTTTTGCAAGTACTCCAGGATTACGTGTTGTTATGCCAAGTAATCCATATGATGCTAAGGGATTATTGATTTCATCAGTTGAAAATAACGATCCTGTACTATTTATGGAAAATTTGAAATTATATCGTTCAATGAAAGATGATATTCCTGATGGCAAGTATACAGTTCCTTTGGATAAGGCTAATGTTGCTCGTGAGGGTAATGACATCACTATCGTAGCTTACGGTGCTGAAGTAAATGAAGCTTTGAAAGTTGCTGATGATTTGGCAAAGAAGAATATCTCTGTTGAAGTTATTGATCTTAGAACAGTTTCACCAATTGATACCGACACAATTTTTAAGTCAATCGAAAAGACTCATAAAGTAGTTATCGTTCAAGAAGCACAAAAAATAGCTGGTGTGGGTGCACAAGTTGCCTCAGCTATTGCCGAAGATGCGGTTCTTTCTCTTGATGCACCAATTGGTAGAGTTGCAGCTCCAAATAGTGTATATCCATTTGCTTTAGGTGAAGACATTTGGATTCCACGTGCAAAAGAAATTGAAGAAAAAGTAAATGAAATTCTCAACTACTAATTAATCGAAGGAAGGGAATCCAACTATGGCTTACAAATTTAAATTACCTGAATTAGGTGAAGGGATGGCCGAAGGTGAAATCGCCAGCTGGCTAGTAAAAGAAGGAGACACAGTTAAAGAAGATGACTCCTTAGTAGAAATTCAAAACGACAAATCTGTTGAAGAACTACCTTCACCAGTTGCTGGTACTGTTAAACAAATCGTTGCTCAAGAGGGAGATACAGTTGAGATCGGTGACACTTTGATTGTGATTGACGATGGTTCTCCTGATACAGGTGACGATGACCAACCAGCTAAAGATGATAAAGAAGCTGAAAAGTCCGATTCTGATAAAACAACTGAAAGTGCATCTAAAGAAGAAGCTACTGCCGGTCCAGCTACTGGATCAGCTGATGCTCACTATTTGGCAATGCCTTCAGTCCGCCAGTATGCTCGTGACAAAGGTGTAGATTTGGCAAAGGTCACACCTAGTGGCAAGCACGGACAGATTACTAAAGCTGATGTAGATTCATTCGATGGTAGTGCTGCACCACAAGCAGCTACTCAATCTGCAGCACCGGCAGCACCAGCATCAACAAATACAATTACACCATACAAGTCGGCTACTCCAGAACTCGAAACACGTGAGAAGATGTCTATGACTAGAAAAGCTATTGCTAAAGCAATGCTCAATAGTAAACACACAGCTCCACACGTAACTAGTTTTGATGACGTTGAAGTAAGCGCTTTGATGGCCAACCGTAAGAAATATAAAGCAACTGCCGCTGATAAGGGCATTCATTTAACATTTTTACCTTATATCGTAAAAGCTTTGGTTGCCGTAATGAAAGAATATCCAGAATTGAATGCTTCAATTGACGACTCTACTGAAGAGATTGTTTACAAACATTATTACAATGTTGGTATTGCAACTAACACAGAACATGGACTTTATGTTCCAAATGTTAAGAACGTTGATTCTAAGGGTATGTTTGAAATTGCTAAAGAAATCACTGAAAATTCACAAGCTGCTTATGACAACAAATTGAGCATGGATAAGATGTCAGGTGGTTCAATTACAATTAGTAATGTCGGTTCTATTGGTGGTGGCTGGTTCACACCAGTTATTAATTATCCAGAAGTAGCAATTCTTGGTGTTGGTAAAATTGCTAAAGAACCTTATGTTGATGAGGATGGCAACATTCAAGTAGGTAACATGTTGAAGTTATCATTGAGTTACGATCACAGATTGATTGACGGTGCTTTAGCACAAAATGCTTTGAATCTTTTGAAGAAATTGTTGCATGATCCAGATATGTTATTAATGGAGGGCTAGTTAACATGGCAGAAAACGTAATAGAAAAAGATACCGTTATTATTGGTTCCGGCCCTGGTGGTTACGTTGCAGCAATCAGAGCTTCAGAATTAGGACAAGATGTTACTATTATTGAAAAATCAGATACTGTTGGTGGTGTTTGTTTAAATGTTGGTTGTGTTCCATCAAAGGCTTTAATTACAGCTGGACACAGACTACAACAAGCCAAAGATTCATCAACTTATGGAATTACCACTAGTGATGCCACAATTGATTTTACTAAAACTCAAGCTTGGAAAGATGAAAAAGTCGTTGCCAGAATGACTGGCGGTGTGCAAATGCTTTTGAAGAAACATCATGTTGAATTAATCAATGGTGAAGCTTATTTAGATAGCGATACACAATTGAGAGTTATGCCAAGTGGTCCTAGACAGTTCATGGACAATGGTGGTGGACAAACCATCAAGTTCAAGCACTTAATTTTAGCAACTGGTAGTCGTCCTATCGAAATTAGAGGATTTAAGTTTGATGATCGTGTCATCGATTCAACCGGCGGACTTAATTTGAAAGAAGTTCCAAAGGAATTCGTCATTATTGGTGGTGGCTATGTCGGAACAGAATTAGCCGGAGCATATGCTGATTTGGGTTCACATGTAACCATCCTTGAAAGTTCACCTAACATTATTCCTAACTTTGAAAAAGATATGGTTTCAATCGTTAAAAAGAATCTTGAAAAGAAGGGCGTTACAATTATTACAAACGCTATGGCCAAGAAGAGTGAAAACAAGGGTGATAGTGTTGAAGTAACTTATGAAGTCGATGGCAAGCCAACAACAATCAGTGCTGATTATTGTATGGTAACCGTTGGTCGTCGTCCAAATACTGATAATTTTGGACTTGAAATGACTAATGTTAAATTGACTGAAAAAGGTTTAGTTGAAGTAGACGAACAAGGTAAAACTTCCGTCGATAATATTTATGCAATTGGTGATATTACACCAGGACCAGCTTTGGCCCACAAAGCCTTCTTTGAGGCTAAGACAGCTGCTGGAGCAATTTCAGGTAAACATACAGCTAACGACTATATTGGTGTTCCTGCGGTTTGTTTCACCGATCCTGAACTAGCTAGTGTAGGTTTGACAGAAAAAGATGCTAAGGATAAAGGAATTGATGTCAAAGTGGCCAAATTCCCATTCGCCGGAAATGCACGTGCTGTCTCACTTGATGCTGCTGAAGGATTCGTTAAATTGATTGCTCAAAAAGACACAGGTACTTTACTAGGTGGTCAAATCGTTGGACCAGGAGCTAGTGATTTGATTTCTGAATTAAGTGTAGCTGTTAACTGTCAACTTAATGCTGAGGATATTGCGCTCACAATTCATCCACATCCAACTTTGGGTGAACCTATTCAAGAAGCTGCCGATATTTTAATTGGCTATCCAACACACATTTAATAGAGAAAAGGGAAGAACGTTTAGAAACCGAAAAGAGGATTTTTCGTATACTAAATTAATTATTTCCGTAAAAAAGCGATGCAATTGTATCGCTTTTTTTGTATAGTAGAGTAAAAATGAAGGGAGCTATCAATGCATAATTACAGTTATCCTCTTGATGAGACATGGTCACAAGATGAAATTGTTAAAGTGATTGCTTTATATAATGCGGTTGAAAAAGCCTACGAATCAAGTATAAAAAGCGATGATTTTTTGCAAAAATATCGCTCATTCCAACAAGTGGTTCCAATGAAAATGGAGCAAAAGAAATTAGACAAAGAATTTGAGTTTGAATCGGGCTATTCTATCTATCAAGTGTTTAAAAAGTGTCGTACAGCAAAAAAAGGCGAGAAAGTAAGGATTCACAATGACAGTAGACAGTAGGGAAATAGATAAATTTCTAGTAGAACTTTTACAAAATGTGGGTAAGAGTTTGAGAGATGATGCTCTAAAAAAGAAATCAGTTGATACAAAAAAGAATCGAAATGATTTAGTGACAAATTTTGATAAAAAAACTGAACGTTATGTTAATTCCGAACTAAAAAGAGCTTTTTCTGAGGCTACGATTGTTAGTGAAGAGGGCTATGGTGACTTAGTAACAGACATGTCAGGATTGGTATTTTTTGTTGATCCAATCGACGGTACAATGAATTTTGTTAAACGTGGAGACGATTTTGCATCAATGATTGGCGCTTACATTGATGGTAAACCATTAATTGGTGCTATTATAGATGTTATGGGTAATAACATTTACCACGGCGGTAAAGAAATTGGCTTGTTCATTAATGATGAGAGAATAGATATTCCAAGAAATTTACCTTTGGTTGAAGGTTTAGTCGATGTTTCGGCACCGATGGCTTTGGCTAATAAATTTAATGTTCAGGATGTCATTAAGAAAAGTAGTGGTTTCAGGGTTTATGGAAGTGCAGGAATTATTTTTGGTCATCTCTTGACTGGAAAAGAAGTCATGTATATGTCATACTTAGCACCATGGGACTTGGCTGCCGGGCGTGTCTTATGTGAAGCTGCAGGTATGAGTGTGGTAAGTATTGACGATGCACCAATAAATATGCTAAAATCACAAGTCGTAATAGTTGGTACTCAGAAAGTTGTTTCTGAAGCACTGACGACAGTCAAAACGCGTTAGTGAACTGTGAGAAGTTTCACAGTTTTTTTATTGCTAGTAATTTAAACACGTATTTATGGAAGGAAGAACTAATTTGACTAAGAGAAGAGAAGATATTAGAAACATTGCGATCATCGCTCACGTTGACCACGGTAAAACTACATTAGTTAACGAAATGTTAAAACAATCAGACACACTAGGATCACATTATGAAATTCAAGATCGTGCCCTTGATTCAAATGCTATTGAAAGAGAACGTGGAATCACAATCCTTTCTAAGAATACTGCTGTTGATTACGATGGCAAGAAGATCAATATTTTGGATACACCAGGACACGCGGACTTCGGTGGTGAAGTTGAACGTATTATGAAGATGGTTGATGGTGTACTTTTGGTTGTTGATGCTTATGAAGGTACAATGCCACAAACACGTTTTGTGTTGAAGAAGGCTTTGGAACAACACTTAACACCAATTGTTGTTATCAACAAAATTGATAGACCAGGTGCTCGTCCTGCTGAAGTAGTTGACGAAGTTCTTGAATTATTTATCGAATTAGGTGCTGATGACTCACAACTTGATTTCCCAGTTGTTTATGCTTCAGCTATTAACGGAACATCAAGTTATTCAGATGATCCTGCTGACCAAGAACACACAATGAACCCTATCTTTGATACTATTTTGAAGACAATCCCTGCACCAGTTGACAACTCAGATGAACCTCTACAATTCCAAGTTGCCTTACTAGACTACAACGATTACGTTGGTCGTATCGGTATCGGACGTATCTTCCGTGGAAAGATCAAGGTTGGTGACAGTGTTACTGTTATGAAGCTTGACGGTTCTACAAAGAACTTCCGTGTTACAAAACTATTTGGTTTCATGGGCTTGAACCGTGTTGAAATCAATGAAGCTAAAGCCGGAGATTTAATTGCTGTTTCTGGTATGGAAGACATCTATGTTGGTGAAACTGTTACACCAGTTGACCATCAAGAAGCACTTCCATTGCTACGTATTGATGAACCAACACTACAAATGACATTCTTGCAAAACAACTCACCTTTCGCTGGTCGTGAAGGTACAGAAGTCACTGCTAGAAAGATCGAAGATCGTTTAAGAAGACAATTACATACTGATGTTTCTCTTAAAGTTGAAAACACAGACCAAGCTGGTTCATGGCTAGTTTCAGGTCGTGGTGAACTTCACTTGTCAATCCTTGTTGAAGAAATGCGTCGTGAAGGTTTCGAATTACAACTATCACGTCCAGAAGTTATTTACAAGACAGTTGATAATCAAAAGTGTGAACCTTTTGAGGAAGTAACTATTGATACTCCTGACGAATACGTTGGTTCAGTTATCGACTCAATGTCACAACGTAAGGGTGATATGCAAAACATGGAAAGTACTGGAAATGGTCAAACAAGACTTATTTTCTCAGCACCTTCACGTGGTTTGATTGGATATTCAACAGAGTTCTTATCAATGACTGGTGGTTATGGTATTTTGAACCATACATTCTCAGAATACAAGCCAGTTGTTAGAAATTGGAACCCAGGTAGAAGAACTGGTGCTTTGGTTTCAATCAACCAAGGTCCATCAACTACCTATTCACTACAATCTGTTGAAGATCGTGGTACATTGTTCATCGGTGCTGGTGTTGATGTATATGAAGGTATGATCGTTGGTGAAAGTAGTCGTGATCAAGATATCGCTGTTACTGTTACTAAAGGTAAAAACCTTACAAATACTCGTGCTTCAGGTAAAGATCATGCTGCTGCTATCAAGACTCCAAAGGCAATGTCACTTGAACAATCAATCGAATTCTTAAATGAAGACGAACTTTGTGAAGTAACACCTAAGAGTGTTAGATTACGTAAGAAGATCTTAAACACAAACGAACGTAAGAAGTTTGACAAAACAAAGAAAATGTCTAAATAAATAGATTATCTGTGAAGCTAAGGATGAATTTCCTTAGCTTCTTTTTTTATGCCAAAAAGACAAGGTAGGACAGTTTTTTTCTGGTATTATTTGGTGGTATAATCTTATTATTAGATTTTAGGAGCTAAGATGTGAAAAAATTAAAAAAAATTGACTTATGGATTGTTATTCCATATATCATCTTACTAGGTATTGGAATCGTTATGGTTTATTCAGCCAGTTTTTACAATTCACTGGTTTCTGGCGGAAGCACCACGCAATACTTAGTTAAACAGGCCATTTTTGCAATACTGGGATTATTCTTATGTTATTTCAATTTTATCCTTAAAGCTAAGATTTTTAAAAATCGTCATTTTATTAAGTATGCGTTGCTCTTTACAGTACTGTCCTTAGCAGCGTTACCAATTTTAGGTAAATTGTTTCCCAGTTTACGTGTTAATGGTGCGGTAGCGTGGATTCCTATTGGACCATTTAATTATCAACCATTGGAATTAGCTAAGTTGGTTCTGATCTTGTATTTATCTTTTGTACTAACTAGTAAACAAGAACGATTGTTGTCGTATCAAAATTGGAAAGAAATAGGTTTTGAAGTATTACCTCCAATTTTAGTGGTAGCAATAATTGTTATTTTACTTTTGATTCAACCTGACTTTGGTGGAGCTATCGTTATTTCGCTAATTACGTGGGTTCTTTTGGGTGCTTCAACGATTCCCGGTAAATATATTGTTAGATTGAGTGTGGGCTTAGGTGCTTTTTTAGGCTTATCAATCTATGGCATTTTTAAATTGGCTCCTTCAATTATTACTAGTCATTATCAATACCAACGTATTCTTGCGATGCAACATCCCTTTAAATTGGAGCAGCACGCTGGTGCACAGTTGGTTAATTCCTTTTATGCAATTAGTAATGGTGGTGTTTTTGGTGTTGGTTTAGGTAATGGGATTCAAAAACGTGGCTATTTACCAGAACCACATACCGATTTTATTCTAGCTGTTATCAGTGAAGAATTGGGTTTAGTAGGTGATATCGTTGTGTTATCACTTTTAGCGTTGATTATATTACGGATCATCCTTATTGGTGTCCGTGCTAAGAAAAATTATAATGCTTTAGTTTGTTATGGAGTGGCAACAATGATGTTGACGCAAGTAATACTTAACGTGGGAGGATTACTCGGTATGATTCCTCTAACAGGTGTTACTTTACCGTTCATCAGTTATGGTGGGTCCAGTATGCTGATATTGTCGATTGCTTTAGGAATCGTGCTTAATCTGGATGCTACGAATAAATTTGAAAGAACAAGGTGATCTTATGTTTAAAAAAGTGGAGCGCCAAGCTTTGTATGTTTGGGTCTATTCACTCAAATGGCGGAAGAAATTGCAACGTTACGGTACAATCTACTACACTTCCCCTAAAATGAAATATGTAATGATGTACGTAAACTCTAATCGAGTTGCAGAAGTTAGAAAAGAATTGAATTCCAAGAATTACGTAAAAAGAGTTTCATTGGCTCATCGTAAAGAATTAGATGAACATTATGTTTTAAAAACTTCTGAAAGTAAGCAAGAGGAAAATTAATGAAAGTTGTATCAGGAAAGTTTCGTGGATTGAATTTAAAGGCAGTTCCTAGCAATAATACTCGCCCTACATCAGCTAAAGTTAAGGAAGCGGTTTTTAGCATGTTAACGCCATATCTAGTTGATGATGGTGTGGCCCTAGATCTGTTTGCAGGAACTGGTAGTTTAGGTATCGAGGCTGTATCGCGTGGTTATAAAACAGCTTACTTAGTTGATAAAGCTTATAAAGCTATTAATACAATCAAAGAGAACGTTGATAAGACTCGTGCCAATGAAAGTTTTGTGGTTATGAAAACTGCGGCAACTGAAGCTTTAACTAAATTTAAAAATGATCAAGTAAAATTTGATTTGGTATTTTTGGATCCACCTTATCGTATGAAGATCACAGAGCAGATCATAGAAGATATGGTAGAAGGGGATTTATTAAACCCTGGCGCCATTATTGTTGATGAAACAGATTATGATATTGACCTCGCTAATTTTGGCAAAATAGATTTACTCAAAGAAAAGAACTATAAAGATACCAAAGTTGCATTGTATCAGTTTGGAGGATAAGTATGTCACAAAGAGTTGGACTCTATGCAGGTAGTTTTGATCCCATTACTAATGGTCATTTGGATATAATCCGTCGTGCCTCCAAGTTGTTTGATAAATTGTACGTAGCACCTATGACTAATACATCAAAAAAATATTTATTTTCTTATCAGGAAAAGAAAGCCTTCATTGAAGCTGAAATCAAGGATCTAAGTAATGTTTCTGTCGTAGATGGTAAATCGGAACTTTCAACTAATTTGGCTCGTCAATTAGGGGCCGGTTTCATGGTTCGATCGATGCGTAATCCGGATGATTTTGGTTATGAGTCAGGCGTAGCCTCAATTAATAAAGTTTTAGATAAGAATATTGAAACGATATTCCTGCTAGCAAATGATCAATATGCTACGATATCATCATCAATGATGAAAGAAGTGGCCAGGTTTGGTGGCGATATATCGGAATTTGTACCTCAAGCAGTCGCTTTAGAATTGATAAAGAAATTGAGGAAGGAATAAACTATTTTGAGATTTAACAAAACTAGAAATAAAATCTTTGGTGCTATATTTATTTTTATTGTTGTCATGGCATTCTTCTTTACACCAACAGGTTATTATTTAGAAGTTCCAGGTAGTGCCGAAGATACTTCTCAATTTGTAAAGGTCAATGGTAAGCAAGATAAGAAAAAGGGTAACTTGCTATTAACGACAGTTGGAATTGTAAGTGGGACGCCATTTACATTGCTTAAGTCATTGGGAAATGATTTTGAAACTATTTACTCACAAGAAGAATTGATGGGAAATGAAAATAGCCAACAATATTTTCAAGTTCAACAGTACTATATGAAATCAGCAACTAATAACGCGATTCAAGCAGCTTATTCCAAGGCGGGAAAGCCATTTACTAAGAAGTATTTAGGTGTCTATATTATGGATATCATGGATAACTCTGCTTTTAAGAATAAATTGCAAGTTGGTGATACGATCACATCCATCAATAACTACCACTTTAAGAACTCGGCTCAGTTTATCAATTATGTTAAGAAGCAGAATAAAAAATCTACTGTCAAAATTAATTTCGTACGTGATGGTAAAAAGAAGTCAGCTTCAGGTAAACTTGTTAAACTAGCAGATACTAAACGATACGGTTTAGGTATTACTTTGACTGATAACACACAGGCTAAGGGTAATCCTCCAACAAAAATTGATGCGGGCAGTATTGGTGGACCTTCGGCAGGTTTAATGTTTACTTTGCAAGTATACTCACAAATCAGTAATAAAGATTTGAAAGCTGGTCGTACTATTGCGGGAACAGGAACTATTGCCCCAGATGGAACAGTTGGTCCTATCGGAGGAATTGAGAAGAAGGTCTATGCAGCTTCCGAAATGGGCGCAACAATTTTCTTTGCTCCGGATGATCCTGTAACAAAAGAAATTAAAAAATATGAACCAGGTTACGTTAACAATTACAATTTAGCCAAACGTGCCGCTAAAAAAATTCATACGAAGATGAAAATTGTACCCGTAAAGAACTTAAATGATGCAATTAATTATCTTGAAAAAACAAAACAGTCCAAATAAGGGCTGTTTTTTTTCGTAATTTAATTTGAGGTGATTGAAATGGAAGAAGTTTATCAATACGTTCGAAATAAAAAAATTGTTTTATTGACGGGTATCGTAATTGTAGTACTAGGAGGATATTTTTTCCTTTTCCACAAGGTAACGCCTACTAGTACGTTAGAGCCTAAGCAAGAATTAACAACTCAAAAAGATGAAACTAAAAAGAGTAAAACTGATTCGAAAGCAAAAGAACCACAGATGATAGTTGTTGATGTACAAGGTGCCGTCCAAAAGCCTGGCGTTTACCATGTAAAGGATAAAGCAATCATACAAGAAGTGATACAGACAGCCGGTGGGTTTACTGCCAACGCAGATCTGAAACAAATCAACCAAGCCAAAAGAGTAGTTGATCAGATGCAGGTTTATATTCCAATTAAAGGTGAGAAAGTAACTCCTACCAGTACAAATTCATCAAACGATACTCAAAACAAAAAAATAGTGAATATTAATACGGCGACAGTTGATGATTTTAAAGATGTGACAGGTATAGGTCCTAAAAAAGCCGAAAAAGTCATTGCTTATCGTGAAGAACATGGTCAATTCAAGACACTACATGATTTAATTAATGTTTCAGGGATTGGTGAGAAGAGTTTAGCCAAACTGAAAGATCAACTGACAGTTTAAGCTAATGAGAGGTAAATTGATTTTTCCCGCTTTGATAATAGTTTTGTTAATAACAGTTTATTTCGAAAATAAATTATTCGGCGAATTTTATAATCAAGTTAGCCACTTTCAATAAAAGCTCAAAATAAAAACACCAAGACGAAAAAATCAGGTATCATTGGAGTTCCTACACAAACAATGAAAGAGGTTTTTCGTCTTGATGCAAGAAAATGATACCATAATACGACCTAAGGGACACCATTTAACTGAAATTGAACGTGGTGAAATAGCTTCGCTTCACCTTTTGGGATTCTCAAATCGTAAGATTGCTCACGCCGTTGGCGTTTGCCCTCAAACTATTAATAATGAGATCCGCAGAGGGACCGTAAGACAGGTTAAAAAGGTTAATGGGAAACAATATTTCTCTAATGATTATTACCCTGATACCGCTCAATTACGTTATGACACGCTGCGTAAGCAGTGTCATCGACCTTCTAAGTTTAATCGAGTTAAACAATTCCTAAGCTACTTTGTAGAACAGTTCAAACAGGGGTGGTCTCCAGATATAATCGCAGGTAGATCACGTGTCGATGGGTTATTCTTTAAAGATGAAATGGTATCAACTACCACTCTTTATAAGTACATCGATGAACAACGTTTAGAGATACGTAATATAGACTTAACCGACAAAATGAATAGATCTACCAAGCTACACGTTTCGAAGAAACATAAGCGTCTATTGGGTAGAAGTATCGAGGAACGTCCTGAGAGCGTTGACTTGCGAGAAGATTTTGGTGACTTTGAAATTGATACTATCGTTGGTAAGAGAAATGGTCACGAGAGCGTAGTCTTAACACTTATTGAGCGTAAATCCAGATTCGAGATAATGCGACTTATTGACGGTAGAGATGCCGACTCTGTTGATTACGCTATGGAAGAGATCAAACATAATTACGGTCACATTATCAACTCGATAACCGCAGATAATGGTCCTGAATTTGCTAATCTCGATTCTGTTATGTCTGGAGTTTCAGATGTTTATTTTGCACATCCATATACTTCCTCAGAAAGAGGAACCAATGAAGCACATAATAGAATGATTCGTCGTGACTTGCCCAAAGGGCTGTCACTCGATTCTATTGCTCCAGATTTAGTATCCTCTATTGAATCAAAGCTCAATGATATGCCTAGAAAGTTGTTGAACTACAAAACTCCACGGGAACTATTCACTAGTTTCTGTGGAGTTTAGAAATGCACTTTTCTGGCACTGATATATTTCGTATTTATTTTTTGGACAAGTGGCTAACTTGTTCTTGTAATTTTCGAAATAAATTATTCATTATTTTTTTACTATTATTAATAATAAGAGTTGCCTTGCTTAAGAATAAAAATCTTAATTTGTTGATTATAGCTTTATCTGTAGTATTTGCTGGACGTTGCTGGTTAATAAAACCGCCAGTGACTGTGCCACAAATTCAGAACGGAATAGTAGCACCAGATTCAATTGCAGTTAATGGAGATTTATTGACGGGAGAATTACAAGCTGATCGAGAGACAGTAAAGTTTGTTTATCAAATAAAAACACAACGTGAACAACAGTATTGGAAAAAATTAGATCACATGGTTCAGGCAAAATTGGAAGTTAAGAAAATAGAGCCAATAGCTCAGCCACGTAATCCTGGTGAATTTAACTATGCTAAGTATTTAACTAAACAGAATATTTATTATCAGGTAGAAATTACGAAGTTTAAAAAGCTTATAGAATACCAACCACGAAATTTTAAGGATAGAATAAATATTTTACGAATTCATATCATTAAATATTTAGCACAATTACCAAAATGGCTAAGAATACATGCTCAGAGTTTGATAGTTGGTTACACTGATTCCTCAGATAAAGATTTTTTAAAGATTTTGAGTTCTTTGGGAATTATTCACCTTTTTAGCTTATCAGGCCTACACGTGTTAATAATTCTGACCCTAATTAGAAAATTAACATCTTTTTTTAAGATTCCTCTAGAACTAGTTGATACGTTAATGCTATTTTTGTTGCCAAGCTACGGTATTTTAGTTGGTTCGAAAAGTGGTATTTGGCGAGCAGTTGTTTTGGCAATGGTTGGAATCATATTTAAAAAATTTGATTGGTCATTGAGTAGTCTTGATGTATTTAGTGTGACATTGTTGATATGCATGTTCGTTGATCCACGGGCTATAACAACTATGGGAGGTCAACTTAGTTTTCTGTTAGCTTTTGCTATTATGTACTTGTATAAAAACACTAAATTCATTTGGATGACATTAAAAATGAACTTGGTCAGTCTACCAGTAATTTGTTTTTATGTTTATCAGTTTAACTGGTTGACCTTATTGATCAATCTGATTTTTATTCCTCTATTCACTTACGTGATATTACCTCTAACCTTTGTTTCGGCGCTATCAGTTAATTTAAAAATTTCGAAAATTTCAATAACAAGTTAGCCACTTGGACAAAATAAATTGAATCCAAGTGATATCAGTATTTGAAGTTTATAAATATGTCTTTAAGCGCCACAGGAACTAGCAAAGAGTTCTTGTGGCGTTTTATAGTTCAATAACTTTCTAGGCATATTGTTGAGCTTAAATTCTATGTCTCTTATTACTTTTGGGCTGACTGTATCCAGTGACAGCCCTTTGGGCAAGTCACGACGTATCATTCGATTATGTACTTCATTTGTTCCACGTTCACAAGATGTATATGGGTGTGTGAAGTAAACATCCGCAACGCCAGCCATATCAGATGATAGATTAGAGAACTCAGGGCCATTGTCTGCAGTGATTGAATTGATAAGATCACCATAGTTCTTTATGATCTCTTTCATAGCATAATCTACAGAGTCGGCATCTCTACCGTCAATAAGTCTCATTATTTCAAAGCGTGTCTTACGCTCTATGAGCGTTAAGACGACACTCTCATGGCCATTTCTTTTGCCCACAATCGTGTCTATCTCAAAGTCCCCAAAGGATTCTCTGCTATCAACACTTTTAGGGCGTTTCTCAATACTACGACCAAGTAGACGCTTATGCTTTTTTGAAGTATGTTGCTTAGTCGGTCTAGTTGACTTTTCTACCAGATCAATATTCCGGATTTCAAGTCGTTGTTCATCAATATATTTGTAAAGTGTAGTAGTACAAACCATTTCATCTACTAAGAATAATTCTTCGTTCTTAGCTCGTCCAACGGCCGTATCAGGTGACCATCCATTATCTATGAACTGGCTTACAAAGAAGCCTAAAAAGGCTGTGACTTGGTCGAATTTAGAAGGACGATGGCAAAGCTTACGGTTCTTTACATACTTTTGATGTGCAGTGTCAGGAAAGTAGCAATTCAAGTGTTGAACTTTACCATTAACTTTCTTGATCTGCTCAACAGTACCTCTGTTAATTTCATTATTAATAGTCTGAGGTGAAACGCCGATAGCTTTAGCTATCTGGCGATTCGAGTAGCCAATTGAATGAAAGGAAGCAATCTTTCCACGTTCAATTTCAGTTAAATGATGTCCTTTAGGACGATTTATGATATTCTGTTCTAGCACCAAGACGAAAAACCTCTTTCATTGTTTGTGTGAGAACTCCAATGATACCTGATTTTTACGTCTTGGTGTTTTTATTTTGTCATTTTTCTAAAGTGGCTAACTTGATTATAAAATTCGCCAATTTAAAAATTTGGAATAATATAAATAATTTATTTGGAAGTATGTATAGTCTTCTAGATTATTTTTCTAGTAATACCAAGTTTATGTTGGTGACGGGTAAGCTAGATACTTTAACAGTTGTTCTATTGGTGATAATAAGTATCTTTTATGTTGAAAGTAAAAATATTCTTAATAAGTATTTATATCAATATTTAATCATTTTTATTTTTGGTGTAACAATCAATAAATTTCCTTTGAGTGGATCAGTAAATATAATTGATGTAGGTCAAGGAGATAGTATTTTAGTAACAACACCGTTAATAAGAAAAACTTTTCTTATCGATACAGCGGGCAAATTAAAATTTATGACTAATCCTTGGGCTAAAAGAGACAGTAGCAATCAAGTCGAACATAGTACGATTCCTTTTTTGAAATCGCAAGGTATTTCAAAAATCGATAAACTCTTTTTATCACATAAGGATGTTGATCATATTGGAAATTTAGAAATTTTATTGAATAAATTTCCTGTTAAACAAGTTAATTTTGGGATTGGCTTGGATCAGAACTTGCGAATTCAAAAAGTTATTCAGGATCATCCGGAAATTGAATTCAAAAGTCGTCGTCAAGGGGATGTTATAAAGACCGGTTTCATAAATTGGCAAGTTCTTTGGCCAAAGGCGAAAGGAAAGGGAGAGAATAGTGATTCTCTTACTTTATTAGCGCAGATTAAAGATAAAAAATGGCTTTTTACAGGGGACTTAGATATTCCTTCGGAACAAAAAATATTGAAGGATTATCAATTCAAAATTGATTATTTAAAACTAGGTCATCATGGATCAAAAACGGCAACTGGGGATGAATTGTTGGAAAAAACACAACCTAAATTAGGTTTGATCTCGGCTGGAGTTAATAATCGCTACGGACATCCCAATCATGAGACTCTGCAACGACTGGAAAATCATCATGTAAAATATTTAAATACGGCTGATTATGGTATGATATCTTGGTATTACGATTTTTTCGGTAATAGAGAAAAGATAACAACTTTTTTAAAGGGTGACTCGTTTGAAAATAGCAGAATTAAAAAGTAATTTAAAACAAGGTAATTTGGGCAATGTCTATTTGATTACCGGTGCAGAACAAGTTTTTATTAAGGACATTCAAAAATCATTTAAAGATATCATGTCGCCTGAAGAACGAGATATGAATTTTTCTAGTTTTGATTTGGAAGAGACACCTTTAGATGATGTTATTAATGAGGCTATCTCTGCACCATTTTTTGGTGAACGAAGATTAGTTTTCGCTCAAAACCCTTATTTTTTAACGGCAGAACGAGCTAAGAATGCTGTTGAACAAAATACAGATTTACTATTGAGGTATATTCAAAATCCTACACCTTCAACAATCATGGTGATCTTTGCCTCATACGATAAATTGGATGCTCGAAAAAAGATCGTTAAACAGTTAAAGAAGATAGCAACGGTGGTTGATGCTGGTCAAATGGAAGGGCCAGTTCTAACTAGAACGATTCAAAATGATTTAAAAGCTGACGGTTATCAAATAGATGGGGAAGCTTTGGATTTATTAATAAACAAGACTAAGAGTAATTACTCTTTAATAACGAATCAATTGGTTAAATTAAAGATGTATGCATTACAATCAAAGAAGATTGATAAACAGGCAGTGGAAGAATTGGTACCACAGTCATTGGAAGACAATGTTTTTGATTTGATGAATCAAATCTTGAGCAAAAATATTTATCAGGCTGAAGAACTTTACCACCAATTCTTGTTACAAAAAATTGATCCGATACTCTTGATTGCTATATTGATGTCCCAATTGCGTCTTTTGATTCAAGTTAAGGTACTAACTGAAAGAGGCTTAACAGAAGCTACGATTTCTAAAAACCTTAAATTACATCCTTATCGAGTAAAATTGTCACATAGACAATCTAAAAAATTGATTATGAAACAATTAGTAATTATGTATCAGGATTTGGTGAATCTAGACTATCAAATTAAATCAGGACAAGGAGACAAGGAATTACTGTTTGATTTGTTTATAGCTAAATTTGCATAGCAAAAAGGAGTTCAGAATAATATCTGAACTCCTTTTTTAAAAGAAATAAAAAAGCAACCAATAATAGGTCGCTTAGATTAATTCAATTTAGCAAGTCTTGACTTATCGCGAGCAGCTTTGTTAGCCTTGATTAGACCCTTAGCTTTAGCCATGTCAATAGCACGAACTGCTGTTCTAAACATATCTTCTTTGTTGTCAGTGTTGTTAGCAGCTGAAGTTTCAAAGTTTTTGATAGCTGAACGCATAGCGCTCTTTTGTGAAGCATTGCGAAGAGTTGCACTTTGTGCAGTCTTTACACGTTTCATAGCTGATTTAATTTGTGGCATCAATTTCACCTCCGATTACCTAGTAAGCTTAAAACTCAATACATAGAATTATACATAATTAGCTTTGGCAATGCAATGAAATGTCGATTTTTTTTACACTATTGCAATATTACTCATTATGTAGTAAATTAGTTAGTTGTGTTAACCATGCTCTGTTTGACGAATCACCAACGCAGACATAGTTTGGCTAAATATATAAGGAAAAGGTGAATGAAATGGCTATTTCAAAACAAAAGAAAAATGAAATTATCAAGCAATACGCACGTAAAGATGGAGACACTGGTTCTCCAGAAGTACAAATTGCTGTTTTAACTTATGATATTAATTCTCTAAATGATCACTTAAAAGTTAACAAGAAAGACCACCACTCATATGTTGGTCTATTGAAGAAGATTGGTCACCGTCGTAATCTATTGGCATACTTACGTAACAAGGATGTTCAACGTTACCATGATTTGATCAAATCATTAGGTCTACGTCGTTAATATCAATTTGAGAAGTTTCCCATTTGGGAGGCTTCTTTTTTTTCGCTTTTTTTTATATATCGTCTCGCGTATGGTAGAATAACAAACAGGTATAGCTTAAATAGTCTTAAAAGACTTAAAAATCACAATAGGATATTATGATCTATGCTATTTTAATGAAATGAGAGATGAAAATGAGCAAAAAAATTAAAATAATTTTGTTAAGTGGCGTACGTGAAAATGGAAAAAATATGTACGCGGTAGAAGTAAATGACGAGATCTATATTTTGGATATTGGTTTGCAATATCCTGATAATGATCTTTATGGAATTGACGTTGTCGTACCAGATATGACTTACATCAAGAAGAATATTGATAAAGTGGTGGGTATTTTCCTATCACATGGTCATGCAGACGCAATCGGAGCTTTGCCATACCTAATCAGTGATTACGACATTCCTGTATTCGGTTCAGAAATGACGATTGAATTAGCCAAGATTGTTTGTTCAAATGACAGCCGTAGCAAGAAATTCTCAGACTTCCACGTTATCGATGAAAACACAGCTATTGATTTTGAGCAGGCTTCAGTTTCATTCTTTAAAACGACTCACTCAATTCCTGGTTCCTTAGGAACAGTTATTAAGACTGAAGAAGGCCAAATCGTTTATACCGGTGACTTTAAGTTTGATCAAGCTGCTGTACCGGTTTATAAGACTGATTATGGTCGCATTGCTAAAATTGGTAGTGAACGTGTTTTAGCTTTATTGAGTGATTCTGCTAATGCTGAATCCCCTTATGAGAATTCTAACGAACGTGATATCTATGAATATATTTTGGATACATTCAGTTACCATAATGGTCGTATTATTGTGGCTCAAGTGGCCTCAAATATTCAAAGAATGCAACAAGTTTTGGATGCTGCTGACAAGACAGGAAGAAGAGTTTTCCTATCAGGAACAGATGCTGAGAAAATTGTTAAGACAGCCATGAGCTTAGGTTATTTGAAGATTAGTAATAAAGAACTGATCTTAAAACCTAAGGAATTAAAGGGCTTTGACAATAATAAATTGGTGGTTGTTGAAACTGGCAAGATGGGTGAACCGGTCAAGGTTCTTCGTAAAATGGCTAATCCAGCCGCTAAGACAAAGTTTCAAATTGAAGAGGGAGATTTAGTATTTATTGCTACGACTCCTTCACATGCTATGGACACAACTGTTGCCAAAGCTAGAGATGCTATTTATCGAACAGGTGCTGAAGTTAAAGCTTTGAGTGATGATAAACATTCATCAGGTCATGCCAATAAGAGTGACCTACAATTGATGATTAACCTCTTGAACCCAGAGAATGTTATTCCTATTCAAGGGGAATATCGTCTTTTGGATGCCCATGCAAGAATTGCGCATGAAACAGGTATTCCTTATCAAAATATTTTCCTTACTAAAAAGGGAGATGTCTTGAATTACGAAAATGGTCAATTCTATCAAGCTAAAGCTGTTGATGCCGGAGATACCATGATTGATGGAAAAGGCGTTGGCGATATTGGAAGTATTGTTCTACGTGACCGTGAATTATTGGCTGAGGACGGTGTTTTCATTGCGGTAGCTACAATCGACCGTAAAAAGAAGAAAGTTGTTGCTAAGCCTAAAATTACGGCTCGTGGATTCGTTTATATGCGTGCCAGCCGTGATCTTTTGAGCGAAAGTTCAGATATCATTGTTAAAACGATTGTAGACTATATGCAAAACAGCAAAGATTTTGATTGGTCTGATTTGAAGCAAGATGTTCGCGACAAGTTAAATCACTTCTTGTATGAACAAACTAATCGTCATCCGGTAATCCTTCCTGTAATTATGGAAGTAAACCAGAATAGACATAGAAAAGCCAAAAAATAAACTGATTTAATTAGTTAGATATTGTTGAGGTATTGTATGGACGACTCAGATAATCTAAAAAAAATTATTGATCAGGCGGAAGAGGCCTTTGAACAAGGCGTTTGGTCTGAAGCAGTAGATTTATATACGCAGGCATATGCAATGCAGCAGTCATTCTCAATTAACAGGGGGTTGGCTGCTTCTTTGTTGAATCAAAAAAGGCCTGGTGACGCTGAAGCTGTAATCTTAGATTATTTTAATTATTACCTCAGTGAACCGGAAACGGCTGAATTAGCTTTAGATATTATTCTAGAAAATAATGACTTTCTATTAGCTAATCAAATGTTAAATTTTTATGACATAGAGACATTGCCACATATCAAGCCAGAATTTGTGGAGGATATAACGAAACGAATAAAAGTTGCTGAAGATCGTCATGAACGTTCTTTTAAACCAGAGAAGAATCAATTGTCAAAAAGACTATATTCCATCGTTACAGAATCAACTCCGAAACAAATTCAGTTGTTAAGAAGTTTGCGACAATTTAACAAGGATGATTATGTGAAAAATGCAAAAATTTTATTAGTTAATCCCTTGCTACATCCGCTTTTGAAGAGTGAAGCATTAGAGAACTTATTAAAGCTTGGAGTTGACGAAACTGTAGATATTTCATTCTACGGTGAAAATAAAACTTGCAATCCGAGTGACTTAATGCCTATTATGTCAACTGATGTCTATTTGAAAATGTGCGACGAATTAGAAAAATTATTAACTGACGAAAATGATTCTCAACTCGAAAACTTTAAAGGTGAGTTGTCACTATATGCTGCATTTGTCTATCCGTTTGGGGATGAAATAATAAAAAGTCCAAGACTCTGGACAAAAGCCATGCTTTTAAGGTATCGTTTAGTTGATGAATCACAAATAAGTGATAATCAGGGGTTGAAGGAAGTAAATAATTGGCTGAAAAGGTTCGATGAACTAATAAATGCCTTCCAAGAGTGAAAAAAAACAACTTTTTTCGCTTTGAGTATTTACAATTTCGTTTACTCCCCGTATAATCCAAAGAGTATATTTTTAGTCGGTGATTTGCTTTGAATTACTTTGCTTTCACCTCTGAAAGTAGTATAATTTTTCAGTAAAGAGTCGTCTAAAGAACATTTTCTTTGGATCAATCTTATGAAATGAAATTTTAGGAGGATTCTTTGTAATGGCAGAAAAAGAACATTATGAGAGAACAAAGCCCCATGTAAATATTGGGACAATTGGTCACGTTGACCACGGTAAGACTACTTTAACAGCTGCAATCACTAAGGTATTGGCTGACAAAGGTTTAGCTAAGGCTGAAGATTATGCTGATATCGATAAGGCCCCAGAAGAAAAGGAACGTGGGATTACTATCAACACAGCCCATGTTGAATACGAAACTGAAAAGCGTCACTATGCACATATCGATGCTCCAGGACACGCTGATTACGTTAAGAATATGATCACTGGTGCTGCACAAATGGATGGTGCTATCCTTGTTGTTGCTGCAACTGATGGTCCTATGCCACAAACTCGTGAACATATCTTGCTTGCTAGACAAGTTGGTGTTGAATACATCGTTGTCTTCTTGAACAAGACTGATCTTGTTGACGATCCAGAACTAGTTGATCTAGTTGAGATGGAAGTTCGTGAACTTCTATCAGAATACGATTTCCCAGGGGATGACATTCCTGTTATCCGTGGTTCAGCTTTGAAGGCTCTTGAAGGTGACCCAGAAGAAATCAAACACGTTGAAGAATTACTTGATGTTGTTGATGAATACATCCCAACACCAGAACGTGATAATACAAAACCATTTATGATGCCTGTTGAAGATGTCTTCACTATCACTGGTCGTGGTACTGTTGCATCTGGTCGTATCGATCGTGGTGAAATTAAGATTGGTGACGAAGTTGAAATCGTTGGTTTGAAGCCAGAAGTATTGAAGTCAACTGTTACTGGTCTAGAAATGTTCCGTAAGACACTTGATTTAGGTGAAGCCGGAGATAACGTTGGTATTTTACTACGTGGTATTAACCGTGATCAAATCGAACGTGGACAAGTTCTTGCTAAGCCAGGTTCAATCCAAACTCACAACAAGTTCAAGGGTGAAGTTTATATCATGAGTAAAGAAGAAGGTGGACGTCATACTCCATTCTTCTCAAACTACCGTCCACAATTCTACTTCCATACAACTGATGTTACTGGTGTTATTGAACTACCAGATGGTGTAGAAATGGTTATGCCTGGTGACCAAGTTACTTTCGAAGTTGACTTGATTGCTCCAGTTGCTATTGAAAATGGTACAAGATTTACTGTTCGTGAAGGTGGCCGTACTGTTGGTGCCGGAGTTGTTACAGAAATCTTAGACTAATTTCTAAGTGGTAATGATAATTAAAAAAGAGTTGGTTAATCCAGCTCTTTTTTTTATGGCTATTTTTTATGACTAAGATATTTAAAAATCGTAAAAAGTGTCATATAATATACAAATGATGTCTTAAAAAACCTATTAAATAACGTCAAATGTTTACAATATCACCATTTTAGGGTAATATTACAAAGTATGAGATCGTTGAAATACCGGAGGGATAATATAAATGTCTGCTAAGGCTAAATTTACAAAAAAAGAAAACAATACTGGTGAATTAAAATTTGAAATTGACCAAGATACAATTAAAAAAGGTTTAGATACTGCTTTTAATCGTGTTAAGAAGAGCTTAAATGTTCCTGGATTCAGAAAAGGAAGAGTTCCTCGCCAAATCTTTAACCGTATGTACGGTGAAGAAGCATTGTACGAAGATGCATTGAACGCTGTTCTACCAGATGCATACCAAAGTGCTGTTGATGAAACTAAGGTAGAACCTGTTGACCAACCACAAATCAGTGTTGAATCAATGGAAAAAGACAAGCCATGGGCTATTACTGCAACTATTACAGTTAAACCAGATGTTGAACTTGGTGAATACAAGGGCATCGAAGTTAAGAAACAAAAACGTAATGTTATGAAGGCTGATGTTGAGGATCGTCTAAAAGATCTTCAAAAACAACAAGCTGAACTTGTTCTTAAAGACGGTAAGGCTGAAAAGGGCGACACAGTTATTATTGACTATGTTGGTTCTGTTGATGGTAAAGAATTCGATGGTGGTAGCGCACAAAACTACTCACTTGAATTAGGTTCAGGTTCATTCATTCCTGGATTTGAAGATGCATTGATTGGTCATGCTGCTGATGAAGATGTTGACGTAAATGTTACATTCCCAGAAGATTACCAAGCTAAAGAACTTGCTGGTAAAAAGGCAATCTTCAAGACAAAGATCCATGAAGTTAAATCAAAAGAATTACCTAAGTTAGATGATGACTTTGCTAAGGATGTTGATGAAGACGTTGATACACTTGAAGAATTGAAGACAAAACTTCATGATGAAATCAAGGATCAAAAGAAAGAAACTGCTGAAGAAAACATTCAAGAAGAAGCAATTGCTGGAGCAGTTAAGAATGCCAAAATCGATGACATTCCACAAGCTATGATTGATACAGAAGTTGACAATCAATTGAACCAATATTTGGCTAACCTACGTCGTCAAGGTATCGATCCTAAGTTGTACTATCAAATGACAGGTACAAATGAAGAAAGCTTGAAGAAACAATTTGCTAAGGATGCTGAAGAACGTGTAAAGACTGACTTAGTTATCGAAGCAATTGTAGCTAAAGAAAACATCAAGCCAACAGAAGACGAAATTAAGAGTGAAGTTAAGTCACTAGCAGATGAATACAAGATGGAAGAATCCGCTGTAAGAAATGCACTTAGTGATGAAATGCTTGCTCATGATATCGGCGCTAAGAAAGCCATCGAATTGATCGTTGACTCAGCTGTTGAAAAATAATGTTTTTGTGAACTAAGATAAGGGAAGCCACTGGGCTTCCTTTTTTTGTAAAAACAATGGCTTCAAACTAATTACTTTACTCAAAGTTATTACAATGCTAGACTTTCAAAGTAATTGGAACTATTGAAGGAGAATAACTATGTTTGATAGTACAGAAAATACTGGCACAATTAGCTGTTCGTTCTGTGGTAAAACGCAAGATCAAGTTAAGAAAATTGTTGCTGGACCAGGTGTGTACATTTGTAATGAATGTATCGATTTATGTAAAGAAATCATTGATGAAGAATTAAATGATTCAACTCCAATGGATCTTGAAAACATTCCAACACCTGTAGAAATCAAAAGGATTCTTGATGAATATGTAATTGGACAAACTGATGCGAAGAGGGCATTATCAGTTGCCGTTTATAATCATTACAAGAGAATTAATAAAATGGAACACCTTAAAGATGGTGAAACAGAGTTACAAAAGAGTAATATTGCTTTAATCGGACCTACCGGCTCCGGTAAAACATTCTTGGCTCAAACTTTGGCTCGTATTTTGAAGGTACCATTTGCAATTGCAGATGCTACAACATTAACTGAAGCTGGTTATGTTGGTGAAGATGTTGAGAACATTCTTTTGAAACTTTTGCAAAATGCTGACTTCGATGTAGATAAGGCCGAACATGGTATTGTTTATATTGATGAAATCGATAAGATTGCTAAGAAGAGCGAGAATGTTTCCATCACTCGTGATGTGTCTGGTGAAGGTGTTCAACAAGCACTTCTAAAAATTCTTGAAGGAACAATTGCTAGCGTGCCACCACAAGGTGGTAGAAAGCATCCTCAACAAGAGTTAATTCAAATCGATACAACTAATATTCTCTTTATTGTTGGTGGTGCCTTTGATGGTATCGAACAAATCGTTAAGAATCGTTTAGGCGATAAGACAATAGGCTTTGGCGCTGAACAACAAGCAACAATTGCTGAAGAGAAGAGTTTGATGCAACAAATTATCCCTGAAGATTTGATGAAATTTGGTATTATTCCTGAGTTTATCGGTCGTATTCCAATCGTAACAGCACTTGAGAAGCTTACAGAGAGTGATTTGGTTGATATCCTAACAAAGCCAAAGAATGCTCTTATTAAGCAATACAAGGAACTATTAAGCTTGGATGGGGTCAACCTGATCTTTACTGATGGTGCTTTGAAGGAAATTGCTAAGATGTCAATTGAAAGAAATACTGGTGCCCGTGGTTTGAGATCCATTGTTGAAGAAACAATGCTCGATACTATGTTTGATATTCCGGGTCGTGATGACGTTGAAAGTGTCAAAGTAACTAAAGAAGCAGTTAGAAAAGTTAAAGAACCAGAATTGATTCTTAAAAATGGAGAAGTTGCCTAGTGGGCAGCTTTTTTTGTTTATGGTAAAATTACTTCATTGAGGTGAATTATGCAGGTAAATAATGTGTCAATGAATTTGAGTGCTGTAAGCTCAAAACAATATCCAAGTGAAGGTTATCCAGAAATAGCCTTATTAGGCCGCTCTAACGTCGGAAAGTCTTCTTTGATAAATACTCTTATCAATCGTAAAAGCTTTGCTAGAACGTCTAGTACGCCAGGTAAAACGCAAACTCTTAACTTCTATAATATTGAAGATCAACTGTATCTTGTCGATGTCCCAGGATATGGATTTGCTAAGGTCTCCAAAAAACAACGTGAAGAGTTCGGAGTGATGATTGAAGAATATTTAACTACTCGTGATGTTTTGAAAGGGGTAGTCATTTTAGTTGATGGTCGTCATCAACCAAGTGAAGATGATATTTCAATGTATCAATTTGTTAGTTATTATCATATTCCTACGTTAATCGTGGCTACGAAGATGGACAAGGTTAAGGGAAATCAGTGGAATAAGACTATTAGTCAAGTTAAAAAAGCAATGCAGATCAATCAAACCGATGGTCTACAATTATTTAGTTCTGATACCAAGTATGGTAAAGAAGAAGTTTGGGACTGGATTGAAAAACATATGTAACAAAAATAGAGATAGTAATCATGACTTGATTATTATCTCTATTTTTTATGATAATTATTTTAATTAAAATTAATGATTTTCTTAAAAGTGAATTTATTATCCTCAAATTCAAATTCTAAAATGCTGCAATTACCAAAGCCACTATCCTTTATTTTATCAATATCAGTCCATTGACTAGTAAAGTTCATAATAGAACCAGCATGACTAACAACTAAAACTGATTTATTGTCTTGATTCATGATATCGAATAAAGTCTTTTTAACACGATCTTTATTTTGTTGAGCACTTTCACCACCGTATTGAACAAAAAAGTCGCCATATTGTTTTTGAGCGTCGGTGATTTTAGGATTCAAGTATTCGTGTTCACCTTCAAATTTGCCAAAAGACATCTCTCGTAATCCTTTTAAACGGGTATAAGGCATATCAGTAACCAATTCCAAAGTATCACTAGATCTTTCAGCCGTCGAGCAAAAAGCAGCGTCAAATTTGATTTGGTTATTTTTAAAGTATTTTCCAGCTGTTTTAGCTTGTTCAATACCTTTGTCAGTCAGTGGTGAGTCACACCAGCCTTGAATCTTACATAGAACGTTAAAAAGCGTTTGTCCATGGCGCATTAAATAAAGCATTTTTTCATGTTTTCCCCTCCGTAAAAGCACTTACATTATACAATAACATTGTCTTTTAAGAAAAAAGGGCTTGAAAAAAATATTACTCCTGTGTATCATCATACTTATAATAGTTTTAGTTTTAAACTAAGTAGTAATTTACTTCAGTGTTCAGAGAATTGACATTTGGTGAGAGTCAAGCAGGGTAGATTATCAAATACGAGACTAAAATTCGTGTCCTACGTTATAGGAGTAAAGAGCAAGTAGTAATACTTGAATTTGGGTGGTACCGCGCATGAGCGTCCCTGCATAATTGCAGGGGCGCTTTTTTCTATAACGGGGATAATTATTGGAGGAAAATCTATGAATATTATTGATGAATTATCATGGCGTGGCTTGATCAATCAACAATCTGATGAAGATGGTCTACGCAACTTAATCGATGAAAAGGATATTTCGTTATACTGTGGGATGGATCCTACTGGAGACTCTATGCATATTGGTCATTTGTTGCCATTTATGACTTTGGAAAGATTTGCTAGAGCGGGACATCATCCATATGTTGTTATTGGTGGTGCTACAGGTTCTATTGGTGATCCAAGTGGTAAAAAAGCCGAACGTCCTATGCAAACAATGGACCAAGTTAATCACAATGTTGAAGCTTTGAGTAATCAAGTTAATAATATTTTCAGTGATTTTACAATGGTTAACAATTACGACTGGACAGAACCAATTGGTATCCTTGATTTTCTACGTGATTACGGTAAATTATTTAACGTCAATACAATGCTTAATAAGGAAATCATTTCTAGTCGTCTAGAAGTAGGTATCTCCTTTACTGAATTTACATATCAAATCTTACAATCACTTGATTTCTTGACACTATATCGTAAACATGATGTTCAATTACAAGTTGGTGGTGGTGATCAATGGGGAAATTTAACTGCTGGACTTGATTTGATCCATAAAGCTGAAGGACAAGATGCCAAAGTTTATGCTTTAACAATTCCATTATTGTTAAAGGCTGATGGTACTAAATTTGGCAAAACTGCTGGTGGTGCTGTTTGGCTTGATCCTAAGAAGACCTCACCATATGAGTTTTACCAATTCTGGTTTAATCAAGATGATAAAGACGTTGTTAATCTCTTAAAGAAGTTTACTTTCTTGTCTAAAGAGGAAATCGACAAGTTGGCTGAATCTATCAAGACGGCACCGGAAAAACGATTGGCTCAAAAGACATTGGCTCAAGAAGTAACTAAATTTGTTCACGGTGAAGAAGCATTGAAGACAGCTGAAAAAATTACTGATGTTTTATTCTCAGGTGAGATCCAAGCGCTAACAACTACAGAAGTTGCTGAAGCTTTCCATGGTGTTCCTAGTGAAGAAATTGCTGCTGATCCAATTAATTTAGTTGATTTATTAATCGCTGCTAACGTTGATAAATCAAAGCGTCAAGCACGTGAAGACATTCAAAATGGTGCTATTAGAATCAATGGAGAGAAGTTAACAGATACGACTCTTGAAATTGATCCTAAGACATCATTTGATAGCAAATATATCGTTATTCGTCGTGGTAAGAAGAAGTACTTCTTGGCAAAAATTAAATAAAACCATTGACTGAAAATGTAAAATCGTTTATATTATTTGCAACGAAAACTTTTAATCGAGTCCTGTGAGGCTTGGAAGGTATTAACTACATTTGACAGAAAAAGTGTAAACTTCCTTTCCTTGTGGGATAGGGAGTTTTTTGTTTACTTAAAAAACTAGGGAACTTTTAATCAGATCCAGTGAGGTCTAGAAGGTTTAAGGGATAATACTAAACTTTTTGGGGGTAGCTGGACTGACAGCTACCCCTTTTAATTTGGAGGAAAACAATGAAAAATATACTTTCTATGTCACAATTATCCAACCAAGAGGTTCAAGATTATCTTAATGCAGCCTTGGAATTTAAGAACGGTCGGCAATCTACGATAGGCAAAGACAAATTTGCTGTTAATATGTTTTTTGAAAATAGTACAAGAACTAAATCAAGTTTCCAAGTTGCAGAGATGAAATTAGGGATGCAACAAATTGTCTTTGATGCTGAAAAATCCTCAACTAAAAAAGGTGAGAGCCTCTACGATACTTGTCGAACATTGGAAAGTGTTGGAGCCGATTTAGCGGTTATCCGTCACAGCAAAGATGAATATTATAATGAACTTTTAAATCGTAATTTGGGTATTCCTATCATTAACGCAGGTGACGGTGCTGGTCAGCATCCTTCTCAATCTTTACTTGATTTAATGACGATTTTTGAGCACTTTGGTCGTTTAAATGGTTTGAAGGTAGGTATCATCGGGGATCTCAGTCACTCACGAGTAGCACATTCCGATGCTGAAATTTTGACACAGTTAGGTTCAGATGTTTACTTTGGTGGACTCAATTCTTGGTATACGTCAGAATTCCAAGCTATGGGACCTCATAAGACAGTAGATGATTTGTGTAAAGAAATGGACGTGGTCATGTTGTTACGAGTTCAACATGAAAGATTGTCAGCTGAAGAGAATCAGGGCTTTTCAAAAGCTGATTACTTTGAAAAGTATGGTTTGGATATGCGCCGAGTTAATCTGATGAAACCAGATGCTATGTTAATGCATCCAGCCCCAGTCAATCGTGGAGTTGAAATTGCAGATGACGTTGTGGAATGTGATAAATCGTATATTTTTAAACAGATGGTCAATGGTACATTTGTCAGAATGGCAATGATCGAATCAGTTTTGAAAGGTGCTAACTAAATGAAGACATTAATAAAGAATGCTCAATTGTATTATCAAGGACAATTAACTCCAGCAGATCTTTTGATAGAAGATGGAAAATTTACGCAAATTGCTGAAGAGATATCAACCGACGGTGTTCATATGATTGATGCGAAACAACAATTAGTTGCTCCAGGATTAGTTGATGTACACGTTCATTTTCGTGAACCAGGTCAAGTTCATAAGGAAACCATCAAAACAGGTACTTTAGCTTCAGCACATGGCGGTTTTACAACAGTCGGGGCTATGCCTAATGTTATTCCAGTACCTGATGATACAGAAAAATTTCAAAAACAGTTGGAGTTAAATCAAAAAAACTCTTTAATCAATACTTTACAGTATGCTCCGGTAACTAAGAATGAAACTAGTGATGAATTAGTCGATATTGAAGCTCTGGATAAATTAGGGGCTTTTGCCTTTTCTAATGATGGTCATGGGATTATGAATGCTCAGTCAATGTATTCTGCAATGGAAAGAATTGAAGCCATCGACAGTCACTTGGCTGCACACGTTGAAGACAAGAATCTCTTCAATCATGGGGTGATCAACTTTGGTTCAGCTTCACAACGATTAGGTTTGCCTGGAATCAAACAAGCAGCCGAGACTTCACAATTGGCTCGTGACTTAGTTTTAGCTAAAGAAACTGGTGTGCATTATCATGTTTGTCATATTTCGACTAAAGATGGCGTGAATTTAGTTAGAATGGCCAAAGATGCCGGAATTAATGTTACTTGTGAAGTGACACCACACCACTTATTACTTAGCGACAAAGATATCGTGACAGATGACGCTAATTTTAAGATGAATCCGCCATTGCGTTCAAAAGAAGATCAAACGGCATTATTGGACGGTTTAGAAGATGGTACGATCGATATGATTGCGACCGACCATGCTCCTCATGCTAAAGAAGAGAAGAATCAAGGTTTTCAAAAGAGTGCTTTTGGTATTACCGGAATTGAAACATCGTTCCCTTTAATGTATACATGTTTAGTTAGAACAGGATTGATCAGTTTGGAAAAGTTGATTGGGCTAATGACAGTGAAACCAGCTCAATTATTTGGACTAAAGGATGTAGGAACAATTGGATTAAATCAGAGAGCCGATTTTACCATGATTGATTTGAATCAAGACTATACCATCAATGAAACCGACTTTTTATCTAAAGGAACTAATAGTCCTTTTATTGGAAAATCAGTATTTGGACAAGTTCAGGCCACTTATGTCAACGGTAAGGTAGTCTATACAAACAACTATGAGGAGTAAAAATGGATAAACTAGTTATAGTAGCATTAGATTTTGCAGATGATTTTGAATGTATTAATTTTTTGAATCAATTTCCTAAGAATCAATCGTTATTTTTAAAAATCGGTTTAGAAATGTTTTGTCAATATGGCTATCCTTTTGTCAAACGTTTGCGAGAACGAGGCTATAATATTTTTCTTGATTTGAAATTACATGATATCCCTAACACTGTTAAACGGACTTGTCAGATGATTGCTAAGTGGGATGTTCAGTTGTTAACGATTCATGCTAGTGGTGGAGCAGAGATGATTGCAGCTGCTAAAGAAGGGTTATCAGGTTCTAATACTAAATTATTGGCCGTTACTCAATTAACATCGTTAGGACAAGTAGAACTGTCGAATGAATTACAGGTTTCATTGCCTTCACAAGATTATGTTACAAGATTGGCCAAATTAGCATTTAACAATGGAGCAGATGGAGTTATTTCATCTGCCTTAGAAGTACCAATGATTAAAGAGGCAACTAGCGAGGAATTCCTCTGTGTTACCCCAGGAATTCGTCCAAAATCAGCCCAAGTTGGCGATCAAAAACGAGTTGCGACACCTAGTCAGGCTAGAAAATTAGGTAGTGACGCCATTGTAGTTGGAAGACCAATCACACAAGCCAAAGATGAATATAATGCTTATGTGAATATTGAAAAGGAGTGGAGTAAGTAATGGATAAAAAAATAGCAATCGACATTGCCAGTCAATTATTGAAAATTAAGGCGGTAACCTTAAGTCCTAAAGAACCTTTCACTTGGGCTAGTGGAATTAAATCACCGATTTATACAGATAATCGTTTGACCATTGCTTATCCAAAGTTCCGTCAAACAATTGCCGAAGATCTTGCACTTTTAATTAAGGAAAAATATCCTGAAGTAGAGGTCATTGGCGGTGTTGCTACGGCCGGAATTCCTCATGCCACCGGAGTTTCTAATATTCTTGACTTACCATTGAATTATGTTCGTCCAAAGAAAAAAGATCACGGTAAAAAGAGTCAAATCGAAGGACGCTGTCAGACTGGTGATAAGGTTGTATTGATTGATGACTTGATTTCAACTGGCGGTAGTATTTTAAAAGCTGTTGATGCTGTTCGTGAAACAGGAGCTGAAGTTATCGGTACAGTCGCTATTTTTTCCTATGATCTACCAGAGAGTACAACCAATTTTGCGGCCGCAGAAACAAAATTGTACACCTTGACCGATTTCCCTACATTGATTCAGGTAGCCAAAGAACAGGACTATATTGAGGAAAATGATACAGAATTGTTAGAACAATGGTATAAAAACCCAGAAGGATGGTGTAAATAATGGATTTATATAAAGCAGTTCGTCCGTTAATTTTTAAAGTAGATCCAGAGGTCGATCATCATTTAGTAGCCAATGGGTTAAAGATGTTTAATCGCTATCCACATGTTTTACAATCAATGTTTCAAACTAAAAAGCGAGCCGACTTGAAAGTTACCGTTAAAGGCGTGACTTTTGATTCACCAATTGGAATTGCTGCCGGTTTTGATAAAAAGGCTGAATTTTACAATAGTTTAGGTGCTCTAGGTGCTGGATTTGTTGAAATTGGAAGTGTGACTAAGGAAAATCAACCTGGTAATCCCAAGAAACGAATTTTTCGTTTGGCAGAAGATCAAGCCATCATCAATCGTATGGGGTTAAACAATTTAGGCGTTGAAGAAACTAGAAAACATTTGGCTAATACTCCTAAACACGTCACATTAGGTATCAGTGTAGCCCCTGGCCATGGATTGACTAGTGAAGAGATGGTTGACGAAATGGTGGATGATATTAAAGAGATTCATTCATTTGCGGACTATATAGCTTTGAATCAAAGCTGCCCTAACCAAAAAGGTGTGACAACTTTGCAGGAGATTCCTGTTGCCAAAAGATTATTGCAAAAAATTCATAATTTACACATTAAGGAACCAGTTTTTTGTAAATTTGGAAATGATATTACTGCTGAGCAATTGATTGAATTGATTAATGAAACTAAAGGATTGATGGACGGCATTATTTTGACCAACACAGCCTCTAATCCAAGCAAAGTTTATAACAATTTGAAGTCAACCAATCGCAATGAAGGTGGTGGTTTAAGTGGTAAGCCAATCTTCCTTAAATCATTGAGCCTGACTAGAGCAATTCATCAGGCCTTCCCGGAATTACCAATTATGTTTTCTGGTGGCGTCTTTACACCTGAGGATGCACAGACAGCTCTAGAAGCAGGCGCTAGTTTGGTACAGGTTTACACAGGTTTCATTTACAATGGACCAACCCTTTTAGAAAAAATTAATCGTCAACTATCTATTAATGATGTGGTACGTAATTTGGATTATGCTCCTGTTGCAAAAGCACCAAGCCATAATCCACAGGATGTTGAAGTTACCGATATTAATGAAGATAAAAAAGTTGAATTAGATGCCAATTCTGGTGCATCTTTCCATGAAGAATAATAAAAAAGACTGTCAGATAGGGATTTCTATCTAAACAGTCTTTTTTTGATGAAAAAATTTTTATTGCTCAAAGTTTGTAGCTCTAAATATATTTAAAAGTTAGAATTACTTTTATTTATGTGATGAGGAAAAATTTATGGGATATAAGTTAATTACTATTGATATGGACGATACACTTTTGACAACGGCAAAAGAAATTTCAAAAAAGAATAAAGTCATGATTCAAAAGGCAATAGCAAATGGAACAAAGGTTGTACTCTGTTCTGGTCGTCCACACAAGGCCATGTATGATTATGCACGCAGTCTCGGAATTAAGGGTAATGATAATTATATGATTACTAATGGTGGAGCAATTATTGAAAATATGAATGGAGAAATTTTTTATCAAAAAACACTTGGTAATGATTTTTACCGTGAATTTGTCAGTTTTGTTAAAGAGCACGTTTTCCCATATTGTGTTTTGGATATTCAAGGTAATACCTACACAAGTGGTTTTGAATTTATCGATAACTATACAATTGCTATGGCCTATGAGAATGGTCGTGGTTTGTATATCAAAGAGCCAGAAGATCTAGCAGCTGATTTCGAGATTACCAAGGCAGTTATCAATGGTAATGAACAACGTTTAGATGAAATTACTGATTTTATCAGTCGACAATTTAGCAACTACTTTGTTGTAAGAACTGGAGTTGGTTATCTAGAAATTTTTCCTAAGAATGTCAACAAAGGTGAGGCAGTGAAATATTTAGCGCAACAGTTAGAAATTAGATTGGAAGATGTTTTAGCGATTGGGGATCGTGACAATGATATTTCAATGCTTGAAACAGCTGGAACAGGGATAGCTATGGGCAATGCTCAGGCTGGTGTGAAAGCTGTCAGTGACTATATAACAACTGATAATAATCATGATGGTGTGGGAAATGCGATTGAAAAGTTTGTTATTGAATGATTTTTATACTTTAATTTTATTTAAATCATCAATTAGTTTATTGATCTGTGATTGTTGTTTGATCGATAATTGATCAGAAGTACCGATAACATTGAGAATGGCATCTCCTAATTGGATAATTGTAATAGTGGCGTCGTTTGTAGCTAAGACTAAGTAGATTGAAACGAATTTTGTCAGTTCTTTAAATTGAATTGATTCCTGAATATTTGTTTGTTGTAAAAGCTTATTTGCAGTTTTAATAATAATCTGTTTTGCTTGCTGATTTTTTTCTTTATTAGCTTTGCGTTTTTGGTAATAGGGTAAAAAGAGCGCAACTGAAACAGCTAATATTTCAGCAAAACTTTCAACCCATTCAGCCAAAGAACCTATTTCCATAAGATCACTTCCGTAAATTATTTGTGATAAGGATAGCATTGAATAAGTAGATTGAGGTATTAGAAAGCACTAAAAAAGTTCTGAACTAAAAGGATTATTTCGATTTTTACCCAAACTTGTTTAAAGTGTGAATGTGCTTAAATTCTTACCCCAGACTAAATAATATTTCAATTATTTTTCTTGTGGTAAGTATGTTTAATACGTAATTTTGTAAAATAAAAACGGCCTCTATTAAGTGATTCAAGTAAAGGATCTATCTTGAATACTTAATGGAAGCCGTTCTTTTGATTGTTTAGATAAATAAAGTAAAGATAAAACCAATGATACCAACTAGAAGTCCATATAATAAGGCTGGCAAAACGGTTTTGCGTAAAATGTTACCTTCTTGACCACTGAGTCCGACAACAGAACTAACAGAAACTATATTGTGAACGCAAATCATATTTCCAGCTGCAGCACCAATTAGTTGAGCTGCTAAAACTAGTTCCTTGCTGACGTTGGCATTAGAAGCAATATCAGCCTGAATTTGTCCGAAAGTCAAGGTTGAAACGGTTGTACTACCAGTAACGAATGAACCTAGTTGACCGAGAAACGGAGCAATGATGATCCAGATACCAGAGAGATATTTGGAAATGATTTCAGCAATATACATCGGCATACTAGGTAGCTTGGTTAAATTGATTTCAGAATTAGTGAAGACCTGAACCATGATCAAGGTCACAACTAAAGCTAAAGCAGTTGATTTCATTGATAGAGCAACTTTTTTAGCAATGGGGAAGAAGTTTTTCAGGGTTTTAACTTGAATTAATAACCCCAAGATAACAGCAATCGTTAATAATGTACCTGGAGAATATAGAAATTCCCAGTCAGAATTAATTTGTGAAAATCCTAAAATGTTTTTCCATGATAAATTGATATTAGTTACTAAGAACTCTTTCAATGGAGCAATTGTCCGTGTAGCTAAAAGCATTAGGATAACAATGATGTATGGTGACCAAGCTGTTAACAAAGACATTTTCTTTTCCGAAGCAATTGTTTTTGTAGAGGTAGTCCAAGGTTTCGTAAAACTATCTTTAGGCAATAAGAATTTTAATTTGATAGTTAAAATAGCGATGATAATAGTTGCAAATGGAGCCAAAATAGAAACAAATTCGTAACTGAGCACAAATGAAACTAAGAGAGCAAAGATACTATAGACTAATCCAATAAATAATGACCAAGGGACCAACTTTATAAAGTCCTTTTTTTGATTACCATCATTTTTGCCGAAGACAAAGATTAAGATAAAGACCAGCATTAAAGGCATAAAAGTACCAGCAAAGAAATCTAATTGTGTGATTCGTTGACCAATGGAATTGAGGAAGGTACTTTTTTCATTGACGTTACTCAAACCAACTGTTAATGGTGTCCCGACGGCTCCAAACGAAGCAGGCGTAGAATCGGCAATTAAGGCCAATGTAACAGCAGCCATAGGTGAAAAGCCTAAGGCAATCATCAATGGAGCGGTAACCATGGCTGGAGTTCCAAATCCTGAGACACCCTCAATTAGTCCTCCGAATAAGAAGGCTACTAAAATTAGTTGAATTCGCATATCAGCTGATAAGGTGTGAAATCCAGCATTGATACGATCAATTGCACCGGTATGCTGCAAAATATTAAGCATCATCAAAGCGCCAAAAAGAATCCAGAGGATGGGTAAAGCTTTATGAATTGATTGAAAAATAGAAGCTAACAAGGCTTTTGCAGGCATCTTCCAAAGAAAATAACCCTCTAACAAAACAATGAAAGCACTGATCGACATACCCTTAGTTGCAGGCATGTTGATAATTCCCAAGAGTATTAGTGGCAGAATAACAGCTGATAAAGCAACGACAATCATTAAATTTCCCCTTATAAATGTATTTTAATCATTATATAATGTTTTACTTATCCATTTAGTAGAAAAGCAGGAAAATATTTTCCCATAAATGAACTTCAAATAAATCTTACTAACTTAATACTAAAACATATCAAAGTAAAAGGGTAATTTTAGTTTGACTTTTTGTAAACAAAATACTGTTTTGAATAAATTACTTTGACACGCATAGTAATTGGTGATACATTATTGCCATAGAAAAAAGGTGAGATGAAATAATGAAACCACTAATTTCCAAAGATATTATTCGTGGACACACCGCAACGATTGTTTTAAACATTCTTAGTCAAGGCGACAGTTATGGTTATGAAATTGCTAAACGAGTTAAAGAATTGAGTCACAATGATTATGAATTGAATGAAGCTACCCTTTATACCGTTTTTAGAAGGTTAGAAAAGAATGGTGACATTGTTGGTTATTGGGGTGATGAAACTCAAGGTGGACGCCGTAAGTATTATCAGATAACTACTCAGGGTAAACAAACTTTAACGGATAATATTGAAGCTTGGAATTTTGCTAAAAAGGTAATTGATGAATTAATTTTAGGAAGGATAAATAATCATGAATGAAAAAATAAAGACATTAGTTGATCAAAGATTAAATAAAATTTTTAATGATTATCCTGAAAACGTTGAATTAAGTGATTTAAAAGAAGAGTTATCATCTGATTTGATGTCATCTGCGGAAGATAAATTAATCGATGATGTGACCCCAGTAATTGCGGTTGAAAAAGCCTTCAAAGAATTTGGCGATATTGATGAAGTAATCAATCAAGTTTTGAATGATACTCATCAAAGTGAGCATTATAAGCACGCTGCAGGGCACACGTTTAATATTGATAATTCGGGTATTAGTATAGATAATGGCGAACTGCTCAATATAAATGACAATGGTATTACAGTTAATAATGGAAAAACTATCAAAATCAACGATGATGGAATCAAATTTGGCAATTTAGTAATTAATGATAGTGGCATTAATTTTAAAGGTAATGTGAAATCATTTAAAAAAGGTAAAGATGAATTCGATAATTACTTTGGTAAAGAATTTGAGGACTTTGACGATGATTTAAATAATGAAGACTTTAACACTGAAGTTCGTGTTGAAACTTTACCTTTGACCGATGAATATGAATTTGATTATGCGGATTTGAATAAAATCAAAATTAATTATAAGAATGCTGATTTAAAAGTTTTGTCTACTGATGATAATAAAATTAAAATTAGTGAGTATATGTCACGTACCAATCCTAATTACCAAGTAAAAACAGATTTAGTTGATGGTGTTTTGAGTATTAAACAAGGTGAAATTCCACATTTCTTGCCACTAAAAATCAGAGTAAAAATTTTGATTCCCAAGTCCTATGTCAAGGCACTACAAATAATTAATGATAGTGGTAACTTACAAGTTCAAAACATGCATGTTTTAGATAAAACGATTATCGAATGTCACAGTGGCGCAGTTTATTTGAATAACTTTGAGAGCCAAGTTTTATTGCTTGATGTAAATTCTGGTAAATTAACATTGGATCATGTTTTAGCTAAGAAACAGTTAACGATCAATGATCATAGTGGTCTGGTCAATATGGATACTGTAGCAACGCCTAAATTTGATATTTCATCTAAAAGTGGATCAATTAGAGGAATTGATTTTAATGGTGCCGGTAATATTATTGTTAAATCTGGTGCTATTCATATGAATTTTGCTAAAGTCACCGGTGACATAAATATTGAAAACAACAGTGGTATGGTCAAATTAAATATGCCTGAAGATGATTCTTATAAATTTGATTTGGAAGCCAAAGAAGGAATTGTTCATATGAAACAAGCTACTAACTGGCTGCACGATATTATGAACTTAAAGGAAGGAATAGTTGGTGATGATCCTCAATATCAGCTGACTGTTCGGGCAAAATCAGGTATTATCAAAGTTTCATAATAAAATTGACGATTTGGATAGTTGAAGACATCTTTATTACAATTTAATCAATATTAATTTATACTCATAGAGAATTTTTGAGGATAATAATAGATTAGGAAGTATTGATTATGATTGAAAAAATAGTAAATCAACACTTTATCCCAATGTTTGATGTCAATAAGTTAAGTATTAATTGTAATAATTCTAATGTGAGAGTAATGTCGACTGATGGTGAAAAGTTCATTGTACGTGAATTGATGTCACGTCGTAATTTGAAATATATGTTCAAAGTTGATGTTACCGGCGATGATTTATCCATTAGTCAGGAAAAGTACCCTCGAATTCCAACTTTGAAATTCGAACTTCAAGTGTTTATCCCAAAAACTTTTATCGGTGACGTGATTATATCGAATCATAATGGTTCAATTCTGTTGCATGACATGACTTGTCAACAATTGTTCATTACTGATAACTCAGGCAAAATAGTTTTGGATGATTTAAAAATCAGAAAGGGATTCTTTATTCAATCACGTAATGGTGATATAAAATTGGATAATGTTTGGAGTCGCCGATTCTACTTGAACTCTTATAGTGGAATGATCAAAGCTGTTTCTCTAAGTGGAGCTGGCAGTGTATCTAGTTCTTCAGGTTATGTTCAATTAGATTTTGAGATGATTTCTGGAAATATTGTTGTTAATGATACTAAGGGAACGGTTAAGGTTTCGATGCCTGAAAAGGATTCCTATGATTTTAAATTACAGTCTAAAGTGGCTGAAATCAAAGCACCTAGGACTAATTTACGCCATGATCGTTTGGAATATAAAGAAGGTACGGTAGGTAATGATCCGCAGTACCAATTGAATGTTCAAACTAAGTCTGGACGAATTAAGGTTAAATGAGTAGAGAGCAGAATAAAATTGTTTCTGTACAATATATTTTCATATACAAAGGGCTAGTTTATAAATAAAAAGACCAGGGCAATAACCATCAAAGATGGTCACTGCTCTGGTCTTTTTTAACTGATCTTTTCGGTAATGATTTTCAAAACATTGCTAACTCGATAAAGAGTATTTTTAGGATCATGTTGTTGATCCCAAGATAAATCTAATAAAATTTTTCCCTTGTTAAGATCTAATACAAGATAGAATGGCTTTCTCAGCCATGGGAAAAAAGACTGTTTAGTAGGTTTAATAGTGAGGATATTTTGTAAGTCATATTCTTTGTTATTTTCGATAATATAACATTTTTTAACTTGAGAAAAACTGATAAATTGATAGTCAATGTGATCAGGTAAAAAAATCAATTTTAAACGATCAGGATAAGAATTTAATTTGTAATAGGATACTCCGTGTTTTTCTAACTGCCAATGTCCAAAGATTTTAGGCAGATTGCTGGGGTAGTAAATGAAGATTAATAAAAAGAGGATACCTAGGAATAAACTAAGAGCAACCGATAAATTAAATAAAGATCCCAATCCTCCAGCAATTAAGCTAAGTAATAGACTGACTATTAAAGGACGACGATTAATTTTTTTTCCAAATTCAGTTTTTTCGATCATTTGCGTTATCCTTTCTTAGAATCTAAGAACATTGTAACGGCTTGTAAACGCTATCACAAGCGGAGTGATGGGAATTTTATTTAAAACTATTTTTTAGGAAAGCATTGTAATAAGTAATTTTATCGTATATTCTACATGTATATCACATAGATAGAGGAGGATAATGTTTATGGGGAAAAAAGCCAAAAAATGGCAAATGCCTTCCGCGTATACGATATTGTTTTTCCTAATAATTTTAGTGGCAGTTTTGACTTGGATTATTCCTGCTGGGGAATATGCTACTACCAAAGCCGGAAATATTATTGCGGGGACTTATAAGGCTCGTGCAAGTAGTCCGCAAGGTATTTGGGATGTTTTCTTAGCACCAATCAATGGTATGGTTGGAACTTCTGAAACTGAAGGTTCTATTTCAGTATCACTGTTCATCTTAGTTATTGGTGGTTTTTTGGGAGTAGTCAACAAGACGAGAGCACTAGATGATGGAATTAGCGCTACTGTAAAAAAATACAGTGGTAAAGAGAAAGCTTTGATTCCAATTCTGATGGTATTATTTGCCATCGGTGGATCAGCATATGGAATGGGTGAAGAAACAATTGCTTTTTATCCAATTTTGATTCCGGTCATGATTGGAGTTGGCTATGATTCTATCACAGCTATTTCAATTGCTTTAATTGGAACACAGGTTGGATGTTTAGCTTCAACTGTCAATCCTTTTGCCACAGGGGTTGCATCACAAACTTTAGGTATTTCACCGGGTGATGGACTAATTCAACGACTGATTTTGTTAGTCATTGTGACGGTTATTAGTATTGTTTATGTAATGCGTTACGCCGATAAAATCAAAAAAGATCCATCACAGTCATATGTCTTTGATCGTCGTCAAAAAGATTTAGAAGAATTTTCAATGCCTGAACGTAGTATTGACGATAAGTTGTCATCACGTCAAAAGGCAGTTCTTTGGTTATTTGGTTTAACATTCTTAATTATGATTGTCAGTTTAATCCCATGGTCAAGTTTGAATGAACATTGGACTTTCTTTGACAGTTTTACTAAGTGGTTAACAAATATTCCTTTCTTGGGTGCTCTGATCGGTAAAGACTTAGCCCCATTAGGAACTTGGTATTTCACTGAAATTACGACATTATTCTTTATGATGTCAGTTGTAGTAATGTTTGTTTTCCGTATGAAAGAATCAGAATTTATTGATGCCTTTTTAGGTGGAATGAATGACTTCTTGAGTGTTGCAATTATTGTAGCCGTGGCTCGTGGTATTCAAGTTGTTATGAATAATGGTTATATCACAGCTACAGTGTTACATGCTGGAGAAACTGGTTTACAAAGTTTGTCAGCAGGTGTCTTTATTGTTTTAACTTATATTTTCTATATACCAATGTCATTCTTGATTCCATCAACTTCAGGATTAGCTGCCGCTACTATGGGAATCATGGGTCCATTAGGTAAATTCTCTGGTGTTGATGGTTCATTAGTTATTACCGCTTACCAAGCTGCTTCAGGTTGGGTCAACTTAGTTACACCAACTTCAGGGGTTGTTATGGGTGCGTTGGCTATTGGGCACGTTGACATTCTTAAGTGGTTTAAGTACATGTGGAAACTGATGGCGATTCTCTTTGTTGTCGTAGCAGTGTTCTTAGTTATTTGTGCAATAATTTAGTAAATTGAGGGGGAAATTAGTAATGGAAAAATTTATTACAGATGAAATTCAATCAGAGGCAATCGCTGATTTAGCAAAAATTGTTAGTGTGCCGTCATACAATGAACCAGCACAACCAAAGGCACCTTTTGGAAAGGGTCCTAAAAAGGCTTTGGATGAAGTTCTAGCTATTGTTGAAAAATTAGGCTTTAAGACTTACGAAGATCCAGAAGGCTACTATGGCTATGCAGATATTGGTGAGGGTGATGAAACCTTTGGTATCGTCGGTCATATGGATGAAGTTCCTGCCGGAAATTTGGAAGCTTGGAATGTTGAACCTTATAAATTAACCGAAAAAGATGATAAATTATATGGCCGTGGAACTCAAGATGATAAGGGACCTACAATGGCTGCAATTTATGCTATTAAGGCAATCCTTGATAAAGGCTACAAATTCAATAAGAAAATTCGAGTAATTTTCGGAACTGACGAAGAAATTCTCTGGAGATGTTTGGCTGAATATAATAAAAAAGAAGATCCAATCGACTTAGGAATTGCACCTGATGCTGAATTCCCATTGATTTATGCCGAAAAAGGTTTGCAGCAATCATACTTAGTTGGACCAGGATCAACTGAATTGAATTTAGATTTGGAAAATGCTTTTAACGCCGTTCCCGGAAAGGCAGTTTATAGCGGTCCTAAACAAGCCGAAGTTTTGAAGGCTTTGCAAAAACACAACTTTGAGGCTGAGGATCATGATGGTTCAATTGAAGTTCACGGTAAGTCAGTTCATGCCATGAATGCTCCTGAGGGAACTAATGCAGTAGTTAGATTGGGTATTGCCTTAGCTGATGTCTTCCCAGATATCGCTGTATTGAAGTTTTTAAAGGCTTTTGGTGAAGATGCAAATGGAACAAATCTTCTAGGGGATGTTTCTGATGATGTTTCTGGAAAACTAACGTTTAATATTTCTAGTTTGAAGATCACACCTGAAGAATCAAGAATGCAAATTGATTTAAGAATTCCTGTTAAAATTGAACACGACGAATTAATTCAAAAAATTTCAGATGCAGTTGCTAAATTTGATATGAAATATGAGAACTTCGATTATGTTGCTCCATTATACGTACCAACTGACAGTGAATTAGTTAAAACTCTGATGTCAACCTATCAAGATCTAACTGGCGATACTAAATCACAACCAGCTATTTCTGGAGGTGCCACATTCGCTAGAACAATGCATAATTGTGTAGCTTTTGGTGGAATGTTACCAACAACTCCTGACTTCATGCATCAAGCTAATGAAAATTGGAGTAAGGCTGATATGAAGAAAGCCATGGAAATTTTTGCAGAAGCAATTTATCGCTTGTGTGTTAAATAGGAATCTGTTGCAAATAATTTATAATAAAAAATGGACATTTACGAGAGGCACACATTTGGTCGTGAGCTCTAGTAAATGTCTTTTTTTATTTTCAGGACAAAAAAATTGTTTTATGTGGGAAAATTAGGTAGCGTAGCATTAAGAAGAGGTTATGAAAATAATCTTTAGATATATTGAGGTGTAATAAAAATGTTTGATTATAATACACGAGCAGCAAAATTTAAATTTCAAGGTGAAGTTATCGTTCCTGGTGATAAGAGTATTGCTCATCGGGCGATTACTTTTGGTGCATTAGCAGACGGAGTTACACAGATTAGCAATTTTTCCTACTCTGATGATTTGGCCGTAACGACAAAAGTTTTTAAAAAACTTGGAGCCAAAATTCATACGGAAATGAGTAACAATGACATGATTATTAAAGGAGTCAATCACCGACTCAAATCATTGGATGATCCATTAGATATTGAGAATGTTGGAACTCTGGAAAGCCTTTTATTGGGTGTTTTAGCGACGAGTAATAATGAATATACCGTTAATGGCGGCAACTTCTTAAAGAAGCGTTCAATCGATAGATTAGTAGTCTTATTGCAACAGATGGGTTCAAATTTTCAAAAACTGTCAAATGATTATTTACCAATCAAAATGCAGGGCAGTGATAATTTACAGGGCATTACTTATCAACAAGATATTTCCAGTGCTCAAATTAAAAGTGGCTTAGTAATGGCAGGTATTTATGCCAAAACGCCTACTACAATTATTCGGAAATTGCCTACAAGAGATCATACAGAGGTTTTGGCAAATTATTTTGGCGCCGACGTTGATGCTAAACCAGATATTATTACAATCAATCCTCAAAATACTCATTTGACTGGTCAAAGCTTGATGATACCAGGTGACTTTTCTTCAGCGGCACCTTATATTGCTGGTGCTTTGTTATCTAAAGGTAGTGAAGTCAGACTTCCCAAAGTGGGATTAAATTCCACAAGAATTGGTTTATTGAATGTTGCTCAAAAAATGGGTGCCAATATTATGTTAGAGAGTCATTCAATAAATATTGTTGAGCCCTACGGTGATTTGGTGATTAAATCACAGAAATTACACGGGACCACGGTTACTGCTAAAGAGGTACCGTTTATTGTTGATGAGATACCTTTGATTGCTTTATTGGCTTCTCAGGCGGAAGGGCAGACTGTAATAGAGGGAATTCACGACGTGCATTTACAATTAAGCGATCGCATCCGAAATATGCGAGTGGAATTAGCTAAACTAGGAATAATTATGCAAGTTAACGATGATTCAATCGTAATCAATGGTGGTCAAGCGATCAAAGTTAAAGATGATGTTGACAGTCACAATGATCATCGGATTGCTATGATGCTTTGCGTAGCCTCAATTCTTACTGAAACCTCCTTTAAGATAAAAAACATTGAATCGATTGATATTTCTTATCCTAATTTTCTAGCTGATTTCAGAAAAGTATTAGTCGCATGTGATTAGTTTAGTTAGAAAGAGACTTCTTTTTTGCTAACTAGTGTCGTATGATTAGTGTAATCGAGATTTTTGTAAGGGGTTACTTAACTAATGATTAAATTTATTGGAACTGACCTAGACGGAACACTGTTGAATAGTTACAGTAAAATATCCACTTCAAACGTGCAGGCTATTCGCGATGCGGTCAATTCCGGAATTGTGTTTGCAATCTGTTCGGGGAGAACTTTGCATTCTGTTAATAAATTTTTTGAAAAAGATTTAAAAATACCTGGTTATCGCGTGGTTTTAAATGGAGCAGTTGTAGTTAATGCTAAGGGGAAAAGGATTATTGATCATCCTTTGGATCACGACGTAATTGCGGAAATTCTAAAACGTGCAGAATTTAGTAAATTCAAGATTGTCTTAGATGGACTTAATGATACTTATATCTACGATCCCAATCATCATTGGAATACTTACTTTGAGGGGATGGGACGACATCACTTTAAGGCTCATTCTGTAAATGAATTGATGAAGTTGAATGATCAGAAGGATTTGAATATTTATAAGGTTTGTTTCAGTTGTCCACCTAAAAGGCTGCATGAATTACAAAAAAAATTAGAGTCGTTTACTGCTTTACCGATAACAATCAGTCGTTCTGGTAATGATTATTTTGAAATTAATGGTCAAGATGTAACAAAACTGTCAGCTTTGCAACATATTTCAGAATATGAAACAATTCCCATGAATAGTTTTATGTGCTTCGGTGATTATGGAAATGATTTAGACATGATCAAAGAAGCTGGCTATGGTGTGGCCATGGCTAATGCAATTGATAAAGTGAAAGATGTGGCTTGGAAAGTTACCGACACTAATAATCAAGATGGTGTAGCAACTATGATTAGGCGGGTTTTGAATAAAGAATTTGATTAACCTGCATTTGTTCAAGAGATGATGCAGTATATCATTTTTAAAGTCATTGTATTGTTTTCCACTTTCTTTGAATTGACATTAGCAGTGTAAAACCGTTGTGAAGGATTCTATTTTGCTAAGTAATACTATAAAAATTAAAAACAAACAAGACCGGCCTCTATTGAGGGATTCAAGTAAAGATATATCTTGAATGCTCAATAGAGGTCGTTTTTTTTGCGGACAGTGAGGTATTTTCACTAGATTAGTTGGCATTTGGTTGTAACAAAACTTGAGTAAGAATTGTTTTTTCTGAATAGATGCTATTTTAATTTTTAGAATTGGGGTTACTTTTGGCGGTCTATAAATGTTTTGAGAGTGATTTTATAAATTCAAGATGTTTTTTGATAAAAACATCTTGATAAATGTTGAAACTAGTTATACAATCTAATTGTTCTATGAAAGCGTTTTAAGTAAACGTTTTAAATAAAAAACAAATAAATATTTTATTCAAAGGGGTATTTTATTATGGCTGAAAAAACAATTATGCTTTGCTGTGCTGCAGGTATGTCAACAAGTTTACTAGTATCAAAGATGCAAAAGGCTGCTGAAAGTGATGGTGTTGATGCTGAAATTTTCGCTACTGCCGCTGCTGATGCTGATGCAAAACTAGAAGAAAAACATCCTGATGTTTTGATGCTTGGACCTCAAGTTAGATATCTAGAAGGTCAATTCAAAGAGAAGTTGACAATTCCTGTTGAAGTTATCAACATGCAAGACTACGGAATGATGAACGGTGAAAAAGTTCTAAGAGAAGCTTTAAGCTTAATTAAATAATCATTCATTAATAAAAAACAAAAAAGGGCGCATGTTAGCACCCTTTTCGTTTTTTATGGATAAAGTAAGCGCTTAATAAAAATTAAAGAATTAATAATTGAGGAGAAAAGAAAAATGACAGAAGAACAACATGATGAACAATTACAAACAGTTATGGGACTAATCATTAACGGAGGAAATGCTAAGAGTTCATCTTTTGAAGCTATCAATGCTGCTAAAAAGGGTCACTTTACAGTTGCCGATCAAAAATTGAAGGAAGCTGACAAGTTCTTAGTTGATGCTCATAATTCTCAAACAGATATGTTAACTAAAGAAGCTAATGGTGATCATGCTAAAGTTACTTTACTAATGGTACATTCACAAGATCACATTATGAATGCTATTACATTTAGAGATCTAGCGGGAGAAATTGTTGATCTATATAAGAAACTTGCAAAAGAAGGAGAATAATCTCAAATGAGTGAGGGAATTCAAATGCCCAAAGGTTTCCTTTGGGGAGGCGCTGTTGCAGCACACCAATTAGAAGGTGGCTGGAATGAGGGTGGCAAAGGCGTAAGTATTGCCGATGTTATGACAGCTGGTGCTAAAGGTGTTGCAAGAAGAGTTACAGATGGTGTCGAGGATGGAGAAATTTATCCTAATCATTGGGGTAATGATTTCTATCACAAGTATCCAGAGGATATTAAGTTATTTGCTGAATTAGGTTTAAAATGTTTCAGAACATCTATTGCTTGGACAAGAATTTTCCCTAATGGTGATGAGACAGAACCTAATGAAGCCGGTTTAAAATTTTATGATGACATGTTTGATGAATGTTTAAAGTATGGTATTGAACCAGTTATTACTTTGTCACATTTTGAAATGCCATATCATCTTGTTAAAGAATATGGCGGTTGGAGCAATCGTAAGATGATTGAGTTTTTTGATCGTTTTGCTGAAGTTTGTTTCAAACGTTACAAAGATAAAGTTAAATATTGGATGACATTCAATGAGATTAATAATCAGACTGATTGGCAAGATCCACATCCATTACTTCAAAATTCTGGCTTGCAATTAGATAAGAATGACAACTGGGAAGAGGAAATGTTCCAAGCTGCCCATTACGAATTTGTTGCGAGTGCGGATGCAGTTCAAATTGCTCATCGAATAGATCCAAGTTTACAAGTTGGTTCTATGATTGCTATGTGTCCAATTTATCCATTGACATCTAAACCAGCCGATATTATGAAAGCTGAACGAGCAATGCAATATCGCTATTATTTTGGCGATGTTCAAGCTCTAGGATTCTATCCTGAATGGATTCAAAAGTATTGGGCTCGTAAGGATTATAATCTGGATATTACAGCCAGCGATTTAGCAACAATCAAGGCTGGAACAGTTGATTATGTTGGCTTCAGTTACTACATGTCCTTTGCTACGAAGGCACATGAAGGTGAAACTCACTTTGATTATGACGAACATGACGATTTGGTTTCAAATCCATATGTTGAAAAATCAGATTGGGGTTGGCAAATTGATCCAGTTGGTTTGAGATATGCTATGAACTGGATGACGACTCGTTGGCACAAACCTTTGTTTATTGTTGAAAATGGATTTGGAGCTTACGATAAAGTTGAAGCTGATGGTAGCATTCATGATCCTTATCGTATTCAATACTTCCATGATCATATTTTACAAATGGAAAAGGCTGTTAAAGAAGATGGTGTTCAATTACTTGGTTACACTCCATGGGGACATATCGATCTCGTGTCGGCAAGTACCGGTGAAATGAAGAAACGTTATGGAATGATTTATGTTGACGAAGATGATGAAGGTCATGGTAGTTTAAAGCGTTCTAAGAAGGATTCCTTCTACTGGTATAAGAAAGTAATTGAATCAAATGGTAAAGATTTAGACATATAGTTGAGAGGGGCTTTTATATGACTGAAACAACAAAAAGTGGATTGAGAAAAGATTTTCTATGGGGAGGAGCCGTTGCTGCAAACCAACTTGAAGGAGCTTGGGATGTTGACGGCAAAGGCGTCAGTGTGTCGGATATTATGACAGCTGGTGCTTACCAAAAACCCCGTGAAATTACTGATGGCGTAATTGCTGGTAAAAATTATCCTAATCATGAGGCTATTGATTTTTATCACCATTATAAAGATGATATTAAAATGTTTGCTGAAATGGGCTTTAAGTGTTTTAGAACTTCTATCGCTTGGACAAGAATTTTTCCTAATGGTGATGAAGCCGAGCCTAATGAAGCAGGCTTGAAGTTCTATGATGATATGTTTGATGAATGTTTGAAGTATGGTATTGAACCAGTTATTACTTTGTCACATTTTGAAATGCCATATCACTTAGTTACAGAATATGGTGGTTGGAGAAATCGTAAAGTGATTGATTTCTTTGTTAAGTTTGCTACTGTTTGTTTCAAACGTTACAAAGATAAGGTTAAGTATTGGATGACATTCAATGAAATCAATAATCAAACAACCTTTACAAATGATTTCTCTATTGCAACTGATTCTGGCTTGATCTTTAGAAACAATGAATCAGAAGCAGAACGTGAGGCTTTGATGTATCAGGCATCACATTATGAAGTTGTTGCTAGTGCTTTGGCAGTAAAAATTGGTCATAAGATCAATCCTAATTTTGAAATTGGTAATATGGTTAACTTTACTCCTGTTTATCCAGCATCATCAGATCCTAAGGACATCTTACTAGCTGAAAAAGCCATGCAAAGACGTTACTGGTGGGCTGATGTTCAAGCTCTGGGTGAATATCCAGTCGGTATGGAAGCATACTTCAAGAATCATGATTTAAGACCAGATATTACAGCTGAGGATCGCGTTGTTTTACGTGAAGGAACAGTGGATTATGTTGGTTTTAGTTATTACAATTCTATGACTGTTAAGTATAGTGATGACAATCCTGAATTTAAGTTTGTTGGTGATCGTGAAGCAGTTAAGAATCCTAATCTTAAATATAATGATTGGGGTTGGCCTGTTGATCCTGTTGGTTTGAGATATTCAATGAACTGGTTGACGGAACATTATCACAAGCCAGTGATGATCGTTGAAAATGGTTTTGGTGCATATGATAAAGTCGAATCAGATGGCAGTATCCATGATGATTATCGTGTTGACTACTTGCGTGCCCACGTCAAACAAATGATTACAGCAGTTAATGAAGATGGCGTAGATCTTATGGGTTACACTCCATGGGGCTGCATTGATTTAGTTTCTGCTGGAACAGGTCAAATGTCCAAACGTTACGGATTCATTTATGTCGACAAAGACGATGAAGGTAACGGAACACTTGCACGTTCAAAGAAGGATTCATTCTACTGGTATCAAAAGGTAATCCGTTCAAACGGATCAGACTTAGACTGAATCTAACAAAAAAGCTGAGACAACGACTAAATCACTTGTCTCGGCTTTTTTTATCGCTAGAAAATGTAACTTGTTACATGTATACTGAAACTAGTTTAGTAAAAGTGATATATACCAATAAGAAGGAGGGTGAAAAAACATGTTTCCTTATCAGAAAGTTCATGAGTTGAATCGATTAGAATTAATCGTCTATAAGTACATCATTGGGCATACTAGAGAAGTGCAAGATATGACTATTCGTGAGATGGCCAATGCTGCCCATGTTTCAACGACAACCATTTTGAGATTTCTTAAGAAAATGGATTACAGTGGTTTTTCAGAGTTTAAATTTGCTTTAAAACAAAGCTTAAAACAACCCTCGAAGGCTCAACAAGATCCTAGTATGGAACCAATTAAGAACTTCTTCCAATTAGTCGCTGACGAAGAACCGTTTGATAACAAGATTGAGCAAGCTGCCGATATGATCAATGCTGCTGACTTAGTATTGTTCTTTGGAGTAGGTAACAGTGGTCGTATCGCCCAGTATGGAGCTAGTATCTTATCTAGCTACGGCATTTATTCATTGCCGATTATTGATCCATTCCAACCGGAACCATTCTCTAATCGTGATTTCAGTAAGACCTTATTGATCTTAGTATCTATATCAGGTGAGACTGATGAAGTGTTAGAGCAGGCGCGTTATTACAAAAAGAATGGAGCAGAAACAATAGCTTTGACGGCTAACTCGTATTCTGTTTTAAATCAGGTAACAGACTTTGCGATTTCCTATGATACGCCTCAGAATCGTAAAGGACACATCAATGTAACGACTCAAGTGCCTATCGTTTATACCCTAGAACAGATCTCTAATTGTGCTTACCATAAGATGGTAGACCAAGTAGACAATAGATTTTCAGAACATGTCACAGATTAGTGACATGTTTTTTAGATTAAAACATATTATTTTACTTATAAAGACATATACATTTTGATGAAAAGGCTTACAATAGTATTTGTAAGCGGATAACAGTGTTTCTGCTTAGTAACAAATTTTATTTTTGAGGGGGTTTTGCTCATGGCTGAAAAGAAACCAAACAGTTTTATCACCGACAAGGTTATTCCACTCGCTGGTAAACTTGCTTCTTCTCGTCATTTGATTGCATTGCGTGATGGTATGACATTAGCTGTTCCTATGATTATCATTGGTTCAGTCTTCATGATCATTGCACAATTTCCAATTCAAGCCTATTTGGACTTTATGGCTAGTGTCTTTGGTAAGAATTGGGCAACTGTTTTACAATATCCAACTAACGCATCATTCCATATTATGGGTCTGATCGCTGTTATTGGTATTTCTTATAACTTGGCAAAGAGTTATAAGGTCGATCCAATTTCTGCTTCAATCGTTTCAATGGGTGCTTTCGTACTTACTATTCCTTTGAAGACAGATAAGGCTGGTGCATTGTGGATTCCATTAACACAATTTGATTCAGCTGGTCTATTTACAGCAATTATTGTTGGTTTATTCATTACCGACTTTTACGTATGGATGGTTCACAAGAACTGGACAATTAAGATGCCTGATACAGTTCCACCTGCAGTAAGTAACTCATTTGCTGCTTTGTTCCCAGGTTTCATCGTTTTAGCTCTTGTTTGGGTAATTCGTCTAGGTGTTGAAGCAACACCAATGCAAAGTATTCCAAATATTATTTCATTCTTCTTGGCAACACCACTAAGTCACTTGAGTAACACATTACCTGGTGCTCTAGTAGCTGAATTCCTAATTTCATTCCTATGGATTTTCGGTATTCATGGTGCTAACGTGGTTTCCGGTGTTATGATGCCTATCTGGTTGACATCTTTGAACCAAAACCATGCAGCCTTCACTGCTGGTAAAGCTCTACCAAATATTGTTACAACATCATTCTTTGATAACTTCGTTCACATGGGTGGTTCTGGTGCCACAATCGGTTTGGCTATGTTGTTAGCCTTTGCCGCAAAGAGTAAGGAACTTAAGACTTTAGGTAAGTTGGTTGCTGGACCTGCTTTGTTCAATATTAATGAGCCTATTCTCTTCGGTCTACCAATTGTTATGAACTACAAGATGTTAGTTCCATTTATTGTTACACCTTTAATCAACGTAACAACAACATATATTGGTATGGCTACTAACTTGGTTGCAAGACCAATGGGTGTCTACATTCCATGGACAACTCTACCAATTCTATCAGGATTCATTGCAACTGGACATATTTCAGGTTCTGTAATGCAAATTATTAATATCATTCTTGATACTTTGATGTACTTCTACTTCTTCAAGTCAATGGATAAAGAAAAATTGGCTGAAGAATTAGATCCAAAGAATGCTAAAGCTTAATACTAATTTTTGGAGGTTTCGTTTTGAGAAGACTTGGATTGTCGCTATATCCTGAACATTCAACTTTAGAGGAAGATAAAAAATATCTCGATACAGCTAGTAAACTAGGTTATTCAAGAATATTTGCTTCATTACTAGAGTTAGGTGATGATAAGGATAAGACTATCAATCGTTTCAAGGAAACAATTGCTTATGGAAATAAGCTTGGCTTTGTTACGATTGTAGATATGAATCCTAGATTGTTTAAGGAATTGAATATCAGCTATGATGATTTATCATTTTTCCACGATCTTGGGGCTTACGGAATCAGATTAGATGAGGGCTTTTCCGGTATGGAAGAGGCTAAGATGACTCGTAATCCTTATGGATCGAAAATTGAAATAAATATGAGTTCTGGTACGCATTACTTGGACAATATTATTTCATATCATCCAGATACAAACAACTTACTTGGTTGTCACAATTTCTATCCTCAAAGATATACTGGTTTGGGAGAAGACTTCTTCATTAAATGGTCAAACTTCTTTAAGGAACGTAACATCCATTCTGCTGCCTTTGTAAGTTCACACCACGCAACTTTTGGACCATGGCCAGTGCAAGATGGTTTACCAACTTTGGAGGATGATCGTGATTTACCAATCGCAACTCAAGTTAAACACTTATTATTAAGTGGTGTAGTTGATGATGTGATTATTGGTAATACTTATGCATCCGATGAAGAATTAGAGGAAGCTTCAAAAGCTTTCTATGCACCATATCCAGTTTTGAAAGTGGATTTTTCTCAGAATGCTACTGAATTAGAAAAAGAAGTTATCTTGAAATCTACTCACGTTTATCGTGGCGATGCGTCAGATTACTTATTACGTAGTACTATGACTAGAGTGCATTATCGGGATCGTGATTTTCCTGCTCATGATACTGATGATATTAAACGAGGCGACATCATTATTGTTAATGAAAAATATGGACAATATAAAGGTGAAACTCAAATAGCACTGCGTGATATTAAGAATGATGGACGACGTAATGTTATTGGTCATTTGAATTCTGATGAGGCCTTTTTGTTGAAATACATTGAGCCTTGGAGTAGTTTTAAGTTAACTGAATAAGACAAAGAATACTATTCTCAGACGAATAGTATTTTTTTATAGGGAGAGAATTATGAATAAATACTTGCTTGGAGAAAATGAATTCGATAAGTTTTATGATTTATATTTGTATTCCTTTAATCGTCAGGACTCGTTACAACGCAAACGTGTCTTTAAGGAACGATATGATCATTCATTAGCATATGGAATTATGAATGATTCGAAACTAGGCAGTGGCCTGTTTAGCATTCCATTTGAAGTTAATTTTCATGGCATTGATTATAAAATGAATGGAATCGGGGATGTAATGAGTGCACCTGAATTTGGTGGTCAAGGTGGCGCTGGTAAATTAATGAATGAGGCTCTGTCCGACATGTATAAAAACCATGTTACTCTGTCTTATTTAGCCCCATTTTCTTTTGGATACTATCGTCGTTTTGGATTTGAACAGGTTTTTGACCATACCCAAATTGAAATCAAGAGTGAAAATTTGCCTCGAATCAAGAATGCCGAGCATGGTTATGTTCAGAGAATTTCTATTAAAGATATTCCTGATGAATTAAAGAAAATGTATCTGGATCATAATGATCTAGGTGGAGTTAATCGTGCAAAGTGGTGGTGGGACCATATGTTGGATAAGCATTCCGACTACCAAGCTGCTTTAGCCTATGATAATGATGTTTTGATTGGTTATTTGATTTATTACAATCAGGATCAAACCTTTTATATTCATGAATGGATCAACCTTAATCCATTAAGTCGTCAATTGTTAGCCAAATTTGTTATTAAGCACCAATCAATTTTCCCTAAATTTGTTTATGAGTCACCAAATCCGGATTTAAAATCTGATTTCTTGGAAGATCCATATTCAGCACGCGTAGAAGTAACCCCTTATATGATGGCAAGAATTGTTAATTTAGAAGACTTTTTAAAACGTTATCCAATTCAAGTGGATTCTTTAGAAAAAATATATTTTAAGGTTAAAGACACTTTGGAGTGGAATGACCATACTTGGGCTTTAGCTATTAACAACGGTAAAGTGGAATTAAGTAATGCCGATGGTGAGGGAGCTGATCTAGAATTAACGATTCAAACATTAACCAAAGCAATGTTCGGTTATCACAATTTAAATTCTTTAGCTGATTATGGATTAGTTAAAGGAGATTTGAGTAAAATAAATGGTTTATCAAAAGTTTTTGTTTCCGAAAAGCCTCAATTGATCGACTATTTCTAAAATTGGTAAGGACCAAAATATAATAAAATATATATAATAAGATTCATAAAATTATGCGAAAATTTCAATAACAAGTTAGCCACTTGGACAAAATAAATTGAATCCAAGTGATATCAGTATTTGAAGTTTATAAATATGTCTTTAAGCGCCACAGGAACTAGCAAAGAGTTCTTGTGGCGTTTTATAGTTCAATAACTTTCTAGGCATATTGTTGAGCTTAAATTCTATGTCTCTTATTACTTTTGGGCTGACTGTATCCAGTGACAGCCCTTTGGGCAAGTCACGACGTATCATTCGATTATGTACTTCATTTGTTCCACGTTCACAAGATGTATATGGGTGTGTGAAGTAAACATCCGCAACGCCAGCCATATCAGATGATAGATTAGAGAACTCAGGGCCATTGTCTGCAGTGATTGAATTGATAAGATCACCATAGTTCTTTATGATCTCTTTCATAGCATAATCTACAGAGTCGGCATCTCTACCGTCAATAAGTCTCATTATTTCAAAGCGTGTCTTACGCTCTATGAGCGTTAAGACGACACTCTCATGGCCATTTCTTTTGCCCACAATCGTGTCTATCTCAAAGTCCCCAAAGGATTCTCTGCTATCAACACTTTTAGGGCGTTTCTCAATACTACGACCAAGTAGACGCTTATGCTTTTTTGAAGTATGTTGCTTAGTCGGTCTAGTTGACTTTTCTACCAGATCAATATTCCGGATTTCAAGTCGTTGTTCATCAATATATTTGTAAAGTGTAGTAGTACAAACCATTTCATCTACTAAGAATAATTCTTCGTTCTTAGCTCGTCCAACGGCCGTATCAGGTGACCATCCATTATCTATGAACTGGCTTACAAAGAAGCCTAAAAAGGCTGTGACTTGGTCGAATTTAGAAGGACGATGGCAAAGCTTACGGTTCTTTACATACTTTTGATGTGCAGTGTCAGGAAAGTAGCAATTCAAGTGTTGAACTTTACCATTAACTTTCTTGATCTGCTCAACAGTACCTCTGTTAATTTCATTGTTAATAGTCTGAGGTGAAACGCCGATAGCTTTAGCTATCTGGCGATTCGAGTAGCCAATTGAATGAAAGGAAGCAATCTTTCCACGTTCAATTTCAGTTAAATGATGTCCTTTAGGACGATTTATGATATTCTGTTCTAGCACCAAGACGAAAAACCTCTTTCATTGTTTGTGTGAGAACTCCAATGATACCTGATTTTTACGTCTTGGTGTTTTTATTTTGTCATTTTTCTAAAGTGGCTAACTTGATTATAAAATTCGCCAAAGATTTATATTTCTATTTCGATGGGTGTTTCAACTATTTCATCAAAAGATGTTCAGCCTAATGATTTATACAGTCGAGTAGATGACAATCTTTATCATTCTAAAAACAATGGTCGTATGCAAATTACTGCTTTCTAAAAAAATCGCTATTTCTATTTTGTAATGAAATAACGTTTTTTTTTATGCTAAAATTAAATAGCATGAATATAAAAAATTATTAAAATGGTAGATTGCAACAATTAATCGAATTTTTCGGACAAGTCACCAAAGAAGACTTGGAGTGGCGTTTTCCACCCTAAACATTTCCGGGGACGCCAGTTTAAGTACTTTGAGATCATAGTCAGCTCTTCGTCCGTAACGCTCTCAATGGGCTGGTTCTTTGGAATGTGTAGCCGAATCTCGCGGTTCAACCGTTCGTTGGTTCCGCGTTCATGTGGCGCATACGGGTGGGCAAAATAATGGGCAATTCCGCAGGCTTCAAGGAAATTGAAGCCTGCGAATTCCTTACCGTGATCACTGGTGATTGACTTGATCAAGCCGCGCAACTCCTCGTTAAGCTCTAGGATTGCCTTAGTCATAGCTTTACTATCACGTCCCGGTAAACGACGAATAATCATTAGTCGGGACTTACGATCAGTAAAGGTAGCTAGGACCTCGCCCCTGGTTTTTCCTGATAGGATGGTATCGACTTCAAAATGACCAATCTCTTGACGCAGGTTAGCCTCGTCCGGGCGTTGGTTGATAAACTTCGCTCCACGTGTGTACTGACCACGACCGTCGTGGCTCTTTCGGTACCGCACACCGTGGTCTGGAAGGACCTCGCGTTTGATGTCCAACCAGCCCTTGTCCAGCCAGTTATAGAGGGTTTTGAATGGCATTTGGAGAATATGCGCGATGACTTCAAAACTCCACCGCTGTTCGAGAATGATCCCACGGACGAATTCTCTTAAATTCTCTGTTAGAAGAGTTTTCCGCCCCCGGTGAGTTAGCTTCTTTTCGCAGTCTTCCTGAGCTTGATCAGCGTCATAGTATCCCTTAGGACAGCGCTTTAGTTCATAGTTGATGGTTGAAGGAACTACACCAACTTCTTCAGCAATTTGTTTTTGTGAGTAACCAACCTTAAGCAGCGTTTGGATGACAGTTCTATCCGATAATGTTAAAATGTGACTCATGGGTAATGGACTCCTATTGTTTATAGTTTTGTCACTTAAAACAATACCGGGTTGAAGTGCAATAAAAAAGTTAGACATTTTTATAAGTTTTAAAAAATCATGGATTGTTCCCTGTATTCTACAGGGGACAATCCATTTTTGTTTAAAGAAATACGTTTATTGTTGTACCAATTGATATATTTAGCGACTATGTTCTTTAATTCGGTTAGGTCATCGATATTATACCTATAAAGACATTCTCTTTTGAGCAGATTAAAAAAACTCTCAATTGGGGCGTTGTCGTGACAATTGCCTTTTCGAGACATACTTTGTTCAATACCCATTGTTTTTAGGGTATCTCGATAATATTTGAGCTGATAATGCCATCCTTGATCAGAGTGAAGGATTGGTTTTAAAGAGGGAACTATATTTTGCTTCAATTTTTTTCTAGAGTATCTAATATTAGTAATTTATTAGGGCTCAAACTTATTGAATAAGATAATATTTCGCCGCTGGCCTGGTCCAGCACGGCGGATATATAGCCCCATTTGTCTTTACGCAAACGTATTTGAGTTACATCTGTATGTAATACTTTTAAAGGTTCTGTCTCAGTAAATTTCTGTTTGATTGTATTAGGAACTATTTTTCCAAGGTTACCTCTATAGGAACAGTAACCGGATGTGTGTTTTGAAAAAATAACTACTTTTAATTTAAGTTTGGTCATTAAATGCCGAATTGTTTCTGGAGAATTTTTGAATCCGACCTTGAGAGACTCTTTCCAGATTCGACGATAACCGTAGGTTGAGTTTGAATCGTGATATGTTTTAACAATAAAATCTTTTAGTTGAGCGTATTTATCTGTTTTATCAGTTTTACTAAGGCGTTCATAATAAGTTGATCTTGGTAGATCGACCTTAGTTAATAACTCATTCAACTTGTATTTTTTAAGTAATGATTTGACTAATTTTGCTTTTTCGAGTTGTGATCGTTTTCTCGCAAGGTCTTTAGTGCTTTTAAAATATCACGGTCCATTTCGGCATCATGTAGTTTAGCTTTTAGATCAAGAATTTCCTGTTTATATTTCTCTTCTTTTGTGGAATTTAAACGTGTTTGTTTCTTCTTTTTCTTGGCCATTAACGGTCGTCTCCCTCTGGGACGACGCCTTAATCCAATAACACCATATTGATTATATTTATAGATCCATGAATCAACTTGACTAGGTGATATCTTGAAATAAATTGCAGTATCAAGGCGACTGATCTCATGTAATTTATAATATTCTATCACGGATAATTTGAAATCTTGAGAATATTCTTTATGGGATTTCTTACTTATCAAATAATCAAGTCCATTCGCCTCCGCTTGATGGATCCAGCGATAAATCGGTGATTTACTGGGCATTCCATATTTTTTCGATAATCCAAGTATAGAAATTTGTCCATCAAGGTATTCATTTACTAATTTAGCTTTGAAATCTGAAGAGTATTTGGTCATAAAAAAAGTGCTCCTAAAGTTGTTAGATTATGTCTAACAATTTTAGGGCACTTCAGTCCATTGCCCTTTTTCTATCCAAATTTTTCGTCTGGGTAGAATTCTATTTAATCTTACAATCTACCAAATTAAATAAATTATCAAATAAAATTGAAACTGAGGAGGTTTATGCGTCCTTGACATGGTCTGTGTGGCATGTATCACCATTTATAACAAGTGTTTTCTTCATTTTGGGAATCTTTACGCTATACCAAGTTCTCTATGATGGATTAAAGACGTTGCTACATTCTAAAAATATTAAAATAGACGATGATTCACTAAACTCCATATTTGGAGTTTTGTATATGTTAATTTTCATTTTTAGTATGCAAGCCACTTTAGTGGGAACTCCCATATCGTGGCAGTTTATGAATTTTCAATTAATAGGATTAATTTTCTGTGCCTATTTCTTGAATATAAAAGTTCCAATGTACTACTTTTTTCCAATTATGATTCTGTATATGGTTTTCAATAGTTCAATCGGTTATTGGGAATCATGGCTTCACGGAATTATTTTAATGATTTTCTACATTTCATTAAACAAGTTACGTCGTCGTCAAAAGTATCGTCATCCATTCGTGTGTTATATGTTAATGGGAACTGTTTTTGGAGGGATGCTATGGTTATGCATGAAGATTAAGTTTGGATTGCCAATGGCAACGTTCTTCGAAGAATGGGGTTACTTAATTATATTTGAAGCCTTACTCTTTAGTTATGTAGGAATGATTTTGCGTGATAGTCAATTAAAAATAAAGCTATTACAGTTTGCTAATCACGATGCGTTAACTAAAACCGAAAACTATGCTGCTTATACGGCGGAGATCAATAACTTATTTGACAGTAGTTCAAAAAATAAATTGGATTTGTCGATGATGATGTTTGATATTGATCACTTTAAACAAGTAAATGACACATACGGACATTTAGCTGGTGATAAGGTTTTGCAACACGTTGCTGATGTGGTCCATACGGTTATCAATGCTAATGATCCTAAAGTTAAGTTGTATCGTACTGGTGGCAGGAATTCAATGTGATTTTTCCAGGATATGATTTGAACTCTACGGAACCAATCGTTAAAGAAATATTTGCAGCTTTGAATCATTTAGATGTCAATATTGATGGTGAGGATATTTCAATAACGATTTCTGTTGGTGTTTCAATGATCTCGAAAAAGGATACAGAACCTAATGATTTTTATACGCGAGTTGATAGTAACTTATATCGTTCTAAGAGAAATGGTCGTATGAGAATTACGGTAGCTTAAAATAAAAATGGCGTCTATATTTGGTTCTATACTTTCTGGTATTGATGAATAATCAATACCAGTTTTTTAATCTCTAGAAAATAAAAAAAGAACATCACTGTTCTCATGTTAAGATTTAAGCGACCAAACCCAATCAAACATGGAGAAAACAATAATGTCCCAAGACAATTCTATACTATGTGCACTCGATATAAAAGACAATAATATAAGTAATGTTTCAGTCAAGGACGCTACGATTAAAAATCGTGGCGTTATAAAGCATATAAAGATCGTAAACGCTGATTTAACTTATAAACTGTATCGATGTCCACAATGTGGTTTAAATTCATTAGTCAAAAATGGAAAAAGAAAAACTAATGCTAGATTAGCCAGTTTTAACGGTATTGAGTATCATTTGATGCTCAATAAACAACGTTATATTTGTAAGAACTGTGGTGGCACCTGCGGTGCCCACAGTGATTTATTAATCAAAAATCATACTATGACTAAACAAGTTCAAAACAGAATATTCGTTATGGCAAAGGAATCCTTTACTTTAACATCAATAGCTAAGATCATCGGAGTATCAGTAAATACAGTAAGCAGAGTCTTATATGACAATACCAAATTACCAAATAGATGTGATTGCCTTCCAAAAAACCTGTGTTTTGATGAATTTCGTTCAGTTAACGGTATATTTACTTTTATAGCTATTGATGCACAAACACATCATCTAATTGAGCTGATTCATGATCGACTCTCTAAAACAGTTATTGAACACTTTATAAATAACTATAGCTTGTCAGAACGGCAAGCCGTTAAGACTGTCTCTATTGATTTGAATGCTAATTATCAGTCGGTCATTCATAGAATTTTTCCCAATGCTCAAATAATAGTTGATAGATTTCATATAGTTCAGCTATGTAGCCGGGCATTGGATCAAGTTAGAATCAGTTGTCTTAAAAAAATAAATGATAAACATTCCCGTTTGTATAAAGCACTTAAGTCTAATTGGCGTCTCTATCATCTGCCTGAGGCAGATGTAGACGACAAGAAAGTAAAATATATTTTTGGAATCAACGAATATACTACAACGCGAAACGTTATTGATATAGCCACTGACAATCTACCAGTTTTTAAAAATACTTATGATATTTATCAAGGTATTCAGAAAGCGATACATGAACACGATATATCATTACTCAAAGAAACCATCTATGGATATAAAAAGAATAATACCGCTATGGATACATCTATTTCAACGTTACGTAAGAATTTAAATTATGTAAAGAATAGTTGCACAATGCCGTACTCCAATGGTCCTCTTGGAGGGACCATTGGAAAGATAAAAAAACTCAAACATATCAGTTATGGCTTCAGAAATCTTGACCATTTTCTTAAGAGAATAAGACTCATTTGCGCATAAAAAAAGACAACCTACATGAGGTTGCCTTCTATACAAAAACTATTCATCAATACGATTTGACAAAGAGCCCTATATTTTAGATTATTCATAAATCCAAATATAGACGCCATTTTTTTATGCAACTGTTTCTACTTTTGAAGTTTTACGACTTTTAGGCATAACCAGATTTAGGATAATAGCGGCAATGGCTGCTACGGCAATTGGTGATCCTAATAAGTATTGAAGAATTTGTGGAGCATTTTTAGTTACATTAGCTGGTAAGAGAACTAAAGCCAAAGTTAATACAATTGGTAGGCCAATAATGTAAAGGTCACGATCAGTTGTTTCAAGACCACGGATGACGTTCAAACCGTTTAACATAATTGTAACGGTAATAATAGCGAAGACACCACCGATAACTGGCGCAGGAATAGCAGCTAAGAAGGCTGACAATTTACTGAAAAATCCTAGAATAGAGAACCAAATTCCGGCAAAAAGGAATACTCGCTTGCTGGCAACACCAGTAATGGAAATTACACCCGCATTAGTTGAGTAACCTGTAACAGGAGTTGTACCGAGAAGAGCAGCAACTAAACAGCTTAATCCTTCGCCGATAATACCATGGTTCCATTGTTTATCAGTGATTTTATGATTAGTAACAGCACCCATAGCAAACCAAGTACCAGTTGTTTCAGTAGTAATTACGGCATAGATGATAATGAAGGTAATGATGGCTGAAGGTGAGAAATTGATACCCCAGTGGAAGATAGTTCTTTGGGGGAGTCCAAACCAAGCAGCATCAGCAACAGTTTTCCAATCGAACATGCCCATCATGCTTGATACCAAGGTACCAACACCTAGTGCTAAAATAATTGAACTAGTTCTAAAGAAACGACGAACCTTAGGAAACTTCAAGCTGATTCCGACAGAAATAACTAAAGTTAAAGCGGTGATAGAAGCTAAAATAATATTCTTATCGATATTTCCAGGAGCATTGAAGATATTACTGTTTAAAGCTGTAGGAATCAATGAAAGACCAACACAGGTGATGATGGTACCACCAACCATAGCAGGTACTAATTTATTAATGATTTTTTGGAAAACACCTGTGGCACCTAAGATGATTAAAATGATGGAACCTATTAACAAGGCACCAATCAAGGTTCCCATTCCGTTTCCTTTAAGACCTCCAGAGGCCAAAACGACTCCGGCTGCAGCACCTAGTGGAACAAATGATGGACCCTGTGAAACAGGCATTTTCATAAAGAAAAAGGTTTGTAAGATTGTGCCAATACCAGCAGCTAAGAAAGTTGACTGCAAGAGTCCCATTTGATCTCCTAAGCCCATAGCCATCATTCCCGCAAGAACGATAGGAGGTACGTAAATATCCATTGCTAAGACGTGTTGAAGTCCTAAGAATCCGGCTTCTCCCAGACCAATTTTATCGTCTGGTCCAACTAATAAATTACTTTTATTATTTTCCATTTTCTTCTCCTAGATTATCGTGAACTAATTTTCCAGATACATAAACCTGTTTGATGTTCTCTTTGTTAGTGTGATAAATCAATCTTTCAAAGATTTGTTGAGGTTCATTGGATGATAGTTCATAGTATTGATCTTGAACAATTTGTAAATCAGCTTTGAAACCAGCCTTAATTTGACCAGTTTTGAGATGAAGAGCTAAAGCACCGCCAACAGTTGCTAAATAAAAAACATTTGCAGCTGTTAAACGACTATTTTGTTTAGTTTCATCCTGTAAAGTTTGAGATGACATGATTGCTTGTTGCATATTACGATAAAGGCTTGGAGAGAACCCTCCAGAGATATCAGTTCCTAAACCAACTTTTACTTTTTGTTGGTGGGCTACTTTGACACGCATGACATTGTTACCAAAGTAGACGTTAGAAATTGGACAGTGAGCTAAAGCAGTTTGTTTATTGTGAAGTAGCTGGAGATCACTGTCACTTAATTGAGTACCGTGAGCTAAAACTGTTTTGTCAGTTAGTAAGCCGAATTGATCAAGTACTTCAGCATCTCTTTTGTGAAAACGATTGATAGCATACTGATCTTCCCAGATACTTTCGCTACAATGAGTTTGAATAGGGAGATTGTATTCAGCTGCTAATTTTCCTAGACCGCTAAGAGTATCGTCGGTACAACTAGGAACGAAACGAGGTGTGATAACCGGAGTTATTTCAGCTTTTGTTTGCTTTTGAAGTTGAAGAACTTTTTCAATGAAACGCTTAGTTTCGTTAAGAGCCTCCTGAGAAGAGTTATCACGATAAAAATCAGGTGTTTGTTCTGGATTATCCATTGCAACTTTGCCAATGAAGGCTCTTTGACCTAGACGAGCACATATTTTTGCAAGGATTAAATTAGCATCGGTATCAACTGAGCCAAAGAAAAGACCAGTCGTTGTTCCATTTGCTAAAAGTTCAGAAATGAGGTTTTGGTAAACCTTTTCAGCATAAGCTAGGTCCTTAAACTTAGCTTCCAATGGAAAAGTATACGTATTGAGCCATTCCTGAAGTGGTCGATCCAAAGCTAAACCAGCTTGAGGCCACTGTGGTGCGTGAATATGTAAATCAGTAAATCCTGGTAATAAATAATTACCAGGTGGTAAGATATGAAGAATCTTTTGTTGCTTAGCAAGTTGTTTGACAGATTGATAATCAGAATCTTCAACGGATATTACACGGTCAATAATGCCTGACTGGTTTACACATATAAGTACTTTTGGTGTAAAATCCGCCTTGTCAAACGTTGCCGAAGAAACGATGGGTCCTTCAAAAACTATTTGATAGGTGATAATCTAACACTTCCTTAAAATTTGTTGTCCTTAGAATAACATGAATGATTGTGTAAATAAATAGTAAAATGTTCGTGTTTTTCTTAAATAAGAAAATAGTACGCTTCCAAAAAAAGGAAACGTACTATTTTTTAATATAAAAATAATTTTGAAATAGGTTGTAGTTGCTTTTAAATTAGGATATTTAGAATTTAATAAATTTGTTTTTTAAAAAATGAATTTATTAAAAATATATGAAATTCTTTTATAAAAATATTTTATTTTAATTAAATAGACTGATTGTAATTATTTCTTTACAAAAGTTACTAAAAAAACTTCTTGATTGTATATACAATCATGACTACACTAAAAATGAAATCGATTACAAAAAAGGAGCGATAAAATGACTTATGCAATGATTGGTACTTGGAGAATGGCTTATGAAGGTTTGTGTAAAGGAATGGATCTTTTAAAGACTAATGGAAAAAGTTCGGATGCTGTCGAAGAAGCTATTAAAGAAGTAGAGAATTATCCTTTCTTTAAATCAGTTGGTTATGGTGGATTGCCCAATGCTAATGGCTTGGTAGAAATGGATTCTGCTTTTATGAATGGTGATACTTTTGAAGTTGGAGCTGTGATGGGAATCAGTGATATTAAGAATCCAATTTCGGTAGCCAAGAGATTAAGTCATGAGCATTTTAATAGCGTCATGGTAGGAACAGGTGCTACTCAATATGCATCACAGAATGGCTTTGAGCGAAAAAATATGCTGACCGATCGTGCTAAAAAAATTTGGGAAAAGAGAAAGAGAGAGATAGCCGAAAAAAATCTTTCACCTTACGATGGTCACGATACTGTGGGGATGGTAAGTCTTGATCAGAACGGATCAGTTTCGGTAGGTACTTCTACATCAGGATTATTTATGAAGAAACCTGGTAGAACTGGGGATTCAGCTCTGGTGGGAGATGGATTTTATGCTGATAGTGAGATTGGTGGTGCAGCTGCAACTGGATTAGGAGAAGATATTATGAAAGGGTGCCTCTGCTATGAAATTGTTCGTTTGATGGGAACCGGATTAAACCCACAAGAAGCATGTGACCAAGCTGTTTATCCGTTCGTTGAAAAATTAAAGAAACGCTATGGCAAAGCAGGTGAATTCTCATTGGTTGCTCTCAATAAAGAAGGTCAATGGGGTGTGGCAACAAATGTTGAATTCACTTTTGCTGTAGGAACAGAGACTAAGGAACCTAAGATTTATATTGCTTATCCAGAGGATGGCAATAAGACTAAGATCAATCCAATTACTCAAGAGTGGTTGGATGCTTATGAAAAAAGGATCAAGGCTCCGATAGATTAAGAGGGAGTTTTTATGAAGTATTTATATAGTGAGATAGCCGATAAGTTGGAACAGGATATCAAGAATGGTGAATTTGGAATTCATCAAAAATTACCAGTAGAAAATGAATTGTCGTTTCGTTTTGAAACTTCACGTTTAACGATTAGAAAAGCTATAGAAGAGTTACAAAGGCGTGATTTAGTTGTAAAAGATCGCAATCGAGGAACCTTTGTTTTATCACCCGAAACTAAGAAAATTTCCAGTGGACTAAATGGACTATATAGTTTTAGTGAAGTAGCTAAAAGACAGCATATAAAACCAGAAACAGTTGTTTTGAATTTGGAGACAGCTCGAGAAGTACCTTCGTTGATAAAAAAGCAACTTCAGTTACGAGGCGATGAATCGCTTTGGAAATTGGAACGATTAAGATTGGGTAATGGCGAGCCTTTGACGCATGAAGAAATATATTTACAAAAACGCTTTGTACCTGATTTAACAAAGGAAAATGCAGCTACGTCATTATTTAAAATGATTGAAAAAAATATTTCGATTGCCTATGCCAGCCAAGAGTTGGAGGCAGTTATTCTTGAAGGAAAAGTAAGTGAACTTTTGAAAAGTAAACCAGGAGAACCAACTTTTTTGGCTCATACGACGTCATATTCAGCTGATGGATATCCAGTTTTACATGACGAATCGTACTATCGATCTGATAAATATAGTTTTCATAATATCTTGTATCGTCATCATTAGTTAGGAGGTTGGAAAAATGAAAGTGATTATATTATTAGACCAAATTCAAGCTGGTCTAGGTGGTAAGGAAAAAGCCGATACCGAATTAGGTGGTAAGAAATTGGCGATGGGTGCAGCCGATACGATTGATAAAACTTTAAAAAAGAAGGATTCCTCAATTATGGCTACTTTTTTCTGTGGGACAGAATTTTATGAAGCCAATAAGGAAGTTGTTCAAGGTAAAATCACTCGTATGTGTCAAAAGATGCAGCCGGATATTTTATTGGTTGGGCCAACTTATGATTATAGTGACTTTGCAAAAATGGCTTGTGAAGTAGGATATGCAGTAGAAAGTAACTCAGAAATTCCGGTTGTGGCAATGGTAGCTCAAGAAAAAAATACTGATATTATTTCTGAGTATAAAGACAAATTGAATATTGTTAAAATGCCTAAAAAGGGTGGCACGGGTTTATCAGATTCTATTGATAAAGGAATTGAATTGTGTGCTAAAAAAGTGAAGAAAGAAGATACAACTGAATTTGTGAATAAATATTGTTTTTAGAAGGGAATGATCTTCATGCAAAAGAAATTTGAGCAAATATTAATGCCTGTGGCGACAAAGTTAGCCAACAACGTAGTTTTACGTTCCTTACGTGATGGTTTTCTAATTATTACTCCTTTAATTATTGTTACTTCTATTTTCTTATTGATTGGAAATTTTCCAATTCCCGGTTGGGCAGATTTTTGGACAGGGATTCTTGGCCCTCAATGGACAGAATGGTTTAGTGCTGTTTCTGACTCTGTGTTCAGTTTTACTGGTCTTTTAGCATGTTTTGGTATTTCTTATGCATATGGTAAAAACCGTGGTCTACGTGCGGTCCATGCCAGTGCGGTAGCAATTGTTTCATTCTTGATTATGACTCCAACCACAGTTGAAGTTGGTAAAAAGACGGTTGGCGCTGTCCAAACAATTTATTTAGGGCCTAATGGTATTTTTTTAGGATTATTTACAGCCTTAGTCAGTGTTGAATTGTTCCGCTTTGCTATTAAACGTAATTGGACTATAAAAATGCCTGATGGTGTTCCACCAGCAGTAAGTGAATCTTTTGATGCTTTGCTACCAAGTGGTTTTGTAATTTTGGCATTCTTTTTAGTTAGAATTATTTTTAGTTTAACTGATTTTGGTACGGCTTATAATTTCATTTATACAATGTTACAAGCACCATTAAAGAACGTTGGTAATTCATTACCATCAGTATTGCTTTACAATTTCTTAGCCTCGTTACTTTGGTGTTTTGGTATCAATGGACCAACTATTACAAATAGTGTTTGGTCGCCGATTTTCTTTGTTTTGACTCAAGATAATCTTAAAGCTTTCCAAAGTGGACATGCTTTACCTCACATTTATACACAACAATTTATTGATATTTTTACAACATACGGTGGTGGCGGTAGTACGCTGTCACTTCTGATCGTAATGTTATTCGTTTGTAGATCAAAGCGTATTAAAGAACTGGGTAAATTAGCCATTGTTCCAGGAATATTTGGTATTAATGAACCTTTGATCTTTGGTCTACCAGTTGTTTTAAATCCTATTATTGCTATCCCATTTATTATTGTGCCAGTTGTGAATACTTTAATTTCGGGGATTGTTTTTAGTTTACATTGGATTCCTTATACTAACGGGGTTATGTTGCCATGGACAACTCCACCATTGATTTCCGGATGGCTTTCGACGGGAAGTTGGTTGGCTTCTGTATTACAGCTGTTTGAATTAGTACTTGGAGTTCTAATTTACTATCCATTTGTTAAGATGCTAGATAAACAGTATTTGAATGAAGAAGCAGTTGCTGAAGAGGCAGAGGATGTGGATATTGATTTTAGTAATATTTAAGGAGAATAAAATTGAAAGAGATTAGAACAGACTTTCAAAAATTATTTGATGAATCCAAAGATGAATTTCTAACTTATTTCACGGATCTGATTAGAATTCCTAGTGTTAATGGTCATAAAACTTATCAGGCTCCATTTGGAATAGGACCCAAACGTGCTTTAGAATATATATTGAATTTGTCCAAAAAGTTAGGCTTTAGAACTGGTCAAGCTGGTAATTGTGTAGGTTGGGCTGAATACGGGCCAGAGACTGAGGATTATTTCGGAGTTCTGGGTCATCTTGATGTAGTTGATGTTGTGGATGACTGGAATTATCCACCTTTTGACCTAACCTTAAGAGAGGGATATTTCTATGGTCGTGGAGTGCTAGATAATAAGGGACCATTACTATCAACACTATTTGCACTATATTTAATTAAAAAACAACGAATTCCTTTAAATAAACGAATTCGGATTATGTTTGGAACTGATGAAGAAATGGGAAGCCGTGATATTCCCTATTTTTTAAAAGAACAAAAACCACCATATGCCGGGTTTACACCTGATTGTAAATTTCCCATTGTCTATGGAGAAAGAGGGATCGTTGATTTAACTGTTACTTTGCCAATTACAGATGGGTCATTGGAACAAATTGATTCACTCAAAGGAGTATTCGATCATAGTTTTTTACCAGATTATGCAGCCATTACTGTTAACGGTAAAAAGACTGAATACCATGGTAAGAAAGCACCCAGCAATGCTCCAGACATGGCTAAAAACGTTTTGCCAGAATTAGTTGAGGATAATCAAGACTTAACTGGACAAACAGGTAAATTATTCCAATGGCTCAATCGGAAAATAGCCAATCAATATAATGGTAAAAATTTAGGATTAGATTATCAAGATGAAGATTCAGGTGAACTTCAATTATCATTTTATGATTTAGAAAAAGGCATTGATGAATTGAATTTTAGTATTTCAATGCGTTATCCGGTGACTATTTCTGAAGATATGATTTTGAGACAACTTAAAAGTCAATTTTTGAAAAGGATGGAATTAAGAATTAATCGTAGTTTTCCATCTACTGTAAAGGATAAAGATTTATCTTATATGCAAAAGTTCTCAAAAATTTATGAGGAAGACACTGGATTAAATGGGGAGCCGGTAACAACTACTGGAGCAACTTATGCACGAGAGATGCCTAATATTATTGCTTTTGGACCGTCTTTTCCTGGTCAAAAGGGAATTGCTCATAAAGGTGACGAATGGTTGAAATATAGTGATTGGTTGATGATGATGCAAATTTATTATGATTGTTTTATTAGTGAGTTAGTTGATGAACAATGATAAAAAGCAGATATTTATTAGAGTTAGTAACTTTTCTCTAAATAAGTATCTGCTTTTTTGAATCATTTTATTCCTGTAAAGGGTTACAATGATAAATAGATATTATTGCAAGGAGAACATCATGGACTATAAATTAATTGCACTTGATATGGATGGTACATTATTAAACAGTAAAAAGGAAATTACAGAACAAAATAAAGAGGCCATTTCAAAGGCCATGGCCCAAGGAGTGAAGATAGTTCTTAATTCCGGAAGAGCATATGATGGCATTGCGTACGCCTATAAAGAACTAGGCATTTCCGGAGCTGATCAATACATGATTAACTCTGGTGGGAACATTATTGAGAGTTTAGACAAAAAAATTATTTATAAAAAAGTAATGGAAAATAATACTTGTGAAAATATTGCTCGTGATTTAAAGTCCGAGAAAATTAATTATGTATTGATTGATATTGAAGGCAATAGTTATGATTCTTATCAAGAGTGGATGGAGAAACGTATGCTAAACACAAATTTGGCAATCGCTAAATTTATGATTCATACTCATAAGCGCAATTTAGAAGAAACAGCGGAAAAACTTCATCAAAAATACGATGCTAAATTTTTTGTCGTCGTCACAAGTAAACGTGATATTGAAATTTTCCCTAAAGAGGTCAATAAAGGTAAAGCTTTGGAAAAACTTGCTAAACATCTAAAAATAAAGCCAGAACAAGTTGTGGCCATTGGAGATCTAGACAATGATATTCCAATGATCAAATTTGCAGGGCTAGGAGTTGCTATGGGCAATTCACCAGAAAATGTAAAAATCATTAGTGATGAGGTTACAGCCGATGATAATCATAGTGGTGTTGGTCAAGCAATTGAGAAATATGTTTTAAAATGAGGAGGCTTTTGATGAATTATAAACTGATTGCTTTGGATATGGATGATACATTATTAACTACTGAAAAAACAATATCTGCTAAGAATCAAAAAATAATTAAACAAGCTTTAGAGCAAGGAATCAAAGTTGTCTTATGTTCTGGCAGAACGCATAATGCGATTACAGGCTATGCTAAAACATTAGGAATTAGTGGTGAAAATCAGTACATGATTACTAATGGTGGTGGCATGATTGAAAATATGGCCGGAAAAGTTATCTTTTCGAGAACGATGAATAACCAATTTTATCGTGAATTTGTTGACTTCATTAAAAGGAACCAATTGCATTACAATGTGGTCGATGATAAGGGTAATACCTATACTAGTCATGTGGAAAAGATTGACAAATATACTATTACGCAAGCTTTTGAAAATGATAATGGTCTCTATATTCGTGAACCAGAAGAATTACCAGATGATTTTGAAATTGTTAAGGCAATTATCAATGGACCTGAGCAACAATTGGATGAAATTTCAGAAATGGTTCATCAACATTTTGACCAAGACTATTTTGTTGTACGAACAGGTGTTGGTTTCTTAGAGATCTTTCCCCAGGATGTCAATAAAGGTGAGGCCGTTAAACAGTTGGCTGCTCAATTGAAGATTGATTTAAGTCAGGTTATGGCTATGGGAGATCGTGATAATGATATCCCTATGCTAAAAGTAGCTGGTAAGGGAATTGCAATGGAAAATGCTACTAATGGTGCCAAGGCCGCTAGCGATTATGTAACTGCTGACAATAATCACGATGGTGTTGGTTTAGCTATTGAAAAGTTTGCTTTGTAGGAATCCGGCGTTTTAGTATTTTTAATCTACGAATATAGAAACTCTAAAGCAAAAGAACGGCTTTCATTAAGTATTCAAGATAGATCCTTTACTTGAATCTCTTAATAGAGGTCGTTTTTATTTTACAAAATTGCGTATTAAAGATACTTACCACAAGAAAACTAATTGAAAAATTATTTAGTCTGGAGTAAGAATCGATCTGGATTACTTTCCAGTCTTCTTTGTTTTTGCCAGAATTTACGGAAAAGTAATATAATGAAGAAGTATTGAAAACGCTAACGGGAGGCAATTTATGAAAAAAATCATTAATAAAACTGAGGATATTGTTCCTGAAATGATCTCAGGACTTGTAAAAGCTAATAGTGATTTAGTGAAACAGATTGATGGTACAACTGCGGTTGTGAGAAATGATTCCAAATTTGCTGAAGAAAAACAAGTCGGTGTTGTATCCGGTGGTGGTAGTGGTCACGAACCTTTACATGCTGGATATGTTGGTGATGGGATGCTGAGTGCCGCCGTTGCTGGTGAGGTCTTTACTTCACCAACTCCTGATCAGATCTATGAGGCTATTAAAGCCGTTGATCATGGTTTGGGTGTTTTGTTGATCGTAAAGAATTATTCCGGTGATGTTATGAACTTTGATATGGCTAAAGAAATGGCTGAAGCTGATGATATCAAAATTAAATCAATCGTTGTGGATGACGATATTTCTGTAGAAAATAGTGAATTCACTCAAGGTAAACGTGGAGTAGCAGGAACGGTCCTAGTTGAAAAAATCGTTGGTGCTGCTGCTCGTTTGGGCATGAATCTGGATGATCTGGCTGCTTTGGGTCAAAAAGTAATTGATAGTACTAAAACGGTCGGAATCGCTCTACATGCCGCTACTGTTCCTGCTGTTGGTCATCCAGGCTTTGAATTGGGTGATGATGAAATTGAATATGGTATTGGTATCCATAATGAACGTGGCTATTCAGTTGAGAAGATCCAACCATCAAAGGAACTGGCTCATGAATTGATTAAAAAGATTATGGGTGAGTTTCCTGACCAAACAGGTAATTTTGCAGTATTAATTAATGGTATGGGTGCTACACCTTTGATGGAACAATATATTTTTGCTAATGATGTTTTAAACGAACTGGCAGCTGATAATATTTCTGTTGGTTTCAGCAAAGTTGGTAATCAAGTGACATCTTTGGATATGCAAGGTATTTCGTTGACGATAATGAAAGCTGACGATGATTGGATCAAAATGTTGAAGGAACCTGTAGCAACAATTGGTTGGTAGAAAGGGAGCAAACTAATGGAATTAAATTTGGCAGATACAAAAAAATGGATAGAATTATTTGTAAAAAAAGTTGAGGCTAATACGTCTGAACTAAATGAGCTCGATACGGCTATTGGTGATGGGGATCATGGTAGTAATATGGCTCGAGGCATGGCGGCAGTTACTGACGCGCTTTCTAAGAAAGAACCAGCTGATTTAGCTGAACTATACAAGACAGTTGCATTTGCAATGATTCAAAAAGTTGGTGGAGCTTCTGGTCCTTTGTATGGGACGGCTTTCTTAGATATGTCGAAGCAAGCTAAAGAAACAACTGATTTGGCTAAGTTAGTTCAAGTAGGGTGCGATGGGTTGAAACGCCGTGGACAATCTGATGTTGGTATGAAAACCATGATCGATGTTTGGCAACCAGTTGCAGAATCATTGAAATCTGATGATTTTTCTAAGAACGTAGTAGAGGATGCCTTAAATGCTACAAAGGATATGGTTGCAACTAAAGGTCGTGCTAGTTACCTGGAAGAAAAATCTAAAGGTCATTTGGATCCTGGTTCACAATCAAGTGCTTATCTGTTTGAAGCCTTACTCGAAGTGTTAGGAGAATAAAAATGAAATACGGAATAGTGATCGTGTCGCATTCATTTGAAATTGCTGAGGGTGTAAAAAAATTAATTTCTCAAGCCGCACCAGACCTGTCAATTACTACAGCTGGAGGAACTGACGATAATGAAATTGGTTCATCGTTAGAGAAAATTCAAAAGGCGGTAGATGATAATACTGGCGATGAGATATTAGCTTTTTATGATTTAGGAAGTTCGAAAATGAATCTCGAAATGCTGATGGAAATGACTGATAAGAAGATTCATAAATACGATGTTGCCCTAGTAGAAGGAGCTTATACAGCTGCTACATTGGCTGAAGTTGAGTCACCATTAGCCACAATTGAAACCAATTTAGAACCATTAAAAATAAAATAGATTGATAAGAGTCCAACAATTTAATATTTGATTGTTGGATTTTTTGTTCTTTGGCGAATTTTATAATCAAGTTAGCCACTTTAGAAAAATGACAAAATAAAAACACCAAGACGTAAAAATCAGGTATCATTGGAGTTCTCACACAAACAATGAAAGAGGTTTTTCGTCTTGGTGCTAGAACAGAATATCATAAATCGTCCTAAAGGACATCATTTAACTGAAATTGAACGTGGAAAGATTGCTTCCTTTCATTCAATTGGCTACTCGAATCGCCAGATAGCTAAAGCTATCGGCGTTTCACCTCAGACTATTAATAATGAAATTAACAGAGGTACTGTTGAGCAGATCAAGAAAGTTAATGGTAAAGTTCAACACTTGAATTGCTACTTTCCTGACACTGCACATCAAAAGTATGTAAAGAACCGTAAGCTTTGCCATCGTCCTTCTAAATTCGACCAAGTCACAGCCTTTTTAGGCTTCTTTGTAAGCCAGTTCATAGATAATGGATGGTCACCTGATACGGCCGTTGGACGAGCTAAGAACGAAGAATTATTCTTAGTAGATGAAATGGTTTGTACTACTACACTTTACAAATATATTGATGAACAACGACTTGAAATCCGGAATATTGATCTGGTAGAAAAGTCAACTAGACCGACTAAGCAACATACTTCAAAAAAGCATAAGCGTCTACTTGGTCGTAGTATTGAGAAACGCCCTAAAAGTGTTGATAGCAGAGAATCCTTTGGGGACTTTGAGATAGACACGATTGTGGGCAAAAGAAATGGCCATGAGAGTGTCGTCTTAACGCTCATAGAGCGTAAGACACGCTTTGAAATAATGAGACTTATTGACGGTAGAGATGCCGACTCTGTAGATTATGCTATGAAAGAGATCATAAAGAACTATGGTGATCTTATCAATTCAATCACTGCAGACAATGGCCCTGAGTTCTCTAATCTATCATCTGATATGGCTGGCGTTGCGGATGTTTACTTCACACACCCATATACATCTTGTGAACGTGGAACAAATGAAGTACATAATCGAATGATACGTCGTGACTTGCCCAAAGGGCTGTCACTGGATACAGTCAGCCCAAAAGTAATAAGAGACATAGAATTTAAGCTCAACAATATGCCTAGAAAGTTATTGAACTATAAAACGCCACAAGAACTCTTTGCTAGTTCCTGTGGCGCTTAAAGACATATTTATAAACTTCAAATACTGATATCACTTGGATTCAATTTATTTTGTCCAAGTGGCTAACTTGTTATTGAAATTTTCGTTTTTTGTTCTTTATTAAATTTCATTAGAAAAGAATATTAGTCCTGTCCAAAATGTCTATAAAATTAGAGACCCTTTAATGTTGATTGTATGAATCAGCTTTATTATACTAAATAATAAGTGAAAATATTAGACTTTTATTAGTATTTATTTAATATTATTAATAAAATATTTGACAGATTAATTTAGAGTGCTAATCTTACAATTAAAATTATAAAAAGGGGGTTCAACTCTATGGGCAAATTAATTGGTATTACTGCAGATGTTTATTTAGGGGCGACTGACGTAATAAACCAAAAATTGATGGACTTCGTACCACGACCAATTGTTGATGGGGTGTTAATGGCAGGTGGTATTCCTGTAGGATTGCCGATTCTACCAGTCGATAAAGTAAATCAATTAATTGAGAGAATGGATGGAATTATTTTCTCCGGTGGACCAGATATTGACCCTAGTTTCATGGGAGAAGAACCTATTCCTAAGTTAGGCGTGACTAATCGCAATCGTGATCGTTTCGAAATTGCGATGATTAGGACTGCTGTCGCTAAAAAAATTCCTATTTTTGGAATCTGTCGTGGTGCGCAAATGATCGATGTAGCATTAGGTGGAACGATTTATCAAGATTTAGGAACTCAGTACTCAGGCAAATTAATTAAACACAAGCAACAAGCTCCCGGAGATCAACCCACTCATTTTGTAAGAGTAGACTATAACTCTAAACTGTATAAAACTATTGGTGATAATGTCTTTGTCAATTCTCGACATCACCAAGCTATTAAGGAAGTACCTGATTTTTTAAAGGTTGTAGCGACGGCTTCTGATGGAGTAATTGAAGCTATTGAAAATGATGATGCCAGTATCCAGGCAGTCCAGTGGCATCCGGAAAATTTGTGGCGTCATGATTCACAAGAATTGGCCTTATTTAGTGATTTCATTTCCCGCATTGGTAATCCAAATAGGATGGAAAGTGGTTCGATTTAAATAAAAATAATTGAATATAAATAAAACTGGTGGAATTGTCGACTTTGAATTAATCAATCCTGATAATTCTACTTTTTAATTTATTAAATAAAATATAATAAAACTATATTTGTCAAAATAATTTTTTTATAGTATTATCATTTTTGAAAACTGAATAGATTTCTTCGGGGCAGGGTGTAATTCCCGACCGACGGTAACAATTCTTAGAAATTGAAGTCCGTGACCCGCGTAAGCGGTGGATCTAGTGAAAGTCTAGAACCGACTGTAAAGTCAGGATGGTAGAAGAAAATAATATTTCATGCTATTGATAAGTCTTTTTTGGACTGCTCTCGTATGAGGTCTTATTTAGCTTATCTTGAAAGCCCTGCAAACATAATTGCAGGGCTTTTTTTGTGGGGTGAATAAGAATTGAAAGATTTTATGAAATTGGCTTTTTTAGAAGCTAGAAAGGGACAAAACACGTGGACAAATCCACAAGTTGGTGCTGTCTTAGTCAAGAATAACCAAGTATTGAGTCAAGGACATCATGAGACTTTTGGTGAGGCTCACGCTGAAGTTAATGCTTTAAAAAAATTGAACGATATAACTAAGGCTAGGGGAGCAACATTATACGTTACTTTGGAGCCATGTTCACATTTTGGTAAGACGCCACCTTGCGTTCAAAAAATTGTAGAAATGGGAATTAAAAAAGTGGTGATTGGTCAAGTTGATCCTAATCCGATTGTCAGTGGAAGAGGAATCAAATACTTGCGGGATCACGATGTTATAGTTGAAAATCTTGAAGCTTCGACAAATTTGAATACTGCTTACAATTTTTTTTACAAAAATAAACGACCACTGATTACAGTAAAGTATGCGATGACCTTGGATGGAAAAATTAATCAAGATAAAAAAGTTAGATCTTTGATTTCTAATCAAAAAGCATATGAAGACTCTCAGCAATTACGTAGCCAGAATCAAGTAATTTTAATTGGTGAAAATACGTTAAAAATTGACAATCCAAGACTAACCGTTCGTAGTCAAAACTTAATGTTTCCCCCGATTCGAGCAGTGATGGTACGAGATATCAATATAGTTGATTTAAATAGTCACCTATTTCAATCTCAGGAACCAATTTGGCTTTTCAGTGCAACTAAAAATCAGCACAAACTGCCTAAGAACGTGCAGATATTTGTTGGCGAATGGAATCCACAGAAAGTTATCAAGCTGTTTGCTAAGAAGGGTTTGGAGTCAGTATTGATTGAGGGTGGTAGTCATCTTCAGGCTGATTTTGTAGAGCAAGGTCTGGTGGATAAAGTTGTAGTTTATTTGGCTAATAAGGTCTTTGGTCGTGGATTACCAGCTATATGGGATAAAAAAATACCCTCCATGCAATTTAGTGATTTAGACGTGGAAAAATTGGATTCAAATCTAAAAATAACAACGTGGAGGATAGGTTGATGTTTACAGGCATAGTAAAAGATATTGGTCGAGTGATAGCGATAAAGGAATCTAAGAATAACTTTATTTTGACAATTGGGCATCACTTGGATTCAGTTCATTTGGGAGACAGTATTTCGATAGACGGTATCTGCTTAACGGTTACGAATCGAGAAGTACAGCAATTTCAAGTTGAAGTTATGCCAGAGACGGTTAAAAGAACCAATATTGCAGACTTCACTCCTGATGAGAAGGTCAATTTGGAGCCAGCATTGAAGCCTACTGACGAAATGGGTGGTCATTTTGTTTTAGGACATGTTGATACAACCGGTAAATTAATTCAGAAAGAAATCGCTGGAAATTCAACTTTACTGACTTTTTCGATCGCACCAGAATACCTACCAGATTTAATTGAGAAGGGTTCAATAGCCATCAACGGTGTCAGTCTGACTTTGATAAAAGTAACTGAACAAGATTTCCAAGTCGGTATTATTCCTTATACCAGTAAAGAAACTGTCCTAGGTGCTTTAAGCATTGGACAAACGGTCAATTTGGAAACGGATATTTTAGGAAAATACATTAATCAAGCATTTCAACGGGGGGATCAAAATGACAATTAAAGCAACTATTCAAAAAGTAGAACATGCTATTGAGGAGTTAAAGCAAGGCAAATTGATTATTGTAGCTGATTCAACAGAACGTGAAGCCGAGGGTGATATGATCGGTTTAGCCGATTTTGTAACTCCTGAAACAGTTAATTTTATGATTAAACATGCTAGAGGTTTGCTGTGCGCGCCAATGAGTGCTGATCGTGCCAAAAAGTTAGGTCTACATTTGATGACGAATTCGCATGATGCTTTTAATACAGCTTTTACAATCAGTACAGATGCCAAAACAACGACGACTGGTATTTCAGCTTTTGATCGTGCGAAGACCCTTAAAGAGTTGGCGACTTCCAATGATCCTGAAAATTTCTATCATCCAGGGCATATTTTCCCCTTAATTGCGAAAGACAATGGTGTATTAGAACGTGATGGACATACTGAAGCGGCAATGGATTTGGCTAAATTAGCTCAAGTGTCGCCAGTTGCTTATATCTGTGAAGTTGTTAAGGAAGACGGCAAAATGGCTCGTAGACCAGAATTAAAGGCCTTTGCCCAAGAGCATGAGATGTCTCTAATTACGATTACGGATATTGTTAATTATCGTTTTGCATGTGATGACAATGTTTTGACTGAAGTTTCAGATGTTGATTTACCAACTAAGTATGGTCATTTTCGTTTGAAGTCATTTACTTTCAAAGATGAACCAGTATTAGTAATTTATAAAGGTCAAATTACACAGCAGAAGTCTGTTTTGATGCGAATTCATTCAGAGTGTTTCACTGGCGATGTCTTAGGTTCAGAACGCTGTGATTGTGGTGAACAGTTAGCAGATGTTTTGCAAAAAATTGAGGATAACGGTTCTGGAGCACTGATTTATTTGAATCAAGAGGGCCGAGGAATCGGGTTAATAAATAAATTACGAGCTTATCAACTTCAGGATCAAGGTTTAGATACAATTGAGGCCAATGAAAAATTAGGTTTTCCAGCTGATCAACGAAATTATCGGATTGCAGCAGCTGTGTTGGAAAAGTTGAAAATTAAGTCCGTTTCACTGTTAACTAATAATCCCGATAAAATTGAACAACTACAACAAATGGGAATTGACGTTAATCGTGTGCCATTGGAAATGAAACCTAATGTTCATGATCAACATTATCTAGAAACTAAGAAACAAAAATTTCATCATTTGTTAAGTGAGGTTAAATAAAATGCCAGAAATTACAGGACAATTAAATGGCGAGAAGCTAAAGATAGCTATCGTGGTTGCCAAATTCAATGAGATTGTGACAGGTAAGTTATTAAAAGGAGCTCAGGAAAAATTATGGCAACTGAATGTTGCTAAACAGAATATTACCGTAGTCAAAGTTCCTGGAGCAATGGAAATTCCTCGAATTGTTAAGTTATTATCTGAAAGTGGTCGGTTTGATGGAATCATTGCTTTAGGAGCAGTTGTGAAGGGCGAAACGGCACACTTTGATTATGTTTGTGCTGAATCGGCTGCAGGTGTCAGTCAGGTTTCCCTAAATGGTTCAGTACCAGTAATGTACGGTATTTTGACCACTGAAAATATGGTTCAAGCACTGAACCGAGCTGGAGGTAAAGCTGGGAATAAAGGTTCTGAGTGTGCCGTTGATGTTGTAGAAGTAGCAAATTTAGAGCTAGAAATAAAAAATAACGTGAGAAGATGATTTTCTCACGTTAAGGATTTAAATAGTTTCAAGCGATGGTTCTTGAGTAGGTTTAGGATAATATTTGTCTAAAAGTCTTAGTTCATCTTCTGTGAATTGAACATCTATCGCAGCTAGATTACTTTGCATGTGTGTGACTGAACCAGTTTTAGGAATGCTAAGCAGGTCATGATTTCGAATAACCCAAGCCAAAAGTAATTGGTGAACAGAAATATTTTTAGCTTGAGCCATTTCTTTGATAACTGGTTTAATGTTTAAGTATTCGCTACCGTCAGAGCCAAATGGTGAATATCCGACAAAGGACATGTCATGCTGTTTTTGCCAAGGTAGAATTGAATATTCAATTCCGCGACTGCCAATGTTGTAGAGGTCTTCATTAATACGGCAGTTTTGACCATTTTCTAAATTAGAAAGTTCTTTTAAATCAGCCAAATCAAAGTTGGAAACACCCCAATTTTTAATGAGACCGGTCTGAACCATTTGTTCTAAGCCAAAAATTGTTTCAGAAAGTGGAGTGTCACCACGCCAATGAAGCAGGTAGAGATCTAAGTAATCAGTTTGTAGCCGTTTAAGACTCGCCTTGAGACTTGTTTTAATTAATTCTGGTGTAGCATGGAAAGGATAGAATTTAGAAATCAGTTGTAGATCTTCGCGATGATAATCTTTCATGACGTTGCCAACTAAGGATTCAGATAGGCCTTCACCATACATTTCGGCGGTATCAATTAAGTTAATACCATGATCTAAACCGTATCTGATGGCTTGCATTTCTGCTTCAGTTTGAGCCTGATTACCTTCACCAAGATGCCAAGTGCCAATACCGATAGCAGAAGTGTTTTGATGATTAAATGTAATGTATTTCATGAATAAGCCTCGCCTTCTAATAGTTATTATTATCTTAATTATAAAACAGTGTTTACGTTTTATATAAAAATACCAACCAATATTGGGATAAATTGGTTGGTATTTTGTTATCAATTATTTTAAGAAATTTAATGTTGCTGTTAAATCAGAAACCATATGTGTTGGCAAAATAGGCGATGGCGTTTCAATCTGTGGACGATTAATCCAGATGGAAGGCCAATTCATTTTATCAGCGGAGATAATGTCGCTGTCGTAACCTTCGGCAATGTGCCAGTGATTTTGAGCTGTAAAACCATATTCTTTTTCAACAGTTTTAAAGAAACGTAAATCAGGCTTGTAGGCATGAACATCTTCAGCAGTCCAAACATCGAATGGAACTTTGAGACTTTGAACGTTTTTATCGATGATATCCCATGAAGAATTTGACATAAGGATGAGTTGATAATTACGGTCAATAAGTGTCTGCAACGTATTAATTACTTCTGGAAATGGTTTTAAGTTCTGATGAGCAATTAAAACATCAACGAAGTACTTTTCAAATTGATGTTCTAAACCAAATTGGTAATCTAAATGAATTAGATTATTTCGAGTAAGTAAATCGTAATCTAAATAGGGGTGCATATTATTACGATCATCCTGATAATTTTGAAAACGTTGGCGAGCAAGTGTTGAATCAACTCCAATTTTACGAGCTAATTTTTCGATTTCATCGTAAGTGTTGTTTTCATTTAGTAAAGTGCCATAACAGTCGAAGGTGAGATATTTTTTTGACATGACAAAGGCCTCTTTTTTATAGAATTATGATAACCAATCAAAAATATTTTGAATATTATTGCTCCAAACTTTCCAAGAGTGATCACCCTCAACTGGTATCCAAGTATAATGACCTTTGGCGTGAATAGATAGGAAGTTTTTGAACATGACATTGTCTTCATGCATAAAGTCAGTATCACCACAGAGAGTCAAAATAGGTAATTTGGGTTGACGATTATTATAAATATTAATTAATTGATTCTTAGCAATTTTTTCAGGACTATCAAAAATGGCATTGAAAGTATCTTTTGTCATAGGACATTTAGGATTATCTCGGAAGTGCTCAATGTCGGTAATAGGTGATAGAGCAGCCACTTTACCAAATTTATCTGGATTTTTAAAAGCAAATTTCAAGGCACCATAACCCCCCATACTTGAACCAACAATGTAATTTTTAGATGGATCTTTAGAAATAGGTAGTAGTTTTTGCATTTTAGGCATAAGTTCATCCATAAAGAAAGAATAGTAGGAAATGAATTTAGAATCAGAGTAAAAAGAATTCAAGCCATCGGGCATGATGATAGCCATATTGTATTTACGAGCAATTTCCTCAATGTAAACATGTTTACTCCAAGCAGTACTATCACCTGTGTAGCCATGCAGTAACCAAACTGCCGTGTAATCTGTTTCATCAGTATCAGGAATAACAACAGAAGTTTTGAAGTATGTATGTAAGTAGTTTGTACGATAACTAAGATTCATTAATACCATTATTAGGCCTCTCAATATCAATTATTAGTATTTATGAAAATGGTAAACATAATTCTAAAAAAATTCAATGTTCATAAAGATATTTCTTGAAATGTAAATAGTTGGTATACAGTTCAAGCATGTCAGTAATATCGTGCAAATCAAGATTGAAATAGTCAGAAATTTTGTTTAATCGATAATTAGTCGTGTTCCGATGAACATTCAATCTAGTTGAAGTGTCGGTCACATTACCATTTGATTTGAAGTAACAATCGAGAGTGTCAATTAATTCAGTACCAGCTCTTGTTTTAAGTAAATTCTTGAAAGTATTAATGATTTTGTCTGAATAGAGTTGGCTTTGGAGTAATTTATTGAGAAAACTGATTTGGTAATAGTAGTAGATATCAGTTAGTTGCAATTCATAAACGACTTTAATAGTATCAATCGCTTGTTGAACAGCTTTTTTCAAATTGGTACTCTGATTACTGATACCAATCATGATTTGGTTGAGTTGACTAAATTTTAGATATTTTTCTAAATTGTCGGTGTTACGGGTGATAATCAATTGTTGATGCGGTGTTTTACTGAAATAGAAGTCACCTTCAAGAATTGTGGGTTGATTATCTGTTTCGAGGATAACGGCATAGCGCTTTAATTCTAGATTGATATTCAAAGCTTGAGCTCGGGACTTCAATTCTACGTTTTCAGAGATATTGTCGATTGTCGTCCATTGATAAAGAAAATGATTTAATGATTCTTTACGTTGATTTTCAGCCTTAGAACTATTGATCTGAGTAATTAGTAATTCAGTTGATACCTTCAGTAGTGAAGCTAATGGGGTAACTTTCTCAGGATCACCAGTGATACCGATAACGCCAATTGTTTTGCCTTGAAATTCGACAGGGATGTTCACACCAGGCTGTCCGAATTTACCAAAGGATTCAATCATAGGCTTGGTTTTACCACTTTCAATAGTTTCAATGGCACCAATGTGTAGAGTATTGATACGGTCCTTATTACCACTAGCGATAATATAACCTTTTTCATTCATCATATTAATATTGTACGGAATACTTTCCATCATCCGATCAACAATGGATTGTGCTAATTTGGGGTCTAATTTCATAATTTTATCCTTGTTAAAGATTAAGCAAAGTTGCCTAGAAGCTTAAATCTGATATTTGTGCATATAAATATTTTACATTATTTTAAATTTTAAAAACATTGATTTATCAAGAAAATACATTATTTTTTAATATATTATCCAATTATTTTTGTGCATATGTACATTGATTTAGTAAATCTATCAAGGTATTATACAAAAGTTAATAATTGTTCAATATTTAACAATTACCGTGTTTTTGAGGAGGATATTAAAAATGGTTATTGCTTGGTGGGCAGCCTTGTTAGGTTTGCTTTTAGCAATTGGATTGATTTTGTTCAGAGTTAATCCTATTTATGCATTGATTTTGGGAGCAATTGTTGGTTGCTTAATTGGAGGAATGAATCTTTCACAGACAACCGATGTAATTGTCAAAGGTAGTTCTGGCGTTATGGGGACAATTATCCGTGTTATTGCGGCCGGAGTTTTAGCTGGAGTAATGATGGAATCAGGTGCAGCTAATGTGATCGCATCTAATATCGTCAATCATTTCAGCGATAAATTAGCTATTTTAGCTTTGGCTTTATCGACAATGGTCTTAACTGGTGTAGGAATCTTTATTCCTGTGGCCGTTTTGATTGTGGCACCGATTGCTTTAGAAGTTGGTCAAAAGATGCATTACAGTAAACTTTCATTATTAGTAGCTCTTTCTGGTGGGGGTAAAGCTGGAAATATCATCTCACCTAATCCTAATACGATTGCAGCTGCCAAAAGTTTTAATGTTGAGCTTTCACAAGTTATGATTGCAGACTTTGTGCCAGCAATTGTTGGTTTGATCGTAACGGTACTTTTAGCAACATTGATCAAGAATAAAGGAACTTTTGTTTCGGCAGATCATAAGTTTGAGACTAAAGAGGATAAGGATTTACCAAGTCTGAGGGCTGCAATTGTGACGCCATTAGTGGCTGTTATTTTACTTTTGATTACACCTGTAGGCGATATTTTGGGAATTAAGGCGTTAGCCACATTTAATTTAGATGCAATGTATATTTTACCAATTGCCGGACTGGTTGGAACTTTAGCAATGGGACAACGTAAAAAGTTTTTGAAATATATGTCAGGTGGATTGGCACGAATGACTGACGTAGTGTTGATTTTAATTGGCGCTGGTGCGATCGCTGGCTTAGTTTCAGCATCTGATTTACCACAAAAAGTAGTTGAGATAGTCAAAGTTTCGGGAATCTCCGGAACCTTCTTAGCTCCAATTGCTGGTATTTTAATGGCTGCAGCAACAGCATCAACTTCTACTGGTGTTATCTTGGCATCAAACTCATTCAGCAAATCAATCATGTCCTTCGGTATTTCTGGTACAGGTGCTGCAGCGATGGTTCATACTGGAGCAACTGTCATCGACCAATTGCCACATGGTAACTATTTCCACGTAACGGCCAAAGCTGTTGATATGCACTTTAAGGAAAGAATGAGTGTTGTTTTGTGGGAAATGCTAGTTGGACTTTCAATGACGATTGTAGCAACATTAATGTATGGAAATTTGTTCTAGAGGTGGATTATGATGAAAATAGTTTTGGCTCCAGATTCATATAAAAATTCATTAACAGCTAAAGAGGTCGCTACGGCGATGCACAAAGGATTTGCTAAAGTTTATCCGGAAGCAGATTTTATTGATGTGCCAATGGCCGATGGTGGCGAGGGAACCGTTCAATCTTTAGTAGATGATAAAAACGGACAAATCATTACGGAAGAGGTAATTAATCCTTTAGGCCGTAAAACGGAAGCTCATTATGGCTTGATTGCTGACGGCAAAGTAGCCGTGATCGAAATGGCAGAGGCTAGTGGAATCCAATATATTAATCAATTTACGCAAAATCCTTATATTACAACAACTTTTGGAACGGGTGAGTTGATTAAATCGGCTATCCAAAAAGGTGCTAAAACAATTATCATCGGAATTGGTGGATCAGCAACTAATGACGGTGGTGCTGGTATGGCTCAAGCGTTAGGAGCTCACTTATTAGATGAAAAAGGTCAAGAACTTCAATATGGTGGGGCCATGTTGGAAAAATTAGACAAGATCGATGCATCGGCTATGTTGCCGGAATTAGCTGATGTGAAAGTTATTATCGCTTCGGATGTGACAAATCCACTAACTGGTCCTAATGGTGCCAGTCATGTATTCGGTCCGCAAAAAGGTGCTAATGAAGAGATGGTCGAATTCTTAGATAAAGCTTTGTCTCATTATGCTGATATTTTAAAGAGGGATCTTGGAAAAGATTTAAAACAAGTCCCTGGAGCTGGTGCCGCAGGTGGATTGGGAGCTGGACTATTAGCCTTCACACATTCGGAAATGCGCTCAGGAGTTGACATAGTAGTCGACTATACAGATTTAAAAGATAAGGTAAAAGATGCTGATGTGGTAGTGACTGGTGAAGGTCAAATTGACTTTCAAACCAAATTTGGCAAGACACCAATTGGCGTTGCTAAAGCGACCAAAGCGGTTAATCCTCAAGCAACAGTCATCGCGATTGCTGGTTCTGTCGGTGAAAAAATATCAGAACTTTATCCTTTAGGAATTGATGCAATCTTTACTTGTGTACCTGGTGTAGAGGAATTATCAAAGGCAATTCAGGATACTGATAAGAATTTGCAACAAGTTTCGGAGAATATTGCTCGTTTGATTAAGAATACTAAATAAGAAACAACACCTATTCAGGGATGTAATTTGTTATCCTGAATAGGTGTTGTTTTAGTTTTCTTTTCTTTTCATGTACAGAATAGGGTAAGGATTACCTGCATCGTCAGTCTCGGTTCTTCGATAAGTTTCAAATCCAAGATATTCGTAGAATCCGATAGCCTGCGGATTTTGTTCGTTAACTGTCAGTTTATTTACATCAAAATTTTTAATAGCATAATTAATTAATTGTTTCCCTAGACCAAGGCCACGGAATTCTGGGGCAACAAAAAGCATTTCAAGTTCTTGATGAGAAATGCCCATAAAGGCTATAATTTTTTTATCCTCCACGATGATTAAATCAGGGATTTGTTGTAGAATTTTTGGTAAGGATATCTTAATTTTTTGAATTGATGTTTCAGATAAGAAAGAATGAGTAGCTCTTACAGATGCTTCCCAGACCTTTGTCAATTGATTTATTAAGTTATCGGATCTTTTAGAAATAATCTTTATTGGCGAATTTTATAATCAAGTTAGCCACTTTAGAAAAATGACAAAATAAAAACACCAAGACGTAAAAATCAGGTATCATTGGAGTTCTCACACAAACAATGAAAGAGGTTTTTCGTCTTGGTGCTAGAACAGAATATCATAAATCGTCCTAAAGGACATCATTTAACTGAAATTGAACGTGGAAAGATTGCTTCCTTTCATTCAATTGGCTACTCGAATCGCCAGATAGCTAAAGCTATCGGCGTTTCACCTCAGACTATTAATAATGAAATTAACAGAGGTACTGTTGAGCAGATCAAGAAAGTTAATGGTAAAGTTCAACACTTGAATTGCTACTTTCCTGACACTGCACATCAAAAGTATGTAAAGAACCGTAAGCTTTGCCATCGTCCTTCTAAATTCGACCAAGTCACAGCCTTTTTAGGCTTCTTTGTAAGCCAGTTCATAGATAATGGATGGTCACCTGATACGGCCGTTGGACGAGCTAAGAACGAAGAATTATTCTTAGTAGATGAAATGGTTTGTACTACTACACTTTACAAATATATTGATGAACAACGACTTGAAATCCGGAATATTGATCTGGTAGAAAAGTCAACTAGACCGACTAAGCAACATACTTCAAAAAAGCATAAGCGTCTACTTGGTCGTAGTATTGAGAAACGCCCTAAAAGTGTTGATAGCAGAGAATCCTTTGGGGACTTTGAGATAGACACGATTGTGGGCAAAAGAAATGGCCATGAGAGTGTCGTCTTAACGCTCATAGAGCGTAAGACACGCTTTGAAATAATGAGACTTATTGACGGTAGAGATGCCGACTCTGTAGATTATGCTATGAAAGAGATCATAAAGAACTATGGTGATCTTATCAATTCAATCACTGCAGACAATGGCCCTGAGTTCTCTAATCTATCATCTGATATGGCTGGCGTTGCGGATGTTTACTTCACACACCCATATACATCTTGTGAACGTGGAACAAATGAAGTACATAATCGAATGATACGTCGTGACTTGCCCAAAGGGCTGTCACTGGATACAGTCAGCCCAAAAGTAATAAGAGACATAGAATTTAAGCTCAACAATATGCCTAGAAAGTTATTGAACTATAAAACGCCACAAGAACTCTTTGCTAGTTCCTGTGGCGCTTAAAGACATATTTATAAACTTCAAATACTGATATCACTTGGATTCAATTTATTTTGTCCAAGTGGCTAACTTGTTATTGAAATTTTCGAATAATCTTTATTTTCAAAATGTACCTCAAATGAATTTTTTTGTTAAATAGAATTGATTATCATTATATCAGAAGCAAAAAGGATAAGAGGGATATTAATGCTGGTAGATGAAAGTTGGTATGAAGAACTAGATCTGGGCAAAATTGAGGATGTCCAAACTGTTTCTGGTGGCGATATAAACTTAGCTTTTAGGGTAATTGCCGATACAGGTGAGTACTTCTTAAAAGTCCAACCTGATAATAACGAGAGTTTCTTTGATCATGAAGTTGAGAGTCTCAATTTGATCAATTCGGTTGCTAATGCTCCTAAAGTTATTCGAAGTGGAACTTTTCGTGATAATAGTTATCTTATTTTGAATTATATCCACTTTGGAACTGGCTCACAGTATGATTTGGGACAATTGGTGGCTAAGATGCATCAACGCCATTCACTACGTTTTGGTTTGGGACATGACGTTCTGAATGCTAGTAATCCCAAAATTAATACTTGGCGTGCTAATTGGGGTGATTTCTATATTCAACAACGTTTGAATGTTTTGATCAATGAAGTGCAAAAGAAGGGCCTATGGAACGGTCAACGAGATAAAATGATGCGTCGATTTGAGGAAAAATTGATGGAATATTACCAAGTTCATCCAATTATACCAAGTTTGATGCATGGAGATTTGTGGAATGGTAACGTTGGGTTTGAACAGAATCGGCAACCAATTTTATTTGATCCCGATGTTTTCTTTGGTAATCGTGAAATGGATATTGCTATGACTCTATTATTTGGTGGATTTGGTAAAGAATTTTATCAGGGCTATCAGGAACTGTATCCGTTAGATAAGGATTGGCAAAAGAGGGTATCTTGGTATCAAACTTATTATCTATTAGCACATCTGAACCTTTTTGGAGAGACTTATGGAGCTGATTTTGATAATATTTTAAAACAAAGTGTCGAAAATTAAGTGGAACATTCTTGTCAATTTGTTAAAGTAAGCGCGATACTATAAGTGGAGATATTTTCATTTTAATGGGAGTGGATTAAATATGAATAATGAAATTAAATATATCTTAGATGAATTAACAGTTATTTATGGTTTTTACCAAGATAAATTTAGTTTAAAGAGAATTAAAAGCTATATCTTGAGCATGCCAGAAGGTTCTAAGATAGTAAAAGTCGAAGAAGGGCTTATTCCAATGTATGATCATAATGTGAATTTACCAATTGGTCAATTTAACGATGATACTGATTCTGTCAGCTTATTGTTAGTAACACATACTATGGTCAAAGAAAGAGATGTGGCAGCGATTGCCAGTGATTCCAAGCGAGTCGCTGATTTGGTTAATCGTTTGATTAGTTTAATATCGCCTCAAAAATAGAATATTTTACCGACATTTTGGTCAATGATTGTCGAAATTTTATGACAATTATTGGCTTTTTTTGTTGATTTAAAGCTATTACTTGAAAAATAAATTATTAAAGGTAAATTTGACTTTTATTTTTGACTTCTTTAAATTGAATAAATGAATTAAATAAATTATGCAATTGAGGGAGAAAATATGAGTTTAAAAGTATTGTTGGTATGTGGTACGGGAGCGTCTTCAGGTTTTATGGCCGTGAGTATGCGTAAAGCAGCTAAAAAACAAGGATTAGATTATCAAATTCAGGCACGGAGTGAAGCTGAATTAGACAATTATTTAGATGAAACAGACGTTATCATGATTGGTCCACACTTATCCTTTATGGAAACAGAGATTAAACAAGCAGTATCTGGTACAAATAAAAAAGTGATTTTAATGAATCCTGATTATTACGCAATGTTGGATGGAAAGCAGGCTTTGAAACATTTGCAAAGTGTACTCAACTAAAAACAGAGAAAAGGATTTGAAATAACAATGAATAGTTTTATGGCAATCTTTAAAGAAAAAGTAGCACCAAAAATGGATCGAATCAGTCGTAATATTTGGATCAGTGTCCTAAAAGATTCAATTCTTCAAACTTTACCATTTATTTTAGTTAGTTCAGTAATTACTTTTTTAGGTCTCTTTGCTAATATTTGGAGTTGGTGGCCTGATTTGTCGGGTATCAGTAATTTTACTTTTGGTATTATTTCAATTTTTGTAGCGTTTTTGATTCCATTCAATATGATGGAGAAAAAGAAATTATCTAAACAACGAATTATTTCTGGCTTAACGTCGCTAGGACTGTTTTTACTATTAACTAATCCAGTAATGTCTAAGGATGGCGGCGCCACTTTTGAATTTAGTCACTTCGGAGCCGGAGGAATGTTTGTTGCCATTATTTGTGGTATTTTCACAGCCTTAGTCATGGAATTCTTCGGCAAATTTAGTTTCTTTGCTGAAGATACTGTGATTCCTGATTTTGTAACAGCTTGGTTTGATTCAATGTTGCCAATTGGTGTTGTGATTACCGTTGGATTTATTTTGGTTAATGTTTTAAAAATAAATGTCTATCAACTCATTATTCAAATGTTTTCACCTTTAGCAAATATTGTAGAGACTTTACCCGGATTTGTTTTGGTCATGTTAATCAATTGTCTAATTTATTCAATGGGAATCTCTACTTGGATTTTGACACCAATTACAACACCAGTTTATTTAGCCGCTATACAAGCTAATCAGATCCATGGTGCACAAAATATTGTTACAGGAGAAACAATGTTTTCAACATATTTATGGATCGGTGGAGTTGGCTGTACGATGCCCTTGGTATTAATGATGTTGTTCTTGGCTAAATCCCAACGTCTAAAGGTTTTAGGCCGAGCTTTCGTTATTCCCAGTATTTTCAATATCAATGAACCTGTGGTTTTGGGTTCAATAGTTTGGAATCCTTATTTAATGATTCCAATGTGGATTCAAGGTGTTATCCTGCCAATTATTGTTTGGATAGGATTAAAGAGTGGGGTAGGTAGGATTCCTGATGCTGTTTTTCAAATGTGGTACGTGCCTTTTCCAATCAATACCTGGATCAATGGACATACAGTTGGTTCAATTGTATTATTAGTAATTATCTTTTTAGTAGCGGCTTTGATTTGGTATCCCTTTTTCAAGGCATATGATCGTGAATTAGTAAAAAAGGAAACAGGTAAATAAAATGATAGATGAAGCAGAGAATAATAGTGATTTACGTCAAACAATGCAGATAATTATTTTTTCTGGTGATGCTAGAAAATTTATCATGCAGGCTTTGGATTTAGTTGGAGATGCTAAATATAATGAGTCTGAGCAATTGTTAAAGCAGGCCCATGAACAACTCGTAAAAGCTCATGCATTGCAGACAGATAAGATTCAGAAAGAGGCTGAAGGTGAGCAACTAGAATATTCAGTGTTGTTCACACATGCTCAAGATACGATGATGTCAGTCAATACTGAATATAATTTGGTGAAGCATTTGATTGAAGTATTTAAAAAACGTGAATATTAAAAAAAACTCCTTAACCTGGTTAATTCCAAGTTAGGGAGTTTTTTTCGTTAATGTGTTAGATATAAAAATCAGTTGAAAGAATGAACACGGAAAGCTCAATCTTTAAATGAATGTGAAAAGATATTTATAGGAGGTTTTGAATGTGTGAATGATTCTTAATTAAAACTAGATCAAGTTTGCTACTTGCATTAAGATTGGAACAACGATAACGAATAGAACTGTTGAAGTTGTAACAAGGTTTGTTGCATAGTCGACATCACCGTGTGATTGGTCAACTAAGATAGGTAAAACAGCAAGTCCAGGAGCAGCAGATTGAATGATGAATGAACTGCTTTCTAGAGCAGGTAGGCTAGTACCCATCATTGATTTACCTAGCAAGATGATACTGATCATCAAGGCAGGAGCAATGACAAATCTACCAACTAAGGCAAGAATTGTATCACGGTCAAATTTGATAGACTTCAAACCAGCATCGGCTAAAATGATACCAATGTAGATAAGTGACATAGGTGTAACGATGCCACCGACCATGTCCAAAGTCTTATTGATCCATTCTGGAACAGGGATAGCTAGTAGTAAGAAGACCAATGAAACTAAGAAACCAACAAGTGGAGCAGGAAGAAGTTTCTTCCAGTTAAAGTCTTTCTTAGCACCTTTTTCAACTGTTGGATCGTCACTTGAGATAAAGAAGATACCAACGGCCCAAGTAGAAATTGTATTCATAACATAGTAAACAAGGAAGTAAGGTAAACTTTTTGTACCAAATAGAGCCATGTTCAATGGTAAACCAATGAAGATAGTATTAGCATTAACAAACATGTTAATGAAAGTACCACGACGACCCTTTCTGATACGGAATACTTTAGTTAAGATCCAAGCTACAATGTAGCCTAAAGTAAAACTAGCAAAAGTAAAAATTAAACCACCAGATAAACTAGCCAGTTTATCTCTGTTTAAGTACTTAAGAACAGAAACGAAGATAGAAGCAGGTAAGGCAATTTTCATGATGATGAATGAAATATTACTCTTAAATTCATCACCTAGGCGACCAGATCCTCTTAACCAGTATCCTAAGGCGATAACGATAACGATTTCAGCAACACTTTCTAGTGAAGTGATAAATGCAGCCATAAAATAATTCCCCTTTATTTGACAAATTTATATATTAATATTTAGGTTCCCACTTAAGGTCAGCAACAGCCTTTTTGGCATCAGTAGCAGATGATAATTTTTCATCAATAGCTTCTTGTGCGACACCTTCAGCAACAGTAATACTGAACTTATCTAATTTTGAAACAGGAGGCAATACTGCAGCACCTGGTTCTGTAGGATCAACAATACCACCTAATGAGTGAGCAGCTTTATTGATCATACCATCACTAAGCAATTTAGCGTTAACAGCCATTGAACCAAGGCCAAGACCAGGGTATACCAAGGCATTGTTAGCTTGTCCAATGTTGTAAGTTACGCCATTGTATTCGATTGGATCAACAGGAATACCAGTAGCAATAAGAGCTTTACCATCAGTCCATTTCAAAAGATCTTCAGCCTTGGCTTCAGCAAGTTTTGTAGGATTTGATAGTGGGAAGATAATTGGACGTTCAGTATGAGCAGCCATTTCTTTAATAACTGATTCAGTGAAAGTACCAGGTTGTGTTGATGTACCAACAAGAATTGTAGGATGAACAGCTTTAACAACTGCTTCCAAGTTTGTTAATTCGTCAGCATTAGCAAATTCACTACGTTTTCTAGTAAATGGTTTTTGTTCTGGTGTTAAACCTTCAGTATCGTCAAACAATAGACCTTGCTTATCAACTAAGTAGAAGTGTTTCTTAGCCTCTTCTTCAGATAGGCCTTCTTCAACCATTGAGTCAAAGATTCTCTTTGTGATACCAGCACCAGCAGTACCAGCACCAAATGATAGATAAACTTGATCAGTAAGTTTTTGTTTAGAAATGTTCAAAGCACCGAGGATACCAGCAAGTGTAATAATACCTGTACCTTGAATATCATCGTTAAATGTAAGAATTTGATCTTTGTACTTATTCAAGATGTTGGCAGCATTGCTACGACCAAAGTCTTCAAAGTGAAGATACATATTAGGGAACAAGTTCTCAGCAGTTTCAACAAATTGATCAACAAAGTTGTAGTACTTGTCACCAGTAACACGTTCGTGATGGTTACCCATGTATAGATCGTCGTCAAGTAATTCTTTTCTGTTTGTACCTACATCAAGAACAACAGGAAGAACTGATTCAGGATCAACACCAGCAGCAGCTGTATAAACCATCAATTTACCAACAGAGATGTCAACACCTTGAACACCCCAGTCACCAATACCAAGAATACCCTCACCATCAGTAACAACGATAAGTTTGATGTCACGGCCCTTAGCAGCATTCTTTAATGATGCTTCAATATCATCAGGATCATCAATTGATAGGAAAGCAGCATTTTGTGGATCTAAGAAGAAGTGACTGTAGTTTTCAATTGTGTCAGCGATTGTTGGATCATAAACAACGGGCATGAATTCATAAACGTGTTTGCTAAATAGTTTATAGAACAAAGTAATATTTTCGTTGAATAAATCCATCAAATACATTCTTTTATCAAGAAATGTACTCTTATTTGAATAATTTTCGTAAGCTTGTTCAACTTGTTGGTCCAAAGTTTGAACGAATGGTGGAAGTAAACCTTCAAGATGATTTTCTTTTCTTTCTTCTTTAGTAAAAGCAGTACCTTTATTTAAGAAGTGATTATTTAATAAATCTAAACCCTCATATTTCATAGAATTAATTCCTCCTAATTATTTTTTTATACAAGTAAACACTATAATAATTGGTATACATTTATATATCGGATTATATAAAATAAATTTACAAATAATGAATTTTATATATAGTCCACATGGCATATTTATTATTGGTGTTTGTAAATAACTTTCGTATGGTACTATAAAACATAATAAAAAATATAGTCAAATATGTTATCTTCGATAAATAAAATTTATAGGTGTAGATATGAATATAAAGGATTATCAATATTTTAAAAAATTATCAGAATTGAAGAGCTTTTCAGATACAGCCAATTTTTTTGGCGTTAGTCAACCAACTATTACCTATTCTTTAAAAAGATTAGAAGATACTTATGGGATTTCTTTAGTTAAGCGAAAAAGTTATGCTAATTCATTGTCATTAACTTATGCTGGAGAACAGTTGTTATCTCATATAAATAGAATTTTGTTGGAAAATGATTTAATTAGTGATGATATGAATAGAATTAAAAGAAAAAAGATTGTTATGGGATGGCCACCGATTATCAGCAATTATGTTATTCCAAAAGTATTCGATCAGTTACGTGATGACAATTTATTGAATACCATTGTGCCTGAAGGAGCTAGTTCTCGTCAGTTATTATCGGAATTAAAAAATGGCAAAATTGATTTATCCTTGTTAGGGTCGACTATTTTGCCACAAGAAAATCAACTGGATTATCAGTTAATTAAAGAACATCACTTTAAATTTATTGCCTCAGCTGATCGAGACGTTTCCGATATTACGTCGGTTGAGAAAATATTTGATGAAGATTTTATTTCATTGGATGAAAAATCTGTTCATAGTCAAGTATTAAAAAGAATTATTGAACGTTACAATGTCAAGCCTCATACAATGTTCAAAACAAATGATTATCGTTTGATGTTGAGCCTGGTTAAACAGGATAAGGGATTTAGTTTCGTGACTGAAACAGCAATTCAGGATGTTCCGGGAATTCAAGAAGTTCATGTTAATGATTTAGATTTGCCATCATTTTATATTCTGTTTGTTTATCGTCACAATATGACCAGCAGTCCAGTTTTAAAGCGATTAATGGAAATTTTTAAAAATACTTAGATAGTAATTTTTACTTATAAATAAAACGTGGTATACAGGTCTAGCCCACTTTAGTAAAATATAATAGCCAATTGATATTAATGAATTGGTTATTGAGAGAAGTGGATTAATTATATTAAGAATGAGGATGCTATACTTCATCAACATAGCGTTTGGTTTTGTGAATATATTGTGTAATTATCACTTTTTATAATTAAAATGAATTAAATTATTATGGGATAGTCATGTCTAAACAATCCACTTACTGAGAAAAGGCCATACAAAGAGGTCTTTTTTTAGTGGAAAATTGATTTATAAAAAGTTGTCGACTTTTGTAAACTTACTTAGCTATAACGTACAACTATGGTAATATTAAATGTGAGCAAAGGTTTGTGCTAAATCTTTGTTAGATGATTTTATGATTATATAATTAGAATATAAGATTAATGGTGGTTCCTCCCTGAGCTACCATTTTTTTGTGGTTTCAATTTGTTAAACTTTGTTATATCAATAATGGTATTGCGTTCTATGGTATAATTTTTTGTAATAAGCTATTTAGGAGTTTTTAGTATGAATTACAATGTTAGTCAACAAAAAGAAATTGCCCAATATGCGGTAGAGCATGATAACAACTACAAGGCTACTGGTGAGAAGTACGGAATTTCATATCAACAAGTAGCTGCATGGGTAAGAAAGTATAAAAAATCGCAGACAAAGCCAGAAAAAAGTACTGAAATGGCTTCTGAAGTTCAAAAAGAGTCACAACCAAGTATGTTGGACGTTTTGAACCGTAAAGATCCTGTTTTAGAAGCCCAGCTACGTGAAGTTAAGAAACGACTAGGACTGTTATAGTTATGAGAAAAGTCATTTTCGTTTGTTTAGGTAATATTTGTCGTTCACCAATGGCAGAAATGATGATGAAACAGTTGGTTGATGAACAAGGCTTGAATTCAGTAATCAAGGTCGAATCAAGAGCTACCTCAACTTATGAAATTGGGAATGCACCTCATCTTGGGGCTATTACCGAACTCAAGAAAAGAAATGTTCCTATTGTCGAACATGTTGCTAAGCAAATAACTCTTCGTGATTTTGAAGAGGCTGATTTAATTATTGGTATGGATAAACAGAATATCATTGATTTGAAAGAAATGGCGCCTTTTTCTGATAGGAATAAGATCCACATGGCTTATGAGGCCTTGGATAGTGATGCTGTAATTGAAGATCCTTGGTATGATCATAAGTTTGATCGAACATATCGTCAGTTAGCTGAGGTTCTACCTATTTGGCTAGAAAAATTGAGATCCTAAGAGTCAAACTCCATTCGAGATTTTGACTTTTTTTGGTTAATGGAGGTTGTATGATGCATCAATCATTATGGAGCCAGTTAAAAAACGCTTTTACCAAGAAGGAAAAGGATAGTAATACCATTTTAACTAATGATATTAATGATCCTCAGAATAAAGCTCGAAGCAAGGAAGAAGAAACTAGTGATTTTTCACAAATTTTGAAGTTAAAGAATATCAAGGTGGATGTTTCTGTTTCCTCTGAGAATGAATTATTACATTATTTGGCCAGGTTTGCTTGTGAGCAACAAGCAGGTATGGATGAAGAAGAGCTATATGGTCAACTTTTATTACGTGAACAACAGGCATCTACCAATTTAGGTGATGGCATTGTTTTACCTCATGTTATTGATGATTCAGTAAAAGAATTGACTATGTTAGTCATAAAACTTAGTAATCCAATTATGTGGAATGATGAAAAAATTGATATGGCCATTAGTTTATTAATTCCTAAAGTTGAGCCAGATTTTTTGCATGTAAAGTATTTAGCCAGTATTTCACTTTTACTATTAAAACCTAATTTTCGTTATGCATTAAGTGAGGCCGCTAGTCCTGAACAAATAGCGGATATGTTTATTAATAGTACTAATTAAAAAAACAGATAATAATGTTATAATAATTGAGTTATTTAATGAGAATATTGGAGGGATTATTTTTGAGCCAGTTAAGTGTGCTAAATGTTGTAATTCGACTCCTATTGGCTGTGATATTTTCAGGAATCATTGGATTGGATCGAGCATACAAACATCGTCCTGCGGGTTTACGGACTCATATCTTGGTTTGCTTGGGTGCTTGTATTATTGCGATGATTCAAAAGAATATTGGATTTGATGCTTTGGAAATGGCACGCCAGTATCCCCAATATAAGGGCGTTTTGCGAGCTGACGATGCTCGACTGATAGCTCAAGTGGTTAGTGGTATTGGATTTTTAGGTGCTGGAACAATTATTGTAGAACATCATTCGATCCGTGGATTAACAACTGCGGCTAGTCTTTGGGTAGTTGCCTGTTTAGGAATTGCCATTGGTATGGGTGATTATATTATTGCTATAGTTGGTTTCTTAGTTGTTTATGCAGTATTAGGTTTCTTGAAGAAGATTATCAAGATCAGCCCAGTGCGAAAATTAAAAATTGAGTATAAACACAAATTAGATACTAAGAAGTTTATTGATGAGTATTTTCAAAGACATGATATTACAGTTGAAGGTGTAAGATTCAGCGTATCCAATTTTAATGATACAAAGATCTACACTAATGTTTATTCAATTGATTTTGGAAAAAATATTGATTATGTTGATATTGTTGAAGGACTGTCAATGAATGAAAATGTTATTAAGGTAGAAACGATTAATGTTTAAAGTAAGAATATCTCTAAATTAACTTAGAGATATTTTTTTATGCTCATTTTTAATGAGAACTTATTTAAATATTTTAGTCTGGATAATTCATTGTAATTAGTCTAGACCTTTGCTATCTTTTGTAGTTGGGGGAATTAAATGATAAGAATTTTACGATCCAAATTGTTAATTGCTTTTTTATGTACACTGTTGATACTGATAGGTTATTTATTTCTATCAAAGAATAAAGTGATTGGCAGTAACCGTGAAAATATTATTTTAGTAGGTGAATCAAAACAAAAGCAGCAGAGTATTTCGGAATTTAGTAATGAGAGTAAAAAATACTCTTATGTTTCTTTTGACAATTTATATGAGAATACAACTTTATATTTTGGATCGAAAATTTTTCAATTTGGACATATTAAAAAATTGGATCCAGAAGATAAGTATATGTTAGTGGCATTAGATGGTAACGATGCTTCAAGAGTTTGCAAAGTGAGATATACTGATTCAAATTTTGCTAGAAATATTAGCAGTTTACAGGAAGATGATGCTGTGAAGTTTTATGGTGAAGTTCTTTCGGTTGACAATTATATCAATGAGAAAGGTCGTCAAATTAGACGTCCTGTGATAGGTGCTAATTTCATACAATTAAAAATAAATGAATAAGGGGAAATTATGAAATTATACAGTAGTATCTTAGATGATAATTTTGAATATTTAATGTTTCAAGAATTAATCGATTTAAGAAAAATGGAATCAGAAGTCCTTCCAGACTAGTTAAAAATTCAATTGTCAGGAAACATTTATGCAAGCCGAAATAGAAAATAATAGCCTCAATAAACTCAAAGCTGAGTTTGTTGAGGCTATTATTTTTAAGATACAAAAAACCCTCCAAGATTTGGATGGCAAATATCCAAAATGGAGGGCACACATTTTATATCAAAAGGGTTCTTAAAGAAATAGTAAAAAATTAAATGGCATTTCACTTATGAGAAGTGACATCAAACAAGAGAAGTTTTAATTACTACTTTTTAGATTCCTTTTTATTCTTAGCAGATTTTTTATCTGCGGAATCTACGCGTTTTTCGTTTTCTTTTACATCATCGGGAAGAGAGGCAAACTTATCAAACAAACTGCCAAAATCACTTTCGCGTTTCACTGTTAAGCCCATCGGTATCAGCCCCTTTCAAGTTTCTTTATATCTACCATTATTATATAGCCTTTCAAAAAGAATAACAATTATTTAGGTAAATTAAATTAGTTAATTTTTTGAGTTGATTGGTATCTTTGGTCGAATATGTCACTTCATTTGACAATTATTCAGATTAACTTAAGATTAAATAAGTTCGGACTATAAGAGGGAGGGATATTTATTGGCAACTGAATATCTTGAACATAAATTAAGCCTTTTACCACCACGTCCTGGATGCTATTTAATGAAGGACATTAATTCTAAAATTATTTATGTGGGTAAGGCTAAAAATTTACGTAATCGAGTACGTTCTTACTTTAAGAGTTCACATGAAGGTAAGACCGCTCGTCTAGTATCAGAGATTCGTGATTTTGAAACAATTATTACTTCCAATGATAAGGAAGCTTTTTTGTTAGAGATTACTTTAATTCAAAAGCATCAACCATATTACAATATTAAATTGAAGCGTGGTACAGGCTATCCGTACATTAAAATTACTAATGAACGTGATCCTAAGATGGAGATTACAGGTTTAGTTAAAAAAGATGGTGCCTACTATTTTGGTCCTTATCCAAATGTTTGGGCTGCCTCTAATACTCTAAATTTTTTACAAAAGGTTTATCCATTACGTAGATGTCAAGGAAATTTAGGACGACCTTGTTTGTACTATCATATGGGTCAGTGTTTAGGGGCCTGTTTTCAAACAGTTCCTAAAGAAAAATATGATCAACAAATTGAAAAAATCAAAAAGTTTCTAGGCGGTAATGTTGGTGAAATCAAGCATCAATTAGAAGATTGTATGGAAACAGCTTCAGAAAAACTGGAATTTGAAAGAGCTGCTGAATTAAGAGATCAAATTAAGTATATTGAAACTACAGTTGAGAAACAAAAAATTATATCCAATGATAGTACACCTAGAGATATCTTTAACTACTACGTTGAAAAAGGTTGGATCTCAATTCAAATATTCTTTATTCGTCAGGCTCGTTTAATGAAGCGTGAGAAAAAAGTTTTTGCTTGCATCAATACTCCAGAGGAAGAGCTGTCGACATTTATCCTGCAATTTTATAATCGTCGAAACCAAGTTTTACCTAAAGAAATTTTGGTGCCTGATAATTTAGATAAAGATACTTTGTCTCAAGTCTTAAATATCCCATTTAGGACACCGCAGCGTGGTCAAAAACGTGATCTGATGGATATGGCAGCTGAAAATTCTAAATTAGTTCTTCAAGAGAAATTCCGGTTAATGGAATTAGACAATCGTCAAACTTACGGTGCCCAGAAACAAATTTTTGAAGCACTTGATTTGCCATATGGTCATATTATTGAATCATTTGACCACTCACATATCCAAGGAACTAATCCAGTATCAGCAATGGTCATGTTTAAAGATGGTCGCCCTGAAAAGAGTGGTTATCGTAAATATAAAATTAAAGGTGAGGTTGAACATCAGTCAGGTGCCGACGAGGCGGCTAATACTCGTGAGGTCATTTATCGTCGTTATTCAAGGTTGATTAAAGAAGATGATCCGTTACCTGATTTGATTTTGATGGATGGTGGTATCATTGAATTGCGTGCTGTAATGGATGTTCTTACTAATGAATTAGGAATTAACATACCCGTAGCAGGAATGGTCAAAGATGATCACCATAACACTTCACATTTAATTGTCGGTGAAGAAGGAATTGAGGTACCATTAGACCGTAAGAGTCAAGGTTTCTACTTATTACAAAGAATTCAAGATGAAGTACACCGTTTTGCGATTACTTTCCATCGAAAGACTCGGAGCAAAAATGCTTTATCATCACAACTTGATAATATTCAAGGTGTGGGTCCGAAGACAAGAACGAAACTATTGAAAAAATTTGGGTCGGTTAAAAAGATGAAGGAAGCCTCAGTTGAACAGTTAACTGATTTGGGAATTCCTAAGACAACAGCACAAACAATTAAAATAACGTTAGCAAGTACGGATTTTCACAAGAAATACCATAAAGGTTAAAAGGGAGAGATTTGATGATTACATTGAAGTCAGAACGAGAGATCGAAGGTATGCGTGAATCAGGAAAGATATTGGCTGGAGTCCATTTGGGCTTGCGCGATATGATTAAACCTGGTATTTCAGCATATTCAATTGAGGAATTTGCTAATGATTATATTGTTAGCCATGGAGCCGTTCCTTCTGAAAAGGGATTCGAAGGTTACAAGTATGCAACTTGTGTTGACGTTAATGATGAAGTTGCACATGGTACACCGCGTAAAGATTTGATTTTAAAAGAAGGCGACCTAGTTAAGGTAGATATGACCGTCAGCTATAAAGGTTACCAAAGCGATTCTTGTTGGAGCTATGCCGTTGGTTCAGTTACTCAAGAAACATCTGATTTGATGGAAGTTACCAAGAAATCACTATATTTAGGAATTGCTCAGAGTATTGAGGGTAATCGATTAGGTGATATTGGTTATGCAATCCAGCATTACACAGAAGATGAACATGGTTATGGGGATGTCAGAGAACTCTGTGGACATGGTATTCAACCAACAATGCATGAACAACCTGATGTCTTACACTATGGTGAACCAGGTAAAGGATTACGTCTTAAAAATGGTATGACAATTACAATTGAACCTATGATTAACGAAGGAACATGGGAAATTGTTGATCGTTCGTTGGATGATCCTAACGATGATTGGATCTATTATGCTAGTGCCGATGGTTCATGGTCTGCACAATATGAACATACTTTGGCTATTACAGAAAATGGTCCCCAAATTTTAACATCACAAGATGCTGCTGAGGATGAGAAGTATCTCAGTTGGGCACGTAAATATTTAAAAGAACATAATCAAATGAAATAACTAAAAAACAGCCCGTAAAAGGACTGCTTTTTTTTAATCTATTTTTGGATAACATCATTAAAAGCAATGAATTCATCAGTGGCAACACGATAGTATTTCTCTTCGTTATCACCTAAGTAGGCAATACGGTCGTATTGCCAAGATGAATGAGCTCCTAGACCACGGTTAGAAATTAATTTGGCATCAGAACTAACTAAACTGGTAAATTCTTTATCTTTGGTTTCAACAATACCGGATTCAACTTGGTAACGATAAACGGTTTTAGCATCGACCCATTCATTAGTAGCAACACGGTAGTAAATTTTGCCATTTACTTTAATAGTTTGATCAAATTTCCAATTGGAATGCTTACCCAATTCTTTATTGGTGATAAGTTTCATTTGCCCTTTTTCTAATTGATACAATTTAACGTATTGTTTCATAGTACCAACGAATCCATTCATTTTATCTGGATTAGGATTTGGAGCAGGATTAGGATTTGGAGCAGGATTAGGATTTGAAGTTGGATTAGGGTTTGGTTCGGGGGTAGTAACTGGTGGTTTAGTAGAACCTGAACCTTCATCATCTTCAATTAAATAATATTTTACTTTTTCATCAGTAGTAATAGTACCGTCTTCATTTATTTTGGCTTTAACGGTTTCTTTGTCAGGTTTGTAACCTTCAATTTGAGGTACTTTGACAAGGACAGTTTCACCTTTTTTACCGGTAACATTTAGAACTGTTTGTAATCCTAGATTGGAATTGATATGTACGTTAGAAGTTACGGTAGAATTGGCTTCTTCTTCGGAATAATCATCTGATTCATAGTAAATGTAGATATTTTGTTTACGACCAGCTAGCATAAAACGTACTCTCATATCGAGTGTATAATATTTTAAAGCTTGATTAAAAAAGTCTTCGGTTGTAGGCTCATCTATTCCGTTATTTACAACGTCGAAAATAGTTTGGTGGAAGGCTTTACCAGACATTGTGGATACTCCCATTTGTGGAAAGTAAGAGTAACTCATGTCGGTATATGTTTTATTGTTGTTTAGCTTGGCTGTTGCCGGATCTGGTAATTTTTCATCAGTTTGTTTAGGAATTTTTGTGAAAATATCAGCTGTAACACTCTGTTTGGAGAAAATTTTACCATCCAAATAAACATTTAAATTAAAAGTAGTAGGTTTTGCCTTTTCTAATTTGACAGTAAATTCGGCGTTATCTTTGTTAATCTTGTCACGATCAAATTCTTTAACAAGAGGTTCCTCTTCAAAACTAATGTCAGTCGGTCTTAAGGGGTCCGCAACATTAGCAAGATTATCTAAGTCAATAGAGACAGCGTCAAAATGTCCTTTTAATAAATAGCCCTTTTCAAGGGATTCTAATCTTTTAACTGTGAAATCTTGTTCAGAGGATTCAAAGGCTTCTTTATGGACTTTTTGATAAATTTCTTCACCAGTATCTTTGAAAACATAATGAACATTAGCGTCACCATTGATTAATTCATAGGTGATATGATTAACTTTTTTAGAATCATCTAGTAAAGAAAGCGTCTGAGTGTTATCGTCATATTGTAATTGCATGTCGGGACTAACACTCTCATAACTAAGAGAACCCTTCCAATTAGTGGTAATTTCTAAGTCATTGACTTGGAAGGTGGTTTCTTTATTAGCTTTTAATTCAGCAAGTTCCTCATCAGTAAGATTAACAAAAATATCATCTAATTTGGTATTAACATCTTTATTTGTAGAGGGAACTACGATGCTGGTTTCAGCATTTAATTGATCCAAGGAAATTTTATCACCTAATTTAATTTTGTTAGTACGTGGTTCTTGATTATTACTACTTTTACCTTCCTGGTCTTTTTTGTTCTGAGTGACTTCAGTTTGGACAGTCTGTGCGTTAACAACTGTTTGTTGTACGACAGGGGCTGCGAAACCTCCTAAAATAATAGCTGATAGTAAGATTGTTTTCTTTTTCATAATAAACTCCTTGCGTTTTGTGGTAGGGAATTTTCAAACCAGTTGGTTTGTAAGTGGTTTCAGTATAACAGACAAAATCTAAGGGTAAGCGTCAAATAATGCGTTATATCAACAAACAATGATAAGTTAAAAATCGTTTTATGGAAGATTATTTTAGATTATGAGAAAAGAATTATAGAAACTAATAAAAATAGAAAAGAGATAAAGTTTCAGTAATAGAGTTGAATTACTGAAATTTCATCTCTTACGTTTTAGGAGATAGATTTTTAAAATTTTTGGTTTTTCTTAAATAATGAATAAAAATAATATTAATTAAAGAAAAATGTAACTCAAAAAAATGCCTACTTAGGAATGACAAAAATCTTGTTGGGCAATAAAGGAAGCGGTAAGTGGATGTTATCTTGCGAAGTATCAGACGATATTAAACTAGCGATACCAAGACCCAAAATTGACGGTCCCAAATTATTCAAATTGTTAGACGAGCAACGAGAATATTTTGAATATTATTTACCATGGTTACAATTAACTAAAGTGGCAAGTGATGAAGTTGAATTTTTACAGATGACTAACCGCCATATGGGAACGAAAGATTCATTGAATCTTGTAATTTGGTATCAAAATGAAATTGCTGGAATGATCAGTTTTAATCACTTTGACCATTTACGAGCCAGTGCTGATATTGGTTATTGGTTGGGCAAGAAGTTTCAGGGAAGGGGTATCGTGACAAGAGCAGTAAAATGTATTGCTAACTTAGGCTTTGAAGATTATGGCCTAAATCGTGTCATAATCCAAGCGGCTGTTGACAATGAAGCTAGTAATGCAGTAGCCAAGCGGGCCGGTTTTATTTTGGAAGGAACATTGCGCCAAAATGAGTTATTGGATGATGGCTTTCATGATGAGAATTTATACAGTTTACTTAGGGAAGATTTGCAGTAGCAACTTCAATCTTAATTTTTTTATTTGTTTAGAATTTTATTTAGTTGCAACATAAATTTATCAACAGTACTACCAGGTAATTTGGTAGTTAAAATACCATAAGGTACGTGAACGTCGGTTTTCAAAGGTATTGAAACTAAATTAGGATGGATTCTTTTCCAAGGTGTAACGGTAATCAAAGGGATATTCTCCTCAACAGCCTGATTAAAGGTATTCATATCATATCGACCGCTCGTTTCGACTACTTTTATTTGCGGATGGTCTTTTGCAATAATTCTTCGTAACTGATCATTAGTGTTACTGATTCCCATCGGAACACTCAATAATGATTGTCCTTTTAAGTCATTGAATGATATTTCACTCAATTTAGCTAAAGGATTGTCACTTCTGACGGCAATACCGAAGTCATATTGTCCTAGTTGTAAAGCCTTAAAAGACTGTTTTAAAGTGGCATTATCAAATGTACCAACAATTAAATCACAACTTCTTCCCAAGGTGGCGTACTCACGGTTTTGGGATTGGAGATCTTCTTGTAACTGCACGATGCGGATTTGAAAATCTGACATCTGTGCGGTTATTTTTTTCCAAATATCCATGAATGGATCAGCCGGATGCAAGATCGAGGTTCCCACAGTAATAATATTTTGGCCAATAATGGAAGATTTTCTTGTTTCTTCGATAGCGGTGTCTAACATATTCAGAATCTGTTTAGCATAAGGTAAAAAAGTCTGTCCTTCAATGGTGAGCTTTGTGCCAGTGGCAGTCCGAACAAATAGTTGTAAGTTCAATTCATTCTCTAATCGATTGATCTGCTTCATGACCGCTGTTCCTGAAATGAAACTTTGTTCGCCAGCTTTAGTAAAGCTACCGTACTCGCTGACTCTGATAAAAGTCTGTAATTGTGTTATATCCATGATATATTCTCCTATTGTTGCAAGTATAAACCTATGGTTGATACAACCTCAACTTTTAGATTCTTCAAATTCTTTATAACCCGGCTATACTAGTATTTGTAATTAAGAAGAAATCACAACGAAAAGAAATGGGGATGAACAAACAGTTTAAATATTTAATTAGAACAATGGTGTTTGTAGGTCTGCTATTATTTATCAGTTTTCGATACGGACCGAGCGATAATTCAACCGTTGTTCAGGGCAATCAAAGATCCACAGATGGCGAAAAATCGTCTTCAATAAAAATAATCACCGTCAAATAAATGCTGTTAGTTATCACCATGTTTTTAATAAGGAAAAATAGGAGGACATTAATATGTCAGTAGAAAATAAAGTAGTCGTAATTACAGGAGCATCATCAGGAATTGGAGAAGCAACTGCTAAGTTGTTAGCTAAGAATGGAGCAGCCGTTGTTTTAGGAGCTAGACGTGAAGAACGTTTACAAGAAATCAGTCAAAGCATCATCGATAATGGTGGCAAAGCTGCTTATCGAGTAACCGATGTAACAGATCCCGAAGATTTGAAAGCTCTAGTTGCTTTAGCTAAAGAGAAATTTGGGGCTATCGATGTTATTTATAATAATGCAGGTATCATGCCAACTTCACCAATCAGTGCTTTAAAGACTAATGAATGGAACGCCATGATCGATGTCAACTTGAAAGGTGTCTTAAATGGCGTGGCCGCTGTAATGCCAGATTTTACAAGTCAAAAACATGGCCAAATTATTACCACTTCTTCAGTTGCTGGTTTAAAGAGTTTTATCGGTTCGGGTGTTTATGGTGCAACTAAGTTTGCAGTCAGAAATCTAATGGAAGTAATCCGGATGGAAAGTGCTAAGGAACAAACTAACATTAGAACCGCCACGATTTACCCAGCTGCCATCAATACTGAGTTATTACAACACATTACTGATAAGAGTTCTAAACAAGGAATGGATAAACTTTATCAATCCGTTGGTATTACTCCAGATGCTATTGCTCGTGTCGTTAACTTTGCTATTGATCAACCAGAAGATGTCAATGTCAATGAATTCACTGTTTACCCAACAAAGCAAGGTTAGGAGAAAGTTATGAAAAAAGTTATTTTATTAGGTGCTACAAGTAATATTTCTAAATATTTGATTCCAATGTTATTGAATGAAACAGATTCACAAATAACTCTTTTCGCTAGACGTGCTGGACGAAGATTGACCGAATATGCTGACAATCCGCATATTTCAATCATTGATGGTGATTGGAACAATCTAGAGGATCTAAACTTTGCTATCAAAGGTCAGGACATTGTCTACATGGCCACTGGTCATTTTATCGATGCTAATAAAAATGTAGTCGCGGCGATGAAGAATAATCATGTAGAACGTTTGATTGTTGCCGGTGGTTTAGGTATTTATGATGAAGTTGCTGGAAAATTTGGTCAATGGAATGCGCGGATGATGGGTGATTATACAAGTATTAAAAAAGCCGCTGCCGTAATTGACGAAAGCGGTTTGCAATATACCTTTTTGAGGATGAGTTGGTTGTACAACCAAGATAATAATTATAAATATGAAATAGTTCCCCAAGGCCAGCCAATGAGAGGCACTCAAGTTACTCGTCAAGCAGTTGTCAAATTAGTCACTGATATAGTCAATGATTCCAAATTGTATGCCGCTCAAAGTATCGGTGTCGTAGAACCAAATACCGAGTGGGATAAACCTTCATTTTATTAAAAAGGAGTTGTTTACATGCAAGTTAAGGTTAGTTTGAATCAAGGATTTTTACCAGATAAATACACTAAATATTCAGAAATAAAACAAAGTGATCAGCCGGTCATCTCGTTTCCAATTACTTTGAATGCAAAAGATACGAAATACTTAGCTATTTCACTGGCTGACTATGATGCCGTTCCCAGAACTGTTTTCCCATTTATTCATTGATTAGTTACGGATATTCCAGTGACTGATGAATATATCCTGGCCCAACGCCACCAGACAAACTGCACAACTATACGTTAACGGTTTATGCGTTGAATGAAACAATGAAATTATCAAATAAGTTTTTCTATAATGAATTTCGAGAAGCATTAAAGAACAAAATTATTGAACAAACGGAATTGACTTAACGGCCAAAAATTAATGGGGGCATAAAGTATTATGAGTACAAGTGAAGATGAAGTAAAGAATGGACTATTCGCTATTGGCGATGAAAATTTAAAATTTCAAAAATATTTTACTGGTTTGACTTATCACAATTCATTAGTAAAAGATCCAAATGTGAATGTGACTGTCAGTAACGTTACCTTCAAGCCAGGTTCACGTAATAACTGGCACATTCATCACAATGGTTATCAGATCCTTTTGGTAACTGGCGGTGAGGGCTGGTATCAAGAAGAAGGCAAAAAAGCTCGTCTGTTGCATCCAGGTGATGTAGTAGTAACGCCTGATGGTGTTAAGCACTGGCACGGGGCTACTAAGGATAGTTGGTTCAGTCACATTGCAATCACTGCTGGAACACCAATTTGGGAAGAACCAGTTTCAGATGCAGATTATGACCAACTCTCCAAGGAGGACCAAACCGATGACTAGAATAAAGATAACTTTAAACGGACAAGAATTAACCGCAGATTTTAATAACAGCGATACTGCTAAGGAATTAATGAGCAGAATGCCCTTATCAGTGAAAATGATGAATCTATATTCACGTGAAATGACCTATCGTTTTCCCAATGCATTGCCTGCTAAAAAGGCGAAAACAGATGGTTATGAAGTTGGTGATATTGGATATTGGAAGCCACTTCACAGTTTAGTGATCTTTTACAAACAGACAGGCGAAATAATCGATCAATTACAGATTGTTGGACATATTACGGACAATATTAATTTCTTTAAATCCACCGGTGACTCCATAATTGAATTCAAGTTAGAAAAATAGAAGGCAAATAAAATGAATAATTTTGATGGAAAAGTAGTAATTGTAACAGGTGCTAGAACTGGTATTGGTTTGAGTGCAGCAAATTTGTTTGCTAAAGCCGGTGCGGCAGTGGTCTTAGTTGGAAGACATGAACCTAAAAAAGAAGCTAAAAATTTAGCCGAACAAGGATATGAAGCTGTTTCTTTTGAAGCTGATGTTTCAAAGGAAGCAGACACTAAAGCTATGGTTGATTTCACAGTTAAGAAGTTTGGTCATTTAGACTTTGCTTATAACAATGCCGGCATTCAAAGTCCCGTTACTAAGACAGAAGATCTATCTTTGGAAGAATATGACAATGTTTTAAACATTAACTTGAAAGGTATTTTTCTTTCGATGAAATATGAATTAAAACAAATGAGTAAACAAGATTCAAAAGGAGCTATCGTCAATTGTTCATCAATGGGTGGTCTAGTCGGAATTGCCGGACGTACTGCCTATCATGCATCTAAACATGGTGTTCTAGGTTTGACCAAGAGCAGTTCTTTGGAATATGCCAAAGATGGCATCCGCATCAACGCCGTTTGTCCTGGAATCATTGAAACGCCTATGGTTGCCAGAATGGATCAAACTGAGAAGTCTGCAATGGATGATCTTACCAAAGAAATTCCAATTGGTAGATTAGCTCGTCCTGAAGAAGTTGCTCAAGTAGTTTTGTTCTTATGTAGTGATGCCGCTAGTTACATTATTGGTCAAGGAATTCCTGTCGATGGTGGTTATACAGTTCATTAATCAGGAGAAAATATGAAAAAAATATTAATTTTAGGAGCAAATGGTAAAATTGCTCGAATTGTTGAAAAGGATTTGTTAAATAATCCGAAATATCATCTGACTTTAGTTTTAAGAAATGTTAGAAGACTATTCAAGTTCTAAAATGCTAAAAATATTACTTTAATTGACGGTGATGTTGATGATCGTAATTTGTTAAATGAAGTGATGTCAGACCAAGATATCATTTATGTTAATTTGAACGGTAACATGGAGAGACATGCAAAGAATATCGTTGAGTTAATGCAAAAAAGTAACGTTAAAGATTTAATCTGGATCACGGGATCAGGTCTCTACCATGAAACACCAGATCCATTTGGTAGCTGGGTTGAGAATTATGTTGGTCATGAATCAAAAGAAGATACTCGTTGGGCCGCTAAAATTATCGAAACTAGCGATTTAAGTTATACGATTATTCGTGCCGCATATATGACAAATGATGATGAAGTGGATTATGAATTAACTCAAAAAGGTGAAGCATTTAAAGGTACTATGATATCTCGTAAAAGTATCGCTGATTTGGTAGTCAAGATAATTAATCAACCGACCGATTATTACCGGAAGAGTCTAGGTATTAGTAAACCTGGGACTGATGACATGTTAGATGAAATTAGGAAAATTGAACATGATTTTTAACTGTTGTTTAGTTTGAAATTTATAACAAAATTCAAAAAATATGATGAAAAAGATTCTAGTGAAACTTTAGCATTAGCTCTTTGTAAAGGAGACCTTGCTATTTTAGTTTTGTGTTCTGTAAACAACAAATAATGTAAACCTATGCGTTTTATAGAGACTCTAAAAGAGAATAATCAAAAAGCTCTGTTTCCGTGGTATAGTCGATAACTATCCAGTAGAAACAGAGCTTTTATTCTTCATTTATTTATAAAATACATTGTAAAAAAAATTACAGATAACAGAGAAATATAATTAATTATTTTTCTTAGCAGGTTTCCAAATACCATAGATAACACCAGAAATTACAGCACCGATAACAACGGCTAACAAGTAAAGTAATGGTTTGTTAGCAAGTGGTGTAACGAAGATACCACCATGAGGAGCAGGAACATTAACGCCCCATAGTTGTGTCAAACCACCACCGATAGCAGAACCGATAACACTTGATACGATAACGTGTAATGGATCTCCAGCAGCGAATGGAATAGCACCTTCAGTAATGAATGATAAACCTAAGATATAGTTTGAAAGACCAGCTTGTCTTTCTTGTTCAGTAAACTTGTTCTTCCAGAATGTTGTTGCAATCGCAATAGCTAGAGGAGGAACCATACCACCAACCATGACGGCAGCCATCAAAGCGCCATCTTGAGTTGCAGTAAATGTACCAATGGCAAATGTGTAAGCAGCCTTGTTGAAAGGACCACCCATATCGATAGACATCATACCACCAAGCAATGTACCTAAGATAACAGCGTTACCAGTACCCATTGATTCTAGGAAGTGAGTAATGGCAGCATTGACAACGGCGAAGATTGGATCAACAGCGAAGTACATGATAGCTCCTGTAAAGAGCAACCCTAGTACTGGGTAAATCAAAATAGTTTTAAGACCAGCTAGTGAATGAGGTAAATTCTTGAGCCATTTCTTTAAGAAAACAACAACCCATCCAGCAATGAAACCAGCTAGAAGACCACCGATAAAGCCGGCAGGACTCTTGGAACTAACTACAGAAGCTGTAGCTTGTGATGCCATATAACCACCAACAAAACCAGGTAACAAGGCAGGACGATCACCGATTGAAACGGCAATATAAGCAGCTAAAACAGGGATCAAGAAACTAAAGGCGTAGTTACCAACGTTATTAAAGAAGAGGAACCATTGTGAGTGAGCACCAACGGAGTTTTCTAATAAGAAGGAAATAGCCATCAGAATACCACCACCAACAACGAATGGAAGCATATTAGAAATACCATTCATTAGATCAGCATAGATTCTTGACCAAAGTGACTTCTTTTCTTCACTATCTTCCTTTTCTTCGGTAGCACCACCTTCGGCATGGAAGACAGGAGCTTTTTGTTCAACAGCTAAGTTAATCAATTCTTCAGCTTTATTGATACCATCACTAACAGGACGGTTAACTAGGTGTTTGCCATCGAAACGAGGCATATCAACTTTTTTGTCGGCAGCGATGATAACACCATCAGCACGGTTGATTTCGTCGGCAGTTAACTTGTGCTTAACACCTTCGGAACCATTAGTTTCGACTTTAATGTCGATACCCATTTTTTCAGCTTGTTCTTTTAGAGCAGCTTCAGCCATGTATGTATGAGCAATACCAGTAGGGCAAGCTGTAACAGCGACAACATAAGGTTTCTTTTCGTCGGAATCACTAGCTTGAGCAGCAGCTGCTGCTTTAGCTTTTTCTTTCTCTTCGTCAGCCTTATCCTTAGCCTCTTTTTCCTTCATGGCCTTATCAAATAATTCTTGAACTTCGTCAGCTGTTTTGGCAGCTTTTAAGTTCTTAACCAATTCAGGATTAATTAGAAGTGAGGATAGTGCAGCAAGAGCCTGCAAGTGAAGATTATCAGCACCATCTGGGGCAGCAATCATAAAGAATAGGTAAGCTGGTTGGCCATCTAGTGATTTATAATCGATACCTTTAGCACTTTTAGCAAATAAAACTGTAGCACGTTTAACGGCTTTATCACGAGCATGTGGCATGGCAATTCCTTCACCAATACCAGTACTTGTTTGAGCTTCACGCTTTAAAATATCTGCTTTATATAATTCTTTGTCATCAATAACGCCGACTTGATAGTACTTATCAACCATTTCTTCAATGGCTTCCTCTTTAGTAGTAGCTTTCAAGTCCATAATCATGGCGTCTTTTAACAATAGTTGCTTTAAGTCCATTATTAAGAGTCCCCCTCAATTAGATTTCTATAATAGAAATTTCCTTATAAACTTCGTCGATCTTTTCTTTAATAGCTATGTCTTGACTGAAGGCAGTAGCTGATCCGCAAGCAGCACCCATATGGAAGCTCTCGATAGGATCGTTTGTTTCCATGAATGTACCAGCAAATCCGGCAATCATAGAGTCACCAGCACCAACTGAATTGATGACAGTGCCTTTAGGAGCATTTGCCTTGTAGGCTTTATCCTTAGTAACTAGCAGGGCACCATCTCCGGCCATAGAAACCAAGACGTGCTTAGCACCCTTGTCCAAAAGCTTTCTAGCGTAAGTAATGATTTCTTGCTCATCTTTGAAAGTAACCTTGAACAGATCAGCTAGTTCATGATGATTTGGTTTTACGACTAATGGATGTAGTGGTAAAGTATCCAACAATGCTTGACCAGTAGTGTCAATGATGAATTCAGCACCTTGTTTTTGAATCTTTTCAGCAATATCTAAATAAAAATTAGTATTAAGATTTCTGCAAAGGCTTCCAGCCATAACAACGATATCGCCTTTACCAATTTCATTTAAATTATTCATGAAGTTTTCTTGCTCATCATCGCTGATGACAGGACCAGCACCATTAATTTCAGTTTCTTCATTTTGTTCAGTAGCGTTAATTTTGACGTTAATACGAGTGTCTTCTTTAACTCTAGTGAATGAAGTCTTGAGATTATGTTGAGAAAGTAATTCTTCAAACATTGAGCCTGTGGCTCCACCAATAAATCCTAATGCTGTGGAATCTATATTAAGTTCCTTCATAATTCTAGAAACATTGATTCCTTTTCCCCCAGGAAGTTTAACATCGTTTTGAGTACGATTAACTTCGCCAGTATTTAAATTCTTCAATTGTAGAACGTAATCAATTGAAGGATTAACTGTAATTGTATAGATCAACTAGATTGCCTCCGTTATCTTAGTAAATTTTTTCAAAGCATTCGCTTCTTTTTCTGATAGCCTACTTGTTATTAATGGAACTTCATCTAAAGTTGCAAAACGACTAAAACTAACTTGCGAAAACTTGGAACTATCGGATAGTATATAGGATTGATTCGATTGCGTGATTGCCAAACTTTTAATGGCTGCCTCTTCAGGATCTGGTGTCGTATAACCAGCATCAATAGAAAAACCATTAGCGCCGAGAAAAGCACGATCAAAATGATACCTTTCAAGTGTTTGAATAATGTTTGCACCAATCAATGCTTTTGTAGATGATTTTAACTTTCCCCCAGGAAGAAATGTGTTCACGTTGTAATCGGCCAACATCGAAGCGTTATCGACACTATTGGTAATGACTAACAAGTCGTTATGTTCTATTAAGTAGGGAATCATGAATTGAATGGTAGTTCCGGAATCTAAAAAAATTACTTCATGATTTCTAACTAAACTTGCGGCTGTTTGACCGATCAGTTTCTTTTCATTGATATGTACAGCTGCTTTTTGAGAAAGCGCTGGTTCCTCGTGTAATGAAATGACGTTTTGAGCACCGCCGTGGATTCGTAATAACTTGTGACAATTCTCAAGATCTTGCAAATCACGACGCAAGGTAGATTCGGAAGCACCCGTTAATGGAATTAAATCGTGGAGTTTGACAATATTATGTATTTTTAATTGTTCTAAAATAATTTGTTGTCTTTCTTCAGTAAGCACTTTCATCACCTCGCAAAAAATATAATACCTCCATATTCATTCAAAATCAATCATAAAAACTCAAAATCTTTCAAAAACTTCCAAAAGATATTAACCAATTAATAAATTTCTGGACAATCAATTATACTTCAAAGTATTATGAAGTATGTTTTTGTGCTAAAATTTAGAAATGATAATTAAGTTTAGAAAGGGGGATTTTAATGTTTGTAGATAACGTTAAAATCACCGTAAAATCTGGTAAGGGTGGAGACGGCGCTGTTGCCTTCCGCCACGAAAAGTATGTACCACTTGGTGGACCTTCAGGTGGAGACGGTGGTCGCGGAGGCGACATAATTTTAAAGGCTAATGAAGGTATGAATACCTTAATGGACTTTAGATACAAGAGAATTTTTAAAGCTCAACCTGGTCAAAATGGCCAAATCAAGGGAATGTATGGTCATAAGGCTGATCCAGTTTACATTGTCGTTCCTACAGGAACATCAGTTTACGATGAAGATAGTGGTAGATTAGTTGGAGATTTGACTGAGAATAACCAAGAATTAATTGTTGCCAAAGGTGGCGATGGTGGTCGTGGTAATATTCACTTTGCTACCTCTAAGAACCAAGCACCAGAAGTAGCCGAAAACGGTGAACCTGGTCAAGAAAAACATTTGAAGCTTGAATTGAAATTGATTGCTGATGTTGGTTTGGTCGGATTCCCATCAGTTGGGAAGTCTACCTTATTATCTGTAGCAACTTCAGCTAAACCTAAGATTGCGGCATATCACTTTACTACCTTGTCTCCTAATTTAGGGATGGTTAAGTTGGAAAATGGACAAGATTTTGTTATTGCCGATTTACCAGGATTGATTGAAGGAGCTTCTAATGGCGTTGGTTTGGGAATTCAATTCTTACGTCACGTTGAAAGAACTAGAGTCATCTTACATTTAGTTGATATGGATCCTAACAATGGCCGTGAACCTTATGAAGATTATTTAGCTATTCGTAAAGAATTAGGTAACTATGATGCAAATGTTTTAAAACGTCCAGAAATTATTGTGCCAACTAAGTTAGATATTCCCGGTTCTGAAGAACGTCTGGCAGAATTTAAAAAGAAATTAGATACTGATGTTGATATTTTTCCTATTTCAAGTATTCAACATACTGGTGTTAAAGATCTGATGAATCATACTAGTGAAGTATTGTCCAAAGCAGAACCAATTCACTTTGATGTACAAACTGATGATTCGAAAGAATATAACTTTGAACCAGAGAAGAAACAGTTCACCATTGAGAAAGATGCTGAACATAGCTTTGTGGTTAAAGGTGATCGAGTTGAATTACTTCTTCAAAGAACTAATTTGGATCATCAAGACGGAATTATGCGTTTCGCTAGACAATTGAAGTCAATGGGTATTGAAGATGCTTTGATTGAGGCAGGGGCCGAATCAGGTGATTCAGTTACAATTCTTGACTTTACTTTTGAATTTATTTAGGGGTTAGAAATAATGAATAAATCACCGAAAAGAAGATTTATTACTGGATTTGATGGACTACGTACTTTAGGGGTTATAGGTGTTATTATGTATCACTTAAATCCTAATGTTTTTTCCGGTGGATATTTGGGAGTTCCAATTTTTTTCCTGATATCTGGATACTTAATCACGGATCATTTTTTTAATACTGTTGATTATGGTGGTTCATTTTCATTAAGTAATTTTTATCTAAGAAGAGTAAAAAGATTGTACCCAGGAATGCTATTCGTACTGTTGGCATCGGGTGCGTACATTGTTTTGTTTTTAAAGAACCTGCTATACCATTTCGATCAGATTTTCGTGACAAATGTTTTGAATGTTTACAATTGGTGGCAAATTTTTAATGGTCAATCATATTTTGAACGATTTGCTAACAATGAGTCACCGTTTACACATTTATGGACATTGTCTATTGAAGGTCAATTTTATATTATTTGGCCAATTCTGTTGATTTTGTTTAGTAAATTCCATGTTAAAAAGGGTCGCATTTTTGGGTTTTCTATGATTGTTTCCATTGCATCAGCAATTTGGATGGCAATTTTATTTAAGCCGGGCGTTGACCCAAGTAGAATTTACTATGGTACTGATACTAGATTATTCTCAATCCTTTTGGGATGTGGTTTGGCATTAGTTTGGCCTGCCGAAAAATTAAAAGAGGGTCTTAAAAAGTCCGATAAATGGAAATTGAACATTGTTGGTTTATTGTCATTAGCCTTAATGCTGTTGATGATTTTTACAATTAAAGATTCTGATCCATTCCTTTATCGTGGTGGTATGTTTATCTTCTCTGTTACAACATGTATCTTTATTGCGGTTGTGGCCCATCCAGATTCTATATGGAATGGCTTGTTATCGAACAAGGTTTTCCATTATGTGGGTTCAAGAAGTTATGGATTATACCTATACCAATTTCCTGTTATGATCTTTTTTGAATCTAAATTCAAAAATGTTGCAGATCATCCGATTTTATATCCGGTGATTGAAGTTATTTTAATTATCTTAGTAACTGAATTTTCATTCAGGTTTGTCGAACAACCTTTGGCACATGCTAAGTGGAGTGATGTTAAGAACTTCTTTAAATCTTCAACAGGGATTCAACGTGTATTGGCTTTAGTAATTGCTTTGATCAGTATTACAGGTTGTTACAGTGTGGTTAAGGCCGTTAGTGCACCAAATCCTAACGTTAACCACAGCCAATTGGCTAATAAGATTAATAAGAATGAAAAAGCTAATAAGAAAAAGAAACAACAAGCTATTGAGAATTTGAAAAAAGCTAAAAAGAAACAAAATGCAACAGGTAAGATGTCGGCGGCTGATTATGCTAGATATAAAAAGGCTGCTAAAGATCATCCAATTAATACTGAATTCGAAAAGTATGGTTTAACACAGATCGACTTGCAGAGATTAAAAGATGTACCATTAACAGCTGTCGGTGATTCAGTTATGGCTGATGGATCAGATAATTTCTTGAAATTGTTTGATGATAAGAAAGTCGTTGTTGATGCAGCAGTTAGTCGTCAATTAACTGCTAGTCTAGATATCTTACAAAAGTACAAAGATCAGGGTGTCTTAGCACCTAATGTTTTGATTGGTTTAGGAACTAATGGACCATTCAATATGCAACAACTTGGACAAATCATGTCGTTAGTTGGTCCACAACGCCATGTTTACTGGATCAATGTCCATGTTCCAACTAGACCATGGGAAAAGACAGTTAATGGCGTTTTAAGCCAAGCTCAAAGTAAGTATAAGAATTTAACCGTGATTGATTGGAATGGATATTCTAATGGACATACTGATTGGTTCTATGATGATAATGTTCATCCAAATCCGGACGGTTCAATGTATTACACATCCTTCGTGGCTAAGGAAATTTTGAAGTCATTGGATAAAAAGTAGAAGTAGAATAGGAATTTTTTATGGAATTAGAATTTTTAGGAACAGGCGCTGGCGTTCCATCAAAGGGTCGTAACGTTTCAAGTACAGCTCTAAAAATGCTGGATGAAAGAAACGAAGTCTGGCTGTTTGATGTCGGCGAAGCTACACAGCATCAAATTTTAAAAACGGCGATTAAGCCAAGAAAGATCACAAAGATATTTATCACTCATTTACATGGGGATCACATTTTTGGTTTACCTGGTTTATTATCTAGTCGTTCTAATCAAGGTGGAAATTCACCTTTAGAAATATATGGACCAGTTGGAATCAAGTTGTTTGTTGAGACCTCCTTGAAGGTAACCGGTAGTAGATTAAGTTATCCAATCAAATACATTGAGATGAAAAATGGCGGAGAAATCTTTAACGACAAAACTTTCACTGTATATGCAGGCGAATTGAAACATCGGGTGACTTGTTTTGGCTATCGTGTAGTTGAGAAACCAAGAACTGGTGAGTTATTAGTGGATGATTTACAAAAGTACAATATTCCCAATGGTCCGCTTTTCGGTCAATTGAAGGCAGGTAAGACGGTTACTTTAGATGATGGTACGGTTCTAAACGGTAATGACTTTATTGGTCCTGATAAGCCAAGTAAAGTTGTTACGATCATTTCTGATACCCGCTATACTCCGGAAATTGATAAATTGTCGCAAAATGCAGACGTAATCGTTCACGAATCAACTTTTTCTAACGATGAAAAGAAACTAGCTTATAATTATTTCCATTCGACTGCTACACAGGCGGCAGAAGTAGCCAAAAGATGTCATGCAAAAGGATTGATTTTGACACATATTTCTGCTAGATATACTGGTAGAGGTGCTTTAGTTTTGCAAAGAGAGGCACAAAGAATCTTTAAGAATACTAAAGTAGCTAGTGATTTTGATTTGTTTGAAGTTCCATTCAAATAGAAAAGAGGATGACTATGGTTAATTTATTGAATCAGACAGTTTTGGTCACAGGAGCATCTTCCGGAATTGGTAAAGATGTAGCTATTAATGCTGCCAAGTCTGGTGCTAATTTGATATTAGTAGCTCGTAATGAGGATAAATTGTTGCAGGTAAAGAACGAATGTATCCGTGTAGGCGCAGAGGGTGCTCATCATGAGTATTTGAGTGTTGATATGAGTGACCCACAACAAATTACTGAAGGCGTAACAAAGGCTTTTGAAATCACTGATGATATTGATGTCTTAGTTAACGCTGCAGGTTTTGGTGACTTTTCTCATTATTTAGAGACAGACTTTGATAAGATTGAAAAGATGTTTCGCGTGAACGTTTTAGGTTTAATGTTAATGACAAGATTAGTTGCTAGCAAAATGATTGATAATGGTCGCGGACATATTTTTAATGTTGGATCAATGGCTGGTAAGATCACGACTCCTAAGTCGGCAGCTTATGCAGCTACTAAAGCAGCTGTAATCGCGTTTTCAGACGGTTTAAGGCTTGAATTGAAACCACTAGGTGTATTTGTAACAACTATCAATCCAGGCCCTGTAGCAACCAATTTCTTCTCTGTAGCTGATCATAACGGAAATTATCTTGATTCGGTGAAGAATTTTGTGCTTGATCCGAATAAGTTAGCCTGGGAAATAGTTAATACGTTTAATAAAAATAAACGTGAAATTAATCGTCCTCGTTATATGGAATTAGCAGCAGTACTTTATAAATTAGCACCAAGTTTAGGGGATTATTTTGCTTCAACGCTTGGAAATCGCAAATAGAGGGTTAAAAAATGAGTAACAATGGTAAACAATCAAGATTCGTCATTGGATTAGTTATAGCTTTGATTGTGGTAATCTTTGCTGTGTTGAATGTAGATCCAGTTACAGTCAGTTTTGGTTTTACAAGAGTGAAGTTACCATTAATTATTTTGATTATTGTCTCATTACTTTTGGGAGCAGTGATCACATTGCTTTTAGCTAATACAGGAAATAAGAAAGAAAATAAACTTAATCGTCATGCACAAAAACAAATTTCCAACGTAAAAGTGTCACATGATAACCAAATTGCGGACGCTTTAAAGGAAAATAATGCAAAAAAGCAAACAAAATAGGATTTTTGCTTGCTCTAATGTTTTTATGATAGTATTATATTAAACGTTAGATTTGATTAAGTAATATAAATAAAGGAGTTTTTAAATATGGCAGTTCCAAAGAGAAAATCATCAAAACAAAGAAAACGTCAAAGACGTGCACATATTAAATTGAACACACCAAACATGCAATTCGACGTTGCTACTGGTGAATATCGTTTAAGTCATCACGTTTCACCATCAGGTATGTATAAAGGTGAAAAAGTTATCAGTGATAACAAAGAAGCTTAATTAAAAGTCAAGTCAATTGGTCTTGGCTTTTTTTTAATATTTTTAATTAGATGGGGAAACAACTATGAGAAGATTAAAGTATTTATTGTTGTTGGTTATTCCGCTATTCTTTTTAATGCTCTCAGGGTGTTCAAAATTAAGTTTATCAACGACTAAGAAGTCATATAGTGCAGATGGTTTAGTTGCTGTGGTTAAGGGTCAGGCTAATAATTATAAGAAGCTGACTTATACAATTAATGGCGAAACTAAGAAAGTAGCTGTAGACGGTGGACATTTTGCTATCTCTGTACCTGTTTCAGCAAGTGATCAGAATGTAAGAATCAAAGCTGTTAATGGTAATAATGGTAATAAGACAGAGACTAAGTTAGTTAAAGTGAAAAAAGCTAAGGCACTTGAAGATTACTTGACTTTTGCGCAGTCGTATAATTATACATTGCTATCATTAGGACAACAAAATGATCAATTGCAATTAATTTCTAAAAATGGAATTATTACGCATAAGAAGAATGATGGAACGAAGTGGTATTACAACGTTCAAAATAACCAATTAATGGGAATTGCAACAAAGTTCTCTTATAAAGATCTCAAATCTAAGACTGGCCAAAAGAACTTCGCTACAGATTTGATGATTGTTTCCAAGTTATTGGGAGCTGATGGTAAAAAAGTTTTAAAGGATTTTGCTAAGCAAACTAAAAATGCTGATAAGAATTCTACTAAAACTTCAATGAATCCAATCACTTCTAAGGGAATTAATTATAATATTAATTTGACGACTAAAGATTTCTATATGTACATTACTAAGTATTAATTTACTTATAAAATAAAAACTTCAACTCTGAAAATTGAGTTGAAGTTTTTTAGTTACATTTTAGAAGTTTTAAAAGCACAAAAAAACGCTTAAACTGAATTAAGCGTTTTTTTCGGTCTTTGTTTCCTTAACAGAACTGTCGAGCATCAATGGAATTACACTGAAGATGACAGCGAATACTATACTAACAATGATAGAATAATTTGTATTGTAAGTTTGTTGGTTTAGGGCACCACCTATAAAACCGGCAACTTGTCCCAACATGATTGACCAGAAAATTACAGCAATATATCTCATTTCTTCCATCTCACTTTCTCAAGTAGTTTAGCACAAAATGGATTTTTACCCAATAAACTTCTGCTTGATTTTGATATAATTTTAAACAAAGGGGGCGGTAAATTGCAAGCCCAATTACAAGTCATTAGTAGTTATAGTTTATTACATAGTCCGGCCAAATTGACCGAAATAGTCGATCAAGCTAAGAAACTAGGTTATAAAGCTATTGCTTTAACAGATATTAATAATTTATATGGTTCGATAGATTTTTATAAATATGCTCGTAAAGCCGGTATCAAACCTATTATTGGCTTAACAGTTGAAACGCAGGGGTTGATTGATAACCAAAATAGTTATCCTCTGATTCTGTTGGCAAGAAATAATAGTGGCTATCAAAATCTTATTAAAATCTCTTCAATGGTCATGTCGGCTAAAGAGTCATTGGATTTAACAACTTTAGAGTTATACCTGAAGGACGTTTTTGTGATTACTCCGGCAAGTGGTGCAGAAATTATTGCAATCGACGATAAAAGAGATTATATCCAAAAGTTATTGGAATTAATTGATAAAGAAGCACTTTATTTGGGAGTAGGAATTTATTCTGAGCAGCTTGATAATGTCCGAGTTATTAAAGATGTATCTAAATTGAATGGCCTTAAAATGGCAGCCTTAGGCGATGTACGCTATATTAAAGCTGACGACCATCTAGCTTACCAGGTAGTCAATTATTTGCGTACAGGGCAGCATTTCGACAATTTGGAGCAAGTTGTGGAAACTGGAGATCATTATTTACGTCCAGCAACTGATTTTATGTCTGATTTTTCGGAAGTTGATATGACAGATGCGGTAGAAAATACCGGTTATATTGCTGATCAGTGTAATGTTGAGATTGAATTTAAAGAGACAGAATTACCTGAATTTGAAACGCCTGATGGAAAGTCTTCAATACAATTCCTAACGGAATTGACACAAAGAGGTTTGAATAAACGTCTAGTAGGCCAGATTCCTAAAGAATATGTTCAAAGATTAGATTATGAACTTGGTGTCATTGATAAAATGGGCTTTTCCGATTACTTCTTGATTGTTTGGGATGTTATTAAACATGCCCATGAAGTTGGAATTAAAACAGGACCTGGACGTGGTTCGGCAGCAGGTTCGTTAGTCTCGTATTGTTTGGGAATTACTCAAGTTGATCCAATTAAGTATGATTTGCTTTTTGAACGATTTTTGAATCCTCAACGAGTGAATATGCCGGATATCGATTTGGATTTACCAGATAATCGACGTGATGAGATGGTTATGTATATGCATGACAAGTATGGTTCCGACCATATGGCACAGATCATCACATTTGGAACTTTGGCTGCTAAGATGGCGTTACGTGATATTGCTAGGACTTTTAGTCAAACACAATTTCAAATGTCACAGTGGTCGAATGCCATTCCTAAAAAATTAAATATAACTTTGCAAGAATCTTTTGATGAATCCAGTGCTTTGAGAAACTTGGTCAATAATTCACGTGAAAATGAGTTGATCTATCAAGTGGCTAAACGAATCGAAGGTATTCCACGTCATTATTCCAAGCATGCTGCAGGAATCGTTTTAAGTAAGAAAAAGATGACCGATATTGTGGCCGTTCAACTAGAAGACGATGGTATCAATTTAACCCAGCAGACTAAGAATAACGTTGAAAGTGTTGGATTGTTGAAGATGGATTTCTTAGGCTTAAAGAATTTGACCATTCTAGATAAAGCCATTCAAATAATTTCACGCGATTATGGTCGAGAATTTATTCCAGAGAAGATACCGTTAAATGATCCTAAAACATTAAAATTATTCCAAAGAGGCGCTACTGACGGAGTTTTCCAGTTTGAATCAGATGGTATTAGAAGTGTCTTAAGAAGGCTTGTACCGACTAGTTTTGATGATATTGTGGCAACTAATGCACTGTATCGTCCAGGTCCGATGCAAAACATTGCTACATTCATTGCAAGAAAGCATGGTCAAGAACCAGTAACTTATCCAGATAAATCTTTGGAAGATTTATTGCGACCAACTTATGGTATTTTGGTGTATCAAGAGCAAGTTATGCAAGCATCGTCACAAATGGCTAATTTCTCGCTGGCAGATGCGGATATCTTGCGTCGAGCTATTAGTAAAAAGAATGAGAAGTTAATTGAAGAGAACCGACAAAAATTTATTAACGGTGCTATTGGTCAAGGGCACAGCAAAGAGTCAGCTGAAAAGGTTTATCAATATATTGAGAAGTTTGGTAACTACGGTTTTAATAAATCACATGCGGTTGCTTATTCAATGATTGCTTTTTGGTTAGCCTATATCAAGGTTCACTTTGCAGATGCTTTTTTTGCTTGTTTGCTGAATTCTAATTTAAATAATGAGAATAAAGTTTCGACCTATGTGCAGGATGCCAAAGATCAACAAATTAAAATTTTAAATGTTGACATCAATCAGAGCTCCTATGAGTTTAGTTCGACTAATAAAGCGATTCGGTTCGGTCTATTAAGCGTCAAAGGAATGCGTCGTGATTTGGCTCAGTCAATTGTTGAACAAAGAGAAAAGAATGGGCCGTTTACGAGCGCTTTAAATTTTTTACAACGAATAGATCCGAGATTCGTCAAGAATGATTATTTGGAACCTTTGATCTTAGCAGGGGCTTTTGATTCATTCAATAAGAATCGCAAGGAATTACTATATGATTTTCGAGATTTAATTGAAAGCATTCAATTGGCAGGTAGTAATCTGTCATTGTTCGATGTCTTGGATCCCAAAAAACATGAAGTCGATGATTTTACCTTGACGGAAAGATTGAACCAGGAAAAAGAATATTTGGGTGTTTATGTTTCAGGACATCCAGTTGAGCGATACCGTAGTAAGTTATTAAATATTTCCACAAAAAAAATATCTGAACTGAAAATGATTCAAAATATTTCTGTAAAAATTTTGGGATTAATTAAAAATTTACGAGTTATTCGAACTAAAAAAGGTCAAAGAATGTGCTTTATGACAATTGAGGACGAGTCCGGTAGCATCTCAGTAACAATTTTTCCTAAAGTTTTTCAAAGGATTGAAAATATGGAATTAGATGGTAAAATTTTCTTGTTCGATGGTCACAGTAATGTAGGTCAACGAGGTGACTTAGAGTTTATCGCTGATCGACTAAGTGATCCTAAACAATATACGGTTCAATTACCAAGTGAAAAACTTTATCTTCGGGTTACAAAAAGCCTTGATACACCTGATAATTTGGAGAAATTATATCGTTTGATCGAACATTATCCTGGAAAAATGCCAGTCATTATTTATCGGGAAAAGAAGAAGCAAGCATTACTATTGAAATCTAATCGTTGGATAAGCTTTAATAATAATGTGCAGAGTCAATTGAAAGATTTCTTAGGCGAAAAGAGTGTTTTCTTAAAAAAAGACTAACAAATTTGCTTAAAAAACGTTTTCAGCTCTACAAAGTAACCTATAAAAATGTTATATTTGATTAGGTTTTGTTTTAGAAACAAATAATTTTGGAGTGTGAACAAATGAAGCGTATTGGTATTTTAACCAGTGGTGGAGATGCCCCTGGTATGAACGCTGCTATTAGAGCAGTCACACGTAGAGCCATTGATAAAGGGCTTGAAGTGTTTGGTATCAATTATGGATATGCTGGTTTGGTTGCTGGTGATATTTTCCCACTAACAAGCGAAGACGTATCTGACCGTATTCAACGTGGTGGTACATTCTTGTATTCTGCAAGATATCCTGAATTTGCTAACGTAGAAGGTCAACTCAAGGGTATTGAGCAATTAAAGAAATTTGGAATTGATGCATTAGTTGTTATTGGTGGAGATGGTTCTTACCATGGTGCATTGCGTTTAACAGAGCATGGTTACAACGCAATTGGTCTACCAGGAACAATTGATAATGATATTCCATTTACTGACTTTACAATTGGTTTTGATACAGCTGTATCTACTGCTGTTGATGCCATTGATAAGTTGCATGATACTGCTAGCTCCCATGAAAGAACATTTATTGTTGAAGTAATGGGTAGAGGTGCTGGTGACGTGGCTCTTTGGGCTGGTGTTGCCGGTGGTGCTCAAAAGATTATCGTTCCAGAACGTGATTTTGACATCAAGGAAATTGCTGAAGAAGTTAAAGAAGGCCGTCAAAACGGTAACAAGAACATGATTATTGTTTTGGCCGAAGGTGTTATGCATGCTGATGACTTCAAGAAGGAATTAGATAAATATGGTGATTTTGATTCACGTGCTACTGTTTTAGGACATGTACAACGTGGTGGTTCACCAACAGTTAAGGATCGTGTCTTAGCAAGTAAGATGGGTGCTTATGCTGTTGATTTGCTTCTTGACGGCAAGGGTGGTCTTGCTGTTGGTATCGAAAACAACAAGATTACTTCTCATGACATTCTTGATTTGTTCGATAGCAAGCACAAACCTGATTTATCACTATATGACTTAAATGAATCTTTAAGCAGATAATTTAAGCATATAACGTTTTAATTTGTTACAATAAACGATGAAAACAAGAAAAGGGGATTCTCGATGAAAAGAACTAAAATTGTAAGTACACTTGGACCTGCCAGTAACGATGTTGACACAATCGTTAAGTTGATTGAAGCCGGAGCTAACATCTTCCGTTTCAACTTCTCACATGGTGATCACCCAGAACATAAAGCTCGTATGGAAATGGTACACGAAGCTGAAAAGATTACAGGTAAAACTGTAGGTATCGTTCTTGATACTAAAGGTGCTGAAATCCGTACTACTGTTCAAGAAGGTAACAAGTTTGAAGCTAAGATTGGTCAAACAATCCGTATCTCAATGGATGACTCATTAACAGGTACTCCAGAAAAGATTGCTTCTACATATCCTGGTCTATATGATGATACACATGTTGGTGGTCACGTATTGATCGATGATGGTCTTGTTGACTTGAAGATTACTGAAAAAGATGACAAGAACCGTGAATTGGTTACTGTTGTTCAAAATGACGGTATGATCGGTTCAAGAAAGAGTATCAATGCTCCTGGTGTTGAAGTTCGTCTACCAGGTATCACAGAAAAAGATTCAGATGATATTCGTTTTGGTTTGGAACAAGGTATTAACTTCATCTCAGCTTCATTCGTTCGTAAAGCTCAAGATGTCCTAGATATTCGTGCAATCCTTGAAGAAAAACACTGTGAATACGTACAAATCTTCCCTAAGATCGAATCACAAGAAGGTATCGATAATATCGATTCTATCCTTAAAGTTTCAGATGGTTTGATGGTTGCCCGTGGTGATATGGGTGTTGAAATTCCATTTGAAAACGTACCATTCGTTCAAAAGGCTTTGATCAAGAAGTGTAATGCTCTTGGCAAACCAGTTATCACAGCTACACAAATGCTTGATTCAATGCAAGAAAACCCACGTCCTACACGTGCTGAAGTTACTGATGTTGCTAACTCTGTTCTTGATGGTACAGATGCTACAATGCTTTCAGGTGAAAGTGCTAATGGTGACTACCCTGTTGAAGCTGTTGCTGCTATGGCTCGTATCGACGAACGTACAGAACAACAATTAGACAAGAATAACTCACTTGCAATCCAACGTTTCGAAGATTACAAGGGTTCAAACGTTACAGAATCAATCGGTGAATCAGTTGTTAGAACTGCTGAAGAACTAAACATCAATACAATCGTTACAGCTACTAAGTCAGGTTACACTGCACGTATGATTTCTAAATACCGTCCAAGTGCTGACATCCTAGCTCTAACATTTGATGAAACTACACAACGTGGTTTGACAGTTAACTGGGGTGTTGATCCAGTTGTTGTTGACAAGCCAGAAAACACTGATGAAATGTTTGACTTAGCTGCTAAGAAAGCTCAAGAACTTGGCTTTGCTAAGGAAGGTGACTTGATTCTTGTTGTTGCCGGTGTTCCTGTTGGTGAAAGTGGTACAACTAACTTAATGAAGGTTCAACTAATTGGATCAACATTGGTTAAAGGCCAAGGTGTTGGTGAAGAATCAGTTGTTGGTAACGTTGTAGTTGCTAACTCAGCTGAAGAAGCTAACAAGAAGGTTAACGAAGGCGACATTCTTGTTACAAAGATGACAGACAAGGATTACCTACCAGCTCTTGAAAAAGCTAGTGCCGTTGTTGTTGAAAACGGTGGTTTGACATCACATGCAGCCGTTGTTGGTATTGCTATGGGTCTACCAGTTGTTGTTGGTGCTAAGAATGCTACATCACTTGTTAAAGATGGTGACACTGTTACTGTTGATTCAAGACGTGGTGTTGTATACAAGGGTGCTTCACGTTCACTTTAATTTTTAAATGAAGTAAACACGTTTTAAAACATAAATTGACTGAAAGAAACTGACGAGTTTCTTTCAGTTTTTTTGTGTTTGCGGTAATATCATATTAATAGAGATACTGAGGTGAAAAATTGTCAAATAAAGATGTTTTAGTATTTGAGATCGAACAGGCGAAAGGAAAGCCTCGAGATATTAAAAAGAAGAGGGATTATTGTCCTTTCTGTGATAGAGAAAACTTAACTAATATAATTGAACAAAAGGGTGATATGATTTGGTTAGAAAACAAATTTAAGACTCTTAAGGATACTAATCAGACGGTATTAATTGAATCAAGTGATCATTATGGTGATATTTCTAATTATTCAATTGCTAAGAATCGAGAAGTTTTTGAATTTGTTTATCACTGTTGGAATGAAATGATTCAGAGTGAGAAATACAAGAGTGTTTTGTTGTATAAGAATTTTGGCCCCATGTCGGGTGGCTCATTACGTCATCCACATTTTCAAGTGATAGGTTTAGATAAAGTTGATGGTTATAAGCATATCGAAGCTGAAAATTTTACTGGAATGAATGTATTTAATTCAAAACACATTAATGTTAATGTTTCGGAAAAACCAATCATGGGATTTGTAGAATTCAATGTAGTTATCAATAATCCTAAATACATTGATGATTTAGCTGAATTCACACGTGTAACAGTTAAATATGTTTTGGATGACCTTTATGGTGGTAAGTTTGACTCTTACAATTTGTTTTTCTATAAAATTGGACAAAAGATCATTTGCAAAATTGAAGCTAGATATGTAGTTTCACCATATTTTGTAGGTTATCGTCTGTCGCAACGCGATGGTGATAAGCAGGTGAGAGGTATTGCGGCTGTTTTATTGCAAAGATTGCAAAAAAATGCTCATAGTTCAGAAATTGAAAATCCAGAATAAATTAAAAGATAAGGTTTTTTAAACTTGGTTGTAACTAATACCAACTAATATATTTGAAATATGCTGTTGTCCACAAAAAAACTATGGTCCACTGGAACGTGGTGGATACGACTTCAAGCTATGAGGCCTACAAATTTTTACCACCGCTTGGTCCTTAGTTCTAGTATTATCTGGTGTTTTAAATCTACGAATATAGAAGCTTTAAATCAAAAGAACGACTTCCATTAAGTATTCAAGATAGATCCTTTACTTGAATTTCTTAATAGAGGTCGTTTTTACTTTACAAAATTACGTATTAAACACATTCACACTTTAACCAGAGTTGAGTAGGAATCACTTTTTTATATTAGCTTCGGAGTAAAAATGTTATGTAACCCTAAATAAAGAACAATTAAATCTATTCAATCCAATTGTTCTTTTTAGCAATATTTAAAGCTTCAATCCGAGAGTGGGTACCAGTTTTACTGAGAATGGAAGAAATGTAATTTCTGACTGTTCCATTGGAGAGAAAAACACTGTCGGCAATTTCTTGGGTTGATTTTCCCTGAGAAAATTCCTTCATAATTTTCAATTCCTGAGGGGTTAAGGGATTCTTGACTGCTGTTAAAATAGTTGAGACCAAATTTGAATCGTAAATAGTTTGACCATCTAAAATCTTATGAATTGTATCAACTAGCTTATCGGTAGGGCCATCTTTTAATAAATATGCATTCACTTGAGCAGCTACGGCCAGTTCAAAATAGATTTTGCGAGCAAAGGTTGTAAGAATAACGATTTTTAAATCCTGCTTTGTTAAACGAAGTTCCTTAGCAACCTCTAAACCAGTCATTTGAGGCATCTCAATATCTAGAATTGCTACGTCTGGTTTTAAGGAAATTATTTCTTTAAGGGCTGTTTGTCCCTCGGTCGCATTTCCGATAACGGTAAAATCATCTTCTAAATTAAGAATCGCGGAAAGAGCTGAGTTAAGCATTTCTTGATCTTCAGCGATATAAATGGATGTCATAATTACTCCTCTTTTGGAACAGATATTTTTATCAACACGCCGTGTTTGGATTCTATTTCAATTTTACCATCAATTTTATTAAGACGCGTTTTCATGCCAGTTAAACCAAATGTTTGACGATTATTCGACTTTTGGAAACCTATTCCATCATCTTGAATTCTTAGTAAGTAGTTGTTTTGATCTTCCTCAAAGATGAGGTTCATCATATTAGCTTTGCTGTACCGAATGACATTTGTAGTAGCTTCTTTAATGATGGCAGATAAGACGTGTTGAACCGCTTTCGGCCAATCAGCTGATATTTCTTCGTTGACCGAATGTTGCCTTATGTCAGCAACATGTAAATTATTTTCTTCCTCAATCATGGCACTGGCAATAGTTTTTCCGTTGAGATCGGCAACTATTTTACGAACTAAATTCAAATCCTCACGAGAGGTTTTAGAAATATCTTGCAACTGCTGTTGAGCCTTTGTAGGATCTTTATCGATTAATTTAGAAGCAAGTTCAGCCTTGAGGGTAATGATGGAAAAGGATTGACCAATGTTATCGTGTAAGTCTTTGGCAATTCTGTCACGTTCGTTCTGTTTAATAATGGATTCCAGACGTTTGTTGTTTTTCTTAGTTTGATAGTTACGGCGATAAGTGTTGGCCAATGATCTGGCTGCAAGAGGTGAACCTATTGTAAAAGTTAAAGTAATAATTACACCTATGAATCCATAACTATTCATCACTGGACTAAAAAGTACGAATGATGTAATGCAGCTTAGCGAAATTATTAGAAACATAGCATAATATTGAAAGAATTTTTTAGATTTTAGCGGTAATGAACCAATTTCCCATGCAGTGTAAATGAAGAACGTACCGCCACCATCAGGAAATAAAATGACAAAATAGACGGCAATAGACAATTGTACGAGAAGATCTAGCCACAGATAGGGATTAATCCAGTAGCCATCACGATAAAATTTGAGAAAGATGATCATTAAAATTAAATGCCACCAATTAAAATGTGGCTCATGAGCCAAAAGCTGGGCTATCATAAGAAATAATGAAAAAACCCAAAAGTAGGGCATAAAGCCCAGTCTTTTTGGGAATAAAATTTGTCTCTGTATGAAGTTCTTCATTGCGTAACAAGTCCTTTTTCTTTTTGAATTTTGTTTACTGTAAATAGAATCAAGAAAATAATGAAGGACCAAATCAACAGATTAATAAAAGGACCAATATGTTGAGTCGTCTGATGTAGAATATTTTTATCAATAACGGATAATTGATAAGTGGGCATTACTTTACCAATGTTTTGTAACCAAGTAGGCATGATATTAATGGGCCACCATAATCCACTTAGAATTGCCAAAGGAAATACTACCAAGTTTGTTAATAAATTAACAGTATTAGGTTTTCTAGCAAATGAAATTAGTACACCAATTAGAATTAATAATATGGTACCTAGAAGATTGATTGAAATTAATTCAAATAGTAGTCCGATTGAGATACTGACATGATTAACGATCATTGCTACTGTAGTAAGTGCAATAGAGGATACTAGATTCAAAGTGATAAGAACAATTGACATGGACCCATAGTATTGAAAATTTGAAAGGGGACTTAGCATGACAAATAATTTGAAATTAGACATTTGGTCTTCTAAGAGTGTATTTGCTGTAGTGATAATCCCACCTAACATACAGGCATAAATCATCATACTAACTAAATAGTCTTTATTCCAAACTTTGAGATAGCTAACAGGCACATTACTTACGAGAATTTTAGTATACAGGATATAAAAAACGATTGGTAGTAACATATCAAAGAAAAAGAAGGCTTTATTTCTGAGGACTATACGTTTGAAGTTGATTTTAGTTTGAAAGATAAATTTATTCATGATTATTCTCCTTGTAGTTAAGTAATAGCGTGTTCAAAGTACTTTGTTTTACTTGTAAATTGTCAATTGCTTTTAAGTAAGGTGTTAGTTCAGTGATTAATTGATTAACATCGTTAGTAATAATTTGAAAATGATGTCCAATCAGATTGATTGAGATTACATTTGCTAAATTTTCGAAGTCAATTTGATTCAATTCACTGTCGAATTCAACCAAACTTTGGCCTTCACGACTACGAAGTTGTTTGATTGTACCGTCGAAGGCAATAGTTGAGTTCTGTAAAATTAAGAATCGGTCTGCAATGTTTTCTAATTCTTCTAAGTAATGGCTAGTAACAAAAATTGTTTTACCAGATTTTTTCAATCGATCAATTTCTTGCCAAAATTCATTTCGGGCGTTGCTATCCATGCCGACCGTAGGTTCATCAAGGAAAAGTATTTCAGGATTACCAGCTAATGCTAATGCAAAAGCCAATCGACGCCTTTGACCACCGGAAAGTCCAGTCATTAGATTGTTTTGATGATTATTTAGACCAGAGATGTTCAGGAGTTCTTTGTATGAAAGTGGTTTGTCGAAATAACTACGGGTTAGGCTAATAATTTCTTTAACAGTAATTCGATGCAATACGATATTATCTTGCATCATAACACCGGTAATTTGTTTCCAATTTTCATTAGTTAGAAATTTAATCTGACCAGAGGTTTGAGGAATTAGATTTAAAATAATATTGATTAAAGTAGTATTTCCGGCACCATTTGCACCAACTAAGGCAATGATGGATGATGATTCAATTTGAAGATTGATATCTTTTAAAATAACTTTTTTGCCAAAGGATTTGTTTATATGTTGAATTTCTAAAATAGTCATATGATTAACCTCATCTCTTAATTGAATAACTTTATTTTAAGAGAATTGGCTGTACAGCAATAGTAAGCAATGTCATTAATTTATATGACAAATGTCATGTTTTTTGTATTATTAAATGTTTTACGAAAACATAAACATCAAAAAAATCTCCAACCCTAAAAAAGTGGACCGGAGATTTTAAAGAACTATTATGCTTCAGGATTATAATCTTTATCAATAACTAAAACAGGTTTGATTGTCTTACCACTAATTGAATCAGCATCAGCTTCGTTAATTTGATCAAAATCATAGAATTTTTCAGTTAAATCAAATGGGAAGACACCCATCTTGTAGAATTCAATTAGACGAGGGATATCAATTTGAGGAATTGAATCACCCATATTGACACCGACAATCTTCTTATCGTCAACACAGAGATTATTCCAAGTACTCAAAGTGATGTTATGTGGAGTAACGGCAATAGTTGCAGTTGTACCACCTTGTGTTAAAGCAGCGATTGAATCTTTCATAACTTTTTCAACACCGGTTGTATCAACGGCCCAGTCGACACCTAAACCATTAGTGATTTTCTTGATGGCTTCAACAGCATCTTCATTTTTGCTATTAACGGTATCAGTAGCACCCATCTTTTTAGCTAGTTCCAAACGTGAATCAACAATGTCTACAGCGATAACTTTGACACAACCTGAGATTTTACCAGCCATCATTGCAGCCAGTCCAACGGCACCTGTACCAAAGACAGCAATTGTATCACCGGGTTTTGGTTGAAGGGTATTGAAGACTGTACCACTACCAGTTACGTAGCCACAGCCAAGAGGTCCTAATTTTCTTAAGTCAAGGTCATTAGGAACCTTAACAGCATTTCTCTGTGAGATTACTGTATGAGTTGTGAATGAAGATTGATTAAACATATCACTAACGTGATGACCATCTTCAGTGAAGTGATCAGTGCCATCAGGACGTGTTCCTGAAAGATTTGATTTAGCATAATTGCGACATTGTGTTGGTTTGCCCTTTAAACAATTGTCACACTCACCACAGGAGTAGAAGGACATAATAATGTGATCACCAGGCTTGAAGTTCTTAACGTTTTTACCGACTTTTTCAACAATTCCAGAACCTTCATGTCCTAAAATTACTGGGAAACTAAATGCGGCATCACCTTTACGTAAGGCTTCATCAGAGTGACAAATGCCAGATGCAACAACTTTAACTTGTAGACCGTCGTCCTCAAGATCGGCCAATTCAACGTCATCTTTAATAACAAATGGATCATTTACTTTATCAACAACAGCAGCTTTAATTTTCATAACAAGAACCCCCCTTCCATAAAATAAAACATTTTTGAAAACGCTTACTACATAAGAAATTATTTCACAATATTTAAAATAATTCAATTAGGTTTTAAAAAATTTGTTATTAAAGAGCTATATTTTATAAATTTTTATCGTGAAAATAAAATCGATCTCATCACAAGATAGTACGATTTTTAAAAAGAGAAATTAATTTATGAAAATATTAAAATCTTAAAAGTATTATGTAACGTAAACTGGTAAAATGTAATAGCAAAGAAAATTAAAATAAAGAGTATGGTGAATATGGATATAACAGAAATGTATGGTCAAGTATTGACGGGTACTGTGACTGATTTAAATAAAGATGAAGCTTTCGTTCAAATCGACGGTAAGACGTTCGCTTTAGACTTAAATGAATTAACAGAGATCCCTGAATTGGGTGATGAGATCAATGGTTTTCTCTATGAGAATCAGGCTCACAAAAATAAAATGACGACAGTAATGCCCTTCGTTGTACAAGGCGTTTGGGACTTTGCCGAAGTAACTGAAGTTAGAACCGACTTGGGTGTGTTCGTTAATATTGGTTTAGACGATAAAGATATCGTTGTTTCTTTAGATGATTTACCTTTTGAACATTCTGAATGGCCTAAAAAGGGCGATAGTTTAATGGTCAAATTGGATATTGATCACAAGGGAAGACTTTGGGGTAAATTAGCCGATATTGAACTTTATACGCAAATTGCTCGTAGTCCTGGTGCTGATGTTAAGAACAAGGATGAGGAGGGTACAATTATCGCCATTAGAGAGAGTGGTGCCTTTGTTATGACGGAAAGTTATTACATTGGCTTCATTCATGTAGAAGAACAATCACAACCATTACATATTGGTCAACATGTTAAGGCTCGTGTCATTGGTACTAGTCACCGTCGTTTGAATCTATCAATGAGACCTCGTGCTTATGAGGAAATTACTCCAGATGCTCAAATGATTGTCGCTGTTTTGGAACACTCTCGTGATAAGAAAATGCCTTATACCGATAAGAGTGATCCTGATGATATTAAAGAATACTTTGGTATCAGTAAGGGTAGCTTTAAACGTGCTTTGGGAAATCTTATGAAACAAAAGAAGATTGAACAAAAAGATGGCTACACTTATCTCAAATAGAGGTAACAATATGAGTGAGAAATTATCAATTAAGAATCAAAAGATGATTGATACAATTGCCGACTATGCTCATTACCTTCGTTTGGATCGAGGACTGTCACAGAATACAATTGTTTCATATCAACAGGATTTATTGGAATTCAGTAGTTTTTTGGAAAAGAAGCGAATACCATTTTATCCAGAAGATCATTTTGTTGTCACACAATTTTTTGTTAGTCAAGATAAAGAAAATAAATCCAAAACTTCACAGATGCGGATGTTTTCTTCGTTGAGGCGTTTCTATCAGTGGATGGAAGTTATTGATAAGATTCACGCTAATCCGATGAATGAACTAGATGCTCCCAAAAAGGGAAGTCACTTACCAGTAGTATTGTCGATGGATGAAGTAAATTCGCTGATTGAGTCGCCAGATGTTTCCACACCCTTGGGTATTAGGGATCGAACTATTTTTGAGGTGATGTACGCGACTGGTTTACGTGTCAGTGAATTAGTCAATCTGAGTATGGATGATTTGCATTTGGACTTGGGATTGATCAAGACCTTAGGTAAGGGAAATAAGGAACGGCTATTGCCAATTGGCGATACGGCTATTGAGTGGTTGAAAAAATATTTTGCAGAAACTAGAAAAGATTTGGTGGCTAAATACGGTCAACAAAAAGAAGTCTTTTTGAACTTTCGTGGTAAGAAATTAACTCGTCAATCAATTTGGCGTATGATCAAAAAGTATATTGCTCAAGTTGGAATTAAAAAGGACGTTACGCCGCATACTTTACGACACTCATTTGCCACCAACTTATTGGAAAATGGAGCTGATCTTCGAGTTGTCCAAGAACTATTAGGACACTCTGATATTTCAACGACACAGATTTATACGCATGTTAATCAAACAAGAATGAAGCAGGTCTATAATAAGGCCTTTCCAAGAGCTTAGATAGGGGGATAGGGATGCTTAGTAAATATAGTGATGAAAATAAGAAGATTGCTATGGGCTTTTTATCTTATATCAGTGACCTCAAGGATTTGAACAATTTGGAGCAAGAATTACAGCTTTATTCTGAAGATGAAAACCGTCAGTTATATCTTTGGAAAAGCAACATGGAAGACTATTCAGGTATTGTGGCATTATCATTCTCGGATAATACTGTCTTTATCGAATACGTTTCATTGAATCCTTCATATCGTTCACAGAGTAATGTTTTTAAAATTTTTGATGACATTCAACAGAAATTTCCTAATTTAGTAATTTTAGGGAATTTCAATTTGAGTAAACAAATTCAACAGTGGCGTCAAAATAAACAAAAGTTAGAAAAAGATATGAAGGAAAAAGAAAACAGCTAATGCAAAAATTGAATTTAGTTTTAACTGATTTTGAAGGTCCAATTGATTTATTATTGCATTTGATTAAAGAATCAAAAGTCGATATTTATGATATTCCGATTGCACAAATTACGCAGCAATATATTGATTATTTGAAAAGTATGAAGGTTTTACAATTGGACATTGCAGGAGACTATTTGGTTATGGCGTCAACTTTGATGTCAATCAAAAGTAAAATGTTGTTGCCGCAGGCACCGGATGAAATCGAAGATGAAATTCAAGAAGATCCGCGTGATGAATTAGTTTCTCAACTTTTGACTTATCAAACATACAAACGAGTTGCAGCTTATTTTGAAGAAAAAGAACAAGTTAGAAAGCAACAATTTGATAAGGAAGTCAGTTTACCTAAAGAACAATTAGATCAATTTTTAAAACCTGGTTCGGTTGTTCTGGATGATTTAGCAGCAACGTATTCTGAATTGTTACGTGCTCAGAAGAATCATCAACCAGAGACTGAAACCATCGAAAATGAGACTCTATCGATTGAAGATGCAACTAATAATATTATGGGCGAATTGAGATCGGCTAAAAAAATGACTTTTAGAGCCCTTTTGAAATTAAATAATAATATCGAAGAAATAGTTACAGACTTTATGGCCATCTTGGAATTAGCCAGTAAACAATTGGTTTCAGTTAGTCAAGATGGTTTCCAAAGTGAACTATTTATTGAATTGAGGAATTAATGTGTATCAAGCAAAAATAATGGCATTATTATTTGTGGCCGGAGATCAAGGTATTAAAGAAAAGGATCTCGCTGGACTTTTAGAAATAGATAGTGCAGCCTTAAGACAGAATATTGAAGAGTTAAAAGTAAAATTAATGACCGACGTCGATTCTGGGGTCGAGTTAGTTGAATTTAATTCGAATTATAAATTGGTTACTAAAAATGAATTCAATGAACTATTAACCAAGTACTTTAAAACTGGGTTGGCTACTAAGTTGAGTCAAGCAGCACTCGAAGTTTTGTCGATTATAGCTTATCGTCAACCAATCACTAGAATTGAAATCGATGAGATTCGTGGAGTGCAGAGTTCTGGAAGCTTAAATACTTTATTGATGAGAAAATTAATTAAAGAAAATGGGAAGAAAGATGTTCCTGGTCATCCTAATCTTTATGTAGTAACTGATGAGTTCTTCGATTATTTTGGAATCAAGAATTTAAAAGAATTACCAAAAATAGAAAATTTTGAGGATAGTTCCGATATAGGAGATATAAATGGAGAAAGTTAGATTACAAAAATTCATGGCTGATGCTGGGGTAGCTTCTAGACGTAAATCAGAAGAATTGATTGCCAAGGGTCATGTTAAAGTAAATAACAAAGTAGTTACAGAAATGGGTATCAAAGTTGATCACAGCGATAAAGTCGAAGTTGACGGGATGCCTCTAGAAACAGAAAAGAAACGTTACATTCTAATGTATAAGCCTCGTGGAGTGATTTCAGCCGTTAAGGATGATAAGGGTAGAAAAGTAGTTACTGACTTATTGGAAGAAGACGTACAGGAACGTGTTTATCCAATTGGTCGTTTAGATTACGATACTTCAGGTTTATTACTATTAACAAATGATGGTGAATTTGCTAATCATTTGATGCACCCTCGCTACCATGTAGATAAGACTTATGTTGCTAAAATCGAAGGTATTTTAGAGACTGAAGAGATCAAAAAGTTGGAGTCTGGAATTAAGTTTAAGGACTACACAACTTCTCGTGCGAAAGTCAGAGTTATGTCTAAGGATAAGAAGAAAAACTCTTCAATTGTTAGGATAACTATTCATGAAGGACATAATCATCAAGTTAAGAATATGTTCGACGCTGTTGGTCATAAGGTTGAGAAATTGGCTCGTGAGAACTATGGTTTCTTAACTCTAGACGGTTTAGTTTCTGGTAAGTACCGTGACTTGACAAGACAAGAAGTTGCTCAATTGAAGCAAGATAATCGTTAATTTGATTAAATGGTTTTAAAGATTAAAAACTCCACAGTTGCCTTATATCAGGCGTTCTGCTATATTGAGTGTATAAAATTAAATAATTGGTTTTCAGGGCAGGGTGAAATTCCCGACCGGCGGTATAGTCCGCGACCCAGCATTGCTGGTTGAATTGGTTAGATTCCAATACCGATAGTAAAGTCTAGATGAAAGAAAACAGAAGGTTAAGGTCTGTTTTGGTGTGCCCAAAATAGGTCTTTTTTCTTTGGAAATCAATTGGAGAGGTTGATTTTAATGGGGAAAAGTTTAGATAAGATGCATGAAATAATAGGAGTAGCTGTTTTTGCAGCACTGGGAACAATTCTGATGTTTTTCGAGTTTCCAATTCTGTTTTGGTTACCTTTCTTGAAGATTGATCTAAGTGATGTGGTGACGCTGATTGGAACTTTTGCATTTGGTCCCGTAGGTGGAGCTTTGATTGCATTACTAAAGTCAGTGGTGCACGTAATTGTCACTGGTAGTGGTGTAGCTGGTTTGATTGGTAACGGATCTGCTTTTGTAGGTTCGGTTGCTTTATTATTACCTTTCAATTACTTCTGGAAGAAAGATAAAAAGGTTATGGCAGTGATAGCAGGAACAGTTGTAATGACGGTTATCATGTCGTTATTGAACTACTTTGTTGTGATGCCCCTTTACATGAATGTGATCGGAATGAAACTAAATATGAGTTTGGCCGAATATGTGGCAACAGGTGTGGTACCATTTAATATTGTCAAGGCACTGATTATTTCAGCGGCTACGATGATTGTTTATCCACGTATCAAAGGGCATTTCTCAATAAAATGAGAAACTAACAGAATTTTATAAATCTTTAAAGAAAAATTTTAAACTTTTATGATATGCTTTAAGAGATAGAAATTAGGAGGTTGGTTTTTAATGGCCGATAAGGATAAAAACAATATGTCTGGCGATTCTCGCGTTCCTAAATCCACACAAGGACTTGAAGGATCCGTTAGTCTCGAAGATTTGAAGAAATATCATCTAATTAGTGATGGCACAAGTGATGTGGTTACACCTACTAGTGCGGTTTCTGACGATCAAACTTCTAATGATGCACCTGTAGAAGAAAATACTGACGACTCATCAATGAATGAGAATCAGGAATCTGTAGACCATCTTCAATCTGAAGAAAGCCAAGATCATTTAAGCGAAGCAAAACAGGATAATAATCCGGAACCAAATTATGACGATAATAATTATGACTCAGCACCAGAAGACGATCAGTCTGTTCCTGAAGCACCAATACCTGCACCAGTAGAATCTGAAGCAACTGATCAATCTGAACCAGCTGATTCAGTTGATGATGAGGCGGAAGATGATTCCAAGAAGAGTAGTAAGCCTTGGGAAAACAGTTTTGACACTGATACTGATGATGACGGACATGTGTCACGTGCTGTAACTAAAGAAAAACAACGTGGTAATCATACTTTAGTTGTTACTTTAGTTATTGCTTTAATTATCATTATGTTTACACCAGTGGTTATTAATGCTGTTAAAGGTAGCAGTGGCGGTGACTTGGATAGTACCCAATCTGCTAAATCAGTAGAGAACAAAGACAAGTCAACCAAGAAAAAGAAGAAATCTACTAAAAAGGCTACACCTAAGAAAAAGGCTGCCAAGAAGACAACGACTAAGAAGTCAACAAGCAGCAATAATTCTTCAAGTAGCAACAATAGTAGTAATAACTCTGCTACAACGAATGATGATAGTTCTAACTCAAATGCTACAAATGATGGCAACAGTACTACTTCAAATAGTAGTGATACTACAGCAAGTGATAACAATACAGCTAATTCAACAACAAGTTCGGATTCACAATCACAAGCTAACCAATCAAATAGTACTGATAGTTCCAACAGTTCTAACACTTCAAGCACTACTTCAAATAGTAATGCCAATAGTGGAACTTCATATTACACAGTTAAAGCCGGTGACAACTGGTTCAGAATTGCTTACAACAACAATTTAACAACGGCTCAATTGAAGAGTATGAATGGTAATGTTGGTACATTGACACCAGGTACAACATTAAGAGTAAAATAGATAAGTAATTAAGGGTCTCTGACAATTTTGTCTGGGCCCTTTTATTAAGGAGAGAAAAGTAAATGCAAATTGCAATCGATGGACCAGCTTCAGCTGGTAAAAGTACTATTGCCAAATTAATTGCTAAAAACTTAGATTTTGTTTATTGTGATACTGGTGCGATGTACCGTACAGTAACATTACTTGCAAAAAAGAATAATGTAGGGTATGGTGATACTTTCAATATTTTGAAGTTAATGTCTGAACATAAGATCCATTTTCTTAATAAGGAAGATGGTCAACACGTTTACTTAGATGATGAGGACGTTTCAGATGCTATTCGAACAGAAGAGATAACTAATAACGTTTCTCAAGTCTCAGCAATCAAGGAAGTTAGAACGGAATTAGTTCAAATGCAACGAGACATGGCAAACGACATTAATATCGTAATGGATGGTCGTGATATTGGAACGACTGTTTTGCCTAATGCCGAAGTAAAAATTTTCTTAATTGCTAGTGTAGAAGTACGTGCGCAAAGACGTTATAAGGAAAACCTTGAACGTGGCATCGATACACCTTTGAAAGAATTGCAAGATGAAATTGCTGCTCGTGATTACAAGGATTCACATCGAGAGATTTCGCCATTGAAGAAGGCTGATGACGCTATCGAAGTTGATACATCAGATATGACCATTGAAGAAGTTGTTAAAAAAGTTACAGAAATTGTTAATGAACATAAGTAGGGAGGCAGATTATGTCTGTTCCAGTAGTTGCGTTAGTAGGGCGCCCCAATGTTGGTAAATCTACTATTTTCAATAGAATAATTAATGAAAGATTATCTATTGTTGAAGATACACCAGGTGTAACTAGAGATCGTATTTATTCACGTGCTAGTTGGCTTGGAAAAGAATTCCGTTTAATTGATACCGGTGGTATTGAAATGAGTGGAGAAAAAATGTCAGTTCAAATCAAGAATCAAGCTGAAATTGCGATTGATGAAGCTGATGTTATTGTCTTTATTGTTAATGGACAAAACGGTGTTACTAAAGAAGATGAGGATGTTGCCAAAATCCTTTATCGAACTAAGAAACCGATTGTCTTAGCAGTTAATAAAGCTGATAATCCAGAACAACGTGAAAATATTTATGACTTTTACTCACTAGGCTTTGGCGACCCTAATCCTATTTCTGGTTCTCAAGGGACTGGTTTAGGTGATTTGTTGGATGAAATCGTAAAAGCATTTCCTAATGACGATAAAGATGTAGAAGATGAATCAATTAAGTTTAGTTTTATTGGTCGTCCGAACGTTGGTAAGTCATCTTTAGTTAATGCTATTCTAGGCGATGAGCGTGTTATCGTTTCCGATATGCAAGGAACGACACGTGATGCTGTCGATACTAAGTATCATGATGAGAAGCTCGATAAAGACTTTACAATGATCGATACTGCTGGTATTAGAAAACGTGGTAAGGTCTATGAAAATACAGAGAAATACTCTGTATTGCGTGCATTGAGTGCGATTGATAAGTCTGATGTTGTTTGTGTTGTTTTGAACGCTGAAGAGGGTATTCGTGAACAAGATAAACGTGTAGCTGGTTATGCTCATAATGCTGGTAAAGGTGTTATCATCGTTGTCAATAAATGGGATGCTTTGAAGAAAGATACCCATACTATGCAGGACTTTGAAAACCAAATTAGAGCTGAGTTCCAATACTTGTCTTACGCACCAATTCTCTTTACCTCAGCAATTAAGGGACAACGTTTAGACCAAATTCCAGAACTAGTGACACGTGTCTTCGATAACCGTCACCGTCGAATTCAATCAGCTGTTCTGAATGATCTATTGTTGCGTGCTACTTCAATTGCACCAACACCATTAGTTAATGGTAAGAGATTACGTATTTACTACATGACACAAGTGGCTATTCAACCACCAACGTTCGTTGTCTTTGTCAATGATAATGAATTGTTGCATTTTTCATACGAACGTTTCTTGAAAAACCAATTACGAGACACATTTGACTTTGAAGGAACACCGATTAAGATTTTGCCTAGAAAACGTAAATAGGGCCTAAAACGGTGCTATTTTACGCGCTTTTATAAATATATTTATATTTAAAGAAAATTATCGTAAAAAACGGCTTAAATGCTTGCCACATCGACATTCCTATGGTAGTTTTGTAAATAGAATAATGAACGCATTCAAATAGTTCATGTGTTCTAAATTTTTTACAAATTTCGGAGGTATTTTTACATATGGCAAATAAAGCTGAACTTATCGATAGTGTAGCAAGTAAAACTGGTTTGACAAAGAAGGATGCAACTTCAGCTGTTGATGCAGTCTTTGAAACAATCCAAGAAAACTTATCAGAAGGCAACAAAGTTCAATTGATCGGCTTTGGTAACTTCGAAGTACGTCAACGTGCTGCTCGTAAGGGTCGTAACCCACAAACAGGCGAAGAAATTAAGATTCCTGCAAGCAAGGTTCCTGCATTTAAACCAGGTAAGGCTTTGAAGGATTCAGTTAAATAATTCTTTTTTAAATTAGGGGCGGTCATTAGACCGTCTTTTTTTACGCAAAAATATGGAGGTAACAATTTGAGTAAAGCAGATGAAGTTATAGAAACAATTGATGATGGTGACTTTTCAAAAGTCGACGCTTTAATTCAAGAATCAATTGCTCAAGATGATGACCAAACTCAATTTTCACTAGCGGAGACTTTGATGAGCCGTGGTTTATCTTTCCAGGCCAAGACTGTCTATGACCATTTATTAACGATGTATCCAACTGAAGGGCAAATTTTGTCTCGGTTAGCTGAGATTTCTGTGTCTGATGGAGATACTGATCAAGCTTTAAGCTATATTTCTCAAATCACACCTGATTCGTCAGCTTATGCCGAAAATTTGCTGGTTTCAGCCGATATATATCAATCCCAAGGTTTGTATGAAGTTAGTGAGCAAAAACTATTAAGTGGTATCAGAGAGTTTCCAGATGAAGAGGTTTTCAAATTTGCTTTAGCCGAAGTTTACTTTGACGAGAACAAATTCAGTAAAGCTTTGACGTATTATGACATGTTGCTGGATATGGGAATTAAGAATTACTCTGGTATTTCGATTGTCCTACGTAAGGCTAGTTCTCTTGCCGGGGATGGTCAGTACGAGGAAGCTATTGATGTTTATGAAGATTTGAATGCCATCGAATTAAATGAAGATGCTCAATTCCAATTGGGCTTTTTATACAATCAAGTTAAGAATTATAATAAATCCATCAGTATTTTGGAAAAATTATTGGAGACAAATCGTGATTATCCAACAGCATATTCAATTCTGGCTGAGGATTATTTAAATATTAAGAAAAATTCTGATGCCTTTAAGTATGCACAATTAGGTCTGAACCTGAATGAATTAGATGATAATCTTTATCAGATTGCTTTTGACGCTGGGACTGCAGAAGATCCAACAGGGGCAATCAAGATACTTGAAAAAGGAATTAAAACAGTAGAAAATCCATTGCCTTTGGTAATTAAACTGAGTGATTATTACGTAACTAAAGGTCAATTTAAGAGTAACCTTGATTTATTGAATGGCCGCGACATCAGTAACAATCCTAAATTAGTTTGGAATCTAGCTAAGTCAGAATTTGAAACTGATGATGTAAAGAAGGCTCAGGAGAATATTTTACTAGTTCTCGACGATTTTAAGGATAACTTGGATTACTTATCCGATTTAATTGAAATCCTTCGTAGTACGGGTAATAATGATGTTCTCAAGCCAGCTATCCAACTGTACTTGAAACAAGATCCTGATAATGAAGAAATGCATAATCTATTGGATCAAATTTAAAAATTAATAATAACCTCACTAGGATGTACATTAATCTTAGTGAGGTTATTTTTGGAATTTTAACTGCATTATAAGGTCTTTATTTAGTAACATTCATGATTGGTATATAATAAATAAAGACTTTTATGATTATGTGAGGTAAAAATATGCAAATCAAACAACTTCCTGAAGATTTTAAACAGGCGTTACCAGTATTAGAAGAAATCGAGCAAGCCGGATTTGAGGCTTATTTTGTTGGGGGAAGTGTGCGTGACCATATTTTAGGATTACCGATCCACGATGTCGATATTGCTACAAGTGCTTATCCAGAAGAAATTAAAAAAATTTTTAAACGCACGATTGATACTGGGATTCAGCACGGGACTGTTACGGTATTATTAAACGATTCGTCATATGAAATTACCACTTTTAGAACAGAATCGGGTTATCAGGATTATCGTCGTCCAGATAAAGTGACTTTTGTGAGATCATTGGCTGATGATTTGAAGCGACGTGATTTTACAATTAATGCTTTAGCGGTTGATTTAAATGGTAATGTAATCGACAAGTTTGATGGTTTACAGGACTTAGATAAGAAAATTATCCGTGCAGTTGGCCGTGCTGAGGCTAGATTCCATGAGGATGCTTTAAGAATGATGCGTGCGGTTAGATTCCAAGCTCAATTAGATTTTCAAATTGAAGTCCAAACGGCTCAAGCAATAGCTGACAATGCACCATTACTGTCTAAAATTGCGATTGAACGTATTCGTGAAGAGTTTGTTAAATTATTATTGAGTCAATCATGGAAAACTGGTTTTTCTGATTTTCTTAAATTAAATTTGAGTGAGTATTGTCCTGGTTTTAAAGATCAACGTGAAGAATTGGCTGAACTATTAAACGCTGGAGGCACTTTTGTTGATGAAGATGCTGCTTGGACAGCAATTGGATATGCTTTAAACATGAATCATCCCGAATTTAACAGTTTTTTACGTGATTGGAAGGTTTCTAACAAAGTTCGTGAGGCCAGTGTGAATAGTTTGGATATGCTACATTTATTTGAGAATCAAGATTATGATTTGTGGAATATTTATAATTTTGGCTTAGATAACTTTGAACGAGTAATTCAACTCTGTCAAATGCTTCAAATTGAATTTGACTACACTGGTCTAAAACAAAAAGTAGGACAAATTTCTATTAAAAATAGTCATGATTTGGCTATTACAGGAAAAGATATTTGTGAAATTTTAGATGTAAAACCAGGCCCAATTATTGGAAAATCAATGTCGCAAATAGAGCGTGCTGTCGTGGAAGGAAACGTTTACAATAATTTTGACGAATTAAGACATTATTTGTTAAGTAATCAATAACCCTGTGTTATTATGAAATCAGTAAGTATTTTATGATTGAAAGGGTGGTAATATGACTAAGCATGTTTTTAAAGAATTGAAATTCTACTTCAGAAATGATGATACTTGGACAGTTAATCATGGGGAAATGAGTGATGTTTGGATTTCTCGTGTAACAACAAGTTATGGACGTATCGCAGGTGGACGTATGCAAGAGATTCACCCATGTAAACGTTTTAGAATTGAAATTCTACCTGCAGCTGACTACATTAAGGATACTGATGTTTCTACAGCTGCCTTGGCAGATGGTATGTTCAACCGTATTATTAAGTATCAGGATATCGAAAAATGTGACATTGTTTTTGAAGATGATGAAGGTAAGGAACCAATGGAGATTTACTTCCCATTCAAGCAAAAGGATGCTGAAGGCTTAGACAATGCTTATCAAACTTCAACAATTTCAAGCAAGAGTGGCAACCTGTTTATTTCAATTGATCCAGAAAATACGGTATATGATTTATATAAAGAAGAACTATAATTAAATGTACGGGACATTGGTTGATTTATTTTGACTTATGTTCCGTATTTTATTGAGAGGAATTAATATGGGGAATTTAAAAATAGGGTCAATGGTAAAAATTATTGATCAAGAAGATGGTATGAAAGATCAAATTGGAGCCGTAGTTTATTTTGATGAAAAGCGTGAAAAGATTTTAGTTAGATTTGGTGGAGTCCAGCAGCTATACTACGCGTTGGATCAATTAAAAGAGTACTAAGAGGTTTTACAATCAGCGGCTGACATGTGATAATAAATATTGATAAGTTTGATACCTCTATCTACATCGGTAGAGGAATTTTTTATTTATAGTGGTGAAAATTAATTGAAAACCTTAAATATAACTAATGCATCAAAATCCTTTGGAGAAAGAACACTCTTTAAGGATGTTACTTTTACAATTAACGAAGGAGACCGAATCGGTCTTTTGGGTCTAAATGGTACTGGTAAGACGACACTTTTGGACGGTATCGTTAATAATAGTGATTTGAATACAATCACGGTTGATAAACCTAAGGATTATAAAATTTCTTACTTGAAGCAGCAACCAGATTTGGATGATGATTCATCTGTTATCGATGCTGTTTTTAATGGTAGTGGCGAAAAGTTCCAATTGATTCGTCAATATGAAAATTCTTTGGCTAAATTCAATGTCAATTCGACTGATACTAAAATTCAAAATGAGTTCTTCAAGTTGCAGGAGCAAATGAACGCGTCTGAGGCTTGGCAAATGGAATCAGATGTTAAGTCGATTTTGAATAAACTGGGTATTACAGAATTAGACAAGAAAATCTCAGAATTATCTGGTGGTCAGCAAAGACGTGTAGCTTTAGCCCAGACCTTAATTTCTGAAGCTGATCTTTTAATCCTTGATGAGCCGACTAACCATTTGGATTATGAAGCCATCGACTGGTTACAGACGTATTTGAGTAAGTATAAAGGATCTGTTTTGTTTGTAACTCATGATCGTTATTTCTTAAATGAGGTTGCTACAAGAATCTTTGAAATTGAAAATCGTAATATAACTGAGTACGACGGTAACTATGAGAAATATCTTCAACAAAAAGCCGATAATGAAGATATCTATGCTTCAGAACAACATCACAAGACACAACTTTACAAACAAGAATTGAAGTGGATGCGTGCTGGTGTTAAGGCCCGTGGAACAAAGCAACAAGCTAGAAAAGATCGCTTTACTAATTTGAAGGAAGATCTACAAGACAAACCTGATGTTCAAAAAGAAATGTCGATTGATATTGCGCAACAGCGTTTAGGTAATGATGTTTTTGATATTAAAAATGCCAATTTAAAATTTGCTAAGCACATTATTCTAAACGATTTCAGTTATTTAGTTTCACGTGGTGATCGTATTGGAATAACCGGTTCGAATGGTTCCGGTAAAACAACTTTTTTAAATGCCATTGCTAAACAAATTCCACTTGATGCAGGTGAAATTAAAACTGGCCAAACCGTAAAGATTGGTTACTATACGCAACATACTCGAGATATGGATCCTGATAAACGTGTGATCAGATATTTGGAAAGTATCGGTCAAGGAGTGAAGAATACTGATGGAGAACATATGTCAGCTTCACAAATGCTAGATACTTTTAAATTTGATCATCAAATGCAGGGGGCTTTTGTGCGTGAACTGTCTGGTGGTGAAAAGCGTCGTTTATACTTACTAGCTATTTTGATGGATCAACCAAATGTACTTTTACTTGATGAGCCAACTAATAATCTAGATATTGAGACTTTAACAATTCTGGAAGATTATTTAAGTAGTTTTAAAGGGACTGTTCTGGCAGTATCTCATGACCGCTATTTCTTGGACAAAATTGCAGACAAACTGTTGATTTTTGAAGGTCAAGGTCAAATTGAAGAAAGTTATGATTCTTATTCGGCTTACTTACAAAGAGCGACGGCTAAGAAGCAAGCTAAGCATCATGAGGTTAAGGAACAAAAGCACGTCGAGGCTAAACAGAAAGCGGAACAGGAACAAAAAGCAGAGCCTAAGAAAAAATTGACTTATGCAGAACAAAAAGAGTATGAAAAACTGGAACCTCAGATCGACAAATTAGATTCTGAAATATCTGCTTTACAAGATGAATTGAATAATCCAGATAATGGCTATGAAAAACTAATGGATTATCAAAGAGAACTTGATGAAAAGAACCAAGCTGAAGAAAAACTGATGGAACGTTGGGAATATTTAAGTCAATTTGCCTAGGAGAAGAAAATGCACAACGAACAACAATATTTAGATCTTTTACAATATGTTTTGAATCAAGGTCACAAAAAAAGTGATCGTACAGGAACGGGAACAATTAGTACCTTTGGTTATCAAATGCGCTTTAATTTACAAGAGTCATTTCCTCTTTTGACAACTAAAAAAATTCCTTTTGGTTTAATTAAGAGTGAATTATTGTGGTTCTTGCATGGTGATACCAATATTAAGTACTTATTGGAGCATCACAATCATATTTGGGACGAATGGGCTTTTAAGAACTATATTGAAAGTGCTGATTATACTGGACCCGATATGAGTGATTTCGGACGTCGCAGTTTAGTGGATACTGATTTTGCCAAAGAGTATAAGGTTCAAAAAGATAAATTTGATCAAGCCATATTAACTGATACAACCTTTGCTCAAAAATTCGGTAATTTAGGGGATGTTTACGGGGCTCAGTGGCGTCATTGGCAAAAACGTGATGGTGGTTTTATTGATCAAATTGCCAATGTAATTGACCAAATTAAAAAGACTCCTGATTCACGTCGACTAATTGTTAGTGCCTGGAATCCAGAAGATGTACCTACGATGGCTTTGCCACCATGTCATACATTGTTCCAATTTTACGTAAATGAAAATAAATTGTCCTGTCAACTCTACCAAAGAAGTGGGGACCTCTTCTTAGGGGTACCGTTCAATATTGCAAGTTACGCACTTTTGACGCATTTAATTGCACGTGAGACGGGATTAGAAGTGGGAGAATTTATTCATACTTTGGGTGATGCTCACATTTACTTGAATCATTTGGATCAAGTTAAAGAACAACTTAGCCGTAAACCAACTATGGGACCACAATTAGAGATTAAAAGTGATAAAAGCATTTTTGAAATAGAGGCTTCAGATATAATGGTGAACGACTATAATCCACAACCTGCCATCAAGGCACCGGTAGCTGTTTAGGAGGAAATGTAAATGATAAGTTTTGTTTGGGCTGAAGATAAGAATCATATCATCGGTGAAAAGGGACACTTACCATGGTCTTTACCTAATGATTTGCACCATTTCAAAGATGTGACAGTCAACCATCCTATCGTTATGGGACGAAAGACTTTTGAAAGTTTTCCTAATGGTCCTTTACCTAAGAGATTAAATATTGTTATTTCTAAAAATCCTGATTATCAAGTGCCTGACTCTGTGATTCTTATTAATGATAAGGCCGACTTGAAAAAATATATACAACCTGACGACGAAGTTATGGTTATCGGTGGGAGTGGTATTTTTAAATTATTTCAAGATGATGTTGATAGATTGTATCTGACTAAAATCGATCATGAGTTTACAGGTGATACTAAGATGTGTTCAATCGACTATAGTAAGTTTAAATTAGTCGAAAAAAAAGAAGGCCAAATGGATGATAAGAATATCTACCCATATACCTTCGAGACTTGGGACAAACTTTAAACTACATAGAAGTATACTGAAAAGTACATCAAAGCCGTGCCTATCATGACAAAAATGTGCCAAATTACATGAATGTATCTAATGTTCTTCATTAAATAGAGACAGGCTCCCAATGTAAAAGCAACACCACCAGCAACTAATAGAGCAATACCAGTTCCACCAATTGCGTAATAGAGTGGTTTCATGGCGACGATAATAGCCCAGCCCATAAGAACATAGAGTAATGTTTCAAAGTACTTAAATCGACCGACATTAAAGATTTTGTAGAGAATCCCACCAATGGCTAACAACCAAATGAATGATAAGATAATGATTCCAAATGTGGAATGTAAAGCAATCAGACAGTACGGCGTATAGGTACCTGCAATCATCAAAAAGATTGAACTGTGGTCAAATATCTGAAAAACACCTTTAGCTTTAGTGAAGTATAAACTGTGGAATAACGTTGAGCTAAGGTATAAAAAGAATAATGTGAATGCATAAATAAAATAGGCTGTAATGTTCAAAGGTTTTCCCTGTTGAAATCCTTTGATTAATAGGAATATGGCACCAATAATTGCTAAAATTATACCGATGCCATGAGTGACAGCACTGAAGACTTGATTTGTGATCAAGTAAGTTCTAGAAAAGTCGTGTTTTTTTGTCATGTTAAAACCTCAATTATTTGGACTGTTTACTATAATTATTATAAACGTCTCACAGGGCTTTTCATATGATTATGGTATTGTATAATTAATAAAGATTTGGCATATTTATTTTAGTAAAATGATTAGTTATTTATCATTAGACCCTATTAAGTTTGTTATAATAATTAAAAGAAATAAGAAACAAGACCCTATGAAAGAGGGATAAAATGAGCAAAGTAAAAATCCTTACCGATTCATCGGTACAATTAACACCAGAGGAAATAGAAAAGTATAATATTAGTGTCGTTCCTTTGACAATCAGCATTGATGAAAAAACTTATGTTGATGGCGTTAATATCACACGAGAAAGATTCGTTGAAGAAATGGATTCTTCAAAGGATTTGCCTAAGACATCTCAACCATCAATTGGAACGTTTATGGATGTCATTGATAAGGTTCCTGATGACTATACAGATATTTTAGCCTTGATTATGACGCCGTCTATTAGTGGTACCATTAATGCAGCTAGACAAGTTGAAGATATGGTTGATCGCAATATGGAAGTTATTGATACAGAATTTACAGATCGTGCCCAAGGCTTCCAAGTAATTAGAGCCGCTCAAATGGCCCAAGAAGGTAAATCTGTTGAGGAAATTAAACAGGCTTTAGACGAACTTCGTGCGCATACTTATCTTTACATGGGTGTAACAAGTATTGAAAATATTCTACGTGGAGGTCGTTTGAGCAGATTTGCCGGAACGCTTTCAACCTTATTGAATATTAACTTGGTTCTAACAGTGAAGAATAATAGTCTAGATATTGTTAAGCGTGGTCGTGGTCGTAAGACAATTGAAAAGTATATGAATAACGTAATGGAAGAAATCAAAGGTTTAAAGAATATTAAAGCTGTAGGAATTTCTTATGTTGATAAAATGGATTATGTTAATGAGTTAAAGGCCAAATTGGAAGAGATTATTCCTGATGTGCCACTACTCATAAGAGTAACAAGTCCAGTTATTGCTACACATGCTGGTTCTGGAGCCTTTGCAATTGAATTTTATACAGAGTAAAAGCTGATGAATGCATCAGCTTTTTTTTGAAAGATGGATTAATTAATGAAGAAGAAAAGTATTTGGATTATAATCATAGTTTTAATATTAATCGTAGTTGGCGGTGGAGCCTATTATTTCACTAACAATAAGCAAAGTGGACAGTCTACTACACAAGTAACTAAAACAACCAAGAAAATAGTAAAACCAAAGAAAAAAGTTATTCCTAAAAAGAAACAAATTAGTATTGTTGCAGTTGGAGATTCACTGACACAAGGGGTCGGAGATTCTTCTAAAGCAGGTGGCGGCTATGTAACTCGTTTACAGTCTAAAGTGCAAACAAAGTTTAATGTTCCTACACAGTCACACAATTATGGTGTTTCCGGTGATACAAGTAATCAGATTATGGCTCGTATCAAGTCTGACAAAAAGATGCACCAAGATTTACCCAAAGCTGATATCATCACCGTGACAGTTGGTGGTAATGACTTTATGCATTTATTGCAGCGTAAAGGAATTGATCTAACTGCAGGTGATATTGCTGATGAACAGGTTAAATTTGATAAAAGATTAAAACAATTATTGACTGATTTAAGGAATTATAATGATTCAGCCCCAATTTATTTAATAGGTATTTATAATCCTTTTAGTATCTATTTATCGAATGTAAAAAATGCTAAAATAGCATTCATTAACTGGAATAAAGCATCTGCTAAAGTAGCCAGTGAATTTAATAAAACCTATTTCATTGATATCAATAATCTATATCAAAATAAGACTATTGATAAAAAAGTTAAGAAGACAGGAACTAATCCTTATCTTTATAAGAAAGATCATTTTCATCCCAATGGGACTGGTTACGATATGATGACTCAAAGAGTGTTCGATGAAGTTAGTGTTACGAAAAAGGAGTGGCTTTTTAAATAATTATGAAGAATAAGAATTATTGGAAATATGCATTTATTGCTTTAGTAGCAATTCTAGTAGTGGGTTTTGGTTATTTAGGTACTAAGGTCTTAAGTTCACCGTCGGAGAACTACCAAGTTAGTTCTAAGATCAATAATGATGATAAAGTTTTTACTGTTAATATGAATAAGAGTGAGGCCAATAAAATGGCCCAGTACTATTTAAAAAATACTTTGAATAATGGTAAAACTGAATATCAATTAGTTTTGAAAAAAGATGCTGAATTGTCTGGTGCAATTAAATTCTTGGGTGCCAAAATCCACTTCACAATTTTGATGCAACCATATGCTAAGACTAACGGGGATGTACTCTTAAAAGCTAAAGAAATGAAGATTGGGGACTTATCGTTGCCAATTTCCTTTGTAATGAATTATATTAAGAATAGTTTTAAGACCCCTGATTGGGTAAGCATTAACGGTAAAGACAAGACAATGTTGTTGAAATTTACTAAATTTACTACCAAAGAAGGATACGGTATTCGTGCAAAGAATATTGATTTGAAGCATGATAAATTATCATTTGAGGTAATGAATACAAAGATCACCGACAATCAATAGAAGGGAGTAAAGATGCGAAGAAGTTTTTATGAATTTTTGATGACACTGAGAAATGCGGACAGTGTTGAACCAGATGCAGAATTTGCAAATAATGCATTTCACGATCAATCTTTTCCTAAGCATGAGGAGAATTATCAAAAGATTTCAGACTATTTAGAATTGAATGCAGGTTATTTACCCAGTATGTCAATTTTTGATGAGGTGTACCAAAAGTATCAAGAAATAGATAGAAAATAGGTGAAGACAATGGCATTACAGTGGTATCCAGGACATATGAACAAAGCGAAGAATCAAGTCCAAGATCGGCTTAAATTAGTCGATATCGTACTTGAAATCGTTGACGCAAGATTACCTTTTTCATCCAGAAACCCCGTTTTGGAACAAATAATTGATCAAAAAAAACATATTATTATTCTTAATAAGTCAGATTTGGCAGATCCAAAAGTAACGGCTGACTGGAAACTCAACTTTGAACAAGAAGGTACTAAATCAATTGAGCTAGATGCCAAGCACAATAAGGGCCTAGGTAAAATCAAGAGTCTGATTCGTTCAGAGTTGTCAGATAAGATTGACCGTTATGAACGTAATGGTGTGCAAAATTATCGAATCAAAGCAATGTGCATAGGAATTCCTAATGTCGGTAAGTCGACTATTTTGAACCGTTTTGTTGGGAAGAATGTTGCTATTACAGGCAATAAACCCGGTGTAACTAAGAATCAAAACTGGCTAAAAACTAATATTGGAATCGATTTACTCGATACTCCAGGTATTTTGTGGCCTAAGATCGATGATCCCAAAGTAGGAATGAAATTAGCTTTGTCTGGTGCAATTAAAGATAAAATCTATGCACCGGATGATGTAGCCATTTATGCGCTTAATTTTATGGAAACTCATTATATGGATCAATTGCTTGAAAGCTACAAATTAGATAAGTCGGATATTTTTAATCATACAACGCCAGAAGTTTTAATGGATCTAACGAAAAAATTTGGTTATAAGGATGACTACGATCGAGCTTCCAGAAGAATTATCGACGATGTTAGAAAGTTGAAATTGGGACGTCTTACATTTGATATTCCTGGGGAGTTTTATGAAGAGTAAATATACGATTGCTGAAGCAAAAGATATTCTGAAACAAACTGATGTGAGTGAAAAGCAACTGAATGAATTTTCACAAGATGAACGTAGTGGGATTAAAAAATTATTAGAGCAATATTATAAGAGACAATTGAAACAAAAAGCATTGATTGAGAAATTTCACAAAAAAGAATTTCTTGAAAAACCATTTTGGGATCATGGGTTAGCAGTAGCTGGAGTCGATGAAGTGGGACGTGGTCCTTTGGCAGGTCCTGTCGTTACGGCTGCTGTTATTTTGCCAGCTGATAATACTTTGTATGAAGTTGATGATTCTAAAAAATTGTCGATTGCAAAACGTAATGAGCTGTATAAGTTAATTTGTGCACAAGCAATAGATATCAGTGTAGCAGTGGGTAGTCCACAATTAATTGATCAGGAAAATATTTATCATGCAACAGAATTGACAATGGGAGATTCAATTAATAAGCTCTATTTAAAGCCTGATCATATCTTAGTTGATGCCATGACGATTCCTGTTGATATACCTCAAACAAAGTTGATTAAGGGTGATTCTAAGTCGTTAAGTATCGGTGCTGCTAGTATTGTTGCCAAAGTTTCTCGTGATAAGTTAATGACGATGTATAGCAAAATCTATCCAGAGTTTGGTTTTGAAAATAATGATGGTTATGGTACAAAACAACACTTAAAAGCTTTAGATGAGTTTGGTCGCACTAAGATTCATCGTTTGAGTTTTTCCCCCGTTAGAAAAATTTCTAAATTATATTAAAATAGGAACATCACTTTCGTAATTTAAGTTAAGGGAGTGATGTTTTTATTATGAATGAATTAACTGGTTTTTTAATTAAGTGTCGTTTAACAGGAATGATTTCGAATCAAATAATGCTAAAAATTATAAAAAAATCTATAAATAGTGCTAATCTAATAACTGAATCCTTTAATTTATTAAAACAGGAGTGGGGCTTAGATAAGTTTCAACGTTTCCGTTTCCTATTTGATAAGCAAAAAACAGGTTCGTTAAAAGCTGTAAATTATTTGGATTTTGAGTATCCGGAATTGTTAAGAACGATTTATAATCCGCCCGCACTCTTGTTTTTTGAAGGGAATATTGCTTTACTTAAAACTGAATGCATCGCGATCGTTGGTGCTAGACAAGCATCAGATTATAGTTTTCGTTGCATAAGTGGTCTTGTCCCACGACTTGTAAATCGTTATACTATTGTGAGCGGTTTAGCTAAGGGAGTTGATTCTTGGGCTCATCAGACCGCATTAAAGAATCAGGGACAGACGATTGCTGTGATTGGTAGTGGTTTGGATGTGACTTATCCTAAAGAGAATTTTCACTTACAGGCGGAAATTATGAAAAAGGGTTTAGTTATTACCGAATATCCACCAATGACGAAAATCGAACCTTGGCATTTTCCTCAACGAAACCGGATAATTGCTGGTCTCAGTCAAAAAGTCGTTGTTACCGAAGCAAAAAAACGTAGTGGCTCTTTAATTACTGCTGATTTAGCTTTGGAGAATAATCGGGATGTTTTAGCTATTCCCGGTAGAATCGACGTTAACCTTTCGGCTGGTTGTAATAAGTTGATTGAGGAGGGAGCCATCCCTTTGATCAATTTCAATGATTTATAAACGATGTTTGAAAGATAAATGTATCTTTTGAATTGACAAAATAAAATTCTGTGATTAATATATTGAACAGTTTTAATTGATTCATTTTGGAAAGGAGCACTTTGCGTGCCATCAACACAAAAGAATTTGGTGATTGTTGAATCACCATCAAAAGCAAAAACAATTGAGAAGTATTTGGGACGTAATTATCACGTAGTTGCTAGTTTAGGTCACGTTCGTGATTTACCTAAGAGTCAAATGGGTGTCGATATTGAACATGACTATGAACCAAAGTATATTTCTATTCGTGGTAAAGGCCCAGTTATTAAAGATTTAAAGAAGGAAGCAAAAAAAGCTAAGCGAGTTTATCTGGCAGCCGATCCGGATCGTGAAGGTGAAGCTATTGCTTGGCATGTTTCTCACTTATTAGGATTAGAAGATGATGGTAAGAATCGTGTCGTCTTCAATGAAATTACAAAAGATAAAGTTAAACAAGCATTTAAGACTCCAAGATCAATTGATATGAATTTGGTTGATGCTCAACAGGCCAGACGTGTATTGGATCGATTAGTGGGTTATTCAATTTCCCCAATTCTTTGGGCTAAAGTTAAAAAGGGACTCAGTGCTGGACGTGTTCAGTCGATTGCTTTGAAACTTGTAATTGAAAAAGAAAATGAAATCAAGAGTTTCGTTCCGCAAGAATATTGGACGATTGAATCAACATTTAAGCATGGTAAAGATAAATTTAAAGCTAATTTCTATGGACTAGATGGAAAGAAAGCTGAATTAAAAAATAATGATCAAGTTCAAGAAGTATTAGGTCGTGTCGATAAAAAGAACGATTTTGAAATTGATAAAGTTACTAAGAAGGAACGTAAAAGATTCCCAGCTGCTCCATTTACAACTAGTTCTTTACAACAAGAAGCTAATAAGCGCCTAAACTTTAAGACTAGAAAGACCATGATGATTGCTCAACAATTGTACGAAGGAATCAATTTGGGACGTAAAGAGGGTACAGTTGGTTTAATTACTTATATGCGTACTGATTCTAAACGTATTTCTAAAGTTGCTGAAGCAGAGGCTTCAAAGTTCATCCATGAAGAATATGGGGAACCATTCGCAGCTATTAAGGAACGTAAGGATAAAAATCAAGAAGGGGCTCAAGATGCCCATGAAGCTATTCGCCCTTCATCTACTATGAGAACACCTAAATCTTTAAAAGATGTCCTTAGTCGTGATCAATATCGCTTGTACGACTTAATTTGGTCAAGATTTGTTGCCAGTCAAATGACACCAGCTGTTTTTGACACTATGACAGTTGATCTTTCTCAAAATGGAGTCATGTTTAGAGCTAATGGTTCTAAAATGAAGTTTGAGGGATATCGTAAGGTCTATCAAAGTACATCTGAAAAAAGCAAAAAGGATAATATCTTGCCAGAGATTGCTGAAGGTGATAAGGCTAAATTGCAATCCAATGATCCGGCTCAACACTTTACACAACCACCTGCAAGATTTACTGAAGCTTCATTAGTTAAAGCTCTGGAAGAAAATGGTGTAGGACGTCCTTCAACCTATGCTCCAACTATTGATACAATTCAGAGACGTTATTATGTTAAATTGAACGGTAAGAGTTTTGAACCAACTGAACTTGGTGAGATCGTTGACAACTTAATTCAAAGTTACTTCCCAGATATCGTTAATATCGACTTCACCGCTAATTTGGAAGATGAATTAGATAATATTGAAGAGGGTAAAGAAAATTGGGTTAAAGTAGTCGATCGTTACTACAAACCATTTGCTAAGGAACTTGAATCTGCTGAAGATAAGATTGAAAAAGTTCAAATTAAAGATGAACCAGCAGGTATGGATTGTGATATCTGTGGTGCTCCAATGGTAATTAAGATGGGACGCTATGGTAAGTTTTATGCCTGCTCACGTTTCCCAGATTGTCGTAACACTAAGCCAATTGTCAAAGAAATTGGTGTGATTTGTCCTAAGTGTAAAAAGGGTCAAGTTATCGAAAGAAAATCTAAGAAGAATCGTATTTTCTACGGTTGTTCAAGATATCCAGATTGTGATTTTGTTTCATGGGATAAACCAGTTGGACGTGATTGTCCAAAAGATGGTCATTACTTAGTCGAAAAGAAGGTTAAGGGTGGTCGTCAAATACTCTGTCCAAACGGTGATTATGAAGAGGACATTCAAAAATAAATGATAGAACAAGAATTAATCGATAAATTTGTTGATAATTTAATGGTTAATCATCATTACTCAAAAGAAACAAAAAAATCTTATTTAGAGGATATAGATAATTTTGTTTCTTTTTTGTCTAAAAATGGTGGTTTTACTGGATTTACAAAAATTGGACGAGTCGATGTTGAAACTTATTTAACATATTTAGATGAAGAAAACTATGCCACCGATACAGTGGCACGAAGAATTTCAGCATTGCGATCGTTCTATAATTTTTTAGTGAGAAATAAATTTATTAAACAAAATCCATTTGATTTAGTACAGATACGTCACAAAGGGCGCAAGTTACCACGGTTCTTTTATGAAAAAGAGATGGAAGAATTATTCGATGCAGTTAAAGGCGATGATCCTTTATCTCAGCGAAATTCAGCTTTATTAGAATTGCTCTATGCCACTGGCATGCGTGTGAGTGAATGTGCTAATCTAGTACTAGACCAGCTTGATTTCGCTAACAATATTGTTCTGATACATGGTAAAGGGGATAAAGATCGCTATGTTCCCTTTGGAAGTTATGCAAAAAGTGCGTTAGAGAAATATTTTAATGACGGTCGCAAGGAATTGATGCAAAAGAATCATCAGGATCACCAATATGTTTTTGTAAATAGTCGTGGCAAAGGTTTGACAAGTAGAGGAATTGAGTATATCTTGAATCAAATTATCAAGAAAACCAGTTTAACAGCTGATATTCATCCGCATATGATTCGTCATACGTTTGCTACTCACATGTTGGAACATGGTGCTGATTTGAGAACGGTTCAGGAATTATTGGGACATGCAAGTTTGTCGACGACACAGATATATACGCACGTCACAATGGAACATTTGCAAAAAGATTATAAAAAATATTTTCCAAGATAGAAGGTAAATAAATGACTACAATAGTTGCTGTAAAACACAATGGACACACCGCAATCGCTGGTGATGGTCAAGTTACATTAGGTGAAAAATATATTATGAAGGGCTCAGCCCATAAAGTGAGACGCATTTTTGATGATCAAGTTGTCATTGGATTTGCTGGTGGTGTAGCAGATGCTATTACACTCCAAGATTGGTTAGAAAAGAAATTAAAGGCTTATTCAGGTAATTTAAAACGTGCTGCGGTTGAATTGGCACAAGATTGGCGCAAAGATTCAACTCTACAAAAGCTTGAAGCTATGTTAATTGCTATGGATAAAGATAATCTTCTTTTAATTTCTGGTAGTGGTGAAGTTATTGAACCGGATGAAGATGTTGTAGCAATTGGTTCAGGTGGTAATTTTGCACAAGCGGCTGCCATCGCCATGCAACGCCACGCTAAAGATATGGACGCCCAAGAAATGGCCGTTGAAGCTATCAAGATTGCTTCTTCAATCGATATCTTTACCAATGAAAATATTATTTCAGATAAATTTTAATTAGAGTGAGGATTAATAAATGACAGAAGTATTGACACCAAAACAAATTGTTGCTCAATTGGATAACTATATTATTGGTCAAACTGATGCAAAGAAAGCTGTAGCGATTGCTTTATATAATCGTTACCGTCGTATGCAGGTACCTGAAAAGTTACAACAAGAAATCACACCTAAGAACTTAATGATGATTGGACCTACAGGTGTTGGTAAAACTGAAATTGCCCGTAGATTAGCTAAGATTGTTAATGCTCCTTTTGTTAAAGTAGAGGCTACTAAGTTTACTGAAGTTGGTTACGTTGGTCGTGATGTTGAATCAATGGTTCGTGACCTAGTTAGTGTTGCTGTTTCAATGGTTGAAAAAGAAAAGATTGATGATATCAGACCAGAAGTTCGCCGCGATGTTGATAAGAAACTGGTTAAATTATTAGCTCCTGGTGTTAAAAAAGAACAGAAACAAAATAATAATGATTTCATGAGCATGCTTAACAACATGCAAAATGGTGGAGGCCAAGCTTTAGGTAATATCTTTAATAATGCCGATACAGTTGACGACGATCCTGATGCTAATGCTGAGGTTACAGATGATATTCGTAATCAACGTTTGTCAGTTAAAGAACAATTAGATAAAGGCTTACTTGAAGATGAAGAAGTAACTATTAAGGTCGAAGAATCTAAAAAAGTTGGTCCTATGGATGATCAAATGGGACAAATGGGTCTTGATATGAGCGGTATGATGGATTCATTAATGCCTAAGAAGACTATTACTAGAACTTTACCTGTTAAAGAAGCACGTGAATTGTTGATTCAACAGGAATCTCAAAAACGTATTGATCATGATGAAATTTATCAAAAAGCTATTGAAAGAACTCAAAACAACGGAATTATCTTTATTGATGAATTTGATAAAATTGCTGCCGGAGATAAAAAGACTTCAGGTGAAGTCTCTCGTGAAGGTGTTCAACGTGACATTTTGCCTATCGTTGAAGGCTCACGAATTAATACCAAGTATGGTCCAGTTGACACTGACCACATTCTCTTTATTGCTAGTGGTGCCTTTGCTGAAAGCAAGCCAAGTGATTTAATTGCTGAATTGCAAGGACGTTTCCCAATTCGTGTTGAATTACAAGACTTGACTGAAGATGACTTCATTCAAATTTTGACAAAACCAGACAATGCTTTAACAAAACAATATGTTGCGCTTACAAGAGCTGATGGAATACATTTAACATTTACTAAAGAATCAGTTGAAGAGATTGCAAAAATTGCTTTTGAGTTAAATAATAGTAACCAAAACATTGGCGCAAGAAGACTTTCAACTGTATTAGAGAAGATCCTAGCTGATATTCTCTATGAAGGTCCTGATATGCAAATGGGAGATATTACTATTACACGTGAATATGTTCGTGAACAAGTTGGTAAGATTGCCAGCGATCAAGATCTTTCACGTTACATTCTATAGGGGGCAATTATGACAGTCTATCAATTAAAAAATGATTTTTTAACAGTTAAGGTGGAGTCTTTAGGCGCTGAAGTAATCAGTGTCAAGAATACTAAAGGGGTAGAATTCATGTGGCAAGCTAACCCTAATGTTTGGGGAAGACATGCGCCAGTATTATTCCCAATTGTTGGTCGTTTAAAAGATAATCATTATTATATTGACGATAAAGAATATCATATGACACAACATGGGTTTGCTAGAGATCAAGAGTTTGCACTCGATTCTCAATCAGATTCTAAATTGGTCTTGAGTCTAACAACAAGTGAAGCTAGTTTAGAAAAATACCCATATCACTTTAAGTTAAGAATCGTTTATCAATTAGTTAAGGAAACACTTCAGATTTCTTACTTAGTTGATAGTTTGGAAGAATCAGAGGATATGTACTTTTCAATTGGTGCACATCCCGGATTTTCAGTGCCTTTCGAGAAGGGGTTGAATTATGAAGATTTTACTGTCAAAGTTGACCCTAAGGAAACTAGAACTTTGATTCCGATTAATGGTGAAACAGGAAATATTGATCTTAACAATGAAAAGAAAGTTGATAATCAAGACTTTCCATTGAGTCATGAAGCTTTTGTTAATGATGCAATTGTTTATCGGTTGAATGAACCAACACAAGTGACGATTTCAAGTGATAAAAGTGAACATCAAGTTATTCTAGATACAGGTAACGCTAAATTCTTTGGTATGTGGTCCTCATATCCCACAGAAGGCAATTTTATGTGTATTGAACCTTGGTGGGGGATTGCTGATAAAAACGATAGTGACAATCAATTAAAGACCAAATACGGTATTAACCGTTTAGCACCTAATGAACAGTTCAAAGCATATTTCAGCATATCGGTGAAATAAGAATAAAAGTCCTAATGCCATTAAGGTATTAGGACTTTTTATGTACAACGTTTAATAGAGTGGCGATAAAAGAATTAAAGGTACAATTTCAATCTATTTTTAAAAAGGTATCCTGAATAAGGAAAATACTTTACTCTAGGATACCTTTTTAAATTAATTTTTTATTTATGGTTTCGTCTTTGACGATATTGAGCTCTAGTAGGCATGGAATTAGATCCTTGATTAGAAGAATAATTATTAACTTGGCTCTGATGTTTTATACTACTATTACTGCTAATTTTATTGGCAATAATATGCCAAATCAAGAAGCCAAAACCAATAATAAACCCAAGTATGATCCAAACTAGTAAATCCTGATATACTTTATCAGAGTTTGCTAGACCAACGATTCCAAATAGTCCTAATATAATTGCATTAGCTATGTCCCCACCAAGACCGTTTTTCTTTCTAGTAACAATGTATACAATTCCTGTAGCGAGAAAGCCAATTGCCATTATAATACCGGCAGATCCACTGGTATTTCCTTTATTCTCAACTGTATTAACAAATCCAGCGGCCATACTTTCGAAAAAAATAAATAGAGATAAAACAATCATAAGTATGCCAATGACTAATTTAGTAACTTTCAAGATTTAACCCCCCATACGTTATCTTTATAAGAATATTGTATGACATAGTGAAAATGATATACAGTGATTTACTTAGGTCATTATTTTAATCCTGTTTGGCTTTTACCACTGACATTACCATTAGTAAAATTGATTGTGCAGTTAGCACCATCTTCGCCGTCTAATCCAGTTGTATATTTATATATTGTGTTTGTAGTACCATCAACATTTGTTTCAGAGTAATAATTAGGTTTGCCAAGTGTTTGAGTAACTTGATCAGTTGTTTGATCGTTATCAATTTTGGCATAATCGACTAGAGTAATTTTAGAATTTCGATCAACCATAAGGCCAGAGATAGTTTTTTCAATAGCGTGATCATTATAAAATTGTACGATCAGTTTGGAATTCTTAGTACCGTTAGCGATTTTAGACCATGTTTCCATATTAGTCTGTTTATCATTTACCTTGCTTACAGTACTAGTTTTAGATTTACCAAAGAATTTCGTTAAAATATCTAAAGATAGACCGTCCTTGTCACTGATATAAATGCTATTGTACTGTTTTAAAGTTATCCCTGAAGTGGTTACTGATTTTTTCTTCTTTTTGGGTTTGGTCTTTGAAGTAGTAGTTTTCTTTTGAACATTCGAAGTATTTTCCTGGGAATGAGAATATAAATAATAACCGCCAGCACCTCCACCAACAATTAAAAGAATAATTATGATCCAAAACCACCATCTTTGATAGAAAGATTTTTTAAGACCATTTGAACGACGATATTCGGATCTACTAGGATATTTTTTATCCATTGTCATGTTCCCCCTAAACGGTGCTAATCACTTTAATCATATTTTATCAGTAACTAGGGCTTTTGAGGATTAATTTAAAGAAAATGAAAGAAAAAAACGGCCAATTTAAATGGTCGTTTTTTAGAATTAGTAATTATTTTTGTTGTTCCTTTTGTTGTTTCTTATATCTCAAACCAATTGGAACTAAATTTTCTTTTCCTTTGAGTAGTCGCTTGATATTGGGAATATGACGTACATAAATAATAACAGTAATAATGGCGGCAACGGTAGTTAGAATCCAATCGTGAAGGAATAAGGTGGCAATCGTAAAGAATAATATCGTGGTCAAACTAGCAACACTGACCATGCTGGTTGTATAAACGATTGTGGCAAGAAAAGCAAAACAGATGACAAATAGTAGAGGATTATAAGCCAAAAGTATTCCTGCACTGGTTGCGACAGCTTTTCCACCACGGAATTTAAGGAAGATGGAGAAACAATGTCCGATAACGGCAAAAATACCGATGAATAAAATCCAGTGACGATCGAGATTAAAGAAGACTGGCATCAATGCACCTAAAGTTCCCTTTAAAATATCGATAACTAGGACAACTGTTCCGGCAAATTTGCCAAAAACACGATAAGCATTGGTAGTCCCTACGTTTCCACTACCGTAATCAAAAATATTTTTATGAAAGAAAACTTTTCCAACGATATAGGCAGTTGGAAATGAGCCAATTAGATAGGCTAATATTGCACAAATGAGAAGTTTCATCAAAAAATCACTCTCTTAGCTTTATTTTTTTGGTATATTGTATTTCTATGGTGCTTTTATTAGAGAATTATAAATACCAACCTAGACATTATCCACTATTTTGTTAGAAATTAAAAGATTTCTTATGTACGAACATATATTCGTGTTAAGGTAATAGTGTTATAATATTGAAATATTGCACTACGTAGTAAATGAAAAGGAATGATATAAATGCCAAAATCATCTTATGATGATTCGTCAATTCAAATCCTTGAAGGATTAGAAGCTGTACGAAAAAGACCAGGTATGTACATTGGTTCCACTGATTCACGTGGATTACATCACTTGGTATATGAAATTGTCGATAATGCAGTCGATGAAGCTCTATCAGGATTTGGTAAAGAAATCAACGTTACTATCAATGAAGACAGTAGTATTACTGTCGTTGATCATGGACGTGGAATGCCAACAGGGATGCACGCTAGTGGTAAACCAACTATTGAAGTAATTTTGACGGTTCTGCATGCTGGTGGTAAATTCTCAGAGAATAGTTACAAGACGTCTGGTGGACTGCACGGTGTTGGTTCTTCAGTTGTTAATGCTTTGTCAGAATGGATGACCGTTCGAGTTGTTCGTGATCACAAAGTTTATGAAGAACGTTTTGAAAATGGTGGTCATCCAGTTGGAACTTTGAAAAAGACAGGTACTACCAAGGAGGATAGCGGAACGACTATAAGCTTTAAACCAGATGCTACTATCTTTCAAACAACAAAATTTAACTATGATACATTAGCTGAAAGATTACGGGAATCAGCTTTCTTGTTAAAGGGCGTTAAATTCACTATTACTGATAAACGTGGTGAAGAAGAGAAACAAGATATTTTCCATTACGAAGATGGTATTCAATCATTTGTAAAGTATTTGAACGAAGGAAAAGATGCTTTAGGTGGTATTTTCTACGTTGAAGGTACTAACTCTGACATTGAAATTGAATTTTCTGGTCAATATAATGATGGTTATTCGGAGAACATCATCTCGTTTGTTAATAATGTTCGTACTGCTGATGGTGGGACACATGAAGCCGGAATGAAGTCTGGATTGACTAAAGCCTTTAATGATTATGCTCGTAAGGTAGGATTGTTAAAGGAAAACAGTAAGAATTTGGAAGGTAGCGATGTTCGTGAAGGGCTATCAGCTATTATTTCAGTTCGAATTCCTGAAGAGATTCTTCAATTTGAGGGTCAAACAAAGGGCAAATTGGGAACTCCTCAAGCTAGATCAGCTGTTGACCAACTAGTTTATGAACAAATGAGCTTTTATCTATTGGAGAATGGTGAACAGGCTCAAATGTTAGTCAAAAAGGCTTTGAAGGCCCGAGAAGCTCGTGATGCTGCTCGTAAGGCTCGTGAGAGTACTCGTAGTGGTAAAAAGAATAAAAAAACTGATGGTTTGCTTTCTGGTAAACTAACTCCTGCTCAATCCAAGAATCCTGATAAGAATGAATTGTTTCTTGTCGAGGGTGATTCAGCCGGTGGTTCTGCAAAACAGGGACGAGATCGTAAGTTCCAAGCTATCTTGCCTTTGCGTGGTAAAGTTTTAAATACTCAAAAAGCCAAGTTAGAAGATATTTATAAAAACGAAGAAATCAATACTATGATTTATACAATTGGTGCCGGTGTTGGTGCCGATTTCAAATTAGAAGATCGTAATTATGACAAAGTTATTATCATGACTGATGCCGATGATGATGGCTCACATATTCAAATCTTGTTGTTGACTTTCTTCTATCGTTACATGCGTCCGTTAGTTGAATCAGGACATGTCTATATTGCTTTGTCACCACTTTACAAGCTTCAAAAGGGTAAAGGTGCTAAAACTAAAATTGAATATGCCTGGACTCCAGATGAACTTCAAAAAGACATCGAAAAGATGGGTAAAGGTTATGAATTGCAACGTTTCAAAGGTTTAGGTGAAATGAATGCCGATCAACTTTGGAAGACAACAATGGATCCAACAAATCGTATCCTAATCAGAGTTAACATTGATGATGCTGCTTTGGCTGAACGTCGTGTAACAACTCTGATGGGTGATAAAGTTAAGCCTAGACGTGATTGGATCGAAGATAATGTTCGTTTCAATGGAACTGAAGAAGGCGACAATATCTTGGAAAAAGTTGATGATGATACTGATCCTATCGATAGTAAACTTGTCGACGATTTATTGAATAAGGAATAGGTGATATATAGTGACTGAAAATTCTCCTAAAATTCAAGATATCTCGCTCGAAAAAATCATGGGAGATCGATTTGCGAGATATTCAAAATCAATTATTCAAGAAAGAGCGTTACCAGATATTCGTGACGGTTTGAAACCTGTTCAACGAAGAATTCTCTATTCAATGTTTTTGGATGGTAATACTTATGACAAAGGCTTTCGTAAGTCAGCCAAGGGTGTTGGTAACGTTATGGGTAATTTCCATCCCCATGGTGATTCCTCAATTTACGAGGCAATGGTTCGTTTGTCTCAAGATTGGAAATTGCGTAATCCTTTGATTGAAATGCATGGTAACAATGGTTCGATGGATGGTGATCCACCAGCTGCTATGCGTTATACTGAAGCACGTTTAAGTAAGATTTCAACTGAAATGTTACGTGATATCAACAAAGATACTGTTGATGAAGAATGGAACTTTGATGATACTGAAAAAGAGCCTAAAGTTTTACCAGCACGTTTTCCTAATTTATTAGTTAACGGTGCTACCGGAATTTCAGCTGGTTATGCTACAGAAATTCCACCTCACAATTTAGGTGAAGTTATTGATGCCACAATCAAAATGATTGATAATCCTGATATTACTTTGGACGAATTGATGAAGATCGTTAAGGGGCCAGATTTTCCAACTGGTGGTATTTTACAAGGTAAGCAAGGGATTAAAGATGCCTATACAAGTGGTCGAGGACGTGTCTACATTCGTTCTAAGACTTCGATTCAAGAGATTCGTGGACACAAGTCTCAAATCGTTATTACTGAAATTCCTTACGAAGTTAATAAGGCTCAACTGGTTAAGAAGATGGATGAAATTCGTGTTCTTAAGAAAGTTGAAGGAATCGCTGAGGTACGTGATGAGAGTGATCGCCAGGGATTATCAATTGTTGTTGAATTGAAACGTGATGTTGATGCTAATGGTATCTTGAACTATTTGTTTAAGAACACTGATTTGCAAGTTTCGTATAACTTTAATATGGTTGCCATTGCTGACATGCGTCCTCAACAGGTCGGTTTGATTCAAATCTTGAAGGAATATATTAAACATCAAGAAGAAGTCGTCCTACGTCGCAGTAGATTTGACTTGAATAAGGCTAAGAAGCGCCTTCATATTGTTGAAGGGTTGATCAAGGCTTTATCGATCTTGGATAAAGTTATTAAGACTATCCGTTCAAGTAAGAATAAGTCTGATGCTAAGAACAATTTGATTAAGAGTTATAAATTTAGTGATGAACAAGCCGAAGCTATCGTTTCTTTGCAGTTATATCGTTTAACTAATACTGATGTAACGGAATTAGAAAAGGAAGATGCTGAGCTTCATAAGCAAATCGATCATTTAAACGGAATTATTGATAACCACACTACTTTAATGACATTGATCAAAAAAGAATTGACACAAGTGCGTGATACTTATGCCGATAAACGTCGTACTAAGATTGAAGCCAAAGTTGCTGAAATTGAAGTTGATACAAAGGTTATGGTTGCCAGTGAAGACGTTCGCTTATTGGTTAGTCATGATGGCTATGTTAAACGAAGTAGTCTACGTTCTTATCAAGCTTCCGACGCTGATGATAATGGTCTGAAGAATGAAGATTATCCAATTATTGATGAAAATGTTAATACATTGGATCACGTCTTTATTTTCACTGACAAAGGTAATTTGATTTATCGTCAAATTTTTGAAATTGAAGATAGCCGTTGGAAGGATACCGGTTCACATCTTTCTCAAGAGATTGGATTGGATACAGATGAGTCAATTCTCAAGGCTTTTGTCTTCAAAAAATTGGAAGAAACTGGTAATTTCTTGATAGGAACTAGCGAAAATTATATTAAGCAAGTGGCATTCAGTGATTTATTACCAGGAAGAACATACAAATCTAGAGCTTCCAAGTACTGTAAGTTGAAGTCCGATACTTCACGAGTAATTGATGTTTATTATGTACCAAATGATTCTAAACAATTGGTTTACGTCTTTACAGAGCATTCTTATGCTTCAGCCTTTCCAATTGAAGAAGTACCAGTTGTTAGTGGAAAAGCAATGGGTGTTAAATTTGTCAGTTTGAAAGACGGTGATCAATTAGCTGGCTACTTCTTAGCAGCTAACGACAGTGATAAAATTGCAGTCTTGACACAACGTGGATCATATAAACAAATGAAATTATCTGAGATACCCGTAACTAGTCGTGCTCGTCGTGGTGTTTTGACTCTCAGAGAGTTAAAGCGTCAACCACACCGAATCTGTTTGGTAACAAATATTAATAATGATATACAACTATCGATCATAACTGATTCAAATAAAGAGATTGAAATTGATCCAGCAATGCATCAGAATGCTGACCGTTATTCTAATGGTTCCTTTATTATGGATCCTGAGACGGATGGTATTCCACTTAGATTTGTGAAAAAAATGTTAGAAAATAAGTAATATGAATGACAGATTTTTGTTTTATATAGTATTATTATCTTATTAATTACATTATTTTTTACTTCCACAAACTAGGAGGATCTTCTTATTGTTAGATGAGAAATCGAGACGTGTTTTTAGTTCTAAAGCATTAAATTATTTTGATGAGTTAACTAAGAATATGAGTTATACAAAAACTGCTCAATTGTTAGGAATCACGCAGCCAGCATTGACACAACAAATCAAAAAAATTGAAAAAGTTGTTGGTGCACCGCTGTTTTATAGTATTGGTAAGAAGATTTATTTAACCGATGCAGGTACTCTGCTTTTAAAAGCAACACATCAGATGTTTGACTTGATCAATGATGTAACTGATCAGATTCAACAAGAATCCTCGGAAAGATCCGGTACAATTAGTATTGGACTTTTGTCGACTGCCGAATCGGTTGTAATTGAGGATTTTATTGTTGAATACAATCGAGTTAATCCTAATGTCATCATTGACTTAAACTTACTAACTCGTAAGGAACTTTGGGATAATATCCAAAATAATAAAATTGATCTAGCCATTATGTACTTGCCGGATAAAAGTATTAAGAGTTGGAAAATATATCGTTCTAAGAAGATTATGAGCGACAATATTATGTTAGTTCATGATGATGAAAAGATTAATAAAAAGAAAAGTGTTAGTTACAAGGATGCTACGGCTAAGCCGTGGGCTACTTATTTGAAGAGCTATTATTTTTATGAATTGATTAGTGAGAGATATCGAGATGCATTGGTTGACTTTCCTAAAGTAATTGCTCGATTCTCGGCACCTTATCAATTATTAAAATTTGCACAGGAATCATCCGGAGTTTATACGGTTTTACCATTGAGTTTTTGTATTGCACATCAATCAATGTTTAAACTTTATCAAACACCACTTGAACCAGCTATAACAAGTGATTTATCATTTGTATATCGAGGGGATAAAGAAAAGATTCCAAGAATTGAAGATTTCCTCAATGAATGGGATAATTTCTTAGATAAGATGAGCTATGTTGATCGTCTTAAATCTTCTAGATAAATATTAAAAAGGGGCGCACAAATTCATGCCAAAAGAAAAAGAATTAGTTTTTGGACACAGAAATCCTGATACAGATGCAGTTTCAGCAGCTGTTGCTTATTCATACTTACAAAATCAATTAGGATATAATACTGAAGCAGTTGCTTTGGGTGAACCTAACTTGGAAACAAAATTTGTTTATAATCATTTCGATGCTAAGTACCCACGTATTATCTCAGCCATTAATGGCGAAGTTAAAAAGGTTATGTTAGTTGATCATAATGAAAAACAACAAAGTGTTCCTGATATCGACGATGTTCAAATCACTCATGTTGTTGATCATCATAGAATTGCTAACTTCGAAACAAAATTGCCTCTATATTATCGTGCAGAACCACTTGGCTGTGTAAGTACAATCATCTGGAAGATGTACAACGAAAATGACGTCGAAGTTCCTGCTAAGATTGCTGCTTTGATGGCTTCATCAATCATTTCCGATACTCTATTATTGAAATCACCTACAACAACTGATGAAGATAGAGCTGCTTTGAAGAGCTTAGCTAAGACAGCTGGTATCGACTATGAATCATATGGTCTTGAAATGTTGAAAGCTGGTACAAATCTTGACAGTAAATCAACACAAGAACTAATTGATATGGATGCTAAGAGCTTTGATATGAAGGGTAATAGTGTACGTATTGCTCAAGTTAATACTGTTGACATTGATGACACCCTTAAACGCGAAGCAGATTTTGTTAAGGATATTAAAGCTGAAAGTGCTGACAAAGGTTACAATTTGTTCGTATTGCTAATTACAAATATCCTAACAAGCGACACAACTGGTATTATTATCGGTGACGATAGTGCTATCAAGACATTTGAAGAAGCACTTAATACTAAGGTTTCAGACAACAAGGCTAGTTTACCTGGTGTTGTATCACGTAAGAAACAAGTTGTTCCTCCATTGGATGCTAAATTCTAATTTAATATTATGATTTTAAAAAGACAAGAAATCCTTTTCGGGTTTCTTATTTTTTTTGTGGCTAGAATTTTTTGAAATCGTTATATTATAGGAAAGCAAACTATCAGAAATTCCAACATGCGTTTTCATAATAAGTTTTATAAAGAATATTTAAGAGATTTAAAGAAGTGCTATGGCTATCGGTCTTATTTGACTTATTAAAATTAAAATATTGATAATAAAATTAATGAAAATAAACATTTTCCTTGAAAACGCATTCTTAAGTTTGATATAATGGCAACATTGCTGAAAAATGCTTTTTTTATTTTAGAACTAGAGGGAGTTTTATAAAATGAATGTAGTAAATATTTTAATTGGCCTTATGCCAATGATCGGTTGGGGTGTCTTCCCAATTATGACTGGAAAGTTCGGAGGGAAACCAGTTAATCAAATTATTGGTGCTACATATGGTACTTTACTATCTGCAATTGTTGTGGCGGTCGTTATGCAAACGCCGTTGCTAACAGGTAAAAATTTCTTATTTACTTTTTTATCTGGTGCTTGTTGGTCTATTGCACAAAGTTTAGTATTCTATGCTTTTGGCGAAATGGGCGTTTCTAAAACAATGCCAGTTTCAACTGGTTTTCAATTGATCGGTACTTCATTGTGGGGTGTAATAGTTTTAGGTGAATGGCCTTCAGTAATGGCTAAGTTGATTGGCTTTTTCTCAATTGTATTAATTATTATTGGAGTTTACTTAACAACATATAGTGAGAAAAAAATTGCTGAGAGTGAATCAAGCGTCGTTAAGGGTATTTCTTTAGTATTAATTGCTACGATCGGTTATGTTGGTTATTCAGCGTTTCCACAGGCAGTGTCTGTCGACAGTTTTCAAGCATTCTTGCCACAAGCCTTAGGTATGGCAGTTGCATCAACTATTTTTGCCTTTATTACAAAGAGCAATCGCCAAGCTAAGCCATATAGATCTAAGAGCACTTATTTAAATATAATTAGTGGTATCTTCTTTGCTTTTGCTGCTTTGACATATTTGATCTCATCACGTAAAGATGTGAACGGATTAGCTACTGGATTTACTCTTTCTCAAATGAATGTTATTATCGGAACACTTGGTGGTATCTATATTTTGCATGAAAGCAAAACTCATAAAGAAATGATCATGGTTATTTCTGGTTTGGTTTTAGTAGTTGTAGCGGGAATTATCACAGCTTTTATATAAAAATTATTTAAGTCTTGATCCGAAAGGATTGAGACTATTTTTCTCCAGTATGTATGACGAATTGTCAAATCAAGCGCAACTTTGTCCCGAAGAAAACTTCAAATGGACTCTTCCAGCCTAAGACCTTACGTGGTCGGTGATTTAAATCCCTGACAAACTTGTCGATATCTTGGTCAGTCAGTTGGTCTAGGTCGGTTCCTTTGGGGAAATACTCACGGATAAGTCCGTTGGTATTCTCATTGGTTCCCCGCTGCTGAGGCGCATGAGGATCTGGGAAATAGACTGGGATACTTAGCTCTTGACTAACTTCGCGGTATCCTGCGAATTCAGTTCCACGATCCGGCGTAAGCGTCCGAACTTGTTTGGGCGTCACAGTATGCAAGAGGTCAATCATCGCTTGTGTGACGTTCTTCGCGTTTACTTTGGGAACCCGCTGGGATAATAAATACCGAGATTTGCGGTCCACCAAGGTTACCAGGGCCGAACGCCCGGTTTTACCGCGAACGGTATCACCTTCCCAATGACCAAACCGGCTTCGATTCTCACATGAAACAGGTCGTTCATGAACGGAAGGGACGTCGTTAAATCGTCCTCGACGTTCCTTAATGGTTCCCTTGACCTTTCGGGTTTTACCACGGTGACGGAGCTTACGGGCAAAGCCACGAGCCCCGTGATTCTTACATTTGATGCCTAAATTATCGCGTTCAATCCCACGATAAATGGTGTTATAACTGACATGCCATTCACTGTTTTCGTGGACTAAACGACCGGAAATTTGTTCTGGGGACCACTGACGTTTAACAATACAGTGAAGGACAAAATCCCGTAACTTCAAATCAGTTAGAAGCTTAGGACGGCGGCTTTTTAGCCGCCGTCCCTGATAGTTCTCTTGGGCTTTGACGGCCGAGTATACCTTACGACCACCATTGCGCTTGATTTCGCGCGATACGGTGGTTTTAGAACACCCAATTTTCTCCGCAATAACTTGATAGGTATCGTTTAAAGTGATGCCCAACAGTATGCATTCTCGGTCTTTTAAGGTAAGATGGTTGTACGGATTCATAGCCTAGGATCTCCTTTAGATGATTGTTGTGGTGACTTCATTTTACAGGACTCAGGCTATGAGTTCTTTTTTATTTTCTTCTTACTCGTTGCACTTCAATTGTAAATTCGTCATACAAAAATATTATTGACAGCGCTTACGCAAAAAGATATGATGTGCTCGTAACCTAAGTAAAACGATTTACTGATTTGAGGGGTGATTCATTTTGAAAGGAAATCGTAAGACAACAATTAGAGATGTTGCCAATAAGGCGGGTATTTCAGTCACGACAGTTTCTTTAATTTTAAACGGCAAAGGTGAACGATTCAGTGAAGAGACGAAGGAAAAAGTTCACAAAGCCCAAACTGAATTAGATTATTATCCGGACTATTATGCAAGGGGATTGGTTGGACAGAGAACTAATTCAATTGGGATTGTAATTCCAGATATTATGAATCCTTTCTTTGCTAGTTTAGGATTAAGTGTTGAACAGGCTGCTATCCCCAAGGGTTATTTTCCTCAAATCTTTAGTGTTAATGGTTTTAAAGAGAATATCGATTACTTTATTGAACAATTTGCTTCTGGAACGCAAAAGGGATTGATCTTAGCAGCTCCGGGAGCGTCTAAAGAAATTGTTGATAAATTATCGACACATAATAATATTCCCATGGTACTGACTGATCAAGCCGATTTGAATATTAATGATGATCGAGTTTTGATTGATGAGGAAGAATCAGGAGAAAAAATTGCGGAGCATATATTATCTTTAGGACATAAGCATGTTGCGTTTGTAATACCTGAAACGTTGACAATGAACTTAGTAAAACGTTTTACCGGATACGAAAAAGCTTTTGAAAGATATAACTTAAAGATTGAAAAGGAGTTGGTTTTTAGAGCAACTTTTGGACCAAAGGGTGGTGTTGAAGCAGCACATAAAATTGTTCAAACTAATGCGACAGCCATTATAGCCATTAATGATGATGTGGCAATGGGTGTTTACAAAGGTCTGAATTTATTAAATAAAAGAATACCTGAAGATTACTCGGTCGTTGGCTTTGATGATATTAGTTTAAATAAATATCTAACACCGAGTCTAACGACTATGGCTCAGCCAATAAATGAAATTGGTGAACAAGTAGTAGGGTTATTAATTAACCGAATCAAGAATCCCAGTAGTGCTAAGAAGACAATTATTTTAAATACCAAATTGAAAATTGGAGATTCTACGAGAGAACTAATATAAGAGGGGGACGAACCGATGAAAAAGGGTTTAGTTTTAAATACTCAAATTTCAGCAGTAATAGCTGATATGGGCCATTTTGATACTTTATCAATTGGAGATGCAGGTATGCCGGTACCCGCTGGAACTAAGAAAATCGACTTGGCTGTTCAGAAGGGTTTACCAAGTTTTATTGATGTTCTACAAAATGTATTGTCGGAATTACAAATTCAAAAAGTTTATTTGGCAGAAGAAATTAAGACACAGAATCCTGATCAATTAGCTAATATCAAAAAATTGATCGATGTACCAATTGAATTTATTCCACATGATGAAATGAAAAAGAGATTGAGCACTAATAAAGCTTTTATCCGTACTGGAGAGGCTAGTCCATATTCAAACATCATTTTGGAGAGCGGGGTCACATTTTAACCGGAGGTGATTTTTATGAAGATTGAAATGAAAAATATTTCTAAAGCCTTTGGTACTAATAAGGTTTTGGAAGGCGTTAATTTCACTGTTCAATCCGGGGCAGTTCATGCTTTGATGGGTGAAAATGGCGCTGGTAAATCGACGTTGATGAATATTCTTACCGGACTCTATGGTGATGACGGTGGAGAAATCTATGTTGATGGCAAACAAACACATTTTAGTGGCCCACTCGATGCAGAGCAACACGGAATTTCATTTATTCACCAAGAAATGAATAATTTTTTGGAAATGTCAGTTGTTGATAATATGTTCCTGAACAAGGAGATAAAGAACAAATTTGGCATTATGAATGAAAGTAAAATGCGTGAACAAGCCAGATTCTATTTAAACAAATTGGGTACTAAAATTGACGTTGATAAGCCAATTGGAACATTGAGTGTTGGGCGTCAGCAAATGATTGAAATTGCTAAATCTTTGATGACTAACGCTAAAATTATCATTATGGATGAGCCAACGGCAGCTTTAACTGAAAATGAAATTGCTCAATTATTTGAAGTAGTACGTGATTTGAAGAAGCAAGGTGTTGGTTTTATCTATATCTCTCATCGTATGGAAGAAATTTTTGAAATTGCAGATAAAGTAACTGTAATGCGTGATGGTATTTCTATCAATGAGTATTCAACTAAAGATGTAAACATGAAACAGCTGGTTAAGGACATGGTTGGTCGTGAAATTGGAGACTTTTATCCAGATCGTAATCCTCATTTTGGTAAGGTCTCACTTGAGGTTCAGCATCTGTCAGAGAAAGGTGTTTTCAATGATGTTAACTTTCAAGTTCACGAAGGAGAAATATTAGCTTTCTCAGGATTAATGGGTGCTGGTAGAACAGAGATTATGCGTTCTATCTTTGGAATTGATCCGCACAACGAAGGCAAAATTTTAATTGATGGCAAAGAAGTGCATATTCATTCTCCCCAGGAAGCTATCAAGAATCAAATTGGATTCTTAACGGAAAACCGTAAGGATGAAGGTTTGATTTTGAATGATTCATTACGTGATAATATTGCTTTACCATCAATCAATGGTTTTGTTAAACACGGAATTATTGACGATAAATCAGTAAACGATTTCACAAATATGTTGATGAAGCGCTTAACGGTCAAAGCTCAGAGTGCTGATGTTAGTGCCGGAAGTTTAAGTGGTGGTAATCAGCAAAAAGTAGTTTTAGCTAAATGGGTTGGTTCAGGATCTAGGGTACTAATATTAGATGAACCTACTCGTGGTGTCGATGTTGGTGCTAAACGAGAAATCTATGACTTGATGAATGAATTAACTGATCGACATGTTGCTATTATTATGATTTCAAGTGATCTACCAGAAGTTTTAGGCATGAGTGATAAGACTGCGGTTGTTTATGAAGGTAAAATCACAGGAATTGTTGATACAAAGACGGCAACACAAGAGTCGGTTATGACTTTAGCGACAGGGGGATCAAACGATGGAAGAACAAACTAAAGTCGCTGAAAAAGGCGAAAAGAGTACTTTCAATTTCAAAAAGTTTATTAGTAAATTAGGACCTTTGGTAGCCTTAATCATTTTGATTATCTTGGTTACTGCTCTAAGTCCGGGATTTATTCAACCTAGTAACTTATTAAATTTATTAAGACAAGTATCAATTAATGCCGTGATTGCTTTCGGGATGACCTTTGTTATTTTAACGGGCGGTATTGATTTGTCAGTTGGTTCAATCCTTGCTTTAACTGGTGCGGTGACGGCTTCAATGTTAGCCAGTGGTACTTCGGCAATTATCGCTTTATTAGTTGGATTCTTAATGGGTGGACTCCTTGGTTTTCTAAATGGAGTTTTGATTGCTTATGGTAAAGCTGCACCATTCATCGCTACACTAGCTACTATGACCATTTTCCGTGGTGCTACATATGTATTTACAAATGGTAATCCTATTACTGGAGCCAAGATGAATAATAGTTTTCTTTTCCAATTCATGGGCCGTGGCTACTTATTAGGTATTCCTGTTCCAATATTTATTATGGCAATTGTTTATTTAATTTTATATGTCTTGTTACATAAGACAACATTTGGACGTAAAACATATGCATTGGGTGGCAATGAACAAGCTGCTTACATCGCTGGTGTTAAGACAAAAATTGTTACAATGTGGATCTATACTATTTCTGGATTGATGGCATCATTAGCCGGAATTATTTTAACTTCACGTTTGAGTTCTGCTCAACCGGATGCAGGTACCTCTTATGAAATGGATGCTATCGCCGCTGTTGTTTTAGGTGGTACATCATTAGCTGGTGGTAAAGGTAGAATTTTCGGAACTTTAATTGGTGCCTTGATTATTGGTACATTGAACAATGGTATGAATTTGTTGGGAATTTCCAGTTTCTATCAACAAATCGTTAAAGGTATTGTAATTTTGATTGCTGTACTACTAGATAGACGTTCATCAAATGATTAATCATATTAAGGGGGATTTTCAGTTATGAAAAAATCTTTAAAACGTGTACTTTTAGCAGTTAGTATTTCTGCGTTAGCTATGTTTACTCTAGCAGGATGTGGAAAATCAGGTCTTGATTCAGGTGAATCAAGCGATTCCAAAGTAGAAACTAAGAAACCTAAGGATATTAAAGTAGGAGCATCACTTTCAACATTGTCTAATCCATTCTTCGTATCTGTTAAGAAAGGTATCAATGATTTGGCCAAGAAAAATGGAACGAGTGTTCAAGTTTCTGATGCACAAAATGATACGGCTAAACAAAATAATGATATTGAAGATTTGATCACCAAAAAGGTTGATGTCTTGATTGTTAATCCAGTGGATTCATCAGCTATTACACCGGCCGTTAAAGATGCTAATGATGCCGGCATTCCGGTTATTACCGTTGATCGTTCCAGTGATGGCGGCAAAGTTTTGACGTTAGTTGCTTCTAACTCTACAAAAGGTGGTAAGATGGCTGCCGAGTTTTTAATCAAAAAGTTAGGTAACAACGCTAAAGTTGCTGAGTTACAAGGAATTCCAGGAGCTTCAGCAACACGTGAACGTGGTAAAGGTTTTGATAAATATGCTAAAGGTAAACTAGATATCGTTGCAAAGCAGACAGCGGGATTTGATCGTGCCAAAGGGTTAAGTACTACGGAAAATATTCTTCAAGGAAATTCAGATATTGTTGGGATCTTCTCACAAAATGATGAAATGGCTTTAGGAGCTGTTCAAGCCGTTAAATCAGCTAATAAAGATATTGCCATTGTTGGTTTCGATGGTGAAGAGGATGGTATCAAAGCTGTTAAGTCAGGTAAGATGGCTGCAACAGTTGCTCAACAACCAGAAGAGATGGGACGTTTAGCACTACAAGCCGCATATGATCACTTTAATGGTAAAAAGGTTAAAAAGAATATTGAATCACCATTGAAGTTAGTAACAACTGATAGTTTAAATAAATAGTAATTAACATGAATTAAAAGGGAATGTGAATTTACTTCATGTTCCCTTTTTTTGAAGGAGAGCAAAATGATAAATAAGGTAGTTGTAATTGGAAGTATTAACGTTGACAGCATCATGCATATTGATAATTTACCTAAACCTGGTGAAACCATCAAAATGAATTCTTTTTCAAAAGCTGGAGGTGGCAAGGGTGCTAATCAGGCTGTTGCAGCAGCTAGATCAGAAGCGGAGACTAGTTTCATTGGTCGCGTTGGGGATGACAGTAATGGAAAGCTAATGTTGAAACTTCTAAAAGAAGATCACATAGATACACAACATATCACCGTGGTTCCCAAGGAAGATACAGGACAATCCTACATTCTTTTACAGAAATCAGGTCAGAATTCCATTATTTATCAGGCTGGTGCTAATTCTTTGGTAACTGCAGAAGATGTTGATCAGGCTCAAGAGATCATTAAACAGAGTGATTTTATCGTGACGGAGTTCGAGACACCAATTCCTGCTGCTATTGCTGCTTTTAAAGTTGCCCATACAGCTCAGAAGGTGACTATTTTGAATCCCGCTCCTGCCGTCAAAGAAATTCCTAAGGAACTTTTAAAATTGACAGATATCATTACTCCTAATGAAACGGAAAGCGAATTGATTTCTGGTATTAAGATTACTAATGAAGATTCTTTGAAAAAATCAGCTGAGTTCTATCATAATTTAGGAATCAGCGGTGTCATTATTACTTTGGGATCAAAAGGTTCATTTGTTTCTCTCAATGGTAAGTCAGAACAAATTCCAGCTTTCAAAGTCAAAGCCGTTGATACTACAGCCGCAGGTGATACTTTTATTGGTGCGTTAGCGTCTGAATTGAATCCAAATCTATCCAACATTCATGATGCAATTGTTTATGCAAGTAAAGCTTCATCATTAACGGTTCAAAAATTAGGAGCCTTTCCGTCAATTCCAAAACGCGAATCGGTTCTCAAATAAACTAAAAAACACGTCGAAAATTAATTCGGCGTGTTTTGTTTATTTATTGATTTTATATCAGAGAGTTTATAAATTTAATTGATTTGTATCTCAATACTATACAAATTGGGAGGATATTTATTATAAGTAGTATTAATGAGAAAATCACATTTGTAATGTATATATCTAAGGAGAATATTTTTGCCAGATATTTTTGTCTATTTCTATCTGACGGCTATAATATACTTCCTTTTAAAAAGAATGTTAAATAAAATGTCTTGAAATTATTTTTGATATTTCCGTAATTTTGGTGGAGTATAGCTTTGAATAAAATTATAGATTTCTGTCAAAGAATCGCTGAATTATAATGTTTTACGAACCTCAGGTAGCATGAATCCTTGGTCAACCATATCATTGAAAAAACTTTCCAATTTGTCATAATAGTGGTTTACATTGTAAAAAATACAGGGATGTGTGCTGACACCGATAATGGTCCATGAAAATGCTTCGGAGATTTCCTCAAGTGTTCCAGGACCACCAGGTAAAGCAATATTAGCGATGGAATCTTGTAACATTGCCTCTTTACGTTCTGACATTGTTTGAACAATGTCTAATTTGGATAAATTGGCGTGTGCTAGATGACGGTCATAGAGTTGTTGAGTAATAATACCATGTACAAAGCCGTTATCAGATAAAACACTGTTAGCAACAATGTTCATTAAACCGTTATTACCACCACCATAAGTTAGACCATAATTATTTTGAACTAACCAGTGACCAAGGTCTTGGGCACTAGTAGTATAAATTTCTTGGTTACCAGTAGAGGCACCACAATAAACAGCAATATTTTTCATTTCTTAGCCTCGTAATTAAATATCAAAATTAGTTTCTCGCTTGAGTCGACGGTAGTAAAGAACTGAAGCAGTATCTAGAGCATCCAGGGCACGTAGTTGATCGTCAGAGAGTTCTTTAGTACTCAGGGCCAACAGGATAAAAGTTGTATAAAGTTTCTTAGGTGACAAATCTAAGCCTGTAGATTCACTATCACGTTTAAGGTCACGGTGTAGAGCAGGAACGGTCAGTAGCGGAGTATTGGCGGCCTTATTACGACTCAGAAAAAGATTTTGATCATCCCAAAATGACTTGAAAGGTTCAATATAAGTTTTATAAGTATCAAGAAATTTTTGCTCATCAGAATTAAAAGTCAATTGATTAAACTTACGATAAAAATTGGGTGCCAACGCTTCTTTGTAGTTAAAGCCTTTAGAAATAATTAGAATCAGTAATCTTGTGTAAACACTCAAATCTGATTTCAAATATTCGGGTAGTTTCAAGAAGACAACCGTAGGAAAATCAGTTTGCTTGGGGACTGTAACACTATTGATATTCAAAGTTGGTATTTCAGGTGTTTTTTTAACACTAAAGAGATACTTGAAGTAAACATTGAGGTTACTGATAACTTTGTTGATTGTGCTAGGACTGAGCTGCAAGTTTTCGAGCATAAAGTCCTTAAAGAGACGAACGTCCATCTCATGAACATCTTGAATGTTTTCGGATATTTTATATTCAGTATTGTGTTGAACCGTGTAATTGAAAAAGTCAGTCAGTGAGTTCAGATATTCTGTGTGTGCTTTATCGGAAATATGCCTAGTTTTTAAATGAGCTTCAAAACCAGCTAAATAGGGGATTTTTACCATGTGAGACCCTCCTTTTGTCAACATTATACCGTTAGTTAAAACGACTAACCAAATTTAGTCTAATTTTGACCAAATAAATAGTGGCAGTAATCTATGATCACTGTCACTAAGGGATGCTATTGTATTAATTGATTGTTACATCTAAAGCTTGGTCACCAGCTAGGACATCTTTTTCTTCGAAAGTACCCATTTCCTTAACAGCATCAGAATTGGTGATGATTGTCATAATTGAAGAATCCTTCTTAGCAGCTTTGACTTGTTCAAGATCCATTGTTGCTAATTTTTGACCAGTTTTAACGGTGTCACCTTCTTTAATAAACATTTCGAAGGGTTTACCTTTTAATTCAACTGTATCAATTCCTAAATGTAACATGATCTCTAGACCATGTTTAGAAGTAATCATTAAAGCATGCTTAGTAGGGAACACTGTACCAATCACACCACCGATAGGTGCTACAATCGTATTATCTGACGGAGCAACGGCAAAACCATCACCCATAAGCTTTTGTGAAAAGACTGGATCACTAACTTTATCCAAATGTATTAATTTACCATTTGCAGGTGCAACAAATTCATCAACTTTTTTTCTAGAGAACAACCCCATAATTAAATCTTCCTCCTTGATGTTTTAGCAAGTAAGGATGGTACAGATATAAGTTTATACTTGCTAATGCGCTTAATTTGTTTATTATAAAACATATATAAATTTGTCTGAAAGCGCTTAACCACTTATATATAGTATAACTACTGAAACATAATTTCAATAAAAAACGGGTATATACCACAATCCTTAACATAAAAACAATAAATAAAAATGTTTTTTATAATTTGAAAGAGAGAAAATTAATGTTTACTAAAATTTATTACCATACCTATTCAATCAAAGGTCATGAGTATGTAGTTGGGGCTACTGAAAAAGGACTAGTGTTCATTGGTTCTTGCGATAGAGGTCTTAAAGAAATAGGACAATTTTATTTTGAAGCAGAATTAGTGGATGCCGAACAAATGACAGGTAAGTATGCAAATCAAATTCAAGAATATCTTGAAGGGAAGAGGAAGAAGTTTACTTTAAAATTAGATATTTCTGGAACAAAATTTCAAGAATCAGTCTGGGAACAATTAAAGAAAATTCCGTATGGTCAAACGACTAGTTATACAGAGATTGCCCAGGCTATTGGTAATCCTAAAGCTGTTCGGGCTGTTGGATCTGCGGTGGGCAAAAACCCTGTATTAATTGTTATTCCATGTCATCGAGTTATAACTAAGAATCAACAATTAGGTAATTATCGTGGTGGATTAGCAATGAAACGGGAACTGTTAACCTTAGAAGGAGCAATTAATTAATAATGGTTTACTTTCTTGTAATCAAGGGGTAAACTTACCTTTGAATTTAGGTGAGTAAATAATTACTCACTATACTTTTTCCCAGGGGTGACTATAGATGGCAATAACTATTATTTCCATAAACGATGTATCTAAGAGCTTTGATAAGCAATTAGTCTTAAAAGATGTCAATTTGAAGATATCAGAGGGGAGGATTATTGGATTGATTGGTCCCTCAGGTGCTGGTAAATCAACTGTCATTAAGATTATTTTAGGGATGGAAGTACCGGATTCTGGAACGACGATGATTTTTGATAAAAAGATGCCTAATCGAAAGTTATTGGGAAAAATTGGTTATATGGCTCAGACAGATGCTTTATATGAGCAATTAACCGGACGTGAAAATCTTAAATTTTATGCCGACATGAAGGGATTAACCAAACAAGATGCTGTAAAGCAGATTAAACACGTAGCACAGGTAGTTGATTTGGTAGCTGATTTAGATAAACGTGCTGGCGGTTATTCTGGTGGGATGAAACGCCGATTATCTTTAGCCATCGCTTTATTAGGTTTCAATCAGGTCTTAATTTTGGATGAACCGACGGTAGGTGTTGACCCAGCATTGCGCAAACAGATTTGGTCAGAGCTAGAAAAATTGAAAGAAGAAGGAAAAACGATTCTAGTGACGACACACGTCATGGATGAAGCCGAATTGACTGATGAGGTAGCTCTTTTGTTGGGTGGAGAGATTATTGCTGACGATACTCCTACTAAGCTAAAACAAACTTATCAAGTAGATTCAATTGAGGAAGTCTTTTTAAAAGCGGAGGCACAACAAAAATGAGAACATTGATGATTGCACAAAGGGTTATTAAAGAATTGTTTCGGGATAAAAGAACCTTGGTACTGATGTTTTTGGCGCCAATTTTGATATTATTCTTGATGAAATTAGTTTTTTCGGTTAATTCACAGACTGATGTTAATGTAGCAACGGTAAATGTTAATACTAGTTTGAATGAAAGTCTGGATAAAGCTAGCCATGTTTCAGTTTCTAAATACAATCAAACTAAACAAGCTAAGAAGGCTTTAAATGATAAGAAAGTCGATGCAATAATCAATTATCGTAATAATAATTTTTACGTTGAATATAGCAACGTCGACGCCAGTAAAACTAAAGCTATTAAATTGGCTTTAAACAGTACTTTACTGAGTAACTCAGCTATCCAAATGAGGCATCAGTTACAAAGATTACAACTAGCTTTAGGAATACCAGTAAATAAAGCTGTGTCAGCAAGTAAGCCGAAGATTTATAATAGTTATGTTTATGGAAGCTCGAAGACAAATTTCTTTGACAAGATAGTACCTATTTTAATGGGATTTTTCGTCTTCTTCTTTGTATTCTTAATTTCAGGAATGGCTTTATTAAATGAACGAACGTCGGGAACTTTGAGTCGTTTATTAGCTACACCAGTCAAAAGATCTGAAATTGTCTTCGGCTATATGCTCAGCTATGGCATGATTGCTATTTTGCAGACGCTGGTAATTGTTTTATTTACTGTATGGGCTTTAAATGTTGAAGTTGTTGGTAGTATTTTTTACGTAATTTTAATTAACTTCGTTTTAGCACTGGTCGCATTAGCATTTGGTATTTTGATGTCGACATTTGCTAAATCGGAATTTCAGATGATGCAATTCATCCCATTGGTAATAGTTCCACAGGTCTTTTTCTCGGGAATTATTCCGTTAGACACGATGGCTAATGGTGTTAAAGTGATTTCATATATCTTACCTTTGAAATATGCAGGTGATGCATTAACTGGAATTATTATGTCAGGAGATGGCTTTGAACAGATAGTAACACCAATCTTAATATTATTAGGATTCTTAGTCATCTTGACAATATTGAATGTCTTAGGACTAAAGAAATATAGAAAGGTTTGATTGGATGGAGAAAGCATTTCAGGATCTAGATGATTGGTTGGCAGTAGAGAAGATGCCTAATGGTAAAAAGCGGGTTCTACAGGCTGCTATAACACTTTTTTCTAAGCAGGGATACAATGGGACTTCAACCGCTCAGATTGCGGAGTTGTCAAAAATGAGCCAAGCAACGATCTTTAAATATTTCAAATCAAAGGATGATTTGTTGCTATTTATAGTAACGCCAATGATTAAGCATATTTTGCCAGGATACGGTAAATCATTTGCTCAAAAGTTACGGGATAATGGAGACGATTTAACTAGTTTTATTCATTTTATTGTCTTCAATCGCTATCAATTTCTAGTTCAAAACAAGGATGCAGCAATTATTTTGATTTCACAGCTTCTAATTAACGATGAAATTAAAAATATGTTGTTTAATGAAATTCAAACGATGAAAGATATATTTATTGATAATGTTTGGCAACCACTTGTTGCAACCGGTGAGTTGAGGGATGATCTTGATTTATTACAGTTCTTAAGAACCGTAATTGGACAAATTCTATTGTATTTCTTACAGAGCCAGCGTGTTTTACAAATTGATGATCAAAAACAGATTGAATCTGATTTAAATAAAATCGAACATACAATAATTTTAGCAATTAAAAAATAGTTCCATTTGCCAAGTGTGATATGCTTATTTTAATTGATTTTAAACAGTCTGAGGGGTAGTTTACCTTGAATTTAGAAGCCATTTTAAAAGAAGAATTTGGATATGATACATTTAGAATCGGCCAAAAAGAATTAATTGAAAAAGTTTTATCCGGTGAAAAGGCAATGGGGATAATGCCTACCGGTGGTGGTAAGTCGATTTGTTATCAGCTACCGGCCACTGTTTTACCCGGAGTGACCTTGGTCGTTTCACCCTTGATTTCTTTAATGAAGGATCAAGTTGACAGTTTAAATGAAGTCGGTATTCCAGCAACCTTTTTGAATAGTACCGTTGAATGGCATGACCGTGAAGAGCGTATGCGCTATATTGAAACTGGGGCCGTCAAATTACTATTTGTAGCACCTGAAAAAATCGTTAATGATGAATTCTACAGTTGGTTATCACAATTAGATATTTCTTTGATTGCTATTGATGAAGCTCACGTCTTATCTTCTTGGGGTCATGATTTTCGTAGTAGTTATTTAGAAATGATACCGTCTTTGAAAAAACTACCTGGAAATCCAGCTTGGCTAGCATTGACTGCTACAGCTACCCAACAGGTTCAAGATGACTTGGCAGGCATCTTAGATATACCAGAACAAAATATCGTTAAAACTGGCTTTAAACGGTCTAATTTGACCTTAAAGATTGAACATGGTGTTGATAAATTAAAATTCGTTTCTAATTATCTTCAAAGTCATGCAAAAGAGTCAGGAATTATTTATGCTGGTCGACGTGAAGATGTTGATAATCTATATAATTATTTTCAAAGTAAAGGCGTTCGTATCGGACGTTATCACGCCGGTTTGAGTGATGAAGAACGGCATCAACAGCAAGAAGATTTTCTCTATGATCGAACAGATGTCATTGTTGCCACAAACGCCTTTGGAATGGGGATCAATAAGACTAATGTGCGTTATGTTTTGCATTATTCCATTCCTGGAACAATTGAAAATTATTATCAAGAAGTTGGACGTGCAGGACGTGATGGATTACCAGCCGAAGCAGTATTGTTGTACGCACCAGCTGATTTGAATTTGCATCGTTTCTTTATTGATAAGTCTTTAGGTGATGACGACTATAAATTAAGCTTAAAGAATAAGTTATTTAAGATGAGTCAGTATGCTGAAACCGAATCCTGTTTAATGAAATTTATTTTGGATTACTTTGGCGAAGAAAATACTGAACCGTGTGGCAAGTGTTCCAACTGTTTAGACGACCGTGAAATTGTCGATATCACTTCAGATGCTCAAAAAGCATTGAGCTGTGTTGTGAGAATGGATCAGAAATACGGTAAAAAGATGGTGACAAGAGTTTTAGTAGGAAAAGATGACGTGGCTAATGATTGGCATCATTTTGAAAAATTATCTACCTTTGGCATTTTTAAGGACATTACTTTGAAACAAACTAGCCGTCTATTGGACTTTTTAACAGCAAACGGCTTTTTAAAGAGTAGTGGGGGAAAGTATCCCATTTTATTGCTGTCTGACAAGGGCTTAGATGTCTTGAAAGGAAAAACTTCGGTTGTTAGAAGAAAAGAAGAGAAGGTAGTCGCAGAATCGAAGTCAATCGTTGCTGATGGCAGTTTCGATGAGGCACTCTTTGAACAATTGCGTAAATTACGTTTGAATTTAGCCCGTGAACAGGGTATAGCACCGTTCATGATCTTTTCCGATAAAACTTTGAAGAATATGTGTCAGAGTATGCCAACAAACAGTGAAGAATTTCTGGCCGTTAGTGGAGTAGGAAAAGTAAAATTGGAACAGTACGGTGAAAAGTTTATTTCGAAAATAGAACAATATCAGAAGGAATTAAAGGTCTAATAGTTAAATGATAGAGTAGTTAAGCTAATTGTTTTACGAAAACAGCAAAAAATAATTTATTCTTCATAAATACTGATATAATAAGCTTTATTAAATATAGGGAAGCTGAAAAAAGTATAATAAGGCTTTTGAAAAGGTAAAAGGACCATTTTATGAGCTATATATGTGTTCAAAAATAGATTTTTATGATGAGCTCTTGGTTAAAAATGATGAACTTGATGTCTGAGAACGTCTCTCAGACATCAAGATTTTTTAGATTATTAATTTTAAATTAAATATTTTACGAAAACACAAATCAAAAAAACAAAAAAGAAGGTAACTAAGACGAAAAAAATTGCCATAATTTCGGACATACATGGGAATTTCACAGCATTTGAGAGGGTAGTCGAAGATGCAAAAAAAGAGGGCGTTGATGAATATTGGTTTCTAGGTGACCTATTAATGCCCGGCCCAGGAACAAATTCAATTCTAAAATTGCTTGATTCGTTAAATGCCCCTATTAAATTAAGAGGAAACTGGGACGATTTTCTTTTTGAAGATATTTTACCTATTAGCAAAGCCTATATTGATGAACCCCAAACTACCTATATAGTAGAATTGTACAAGTATATTTATGATCACCTAGACCCTAAATATCTAAAAGAGATGCGTCAATGGCCTATTTATGATCAAACCACTATCAGCAACTTTAATGTTGTGTTGGCTCACAATTACCCTAAAAAGAATTTTGGTCATGAACTGTTACCTTATGCAGAGCAAAAGAACTTTGACAAGCTTCTTTTTGATAAAACTTTTGACATTGCTATTTATGGTCACACACACCACCAATTAATGCGAACTAGTAGCAAAGATCAATTAATTATCAATCCGGGCTCCATTGGACAACCTTATACTGCTTGGAATAAGTTTAGTGCTGACAGACGCGCTCAGTACGCTATTTTAACTTTTGATAAGACAAGTTATCGTGGAATTGACTTCCGGAAAGTCTCTTATTCAATTGATGATGAGTTAGCGTTTGCTAAAGCTAACAAATTACCATTCTATGAATTATATGAGCGTATTTTTACTGAAGGCAAAGCTTTTACTCATAATAATGATGCTTTAAATGAAATCATTACTAAATATGATTACAAACCTGATGTTTTGTCGTATTTAAAACATTTAGAAAATGATTAGCAACTGAAAGATCAAAGATGTTATTATATCTTTGATCTTTTTTGAATAACTCATATTAGAATGCTTGATAAGATGTTGCACTTGGACTTGACACGTCCCCAAATAACATAACTTCTTATAATACATATTATGTAACCTTAAATATAAAAATAGCACTCTTCCTTAAATTTAATGAATCTTGGCTACTCTGTTATTTCCCACTTATTACATTGGTTCTGTTAAATGAAAATCAAAAAACACATCAGTCAGAAAAATTTGATTGATGTGTTTTTTAGTTGCTAACTTAACAATATTCTGACGGATCAGATGACTCTTTATTAGTAGTTGATGGTGTATATTATATCGAAGCAATCATAGAAAACGTATCAGTGACACATACAATGCAAATAAAGATTTGCTACTAACCCCAATTAGTTCAATATTTATGTGATGAGTAACATATATTATAGAATAATTGTATTATAAGCTATACTCCGATAATTTATAAATTATATGTTCCTGTTCACATATCTAGTAGATATTGTTATATGATAATTTATTCTTTTACCAAATACTTCTTCTTTGTGGGAAATGAAAACATAACTGGTAATAATAATATCAAAACAGGAATCCAAATATTATATATCGACAGATATGCATGATTAAGTTTAGTTAGATCTATAACCCTTAAAATCTTTAGATTTGAACTCATCATTGATAAAAATACAGATACACCTAAAACTGAACCTATTTGTCTCACCACACTAATGACACTTTGTGATGACGTAAGTAATGACCCACTAAAATTAGAAGCTGCCAATACATTTATTGGGCCTGCAATTATGCCAAAGCCGATACCCAATATAAGCAATGCTACAGAAAGCCAAGTAGAATTTGTTGCTCCGTTCATTACAATCAAAATGTAAGACAGCAATATACTAATCATACCGACAAGAACTAATAATCTTGGCCCTAATTTATTAATAACCAGACTGCCTAATCCTCCGAATGCAAATACAGTCAAAGACATCGGCAATAAAATTAATGCTGCTTCCAACGCCGTTTTGTGATCTACATTTGTTAAATAACTTGGAATAACAACTACTACTCCTATATAAAAAAATTGTGCTAGTAAAGCGACAATTGCAGATGCGGAGAAGTCCTTAACTTTGAATAAGTTTAGATTTACCATCGGATGTTTCACGGTTCTTTCTGCAAATATGAAAAGACTTATTAAAACAATGCTAATTAGAAAACACATAACAGTTTTAAAATCTTGAATTCCCTAATCTTTCAGTTTAATCAGCCCAAGTGTTAGAAAAAATAAACTCAACATTGAGATAAGACTACCTACCCAATCGATTTTTTCTTTCAATTTTATATCATTGTTAAAGTTCAAAGAAATACCAGATAAAAATATTCCAATAAGAACAATTGGAATATTCATTAAAAAGATCCAATGCCAGCCAAAAAGATCAGTGGTAATTCCTCCTAACGTTGGTCCTATTGCAGCAGCCCCTCCTTGGGTCAATCCTAAGATAGCAACTATTTTAAATCGATTCCTTATATCCCAAGTAGATAAACCTATGGCGTTTCCTAGTGGAAGTAAGATTGAAGCTCCTAAACTGGAAAAGATTCGTCCAATTATCAGATATATAAATGTGGTAGCAAAACCTGAAAATAGACTGCCTAATCCAAATAGAATTAATCCGACAATATAGGTTTTGTTCTTTCCAAAAATATCACCAAATTTACTTAAAGGAATTGTACATGTGGCGAATATAATCGTATAAATATTTAAGGCCCAAGAAAGCTGATTGTAATCAACTTCAATTCCCTTTTGTATAGCTGGTAATGCTATATTCATGATTGTGGTATCGAGCATAACAAGAAATATTCCTAAAGCCATTGCTATTGTTATATTTATTTTTCTATTCAAAATCATTCCTCCGTAATAAATTTCAGTAATTGATCTTTCGTTTAAATATGTTTAAAGGATAAATATATTATTAAATCGGTTGATTCTTTATGGTCCGGAATAATTTAAGATAGTAATCTTCATACATCACCTCATATATGAGCAAAAGCTCATCTTTTTAATAAGAGTATCAAATGATGAGCTTGAAAACAGTATTTTGAAAATAATATTAATCAAAATACTTGCAAAATAAGCGAGCTTAAACTCATGTTTATGTGATATACTAAACTACTACAAAAAATATAAATGAAGTGGAAGAATGAACAAAAGAAAAGATACTAGAATCCCTATTCAAAAAAGAGGAAAAGATAAGAAGAATCGAATTCTTTTGACAGCAAGAAAACTATTTATAGAAAAAAATTATTTTGAAGTTTCGACGAATGAGATTGCAAAACAAACCGGGGTCTCAATCGGAACACTCTACTCATATTTTTCTAGCAAGGATGATATTCTTGCTGCACTCCTAAATGATTATAATAATTATTTTTTACTCGTTTTGAAGAAGATAAATGATCAAAAATCCTTTCAGACATTTAAAATCGATCCTAAATCCTGGCTATCTTATTTAATAGATCAGTTAACTGATGCAGAGGATAAAGAGTTTCACTTACAAATTGAGATGTTATCCTTTGTTGTGCCTAAGGTATTCGATCTGCGAAAAAAACATAATGATCAAATTGTGAGTTTAATCTATGAGTATTTTTTATATTATGCGAATGACACGGACATTCATGAAATTAGACTTTTATCTACTATTATTTTCGATTATATATCCGCTCTAGTTGATGAGTTATTATATAATAAACATTTACCTTCTGAAAAAGAAGATATAAAAAGGTACGGAATTGATAGCATTTATACCATTATTAAGAGACATTTGAATTAGCTTAGAAGGTTATGAATAAAATTGTTCATAACAAAAGGTCTACAACTTTATCAGTTTGAAATTTTTATAAATATGGAGGCTTTGTATGACTATATTTTTGGGTATAGGATTAATAATCCTAGCAATTTTTGCCATTGTTGGTAATATTAGTAACTCAAAACAATTTGGCAGAAAGATTATGTCAGATAAATTAATTTTTTACATTTTAATGTTGGTCGGTGGCTTAGTTCTAATTATTTTTTAGATTTATTAGATTTATACGATTATTCTTAATGGACTTAGCAGTAAACAGATTGATGTGCAACGAAAGCTAAATCTTGTTATTTACTTAGAAAATCATCACCATGAATAAAATAATTGATGATATAGTTCTACATCCATTTGAAGGAATTGGAAAAACAGAACCGTTAAAATATAATCTCGATATCTGTTGGTCTCGAAGAATAAATAAGGCTGATCGTATTGTTTATACCCTGACAAGGGATTCCATTATTCAATGTCGTTATCACTATTAATATGAATACCTTGTCACTTTTGTTTTAGTGATTTCATGTGAAATCAATTGACTGAGTCTCTAGTAGGACTTATCCAAGATATTGAAAACATAGTGATTGTAAAAAGATGCCACACGAGGATTTTCATTCAGACTTATCGTGTGGCATCTTTTTTTTAGTTCTATCGGTTGATATCAAACGGTTTGTTTATACCATGAAAGGTTAAATTCTACATAAGAATTTAACCTTGTAATTGTCTCCCTAATGTTTGTATTGTATTTTAAATAAGACTAACAAAAATATGAGGATCCTTGTATGTTAATGAAGAACTTTGAGAAAAATATCATTGAAGAGAAGATAGCTAGCTTTGGTGGCTTGTCTAGTATTGGCGATGGTAACAATGACAAAATTGAACAATACTTCCATTCTTTCATGGATTGGCTAGATTTCAACAATGTCTTGGACGTTATTAATCGTTATGCTGGAATCAATATGAACTTACAATACGTAACTAGTCATGACTTTTTGATTTGGCTATTACATTATGGTGATATTTACGATAATGTACTTGAAAAGTACTTTCCAAATGATACTGCTGATGATTATATCGATATTATTCGTGAGTTTGCGCACCTACGATAAATTCATCCCAAATACTCTTTTACCGTTGCTCTGACACATCACCTGCCAGAAAAAAGCTTTTTATCGGATAACGACCTAGATAAATTGATACCAATTTTAGCCAGTATCCCTGATAACACCAACAAACGAGAAGATATGAATTCTCTGTATGGTCGTTCCCTCTTCATGGCACTATACTCACTAAACAATTTTGCAATTGAACGTGTTTCAGCAAGTTGTATTTAAAAAAATACTAACAATGATTAATGTTGCTAAAGGTAAACATGAAATTAAATCAACCACAATTTACCTTGAACAAGTTGCTACAGAGCTTGCTAGTTCTATCAATAACAGTCCCTTGCGTAAACAAGTATCTACCGATATAAAAAATCTATGAGTGTGTTAGGTCCCGAAGAAATCGCCCAAATAATAGTATTCGTGATTGATACGCCTGCTAATGGTCCCCATGAATTGAACTTTGATGCTGACAATAAATCTATGACGGAAATTGCGGTTTTACCAGTTAAATTGCCAGAGAACACTGATCCAGTAACGACAGCTTTCTTCAATTACTATAAAGATCATGCTGTTCACCCACGTTCAGTCAATTCAACTAACGGTTGGACAGCAGGGACGCCTTGGGGATATTATAACTTCCATCTACAGGCACATATTGATGAAATCTCTCCACGCCCTGCCCTGATTGTGACTGGTGAAAATGCTCATTCTCGTTATATGGCCGAAGAATCATATAATCACATTAAGGATCATAAGGAATTAGTCGTCGTCCCGGGTGCAGATCATGTGGATTTGTACGATCAAATGGATAAGATCCCGTTTGATAAATTTGATTCATTCTTTAAAGATAATTTGTAATATATCAAAAAATTGAAGACAACAAACGAATTATTCGTTTGTTTTTTTTATATTTTATAATGGAGGAACAAAAAATGATTAAAAATAAAGTGATTGTCCTTATTGGAGCATCAAGTGGTATTGGTGCCGCCACGACTAAAATATTGGCTCAATAACATGCCAAATTGATACAGCATTAAATCATTTCGAAAGAATTGACGTTTTATATAACAATGCTGGTATTATGCCAGTCAATCTCCTTTCCAAAGGAATGATTGATGAATGAGGAATACTTTAAATGTGAATGTCATGAGGGCCTTGAACGGGATTGCAAGAGAATTTCATAAAAAATGACCATTCTTCAAGTGAAGAATGGTCATTAATTTACAATACAGAATTGGAATAGTCTCAAATTGGGATTAGGGATAGATTTATTCCTCTATCTAGCAACATAACGTATCGTCAACTACATTCGTATATGAACGAGCATTACTAAAGGGAAATGACTTGTTCAACTATTTATACTAACAGGCGGTTAATTGGGTTTTAAACTTTTTTACCGTAAAATAGCATCCCATTTGCTATAAACTACTTTATTAGTACTCAGAATCTTCTGCTAAATTTTTAAAAAACTAATGAATACTTTCTGTTTGAATGCATACAAAAACCTCTTAGATATACAGATTTTTTATTATTTAATCTGTGTACCTAAGGGATAGTATATCCTTCACATGCTAATATGGTTATTGTTTGAGCTTAAGATTTATTGGAATAAAAAATATTGTTAATATAACACATTCAATTAAGTATCATTTGTAGAATGAAACCATAGTTGCTTTTTGTTTTGGTAGATTGCAGAACAATAAGAATAGTTCTGTTTTTAATTTTTATTCTCGCATTATATTATTTTAAAATAATACGAAGTTCCTCTATTGTTATCGCCATGAATTGATCTCCTTTGGTGTTCCCAATTCCCTCACTAACATCTATAAATCCAAATTTTGTAAAATATGACTGTGAATCTTTTATTGCACAGACAGCAAATAGGCTTACGCCAATAACATTTGATATATTTCCAATGACGAAGAAAATTTGCTCCATTAACTTTTGACCATATCCGTTATGTTGGTATTCATTATCAATTCCCATCCAAACCATGTCTATGGTCGGTAATTCAGTATTTCTATTAAGAGTGGGCACATCGAATTTTTGCTTTTTCTTTTTAAGTCTGAATTTTTTAAATATTCTTTGACTTCCAGCATTCAGAGAAAAAAAACCTATTACCCTTTTTTCCTTCTCGGAGATTAAGAGAAAGGTTTGCATAATGTTTTTTTCAGAATAGGATAATGCTTTGGTTTTTAAAAAATCATTTATTAACTCATAATCGGATACACTGTTTTTATATTTTTCAATATTTTTGGGTACACAGTTAAAAGATGATAACTTAATATCATCTCTTTCTTTTAATATCGTAATCGGTCTCAATATAAGGTTATCATCCATAATTAATTGTTAAACGAAATTCCTTTTCTGGTAATAACAATATTATTGTTGGACTTATTTAACTCTTTTGAAATATTTTCTAATTCTTTTTTTCTTTCATCAGTTATTGGTTCAAATACTATTTTTCCCCAATTAGAAAGAAGTTTCTTTTTTGAATTATTGTATTCAATCATAATTATTTACCATCCTTATTAAAAATAGATTGCAATAACCCATTTATAGCTAGTTACAATAAACTTTAAAAGCTTTTCCTAAAGTTTATTGTAACTAGCTGGTCAAGCATTGTCAAAATTAATAAAAGCATTCAAAAAATAAGTTAAATTATTCTATGAGGACTAATAATGTAAGGCTTGTCTTTTATGTAGAATTTCTAATTTAATAATTCCTTTCGATAAACTAAAGGACTGTGATTATAACGGGACTTAAAAACCAGTGAAAATGATTTGGCACCAGCTATAGCCTGATAAATGAAATCTGTAGGATCATTGGAACGAGGTGGATCTTTAAGTTCGGTCTTCTAATGACTTTGCTGCGCAGGCTAAGTAAAATTGTAACATTTAGAGATTTTTTAGTGCTATATAATCAAATAGAACTTTCAATTCTTAAATACCCCGTCATGCCGGGGTTTTGTAAAATATACAATTTTCAACTTTTAGATATTAACAAAAGGAAATATATTATATATCGATAGATATGCATGATTAAATTTAGTTAGATCTATAATCCTTAAAGCCTTTATATTTGAACTCATCATTGATAAAAATATGGGGGATACACCTAAAGCCGAGCCTATTTGTCTCACTACGCTAATGACACTTTGTGACGATGTAAGTAATGATCTGCTAAAATTAGAAGCGGCCAATATATTTATTGGGCCTGCAATTATACCAAATCCAATTTATTATTTAATAATACTTTGCATAACTAATTTGAAAAATTTAATTTTTAGTTTTTATCTAAAAGATTATTCATAATGGTTCCATGCCGAATAGATATAAACTATCTTTTGTTCTTCATCAACTGAGTAAACCACTCTATGTTGAATGTTAAGCCTTCGAGAATAAAAGTTATTTTCCGGTGGAACCAATTTTTCAAAGCCATCAGAAGGATCATATGGATTCTTTGATAACTTTTGGACTATTTCATCGAATTTTTTCCGTAATAAACTATGTTTTAACTTTTTTAAATCACCGTTAGATGACTTGCGAAACCTTACTTGGTATTTAGACATTAGATTCTATCCCAATCAACACCATTAGTAATATCCATATCTCCAGAGTCATCATTTACGGCTTTGTGTACTTTATTAAGAGTACCATCATTCATGAGGTAGAGTGTTTCTTGTAGTGCCTTGTAATCTCTAGAACTCATAATTACAGCACTGTCATCTTCAGATCTACCATTGATTTCAATCGGAGTAGAATCTTCATTCACTGATTTAATTATCTTGTAAAAATCTTTACGCGCTTGAGTTGGATTGACCATTCTTTGCATGTGATTCTAATACCTCCTTTTTAACTAAGACACATTATAAGGTACGCTTTTAAGTACGTCAATTATGTGATTTCTAAAAATAGATATTTATGGATTACACAAATATATTTGCTATTAGAAAAGTCCCGACAATATTCAGTTCCTTTGTTTTGAACCACTCGTATAATGGCCTATCATCCAGAGCTGCTTGATAAAGAATTATAGGTAAATTTGAAACTTGTTTTCACATACATAAAATGAATTTTCTCTGAAAATTTTCAAATAAAAGTTTCTAAAATCAACAGTTGAATATGTCAACTAGTTGTTCTATACTTACTTTGTAAAGGATGGTATTTCTATGAATAAAGATATTGAAAAAATTAGAGATTTCAACCGTTTTTATGCTAATTACTTTAATCGTTTTGAAAAGGAATTATATCAAGGCTTTCCCTCAATGAATGAAGCTCGGGTTATGGCTTTTTTGCACTTCCATCAATCTAGTACAGCTACCGACATTCAAAACGAATTAGGTTTTGATAAGGGCCAGCTAAGTAAGATGCTGACAAAGTTGGAAAAAAAAGGTATTTTGAAACGTACTCTCAATCCTGAGGACAGACGGCATTACCTTTTAGATTTAACTAGTACTGGTGAAGAGCTGCATAAAGAACTTGCTGACAAAGCGAGAGACTATTTAAAGAATATTTTTAAAGATTATACCCCTTCTGTTTTAGAAATTATTGCTAATGACGTATCTGAAGCACAGATGCTTTTTCAGCAAACAGAAGATATTAAGGTTCGTCGTGGTAATATGACTGATTTAGGCTTTATTGCCGATTTACATAGTCGAATTTATTCTACTGAAATACCGTTTAATTCAATTTTTCATAGGTATGTCTTACAGACTTTAGCCGAATTAGCGGATGACTCATCAAAAAGCCTTATCTGGATCGCACAATTAGGTAGTCGAAGAGTTGGAACAGTTTCTCTAGTGCAAGATGCCAATGGCAAATATCAGTTACGTTGGTTTGCCGTTGATCCGGACTACCAAGGATTAGGAATTGGAACTAAGCTTTTGAATACCTTAATAGATCAAATCAAATTGGATAATATTGATGAAGTCTACCTTTGGACAGTTGATGAGCTCACAGGAGCACGGAATCTATATAGAAAATTAAAATTTAATTTGATTGAATCGAAAGTAAATAATAATTGGTCTGATCACCCTATTCATGAAGAAAAATGGTTATATCGTAAGGAGAATGAAATTATGGCTGATGAAAAGACAGAATTGATGCGTTTAATCGATACCGCTTATAATAATGTTCAAAATAATAAATATGGAAACTTTAGAAAAGAGTTATTGAAGTATTACACAGCTTTAAACAATGATGAGGATTATATTAAGGTACTGCTTGGCTTAAGGTCAGCTCTATTACAAGCCGATTTAACTTTAAATCTCAAGCAACGTATTTCAGGGTTACCAGGTGAATATAGCGATATGTTTAAGTTCATTGAACCACAATTAAAGAAAGTCGATTCGAAAACGATAGATAAGTATTCTCATTATGGATTTGTTCCTCTTAAGTTGGGGAGTACAGTCAAGTATTTTTAAACTGTAAATAAATATAGTCAGACATATTTGTTTTCCTATTTCATTTAATATTAGTGAATTATTTGAGCTGTTAATTCATTGGCTTGATTCTTCCTTGATTTTTATGTAGCAATGTTGAAGAGTTTTTGATGAAGATAATACGATTATTACAGAAAAAATCACCCTCAATCTAAAAATAGATAAGATTGAGAGTGATTTTTTGTTAGTGAATTGTTTTTTTCAAAACTCTAAAGCGAATGAATTTTCCTAGTTCAGTAATGGCTAGAACAATAACACCAGCCATGATTGGGATAAACCAGCCGTAATAGAAATTGATATTAGTTGTTTCAAAGATTGATTGCATAAATGGCAAGTAGATAATTCCTAACTGTAGAACGATTAAGATTGCAACAATTATGAAGGCCATCTTATTTTGGAAGAAGTATTTAGAAATGACCGGATGATCATTTCTTAAGTTGAACAGATAGAAGATCTTACCAAAAATAATGATATTCAATGCCATTGTACTACCTACAATTGCTGGCAAACCTTTACCAGTTAAGAAATCAAAGGCCCAAATGCCTAATCCAGAAATTAATAATGAAACATAAATTATTTCAAAGGTGTCTAGTTTGGTCAATAATCCCGCTTTAACATTTCTCGGACCACGTGCCATAATTCCGGCTTCTGGTGGTTCAAAGATGAAAGCAAATTGAATCGTTAAAGCTGAAACCATATTGATCCAAAGTAATTGTGCTGGATAAAGTGGTAATTCTTGTCCCATTAAAATACTGATAACAACAATTAAACCTTCGGCAAAACTAGTTGGTAATAAGAAACGGATTGTTTTACGGATGTTATCGAAGACATGGCGCCCTTCACGTACGGCTACAACGATATCGGAGAAGTCATCATCGGCTAGAACCATGTTAGCTGATTCTTTAGCAACTTCGGTACCCTTGATACCCATAGCAACACCAATATCTGCTTGTTTCAAAGCTGGTGCATCATTGACACCATCCCCTGTCATGGAGACAACGTGATCATTAGCTTGTTGTGCTCTAACAATACGTAATTTGTTAGCAGGAGTTGTCCGCGCAAAAACGTTATAGTCATCAATCTTGTCTTTTAGTTCTTCATCGGACATAACGTCAATTTCTGGACCAGTAATGGCTTTAACAACGGAATCTAGATCTAGCTTTTTAGCGATGGCAGAAGCTGTATCAGGATGGTCACCAGTGATCATTTTGACTTTTATACCGGCCATTCTTAATTCATGAATTGATTTTCTAGCTTCTTCACGAGGCGGATCAATGATCCCAACCATACCTGCCATATTAAGGTTCTCGATAAGATCCTTAGAAATATTATCAACAGACGAATCAACTGTTTTATAGGCCAAAGCTACAACTCTAAGACCATCAGTTGATAATTCTGTGATTTTTTCGTTCCAATAAGTTTCATCAGTGCCCTGTTTAGAAGCATTAATGATAGTTGTTGGCGATCCTTTAACCATGAGAATTCTCTGATTGTCAAAATCGACTAGTCGAGCCGAATAACGAAAGGCTGAGTCAAATGGTAAAGAATCGATTTCGTTTACTTCAGGATCTTTCCCAGTAAGCTTACGGTAGAGTGTTGTTAAAGCACCATCAGTCGGTTCACCAGTTAATTCCCAACGATTATTTTCAAAATGTAGTTGGGCGTCAGTAGTTTGACCAGCGATATTGACCAACCACTTCATACCTTCATCTTTTTGCCAGTCATATTTTTCAGTACCTAGTTCCAATTCACCATTGAAATCAAGACCACCATTAGCATCATAGCCGACACCAGTAATACTGAAAGTGTGTTCTGGGGTAACAGCTTTTTTAACAGTCATTTCGTTTTTAGTTAAGGTACCAGTCTTATCAGTATTAACAATATCAACAGCACCTAAAGTTTCAACTGCGGGTAATGACTTGACAATTACCTTACGTTTGGTCATCTTACGTGTCCCCATGGCTAAAACAACTGAAGTACTTGCAGGTAATCCTTCAGGCATAGAACCAACCACCATAGTGATAACCGAGATCAATAAAGTTGGCAAACTATAAGTATCAAGGAAGTACCCAACTACGAACAAAAGTACAGCAGTAATCACAATGGCAACTGACAAACCGAAGCCCAATGAGTTCAAGTTACGCATTAGTGGTGTTGGCTTCTCTTTAACTGTTTCAACAGAATCTTGAATTTTACCAATTTCAGTATCACCAGCAGTAGCAATAACAATACCTAGTCCAGAACCACTAGTAACAGCAGTTGAAGCAAAAACCATATTCTGACGTTCAGCTAATGGCAACTTGTCTGCATCCATTGGTTCCTCAATCTTATTGACTGGGTTGGTTTCACCAGTTAAAACAGATTCTTGAATACTTAAGTTATCGGCGGAAATTAGTCGCATATCAGCTGGAACAGCATCTCCGGCTTCTAGGTTAACTAAATCTCCAACAACTAAGTCACGAGCATCCAATTCCAATTTTTCGCCATCTCTAAAGACAAAGTTCTTAGAGACCAACATTTCTCGAATTTTTTCCAGAGCGTTACCGGCTTGCTGTTCCTGAATATAACCAATAATAGCGTTGGCAATAATGACTAATCCAATAACAATTGAATCGGAATAACGATGCATTAAGAAAGTCATAATGGCTGCAGCAGCTAAGATATAAATGATACTATTGTTGAATTGTTTAATGAATTGAACGAACTTAGAAACCTTTTTGGCTTCTAACTCATTTTTGCCATTCTCTTTAAGACGCTTTTCAGCTTCAGTAACTGTTAATCCATTTTCAAGGTCAGTTCCATATATCTTTTTTAACTGTGCCTCATTTAATTTCCAAATTGTTTCGTTGTGACTCGGGGGAAGATCCGCTTGGGATTCTTCATCATTTTGGTACGAATTTTCATCTAGCATTTAATATTTCTCCTAATTATATCTATCTGATGTTTTTTGATATTTAATCAAAGTTAGAAAGACCAATTTTCTCACATCCCTTTCAATACAGTATTTAAAAACTAATTAACTGCTTCTTATATAATTAATATATAATATTTTATCTTAATAGTGTTAATAAGTAACTAATAAAATTTTAATGGTCCGGAGAATACTCTTTTGTTACCTTTCAAAATCACTTTTCTGCTTTTACAAGAATAATAAAACTCCTTACAATTTATCTGTAAGGAGTTTTTGTTGTTAGAAATCATGTTCAATTTTTCGAATACGATGAAGTACATCATCTGTACTAGGATTACTGATACCAAATTTTTTGCTTGGCAGGTAAAACTGTTTTAAAACGATAGTAGTATTTTTTTGAAGTTGCTTGTACACAAAGAAATAACTAATTAAAGATTTTCCTTAAAGAAGCTAGCAAATTTATCAAATGGAATCAAATTCATTTGATCATATAAGTCAGTGTGTGTAGCATCTGGAACAATAACTAACTCTTTTGGATCTTTCAAACGGTTATATGATTCTTCGGCCATATAACGTGAATGAGCTTTTTCACCGGTAACGATAAGGACTGGTCGTGGAGAAATTGTTTCAATATGTTCTTGCAAATGGAAATTGTAATAACTCCATGGAGTTGTAGCAGTCCAAGCTGAAGCTGAATTAACTGAACGGGGATGGAAAGCACGACCACGATAGTAATTAAAGAACTCTTTTGTTACAGAGTCAGCATTAGCTGGTAAGTTTTCTGGGAATAGAGTATCTGATTGAAGTGGTTTGTCATTTCCATCAAATGGTAATTCGTGTAATCCGGTAGCAGATGTACCCTTTTCAGCATCTTCCCAACGTTGGTTTGCCAAAGTTTGCTTTTCGATTTCACGTTGTTTCTCAGTCTTAGAATTATTTAATCCCATCCACATTGAATCGGACATATCATACATAACTGATGTGGCGACAGCTTTGATACGAACATCGATTGATGCCGCAGTTAAAACATGACTACCCAAACCACAGATACCAATAACACCGATTCTCTCGCGGTCAATGAACTTTTGAAGTCCAATGAAGTCAACCGCAGCGGAGAAATCTTCGACAAAGATATCTGGTGAGGCAACATTTCTAACACTACCAGAACTTTCTCCAGTAGTTGACTGATCAAAAGCTACAGTAACAAAGCCCTTTTCAGCTAATGTTTGAGCGTAAAGACCGCTTGATTGTTCTTTGACCGCACCGAATGGTCCTGAAATAACAATGGCTGGGTATTGTTTATTACTATCAAAGTTCAATGGTAGGTATAGATGCCCTGCCAAGATAAAGCCAAAGCGATTTTTAAAACGAACGTTTTGTACGTCAATTTCGGGATTGATTTTGAAAACTCTTGTGTCATTTGCTAATTTACTCATAATTTATTTTCTCTTTTCTTCTCATTATATATCTTGTTTGATGGGACGAATGATAATTTCGTTGACGTCCATGTTGTCTGGGGAATCAATTGTAAAAGCAACGGATTTAGCAATGTTTTCCGCGGATAAACCAATTTGATTCTCTACTTCTATTTCAGCTTTTTGATTATCAGGATTTTTAATTGATTTATATAATTCTGTAGAAACTGAACCCGGTGAAACTATGGTTGTTCGAATATTGTTGTTGTGCTGTTCTTGACGTAATCCTTCCATGATTGCTCTAACTGCAAACTTAGAACCATTATAGACGGCTAGATTAGGAACAACTACATGTCCAGCTACGGAATCAGTTGCAATGATATGACCTGATTTTTGCTTGACCATAGTTGGTAGAACAGCCGCAATTCCATTTAATACACCCATGATATTAACATTTAAAATCTGTTGCCATTCGTCACGAGCACGATTAATTAATGCATTAACGGGCATTATACCTGCATTATTGTACAAAACATCAATATGTCCAAATTTCTCATTAGCCGTATCGACCAAGGCCTGAACTTCTTCAAATTTAGTGACATCAACTCTTTGAGTAATGATTTGTTCATCTGGAAATTCAGCTTTTAAATTATTTAAGCGGTCCAACCTTCTAGCACCGATAACTAATTTTGCATGGTGCTTAGCTAATTCTCTGGTGGTTGCGGCTCCAATTCCACTGGATGCCCCAGTAATAACAATAACTTTATTTTCTATATTCATTTATTTGTTCCCTTCTTTGATGATGTGTGCTGGGTTGCCGGAAACAGTTACGTTTTTCTCGATGTCGGTTGTTACAACTGAACCAGCAATAATGATGGCCCTCGGGCCTATTGTGACGCCGGGTAAAATTGTTACATGACCACCAATGTTAACATTTTCTCCAATTACAATTGGCTTTTTTTTCGAAGTGGAGTAATAGGTAGTCAGTAAAGTTGTATCAGGGCCAATGATCACATCATCCCCAATTTTGATAGTTCCAATATCAATCATTGTGACGTTACAATTAATAAAAATGTTCTTTCCAAGTTTAATATTGCGACCATAATCAGTATGAAATGGTAATCTAATTTCATTCGTTGGATCTAACTGATAACCAAATATTTCGCTTAGCAACTGATTGGTTTCCCTTGAACAAGTACGACCAGTATTTAAATGTTGCAATAAACGTTGGTTTTGATCTACTAGACGAGAATCAAGCTTGAATAAATCTGTTTGACATGTCATCTTATGTGCCCCTTTCAACTGAATGACTATAGTATAAAAGGATTTGCTATATATATTTGAAATACTTCTAAAATATAGATAAGCATAATTAAAAGTTATGGGAGAAGCAATGATGGAATTACGTGTATTACGATACTTTTTAGCCGTTGTTCAAGAGAAGAATATTACTAAGGCTGCCGAGAAACTGCTTATTTCTCAACCGGCGCTATCCAAACAATTGTCGGATTTAGAAAATGAATTAGGTGCAAAATTATTTATTCGTGGACATCGACAGATCACTTTGACCTCCGAAGGCGAATACCTTAGTTCCAAAGCCAGTGAAATCATTGATTTAGCAGATAAAACTACAGCTAACATTTTGACGGATCAAGTGATTGGTGGAGATTTGACGATTGGTGCTGGTGAGAGTGTCAGTATGAAACGAATTATTGATGTTATGGGAAATATTAATCAAGATTATCCTGATGTTAAGGTTCATTTGGTCAGTGGAGACGCTAATGAGATGGAAAGTAAATTAAATAATGGTACTTTGGATTTTGCTGTTTTCATGGGTGAACGAGATTTAAGCGATTTTAATTATTTGCAAATTCCTGAAATTGATCAATGGGGCGTAGTCATGAGACAAGATTCCCTACTCGCCTTAAACCAAGTCGTTACACCAAAGGACTTGCTAGGTTTGCCGTTGTTGATCTCATCCCAAGCTATGACTAGTAATCGTTTTGACAATTGGTGGGGAAACTTAGGACCACAAATGAATATCACCGGTACATTCACTTTAGCCTTCAATGCGGAACTGTTGGTTGAGAGTAGTCACTCTTACATGATGACCTTCAAGCACCTTTTAAATGAAAACAACAATGAAGAGTTAGTTTTTCGACCATTGGAGCCTGAATTGACAGAACCAATTACAGTGGTCTGGAAGAAAAATACTGTGCTTTCAAAAGTTGATCAACTATTTATCAAACGATTGCAGGCTTCACTTCAATTAGATTAAATCATTGATATAACCAGGCTTGAGAGAATATTCAAAGTGTCTACGTCTAGAAGTTTACCCTGAGACCTCAGGGCGCTATTATAAAATTGTGCTTAGGGCATAAAGGACCTCTTTTATCAGTATGTTTCTTCCCTGTGTTGGGGCAGAAAATAATATTTGGTTGTAATTCTTATATAAGATTACAGGTCTTTAAAGTTCAAGATGAACAATACGTTTTTTTAACTTGAAGGACTGAATTGAAGCCGATGTGGCTGTGTGGTTTAAAATGGACCTCCTACTTATTGAAGTAGTTGTCTAACCCTAAATGGAATCGAGTTACATGTTAAATATGCTTGAAGCATAAGAAAATCCCTTTGTTGATATACTTCTTCTTTTCAATGTTAGGTAGAAAACATCTAGTGTTTGATGATTGATCTTGGTTATGATTCATTTTGAAGACTTAGTCGAATTACAGTTCGCAGTTCTTTAAGAAAAAAAGATGGAGCAACTCCAGCAATTTGGGTCAGGGACTGTCCTTTAATAATTTATTGGATAGTCTCTTTTTATTTGTTCATTTTAATTTGATTTATCTCTTTTCGAAATATCGATAACACTAGATTCTATTTCTCTAGTTACTAATCAATCGACTGATTTTAGTGCTTCAAGCATATCGACACGATTGATCTTTCGAGCCATTAAGAACATGACTATTGCGGAGAAAATTAATGTCAGAATTCCAGAAATAGTAAAATTACTCCATAATAGGTTCAATTTTGCCATTATGGTTCTATACTTTCTGGTATTGATGAATAATCAATACCAGTTTTTTAATCTCTAGAAAATAAAAAAAGAACATCACTGTTCTCATGTTAAGATTTAAGCGACCAAACCCAATCAAACATGGAGAAAACAATAATGTCCCAAGACAATTCTATACTATGTGCACTCGATATAAAAGACAATAATATAAGTAATGTTTCAGTCAAGGACGCTACGATTAAAAATCGTGGCGTTATAAAGCATATAAAGATCGTAAACGCTGATTTAACTTATAAACTGTATCGATGTCCACAATGTGGTTTAAATTCATTAGTCAAAAATGGAAAAAGAAAAACTAATGCTAGATTAGCCAGTTTTAACGGTATTGAGTATCATTTGATGCTCAATAAACAACGTTATATTTGTAAGAACTGTGGTGGCACCTGCGGTGCCCACAGTGATTTATTAATCAAAAATCATACTATGACTAAACAAGTTCAAAACAGAATATTCGTTATGGCAAAGGAATCCTTTACTTTAACATCAATAGCTAAGATCATCGGAGTATCAGTAAATACAGTAAGCAGAGTCTTATATGACAATACCAAATTACCAAATAGATGTGATTGTCTTCCAAAAAACCTGTGTTTTGATGAATTTCGTTCAGTTAACGGTATATTTACTTTTATAGCTATTGATGCACAAACACATCATCTAATTGAGCTGATTCATGATCGACTCTCTAAAACAGTTATTGAACACTTTATAAATAACTATAGCTTGTCAGAACGGCAAGCCGTTAAGACTGTCTCTATTGATTTGAATGCTAATTATCAGTCGGTCATTCATAGAATTTTTCCCAATGCTCAAATAATAGTTGATAGATTTCATATAGTTCAGCTATGTAGCCGGGCATTGGATCAAGTTAGAATCAGTTGTCTTAAAAAAATAAATGATAAACATTCCCGTTTGTATAAAGCACTTAAGTCTAATTGGCGTCTCTATCATCTGCCTGAGGCAGATGTAGACGACAAGAAAGTAAAATATATTTTTGGAATCAACGAATATACTACAACGCGAAACGTTATTGATATAGCCACTGACAATCTACCAGTTTTTAAAAATACTTATGATATTTATCAAGGTATTCAGAAAGCGATACATGAACACGATATATCATTACTCAAAGAAACCATCTATGGATATAAAAAGAATAATACCGCTATGGATACATCTATTTCAACGTTACGTAAGAATTTAAATTATGTAAAGAATAGTTGCACAATGCCGTACTCCAATGGTCCTCTTGAAGGGACCATTGGAAAGATAAAAAAACTCAAACATATCAGTTATGGCTTCAGAAATCTTGACCATTTTCTTAAGAGAATAAGACTCATTTGCGCATAAAAAAAGACAACCTACATGAGGTTGTCTTCTATACAAAAACTATTCATCAATACGATTTGACAAAGAGCCCTAATTATTGGAGAGGCTTAGAATGGCTCTTTAACCATTCAGCTAAAGAAACCATTATAGAATCATTATCCGAACCATTAGTTACATTCAATATTAGTGATTCACCATCGTCAGTTGAAAAGTTCAGTTCAATCCCATTTATACTAAGAAATGTTAATCCAGATAAAAGTGCTGTTCTCTTATTTCCATCTATAAATATATGCTTTTTGGTAATTTTCTGAATAATATCTGAATAATAAAAGCAGCTTTGATCCAAATATTGGGATATAATTCTTTTCCAAAAACAACCTGCTTGGGTTGATTGACTACTAAATCTAATCCTTGAGGGTATTGAATACCAATAGACTTACTATTTGAGCGTTTTAGCACTAATTCATTAATAGCTATAAACTCTTTTTCAGTCAAATAAATCATAGATTTTCCAGTCTTTTCATCAAATCAGAATGTTTGTCGTACAATTTACTAGCAGTTTCTAGAACATTGGGACGTACTTTTTCAATCTTTTTAAAAGTTATTTCTTTACCATCCGGTGATACAATTTTTTCAAAATGGGTGTCATTATCAGCATCGAGGAATTCCCTATCCTTTTTTGAAATTCTAAAAGCATATGAATTACCATTTTTAAACATTTTAACATTTTGTTTCAAATCAGCTGGATTAATCATTTGCATCATCTCCTCGTGTGTACATTATACATCATAATACATACAGACGACTACTTTTTCAACCATTCTGGGATGTATTGTTCGTAATCACTAATTAGCTGTTCCTGTTCAACAAATTTTTCTAATGCACTGATCGATTCCATTTCCTTTAGTAAAACTTTATTGGTGATGGGAAGCTTTGTCGTGCGTCCAGAATCACCTTTACCATATCTAACTAACCAATCAAGGACTCTTTCTGGAGTTTGAATAGAAAATAGGTTGGTATGTAATATTGAAGAAAGGTGCTCAGCAATTCGCATGCCCTCACTATCTAAATCTCCCAAGTAAGTCATTTCGATATTTTTTGAAGTCAACATTCTCAAAAAATCATTATAAGTCTTGTTAAAATCATTTCCCGATTGATTTATTAATGGCCAATCTGGATGTAGTTTGTATAACCAAATAAAGACACCGTTATTTTCAATAATAATTACCTTTTTAGAGTTGATTTTGAAAAGTTCAGGGCTTCTCATTTGCCAAGGATTTAGAGTAATTGGCTGCGGTAGATTGGTTTCAATTAAATTGGCAGTGACAATTGAAGTTCCAATCAAATTAGAACTCAATTCGTTTATTGGCTTGTCTTTAAAAAAGTAATTGATTACCCAATGATAGTATTTATAAATTTCAGGATTTTCACTTGAATCATTGAGAGTGTGTGCAGTAAAGCCCAAATTTACAGCCTGTTGTCCACGTGGTGGTAATGGCATCCTCTTTTCGATATGATCGAAGAGTTTATCTAGTTTAATTGCCTGTGGTTTTAATATTTTTCCAGTTTTTTCTTGGTAAGTTTTCAAATATTTACTCATCTTTTCACCTTGTCCATATTAGTGCTGGTCGAACAATATTCTTGTGAAATTTACTATCGTTCTTTTTAGCTGGCGCTATAACATCGTAAGCTATGTTATCAACTCCATCGGCTAAAATTTTATTTTGAGACCCACTTGGCATAGTTGCTAGAAAATTGAACCCAAATTGATCGATAGTTCTGGCAAAGGATTTGGCAGTTTCAGGGTCTAGTTTGTCAGCAAATTCATCAAACATAACTAAATGTGGAGCATCTGATTTTTTTGATCGATGTAAAATCATTTTTGGAACAAGTAACAATGGTAATACCATAGCTTGTGCCTTTTCAGCTCCAGATCCACCTGACTGCACAAATTTATCATCGACTAATTCGAATTCCCCAATTTCCGCTTGTTTACGGTGAATCCAAATTTGAAAGTCTGACCAATGTCTAATGTCTAATAGTTGATAAGCTTTTTCCATGAATAATTCATCATCATCTGCTACATCCGTATCATTGGCCAATCTCTCTAAACGATTTTGAACTTCTCTTAACAAAGTAGGACGCTTACTTAATGATGTATCTCTTGCCTCCTTAATTACTTGCTCATCAACATCTTTAGGCTTCAATGATACTTTCAATTGAATACCATGAGTCTGTTTTACTCCTTGAGCCAGCATCTCATTATAGCCGTCAATCAATTCATATTGATCAGAAATCTGATGAATTGCTGCTTGAAGATAAGTTATCTGGGCAACTTCGTTTCCGGATTTTAATTGTTTCAAAGATTTTTCAACTGCAGAGTAATCATTATCTAAAATTTTCTGTACTTGATTAATATCAAAAGAGACTGTAATCAGATCATTTTCATAAACTGATCGATTTTGTCTCATTAAACTAGATATATCATTGTACCCTCGATCTTCGAATAATGTATCTAAAGCATATGGATCGATTCCATCCCTATTGTTAGTACGAATTAATTTGGAAATTTTTGTTGATAGTTCTTCATATCTATAATTTTTAACTCCATTGCGATGTTGATTTAAAAAAATCATCGCATCATCTATATTGTTTATCTCAACATCCTCTATTGCATATGGTTTAAGCGATGTTATATAAGATTCAGCTTGTTCTTTTGTCTCGTTAAGTGATCTTGTTAGCTCTTTATTCTGATTTTCGAAGTTCGAAATATTAGTGGTTTCAGTCGTAATCTTTTGATTCAAATCTGTTTCTGAATGTTGGTATTTTCGTAAATTGCTTTGAGCCTTGTTTAATTTATCATTTAAGAGTGGATCGACGACTAAGATGGCAATTTCTTGGTTAATCTTTAGTACTTTAGCTTTTTTTGCTTCTAAATCAAAATCTTTGAATTCATCCTCTAAAGCTTGTTTTATTTTAGAAATATCTTCTTGAATATGAATTAAATCTGAGTTTTCATCTTTTAATTGTGAATCCTTCTTCTCTAGCTCCTTATTCAATTGTGTTAAATACTTCGAAACATCATCTAATTTTTTATATAGATTGGAATCTCTTAAAAATTCCTTGAGATCAGGGTTGTTGGACAGCAAATCTAATTTTTTTTGCTCCAAAGCTGCATAACGAGTATTCATTTGAGCGGCACCAGCGTTATGAACTTCTAAGTTATCTTGATGTAATCCATTTCTAATCCTACCAACGACTGGACCATTTGTTCTTAAATCAATTTTCACGTCCATATTTTCACGCATATTAGTTACAATCTTAATATCTTCATTCAAATGAATTTGACTATCAACAATGTTTTGATAATCTTTTTGGAGACTTTTCATTTTATGTAGATAATGTTTCATCTTCTCTAATTGATTTTTGAGATTAATAATTGTTAAGTTAGTATCCAATTGCTGAAGACCCTTTGTTTGTTCAATGGTTTTATTCTTAATAGAAGTTAAATTTTGATTTAAAAGATTCTTTTCACTCTCAAGCACTTGAATTCTTTTTCGACTCTTATTAAGTTCCACTTCTTGTTTTCTTAAGGAGTCAATTGTCTCTGAGTAATTTTTCAATTGCTGTTTTAGTAATTTCACTACTGCAAGTTTATTTTTACGTTGTTCCGTAATAGATTTTTGTTTAGCCTTTTGTTCCTGAAGTTTTGAAACAGTTTCAGAGGCTTTTTCTAATTGATATTTTAATAATTTCAGTTGACCAGAGTAAACTGACAAATCTTTTTGTGCTTTCTCTTTTTTGCCATTTAATTCGTTTATTTGCTGAAGAAGCTTAGAATACGGATCTAAGTAACGCTCATTCAAACGATTGAAATTTCTCCAGAATATCTCTTTTTTCAATCTCTTTAACCGATCTTGTCCACGAGAAATACGTTCTAACAAGGCTCTTTTTCTGTTTACCCCTCTTTGCGTAGCGGCAACAGAGCTGATTATCTGATTATCAATTCCCTCCTGTGCATTCTTCATAGCTTCTAGAATCGGTGTCAATCTAGCATTACCTGCAGTTAAAATTGGAGATGCCAACAGTCGATATGTGTTAGCCAATTGGTGTAAGCTTCTGATATCAGTAAAGCCATAAATATTTTCGGCAATGTAACTTTGGAACTCACCGAGTTGTGAAAAAACTCTAAAACTATTGCCCAAAGCAGCATTTATTTTTATGAAAGCATCTTTTTCAAGTGCTAGATTATTTTTGTCAGTAGTCATTAGCACTAATTTCTCGTTAACATTGTTACTAGTTGCAACGAACCACCAGGTGGGTTTTCTATTTTCTCCAACCGCTCTATGAGCACCAATACCAATGATTACTTGCCGTGATTTAGATTTTAGAAGGACGTAACTGTAACCAGTTCTTACCTTCATAGCTCCTTTCCCCCAACCTAATAACATACTCTCAAATGTTCGAGTATCATTTTTTGAATTACGAGTTGAAGTTCTCTCAATCTTATCGGTTCCTTTAGCTGGATTAAAAGATGGTGTGGCAATTGAACCATCAACAAGCATTGGAAAAAAGCAATTGGCCAAAGTAGTTTTTCCAGCTGCATTCTCACCAATCAAAGTGAAATTTCCTCTTTTAGAAACAGGAATATCAAGTTGGATATAATTATTAAAATTTCTCAAATGAAAACTTACTGGCGTCAACATTTCTCTATTCATCATCATTACCTCTATTATTTTTTTCAATTGAAAATCGTTGAATTAATGGTGTTGGAAAAATAAATTCATTTTTAATTTTAATTAATCCAAAGTCCATTAGAACTTCTTTTACTGCTGAGAGTGCAATTGAATTCTTGGGAAAGATTATTCTTGTTTGTTCTTTGATTAGATCATTTAAATTATTTTCACTCACCCCAGTATGAATTGCTTTGGCTACTGCGATTGCTACGACAGATGGCTTGGACTTTACTTGTTGTCGTTTAGTATCCAATAATAAGGCATAATTGTCCCCTATTTCTAAATCAAAACGATTTAAATTTTTCCAAGATTGACTAATTGAGTCTTTATGATCCATTAAATAGTTCCATAAAGTAAAATTAGATTCTCGGCTTATAAATCGACTATTTAGTAGAAGACGATTTAATTTTTGCTCGTCGTTTAAATCCAATTCTTGATGAACAAGTAATTGATTAACGATGGCTTGAGCCACTTGATTGAAATTCGGATTGACGTTCCAATATTCAGCCACTTCCTGGCTTTGATTGCTCTGTGTTAATTCTGGATAGTCCAAAGTAAAAAGCTTAAAGCGATCAACAAATAACTGATTAATAATCCGCCTTATTTCTTTTTCATCTAAGTCGATTACTTCGCTGTGAACCTGGCGAACAATAGTCTGAGTTAACACGGATCGATCTTTTTGATTGGCTTGTAATTCAGGCAAATTAATAACTGCCTTCAATGTTGCAAGTAAAACATGAATGTTTTCACTATTTTCATATTCATTACCAAATAGTAATAAAATATTCTCTTGAACATTTTCTGGAGCCATACCAATTAAATCTCTTAAATAAATACTAATTCTCTTTTGAAATTGGGGTTTCTTCATTGATTTAATGGCATTTGTCACTTCATTTGTTGGCTTATATGGTTTGCTGGTGAATAAGCCTGTATCTAAGAGCTGATTAATAACTAAACGTTCAGAATTATTAAGTTGAACAGTCACATTAATTCTCGCTTTCTTTAAAAATTAAAATAAAAACCGCTTGGTAATTGAACGCTATATTGTTCTTTCTTACAGTGTATCCAAATTGCCTTTGATTCAATGATTCTTTTGACTGATTTAACGGGGCGACCAAATGGGGCAAAACTTTCATAATGATTATAATTAGTGGCACTGTATAAGCGAACTATTTCATCCCTTGTCAATAAGTTTTCTAACTCTAAATTACGATCAACTTGTCCCTTTCTATCATCAATCATAACTATATTTTGAAATTCTTTTAATGCATCAGCGTAATTTTCGATGATTTCATCATCATTAGCAACTTCAGGATTATCTTCAGCAGTAGCAACTTGTCTAACAAATGAATTAGCTTGATAAATAACTGGACCAAGAGTCTCAGCTTCCAATAAATCATTTGAGTCAGAAATTTCTCTATCCTGTGCCAAGTGTCGAGGTAATTGAACTGGTATCGAAATATTTTGATAGTGAGTTAAAAGTTCATCAATTTGTTTCGTCAATTGCTTAACATCAATTGTTTGAGCATTGATATGGTCGTACTCATTGCTCAATAAATCGATGGAATCTTTAATCGTATTAAAAATTAGATAAATTGAATCAAAATTGCTATCAATCCCAGTGGAGGTTGGATCAAAGCTGTTGGATAAATTTTGTAACTGTGTTTTAACATAACTCTTATCACGATGTATTTGAACAGACAATTTTGTTCGATTATCAATGGCCTGGTCAACTTCTAAGCTATCTTCGCCTTGACGACTTCTAGCTACCTGATCTGGAAAAATACTATTATGATTCAAATCTTGAATAACTGATCCTTGGGAAATTAATTGCACATAAGCAGGAACCGCTTTCTCTGTCAACATTTGATTTAAATGTTCAGCGATTTTTCCGCCGTGATTAAAGGCTAAGTCATTCGATACTTCTTCTAAATCTTCACTTAATTTGTGCATCCCTTTCATCACGTCGGAATATGCAGAAACCATGTTATAAAAATCATTAAATAATTGAGTGTGTGAAGTATCTAAATGTTCAGAATTCAATTTATTTAACAAATCACAGTACTCTTTGATTCTGGCAGTATTGGCAGTGACTGTTGATTCAGCGTCAAGAACTTTAGGGAGCATTGATAAATATTCAATTCCTTGACTAGTAATTCGATATACAGGAGCATTCTGCATATGATAGGCTCCGCTTGTCATTCGAACTCTGATTTTTCTAGGTGACACCTCAATAAATTTGGCATCTTCTTCTAATGTTTTTAAAACGCTTTTGATTACGGCATCGGTAATTAAATTTTCCTCACTTTCGCTATCTAAGTAATTGGCATTGTACTGTTCAACTAAAAATCCTAAGGTCCGTGGAATATCTGCACTGGTTCGATTTCCATAAAGAATAGTTAGGATATTCCATCCCGCCAATGGATGATAACGACTTTTACCTAAATTGGTTGCTAGCAATAGATTTCTTAAATCACTATTCATATCGATTTCTCCAATGAATTATTTATAATTACAGTATGGCTAAAGCACTTGTCTAATTCAATCTTCTGTTCAAATGAATAAATTTAGTTAGGAAATAATTAAAATCTCTTTTTTAGTCTAGATTTGGAGATTAATTTTGATTCAGAATTCTTAGTGGCTTTTTTACTATTTGAAATCAATGATGCTGACAGGCGTGTTCTATGAATGCCAGATGAATAGTTGGTCATCAAAAGAATGAACTTGGCCTTAGAATTAAGATTCGCTAAAATTATCTTTTTATGGTAAAAACAGGGGCTATTGGTAAGAAATAACCCCTTTAAAATGTTGACGTAGCAAGCCAAAAAAATTACAATTAATACCTAGGGGTTATTTATTAAATATACTAAATAATAGTCCCTACAATCGAGAAGCCTATTAAACCGGCATTTTAAGTAATTGTGTTCTAAAATTACTATCAATTGTTCTGAATGGAGAAATAATGAAACAATTAGTTTTACCAATCAAAGACAGTAACATTTTAAGTGAAGTTCAAGATACGTTATTACGAAATTTTAAATACGGTCGCAGGAATTATACGATCTTTCAAACCGGTAAAGCTACCCTACTTCGAGTCTCTGATGTTTTAGCTTTGAAATATGATGATGTTTTCGATAAATATGATGAATTGAAGAAAACGGCATTTATCCATGATAAGAAAACTGGAAAACCCAATACTCTATATTTGAAACCTATCACTCGTGATCTATTGATTTACCAAAAATGGTTGTTAGAGAATAAAGTGAATTCTGAATGGTTGTTTCCTTCAATGAAAAGACCTGAACGACACATAACTGAAAAACAGTTTTATAAAGTGATGGCTAAGACCGGTGATTTGCTGAATATTAATTATCTTGGAACACATACGATGAGAAAAACTGGTGCTTATCGTGTTTACGTTCAATCGAACTACAACATTGGTTTGGTGATGCGTTTGTTAAATCACAGTAGCCAACAAATGACTTTAGCGTATTTGGGACTTGACCAAGAATCTCGTGAGGCAATGTTAGATCAGATTGATTTTGGATAAATAAGATTTCAATCAGATTATGATGCTTTTCGTATATAATTTAACTAAAAAAAGGATTCGGTATTGTAAAAATTTCAATACTGAATCCTTTTTTATTTTGTTTATAGATTTACATAACGAAAGGTTACATAACATTAATTAAAATAAGTTGTTTAAAATTAAATTGTCCAATCCTAAAAATATCAATTTTTATCGACTATATTTACTTTGAAATCTTAACAACAATTTTTCCGACCGTATCGTGATGATACAGTTTTTCCAGTCCACTAACTAATTGATCGAATGGCAAAATCTCAGTAATACAAGGATTTAATTTTTCCTGTGCGACTAGGTTCAATAATTCAGTCGCCATAATTCCTAAATCTCTTTTTTGAGAGTAACTGTTACTTCTATGTGCTCCACCTAGATTTAAAGCACTGATAGTAATACCCCGCTGAGCAAGAAAATTCTGATCGATTGATTCTGGAGCTTCGTTGATCTAAACTAATTGTCCGTTATAAGCCAGTCGTTCTTCAATATATTTAATTTTAAATAAAAATTATCTTTTAATAATTAAACTTAACACTACCAAGTTGTTTAACTGTTTGTGGATCGTGCATATTTCCAAACAAACTGACCCCTTGATCCAAATTTTCCATTTGTTTCATTTCTGAATTATTCAAAGTAAAATCAAAAATATCGGCATTTTCAATAATTCTAGATTCATGAACAGACTTAGGAATAACAACAATATTACGTTGGTTCAACCATCTCAAAATCACTTGACCATTTGTTTTACCATGCTTATCAGCAATTTTCTTGATTGTAGGATTAGTAAAGATACCTTGTTTCCCTTCAGCAAATGGTCCCCAAGCCTCTGGTACAATATCGTTATCTAACAACCATTGAACACGTTCGGGTTGAGCAAAGAAGGGATGTAATTCAATTTGATCAACCGCTGGTTTGATTTCATTGTGCATCATCAAATCTTGTAATCTATCATTTTCAAAATTAGCTACACCAATAGATTTTAATTTTCCTGCCTTATAGGCATCCTCCATTGCTCTCCACGAGCCATAAACGTCGCCAAGTGGTTGATGAATTAGATATAGATCAATATAATCCAAGCCTAATCTTTTTAGTGAAGCATTAATAGCTTTTTGAGTATTTTCATAACCAGCATCTTGTACCCAAAGTTTAGTTGTTACGAACATCTCTTTTCGATCGATACCACTTTCTTTAATTGCTTCGCCTACAGCACCTTCATTCAAATAAGCTGCGGCAGTATCAATTAAACGATAGCCATTTTTGAGTGCTTGTAAAACGGCCTGCTTGCATTCATCATAATCAGGAATTTGAAATACTCCAAACCCTAGAGTAGGCATTTCAATACCATTATTTAATGTAATTTTTTTATCCATAGTTTTCTCCTAACCTTCGTTGATCCCCACACTGGATCTATTATCTAATGTGTTATTTTCGCTTAATTTAACAACATAGTCGGCAATACTATTTCTGGAAACATCATGTCCACCAAACGGTTCACCTTTTTGTGTAATTTCGTAATTAACAGGACCATTGGTATACCACCCGGGACGAACGATTGTATAGTTCAAGTCTGATTGTTCAATTAAATCAGCTGCTTCTCTGAATGGTCTTAAAATACTGTTGCTATAAGGTTCTGGAGAGTCACCTAACCAAGAAGGAATCTCTTGATATATGCCCATAGTTGTAATGAATACCAATCTTTGAACATTCTCTTGATCCATAACTTTTACAATATGTTCAGCAAATGTCTTCATATCACCACTTAAGGCCACGAAAACGAAATCCTGACTTTTTACTGCCAATGCCAATTCAGTATCATCTGTTACACTTCCCGAAATGGCTTTTTCTCTAGAGGTATTTAATTTTAATCTATTAACTCGTCTAGAAAACAGCGTTAACTGAGCATCTGTTTTTCTTAAAAACATCTGTCTTACTGCATTTCCAATTGAACCGGTTGCTCCAATAATTAATATATTTTTCATAATAGTTTCTCCAATTAGATTATTTAATATCTTCTGTATGCCAGATAAAGTTTGAATTTCGTTCAGAAATTAACCATTTTCCATTAACTTTTTCGTATTTATCTTGGTATCTAACACCTTCACTAGTTGTAACTGTTTTGTTTTCTTCGTTAGTTTTAACCAAAACAACATAGTTATATGCCACACCGTTGGCATGAGTTTCATCAATAAAATCAACAGTTTGTTGACCACTCATATGGAAGACTGATGAATATTCATCCATTGAAGAACTAAAAGCATTAAATATTTCTTTTCTACCATTGAGAGTAAAACTAACTTTGCCATCGTTGATGATATTTACTACACCGTTTTCAGTGAAGAGTGCGACTTGCTTGTCATTTTCTTTAGTGTCAGAGTAGTTTGAAAATAAATCTACCAATTGTTTTAATTCGATACGATCTGAAATTTCTTGTGTGTTCATAATATAAATCTCCTCTGTTTTTATTAACTCTCTTTGTTTACAAAATCTATTATGGGGCGTGATCAACTATAAAAAAATGGTCAATGTTTTTTATTTAGTTACTTATGCCACGCTTTAAAAGAAAGAGTGACATTAAATTTTTAGCGTTCCTGTTTAACAGGTTCTTTTCTAGTGAAATTAATAATAATAGCAACCACTACTAAAACGAATCCAATGAACATGATGGTGTGCATACCGTTGAATAAGATTGTTCTTAATTGTGGCAATAAGTTTTGTGGCAATGTCTTAGCAGATGATGCATCAGTTAATTTATTGATCATCCGGCTAGTAATTTTGCCTCCAACTTGATTAGCAGTACTGATACTCAAAACAGCTCCAAAAATAGCAGACATAAATGTTTGTCCTAAAGTTCTGAATAACAAGCCAAATGTTGTTGAAACACTGATCAGTTCTTTTCTAACATCATCTTGAATTGAAACTTGCATTGGTGTAAATGAAAGTCCCATTCCGAACCCTTCAAATGCACCACTGACTAATAACCACCAGTATGGAGCATTCTTAGTAGCAATAATCATCGCTAAAGCTGAAATTAGAATACTGAAACTACCAATCATAACGATTTTCTTGTAGGATATCTTTGGCATTAAGTTTGCAGTCAATCTGGTTCCCAGCAATAGTAAAACTGAACCACCGATTTGTGTTAAACCACCATAAGTAGCATTGGTACCAAGTAGTCCTTGTGACCACATTGGAGCATAAACACTATATCCAATAAAGAAACCATTAATCAAAAACATAATGACGTTTTGAGATTGAATCCGCCAGTTCTTTAATAATTCAGTTGGTACTAATGGATTCTTTTTAGAAGATTCGATTCGATAAAAAATAACCATTAGAATCAAACCAATTACTAATAGAACTACTGCCCTTGTTATACTTGAGGCAATTGAATCACTGGCAAATAATAGAACAATTAGTGTTAAAATCAACATTCCTGAACCTAAATAATCAAATGACTTGTCAGTTATCTCCGTTCTATTTTCTTTATAACTAAATTGAAGCATCAATAATGAAATAATTCCGATTGGTAAATTAATAAAGAATACCCAATGCCACGAAAGTGTATCGACTAACCAACCCCCAATTAGTGGTCCTACTACGGTCGAGAGCGTGTAAGAAGCTGTAACCCAGCCTAGTGCTCTAGCACGTTCTGATGGATTCGGATATAGATCCGCATAGATAATAAATGGAATTGAAACCATTCCTCCAGCGCCGATTCCCATGAAAGCACGTGCAACAATCAACATAATCATATTTGTTGATAAGCCCCCGATAACGGAACTAATTACAAATAATAGTAATGAGATTTGAAAAGTTAGTTTCTTTCCAATAATCTCCCCTACTCGTCCCCACAGAACAGTGGTAACGGCTGTTCCTAGTAGGAAAATAGAACTGATCCATCCGATTAATCTAATACCGTTTAAATCACTAGTAATTGCGGGCAATGCTGTATTAACAATCGTCGCATCAAGTCCACCCATAAAATTAGCAATCAACAAAGCGACCGTTGCTATTGTCACTCTTCTTTTTGTCATCATATTTTTGATATCCCCTTAATACATTGAAGCCTGTGACAAAACTATTTGCCATTGACCATTATTTTTAGTTAATTCAGTTCTGGACTCCAAAGGCCAAGTATTACGAAAACCATAAATCCTTGCATCTAGTTCATTTCTGGAAACAACCTTTGCAAAATCACCGTTCACCTCGACTTGCATTAATTTTTCTTTATTACTGAAATAATGCATGCGTCCTATCTTGATTTGTTGTAGCCATTCTTCCTTGGTCTGATCTGTTCCAGTGATATGAATAAAATGTGCATCTGGCACAATCACTTTATTCAATATATCTATATCTCCAGTAACCATACCTTGTACTTGTTGACGAACGGCTAAAGCTACCTTTTCTTCTTCACTTATCTTTATAGTCATTGTTATTACCTCATTGCTTTCCTTTACGATGTATTCATTATGCAATGAATTAAATAGCAAAAAAATGGGCAGTATTTCTCAAAGAGTGACATAAGTAACCTTTTCCAAAAAAAGAGTGTCATAAAGTTAGTCAATTTGAAAATTTGGACATCAAAAAAGCAGATATCTATTTGAAATATCTGCTTTAATTACTTATTCTGTTTCAGAAAATTATTAACGCCACCCTGCATCAATAGAGTAGCCGACTCAATCACGTCTTCAAGAGGTTCTTGTTTACCTTGACTGACCCATTGTTTATAAACGTTTAATCCTGTCTGCTCGACAAAATTCAATAGAGCATTTTGTTGCCAGTCCGTCATTAAATTAAATTTTTTGGATTCACCCCAGGTAGAATTCATTACATTATCAATCATTTGTTGGCGAATTCCTACGTAGTTTCCGACTACACTGGAAGTTATTTTGTCATACGCTTCACCTTGATCAGCTGAATAAGTAAAAAACGCTCTAACACTTTTTGCTAAATCTTTTGGATACTGATATTCCTTTATTTCTTTTAGATATTCCTCAGCATATTTAGCTTGCATTTCTGTCAATAAATCATCCAGTGTTGGATAGTAACGGTAAAATGTCTTTTTGTTAATTTGAGCTAGTTCGGAAAGTTCCTTAACCGTAATCTTTTGATATTCTTTCTCACAAATCAGTTTTTCAAATGCTTTATATATATTTGAAATCGTTCTCTGAACGCACAGATCTTCATAACCAGTTAATTTCATTTTTAAAATCTCACCTCAAATAAATATCTAATATGTAAACTTCTATATAAAATAAAAAGTTCGATATTGAATTTTTTCAAATTCACATCGAACTTTTTAATTAAGAGATTGTTTTACCACAGCCTCTTACTCATAATTTCTAGTTTAAAGTTAGTTCATTTTGTTGAATCCAAGCGTTAGTACCGATGCGGTACATCTTAGTATTAGTTGTTGGATTAACAGTTCGACGATCGACAATCCATGAAGATCCAGGAGTTACTGTATATCCAGCGTAGATACCGCTGTCGTTGTAGACTTTGGCAGTAGTTGTAGCTGTAACAGTTGTTCCTGATAAGAATTTAGCCCATGGTAGAGCGTCATCAGCAGCAACAAATCCATTAGTACATACATGATAGAAGAAATTACCATCAATAATTGCAATAATATCTGAAGCCCATGAAGTATCAGGTCCTAAAACAAGATCAACACGCTTATTACCATTACGATCGTAAATAGGAGTCATCTTGTTCTTAGTAGTTACTCCACCTCTTATATCAGCTACAGCATAGTTATCACGACTAACATAATCTGCATTCTTACGGTTAGCATCAGCAAGATCATACTTAGAAACATTAGCATAATCATTTTCATTAGTTAAGTAGTATGAATAGATGTCTGAAGCGTCATACTTATCATGAGATGCTTGATCATTACCCATTTCTTGTGCAAAGTAAACCATCCCATTGGAACTAACACTTACACCAATTCCTACATAAGTAATATATGGATTAAGCATATTCTTTCTATGACCGTAATTAGGTTCAGGATCATAAGTTTCACTATAAAACTCATGTGTAACCTTTTGGGCAATGGCAGTTGGATCTGATGTACCTAACATTGAATATGGCATTTGAGAAATATTTTCCTCAGCATCCAAATAATATGGATACATGTTAGCTGAATTCCAGCCAGCATGGTTATCAACACCAGTACTTGTGAAGCCATCAGTTCTTGATTGAGCGTAGTTGTTTAATGTAACTACAGAAGTCAAGGCTGGAAGGTCATTTTGTGCACGCAAACGATTTAGTTCAACTAACATTGCTTTTTTAACCGCTACAATGTCAATATTGTTATAAGTCGATTGTGTCTTGGCAGTTGTTGAAGCTGTAGAAGTAGTATCACTGTTACTGTTAGTTGTACTTGTTGTATCATTAGATGGTGTTTTAGTTGCCGGACTCACAACTTGATTGTTTGTATCACTGTTGTTATTTGTAGCAGTTGATACTGTTGCATCCTTATCAGCAGTATTGGCAGTCGTAGTACTACTATCAGCTGCAGTTGTGTTTGTAACAGAAGTATTGTTTGTATCAGTCGAAGTTGTTGTATCGGCGTAAACAATATTTCCTCCCAAACTCGTTGCAAGAAGTGCACTGGCGGCTACTAAAATAGCTGCTCTCTTAGTTTTAGAAAACATGATACTCCCCTTTTCCCTATGAAAATAATGGTTACATTCATTTTAACTCAATAAAAACATTTATGAAGCATTATTTATAATAAATATTTTATATTATTTCAGTAAAATAAAAAAGCCATATGGCTTTCAATTATGCTTTATCAAAATCCTTGATCCAAGCAATGGCCAACGCATCTTTACCTAAATGAGCACCGATGACAGGTCCAAAGTATGAACGATCTAGTGTAATATCAGGGTATTTATCATGCAACTCACTTGCCCATTGATCTCCATCCCTTTTATCGTCAGCATCGATTACCAATAAACGTAGTGGATATGGAGCCTCATCCATGGCCGTAGCCAATTTTTCTTCAGCTTTTAACTTGGCCTTTTTCATGGATCGAACTTTATCATAGGCAACAATTTTGTGAGAATTATCATCAAATTCTAGTAATGGTTTAATATTTAACATGGTTCCAATGACAGCAGAAGTATTTGATAATCTTCCGCCTTTAACTAAACTCTTTAAGTCATTTACCACAAAAGACTCACCAATAGAGCTTCTTAAGTCATCTAGACGTTCAAGAATCTCACTAAGTGGTTTATCTTCTTGAGCCATTTTGGCTGCCTCTTGAGCTAGGTAGCCCATTAGGCGTACAGTAATATGTGAATCATAAACGACGACATTGATATCATCAATTGTCTGAGCAGCACTCTTAAGGTTATTTACAAAACCAGAAATAGTGCTTGCCAAATGAATTGAAATTACGGTATCATAGCCTTCTTTAGCCAGCTTGTCGTACACGTTCATCATTTCACCAATTGAAGGTTGAGCCGTTGAGGGTAACTCAGGTGATTCATGTAAGAGTTTGTAGAATTGAGACGTAGTAATATCAATATCTTCACGATATGTTTTAGTATTAAATACTACCTCTATTGGCACAACTGTTATATTATATTTATCGACTATTTCTTGTGGCAAATAAGATGTACTATCTGTTACAATGGCTATTTTCATAAATTTATCAATTCCTTGTTTGGTTACGTATAATGATTGTATAACCATTAAATTATATCATATTCAATCGAGTTTATATTTGTTACACTGCAAAAGTTTCAGAATTTATCACGCAATATAGAAAGGAAGTCAATTATGTCCTTTGACGGAATGTTTACCCATGTGATGGTAAACGAATTGAATCAGAATCTCCGTGGCGGTAGAATTGCTAAAATTCAACAGCCGTTCGCTAACGAATTGATCCTTACAATTAGAAGTAACCGTAAGAATCAACAATTATTATTATCAGCTCATCCCTCATATGCAAGAGTTCAGATTACGGATCAGCCATTTGCTAATCCCGCTAAACCTTCAACTTTTGTTATGTCGCTAAGAAAGTATATCACTAGTGCTATTATTCAAGATTTTAAACAATTGAATAATGATCGTATCGTAATCGTAGATTTGAGTGCTAAAAATGAATTGGGCGATATTCATGAATATCGGTTAATTACCGAAATCATGAGTCGACACAGTAATATTTTTCTCCTAAATAAAGAGAATGGAAAAATTATTGACTTAATTAAACGTGTTTCTCCAGAAAATAATAGTTTCCGTGGACTGCTTCCCGGGGACGATTATAAGTTACCGCCTGCACAGAATAAAATCAATCCATTTTCAACGAAAAATGAAAATCTTCAAGATTTATCGGCAGCCGATATTCGTCAAAAGTATGAAGGTATTGGTTTAGATACATCATACGAATTGGAAAAATTTATAGCAGCTGGCCAAACTTTAGATGATTTCATGAATTTATATGAAAATCATTTAATGCCTAATACAGCCAACACTAAAGACAAACACAAGTTAGGTTTCTTCCCTATTGGTTTTAGCAATACCACGACAGAAGTTAATACTTATGCAAGTTTAAGTGAGCTTTTGGATAATTATTATTTAGATAAAGCTCGAGTTGATCGAATTGAACAGCAAACCAAGAGCATTACGCATCGTTTAGATATTATTTTGAAAAAAGATAAGTCTAAGATTAAAAAATTGAATAAGCAATTATCACAGACTGATGTGATGGCTAAATACAATCTTTATGGTGAATTATTGACGACATACATGTCACAAGTTAAACGTGGTTCTAGCTCAATTGTTTTGACTAATTACTACAATAATGAAGAGGTAAAAATCAAACTGAATCCAGAGTACTCCCCTTCTGACAATGCTCAACATTACTATAAAAAGTATCGTAAGTTACAAAATTCGATACCCCATGTTCAAGAACAATTGGATATTACTACGAATGAAGTCAACTATTTGGAATCAGTTTTGGCATCTCTTGAATACGTAGATATTGAGGATGTCGATGGTATTGTTGATGAACTGATTGATTCAGGCTATATCAAGAAGAAACGTCGTAATGCTCGTAAGAAACGTAAGAAGCATGTTGGTGAAGATTTCCAATCATCAACGGGTGTTGATATTATTGTTGGTAAAAATAATATTGAAAACGACCAATTGACGATGAAATTATCACAAAAGAATCACTACTGGTTCCATGTGAAGGATATTCCTGGTTCACACGTTATTTTGAAAACAAGTGATCCTGATGAACAATCAATCACTGAAGCCGCAACAATTGCAGCCTACTATTCTAAAGCTCGTGATTCGAGCAAGGTTCCAGTTGATTATGTTAAAATCAAAAATATTCGTAAACCTAATGGTGCTAAACCAGGGTATGTTATCTTTGAAGGTCAAAAAACTATTTTGGTTGATCCTGATCGCCAATTAGTAGCTGATTTAAAAGCCAAATAAAGCAGAAAAGAGGCTGTGACAAAACAGTCTCTTTATCTTAAAAGTTCGATGCGAATTTGAAAAAATTCCACATCGAACTTTTTTGTTCTCTAAAAATACAAATAAAAAATGACATTGATACCAGTTTCCTGATATTCAATGCCATTACTACGATCATCATTTCTTTTTTAACTTTATTCAATCCTTTAACATGGAATCTTTTGAAACCTAAACAAGCCTTCATATTTCCGAAGACTGGTTCCACGTCATTTTTTCTACGTGCATAAATATCAGCATATTGGGGAATCGAAAGTTTACTTCTCATGCTAGCTTTAAAATATTCCAATGAAGGATTGATGTATATTCTTTTACGATTCCCACCAGGCGTGAACGCCTGAGGAATCCTATTGTGATCATCATCAAATATCTCGGAAATATATTCTTTAAAGTAACGTTTAAATCCATATTTATCAGTTCTTATTCGATATGCATTAAAACTGAAACGGACACCTTGAGGATTTATATAATAATCATCGTCTTCGTAGTAATTCCAATTCATTACCTTCTTTTCATCTGTTTTCCATTTCTTTGAATTCTCTTTGAGCATAGTAGAGTACGGAATAACGTATTTCTTATAGTTATCATCTAAAAATTGATAGTTACTTTCAGAACCATATCCCGCATCGGCGACGATCACGTCGCCAAGCGTATGGTTCTCTTCAAGCTGTTTTATAAATGGTATCAATGTTCTTGTATCAGTTGGATTTTGAAACATTCCAACACCTGTAATGAATTGATTACTAGTGGCTATCTGAACATTGTATGCAGGTTTTAATTGACCATTCAGCATGGGATCTTCCTTGACTCTCATAAATGTTGCGTCTTCATCACTTTTAGCATAACTATTTCTTTTATCGAATTTCTTCATCTGTTTTTCGTGTTCAGATTTTTTATCAATACGGTTATCAAGTTTTCGGGAATATGATTTTAATTTTCGGCGTTCTTGTTTATCAGGATTAGGAGATTTTTTAGGATTAGCTTCTATTCTGGCGTTTAAATCTTCAAGATGTAATTCAAGTTTTATTTGTACTTCCTCTAGAGCATCGTCAGAAAGATCCGAAGGATTTTCGACGATACCTAATCGTACCTCGTTTATTTCGGACAATAAGTTTTGAATTTGAGATTTATTCATATCATCGAATCTGATGGTATTCTTTTTCCAAACGAACGAAAATTTATTGGCATCTGCCAATATTTTCGTACCATCAATAAAGGACACTTCATCAATCAGACCATTTTGTTTTAAAACACTAGTTAAATTCGTCAAGCTATCATCAAGTAAAGTTTCAATCTCATCTGAAATTCTAAATCTACATATGGTTCTATATGAGGGAACTTGATATTGTGTAAGCCATCTAGCAACGATATTTTCTTCAGCAAATTCTTCAATCTTTCTGCTAGTCATTACACTGCGAGAGTACGCAAAAAGTATCAATTTTAGCATTGCACGTAAGTCATATTCTCGCGGCCTCCCGCTAGAATAGACTTTTTCAATATTAAGCGATTCGACAAGATCGTTGATAAATCTAGCTGGATGATTTTCTTTTGGTTTGTAATCTAAAGGAATACTTAATGTCATTTGGTCTATGTTATAATTATTCATGGTTTTTGATCTCCTTTTGGAGTGATAAATTTTGGGAAGATGCGTGCGAGGTATCTTCTCTTTTTTTATATAATGATACAGAAAAAGCTGATGAATGAAATAAGAATCTCATTCATCAGCTTTTATTTTTTGAGACTTATGTCACAGCCTCCTTTTTTTATCTTAAATTCTTTAATTCGTCTTCCATTTCTTCTTTGTTCAACAGCTTATAACGCTTATCATCAATTGTTAGAAGATATTGCTCATCGAAATTATTGAATATTTCTTCGAGTGAAAGGTCGTCGCCAATCTTATTACCCAATAATAATTTAACCAATGTATCAATTACGTGAACGGAACTAGCTAATTCATGTCTGATAATGTCATTAGTCATACCACGATACTTTTTAGTTACGAGCCAATGATCTTTTTGTTTAATCAATTCAAAGTTATAAATAGCCACTTGATTTTCATCTTCAAGTTCTTGAGCAATCAGTTGGGAAAACTCATTATAATTTTCAGGTGACATAAAGTTGTTGACTGAACTAACCTCATAGAGATGATTATTTTTCTTAGTTCGATAAATAACTGATGGAACTAGGAAATTCTCACCATCAGAAACTACCATTACTCTAGCAGAAGTGTTTGCTTGAAGATCAATATTCTTAATTTCTTGAGCACTAAATTGAAATACTCGACTGTCATCTTCTGTATCAACTAAATTCTTTGATAAATCAATGATATTTAAAATGCTATCACTGGGAATCAAGTTGAGAGCTTTCATTTCCATGTGAGGGTCATCGACTTCCACAATCTTTCGACGCATGGCTAGTGGTGCATTCCAGGGTTCACGTCCAATAATGATAGGTTCCAAACCATTTTGATCAATTGATTTGGCTAATTGGAATAAAACAAATTGTCTGATAGTTGTGTCAGTTTTTGAAGAGATTATTGGTGTGCGTACAATAATTTTTTTGCGGTCGCTTAACTTCAACTCATTGTTGATACCTGCGGTAACGAAGTAATTATGATTAGGATAATTCCTATTGGCCACAGATATAGCAGTTTTATTTTTTACAACTGTTTTAGTTACAATATCGGAACTATCTAATAGTAACTTGCTATGCCCCACTCCTTTGACACCCATTTCAACCATACGTTCGACATTGTGAACATCAATCTCACCTTCACGAATAATAAGACTGTTGTCAATGATATTTTGCAAAGCCGTTAAGTATGGCATATTGATACCGGTGATTTCTGATAAAACCGGTTTTTCAAAATTGCGACGCATTGCTTCCATTAAAACATCCAGCATCCAATTAGTGGGGTGAATGATTTTTTCAAATAACTCATCATCATCCAATTTACGTAATTCTTCATATCGATTGAAATTGTTATTCAATTTATCATTGAGTGCTCCCTTATTGAGAACCTCCTCTAAACTAAATCCATTTACAATAATACTAGAATTGGATGTTTTACTAGGTCCTAAATACTTTTGACCAGGGGCATTCCATTGAGGAAAACGTGAGGTAATGTGATCAACAAATGGTTCAGTTGCTCCATTAAAGAAATTACCTGCATCGAGTTGAAGCTTATCTAGATGAAAGCCAACACAAAGTTCCGCTACGGCTGTGGCAACGGGATAACTTGTTGCATATTCCAAAAACTTAGTTTCCTCACTTAAACGAGGGATAAATTCTGTAATATAACATTCATTAGTGACGTGATTATAGGCAAAATGAACGGTACAGACACCAATAATGTTGAAAACTCGAGCTAATTTTATTGAATAATTTCTTAAACGTTGTAGTTTTGAATCATTTAAAGAAATTGCTGGTGAAATTAAGTTTGAATCTAAATGATGAATACCGATGGGCTCGATATCCTCAATCGTACCTATTAAGGATGAATTATCAAAACTATCCCGTAAAATAGTAAAGGAGTATTCACTAAAGCCCCGAATACTTCTTTCAATTTCAATTTTAGTATCTTCCAAATCATCTAAGGCCATGAAATTATCAAGTTCAAACAGATTATTGATGTTGGTCCAGCCACTTGAATGACGATTGGAATAACGTCTTCTTGCAATAATTGGAAAACCGATTGAACGAATGAAGCTATAAATTTCTTTTTCATCATCCGAAGAAATAAAGTTAATAACTGGTAGTTTAGCTTTGTTTAGTCGTTTAATGAATAAATCACGTTTAAAAGTAGCCAAAGAAGAGGCATAATTAGCCCCTAAAATTTTAGTACTACCGATTTTACCATTTAAACTAGAAACGATTCCTAATGCGTTACGATCACCGACAGTAGGCAAAATGGCATCGGGATGATATTTTTGAACAAATTTTAATACATTATCACCACTAACCTTTTCGACAACTGTTTTATCAAAGAAAGTTCCCGAAGAGAGTAATGACGTTGGATCTTCAACAATAATTGAAGTTTTGTACCCTAATTGATGCAAAATGTCGACTGTATCATAAAGTGCGGTTGATAAATCAACATTTTTATCACTAATAGTTGGGCCGATGATTAGAATTGTATGTACTTCAGTTAATTCCATTGACTTCCAGCCCCCTCTTGTTGTTTCACTGAATCAATTAAATCGATAAATTCGTCGAAGACATAATATCCATCAGTTGGTCCAGGTGCAGCTTCTGGTTCAAATAATACACCCATAATTGGCAAATATTCGTGACGAATACCTTCAATAGTTCCATCAGCAACACAAATATTGGTAACAATGAAGTCGGATGAACCAATATATTTTTGATCTAAGGTGTAGGAATGATTGTGATTGACAAAATCAATTTTGCCACTGGCAACTTCCTTAACAGCTAGGGATGATTCGTGATGTGGTGTAGTCAGTTTTTCTATTTGGCAATCATTGGCTAGAGCTATTAATAGATTACCAAGACCAATACCCAAAATAGGATATTTCTTTTGCAAAACTTGAATACTCTTAATAACATTTGGCAAATCTTGTGGATTGCCTGGTCCATTAGAATAAATAATGCCATCAGGATGTAAATTTTCGATTTCTTTTGCTGTGGAATTATAATTAACGATAACTGAATTGCAATCACGATAGGATAATTGACGCAAAATGGAATATTTGAGCCCTAGATCGACGATAACAATCTTTCGTCCCATGTTGGGATTTGGATACGATTGACGAGTAGAAACTCTTTTAACTAGATCAGGGGGTAAAACTAAAGCTTTGATCTGATCAATAGCATGCTCGTCATGGGTATCCATGATACTAGCTTTCATTTCACCATGTTCAGCAATATGTCTGGACAAAGCTCTAATGTCGACATTCTTGATACCAGGTATTCGTAGACTGGTAATCCAATCTTCAAATGAAACTGAATTATCAACAGTTGAGATACTGGATGAACCAATAACAACACCCTTACATTGTGAATTGATAGATTCATAAAAATCTCGATTAATTCCTGAGCTACCAACAGAAGGAATTGTGAAAGCAATAATTTGACCCTCGGCATTAGGATCGGTTACGGATTGTTCAATTCCAGTACGATTATTTGATATTACCAATTGTCCCGTGGTAATGATAGAAGATCCGAATCCTTCTCCAGGAAACACAGTTCCGTCTTCTAAAATTAAATAACGTTTCATTCTATAGCAACTCCTCAAAAATTGTAGTTATTCGATTTCAATCTTATCTTCTCCATCGATTTCTTTCATTGAAACTTTGATTTTTTCCTTTTGAGAAGTTGGGATATTTTTACCAACAAAATCTGCTCGAATTGGTAATTCGCGGTGTCCACGATCTACAAGAACAGCCAAAGAGATTTTCTTAGGACGACCTGCACTCATCAAGGCATCCATGGCTGCACGGATAGTACGACCAGTGTATAAAACATCGTCTGTTAAAATAATATGTTTGTTATTGATGTCAATATCCAAGGGTTGTGTTTTTACATTGGAAATATCTTTCTCCTCGTGAGTTTTATCATCACGATACGGTGTGATATCAAGTTCAGCAACGGGAATCGAGATATTTTCCAATTGTTTTAATCTTGATTCGATACGATGAGCAACAAAGACACCTCGTGTTTTAATTCCTACAAGAACCAAATCCTCAATTCCCTTATTTCTTTCAATAATTTCATAAGTTATACGTGTCAAAGCTCTGGTCATTGTTTGACCGTCAATAATTTCTTTAGCCATATTTTTCCCTACTTTCAAAAAAGCACTCACAAAGTGAGTGCTTCAATTTATTTTATAATCGCACACAATTCTATTTGTAGATTATATCACGACTTAATGTTGAGAACGTAATTGCTCAAGAGTATCTTGAAAAATTTTTGGAGGTTCAATCGAAAATTGCATCCACACATGAGTTCTTGGATGTTCAAATCCAAGTGTTTGTGCATGTAGGAATTGGCCCTTACCAGGCAAGGTATTCTTTGGGCCGTATAAAGGATCTCCCGCAACGGGATGACCGATATATTGCATGTGAACTCTGATTTGATGAGTTCGACCAGTTTCCAATTTTAATTTTAGTAACGAATAGTCCTCAAACTGTTCCAAAACTTCAAAGTGAGTAACTGCATGGCGACCATCTTCTACAACAGCTTGTTTCTTACGATCGAATTTGGATCGACCTAATGGTGCAGTAATCTTACCTTTTTTCTCTTTAAAATTACCGTGAACGATTGCCAAGTATTCTCGTAAATTAGACTTCTCTTTTAACTGTTTCATCAAGGATTGTTTAGCTAAATTGTTCTTAGCAATCATTAAAAGACCGGAAGTATCCTTATCGATACGATGGACAATTCCTGGACGGATAACATCATCATCATTAATCTGACAATGATATAAGATAGCATTTACAAGCGTCTTATCTGGATGACCAGCCGCAGGATGAACTACCATCCCTTGAGGCTTGTTAACGACAATAACATCTTGATCTTCATAAACAACTTCAATCGGAATATTCTCTGGAACAGCCTTAATAGGCTCTTCTTCAGGAATATTAACAGTGATTTTATCGTTAGCTGTGATCTTATAGCCAGATTTGCTAACTGGTTGACCATTAACTAAAATGTTTTGATCTTTAATCAATTTTTGAATCTGTGATCTTGTCAAATCATCTAATTCACCATTCAAATAGGCATCCAAACGGTTCTTTTTTGGTTCATTGTATTCTAATTCAAAAGACTTACTTATTATTTTTCTCACCTGCTAGTTGGACAAACAAAGATACAATTATTAGTATTACACCAATCGTAATATAAGTGTCCGCTAAATTAAATATTGGAAAATTCATAAAATCTAAATTAAACATATCTACCACAAAATGTCTAGTGAAACGATCAATTGCGTTACCAATTGTTCCTGCTAATAGGAAAATTAACGCAAATCGATACATGTATTCAGTCTTAGCAGCTTTGATGAAGAGATAGACTAAAACGACTACGGCAATTATGGTAATTAGATAAAAGAACATCATCTTACCCTCAAGCATACTCCAAGCTGCACCAGTATTTGTGATATGTGTAATAGATAGGATTCCCGGGATAAATTCGTGGACACTCATTGGAGCAATATTACTCGTGACGTAATATTTTAGTCCTTGATCACCAATAACTAAGATCGCGCAAAGCAACCAATAAATCAACTGCACTAGAATAATCCTCCGATAGTTCCTTCATTATCAACGTCCATATTCAAAGCAGCTGGCTTCTTTGGTAAACCTGGCATTGTCATAATGTTTCCTGTCAATACAACCACAAATCCGGCTCCAAGCTTTGGGACGATGTCAGTGACATGAAGTGTAAAGTCTTTAGGACTACCTAGACGTTTAGGATCATCACTAAGTGAATATTGAGTCTTAGCGATACAGACTGGTAAATCATCCCAAGCGTTATCCTTCAAAATTTGTAACTGATTACGAGCCTTCTTACTGTATTCTACATTGTTAGCTCCATAAACTTCAGAGGCAATCGTAGCAATTTTAGCTTCAGTAGTTTCTTCGTCTTCGTAAAGACGTGTATATTGTGATTCTTTTTCAGTTGCTTTAACAACAGCCTTAGCTAAGGCCTGACCACCTTTACTTCCTTCATGATGAATTTCAGCTAATTGAACATCAACGCCAACTTCATCACAGAGACTAGTTAAGAGTTTGATTTCGTTATCTGTGTCAGTAGCAAACTTATTAATAGCCACTACAACAGGAACGTGATAATAACGCATATTGTGAATATGACGTTTTAGGTTCTTAAAGCCGAGATTTAAGGCGTTGAGATCCTCATTTTGAATATCTGTAAGAGCTTGACCACCGTTGTACTTCAAAGCACGGATAGTAGCTACAATCACGATAGCGTTAGGAGCATGACTCAATCTAGGGGCAACAATGTCCATAAATTTCTCACCGCCAAGATCAGCACCAAATCCGGCTTCAGTAACAGCGTAGTCGCCTAACTTCATAGCTAGCTTAGTAGCTAAAACACTGTTACATCCATGGGCGATATTAGCAAATGGACCACCATGAATGATAGCTGGTGTATTTTCAAGTGTTTGTACTAAGTTAGGTTTTAGAGCATCTTTTAATAGAACAGTGATTGCACCTTCAACATGTAAATCACGAACGAAAATTGGCTTTTTATCAAAAGTATAAGCGATAAGGATACTTGAGATTCTTTCTTTTAAGTCATCAATATCTTGTGCTAAACAAAGAACAGCCATTAATTCACTAGCAACAGTAATTTCAAAGTGTTCCTCACGAGGCATTGAGTTGAATGGACCACCTAAACCAATAACCGTATTTCTTAATGCACGATCATTGATATCTAAAGCACGTTTCCAAACAATACGTCGAGGATCAATATTCAATTGATTTCCTTGATGAATGTGATTATCAATTAAAGCTGCTAAAGTGTTAACAGCACAAGTTAAGGCGTGCATATCACCAGTGAAATGTAAGTTGATGTCTTCCATAGGAACGACTTGAGCATAACCACCACCAGTAGCTCCACCCTTCATTCCCATTACAGGGCCCAATGAAGGTTCACGTAAGGCCAGAACAGTCTTCTTACCAATTGATTGTAGAGAATCAGCTAGTCCAATAGCGACAGTTGACTTACCTTCTCCAGCTGGAGTTGGATTGATAGATGTAACTAAAATAAGTTTTCCATCGTCCTTTTCCATTGATTTGGTAATACTACGACCAGAAAACTTAGCTTTATAGTGTCCATATGGTTCAATATCATCTGGTGTCAAACCGATTTTATTGGCAATTTCGTTAATATTCTTCATATTATCGTGCTCATTTATTTGAGCAATTTCGATATCACTTGGAAATGACATTGCTTTCACCTGCTTCTTTTCTAATTAATTTTAAAATACCCTTTGTGGAAGTAATCTTAAATGGAAAATAATCGTGATTACTGAAATTAAATTCCAAAGTCCATTGGTTATTTGCCTTAATGTTAACATCTTTACTCTCAAAAATACGTGTTTTGTAATAAGGTTCCTTAATAACAACTTGACCATTTGTAAACTTTACCCAAGAGTTAGATATAATATAGATTACATAGACAGCGTCTAAGATCCAAATTAAAAATGGAACGATACTCAAAGACATTATCTCCAATTGTAAAATAATCCCCAAACATACAAGACTAAGTGCAAGCGACCACATAATTATCCCCCATGGTCCTGCTGGTTGAACAAAATGTTTCTTTGACATAATTTCTCCTGAAAGGTTTTTAATAAATATGATTAAATTGTACACCGATGCCGGATTAAATACTAATTTAAATCTAGGTGTCGTTAGCTTTGTAATAAGGATTGATAACAAAATTTATACTGACGCACAAGTTCAAAATTTTGATGATAATCACTTTTTAGAATTTCTGGCATTAAAAATAGCTTTAAAGAAAATTATAAAAAATGGTTGGAATGATGAGATAGTTTTAATTCATTCTGACAGCCAAATTGTAGTTGATAGTGTGGAAAAAAACTATTCCAAGCACTATCAACCGATATTAGATGAAATATTACAAAGTTTAGATCATTTTCCTAGTTATTTTATCAAGCATATTGCTGACAAGGATAATCGTGAAGCACATGCTTTAGTTCATCAAAAAATGTTAACTATCCGTAAATATCGTAGTTAATTTATTTCTAAATTTTGATAACTGTGCTAGTATAAAAGCGTTTCCAATTCAGATGAGGAGGTACTCTTTATGTACTACGTTGTTATGAAAGATCGCGATATTCGTGATAACCTTGCCACCGAACAATATTTAATGAATAACGTTGAATTCGATGAGCCCCTAGTTCTTTTTTACATTGAAAAACCTTGTATTATTGTCGGTCGTAATCAAAATACGATTGAAGAAATTAATAGTGATTATATAGCTGATAATCACATCACCGTTACCCGCAGAATTTCTGGTGGTGGTGCTGTTTATCAAGATTTAGGTAATCTTTGCTTTAGTTTTGTGGTTGATTCAAATGATAAGAATTTTGGTGATTTTAAATCATTCACACAACCAATTATTGATGCTCTTCATCAAATGGGAGCAACTACTGCTGAAGTTTCTGGTCGAAATGATCTACTAGTTGATGGTAAAAAATTCTCTGGTAATGCCATGTATTCTAGAAATGGAAAAACGTTCTCACACGGAACCTTATCACTTGATGTGGTCTTAGATGTCTTAACTAAGGCACTTCACGTTCAAAAAGATAAGATTGCTTCTAAGGGTATTAAATCAATTAGAAGCCGAGTAACCAACCTACGTCCCTATTTAGCACCAGAATATCAAGATCTAACAACTGAACAGTTCCGTGACAAGTTATTATTGGAATTATTCCATGCTCAAAGTTTAGATGAAATTAAAGATAAGGAATACATTGTCACTCCTGAAGATCAGAAGCAAATTGATAAAATTAAAGAAGAATACTACTACAATTGGGATTGGATTTATGGTAAATCTCCTGCCTTTACCGCTAAACAGAGAAAACATTTTGATATGGGAACGGTTGACGTTCGTTATAATATTGAGAATGGTAAAGTTGAAAATATCGAGATTTATGGTGACTTCTTTGGTATGAAAGATGTTAACGATATTAAACAAAAGTTATTGAATATTAAATTTGATCGTGAAGATATTTTAAAAGTATTAGACCAATTTAATTTAGATGACTATTTCAAGGGAATTCCTGAAGTTGAACTATTAAAACTATTTACTCCATAATTTAGTTATATACGTGAAAAAAGTGGATTGAGAAAAATAATTCTCAACCCACTTTTTATTTTTGGTATCATTATCCTTAATGAGGGGATAAAAAATGATTAATGAAACAGTATTAGACCAAGACCACAAATTAATAGACGTTCATTCGACTAAGAATTTAAATGATTCTGATCGTACATCACTGATTGAAAATTATAGTCTAACCAACGAAATTCTTGACTATGCTGATGATGAAAATGAACGAGCTCGTTTTGAATATGATGAATATAGTCAAACTTTTTTGATCGTTTATAACGTACAAAATGAAAATGAACAAAGTGACGACCTATCACAAAGAGTCTTACCCATTTCTTTTGCTATCAAGGATAAGCAACTCTTTTTGTTTACTAACGATGCTACTCACTATGTAAGAGATTACCTTCTTTATGCGAAGAAGAATTTTGGTGAAGGCAAGGAAAATCTACTTTGGGAACTTATCTTTCATACTTTTGATCAGATTTCTAGTGATTATAGTGATCAAATCAGTGAAACCGATTCTAAAAGAAATAAAATCCAACGTTTGATCAAGAAACACCATTCTTCAGAAAATCAAATTTTGGATTTAGCCGAATTACAAGATTTAACAACTTACTTGAGTACGGCCATTAGTGGTAACGCAACTGTTCTTAATGAAATAGAACTCATTTCTAGTGGCAAGGTTCAACAATTACATTTAACTAAGGCTACTCATGAGCATCTTCACGATTCAGTTATTGAAATTGAACAGATTAAAAATCAGGTCAATTTGAGTTCCGATATTATTGATCGTATTTCTAATACCTATAATAATATTTTAAACAACAGAACAAATACGACCATGAAGGTGCTGACAGTTTATACTATCATTTTAAGCATCCCCACGATCGTATCAGGTTTTTATGGTATGAATATGAAATTACCCGTGGCCGATCAAGAATGGTCTTGGATTTTTTCGTTAATCATTACTATTGTTATTATTTTAATCATTCTTTGGGACTTACACAGACGTAATAGTCTTTAGTGTTTAGCCCAGTATTGGTACATATCCGTTCTAATAGAACCGTTGTAAAGTTTACGTTTCTTAGTAGCTAATTCGCCATAGTATTTTTCGAATTCAACATCACTAGTTAAAATATATTTATTCCAAGTGGGAGCGGTTGAGAAAACTTCTCCCATTTCTTTATATAGTTTTCTAACACCGGCCATATCACTCATACGTTGACCATAAGGTGGGTTAGAAATGATTGTTCCATACTCCCCTTCGATCTTCAAATCTTTAACAGCAATTTGCTTAAATTGAATATCATGTAAGACACCAGCATCATGAGCATTTAATTTAGCTACGTCGATCATCGAGCCATCGATATCACTGGCAAAGATATCTAAGTCGAGATCCTTTTTTACGCCAGCCTTAGCTTCTTCTTTAAGATTAGCCAAAATTTTAGGATCAAACCAATCGAAATCTTCGAATAGGAAGTGACGTAAGATACCAGGAGCAATGTTTTTAGCCATACGTGCAGCTTCAATAGCAATGGTACCAGAACCTGTTGTTGGGTCCATGAAAGGATCTTCTTCAGGATGCCAAACTGTTAAAAGAATCATAGCAGCCGCAAAGTTTTCCTTTAAAGGAGCAGCACCGTGTTCAACACGATAACCACGCTTGTACAATGATTCACCGGTTGTATCAAGTGTTACTTCTACAACATCTTTATGAATACGAGTTTCAATTTGAAATTTTGCACCAGTCTCAGGCAAACGTCCACGACGCATAAAAACATCGGCCATTTTATTAACGATAGCCTTTTTAGTAATAGCTTGAATATCACGTTCTGAATGTAATTGTGATTTGACAGTTCTAGCCTTAATAGGGAAAGCTGCATTTAAAGGTAGCCAATTGTCCCAATCGATTGCATAAACCTTATCGAATAATTCTTCGAAAGTTGTTGCCTTAAAAGTACCAATCAAAATCTTAATTCGATCAGCACTTCTGAGCCACAAGTTAGTTTTAGCAATATCTTCGTATTCACCGTCAAAATAGACCTTACCATTCTCGGTCTTTGTATCGTATCCCAAATTCTGTAGTTCTTTTGCGGTTACAGATTCAAAGCCGCTTGACATAGTCGCAATTAATTTCATATTGCTCCCTCTTAGTTTAATTTTTAATTGATTGTATAAAAAAAGGACGAACAAGTCGTCCCTTTGCCTCGATAAACTCCTATAGGCCACGTTCTGTTCATGTGTTAGGCTGGCAATCCTAACACAGTTAGTAATCATCTATCTACAATTAAGCCTTCACAGTAGATTCATTTCTCGTTATGAAGCGCCCCTACCAAAGTTTGGGTTGCCCGCTTGCGGGGTTTACCTCGTTCCACCATTGCAATTTCTCACAATAATCCGTCTCTGTGGCACTTTCAAGCTATTAACACATAGTCAAAAGACCTTAGTGCTTTCACTGCCGTTACCCGAAGGTACCTTGGCTTATTGGGCCAAGCACAAACACTGCAAGCATCTCAGCTCGCGCGGGCGTGGACCTTCCTCAGCCTAGATAACTAGACCGCGATTACTCGTAATTTACCGACTTGAATAGTATACACTAAAATCTGTTAAAATTGTTATTATTATTAAAATTATTTTGATTTTGTCCAGAATTGCCGTTCATAGGGCGGTTTCCTTGAAAATTATTTTGATTATTGAAGCCATTATTCATATTAGGATTGATCTCAGTATGACCACTCTCAACTCCATCATGGTTATTCATATTGTTAGGAACAACTGCTGATGCAAATTGTTTAGCCCCATCATTATTATTTTCGGGAACACCATTAGCAAAATCATGACCGAAGACACGTTTTTCAAGATTAGAAAGACGTCTTAAAATATCATAATTAGTTGAAGCTTCAGCAATTGAGCTTGAAACTGGTTTCTGTTGTGGTTGTGGTCTTCTGTTCTGAACTTGAGGTCTATGTTGTGCTTGTGCTGATGGACTTGTGTTCATATTACGTGATTGCATTAGACTTTCATTTTCAGCTTTTAATTGACCAATTTCATTTGTAAAAGTTTCATAATCCTTAATAATACCATCCAAAAATTGATCGACTTCGTTAGGATCGTAGCCTCTCATCTTTGTTTTGAATTCCTTTTGCAAAATATCGTTAGGTTGGTAATTTAAGGCAAATTCATTACCGTTGTTATTATTACCGTTTTGGTTCATTCCATTCATATTGTTCATTATTAAACACCCCAGTGTTAATTATTATTCTAGAAACGACTGAAACTAGCTATCTGATAACATATTAGCAAAATCCTGCATAGAATCAAAATCTATTAATTCCAGTTGATAATCAGTTCCACTATCCTGATAAGATTTAATAGCCTCATAGTCATACTTTGGCTTACCACCGCTATCGGGATCGTAGAAAATCAAAGCTCCATTTGTATGTTGAAGCATAAAACTTTGCCATACTCTTAATTGTCTACCTGAATGATAACTCATATTGGAAACTTTGTTGACATAGTCAGCGTTTCTTAAAAAATTTTTTAGTAATAGCTGATTGTTCTCATTCCACTTATTTCCAAATTCAGCATATGGTAATATCACTGCATGTCTTATATTATAGCCTTTTTTCTTAACTTCTTGTATAGATTTACCCACAATTTGTTCAGTTCCCAATTGTGCACCAGTTATTATCCATTGAGTTCCATTTTCAGCATAATTAATTAGTCTTTCTTGAAAAAAGTCTTGAATTACTTTAGATTTTGGGTCATCATCTTTAAAAATACCTAGTTCAAAAGATCGGTAACCCGTTACCCATAAATTTTTTAACATAAAGAAATCTCCCCTAATTAATATTTTTGCCATCATGGTATAATTTGCACAGTAGGAGTTGATATTTTGAAAATAAACTACCCTGATGGTCAAGTTTTTAATAATAAACCATCACAATCTCCTCTTAGCGAATCGAGTGCCAAAAAGAAAATGATTTTTGGTGATCGCGGTATGACTCTAGAGGAAGAAATTAATGAAAGTAATAAATATTATCGTAGTCACGATATAGCGGTAATATATAAGAAGCCAACACCTATTCAGATCGTTAAAGTAGATTATCCGAAAAGAAGTAAAGCTGTTATCAGAGAGGCTTACTTCCGGCATGCTTCTACTACCGATTATAATGGTGTTTACAATGGTTATTATGTTGATTTTGAAGCTAAGGAAACTAAAAACAAAAATATCTTTCCATTAAAGAATTTTCATCAACATCAAATTGATCATTTAAAAATGTGTCAAAAACAAGGTGGTATCTGCTTTGTCATTATAAAATACGTAGAATTAAAACGCTATTTTGTAACGCCAGCTGATGAAATCTTTTTACATTGGGAAGCACAAAGAAATAATGGTGCAAAATCAATTCAATTGAAAGATATTGTCAATAGTTCCATTGAAATCAAATCAGATTATAATCCTACTTTACCCTATATTAATGCTGTTCAACAGTTAATCGAAAGTGGGAAGGAGAAAAAATGAAGAATAAGAATACCAGTATATTAACCTTCAAAAATATTTTGAAATGGATTCTTTCCATTGTGGCCGTTTTAGCCGGAATATTCTTGTTTGTCTTCGTATACTATGCTTTCAGTGCTCCAGCGATTAGTCAGGAAAACCTCCAAAGTGGTGGTTCTTCAACGATCGTAGATTCTACTGGTAAGCAAATCGCGTCTTTAGGTGATAACAAAAGAAATTACGTTACGATCGATAAGGTTCCACAACAAATGGAAGACGCTGTTGTATCTATTGAGGATAAGAATTTTTACAATGAACCTTTAGGTATTGATCCTGTCAGAATTGCTAAATCAGCCTTTAATAATGTTACTAAGGGTACTCTCCAAGGTGGAAGTACTTTGACGCAGCAATTGGTCAAATTGACGGTTTTCTCTACTGAAACTAAGGATCAGACTTTTAAACGTAAAATGCAGGAAGCTTGGTTGGCAATGAGGGTCAGTCAAAAGTTTTCTAAGCAACAGATTCTCGAGTTTTATATGAATAAAGTTTATTTGAACAATGGTATCTATGGCGTTGAAACTGGTGCTAAATATTATTATGGTAAGAAATTGAAGCAACTTAGTTTAGCTCAAATGGCCTTGTTGGCCGGTTTGCCCAATGCTCCAAGTAATTATGATCCATATACTCACCCAACAGAGGCTAAGCAACGCCGTGATTTAGTTATTCAAGCGATGTATAACAATAATAAGATTACTAAAGCTCAAGCTGATGAGGCTATGAACACGCCGATCACTTCAGGATTACAGCCATATAAGAAAGTAAGTAATAGTAATAATTCCAAGCGAATTATTGCTGATCCTTATATCAAGGAAGCAATTACGGAAGTTAAGAAGAAAGGCTTTGATCCATATCGTGATAATCTAAAAATTACCGTTAATATGGATTATGATGCCCAAAAACGTCTTTACAATATTGTAAATTCTTCTAACTATGTATCTTTCCCTGATTCAAAAATGCAAGTTGGTGCATCCGTTGTTAACCCTAATAATGGTAAAGTTGTGGCTATGATTGGTGGACGTAATCTAGGTAATGTTCAGTTTGGTTTGAACCGTGCTGTTCAAACTGGACGTAGTAATGGTTCAACAATGAAACCATTGCTTGATTACGCTCCGGCTATCGAAAACCTAAACTGGTCCACGTATCATCAACTTGAGGATACCGAATATACTTATGCTGGTACCAATATCCAATTGAAAGACTGGGATGAGCAATATGAGGGCCAAATGAGCATGCGTAAAGCTTTGGTCAACTCAAGAAATATCCCTGCTATTAGAACTCTATCAGCCGTAGGACTTTCCAATGCCAAGAAATTTGTCAAAGGACTGGGCATTAATATTACTGAAAAATATCTTTCCGTTGGTATCGGTGGTAATGTGTCATCACTTCAAGGTGCAGCAGCATATTCTGCCTTTTCTAATGGTGGAACATACTACAAACCATATTATGTTTCTAAGATTGAAACAGCTGACGGTATCACTCATACTTATGGCAAAAATGGTAAGCAAGCAATGAAGGATTCAACGGCTTATATGATTACCGATATGCTTAAGGGTGTACCTTCAAGTTATGCTACTTATGCTAATATTTCTGGTTTACATCAAGCCGGTAAGACTGGTACAACTAACTACAGTTCAGAATCTATTGCTCAAAATTCAGCTTTGAGTGGTACGGCTAAAGATTCATGGTATAACGGTTATACAAAGAATTATTCAATTAGTGTTTGGACCGGTTACGATTCTCCAAATCAGAATGGTATTTCATCCACTTATCAAAGTGTTGCTGGAAAGATCTACAAAGCTGAAATGAGTTATTTGGCTGAGAATACTAATAGTAATCCTAACTGGAAGAAACCAAGTTCCGTTGTTTCAATGAGAATTCAAAACTCTGGTTCAGAAACACCAGTTGTGGCCTCCCCTAGTTCCAGTTCATCTAGTTACACTAAAGAGTTGTTTGTGAAGGGACATGCACCATCAAATCCATATAAGGATTCTGATTATTCTTCAAGTAGTGCATCTAAGTCCAGCAGCAATGAAGTAACGACAAATAATCATTCAAGCAGTTCATCTGAATCAACTGATTCCGATAATGATACAACTGATAAAGATAATACTGAAACAGGTACAGGTACAAATTCCGATAGTAACAGTAGTAGTGATAGTGATAACACAACAACCAATAATTCGAGTGATTCATCTACTACAAATAGCAACTCTAATACTGGTAGTACAAATTCCAATAATAGTAGCAATACTAATACAGGAAATAGTAACAGTAGTAATAGTGGTGGTACCTCAACTAATAATAATTCTGGTAGCGATAGCAGCAGCTCATCTAATACCGGTGATTCAAATAGTGGTGGTACAACAAACAGCAATAGTAACAGTGGTAGTTCTACTAATAGTGGTGCTACTACTAATGGCTCTTCTACTGACAGTTCTGGTCAGTAAGAAATTAAAAATCCGTATTCAACATAAAAGTTGAGTACGGATTTTTTTAATGTTCCTGAATAATAGAATAATGATAGATACTTTTATGAAAAAATGAAATGAAATGTTTACAAAATAGTCGATCAAATATAGATGCAATCAAATCATTATTGTTTTTGATGCCGTATACTATTGATTGTTCAAATAACTTTTTTAAAAAGGTATCTGCTTGCAGACTGTCATTATAGTTGAACGAGTACAAGAAAAAGTCCTTATAGTTATCAAAATCGTTTACATCTAAAATTGGATTGAAGTCAATATTTGAGACAGGTTTTAAGAGACATTCAGAACCGCGTTTACCTTCCACAGCTCAAATAAATCATTAATCGTGATTAATAACTTATTTGAACCCTGGAAAGCATTAAATCAGGCGGCCATTTGGCTCGCAAGTGTTGCGATTTCAACTTGTAAGGGGGTCTGGTAGCCCAGTGAACTATGAATTCTCTTCCTATTGTAGAAAGCATGCACATATTCAAAAAGGACAGCAGCGGCAGTTTCATAATTCTCAAAGACCGGCACTGGATAAACACATTCCTTTTTGAGGGAAGCATGAAAAGATTCCATTGGTGCATTATCGTATGGACACCCCTTACGGCTGTAAGAGTGGCGGATATGTAGTTCTGTTAACCGTTGGTTGTAATCATCGCTGGTGTACTGTGATCCTAAGTCTGTGTGGATAATCAGGTCCCCAGTAATGGTTCGATTTTTAACCGCGCTTTCCAGGGTCTTTAAGACTAAATCAGTATCCATCTTTTTTGAGAATGAATAGCCGATAATTCGTCTTGAGTGCAGATCCATGATGGTTGATAAGTAACACCAGCCATTACGCTTCGTTTGAATATAGGTCATATCAGCGGTCCATTTTTGATTTAAACCAGTGGTCGAGAAATCCTGCTTAAGCAAGTTGGGACGCTGTTCAACCTTGGTTTTGGAAGCCGAAGCCGCTTTCCATTTATTGACGGTAACGGAGTGGATATCCAGTTCCTTCATGAGCCGGGAAATCCGTCTTGGGCTGCACCGACGCTGCAGTGGTTGAAGTTCCAGATTCAATTCATGGTGGATCTTCATAACACCGTATCGCTGCTTAAATTCCGCAAAGATCCGCAGAATCCGTTGTTTTAAGTCCGCATCTTCGGCCCGGCGTTTTGAAGGCTTTGGGGATCGATAACGATAATACTGAGCTCTGGAAACACCGAGGATTCGGCACATCTTAGTTACCTGGTGGTGATGGCTTTCTTGGTGAATGTAATCAAAAATATTGGTTACTTCTGCGCAAGGAAGCCCAGGGCTTTTTTTAGGATTTCGTTCTCCTCAGACAGGGAAGCCAGCCGCTTTTCCATCGCTTTAATTTCGTCTGGCGATTTACCGGATTGAGTTTTGGCTTGGCCCTGGATCCACTTATGAACGGTTGAATAGCCAATGCCATATTCTCTGGCCAGTTGGGCAGCTGATTCGCCTTGCTTATATAGGTTGATGATGTTTTGTTTGAATTCTTTGTCGTAACGAGTTGGCATGTAAAAATTCCTTCCTTTTGAGAGACGATTTATTCATTATACCCTCTCTTAAAAGTTGTCTCAGGAATCAGCTTACATCCAGGAATTTCAAAATGGCTTAAAGTTACAACGGGTTCTATATTATATTTCTTAAGTTCTTTAAAAATATTTCTATAAAATTCCATTCCATCCTGATTAGGAGTCTTTTCTTCACCTGTTGGAAAAAGTCTGGTCCAAGAGATTGAAAATCTAAAAGCGTTAATCCCTAAGTCGTGTAATAGTTTTATGTCCTGGATATATGTATGATAAAAATCAATTCCTAAATCACTAGGATGGTGATCATCATTGTAAGTATTAAAAATATTATTGTCATCGTCTTTATAAACAAGCTTTAGTCTTCGATTATCCATTGGCAACATGTCAAAATTGGACATTTTAGATTTCACGTGGTTTCTATTTCCTTCAGTTTGACCTGCAGAAATAGCACCACCCCATAGAAAATTAGTTTGCATTGTAGTACCTCTACTGTGTGATTTATAAGAGATGGCCATCTCAATTAACAATTACAGAATACATCATAAACCGCTTACATTCAGTGTGCTATCTTGTCCAGTTATTCTCATTTTTTGCGGTTATATAACTTTAAAGACCTTCAAAAAAATTTATGATACGGAATGATGATATAAAAATAAGGCATTCAAAGTTGAATGTCTTACTTCAATATGATTTTTGAGTTAATTTTGTGACTGGTATTAACTTATTTTAGATAATGCAAAGGAAAGGACTTTATCACCATTCATCATTCCATAATCCTTCATATCAATTACATCAACTGGAACATCAACCTCATTCACTATATTATCGAATTGAAAACCTATCTGTGGACCTAATAAGATTACTGCAGGATTATGTTTTTGAGCTTCTTCGGGAATGGCTGCGCTAGCAGTAGCAAAGATATAAACATCAATATTTCTTTTTTTTGCAGCCTTTCTCATTTTTGTGACAAGTAATGAAGTGGACATTCCGCCTGCACATGCTAACATAATTGTTTTAGTCATAATAATTTTCCTTTGTATTCGTTTTCAAGATACTAATAGTATATCGCTGTAAAAAAATAAAGTAACATCAGAAAAATTTCCGACACTACTTTATTTACTTAATCTTTTTCATTTTCAGCATTCAATTTATCGCATTTAATAATCAACTGATTAGTCTCTTTGGCAGGATCAAGTTTCATAGAATACTTGCGTCCATATTCAATCATTGTGTGATGTGCTTGATGTAGTTCTTCGGGAGGCATCACACTAACAATTTTCTTTTCAACTTGTAGTGGATTGGCTTTTTGATCAACAAAATGTAGTCGCTTAGAGATAGCCGAAACATGTGTATCTACGGCAAATGTTGGTTGTTGGAAGACATCACTTAAGACTACATTAGCAGTTTTTCTACCAGCGCCGGGAAGCTCCATAATACCCTTTCTAGTTTCAGGTACAATATCATTCAATTTTGTGTGAACGACACCGGCTGTTTTGATAATATTTCTAGCCTTGTTATGGAATAAGCCAACACTTTTAATAATCTGTTCGACGTCTTCTATATCAGCATTCATTAAATCCTTAGGTTCTGGATATTTAGCAAACAGAATTGGTGTAACTTTATTAACTGAGACATCTGTTGCCTGAGCGCTTAAGATTACCGAAATCAAATATTGAAATGGTGTTCTTGAATCTAGCGATGGTCCTACAGGTCCGACATCGTCTTCCATTTGACGAATGGCCCAAACTATCTGTTCATCTTTTAACATTAATATCCCAACTTCTTTCGACGGTCTTGTAATTGTTCTGCTGTCTTTATATTACTCTTTTCCCAACTAATAAGGATCCGATCCATGTATTTTAACGAATAAGCTTGATTTAATACAGCTTCGCGTAAAGCTAGATCAATCAATTCAACACTATAATGATCGTCATCGATCCATTGATGAATTTGTTCTTGTTCAATTGGTGATAAAGGACGCCCAAATTCAACTTCAATTTTTCTAAATAATTCTTCGGTTTCCGACATCAAACGATTTTGTTGGTTAGACTCTTGTTCCTGCTGCAGTAAGCTCTTAATTCGATGATAAATTGGCGTTAATGAATAAATATCTCGCTGTTGATGATGATCCATAATTGTTTTTAATTCAATTACGCCTAATTTAATCAGACCCTGAATGATAGTGTAAATGCTGGCCTCATCCATGCCGGTATTTTTAGCCAAATCTTTTGCCATTGGGAAAGTAACGCCCTTTTGAGCATACATGGAAAGGGCTAGGTAAACAATTAAATCTTTTTCAGTCATGCCCAAATTATGATAGTTTTGCAGAATTAAATTATTAATACTAGTGCTACCACTTTCCACAAATTCATTGAATAATTCATCTTCCATACTTAATTACTCCAATTAACAAAAAAAGCCTGAGAACATGTTATCTCGACTTTTTTTATTTGATTTAAATATTATTTATTATTTGAATACTTTTACCTGTACGGAAATCAACTAAATTATAACCGATACTGCCATTCTTCTTTTGGAAAGCTACTTCCCAAGTTGGCTTTTTCTTGTATAGTCCCAAATTGATATGCAAAATCTTTTTGGCACCATAACGTTGAGCTACATCAGCAATAACTGTTTGACGTACGGGTGCTGTATTCTTATTGACGATTTCTGTTTTACCGCTTTTTGCATTGATAATAATATAACGATATTTTTGACCTTTGGTTAAACCACCAACTGCATAATATTGTTTTTTACGGGTATAGTTACCGAAATAGTCCGGCTGAACGATTCCCGCTTTTTCCTTTGCAATATCGTTAGCTTGTGACTTTGCACTTGAAAATGTTGCAAATGAAAGATTTAAATACGTTAGTACTGACACAATAGCAAGTGCGATCAAAGATATGGTCAATAAAACTTTTGTACTTCTATTCATAAGTTCTTCCTTTTCTCAGTTACCAGAATAGTATAGCAATCTTTTGGCTAATTCAAAAACTCATTTATATCTTTTTTAATCGTATCCATATCTTCATTAACAACTGGTAGACCCTTTGGCAAGGAATCCAAAATTGTTTTGCCATAACTCTTAGTTAAAATGCGATTATCTAATAGTAAAATAACGCCACGATCGTTTGGTGTTCTCACTAAACGCCCTAAGCCTTGTCGTAACTGCAGAATAGCGTTTGGCAAAGAATCAACTTTGAAGACATTAAGATTTTGTTCCTTCAAAATATCCTGTTTGATTTTTACATCTGGTTGTTCAGGTGATTCAAATGGAATTCTCGTAACAATCAAAATTTCCAACATCTTCTTAGGAAAGTCGACTCCCTCCCAGAAGGAATTGGCTCCAAGTAAGACAGAACGACGACCAATAGCAAAGCGTTTCTTGATCTTCTCATTTGAGCCTGTGACCCCTTGAGCTAAGATTTCCCACTTTTCTTTGACGTCGGTTTCCATCAATCGATCGTAAACATTACTCAAGGTATTCAATGAATTAAAGAGAATCATAGTTTGATGGTCCAGATTATCCAAAACATCAACGATATATTTCGTCACCATTGCGTAATACTCTTCACTGCTTAAGGATTGAATATCAGGCAAATTAGATGGCAAATAAATTTTACTATTCTTCGAAATACTATTAGCATCAGGCAAAATTACCATTTGATTAATCTGATTTTGATTCAATTGTGTATCCAAAATAAAATGTGAAAAATCTTTTTGAATCGTAATCGCGGCTCCGATAGCAAAAATCTGACTGAATCGTTCCGTAGTTGCTTCAATTAGACCTTGAATATCAAATTGGCGCCAACTGATTTTAAGCGTATTGACTTCATAATAATCACGCATATCAATTTGGACACCGAACTTAGTATCCTTTTCCTGAATGGCTTGTAGTAAGTCATCCAAATTTAAAATAACATCACGTAGCTTGTTATTCTCAATTGTTAGATTTGAAATAACTTTAGAGAGTTCAACCGAAATAAAATTCTTTTGAAAGTTATATTGATCGAATAAAGTCTCAACACGATTGGAAACGAGTGACAGTTCAACAATCAAATCAGACAATAATTCAAATAATTTGGGATTGTTCCGACCAAATTTATGGTTACTATCTAAAATTGAAACGAAATCTTCACGATCCTTGAATTTAACTTTATTTTGAACATAAGTTCCAAAAATATTATATTCCAAACGTTCCATTAATTCGTCGATTGCTTGAAAATGAGTTTCCATCCCTTGCAAATCCTGATAATTCCACAATTGTGTTGTTACTTCAGTGAAAGCATAACGTAAAGTTACACGATTTTGATAGAGAATATCACTTATCTTCTTAACATATTCGTTCAATTTGAGAAAATCAATTGTCGGCGAACTAGCACTACGTAGACTTCCAGCAAAATGATTAGCCTCATCAATAACCAAATAAGAGTTTTTACCCCAATATTGACTATCCAAGTGACGGGCCAAGAAAGCCTGATTAGTGACCAGAATCTTTGACTCTAAATAACGATTTTGTTGATAAAGCCAGAAGTCATCATTACTAAAGATAGTATTTTCCTTAGATTCACCACGGTGACGAATAATACTGAACAAGGGACTGTTGTAATTAGTCAAATGTAGTTCACTCAAATCACCAGTCGTTGTCATTGTGAGCCAAACGATAATTTTCATCTTCAAAATTGCCGTATGACTATGCAGACGGTAATTATCTAAAGCCTCGTAGAAACGATCTAGGTCAATAAAATTATAGCTACTTTTGACTATTTCAGCGTGGTACTCATTGTCAGTAACTTGATTAAGCAACGGAATCGATTGTTCCACGATTTGTTGTTGCAAAACCTTTGTCGTTGTCGCAATAACTAATTTTTGATCAATATTAACCAAATAGGATAATGGCAAAAGATAACCTAATGTTTTACCAGCGCCAGTCGGTGCTTCAATCAGATTCCATTTTTTAACTTTATCACGGTGTTGACTCGTATGGTAAATGTTATCCATCAATTTTGACTGATTGACACGATAATCTAAAATTCCATCTAATAACTCTTTTTTTGCTTCACGAGTTTGTGGATATTTAGTTGTGTGATCGATTTTTTCACTAACATGAAAATCTTTTTTACGTAAAATCAAGCCATTCTTTTCATATAAATAAGCCGGTAGGACTGAAGAACGTGAATTCTTTTCGCGTTCCTCCAATATAGTTTTGAAAACTAAATTAGTTTCACGAATAGTATTTTTACCAAATTTAGCTAACATTTGTAAAGTTGGAATTGGCAATTGCTGAATTCGTTTTAGAATAATCAAAAATAGTTCAGCGGTAACGTGAGCATCACTGTTAGCACTATGTGGATTCTTATGTGTAATACTCAAATAATGTGTTAAATCTTGTAGTTTATAACTACTAATGGTTGGAAAAAGTATTTGCGATAATTCAACAGTATCGATAGCTTTGACATTGAGTTGGTTCATTCCGATACGTTTAAGTTCTCGATTTAAAAAGGTCAAATCAAAATTCACATTATGTGCAATAAAAACTCGATTTTTTAAAAGTTTAAAGATATCAGGTGCAACTTCTTCAAATGTTGGTGAATCCTTAACATCATCATCACTCAATCCCGTTAAAGCCGTGATTCGACCTGGAATCGGTACTTTAGGATTGATTTTTTGATCATAGATATGTGTTATTTCACCGTTTTCGATAAGGGCACAGCCGAATTGAATTATACGCCCGTTGTCATGCCAATTAGAATTGGTTGTTTCTAAATCAACAACAGCGTAAGAATTTTTCAAATCATTCACCTCTCATCTTCATTTTTCTTGTAAATCAATAGCTTTATTGATCTTCAAGAAGTAAAGATATTTACCCACAACGGGTTTATTCTTAATCACAGAAATAGCTTCTGCATATAAATTGACTTGTCCGGAATATTTAGAGACTAATTCTTCAAAATTTTGGTCAGTTATATGATCAGTCTTATAGTCAAAAATAATTATTCCATGATCTAATTCAATTACTCCATCAATAATACCATGAACTAATATTTTATCGTTAATAGAATAGTCTTTTGAAGAGTTTTTAAACAATTTTTGTGCTGGCATCAAAATTGAACAAGGAAATTCCCGACTAACATCATCATGATGCTCAATAATTGTCTGTCCAAGATTACTTTGATAAAAGTCGGCTAAGCTTTGACTGTCAATTTTTTCTGCCAATTCGTCCGTTAAGAGTTTTTCATTAATCATTTGTTGAATTAAATCTTGAAAATCAGCAATTTCAGGTGTTTTATCTAAATTGATTTTTTGTAAAACTAAATGAGTGGCACTACCCACCTCTGCAGCAGTAACTTTCTTCGTTTTTGTTAAAAATTGCGGTTTTGCAAATGAACCTAAATTATAACGAGACTTATCTTCCAGTAAATCTTCAGCCATATTCTCATCATCAGGATCAGCAAACAGACCTTTGATTTCAGAAACTGATTGATAAGCCGTTGTATCAACCGATTCTTGATAGCGATAATTAAAATCAAGCAACTGCTTGACAGTTTTCTTAAATAAATCCGATGGTTCTACTGGAACCTTCTTAGGAATAATAATCTTAGAAGTCAGATCATCTTTAATTTCTGGATAGATCAAGTTCAAACGCAGGTTACAATCTTTATTTAGGTATAGTTCATCGGAAACTTTTTCTCGATCTTCATCTGATAAAGTACTAATACCAACTAAATCCTGAAAATTATTAGCTTTTAGACGAATAGCTTCATTGATAACACCGGTTTTAGGACTAACTTCATCCCAAGTATTGATTGTATCTTCAACTTTTTTGGTAAAGCCAAACATGATTAATTTCTGCTTAGCACGTGTCAAGGCTACATACAGCAAACGCATCTCTTCCGAAGTTGTAGCAACTTTTCGACGATTACTAATAACACTGTGTTGAATAGTACTATATTTCAAGCGGGTTTGACTATTAATTAGCGTGATACCAATACCTTGGTCAGTATCAAAAACAGTTTGACCCTGAAAATCAAGCTTGTTAAATTGTTTAGCCATATCCAAGTAAATTACGATTGGAAATTCCAATCCTTTGGAAGCATGGACTGTCATGACTTTAACCGTGTCATCAGTTGCTTCAATACTATTGGGTTGTGACAAATCTTTATCAAGATCCTGCATTCGTTGAATAAAATTGATAAATTGATGTAACCCCTTATAGTTGGTTTCTTCATAGGCATTAGCACGTTGATACAAGGCATGTAAATTAGCAGCACGTTGTTTACCACCAGGCATCCCTGAAACATACTCTAAGAGACCTGTTTCCTGATAAATCTTCCAAATCAAACGGGCAATAGAATTCTTATTGGCAAAATCACGATAATTTTCCAATTGTAACAAGAAAGTTTGAACCTTATTTCTGATGTTCTCTTTTGATGTCTCAGCGTGTAAGTATTCGTTTAAAGCCGTAAAGTAAAACTCTTGTTTATCCACGAGACGAATCTCAGCCAGTTCTTCTTCATTTAATCCCACAATTGGTGAACGTAACACAGCTACTAGTGGAATATCCTGATAAGGATTATCGATAATGTTTAACATTGACATCATAATCTGTAGTTCTGTTGTTTGAAAATAATTCTGAGCATCAGTAACCATGATAGGAATGTCAGCTTTAGCAAAATAAGAGATCAAATCGGTATTATTTTCCTTAGTTCGAGAAAGAATTGCAATATCGGAATACTTGATAGTTCGCATTTCATCTTTCTTGCCATCATAGATTTGATATTGGCTCTTAATTAAAGCTTGAATACGTTTGGCAGCATTTTCAATCAATAACTGACGCTTTTCAATATCTTCATCGTCATTATTCACTATTAAATTGAACTCGTTCTCACTATCGACTGTATCTGGAAAATTAGTTCCAGGAATCAGTTTAGATTTGTCATCGTAGTCAATATCCCCAATCTTTTTATCAAAGATTCGTTTAAAAATTTGATTAACAAAATCATCAACTGACTCGGCCGAACGAAAATTTTTAGATAGTTGAATCAATTCACTAGGATTATCTGAATTTTGAAAATCCTCGTATTTTTGAGCAAAAATGTATGGTGCTGCTTGCCTAAATCCATAAATTGACTGTTTAATGTCCCCTACCATGAAGATGTGGTTGTCGTCATTTGATAAGAGTTGGATGATTTTTTCTTGCATAGCGTTGACATCCTGATACTCATCGATCATCAATTCGTGAAATTTAGTTTGATAATAATCGAGTGCCACCATATGATTGTCGACTGGTGTTTGCAAAATCATCACAGCCATATGTTCCAAATCATTGAAATCCAAAGTATGACTATTATTTTTCAAGCGATCATATTCTTTGATAAAACCACGTTCAACTTCTACTAACTTGGCAATAATGGTTTGTGATTGTATCAATGATTCTTGAACGCCTGCTTCTGATTGCACAAAAAAATTATTGAATAGTTTATCTAATTGACGTTTTAATTGGTCACGTACTTTTTTAGATTTTTCCAAAAAAGTAAGATCGTTACCTTCCTTATCATCTTTAGAAAGGCGCTTAGCAGTTTTTAACTTGAAACCAATTAATTCAGCTCTAATCTCAGAATACGTTTTTACTCCCACTTCAGCTTCCAGAGATGCCAAATTTTTCTTGGCTACATCGAAAGTTTCAAAGAGTGATTTGTTAACTAATTCATCTTCACCTGCCAGATCAATTCCCTGATTAGCTAATTCAATCAATTGTTCTAACCGTTGTTTAAGTTGAGGAACAACATCTTTTTTGTAAAAATTCGATTCGGAAAAACTATCAGTAAACTGGTATGTGGCAATCAAATTATCCAACCATTGTTGCGTTTCAGCATTAGTAATCGCAAAATCGTACAGTTTAAAAACAACATCCTTTAAGCCATCATCACTACGGTCATCGGTAAAATTATCAGTCAATTTAATAAAGTCAGCATCATCTTTGTCATAATACTTATTTCGTAAATTATCGTATGCTTGTTCCTTCATAATTGACTGTTCAGTTGTATCACTCAATAAACGGAAATTGGGATCTAAATCGATAACGTAATAAAACTTTTTGATAATGCTCAAACAAAAAGCATGTAGAGTACTGATATTGGCGATGGGAACTCTAAAAATTTGTTTTTGAAGATGTTTGTGAGTTTCTGCATTCAAACTTTTATCATTCACAAGTTCTTTGATTCGTTTTAGAAGACGTTCTTTCATTTCTAACGCTGTTGCATCGGTAAAAGTGGCTACTAAAAGATTATCAATATTTTCACCGTCTTTTAACATCTCAACGATTCGTTCGATCAAAATGGTCGTCTTACCGGAACCAGCCGCTGCTGAAACTAGAATATCGTGCCCACGATGATAAATGGCTTTTTCTTGATCATCAGTCCATTTAGGCATCCTCTTCACCATCCTCTAAAATATTTTGTATTTCTTTAATGACATTTTCTTTATTGTAATTGATAACATCGTGGTATTCATTTTCTGGTAACATTGCATCAAACTCAAAAATAGGTCGATAATCACTGTATTGTAAACCAGTCATTTGCCCATAGCGGAACGGATTCAAATTCAATTTACCAGAATAAATTTTTTCTCCTGCTTGACGAATTAGGTGGTCGTTATAGTTCAGAATTCTGAATAGATCTTCTTGGGAAATAACATTGTTACTTCCCTTTTTTACGACTGGCGAAGTTTTAGCAACCTTACCTTGCTTAGTAAGAGCTTGAGTATCAATATTAGCCAGTAATTCTTCATCATTGACCAGCAGACCATTTAACTGGAACTCTTTGAAGATTTTATTTTGAATGTCGCTATCTTGAATATCTGCGGAATCGTCCAACGACTTAGTATTGATCAAGGAACGATCCAAGGTAATCAGAGGATTTTGAATATGTTCATACAAAGCTCCACCTACTTTAGCATTTTTACGATCTGTTAAGAGATGAAGATTATTTAGGACGCTTTGAATGTAGGTTGGCATCTGCATTGTGATACCGTCTAAGAATTGTGAAAAATCAAAACTCTTATTACCTGACTTGTAATCAATAATCGTTAAGTAAGTGATGTTATCCAAAACCATTTCGTCGATACGATCAATTTTTCCACGAACATTAACTAAATGTCCCCCTGGAATTTGGTAAGAAAGACCAGGTAAATCCTGTTTATTGTTGATACGACCAAAAGTAACTTCTGATTTTTCGGGTTCAGAACTGTTACGTAAGAATTGCAATTTCATATTCTTAACCAATTGAATCAAAGTAGTTTTCAGTTTGTCAGCAATATATTGCATGCGGGCAGAAGAATTAAAAATTCGATTCTCTGGTAAATCAATTTGGGCAGCAAATAAATCAGTAACTAAGCTTTGAATATCTCCATCAGACATATCACGCAATGATCGTCCCTGTTCTTGATGCAGATACTTAACTAAGCTATCCAAAACCGCATGAAAAATTGAGCCCGTCTGTGCTGGTGTAATTTCAAATAAACGTCTAGGTTTTAATCTTAAGCCGTATTTTAAGAAATACTCGTATTCATTCATATAGAAAGTTTCTAATTGAGAAATAGAAACATTGATATTTTTACCATACAAGGCTTCAACTGTATCTAAACTTAAGCTTTGTGGAATATTTTGATAATTCAATGAACTCAAAGCAAATTCTGAAGTTTCTGGTTCCTCGTTTAACAGGACGCCACGAACATACTTCCAAGCATCTGGTAGGTCAGTTTTATTGTCTAATGCAGAACGTGAAACACGAATTAAATAATTTAAACTGGAAGCTTTAGATCCTAAGTAACGGATAACTTCATTTTCGGATTGATCATCGCTTGATGGATTCAATAGCACTAATTGTTCAGTTAAACGGAAATGATTTTTAATTCGAACTACATAACTGGATAAATCTTGTTGTTTGTTATCCTCAGTGAAATTAGGATATGTAAAGATCAAACGCAGAGAACTAGTTGTGAAAGTAATGTCATGTAGGAATGGTTCAGAATTATTCATGACCTCATCTGGTTCATTCAAGTATTTTCCATCAGTTAATTCACCATTGAGGAATAGACGTTCGTCATCGGTTACAATATCATTGGAAACGGTTGTTCCAGGCATGTTATTAGTTGTTGAACCCAAAACAAATGTTACTTTTCGATTATTAGGTTGAATCATTCCGATTTCTGAAATACTGACGGCATCCAAGGTTGAAGGAATTTGTGAATAAGTGGCGTTTTCAAAAGCTGCATCCAAAATTTCAATGAAATCTTTTGAATCAAATTCACGTTCACCAAAAACTGAAATATATTCATCCAAGATTTGATTGAACAAGCTGACAATTTGCTCTGGCTGATTAGCTAAAGTTAAGTTTTTTTGTTCAGTCGCTTGTTTTTGCCACAATAACAGTGTGTCGAAGACATGATTCTGCTCTAAAAAATTGTACAGAAAACTAACACTATCAATCGAGGAATGTGCTTTCTTCAAAAATTTCTCTAGTTGACTGTAAATATTCTTTACAAATTCTTTAATTTGATTGATTAATTGATATTCAGAAATTTTAATTTTATCGACTACAGGATCTAATTTAACATCCGGTTTAAAGCTTTTTCCCATCCAACCACGTTTAGTAATTCCATTAGTCAAAACGTAGTTTTCAGTTAAGTCGACCGCCTGACGAAAAATCTGTAGATCATCTCTAAAAGCTTCAGGTATTAACAATTCAGTCCGCAATAAGCTAATTACGTCATCCACTTGCAAACCACGGTTAACGATAGCAAATAGTAAATCGATCAAGCGTTTAAAGGGATGATTAGCCATTTTCTTTTGTAAGTCAATGAAGTATGGTACTTGGTTATTCTCCATAAACGATTCGATAAATGAAGCGTACTCAGATAAATCACGTGCCACAATCAGAAAATCTTTATAACGATAATCTTGAGTGGCTACTAATTGGCGAATGTATGTACTAATAGCTGAAACTTCGGTTTGCTTATCAGTACATTTCCAAATTTGAACGGAATTTTGACTATCTAAACCGCTCTTTTTGATACCACCAATGTTAGATTCAATCCAGTAGTCCTCCAATTTACTCAAATCAAGGCTGATTCTCTTTTCATCGGCAAAGTAGTTTCTGGTTACAATACGATTCTGCTTAGCCATGTCATGGAGTTGTTGGTAAGTTGCAGCTGGGCGGAAAAAAAAGTCCGATTCATCGGTAGAATCAAAAACTGGTTGGTCTAGTACCAATGAAATATTCAAACTACCGCTATTAACCAACATTGATTTAACCAAATTGGATTCTGTTGCTGTGAAAGATGAAAAACCTTCGATATAGAAATAATAATGGGACGTCCCTATCTTGGTATTCAAAAAATCAGCTAATGAATTCAATTGAAAATCATTTGTATTGTAGTTTTGAATTTGTTCTAAATAAGCTCCGTACATAAGATTCAATTCTTTAATTTTATCGACAAAAATCCCCTGTTGTTCCGAGTTCAAAGCTAGATCAATATCATCTGGCTGAACTTGTCCATTCATGAATTCATTAAATTGGGAAATCATCTGGTCAATAAATCCTGGTTTATCAATCATCCCAGCAAATATTTTTAATTCAGACTTATGTTCTTGAACAATATTCTTCAATAGCATAGCTGATTTAGTTTGTGTTAAGGTTTCTAAATTATAATCGCTACTGTCACGCAAAAAATACCAAGCCAATCGTGAGAATGAAAAGGTTTGGACGTTGTTAGTTGCAATTAATGAATCATTATCTTTTTGAAAGTATTTTAAAATATTAACTTCTGATTCAAATTTTATGTGATTCGGTACTAAAAAGAAGAATTGTCCCGTTGGATCCTTGGTATAATCCTCTTGGAACAATTCCATCATCTTTTTATGATGATCAAATTGGTTTTTACCTAGTACGAAATTTAATGTCATTATTCATCACCCGAAAAAATTCTATCATAGTTGGTCGTTTGAAAGTGGAAATCGCATCAATAGATGTATAAAATAAAGACTTAGAGAAATTGAGGTGAGCATGTGCTTAAAGGAATAGGAAAAAGTCATGGGAAAACGATCATAATGGGAGAACATGCGGTAGTTTATGGCTACCCTGCTTTTGCAATCCCTTTGTTGAGTACCCCCGTGATCGTCAAAATGCAACAAAGTAAAGAAAATTCTTTAATTTCAAAGTACTATGCAGGGAAAATAGATAAGATTCCTGATTCATTGTCAGGCGTAAAGTATTTAATCAACTTATTAGATTCTGAGTTAAACAAAGAACATTTGAATTATACGATCAACATCGATAGTGGATTACCAATCGAACGTGGTATGGGTTCTTCAGCTGCGATTGTGGCCGCAATTACACGTGCCTTTTTCGATTTTTTTAAAAAAGATTTAAATCATAATCTATTATTAGATTACGTCAATAAATCGGAAACTATTACTCATGGTAAAGCTAGTGGTTTGGATGCTTTGACAGTTAGTTCAGATGATCCGATTAAATTTGGTAAAGATGTAGAACCTGAACACTTTAATTTTAATTCTGAGGGATTCATCGTTATTGCAGATTCTGGTGTTAAAGGTCGTACTAAAGAAACTGTTGCTGATGTCAGAAAAATGTACGATCAAGATCCTAAGAAAATTGGAGCTTACCTACAACAATTAGGTGATTATGCCACTCAAGCTAGTAATTACCTTATTAAAGGTAATCTCAAAAAATTAGGTTTGGTCTTTACTCTGGCCAATGAAGCTTTAACTAAATTGAATCTAGCTATTCCCAAAACAGACAAATTAATTGAAGCTGCTAACCACGCTGGGGCTTTAGGTAGTAAAATTACTGGCGGTGGTCGTGGTGGTTGTATCATCTGTTTAGCTAGAAACTTGAAAAGTGCTCAAATGATTCAAAAAGCATTGATCAAATCTGGAGCTGAACAAACCTGGATTCAACCATTATCAATTTATGCGGAGGATGAAGACATTGGTTAGAACAGCACGTGCTTTTACAAATATTGCTTTAATCAAATATTGGGGTAAAAAGAATCAAATCCTGAAATTACCGTGTACTAATAGTCTTTCACTAACACTTGACCGATTTTATACCGATACCAAAGTAACAATAGTTAATGACCATCATGATACAGTTTATTTGAACCATAAACTGTTGGATCAGACTCAGAACAAGCGAATTCTCAAATACTTAGATACGGTTCGTCAATTCTATAGTTTTGATGATCATTTTATCGTGGACACAGTTAATCATGTTCCCACTTCAGCTGGTTTTGCCTCTTCAGCTTCAGGTTTTGCAGCGTTAGCGGCGGCTATCAATGAAACAAAGCAATTAAACTTGAATAAAAGAGAACTTTCAATTTTAGCTCGCAATGGGTCCGGTTCCGCTAGCCGTTCAATCTATGGTGGTTTTGTTGAATGGATTGCTGGAGACAGTAATGAAACTTCTTTTGCTGCACCTATTGACGAAAATCCTCAAATTGATTTAACGTTATTATCTGTGGTTATTAATAAGGGTAGTAAAAAAATTTCTTCTACCGTAGGGATGGAAAATAGCGTAAAAACCTCCCCTTTTTACCCAAATTGGGTTACACTAGTGGCTTCAGAGATAAAAGAAATTAAGCAAGCGATTGCTAAAAAAGATATCCAAAGGATTGGAGAAATTGCCGAACACAACGCTATGAGCATGCATGCTTTAACGCTTTCAGCTAATCCTTCATTTACATATTTCGAACCAGAGACGATTCGAATTTTTCAAATAATTCAAGAATTACGTCAAAAAGGCATCCTCGCATATGCTACAATTGATGCCGGTCCAAATGTTAAAATTATATGTACTAATGAATCGATTACTAAGGTTCAAAAATACATTGAGGAACAATTATCCAATGTATCTTGCGTTGTTGCTAATATCGGTAGTGGCATCCAATACATCTGATATAAATTGAAAGGTATGATATTTTGTCTACAGGAAAAGCACCTGGAAAATTATATTTAGCTGGAGAATACGCTGTTGTTGAAACAGGATTCCCCGCAGTTCTTACATCAGTAAATAAATACGTCACCGTTACCGTTAATAAGACTCAAAATGGTGGAACTATCCAGTCAAAAAACTTAAATAAGGAACTCATTCACTGGAACCGTCAAGGAACTGAACTAGTCTTTGATGATTCTGAAAGTCAACTCCAATACATTCTGGCAGCCATTAAGTTCATTGAAAAATACGCCCTAGAACGTGGTAAAAAATTGAATTACTATGACTTACTAGTTACAAGTGAACTCGATTCCCAAGATGGTAAAAAATATGGTCTAGGCTCATCGGCAGCCGTCACCGTTGCCGTAGTTAAAACTTTAGGCGACTTTTATCATTTAGATCTGTCAGCGATGGATATTTACAAAATTGCTGCTATTTCACACTTATCAGTTCAAGGAAATGGAAGTTTGGGAGATATTGCTGCTAGTGCCTTTGGTGGCATTGTAGCCTATTACTCTCCTGACCGAAACTGGATCTTTAACATGATTCGCAATCACAGTATTACTGAAATTTTATCCTTAGATTGGCCCCAACTAAAGATTCAAAGTTTAGAATTACCTGAAGACCTTGAATTAACAGTCGGTTGGACTGGTTCTCCAGCGTCAACTTCTATCTTAGTTGACCGTATCGCCTTGACCAAAGCTCAAAAAGTTAAAAAGTATCAACACTTCTTGCAAGAAAGTCGTAAAAATGTTGAACAATTAATTAAAGGTTTTAAAAACAATGATTCGGCTTTAATCAAAAAGATGTTTAGCAAGTATCGTTCTTTGCTAGATGATCTAGCTGAATTTAGTGACGTTCACATTGAAACCGATTTATTAACCGATCTTTGTGATATTGCTGAAAAACTCGGCGGTTCTGCTAAAACTTCTGGTGCCGGTGGTGGCGATTGTGGAATTGTCTTAAGTGATAAGAACTTAAATGTCGCCGAATTGAAAAAAGAGTGGCAAAAAGTTGGAATCACCCCTCTTACTTTAAAAATCGGAGAAATAATTGCTCATGCCTAAACAAGATGCCCAAATTCAACGTAAAGTTGAACATCTTTTCTTAGCTGAAAAATACTTCACAGACGAGGCTTTTGCTGATTTTGATGGTGTTAGGTTATTACATAATGCCTTACCTGAATTGAATTTGAAACAGATTGATCTTTCAACTCAATTTATAAATCGAAAAATGGCTTTACCTATATACTTCAACGCAATTACTGGTGGATCCAAACAATCGACCAGATTTAATGCTGAACTATCCCAACTAGCGAATAAGCTAAATATCCCCGTGTCTAGCGGTTCAATGGGGGTCTATCTTCGTTTACCTGAAGAAACTAAAAATTCTTTCTCCGTTCTGCGGGATAACAATCCGGAAGGATTTGTAATTGCCAATGTTTCTGCCAAGGTTAATGCCCAACAAGCCCAAACAGCTATCGATCTGATAAAAGCTAGTGCTCTACAAGTTCATCTGAATGTCCTACAGGAATTAGCAATGCCTGAAGGTGATAAAGAATTCATGTGGTTGGATAATATCAAACAAATTGTTGCCTCAGTCGATGTACCCGTAATTGTTAAAGAAGTCGGTTTTGGAATGTCAAAAGATAATCTAGCCGACCTTTATAAAGTTGGCGTTAAATACGTGGACATCTCAGGCTTCGGTGGAACTGACTTTGCTCAAATTGAGAGTGCTCGCAATCATGAATTGGATCTGACTTATTTAGATAGATTCTCGCTTTCAACTGTGGAGTCACTTTTGGAGTCTATTCCCTACCAAAATAAAATGACTATTTTTGCTTCTGGTGGCATTAGAACACCAATGGATGTCATCAAAGCAATTCGTATGGGTGCCAGTGCTGTTGGTATGTCCGGATTAGTCTTACACCACTTACAAAAGTATTCTTTAAGTGAAACGGAAATCTTCTTTGATGAATTCGTTAAACAGTTGCGCTTAATTATGGCTGCTATCGGTGCTAAATCAATTGCGGATATAAAAAAAGCTCCCATCATCTTTGATGGAAACTTAATAAATTATGCTAAACAACGTAATATTATTTTACCGTCTTAATCCTTTAGGATAGACGTTTTTTATTTGGGAATTGCTGTAACGTCCCCAACTGAAGAGTTTACCTTGATAAGACAAACCAATCCATTTATTATCGAAATCAGGACGTTCTTTTAAAATGATCGATTCACCATGGAGATATTTTTCAAATTGATCATCATCTAATTCAAAAACAGTTTTTAACATTTCAGGTTTGAGTGCCAATATCCAAGCGATATCGGGCTCAAACCTATTTTTTTTGAATTCTCCTAGTTTTAAACCGTTTCTCAAGATATGTAATCCTTTAAAACGACTATCTAAACTAGCTGCTTGATATAAGAAATCACTGATGCGTAACCAGTTCTTGTCAATCAAAGTAGTTAAATTAGTTTTGGCAAATTTTTGAACAAACTTGAGATCGTCTTTTTTTAAATTGTTGTTGATTTGACGTTCCTTAGGTTCTTCAATGTCTCCATCTTTAACCATTTTGCACATGAAATGGCCTTCACCATTGAATTGATCAGGGAACATTCGTAAAGCTTTAGACAATTCAGGATTGTCATTTCCCCACTCTGGTTTAGCATCTTCCATTCCAGAATACTTCCTAACATCTACCAGATGCATGTCTGGATATTTCTTTAAGAACCAATCGACATTTTGTTCATTTTCCTCCGGTGAGAAGGTGCATGTTGAATATACTAATGAGCCACCGTTGTTTAATAATTTGTACGCCGAATCGAGGATATGTTGCTGACGATTAGCACACTGTTCTACATAGTCTAAGGACCAGTACTTAACCGATTCGGGATCTTTACGAAACATTCCTTCGCCTGAACAAGGTGCATCTACCAAGATCTTATCAAAAAATTGTCCAAACTTCTTTTCAAAGTCCTTAGGAGAATTATTAGTGACAACAGTGTTAGAGATTCCCATTCTTTCAATATTAGAAGACAACACCTTAACACGCTTAGTATTTATCTCATTACTTACCAAAAGGCCCTTAGAAGCCATTTTTGAAGCAATATAAGTAGTTTTACTGCCAGGTGCTGCACAGAGATCCAGAATCTTTTCATTTTCTTGCGGATCAAGAATTTCCGTAACATACATGGCACTTGGTTCTTGACTGTAAACATAGCCAGATAAATGATCAATTGAATTACCATTTATCTCACCAAAATAGCCAATATTGCTATATTCAATTGGTTGATTTAGAGAATAAGAAACATTTTTAAAATTAGGTTTAAGCGGATTAAGCCGAAAAGCCTCTTGGCTATCTTGTTGAATAGCATCAAATAGCTTATCAGCACGCTCTCCCATTAAATTACGATATTTTTCTTTAAAGTCAGGACTCAAATCGACTTTCATTAAACTATTCACTCCGTTTTTTGGTAAAAATTATTTGCGACATTCCTATTAGGATAGTAATTAACACAGAAACTAATATGAACATATTAAATGTATTGTGACTGATAATAGCAATTGTCCAATTAACTGCAGCATAACCAGCAATAAAAGGAACTAATGTATAAATTAAGTAACGAATCATTAAACCATTTTGGTAATTGTTCTTCAAGTCTCCCGTTAAATGTGATCTAGACAGATCATATTTCAGAGGAACTAAGATATAGAAGTCAACAATTACGATCAAAACGAATAGTAAAACAATTCCCACTAGATACATCTCACCATTATTAACCGTTTCGGCATTAGTAAAATCATCTGTCTGGGGTACATACTTATGGGATGACTTAGCATGTAGGACACTCTTAATTTTCGACAAACTCTCTTTATTTGAAAGAGCATTACCATCTAGAACTGTCGTTACCTGATTCAGATGTAATTTCGATTTTGGTTGATTTGGTGATAATGAGATCAATGTTTGACCGTTTAGAATATCCGCACCGTCAAAACCGATATTACCAATAACTGAAATATAGCGATCACCCATTTGAATGTAGGCTTGGCCCTGAGGTTTGTAGGATTCTAATTGGGAAGACTTACCTTGTACCGCAAATGGAATTTGCGAGATGAAATCATCTTGGGAAAAATAACGTCCCGAAGTTATTGGTAATTTATTGATCTTATTATGCCCGTATATATATCCCAAATCACTGTTGCTTTTTTCAAAGAAGATCAGTTGATAAGATGAAACCTTCTTCTTCTTGCTCAATTCTTGAACTGCTGTGACTAAATTTTTTTTAGATTTGGTATGCAAAACAATGGCTTGTTCACTCATACCTAATCGGTTCATTGTATTGTTGTACTTGATTGAATCACTTTTTGAGATAGCAACTCCGGTTAGCAGAACTATCAGAAAAATAACAATACTTGATATTACCTTTTTCATAAATATTCACCTATTATTTTATCTTGTATCTTATTCTACCCTATTTGACTAGATAAAGTTGATCGTGAACTAAATCATAACGTGAATAGAACTGATTGATTCGATCAATTCGAGGATCATCAATTAATTTGGCCGTACTCCAGAATTCCTTGCTATTGGTAGCACCGGATTTTTCACCAATAACTAAAAAGTTTACGTCCATCTCACGAACCTTTCTTAAAACTTTAACATCAATATCTTCACGATCAGGACTCCAAGCCAGAATGACATTATTAACTTTACTACCATACTCGTTTAAAGCCTGCAAAGCATCCATTGATTCAACTCTTGTTAATAGATTTTTGCCAGTTTGATTATGACTAGCCCAACTTAAATTGTCCGTGCAGTATGTTTCTACATTCAAATTACGTAACTCTTTTGATAAATAACCATTACCAGCCATTAATTCCAAAAAGTTCTGTTCTGGAAATTCAGTAATTAATTCTTTAACGAAATCCTGAGTGATCGTTGCCCAATAACCAAACTTATTCTGTAGTTGTGTACGAAATTCACCAAGATCGTGGTCAAATGTTTCTAAATTTTTCAAAAGAGCCTCAAAGTCGGCTTCTTTAATGTCCATGTTTTGACGTAAGCAGTCTGTGATTTCATCTTCGCTCAACTCCAATTGGGGAAAATGATATTTAGGCAATTGTTGCTGCGACAAAGTGTCAAAAACACGTTCTATAAATCTAATTTTGACATTGAATCTCATTCCATTAGGCAATAACGCCACGTCTTGTTTTAATTTATCAATATAATCCATTTTTTCTCCCAACTGATCCGATATTTATAATATACCGCTAATAGTTTACTAGAATCGTTATGCAACATAAAGCTATAATTGTCATGAAAAAGTTAAATAATATTAAAATTTTTAGTTAGAATAATACATTTATTTCCAATAATTACGAAAAAGTGTAATATCTTAGTTAGTACATATAAGAGGTGAAACATGGCAGAAAATAATAGAAGACGTCGGCCTCAAAAGGAAGAAGAGTCAGGTTGGAAGTTCTGGTTACAAACTATTGCTATGACACTTGCAATCTATGCTATTTTCTTTTTAGGGTTTAAGTACATCCTTTCTAATGACAAGGTAACAGGACCATCGATGCAACCGACCTTTGAAAATGGGGATAAAGTAATCGCTGCTAGACATTCAACTATCTCACGTGGTGATGTTATCGTCTTGAAAGCTCCAGACGAAGCCGGTTCATTTTATATCAAACGAGTGATCGGTTTGCCTGGGGACACAGTGGTTTCTAAGAACAACAAAATGTATATTAATGGTAAACTATACAAGGAGGACTTCCTCAAAGCTGGTTCTAAATTAAAGGAACCTGATACTAGTTTATATGCTGGTAAACCTTATAGTTATACCTACGATTTTACTTTAAGTTCTCTAGCTAAGAATTCACCCGAATATAAGACACGTTACAGCAATTCTTATCTAAAAAAAGTTGAGAAGACTAATAAGGTCCCTGCTGGAACTTACTTTGTTATGGGAGATCATCGAACTGTTTCAAAGGACAGTCGTATTATTGGTTTCATTAGTAAAAAGAGTGTCATTGGTGAAGTTAAGTGGCGTTATTGGCCATTTACTAGATGGGCAATCTTTTAGATTTAAGTTTTAAACAAACTTATTGGAGGTAGTTTCATGGATAAACCAAATATTGCTGAAATGATAATTCAGTATGAAAAAGATAAAGATATGAATGATACACAATTTGCATTCGAAAGTCATCTTTCAGTTGAACGTGTTCATAACTTGAAGTCAGGCGACTACGAAGCAACTAAAGACGAAAAAAAGACTATTTTGGAATATATTAAACTACATCAATAATGCAATATTTGTAGTTTACCCTTAAAAAGCCGACAATCATTTGACTGCCGGCTTTTTATATATTCTATTTTTTCAATTGATCAAATATTCTTGAATCATGAAAATAAACAAAACATCCCTTTACACCACGTTTTAACAGAACATTCATCGAATTCAAAATAATCCTTTTCTTAACGTCATTCAAATTAACAATATCGTTATCATGTCGTTTCTTGAAGGCTTCCTGATCCTCATACTTATCGATATCTATCTTGATACGATTATTTTTATCATAGGCGATTGACGGTCCAATAATCACCGCCACATAATTTAAATCGAATCCTTGAACAGTATAAATCGAACCAATTTCATTAATTGTTTCTGGCTTTTGAGCCCAAGTGGTATTGGAATAATTATACTGATCCCATGGCAAATGAAATTCACCTTCATTAACGTAATGTTTCTTACCATCCAAAGTCGATGGATAATCAGCGGTTGCCACAATTCGTGACTCTCCTACTTCTTTATTCTTTGTCTTTAAAGCTTGATACATCTTTTCGGCATCGTGATAAACTCGAAAATCATAAGTACTATTCATTGATAGGTAGTCCGTATTTTCTTGCTCTAAAGGTGTGATTTGTAAATTATCGGTTAAATCATTGATCCACTGTAAAACTTTTTGCGGTGCCTGCATACGCATTTGTGTTGTTAAGGTTGCACTCTCAAAGTTGACTTGATTCGGAATGATTTGTTTTAAAAAGTTATCTGACCAATAACTTTTTAATTTCAAAACTTGATGAGCATCAAAAACTAAGATTACAACTTTACTCAATTTGATAATCTCTGATAATTGATTCTTTTGCGTGAAATTATTGTAGTTATCACTCTCACTTAATAGTAAATGAGCTTCATCAATTACTACTACGTCGGCCTGTTGCTGATTCTTATGCATCCGATTGATGAAAGTTGTCGGCCTAAGAAAACGATTTTTGCGTAGCTGATCAAATTCACCAGCATTTTCTTGATAAACCTTTAATAGCTCGGGATGATTAACTAGAAAGTAATTATCCGTCTTGTTCTGTTTCGCTAATGTTTCAATATTTAAGAATAGTTGCGTTAAAATAACACTCTTACCCGTTCCAGCATCCCCATTTAGTTGAAAAATAGACTTCTGAGGACTTTTCAATCCTTGATTAGTGAATGATAGTATTTGATCGAAAATCGCTTGTTGCTGCTTTGTAAGGTCCTTATTCGGAAAAACTGATTCTAACATTTTACCTCCAAATTAAAAAAAGCCTTTCGGCTTTTAGTTTTCGTCACTCTTTAAAATTCCACCAACAGCGTAGTGTTCTTTAGCCATTTCATTCAAAACGACATGAACATGTTCTGCAGGAGCACCAGTATTTTTAACAATGGCGTCAGTAACATCTTTAACCATACCCTTTAATTGCTCAGGACTACGGCCTTCAATAAGATCAATGTGCACTAGAGGCATAATAATTTCTCCTTTATTTTGTACATGGAATTGGCCATGCTCTTTTACTATAGATAACTATACATAGTTATCTCAATATTTTTACTTTAACAAATTTTGGCGAAATAACAAGGTTTTGCAATTTCTTTACATTAAAAGATATAAACCATTTCATAAAAAAGAGCTGTGCTCTTAGTATCGCACAACTCATATATACTATTTTTAATTATGCAAATAATCTCTTAACACCAGCGATATTTCCACGATTACCGTAAATTGAATGTACTTGAACGGCATATGGCCATGATTCAATCATTGTGTCACGGTTCAATAAAATACCAACGTGCCAGATAATTCCTGTTGATGGGTCAGTGAAGAAAATCAAATCTCCTCTTTGACGGTCATTAAAGTTAATATGTGGAATTCTTGAATCTGACCAGTAATCACGACTGTTCCATTCATGACCTGGTTGTGCATGTTGAATGTTTGAAATTGGTGCTGAATCAATACCTGACGCATAAAGTACTTGTGTAACTAATCCTGAACAATCAACACCATAAGCAGGCATACTTCCGGCACCAGAAATCCATGTCTTACCAAGATACTTGTTTGCTTGGTTGATCATGGCTTCAATGTGTTGTGAACGCGTACTTGTAATATTTGTTTGAAGTGGTGCTACGTAAGAATCGATACCATACCAATCAGCTTCTGAATAGCCCATAGCTTTCCATGTTGCTAAATTAACGACACCCGTTACAGATAGACCTTTTCTTGATTGGAGTGATCTAACACTTGAAGCAACTGATCCATCATAAATTGTATGTGCATTTGAGTAACCAAAGTATCTTCTGACTAACCAAACTTTGACACCTTCAACGCCGTTATATAAGTCATAACCAACAGAACCACCACTAGGTTTGATTTGACTATTTTGAATTTGTAACCAACCACTTGGATTTTGATATGCGGCTCCTACAGCTGAATCATCACTGTTCAACCAAATATCATTACCAATTTGGTAGTAAGTTCTACCGTTAGCATTATCTGTACGATTGTATTTCCAAACTGAGTTAGCAGCATAATTGGCTTGACCGTTCTTGTAAAATCCTGCTTCGTTACGAGAATAACTTGCAGCTCCCCATGATTTAACACGAACTACACCACTCTTTTGATGTCCATATGTCAAAATAACGTTGTCGGCATTAGCATATTCGTTTGTAGCAACACGGTAGAAAGTTTGACCATTGTAGACTAACTTTTGATCTGTCAACCAGGCAGTATTTCCACCTAGTACGCGGTTAGAAATAGCAGTACCATCTTGAGTGTAAAGTTGTGTGAATCCTTTTGTGTCAACGATTCCCTTTAATTGTGTGATATTACTTGCTGTGGAATTAGCTTGTGTTGTTGCTTGAGTTGATGCATCTTGAGCAGTTTGTTGAGTATCAATATTTTGAGTTTGAGCATCATCATCATCGTTAGTTGTTTGTTCAGTTTGAGTAACTCGTTGATTATTTTGATCTGCTTGAACTTGAGTATCATCAGATACTTGTTCTTGGTTTTGAGTTTGATCTGTTGTTTGTGATTGTGAAACAGCTTGTGATTTAGCAACTTGTTCAGTTGTTTGAGCATCGTTATCTGTTATTGTGTCAGCTTTAACACTTTGTTGTGATAAAGTAACTGCAGCCAAGGCTACACCACAAACAAAAGCAAATTGAAACTTTTTATTCATTTTTTCTTTCCCCTTAATAACTTATTGCACGTCTTTTTTGCGTGTTCCAATTATTGATAAATTGATTAATCCCCATTTGGAGAGTTTGATTAGTCCAGCAATCGTTGTAATAGACATAATTCTTGTCATAGCCTGTCACAACTAAAGCATGATATGGAAATCCATATAGTGTATTCCATGTCACAATCGGATGACCGATATTAATTTGATACTTGATAGCATTGAAATTTTGACCAGTCAAATTCTTGGCTGTACCTGCATACTTTTCGACCAAATTCATCAAAGCTGGTGGAAAAATTGTAATTCCAGTTCCATCCCAAGGTTGACCAATATAACCATAATTAGGATCACTACTACGAGGCATTTCCCTAGCCATTTGCATCTTGTTAACTTTGGCTCCGGCATATTGCAACATCATTGTTACAGCAGTAATTTCACAACCATTTGGTAATTCAGGTCTTTGAGCAATCAAAGGAACTCCTGAAATCCATTTAGCATCTTGATACTGACCTTGACTAAGGACAACATAATCTTGTGGCACCCAAGTATTGCTTCCAACTTGATACCAATCCTTACCACCGATTTGAGCACGACTATTAACTTTCCAACTACTACCGGTTGGCAAATTATTTCCCAAGTAAACTGCTTTATCACCAAAGCCTTGGAAATCATGAACACTGGCACCACTCTTATAGACAACTGTGGCAACACCGTCATATGGTTGAGCATAGTCACGGTAAGTTCCCATTGTTGAATCTACATATTCAGTAGTGGCAACTCGGTAATAAACTTTGTCCTTATAAGTACGACGATAATCGGCACGCCATGCAGTATTTGGACCTAAGTAACGGTTCGTAATTGGCCGATCATTATTATCATGCAAATTTACGACACTATTACCAATGGTAAATACACCATTTACAGCTTCATCATGATAAGTCGATTGGGCTTCTTGAACGGCCTGAGTTGACTGATTATCTTGAGTAGTAGCTGGAGACTGAACATCATTCGAATTATCCGATGTTGTTACAGAAGTGTTATCTCCATTTTGATTAACTGTATTATCTTGAACAGCTTCTTCATTTGAACTCTCAGGAATTTGAATCCAAACCGAATTCTTATTGCTCTCAGAAACATTATCTGTTGTGTTTATCTGAGTACTTGCTTGTGTTGTTATTGCTTGTTGTTGACTACTGGTGTCTTCATCAGCCTTAACGACCGTGGTTGAAAAAAGGCAGCTAGAAGCAAACAAGGTCGCATATAACAATTGTTTTTTTATCAACATATTCTCCCCTAAAAATAAGTTTTATAAAGGCAAATTACAAGTTTAATCCGAACAAGCCCGGAATCTTTCAATGGCAGTCTGTTGATGATGTATTTTTAATGGTCGTTGATTAATTAGTTCAAGTGCTGCTAGGATCTCATCAGTCGTTACTTGGCTAAAATTGGTCTTTTTCGGGAAGAACCAGCGTAACCGTCTATTAAAATATTCATTGGAACCTCGCTCCCATGGTGAATATGGATGGCAAAAATAAACTTTGATCTGATAATCCTGTTCTAAGGCCTGATAATTGGCAAACTCTTTACCATGATCAACAGTAATGGATTTTACTTGGGGACCGAAGGCCCCCATAAACTTGCCAAAGGCGGTGTTTAGAGCCTTAGCCGTTCTATTAGGGGCTTTGATGGCCCATAGAAGTCGGGTCTTACGTTCTACGAATGTAACCAGACATGATCGTGACTCACCTCGACTAGAAAGCACCGTATCTACTTCCCAATGACCAAAAGCTAACCGTTGATTAACAGTTGTTGGCCGTTGTTCGATGGAAGTCCCACTTGTAAATTTCCCACGATTTTCGCTCACTCGGTGCTGGCGGACATTCCGATTGGGTAGATCAGTCAATTTGAAGGGGAGCCAGCCACGATTAAGCCAATTATAAATTGACGCAGTGCTCAAGTTATAAGCGGCCGCAATGGTTTCTGGTGACCAGGTTAATCGTAAGTGATTGGTAATTAAAGTCGCTAATGCTGCCGTCAGCATCGAACGACGACCGCAATTCCGCCTTTTGCGATCTGCATCTTGCTGAGCTAATTCTGGATCATAAGGTTTAACCCGGTCCAACTCATAGCTAATCGTAGCTTTGGTGACGCCTAAGGCGTCAGCCATTACTTGGTAAGATTTATTCCCCTCATTGACCAGTTGTGCTAGTGCGCCACGTTGAAAACGTGATAAAGTAGATGTACCCAAAGTAATCACTCCCTATATTGGTTGGAATTAGCTACTACCATTGTAAGTGATTGCTTTGGGCTTTTTAATTTCTGTTCGGATTAATTATAGAATTTGCCGGATTTTTTAATTCTATTTTTGCGTAAAGTTTTTATTAATGCATCTTTTGGTTGATGGTATGATAATTTTTTTATTTTATTATTATGTTTTCGTAAAACATATTATTTTACAAGTGTGCTGTTATTCTTCACAAAAAAATGGAACATCAAAATTGATGTCCCATTTTTCGAAATTTTAACGACGTTTAATTCGTTGCATATGTTGACGCGATTTTTTCATGGCCTTTTTACTGCCAAATGCCTGATTAATCTTTTCATTTTCTAATTGGCGTGAATTCATTTTGCTATAGGACATTTCACGTTGCAATTTAAGGTAGCTCTTCAATCTGTCAGCATCCAAACGTCCGTCTTTTACCGCTTCTTTTACCGCACAACCAGGTTCATTTTGATGACTACAATCACGAAAACGACATTTTTTTGCCAATTGCGTGATATCTTCAAAGGTTTTAGAGAGATTACCGACAAATAATTGTAATTCTCTCATACCCGGAGTATCAATAACGATACCTCCATTTGGTAATAGTATTAATTGTCGTGATGTTGTTGTATGTCGACCCTTATCGTCACCTTTTCTAACCTTTTTAGTCTCTAATTCAGCATCTCCTAAAAGCCAATTGATCAAAGATGATTTACCCACTCCTGACGAGCCAATGAAAGCAACTGTTTTTTGAGGCTTAATATAAGCTGATAGTTCATCTAATCCTGTTTTCATTTCAAATGAACAAACAACTGTATCAACACCCATACAAACGTCTTCTAGTTCTTGTAATTTGGCAGTAATATCATTACATAAATCCGATTTAGTCAATACTACTACTGGAGTAGCTCCACTATCCCAAGCCATTGTTAAATAACGTTCAACTCTACGGGGATTGAAATTGGTATTCAACGACATACAAATAAAAATTGTATCGATATTACTGGCAATAACCTGACCACTACTATCATTACCTGAAGCCTCGCGGGCTAAAATACTTTTACGTGGCCAAAGTTTTCGAATAATTCCTGTTGCGTTAGCTTCTACTGAAATTAATACCCAATCGCCAACAGCAGGATATTCAGTTGTATTAACAATTTGATGATTCATTTTACCCGAAATTTTAGCCTGCAAAAAACCTCGGTCAGTTACAATTTGATATAAGTCTCGATGCTGGCTAGTTACACGAGCCCAAATTAATTTTCCAAGATTATTCTCTGATGATTTGATTTCATCTGTAAAACCATATTTTTCAATAATATTCAATTTTTTATTCCCTTCACAAGTGACGGTACTCTAAAACTTGCGAAAAAAAGGGTGCAGTTTACCCACTGCACCACAAAAAGAGAAAAAGTATCTTTCGTCCATTCGCAAGGCATTAGGGTACACAAAATAAGATAGGTTCAAGACCTATTTTTTCCATGTTCTAATGAAAATCCTATTAAATGAACAGCATACGCGGTTCCTCCATTATTTATTACCGTTAAGATAGCATTATTGTCCATCATAGTCAATTCAAATCAATTTAAGGTTACATAACAAAATTATTATGAAGTATTTACCACAAAAAAGGCTCTAGCAAAGGATTCTTCCTTCAGCTAGAGTCAAATTTAATTTATTTTTTATTCTCACTGTTTAATTTGATAATTTCAAGAACAACATCAACTGCTTTTTCCATTGACTCTTCAGCCACATATTCAAAACGTCCATGCATATTCTCGCCACCAGCAAACAAATTAGGTGTTGGTAAACCTTTAAAGGAAATAGTTGAACCATCAGTACCACCACGAACAGGGGCTTCATCAGGTTCAATGTCTAAATTCTTCATTGCTTTTTCAGCAATCTTAACAACATCCATATGGTTCTTGATAACATCGATCATATTGTAATATTGATCACCCATGTCGATCTTAACAGTTCCTTCACCATACTTGTCGTTCAATTGCTTAACAATTTCAGTAACTTTATTTTTACGAGCTTCCAAACCATCACGTTCAAAATCACGAATGATATAAGACATATCAGTATGATCAACAGTTCCGTTTTCTTCTAGTAAGTGGAAGAAACCTTGACGTCCATCAGTTTGTTCTGGTACTTCACTAGCAGGCAAAGCGTCTTCAAACTCACGAGCAACAGTCAATGAATTGATCATAATGCCCTTAGCTTCTGAAGGATGAACATCTTTACCAGTAATATGTACTTTCAAACCTGCAGCACTGAAAGTTTCGTATTCCAATTGACCAACAGGGCCACCATCAACTGTATATGCAAAATCAGCACCAAAGTCAGGAACATCAAAATTCTTAGCACCAGTTCCGATTTCCTCATCAGGTCCCAAGCCAATCTTAATCTTACCGTGTTTGATTTCCGGATGGGCAATCAAATATTCCATAGTTGTAATAATTTCTGCAACACCTGATTTATCATCAGATCCTAGAAGTGTATCGCCACTTGTTGTAATCAATGTTTGTCCAGCATACTTCGTCAATGAAGGAAATACTTTTGGATCTAATGTGTATTCACCAGCATCATCAAGTTTAATAACGCTCTTGCCATCGTAATTTTCAACGATTTTAGGTTTGATATCTTCTGAATTAAAGTCAGCTGTATCAATGTGAGAAATCAATCCCAAGACTGGGACATCATAATCAAGATTAGATGGTAGTTCGGCGGTTAAATATGAATCAACCTTACGAATTTTTACATCTTTCAGACCAATTTCTTCCAATTCTGTGGCCAATTTCTTCAAGAAAACAGTTTGTCTTTCAGTTGAAGGAATTGTTGTCGAATTTTCATCTGAACGAGTATTTTGTTTAACGTATCCTAAGAAACGAGGAATTAATTTTTCATATTTTATTGCCATTACTACACTCTCCCTATAAGAAATTATATGGTTCTGTATCTACTTCTGATTGTACTATATCTAGGTCCCATTTATTAGATTTTTTCCAATCTTCTAACAAACTTGCCATTTCTTTAATAAAGATTGCTTCAATATGGTGTCCTGGATCGATAACATTGAGCCCATTAGCCATCATATCATGTGCAGTATGATAATAAACATCCCCAGTAATGAAGGTGTCAGCACCAGCTTTAATAACTTCCGGATAAAACTTTCCGGCATCGCCACCAATTATGGCAACTTTTTTAACTTTTTGACCTAGATCTGATTTAACATAACGAAGATTAGGAACATGATAGGCATCACGGACCATTTTAGCAAAATCAACTAGTTCCATCGGTTCTTTCAATTCACCCATACGTCCCAAAGAATAATCGTCATCTTCATTTAAATAACTAATATTATTCAGACCTAACTCTTCCATTAACCAGTCATTCATTCCACCATGAGCTTTATCAAGATTAGTATGAACAGCATGTACGGCAATGTTATGTGATAACAAATCGCGGTACATTTGGTTTTGTGGTGAGGTTAAATCCAAATTGCGAGCCGGATGAAACATAATTGGATGATGAGCTAAGATGAAGTCAACATTCTTATCAATAGCCTCTTTAACAACTTGTGGACGAACATCTAGTGTCGTCATAAGACGATGAACAGTTTGTTTACGATTGCCGATTTGGAAACCAGTTGGATCACCATCTTCTTTAATTGACAATGGAGCAAATTCTTCAATTCGATTAATAATATCTTGAACTTGAATTTCTACCATTATAATATCTCCTCAATATATTTAATATCTTGGTTCATTAAATCAATTTTGGCTTGATCAATCTTTTTTGCATGGGACATATTCTCAACGGCCTTTTGATAACTATTAAGTTTATGTTGCCATTTGGCAATAAAGGTTGGCGTCTTCTTGGTCATTAGTACGGGACCCATTAAAAATTGGGCTGAATTCAGCGGCTTAGCTTGTTCAACTTTGTTAGCTTTAATAATTTCATAAACATGATGTTCTTCTTCAACAATATCTTCATCAACAATTTCAAAATTATTTTCGACTAACCAATGACGTACCAGCGGTTCACCAATATTAGGTTGTAAAATTAGCGTCCTAACATTGGACAACTGATCTGTGGTTGCTCGTGTGAGAATATTTTGAATCAAAATACCACCCATTCCAGCAATTACAACTGTATCAATTTGATCTTCTGGTTTAATAACAGCTAGGCCATCACCCAAACGAACATCAATTTGTTTGCTCAATCCAAACTTATCAACGTCTTCTTTGGAACGTGACATAGGACCAGGTGCAACTTCACCAGCAATCGCAAATTGACAAACTTTTTCCTCTATCAATTCTACTGGTAAATACGCATGATCTGATCCAATATCAGCCACTCTTGTATCTTTATCAACCATTTGGTAAACGGCTTGTAATCTCTTTGAAAGTAAAGTCACTTTAACCTCTATTCTGCAGTCTTTTTATCTAAGTCTGTCATGTATTCACGTGTCATTGGCATTGCTGTACCACTAGGTCCATTTGTCAAAAGAAATTGAATAACATCAATATTGCCACTTTCAAAGGAAGCAGCACATGCTTGTAGATACAAGTCCCACATACGAACGAATCTTTCACCGTACATTTTATCAACTTGATCTACAACTTTATTAAAGTTATGATCCCAAATTTCAACAGTCTTTTGATAATGACGACGAAGCGGTTCTAAGTCATCAATTTGAAGTCCTGCATCTAAAATATGACCAACGTTTTCTTTAACATCGGGAATATAACCACCTGGGAAAATATACTTAACTAACCAGGCATCAACACCAACACCATAATGTTGACCAGTAATACCATGAATTAGAGCATTACCATTTGGTTTCAAAACACTCTTAACTGTTTCAAAGTAACCAGGTAGATTATCTTTACCAACATGTTCGAACATACCAACAGAAACAACATGATCGAATTTTTCATTAACCTCACGATAATCTTCAAGCATAACTTCCATTTGGTCACTCAAATTCTCGTCTTGAATCTTTTGATTTACATAATTGTATTGCTCTTGACTTAATGTAACACCTTTTGCTTTCAAACCATACTTTTTAGCTGCAGTGAACATCATTGTTCCCCAACCACAACCAATATCAAGAATTGTTTCGCCGGGTTTAGTATTTAACTTATTCAAAATATGACGCACTTTGTTCATTTGAGCTTGTTCCAAAGTATCCTCTGGAGTTCTGAAATAAGCACATGAATAGGTCATAGTCTTATCAAGCCACAATTTGTAGAAATCATTACCAATATCGTAATGTTCTTGAATTTCTTTCTTATTACCCTCCTCTGAGTGATTAAACTTAGGAATGTATTTTTTCAATTTTAAACTGGACATAAAACTGTCAGATTGAGTGTAAGCAGAAGTAATCAGTTTCTGGATTGAACCTTCAATTTCAATTTTCTTATCCATATATGCTTCACCTAAAGTTAGGGTAGCATGTTTTACAACTTCAGAAATAGGAACTTTGTCATTAAACTTAATAGTTATATCAGACTTTCCCTCTGGTCCATAATTCTTTTCTTTCCCGTCCCAAAAAACAACCCTAATAGGAATAGTAAATGAACGTGAAAATATTTCGTCATAAATCTTTTTATCTAACATAACATCCTCCAAAAAAGTAGATATATTAATTGTAAATCAAATTGTGAAAAAATATAAACTAAAACTACTGATTTTCAGAAACATATTAAGAAAAATGTCTCAAATACGGCAATTCTGTACCTATTTCAGTTTTTAAATGGCCCTTACCTCAATTAAATTAGATTCTATTTCAATAAAAAAATGTCCATACTGACCTATATTGGAATCTTTCCAATCATTGATCAATATGAACACTTATTATTAATTTGAATTTGAATACTATTTTTTTAAATTAACCTTTGACTACTAACACATTTAAATACGTTTTTTTAAAATAGCTGGAACGAAGAATAATAGTGCGGCCCCCAAATATGATAGCCAAGAATTCTTCTTATTTCCTGTTTGTGGAAGACTTCCTACTTCTTTCTTTACAACATTGTTTAATACATTGGTAGTACCATTTCCGCTATTTTCGTCAGGATTTAGCGAAACAAGTGTATTTTCAGAGTTGCTTGTTTCATTCGAATCGCCATGATCCTCAGAATCGATTGATTCCTCTGGGTTGACTGATTCTCCCGGATTGCTTGGTTCTTCAGGGTTACTTGGCTCCTCTGGATTACCCGGTTCCTCGGGGTTAATTGGTTCTTCTGGATTGCTTGGCTCTTCGGGATTACCCGGTTCTTCTGGATTGCCTGGTTCTTCCTTATCCTTTGCATAATAAACAGTGTATTCATGATCAGCATCGGTCTTTTCAGGGTCAGTAACTTTATCCTCAACACTATCCAAGTTATCAGGATCAACTTCATTCTTATCAACTAAAACAACGTGATAACCAGCAATCTCTGGATTTGGTACTTCTGAAAATTGTGGTACACCACTATTAATCAAGGCTCTTGAAAGTTTTGATCCAACGTAGTACCAACTATCAGTGTCAGTCACTGGGCCATCAGCATTATTATGGTAAAGTTGTGCAGATCTATCATTTGCACTTCCATTAACAAAGATGATTGATGGGGAGATATAATCTGCATGCAAAGTATCATTTGTTCCAATTTCTACATAATGAATTGTTTCTCTAACTGTATGTGCTCCATAACTGATTCCCGAAGGTGTTGGCACATAAGCATAGATGATTGTTCCATTATCACCTATCTTATTTAAAGTTCCTTTACTTGATAAACTAACTTCACGATTATTTTTTGCATAAATAGTTGCTGGTAGATTGAGTCCAGCTAAACTTATTTCAGGTTTAGAACCATTTAATCCAATATAGGTATAATTTGGAATATTTTCCTTTGTAGATGAATATTCATTGCCTTGACTAGCTCCGTTAGGATAAGTCAAAGTAGTATCATCAACTATATCTTCACCCGTAAAGTAATCAATATGTCTTACTCTAACCATGGCGTCGGTATCTTTTACATAATAAACCGTATAGTCCTGATCTTTGCCGCCAAATTCAGTCAACTTAGCTTCAACTTTTTCCAAATCAGCTTGGCCTTGAACTCTATAAATCTTGTAACCATCAATTTCAGGATTCTTGACCTCATTAAAGATACCAGTATTACTAATGTTCCAATTTTTAGGATCTTTCAAACTTCCGTTATTGCCATTGTGATAAAAAGTAACTGTTTTATCACCTTTAGTTGCTTGAACAAAAGTAATCTTATTTGCTACATGATCAGTGGCGACTGGTTCATTAGTATCATAATCAACATAATGGATTGTTTCGTTGACAGTACTTGTCTTGATACTATCCAAAGTTGGTAGATAAACATAAATAACAGTTCCATTATCACCCTTAGTTAGGGTTCCTGCAGCAGGAATACTTATTTTCTCGTTTTTAACATTGATAGGAAGTGTCATCGTTTGTCCATTCAAGTTCACGGTTACACTAGATCCATTTAATCCAATATATTTATAACCTGGAATATCCATTGAATTTGATGTGTAATTTTCGCCTGAATGAGCACCATTTGGATACGTTAAAGTATTATCCGATACAATATCCTTACCTGTAAAGTAATCAATATGTCTAACATTGACTAAAGCATCAACATCCCTTGCATAATAAACTGTATATTCCTGATCGGTACCTTGATAATTTGTTGATTTCATTTCAACTTTATCCAAATCAGAATTAGCATCATTTTTGACAACATGATAACCTGCAATTTCTGGATTCCTAACTTCCTTGAAATTAGCATTTTGATTGTCTGCATTATGCCAAGCATTAGGATCATCCATTGATAAGCCATCATTTTCATTATGGTACATCACTACTGATTTACCATTTCGAGTTACTTGAACAAATATAATTGGATCAGCCTGATAATCACTGGCTAATGGTAGATTTGTTCCTTCTTCTACATAATGAATTGTCTCATTAACGGGAGATTTGATAATTTGAAAATCTGTTGGAACATATACATAAGTTACAGTCCCGTTGTGGCCCTTTATTAAATCACCACTAGCAGGCAAACTAGACTCTACACCCTTAACATTAATAGGAATTTTTGTTCCTTTAACGTCTATAGTTTGACCATTCAAAGCCACATATTTATATCCATTAACATTCATTGGGTTAGTAGTATAAGTGCTACCAACAATTGCTCCATTTGAATAAGTCAGAGTATTATCAGTTGCAATATCTTTTCCAGTGAAATAATCAATATGACGAACTTGAACTGAAGCATCGTTATCCTTTACATAATAAACAGTAATTTCTTTATCCTTATCGCCAAAGAAAGTTTCTTTGGATTCAACTGCTGTCAAGTCAGTTTGTGAAACACCATTTTCTTCAACACTTTGAATTTTATAACCATCAATTGCTGGGTTTACAACTTCTTCAAACGAGCCGTTATTACTTACACTCCAAGTAGTTTGGTCTGTACTAGATCCATTACTTTAATAGGAAGGGAAACACTTTGTCCTTGAGCAGTTATTGTTGCTGTTGTTCCATTTAATCCCACATAATAATACCCAGGAATATCTTTAACAGCTGTTTGATAGGTCCCTCCAACGGAGGCGCCATTAGGGTAGCTGACTGTGTCTTCAACCAAATCCTTACCTGTAAAGTAATCGATATGTCTAACATTTACTGATGCAGCCTTAGTGAACTCCAAACTGTCCAGTCTAAATTGATGCTTATTTTTATTGCCACCAGTTGATGAAGTAACACTCAAGGCTAATGAATCACCATAAGATGTGGGCACTGCGCTATTCCATACTAAGGTACCTTTACTATTATCAGCATAACTAATTTTTATTTCCCGATTGTCGGCTGTATACGCAATTGTAAAGTCATGAAATTTGTTGTCCAAATCACTAGCACTTAAAGCCTTAACTGATTTGGCATCAGTTTCAGCCCACCATCTTTGAGCCGGTTTTTTATTTTTGGCAATGATATTTTGATTAGATGTTGTCACGAAAGCGCCAAATTGAGTCGAATTGGTCGGATCGGCAGCCCAACCAAAATCATTTGAATTATTGTAATCTATCTCTGCATTATTTTGGGAACTATTAGGTGCCTGATAGTTATTATGATAAGTATCAAGTTTGAATCCAAGAGCATTTTGCAAACCGCCAATACCCATATTGCCACCGGCATTACCGAGATCACCAGTATTTCCGTTATGGAAAGCAAAGCCCATTCCATCGGCTCCACCTTTACTCTGCGTTTTATTTCCTAGATTGACTCCACCTTTAAGAGTAAAGTCTTGGCTCAAATCAATTTTTTCATTCAGTGTGAAATTACCAATTTTATTATTTTGGTCAGGTGTTAATGTGACAACCCCTGATTTTTGATCATAGGTAGCAGTCCCATTAGTTGTGAAATAATCATTGAAATTATCCTTATTTACATTCGTAACTTGATTGTTGCCATCAGCTTTAGTTACTGGTGTTGCTTGTGGTTTGGAAACTGAAGCATCTGATACATTATTATCATTTTCCTGTTCTGATGCATCAGCATTTTGTGTCGTACTATTTGCTGATGTAGCTGCTTTTAACTGTGTTTCCTCAAGTATTTGTTTTTCTGTAGTATTTGTATCAGAATTTAGTGCAGTTGTTGCAGGTTTATCTGAAATTACTGTAGATGTTGCTTTAGTCGCAACGCTACTTGTAGTACTATTCGTAGCACTATTTTGTAATTGAGAGACCTCTGTAGAATCATTATCAACGTCAGAAGCTTTAACGATCTGAGTATTAATAACTAACCCAGCCCCAACGGTTAAAGCTGTTACACAAGTCAATAGTGAATTCTTAAGTAGTCGGTCTCGTACATAGATTTTTTTCATAATTTCCCCCAATATTACTTCATCTAAAACCGACTTGAGTATAACAATGGTTAATAAATTTGTGAATAACATTTTCACAAATATTATTATTTAATTTTAATAAATTATTCATTTATATTTTTACTTTAATAACATCAAATTATGTAATAAATTAACGTCTTTTTTGGATTTTACAAAAAAAAACTCAGCATCCTATACAGGAATACTGAGTGTTTATTTTATTTATTCAAGGAAATCCTTCAATTGTTTTGATCTAGAAGGATGACGTAATTTTCTCAAAGCTTTGGCTTCAATTTGACGAATTCTCTCACGAGTAACACCAAATACTTTACCAACTTCTTCAAGAGTTCTTGTACGACCATCGTCCAAACCGAAACGTAAACGTAAGACGTTTTCTTCACGATCTGTCAAAGTATCTAGAACATTCTCTAGTTGTTCCTTCAATAGTTCGTAAGAAGCGTGATCTTCAGGACTTGTAGCATCAGAATCTTCAATAAAGTCACCTAGATGTGAGTCATCCTCTTCACCAATAGGTGTTTCCAAGGAAACTGGTTCTTGAGCAATCTTCAAAATATCACGAACCTTACCAGTAGGCATATCCATTTCGGCACCAATTTCTTCAGGAAGTGGTTCACGACCTAAGTCTTGAAGCAATTGACGTTGAATTCTGATCAACTTATTAATAGTTTCGACCATATGAACTGGGATACGAATAGTTCTGGCTTGATCGGCAATGGCACGCGTAATAGCCTGTCTGATCCACCATGTTGCATAAGTGGAGAATTTGAATCCTAATCTGTAATCAAATTTTTCAACAGCCTTCATTAGACCCATGTTACCTTCTTGAATCAAATCCAAGAATTGCATTCCACGTCCAACATATCTCTTAGCAATAGAAACAACCAAACGAAGGTTAGCTTCAGCTAAAGCTTGTTTAGCCTCTTCATCACCCTTTTCGATCTTCAAAGCAAGATCAACTTCTTGTTGAGCGTTAAGTAAAGGAACACGACCAATTTCCTTCAAATACATACGTACAGGATCATTAACTTTAATATCTGTTGGGGCAGTAGTAGTCTCTTTCTTACTCTTCTTTTCTTCACTCTTTTCTTTAAGAAGTGCAAGCTTACTTGGATTACCCTTGTCATCAACAACACCGATACCAACATCTTCCAATTCACTGATGAAGTTATTTAGAGCTTCACCCTTCAACTTGTAAGGTTTGATAATCTTTTCTTGTAGGTCATCTTCAGTGATCTTACCAGTTTTCTTAAGATCCTTGATGAGCTTCTTTGTAGCAGTTTTTAACTCTTTTGATACTGTTGTTTTCTTTGTTGCCATATATTATATTCCTCCAGTATGCTTAATTGCTAAGAATTCTTCTAACCTCAATCAATTGCTTAGTTAAATCTAACTGCAATTTATTGTCACCGACCATCGCCGCCTTTTTTAGTTGTTCATTAATTTCTTTGATCTGCTCTTCCAGACTGGAATTTTTGATATTGCTGATATAATCTTCAATTTCTTGATCATTATATTCTTCTGGCATATTCATCATTTCCAAATCGGCTAGCAAATTCTTATCATCATTATCCAAGACATTCATAAAATCAGAAATATTAATTTCCTCTTCCACATTGTCTGAATCGACATAAGATAATAAACTATCAAAAATACGTTGATAACTCTGATGAACAAATTTGAATCCATCACCCTTAAGATTAATACGAACTTCGGGATAATTAATTGCCCAATATAATAGGTAACGTTCTGATTTCTCCAAACGATTATACTTGGGCTTAACACTTGAAGTTACTTTCTCTAAAGCTCTCTGTTGAACATCTTTATAATTGTTGGCTGGTTCTTTAATTGCCTGTTGTCGACGTAAAGCATCCAATTCCTTGTTAATAGCCTCTTTGGAAACACCCATTTCGTCAGCAACCCGACCAACATACATATCGATTTCAACCGGTGATTGCAACTTAACTATCTCATGCAAAGATTGGTTTAAAAACTCTAACTGATCATGTTCGTTATTCAAATTATAGTTGCGTTTGAAGTAATTCAGAATAAACGAAATTGGTGTCTGCACACCATTATTAGTTAAATTCTGAAACTTCTCATTACCCTCACTACGGATAAATTCATCAGGATCCTTCTTATCGGGAATACTGATAACACCATAAGTGAAACGATTATCATTCATTTGAGTCAAAGCTCGATAAGTAGCTTCAACTCCTGGATCATCGCCATCGTAACAAACATTAATTTGATTAGTTAAACGACTTAAAGTATATAACTGATCATCTGTCAAACTAGTACCCATTGAAGCCACACCATTGGTAACACCAGCTTTATAGGCACTAATGACATCCATGAATCCTTCAAACAAAATTACGTTGCCTTTTTCACGAATCTCCTTTTTAGCATTATTCAGATTAAATAATGTTTTCCCTTTATTGAAGATTGGCGTCTCCGGACTATTCAGATACTTAGCTGTCGAAGCAGTTTTATCCAAAATCCGACCGGAAAAAGCAATAATATTGCCTGATTCATCAGTAATTGGAATCATTACCCGATCACGAAATCGATCAAATAATTGTCCCTCTTGATTCTCGGCAAACAATCCCGATTTTCTCAAGACGTCTTCACTGACATCCCGTCCCTTAAAGAATTGCAATAAGAGATCGTTATTATTTGGAGCATAACCGATATTAAAGGTCTTGATTAAATCTTCACCTAAATCACGGTTATTCAAATACTTCAAAGCTTGTGTACCGTTTTCCGTTTTTAGTAAAATGTGGCTGTACAACTTAGCTGCATCAGCATACATCTTAAGCAAAACATGACTATCAGAGTTCTGATATGGTGTACTTGCTTGGTATTGGTCGGGTACAGAAATATTCCCCATTTGAGCAACTTCAATTATAGCTTCTGGGAAAGTCTTATTCTCAATTTCCATAATGAATTTAAAAACATTTCCACCACGACCACAACTGAAACAATGAAAAATTTGTTTGTCCTCCGCTACAGAGAATGAAGGAGTTCTTTCTTCATGAAACGGGCAAAGTCCAAACAAATTTTTACCGGATTTTTTCAGCTGTACATACTTACTAATCACATCAACAATATTAGTCTTTGCAGTAACCTCATCGATGAATTCCTGAGGAATTCGTGTTGCCATAGCATACACCTCCTCACAGAATATTTATAAGACAGGCACACAATTTAACACATCTATTTCAAGAAAACAAACATGTTGAACTGCTCACTAACGATCTAGAAATAAAAAAGTGCTCCCACAAAAAAGTGCAAACTGGGACCACTAGTCGCTTGTCAACTATTTATTATACACGGTTTAGTACAAAAGTCACGTAATTAGACTATTTTAATATGAAAATTGTTTTTGTAAACCAGATTACAAGCAAATTCAAAATTACTTCGTTATTTCTTCTTTTGGTGAATAAAAATGCACTAATGTAATCATTCGCAAAACAATAAATTTCTAATCCCAAAGATCCAGGATTATAAACTTTACGGTTAATTATATTATTAATGCTTGAAATTTTACCTACTGAAAAACCACTTTTCATAATTTTTTTGAGTCATCAAATGTTGTTTCATGATGGCATCTTTCTATATCCATTTGCAACAACCAACCATTATTCAAACAACAAAAGAAAGCAAATTTTTTAATAAATAAAATTTCATACATATATTAATTAATTCCAAAAAAAGAGGCTGTGACAAAACAGTCTCTTTATCTTAAAAGTTCGATGCGAATTTGAAAAAATTCCACATCGAACTTTTTTGTTCTCTAAAAATACAAATAAAAAATGACATTGATACCAGTTTCCTGATATTCAATGCCATTACTACGATCATCATTTCTTTTTTAACTTTATTCAATCCTTTAACATGGAATCTTTTGAAACCTAAACAAGCCTTCATATTTCCGAAGACTGGTTCCACGTCATTTTTTCTACGTGCATAAATATCAGCATATTGGGGAATCGAAAGTTTACTTCTCATGCTAGCTTTAAAATATTCCAATGAAGGATTGATGTATATTCTTTTACGATTCCCACCAGGCGTGAACGCCTGAGGAATCCTATTGTGATCATCATCAAATATCTCGGAAATATATTCTTTAAAGTAACGTTTAAATCCATATTTATCAGTTCTTATTCGATATGCATTAAAACTGAAACGGACACCTTGAGGATTTATATAATAATCATCGTCTTCGTAGTAATTCCAATTCATTACCTTCTTTTCATCTGTTTTCCATTTCTTTGAATTCTCTTTGAGCATAGTAGAGTACGGAATAACGTATTTCTTATAGTTATCATCTAAAAATTGATAGTTACTTTCAGAACCATATCCCGCATCGGCGACGATCACGTCGCCAAGCGTATGGTTCTCTTCAAGCTGTTTTATAAATGGTATCAATGTTCTTGTATCAGTTGGATTTTGAAACATTCCAACACCTGTAATGAATTGATTACTAGTGGCTATCTGAACATTGTATGCAGGTTTTAATTGACCATTCAGCATGGGATCTTCCTTGACTCTCATAAATGTTGCGTCTTCATCACTTTTAGCATAACTATTTCTTTTATCGAATTTCTTCATCTGTTTTTCGTGTTCAGATTTTTTATCAATACGGTTATCAAGTTTTCGGGAATATGATTTTAATTTTCGGCGTTCTTGTTTATCAGGATTAGGAGATTTTTTAGGATTAGCTTCTATTCTGGCGTTTAAATCTTCAAGATGTAATTCAAGTTTTATTTGTACTTCCTCTAGAGCATCGTCAGAAAGATCCGAAGGATTTTCGACGATACCTAATCGTACCTCGTTTATTTCGGACAATAAGTTTTGAATTTGAGATTTATTCATATCATCGAATCTGATGGTATTCTTTTTCCAAACGAACGAAAATTTATTGGCATCTGCCAATATTTTCGTACCATCAATAAAGGACACTTCATCAATCAGACCATTTTGTTTTAAAACACTAGTTAAATTCGTCAAGCTATCATCAAGTAAAGTTTCAATCTCATCTGAAATTCTAAATCTACATATGGTTCTATATGAGGGAACTTGATATTGTGTAAGCCATCTAGCAACGATATTTTCTTCAGCAAATTCTTCAATCTTTCTGCTAGTCATTACACTGCGAGAGTACGCAAAAAGTATCAATTTTAGCATTGCACGTAAGTCATATTCTCGCGGCCTCCCGCTAGAATAGACTTTTTCAATATTAAGCGATTCGACAAGATCGTTGATAAATCTAGCTGGATGATTTTCTTTTGGTTTGTAATCTAAAGGAATACTTAATGTCATTTGGTCTATGTTATAATTATTCATGGTTTTTGATCTCCTTTTGGAGTGATAAATTTTGGGAAGATGCGTGCGAGGTATCTTCTCTTTTTTTATATAATGATACAGAAAAAGCTGATGAATGAAATAAGAATCTCATTCATCAGCTTTTATTTTTTGAGACTTATGTCACAGCCTCTTTATCTTTTTATATAAAACTATTTCGTAACAATTTTAGAAAGATCACCAAGTTTAGCAATCAAGTTATTAGCAATAACTAATTGTGTTAAACGGTTATTCTTAACCTTTTCATCTTTAGCCATAATCATATTCTCATCGAAGTATGAATCAATTGTTGGACGTAGTGCTGCCAATTGTTTGAATAGATCTTCAGCATTATCATCACTAATTTTAGCTACTTGTTCCTTCAACTTAGCTTCTGATGGATTTTCAAATAATGAATCGTCAACTGTCAAATCGTCTGAATAGCCAAACTTAGCCTTCTTAGATAGGTTAACAATTCTACCTAATGCTTCCATGATAACTTTAAAGTCATCATCAGCAATATGATTTTGTAGTACTTTAGCAACATCAATCATAGCGATTGGATCAACATTTGAACCACCAGCAACAGCATCAATAATATCCACACGGATATCTTGTTGTTTCAATAATTGACGTACGCGGTCAATCATGAAGTCATCAATGTCTTTTTCATGTTTACTTAAATCTAATTTAGCAGGAACTGTTAAGTTAGCCTTCAAGTAATCTTGAAGATCATTTAAATTCAATGACCATTGATATTGATTAAGAATTCTGACAATACCATAAGCTTGACGACGCAATGCATATGGATCATTTGAACCACTAGGAATCAAATCAACTGCATAGAAAGTAACTAATGAGTCTAATTTATCAGCAATAGCTAGAGCTGCCCCAACTTTACTTGCAGGTACTTCACCTTCAGCAGAAATTGGCATGTAGTGTTCACGAACAGCATGAGCAACAGCTTCTGTTTCACCCATAATTTCAGCATACTTTTCACCCATGACACCTTGTAGTTCTGGGAATTCATCAACCATGCTTGTTACAAGATCAAACTTATAAATATCACTGGCACGTAATAAATCTTTAGTTTCAGTTTCATCTAATTTGAATAATTTGGCCAAATGTTCAGCAATTTGGTGAACCCGAGCCATTTTTTCATACATTGTACCGATTTTAACATGGAAGTTAACTGATTTAAGTTTTTCAACATAATCAGCAATTGTCTTCTTTTGGTCTTCTTTAAAGAAGAAATCAGCATCTTCTAGACGAGCAACAAGAACTTTTTCATTACCACGAATAACATTTTCGATATGTTCTGTATTACCATTTCTAACACCGATAAAGTAAGGAGCTAACTTCCCACTTTGATCACGTACATAGAAGTATCTTTGATTATCCTTCATTGAAGTGATTAGGACTTCCTCAGGGATTTCCAAGTACTTCTTATCAAATGAACCATAGAAAGTTGTTGGGAATTCAACTAGATTGTTAACTTCTTCCAACAAGTCGGCATCAACATCAATATCCCACTTATTGTCTGTAGCAATTTTACTAATTTGATCAGAAATAATTTGTTTACGTTCTTTAGCATCAACGATAACAAATTGTGATCTCAATTTTTCAACATAGTTCTTAGCGTCATCAATTTCAACATCTTCACCTAGGAATCTGTGTCCACGAGTCATACGTCCAGAAGTAATATCAAGAATCTTGACTGGTACTTCTTCAGTATCAAGTAGAGATACCAACCAATGAATTGGACGAATATATTCGAAATCATATGAACCCCAACGCATTCTTGTAGGGAATGTGATAGCTTTAATGACTTCATCCATATGGCTCAATACATCTTCAACTTTTTGACCATCTTCATGCTTTTGAATATAAGCATATTCAACACCCTTTAGTTCTTCAAAGAAAATGTCATCTGGTGTCATGCCTTGTCCACGTGCAAATCCTTGTGCAGCCTTTGTCCAATTGCCATCAGCATCTTGAGCAATCTTTTTAGATGGACCTTTAGCTTTGACATCAATATCAGTTTGTTTATCAGCAATACCTTTAACAAGAATTGTTAATCTTCTAGGAGTAGAAAATTTTTCAATTGAATCAAAAGAAATACGATTTTCTTTAAGGAATTTCTCTGCCCTTTGAGCAAATTGATTAACACTCTTAGTTACAACATGGGCTGGCATTTCTTCCAATCCAATTTCTAATAAGTAATTTTTAGCCATTTTCATTCTCCTTTGCTTGACTGTTTGCTAGAAGTGGGAAGCCACGTTTCTTTCTTTCCTCAACAAAGGCCTTAGCAACCTTATGTGCCATTTTTCTAATACGTGATAAGAAAGCAGCACGTTCAGTAACAGAAACAGCACCACGAGCATCTAACAAGTTAAATGTATGTGAACATTTCAAGATGTAATCGTAAGCTGGGTGAACTAAACCTAGATCCATCAAACGATTAGCTTCTTTTTCATATTCATCGAAGAATTTGAAAAGCATATCTTGGTTACTTTCTTCAAATGAGTATTTTGAATGTTCGTATTCAGGTTCCTTAAAGATATCACCATACAAAACACCGTCGCCCCATTCAAGATCATAAACAGAGTTTACATCCTGAATGTATGATGCTAGACGTTCAACACCGTAAGTGATTTCACTAGTTGTTGGATGACATTGAAGTCCACCGACTTGTTGGAAGTATGTAAATTGAGAAACTTCCATACCATCAAGCCAAACTTCCCAACCAACACCGGCACAACCCATTGATGGGTTCTCCCAGTTATCCTCAACGAAACGAATATCATGTTCTAGTGGTTCAATACCTAAGGCACGTAATGAATCCAAATAATATTCTTGAATGTTTTCTGGAGCTGGTTTCATAACAACTTGGAATTGATGATGTTGGTACAAACGGTTAGGGTTTTCACCATAACGACCATCAGCTGGACGTCTTGATGGTTCAACGTAAGCAGCATTCCATGGTTCTGGTCCAATTGCACGTAAGAATGTGTATGGACTCATTGTTCCGGCACCTTTTTCTGTATCATATGCTTGCATTAACATGCAGCCCTTACTACCCCAAAATTTTTGAAGAGTAAGAATCATATCTTGTATATTTAACTTCTTAACCATGTTTTCTCCCTTCAGGCAAAACAAAAAAAAATCCCTTGCAGTGTACACTTAGGCACTCTCTGCAAGGGACGATTATTCGCGGTTCCACCCTAATTCAGGACAAAGTCCTGCTCTTTTATATTCAAATGAAAATTATACGCCATAAATCTTAATCAGGGCTTCCACCATCCCCTGTCGCTGTTTTCACAATTACAAATATAACCATTTTCATAAAGATTGTCAATTAGCTAAAAGCGCCAACGCTTCATTTTATCGATAAAAGTCTTACTTTTAGGATAATATCCAACCGTTCCTAAATAAATCGCATCAATTGCATGTTGAATCAAATCTTTATTATTTTCTTTAATTTCAATTTTACCAACTTGATCTAAACTAATTTTGCTAAATAAACGCAAAAAATAGATGATTCTTTTAGGAATATGCAAACGATGGATATCATTATCGAAGTGATTTGAGCAGATCAATCCGCCTAAAAGAACCGAAAAATCGAAGACCCCCTCAGTTTCACCACCGACTACACAAGCGTCCATATTAGGCTTTACTCCAAAGGCATCTAATAATTTCATCTGCATAATATTGACAATGATCTGTGCATCATAGCCATTATCAATGTACAACAAGGCCTTAAAGAGCTCCCGATACCATTTATCTGGTACCGGATCATCAATAAAAGCCTCATGATACAGATCAAATAGAAAAGTAGCATAAGCGTTTAATTCAATGTCTTGTACAATCTCATCAAATTGCTTGATATTACTAGCCGAATTCAAGTATGACAGCCCATCATCACGAACTACGCCTGAGTATTCACCATATGAAAACGTAATTACTGAACCTGATATCTTGGATTTAGAGTTTTGCGTACTACGAACCAAAAAAGTTCTAAAACCATATTCTTTCGTCAGAATTGTGACCAAAGCATCCCGTTCTTTATAACGTTGACGTCGTACAACAATTCCAAAGAAATTAGTTGCCGTTTGATGCATTAATTATTCAAGTCCTTCAATGAATAGCCAGCACTAGCTAAAAAGGCTGGATCATCACGCCAATTTTTCTTAACACGTACCCAAAGCTTCAAATTAATCTTCTCACCTAACAGATGTTCAATCTTAATACGTGAACCAATACCAATATTCTTCAACATAGAACCGCCACGTCCGATAACAATAGGCTTTTGACTATCACGTTCAACATAAATATAAGCTTCAATTTGAAGTTTACCAGCAGCGCTACGTTGGTTCATTGATTCAACTACAACAGCAATTGAGTGAGGAATTTCATCACGTGTATCTTCCAAAATCTTTTCACGAATCAATTCACCGACAATAAAGTATTCTGGGTGATCAGTAATTTGGTCATCAGCATAATATTGTGGTCCAACTGGCAAAGCCTTCGTCAAAGAGTCGATCAAATCATCAACGTTGTTACCATTAGTTGCAGAAATTGGAATAACTTCAGCAAAATCCATCAAATCTTTGTATTCGTCAATTTGTGGCATCATTTCATCAGGATTGATCAAATCAATCTTGTTTAGAATCAAGAAAACTGGTGCCTTAACTTTCTTCAATTCTTCAATGATAAATTTGTCCCCAGGGCCAGCTTTTTCTCCAGCTTCTGTCATGAATTGTACAGCATCAACTTCCTTAAGAGCAGAAATGGCAGCCTTATCCATGTATTGATCCAAATCATTATGTGGTTTGTGGATTCCCGGTGTATCCAAGAAAATAATCTGACGTTCATCATCAGTAAAAATTCCTTGAATCTTGTTACGCGTTGTTTGTGCTTTAGGTGATGTAATAGCAATTTGTTCTTTAATAATACGATTCATAAATGTTGATTTACCAACATTAGGACGTCCAATAATTGCTACAAAACCTGATTTATAATTTTTATTATCCATATTAATTCATATCCTCATCACTGAATGCTAGTGGCAAAATTTCTTTGAAAGTATATTTCTTATAGTCATTACGATTATTAGCTAAAAAGACAATATCATCTGGTCCCATAAATTCACTCATTACTTGACGACAAGCTCCACAAGGTTTTGACATTTCCTCAGTCCCGTTAGTGATTACGATTGCCTTAACTTTTTTAGCGCCTTCCGAAACAGCTTTAAAGATAGCTGTTCTTTCAGCACAATTAGTTAGACCAAATGATGCATTTTCGACGTTAACACCAGAATAGACTTTGTCATCATCACAAAGAATAGCTGCGCCAACCTGGTAATGAGAATAAGGAGTGTAAGCATTTTGCATAGTCCTATCAGCAATATCAAATAGCTCTTGTTCGTTAATTTCCACTAGTTTCAGTCTCCTTTTTGTATTTCTACTATGTTTATAATACAAGAGATTACGCAAACTAAAAAGTAAAAGCTCACTTATTTTTCAAAATGGCAAATTCTATAATTAATCCGAACAGAAATTAAAAAGCCCAAAGCAATCACTTACAATGGTAGTAGCTAATTCCAACCAATATAGGGAGTGATTACTTTGGGTACATCTACTTTATCACGTTTTCAACGTGGCGCACTAGCACAACTGGTCAATGAGGGGAATAAATCTTACCAAGTAATGGCTGACGCCTTAGGCGTCACCAAAGCTACGATTAGCTATGAGTTGGACCGGGTTAAACCTTATGATCCAGAATTAGCTCAGCAAGATGCAGATCGCAAAAGGCGGAATTGCGGTCGTCGTTCGATGCTGACGGCAGCATTAGCGACTTTAATTACCAATCACTTACGATTAACCTGGTCACCAGAAACCATTGCGGCCGCTTATAACTTGAGCACTGCGTCAATTTATAATTGGCTTAATCGTGGCTGGCTCCCCTTCAAATTGACTGATCTACCCAATCGGAATGTCCGCCAGCACCGAGTGAGCGAAAATCGTGGGAAATTTACAAGTGGGACTTCCATCGAACAACGGCCAACAACTGTTAATCAACGGTTAGCTTTTGGTCATTGGGAAGTAGATACGGTGCTTTCTAGTCGAGGTGAGTCACGATCATGTCTGGTTACATTCGTAGAACGTAAGACCCGACTTCTATGGGCCATCAAAGCCCCTAATAGAACGGCTAAGGCTCTAAACACCGCCTTTGGCAAGTTTATGGGGGCCTTCGGTCCCCAAGTAAAATCCATTACTGTTGATCATGGTAAAGAGTTTGCCAATTATCAGGCCTTAGAACAGGATTATCAGATCAAAGTTTATTTTTGCCATCCATATTCACCATGGGAGCGAGGTTCCAATGAATATTTTAATAGACGGTTACGCTGGTTCTTCCCGAAAAAGACCAATTTTAGCCAAGTAACGACTGATGAGATCCTAGCAGCACTTGAACTAATTAATCAACGACCATTAAAAATACATCATCAACAGACTGCCATTGAAAGATTCCGGGCTTGTTCGGATTAAACTTGTAATTTGCCAAATAAAATAAGAGCAGATAATCAAAGTACAATTATCCACTCTTTCAATTTTTATTTTTCTAAACCATAAGCGCCCAAAATCTTTTCTTGTAAACCAATCATGACTTTCTCGTCTTCTTTCTTGATATGGTCATAACCATTCAAGTGAAGAATTCCATGCACGATTGTATAGCCTAGTTCTCGATCAAATGAATGTTCATAGTCTTTAGCATGCTCTGCTACAATTTCAGTACTAATAAACAAATCACCTAAATCAACTGGTAAATCGGGAATTTGATTCTCTAGATAATCTAGTGAATCCTCACCATCATTAATGGCAAAACTAATAACATCAGTCGCACGATCAACATTACGATATTCTTTATTAATATCATGAATACCATCTTTAGTTACAAAATGAATCGATAGTTGTGTATTTTCCTTTAATTCCAATTGATTAAAAGTAAATTGAACAATATCTTTCACCCAATTTTCTCTATTTTTGTCGATCAAATTATCATCATTAAAAATTTCTAAGTCCATAATAATTCCCCAATATTATTTTTCTTTTTTATCCGAATCCTCATAAGCGTCAATAATTTCAGCAACCACCGGATGTCTAACAACATCGGCTGAAGTGAAGTTAACAAATTCAATGTGTGGTAAATTTTTCAAAACTGATTGTGCTTGAATCAAACCACTACGAGTGTGACCTGGCAAATCAATCTGAGAAATATCACCATTAACAATCATTTTAGAATCAAAACCCAAACGTGTTAAGAACATCTTCATTTGCTCTCTAGTAGTATTCTGAGCTTCATCTAGGATAACAAATGACTCATCCAGCGTACGGCCTCTCATATAAGCTAAAGGTGCAACCTCAATCACACCTCTTTCAAGTAAGCGGCTAGTGTGATCAGATCCTAGGATCGCATACAGAGCATCATAGATAGGTCTCATGTACGGATCGACTTTTTCTTTAAGATCACCTGGCAAAAATCCTAAGCTCTCTCCAGCCTCAACAGCCGGTCTAGTAAGGATGATTCTCTGAACCTTGCCTTGTTTCAAGGCCGCTACAGCCATAACAACGGCTAAATAAGTTTTACCAGTACCAGCAGGTCCAATACCGAAAGTAATATCATTATGATTAATGGCATTAACATATTGTCTCTGGCCAAAATTACGTACACGAACCGGTTTACCACTGAAATCTTTGATCAACTCGTCTTTATATAAGTCACCAAAATAATCCAATGTACCACGTTCATCCATCTTTAGTCCACTTACAATATCGGCTGATCCCAGAGTTACACCACTGTTGACTAATTCCATGAATTTATTTAGAAGATTTACGGCGTGCTTAACATTGTCCTCTGCACCCGTAACGTCTAAACGATCGCCAAATGCATGAATTTCTACACTTAACCCTTCTTCAATTAAATGCAAGTTACTATCATTTACACCAAAAAGACTGATTGCGTTTTGAGGATTTTTGATTTGAATGCTTTCTTTACTTTGTTCAACTTTTTCTGTCAATAAAAACAAACCTCCATCTTACCTTGAATGATATCACAAAGCTGAATTTTTTTGACAAAAAAAAGGTTAAAACAATTTAAATTGTCTTAACCTTAAAAGAAACTATTAACGACGTTTCTTGTTGCGCTTGCGAGCAGCCTCTGACTTTAACTTTCTCTTGACACTTGGCTTTTCGTAAAACTCACGTTTTCTATATTCTTGAAGTGTACCACTCTTTGAAACAGAACGTTTGAATCGACGAAGAGCATCATCAAGCGACTCGTTTTCACGAACGACGGTTTTTGCCATATGATAATCCCTCCTTCCGCATTCTAACGTAACTGTCTATTGCTCTTGCAGTTCATATGTTATTATAACAAAAAGAAGTTAATGTTCAAATATTTTTTTAAATTTTTTTGGAGGAATTTATTATGAAAGAGAAATTAAATGTCTTTGTTCTATCCGACGGTGTCGGTGAAACCGCTCTGCGCGTTGCCAAAGCGGCTTTTGCACAGTTTCCAGATATGGATACAACTTATACAAAATATCCATTCGTAAAAAACAATTCACAGCTAGAAAACATCCTAAATTTGGCAAAAGAGAAGCAAGGAGTCATTTTACATACGATTGTTTCAACCGAAATTTGTAATGTGATCAATGAATTTTGTCAGGACAATCATCTAGTTTATTACGATATTTTAAATCCAATCATCGGTACATTTTCACAAATGACACATCAAAAGCCTTTACGCAAAAAAGGACTTCTACATGAATTAGATAAAAATTACTTCGACATGATTTCTGCCATGGAATTCACTGTAACTAATGACGATGGTCAAAATCCTAAAGGCTTCTTAGAAGCCGATTTAGTTCTCCTGGGTATCTCCAGAACTTCTAAAACGCCTCTATCGCTCTATCTCGCCAATAAAAACATCAAGGTAGCTAATTTACCAATTGGTCCCTCATTAGCCATTCCAGACGAACTATGGGCCGTTGATCCCCACAAGATAGTTGGATTAACTAATGATATGAATGTTTTGCAAAAAATTCGCCGTCAAAGAATGATTGCTTATGGATTGGATGCCAACACCACTTATTCTGAAGAAGATGAAATTCAAAAAGAATTAGACTACTCAAATAAAATCTATGAAAAATTGAACTGTCCTGTAATTAACGTAGCCGATCGTTCGATTGAGGAAACAGCAGCTATTATCATGGAACAATTAAATTTCAATGGGTATAAGAAGAGCTAACTCAAATGAGTTAGCTTTTTAATTATTTTGAATTAATTTTTCTTTCATTTCTGGATCAAACTTACCCGCACGAAGCATTTCGATTTCTGGTTTGAAAGGTGCGATTCCCTTTTTGTCATTCTCATCTTTTTTAACATAAGGTGTTTCCATGATTTTAGGAACGCTCTCCAGTTGTGGATGATGAGCCACATAATTCAAAGCATCAAAACCAATTGTGCCGAAACCAATATCCTCATGACGATCCTTATGCGAGCCCGGCTCATTTTTAGAATCGTTTAAATGAATCACTGATAACTTGTCTAAACCGATAATATGGTCGAATTCATTCAAAACACCATCAAAATCATTTTTAATGTCGTATCCTGCATCACTCATATGACAAGTATCCATTGTTACTGACAGCTTATCATTATTAGCACAATTATCAAAAATTTCAGCTAATTGTTCAAAGCTTGTCCCGACTTCTGTACCTTTACCAGCCATTGTTTCAATTGCTATGGAAACTTTTTGATTAGGGTCAATTGCCTCATTCAACGCTTGTCCAATTTGTTTGAGCGCAACATCTGGACCTTGCTTCAAATGTGCTCCTGGATGAAAGCTCAATGCCTCAATTCCTAATGCATCGGCACGTTTTATTTCATCATGCATAAAAGAAATACCAAATTTAAGATTTTCCGGTTTTACTGTATTACCCAAGTTAATGATATATGGTGCGTGACCAATGATGTGATCAATTCCATAAAGCTTCAATAAGCGCTGACCTTCTGGAATATTCATTTCTGAAACATCTTTACGACGTGTATTCTGCGGTGCGCCCGTAAAAATCATCATTGCATTAGCACCATAACTATGTGCTTCTCTAGCTGAACCCGCTAGCATTTTAGGTGCCTTCATAGCAACATGTGAACCAATTATCATTTAAATTCCTCTCCCTTTAACAAATTAAATAAATTAGATTCTATACTCTTTTGATATTGGAATAAAATCAATATCAATTTTATACTATGTATACTAGGCATAAAAGATAATAATATTAAAAATGTTTCAGTTGAGGACATTATTAGTCAGATTCAACGAAATAGAACATCTACTTTAAGCTAAGGAATCAAAAATACTTAATTACTGACAAAAATTCTAAATACTACTCGTAAGGGTCCAATCTAAGATTGTCGAATAATTACCATTCGGTGCATACTTATCATTATTCATATTTAGTAAAACGCCATGATACCTATCCCATTTCAAATCATTCGTTCCTACACCAATTTTTCCATCATAAACTTCGGTTGGTTCTGATGAAAGAATATTATCATTATCATTACCCTTAAAGATCAGTACATTATTTAAAGTCTTTGTATTATCAGAAATATCTGTCAGAGGCCTTTCCATTGAAACTGATAAAGACGATTGCATAGCTTCCTCTGGATAATTACTATTCGTGATCTCTATAGAAAACTCATTCGTTTTTCGAAGGACCAAACCTGAATAGCTTGAAACGCTTCCAAACTCTATGTCGGGCACCTCCAAAGATACGTCAGTTTTAGGTTGTTGTTGCCAAACATAAGTTACGGTAGAACTTCCTGGTGAAGAGAATTTCTTCATAATTGCCTCATTAGTTATCAAATCACCAACCGGTACATGATCAGTTCCTCCATTTGCATTATCGACCTCTTGCCATCTATCACTATCTGCTTTATAAGAGGTACCTGGAATGATCGTTCCTGAAACAGGTGCAGCGATTCCTGATGATGTTCGTAATACCACTTTTGGACCTAATTCTATTTTCCAAAGGGAAGTATCATTAGTAAAAATGTTATCAACATTACTATTTTCAGTTTCATTAGTTGAGGCAATATCGGTAGCTACGGTTGCCTTAGTAGTATCAAAGTTTGAAAGATCCAACGTTTCCAAACTGGTCATCGAACCAAACATAGAATTAAAATTCTTTGCATTAGATGTATCCCAATTTTCTATCGGCAAATAAGTTAACGTTTTTGCGCCATAAAAGGTTTTGGAAAAATTTGTAACTTCTGAAACATTCCAATTTTGCAAAGGAATCGTTGTTGTACCACTAAATCCTGAAAACATCGAGTTCATACTGGTCAATGAATTAGTATTCCAATTTTTTAAAAAATCAATATCAGGTATTTTGGCGTCACTGAACATATTGTCCATTGATGTTACTTTGGAAGTATCCCAGTCAGCAATATTAAACTCATCAGTATCACTAAGATTTGTCCCTTTGAACATATAATTCATACTGGTCACCGAACTAGTATCAAAATTCCCAATTATCTTCTTTAAATTACTCGCACTGATAAAAAGATAATCCATTGACTTAACATTAGATGTATCATACTTAGACAAATCAATAGTTTTAAAATTCGTAAAGCCAAACATTCCTGCCATATTTGTAACCTTATTGGTTACCAACGATTGATACCCTTTTAAATTATCTTCATTTAATAAACGAGAGTTATAAAACATATACCCTGCATTGGAAAGGCTAGTTGTTTTCCATTTAGAAATATCCAGTCCCATTAAATTAGAATTTCCTGAAAACATATAACTCATATCTTTAACATTAGAAACATCCCAATTTTCAAGAAAAGATAAATCAGTCTCTTTAGTGTTACTAAACATACTAGTTACTTTTGATGTATCCCAATCAGCAATATTCTTCACTTTATCGATGTTACTATCACCTGAAAACATACCATTCATTTTGGTCACACTGGAAATATTCCAATTGCTTAAATCTAATGAATCAAAAATTGTCTTGTTAAACAAATAACTCATTGTATCCACTTTTGAAACATTCCAATTTTTAATCTCATTGGGATCACTCTTTGTGAAATCAACACCAGAAAAAGTATAATTTAAATTTGTTACATTAGAGGTATCAAATTTAGATATATCCATGCTAGTCAGCGAATTATCACCTAAAAATAAATAGCTCATATCTGTACATTTTGAAGTATTCCAAGTATTTAAACCAATGATTTGAATTAGATTAGAGTCATTTCTAAAAAATGCTTTTAAGGCAGCTGCGTTAGAAACATCCAAATTTGTAACGTCAATAGTTTTAGCATTAGTCAATCCCGAAAAAGGTCCATAATCTTTACCCGTGCCTAAAATGCTGACTCCTTTATCAACATAGACACTAGTAATTGAACTAGCATATGAAATCCAGCTTCCTTGATCAGTTGTTAAAACCCCAGTATGAATCGTTAATTTACCATCACTATCAATATCCCACGTACAAGTACCATCTTTACCACTGCTAACAATAGCATCCGTTAATGGTGTTAATAATAAAGAAGTCGTACTTTTGTTGGCCGTCAAATCATTATTTATTGTCAACATTTTCTGAATGCCAATTGTAGTATCTGCTTTGACCGTTTGGTTATTATAAGAAAAATATGCCGCCATTAAAAAAACATTAATTAACACAAAAAATAATCGATAATTACATTTATAAATGTTTATTTTCTTCCCAAAATAAAACATACAAATATCAACCCTTTCGTCATCAGAAGTATACAACATAACGAATTATCAATTATCTCTTTTATAAAAAAAATTATGATATTCAATAAGTGGCAAATATTTTATAAATTCCATCCTTATATAGAAAATTGGCCATAAAATGAAGCTAGATTGCATATTGATATATCAAGGATAGTTGTGGCAATGTTATTTAATTAAAAAATATTTATTCTTAATTAATCTTTTTTTAAATTAAAATAGTAAGTAAAAAATCATTTTTACTACTAAAATCAATTGACATTATGATATTAACAACAAAATAAAGTATTATTCTTAAGATATATCGTTAAACACAGAGCAAGTGATTTCGACAAAAAAGGACAAAACCAAACGGTTTTGTCCTTTTTTTAATATATATGAGCCTGATAAAATCGTCCCATGACTTTGACAGTATCTGTGACACTGACAAACGCATGTGGGTCTGAATTAATCATCGCGGTCTCTAAATCATGTAACTCAGCACGTGAGATAACCGTAAACAGAATCGTTTTCTCTTCATGTTTATAAGCACCCTCGGCATCATGCACAATCGTAATACCACGTCTCATTTCATTTTGAATTTGCGTAATAACATTCTTAGGTTTGGAAGTAACAATCATAACTTGAAGTTTCTGATCTTTGTTATAGATCATGTCGATAACTTGTCCGTTAATAAAAATACTGACCGCACTATATAAAGCATGTACCCAACCAAACAAGAAACCAGCACAGGCAACGATAAAGATATTAAACATAATATTTATCGTTCCTACACTTTTACCAGTCTTCTTACGTAGAATAATTCCCAAAATATCAATTCCACCAGTTGAAATACCATTTCTTAATGCCATCCCCGTACCAAATCCATTAGCTACAGCACCAAAAATTGCACACACCAATGGATCGGCAGTAATTTTGATTGGTGGCAACAAATGCATCATCGTACTGGCTAAAGCTACCGCAATCACCGTAAAGACAGTAAACTTGTGATCAATCTTTCGCCAAGATAACACGAATAATGGCGCATTCAATGCAAAATACATTACCGCTGTCGATAAATTAAATGGCAGCCATCGATGTGAAATTGTTGAAATCAACTGAGCAGCACCAGTTACACCAGAACCATAAATTCCACCCGGTGTCCAAAACATGTTAACCGCAACTGATACAGCAATTGAATATAAAAATGCTACTGAAACTTTGGATAAGTATTGATGTCTTTCGATCAACTTATCTAATTCACCCATACTAAAAGTTCTCCTAATTGTCTTAAGTTACCTAAACATATTAGCACAAATGATCAAACTTTTAGATTATTTCCGATGTTTTTTAATAAATTCCCCACGACCGCCACTTTCTTCAAGTTCGTATCTTAGAGGATTTTTCTTATAAAAGTCTTGGTGGTAGTCCTCAGCGTCATAAAATGGTTCAGCGGGAAGAATTTGAGTCACGATGGGATCATCAAATTCTCCAGATTTAGCTAAATCTTCTTTAGACTTTTCAGCAATAGCCTTTTGTTCCTCATTAGCATAATAAATTACTGGGCGGTAGTTATCGCCACGATCCTGAAATTGTCCCATAGCATCAGTTGGATCAGCAACTTGCCAGTAAGTTTCAACTAATTGTTGATAAGAAATAACATCGGCATCATAAGTTATCTTAACGGCTTCGGTATGACCTGTGGTACCAGTACATACTTGTTCATAAGTTGGATTAACAACATGTCCGCCAGTATAACCAGAAATAACAGAAATGATACCAGGTTGTTGGTCAAAAGGACTAACCATACACCAGAAACAGCCTCCTGCAAAAATTGCGGTTTCTTCTTTCATTATTCTGCATCTCCTTCGTCGACATATTTCTTATAATCTGAATATCCTTTTTCATCCATTTTTTCATACGGAATAAATTTTAAGGCTGCTGAATTAATACAGTATCTCAATCCACCTAATTCTTGTGGACCATCAGTGAACACATGGCCTAAATGAGAATCAGCATCTTCACTTCTTACTTCAGTTCTTTCCCTGCTTAATCTTGTGTCGCGTTTTTCCTTTAACTTAGCAATTGGTTCACTAAATGAAGGCCAGCCACAACCAGCATCATACTTTTTAGCTGATGAAAATAGAGGCTCTCCACTTGCAATATCAACATAGATACCTTTTTGATAAAAGTCATCATATTTTCCACTAAATGGACGTTCTGTCGCTGCATTTTGAGTTACATCTAACTCTTCACCAGATAAACCCTCTAGATTTTTTTTATACTCTGCCATAAAAACACTCCTTCTCTATTACTACAAGTTACAGTATAAACATCAGAAATATTAAATCTACAAATATGCTCAAAGACTTACTCCTACAATTGGTTAGATTGTTAAATTGCACACAATTTAAATAATTTTCTAATATTGTTCTAAGTTTACAACAATAAACTATTATATTGCAATCAAATATCTAGATATAAAAATACTTTAGAAAATATTTTTATATCAAAACAAACAACCGTAATAATGGTCTAAATTGATCATTATCACGGTTATTTTGACGTTCTTTCTTTTTGAAAGAAACACTGTTCTATTTTAATTGTGGAAACAAGCTATGCAAGGGTAACTTCTTGCCCTGCTCTCTAGTCTTTTTTACTTACTTCAATTCCTAAATCATCCAATTGTTGTTTTGCAACTTCAAGTGGAGCATGTGTCATTGGTTCTGTAGCATTTGAGTTCTTAGGGAAGGCAATAACATCTCTGATATTATCCTTGCCTGAAAGAAGCATAGCGAATCGATCCAAACCAATAGCCAAACCACCATGTGGAGGACAACCATATTGTAAAGCATCTAGTAGGAAGCCAAATTGTTCATAGGCTTTTTCTTTAGTGAAATTCAATGCTTTAAGCATCTTCTCTTGAATCTTGTAATCGTGGATACGAATTGATCCACCACCAAGTTCATAACCATTCAAAACAATATCATAACTTTGAGCATAAGCTTTATGAGGATCCTCACCATCATTTAGATAGTGAACATCTTCTTCATTTGGCATTGTAAATGGATGGTGAGCGGCAGTCCAACGTTTTATTCCTTCATCATATTCAAACAATGGCCAATTAACAACCCAGATAAAGGCAAATTCATTTGGATCATACAAATGTTGTTCTTTAGCAATTGCCTTTCTCAAGTAACCTAAGGCGTCAGCAACAACTTTTTTCTTGTCGGCGACAAATAGTACTAAGTCATTGTTTTCAAGGCCTAAGCGATCAACAAGAGCGTCTTTGTGATCCTTGATAAACTTAGATACGCCACCTGTCATATCATCATCATTGTATTTGAACCATGCAAGTCCTTTGGCACCAAAACGTTTGATATATTCTTGATAGCTTTCGATATTTTTACGTGAATATTTGTCAGCAGCATTCTTAACAACAATAGCTTTAACTTGACCACCATTATCAATGGTATTCTTGAAGACTTTGAATTCAGTATCCTTCAAAACATCATTCAAGTTTTGTAATTCCATACCAAAACGAACATCTGGCTTATCTGAACCATAACGATCCATAGCATCGTCCCAGTCGATTCTTGGGAATGGAGTTTTAACTTCAATACCCTTTTCATCTTTCATAACACGAGCAATAAGTCCTTCGGTAACTGTTTGAATTTCTTTCTTGTTCATGAATGAAGTTTCAATATCAATTTGTGTAAATTCTGGTTGACGATCGCCACGAAGGTCTTCATCACGGAAACAGTGAGCCAATTGGAAATAACGATCAAAGCCACCGACCATCAACAATTGTTTGAATAATTGTGGTGATTGTGGAAGTGCAAAGAAACGACCAGGATAAACACGTGAAGGAACAAGATAATCACGAGCACCTTCTGGTGTTGATGGTGTTAGGTTTGGCGTTTCAATGTCAATAAAACCATTGTCATATAGATATTCATTAACTGAATGCTTAATTTGAGCACGAGTTCTGATTGCCTTTTGCATTTCAGGTCGACGTAAATCAAGATAACGATACTTTAATTTAGTTTCTTCAGATGAATCAATATCATCTTTGATTTCAAATGGTGGTGTCAATGATTTGTTAAGAATCTCAACCTTTTCAACAACAACTTCAACTTTACCAGTTGTCATTTCATCATTTGTAGCACCTTCGCCACGAAGTCTAACTGTACCGATAACATTGATAACATATTCTGATCTCAATGTTTCGGCTACATCAAGTACATCTTGATGATCAGTATTAAATACTAATTGAACAATTCCTTTATAATCTCGTAGGTCGACGAAAACCAATCCACCTAAATCACGACGACGTTGAACCCAACCGTCTAAAGAAACTTTTTGACCAACATACTTTTCAGTAATGTTGCCACAATAATCTGTTCTTTCTTCCATGTTTATCCCTCGACTTTTTTCAATTCTTCGGCTAAGTTTTCTAACGATACACTGACTTGTTCGCCAGTTGCCATGTTTTTAACATTAGCTGTATCATTCTCTAACTCTGTATCACCAATAGTTACAGTGTATTTAGCATTCAAATTATTGGCTGTCTTGAATTGAGCTTTGATTTTTCTTTGTAGATAATCTTTATCTGCAACAAAACCTGCTTTACGCAAGTTAGAAAGAATCTTCACTGAAGCACGTTCAGCTTTGTCTCCAATTGTTACTAAGTAAACATCCAAAGCGTTTTGACTTGGAATATCTTCATCTTTAAGCAACAACATTAATCGTTCCACACCAAGTCCAAATCCGATACCTGGTGTCTCTGGTCCACCAAGTTCTTCAACAAGGCCATTGTAACGGCCACCAGCTAAAACAGTGATTTCCTTATTGTCGAATGCAGGATCAGTTACCATAAATTCAAAAATAGTGTGGTTATAATAATCAAGTCCACGAACCATTGTTGGATCAATTTCATAATTTACATCAAGATCATCTAACAATGATTGTAGATATTCAAAGCGTTCCTTAGAAGCATCATTCAAATAATCCAAGATAGATGGTGCATTAGCAACAATTTTTTTGTCCTCTGCATCTTTACTATCAAGAATACGTAATGGATTCTTTTCCAAGCGAACCTTTGAGTCATCACTCAATTGATCTTTGAATGGTGTGAAGTAGTCGACTAAAGCTTTATGATAAGCTGCGCGTGACTCTGGATCTCCTAGTGAGTTCAAAGCCACCTTCAAATTCTTGATTCCCAAACGATTCAAGAATTCTAGACCTACAGTAATAATTTCAGCATCTAATTCAGGAGAATCTGAACCAAAAGCTTCAACTCCAATTTGATGGAATTGACGTTGGCGACCAGATTGTGGACGCTCATATCTGAACATTGGGCCCTTGTACCAAACTTTATAAGGCTTGATATGTTCTGGTCCATATAACTTGTTTTCAACATAAGCACGGACAACGCCGGCTGTTCCCTCAGGTCTCAAAGCAATATGTCTATTACCTTTATCTTTAAAATCATACATTTCTTTTGAAACAATATCAGATGTATTACCTGATGAACGTTCAAAAACTTCGTATGATTCAAAGATTGGTGTTCTGATTTCAGAAAAACGATACTTATTAAAGGTATCTTGAGCAACGGATTCTACATATTGCCATTTTTCTGATTCTCCAGGCAAAATGTCCATTGTCCCTTTTGGTTTTTGATAACGCATAAAATCCTCCTTAATAAAAAAACACCCCTGTCTAATTCAGACAAGGGTGCTCTTTTGCACGGTACCACCTAGTATTTTTGCTGCAGTTAACGCCTGCCAAACGATTAAAACCGTCACGCAATCAATTACTATCTGTTCTCAGCAGCCAGATTCTCTGTAAGGTAATTATCTGATTTCGAATATATTTATAAACTATCCGAAATAACCTTTAAAGTCAAGGCAGATTTGGAATTTATTGGGAATATGTGAAAAAATATTCCCCCTTCTACCAAGTTTTTCCAAAAAATTCACATTGTATCTTTCAAGTTAGCGCTTTTTTCAGTAATATATACATATAGTAGTATCGGTAAATTAGACTACAAAGGAATCAGTTAAATGAAAAAAATAATTAAATTATTCATTAAAAACCGGATTCTTGTTGCTATTTTGTTATTACTTGCCTTATCGAGTTGGTCAACAGTTGCTCTAGCTAGTGCCAATTCGGTCGTGGTTCAGTCAGACTCAGTTAATGTCCGTGTTGGACCCGGACTCGCCTATGCTAATATGGGTCAAGTTAAAAAAGGTGACAAACTAGCTATTCTAGCTGAGAAAAACAAATGGTATCAAGTAAGATTATCCGGGGATAAAATCGGCTGGATTGCCAGCTGGCTAATTGATAATACCGAAGTAAGTTCAGCCACTAATAAAGTGGGCATTGTCAAAGTACCGAACACAACTGTTTTCAAAAATGCTGACGCTAATAGTGACGTTCTTGGAACGATTGAACAATCAGAGAAAGTTACTATCATGTATCAAGAACAAGATTGGACACAGATCTTGTATAACGGTACTGCCGGTTGGGTTAAATCTAACTTCATCCAGGGAACTCAAAAAACTTCTGGATCCTCAAATACTTCTGATAATGATATTAAGACAGTAACTGTCACACAACCTAATACTAAAGTTAGAATTGAGCCAAATCAAAACGGACGAGTTGTTAAATCCGTCAAAGTGGGTAAAAAATTTGATTACCTAAGTAAAGATGGTAAATGGTACAAAGTCCGTGATTCTGATGGTACTGTTGGTTATGTTGATAGTTGGGTCGTAACTATTTCGGGAACTAAGAGTGCTGTTAAGTCAGCCGCCACAAACATTTCTGAGGCTACAATCATCTTAGACCCTGGTCACGGTGGTAACGACTCCGGTGCTGAATCAAGGAAAGACACATTTGAAAAGAACTTTACTCTCAAATATGCCAAAGCCATCAAACAACAGCTTGAAAAGACTGGCGCTCGTGTTGTTATGACTCGTTCTGGTGATAGTAGTAAATCACTCGGGGAACGTGCTCGTCTCTCTAGCAAGATTCAAGCTGATGCCTTTATCAGTTTGCATTTTGATTCCAGTGCTGAAGCTAATTCTGGTTCTGGTGTCACAACTTATTACTATAATCGTAACAAAGATGGTAAATTAGCTGATGATATCAATAGTCAATTAAAGGGTCTATCTATCGGTAGCCGTGGTACTGCACAAAAGGACTTATATGTTTTACATTACAATAGTCAACCTTCAATTCTAATCGAATTAGGCTATATCAATTCAACCAGCGACTATAAGTACATCAATTCTGATAAATATCGTGAACAAGTGGCTCAAGATGTCACAAATGGTTTAAAAGAATATTTTAAATAATTAAAAAGAAAGCTCTTTCAATCTAATTACTGATTGAGAGAGTTTTTTTGGTATAGTAAAAGAAAACACTAAAGAAGATACTAAAAATGAAAATATATTTAATTCGTCATTCGGAACCAGATTTTTCTCAAGTTGATGCCGTAGGTTACACTGGATTAGCACGTGATTTAACCAGATTAACACCAAACGGTATCAAAATTGCTGACAAGGCCGCTCAAAATCCCGCTTTTAATGAAATACAAATGTTATTAATCTCCCCCTACACTCGCACAATGCAGACAGCACAGGAAATTTTAAAATATCATCAGATTCCCAATCAAGTTGAACTGTTGCTGCACGAATGGCGTCCTGACAAATCTGGTAAAATGGACGTTACCGAGGAGCAACTAGCTCTGGCCTATAAGGATTATTTGGATGGTACTCACAAATCAGATTTGGACTTTGAAACACGTGAAGAAGTTATGCAACGAGTCAACTCTGTTTTCGATTGCTATAAAGATAAGTATTCTTGCATCGGTTGTGTTACTCATGGTGGCGTGATGACTCAATATACAGGCGACCGCATGACTCCTTTCTGCGGAATTTACGAAATAAATTACAAGTAATTTATTTAATATAATATTAATTTTGTTATAATACCTTTAATGAATTACTGAGGGGATCTTTTATATGCGTAATTTTAAAAATTTATTAACCAAAAAAACTATTGCTGAACTATACGACCAAGATGGCAAGTTGCCTAAACTATTTAGAACCTACAACAAGCGACAATATATTGAACTATTTATTGGTTTGGCTACATTGATGATTCGAGGAGTTGGTATTTTATTCTTAATTGCTTCCCTACTGGATCTTTATGCTTTCTCTTATGTACTCAATGTTCGAAATCTAGATACTGGTAAAACTTTTCTCATGGATAAACCCGAATGGAAAAAATATCGTCAACAGTATAAAAAATTAGCTGAAGAGTAAGGAGTAATTTTTATGAAAGTTTATTTGATTCGTCATTCATAAACAGACTTCTCCCTATACTCGAACGATGGAAACGGCCTTGGAAATAGTTAAACAACATCCCACCATTCCTACACATGTAGAACTATTACTTTCACTTGTCTGATTTTGACTATGAAACTGGATCAGAGATAATTGATTGTGTCAGTTTCGTACTTGATAAATATAAAGATAAATATGATTGTATTGGCTGCGTTACTCACGGCCAAGTTATCCGTTGGATGACAGGTATGGATATGAGTTCCAGCATGCCTTATTGTGGTATTTATCAAATAAAGTACTAATAATACAAAACAGCACCTATTTAGGGCTGTACGATAAATAGAGTTGATAGGCATTTTGCCATCAACTCTATTTTTGTATACCATTTATTAATAAAACTATTTTAGAACATCAAAAAGACACCATCCATACCTTTAGATGTTCTACCCTCTACAGCTTCACAATGAAAGGAATTTGAATGATGTCCCTAAGTAATAAGTCTATACGAAACGCTCTTGAAATGAAAGATGAGAATATTATCTTTACTGAAGACTCAAAATTTATGTTAGTTAATGGCATCAAGTCCTTAGTCTATTTTGCAATGCTAACTAAACAGATTGACCGTTGTCTTAACTGTGGCCTTGCAGGCCACTTAGTTAAGAATGGATTTAATAAAAATATGATAGTCGCTCCATCATTATCATTACGTCCAACGTATATAAGTCTGAAACGTCAAAAGTATAAATGTAAATCTTGTAACTCTATCTTTGTAGCCAAAACTAGTTATGTTTGGGAATATTGTCAAATCGCACAACCTGTTAGACAAATGATCTTATCAGAAACTGCTTTTAATACATCATTGAAGGATATCGGCAGACGTTTTAACGTCTCCGATAAGACCGTTCAACGTATCATCGATGAAGAAGCCAAGATGCACAAGAAATCACTTCCTGAACATCTTCCTAAGCACTTGGCATTTGATGAATTTATGTCTACTGACAAGATGAGCTTTATTTGGTTAGATAGCGATAATCATCGTACGGGTGATATCTTGCCCAGAAGAACTTCATATCAAATCAGTAAATACTTCAGTCGATTTCCTTTGAAAGTCAGAAGACAGGTAAAAACTATTTCTTTGGATTTAAATGCCGGATACATTAATTTAGTACCAAAGTTGTTTCCAAAGGCCAAAGTCGTTGTTGATAGATTTCATATCGTTCAGATGATGAATCGTTCTCTCAATTCAACTAGAATACAGGTAATGAAACGAATGCCTAAAAGAAGTAAAGAATACTTGTTCATGAAGAGAGATTGGAAAAAATTCTTGGAATCATTCGATTCCATCGAAAAGATAAACCCTAAGTATCAGTACAGTGTTGGTTATTATGAAACGGATCTAAATTTAATCACAAAGTGTTTAGATTTGGACGAAGGTTTCGCCAAGTCCTACGAAGTATATCAAGATATTTTAAAGGCTATTAGAACAGGCGATACTGATACAATGAATCAGATACTACTCAATTATCATCCACTCAATACCGCTATGGATCAAACAATGACATCATTAAGAAAATATCGTAAACAAGTATTAAATGCACTGAAGCTTAAATATTCCAACGGATTTTTAGAGGGAATCATTGGAAGAATAAAAAAGATAAAAAGTAGTGCCTATGGATATCGTAGTTGGAACAACTTTACTGAACGTATAAATATTCAAATGTTTTGGCTTCGAGCAAGCTCATCAGCCAAATAAAAAAACAGCTAGACCATTTATGGTCTAACTGTTAACTTGAACCGCCATCAACTTGATTTGACGAACAGCCCTATTTAGGAAGTATCGCACAAAACTTAATAACCATGTGCATACTTCCTAAATAGGTGCTGTATTTTGGTTTCAAAAGAACCATTTATTCATTTGTACTAGTATGAATACAACTGCTCAATACTAATCTAATTTCCTCTAAATCATCCTTCTTCAATTGATCAGCTTCTTTAATCTTTTTCATTAATTCCAACAATTGATTTCTTTCCGATTCATTGTCTAAATCTAATTCATGTCCATTTTGACGCAAGAAGAAATCCAAAGCCACTAAAGCTGTCTGTTGATTGTATTTTTCAAAAATATCATCACAAATCATTGTGCAAATTAAATGCGTTGCATAGAGTTCCAAATCCTTAAACTGATTCAAAAATTCCAGGTTACTCTTTAATCTTTTTTCGCTAAAAACAATCTCATCGCCAGATTCGATTTGTAAATGCAATGCCACAATTTGATCATACGTTAATTTTACTAATTCAGTATCCAAAAATATATCCTCATGTTTAAATAATTTTTTCAATCTCTAATAAATCACTAACTCGATTCTCATAATCAAAATCAACTTCTTGATCATTGAGCAAAATGGTATGGGCACCAACGCCTTTACCAAATTTAACATCTATCTCACGATCACCAACTACCCAAAGATCATCTTTAGACAGGCCATATTTTTCAATTAGATATTCTAGCATCTCTGGATTAGGCTTACGTTTATAGCCATTTTCAACACTAATAATTTCTTTAAAATAGTGCTCAATTCCCAATGACTTTGCTAAATCATAAATAGATTGATCACGATGTGTCACGATAAACTGCATATAATGTTTTTCATCACAATATTCTAAGACATTTTTGATATGAGGAATTAACGTAATCTTATCATGATATTCCTTTTCATATCTATGATAGACACTATAGAACAAATCGACGGCCTGTTTAGGATCTTCTTGATCCTTTAACAATTCAGCTACAAATTGACGAACTGAAGTCTTCTTTGATTCCTTAAAGATAGTATCTTTTGACAAACTAATATCGAAATTTTCTCGTAGTGATCTCTGTGTCGCAGATACAATTCCTGGATAACTATTAGCAATCGTGTCATCAAAATCCCAAACAATACTTTTCATCTTTATCGCTCCATTAAAATAGTTACTGGTCCATCATTTGTGAGTGATACTTGCATATCAGCCCCGAACTCACCAGTTTCAACTTTTAGATCATAGTCTCTTAATGCTTGATTGAACTGATCATATTTTTTACTAGATGTTTCAAAATTACCGGCTCCCGTAAAACTTGGTCGATTACCATGCTTGGTATCAGCGTACAAAGTAAATTGTGAAATCGATAAGATTGACCCTTGAACATCCTTTATTGACAAATTCATTTTATCATCTGTATCCGAAAAAATCCTCATATTGGCAATCTTACGCGCCATATACTTGATTGTTTCATCGTTATCTTCATCTGCAAAAGCCACCAACAAACAAAATCCCTGATCAATTTGACCAAGGATTTTTTGATCTACAGTAACTTTAGCTTCAGAAACACGTTGTATTACAACTTTCATCTAAGCTACCGTCCTCTTTATCTCATAAACATTTTGAATATTCTTCAATTTAGAAATAATATTATCCAAATGTTCTTTGTTATTAACACCGATACTGACATGAACAATTGCCATCTTCTCTTTATCTAGACGACCGATAACATTATTTAAAGTATTCGTATTTGAATTGATAACTTGCAAAACTTCATTGATCAATCCATTGCGATTAAAGGCATAAATATCCAATTCAGCCGTATAACGTTTTTCTTTCGTGACATTATCCCAACTAACATCAATAAAACGACTCTTAGCCTCTTCACTCTGAACATTTGGACAATCAGCACGATGAATCGTTAAACCACGTCCCTTAGTGATGTAGCCGACAATATCGTCTCCAGGAATAGGACTGCAACATTTTGCCAAACGAATTAGTAAATTATCAATTCCTTGAACTGAAATACTGTTGTTGGCATTATTACGTTCCTTTTGAAGCTTAGGACTCTCAGTTTGTGGTTGTTTAGGCTTTTCATCAGTTTCAGTAATAACTTGATCTTCAAGTTCCTTCTTTTCAGCTTCACGTTTCTTCTCAGGATCTTCACTCAAAAGTTTGTGAACCACGTTAATTGGTGATAGTTCACCATAACCAACTGCATTGAACAACTCGTCAGGTTCAGTATAGTTGAAAATTTTCATAGCGATTTCTAGATGCTTCTTATCAAGATACTTTTTACCAGATAAGGAACGATTCTTTAATTCTTCTTCAATTTGTTCGCGACCTAGGACAATATTTTCTTCACGATCCTTTGTTCTAAAGTAACGTTTGATCTTATTTCTAGCACGAGAAGTGAAGACAACATTAACCCAATCACGACTTGGAGAAGAACTTGAGTTAGTAAGCATTTCAACTATATCGCCATTCTTCAATTGATAATTTAAAGGTACCATTCTGCCATTGATTTTAGCACCAATTGAGTGATTCCCAACCTCAGTGTGAACTTGATAAGCAAAATCTAAAGTAACTGCACCCTTTGGTAATTCAATAACCTCACCTTCCGGTGTGAACACATAAACGCGATCATTGAAAATTTCACCTTTAACCGACTTCATAAAGTCAGAAGCATTGTCTGAATTCTCCTGTAATTCAAGAATTTCACGGAAGACATCGATTTTTTGTTCATCGTCATCCAAATGAACTCCTTCAAAATTACCTTCCTTATAAGCCCAGTGGGCAGCAACACCATATTCTGCAACTTGATGCATAGCAAAGGTTCTAATCTGAACTTCTAGAGGTTGACCACCAGGTCCGATAATCGTCGTGTGCAATGATTGATAACCATTAGCCTTAGGTACGGCAATATAATCTTTGAAACGACCAGGAATTGGTTTCCATTTAGAGTGAATTGAACCTAAAACAGCATAACAATCCTTTACCGATTCAACTACGATTCGAATAGCTAACAAATCATACAATTCAGAAAATTGCTTATGCTTGTCACGCATCTTCTTATAAATAGAATAAATATGCTTGGGACGACCGTAAATATCATATTTAATATTTAAAGCATCAACATTTTTCTTAATATAGTCAATAGCTTCAGCGATGTAAGCTTCACGTTGATCACGTTTACTATTCATCAAATGAACAATACGGTAATATTGTTGTGGATTAATGTAATGAAGTGAAAGGTCTTCTAGTTCCCATTTGATCTTACTAATACCTAAACGATCAGCCAACGGAGCATAGATTTCCAAAGTTTCATTAGCAATACGACGTTGCTTGTCAGGACGTAAAGCTTTAAGAGTTCTCATATTATGCAAACGATCAGCTAACTTAACCATAATGACACGTAGATCTTTGGCCGTTGCCAATAACATTTTACGGTGATTCTCAGCTAAAAGTTCCTGATGTGAATGATACTTATATTTACTAATCTTAGTTACGCCATCAACAATAGTAGCTACTTGATCTCCAAATAATTCACGAACATCCCCTAAAGTGATATTCGTATCTTCAACAACATCATGCAGATATCCCGCAGCAACCGTATAAGGGTCCATTTTTAAAGAAGCCAAGATTTGAGCGACTTGTGTTGGGTGAATAATATATGGCTCACCAGTGGCACGTTTTTGTTCCTTATGAACGTAGGCCGCAAAATTATAAGCTTTGTTAACAAACTCAACATGGTCTTCATTCATATAACCACGACAAATATCTAAAACTTCTTCTGGCGTATAATCCTTATTTTTTTTCATTAAATTCACCCCGCTACAATAAAAAGCACTCAACGAGTGCTTTTCTAATTTATATATTATTATGAGTATTTTATAGTCAAATTACAAATCGTTTTACCAAAATATTGAAAATTACTATAAGTCCATTATATAACAATAGTCCACAATCATAAATTGTATGACCGTGGACTATTTAACTTGGAACTATTTTCGTTCATCTTCGAATAAGAAATATATCAAAATACTTAATACTAAATATATTCCAGCTAAGAAATAGCCATATCTTCCATATTTCACAAAAACGCTGATAACAAAAATCACTGGAAAGATGACTAAATTATAGAAAGATAATCCATATTTTCTTGAGAACCAACCAATAAAGCCAGCAAACAAAATATTAATGATAAAGAATAGCCAAATAATACGATTTGTTCTGCCTAAATGAAATAGTTTAAACAAAATTGGCATAATAAAAACTAAAACAATAGAGATTAAAGTGATATAAGTCGTTTTCGACTTTTCAATCGTTTTCCAAATATTTTTCACGTTCTATTTCCTCATTTTACTGTTAGTTCATATTTATATGATAGCACTGATAGAAAGTACATGGGTGCTGTTTCTGCTCGCATAATCCTTGGTCCTAATCCTACTGACAAGAATCCTTGTTGATTCAAGAAGTCTACTTCATCAGGGGCAAAACCACCTTCAGGGCCAAAAGTACACATAATTGATCTGGGTTCTTTCTGTAATGTTTGAGCTAAAAGACTTATTTCCCCTTGCTTAGCAGATTCTTCATAAGCAATTAAGTTAGTCTCTTCCTTCATATCAACCAATTCGGTTAATTTATCAAGATAAACTACTTCTGGAATAATTCTTCTCTTAGACTGTTGAGCAGCATTTTTAGCAATTTCTTGCAGACGAATTAACTTCTTCTCAACGACATTGTGCTTCCAATGCATAATCGAATATTTTGAATTGAAAAAAATAATTTTCTTAGCACCTAATTCAGTTGCTTTCTGAGTGATCCATTCGACTTTATCCTTTTTTGATAATGAACAGGCGATCGTCACTCCAATCGGTAACTCGGTAGTAGCACGATTATCTTTTTTAACTGTTACCGTCAAATTAGAATTGTCATTATCAATCTCTTCAATAGTCGCTACAAAGAGACTTTCAGTATCATCTACTAAGTAGACTACATCGCCAACTTTATGACGCAAAACTTTTACAATATGCTTATAGCTTTCTATATCATCAATGACAAATTTGTTTTGTCCAATTGTTTCTTTAACGAAGTATTGCTCCATCTTCTGCCTCGAATTCCTCTTTTCTTCTACAAATTAGAGTTGACCAACCTTTGAGGTGGAAAACTTCTAATACGACAAATCCACGTTCTTCCATCTTTTCAGTAATTAACGCTTCTTTTTCATTAATAATACCAGATAAAACGACAAATCCGTTATCATTTAAATGCGAATCAATTTGAGGAACAAATTGTAAGATGACATCAGCCAACATATTAGCAACAATCACATCAACTTTTCCATCAATACCATCTAGCAATGAATTCTCAAAGACTTCAATATCTTCACATCCAGGATTCAATTTAATGTTTTCCTTAGCTGCTTTGACGGCGACTGGATCAAGGTCAAATGCTTGGATATCTTTTACACCCAATTGACGAGCTTGAATTGATAAAATACCTGAACCAGTTCCGACATCATAAAGTGACTGGGCATCACCTAGAATCAATTCCAGAGCTTGCATACAAGAATACGTAGTCGGATGAGTTCCAGTTCCGAAGGATTTACCTGGATCCATAACGATTATATGTTCATCCGAATTCTTTGGCTGGTAATCAACCCAATTAGGAACAACCGTCAAATAACGACTGATCTTAACTGGATGATAATACTTTTCCCATTCATTTTGCCAACTACTGTCATCTAGTTCACTAACGGAGACTTCAACTCCATTGATATTAAAACCAAATTGCGTCAATTTATTAATTTGTTGTTGTAATTCATTAACGATCTTTTCATCATAAGTATCTTCGTCAAAATAAGAATTGATCTTTGTCTTTATATCTTTATTTTCATCATCAACCATTTCTGTCCCATTAGCACCAACACGCATGAAAATTTCAGAAACAATTTCAGGGTCGAAATCATTTGGTATTGCAATTGTTACTTTTTTCCAAATCATAATCTTCCTCCATTAGTAATAAGATTACTAAAATTTGGCCATAAAAAAAAGACGTTTAGCAGCTTAATTTGCTAAAAGTCCAATTGCGTTCATAAATTCTATTTCTTTCTGATGAATTCTTTGTTTAGCCTGCTCTAATTTGGCATGATTGATCAGATTGTGTTCTGTATCCAAACAACTTATAGCATCAATCACCTCTACCAAATAATCATTAAGCTTCTCAGTTAATTGACTATTTTCCAAGTTATATTTCGTAATATAGTCCTCACATAACTTAACAAAGCGATGGACATTTGAAATATAATTATCGGCCAAGCGAGAATACGTTTCATAACGCAAAGCTTCCCCTCTCTCAATCACTTTCATTGTTTTGAAATGTTCTGTAAAAACTTCACGATACGTCAGAAAACGATCCAACAAAACATTTGTTTCTAATAAACGATTATTATTATTGATTACTCCCATAATTACACCTCACTTCGTTTTCAATATAATATCATATGTTTTTATTTATGAAAAGTATTAATTTTAATTAATAAAGAGATTTATAAAAAAGAACAATCCTATTTCTGGGATTGTTCCTTTTTGTCAACGACCTTCTTACGTAAGGATTCATTGTTTTTAAATAATTTTTGAGCCTCAGATAATTTTTTAGGACTATTCTTAATTTCTTGTGAAATTTTACTAAAATCATTTTCGGCAGGATCTTCTTGATGTTTTTTAAACAAACTCATACTAATCGCTCCTTATCCTGTTGCTTAATTATATAACAATAGCTTTAAAATAAGACAATATTTTTATGCCAACCATTCTTGATTACTTTCAAAAATTGATAGCTTTGTTATTATATACTAAGTAAGAGTTAAGTTTTAGGGATTGGTGACGAAAAATGAGTAAAAAGAAAAAAATACAAAAGACATTAGTAGAAAAGATTTTAGACAAGAAAAAAGTTGATTATGAACCCATGACTTTTGAAACTGAACCTGACGGCGACACTCAAGAGTTAGTTACTGATAAAAGCAGCCGTGACGGCTATAAAATTTACAAAACTCTTGTTTTAACAGGTAATAAGACAGGTCCATTAGTTGGTATGTTGCCATTGGATAAACATTTAAGTTACAAAAAATTAGCTAAAATTTCTGGCAACAAAAAGGTCGGTATGGTTCCTCTTAAAGACTTGATTAAAACCAGTGGTTTTGAACATGGTGCTAACAGTCCTGTCGGCATCCGCTCACTCCATAATTATCCTATCTACTTTTCCAAAGAGGCTGATGAAGCTGAGAAAATCATTGTTTCTGCTGGAAAAGTTGGTCAATCTTTACTAGTTGAACCCCATGACTTGGCTAAAGCCGTTGACGCCGAATTTGGTGATTTTGCAGTTGATAATCCAGAGTAACAAAAAAGCCGAGATGAATATCATCCCGACTAGATAATTTATAAAATTATTATGCAGCTTTTTGTTTTAAATTAGCAATTGCACTTTGAATGGTTGTACCGTTGCCATAGCGATTACTATCATTAACATCAACTGCTGTGAATAATTGATCGTTTAGATCTAATAGAATTCTGTATTTCATAATTATTCACGCCTCCTTTATGTTCCGTGTTTCTTATAGAGGGTAGCGACTGTAGGTTATATTACAGGCTAGAGAACTTAAAGTCAACCAAAGTGTCTCACTTGACTTTAAATCAATTATGAATAAGAATTATCTTACAATAAAAAAGGAGAATTCAATGAACAATATTTGGAAGTATGTTTTAGGTTTCTTTATAGCCTTGCTACTATTTTCGTTTTTCATTCATATAATTTTGCCATTAGTCGTTATCTTGGCTATTGTTGGTGGAATTTATTATCTATACAAGAAACACCAAAGGGATAAATATACCCCCGAGGGACGTAAAAAAGTTAACTAAAAATAATTCTTGGTAGATTGTAAGATTAAATAGAATTCTACCCAGACGAAAAATTTGGATAGAAAAAGGGCAATGGACCCGGTATTGTTTTAAGTGACAAAACTATAAACAATAGGAGTCCATTACCCATGAGTCACATTTTAACATTATCGGATAGAACTGTCATCCAAACGCTGCTTAAGGTTGGTTACTCACAAAAACAAATTGCTGAAGAAGTTGGTGTAGTTCCTTCAACCATCAACTATGAACTAAAGCGCTGTCCTAAGGGATACTATGACGCTGATCAAGCTCAGGAAGACTGCGAAAAGAAGCTAACTCACCGGGGGCGGAAAACTCTTCTAACAGAGAATTTAAGAGAATTCGTCCGTGGGATCATTCTCGAACAGCGGTGGAGTTTTGAAGTCATCGCGCATATTCTCCAAATGCCATTCAAAACCCTCTATAACTGGCTGGACAAGGGCTGGTTGGACATCAAACGCGAGGTCCTTCCAGACCACGGTGTGCGGTACCGAAAGAGCCACGACGGTCGTGGTCAGTACACACGTGGGGCGAAGTTTATCAACCAACGCCCGGACGAGGCTAACCTGCGTCAAGAGATTGGTCATTTTGAAGTCGATACCATCCTATCAGGAAAAACCAGGGGCGAGGTCCTAGCTACCTTTACTGATCGTAAGTCCCGACTAATGATTATTCGTCGTTTACCGGGACGTGATAGTAAAGCTATGACTAAGGCAATCCTAGAGCTTAACGAGGAGTTGCGCGGCTTGATCAAGTCAATCACCAGTGATCACGGTAAGGAATTCGCAGGCTTCAATTTCCTTGAAGCCTGCGGAATTGCCCATTATTTTGCCCACCCGTATGCGCCACATGAACGCGGAACCAACGAACGGTTGAACCGCGAGATTCGGCTACACATTCCAAAGAACCAGCCCATTGAGAGCGTTACGGACGAAGAGCTGACTATGATCTCAAAGTACTTAAACTGGCGTCCCCGGAAATGTTTAGGGTGGAAAACGCCACTCCAAGTCTTCTTTGGTGACTTGTCCGAAAAATTCGATTAATTGTTGCAATCTACCTCTTAAAAACAAATAAATCCCACTGAAGTAGCAATACAAAGCTACCACAGTGGGATCTTTTTATTTCTGTACTTTATCGACATCAGACGTAGCCGCAATCAAAAGTAATACTGCCCCTGCTACTGCTGCTGAAATCAAATTAGAATTGCTAAACCATTTAAAGATAAAACCCAATACTGCGATGACTAATAGCAAAATTCCCAACCAAAGGTCTAATTTCATTAATAATTTCATTTAATACATCCCTTTTATTATTATTTTCAAATAAAGAATACTAAAATAGTAAGTGAAACATTTATTAAGAACATTATACATTATCTTGGAGGATTAAAAATGGACAAAGCACAAAGACTCAGTGTTCTAGATGACTTAATCAAACTAGAGACAGTCAATGATCGTGAAGAAATCGTCGCTAACTATCTCAAAGATTTATTTGAAAAACATGGTATCAACGTTGAATTAAATAAATACGCCGATAATCGTTATAATCTAATTGCAACCATCAAAAATAATGATGGCCCTATCCTTGGCTTTACTGGTCATGAAGATGTCGTCGCAACAGTTGATGATAGTAAATGGAATTATGGACCATTCAATCCTAAACATATTGATGGTAAAATTTTTGGTCGTGGTTCCTCTGATATGAAGAGTGGTTTAGCTGGTCTTGCCATTGCTTTGATCGAACTAAACGATGATCCTAATTTTAACGGAAATATCAAGTTCATTGCAACCGTTGGTGAAGAAGTTGGGGAAATCGGTTCTGAAAAACTCGCTAAAGAAGGTTATGCTGATGATTTAAGTGCCCTTGTCGTTGGTGAACCAAGTAATTCTTCCTCTCGTCTTGTTATGGAACAATTGATCGACAACGGATTAGTTGAAACTAATGGTGCCAAACCTGAAACTAGAATTGCAGCTTTTTGTGCTCATAAAGGATCAGTTACATATAAAGTTGTTTCACATGGTAAAGCTGCTCACAGTTCAATGCCTGAAGTGGGAATCAATGCCTTAGATAATTTAATTGCCTACTATAATAAACAAGCTGAATACTTCAATAATTTAGTAGTTACTGAAGATGACGTGCTTGGCACAACTAAACCATCAGTGACTGTCATGAATGCCGGTAAACAAGAAAACACTATTCCTGACTATGCAGAAATGACTGTTAAGATCAGAACTATTCCTGAATACGGTAATGACAAGATCATTGCTGAATTAAAAGATATGATCGATAAAATGAACCAAGAAAATCCACGTATGAACCTCGAATTCCAATTGAAGATCAGTAATTGGCCTGTTAAGACTGATATCAATTCTGATTTCATTCAATTAGTGCGTGATAGCTATAAAGATGTGCTCGGTGTCAACATTTTGACTGTGGGTGCACCTGGTGGTACTGATGCTTCTAAGTTTGTTCAAGCTAATCACGATTTAGATGTCGTCGTTGCTGGTCCTGGTAATGAAAGTGCCCATCAGATCAATGAATTTGTCTTTGAAGACGACTATTTGCAATATATTGATATCTACAAGACTCTTGCTAAAAAGTATTTTGCTTAATCCATTTAAAATGTACTTTATATTACAAAAAACTACTAACCTATAAATTTTTGAGGGTTAGTAGTTTTTTTACCTAAATAGGATACTTTTTCATGACAGTCCTTAGTTATGATTTTCATGTTTTATTTTAATATCGAAAAGCAATAACTTATATTTTGTAAATTCTGAAGTATTCATATTTTTTCCTGCCTAATTCCTTTATTTGACTTGGTTGTTAGGTCCCATGTTATTTTATTTTTGGCAGATTGTAAAATTTAAGTTGAACATTTAAGTGGACAGAAAAACCCATCAAGGTCTTTAATGGTGTTACCACAACATTCCATTAGAAAGAAGGACCTTAATGGGCACCACTATTTTATCATTCCAGAACCGTGTTGTCATTGAAACGCTTCATAATGAAGGACGTTCCTTGCGATACATCGCTAACTACTTAGGCTTTAGTAAGACCACCATCTTTAACGAACTTCACCGGCTAAATAGTGAGTACCAGGCTGAGCTAGCGCAAACTGACTTTGAACGAAAGGTTAGTCAACGGGGGCGGAAGTCTTCGCTCACTAAAAACCTTAAACACTTGGTCGAGGAAAAGATTCAAGTCCAGAAGTGGTCCCCTGAACAAGTTGCCCATGTGGTTGGGATTGCCTACAAGACGGTCTATAACTGGATTGATCAAGGCTGGCTTGATATACAGTTGCCCGATTTGCCTGATCATGGAATTCGTCGTCATCGTGCTAAAGAAAAGCGTGGTACGTTCAGTCACGGCCGCTCCATTGAGGAGCGTCCTCATAAAGTCGAAACTCGCCAGGAATTCGGCCACTTTGAAGCTGATACCGTACTTTCTGGCAAATGTAAAGGTCAAGCTGTGGCTACTTTTGTGGAGCGTAAGAGTCGCCTGACAATTGTTAAACGGCTCCATGGTCGCGACAGTCAGTCCATGACTCAAGCCGTACTTGAACTAGCTAGTCAACTTCAAAACAAGCTCAAGACGCTTACCGTAGATCATGGTAAAGAGTTCGCTAACTATCAGACAATTGAACGGCAAACTGGTACACAGGTTTATTTTGCCCATGCCTATTCACCACATGAACGCGGTAGTAATGAGAACCGTAACCGAGTTTTACGACGCTTTATTCCCAAAGGCCAAGCCATTGAAGAGTTAAGCGATCACAAGCTGATTCAAATTAATTGGTATTTGAATTCACGGCCACTTAAATGTCTTAATTGGCATACACCAATCGAGATCTTCTTGCTTAATTTACGTCACTAAATTCGTTCAAGTTATTTCTTGCAATCTGCCTTTTAAATAAATTCATAGGAGATGTTCTTGATGACGAAAATCTATCGTTATGAATACGCTTCACTATCCATTACTCTATTAATCGTTTATAGCCACATGGGAAATTGGGGGTTGATACCTATTCTATATTTAATTCCCGATATTACTGCATTGGGATTTTTCATTTCCACCAAGACAGGTGAGAAAGCTTATAACTTATCTCATACGTTACTCTTACCACTTATTCTGTTATCCATAAACTTAATAACTAAATCAAATAACTTATTTACCAGTAGCATGATTATTTGGTTACTCCATATTTCGATAGATCGAACTCTTGGCTGGAATTTATTTCCAAGAAAAACAATGTAGTTCAGATTTCAATTAGTAAAATGTTTTGGTTTCAGCCAAATTATTAAATAAATAGTTAGAAACAATCCCAATAACTTGTCTATTTTCCGGCAAATCCGAATGGTTAGTATTTTCTCCGGTTAAGGTAATCTCAGTAAAATACCTAACCTGAGATTGATAAATATATTTTCCACTATAAACAGAATCCACCTTGACCAGACCATCAGTCGAATAGTTTTTAGCACCAGCAATTGAATAAATCGTGATGTTATAAGGAATCTTATTGCGGTTATGAACTAGCTCGCTCAACATTTTTGATCCCTGCATATTATAAGGTGTCGCAATCGTCATCAAACAATCGAGATGCATTTTTGAAATGTTAATATACTTTTCAATTGCTAATGTCCAAATTAGACCACCATTCGAATGTCCAAGAGCCCTAAAATTTGTAAAGCCATACTTAGTTTGTAAACTTTGCATAACTTTACCAAGCAACTTAGCCTGTTGATTGATGTTCCGATATCCATCGCGATTATTTTGAAAGGACACTACTACGATAGGTTGATTATCTATACTTAGGATTCCACCATGAAATTTCATTTTACCGTTTTCGTCCACTTTGACTTTTAAAACACTGTGTTTAAAATGATTCTTTTCTCTAGGTAGATTGGAAATTAAATAATCAAACCGATTTTCTCCCGCTGATGAACCAGGAACCATGACAATTGGCGACATATAATTTGCGTTGAATATCTGCATTATCTCTGATGATTGTTCTACAAAGCCACTAGCTAATAAAATAAAAAAAAGAAAATAAATTATCCATTTCATATTTTTCTTAAGCATCGTTAATTACCTCAACCTTGATAAGTAATATTGAAAGATAACTTTTCTTATTTCAGTACAGATAATAAAACCTAGATACTAATTCAACAATAATCAAAGATGAACACTCTGTTGATTAAATAATTTTTTAAACCGCTTATTAATCAGTTATTTATAGACAATTTCATGAATTAAAACTGTTCATTTATAAAAAATAAGGCTAGACAAATTCGTTATAAATTTGTCTAGCCCTATTTGCATCGATTGGAAAGTTGTTCAGGATTCAATGTTCTCGTATAGATAAAAATATCGTAAATTTTTTGAGGTTTTAATACAGGAGTACCCTCAAGCCAATAGATCAAAAAGTCCAATATCCCCTGCGACAAGAGTTCATTAGCATAATTTTTTGGCAATTTATCATCATTTTCTGTGGCATTAGATGCAATAGATAGTACTAAATTTTTAATATCTTTAACAAATTTGGAGTCATAATCCTTCAACAACAATATAGACAATTCTTTTTGACGATAGAGATATTTGAATAATTGTAAAAAAGCATTATTCTTATTCAATGATTTATCTAAATTTGGTTTCTTATAATTTGAAAATATATTTTGGATATCCAAAATTATTTCTTTTTCATATTTAGATTTCAAATCATATTTATCCAAATAGTGAATATAAAAGGTTCCACGATTGATTTTAGCATCTTTAATCAAAGCGCTAATCGTCAACTTATCAAATCCTTCAGCACTAACAATTTTGATAAAGGCCCGTTGAATTTTCATTTCTGTTTTTAATCTTTTTTCATTAGACTCCATCAGAGAACACCTCTTAAATGAACTGACTGTTTATTTAAAGTTGATAATAATCCAAAATAATTTAAATTCAATAAATAAACACTTCTCGTATTTTTGTCACCGATATAACACAAGCATATTTGGATTTATTTAAAAATACAGTCATATCCACTCAACACTTTACCTGTTTTTGCATATTGCTCCCTCAATATTAAAAATCTATTATGCGGTTGTATAAAAAATTATTGAAGGAGATTTCAATCATGTTTAAATCAGAATGGAAATACCTCATAAATAATAAAAAAATTTTAATAGTGTTATTGGCAATTGCTTTAATTCCTGCTATTTACTGTTATATCTATCTCTCTTCAATGTGGAATACCTATGGGAAAGTAGATCATATTCCAGTAAACATTGTTAACGAAGATAAGTCAGTAGTTTTCAATGGCAAAGAAATTACAATTGGTGATAATTTAACAAGAAGTCTCAAGGATAAAGATACCTTTGATTTTGAAGAGACAAGTTCAACAAAGGCTGAACAGCGGTTGCGTTCAGGTAAATCCTATATGACCATTATTATTCCCAAAGACTTTTCTAAAAATGCAACCACTTTACTTTCATCACATCCTCAAAAAATGAAAATCAATTATAAAATCAATTCTGGTCAGAACTTTATTGTTTCTAAAATAACTACCGGAGCCGCAACCAATGTTAATCAAAAGGTATCTGAACAAGTAACATCTACATATTCAAAAGTGATTCTCAAAGCTCTAAGTGGTGCTCAAAATGGTATGGTCGAAGCTGGGACAGCTACTAATCAGATATCCAGTCAATCACCATCTCCTCAATTAAAGGCCGGAACTCAACAATTATCAGGAGCTTTGCTAAGCGGAGCTGCCAGATTGAATACGATTTCTAAAAATGACCAAACAGCCGATCATTTGGCAACTCCTATCTCTGAACATTTAACCGATATTAATAAAGTACCTAATAACGGTACTGGAATGGCTCCATTTGCAATCGCACTTGGCATCTATGTTGCAGGAATTGCTTTAGGAACTATGTATGACAATGATCCACACAAGAAACCAACTTCAGCCTTTGGTTGGTGGTTATCCAAGGCATCCATCATTACAGCAGTTGCCATCGTTCAATCAGTTATTTTATTTTTCACTTTGACAAAATTGAATAATTTACAAGTTAATTCTCAATTTGATTTATTTGGTGAGTTGATCCTTGGATCATTATTATTTCAATCATTGATTTTTTGTTTAAGTACACTTTTAGGGGGCGTTGGTACTTGGTTGGTATCAATTATCCTAGTCACTCAAGTAGTTTCATCTGGAGGATTATATCCAATGCAATTAGTTGGACATTTTGCTCAAACCATGAATCAGTGGTTACCAATGACTTATCTTATCGATTCATTACGTTCAACTATTTCTACTAATTTAAATATTCAATCTGATATTCTAATAATGATAGCTATGATTATTGGATTTAATGCCCTATCGATTGTCAAATTCCGATTTATAACGATTCATAAAACACTTAAAATTTAATCAAGACTTCAAATTAAATATATGAAGTTGATAAGGACAGTTCCAAAACTTTACTATGAAATGTACTTTTTATTCAAAAAAACTACTAACCCTTCACTTTAAAAGGCTAGTAGTTTTTTGCTAAATGAAATATTCCTTCTTCATTTTTCAAATTTCACTTTTTCGATTCTATCTATTATAACTGGGAACGAAAAGAAGCTACCGATCTTGCTCATCGACGACTTCAACACAATCTTTAGAATGATTTTAACGGGAATGTTTACCGTTTCTTCCAACTCCATTTTATCCAAATTTTTCATAACCTCTTTAATTAACTGATATGATGACTTTTTATTCATTAAAGCAACTAACATAGCTCAAAAATAATATTTTTGTGCAAATAAGCTGTATATTTTCAAAAGACAATAATATATACTCTTACTTAGAAAATTTTAGGAGATTTTTTATGAAAAATATTGCTTATAAATATCCTCGTCAGAGAATTAATGGCATTTGGCTTATCATTGTGGGGATTGCCATGCTTTCATTAACGCTGAAATTGAAGAACGGCATGCCAAATACCATTCCATTTGGAATTCTATATAGTGTGGGTATATTCTGGGAACTTAATTCTAAAACCCGTAAACGTCTTAGTGTCGGACCAGGAACCAAATCACAACAATTCTGGGCTAATGCTGCCATTATTATTATGTGTATTGCTATCGTGTTTACTATTATCTTGGCTAGAAATACTTATCCGACAACATCGATTAATTTTATGAGAACCATTTGGTTAGGTGTCTTATTATCAGTCGGTTTACACTTCTTCATGTTTATTCCAGTTCACGGTAAAATGATGGGTATTTTAGGTATTCTTACAATTATTAACGTTCTAATATCAATGCTCCTAGTAGTTCCTTTAGATTTAGTTTTCATTATCGATGGTTTTTTGAAATTAATTTTTGGAATCCTTTATATTAAATTAAGTCCCATAAATTTTTAATGACATTTATATCAGGAAGTAAGTTTAAAAGAATAAACTTGCTTCCTATTTTTATCTTCTGATTTCTCTAAAATTTTTTTGAGGGGAAAAATCTACGATCATCGTCAAAACTACAACATTAATATATAATCGTAAATCGGTTGTATTAAATATTTCAAAAAATGCTGTTTAGCACACGTCATATTTATTTAGCCTTTAGTAAGAACAAAACAATAATTAAATTACGTATCGTCATTTTAAGCTTAACATTATTTTGTGAGATATTTACAATGAATCAAAAACACAGCTATCAATTTCATCTATGAAAGAATTATTGTCATCTAGTGTCCATTTTTTTGCCGAATTATCTAGATTGAGTTTAGGCTATAGTAAAGGTAATAATATTGTTATTACTCCTATGTTCTAAAGTTATTACTAAAGACCTCGGTTTTTCATTAAAACAAAAACTCCACAATTACTGACAATCTCATTCAGTAATTTGTGAAGTTTTTTTATTTTAATAAAATTTAAATCAAAGAGTCCCAAAAAAATAAAATTAGGTTTAATCAAACAAACAAGCCTCAAAGGGTTCAAAATCTTCTTCTACAAAAATGGAAACAGTGAAGAAAGCTTCCAAAGCTGACAAATCTAAGAAGAAAATAAATAAACAAAATATTTCTACAAATACTAACCAAAATAATTCAAACAATACGGCTCAACAAACATCAAATACCAATGCTAAACCCAAACAACCAAAAGTAACAAATCATGCAACTACTCAACAAAAACAAGTACCAGTAACAAACAACAACACTAATACTCATCCACAATCTGATACAATCATTCAAAACTCTGACCAAGCCGCAGCTTTAGTCGCTCATTCTATGGGTGGTGCTGCAAAAGAATCCATGAATGTTAAACAGGAAACTGATGGCTATCACGTATGGTTTGATACTGGTTCTAAGAATCCAATCGTTACAGTCGTAAAATCAAATGGTGATTTCCATGATGTTAATGGCAATCTCATTGGTACATATGCCAAAATGTCTGCCCCTGATGGAATATACTATCAATAAAAGATTTTTAAATTAAATTCTAAAAAATTAAATAAACCATTTAAAAAGCACCCATAAAACGGGTAGTTTTTGCTGATCCCGATGGGCCGAGTATACTTATAAAATCATCCTTGTTTTTAGACAGATTAATTCCATGAAGAATTTCGATTGTCTTCTTAGATTCAATTACAACACTTTAAGAAGAGGATAGATATTTTGATTATAAGAGAAGCTACTATAGAAGATGCACCTGAGATTCATAGAATTAATATCAGTAGTTTGGACTATCACTTTCCAATTGATCAAACAACCAAGCAAATTCAAAAGATTCTATCCTTACCTAACAGCAAATTATTTGTTGCTGCCAACGACGACAATAAGGTCCTAGGATATATTCAAATGAGCGATTATGAGAATACTTATCACAAGAGTTTGAAGAACATCATAACGTTAGCTGTGGATGGAAATCACCAACATGAGGGAATTGGTTCAAAACTAATCGAACATGCCGAACAGTGGGCAAAAGAAGATGGTAGTTACGGTATTAGACTTGTTTCCGGATTTGAAAGAAAATCTGGCCACAAATTCTACGATAAGCATGGCTATGAGATTCGTAAGGAAGAAATTAATTACATTAAATGGTGGAACTAAAGTTTCATTCGTTAAATATTTACTGTTAAAAAAGCGGTTGCCTGAATTAAGGTGCTCCATAACTGTCAAATTTCTTGTCTAGCAATTGTGAAGCATTTTTGTTCATTATTATTTCAATCATTGATTTTTTGTTTAAGTACAGATATTGATACTTGCCTAGTATCACTCAGATTTAACGCTCTATCGATTGCCAAATCACTTTATAATTTATAAATTTAATAAGCTCCAAAATAATAGGTCACAAACTTAAAATTTTAAGTTTGTGACCTATTATTTTAATACCAATAAACTTCCAACCAGAATTTATTTAGAATATTGACGAATTCTAGGTGGAATATAATTTTCCATAAACTCAAATATCTCTGTTAACGAATCCGAAAATAAGAGCTTGCTGCGATCACTCTGTGTTAGGTATCCATTTTGAACCATATTATCAAACATATCTCTCAAAGAATCATAGTATCCGGCCACATTATAGAATACACAAGGATTATCATTATCCCCTAATCTTGCCCAAGAAAATGCCTCTATTATTTCTTCAAGCGTTCCGGGACCTCCTGGCAACGCAATACAACCATCTGAATCATTAAGCATAGTTTTCTTTCTAGTACTCATATTATCAACCACTTTTAAATCAGTTAATCTATCTAATGAAGCACCACGATCGACAAGTTCTTGTGGCATTACACCATGAACCTTGCCTCCGTTATCCAAAACCGTATTGGCTAAAAGTCCCATTAAACCAACACCGCCTCCACCATAAACTAATTCTAAATTGTGTTCTGCCAAATAAGTGCCCAATTGAACTGTTGCATCTGTGTGAAGTGATTTATTTCCCTTTGATGCTCCACAATAAACAGCTATTCTTTTCATAAAATATTATTCTCCCTGGATTATTCTGTAACAGATATTACGATAATTTATTACCAATTTTAAATTAACACTTTAAATCTTCAGTCATTTGTATGGATTTTAGTCAATACGTGATTCAACATAAGTTGATGATATTTATTATGTAAAGTTGAATCTGCATTCTTAATATCAAGATACATTTGTTCATTTATTTTATCCAAAATATTATTAAGCTGTAACAATTCCTCATCATTTAAGGCTCTTAAGTATTTTGGAATTACTTGCATTCTTTTTTCAATTTCTAATCGACCATTATCAGTCAAACTAACAATAGTTACACGCTTATCGTCCACTGATTTCTTACGTGAAACTAAGTCTCTCTTTTCAAGCTTTCGAACAAATTCAGCCATAGATTGTGGTGTCATATTAAGCCTATCTGCTAAAACTTTTTGTGGCAAATTATCATCGTCTGACAATGCCAATAATATTTTCCCTTGACCTTGGAATAACATTTTATAATCATTTTTATGCTGTGCATCATCTTCAGCAATATTTTGTAACATGCTAAATTCAACCAACTTACCTGCTGTTTTTCCCTGATCAATTAAATTTGTCATTGTTATGCATCCTCCAATTTCTTATTATACGTGAATATCCAATTTAATTCAGGTCTACCTGATTATTTTTCTTGATTTTTAATCAGGCGGCCCTTATAATCTGTTTTTGTTAGGTATACCTGATTAATTTTTTGAAGAGGTCATTAAAATGCAAAATAACACTGCTATTAACGTAGAACATTTATCTAAAGCATTCAACAATCAAAAAGTAGTCGATGATGTTTCATTCACTGTTAAAAAGGGAGAAGTCTTCGGACTATTAGGCCCTAATGGAGATGGTAAAACCACCATTCTCCGTATGATAACTACTTTATTAAAACCAACTACTGGTAATATAACTATTCTTGATCATGATATCAAAAAAGACAGCAAACTAGCACGATCAACTTTTGGCGTAACAGGTCAATATGCTGCTGTTGATGAAGACATTACCGCCAAAGAAAATTTACTAATATTTTCTAGATTGAACGGATTGTCAAAAAAAGAATCTCATATACGAACAAATGAATTGTTGAAAGAATTCTCACTTGAAAAGGGTGCTGACAAATCAATCAAAGAATTTTCTGGTGGTATGCGTCGCAGACTAGATTTGGCCATTAGTTTGATTACACGACCAGAGATAATTTTTCTAGATGAACCGACAACTGGGTTGGATCCACGGACTCGCACACAAATGTGGGATACAATTCGGAATTTAGTTAAACATGGATCGACAGTTTTTCTAACAACACAATATCTTGAAGAGGCAGATACTCTCGCTGATCGTGTTGCTGTAATTGATCATGGTAAATTAATTCGAATTGGTACTCCCGATAAATTGAAACACGAAATTGGCGAATCAAAAATGTCTTTAAAAATCATAAAAAATAATGATGTCCTCCCTGCTGCCAAAATTCTTCAGAATGCATTGAATTCAAGGCCGCAGATAATTAACAATACCATTACTGTGAGATTCAAAACTACTGAACAAATAATTGACGGACTATCACAACTAAGCACCGACAAAATAGATGTTTCAAATTTAAAGATTCAAGAACCATCCCTAGATGATGTCTTTATGATATTAACAATTGGTAAAAATTAAAAATATGGAGAAAAAATAATGGAAATCAAGAAAAGTCGTATTAGCACAATTCAAAATATTAATACCATGGCCTATCGCAATCTTCTAAAAACTCTACATAATCCTGATCATCTAATGGACGTTCTAATTCAGCCAGTTATGTTCATGATACTGTTCGGTTATTTATTCGGTGGCGCTATTGCCGGAGGAGTCCATGCATACTTACCAATAATTGTTCCCGGAATACTAATACAAACTATCCTATCTGCCGCCTCAGGTTCTGGTACACAAATCAAGGAAGACATGGAGACTGGAATCTTTGACCGTTTCAAAACATTACCCATCGCTCACATTGCCCCACTTGCTGGACAATTATTGGCAGATATCTTGCGATTAGTCCTTGCAATCGTTGCTTCACTTACAACCGGATACCTCATGGGGTGGCGACCAAATGTAGCATTTGGATGGATCATTGTCATCATATTAATCACTGTCTTTACTGGTTGGGCTATATCATGGATCTATGCATTTATAGGATTGATGGCAAAAAGCGCAACTATGGTAGAAAGCATTTCTTTAATGACCATGCTACTATTATCATTTTTGTCAAATGCTTTCATTCCAATCAATACTTTGCCTAAATTTTTACAGATAATCGCCAATTTAAATCCAATGACACATGTGATTACTGCTATTCGTCAAATTCTGGCAACAGGAGCGTTTTCAAATACTGCATGGATTGTCCTTATATTCGATTTAGTCATTGTACTGATTTTTGCTTCTTTAACAGTCTGGGCATATAACAGACAAAACTAGATATCAAATTAATTTAAAAATAAAGGATCAATATTAGTCTATAAGCCCAATATTGATCCCTTATTTTATTACTTTTTATTCTCTTTACGCATAGTCAATTGAATTCGATTACGATCTTCATCAACACTAAGAACCCAAACGGTCACAATATCACCAATTGTCACCACGGTACTAGGATCACTAACAAAATGATCAGACAATTGAGAAATATGAACTAACCCGTCTTGTTTAACACCGATATCGATAAAAGCTCCAAAATCAATGACATTACGAACGGTACCTTGAAGTTCCATCCCTGGTTTTAAATCGGCCATGGTCAAAACATCTTGGCGTAGCAATGGTGCTGGCATGCTATCACGCAAGTCACGTCCCGGTTTACTCAGACCAGCAATAATATCTGCTAAAGTTGATTCGCCGATATCTAACTTTTCAGCCCATTGTTTTTGATCCAGCTTACCTAATTTCTGTTGTAATTCTGGTGTCCCGATTGAATCGATTGTTACATTGATACCTGACAACAATCTTCGAGTTGCGGCGTAACTTTCCGGATGGATATCTGTATTATCCAACGGATCACTACCAGCAATGATTCTCAAAAAACCAACCGATTGTTGATAAGCTTTAGGCCCCAATCGAGGGACAGATTTCAAATCTTGACGTTTAGAAAATGAACCGTTCTCATTTCTATAAGTCACAATATTTTTGGCAGTAGTTGCGGTCAATCCAGAAATATGGGTTAACAATTCAGGACTGGCTGTATTTAAATTAACTCCTACTTGGTTAACGGCAGTCTCAACGACACGATCCAATTGTTCGTCCAATTCCTTTTCAGGTACATCGTGTTGATACTGACCAACACCAATAGCTTTCGGATCAACTTTAATCAATTCAGCCAATGGATCTTGTAGGCGACGTCCAATACTGACAGCCGAACGCTCTTCAACATGTAGATTAGCAAATTCTTTTCGAGCATTAGCACTAGCAGAATAAACGGAAGCTCCGGCCTCATTAACTATCACATAGTAAACAGGGTGATCCAAGGTCTTCAAAATTTCACTGACAAACTCTTCAGACTCACGACTAGCTGTTCCGTTACCAATAGCAATCATTTCTACATGATATTTTTCCAGTAATTTTTTGAACTCTGGACCAGCTTCGGCACGTTGTTTACTGCTAGCGGGTTTATGTGGATAGATAACTTGTTTAGTCAAAAAGCGACCATTTGCATCCATAATTGCCAATTTGCAGCCTGTTCGATAGGCTGGATCAAAGCCCATAACCACTTTTCCCTTTAAAGGTGCCTGCATCAATAGGTGATACAAGTTATTACCAAACACTTGAATAGCATGTTTATCAGCCTTATCAGATATTTGACGACGTAATTCACGTTCAATTGATGGACCAATGAAACGCTTATAAGCATCAGCAAAAGCCGCTTCAACTTTTTCTACTGCTGGTCCCTTATGACGTCTGATTAAATGTGAATCCCCATAATGCAAGATTGAAGTGTCATCAACTGTTATCCCTACTGTCAAAATTTTCTCACGTTCACCACGATTTATTGCTAAAACACGATAAGGTGGAACCTGTTTCAAAGCTTGTGTGAATTCATAATAAGTTTCATAAACCTGTTGTTCGTCTTTATCCTTAGCGCCTCGTTTGAGTTTACTAGTCAATTCCCCGTGAGCCCATGTATAACCACGAATCCATTCACGGAAGTCAGCTCGTTCACTGAAATTTTCAGCTAAAATCTCGTTGACTCCGGCCCAAACAGATTCCAAATCGGGTAAATCTTTATCTTTAGAAATAAAAGTTTTTGCCTTAGCATCAAGTCCACGTTCGGGAAAAGTCATTAACCACTTAGCTAATGGTTCCAATCCTGCTTCACGAGCTATGGTAGCTTTGGTACGGCGTTTCTGTTTATATGGAAGATACAAATCTTCAACTTGTTGCAAAACTGTAGCCTGTTCTAATTGTTGTTTCAAACTAGGTGTTAACTTACCTTGCTCCTGAATCAATTTCAACACATCATCACGACGTTGATTTAATTTCATTAGCCGATGAGCTTCATCTTCAATATCACGGATTGCCACTTCATCCAAAGTCCCCGTTCGTTCTTTACGATAACGAGCAATAAAAGGTACTGTATTGCCTTCATCTAAAAGTGTTAGAACTGCTTGAATTTGTTGCACACGATACTGATTCAATTGTTGGTGAACTGGTTTGGCCAGATCAACCATGTTATTTTCTTCTTGTTTTGTTGCCATGTGATCCTCCATTGTTGTAACTACTTGGATTAAACGCGTCTTCAATTATACCATGGTCAATTCAAAATTCAGTCGCTTACCTACACCTAAAATTTCGTTCAAATACCATTAGGAAAAATTAAAGTGATAAAATTAAATTATCTTATTTATACGGAGGACCAAAATGAGTTCAATTTACATTAAACGTGCACAAATTACAGATTTAAATGAAATAATGAACATTATTAGTCAAGCTCAAGCAATGTTGAAAGCAGATGGTAGTCCTCAATGGCAAAATGGTTATCCTGATACTGCTACATTAAAAAATGACATTATGGCTCAGCAATGTTGGGTCTTAATGGTTGATAACAAGGTCGCTGGTACAGCAACTTTAATTGTTGCCGATGATCCTAATTACCGTGAAATCACTGATGGCCAATGGGAAAATAATACTGATCCTTACGCAACTATTCATCGTATCGCTATCAGTGGTGATTTTGCTGGTCAACACTTAGGCAAAATTTTTGTTTCCAATCTTATCAGTCAGTCCTATCAAAATGGTATTCGTAACTTTAGAATCGATACTCATAAGTTGAATAAGAGAATGAAACACTTGGCTACTAGTGCCGGTTACGTTCATCGTGGCAAAATTTATGTTAGTGAACCCGCTGTTAATCACGAGGATAACGCCCGCTTAGCTTTTGAATTGAATCTATAAATTTGTACAAAAATAGGATGTGAATTTGAAATTAATCAAACTCACATCCTATTTATTTTGCATTGATTTTATTATCTTCAGTAAATCATTATACAAATATCTTTATATATAATCTAACGAATAAAAATTTTCACTCTTTTTTGTTGCTAGAGATTTTTACCCAAGTAATACTTTTAATATTATTACTTAAGGCGAAATACATAAAAAAATCTTTGGTTAAGAATAAACAAGATGCATTTCTAATCATCATTGAAAAAACAAGACTGATGAAATAAATCAAAAATATAATAACTAATTTTTTAATTCAATCATTATTTTTGACTCAGAATGAGAATAAAATACCACTAAGTGACATCAGACCAGCACACATCATAGCTGCGCGAAAGCCATTGGCAAATGAATTAATATCGATAGTATTACCAAATCCATAGAATACAATCACTGAAATAGTGGTTCCTACAGCACCTCCCATCAAACGGAAAACATTATAAATTCCTGATGCTTTACCAATAGACTCAGGATCAACTGCTCCTAAAACAGATTTTTGTAAGGCCGGTCCCGCCATTGAGAGTCCCACACCGGCTAATGCCAATGGAATTATCATGATTAAATACAAACTCTGTTCAGTAACCAAAATTGAAAGCAACAAATATCCTATTCCCTGCAAAACAAGTCCCAAAGTTGCTATCAGTTTTTCTCCAAATTTATCTACTGTTTTACCAGCAAAGGGAGCTACCACAACTAAAGTTCCAGTCCAAGGTAAAATTTCTAGGCCCGCGGTTAAAGAATCTGCTCGGCCGACAACTTGAAGAAATTGTGGTAAGAAAAATACCACACCATACATTGCCGCATACAACAAAAAAGTTGCCACGTTCCCTCCAGTAAACGCCTTCGAACGAAAATATTTTAAAGGAATCATCGGTTTAGATTCATTCCTTTGACGAGCAATAAAACAGATTCCTAAAGCTAAACTTAAGATACCAACCAACACTGATATAACTTTTGAATTGGCAGCAGTCATTTCTGACAAGGACCAGATAATACCAGCTGAAGCAAAAATTATTAATAAGGAGTCCACTAGTCCAATTTTGTCACTATTACCGATACTTTCTGGTAATATCCGTTCTGATAAATAAATTGCGGCTATTCCAATAGGAACGTTGATCCAGAAAATCCATTGCCAGGCCAATTTAGCGACAATCAAACCACCCAATGACGGTCCAACAATCAGTGCTAAGCCTCCAATCCCACTCCAGATCCCCAACGCTTTACCACGTTCTGAGGTTGGCAATGCATGCGTTAAAATTGCCATAGACATCGGCGTCATGACTGAGGCACCAATTCCCTCAATTACTCGAGCAATAATCAAAACAGTAATATTACTGGATAATGCACAAAAAACTGAACCCAAAGTAAAAACAAAAATACCGATATTATAAATTTTTCGGCGGCCAATTCTTTCACCTAGAGAAACGCCAACTAACAATACAGCACCAATTGTTATATTGTAAGCATTCAAAGCCCACTGCAAAGTATTCACTGAAATATGAAAATCTGTTCTAATTGCGGTTGAAGCCGTCGTGACGATCATTGAATCCATCATCGACATGAAAAATCCTAGTGACGTTAATATCAAAATCCAGGTGGAACTAATCCTTCTATTCGTGGTTGCTTCCATTTTAATCTCCTCTGTACAGCATTTTAAAATAGTTCAAATATTTTTGAACTATTTAACATTATCATTCAGTAAAATTTGTGACAATAAAAATTGTATAAAAAAAAGACGTCTTTAGAACGTCTCTTTTTGAGTAATTCAAAGATACCAATGGATTCAACCATTTAGGATAAATATTTAAATATTCTGATAGAAATCAGTCACATATTTATCAAACGTACTTTTATTCAAAGTAACGTATTTTTCACGAGCTTCTCGTCGTATATTAATTAATCCTGCTGATTCCAACAACTTGAAATGATATGAACCAGAGGTTTTGCTGATATTGACCGCTCTTCCAACTTCACCACAAGCTATCTCGTGATCAGTATGTTTCAGATATTCAATAATTTCTAAGCGGATCGGATCCGCTAGTGCTTTAAAAATTTGAATTTGTCTATCATCTATTTGCTTTTTCAATTTAGTATTTACCATATTTGCTATTTTACTTGAAGTTTAATTGGCGATTCAATATGTCAGCCCAAAAATTCTTGTCTACCATTTTTCCAATTGAATCTTAACATGACGCTTATTTTTTGAATCGGGATTAGGGTCATTTTTTTCAGCGTTATTTAATACCTTGAATAAATCTGACATGACCTTCTTTTCACCTTCTGGAGATAAATCTATTTCCCCATGTGCTGAAGTAGTATTGTCTTCATCGTTTCCATTGTTAATAGTTTCCCTCAAAGCACTAATGAATTCATGATGTTGCAACATTACCAATTGAAGTGTTTGTTCAGCGTGTTCTTTGATCCAATCATCTGAGAAGTTTAAAACATTATCATCGTCATCCACAATATATTTTGTTTTTTGATTCAGAAACAAACTAGAATAATAATTCTCAGTTAAATTCTTGATTTTCTCTTGTTTAACAATTTTTAAAAGATCAGCATCCATCATTTTATTCAATGTGTAGTATAGCTGATTATTAGGAATTTTAGTGGCCTTTGAAATCTGTTTTGGAGTTAGTCCTTCTTCGACTTTAGTGGCCTTTAAAATTTTGCCAACTTTGTCGTCGACCATTAATTTGGCAAATTGATCTACTGTAACTTTGGACATTATTTTCACCTCTTTATCAGCATAAATGTTTGACAAATTGAAATCAAACAATTAAAATTCATTTATCATTTAAATTAATTTAAACGTAAAATAATTTTAGATGGACGTGATAATATGAAAAATTTAATTAAGAATCCGGCCTTTATGACCTTAACTGGTGCTAATTTTTTTGAAACTATCGGTACTAGCCTATTCAATATCATTCTATTAACCTATTCACGTAGCTTTGCTAACGCTAGTATTATGGTTTCCATTGTTTCAGTTGCAACAGTCATGCCTGGTGTCCTCGGTATCGTTACCGGACAAATTGCCGACCGAACTTCTAACAAGCGGGTTTGGTTAGCCAGTACAAAATTTATTCAAGCCGGACTTTATTTACTCTTGGCCCAATTAATTACTCAAAAACAAGTCTTCTTGCTAATGATTATTATCCTAATTAATATTTTTTCAGATATTATCGGTATGTACAGCAATGGTTTACGTATGCCAATTATTCAAACTAAGATCGACCGTGAATCTCAAGAAGAAGCTCTGGGTATCACTCAAGGTATCTTGACTATCATGCAGACCGTCGGTCAAGCTATTGGTGTCAGTTTACTGGCCTTAACAAATGACTATCAATTGGCCGGCTATATCAACGCTTTAACATTTTTAGTTGCAGGTATTATTCTAATTTTTGGGTATGATTCCCTCAAAGTTGAACAAATTAAACATAAGTCACCTTCCATTCATAAACTATTAGGCCAAATGAAACAGGCGCTCGAAAAAGGTTCGGACACTAACGCTTGGGCTTTACTGGGTAGTATTTTCTTTATAAATGCTGTTGGCTCTAGTCTAGATGCTGTTATTAATCTTTACCTAGTTGATCAAGGAAACAAATTACCTCTCCCCTTCAGTGTAAGTGTACTAATCATCAATACTGTTCTCGTGGCTGGAACAATCCTAGGAAGTATTCTACATTCTGGATGGTTCAAAAATTTATCTTTCAGATCAGTCATGATCACTTGTGTTGTGGCATTAGGATTATTCTATATTAATCTCTTAAGTTTAAAGAGTTTTATGATTATCATTATTTCTATGGTTATTGGTGGTTTTTGTATGGGTCAAGCTAACCCCAAATTGACGGCCGCCTTATTGAAAACCGCTGATGAAGAAATTATTGGTAGTCTAACTGGACTAATGAATACAGTCTCAATTATTTCAATGCCCTTAGGCACTATCGGTATCGTTCTAATCTACAATTTAATCAATCCTGCCTTGGCATATATTGTATCGATGATATTGCTAGCTCTATCAGCTGTCTGTCTTTTTCTACCTAAAAAAGGAAACGAGAATTAATCTCATTTCCTTTTTTTCATACAATTATTTTAAACAGTCAATTCAATCTGGTTTCCTTCAGGATCAAGAATAACACTTTCGTAATAACCATCACCGGTTACTCTTGGGCCACTCAAATGAGTGTATCCATCGGCTTCTATACGTGCAGATACTTCATCAACTTTTTCTTTTGAACCCAATGACATAGCCATATGCATGTATCCTAATGGATATCCACCTAACTTATCTTGATTCAAATCATCACGGGTACATACTTCCAATCTTGCTCCATCTTCAAATGTTAAAAATCTTGAAGAAAATGTAGTTTTAACATTATGATATTTTTCAGAAGCAGTTGCTCCAAAATATTTTTCGTAAAATGAGACTGTTTTTTCTAAATCATTAACAAAAAGTCCAACGTGTTCAATTTTCATATTATTACTCCCCAGAAAGTTTTTTAATTATCTTTATAAACTTAGTTTACTAAGCTGTGAAATTAATATACCATTGATATATAGAATTGTCTAGAAGATTAAGGAGAAAATTTCATGGATAAAAATATTCCTGAACTCATGAGAGAAAGAAATTTTAAGGTCATTATTCAAACTATCATTCAAAATGGTTCTCTTTCATCTAAAAAAATAGCTGACAACACCGGGTTAAGTGTCGTCAGCATTAATAAATTAATTAAAATCCTTACCGAAAAAGGAATTGTCACTAGCAGTCTGCAAAAAGTTTCAACTGGTGGTAGACGGGCAATACAATATACCATTAATGGCAATAACTTTAATCTATTAACCATTTGTATTTTAGAAATAGATCAAAAAATGGTAGCAAAGTTGGAAATCATCAATTTAAACGGTGACATTATTTCTAAAAATGATTTACAAGTGGAAATTATACATCCCGAAGACCTATTAGAATCCATCAAAAAGATGTTACAAGAACAAAAAGTAATACCAGATTTGATTATCATTGGAACTTCCGGTGTAGAGTCAACTCAAAAAATGATTCTGAGCGATATCCCCGGATTATCCGAAGTAAATTTGGAACAGTATCTTTTTGAACACACTAATATTACTGCCAAAGTAATTAATGACGTCAACGCTATGGTACTTGGCATCTCTAAAAATAATCAAGAAGACAATATCGTCGGAATTTACTATCCTAAAAACTATGCCCCGGGAGTTGGTTTATTAATCTTCGGTCATCTTGTTTTAGGTAAATCAGGAGCAGCTGGAGAAATATCCTTGGGACTATCCTATAAAAACACTCACTACCCAATGAAACAAGATGTTTTTGAGAAATATTTATTAAATGATCTTCAAACCATAATTGCACTATTAGATCCCAATAGAATAGTAGTTTTCGCTCCAGAGAGAAAAATTGATAAGCATAAACTATCAAAGGATTTGCATGATCGAATTCATCAGATATCAGAAACTACAATTGATTTTGATAAAAATATTGATCAAACTTATCGAAACGGCTTAATAAATTATGGCAGAGAAAAGATTTTTGAAAAAATAATTAAAAATATCTAATAGAATCTCATCATACTAAAGTAAATATCAAGCTCTGAGGGATCATATTTCCCCTTGTTCTTTTTACACGAATAATACAAATCAACTGCAGATTTAGGAAGACTCTTTTTTTGAGTTCTCAAATAGAAAACATAACTATTTATATTAGTACTGTATCCTGCCGAAACCAAGTTAACGTCACCAGTCTTATCCAAAACTTTGGCACATTTCAAAATCAATTTAGCTAGATAATAGTCTGCTTTAACCTTAGGATCAGCATATGTTCGACTCAGTTGATCCATTAGAACTGTAACCTCTTCATTATGTTCCATGTCTTTCTCCCAGTATCTTCACATTTATCACCAAAAGCTTAATATATTTATCAGATTGCCGCAATAATGCATAACAAAAAGTTCGATATGAATCCATATCAGTCTTTTAAAGTAATGATTAATGTCTGACAATCATTTTTCGAATATCTGATAGCCGGTAATCACCAGTACAGTACGTACTAGGGTACCCTAACTTATTAGTTTTTGGTGAAAGCCTAATTATATAAATGAAATATTTTTTGGTCTTCGTCAACATGAATTAAATCAACCATAAAATCACTCCTATTTGCTCATTTCATATATATTTCCCGTAACAGCAGTAGTTCCACCAACACTATTTAAGAATAAATATGATTGAGATTTCTTTGGAAAAACTCTAGAAGTGAAGACCTCCTCGCCACCATTAACAAACAATTCAACTGAGGATGTGTCAGTATATATCCGAATATTAATTTCGTTATCTATACTATAATCAAGTGTTCTTGTCGTTCCGTAAGCAACTGAAATATCTTTACCAGTCGTAGAACGATCAATTACAATCTCATTTTTTTTCTTATTTAAAATAATTCTAAATCGACGTTGATCATCCTCATCGGCAAATAGATCAATTATAAAAGCATTAGATGTCTTGAAATCAATTGAGAAGTCATATTCATTAGCAGTCTGACTCAATTTTTTTTGATAGACATTATCTGTTAATGTTTGCTTAATGATCTGTTCATTTACTCTACAAGTATCAAGTTCTCTAATGGGAACTTGATACAATTTATTATTTATAATTTTTAATTCTTTAGGAATCGTCATGCATCCTGAATAATGAAACTTATCAGTTGGATAACTAGTTTCTGGCAAACCCATCCATGAGATCAAGATTCTTCGTCCATCTGGAGAAAACATTGTCTGACTGGCATAAAGATCGAATCCATGATCTAACTCTTTTAAATTCTCTGCATTGAATTCAGTATCTGGTAATGACACCTTATCTCCCATCAAATAACAGGTTTGATAAATATTCTGATACTTATTCCCCTCACTCTTCAATCCTTGTGGGCAAAATACTAATACTCCATTATTATCTAATTCGAAATAGTCGGGACATTCCCACATATAACCTAGAGAATCATATTTAGTATTTAATTCACCCAATAAATTCCAATCTTTGAAATCCTTACTATGAATAATTAGTGCAGTTCCCGTTAGATTAGTTCTTTGAACTCCCAAAATGGCATAATACTCTCCATCTTTTTTCCAAACTTTGGGATCTCTAAAATGTGCCGTATATCCAGAAACAGTTCCCTCTATTATAGGATCATTATTACGATGTACTATATTATTCTTATCCATATAAGCCGTAATCTGATATGGAATTCTTACCCAATTATTTTGTGTATCCGTATTGATCCAAGTATTACCGGTATAAAACATTAATAACTTATCATCTTCAGATATAGCACTACCCGAATAAGTTCCATATCGATCGTATCTTGTATCACTTTCAATAGCCGCACCTAAATCTTGCCAATGAATCAAATCGTCGGAAACTAAATGCTTCCAACCATGTTGTGTATAGTGTGGTTTTTGAGAATATGCTAAAGGACTCCATTGATAAAAAAGTTGATATTTACCATTAAAATAAGAGAAACCATTAGGGTCACCCAAAGTACCTGATTCACTCTCCACGTGATATTTTTGCCGATAAGGGCTAGAGCTAGTTATAATTTGTTCATTATTAATAACTTTTTTAGGAACATCAGTTAGATGATCTACCATATTCTTAAATTCTTTAATTCTATTTGTCATAGTCATTTAACCTCATATTAATCAACACTAACTTGTTTTGAAACAACTGATTTAGTTTTATTTGTCACTTTAGCTTTAGACTCAAATGTTGAAAACTTAGCAACAACTAACGATGCTAAGAAACCAACGGCAATTCCAACCAGATTAGTCAAAATGTAGTTCACATACCCATTATTTTGAGGAGCAGCAATGGCAATGCCAGGTAATCCCGTTGTACCAAAGGAAACCGCCGTTAATTTAGTCAAATAGATATAGGCACCGGCAGCGGCTCCACCAATACAACCACCGATTAATGGATATTTATGTTTAATATTGATACCAAATAGTGCTGGTTCTGAAATACCAAAAAGAATGGAGAAAAATGCTGAAATAGAAATTTCACGTGATTTGGCATTCTTACGATTTAAGAATAAGAAGGCTAAAACACCACCACCTTGTCCCATCAAGGCACCAGAGAACAATGGATTTAGGAAATCATATTGAGTAGTAGAAATCAATTGTGTTTCAATAGCACCAAACATATTATGCAAACCGGTGATAACTATTAGCTGTTGAATGCCACCAAAAATTATATAACCAAAGATCCCTAATGATTGTGACATCCAAACTAAAGCGTTGGTAATCCATGTTGATAATGTCACGCCGATAGGTCCAACAATCATGAATAAAATAAATGATGAAATTAAAATAGTTAACATTGGTGAAAGCACGAATTGAATTACACCCGGTAATTTCTTTTGAAAGAAGTTATCTAATTTGGCAATAACCCATCCCATAATCAAGGCCACAATTATTTGACCACCAAAATTAGTTAGAGATAACTTCCACCCAAAAATATTGGCAATAACAGCCTTAGCGGCCCCCGTTTGAACGTCGGACATAGCTGGTAAGGAAGCTGACATCATGACAGCACCAATTGCTAAGCCCAATACAGGCCTACCACCGTATCTTTTAGTTGCTGAGTAAACTACGATCAAAGGTAACATGGCAAAAATACCAGAAGAACCCAAATTAACAATTGTACTAATTCCCGAAATACCAGGAAACATTTGAACAAGTGATTGTGCTCCAAAAATTTTCTGAGTTAATAAATTATTCAAACCGATTAAGATACCGCCTGCTAAAATGCCTGGTAAAATTTCGGTAAAGACTCCCGTTAAATCATCAATAAATCTTTGAAAAAAACCCTTTTTTTCTTCCTTATCATTGGACTCGGATTTTGCTGGTTCAGGACTACCAGAATCAACTGAATAATACTTTATGCCTGTATGTTGAATAAAAACATCAGTCACTTTATCAACTAATCCAGCTCCAAAAATGATCTGTAATTGATTCTTATTAAGATTGACACCCTTCACCAATTCAATATTATTTAAAGTATCTTTATCGACTTTACTAACATCCTTTAAAGCAATTCTTAATCTTGTTGCACAGTGGAATGCTTCAATGGCGTTATCTTTTCCACCAATTGCTGGAAGAATTTCATCAGAAATTTTCTCGTATAATTTACGATCATTCTTCATAGTTGTTTCCTCTCTATCCCAAAGTTATTATTTCGTTATTTAACTTACAAATTCATTCTATAACTGAAGTAACCGTTTTCAAATGGTATAATGCTGATATCATATGTCGAAATGTTGAATGGAGTTATTTATTAATGAAGAAAAATTTTGTCTTTAGCAATGAACAATATAATTCCTATTTATATCTAACTTCTGGTGGTTACGAAGCAACAACCCCTTCACATCAATATGGACCACTAGGACGATCAGGTTATATGTTGCATTATATTTCTAATGGTAAAGGTACTTTCATCAGCAACAATATTACTTACCATATGAAGAAGGGTGACTTTATGTATATTGAACCCCAAAAGACCGTGACCATGATTGCTGATAGAAATGATCCATGGTCTTTTTATTGGATTCGCTTTACAGGTGACTTAATCAAACAATATATGTCACGAATCAATATTTCTTATCGAAATCCTGTTTTTTCAATTAAAGATACTCCAATCGTTCCTCAGAAAATTGTTGAAATAGTTAATTATTCTCAGGATCCACATCGAAGTGATTTTATCTACAATGCCAAATTGTTAGAAATATTGGATTCGTTACATAACATCTTACCTAAAGTTTCTTCTAATCAATCTTCTTCCCCTGACGTTATCTATACCAAGGCCTTATACTACATCCGCAATAATTACGAATCGACTATCTCAATTAATGATGTCGTAAATTATCTAACGGTCGACCGAACCTATTTATACAAACTCTTTAAACAAAATATGAATATTGGGCCAAAAGAATATTTAACTAAATATCGATTAAAAAAGGCTTCTGAATTGCTCAAGGTTTCTAACGAATCCATCACTTTCATTGCTCAATCATGTGGTTTCCCAAGTTATCAACGTTTTGCAAGAGTGTTTCATAAATATATAGGTTACTCTCCATCAGAATATCAGAAAAAATTTCTATAAATTTTTTAATTACTTGTCAAACTTAACTGTTTTAATTAATGGAAGTAATATAGAATGTTCATTATAATTAATGTGTCATGATCTATGAGAAACGGGGGAAATATTATTATGTTTTCTAAAATAAAAAAAACAGCAATTCTAATTGCTGCAAGCGCCCTTCTAACTACAAGCTTTGAGGGAACAGTTGTCTTTGCTGACACTACCTCTAACACTAACGATGATTCATCTTTAACTACGACAAATTCTGATACAACAACCGATACATCATCTACATCAACAACTACTAAAACACAGGCTGGTTACGAAAACATTGACCTTGCTTCCGTTAAACTTGCTATGTTAAATGAACTTAATCGTCTCAGATCTCAAAACGACTTGAAGCCACTAACCTCAGTCGATGTCCTTAACAACTATGCCCAAGCTAGGACTGACTCTTTCATTACTTCTGGTGGTGTCGATGATCATTCCAATTGGCATTCAGCGAACATGTATCCTTACAATTACACTGCCGAAGAAAATATTGCTCAAATGCCTTTTTCTATGATTGGATCAACTGATCCCCTAATTATTGCTGAAAAAATCACTGATGAGTTTTACAGTGAAACATATGATTCCAATCCCGATTTTGGTCATAGAAAAAATATGCTTAATCCCTACATAAGTTACGTCGGAATTGGTGTTAGTGTATCAAATACCGGCATGATTTATTTCTCTCAAGAAATGGGTAATGATCAAGAATCATACAGTAAATACGACCCCACTGATGTCAAAGATTACTATATGACTAAGTATAACGACTACGCCAATCCTTCTAAATATGATTTGGCTGACGCAAATCGTAAAGGTGCCGACTATACTCAACGAAAAGACTATACCACCGCCGATTTACGTGGCGGTGTAACGACTAAAAATTATGTCACTCCCGTCTATGATCGTTACGGTAATAAAAGCAAGGATCTAGAGCTTGCGCCAAACTCAGATTGGATTTCCGATATTGTCGCTACTATCAATGGTAAAAAATATTATCACGTTAGTACCAATGGTTTCGTCTCAGCTGCCGATGTTTTACCATGGGCTAAATTCCTATATGGATCAAGTGTTACAGCAACTACTGATGCTAAGGTTTACGACAACAATGGTAACTTCACAGGCAAAATCGTACCTAAAGATAGCAAATGGATCATGGATAGACGAGCTGTTAATCCCAAGACAAAGGTAAAGATGTATCACATTGCTACTAATGCTTGGCTTCAAGAAAATCAAGTAAACGTAAATTAGAGATACCTTCGGGTATCTTTTTTTGAACCCGATTGGAGTCGCCAAGTAATTCAAATAGATCACTAGTGGTTTTGCTTGATTAGTCAGTCAGCAACAAGTCCTTCTTTCCCAAAATTTTGCCTAAGCGTCTTTATGAAATGGCTTTCACAATAAATGAAAGAAGTAGTATAATATTCTTAGGGTTTAAATGAATGTTTGAATTATTCTTAGATTGCTTCTTACTAGAATAGATGTGCAGTTAAAGCTACGATTAGAAGGAAACAAAAATCTACCTAGAAATTCTACATACACGAGCAAATCCTGGTTGAGCTTATTCAATATATCAAATGATGAAAGAAGTGATTCTGATGATGTTTCCATATTTGAAATTAGGTCCCAGAGATGGAGTTATGTTGATTTCGGTTTTTATTATGTTAATTTTAACATTGGTTTTTAAATGGTCAGTATGGGAATTTTTGGCTTCTGTTGTTGCAGTTATAATTGCATTCTTAGCAGGAAATATGAAACCAAATGAGAAAAAAGTGCTTTCTTTTTTGAAAAAGTAGTTTGAATTCTTATAGATTCCAAACACGTCTTAACCATTAAAGTTTTAAATATATTAAGGGAGCTACACTTTATCGTACTGGTAGATTAATTCTACCAGCACGATAAAGTGCGGCTCTCTTTTTTTGCATAAAAATAGTCGTTATTCAGTTTTGGATTGAAGTCAATATTTGAGACAGGTTTTAAGAGACATTCAGAACCGCGTTTACCTTCCACAGCTCAAATAAATCATTAATCGTGATTAATAACTTATTTGAACCCTGGAAAGCATTAAATCAGGCGGCCATTTGGCTCGCAAGTGTTGCGATTTCAACTTGTAAGGGGGTCTGGTAGCCCAGTGAACTATGAATTCTCTTCCTACTGTAGAAAGCATGCACATATTCAAAAAGGACAGCAGCGGCAGTTTCATAATTCTCAAAGACCGGCACTGGATAAACACATTCCTTTTTGAGGGAAGCATGAAAAGATTCCATTGGTGCATTATCGTATGGACACCCCTTACGGCTGTAAGAGTGGCGGATATGTAGTTCTGTTAACCGTTGGTTGTAATCATCGCTGGTGTACTGTGATCCTAAGTCTGTGTGGATAATCAGGTCCCCAGTAATGGTTCGATTTTTAACCGCGCTTTCCAGGGTCTTTAAGACTAAATCAGTATCCATCTTTTTTGAGAATGAATAGCCGATAATTCGTCTTGAGTGCAGATCCATGATGGTTGATAAGTAACACCAGCCATTACGCTTCGTTTGAATATAGGTCATATCAGCGGTCCATTTTTGATTTAAACCAGTGGTCGAGAAATCCTGCTTAAGCAAGTTGGGACGCTGTTCAACCTTGGTTTTGGAAGCCGAAGCCGCTTTCCATTTATTGACGGTAACGGAGTGGATATCCAGTTCCTTCATGAGCCGGGAAATCCGTCTTGGGCTGCACCGACGCTGCAGTGGTTGAAGTTCCAGATTCAATTCATGGTGGATCTTCATAACACCGTATCGCTGCTTAAATTCCGCAAAGATCCGCAGAATCCGTTGTTTTAAGTCCGCATCTTCGGCCCGGCGTTTTGAAGGCTTTGGGGATCGATAACGATAATACTGAGCTCTGGAAACACCGAGGATTCGGCACATCTTAGTTACCTGGTGGTGATGGCTTTCTTGGTGAATGTAATCAAAAATATTGGTTACTTCTGCGCAAGGAAGCCCAGGGCTTTTTTTAGGATTTCGTTCTCCTCAGACAGGGAAGCCAGCCGCTTTTCCATCGCTTTAATTTCGTCTGGCGATTTACCGGATTGAGTTTTGGCTTGGCCCTGGATCCACTTATGAACGGTTGAATAGCCAATGCCATATTCTCTGGCCAGTTGGGCAGCTGATTCGCCTTGCTTATATAGGTTGATGATGTTTTGTTTGAATTCTTTGTCGTAACGAGTTGGCATGTAAAAATTCCTTCCTTTTGAGAGACGATTTATTCATTATACCCTCTCTTAAAAGTTGTCTCAGGAATCAGCTTACATCCATTTTGCTATCCAATACATCCAATAAACGCCAATATTCACTATTATTAAGATCAATATTTTCCTTCCAAAGAATCTTATTGATTCCCGCTTCCTGCAATATATCATTAACGTTGAGACCCATTTTATTCATAAAAATCTGAAACTGATTAGAAATACTTATTTTCATTAATCAAAGAACTCCTATCTATTAGCTAGCATGCTTCATTATGAAATCAAAAACTGTTGTTGGTAAGATTATTTTAGCAAATACCAGCGGTTTGGCTCCAAAGCCGATAAGATATCTAGTTTTGGGACGATTTGAGCTAACCGCTCTTAAAATAGCTTTGGAAACGACTTTAGGATCTGACATCATATTGGATGAGTATTGTTTTCTCATTCCTGTAGCTGCCTTGTCAGCCTGTTCTTCATAAGCACCACCCTGAGCAGATTTTTGTAGTTTATCGGCCGCAATGAAACCCCAATTGGTTTTGATACCACCGGGTTCAATAACGGAAACTTTAATTCCGAATTCTTTTGTTTCCATTCTTAATGCATCACTAAAAGCCTCCACAGCATACTTAGTAGCGTGATACCAAGCTCCCATATAACTAACTAAACGTCCTCCCATGGAAGAAGTATTAATGATTCGTCCCTCATGTTGTTTTCTCATATATGGTAATACTAATTGGGTTAATTGTGCCATTCCGAATAAGTTAACATCAAATTGTCGTTTGGCCTCTTCAATTGAGACATCCTCAACTGCTCCATAAGAACCATAACCAGCATTATTGATTAAAACATCAATATGTCCTTCTTCTTTGATAATAGTTTTAACGGCGCTTTTAATAGATTCTTCATTAGTGATATCCAATTCCAGTGGACGGACATTATATTTTTTTAATTCATTCAACTTGTCTAATCTACGAGCCGCACCATATACGATATTATTTTGTGATGCTAATAACTCCGCTGTTTGGTAACCAATCCCACTACTTGCACCTGTAATTAAAATAACTGACATTTGTCTGCCTCCGCGTCTCAATTTATGTACCTATAATACCGACAAATGACGTCAATCTTAATGGCATAAAGTGACATGTACTTAACTTATCATGCCAAATAAAAAAACTGCTAAATTTTTAAATTAGCAGTTTTATTTATCAATATCACTAGATATCTGTTTCAAAAAAGCTTCGGCAGCTTGTGACAACTTTCTTCCCTTTTGCCAAACTAAATTAGTTCCTGCCGTTCGACGAGGCTCCAATGGCACAAAGATTAAGTCAGATTGATTAGTATTAATAATTCCATCAACACACAAAGTGTAACCTACTCCGGCTGAAACCAGTAATGATGCGTTATAAAGCAAATTATAAGTTGCTACAATGTTGAACTTCTTAGTGCTCTCACCATACCAATCCTTTAAAGTATCCAAAAAGCCGTTCTGTTGTGTGACAATCATGTCACGATTCTCTAGGTCATCCAGTGTTATATGATCTTTATTAGCTAAATCAGAACTACGTGGCATCAAAACTCCCCAACGACTCTCACCTAATAAGTGAATGAACTCGAAATCCTTCTTTGAGGCCGGATCTACTACAATACCAAAGTCAAAATTCCCTGAATCTAAATTTCTCCTAACATCGTTAGCATTTGTGCTAATGATATTGACTTTAATATGTGGATATTTATTTCTTAAAGCCTTAATCGACTGAGCTACACTAATGAAACTTCTTGTTTCCGCACTACCGATAACGATTGATCCGGTAATATCCTGACCTATCTGCATATTATCAAGTGTCTTATCAGCTAAAGCGAGAATCTGATTGACCTGATTAGAAAAATATTCACCCTCACTAGTTAATTCAATTGAGCGTCCACCTCTTTTAATCAATGTTACGCCCACTTCATCCTCCAAATCCTTCAATTGCCTGGAAATGGTTGGTTGAGAAACATGTAATTTTTCAGCGGCACGGCTAAAATTCAATTCTAATGCTACGGCCTGGAAATAACGCAACACTCGTAATTCCATTTTCATTTCTCCTTGCTATTACAATATCGTATGATTTTAGATACATTATAAGCATTAGACATTATTTAATTCAAGTCTTACTCTAATACATGTAAGCAAATTGATTAACTCAAGGAGAAGTATAAATATGGTTAATATCAAATTGGACTCCATCATGTTGCCTTTGCTATCAATCAGCCAGAAGATCCTAATGTTAGTGAGTTCACCGTTGGTTCAACAAGCCAGCCTTGGTAATTAGGTAAAATTATGACGAGTGAAAACAAATGGACATTAGAACAGTTACAAAGTTTTGCCAAAGTTGATGATTTTAGAGTCTCACCATTTTATAGTGATGGTAAAACCTACGGAACACCAACTTGGATCTGGTCGGTCGTTGTCGACGATAAATTATTTATCCGCGCTTGGAATGGTCAAAATTCCCGTTGGTATCGTTCTGCTATTCAACAACAAGGTGGACGAATATTCTTAGCTGGTTCCAATCATGAAGTAATTTTTGAAAAGTTACATAATGATAAAATTAATGATTTGGTGGATCAAGGTTATCACGATAAATATCAAAATAGTCCTTATCTTCCACCAATGATTCAGGCAGGACCTCGTAGTACTACAATTGAAGTTATTCCCAAATAAAAAATTCCTCTAGATTTTTATCTAGGGGAATTTTTCTATAACTTTCTAGCGTGGAAACAAATTTACTAGCTGGAATCTTTTCGATATCTAATTTTGTATTCACGGCCTCTTGAGTGGCAAAGGCTATTTGGTGATAAGATTTAGGTTCACCTGCTAAATCGAGTACTTCGCCATAATTTCCGTTAGCAATAACTCTAGCCCCAGCTTCGGCGTACTCTCTCTTTAAGGCAAAAGACAACTTACCTTCTTTAGCAAAATACGGAAATTGTTTTGTTTTAGCAGCATAATCGAATAGAGCTTGGTTTAACTCCGTATACCAACTATTTCGTAAAAAGGTATGAGGAATACCTGATTCTTTAATCCAATTCTCCGTTTGCGTGTGAATCGTTTCTAATCCAAATTTCGAATACTCAGGATGAGAAATACTCGTATAAGCAATGTATTTTATATGGTTAACTTGAGCTGCTTGAACAACATTTTGTTGAATATTAAGTCTAGAGACTGACACAAAAAGTAGACGATCAATTCCTTTAAGAGCATCAATCATAGAATTGACGTCCGTGTAATCACCAATTCTGACACTAACACCCTTAGCTTTTAATGCCTCACCCTTAGTCTCATTTCTAACCAATCCAAACAGATTAGCCTCTGGTGCAAATCTTTTCAAGTAATCGATGGCATAATTACCATATTCACCACTTGCTCCGGTTATCATAATATTCATAGTAATTTCTCCTTCTTACTTTTGACATAGTGACAATATTAACGTCATTTCCAAGGCCTTTCATTATACAAAAATGCTAAAATGTATAAAAATTAGATATAATTACATTTTTATATAAATAAAAGGTTAACCATGACACTTAAAAATCAAACTAAATTATTGTTAGCCAAAGAATTAGAAAAGATGTTAAAAATCATCCCTATGGACAAAATTCGAATTGTCGATCTCTGCAAAAGATGCGACACCATTCCTCAAACTTTTTATTATCACTTCCACGATAAATATGAATTAGTAGCTTGGATTTTTCTATATGATTTCTCTTTAATTTATGGAGACAAAGAACCGGAATATTCGATTGCCAGTATTAAAAGAAGCCTAATTCAAATGGAAAAACGAAAGACTTTTTACTAACGAACCTATACAGACCACTCTCAAAATTCAATAAATCAATATATTCAGAGATTCAATATAGCTTCGGCTAAAGCAGCAGTAGAAGATTTTTATCAAACAAAATTAACATCTGAACAAGAATATGCTATTAAGTACCACTCGTACGGCAGTATGGGACTATTCAACGAATGGCTCAATAATTTATCTTCTATTACTATAGAAGAATTAGCCACTTTCCAATATCAACACACGCCTGAATTTTTGAAAGTGGCTTATCAAAATTATTCTTTTAGAAATTCAAGGATCTTCAAATAAAAGAACCCTGCTAAATTAGTTAGCAAGGTTCTTTCTTATTGCCTAATTTTATATTTTAGGATGATTCTCAAGCCATTTCTCGAAAAATTCCACTTGAAATTTATTTGCTTCGACACCATACTCGTAAGCCAATGTCTCCGTATCCGTCATTTTACGGCTTGACTTATTGATGTACTTTTCTAAACGTTCACTAAGCAACTCAGTTTCTTCTTTTTCTTTTCGAACATAATCTTCGATTATCTCTCGTAGCTGATCTGGTTCCATATAGTCACCAAACATCAAACGAGCCAGAAAATCAGACTTTTTTATTTGCCTTTCAACTGGAGAACTTAAATATTCAGTAAACTCTTCTTTTCCCTTTTGAGTAATAGTGTAAAGATTTTTATCTGGTTTTCCATCTTGTGGAACGACCTCTTTAGTAACTTTTCCTTCTTTTTCTAATTTGCGAAGTACTGGATAAACCATTCCCGATGAACTATCGAAAAAGAAGGCAAAACTTGTTTGAAACATTTGAGTTATATCATATCCAGTTTGTGGTGATCTCATTAAAATTCCTAGCACAATTTGTCGACTCTTCACGATGATCTAGCTCCTCTTCATTAATAATTTTAGACTAACACACGGATTAAAATTAATCATTAATATCTCTCTTACTCTTCATTAATATTTTTTTTATATTCATCACGTTTATAAAATAACAAACAGACTGGTATAAACATTATTGTAAATGGTAATGCCATAAAATAGAGGCTCAAAAATGCCTTACTGATTAAATGGTTAGCATTTTTACTGATTTTATTAGCATCTCGATTGATTATTCGATTATCCTTTTTTACCATTTCCTTAATTTCATTAGTAACTTCAGATGTAATCTGTTCTTTAACCTGTTCTCCTTGTTGATCCGACAACTGACTAATTTTAGCCTTTCTTAATGCCTCAGCAACATTGGCTTGAATTAATCGCTGTTCCTTAGTTTCAGATATTCCTTTTTCATCATTTCCATTTGTTTTGGCATCACTAGATTCAAAATGGCTATGAGTTACCTTTAACATGTCTTTTTTAGAAGTTGATGTTAATTCACTTGTACTAATCAGCTTCTGAGCGTCAGTCCAAGCATTTTCCTTAGCTTTGCTGACATTAGTTGTCAACATAGATACAAAAATTGCCACTGCAATTATATTACCAATTTGTCGTAACACTCCCATGACACTTTGAGATGCCGACAATTTTTCTCCTTTGAAATCAGATGCCGCTAAAACCGTTATGGGTCCAATCACGGTCCCGTAACCAAAACCTATTAAGATTAATCCCAAAAGGATTTGCCAATAATATTCAGAATTAACAAATCCTAAAACAGCGTATCCCATTGACATACTTAAGAATCCAATAAAAATTATTAATCTCGGTCCAAATTTTTCTACTATTATTCCTGTTATTGGGGATACTAAGAAAATCATTAGTGATGCTGGTGTTATTAGTAAAGCAGCAATCAATTCAGTCTTTCCTTGTACTTGTGTAAAAAACGTTGGCATAATAACCATTACAGCTACTAATAAAAGCCCTGCTAAAACAACTGTTAATGCCGAGCCAGAAAATTGTCGATTCTTAAACAAATCTAGTCGGATCATAGGATCAGTGACTCTTTTTTCGATAATAATAAATATTATAAAACTGACAATTGTTATTAACGTTAAAGAAATAATTCGATAATTCATCCATCCCCAATCATTTCCTTGTGTTAAACCCAAAGCTAATGAAAACAATGTCACCATCAAAGATATCATGCCACCAACATCAATTTTGACATCAATCTTTTTCTCATGACCCAATGGCAATTGTAAAATAACACCGACAATTGCTAAAACCACTAACGGTAAATTGATGTAGAACACCCAACGCCATCCCATGAATTGGGTAACCACACCACCAATTGTTGGTCCCAAGGTTGCTGCTAATCCTTGTGTCAATCCAATTGTTAAAAGTGCTTTACTACGATGTTTTTGATCAATCGTATCAATGGCAATCGTCATACTAGTTGGAAAAACAATTGCTGCACCAATACTTTGAATACCACGGCCAATGATTAAAACAGTTGGGACGTTTGCCATTCCTGAAACAAAGGACCCACTTGCAAAAATTAATAACCCTACTAAATAAATTTTATTCCGTCCCCAAATATCTGCCAATCTTGATAAAGGAATTGTTAGGGCTGCGAAAGTAATAGTATAAATGTTTAACGCCCAAGATAAGCTTGTCAAAGGAACATTCATACTAGATTGAATTGCCGGTAAAGCAATATTCATAACTGTTGTATCAAGCATACATAGAAAAGTTCCAATACACATTGTTAAAATTAATAATATTTGTTTTATTTTCATCTTTATTCTCTTTTCATATTAACAAGTATAATATCAATTGATGTTCATACTATAATTGTTAATACTATACTTGTCAATATAAATAATTAGTTGCATAAAATATGTGCACAAAAAAGGAGTAGTTATAACCATTTGGGTTACAACTACTCCTTTTAGATACCTTTGATACTTTGTCGTTCTTCTATACGAGTTGGAATCATCTGTTGAAGGTGCGCCAACTTTTTATGTTTCTTTATATCTTCAATTCTTTGTACTCCACTCTTGCCCATTTCAAAGAAATTTTGAGAAACACTTGTCAATTGTGGCTGTACGATTCTACACATTTCTGTACCATCAATACTTACGATAGATAAATCTTCAGGAACATTCAATCCTAAGTTTCTAGCTTTATTCAATAGACCAATTGCTACCATATCACTGACAGCAACAATACCAGTCAAGTCAGTATCTTTTCCATATTGATCCATCGCCTTTTCGCCAGATAGATAACTGTAATCACCAGTCTGTATCCAATCTTCTTTTGAAACAATACCAGCTTCATTTAAAGCTCTCTTATAACCTTTTAATCTTAAACGACCTGTATAGGGATATTTATCAATTCCAGCTAGGCCAATTTTTCGATGACCTTTATCAATCAATAATTTTGTTGCTTTATAACCAACTTCTTCATCATCTGAACTGATGAAAGGCCTTTTATCATCAAAAGCCATTGATAAAAAACAATAAGGAATTTGTGATTCTTTCAATAATTTCAGATTATCTTCTCCAAGCGCTATCGAAAGTAATAATATTCCCATCACGGGTCTTTCAATGACCGTTAATAGAGCTCTTTTTTGTTCATCAGGATCGGCACTTCCGGCATAAACTACTATCAAATCATAACCATGCTTTAGTGCTTCTTCTTGGATTCCATCAATTATTTCTCCAGCAAAATTGGTTTTTACAGAACTAACTACTGCTGCAATTACGTTACTTTCTCTTTTTACCAGCTCAACAGCCGCTTGATTCTTCTTATATCCTAATTCCTCTGCGGCCTTTTTTACCTTCTCAGCCGTCAAAGAATTATAATACTTAGTCTTATTAGACAAAACCCGAGAGACAGTGGACGGTGCTACTCCAACTTTATTTGCAATATCTTTTATTGTAGCTGACATTCATCCACCCTCCTTGTATTTGCTTACAATAATATTTTAATCGTTTATTTTACTTTTGAATAGTGAATTTTTACTATTTACCTTCATGAACAATAGCCACTGAAAAGCCACCAATTACCATAGCTACAAATCCAATAATCATCATCATACTTTGGCTACTACCAACCATTGGAAAGATAATAAAACTTGCTAATGAGCCAATAATTTGTGGTAGACAAACTGCAATATTAAATAGTCCTAAATATGAACCATTATTCTTACCATCTAATGATGTTGTCAACATAGTAAATGGCAGTGTATTAATAGTAAAGTTACCAATTCCATATAATGCAAAGGCAATCAAGGCAATCCATTGACTGTGTGTAGTGGCAACAATGATGATACTAATAGCGTCAGCAAATAGTCCAACTGAATACCATAATTTACGTTGATTAGCCTTTGTTTTGGCATAAAATAATCCCCAGATCAAAGCTGCAACACTATAAAAGGCTGTCATAACACCATACCAATTACCAGCTGCTTGGAATCCGGCAGATGCTGGGTTAGTTGTGTGCCAAATATTATTGGCCATAGCCCCTGTTGCATATGTCCAAGTATACATAATACCAATCCAACTAAATAATTGAACTACTGATAATTCCCAAAATGCTCTTGGAGCCTTCTTCAATAATTTCCATAGGCTGGGTGTAACTTTTTGTGCATCTGATTTAATTTTATGATACTTAGCATATGTTTCAGGATTATATTCCTTAACATTGAGAATTGTTACTACACTAGTAATCAATAACATAGCAGCACCAATCAAATATGCCCAAATAACAGTTAATGGAACTTGTCCCTTGGCAGCTGTATTAGCAATACCCATTTTTGTGAGAATAAATGGCAACAAAGCTGCTAAAATACCACCGGCATAACTAAAAATTTGTTGCCAAGACCAAGCTAGATTCTTCTGATCTTCATTAACCATATCTCCAGCTAACATTTTGTACGGTGCTAAACAAACATTACTGAACAAATCCATTAATGCAATTGCTATGGCTGCATAGACTAAAGCTGTCATGGAACCATAGCCAAATCCAAACGAACCGGTAAATGGTAGTAATACCATAACAATCACCGTTATTGGAGCACCTACGATTAAATAGGGAATTCTTCTACCCCAACGTGTCCAAGTACTATCAGAATATTTACCCAATAATGGTTGAACAAACATCCCTAATAGTGGTGGCAACAAGAAGAACCATCCCAAACTATTAGGATTAACCCCAATTGTTTGAGTAATCCTGCTCATTTGTGAACCTTGCAATGTAAATGCCATATTGACACCAATACAACCGAAAGTCATTGCAAGAATTGTTTTCATTGGTAACTTTGGCAAAGCATTATCAAAGCCCAATGATTTTTCTTTTTTCTTAGCTGAAGTTGCCTCTACTTTTTCCGTTGACTCCATATCTAGTTCCTTCTAACTTATTAAAATTGATAAACTTTTGCTTCATATGGACGTAATATATTACCCTGAGAATCAGCATAATTACTAATCAGAATCTTGGCGTCCTCTGGAACGTCATAATGTCTTTCTAATTTTTTATCCGTATAATTCAGTACTACCAACAATGTCGTGTCATCATCTTTTCTAGTGTAAGCATATACGTCAGGATCATTTTGATTGTCTTTAACCAAAGCATAACTACCATCAACCATGACAGGTAATTCATGGCGTAGCTTAATTATCTTTTGATAATAGTAGAATATTGAATCCGGATCAGCCAAAGCCTTCTTTACATTAATTTCTTTATACTGCTTATTAACGTGTTCCCATGGTGTACCATCTGAAAATCCAGCATTATTGCTGTCATCCCATTGCATTGGAGTTCTGGCATTATCACGACTGTGCATCCCCATATACTTCAACATCGTTTTCCCATCTAGAAGATGTTGTTCATCGACTATTTGGTGATAAGCATTGATACTATCAAGATCCACGTAATCACTTAATTTATAAAAGTAAGCATTTGTCATTCCAATTTCTTCCCCTTCAAATACGAAAGGAGTTCCTTGTTGGAAATGAAGCATTGTTGCTAACATCTTGGCACTTAAAACACGCTTCTCTTCAGTACTATCGTCACCAAAACGTGAAACAACTCTTGGTTGATCGTGATTATTCCAATATAATGAATTCCAAGCTTTACCAGCTAATGCAGTTTGCCATTTCGTCAAATTCTCACGAAGATCAGTAAGTGACGTCTTTTTATCGGACCAACGTCCCAATGCTGGATTTGAATTGCTATCTAAGCCCACATGTTCAAATTGGAAAACCATATCCAATTCTTTGCCATTTAAGTTGGAATATTTTTGGGCCTCATCTGTTGTAACTGCTGGTGCTTCACCAACCGTAACCATCTTATGTTTGCTCATGACATTTTGATTCATTTCTTGTAGAAATTCGTGAATTCGATGTCCGTTGGCAACGACTGGTTCGGGATTTCCATATAATTCATCAGGTGCTTTCTTAACATCAGGTAAACCTTCGGGTTTAGAAATGTAATTGATAACATCCATTCTGAAACCATCTACCCCTTTATCGGCCCACCAATTCATCATGTCATAAACGGAGTGACGAACATTCTTGTTTTCCCAATTCAAATCGGGTTGTTGTGGAGCAAACAAGTGTAGATAATACTGACCTGTTTGTTCATCATATTTCCATGCTGGTCCTGTAAAGAATGAGCCCCAATTATTTGGTGCTTTTCCATCTTTACCATCACGCCAGATATAATAATCGCGATATGGATTATCTTTACCCTTTCGAGATTTCTGGAACCACTTATGTTCATCCGATGTATGATTAACAACTAGATCCATCATAATTTTCAAGCCTAATTTATGAGCTTTGCTGAGTAAATTATCAAAGTCTTCCATGTTACCAAAATCAGGATTAATTGCTTTATAATCTGAAATATCATAACCATTGTCGACTTGAGGTGATTTATAAATGGGACTCAACCACACAATGTCGACACCTAGTTTTTTAATATAATCTAATCGTTTGGTAATACCTGGTAAATCTCCAATTCCATCGCCGTTACTATCTTGATAACTAGCCGGGTATACTTGATATACAACTGCATTTTGCCACCATTTATTCAAAATCAATCATCCTCGCTTTAATTATTTTAACAAAGCAAACGTTTGCGTAATTTAATGTAAGCCCTTGCAGATATTTTGTCAAGCAAACGTTTGCGTAAAAAGACAATTTTAAAACTAAAATAGCCTACGGTGCTTAGCTGCGAGCTATTATTTATTTTATAAAAATAATTTTATCTAGTAATCTAAATAATCCAAAGATTCAATAGAATTTCTCATATCACGCTTCATAGATTTTGCAAACTCCACATTCATAACTCCATTGCCTGATAAGAATGAATATAATTTACTCATGCTTCTCTGAACTTGTTTAGTTTGAGTCATACTACTACCATGTATATACATTTGATCGACCGACGAGGCTCCATAATTAAAAACCGATATTAGACGGAAAGCTAAGAATTGATTTAAATAAATTAATAGAGCATTTTTATATGATTTTATAGTTTTTTCGGAATATTCATCTTTTATCCCCTCAATAAAGATATCAAGTAGTTCATCATTCAGCTTAACCATTTGTTGTACTACTTCATCAGTTCTATCGAGATCTTCAAAGAAAAAGTCTTCCTTACGAAATCTTTCCTGTTGTTTCAAATCATTACAAATTCTCTTCAACTTTTCAATATCAACTGAATTTTCTTCTAACTTAATTTCATTCCATTTAAAATTATTAGGTCGCATAATGCTAGGAATATCACCAGCAAAACTAGCTTTTTTACTACTACCGGAATCACGCAATGTCCTTGTCATCTTTGACGACAAAAACAACTCATCCTCAACACCGTCTGATAAATACATTTCAGTAAAATAACTAACTTCATTCAGACGTCCCAATTGATTTCTATTAACAGTTGGCCCTATCTGCCAAGGACCTGCCACTTTAAGATATTGGTTCAAATCTTCTTCAGGTATATTCAAACTTGACCATAGTTCAGCCAAACGTTCCTGAAATCTTTGCTCTAATAGTGCACGATTCTTGGCATTTATATCATAAAGTACAACTGTCAAAGTACTAGCATCGTTAGTAAAAATAACAATTTTTTTACGTCTATAAGCAATATGTTTCACGTGCCATGAAAAAATGGGATTGGCCGCAGCCTGTTTTTTAGAATCCATTGTTGAATCTACTACTGAAAAATCTTTAAAAAGTGATTTTGATTTTTCAACAACATTAATGAACATCAAGTGGTTCCCTTCTGGTGATAATAATTTGTTAGGCTTATTTTAACATGAATCAGTGTATAAACATTACTCCCCAGAATAGAACAATGGCTAATAAAACAATCACCCAAGGATTCTTCGATAAAAAATCCCAAAAATTCATTTTGCCATATTTTCTGACATACTTATTATGAATCGGATCAAACGTGAATTCATTTGGATCAATCTTTGAATTCTCCTGCTTTCCTAAAACCAAAGCATCTAAGCTAACATTAAATATATCGGATAACTTAACTAAATTATTCATATCAGGTGTCGACTCACCTGACTCCCATTTTGAAATGGCTTGTCTAGTCACATACAATTTGCTTGCCAACTCATCTTGGGTAATTCCTCGGTCAGTTCTATATTTCTTTAATTGACTTGAAAATTCAATCATTTTCAATCCCGCCCTCTACACAAATTTCATCCTTATAATTATATTTTCGTATAGCAATTAACTATAAACAAGCAATAAATTAGTTATATTTGCGTTTAAAAGTCATTAACTAGCGCAACTTTAGTTTGCGGAACTAATTATTAAAACCGATAAATCAAATTTTAATGGCTTGCTTTCTAAGTTGCACCATGCATAACGTCGTTACAATATCATTTATTTAATTTTGCAGAAAAATATATCCATATTATTTTATATTAAATTAACCCTGTCATCACCTTTATAATAAAGCGATAATAATTATAATAAATTGACAGGAGTCCCCATGCGTAAATTAAGTCTATTCATTTTAACCTTTATCTTACTTTTTATTTCTGGATGTAGCACTAAACATAAAACCGCATCCTATGATATTAAAGCAAATACTCAAAAAGTCATTAATTCCAATTCCAAAACCTGGATTTTCAATGAGGCTATTAATTCTAAGCAAACCAAAATTGGCGTTTCCAACAAAATAAATACCTCCGTTGTATCCAAAGCTAATGATCTGGATATGTGGACTACTTCAAAAGGTTCATTTAAATCCATTGCTGTAGGATATAAACAAACATCCTTCCTAGAATGGAAGAAGCTGACACGTAAGCACTACATGAAATCATATCAGAAAAAGATTCATTATATGTCGGTTAATCAAGTTAACGAAGCTTTGAAAGCTCTAGGCGCTAAATTCGAAATTAACAAACTGACTGACTTAGTCTTCCTAAAACCGGAACTTGGTGATTTATCGTTGAATCAAGCATTTGTCGCCAAAGGTCATAAATTATACGCTATTGATATTCAATACATGGATGTTGATCAAACTACAACTATTGAACGTGGTAAATCTTTCGTCGACACTCAAAATAAAAAATCGGCCAAACATTTAAACTTAAACAATCTTAACGGAACTTGGGTTGCTCCTGAAACGACAACTAGTGCTAATGATTCTGGAAAACTTTTAGTAAAAGATGGTTATCTTTATCAACGTCGCTATGATAGTTTTGAACGTTCAGCTATTCAGGATTTAAGTAAATACTCACTAATCTCTTTAAATCAAAATTCAACTTATGCTCTACAAAAAAGAGAGGCCGCCCAAGCTGGTTACCAATTGTCACGTGACACAATTGCGAGTGGTGATAGTCTCGGCTACTTATATCTCTTTACTAATAAGAAGGAATTAATTCGAATTGGTGCCGGTCAAGTAACCAAATATCAAAAAACAAATGACACTATTTCTTCAACTGATTTGCCACAAGGTCAGGTTGATATTTTCACCAGAGTTGATACTGCTAATCCTAGGAATGCTGCCTCAACTATAACTACTAAAGCGGGTCCTTCTGTCGTCGGAATTAGTTCCAGTATTAACTATTTGACTGACTCTGAAGCTGGTCAAATTATCAACGAACAAGTGGTCCAATAAAATATTGAAACGAGGATATGTAATCTTATGTAAAAGATTATGTATCCTCTTTGTCTTACAACTTTTTATGATATGAAATAGATTGTTTACGACAAATGCAGTCAATTGGCTACATATTGCATAAAATATAGTTAGAAAGGGTGATCAACAGGACTAGATTCAATTGAACTATAAGAAATTACCTACCTGCTTTAATAATTTATATTTTCATAATTAAGGGGATACAAAAATGAACAAGAAAAGAATCATCTTAGCTTCAACACTAGCTGTTTTAGTAGCACCAACTGTTTTAGGAAATATTTCTAATGATATGACAACTCCAGTTCAAGCTGCCACGACTACTACAGACAATACCATTAAAAATCCAATCGGTACTGTTGATTATGGTGGTGCCTATACGGTCGATGCTACCGGTAAACAAACTGATCTCTTTCTTTCCGGTAAATCATCTTGGAAATTAGGCAAATCTGTTCTTATCAATGGACAAAGATACTATGAAGTCGCTACTAACAATTATATTAGTTCTGAACATATTACTCTTACTGATGGTATGCCTGTCGTAAATCCAACTATGGTTAAGCCTGCTGTCGATAATCAAATCGGTACTTTGAGCTATGCCGTTAAATTGGTTGACGCACAAGGAAATCCAACTGGTAGAACTTTACCTGCTGGTTCTTCTTGGAAACTAGATGGCATGTATAATATTGGCATGAATACTTACTACCAAGTTGGAAATAATGAATATGCACTTGAAAGTGGTATTAAAACAAGCATCCCTGCAACATCAAATAATCAAAGCAATACTAACACAAGTACTAATACTAACGAATCAGGGCAAATTGGTACGGTAACTTACCCTGCACAAGTTGTAGACGAAACTGGTCATTTATCCGGAGTAACTCTACCTGTTGGTTCTTCTTGGAAGTTAGGCAAAGTTATCGGAATTGGTATGAATAACTATTATCAAGTTGCTACTAATGAATACGTACCTGTTAAAAATATCCAGGTCAAAGGTACTTCAAATACAGTTGGACAAAGTACCCCTGTAAATACAACTATCAATTTGTACAGTGCTTCATACATTCTTGATGATAATGGTAATAATACTGGTAAAACTCTACCAGCTGGTTCTTCATGGCATGCTGATCAGAAGAAGACAATGAATCATTATATTTATTATCGTGTCGCAACTAATCAATGGGTAACTAACGGTGGTTACGAGGGCAGTTCCAATAGTATCTTCTCCAACGGTTCTATTGCCATTACTCTCAATAAAGATATTACACTGTATGACACTTCAACTAATTCATTAACTAGAACACTTCCAAAGGGTAGTTCTTGGAGAGTTAACCGCTCCGTTCAAAATAGTAAGGGTCAATACTTCGTTCAAGTTTCAACTAACGAATGGCTCCCCTTCAATGACGGATCAATCCAAGATTATGCTGGTGGTAATACAATTGTAAGTGGTTTGAAATATGCTGCTGCGATTGAACCAACTTTTGCTACTGACGTAATTAAATAGTTTTTAACGCACTAAAAAAACAACATCTTTTTAGAAAGCTCAATACACTTTGTATGTATTAAGTAATCTAATAGATGTTGTTTTTTATTTTGAACTGAAATAAATGTCCACGGTATCATTTTTTCCATATGTTAAGATATTACGAGTACACAAATAAAAATTAAGTTGGTGATCTTTTGCAAACAAATTATAAAGGAACCGTATTTTTTGATCTAGACGGAACCCTACTAAATAACCAATCTCAAGTCGAAGACTCAGTTGCCTCTGCTGTTCGTCAGTTAAAGAAAAATGATTATTTACCTGTTATCTGTACTGGGCGTGCGCCTATTGAAATTGAAGCAGCCACAAGTGTTACTGGTATTGATACTTATGTTACCTTAAACGGTGCCTTGATCGAATCTCAAGGTAAAACCGTTTATAGCAATGATATTAAACCAGATGTGATCAAAAATATAATGGATATGGCTCATAGAAATGGCGATTCTCTCTTTATGCATGCACACACCAGAAACTCTTTGAGTGCTCAAACACCTTTTATTAAAGAGTTCTTTCATGCACTAAAACTAGAAATCCCTGAAATTGATCCTAATTTCTACAAGAAAGACGCTATCCCAATGTTCGTTGTCATTACTGACGATGACGGTAAAAAATATCAAAAAGAATTTCCAGAACTTCAAATCTATAATACTGGCTACCATTCACTCGATACAGTTGCTAAAGGTGTCTCTAAAATGAGCGGTATCAAACACTTACTTGAAGAATTAAATATGAAAGATAAACCAGTCTATGCTTTTGGTGATGGTGCTAATGATATTCCAATGATTGAATTTGCTGACTATGGCATTGCAATGGCAAATGGTATTGATGAAGTTAAAGACATTGCGACTTATATCACTACTGAAAACGTTAATGGCGGTATCGTAAACGGTTTAAAACACTTCAATCTGATCTAATTCATAATCAATTTTGTAATAATTAGAGCGACTAATGCCAATATCAAGGTAATAATTGTTGATCCAACTATCATTAAGAGTTGCTCTTTCCAATAACCTTTTTGACTTTTTAATCTGTCTTCCAAATTAAGATTCTTGTTCTCTGTGAAGGCCATAATTTCTTTAAAAGTCTTAGTATTGTGCCTTTTCTTGATTAACTCCACTTTAATAGAAGCTCCCATACCGATTGCCAATAAAACAATCGTTATACCAAAGCCCCACCATGACAAAGCATAGGTCAATGGTATTCCAGCCACTACTCCTAAAACTAAAAAGATTAACATGACACCTGTCCAAACATCCATAACATGATTATCTAGTTCTTTTCGCATAACTTCGATATCTCCTTTTATCAACTCATCTAAGGTGATATGGAACAATGTACTCAAAATGAGTAAATTCTCAATATCAGGATAGCTCTTTCCATTCTCCCAATTAGAAATTGTTTGCCGAGAGACATAAATTTTGTCAGCTAATTCTTCTTGAGAAAAATTATATTGTTTTCGATATTTTCTAATTTGCTCATGTACTTTCATTATCCCTACCTCCTCAGTTATTAGATTAACTTGTCGAGATTTATACCACCATCAAAGTTATTTGACATCAGCTATTTTATGGACATAACGGCGTTATATTATTTTAACTGAAATAAAAAAATAGAGCTAGGAATTTTTCAATTTCTAGCTCTATTTTTCGATTACAAAACAAACTTATTAATAACTTCAGCCAAAGCATCATGATTATTGTCGGCTTCTGTTATATACTTAGCAGCTTTTTTAACACTATCAATTCCATTAGCAACACTAACCGGCAAACCAACGACTTTAAGCATTGGTAAATCGTTACTGTTATCACCAGCAGCAATGATTTCTTCTGGTTTGATTCCTAATAATTCACCTAATTGAACTGAAGCACTCCCCTTATCGATTCCAGCTGGATTAAATTCAACATAACGATCAGATGAATAAGTTACGGCTAAATTCTTAGGATCAACTTTTGTCTCAACATCAGCACGCATTTGTTTACGTTCCGGCATTGTTGGTAAAGCCATGATGACTTTCATAATATTTTCATTTTTGAATTGATCAAAATTAGCATCCTTCATCTCCTGAAAACTAACACCACGGTTCTTCAAATAGGCTGAATCCTCGGGAACTGGATTATAAATATAAAGTGTATCTTGCGTATATACGTGTGTAGCAGCTTTTTTATTGGCTGCTCCCGCTTCAAAAACAGCCTTAGCAATTTCAAATGGCATCGCATTGACAGCGATGGGACGATTATCCTTATTTTCCAAAATCAATCCACCATTATAGGAAATTGAATATTGATTAGGCTGATTTCTTAAGTGCATTGTCTCCAAATCATTTTGGAAAGAAGTATAGCTTCGACCTGAATTAGGTACAAAGTAAACTCCTTTAGTTGCAGCGGCTTGAATGGCTTCTGCATTCTTAGCAGACAAACTACCGTCATCATTCATTAAAGTTTCGTCTAAATCACAAACAATCATTTTATACATATTTTTAAATCCCTCTCAATTATAAGCTTACCTATTCACTCTATCGAAGTAAACTAGTAAAAGCAAACGCTTTCCTAAAAAAAGAGACTCAACTTACCAAATATTCAGACGTTGTGTTTTATCCAACCACATACCGTCTGTTTTTTTTATATCAAAGGCTTTATATAAATCATCCATGTCTTGCGCAATAATATTGCAACGCAAAGGGGCCGGTGAATGTACATCTACCGACAAGAGCATCTCATTAATTTGTTTGGTCGACTTGATTCTCCAATTAAGTGCCCAGTTAACGAAAAATACTTTACAATTAAAATTAGGCTCCGACTTGGCTACTTCTAAAGCACAAGCTAATCCTCCAACATCAGCAATATTTTCATTTACTACTAAGGCTCCATTGACTTTTCTGCCCATGTACGAAATACCGTCAAATTGATCAATCATTTTCTGAGTCAAACTTTGAAACCTCTTATAATCTCTTTGGGTCCACCAGTTCTTCATATTTCCCAATTCATCAAAATTTGCACCATTGTTATCAAAAGCATGTGAAATTTCATGTGCTATCACTGAACCAATTCCACCATAATTCTGACTAACGGTTTGTTTCAAATCGTAAAATGGTCGCTGAAGTATAGCCGCTGGAAATGTTATATCATTAGTTGAAGGGTTATAACTAGCATTAACTTCATAACCGGACATATTCCATTTTGATCTGTCAAAAGGCCTATGATATTGTTCAAACATATTTTGAACCTCTATTCCCCTTAAGCGACGAACATTCTCATATAACGTTTCCTCGTTATTAATGATAAATCTATCATAAAGTGGATCAATTTTTTCTGGATAACCGACTTTAACGACCATTTTATCTAATTTCAAAATGGCATTTTTTCTGGTATCCTCACTGAGCCATTCATTTTTCATTAACCTTTTCTTATATGTATTAATTATTTTCTTAACCATGCCATGAACATTTTTCTTAGCATCCTCACCAAAATATTTTTTTCCATAATAAATACCAATTGGTTCACTGAAAAGACTAGTAGTTAGGCGGCAAGCATACTTCTCACGTTTCTCTACACCGTTAATTCCCAACAATTCATTTCTATATTGACTAATAATTTGACGACTAGGTTCATCAATTAAATCTGGATGTAAGCTGATTCCTGAGACAACTTTTAAGAGAGGGTATAATGAATAAATCGTCTCTCAAAAGGAAGGAATTTTTACATGCCAACTCGTTACGACAAAGAATTCAAACAAAACATCATCAACCTATATAAGCAAGGCGAATCAGCTGCCCAACTGGCCAGAGAATATGGCATTGGCTATTCAACCGTTCATAAGTGGATCCAGGGCCAAGCCAAAACTCAATCCGGTAAATCGCCAGACGAAATTAAAGCGATGGAAAAGCGGCTGGCTTCCCTGTCTGAGGAGAACGAAATCCTAAAAAAAGCCCTGGGCTTCCTTGCGCAGAAGTAACCAATATTTTTGATTACATTCACCAAGAAAGCCATCACCACCAGGTAACTAAGATGTGCCGAATCCTCGGTGTTTCCAGAGCTCAGTATTATCGTTATCGATCCCCAAAGCCTTCAAAACGCCGGGCCGAAGATGCGGACTTAAAACAACGGATTCTGCGGATCTTTGCGGAATTTAAGCAGCGATACGGTGTTATGAAGATCCACCATGAATTGAATCTGGAACTTCAACCACTGCAGCGTCGGTGCAGCCCAAGACGGATTTCCCGGCTCATGAAGGAACTGGATATCCACTCCGTTACCGTCAATAAATGGAAAGCGGCTTCGGCTTCCAAAACCAAGGTTGAACAGCGTCCCAACTTGCTTAAGCAGGATTTCTCGACCACTGGTTTAAATCAAAAATGGACCGCTGATATGACCTATATTCAAACGAAGCGTAATGGCTGGTGTTACTTATCAACCATCATGGATCTGCACTCAAGACGAATTATCGGCTATTCATTCTCAAAAAAGATGGATACTGATTTAGTCTTAAAGACCCTGGAAAGCGCGGTTAAAAATCGAACCATTACTGGGGACCTGATTATCCACACAGACTTAGGATCACAGTACACCAGCGATGATTACAACCAACGGTTAACAGAACTACATATCCGCCACTCTTACAGCCGTAAGGGGTGTCCATACGATAATGCACCAATGGAATCTTTTCATGCTTCCCTCAAAAAGGAATGTGTTTATCCAGTGCCGGTCTTTGAGAATTATGAAACTGCCGCTGCTGTCCTTTTTGAATATGTGCATGCTTTCTACAATAGGAAGAGAATTCATAGTTCACTGGGCTACCAGACCCCCTTACAAGTTGAAATCGCAACACTTGCGAGCCAAATGGCCGCCTGATTTAATGCTTTCCAGGGTTCAAATAAGTTATTAATCACGATTAATGATTTATTTGAGCTGTGGAAGGTAAACGCGGTTCTGAATGTCTCTTAAAACCTGTCTCAAATATTGACTTCAATCCAGTAAATAAACATGAAAACATTGATTAGACAAGAATCTTATAAACTTATGAAACAACGTAGCACACAAATATTTTTAATTGGATTATTTCTTTTTCAACTATTAGTTGCTTTTTGTTCCAAAAAATATCCCAAATTTTTAAGCGATAGGGATGCCTTTCTTAATAATTACATGGCTATCATCCTAATTACTTTCTTCGTCATTGCCATCTGTAGTACGATCATCACTAAAGAAAGACAATTTGGCACCCTGCGTTCTCTGCTCTATCGAAAATTTTCCTACATTCAAGTCATCACTAGTAAAATAATCACATTGGTAACTTTCACTATCTTACTTTTTGTCGGTAACTCACTGGTCAGCCTAGTATTTAAATTTATTTTTGCTAATAAACTTGAATTAACTCATAAAATTTGGAAAGTTTGGTTACTAACTAATCTCAATAACTTTTTAACATTATTATTCTTAATGAGCCTAGTTATTCTATTAGGAACATTGCTCAATAGTTCTAATCTTGCATTAATGATTGGTATCATTGGTTACTTCGTCATTAACGTCTTTAATCAAATGTTAATTGCATTAATTGCTAAATTTGACTGGCTCAAATGGAATCCTTTAAACATGATGAATCTTGGTGAACAAATTCAAAACCATGGTCTTCATCAAATGACTCAATTGTCATTAACACAGATTTCTATTGGTTATACTGTTTATATTGCAATCTTTACTATATTAGCGATTTACAGTTTTTGTAAAAAATCCGTATAAGAAAAGTCTAGTAATTTTGGATGATAATTCCATCTTTACTAGACTTTTTTGCTTACGCTTGAAGTAATACTTGTGGATCAACATCAGGTTTCTTACCACCATCGATAAAGAAAACCTTGTACCAAATTAAGAAAGTATAAATCGTCCATACTTTACGACGATCATCATTCTTTCCTTCATGACAATCATCCAACATTTTTATAATTAGCGATTGGTCAAAAAATTTTTCGGCAAAATTAGATGAGAATAATTTACGAAATTCTAAGTATACATCATCTGTTTTGATCCAATCCCTAATTGGAACTGGAAAACCTAATTTTTCTCGTTTAGCCCATTCTTTAGGCAGATTTCTTTGGGCGGCTACTCTCAAGGCATATTTACTATCTTTGCTATTTAACAGATATCTAGTAGGAATCTTCGCTGCTATCTCCGCCATTTCTGTATCTAAGAATGGTACTCGTAATTCGGTTGAATTAGCCATACTCATTCGATCAGCCTTCAAAAGGATATCTTTAGCCATAAATTGATGTAAATCTAAGTATTGCATCTTCTTGACTTCATCTTCAGATTGACTGATTTTTTGATAACTTTTCATTACTATTTCTGAAACTGATTCTGAATCTTGATACTCAGACTTCAATAATTGTTTAGCTTCAATTTCACTGAAAACTTTAGCCTGTCCAATGAAGAATTCTTCTGCTTTAGCGGTTGATTCATATAAGTGCAATCGACCCGGGAAATTGGGAAGGTGCTTTAACCCACGTGCTAAATTGTATCTTATTCCTTTTGGCAACTTCTTTAAATTTTCCCCTAAAATTCGAACTACTTTAGAATGTGAATGATAACCGTAGTTAGCATATCCAGCAAATAACTCATCGGCTCCCTCGCCAGAAAGGATCACCGTCACATCTTTACTAGCTAATTTGGTCAAAAAATACAGCGGAACACACGAAGGATTGGCTTCTGGCTCATCCATATGATATTGAATCAATGGTATCGCCTTGATAGCTTCTTCTCTAGTCACTATTCCTCTAGTATTTTCCAAGTCTAATTTTGAGGCCAACGCTGAAGCAGCACTACCTTCTTCATAGGTATTCGTATCAAAATCGATAGAATAGGTATGTTGTGGTTTAAAGATGGCCGTTACATAACTAGAATCGACCCCACTAGATAACAATGAACCCACTGGCACGTCACTAACCGAATGTTTTTTAACCGAATCATGCATAGCCTGATCAATTTGATCTACGGCATCCTCTAAAGATAAATTCTCTTCAGAAAATTTCATATCCCAATACTTAACAATCTTCAATTGATCATTCTTAAATGTAAAATAATGGCCTTCAGGAATTCGATAAACATTTTTAAAGAAAGTTTCATCAGTCGCTGAATATTGGAAAGTTAAAAACGGTTTCAATGATCTTTCATTGAATTCTTTTTTAAAGTTAGGATGATGCAAAAAAGCTTTGATTTCAGAGGCAAACAGAAAGGTACCATTATGATTGTAATAGTACAAAGGTTTAATTCCGAAGAAGTCCCTTGCACCAGTGATCTCACCCGATTCAAAATCATAAATGATAAAAACAAACATACCACGAATTTGCTTTAACAATTCGTCGATACCCCACTCTTCAAATCCGTGCACCAATACTTCTGTATCCGTAGAAGTACTGAAAATGTGTCCTAAAGATTTCAATTCTTCTCGTAATTCTACATAATTATAAATTTCACCGTTAAAGACAACAGCCTTCGTCTTATCTTCGTTGTAGATTGGTTGCATCCCATTATTAACATCAATGATACTCAAACGTCTAAAACCAATGGCTACATTCTTGTCTTGAAGTGTCCCCGCACTGTTGGGTCCACGATGTCTGATTGCTTCCATCATTGAATTCAAAACTGGCTTTTTATCGGCAATCTTTCCATCGACAAAGCCAACAATTCCACACATAATTTTTCTCCCTAATCATTCAAATAAATACTATTTTAAGATTCAAAAATTTAATCCACCGCTACAAAGGCACCGTTTGAACATATTCATTTGTTGCTACTCTTACATAGGAAATTCCATTGATCGTTATGAATCGATCAGTATGCCAAACCGTATTAGGTGCTAAAGAACGTGAGATTCTAACACCACTTCTGTTATAAAGGCTTGCTGGTGTTCTAATGCTGATTTTGATATTACCCGAATCATTTTTGTAAAGAACAACTTGTTCACCCTTTACAAATTCATTATTTCCCACACGATAATAAATATTCCCATCAACGATATTTTGAATATCGACACGCCATGAAGTACCCTCTCCTAAGAAACGTGGAAGTTGCTTACCATTAACGTCATACAGTGGAATAGATTTTTCATTTACCGTTACGCCACTAGCAAATTCAATAATAGATGATTGAACGTTTTTTGATGGTATAAAAGAACTAGTACTATCGGCTGAAACCGTGTTAATGCTTGTCATAATGATGCTGCTACAACTAAACCTAAAGACATAAATTTTTTAGCTTTCATTATGTTATTCCTTCCATTTCTATCATTAATGCTTAGAACTTATCAATAACTTCTGAATAAAGAAAGGTATTTTCTCAAGTTTATTAAGTCCATTTATTTGGTGAGATTATATAGTTTAAAAATTTCCAATAGAATTAATTATATTTATTAATACTTAAATATAATTTTTCAGCATTTCATTGTCATATCAACAAAGGCCAAAGTTTGAATCTATGTCATGTTCAATAACCTCAAGATATAAAATAACAAAATAAATATGTCTGTTCATACTAAAAAGGCAACCACATTATATTAAACATGTGATTACCTTTTATTCTTAAACTTATCAATCGTTTCTAATCAATGAAAACGAAACACCGCGTTTTTTAGGAACTAATTTATAATCTGTCGCTTCCATTCTCATATCGTAACTTCCTCGATATTGACCGTTTTTGATAATTAATACATCCTCATCATTAACTTTATACTTATAAGTTCGCTGATGTAGGCCATTTTTCAATCTCATCTTTGATTTCGTGAACTCTGCTACACCTTGTCTGTTACCATTTTGCTTTACAACCCAACTGAATCTTTGTAAAACCTGAGCGGTGGTCAATTCGTGAGGACTCTTGATAATCCAAATTCCTACAATGGCAATGGTTACTACTCCAATGAGGTATTTCTTCTTCATATCAGATTACATCTCCTTATTTCTGATCACTATTACTGACAGCACGATAGTAACTAGAAGTACTAACAAACTAATCGAAATGTAATTCCACAATTGATTATTAGGAATCAAGCCTAAGCTAATCTTCATTGCAACACTGAAGAAGTCAAAGTACTTTAACCAACTCCAATTAGCAATGTTATGTAACGTTGTTACCAAAATTGGACAGATCACAATAAAAATCGAACCAGTCACGATTGAAGATGTTAAGAGCAATACCAAGATGGCTAATCCAAAAATCACACTAATGAAAAAGGCAATTACTAAGGAAGTCTTAAAAACTGTTGCCAGCAATTTTGACCAGCTTGTGCCTACAGAACGGGACGATAACATCCCTGTAACGATACTGGTGAAAAAATAAACCAGACTTAATACGAAAATATTGATCAGCATAACCAAATATTTAGAAATAATAAATTGTGTTCGAGTTATCCCTGAAACCAAAGTATTCTTATACGTCTTTTGGCTAAATTCATAGCCAACTGTCATTACAAAGATACCGATAAAAGCATATACCAGAAGACTTGATGATAAAGTACTGGCATTAATGCCATCCTTTAATGTCCAAATTTTTGTCGAATTCAATTTTGCCATTGAATCAGTCGTAACCATAATTCCACCAATGATATTTTTACCAGTGATAAGAGCTGAATATCCCATAGCAAAAAGTAGTGTCAAATAGATCCCCAAAGTGTGACTTAGACGATAGAAGTCAGTTCGTAATTGATTAAGCATTCTTAATCCCTCCTATCAAATTCGTATAGTAATCTTCTAATGATTTTTCTTTCTTAGTCAAGCTGATAACCGAGATACCTTTTTCAACCAATTCCCGATTCAATTTAGAAGGATCGACATTCAATGAATGAATCAGTATATTTTTATCATCAATTACCGTAAATTTTTCCATAAACTTTTCGTCAATAATTTTCGATGCTTTTGAAACATCATCAACTGTTAATACAAGTCCTGACCGATTGGCTTTATCCAATTCCTCTTTAGTAATCTCTTTGATCAATTGTCCATCATAGATAAAACCAAATCGCGTCGACACTTGATATAACTCGGTCAAAATATGACTCGAAATTAAAATTGTAATTTGTTTTTCCTGATTTAATTTTTTTAATAACTTTCTGAATTCAATGATTCCTGATGGATCAAGTCCATTGATTGGTTCATCCAAAATCAACAAATCAGGCTCTGGTAAAATGGCTATTGCCAATCCTAAACGTTGTCTTTGACCGAGTGACAAATCTTTAGCCTTCGTATGAATTTTTTCTGTTAGGCCAACGAATTTAATTATTTCTGTAATTTTTCTAGTGTCATTAATACCGCGCTGTATGGCAACTAATTTCAAATTTTCTTGAACCGTCAATTTACTAAAAGCAGCTGGTGTTTCAATAACGGCTCCCACATGTTTAAGTGCTTGCTGATTGATTTTTTGATCAAATAACTTAATTTCACCGACCTTGAGTGGCGATAATTGTGTAATCAAACGCATAATAGTGGTTTTACCAGCACCATTAGATCCGATCAGACCATAAATATCACCTTTTTGTAAGTTGAAGCTCACATTATCAATGGCTTTGTAACGGCCAAATGACTTGCTGATATTATTTACCGACAGAATTGTCTTTGTCATAACAATCCCTCCTCTTCAATTAATATAGTAGAAAACGTTACTTAATTTGAGATATAAATAAACCTTAATTAATTATTAATTCTAACGAAATCATCTTTTTTATACGATAAAATTAAGGTAACAAATAATTAGGGGTTAAAGCATGCATTCAAAAATATTAATAATTGAGGATAATGAAGACATTCAGGCTCTTCTATTTGATGTTCTATCAAATGATTATTTGATTTATAGAGCTCTTGACGGTGTCAGTGGCATCAACGAATTCAAAAACGTCCAACCAGATTTGGTTATTTTGGATTTAATGTTGCCACAGATCAATGGCGAAAGTGTTTTGAAAGTTATTCGTAATCAATCACAAATTCCCATTATTGTCTTGACTGCCATTCAAAGCAAAGAAAAAACCGTCGCTTTACTTAACGACGGCGCTAATGATTATTTGACTAAACCATTTGATATTGCTGAATTGCAAGCTCGTATTTCTGTACAATTACGAAATCAGACTCAACCTGGCGACAATCATTTATTATCCTATGACAATATTACCTTGAATGACCAAACTCATGAGGTTACTGCCAACAATCAACCACTGGTATTATCCAAAAAGGAATTTAATTTACTGCAAATTCTCTTAGCCCATCCCCATCAAGTCTACGAAAAAAGTCAGCTATTTCAAATGGTCTGGCATGAAGAATATTTTGAAAGTTCAGACAACACTTTAAATGTTCATATTAGCAATTTACGTCATAAATTAACCGAAGCCACTGGTAACAATTATATTGTTTCTATCTGGGGCATCGGTATTCGCTTGATCTGAGGAGGAGTTCTTCATGATTATATTTTTAACAGTTATCTGCTTCATTTTAGTTTTGATTCTTGGTCTTATTTTGCATGATATCAAACGAATTACTAAAGATTTAGAATATATCAATAGAAATGATACTAATGGTGAAGTTACGACTGGAACTAGTTTACCCATCATTAAAAAATTGGCTCTGGCCTGTAACTTTAATCTTAATGAAACCCATCAACTGAAAGAAACTCAAGCAATTCAAAATAGGCAGTTCAATCAAATGCTGACTAACTTAACCCATGACATCAAAACACCGCTGACAGTCTCAATTGGCTACGTCCAGCTATTAACACAACAGAGCACTGGTAAAAATCAACGCGATCTAGTTCGAGTTCAGGACAATCTTGACTCAGTCAACTACTACCTACACTACTTAATGGATTTTAATTTAATCCGGGAGAAGAGTAAAAATCTTAGTGTCGTCCAATTTAATTTATCCGATACTTTGCAAAAGGAATTGTTTAACTATTACGATCAACTCACTGCTAAACGAATCAATGCTCAAATAAAGATTGCCCCTAAAATCATTGTGAATAGTGATGAAATGATGTTCAAACGAATCTTTCAAAATCTTATTGGTAATATTCTGAAATATGCCTCAAATGACATGGCTGTCACTTTAAAGAATGAAGATAGCATTATTCAACTTTCATTTGAAAATCAAACTAATGAGAATATCGATGATAGTAATCAACTACTCAATCGCTTTTACACGGCTGACAATTCTCGCACTAATCATAGCGTTGGTCTGGGATTGAGTATTGTACAATCTCTTGTTACAACGCTTGGTGGCAGAGTTAACTTGGAAACTGATCAAAATAAATTTAAAGTTATTTTGACTTTTAAACATTTACAGATACAAAAAAGCTAGGTAATTCCATATTGGATTTACCTAGCTCTTATTATGAAATTATTTTAAATATAACCGTAACTCTTCAATATATCAGTAGACGCTTTATCGGCCGGTTTGTACCCTTGAGCCACCATATCTTTCACATAAAGACGATTGTAAAAGAAAGCGAAAACAAAGGTTACTAGAAAGGCACCACCACCCCAGGTGAATGAACCAAACAATATTTCCGCCAAAACTAGAATAGCAGCCCACTTAAAATCAGAGCGAAAAACTGGTGTCCAGAATCCGAAAAACATTTCAGTCCAAGAAAAACCTACTTTGACAGTTAACTGATTTTGACTACTTTCATTTATCAAATTAGCAAACATAGCTTTCCCTCCATCACTTTATAGTCCATTAACAATATACTTAATTGGTTGCCCAGCAGCCGCCGCAATAACATTTTCAGCGACAATTGTTGCCATAGCATCACGTGCCTCCACTGTAGCATTACCTAAATGTGGTGTAAGCAAAACATTTTGCATCTGTTTTAACTCATCTGACACTTCTGGTTCATGTTCGTAAACATCTAAAGCTGCACCTGCAATAATATGCTCTTTCAATGCTTGTGTTAAAGCTACCTCATCAATAATTGGTCCGCGAGCGGCATTGATCAAGACTGCACTGGATTTCATTTGAGCAAATTCCTTAGCACCTAATAAGTGTTTTGTATGTTCATTTAGTGGTAAATGTAGAGTTACAATATCGGACTTTTCTAGAAGTTCAGCTTGAGGTACAAATCTGGCTCCCAACTCGACTTCACGGCTAACGGGGAGACGATGGTGCTGAGTATAGAGAATTGGCATATCAAAAGCATGCATTCTCTTAGCAACAGCTTGTCCAATTTGACCTAATCCTATAATACCTAATGTCTTGCCTTGTAACTCATGACCTAGGAAAAATAGCGGTGCCCAACCATTAAAGCCGGTTGTCCTCATCAGATGATCGCCCTCAGCGATACGATGCATCAAGCCAATAATTAAGCCAGTAGTAGACTCGGCTGTTGAAACAGTTGAGACAATCGGCGTATTGGTTACCGGTATACCCAACTTTTTCGCATATATCGTGTCGATATTATTCGTTCCAGCACCAAAATTGGCAATTAACTTCAACTTAGGAGCGTGATCCAACACATCACGATCGACTGGTGTTGACAGTGGTGTAATCAAAAAGTCACTATCAGCCACATGTCGCTTTAAAGTCGTTGCATCAATTAGCTTATCATCAGTATACATATCAATCTTTAAGTCAGTTGCTTTTAGTAAGGCTGTCGCTTTATCTGGAATTTTGCCAGCAATAAAAACTTTTGCCATCATTGAACCTCCATCATATAAATAACTCTTTATTTTAGTATGATATACGATAATTCCTCTGACAAGTTTTTACTACCGAATAGTCTTATTTGACTAAATATTTCTTAAAGAACGCCATTTCATCGTCATTAGCTTGTTTAGCAATCACATCTTTTTGATTGATTAAGAAGACATGTTCACGTGGATTTTTTTCATCACCATACATTTTGAAAGCATGTGGAACTTTTTTAGCTGTCAAAAAGCCGTCAAATTTAACAGAGTTGTTACGAATAAAATCGTAATTGGCAGTGCAAATATATGTTGGTAGAAAATTGGATTGAATATACTCTTCTGTATTGATCTGATCGTGCTTACTATTCAAAAGCTCTGGTGTGAAGTAAGCCCCAACCACATCTGTAATCGTTCCAGGGTCAAACATGAAATTAGCCGAACTATTTAAAGCTACCGCACGGAAATGCAGATCAGTTAATTCGTAACCGAACATCTGACGATATTTTTCATTAGTCAAAATAGTAGTATACTGTTCCGCCATTTGTCCACCGGCACTATCTCCTATTAGGAAAACATTATTAGTGTCAAGACCGTATTCAGCTGCGTGATCAGCTACCCAATGAATATAGCGATCGACATCGTCCAACTCTTCTGGGAAAACTACGTCTGGTGCCAAACGATAATTGGGATTTACGAATGCAAATCCTCGTTGGGCCCAATTCAATCCATAAAATTGATAAGTTTCTTTAGTACCATAGCACCAACCACCACCGTGAATATTTATAATAGTAGGAATTGGTCCTTCAACATTTTCTGGTAAGTAAAGATCTAATAAATTCCACTTCGAATCTGGTCCATAAGCTATATCGTCAACACGTTTAACACCTTCAACTTCAGTTGGAAGTCCTTTATCACGTTCGTCATCGCTAGTTTTGGCTCCGTTTCTAAAATCCATTATTGCATCAATTATTCTTTGTTCCATTTTGTAAGCGCCCCCATATACTTAAAATTCTAGCATAAAAAAACAATTAATAGATTAATTCTGTCGATATTAACCTATTAATTGTTTTATTTAGTTGCGACAACTGTCTTTTTATTAATGATATATTCATAAATTACCATCATGATAGCACCGACGACAATACCTAAAGCATTTGCCAACACATCATTGATATCACTAGTCCGATTGATCAGGAATATATGTGATAAGTAATACTGAGCTGTTTCAATTCCACCACCAATCATAAAACCAGTGAAGGCCATTGAAAGTATCGATACGTGTGGAAATAATTTTTTAATTAAGAACCCTAAGGGCACCGTCAAAATAATATTCTCCGCAAAACCGATATCAATTATATCAAGTTGATGCAGATTTACCCGCCCAGTTCCCGCCGACATCGCATAAACCGATGTTCCATCGAACGAAATTGGTGTAAAGAGAATCATTCCTAAAAAGGTTAAATAAACTAGACTTATTAGATAGAAATGACGCTTCTCAAATTCCTTAATATTATAATTGATGATTAAACCACTGATTATCGAAATAGTTAATATTATTAGTAAAGGTATAAAACGCATAACCAACACTCCTTTCATAATTTGTCATTTGCTAATTGATACTTATACTTTAAAACTTGTTTATTTAAGCAAACTTAAAATTGATTGACGAAATTATGAAGTTATTGTGTTTTTTGTTTATTTCTAATTTAGTCAGAATATAATTAATATTGTTTTATATGGAGGCCTTACATGAAAATAACTACTTTATCTCAAAAAAACATCTTCAAAATGATATTGATCGACTGAAAGAAAATTTTTTCATTTATTTATAAAAATAAAGAGACTGTGATAAAACAGTCTCTTTAAAATCTAAATATAATTATTTTAAATCATCAATAAGTGTTACTTCTTGAGATTATAAACTTTTACAATGAGAATCCCATTGTTTAAATATTTCCACCAAAGACTGATTCAGTTTCCATACCCCAAAATTCTGGCAATTTATACGTATATGCATATTCTAGAATAGAATTATCCACGATAGGTAAATAAGTTAATCTTTCTTGATATATATATAAATCATTTGTACCGTTAAAATAATTTAAAATATTTGAATCTTTCACCTTACTTATAGTTGTTCTTTGAGTGTACGGCAATTTATAAGGATCTAGCCCAGCATCTTCCTTAATTCTGCTATAAACAGAGTCAAAATTACTATCATCATCTAATTTATTCTTATCAATATAATCCAAGCGAATATTACTTACAGAATATTGAGATGTTTTTTCTCCAATACATCTTATCCTTGTTACTTTTAAATACTTGTCGCTTGAATGAAGCCCCATTTTTTTTAATACTGTCTTGTCATCTTTGATTTCAACATTTAAAACCTTAACTCCTTCTGAATGACCATTAGACATATTTAGATCAGTGTAAAGGACAACACTTTTATGATTTTCTTTTGCAACAAAAGTACCTTTTCCTTTAATTCTAGTAACCTTATTTTGTTGCTGCAAAACATTCAATACTTTTACCGCAGTGGTTGAGCTTACATTAAATCGGCTACAAATTTCAGATTCACTGTAAAACTTGTCTCCTTGATGTAATTTTCCACCACCTAATTCTTCGTTTAAAACATCTATTATTTCTTTATACTTAGGCACTGACATTTACCGAGATTTTCTCCTTAGTTTTCAAAGTCAACCTTGGCCACACGGACTATCAAATCAGTCCCATACCTGAAACCGGTTGCGTTAACAGTAAGCATATCATTATTTTGTAAAAAATTTAATTGTTCATCGTTATCCAACCAGGTTATTTTCTCTATTTTTTTGTTAATTCCAACGAAGGAACGTGGATTTGTACCTTCACCACCTAAGACTACATTACTATTTCCAGTGACCTTAATATTATAAATAAATAAATAATCGTTTTCTCCATCACTTAATGCAAAATCCTTTAGTCCCTCCGCAGCTTTTACTTGCGTTGGCTTTGCACTATAAATAGCTTGGCCATAAAATTTCATCCAAAGACCAATCATTTTCATATATTCTTGAGATATAATCGGAATTCTTCCGGTACCTGTAAGTCCTATATTTACTAATACATTTGCACCAACTTTTTTCCCATGACAAATAGTTTCAATTACTTCCCTTGGAGATTTATAGTCAACATCATTGGCAGCGACACCCCAATGTTTGTTTAAGGTAATTGACATTTCTCCTGCAACATACTTTTGATTCTTTTCCCCATGATTAATTACGTCGGGAATTCCACGCTCATAAGTCACAGCATCAATTTCTGAGTTAATGACCTTCCCCATATTCTTCAAACCAGTGTTATTGATAATAATAGCTTCTGGTTGATATTTGCGAATAGTCCCATACAATTCATCAAGATGCCAATTGGCATCTTTTTTATTCCAGTTACCATCAAACCAAAGACCACCAATTTTTCCATAATTTTTACATAGCAACTCCACCGATTTTTGTAAATACTTCAAATATCTATTGAAATCATCTTTATACAAAGGATTATGCCAATCATAGGATGCCATGTAAAAGAATGGACTAATGTCATATTTATGACAAGCATCGACATACTCTTTAATTAAATCTCTTCCCGCAGGACTATGCATTACATCAAAACTACTAAGTCCTTTTGTATCATAAAGAAAGAAACCTTCGTGATGTTTTGTGGTTAAAACGATGTATTTAGCACCCATACTTTTAGCTCTTTTAACAATTGACTCAGCATCAAAGTCTTTTGCGGTGAAAGTATTTATTAGCTTTTCATACTTACTTTGATCAATGTTATGGATGAATTCTGTCCACTCTCCTTGTTCTAATTGAGAATAAAGTCCCCAATGAATAAACAGTCCAAGTCCCATATGTTCATAATTTTTTATTCTCTCTACAGGCATACTCATCATTACAAACTCCTTTTTCGAATATTTGCCACTAGGATAACACATTAGGCTATGATTATTCAAATGACGATTTTGCGCCACAATCTCTTGATATATAAGCATTCATTAGCTAAATAAATAAAATTGTATTCACTTACTTAATGTGTTAAGTTAATTTTGAAATCAAGTTAACACATTAAATATGTCGGAGGTGAATTTTTATGTATGTATTAGCTAGTCATGGTAATTATTCAAAAGAAACTCTAAGTAGCTGTGAAATGATTACTGGTAAGCTAAATAATTTCCAGGTAGTATCTTTTAAAGATCCTATGGGAATTGATGATGTAGTAAAGAAATATCAAGAATTATATGAAAAAAATAATGATGATTTCTTCTATATTATTTGTGATATCAAAAGTGGAACTCCAGCTAATTCTGCTTTGATTTTTAAGGGAACACACAAAGACGTTAGAGTTTTCTCAGGACTTTCTTTTGGACTAGTGGATTGAAGTCAATATTTGAGACAGGTTTTAAGAGACATTCAGAACCGCGTTTACCTTCCACAGCTCAAATAAATCATTAATCGTGATTAATAACTTATTTGAACCCTGGAAAGCATTAAATCAGGCGGCCATTTGGCTCGCAAGTGTTGCGATTTCAACTTGTAAGGGGGTCTGGTAGCCCAGTGAACTATGAATTCTCTTCCTATTGTAGAAAGCATGCACATATTCAAAAAGGACAGCAGCGGCAGTTTCATAATTCTCAAAGACCGGCACTGGATAAACACATTCCTTTTTGAGGGAAGCATGAAAAGATTCCATTGGTGCATTATCGTATGGACACCCCTTACGGCTGTAAGAGTGGCGGATATGTAGTTCTGTTAACCGTTGGTTGTAATCATCGCTGGTGTACTGTGATCCTAAGTCTGTGTGGATAATCAGGTCCCCAGTAATGGTTCGATTTTTAACCGCGCTTTCCAGGGTCTTTAAGACTAAATCAGTATCCATCTTTTTTGAGAATGAATAGCCGATAATTCGTCTTGAGTGCAGATCCATGATGGTTGATAAGTAACACCAGCCATTACGCTTCGTTTGAATATAGGTCATATCAGCGGTCCATTTTTGATTTAAACCAGTGGTCGAGAAATCCTGCTTAAGCAAGTTGGGACGCTGTTCAACCTTGGTTTTGGAAGCCGAAGCCGCTTTCCATTTATTGACGGTAACGGAGTGGATATCCAGTTCCTTCATGAGCCGGGAAATCCGTCTTGGGCTGCACCGACGCTGCAGTGGTTGAAGTTCCAGATTCAATTCATGGTGGATCTTCATAACACCGTATCGCTGCTTAAATTCCGCAAAGATCCGCAGAATCCGTTGTTTTAAGTCCGCATCTTCGGCCCGGCGTTTTGAAGGCTTTGGGGATCGATAACGATAATACTGAGCTCTGGAAACACCGAGGATTCGGCACATCTTAGTTACCTGGTGGTGATGGCTTTCTTGGTGAATGTAATCAAAAATATTGGTTACTTCTGCGCAAGGAAGCCCAGGGCTTTTTTTAGGATTTCGTTCTCCTCAGACAGGGAAGCCAGCCGCTTTTCCATCGCTTTAATTTCGTCTGGCGATTTACCGGATTGAGTTTTGGCTTGGCCCTGGATCCACTTATGAACGGTTGAATAGCCAATGCCATATTCTCTGGCCAGTTGGGCAGCTGATTCGCCTTGCTTATATAGGTTGATGATGTTTTGTTTGAATTCTTTGTCGTAACGAGTTGGCATGTAAAAATTCCTTCCTTTTGAGAGACGATTTATTCATTATACCCTCTCTTAAAAGTTGTCTCAGGAATCAGCTTACATCCATAGTTTTATCAATTGCAACGGGCACTCCTATCGAGAATGCTCTTGAAGAGAACAAAAAATTCTTGATGGAGATTGATCCATCAAATCTGCATAAAACAAACATCAAGAGACAGGTAACAAAAGAATCATCTAAAAAAACGTCCAATAAAGATCCAATTATCAATGTCAGAATTGATGCTCGATTGATACATGGTCAAGTTGCTACCATGTGGACAAGTAGCTTATCTGCCAGTCGAATTATGGTAATTGACGATAATATTGTAAAAAGCAATGTTCAAAAAATGACTTTGAAAACAGCCGTTCCAGGTGGTGTACATCTGAGTATCTTAACTACGGACGGCGCGGCAAGGCGGATAAAAGAAAATCAATATGCTGGACAAAGAGTATTTATTATTGTTAGAGACCCTGCTGTATTAAGTAAATTAACAGATGATGGGGTTAAGTTGAAAGATATAAATGTTGGAAATATTTCAATGAAACAAGGCGCTCGACAAGTTGCTAAGAGTGTCGCTGTCACAGAAGAAGATGTAAAAGTCTTTAATGATTTGAATAGTAAAGGAATTAATTTATATCACCAAATGGTGCCAAATGATAAAAAACAAAATTTTATGAAATTATTGGATAAAGGAGAGTAAATTACTATGAGTATTGCTTGGTGGCAAATATTATTACTAACCTGCTTATCATTTTGGATGATTATTGATCAAATTACTGTTGGTATTTTATGTAATTATCCATTATTAATTGGATTTGTTTCGGGTATTATAATGGGCGATTTAAAGACTGGACTAGTTGTAGGTGCCACTCTTCAATTAATGGTTCTGGGAGTTGGTACCTACGGCGGTGCAAGTATGCCTGACTTTATGACCGGTGCCATTATCGGTACGGCTTATGCAGTTATGACAGGTAAAGGTGTCGACTTCGCCATTGGATTGGCCGTTCCGGTCGGACTATTAATGGTTCAGCTTGATGTATTAGCAAGATTTACAAATACTTTCTTCTTACATAAAGTCGATAAATATATTGATAAAAATGATACAAAAAATGTGGCAAGAAATATCATCTATGGTGTGTTCCCTTGGGGACTATCTAGATCGATTCCTGTATTTGTTATGTTGATTGTCGGTAATAGCGTTGTAACTAAAATTGTTAATGCCATCCCTGTTTGGCTATCAAATGGATTAAATGTAGCTGGTGGTATTCTACCAGTGGTTGGTATTGCCATTTTATTGAGATTTTTACCAACAAAGAAATTCATCTCCTACTTAATAATCGGTTTTATTGCAGCTTCATATCTCAAAGTTCCAATGCTTGGAGTTGCTCTCCTAGGCCTAGCACTAGCTATTATGCATTACAAGCAAGGTAACAATAGTAATAGTTCAAATTCAGAGAATACTACACGTGAGGAGGAAACTGAAAATGAACTCGGTGAATACGAAAACTAATAAAGTCATTACAAAAAAAGATTTATTCAGAGCTAACTGGCGTTGGCTTTGGTCAAGTCAAATTTGTTGGAATTATGAAAGAATGATGTCTACTGGTTATCTATATACCATGCTTCCAACACTTAAAAAACTCTATTCAAAAGATAATGATCGTGTAGAAATGATGAAAATGCACAACCAATTTTTTAATACCAATGCCTACGTTGGTGGATTCATCATCGGTATGGATATGGCTATTGAGGAAAAGGAAGGAATAAAAGCAAAGGATACGATTGCTGGATTAAAGACCGGCTTAATGGGACCTTTTGCGGGTGTTGGTGATACCATCTTTGGAGTTATTCTTCCTACTATTTTTGGGTCAATTGGTGCCTATATGGGACTTCATGGAAATCCAATCGGTGCAATTATTTGGCTTTTAGTTAATTTTGCCGTACTGTTTCTAAGATTCTCATTATTACCATTAGGTTATTCTCAAGGGGAAAAACTAATTTATGCTGCTGGTGACAAGCTAAACAAAATTACCGATTCAGCAATCCTACTCGGTGTTACCGTTGTTGGTGCATTGATTCCAACTGTTGTATCAGTTAAAGTCCCATTAGTTTTCAGAACTGGTAAAGTTACTCTTAAGGCTCAATCAATTTTAAATCAAATTATGCCTTCTCTTGTACCAGTCATTTTGGTAGCAATTTGTTACTGGTTACTAGGCAAAAAGAAAATGAATTCAACGAGATTAATTGTTTCTGTTCTAATTGTCGGAATCATTCTTGGTGGACTAGGTATTTTAAGTAAATAGCTCCTTGAATATTGATTATTTATTTTTGATTTCTATCATGTAGTTTCCTAAACTCACTTAATGACATACCATCAAATGAGTTATCTTCATGATTTAATTCATTCAACAATTTTATTTCGGCTTGTATCTTATTCCATTCTTTTGAACTAACCAATGTACCTACTTCTTTACCATCCTTTGTAAAGACTATTGGATTTCCCTCCTTTAATTCATCAAATATTTTTGTATATTCTTTTAATGATGAAAGAGGCTTTATCTCTGACATTACGCTCACTCTCCTCGGATAATTTGAATATATAATATCATTTATTCTGATAATCCTTAATCGTTACACCAAAAAATCCCGACTCCATTTTGGAATCGGGATTTTGCTTATTTATCTAATTCGTTAATTTGTGCTTCAATTTGATCATTACTTCTAAATTCATCATAAGTAGTATCTGCTCGATCAATCACACCATTTGCTGTTAGGTAAATCAAACGGTTAGCAATTGTTTGAATAAATTGGTGATCATGTGAAGCAAAAAGAATTGAACCTTTGTAGTCGATCAAACTATCATTCAAGGCTGTAATTGATTCCAAATCTAAATGGTTAGTTGGATCATCAAGTAGTAAAACATTAGCCTTCAACAACATCATTTTTGATAGCATGACACGAACTTTTTCTCCACCAGATAGAACGTTAACCTTCTTAGTAACGTCATCCCCAGAGAACAACATTCTACCTAAGAAACCACGTAAGAATGTATCATCATCTTCGCCCTTTTCAGCAAATTGTCGTAACCAATCAATAATTGATGTATCTTCATTAAACATTGAGTTAAAGTCTTTTGGTAAATATGCTTGGCTAGTTGTAACACCCCAAGTTACCGTACCTGAATCTGGTTCTAACTCACCCGTCAAAACTTTGAATAAGGCTGTTGTTACCATATCATTTTTTGCTAAAAAGGCTACTTTATCGTCCTTATTCAAAATAAAGTTAGCATTCTTCAAAACGGCTTTCCCATCAATAGAAATAGTCAGATCTTTCACTTGTAGTAAATCATTTCCAATTTCACGATTAGGCACAAACTTGATAAATGGATAACGACGTGAACTTGGTTGAATATCATCTAATGTAATCTTATCAAGCATCTTCTTACGAGAAGTAGCCTGTTTAGATTTGGAAGCATTCGCCGAGAAACGAGCAATAAAGTCCTGCAACTCTTTGATTTTTTCTTCTTTTTTAGAATTTTGATCTTGCTTCATTTGTTGAGCCAATTCTGAAGATTGTTGCCAGAAATCATAATTACCAGCATAAAGTTGAATCTTGCTGTAATCCAAGTCAGCCATGTATGTACATACTTTATTCAAGAAGTAACGGTCATGGGATACAACAATAACTGTGTTTTCAAAGTTGATCAAAAATTCTTCTAACCAATCAATTGAATCAACATCAAGTCCATTAGTAGGCTCATCCAATAGCAAAATATCTGGTTGACCAAACAAAGCTTGAGCTAATAACACTTTAATTTTTTGACCAGCTGTTAGATTAGCCATTTTTTCCTGATGAAGACTTTCAGGAATATTTAGGCCTTGAAGCATTTGAGAGGCTTCACCTTCAGCTTCCCAGCCACCCATTTCACCAAATTTTGCTTCCAAGTCAGCAGCTTTTAGACCATCTTCTTCATTAAAGTCAGGCTTCATGTAGATGGCATCTTTTTCTTGCATAATCTTATACAAGTCGGCATGACCCATAAGAACAGTTTCCATAACTGTGTAGTCATCATAGTCGAAGTGGTTCTGTTTCAAAGTAGCCAAACGTTCATTAGGTCCTAATTTAACAGAACCAGTTGAAGGAGTTATCTCACCTGATAACACTTTTAGAAAAGTTGATTTACCGGCACCATTTGCGCCGATTAAGCCGTAACAGTTGCCTGGGGCAAATTTGATATTTACATCCTCAAATAACTTACGATCAGCATAGTGCAAACTAACGTTACTTACAGTAATCAAATATATAATCCTCATTTCTTAAACATAATTAAATTGCATTATACGGACTATTTTCCATGTATGCAAGTAAATGTTCTCATTATAAAGCCGTTATCAAGTAATAACAGCCACTAATTCCAATAAAAACATAAATAAAAAATTCCATAATCCGAATATTCAAATGACTAACCAAACGATTGGCTAAAATAGTTCCCAAAATAGCCCCTATAAATCCCACTAAAACAAATTTCAAATTGTCTACTGTTAAAATTCCGGTCGAAAAACGTAAACTAGTCATGACAATCGTATCAATTAAAAAGAAAGTCTGAATACTAGCTAAGTAATTCTCTTTAGAATTAGAAATAATCAAAAAGTACAATGCCATCAACGGCCCGCCAATACCAAACATTCCATTGAAGAATCCTGAAATCAATGCAAAGACTGCCATGACATAAAATGAAATTGATTTAACTGAAATCGACTTCAAATTCATTACAGTGTAATACACCGCCAAAATAATCAATAATAATCCCAGTAATATTTTTAAATATCCGGCCGCCAAATATTTACTTAAATGTAGCGAGAAAATAGCCATAACAATATAAATCAAAAACGGTCCAACTAATTTTTGCCACTTCAAAGCCTTATGATACTTCCAAGCTACCATGATAATAGCAATTGACATCGTCAACGTAGAAACTCCGGCACTTTGATCAATCGGTAAAAGCTGTGGTAAAAAGACCATCAAAACAATTCCCGAACCAAAGCCAGTCACTCCTTGAACAAATCCTGCCAATGTAGCCGCCAAGATCATCACAAATATCCAACTCATAAACTGTCCCTCCATATTAATATATTAACGTATTAATAGGTAGTTATCAGTTATCTTTTGAAAGAAGATTGTAAATCATTGCCATCACACCACCAATGACAACACCCATAGCATTAGAAATCACATCGTTAATATCACTTGTACGATCAATCAAGAAATGATGTGACAATACATATTGCATAGACTCGAAACTAGATCCAATTAAAATCCCTAAAATAACTAGTAATATTAATGGAAACTTTGGAAATACTTTTTTAATAAAAAAGCCAAATGGTACAGTCATAATAATATTTTCGTAAAACTCAATTCCGGATAATTGTAATTCATATAGATTTACGCGACCCAATCCAGGTGGCAGAATCTTGACCGTTATTCCATTGATAGAAATCGGCATGAACAAAACGGCCATTAAACCTACGAAATACAGCCAATAGAAGAGAACAAAATATGGTCGAGGAAGCTTCTTTAAATTAACAAGAATGTATAAGCCACTGACCATTGCTAATAGCAAAATAAATAATGTTGGTATCCAACGCATTGCTATACACCTCTCTTCCTTTTTTTAATAATAAAAAGTCGACCCATTATAATTTCATCGGTCGACTTATTATGCCACTATACACGTTGCTTTTCTAATTTAACCTGCAGTTTGGTTTTTTCTTCAATCTTTCTAATAACCTCATTTATAGCCACCACATCTTTAACATTAGAAGAAAGGTCCAAATCAATATCCTTTCCCTTATCTAACTTTAATGCTAAATAATAAGGACTATTAAAAGTCTGATATGCAGAATCTATCACATAGAACGTGACATCAATCGGACCATCTGGTCCAATTCCACTTGGTAGATCCATTCCCTTACCAACAACAATTGAAAAATTCTTAATTTCACTAAACTTCACGGTCTCTTCATTCGAAATATTTGGTAGTAAAATAGCTCTGATTCTCTTACCAGTAGTGCTGTAATCTTGATAGTAAATTCCCCGATCATCAATTCCCCACTGATCCAAATTATCTTTTGTTTTGAGAGTATATAACATTACAATGACTATCAGACAAACAATACCAAATAAAATTGCTATCAATGTCTTCTGTGACAATAAGTAAAAGAAGAATCCAATGATAATTCCGCCAAATAAAGAAATTATTAATGGCATATAATTAATCTTACGACCAAAATTTAAACTCATTTAAATCGCCCTCCACCCTATGTAAGCCTTTACATTTATTATAACTCACAATTCAGAGACGATTAGGTTTGTATTATCCGACTTTTCTTTAAAGTTATTGTCCATCTAGTGAGATAGCACCCCGCCGTTGCTGTGGTTTTTGCTTAGGATCGAGAATATATCGATTGATTAAATCAATAATTTGATCATTTTGAGGTAAATCAGAATGCTGAGCATCCGATCCTGAAACAGAAATAGATGTAAAATGTTTAACTTGTCCTTGATAGATATACTTACCTGCCATAACACTTCCCAATGGTACTAATCCATCAGAATTGTAAGTCTCTGTCCCTGCAACTGAATAAACACTAAGACTTGATGGAATTTTTTCACGGTCATCAATAAAATCGGACAACATTTGTGTCTTATGGCGAACAGATTTCTCATTGAAGTTATATGGTGAACCAATTGTCATGAGTTGTTTGATTTTTATCTGTTCTGAATATTCAGAATAATAATTCTCCAAGAACGCCGTATAAATCAGCCCACCATTAGAGTGTCCTATAGCTTTGAAATTATTAAAATTATATTGTTTTGTCAAAAACTTAAAAGCTGTGTTGAACCATTTAGCCTGTTTCTTGATATTGTCATAACCATCATGGTTATTCTCAAATCCAACAACGATTACTGGTTCATTATCACCACGACGCAAACGACCGGAAACGTGCAACTTATTATCAGTCGTAACCCGAATCTTAATCAAACTGTGTGGTTGTTTATTGTTCTTATTCAATTTATCAACTAATGTATCAAACCGATTTACTGAAGCAGAGCTTCCTGGAATCATTATAACCGGCGACAGTTTTGAATTATGAATTTTGGCCAATTCAGTTGTATTCTGATGTGACCAATTTAATGACACAAAAATCAGTATCACCGACAAGGTAATTCCTAATATTGTCCAAAACCAATGTTTAATTTTCATTGATGTCACCCGCTTTCTGACTAATTCGATCTGACAATTTAACGAATGGCATATAGATCAAGATATCAATCACTAACAAAATGGCACCCAAAACCAGAGTTACCCAATTACCATTAGTACCAATAAAAGCAATCAATGGACCTGGAGTTCCTAATGGCACTGGGTAGGCAGATACTGGCATCCAATGTAAGAGAATAAACATTGCGGCCACAATCATATTAAATAACGGTGTAATAAGGAACGGTACCAAGAAAACTGGGTTAAAAAGTACTGGTATTCCTAACATCATTGAATAGTGACTATTGAAAATTGCTGGAAAAATCGACCATTTAGCAACATTACGATTTCGAGTCTTTTTAGAAAAAATCAGAATAGCAATAATCAGAGCTATCATTACACCACTACCACCAAAATTGGCGAAGCTATGAAACAAAGTCGTATCAGTAAATTTATACGGCACATTCCAAGATGATCCACTCTTTAAGGCCGCATTCATATTAGCCATCGAAGGTGCATCGTTAAAAGTAGGATTATTGCTAAAGGGACCACCGACCGCCATCCAAGATAGTAAATCAGTTAGAAAGCCCATCCCTAAAACATATACTAGCGAGTTGAACGGTGAATGTTGAGTTACAAAGCTGGCCACATAAGTTGGTATTTCCAATTTCACTAAAAATAATCCCGCCAAATTTAGGATTGCTGAAACTAATAAAACAATGAAAACCGGAATAATGATTTTATAGCGATATTGCATCTTTGAATCATCAAACCTGACCCAAAGGCGGCCACAAAGATAACCGATAATCAAAGCTATCAGCATTCCTTGCGACATGAAGAAACGACTAAAATTAGGTAATCCATCTTCTGTGGGTTGATATGAAATAATTAAAAAGGATAACAGTCCAATAGCACCAGCACTGCCACCATCTTTCTTATACTCCTTAGCAGTAAAATAGGCTATCCCGTAAGCAGCATAAAGAGCAATCATATCAATTGTACAATGGAAGATGACTTCCATAACCCAGCCCAATTCACGCGAATATGGCAGCCAACTGGTAACACCGAACATTTGGGCCATGTAACCAGTTTTAGTTAAAAATGCGAACTTAATAACATCAGCAAAACTGCCCAACAACATAATTGGAAATAATAACGTTAAAGTATTACGAACAGCACTCGCAACTTTAGTGTTGCGAATCTGAGCAAAAAAATTCAACAAACGAGTGACCATGTTTACCCCTCTTAACTAATCAACAAAGTATATTCGTTATTCACCTTCATATTATTAACTTCTTATCTATTTTTATCCATAAAAAGCACCCAAATTATCTGAAAAAGATTAGTTTATTTCATAAAAATTTACAAAGAATCGAATATTATATTGGCTAATATAATACAGAATATTACCTTGATTTTCCTGTTCAAACCAAATAAAGCAGGTAACCAAAGTACGATTACCTGCTTTATTTTCCCTAGTATTCGAAAGCAGAACATGTTGTGTCCTACGATTAATAATTAATATGGTTTTACTTTACTACCATAAATCTCATTACCATCGTAAATTGCGTCATTAACAGAGAATTTGTTGTTATCCAATAATTTAATATCACTACCGATCCAATACCAGCCCGGAGTCAATGATGTTAATCCTAAGTGTGGACGTTGGAAGACATGAGTTTCCATGTAGTACATTTTACTCTTAGAAAATCTCACTTGACCGTTATCATAATTTACTCGTAGGTAAAAATTTGGTAACAAAAGAACTGACTTAACACGTGGTGTTTCTTCATCCATTCTATCTTTCCCTTTCAATCTTTAATAAATTCAATATAGCACTATTTTTTGGGAAGCGCTTTCAAGATTTGGATAAAAAATGCTTTTACTATAAAGTAATTTGTAAATTTCCAATAATTCCTATAACATGATTAATATACTTTATAGAAATTAGGTGAAAACCATGAATTTAACTAACATCATGGCCTGCATGCCCGCAAATGATATAGGACGTTTTTCAGCAAAATAAAATTTAGGAGTCTAAAATGAAAAACGTCCGTAACACCGTACCATCACTTTTATTGATCATTGTACTTGTGGGATTCCCTCAAATCAGTGAATCGATATTTACCCCTGTTCTACCTCAAATCAGCTTACAAATGAATGCCGGCGCTGGAACATCTCAATTAACAATAAGTATCTACTTTATTGCCTTTGCCATTGGAGTTCTCTTCTGGGGTCAACTATCCGATAAAATTGGCCGTCGATCAGCTATGTTAATTGGAATTATCTTTTATTTATTGGGCAATTTAGGATTACTGATAAGTTCTAATTTTAATTTTCTGTTAGTAGCTCGCTTTATTCAAGCTTTTGGAGCTAGCGTCGGTTCAGTCATCACTCAAACTATCATGCGTGAAAGTTTTTCTGGTATCACCAGTACCAAAGTTTTTTCAAAAGTTGGGGCTGCAATGGCTCTATCTCCCGCTTTTGGTCCACTAATTGGTGGATTGATTCAAACTTACCTAGGCTATAAAAATGTTTTCAGCTTTTTAATCGCCATGGCTGTGGTCACTCTGCTCTATGCTTACTATTGTCTCCCTGAAACTATTGATCGCAAGAATATTCAAAAAGTATCATTGCTCAAAGTAACCTCAAGACTAGTAAAAGATCCAATTGTATGGGTCTACAGTATTCTAATTGGTGGAATAAATGGTATCTTATTTGGTTACTACTCTGAAGCTCCTTTCATTTTTATCAAACATTTCCACTATTCCTCAATTCAATATGGAAGTCTGGGGTTATCTTTGGCATTAGCCAGTCTACTAGGTGCCATCTTGGTTAACTTCTTGGCTAAATATATTAAGGCAGAATATATTGGTCTAATTGGGCTGATCTTTAGTAGTATTTCCGCTCTATTCCTAGTAATTAGTCTCCAATTTAATAACTCAATTTTAATGATCATTGGATTCTTTCTGATTTTTCTGGGATTGAACACAACTTTACCAATTGCCTTAAACTTAGCCTTGAAGAGTTATGAAGATGTTATTGGCAGCGCTAGTGGCCTATTCAGTTTTGGTTATTATTTGATTGTCAGTGGATTAACATATTTAGTAAGTCTTATTCATAATGGAACTATTCTTTCACTACCATTATTTGTCCTTAGCATAAGTTTGATCATGTTATTGGCCTACTTACCAATCACACAAAGAAATTAATTCATAAAGTCTAAAAAATAAATAAAAACGGCCTCTATTAAGGAATTCAAGTAGCAGATATATCTTGAATGCTTAATAGAGGCTGTTCTTTTGATTAAAAAATTTTTTTGAATTATTAATTTTAAAACACTGATTTTCTCTTATAAATCATTTCACACGTTTTTCATTTCGTTAGAGTCACCAATTAATGGCAACAATTCAGGCCTTCCATAGTAATAACCTTGACGAAAGTTAATTCCCAATTTATTACTGATTTCGTCATCCTCAAAATCCTCAATTCCTTCAAGAATTAGGCGTTGCCCGTATTCACCGCTAATTCCTTTCCAGGCACGGAGTTTCTCACGCAATTTAGGATCCCCAATATTTGAACGAAAATTTTGTAAAGCAAATTTTAATTCCGAAGCCAAAGGCAAAAAACTATGTATACTCTCAAAACTATTATCACCAGTGCCTACATCGTCCAGTGAAATTTGCATGCCATGTTCCATAAATTTGCGTAAATATGGTACCAATTTAGAATCACAGTACTGATGTGGCCCTTGTTCTTCAGTTAACTCTACGACCAACTTAGTAGGATACAGTTGCACTTGACTTTTAATGATTGCTTTTGCCATTTGCGTATCCATCAATTGCTCACGACTAACATTAACGGAACAATATTGAACTTTTTTCCCTAAGATTTTAGTTGTTTCAACTAACAATTTTGCGTTCACATTCAAGTCAATATCGACAAAAGATTTGGGAAGTCGCCAGCCATCTGGAGTCCATTGCTTGATTAAAAGTTCATAACCAAAAATAGAATGTGTTCTCACATCTATCTGTGGCTGTACAAAATAACGATAAATCGGTTTCAATATTAAATCGCCTTCTAAATTTAAAATAAAGTGTTAATTACCTACTATTTATATATCAAAAGTCTATAATCTAAGTATACTATAAGTTATATTAAATAAAATAATTTATGAAAAATGATAAATGTAAATATAATAGAAAAGTCGTAGTAATTGAATGAAAGTAGCCATTATAGGTTGTACTCACGCGGGAATTTCTGCTATGAATGAATGTCTTAAATATAATCCAGATGCGGAAATAACTGTTTATGAGCGACACGCCGACATATCCTATCTATCCTGTGCAACATATTTGCACATTGGCGGCGATGTAAAAGATTTAGGAGACGTTTTTTACGCTAATCCAGAAGAATTCATTAAAAAAGGTGTTCACATGCGTATGCAACATGACGTCATTAAAATTGATGCTCAAGCTCACACTATTTTGGCTCAGAACTTGAAAACACGTGAACTTCTTCATGACAAATACGATAAACTTATCCTAGCAACAGGTTCAAGAACAAGTATTCCTGTCATTGCGGGAATTGAAAATCCTAAGATTATGTTGTGTAAGACTTGTAATCAAGCCCATCAACTCTCCGAAGCATCTAAGAATAATCATAAAATTGCCGTTTTAGGTGGTGGTTATGCTGGTGTTGAGTTGACTGAAGGCTTCGTTAAATCTGGACATGAAATCGTCTTATTTCAAAGAAATGATCAACTATTGGATGAATACGTTGATACCACTATTTCTGAACGTGTTAAAAAACTCTTAGAGGATAACCATGTCACCGTTTTAACTGGTACTAATGTAAGCCGCTTCAGCGATACTAAAGATGGACATCTTAAAATTTCCACTGAAGATGACAATGAGTACATCGTCGACATGGTAGCTATCTGTCCGGGAGTTCTTCCCCAATCTGATTTACTTAAGGGACAAGTTAATATTGCAAAAAATGGTGCTATTATCACTAATGCCTACATGCAGACATCTGATCCTGATATTTTTGCTGCTGGTGATGTTACCGAAATCCAATATAATCCAACTTTAACTTCCAAATATATTCCTTTGGCATCTCATGCCGTTCGTCAAGGTACCTTAGCTGGTATGAATCTTTTCAAACGTCGTCGTAAATCAATGGGTAGTCAAGCAACTAGTGGTATGTTGTTATTTGGTCAAACGATTGCCTGTACTGGTCTGACTTTAAATGCCGCTAAAGATGCTAATTATGATGCCCATCATGTTTATTTTGAAAGTAATTACCGTCCTGATTTCATGCCAACTAATACTAAAATAAATATTGAACTGGTCTACGATCGTAAAAGTCGTCGCGTTCTGGGTGCTCAATTCATGAGCTCTCACGAGGTTGCACAATCAGCTAATACTGTTTCTGTAATCATCCAAAACAATAATACAATTGATGATTTAGCTTACGTTGATATGCTTTTCTCGCCTAACTTTGACGAACCTTTCAACTATCTTAATTTAGTTGCTCAAAGAGCAATCGATAAGGAACTAGACTATTGGGGTATGGACTAAATTAGTGTAAAAAAAAAGATACGATTATGTATCTTTTTTTTGTACTCTTTATTCCATACCTGTAGGTAATTTTTGATAGGCACGGCCATGTGTGTCATTGATTGTTGCCTGATACAAGGTGTCAATAGCAGCTGGACCACCAACATGTCCCATTCCCCAATATTGTAATGATTTATTTAGATTAGCAGCCACTTGATGATAGTTATTTGTGGACTTCAATTGCTTAGCACTCTTAATTAGAAGGTCCATCAATTCTGAATTCTTTTGAACTTCCTTATCTTGGCTCGCAACATGAATTGCTTCCATCAAGGCTTCAGCAGGTTCTACATTTGCCATAGTTTACCCCTTCTTTCATAACATGAAAAGGTTAACATAAGCATTCTTTTATTGTCAATACATGGTTGACGCACTGCCAATCCTAGTCAACCTAATTTTCGGAACTCTTTCTAAGAAGATGGGGTAAAAAAAACTATCAAATCTTTTGACTCTTAGCTATACCGATTGACAACCTTTCATGCTATCTCCTCTTTGATAAGATGCGTTATTATGTTTCCGATAACAGAATATTAAGCAACTAGTTACTGATCCATCACTTAATAAATGTATCCTTAGGAGATAATATTATGAAACTATTTAACAGATGTTTATTATTAACTTCTCTTCTTACAATTGGTTTGGTTCCAACAATTTCAACTATACCTATTCAAGCAGCATCCACTACCAAGGACTGTGATGTTAAAAAGATCAATGGGAAGAATCTTTACTTTCTTATCGGTAAAGATGAACTAGTTAAAGCCAGAGGTGTTGAAATACTTACTAACAATTCACCCGATGTAACTGGAATGAATGAAATGAGTACAGCCAGCAATTATATGGTTAAGGTATTGGCTCCTAAGGCTTCCACCTACAATCTCAAGGGAACTAAGCTATCACACACTTTATCACAAGGAACCGTTTGCTCATTAGGTGGTCAAAAAAAGTTTGCTGAAAAAACTTATTATAAAGTAGGTATCAAACATTTAGTTCCTATGACAGAAATCTATTAAAATTTATAAATTTCACTTTTAAAACGACTATTGTTAGTCGTTTTTTATTTTAGAATTGTCACTATCTACTTTCAAAAGTGTCCGCTAATGAAAGAACTTCGATGATAGACTACGCCTATCAATTAATTAATGAGGGGTATTATGAAGTCCACTAAAACAACTATCAGCATCCTTAGTCTCTCCACGGTTAGCAACATAACCACTGTTATTACAGGAGTAATTCCTCAGTTGAAACAATCTTTTCCTAATGTGCCCACAACAATGATCGAATGGCTCGTAACTATTGCCAATTTCAGTGCTTTACTGACAATACTACCCAATCCCTATCTCTGTCGAAAGTTAGGTATTAAAAAGGTTGTTATCTTTGGCCTAATCATTAGTGCCACTGCTGGAGTGATTCCAGCTTTCATTAATAATTTTCTACTAATAATGTGTAGTCGTTTTATTTTGGGCTTAGGTGTTGGTCTCTTTTCACCACATGCTATCAGTCTGATTGCTCATAATTATCAAGGTGAATTCCGAGCCAGATTGTTAGGCTATCAAACTGGTTTAACGGCTCTAGGTAATGCTGTTTTACTAGGAATAGCCGGATTATTAGTAGGAATCTGGCGTGCAGTTTTTGGACTATATTTAATTCTTATTGTAATTGCTATTCTAATTGGACTCTTCGTAACTGAGCCAGAGAATTTGGCGGTAAAAACTAGCAATTCAAAAGTCAATCTTCCTTGGCAAAAATGGCAATTAGTTATTCTAACTTTTATTACTTATCTATTAATCTGGGGAGTTCAATTAAAATTACCTAGTTATTTTCAAAATAAGCAATTGGGTAATCCACGAGTCATCAACTTAACTCTATCAGCTATGAATTTAGGCGAGCTGGTCGCTGGATTGTCCTTCGGAAAATTACATAAAAAAATTCACCACTTCACTTTAACGTTAGGTTATTTAGGAGCTGCCATTGCTGTTTTGCTTTTATGGATCACTGATACCAGTTATCTTGCGATTATAGCAGCCATCTTGTTCAATTTTGTTTATTCCTACACTGGTCCCTATTTAATTTTTGCTAGTAATCAAGGATTAGAACCAGAGCAAATTAACTCATTGAGCAGTTATCTAACTATTTCTACGATCATCAGTGCTTTTTTTGCACCATTGATCTGGAACTACTTAGGAAACTTTGGTCCACAGAATTTAACTAGCAACGTTCTACTTTGGATCGCGGCAATCCTCTTTATTATGTCTATTATTACCCTTGTTTCCAAAAAGTTATGAGCAAACTATTTGCACATGATTCTTAAATACTGTAGATTAGTAAGTGTAATAAAGGTTGTGTGCAAATAGAGATTGCACAATCTATTTGGCAATAGAAAGGATCCTAACTATGAAAATCAACTTTAAAGATGAAGCATTAAAATATTTAGAAGATAAAATTCCAACTGGCAGTACTGTTATTTTGACAACAGATGATGGTTCAAATAAATATTCCAGCTTGGGCGGTAGTTGTGCTATCGGTGATAAATTTCAATTAGTTATTCTTAAAGATGCTGATCCTAAATATACTGTTCCGATCGAAAATAATGCTGGTTACAACATGACAACTGAGGAACAATACACTGATTTCTTTACTGATGGTCTAAATATCTCACTTTGGCATAATGCCTTAGCTCTTAAAGACAACAGTGGTATTCTTGATGGTGCCCTTTCAGTTGTTGATTGGAGAAATGTTAAACCCGAAACTGCTGAGCAACGCCATAACAAGATGGTTAAACTTGGCGATCAAATTTGCTAATAAATTTAATAAAGATGTAAATCAAATGCATCTTTTTTCTTCAAAGTAAAAGATTGTGTACAATTAATTTGCAATAAACTTAAATATGATGTATAGTAATACTTGTAATAAAGATTCAATCAAAAGAACTTTTAAATAAATACAAATAAGTGAGGAAAACAACTATGAAAATTAATATTAAAGATGAAGCACAAGCATATTTAGCAGAAAGAATTCCTAGTGGATTCCCAATGATTCTTACAACAGATGATGGTTCAAACAAATATTCTAGTCTTGGTGGTAGCTGTGCTATCGGTGATAAATTTCAAATCGTTATTTTAAAAGATGAAGATCCTAAATACACCGTAGATCTTGAAAATAACGCAGGTTACGATTTGAAGACATCCCCTTCCGATGCTGATCTACTAACAGATGGTTTGAATACTTCATTATGGCACAATGCCTTAGCTCTCAAAGACAATAGTGGTATTCTCGATGGTGCCCTTTCAGTTGTTGATTGGAGAAATGTTAAACCTGAATCAGCAGAAGAACGTCGTGAAAAAATGGTTAAACTTGGTGATCAGATCTGTTAATCAGATGACATGCAAACGAAAACTTAGGATGAATTTTCCTAAGTTTTTTTTTTATAAACAAATTTAGCAGTATAATGCAATTAATATAATTATCGTGGAGGAATTAAATGAAATATCCTATTTTGCTATTCGATCTTGATAATACTATTCTTGACACTAAAGCCAACGCTGAAAAGGCACTACATAGATTGTCAAAGCAGATTAACTTCCCCTTCACCGACGATCAGATTGCCTATTGGCATGAATTAAACGACGGACTTTGGGAAAAATTAGAACGTAAAGAAATCAAACGTGACGATCTTTTGAATACTCGTTTTGAATTATACTTTGATCACTTTGGAAAAAAAGTTAATGGTACTAAAGTAAATGCGGCCTATCTTGAACTCTTTAAACTAGAAAATATTCTTATGCCACATGCTAAACAAGTTTTAGATGCACTACATCAAACTCATCATATCTATGCAATTTCAAACGGTACTAAAGAAAAACAATACTCACAGCTTACTCGTTCCAACTTACTAACTGATTTTGATGATTTATATCTATCCGAAGATCTTGGTTATCAGAAGCCTGATCCTAATTTCTTCAAAATTGTTATCGACAAAATTGGTATTGATCAACAAAAAATGTTAGTTATCGGTGACTCATTAACAGCGGATATTTCCGGCGCCAATGCGGCTCATCTGGATTCTGTTTGGTTCAATCCTAAAGAAATTGCTAATCAAACTACTTTTGAAGCAACTTATGAGATCAAAAGCTTGGAGCAATTGCTCAGCTTATCAAAATAATTACTTATACAAAAATGGCGTTCATATTGACTAAATCGGTCAACATGAACGCCATTTTGCTTTATAAACACGTTTATTATCCTTTACTTGCTAGTGCGACGTTGAAAGAACTTAACAATTTCAACAATAAGTACCATCAAGACACCAGCACCTAAAACAATTGACCATTGTAACAAATTCAACTCTGTTACATGGAATAATCCATTAAAGCCTGGTACTAAAATTGTCGCTGCAACCATAATAAATGAAGTGGCAACTCCAATATTAAATATCTTATTCTTGAATGGATGTACTTTGAAAATTGATTGGTAAGTTGATTTAACATTAAATGCATGGAATAACTGAATCAAGGCCAAAGTAGCATAAGCCATTGTCAAGGCATCAGCGTGCATAGCAGCATTTGCAGTGTGAACTGGAAATGTAATTGCCAATCCATAAACTCCTAATGTAATCAGACCTTCTAGAATGCCTTGGTAGACAATCGAGGAACCAATTCCACCACCTAAGAAGCTAGACTTACGACCACGGGGTTTTCGATCCATAATGCCTGGTTCTGTTGGTTCAACACCTAAAGCAATTGCTGGGAAAGTATCTGTTGCTAAATTGATCCACAATAGTTGAACTGGAAGTAAAATGTCCCAACCCAACAGTGTCATCATGAATAAAGTCAATACTTCACCTAAGTTTGCTGAAAGTAAATACTGAATCGACTTTTGGATATTCGAGAAGACTTTTCGTCCTTCCTCAACAGCTACGATAATAGTAGCAAAATTATCGTCGGCTAAAACCATATCTGATGCACCTTTAGATACTTCAGTACCAGTGATACCCATTCCAATACCGATATCAGCTGATTTCAAAGCGGGGGCATCATTAACTCCATCCCCTGTCATCGCTACAACTTTACCTTTATCTTGCCAAGCACTAACAATTCTAACTTTGTGTTCCGGTGAGACACGAGCATAAACTGAATACTGTTGAACTTTTTTATCAAATTCCTCGTCACTCAGTTGATCCAATTGAGCTCCTGTAATAACTGCTCCATCATCACCTGGTTTAATGATACCTAATCGTTTAGCAATAGCTTCAGCGGTATCTTGATGATCACCAGTAATCATAATTGGGCGGATACCAGCCTTTTTAGCATCTGCTACAGCTTGAGCGGCTTCTGGACGTTCTGGATCAATCATTCCGATCAATCCGGCAAAAATCAAATCATTTTCGACAGTGTCAGAATCTACTGTTGTTGGTATCTGGTCAACGATCTTATATCCCATTGCCAACACTCGTAAAGCTTGAACGGCCATATTTTTATTTTGTTTCAGAATTTCAGTTTCATCGGCTTCTGTAAAATCACGTACTTCACCTGGGGTAGCCTGAATCTTAGTAACACGCTGCAATAACATATCAGGTGCACCTTTTACGGCCACCAGATACTTACTATTTGGCAATTGATGAATCGTTGACATCAATTTACGTTCTGAATCGAACGGCACTTCTGCAACACGTGGTTCTTTAACTAACTCATCTTCCACCTGATAATCGTGGTCAAAGCCAAATTGTACTAGAGCTGTTTCAGTTGGATCACCTACTAGAGTTCCATCACTTTGAATCTTTGTATCGTTACTAAAGGTCATAACCTGTAGAACTTTATCGGCATCCGAAATTGGTTCCGAAGCATCTTGTAATTTGCCGTATTGATAAATTTTTTCCACGGTCATTTTATTCTGTGTTAACGTACCTGTTTTATCAGAGGCAACAATTTCTGTACTTCCTAATGTTTCTACAGCTGGTAATTTACGAACTAAAGCTTTTCTTTTGGCCATCCTTGTTGTTCCTAAAGCCAAAATGATTGTAACAATAGCGGGTAACCCTTCAGGAATAGCAGCAACTGCTAACGAGATTGCTACCAATAGCATATTAATAACCAGTTCATTCATTGGTAGACCATCGTGATTATTGAAAATACCTACTGCAAAAATAACTGCAGCAATAACCAAAATTAACCAAGTTAAAGTTTTCCCTAAAGAATTCAAATTATCTTGTAATGGTGTTCCAATATCTTCAGCTCGATTGATCATTCCAGCAATTTGCCCAACTTGTGTGTCCATACCAATACTGACAACAATGCCGACGCCTCGACCATATGTCACATTACTGTTCATATAGGCCATGTTCTTCCGATCACCCAAAGGAATGTCCTCATCTGCCAACACTTCAGCGGATTTTTCTACGGGAACAGATTCACCGGTTAAAGCTGATTCCTCAATCTTCATGGAGGCCGAATCGAGCAAGCGAATATCGGCAGGTACAATATCACCAGCTTCTAATAAAACTACATCCCCCACAACTAAATCCTCACTACTAATGGTTTCTAATTTTCCATTTCGTCTTACGTGAGCTTCTGGAGTCGACATTTCCTTTAATGCATCGATAGCTTCCTCGGCTTTTGATTCCTGAAAAACACCAAAAATAGCATTGATAATAACAACGGCCAAAATCAGTGCTGCGTCGGCCCATTCTTTAGCTACCAATCCAGATATTAATGCGGCTGCCAATAAAACAATAATCATGAAGTCCTTAAACTGATCTAAGAAACGCTGGATAAGATTCTTTCGTTTCCCTTGAGCTAGAGCATTAGGACCGTTTTCTTTCAAAAGCTTTGCAGCCTGTTGATTACTTAATCCATCCTCGCTAGTTTTAAATTTACTTAGCAAAGATCCTTTACTTAAAGCATAGTACCGAGAAAACTTTTTATTTTCGACTTGTTTCATTAGTATCCCTTCTTTCTATAAAAAAAGAGACCTGCACGCTAAATATGCGTACAAGTCTCACTAATTAAGACAAAACCAGAGCTACGTCTTGTTGACGATTTTGTCACAGCAACCTGCAAGTTACTCCCTTGTTATGTCTTCATTATAAAGGAATCCAAAATTTAAAGCAAAGAACAAGTAACTTATTTTTCTATAAAAAAAGATGTTGTGAAAACTCACAACATCTTAGATAAATTCAAAATTTATTAGGCAATTACATAAGCTGAACTAACCCATTCGTTAGTAGCAACTCGATAATATGTTACACCGTTAACAACTTTAGTTTGATCTGTTTGCCATGGTGTGTTATTACCTAAAACTTCATTAGTGATATCTTTCATTGAACCATCACTTTGTAAAGCTTGAAGTTTAACGTATAATCCTGAAGGATTCTTCACCTTAATGACGTTACTGCTACTAGATGAACTGTTTGAACTACTATTATTAGTAGTTGCAGATGATGAACTGTTTCCAGTTACATAACTTGCAGCCACCCATTCATTTGTAGCGACACGATAATATGTTACGCCATTCACTGATTTAGTTTGATCCGTTTGCCATGGTGTGTTATTACCTAGAACTTCGCTAGTGATTCTCTTCATCGTACCGTCACTTTGAAGTGCCATTAAAGGAACGTAACTGCCAGAAGAATTCTTGACAGTAATTACATCTTTACTTGCACCGGCACTGTTTGAACCACTGTCGGTTGAAGCAGAACTACTTGAGCTACTATTATCTGTAGTAGTTGTTGTAGTTGAGCTAGAACCAGCTGGTGCTGTATAACTTGCAAAGTAATCATCGTAAAGTTCTGAAACATCAAAGTTTCCATAGCTACCGTTGAATGTATATGAACTTGACCATTGCCATGCATGTTGAGTTGTATATTCTTCTACACCTGTAGCATTGTATGGATATGCTGCAATCCATCCTTGATCCACAGTCATAGTTGTACCAACCCATGAACCCATAGTGTAAATACATGAACGATATCCGTATTTAGCAACTTCGCTCATAAAGGCTGCATTGTTAGCATCATTTTGAGATGTTGATAAGTTCTGTTGTTCCGAACTTTCAACATCAGTTGCTAAAACAGCTCCACTTGGCAAACCATCAGCTTGAGCAATTTTGGCAGCGTAGTCAGCTTCAGCTTTAGCACCACTAACAGTACTATATCTAGCATAATGATAACCATTAACATATAAGCCAGCAGATTTAGCAGCTGTAATATTACCAGCAGCTGTTGTATCTTTAAATGATGTACCTTCACTAACTTTAGTAACAATCGCTTTGATACCATAATTATTATGCATATCAGTAAAATTAGAAATGGTCATCGCCCCATTGTTATTGGACACATCAACCATATCAGCACGTGCTGCTTGGACATCTGTTGCACCCACGAAAAACAAAACTATCGACATTACCGTAGTAAGAGCTACAATAATTCTTCTTTTCAAAGCCATAATTCCCTTCTCCCTTTCGTTGCCATCGCAACAAAACAAATTATAAAGCAGAAATCTTGACAATGACGGAAAGTTACAGTTTTGTTCACTGATAGTAACTAAAATGTAACAAAAAAAGGAAAAATAACTATTGAATTATTGACAATATTTAGCTTTATTAATTATTAGTTATATTAAGTATCACTTTTAAGTAATGTCAAAAATCAAATAACAAAAAAAATCCCATAGACTTTTTAAATCATCTATGAGATTTTCATTTAAGAATTTCTTCGAATAAAATCACGATACCAATAAAAACTCTTTTTAGGTATACGAGTCAAATTTTTAGGACCATTATCATCACGATCAACGTATACAAATCCATAGCGTTTTTTATATCCATTTAACCAACTCAATAAATCTGTAAAGGACCACGCACAATACCCTAATAAATCTACACCATCAGTCAAAGCACGTTGCATTTCCGTTATATGTGTTTGTAAGTAATCAATCCGATATTGATCATTAATCACATTATTGTCTTCTAACTTATCCTGGGCTCCTAAACCATTTTCAGTAACCATTATTGGTAATTGATATTTTTCGTAGACCCGACGCAATGAGATTCTGAAACCTACTGAATCAATCTCCCATCCCCACTGTGTCTTATGCAAATAAGGATTCTCTACATTGTTAAACATTGCCATCTCTGGTGTTTGTGCCTGAGTACCTTTAGGTTGCATCAAATATGGATCAGTTTTCGAAAAATTCTTTTCATGCTGCGTAGTTTTATCAGGATGCTCAATTTGATTCTGTTGGAACGTCCCCCCATGGTAATAATTGATACCTAGAAAATCAGGTTTAGCCGATTTCAATAGTTTTTCATCATCCAAAGTCACCTCTGGAGCAATGCCAAGATCCTTTAAATGATTCATGACTAAAGCTGGATAAGTTCCTCGACAATAAACATCTAACCACCAATTATTATTAAAATCATCAGCGTTATCTGCTGCTAAAACATCATTAGGATCTGCTGTGATCGGATAGGTTGGACCATAACCAAAACTAGGACCAATTTTACCCTGTGGAACCATCTGATGAAATAAGTTAATCACCTCGGCATTTGCAAGGTTGACGATATGATTGGCTGCATACATTCGCTTAACATCACTAACATTAGGTGGATGTGAAGCCCATCTATAGCCCATTGCTGTAAAAACGTTCTGTTCATTAAAGGTTACCCAATATTTAACTCGATCTCCAAATGCCTTGAAAACAGTTTGACAGTATTTTTTAAAGGCTTGAATGGCTTTTCTAGATTCCCAACCATTATATTTATCTTGCAATGCTTGGGGAATATCCCAGTGATACAAAGTTACAATCGGTTCAATATGATATTTTATTAACTCATTAATTAAATTATCATAAAACTTTAAGCCTTCTGGATTAACGGTCCCTTCACCATCTGGAATTATCCGTGACCACGCAATTGAAAAACGATAAGCTTTCAATCCCATTTCTGACATCAAACGGACATCTTCTTTATATCGATGATAATGATCAACAGCAATATCACCATTCGTACCATTGAAAGTTTTACCAGGAATTTTGGTAAAGGTATCCCAGATTGAAGGACCTTTACCATCCTCGTCAAAAGCACCCTCAATTTGATAGGCAGCAGAAGCAGCTCCCCAAAGAAAATTCTTAGGAAATTTTTTTAATCTTTGATAATACATTAATTATGCTCCCTTTACAGAAGTGTCAGTAGCTATTGAATCGTCTGTAGCTGCATTTTCTTTTTTAGCCTCTTCAGCTTGTTCAACCTTTAATTCTTGACGGTCTAAGACTTTGAAGAATGGATAGTATGCTGCAACGGAAACAATCAATTCAATTAATTGCCAAAGTGATGCACGCCAATCTCCACCAGTCATAAGGAATCCACTAATAACTGTAGGTGTTGTCCAAGGAACTTGAGCTACGATCATACCAATGACACCAAACTTCATAAGATAGTACGTAATAAATTCTAGAACCATCGGTGTAACAATAAATGGAACCATCAAAGTAGGATTTAAAACAACAGGTAAACCAAACATAATAGGTTCACTGATATTAAAGACTGAAGGCATGAATCCAAGATTACGCATTGCCTTATAACGTTTACTCTTAGCAGTGAACATGCAAAGAACTAATCCTAAAATAGCACCTGTACCACCAATAGTTAATCCAAAGTTCAAGAAACCATCAGCAGCAATGTGAACTGGAGCATGTCCTTTTGCTACAGCATTGATATTAGCTGTTAAGAAGCTTAAGAATACTGGTGTATAAATACTGCCAATTACGTTAGTACCATGAACACCAACAACCCAAAGTGCAAGTACTAAGAAGATAGCCAATTCAATACCCCAAATGCTATCTAATCCAACAACAAGTGGTGAGAAAATAAATTGGATAACTGAGTTGATATTGACATGTAATACAACTCTAACTAACCAAACAAGGAACAATGCAATTGAGCCAGGAATCAAAGATGAAAATGATTTGGCAACTGCAGGTGGAACTGAGTCAGGTAATTCGATTGTCCAATTACGGGCAACACAGAAACGAATAATTTCACTAGAAATAATACAAATGACAATAGCTGTAAAGATACCACCTGATCCAAGATCGGCTGGATCGATAGTCAACTTATTGTTCAACATCGCTAATAAGAATGCAACCGTAGGAATAACCGTTCCTGTCATTGTATCCAATTTATTAGCCTTAGCTGATTGATAGCTAATTCCCATAGCTACAATTAAAGCCAAAATACCAAAAGTAACTGTTACAGCAGCATTTAAATAACCTGAAATAGGTTTAATAAAGTCAGCCCACCAAGTAAATGGCAAATTAGCGACAATCATAAAAATACTACCAAAAATAGTAAATGGAATTGTAATAATCATTCCATCACGAAGAACAACCATATACTTCAGATTTCCAAATTTTGCTAAAGCTGGCAAAAATTTATTTTGAAATCCGGAAATAATACTTTTCATAAATAACCCTCCTAGTTAGTTTTTTTATTAAAAGAACTAACTAGAATGTAACCGTTTTCTAAAGAAACGTCAAGCCCTTATTAAAAATAATTATTCGAAATAATCGTAAATAAAAAAGACTAATATCTTTATATCAGTCCCTTTCACTACTCACTAACTGTGGGCATGGTTCTATTTTTGAATTGTAAATCGGCATCTGGAAGTTCTAATATTCTTCTAGTTATCATCGCACAACCACCCAATAAACTATTACTACTTACACTATCAGAAACTTCAATATAAAATTCATGATCTACTACTTGCGACAATTCCTTTTCAACACGCTTCATTATTTCAGGAATCGCCTGCAAAACTCGAGAACTTATGACCACTTTTTCAGGATCAAATAGCAAAAAAATATTTTGTAAAATAATAATTATACTAGTTTCAAAATTTTTCAAAACTTCTTGCACGATTTCATCCCCTAGATCATACCAACGACGAATATCAGCAATAACTACTGAGGATTGTTTTAAGTCTTGAATTTGTGTAAAAACAGCTTGATCAGAGCCTACATTCTCTAATGACAATGGACTTTTATTACCCAAGCCGTAATACTTGCCCGAGCCGATTTCTCCTGCTCGACTATTTTTTCCTGAATAAAGTTGACCATTAATGATCGCTCCAACTCCAATTTGATCAGTCAGGCTGAGTGCAATAGCATCTTGAATTGAAATACCTGAAAAGTCTTTTATTGCTAAAGCTGCCAAATTGGCCTCATTTTCCAATAGTACTGGTACATTAAATCTACTCTGCAAAATTTGAACCAAATCATACTGAATCAAATCTTGACTCATAGCTTTGACAATATGATTATCCTTAACGACCCCATAAATTGCGACGGAAATACCCATTAAGTCAGCATTATCAAGCGTAGATAATTTAATAGCCTGATATAATGCTAACAATTGCTTTGAGGCATCCTTGCCATCGATAGGAAACTCCTGATAATTTACAACACTTCCATCTAACCAATTTGTCATACAACTAATCGTAGCCTGATTAATTTTTGTATTTATAGTATATCCAGCTTGAGCATTAAAATTAGTCAAGACTGGTTTACGTCCACCACTACGAGTACTGTTTCCCTGACCGATGTCATATACCAAATTATCATTAGCTAATTTAGTAAAAATATTATAGACAGTCGACTTAGTTAATCCTAGTTTTTTTGCTACAGCAGCCCGAGATGTTGGTGTCTGATTGAACACTTCGCGCAACACATTCAGCTCATTTATCCTTCTAATAGTTAATCTATTCATTAAACATACCTTCTCAACGGCTTTAATATAAACAATTTAATAATCCTAATTACATACTACATATGTATAGACCAATCGGCAACTATTAGCAATAAAAAGACAGATCCATTCTTAAAACGAATCTGTCACAATAGTTTATTCTAAATTAAAGACAACCTGATTATCAATTAATCCTTTTTGCATAATTTGTTCATTTTCATGTAAATATACTCTTACTTTACCTTTAACGCCAACAGTTGATACCTTAATTTGTTGATTTTTTCTTTGAACTCTAATGGAAGCTGCCTCTAGTCCTTTAGAACTAACGATATTAGTTGAGACAGTCCCTTCTTTGATCTGATATAAGTGAATATCAACGTTCTTAGTATAATCATATTCAGCATGAATGGCTTTTTCATTACGTACCAAAATAGTATTTTCACGTACCAAGACTGGCAAACTTAATTCATCGAATTTATCGTTTAACCACTCCCCTGACTCAGGTGCTTGATAAACCTTATTATCCAACAAACTAGTCCACTTCCCCCCTGGTAAGTAGAAGTGTGCCTTGCCTTGATCATTAAAGATTGGTGCTACTAAGATTTGAGAACCAAACATATATTGTGTGGCCAAATCTGAAACATTCGGATCATCTTCAAATTCTAAAAACATTGGTCTCATCAGAGGATTACCAAACTTAGCATCGTAAGCCGCCTGTGTATAAAGATATGGCATCAATGATAACTTTAAATTTACATATCGTCTAGTATTCTCAACGGCTTCTTGATCAAAATTCCATGGTACACGATAAACATTACTTCCATGATATCGACTATGTGAAGATAACAATCCAAATTGGGTCCAACGCTTGTATAGGTCAGGTGTTGGCCGATCATCACCATCTTCAAATCCTCCAATATCATGACTCCAGAATCCAAAACCAGATACTAGAAACGACAAACCGCCACGTAAGGTATCACGCATGGAATTATAGTTAGATAGACAATCGCCACCCCAGTGAACAGGATATGACTGAGAACCTACTGTTGCTGAACGAGCAAAGACCACGGCTTCTTTTTTACCCTTAACCTCTGCGATAATATCGTAGACTGCTTGATTATATTGCAGTGTGTAGTAATTATGTTCCTGTTGTGGATTTGAGCCATCATAAAACTGAACATCATCAATTGGTATCCGCTCGCCAAAATCAGTCTTGAAGCAATCTACTCCCATATCCAACAATTCTTTTAACTTACTTTTATACCATTTTTTAGCGGCCGGATTCGTAAAATCAATAAACCCATTACCTGCTTGCCACAAATCCCATTGCCATACATCACCATTTTGACGCTTAATCAAATAGCCCTTTTCCTTAGCCTCTTTAAATAATGGTGATTTTTGAGCAATATAAGGATTTAACCAGACACAGACTTTCACACCACGTTCATGAATCTTTCTCAATAATCCTTCAGGATCAGGAAATTGTTCCTTATCCCATGCTAAAGTACACCATTCAAAGCCCTTTTGCCAGAAACAATCAAAATGAAAAACATCCAAAGGAATATCATGTTCCTTCATGCCATCAATGAATTTAAGAACAGTTTCCTCACTATAGTCGGTCGTAAATGAAGTACTTAGCCAAAGTCCAAATGACCATGCTGGTGGTAAATTGATTTTTCCGGTTAATTGAGTATAACGATGCAATACTTCTTTAGACGTTGGACCGTAAATTACATAGTATTGCAATGATTGACCTTCAGTACTGAATTGCACTCGATCAACATTTTCTGATGCCACCTCAAATGAAACTTTTTGCGGTTCATCTACAAATACACCATAACCATTACTGCTTAAATAAAATGGAATATTCTTGTAAGCTTGCTCGCTTCCCGTTCCACCATCTTGATTCCAAGTATCTATGGACTGACCATTCTTGACAAAATTACCAAATCTTTCTCCTAGGCCATAAATTTTTTCATCAATACCCATTGATAATTGTTCGCGCATATAATTTTGTTTTTTATCGCGATTATATATAACTCCTTGAGCCTTTTGGACTGATTCAGTAACCAAATGATTATTGGCTGTAAACTTCATTAAAAAGTCCTCATTCAATGGTAATGACACTTTTAAGTCGCCACTTTTCAAAGAAGCCATTTTATCTTTCACTTGAATGTCTACTTTAGGGTTCAAATTATTAATTTTGAAACTAGGACCATGATCTTCAGAGTCAAAATGTTCCAGTTTAACGCCAATGACATTCTCTATAGGAGAAGTCAGTGTTATAGTTGTTGCTCCTAAGTTAAGTTGATCACCCCTGCTTAAAACTCTTTTAAACGGTGCAAAGACCTTTAGACTATTCCCTTCTTTTTGTGCATCATAAGCTTCCATCGGTGAATCAATCTGATATTCTTCACGATTCATCCAATAACCATTTGTAAACTTCACTATTGCAGCCTCCTATCAGGACAATTTTAGTTAGTTTTTTTAAACAAAAAACTAACGATAACGCTTACATTATACACATGTAGAACAGCTTAATTCAATTCTATTAATCAAAAAAATCATAAAATTCAATATTTAGATTTTTATTGAGATTTAGTTTGGAATAAATTATATAATTTTTAATTAAAAAGATGTCCATATCAACCATAAACTGGTTGATATGAACATCTCGTATTTTGTTAACGTGTGCTCTAGTCAAACTTCAATAATTACGAGTTTTCTTGATTAACAAGCTAATTATTTTAGAATTCATCTTTAAAGAAGTTCTCTAAGAATGCAGCAATACCATCTTTAGCATTTGTTTCCGTTACATAGTTGGCTTGCTCTTTGATTGTACTTACTCCATTCCCCATAGCAACCGAATATTTAGCCTGTTGCATCATTCCTAAGTCATTCATGCCATCACCAAAGACAAAGGTATGATCAGCATCGATACGTTGTTCCCATTGAACTTGCTGAATAGCAGTAGCCTTATCGGTCTTCAAAGGGATCATTTCAATATTATCGGGACCTGAGGATGATAAACGTAATTTCTTACTATCAGCTAACTTAGCTTTGGCTTGATTCAATTCATCCATGTCTCCACGACTCAAAACAACTCCATTGGTAATTTTGTCAGCTACCTGACGTAATTCTTCTAGATTTTCAATTTCTTTATAACCAAATGCTTCATCGAAGTTACCAGCATTCTGAGCAATAAAGTGTGGAATTTTTTCAGTAAAATAAGCTGTTTCTGGTGTAAACAACATCATTGGTAACTTATTAACTTGAGTTATTTGATAGGCTAGTTCAACTGTCTTGCTACCCAACAGTGTAACTTCACGACCGTTGATACCGTCGAAAACCGCACCATTAGAGGTAATCAATCCTACTTCAGGATTCAACAAATTCTGAGTAATCTTGGCTAACTCATACATTCTTCCTGTAGCAATATAGAATTTAACATCGTGCTTCTGTAAGCGCTCAATTGTAGCTTTAGTACGAACCGAAATATGTTTATGGTCACTTGATAGCAGTGTCCCATCTAAATCCATAAATACTAAATATTTTGACATTTTAAAGTCCTCGTCTGTTTTATAAATAATTACATACTCTATTGTAGCAGACTATTGAAAACGTTTACTTGTTTTTGCTGATTATTCCAACTTTAAATCGGCTTGACTGACCATAGTATCAACCTTCAATTCATGGATTGTATATTCAGTTGAAATTTGTGATAAATACTGATTAACATTTATTTCTTGCATAGCTGATTTATCCTTAAAAATATCAATAATTACCCAATGATTAGAATCGACACTACTTACAAGATTAGCCACAGTATTTTTAGAAATATTTTTTAAAAATTTTACATTATTATGATTTACGGTAACTTCAAGTAAACGAACAAAATATGGATTCTCACCCTTAATTTCTAACGGTTGATTACTCGTGTGAAGTCTTTCTAAACTTAATTTATGAATCTCCTTAGATTGAACCACTTTCTGAGCTAATTTGGCATAATGTTGAAATTGCGGTGAAGCCGCATGAATTTGATAACTGGCATCATCTTGATACATTTCAAAAATATAATTAACGCTACCAGCCTCATCCTCATGTGTTGCTACCATCATTAAAGTGCCTGATTCGTTTTGATACGATGTTATTAAATTATTCACTCCTTCTGCTAAGAAGGCCTGCTGGTTCTTAGGATCAATGGTTAATTTGTACAAGCTGAAAATCGGTTTTTTCAGTAATTTCACAATCATTCACCTCATTTATTTTTTAAACTAGGTAAGTTTTTGATTACTTTAGCAGGAACGCCGCCGACAATACAATTATCAGGTATGTCATTTACAACTACTGCTCCGGCTCCAACAATTACATTATTACCAATATGGACACCACCGATAATTGTCACATTACCACCGACCCAAACATCATTACCAATTGAAATAGGCTCAGTGTGTGTAATCAAATAATGGCTACCATCTTCACGAACTCCAAAACGATGACTAGCATCTATTGAATGTTCACCACAATAGAATTTAGTATCTGGAGCAACAATAACACGATCACCTAAAGTGATTAAATTAGAATCTTGGAAATAACAGTTGCCATTGATAAAATCATCATCACCAAAACTAATATGTGATCCGTAGATTGCCCCAAATTGCCCATTAATTGTTAGATTGGTGCCAACATGTTTGAATAGCGACTGCATTGTCTCACTACGTTGCTTATCATCAGTTTGAGTGTTGATTTCCTGAATCATTTTTTTACCACGGGCAATCATCTGTTGTAATTCAGAATCTCGATAGTCATATTCCTGACCGGCCAATAATTTTTCATGTTCTGTCATAATATTTTATCCCCTAACGTCCCTAATTTTTTTAGCTGGTGATCCAACTACGACACTATTCGGTGCTACATCCTTGGTTACTACTGAGGCCGCTCCAACAATTGAATTCTCGCCAATTGTCACTCCAGGAAGCACTGTAACACCAGTTCCGAGCCAAACATTTTTTCCAATATGAATCGATTTTGTAATCAAAGTTTTTCTTTTCGTAGGAGCCTCTCCATGATTTACTGTTATCAAAACCACCCTTGGACCCAACTTAGTACCTTCATCAATCCAAACACCGCCTAAGTCCATGAAAAAACAATCTTTATTGATAAAAACATTGTCTTTAATAAAAGTATGACAACCTAGATCTGCATTGAACGGTGCTTTAATATCGCTAGTATTAGGAACTTGATAACCGAACAAACGACTGAACAACCTTCGACGTTCATCAATTGAATGATTTTGATAATTAATTTCATTAATTATTTGTGTATTTTTTTCTACTGTTTGATCAACCAATTTAAAATCGGCTTCATCATAATCCAAAATTCCGCCCTTTAAAGCTTTATCTAATGCATTCATTTTTCTTACCTCTTTACCTTTTAGAATAAAGGTAGAGTGTACATTCGTCTAATACTTATCTTGTATTTAGACAAATTCATTTTTTGAATAACAAAAACACACTCCAACTAATATTAGTTCGTCCTACAATACAAAAAGACAATCTTCCGATTCCAAAGGAACCAAGAAGATTGTCTTTTCAGCTCAATCTTTTATTTAATTTGTGAACGTACTTCTGAAGAAAAATAAAGTGATCCCGCAATCAAAAGTAGCTCATTTGGTTGTAATTCATTTTTCAGTTTCCGATAAGCCTCGTGCCAGTCAGCATTCAACTTTATCCGCGGTTGCCAAGCTTTAAAATCTTCCAATTTCAAAGCTCTTTCATCATCAAAGGTTGTCATGGTGATTTCAACATTGGGTATCTGTAATAACTCTTCCAACATTAATTTAATATCCTTTGTCACAATAGCTGAAAACAATATTTTTACATGATAATTTTGATAGTCAGTCAAAAGGTTTTCCTTCAATCGTTTAATCGCATGAGGATTATGTGCTCCATCCATAATTACCAAAGGTTTTAAACTAATAATCTCCATTCGTGCTGGCCATTTAGTTTGTAGTAACCCATTAACAATCTTACTTTTGTTAAAAGGCAAATTATGTTTTTGAGTATAGAGATAGTACATGTCCAATGCCACAGCTGCATTTTCAACTTGTTGATGACCAATCAATGGTGTCTCCAAATTTTTTAATTGTATTTCACGATTATGAAAATTGAATTCTTCAAATTGCTGTCTAACAAATCCTCGATAATCGGTTTGATAGTCTCGTTTCCAAATATATACTGGTGCATCATTTTTTGCTGCTTGGGTTTTAATAACGTTCAATGCATCTTCAGAAACATTTCCAACAATTAACGGTGTATTTTTTTTAATGATACCAGCCTTTTGATAAGCTATTTTTTCAATTGTATCCCCTAAAAAGGCAGTATGATCTAATCCAATCGTTGTAATAGCAGTCAACTCTGGTTCAATGACATTAGTACTATCTAGCAGGCCACCCATGCCCACTTCAATAATTGCTATGTCTACTCGTCCTTTAAAATAAGAAAAGGCTAACCCAGTGAGAATTTCAAATTCAGTTATACTGTAAAATTCTTTTTGTCTATCCATTTGCTCAACTAATGGTTTAATCTGATTTCCCAGTTTAACCAAGTTAAAACTATCAATTTCTTGTCCATTGATTTCCACTTGTTCAGCAAAATCTTTAATGAATGGCGAATTAAAAGTACCAATTTTCAAACCATTGGTACGCAACAGATTAGCCAAATAGCGTGTCGTTGATCCTTTTCCATTAGTTCCTGCAACATGGATTGTCGGATAAGTTCGTTCAGGATTACCGAGCAAACGTAATAATTCAGTAATACGTTCTAATCCAGGACAACTGCCAAAGTAACCTCGTGAAATAATCCACTGAATAACCTCTGAACCTGTCTTAAACATTTTTATCCTTTCGCCATGTAACGACTAGCAAGCATTTTTAGTGGTAGTGCCTTACCAAAGAACATAATTGAACCTGTTTGAATAAAGAGCATGGCAACTGCTTTAATAATTCTAGGAACCCAAAGCCCCATGTTAAAGAATGGCACATGATACATGATTGATAACCATAATGGTGTTAAAAACAAACTAATAATAAGGGTATTTAGTAAAACACAGATGAAAGTATTTTTTAAAGTAATTTCTTTTTTGTAGAAGAATAATCCATATAAAACACCTGAAATAAGCGCATTTAACGTAAAGCCAATAAAGAATCCAGCTTTACCAAATAATGTTGTCCCGACAACATCAGCTACTACCGATGAAATTCCCGCCCAAAGCGGACCAAAGAACATTCCTAAAATGGCTTGTGGTATGAATTCAAATGAAATACGTAGGAATTGCGTTTGTATACTTAAAAAATTAGTTAAAACAATCATCATTGCTACTAAAAGACCCATTGTGGTAATCGAATAAATACTGTTTTTCTTGTTCATTTTGAGCATCTCCTCTTAGAGCTGCTACATATCATTATGCAGCGAATGCGAGAATAAAACCGCGAATTTACTTCTTCGTTCAAAAGCACATTCCGTCTTTTTGACACTTAACGCTTTATCCTCTACTCTGTTATCTTTTTATTTTTAAATTGTGGTATTACTATTATTTTCCTCCCCACTTATTTAACTTTTTAAATATAACGTCTAATAGCGAACAATGTCAATAGATTTTGTGTATATAGTTCGTATAACACGTATTAATAAATATTAAAAAAATCGATACAAAAATTCTAATTTAAGAATTCTCGTATCGATTATTATTAAACTTTAACTTGTTAATTCTTCAACAAATACTTTTAAACTAAATGACACAGTAACGCTCTAATCCAACCTACGATATTTATACTTATTAGTATAGGCTACTTTCTTATCCTTACTTAAAACAATATCGCCAAAACCCGGATGATGAATAGCATCTGGCAGTGTTTGTAATTCCATTGCTAAACAACTGTAATCGTATTTTGCGGCTTTTTGAGCATCTTCAGGATTAGCGGTAAAAATAACCATACCATTACGATCTGTATACAAATCAACAGCACGTTTATCAGATTTGATTGTAGCAGCATGGCCATCAACGACAAAAGTGTCATCATATTCATGCTTATCTAATAAGGATAGTTGATCTAATCCCTTACCAATTGTCTTAAACTTTTTGAAATCATAAGGTCCTTCAGTTGGTAAATATTGTCCTGTAGGAATCTTCCCATCATCGACTTCCAAAAGTTTTTCAGAATTTATTTGTAACTGCTGCTGACTAATATTTTCGTCATCAACATCAAAATAAACATGACATGTCGGATTGAATAAAGTATCGTGATCAGTATTTGCACCGTAAGTGACATAAACTTCATCGTTATCGGTTAACATATAGATAACATTAACTTCAAGCTTTCCAGGAAAGCCATCCTCACCCCTTACGGTATGGCTGAACATTACGGCTTTATTAGAAATTTGTCGACTGGAGAAGTTTTGGTATTGAAGTCCATGACTACCACCATGTAAAAAGTTTTCACCTTCATTTTGTTCCATTTGGTAACTTTCATCATTAATTTTAAAAGTAGCATCCTTAATTCTTCCAGCTACACGTCCAATTGTTTTACCAACCTGATAAGGTGTTTTAATGTAATCTTCTAAATTATCAAAATGCTCAATCAATGAATGCTTTTTACCATCCTCAACAACTTCAAAATTTTGCCAAGTCGCCGCATAACTTATAATACTAATACTTGTTTGATTTTTATTAGTGATTTTATAGAGGTACACCGGTTCAGAATCAATTTCCCCAAAAATTGTTTTTGAAATGCCCATTTTTTTACCCCTCTTTGCTAATTCATTGCCTTCTTAATATTTGCTAGTGTTACTTGTGATGTATCAGTGAAGTTAATATCGGCCTCATTTAAGATTTCTGGATCACCAATACCAACAGACGTTTCATGAGCACCGTTAACTGATTTGATACCTGAAACGGCATCTTCAAGTCCGATACATTCCTCAGGTCTCAAATTTAATACTTCAGCACCACGAACATAAATCTCTGGATCTGGTTTCCCATTTTTCAAAGTACTTGGATCGACTCTGGCATCAAAGTATTTTTCCAAGTCTAAAGCTTCCAATACTTTTGGTGAATTTTTAGAAGATGAGGCTAAAGAAATCAAATAATTATTTGCACTCAAATCTTCAATAAATTCTTTCATACCAGGAAGAATATCTTTATCAGTAAGTCCCTTTAAAAGGCTTAAGTAGTTGTCATTCTTTTCAGTAGCATACTTAACTTTTTCATCTTCTGTGTAATCGTTTTCTTTGCCACCAGACTTTAAAATCAAGTTAAGTGAATCCATTCTACCAACACCCTTTAGTTGGTTAGCCAAATCCTCAGTCCATGTGACACCTAATTTATCTGCCAATTGATGCCATGCTTTTGCATGAAAAACTGATGTATTAGCAATTACTCCATCTAAATCGAAGATGAAACCTTTAATTTGTTCAAATTTAACCATATCGCGTTATTAACTCCTTTGATAAAAAGATGTCTGAAATAACTTCCAGACATCTTAAGTTTACAATTATTTTAGCATTAGCGGTTTATCGTTGACTTGAATTTGAAGTGGATCACCGGATACCAACTTAAATTCTGATCCATTTTCCTTGACGGTTATTTCGATGACACGACCTCTGAATACTTGTCTAAATGAGTAACTGTTCCATTTCTTAGGTAAGAATGGTTTATAACTCAAAGTACCATCGTCGTGAACACGCATACCCGCAAATCCTTGAACCATGGCTAACCAGCCACCTGTCATCGAAGTAATGTGTAAACCATCTGCAGTGTCATTATTATAATTGTCTAAGTCTAGTCTAGCTGTTCTCTCATATAATGCAACCGCTTTCTGGTCATAATGTAAATCTGCAGCCAAAACAGCATGAATTGCTGGTGAAAGACTTGACTCATGAACTGTCAATGGTTCATAGAAATCAAAGTTACGTTTCTTCTCACGTTCTGAAAAGTCATCAATAAAATCCCAAATACCTTGAAGAACATCACCTTGTTTGATATATGGTGAACGTAGAATCTTGTCCCATGACCAATGTTGATTGATTGGTAGTTGATCCTTTGGAATAGAGCTAACTGGTTCAATGTCTTTATCTAAGAAACCATCATGTTGAACGAAAATGCCAAGATCTTCGTCATATGGCAAATACATTTTGTCTACAATATCTTGCCAGTGATCCATTTCTTCTTTAGAAACATTCAATTTTTCAAATTGATCTTTACTTACTTCGCCAAGGATTTGTAGTGTATATTTTAGAGTCCAGCGAGCTAAGAAATTTGTATACCAATTGTTGTCGACATTGTTTTCATATTCATCTGGTCCAGTAACGCCATGAATCATATATTGTTCATTACGTTTACTATAGTGAACACGATCAGACCAGAAGCGTGACATTTCTGTCAACATTTTGCTACCTTCATGAAGAACAAATGATTTATCACCTGTGTAACGAGTGTAATTATAAATAGCAAACGCTATATCGCCGTTACGGTGAATTTCCTCAAAAGTAATTTCCCATTCATTATGGCATTCAATACCGTTGAAAGTAACCATTGGATATAACGCACCTTTTAGTCCTTGTCTTTCAGCATTGATGTATGCACCTTTCAATTGGTTATAACGATACATTAGCAGATTACGTGATACCTCTGGTTGAGAAACACCTAAATAAACTGGAATACAGAAAGCTTCAGTGTCCCAATATGTAGCCCCACCATACTTCTCACCAGTGAAACCTTTTGGTCCAATATTCAAACGTGAATCTTCGCCAGAATATGTTGTAAATAATCCAAAGAGATTGAAACGCATACCTTGTTGAGCATCTGTGTCGCCATCAATCTTGATATCTGATTGATTCCAACGATTATCCCAAACATTTTCATGTGCACTTAGCAACTCTTCATAAGAAACATCTTTAACTTTGGCAGAAATACCTTCCATAGCATCTCTTAAATCATCAACAGTTTCATAATCACGTGAAGTAACTACAGCAACGCGTTTTTCAATTGTACCGATTTCATGCGATTCTAAATTTGCTACAAAAGTCTTGCTAGTTTCTAATTTGTCGACGGTATGATCGATTTCTTTTAGTCCAGTTACATAACCAACTTGCATTCCTGAAGTAAATCTTGGCGTACCAAAATCATTAGGCTTAGTTTTAGCAATCAAACTGTTATCAGTTATTTCCAAAACTTGCCAGAAACGTTCATCGTAATTAGCATCTTCATTTTTGACATCAGCATCAATCGCTGAGATCACTTTGATATCAACTGTCTGATCAGAAAGATTTTCGAAACTGACCTTTTGTACTGATAATTCCTTTTGAGCAACACTCAAAAATCTTACAAAATTGAATTTTACTTTAATACCATCCTTGTCAACAATAAAAGATCTTGTTAGAGTGGCATTTTTCATATTTAAATCTAAAGTAAAATCACTAATAATATCTTTATTTAAATCTAACTTAGAGCCATTGATCAAAAAGTTCATTTTAATAAAATTAACAGCATTGATAACTTTGCCAAAATACTTGGGATATCCATTTTTCCACCAACCCACACGGGTCTTATCGGGATACCAGATACCGGCTAGGTAAATTCCAGGAAGATCATCCCCTGAATAATCTTCTTCAAAATTACCTCTCATGCCCATATAACCATTGCCTAAACTTGTTAAACTCTCTTGAAGACGTTTATTTTTTTTATCCAATTTGTGGGTTACAACATTCCAAGGATCAACCTCAAAAATTCTTTGCATCTACGACACCTCCTATAAAGAAAGGTAATTAGGTAAAATACCTAATTACCTTTCTTAATCCTTAAAGAATTGTTTCGTCTGTATCTTTGTCAAAGTAATGTGCTTTTGTCATTTCAAAAGCCATACGAACATCATCGCCAGGTTGACGATGGTCACGTGAATCAACTTTTGCAATAAAGTCAGTTCCACCGAGATTAGAGTAAAGAATTGATTCTGCACCTAGCAATTCAGAAACTTGAATCTTAGCATTAATTATGGCATCAGGGAAGGCTTGAATTGCGACTTCTTCAGCATGAATGTCTTCAGGACGAATACCAAATGTAAGCTCCTTACCAACATAGCCTTTTTGTTTAAGTACTTTATATTGACCTTCAGGAACAGCAATATTAATTCCGCCATTGTTAACAATTTTGCCATCTTCAAGTTTGACATCAAAGAAGTTAGTTGCCGGTGAACCAATAAATCCAGCAACGAATTTATTAGCGGGCTTGCTGTATAGCTCAGATGGTGTACCAACTTGCTGAATCATACCATCATTCATAATAACGATACGATCAGCCATAGTCATAGCTTCAACTTGATCATGAGTAACGTAGATAAAGTTACGTCCCAAACGTTGGTGCAATTGAGCAATTTCAGTACGCATTTGTACTCTCAATTTAGCATCCAAGTTTGATAATGGTTCATCAAGCAAGAATAAATTTGCATCACGGACAATGGCACGACCTAAGGCAACACGTTGTCTTTGACCACCAGATAGAGCCGCTGGCTTACGTTTTAGATAAGGAGTTAATCCTAAGATTTTAGCAGCATTTTCAACTCTTTTCTTAGTATCCTCCTTGTCATTCTTACGAATATTTAAACCAAACGCCATATTATCAAAGACGGTCATATGAGGATACAAAGCATAGTTTTGGAAAACCATGGCGATATCACGATCTTTGGGTTGTACCTTATTCATGACTTTATCATCCATCTTGAAGTCGCCTTTTGTAATATCTTCTAGTCCCGCTATCATACGCAATGTGGTGGATTTACCACATCCGGAAGGTCCAACGAAGACAATAAATTCACCATCTTTAATGTCTAGGTTGAAATCACTAACTGAATAGTCAGTATTACCTTGATAGCGTTTGTAAATGTGTTCCAAATTAATTTTTACCATTTTTAACGCTCCTTTTATTTTTTGACTTCCAGTTAACTAATAAGTTTAATCTTACTAATCAATCTAGATGTGTCCTCCACACCCAAAGTCAATCCTTTTTGGCTACTTGACCACCTAATAATCTGTATGAAACATACGTTGAAAGCGATATACTGCAGATCACACTTAAAAAGGCCAATTGCAAAACGAAATTCAACAATATCAAGATTAAAAATACTATTACTGAGATAATAATGGGTAAAGGTCTTTCAACAAATAATGTTAAGTAATTCGCAAATTTAGCTGTTGCCAATTGAAAACTGATTGTTACCAAAGCCATAAAATATACAAAGGTTAAAATCAAAACTGCCATATGCCATTGCGGATTCCCAATCGTAAGTTTATTCAATAAAATGAACATACTAGCGAAAAAGCCTAACCCAAAGTTGAGACGATAGTTTTTCTGAAAATCAAACCATTTTTTAAAAAAATACTTAAAGAAACTTATACTACCATTTATTTGCCATTCTTGAACCGCAGCGTAACTTGCTGCTAATCCGGGAATAGTAAATACCGACATCATTAACCAAAGAATTATTAAAACAACATTATATGTTACAGAGAACTTCAAATTAAACAAAATTATTGCCGTCAATATTACTGAGAAGTTAATGATAAAAAATGAAAAGTTTATCGTAAACAAGGACCACAGCCAGTTACCACTCGCTATTAATCGTTGTCCGTTCTTAGATTTAAGATTGATCACAATAATTTGTCCTTTCTTTAATTACTTAACAGCACCATCAGTAACACCCTTGATAATCCATTTTTGGGCAAATAGATAGAAGAGAATAACTGGAATAATGGAAATAGTGATACCAGCTAAGGCTAAATGCCATTGCTTTGTGTATTCACCGAAGAAATTAAACATTTGAAGTGGAATTGTGTATTGCGCTTGTGGCAATACTAGTGATGGCAATAGATAATCGTTCCAGATAGCAATAATATTTAGAATTGCTACAGTAACTGTGATAGGACTAAGCATTGGGAAGATAACTTTTGTAAAGATCTGCCAACGACTTGCCCCTTCTAGTTCAGCTGATTCATCCATTGCAATAGGAATACTTGATAAAGTACCTTGATACAAGAAGACTGACAAACTACAGTCAAAGCCAAGATACATAACAACTAGTCCCCACATGTTTAGAAAATGTACAGCACCAAAGTTGGCTGTCAAAGGAATCATTACTGATTGGAAAGGAATCAACATAGCTGAGATAAATAGCATCAAGAGAGCACTACTTAACTTACTGTGATTTCTTTGCAATGCATATGCGGCCATTGATGAAGCCAAAATAATGACTAAGACACTGCAAACAGTGATAATCAATGAATTTGTCAACGAAGTGATGAAATTCAAAGCATGAAATGAATTAACGTAGTTCGTACCGGTACTTGGATGTGGTAACGATAGAACTGAGGCGAAGATCCCTTTAGGTGTCTTAAATGAGTTAGTCACAATTAAGTAAAATGGGAACAACCACAAGATACCCAACAAGATTCCGACGATACCAATGGCACTTCTACTCTTCTTGTTCATTAGAGATCCTCCTCCCTCTTACGATTATAAGCAACTTGCACTAGTGAAATAGCAGCAACGATGATAAAGAACACAATAGCTTTTGCTTCTGACAAGGAGAAGTTAGCTGAGTTATAAGCGGTATTAACAATATCCATCGCTAACATTTGTGTTGAGTTATATGGACCACCATTTGTTAATGACAAGTTTTGATCATAAATTTTAAATCCGTTTGATAATGTTAAGAACATGCAAACTGTAAATGCTGGTGCAATCATTGGGAACGTGATCTTAGTGAAACGTTGCCATGCTGAAGCTCCATCAATCTTTGCAGCTTCAATGATTTCATTAGGAATATTTTGCAAGTAAGCAATGTAAATGATCATAATATAACCACTCATTTGCCATACAGTAACAATAACTAATCCCCAAAAACCAGTTGTTTCATTAGTCAACCAATTTTGTAGCCAATCCATATGCAAGGCATTACCTAAAGCTTGAAATCCTTGTGTGAAAATAAATTGCCAGATGAAACCTAAGATTAAACCACCAATCATATTTGGCATGAAGAAAACGGTACGTAGGAAATTATTTCCCTTGAATTTTTGTGTAACTAGTAATGCTAAGCCCAATCCTATTACGTTCAGCATAATGACAGTGACAATTACAAACCCCACTGTAAACCAAAAGGCGTTAATAAACGCCTTATCGTGGAACAATGTTATGTAATTTTGAAATCCTACCATCTTGGTAAAAGTCAAACCGTCCCAATCAGTAAATGAATAAAAGAGACCTTCAATTACCGGAATAAATACTACCAAAGCTAACGCAACGAGGGTTGGTGTTAAAAATAACCAAAATGAAAGACTCTTATTTTTCATATTCATTGCCCTCTTTTGTTACTTCTACTTATTATTTGATGATTTTTGTTGTTTAGCCCAACCATCTTTCATATTTTGAACTGTCTTATCCCAGCTTTGTTTGCCTGATAAGTACTTTTGTAGATTTGGTTGTGCAACGTCTGGATCCCATGAAGTACCAGTGTATCCTGGGAATGCCCAGCCGGTTGTCTTGTGAGCTTGTGAGTATTCAAAGACTGCTGATGTCAATGGATCACCCATCTTGAAGTTACTGTATCCTTTGTAAGCAGGTACAAAGTGCAATGTATCTACAACTTGTTTCTTACCTTCTTTAGATGTGTACATCCAGTCTAAGAAGTTCTTAGCAGCTTTTTGTTCTTGTGTAGATTTTTGACTATTAACAGCCCAGTATAGTGATGTACCTACAGGCATCTTGCCTTTTTCACCAGGTACTGGAATAGGAATCATACCAATATCGTTCTTAGCAAAGTCTTTATCAACACCTTCAACTGTAGGATAAATCCAGTCACCTTGTTGAATCATAGCGGCTTTACCTTGTGAGAAGTATTGGTTAACTTGTGCTGAATAATCTAGTTGCATGATAGGTTTGATTGAGTAATCTTTTTCAAGGTCAATCATAGTCTTCATGTCGTTAGCCTTTGTAAATGGCATTGTCTTTGACTTGTAAAGTTTTTGAGCATTACCATTAAAGTCTTGTGCTAAGTAAAGATTTGCCAAGTGATCTGAGAATACCCAGGCTTCCTTACCAGGTGTAGCGAAGACTCCTTTGATACCTAATTCACTCTTTTGTGAATCCAATTGTTTGATAGCAGCTTCCAAACTGTCCATTGTTGTCAAACTGTTTGGATCAATACCAGCCTTTTCAAAGACTTTCTTGTTATAAACTAAACCATAACCTTCAACGTTGAATGGAAGTCCAACAGTCTTGCCATTTGACTTAACCGCATCCAATGTTCCTGGTTGGGCTGCCTTAGCAGCCTTTGTATTGGACAAATCAGCTTCATGTGCTTTAAATTGTTGCACATCAGCTGGACCAGCCAAACTAAAGATTGTAGGCGCATTACCAGATGAAATTCTAGTCTTTAGAACTGGATCATATTGAGTACCACCACCGATTGATGTAACTTCAATCTTTACATTTGGATGGGATTTCTCATAATCCTTAGCAATTTGTTTGAATTGCTTATTGTTTTCAACCTTTCCTTGAAGAATTGTGATCTTAACATCCTTACCTGAGGATGAACCATTGCTACTGCAGGCTGCCAACATAAATGTTGCACCGGCTGCTAAAGCAACAACTGCGACACGTTTACCTAAACGTTTCCAGAAGTTCTTCTTCATTACCAAAGCCTCCTATAAAAATATTATTTCTTTATTACAATTTCCATTATTGTTCGAAAGCGTTTACTTTGCAACCGTTTTCGAAATGTTACCGATAACAGGTTTCAATTTTGTCCAAAAAAAGAGTAGTTGATTCACAATCGAATCAACTACTCTCTATCGGCTATAAAGCCTTATGCATTAGTCTTTCCTTGAATAATAATGGGGTCATAATCAAGGGTAACAATACCATTTTGTACATTAACTAACGAATTATTGATCATGTTTGTGTAACTATAACTTGGTAAAGCGACCGGAACTTCAGCAGACATTCCCTTCAAACTAAAAATACCAATCCGGATAAGATCACCTAAACGATAAGTTACTTCGACTACATCGTTTTCAATTGGTGTTATCTTATAATCTCCCTCGACTTGAATCTGATATTGACTGAGCTCATGCATTGTCAATATCAAAGAGCTTAGATTCATCTTAGGAGAATCCCAATCTAATTTGTCAGTATCAAACAAGCTAGGAGTATGTTTCATTCCGAATTCTTGTCCAGCATAAACTAAAGTTGAACCCTTCTGGAATTCTGAGAAAGCCGTCCAATTGTAAACATCATTCTCATTGATAAACATACTGTGTGCACGTGGTTGATCATGATTCTCTAAGGCCCGCATCTTAATATAGTTGGATGGATAAATAACGTCTTGAGTATTTAAGGCATCAATATATTTCTTCAAAGTAACGTTGCCTTTAACATAGCCTCGCCAAATAGGATCTATATCATAGTCATAAGTCATATCAAATGCACTATACAATTCAGCATCAGAAGAAACATGATATCCCTTAGCACCAAGTATTTTAATATAGTCTTTTCCTGTCGATTCAGCCAACCAGACTGTCTTAGGGTTAACCTTAGCAACTTCTTTTCTGGCTTCCTTCCAAAATTCAATTGGAACTTGTGGTGCTACATCACATCTGAAGCCATCGACTAAGTCAGCATATTTCTTCAAAGTCTCAATTTGATACTTCCATAGATCTTTATGAGAGTAGTCTAATTCAGCAACATCTGTCCAATCAGGGTTCTTATTCATCAAATTACCCATGCTGTCACGTAAGAACCAGCCTGGATGTTCTTTCAAAAGTACAGAATCACGTGAAGTATGATTGTAAACAATATCAATCATCAACTTCATACCCATATCATGAACTTTCTTAGAAAAATGAACGAAGTCATCCCATGAACCAGTCTTAGGATCAATTGAACGATAATCTTTGATTGAATAAGGTGAACCCAATTTACCTTTACGATCTTTCTTACCGATTGGATAAATTGGTAAAAGCCAAATATAATCTGTTCCTAATTCCTTGATACGTTGTAAGTCATCCTCTAATGCTTTGAGGGTTCCTTTTTTAGTATGATTTCTTACAAAAACACTATAAATTTGAGCTCTTCTTAGTTTAATATCAGTATTATCTGCCATAATTTACACCCCTACTATATTTTTGATTCCAAAGCACAGCTTCCCCATGGATCAAGTATTAGTTCGTTGTTGGTTAACTTAACTTTATTGGCCAATACTTTTTTCCATTTTTCTTCTGGTAAAGTAAACTTCTTTACTTTATTAGAAAAATTGGTTACAACAATGCCCTTGTTATCTCTTGTTTGACGCAAGTATGCATAAATCTCTGGATCAGTGATTAATAATTGATAATCACCATTAGTAAAACAGTCATGTTTCTTCATACTTAATAAATTTTTGTAAAATGTTGCTAAGCTTTTTGAATCTTTCAATTCGGCTGACACATTAGTCTCATCTGTCTGGCCCCAATTCCATGGTTCCTTATTTGAAAAGCCACAATATTGAGAGTCGTCCCACTGCATAGGTCCACGTGCAGTCATTTCATCCTGATTATTCAACAGCTTCAAAATCTCTTCATCTTTAAATGACTTCTTGTGAAGCGTATTAATTAAATCTACAGCTCTCTGATCATCAAAATCAGACACTTGTTGATACTTCAACCCGTGCATTCCAATTTCTTCTCCGTAATAAATAATTGGCATACCACGTTGCAAGTACATCAAAGTTGCCAGTAATTTGCTGACATCTTCATTATCAATTGGTAGATTCAAGCGATCACGTAAACGACTAATATCATGATTACCCCAAGTCAATGTTGGCAAACTAATATTTGCTAACACACTTTCCCATGTCACATAAGTTTTCTTCAAACGATCAAGTGATAAGCGTCTGGTCTGGAAAAATCCTGGTACGTCTGGATTACTATCATCGTAAACTTCACCATAATTGCCTGAATTAACTACTACATCACAGCCATCCTCATCTGGTCTAGTATATTCTGCTGCATCCAAAGCATTAGCCGAAGATGCTTCACCAAATAAGAAAGTATCTGGCTTGAAATCCTTGATTTCTCTAACAAAAGTGGCTAAGTAATCCTTAACTTTTGGTAACTTAGCATAAAAGGTATCATCAGCTGGAAATTGTTCATCCTGAATCAATGAATTCTGTTCCAAATTAGCTTTAGCAATATGAATAAAGGCATCCAATCTGAAACCATCAACACCCTTTTCAATCCAAAACTTAGCAATATCTGCAATTGATTTGCGTACTTCTGGATTCTTCCAATTTAGGTCAGGCATCTTCTTATCAAATAGATGAAAATAATATTCCTCTGAATTATTAGGATTCTTCTCCCAAACACTGCCACCAAAGAATGAGCCCCAATTGTTAGGTTCATGTCCATTGACTTGCTTATGCCAAATGTAGTAATCCTTGAAAATACTATTGGGATTGCTGACAGCATCTTTAAACCAAGGATGTTGATCCGATGTATGATTGATCGGCAAGTCCAAAATTATGTGTAACCCTAGGTGGTGTGCTTTATCCATCATTTCTGTAAAATCATCCATATCCCCAAGAATTGGATCAATTGCGAAATAATTTGAAACATCATAGCCATTATCAACTTGTGGTGACACAAAAATTGGATTTAGCCAAATAGTATTAAATCCTAAATTCTTAATATAATCTAAGTGTGCGATTACTCCTTGAAGATCTCCAATACCATCATCATTGGTGTCCTGAAAACTTTTGGGGTAAATTTGATATACGATTGCTTTATCATACCAGTTCAAAATACATAGCCCCCTTGTAAACCCTTACATACCAGTATAAAAAAGTAAGCCCCACAACCGCAAGGCTTTGTTTGATGTTATCGGTAACAATTTAATCCCTCAATGTACCACCTAAACTTAGCTTAGGCTCAAAGACTAGAGAGCCTTGTGACTCACCACTTTGAATCTTATCTAAAAGTGTTTCACCACAAGCACTACCCATTTGGATAATTGATTGCTTGATCGTAGTTATCTTTGGTGAAGCAACTTGATTCAAAAAGACACCATCGAAACCGGTTACACCAAATTCATCGGGAACCTTTCCACCACAACGAACAATGGCACGTTCTACTCCAAGTGCCAGACGATCAGAAGCACAAATAAAAGCTGTATTCTTAGGAATTTTATTCCAGTTTTGTCTAATAAAATCCTCAGACAAATGACTGTGATTACCAAATCGATGTAATTCAGGAACCATTCTTTTCTCTTGAACTTGTTGCAAATAACCCGCTTCACGTGAATATTCAAAAGATTCCTTACTATCGATACCAACATAAATTAACTTTTCATATCCTTTTTTCAAAGCTAACTGTGATAACAAGTAAGTACCCGCTTTATTATTAGTATCAATAAAGTCAAATCCATAACGGTTTTCACCAAATAAGACGACTGGTTTTTTTAAATCCTTAATCCAGTCAACATCACTAATACGCATCCCTGTGATGATGTAGCCATCGCAATTACCGATATCAAAATTCCTTCGCGTTACTAATTGCAAGGAATACTGATGCAGGTCTAACGTCTTGGCAATACCAATCATCAAATTCATATAATAAGGTTCTGTCGTATCAATATCTTCTAAAATACATAGCTTAATAATTCTTGTACTATTGTTGGCCAAAGCTTTAGCAATTACATTAGGATGATAATCTAATTCCCGCATCGCTTCATAGACCAATTGTTTTAACTCATCAGTAACCTTATCGGGATGATTGATTACTCGTGAAACCGTCATTTTTGAAACATTGGCTTTTTTTGCTACATCTAATAAAGTGGTCATGAATTCCCCTCCATACATCACAAGTTAATTATATAACACTTTAAAAGCCCTTTCAGGAGCTTTTTCATAAATTTAAATAAATAGTATTTTTGATTCTTAAAATTTGACTAATTGTATTTAAAACTATTTAAATGAGCAGCATGTTTGAACATCTTCTACATTTGAGCAAAAATCTAATCGAAGATTAATTGAGAAGATGATAAAAATGATTATTTATTTAATAGCCATCACCGTTTTCATGATTCAATGTTTCATTCTATTCTATATTTATCTTTCACAGCAAAAACGATTTAAAAAGGATATGCAAAATCCTTATGAACCACAGCAAGATTTGAATCAATTCTTTTATTTTATATTGTTACCCTGTTTAAATGAAGGAAAAGTCATTAAAAATTCTTTGAACCACTTAATCGATTTAAAAGGTCGCATGCATATTATCGTTATTGACGACAATTCAACAGACGACACTGTATCCCAAGCTCAAAGCGTTGCTGGTCCCATCAGTATTATCCAAAGAAAACTTCCCAATGCTCAAACCGGTAAAGGTGACGCCTTGAACAGCGCTATTCCTGAAATCAATCGGATTATTAGTGAAAAAAAACTTGATTCAAAAAAATGCATCATCGGTGTTCTTGATGCTGATGGTGTTCTCAGTGGCAACACTATTTACAAACTAAATCAATCATTCCAGAATTCTGATACTGACGCTGTTCAGTTACGAATTAAGATGAAAAAGCCTGAAAAAATTTTACAAACCTTTCAAGATGTGGAATTTTTTGTTGTTAATCATATGATTCAATTAATTCGAACTTACATTAAAGCAGTTGCTTTATGCGGTAATGGACAATTCTTCCGTGTCTCATCAGTTCTCTCAAAATTAGGCAATAAACCTTGGGGTAATGCTTTACTGGAAGACTATGAATTAACTTTACGAATGGAACTAAAAGGTTTAAAAATAAAATATGTTGACGAGGCATATGTTGAACAAGAGGCTCTCAAAAAAGTTAAAAAACTAATTCGGCAAAGAGCCCGCTGGTCCCAAGGAGGTTGGAATTGTTGGAAATATTTCAAACAGATCACTACTTCCAATGTCGTTACAATTGGTCAAAAGTTTGATACATACTTCTTCTTCATTCAGCCTATTTTAAATATTCTAGCTGATTTCAGTATTATTTTTCTTACATTCGATTTCATTTCACATTACTCTGATAATCCCGAATTTATTTTCATCGCAACAATTATTATGACCACTGTTAGTTTCTTCTTTGGAACAGTCTTTACACTTATTTATCATAAGGAACTTAAATTACATGATAAATGCAATTTAGTCATTCAAAAGGATGATATGATCAATGAAAATATGCACTTAAGAAAAACTATCCTTTCCATCGGTTTAATTTCTTACATTTACGTTATTTTATTCTTCAGTTTAATCATCTCCTGCTATCATCTATTAATTGGCCACACTAGTTGGGATAAAACACAACGTAATTAGAATATAGAATAAAATAATAGATCCAATAACTTAACATTGAGTTATTGGATCTATTATTTTAATATTCTTTATTTTTTTATTTTGTTTGTAACTTCTATTATTATAAAAATAATTAAACTTATAACGATTGCTCCAATAAAAGGATTTATCAAAAAATTAGGAAAATATAAATCTTTAGGGATTTGATTTACGAATATATTAAATTTCATAATCCTCGCCTCTTATTAGCTATAATTATCTCATCATCATTTTTATATAGCAAAAAAGTCGTCTTATAGACGACTTTCTGGTTACGGAGTAAACGTACTGGTGTATGTACCTTTTTGAATTATTTTTGATTGATAGATACACAATGTATGCATCTATCGAAAGTAATTATCTAATCTATTTACCCAAATGTAAACTAACAAGTGCTTCTATAACTAAACTGTTAGTTTGATGTGACGGAATTGTAAGATAAACATGATTATGAAATAATAAATTTGAGGTGAAAACATGAATTCAGCAACGCAAATTTTATTAGTTATTGCCAGTTTCATTCTGGCTCTATCTGTTTTAGTCGGCTTAATCTTAATTTCAACCAGTCTCTTTCAAATCAAAGGATTGATGAAAACTAAAAATAAATTACTACTACAAAAGAATCGACCTTATGTGATTTGTCGGCGTATCAATAAACAAACTATTGAGATTCGCAATGTCGGCAATAGTCCAGCTACAATCGATGAAATTCAAAGTGATACGGTAGACTTTTCCTACCTTAATCAAAGAAATATCTTTTCTGGTCAATTTTTTAATTATCCAATTGCTGAAAATAAAGATGCACATATTTTTGTGAAGTATCACGATCAAATCAGCCATTTTGGGGAAAAATTTACTGTTTGAATCTAACATTTTCAATGTGGGAAAATTCTTGATATGGGAACCTTCCTATTATTTATCTTACAGACCTTACAAAATCGTTAGGACTATTGTTTCAATATTTATGCTATTATTCCTAATGAATTCGGAGGGATAAATGATGAATAAAAAAGTCGGCATTAGTTTAGTAATTGCATTAATAGTTTTAATACCATTGATGGCTTATCAATTTTGGTACGTTCCTAACTTTACTGGGGATGACTATTATACTTATGTTAGTGATTCATACAAAGAAATCATTGAAAAGGATGATTCTGGTGCCGACTATAAGGAATATTATTATAAACAAAAGGCTTATGATAAGGATGGCAACGAAAAGTTATTAAAGTTCAATAGCACTATCGGCCGCCCTATCAAAGCTGATAACTACTTAAAAGTCGTTTATAATCGCAAATATGATAAAGTTCTTTCTTGGGAAAAGGTGGAAAAGAAACAAGTACCCCGTAAGACAATTGAACAAATACTAAAGTGAGTTTAAAAGTGCATCTCAAAACGTAGAATCAAATCCATTTACGTTTCGAGATGCACTTTTTCAATATCTATAATCCATTTTCCAAGATCAATACATCATATGGCTTTAAATCAATTTCTTTAGTTGTCATCGTTTGTGTCAACAAATCCTTACTGTTGGGATAGGGATTATTAATTTGCCTAGGTTGACTATCAGTATTAATGACAAAAGTATAGCGAGCCGTTTTACCTGTTCTCGTAACGACCTCAACGCCTGTTTTGGTTTCATCTGGTGTGATTTGAGCTTGCTGCAAAATATCCTTCATAAAGAAGTCCATAGCTTGATCATCCAACCGACTACCAGCATAGTAAGCGAAACCTTTTCCAAAGTGATTCTTCGTTAAAACTGAATTTTTCTGATAAAAGACTTCATCACTGTAATGAGCCAACGATTCTGCTGTTTGCGGCTGAATCAAATCACAAACTAAACCACCTTTTCCAATAATCTTGCCGTCAGACACCAAATCATGCATCTGATCGAATGGTAAGGCATCTGTTTCTTCGTACTTTAACCCTAGAACATTCTTTAAAAGGCCAGGATAACCGCCCAGATAAACATTATCATCTTTATCAGCCAAGCCAGACATGTAATCAGTGATAAAAATGCCACCATTTTGAACAAATTTTTCAATCTTAGTAGTCATTTCTGGTGAATTGATATACATGCTTGGAGCAACGACAATCTGATACTTTTGCAAATCAGTTTCTTTGGAGATCATATCAACACCAACTTTACGATTATAAAAGGCTCTGTAATAGTCATAAACCTCTTGAACATAATCCAAATTAGTCGTTGGTCCCATACAATCCTCTAGGCCCCAGTAACTATTCCAATCAAAGATCATTCCGACCTTTGATTGATTACGTGAGTTTTCCAAATCTTCAGGTAATTGATTCAATTCACTACCTAACTTCTTCAATTCACCAAAGACACGTGTCTTAGTTGATTCAGCATGTGAAATCATGGCACTATGCAATTTTTCTGAACCATTACGAGCTTGTTTTAATTGGAAAAATTGAATAGTTTTGGCTCCATGAGCCATTGCTTGATAACTGAGCATCCGCATTTGGTTAGGTGCTTTCAAAGAATTAAATGGTTGCCAATTTTGTTGACTAGGCGTTTGCTCCATTAACATAAATGGTTGATCTTTGACTCCGCGCATTAAGTCATGTTGCATAGCAGTATAACCGGCTGGCGTATCAAAGCTGGGATAGTTGTCCCAAGAAGCAATGTCCATTTCTTTGGCCCACTTGAAGTAATCCAAATCCTTTTGTGAACCCATTAGATTAGTTGTTACCGGACGTTGATCATATTTTCTAATAATATTTCGTTCCATTTTAAAATTGTTCAAAAGACTATCTGATTGAAATCTACGATAGGCCATATCCAATCCCGACATCACTGGTTTTCCATTATCATATGTATCACCAATTCTCATTGGAGGTACAATTTCATCCCACCTGTGATAAGTATGACTCCAGACATTAGTTCCCCAAGCCTGATTGATTTTATCCAAATCATTATCATACTGATATTTTAGCTATTCTCTGAAAGCTTTCGTACAATTCTCACAGTAACAGTAACCATTGTATTCATTTGAAATGTGCCAGTGTGTAATATTTTTAACCGAAGAATAACGTTGTGCTATTTTTTCGACCAATTGACTAGCTAAACGTTGAAATTCAGGACTATTAGGACAAGCGTTCTCTCGTTTAACACCAATTTGACGTCTGCCATAATCATCTACACGATTGATTTCTGGATACTTTTTAGTCATCCAGAATGGCAAAGCTGCTGTAGAAGTAGCCATAACAATTTTTATATTATTTTTTTCCAATAAGGCAATAATTTTATCTAACTTATCAAAATTAAAGACGCCTTCCTCTGGTTCTAATAAAGACCACGAGAAAACATTAATTGTTGCTGAATTAACATGTGCTTGTTTTAACTTATCCCAGTCGTCTTGCCAAGTATCTTCAGGCCATTGCTCAGGATTGTAGTCACCACCGTACAAAATTGACATTATTTTACCTCTAACTTTCCACCATTGGTTTCGATTATTCCTTGATACCAGTTGAAACTCTTTTTCTTAATTCTCAACAATGATTTAGGAGAATAGTCATTCCGATCAATATAGACAAACCCATAACGTTTATCATAGCCGTTTAGCCAGCTCAATAAATCGGTAAATGACCAAGCACAGAAACCAAATACTGGTACTCCATCAGAGATAGCTTTTCCAACTTGTACCAAATGCTCATTTAAATAATCAATTCGATATTGATCATCTACTTGACCATCTTTCAATTTATCAAAAGCTCCTAAACCATTTTCAGTGATAATAAGTGGTAAACGATACTTCTCATAAACCTGTCTCAAAGCAATTCTAAATCCAATTGGATCAATTTCCCAGCCCCAATCGGTTTTATCTAGATAGGGATTTTCAACTGATTGAAACAGTCGTGACTCAGGGGTATCCTCTTGTACGTCCCCAGCCATCAAGTAAGGATCAATTTTGTCAAAGTTTTTTTCTATAGTACTTTTTTCAGTATCAGGTGCCTTGACCGTTCCCCCGTGATAATAATTGATTCCAAGAAAATCAGGTTTACCTGCCTGCAGAGTTTTTTTATCCTCGATAGTTACATCTGGAGCTATATGCATCTGCTTTAACAAACACATAATTTTTTCTGGATATTCGCCTCGACAATAAACATCCAACCACCAATCATTGTTAAACTGATTAGCATCAACGGCAGCTAAAACATCTGCAGGAGAACTAGTTAATGGATAAACTTCCCCGTAGCCAAAGCTGGGACCTATCTTACCTTGGGGAACCATCTGGTGAAATAGTTGAATGGCTCTAGCATTTGCTAAATTGACAATGTGATTAGCCTGAAACATTCTCTTAGGATTTGAAACATTAGGTGGATGAGATGCCCAACGATAGCCTAATGAAGTAAATACGTTCTGTTCATTAAAGGTAATCCAATACCTAACCTTATTGCCAAAATTATCAAAGAGTACCCGACAGTATTTTAGAAAAGCATCAATTGTATGACGACTCTCCCAACCACCATACTTAATTTGTAGAGCTTCAGGAAGATCCCAATGATACAGTGTCAAAATAGGTTCAATCTGATTTTTTTGAAGTTCATCGATTACTTTTTCATAAAACGCTAATCCCTCTTGATTAACTTTGCCTTCACCATCAGGTAAAATCCGACTCCAAGAAACACTAAAACGATATGCCTTGAGACCCATTTCCGCCATTAAAGCAATATCTTCTTTGTAATGATGATAGAAATCGACTGCAATCTGACCATTGGTATTGTGTTTTGTTTTTCCTGGAATTTTCGAAAACTCATCCCAAATTGATGGACCTTTGCCATCGTTTTTATAGGCACCTTCGACTTGATAAGCCGCCGAAGCCGCACCCCACAAGAAATGTTCAGGAAATTTCATAGTCATTTCTCCTTTTATTTGATTATGAATCAATTTACCATAGAAATAACAACTAGTAATTAAGGAGAATAGTACAAAAATATCAGATATTGAAACTATCTATATAATCCACGAAACTTTCCTGGTGTGACCTTTTCACCGCGTTTGAACATTGAAATGAAATAACTATTAGTATTGAAACCGACTTTTTGACCAATCTCATCAATTGAGAGCTCCGGTTCATTCAATAACAATTCCTTAGCCATCTTTATACGATAATCTATCAAGATTTGATGTGGCGAACTGCCATAATTAGTTCTAAAGGCTTCCAAGATGTACTGTAAACTGTAGTTTGTTAGTTTAACAAAATCATTATTAGTCAAATTCTGTTGGTATGATTCACGAATCAACTGTAAAATAGGATCAATAATTTTTTTGTTCATCTGATAATTGTGTGGATTGACGACACAATACTTCTTTATCAAAAGCATGAATTCATAAACTAGAGTCGAAGATTCATAGATAGCTAAACGATTATTTTCTTTAAATTCCTTATGATGCACTTCAATAAAATTTTTTAGCTTACTCTCTGGAGTTTCAATATAAAGATAATCTTGGATTCCCAGTACCTTAGTAATCTCTGAAATTAATAAACCACCAAAGGAAAAATAATCTGTAATCCAAAGACCATTTTTAGAATGATAAGCATGAGGGATATTCTGATTGATCAAAATGCCCTGATTTTCTTTCAATTCTATTGTTCGACCTTCAATATTTACTATTCCAGTTCCCGAATATGTCTGTAACCAATGAACGTAATTATAACCTTTCGGTCTAGACACATTCTCTTGTCGCCATTTGTAACCAATACTGTCTACATATAATGGTAATGATCGATCCTTTGCTTTGAAACTATATCTCATTGAATTCACCTTCAATATGTTGTATTTAGCTAGCATTATCTTTAATTACAATACCATTTCCATATGCTAGATTAAAGGTAATCAAGCGGAAAGGAAAGTTTAGTTATGAAAGCGATTACAAATTGGTTTCAAAATAGTTTTAGCCCAGCGTTAGCAAAACTCAGTAATATGAAATATATGTTGGCATTACGTGACGGAATGATTATTACCGTTCCATTTACAATCTTTGGCAGTATCTTTATGATCTTGGCAAATCTGCCACTCCCAGGTTGGACACAATTAGTCGCACCCTATCAAGCAAAATTACAGTCGGCTGTTAGCATTACTTTTGGTATCTTAGCTGTTATTGTTGCCATCGGTATGAGTCATGAGATGGCCAAATTAAATAAAATAGATACATTATCCGGTACAGCTATCGGTGTTTCAGCATTCCTTCTTTGTATGTTGAATGATAAATTCCAAATCGATCCTTCGACTTTAGGATCAGATGGTATGTTTACTGCAATTATTGTTTCAATTATTTCAAGTGAAATTGTAGCTTTCTTCATTAGAAGGCACATTGTCATTACTCTTCCAGATTCAGTACCACCAGCTGTTGCTAGCTCCTTTGTTGCTCTAATCCCCGCATGTGCATCTTTAGGTTTCTTCTGGATTATAAGAGTTCTCTTTAACATCAAAATCAATGCCGTTATTCAAGCAATCTTCTCACCATTAGTTGGTGGATTAAATAGTTTCTGGGGTGTTGAGTTTGCCTTATTCTTAACTCTGATCCTCTGGACAGTTGGTATCCACGGAAACAATGTCTTAGGTGCAGTGGCTTCACCTATTTATACCTACTTTTTGATGGCAAATATCAAGGATGTCTCTAAAGGCATTGCTCCAACACATATCACAGCCGATGGATTCCTTGATTTTGGTATGAATATCGGTGGTACCGGTGCTATTCTAGCTCTAGTTATTTGTTGTCTTCTCTTTGCCAAGAGCAAACGCTACAAACAACTAGCTAGATTAGGTGCTATTCCTTCAGTTTTTGAAATTAGCGAACCTATTATGTTTGGTTTCCCTGTTGTTCTAAATCCAACATTATCAATTCCTTTCATTTTAATTCCAATGGTTCTACAAGGCATTACATACTTCTTAATGAAAGCTCATATTATTGGCATGGTTATTGCTCAAGTTCCATGGACAACTCCAATCTTTATCAATGGTTATTTAATTACTGGTGGTGATTGGCGTGCTCCAGTATGGCAATTAATTGAATTAGTCATTGCCGTTGCTGTTTACCTTCCATTCTTCAAAGTTCTTGATAAGGCAGCTTACAAACAAGAACATACTGAGGAAATGGAAACTGCAGAAAAGGTCAGCGATGATACTTCATCAGTTAAAAATATTAGTGGTCAAACACAAAATGCATAAAGAAAAGAACTTCCAATCGCTTCAAATGGCAAAAGGAAGTTCCTTTTTTTTACGATCCAGCACTTTCATAAGATGAAATTCCTTTATTCCAGATCTTAATAGAAATGAATAAGAAGACCACTGAGATAACCACTAATCCACCTAAATTAAACAACACATTCTTTCCAGTTAAGAAATAGCTGGCTGGATAAAAGGCCGTAAAAGCAAATGGAATGACAAAAGAAATGATCCAACGAATTAGATGATTGAAAATGCTAACCGGATACTTAGCAAAATCGTTAAACATATAAAACAAGTAAGTGATAGTATTACTCTTTTTCATCCAAAACGCTGCGGCCGAAGTACCAATTTTTAAAGCTGTATAAATAGCCGTGGCAAATGGAATTGAAACAATAAATAAAATCACTTTTAACAAAGTCCAATGGACTGTAGCTGATGACATAACCAATAAGATAACACCAACCAATAATTCACCAAAAGCATCGACTTGAAAGGTCTCAACTAGCACGTGAAAAAGTGGATTGATAGGACGTGTTAAATATTTATCGAATTCACCTTTTCTAACTAATTTTTGACCAACGATCCAAAGATTATCAAAGAAGAGATGATCCAATCCCTTGGGAATTAAGGCAAATCCATAGATAAAGACAATCTGTTGTAAACTCCAGCCGGCTAATTTAGGTACCTGACTAAAGATAACTTGTAAAAAGATCAAATTTAAAACTTGATTGAGTAGAACTCCCAAAACTCCAACGATAAAATCAGCCTTATATTCCATCGTCTGTTTTAAATATTGTGAAATAAAAATTTTTTCTAGATGTAATACTCTTCTCATATTAACCTCCCTGGATACTCAAATGTTTGATAGCAAAATGCCAAATGATTTTTGCTAAAAAAATAAAGAATATCAACCAAAAGATTTGTAGGAGTAATACAGAAATAGTTTGTTGCATGCTATACTTTCCGAGATACAGCATTACCGGCGTGTATAGTAATGATGAAAATGGCAACACTTTCAGAACATTCTGTAAGACTGGTGGGAAAAATGCCAAAGGTACTAATGATCCTGACATGAAGATTACCAAAGCATTTTTTAAAACGTTTGATCCCCACAGATTCCGAAAAAAGAATGCGGTGAAACTAAAACAAATATTAAAGTAAAAATTAATTAGATATGCAACTGTTGCACTGAAAAAGTACAATAACAAATTGCCCAAATTAAGAACTGGTGTCCCAGTACCAACAATTTGATAGATTAAAATACCACCAAATAGTGGTACTGCTAAAACACCGACATCGATAAGTTTACTACCAATTTCTTCATAAAAATAATTAGCCGTAAAACTGATTGGTTTGAGGATACGCATTGCAATTGAGCCATCTTTGACTTCATCCCCAACACTACTAGAACCATCACTTGAGGTTAGAATTCCAGTAAAGAAACTCAAAAAGATATACAAAACCATCTCCGGAAAAGTAAACCCACTTAAACTTGAATTCGTACTCGATTGGAAGACAGCTTTCCATAAGAAATAAGTTACAAAGGCGCCTAAAGTATTACCCAACGCAAATAGCAGAAAATTAGCACGATAAACAATTGCCTCTTCGATACCCGCTGATACAAAGGGACGATATTTTCTCAAGAAATTAGTCATGTTCGGCCGCCTCCTTTCGGAAAATCCTCCTAACGATATCTTCTATATCCGCATCTTTAACACTGATATCTTGAACGTCAACTTGTGACAAGGTCAATCTGATAACATCAGGAACTGATACTTTGCTACTATCAAATTTAACTCGAACATTCTTTTCATTCTGCGAATACTCAATAGCTGAACCAAATTGAGAAAAGTTTAGACGATTCGCATCCTCCGCATTGACCAATTCAAACTCAATTTCTCTAATGTGTCCAAAACGATTCTTCAATTGTTTGATTGTTCCATCAAAAACTTCTTGTCCATGATCGATCATGAAAACACGATTACACAACAATTCAATATCGCCTAAATCATGTGTCGTCAAAATGATTGTGGTTTGCTCTTCTTGATTGATCTGTTCGATGGCATGTCTGATCTTATCCTTAACTGATACGTCTAACCCAATTGTTGGTTCATCCAGAAATAGAACCTTCGGATTATGCAACAGTGAGGCAGCAATATCGGCTCGCATACGTTGTCCCAATGATAAGGTTCTTACTGGGCTAGTAATGAAGTCATTTAAATCCAAAACTTCATTTAGAAAATCCATTCGTTTATAGAAGTTTTTGTCAGGTACATTGTAAATTTCTTTTAAAACTGAATAGGTTTCACGCAATGGTAGATCCCACCACAATTGGGTTCTTTGACCAAAAACAACCCCGATATCTTTAACATAATTTTGACGATCCTCTTGAGGGATTTTGTCGTTGATCCGGCAATATCCACTAGTCGGCGTTAAGATTCCGGTTAACATCTTAATGGTTGTTGATTTACCTGCACCGTTAGCACCAATAAAGCCCAAAATTTCCCCCTTAGGTACCTCGAAGCTCAAATTTTTGACGGCTTCAAAAGTTTCATATTTTGGCTTAATCAATGATTTAAAGGCTCCTACTAGTCCTGGTGACTTAATAGTTTTTCGAAAATCCTTTGTTAAATTAGATACTTCAATCATCGACATCTAAATCCCCCCTTTTATATATAGTAAGCGCTTACCGTGGTAGCGTACTTTTAATATTATTCATCCCATTTTGCATAGTCAATCGGATTTCACAAAAAAAATTCGTTACCGATAACAAAATCAATAACGAATCATTTTTTAAAAATTAAATTTTTGAAGATTGATTAAATGCTGTACTTTGGCCTTTGGATAACAAATTCTAGCAATTCCTTTCGGATGCAAAGTATCTTCTATTTGATCAACTCTAACCCACTTCAAATCAGAATTAGGGGGCAAATCAAATTTCTGGTAATCCAAATGTTGTAGCTGATGATATACTTCATCGTTAACTTCTTGACGATAGATCAAATTCAATTGTTGATATTCAATCCTCTTCAATTTCCAGAAGTTTTCTAAGATACCTGCAAATTCTAGCTTCAAATCGGTTAAACCTAGTTCTTCATATGCCTCACGCTCAGCAGCAGATTGACTTTCTTCGTTAAATTTAACAGCTCCGCCAGGCAGGATATACAATTCTTGCTTGCTATTCTCTTGTCTAACAAAGACTTCACCCTGATGTAATAAGATCAATACTGCACGAACATCAAACTTTTGCTTTCGATTCAAAAAATAACGCAAATCATCTTGTTCTTGCATTCAATCACCTACCTTTGTTTAGTAAAATTATCATATACCAAAAGCATGAATAAGAACACAAATAGCCAGTAACCCATCTCGAGTTACTGGCTATTATTTTAATTAAAATATTTATTAGCAAAATCCGTTGCTTTATCAATGTAAAGCTGCTCGGCCTTACTATAGGAATTAGCATGACTAGCACCCTTAACAATCCAAAGCTTTTTAGGACCGTTAGTGTAATCATAATTCAAATAAGCATTCTTAGTTGGTACAAAATCATCTTTCGAACCATGAATAACAAATAATGGTACCTTATTATTCCTCAGACTGTCCTTAGTGCTGGCTTGATAGAAATTATAACCTGCCATAAAATCAGCAAAAAGGCTAGCTGTAGGCACAATTGGGAAACTTGGCAAATGGAACATTTCTTTTAGTTGATAAGATAACTCACCGGAAATCGTTGAATAGCCACAATCGGCTATAGCAAAACGAACATTTTTAGGATGTTCCCCCAAAGTATACATGACTGTTGCAGCACCCATACTGATACCGTAGAGTCCAATCTGTGAATCAGATCCAAATTTCCGATTAAGTCGTTTGATCCAATTCATCATATCGGTTCGATCTTTCCAACCATACCCGGCGTATTTACCCTGACTCATACCAAAAGAACGATTATCCGGCGCCAGAACGTTATATCCTGCGTTGTGAAACATTCTGACATAAGACCCCATATATTTACTAGCACTACCAAATCCGTGGACAACAACCACTGTTTTGGCGGTTTCCTTCTCGGCAGGTAAATATCGAGCCTTTAGTTTTATATGGTCTTTTGTAGTCTGTTCCCAGATCTGCGGTTTTTGTCTCAAAAACCATTGACTGTTCTTACTCAAGTGACCCTTTATCTGACTACTGTACCCACTCTTACTAAATGCATAGTTAAACATGTAACCCCCAGCCGCTACATCGACAAATAACGTAACGCCTATAACGACTGATAAAGTGATTTTAACAAATTTTTTCACAGTTTCATTTACCCTTCTAGATTACTATTGTTCAACAATAATAATCTAATTGGTAATTTAAATGCAACAAAAAACAGATTAATTATTAGCCAATTCTTCACTCTTAGCTCTGTTTTCAGTAGCATCTTTGTGGAACCAGTGAATATGTGAGTCGAAGAAAGCAATCATATCATTCATGAAGTACATGATGTATGTCAAGAATAGAACGGGACTAGCATCACCTTGTGTAGCGGTAACACCCCAAAGAACGATTGACATAATACCTTGAGCAGTCCAGAAATAATATTGTTCACGGAAACGTAATGTACATAGAAGTGCACCTGTAAATCCAATAGCAGCAGCTACAGAATCAATAATTGGACGTGGACTGATGAATAGATGTGTATCCATCAAATAAAGCAATCCCCATGAAGCAAAGAAAAATAACGCTGTCCAAAGCCACTTAATAGCAGTTAAACCATGAATATGCTTTTCAGCATCCTTAGCCCATTGTGGACTGATCAAAACAGGAATATCTAGCAAAATAATGTAACTTAATTGAAGAACAACATCAGAGAAGTTCTTAGCATTGATAGCTACAAAAATATAAATAAGTGCTGAAACTAATCCTAAAACACCATTTAAAGGTTTTGCATTTGTAATAGCAACTGTACATGTGAAACCTAAAACGGCCGCAAACCATGTCCAAACAGCAATTGCATTAATAGAATGTGAAAGTGTTGATGCAGTGATGGCCCCCAAGCCAAACATTAATAGCATGTAACTCTTGAAACTCCAATGTTTCATTTGTTCAACATACCATTTTGGATTAAATATACTCATTTATCCTTCTCCTCTTGGACCATTGCCAAAATATATGATTGTGGCATTTATATTTTGAAATGGTCAATTTTTATTTATCCCTTAAACCGTATTTCTAAAAAATATCAATTTAACCGACAGCTAAAATCATACCACCAATTGAACTAAATTTGGTAAATGGTTTCTTGAGCATATTGACGACATATCGGTGTAAAGCGCTTAACTCACTTGCTAAATTAGGAATTTATCATTTGATACAAGATATAGATTTTTTTGATTTCGTATCACTATATATAGTTATAACGGAGCAACAAAATAAAAAAGACATCCAAAGTAATTGAATGTCTTCGTAAAATAGAATTAAATTTTACCAACCAAATCTCCGCTAGGTTTAATTGTATCTTCCCCGGGATGCCAATTTGCTGGACAAACGTTATCACCATGTTCTTCAACAAATTGTGCCGCTTGTAAGGTTCGTAGAATTTCTTTTGGATTTCTACCTACACCCATAGCATTAACAGTGTATGACTTGATAATTCCCTTTGGATCAGCGATAAAGACACCACGATAATCTTGACCACTAGTTTCATCAATCATATTGAAAAAGTCTGTCAACTCATGTTTTTGATCTGACAACATTGGATATTGGATTTTACCAATAGTTTCCGTTGTCTCTGCCCAAGACATATGTGAATACTGACTATCAACTGAGACTGAGTAAATTTCAGCTCCAGCAGTTTTGAATTCTTCATACAAGTCTTGCAACTCACTTAATTCTGTAGGACAAACAAATGAAAAATCAGCAGGATAGAAAAAAATAATTGACCATTTCCCTAACAAATCATTTTGGCGAATTTTATAATCAAGTTAGCCACTTTAGAAAAATGACAAAATAAAAACACCAAGACGTAAAAATCAGGTATCATTGGAGTTCTCACACAAACAATGAAAGAGGTTTTTCGTCTTGGTGCTAGAACAGAATATCATAAATCGTCCTAAAGGACATCATTTAACTGAAATTGAACGTGGAAAGATTGCTTCCTTTCATTCAATTGGCTACTCGAATCGCCAGATAGCTAAAGCTATCGGCGTTTCACCTCAGACTATTAATAATGAAATTAACAGAGGTACTGTTGAGCAGATCAAGAAAGTTAATGGTAAAGTTCAACACTTGAATTGCTACTTTCCTGACACTGCACATCAAAAGTATGTAAAGAACCGTAAGCTTTGCCATCGTCCTTCTAAATTCGACCAAGTCACAGCCTTTTTAGGCTTCTTTGTAAGCCAGTTCATAGATAATGGATGGTCACCTGATACGGCCGTTGGACGAGCTAAGAACGAAGAATTATTCTTAGTAGATGAAATGGTTTGTACTACTACACTTTACAAATATATTGATGAACAACGACTTGAAATCCGGAATATTGATCTGGTAGAAAAGTCAACTAGACCGACTAAGCAACATACTTCAAAAAAGCATAAGCGTCTACTTGGTCGTAGTATTGAGAAACGCCCTAAAAGTGTTGATAGCAGAGAATCCTTTGGGGACTTTGAGATAGACACGATTGTGGGCAAAAGAAATGGCCATGAGAGTGTCGTCTTAACGCTCATAGAGCGTAAGACACGCTTTGAAATAATGAGACTTATTGACGGTAGAGATGCCGACTCTGTAGATTATGCTATGAAAGAGATCATAAAGAACTATGGTGATCTTATCAATTCAATCACTGCAGACAATGGCCCTGAGTTCTCTAATCTATCATCTGATATGGCTGGCGTTGCGGATGTTTACTTCACACACCCATATACATCTTGTGAACGTGGAACAAATGAAGTACATAATCGAATGATACGTCGTGACTTGCCCAAAGGGCTGTCACTGGATACAGTCAGCCCAAAAGTAATAAGAGACATAGAATTTAAGCTCAACAATATGCCTAGAAAGTTATTGAACTATAAAACGCCACAAGAACTCTTTGCTAGTTCCTGTGGCGCTTAAAGACATATTTATAAACTTCAAATACTGATATCACTTGGATTCAATTTATTTTGTCCAAGTGGCTAACTTGTTATTGAAATTTTCGGTATTATTTTAAATACAAACCCTTTTGTGTGACAATATAGTTATTCATTTAAAGAGGGATTGATTTGATGACAGACGAAGAAAAACTAAGTGCCATTCGTAAGTACTCATTTAATAAGATGAAACAAGACACAACCGGTCATAATTTTGATCATATCCAAAGGGTTATTAGGACTGCTAAACAAATTTTGAAAAAAGAGCCTGCCGATCATCTGATTACGCTGGCCGCGGCCTACTTACATGACGTAGCTGACGATAAACTAGTCTCTGATCCAGCTAAATTAGAGAAAGAAATCTATGATTTCCTAAAGGGTTTGGACATGACTGATGAACAAATTAGCGAAATCCTCTATATTACTCACAATTTGTCATTCAGCAAGTCACTAGACAATCCTCCCAAATTATCTTTAGAGGGACAAATCGTACAAGATTCCGACCGACTAGACGCTATTGGTGCCATTGGTATCGTGAGAGCTGTCTATTATGGAGGGAACAATTCCGAAACTATCTACGATCCAGCTATCAAACCGCGTGAAAAAATGACAAAAGCTGAATATCGTAATTTAAACGACGAAACTATTATCAACCATTTTTATGAAAAATTGTTAAAATTAACTGCCATGATGAACACTCCTACTGCTAAAAAAATTGCCCAAGGGCGTCATCAATATATGCTGGATTTTCTAGATGAATTTAAAGCTGAATGGGATGCAAATAAATAATAAGGAGATTTTAATTTTGGTATCATTTGAGGAACAAGACAAAGAATATTTTGAACATATTATTAGAAACTTAAACGATCGTGGTGTGCAATTAGATGACATTGCTGAAATTGTTATTTTTTTGGAAAAAGATTACATTCCCGGTCTAAATACCGAAATAGCTATTCACGCCATCAAAAAAGTGCTACATAAACGTGAAGCACAAAATGCTATTATGACCGGTATCGAATTAGATGTTCTAGCCGAAAAGGGGCTACTATCTGGACCTATGCAACGTATTATGCGTACTGATGAGTCAACTTATGGTATTGATGAAAATATGGCTATTACTTTAGCTAGTTTGTATGGTTCCGTTTCCGTTACTAACTACGGTTATGTCGATAAATTGAAACATGGAATTTTGGCCAAACTGAACGATAAATCTACTGGAAAAATCAATGTCTTTTTGGATGACCTAGTTGGTGCTATCGCTGCTGGTGCCTGTGGTTGGTTAGCACATAATGAATCCACTGTTCAAGAAATGTTAAAGAATAAATGATTCGCATTTAATATAAAAATACAGCACTTATTCAGAATATATAATGCACACGACTTTGAGTCTCTGTACAATATATATTTCCCAATAAGTGCTGTTTTAATTACCTGAAATGAGTAAAAATATATTCGATGCTTAATTTCCTAATCAACCATTAAAACATTAGTTTTTGAATGTTCTGAAACATAACGTGTTACTGATCCGACAAAGACACGTTCTAAGGCGTTTAAGCCTGTTTTACCCATAACGATCAGATCGATTGTTTTATCTTTAGGAAAATGAGCTAGTTCTGAACGAGGTTCGCCATTTAAAAGTTCTACCTGACAAGCCAAGCCGGCTTTCTTCACGAGGTCCTCAGCTTTTTGTAGATCGGTCTTAGCATCTTCTTCTAAATCATGAGTTAGTCCAGGAGCGTATGAGACACCTACATTCACTGGTAAATTAGCCGTATTAACGACTGAAACTAAAAATAGTTTCGAATTAAATTGTTTAGTTAAGGTAATTGCGGCACGCAGGGCATCATATGAATTTTTACTTCCATCAATAGCTACAAGAATTCGATTAAACATGATTTTAGCACCTCCTAACAAGACATCTTGATATCTTTAGCTAGATTTTACCAAGTTCAGGAATAATTAACATTTTTAACCTATTTACATATCGGATACTTGTTACAATCAGAACAAATAATGGTAAGAAGTTCTCAACAAAGCTGATGAAAAGTATTCATTACAAAGATTTTTTTGATTATAAGTATAATAGTTATTATTTTATTTATTTTTTATATAAACGTACTTTTATCTATAAGTTGTAATATAATAAGTTTGTTGGAAGAAACCCAAAATATGCAATAATATTATATTCTCAATAGTACAATCCTTCTATAGAATAATTCTTCTAACTTAACGGCACTGCTCCTCGGCAGTGTCTTTTTTTAAGCTCTAAAATAACTAGTTTTCCTTTTTCTGGATATAATAGTTAAAAAAATTAGGAGTAATAATTGAAAAAACATCTAAAAAAGATAATTAGGTTAAACATCTTTTTCACTTCGGCAATGATTATTTGCGATTTTTTTATTGTTCATCCGCATACGAATGATAGTAGTTTTGTTGTCCATCAAGTGTCCGCATCCAATCAGATGAAAATCAAACATAAGCACAATAATGTTCATTCAGATGAAGAACAAGAATTCAGTAACATATAATTAAAAAAACAGCCTTTATTAAGTATTCAAGGTATATCTTCCTTTACTTGAATCTCTTAATAGGGGCTGTGGATTGAAGTCAATATTTGAGACAGGTTTTAAGAGACATTCAGAACCGCGTTTACCTTCCACAGCTCAAATAAATCATTAATCGTGATTAATAACTTATTTGAACCCTGGAAAGCATTAAATCAGGCGGCCATTTGGCTCGCAAGTGTTGCGATTTCAACTTGTAAGGGGGTCTGGTAGCCCAGTGAACTATGAATTCTCTTCCTATTGTAGAAAGCATGCACATATTCAAAAAGGACAGCAGCGGCAGTTTCATAATTCTCAAAGACCGGCACTGGATAAACACATTCCTTTTTGAGGGAAGCATGAAAAGATTCCATTGGTGCATTATCGTATGGACACCCCTTACGGCTGTAAGAGTGGCGGATATGTAGTTCTGTTAACCGTTGGTTGTAATCATCGCTGGTGTACTGTGATCCTAAGTCTGTGTGGATAATCAGGTCCCCAGTAATGGTTCGATTTTTAACCGCGCTTTCCAGGGTCTTTAAGACTAAATCAGTATCCATCTTTTTTGAGAATGAATAGCCGATAATTCGTCTTGAGTGCAGATCCATGATGGTTGATAAGTAACACCAGCCATTACGCTTCGTTTGAATATAGGTCATATCAGCGGTCCATTTTTGATTTAAACCAGTGGTCGAGAAATCCTGCTTAAGCAAGTTGGGACGCTGTTCAACCTTGGTTTTGGAAGCCGAAGCCGCTTTCCATTTATTGACGGTAACGGAGTGGATATCCAGTTCCTTCATGAGCCGGGAAATCCGTCTTGGGCTGCACCGACGCTGCAGTGGTTGAAGTTCCAGATTCAATTCATGGTGGATCTTCATAACACCGTATCGCTGCTTAAATTCCGCAAAGATCCGCAGAATCCGTTGTTTTAAGTCCGCATCTTCGGCCCGGCGTTTTGAAGGCTTTGGGGATCGATAACGATAATACTGAGCTCTGGAAACACCGAGGATTCGGCACATCTTAGTTACCTGGTGGTGATGGCTTTCTTGGTGAATGTAATCAAAAATATTGGTTACTTCTGCGCAAGGAAGCCCAGGGCTTTTTTTAGGATTTCGTTCTCCTCAGACAGGGAAGCCAGCCGCTTTTCCATCGCTTTAATTTCGTCTGGCAATTTACCGGATTGAGTTTTGGCTTGGCCCTGGATCCACTTATGAACGGTTGAATAGCCAATGCCATATTCTCTGGCCAGTTGGGCAGCTGATTCGCCTTGCTTATATAGGTTGATGATGTTTTGTTTGAATTCTTTGTCGTAACGAGTTGGCATGTAAAAATTCCTTCCTTTTGAGAGACGATTTATTCATTATACCCTCTCTTAAAAGTTGTCTCAGGAATCAGCTTACATCCATTCTAACTAACAGCTGATTCATTCACATGCGTTAATGGTTCATCAAAAAAAGACATTGGGATCTTATTTCCAAAGGATAACAATTTTTTATACCAATAATAACTGTCTTTTCTATAACGCTTGTAAGTTCCATTACCTTCATCATCCAAATCTACATAAATCAATCCATAACGTTTGGAAATTTGATTAGATGAAGCAGAAATCATATCGGTAGTACCCCAGACACAGTAGCCAATTAGTTCAATTCCATCTTCAACTAAGGAAATTAGCATTTGATGAATGTGATCTCGTAAATAACAAATACGATAGTCATCGTGAACTTTTTTATCACTCATTAAGACATCTGAAGCACCCAGACCATTTTCTACAATAAATAGTGGTTTTTGATACCTATCATAAAGTTTAATTAATGAAAGTCTCAAACCAATCGGATCAATCTGCCAACCCCATTCACTTTCAGGAAGATACTTATTATAAACTCCATTGATTCGATTAGCCTTAGTTACCTGTAAACCACTTGTATCATAGGCTGTGCAAACCGATGAGTAATAACTAAAAGCAATAAAATCGGCCGTATTTCTTTTAATTAGATCCGCATCCTCTGCTTTTTCTTCGATTTTAATATCTTCTTCTTTTAACTTCTTCAAAAGATACTTAGGATATTGACCTCTAATTTGGATATCACTAAAAGCATAGACATTTCTCATGATTTCAGTAGCTCTCAAAACATTTCTTGGATCACTATTGTATGGATAGACCATTGTACTAGTGATCATACAACCAATCTTTAAATCAGGATAAGTTTCATGACAATATTTGATGATTCTTGCCGAAGCCACAAATTGGTTGTGCATTGCTTGATAAATAACATTTTTAAAATTTTTATTAGGGAACCGATCTTTGATTAAACCTGCTGATGAAAACGGATGACGGACGATGCTGTCAATTTCATTAATAGGAATCCAATATTTTACATAATCGTGTAAATAGTCAATGACCGTTTTGGCAAATCTGTCAAAGAAACCAATCACACGACGATCATACCAGGCGTCGTAATTCAAAACTAAATTCAAAGGAATTTCATAATGCGACAACGTCATAATTGGTTCAATATTGTACTTATTCATTTCTTTAACTAGGTCTAGATAATAATCTAGCCCGGCTTGATTAGGTTCTTGGTCATCACCATTGGGAAAAATTCTGGCCCAACTGATTGAAAATCTAAAAGCCGAAATACCCATAGCGGCCAATTGCTTAATATCTTCATGATAATTATGATAGAAATCTACACCATGGCGTTTAGCCCAATTTTTCGTCGAAAGATCAGACATGGCTTCTTTAACTTGTCTACTACTTATTGAATTAGTAGCTTTATAATTAGTGACATCCAATTGGGGACGATATCTTAAACAATCAGCAATTGACATTCCTTTACCGTCTTCATTCCAACCACCTTCCACTTGGTTGGCAGACGTAGCAACTCCCCATAGAAAATCAGGATCAATCTGATAACTTTTCATAAGAGCCTCCTACTACGCTAACATCAACAAATTGTTATTTATGGTAACCTCCTTCTCCACTTCAGGAATTGGTGATATTTCTAGGAAATCGCTACTATTGAGTACAATAACCATAACTGTAGGGTCATACCCCGATTTCTTAATACCTTCAACATCAAATCTTAATAATTCCTGACCAGCAGAAAATCGTTCACCTTTTTGAACTAATGTTTGAAAATACTTTCCCTTTAATTCTGCCGTGTCAATTCCTATATGAATCAACAGATCAGCATTATTATCTAGGTGAATCCCGATGGCATGTCCGGTTGCAAAAGACGCTACCACCTTACCATCGGTTGGTGCAATCACTTTTCCAGAATTAGGAATAACCGCAATTCCTTTACCCATAATGCCACTGGAAAAAGTTTTATCATTAACTTTACTCAAGGCAATTACTTTTCCTTCAACAGGACTCTTGAGTGTTTGTTTTGCATTAGTTTGTTTATTAGCGTTATTTTTTTCAAATTTAAGATCCGGATCATCTACCGGATCCTCAAACCCAATCAACCAAGTAGCCACAAAAGTTACTAAACTGGAAACTACAATTGTCATAATTGCGGGTAATATGAAGTTCTCAGTCTTCGAAACCCACATAGGCAAACTCAGCAGACCAGGTGTGACATAAACAAATGCCTTCATTTTCATAAATCCGGCAAATATTCCGGCAACAGCGCCACCAATCATGGCACCATACATTGGCTTTTTTAATTTTAAATTAACACCAAACATTGCCGGTTCAGTGATACCACCTAAATACGCAGTAGCACTGGATGACAAGGCCAAACTTCTTAATTTTTAGTTTTTAATCCAACTGCTAAATTGGCGGCTGCTTGAGACATATTTGAACATAAAGCTGCTACTCGAACAATTGGATCGTAACCTTTAGAGATCAACAATTGAATACTAATTGGACTCAGGGCCTTGTGAACTCCCATCGAAACTAACCAGGGATAAAGACCAGCTAATATTGGGATAGCAATCATTCCCACACTGTTATATAAAAACATACTGCCATTGGCGATACCTTTAGAAATTAAATTAGCAACAGGACCAATGATTAAAAAAGTCAGCGGTGCTGTAAACAGGATGATTAACATTGGTTCCGCAAATACCTTAATAACGTCAGGAGTAACTCTTTTAACGATTTTCTCAATATAGGACATAGCCCATACTGACAAGATAGCGGGAATAAAGGTTGAAGAATACGATACTAAGTCGATTGGTAATCCTAAAAAATGTATTGGCTTACCAGCAGCTACCATCGCTACCCAATTAGGATTAACTGTCACTAATCCGATAAAAGCTCCCAAAATTTGATTGGTTTTAAAAACCTTGGCGGCAGAGAATCCAATAAAAGCTGGCATAAAATAATACCCAGTGTCAAATATCAGATTCAGCATAATATAAGTTTGGCCTTTGGATGATAATACACCCATCAGATTTAGAACTAAAAGCAGAACCTTTCCCATTCCTGCCCCCGCCAATAAAGGAATTGCCGGAGAAAGTATTCCTGTAACCGTTTCAATCAACTTGTCCACTGAACTTTGCTTCTTTGAGAGTTTCTGAGGATTATACGAATTATTAGACACATCGTCAAAATCTAACATATCAATTAACTTGTTATAAACGTCCTCAATATGTCCTCCAATGACAATCTGATACTGTCCGGCATGTTTAACCAGTTGCAGGATTCCTGGAATATTTTCGATTTTTTTATCATCTGCTTTTGACTCATCATATAAAACAAATCTCAACCGTGTAGCACAATGAATAACAGATTTGACGTTTTCTTTTCCACCCACACCTTGAATAATTTGCTTATCCATCTGTTCATATTCCATGATTTTCACTCCCGAAACTATACATAACATAGTGATATTTTCACGGTAACAATAATCTTTTAAATGCTATTCCTTCAAGTAATACGCATAATACAATTCACCAAATATTTTTAATCTTTACACAAAAAAGCCTACTCAGTCCTCATCAAACTAAACGGACTAAGTAGGTTCACGTAGTTCCTACATGTTTCCAAAGTGATCCCAATCACTCATTTACTATCCAGTTCGTATTTATGATAGCGCTTGCTTAGATTAGAATCAATTATTTATTACTCCACCATTATGAAAAAATCATCTATTTCTAATGCTCCTTTACTTGCAAATATCAAATTGTTCTTTCCTTGTAAATTTACTCCTCAATTTAATACAATTAATAAAAACTTAGAGGAGGCGGATCATGGAAAAGTTAGGTATCAAAAAAGGGATATTCTCTTTAATAATCTTTATAGTCATCGTTGAATTGTTGGGGAGCTTATCTTCAGCTTTTGCTGGTAACATAAAACTCAAATATAATGTATTGAATCTACCACCATTGTCGCCACCAGACTATGTTTTCGGTATTGTTTGGTCGATACTCTATTTTTTAATTGCGGTCGCAGGTTATCTAATTATTTTCTCAAATCGGGCTCCTAAGCGTGTGAAAACAGTATCATCAATTCTCTTTTGGCTACAACTACTTCTTAACTTTATTTGGTCAATTGTTTTCTTCAATGAACATTACATTTGGGGATTAATAATAATTTTAATATTAGATATTGTCGTTTTTCTGTGTATCGTATTTTTTAGACGGATCAATCGGCTTGCCAGTAACTTACTAATCCCTTATCTAATTTGGATATTATTTGCTACATATTTAACAATTGGTGTAGCTATATTAAATTAATAATTAAATAATGTCGAATAATTAATTTTAAGCCTTTAAGAAAATAATAAGTTCAGTGTACAAAAAGACATCAATAAGCAAATATTGATGTCTTTTTATATATTTATTTAAGCAAAATTATTTATAACTTATTGAAAACTTATCATCCACATCATAATATATACATAAGCTATGGGTTTTAAACTGGGGTGAGTGTTTATTCATGAATAGGTCTTTCAAATTTCATCTAAATAATAAAGTTATTTTTTCAATTTTATACTTATATTTTCTCATTACGTCATTCTTAATTATTCCAGCTGGTGACGATTTCTTTTGGTGGGGCAAGCCGGGACACTATTTACTAACACATCATTTCTATGGATTAGACTCTTCATTTGGTGGCAGCTCTAATGGACGTTATTTAGGTAACCTTTTAGAAATTTTAATCATGCACAGTTCAATTTTTGCGGCAATCTTTTACGCTGGTATCATTACGATCTTTATTTGGTGTTTATGGTACTTAACTGGCCGTACTAGAGTATCTTTGACTATGGCATTAGCCTTCTTTATCACTTTACAGTCTGGTTATATTCAAAGTATTTTCATGTGGTTTGCTGGATTCGTCAATTATTTACCACCGATTACCCTACTATTGCTCTACTGTATCATGTTCAAAAAGTATATTAAAACCAATTACAGTTCGCCTACAGCTTTTTTCTTTCTCATGTCATTTATAGGTGGTTTATTTGTCGAACACATGACGCTTTATCAAATTTTTGTCGGCCTTCTATCTATATATTTCATTAAAATTTGGAACAAACGTAAGAATAATAATTTATCAAAAAATATTGTTTATGCATATACACTTGGTGCCGTGTCCTCTGCGATTTTCATGTTTGTCAATCCAGCCTATTACTTCAGTAGAAATGAATATCGCAAAGTTTCATTTTCACTGGACAAATACTTTGAAAGTTATGTTAATACGACACATTTTTGGATAATCACTTTTAATTATTTTATTATCACTCTAATCTGCTTATCATTGATTGTTATTGCTTTAAAAGAAGTCAAAAGTAAGCGAATTCAATATTTTATTATTATTTCCGCTGTCTTCTTTATAATTTACTATTTATCAGTTAATTTATATCTCAAGTTGAATTGTAAAATTAACTATATTAACTATCAATTTTTTCAAGTAAATCATAAGCTTGCTTTAATTGATGGCCTATTTGGAATACTATTTTATCTTTTCTTAATTGCGTCCACGTTGTTAGTCCTTAAAAATTATGACACTTATTTTTATTTGTTTAGCACAGTTGCCTTATTCATTCCTTTTTTATTCATCTTGTCACCGATCTTTATTCGTGAATATTTTAGTTCATTTGTCTTTTTGTATATTCTAGGAATTATTTATGTCAACAAAGCCATCGCAATTATCGACATGACCACTTTGACTCATAAAATTTTTAAAATCATTATGAGTGGAATTGTTCTTTCCTACGCATTAGTGATGTTCATGATGATTGCTAATTATCAATCCAATATGAATAGAGTTAAAGATCCCGATTTTCTCTACACGGCTAAGACTTTAGAGCACAAAGTTCCGTACCCTGCTTTTGTTTCACAAAATGATGAGTTAATGATGCAATCCCCTGTTTATTGGGATAATCGCTTGAACTACAAACTTAACGATTACTTTTATAACGGTAATTATAAATAATATTCAAAAGGCCGTATCTCTATATGAAATACGACCTTTTTGAGTACGTCTAGTAACTTGCAGTTACATTAATATCTTCAAGACTTAACCATTGATTATTGCCAATTCTATAGGCCACAAAATTCAATGGTATACCTGAACCATAAGAATAGTATCTGTCTGTTAACCATGAACTATTAGCAGGTAAGGTTTTATCTGTCTTATGTCCATAGGAATCATAAATAGGTGCATTAACGCCATTTTTCACAGTAATCACTTTAGCATCTGATGGTGGATAATTATCTACTTGTCCCGGTAAATTTTGAAGTCTTACTTCAAATCCAAAAGCTGTTCCATCGGAATTATTTGCCATCCATTCGTTTGTAGCAACTCTATAAAGGGTCGCATGAGTTCCATCAGCTTCTACACCATTGTAAACTTGCTTATCTGTTGCCCATGAAGATGATGGCCCCAGAACTCTATTACTAATTATTCTAAAAACCCCATCGTTACCTTTTGCATAGAGCTTAACCATACTATCTCTAGTGTTAATCACTGTTTTATAGCTACTCTTACTAGTTTGATATGTATCGGTTTCAGCCGCTTGTACAGATTGTGACTTAATACCAAATAACATAAAGAGACTTAAAGAGAGAAAAAAGACGATTTCTTTTTTCATTTTCATATTTCAGCCCTCCTATTGTAAACGATTACATTCTATGATGGTTTACTAAAAAATTCAAGAATTAATAAAAAAAGAGACCCCTTTTTTAAGGGCATCCCTTCTTTTACACACTCATCCGTACAATATGTACTTCAAATAATTATTTAATTCTAATAAGGAGAGTACAGTCATGAGCTATGGTGGTAGAGAAATACCACCAGAAGAATTAGAAATGATTAGACGTATCTTAGATGGGGGAAAATAATATATGGGTGATGTTACAACATATTTGCTCAATTACGCATTATATCACCACATAGGATTTGAATTACTTAATGGAATAGATTCAGACTGGCCCTCTTTAGCTATACCGGAGCGAAACATGATGTTCATTAATACGAATTGGTACAAGCAAGAAGAATTACCAATGATGGTAGCTCATGAAATTGGTCATATGCTCAACGGTGATACTTGCTACATGTATGACCACTCAAATACTGGAAAGATTAGTTCTGAGGGAGCTGCTAATAGGGTAGCAATCGATTTACTACTACAGTATTGTCGTGATAATGACATCCAATTTAATAACTACATTATGTTCCTTCAACAATTCTGCATTCCTCTAAGATACGAATATATAGTAAAGAAGAAAATGGTAATGAATTAGCTTTTAATACATCCCTTTTTGATATACTTAAATTGATTAAATATATCTTATGGGGGAAACATAATGTTTTTTATACGGCAAATTACAAGTTTAATCCGAACAAGCCCGGAATCTTTCAATGGCAGTCTGTTGATGATGTATTTTTAATGGTCGTTGATTAATTAGTTCAAGTGCTGCTAGGATCTCATCAGTCGTTACTTGGCTAAAATTGGTCTTTTTCGGGAAGAACCAGCGTAACCGTCTATTAAAATATTCATTGGAACCTCGCTCCCATGGTGAATATGGATGGCAAAAATAAACTTTGATCTGATAATCCTGTTCTAAGGCCTGATAATTGGCAAACTCTTTACCATGATCAACAGTAATGGATTTTACTTGGGGACCGAAGGCCCCCATAAACTTGCCAAAGGCGGTGTTTAGAGCCTTAGCCGTTCTATTAGGGGCTTTGATGGCCCATAGAAGTCGGGTCTTACGTTCTACGAATGTAACCAGACATGATCGTGACTCACCTCGACTAGAAAGCACCGTATCTACTTCCCAATGACCAAAAGCTAACCGTTGATTAACAGTTGTTGGCCGTTGTTCGATGGAAGTCCCACTTGTAAATTTCCCACGATTTTCGCTCACTCGGTGCTGGCGGACATTCCGATTGGGTAGATCAGTCAATTTGAAGGGGAGCCAGCCACGATTAAGCCAATTATAAATTGACGCAGTGCTCAAGTTATAAGCGGCCGCAATGGTTTCTGGTGACCAGGTTAATCGTAAGTGATTGGTAATTAAAGTCGCTAATGCTGCCGTCAGCATCGAACGACGACCGCAATTCCGCCTTTTGCGATCTGCATCTTGCTGAGCTAATTCTGGATCATAAGGTTTAACCCGGTCCAACTCATAGCTAATCGTAGCTTTGGTGACGCCTAAGGCGTCAGCCATTACTTGGTAAGATTTATTCCCCTCATTGACCAGTTGTGCTAGTGCGCCACGTTGAAAACGTGATAAAGTAGATGTACCCAAAGTAATCACTCCCTATATTGGTTGGAATTAGCTACTACCATTGTAAGTGATTGCTTTGGGCTTTTTAATTTCTGTTCGGATTAATTATAGAATTTGCCATACTGTTAGTAATACTTGCGGTTGCATTAATAGCAATTCTTTTTGCTAATCTTAGTAAAGACGACAAAAATAAGCCTGATCCACTAATTGATTTTCATCCACATTGTATTAGGTGTGGATATCCATTGCTTCATAATGAAACCACTTGCCCAAAGTGCGGAATACAAGTACAAATTTCGCCAGAAGAATTAGGTAAGCAGCAGAGAATATACTTAGCAAATAACAACGCTTGGGGTAAAGCTGCCAACAGTTTACAATCGGCTAGTGATAGCTTAAATAAAACTGGAAGCAATATGTCACATATAGGATGTATGTTAACTATATTCATTACGATACCAATATTAATTATTTTGTATTTCATTTAATACTTTGGGGGAAATATTATGAAGAACTGGTCTAAGAAGAAAAAAGTTATTGTATGTATTTTATCTACACTGGTTGTGGTCCTTGTAGGATCATACCTATTTTATAGCTTTGCGCCATTTAAGAAATATGGTGATACACACGTTACTATTGACCAATACAATACACTATCAGATGAACAACAGCTGGTTGCAAAAATAAACTATGGCTATGAATATTATTTAGCTCAAGTCACAGAGGATAATCCTAAGACACTTCCAGATAGTAAAATATACGGTGATAGTGGATTCCCTGAATTTTCAATTAATGCTGAACAAAAATTAGCCAAACAAGCTAACGCAAAAGGCAATGGAAATATCGGAAGTACCTTGTTAAATCAGGTTGATGATGAGATGACCGGTAATTCTGATTTAAGTTATTCTCAAACGGGAACTGCTTTAGATAATTTTGGCGATCAAATTGAATCCATTGAAACTGTTGCAATAATTGCTCTTAATAACAAAGGCATCTATTCCAAGGATAAATCTAAAAACAAAAAGATTAGTGCTGAGTTTAGATTACGTGTTGAAAGAGATATTAATAATCAGTACGAATAATCGGCTAAACAACAAAAATAAATCTAAGTCTCAAGTAGGCTTATTTATTTTTGCCCAAAAACGACTTAAAGAGGTCTTTATTATGGCAACGATAGAAAAGCATGGTAAATCTTATAGATACAAAATTGGTTACCAAGATAAACAAGGCAATAATAAAAGATATGTTAAGGGTGGTTTCTCTACCAAAACAGAGGCACGTCACGCCGCAGAAGAAATGGAAATACAAATGCGTCATGGATCTAGTCTTGATAAACAAGATGTTACTATCAATGATTATTATAAAAAATGGGTTGAAGTATATAAAAAGCCAAACGTTGGCTATTCTTCCATGAACCGTTTTAACAATATTGCGGAAGTTATAGATAACTACTTCCCTGATACAAAAATAACTGACATATCTAAAATGGACTATCAAACATTTATGAATGACTATCAAAAAACGCGTTCAACGGTCACTTGTAAAAAAACTAACTCAATAATCCGTTCATGTATTCAAGACGCAATTGACGATCAAATCATTTATTCCGACTTCACTCGTAAAGTAACAATCAATGGTGCTCCCAGTAAAAAACGTGCAGTAAAATTTTTATCCATTGATAATTTTAAAAAATTAATTGATTATGCTGACAAAAACAAATCTTATTCTGCAATTACCTACTACTTGATTTTAACCGGTGCTTACACTGGATTGCGCTTTGAAGAAATCGGTGGTTTGACTTGGGATAATGTTAATTTTGAAAAGAAAGAACTATATGTTAAAAACATTTATGATTACCAAAAAGAAAAGAAAATTGTACCTAGGACTAAAACTCCTAGTTCTATTAGAACAGTTCCTATATTGCCAGAACTATCTATAATTCTAAAACAACTAAAACTCGAACAATCTAAATGGCAACTTGCTAACAAGTATCGTGATCCTGAAAATGCAGTTTTTAAATCATTCGACTGCAAGATTCCAAGTGATACAGGTTGTATTAAAACCCTTACTTTAATTCAAGATGAAATAAACATACCTCGTAAACAGCAGATAGCCACACATGGCCTACGTCATACCCTAGCCTCGTATCTATTGTCTAAGGGTGTTCAGATTAAATACGTTTCAGAATTGCTAGGACATAAAAATACAGCCATTACCATGCGTGCATATGAACATTTATTAAAAGAACAAAATATTGAACAGCAAGATAAAACTATTAATGCTTTAAATGAATTGTCTAAGTAAACGTTGATATAACAGTAATTGTCCCAAAACATGCTAGATTGGGACAATTGGGACAACTGTGGGACAATAGAATTTCTATTGCTAGAATATATTAGAAAATGTTTATATTTTTTTAAAATAAAAAAGTTTCCCTTATCCCTATTGTATCGGTACTTTTAGCGTTTTAAGGTAAAAAAATAGAACACTTAGAAGTGTTCTAAAATTGCTTATTTAAGGAGAGTACAGGATTTTAAAAAGCCTATATATCAATTCCCATTTGAAATATGCGCAAAATATGCGCAAAGTCTTACTTTTTATTATGTTTTTCTACCCATAAACGGTAAAACATCTAGCGTAAGAACAATTTAGTTATTTTCTGAATAATCCTTAATTTCATCAGCAATGGCTTCTTTTGTCTCTTCGAGATCCTCAAAATATGTAACACCGTCATCAATTGAATTAGGCCATAGAACCCAAGCGCCTTGTTCTTCATCAAATGTAAGCTTTCCGTAATCGTTCTCGTTTACCAATACATCGTAATTCTTAGCGTCTACTTCATCAAATTTAACAGTCATTTTTATGTTCTCCTTTGTTTTTATCTCTATCTCTTTACAAGTTCTATTATATACGCATATACGTATAATGTAAAGAGAATTATAACTCTTTTTCTCTATTTTTTAATAGGATTTTAAATTCATCTACATCCTCTTTAGTAGCTTGATTTTTTATAAAATTTCTGGCAGTAGATCTTCGATTAATATACTGCTTTCGCTCTTTATTTTTCCGATCCCATTTATCGCTGGCTTTTCTTTGTGCAGCTGAAACTTTTGCCATTTCTAATCTTCTTCCTTTATCTCTTTACAATTATATTATATACGCTTATACGTATAATGTAAAGACTTTTTTAATTATTTCTAGACAAACAAAAAAACCCACCACCTAAATTAATAGATGATGGGCTTTTTTATTTATTTTGAAGTTTGTTCACGGCTTCTAAAATTGTCTTACCGTTTGCTGAAACACTTGAATTGTCTTTATCTGAAACGGTAAACAATTGTGAAACCATGTCTAATTGAACACGATATTTCATATGTTTACCTCCTTGAAATATAATGTTTGTTATACTACTACGATTAATCTAAATGTCAAACTATTCAAATTTTGAGCCAGAAGTATATTCGAACGGAATAAATTGATCAGTAGCAATCTTAGCCATCGGAATATCATTGATGACTTTGAATCCAGCGGTTTTGAAGGATTTACCAGTGCTGACAGACGCGTTCTGTACTCGGTTTCCCTTACTATCAAAGACAGGTGCCGGTGAATCGTCCAAATATTTAACAGTGATTAAATCTTTAAAAGTGGTCTTAGAGATTGGCACGAAAATATCGGTAGCAATTTGATAGTGAGGTTCGTTGTTGATCATTACAATATCAGAACTTTTCCAAGTTGAGCCTGCATCATATGTTTCAGGTCGTTCAATGCCTAATCTATCCACTGAATGGGTTTGTTCAGTTAGCTTAATGACATTTTCTACCTTTGACTTTTCAGGTTCAACTGTAGGTTGTGTGACTGCTTCAGTTTTAGTTGGCTGTTTATCAAAAATTCCCCAATCATAACTCATATCTTGAGAACTACCACCCCATTTCGATGTGTATTGCCAACCAATGATATTGCCTCGGGTTCCACAATCTGCAGAACCATAAGAAGCTACCCAAGTTCTATGCTTGTTAGCGTTTAAAATGCCTTGGTTGAACCAGCTTGCCATACTGTATTGGAACACATTTGTATAGCCTTGTGTTTCAAGGTAATTAATGAAAGTATCAACATAGCTTGCTACTGCCGACGTATTTAATGATGGATCCTCAACATCAACGCAAAGCGGTGTATCTTTTCCATAACCTAAATTAGTAACCGATTGTTCAAAGAATTTTGCTTCATTGATTGCATCAGTAACACTAATAGCCAAGAAATAATGATAGAATCCGACGTTCATGCCAGCTTTAATTGCATTCCTAGTTTGAGTTAGTGCTTTAGGACTTAAATAATTAGATCCATTAGCGCTTCCTTGAGTTGTTTTGATCAAAACGCTTTGAACACCTGAATTTACAAAATTTTGGAAGAATGCTAAATCATCTCTTTGATAGCTCGAAATGTCTGCAAAATATTTAGTCATGCTAGTTCCTCCTTAAATTTGTTGAATTTGAATAAGCCGGTGTTTTAACTTCCGTGGGAGTATTACTGTTAGTACTCCCTTTAGATGTGTCTGTAATCAACCCAAGTGAACCACCAATCAATAGAATAGTGTTTACTATTCCCATAATTTGATTAATTTGGTCAGATGTGATTTCCCAACCAAATAAATGGCCAATTTGTTGACCAAACACTAATATCAAAGAGATTAGAGATACCCACCACGCTTTTGAGTGGACATCTAATGTTAATTTACTTTTTTTCATTTTTATCCTCCATTGATTTAAATTGAGTGCTTAATTTTTCGACTTGAGCTGTAAGGCCGTCGATTACCTTACTTTGTTTTTTAATAGTTTTACTTTGTTCAGAAATTTGAACTCGCATTTCAATAACTTGCTGCTTTAAATCGTCACGTTCGTCCATTGCCTTTTTGGTTCTTTGATACATATCTTCAGAGTATTCAGCATAGACTTTTTCATTACCACCTTGATTTTTAACGTGTTGAAGCCAAACATTGAAGAAACCACCGACAATAGCACCACCAACGGCAGATACAATAATTTTAATTAGGTCAGTCACCTGGTATCACCCCACATAGCTTCAGCAGTTATTCGGATGGCGACAGCGCAAACTAATATCGTGTCCAGGTGTGGAACAAACACAGGTGCAAATAGATCATGAATCAAAAATATAATTGAATAGAAAAGCCACACAAACGAAAGCAGAAAAGTAACTATTAATCTTAGCTTCCCTTTTAATTCGTTGTTACAAACTACTACAACGAACAATCCAATAAATATCAATATCATTGAATAAATAGGCTTATTTACCTCAGAAATAATTTCAGGAGAATGTGGTGGATGATCCATGAAATTATCCGTTATGGCAAAGATGAGGCCAAGAATTAAGGTTTCTAGTCCAGTCATGAACCAAAATCTATTATGTTTTAAATATCTCAAAAGTAATCATCTTCTTTCGATACACAAAAAAGAGTAGCCGTTAGGCTACTCCTTCTTTATCACTCTTATAATCTTCATTTGTGATTTGTTTATATTGATCGACAGTGATATTGCCTAATTTTACAAAATAAGCCACTCCTTCATTATCATAACCACCAATATTGAACATCAATTTAATAAAATCAAACATTAATTAGTACCTCCATTTGTTGTATTTGAATTAGTTTGTGATGTTGCTAAAAGTGGTGCTATAAGTTTCCCCAATTGTGCCGCACTAGCGATAGCACTATCTGCTTTTTTATCAGCACTATTAGCTGTCACGATTGCTTGACCAACATTCTTACCAAGTAATGCATTAGCTTGAGTTGTTTCTTCATCAGGTGTCATACCTGTTGAAATGTGGACTAATTTATTATCAGATTCTCTGACCGTCCACTTAAACATCTCATCGATTGAAAAGGCTGGATCACTATTTTGAATTAGTGTCCAACCTTTTTCATTTGCCTGCGTTTCAGCAGCAATATTGCTTGTATTGTTTACACCGATAATATTTCTATCATCATCTAAATAAACTGCTATTTCCATAATTACACCTCCTAATTTTTATATGTGTTCACTTGAATTACTGGAATTGGGAGCGAAGCTTTGGCAACATCACTATTAATACTATTTTTTGATTGTATATTAACAATAAGATTCATACTAAGCGTTTTATTAGGAAGTACATTAATTGTTGCTCCTCCAAAACTTAAAATGCTGAAAGAAAAAGAGTAATTACTATAGTCCTTGGAAATATCATCCCAACTGCCCATGCCATTAATTTGCGTTTGGCCATTAACTGTTTTTCCGATATATTGTGACAATTGGTCAGAAATATCGAATGAATTATTAACAATTAATTTCTCTTTAGGAACCTTAATTCTTTTTAATCCAATTGATGATAAATCCATACGAACAGTATTACTTCCAAGTCCAAAAACCCCCTGAACTGCTGAAGTTTGATTGCTTAAAGTGATTAACAGGCCATCTCCAACATTATCATAATTTGGTGTCGGACCCGATAACAAAATATTTCCAACTGCTGAACCAGAAAAAAGATTTATGGTGGATGGCAATTGTGCTACTCCGCCACCGGTATTTCCTCCAGTAGTTCCTCCAGTACTCCCACCAGTGTTACTGCCTGTACTCCCACCTGTTGAACCACTACCGCTTAGCATTTGTTCTGGAATGTCAATTCGATTGGTAGAAGCTTTTGCAACAAATTGATTTTTTAAATTGCCGTTTTGATCAACAATTCCAATTTTATAAGGCATATTTCCAACTGTTTTACCGATCAAATCTAAATCTTGATTTTCCATTTATTAAGACCCCATTTCTTTATTCATATTTTGTAATTTGTTTCTAATGGACATGCTCATAGTTTGGCTAACATCAACTTTTCCTAAAGCACTTGAAATAGCCGTTTGAACATCACTAGCTTTTTCAAAGGTCGAAAAATCTGGAAGTCCTAATACAGCTTGTGCATGTGTTTGTGGATAGAATTTTGCTCCATCCTTTGACATTTGAACTATGTCAGTCATTAATCTCTCCTACTTTCTTAAAATTAGTCATTAACCTCCCCTACCTTTTTAAAATTAGTCATTAACCTCCCCTACCTTTTTAAGAACAATGTTAGCATTAGTTATTGCACTTTGAACCTGTGTCATATTCACAAAACTAGATACGTCTGGTGTTGCCTTAGTTATTGCCGTAGTCATTTCTGACCTTGTAGGGTAATTTGTTAAATCTGGTTTTGCTCCAGACACAGCACTACTTATTTCAGTTGTTACATCAGTTTTGGTTGGATAATTACTTAAATCCGTTGGTTTAATTCCAGATACAGCAGTACTTATTTCAGTTGTTACATCACTCTTAGTCGGATAATTTGTTAAATCTGTCGGTGCAATTCCTTTAATTGCACTTGTAATAGCAGTTTGAACATCACTAGCTTTTTCAAAGGTCGAAAAATCTGGAAGTCCTAGTACAGCTTGTGCATGTGTTTGTGGATAGAATTTTGCTCCATCCTTAGACAATTGAAGAATGTCAGTCATTAATCTCTCCTACTTTCTTATACTCAAATCGTTGGTCAATTGGAATGTTAAACCCATCAATTTGAGCTTTAATTTGTTGTATTTTTTCGAGCCAATCAGCTTTTGTAGATTCCAAAAGATTATTAATGCTCTCAATACCTGGAATATAATTTATTGAAGTACCATCTAGCTGTGTGCTAGGGATGATTGAAATATCAAAACTACAGGTAGTGATCTGATTATTAATCATGAAATAGGCATCCTGAATCTTGCCAACAGAATCAGTTAAATGCTTGCTGATTGGGTAGCTAATAACATTCCCATTTACATTTACCGGATCATTACAAATAATTGTTCCATCAGGCTTTTTTGCCTCGAATGTTGCAAAACCTATTTCAAGATTAGGGTAGCCATCATTAGAAATAGAAGCTTCAATAATCACATCATTTTCACCTTGTCTCAAGATGATTGGATCATTATCAATAGTGACATTTTTACGAATATCAAGACTAATCTTTGCTATTTTTGTCATCTATTAAGCCCCCATTTCGTTATTCATTCCTTGTAACTTATTTCTGATTGACATATTCATAGTTTGACTAACATCAATTTGACCATTTGTAATCATTTGTGAAATTAAATTTTGAGCATTGCTATTAGTCAAAACATCACTGGCTTTAATTTGGTTTTGCAAATCAGATAGGGCTTGAGCATTAGTTTGATTTTTAGACTTTAAATCTTCAATTTGAGAATTGACATCTGCCATTTGGCTTTGTATATCGTCAATTTTCTTCTTTACAATCGCTACATACAAAGCAACATAATAAGCAAGCTGTTTTCTACCGGTCTCAATCAAATCGTGAATCATAAGCAAAGCACGTTGAAATTCTGAAATATAGACGGAAAAACGGTGTGGCATAGCATTTTGATTTCCAATGATTTGCAAATCAAAATCTAGTGTAGTAATTGCTCTATCACGATTAACACTTTCAATGATGAAGTGAGCCGACTTAAAATGTCCCTTTGCTTGAGCAATAACTGATTCAGGTTGCCAAGTGATAATCCCTTCTGAAGCCTGAGAAGTTTCAAAGCCAATATCAGAACGAATGTAAGCACCGCTTGCATCTGTTCCTTCAAAACTGATTAGCTTGTCTCTTAAAGCATTCCCATCGCCAACATAGCCGCTCAAATCTTCCACATCTGCATTAGGAGTTAGGAAATTAAGTTCAAAATTGTAGTTTCCTGCTAGTCCTTGCACCATATAAGCAGGTTGAAATTTGTGTCCCAAAAATAGCAATTGTGACCAGCCTTCAGGCGTGATGTGGCCACTTTCGTCAGTAGAATATTGTGTTGGCAGATATGAGGCCTCAGCTAAATTGGTACAAAAAAATAGTGCTTGAGTCGTCGGTAAAGCACTATCAACAGCATTATAATCGAAATTCTCATAGGAACCCGGGAAAATATTATCTTCCATTATTTATCCTCCATTTCATCATCCATTTGGTGTAACTTACCCTTCCAACTGTAAGCATCGCTGATACCATAATCACCAGTGTAATTTGGCGGATAATATCCATTTGGATTTGGATTACTAGGGAATCTTCCTTCAATATTTTTAATTCTAGTTTCTAGATCCCCAAGTTTTTGATCAACTTCCGATTTTTTGGCATAATATTCTGCAATTGATTCAGAAAGTTCATCGCTTATTTGACTTAGCTTATCTGGAGTAAGCTGTTGGAAAAAGTTAACTAGCAGTTGGATGTTTGAATCCTCGACTGCTTGGTTCTTTAATACAGTATTTATAGCGTTCTCGACTTCTTCAATGTTATAAGTAGTTGAATGGAACATCGAAGGGCCGATTTGTTCTTGAGTTAGCCTATCCAAATGTAGTTCATTTCCATCAATTCCTTCTAGCGGAGCAATATCTGGAACGGATAGTTGTGTATCTTTAGTAACGTCTAGCAACTTATATTTTTGAGCAATAACATTACCATCATCATCTTTGCCAAGAATTTTTAAAACATAGCCGCCAGAATCATCGAAAATCTTTGTGCCAGTGTCGGCTGTCTTATTTATATGCATTCTATTCAGTCGACTATAATTTACAATTTGCATTGGATCCATTAGCTTCCCTCCTTATTTAATTTAATTTTATTTATTTTGTCATTCATACTCTTTATAGACTCAGTTGCTTTACTAAGTTTGGCTTCTTGCTTTTTAAAAGCTTTATTAAGTAGGACGTTGTTTCGATTTGCAAGTCGAATCTTATCAGACATTTCATAATTGATATCACGCTTAGATAATTTTGAATTATCAAGTGTGACGGTCATAGGACTGTTATTTGTCAACGGATTGCCACTGATTCCGTTTAGCGTGATCATTGTTTTAATTCCGAGAGGTTCAGCATTCAAAAACAACGTATCACCAACGTTCAAACTGTCATCTTGAGCAGACAAGTTAACAGTCAACTCAACTACTGGTTCGGTTTGCATTACCGAATCAGCATACTTCTTCATAGAATCAGCATCTTTAATTTGGTCATTAGTAATATCTTCGCCAACGATTAAACCGTGTTTAGAGCGTGAAGCTAAGCTGTAGTAAAAGAACGGATCAAAATAATATTTTACTTCGTCCGTGTCTGCCTTTGCTGTATCATCGGTGGCTGCACCATTTGATTTAGGCTCAACATCTGTATCACCGTCAAAGTTGATATCATCAGCACAAACCCATTCATTTGTTGCCACACGATACCATGTTTTTCCACCATATCCATCTGACACAGTTCCATCAATTTTCCATTGACTGCCGTTAGGTAGTGTTCGACCAGAAATTTCGTGTTGAGCAGAATATGGAGAATCATAAATTTTAGCAAAAGCTGGCGTGATAGTAGTTTCCTTGTCACCAGTACCAGTGGTTATGTCAGCAGCCTTAATAGTACCTTGACCCCAGACTTGCTCGATAACTTGTTGTTCTGGCTTGACATCGCCAGTTTTATCAAATGAGAAATATTTCTCACTTACCCATTCGTTTGTGGCAACACGATACCAGACAACACCGTTAATTGATACTTGCTTATCAATAGCCCATTTACTACCATTTGGTAGTTTTTGACCGGTAAAGTTATTTCCTACCGGTGAGCTATAAACGGGTGCTCCACCATCTTCCATAGTTGAAATAGTTCCCCGAGCATTGCCAGTAGAAGTTGCTGCCGATGTGCTAGATGAGCCAATAGAATCGCTTGTTGAGGTTCCATCAGCTGTTGAACTGTGGGAATCATCAACTGTGGCACCATACAGCATAGCTCCATTAACCATTGAAGTGGAGTCTACTGATAACTCAATATCATTAGTGTTGTGAGACCATATGAATTGCCGGTTTGTAGCAGTCTTATATGAATTCTGATCATAGATTAAAACCGTTTTTCCATTTGGCAGCCAACGTGCTCCATATGAATCAACGGCTTTTTGAATTGCGTCCAAACCGGAGCAGTTACCCCAGTCCGTAATATCAACTGTGGGAAAACTCCCATTGGTTTTATATGAATAGCCTGAATTGTACTGACTATCAAAGACGAATTTCATCATTGAATCAATAGAATAGCTTTGGCTTCCCTTGTTAACTTTGAACTGCCTAAAATTTTGAATACCAAAGATTTCATGTGTTGCCGTGATATCTTTAGTAACAAAATCATCCACGTATTTAGATACACACTGCTTGATTTGATACTTTTGGCCGTCAAAAATAATATAAGCATCGTTCTTCAGCAAATCGAATGAAACACCATTCTTTTTTGTGAGGAACGCTGTAAAAGACAGTTGAAATGTCGAACTAACCTGCTTATCTATTTGAAATGTATCTTCATTTAAACACGTTAACCATTCTTCATTCTGACCATCAAATGATCTAACGTAAATTTTATGCCCATTAAAAGCTGGCATTAGAAATAGATAAAATAGAATTCAAAGGCAATGTCCGAATTTGTTAGGCCAGAAATTTCAAACTCGTTATCACCTTTTGCTAGTGAAATTGTTCCGTGATTACTATTGATTCCATCAGGCTGACCGTTTAAATACGGGTCAACTCCATCAAGAATAAGCTCATCATTTGTACTTAAAACCACGTTGTAGGTGAATGTCTCGCCAGTAGTTTTATTAGTCAAAGTTGGTGATCCAGAACCTTTAATGTGGATTTTTAGATAATGATTTTGTCCCAATGGATCAATATCAACTGAACTTGGATTATAAATAGAAAACTTCTCTTCTTTGGATTCATAAGAAATATCTTTATTAGGTATTCCCATTCCATAAGAAAAGAAGTTTTTTTCTTTATCAAAGATTTCTAACGACGTGCCTACACTCTCACGCATACCTGTATAGTTGTTGAATGTGATGACAAAAGTACCTTGCTTCTCATTGAAATAGGTTGGTGCAATAGGCTTAGTAACCACGCGATATTTAAATGTTGGTTCATCACCAAAAACAATCCAGAATCCATTTCTACTCATGAAGAAGTTCTGTAATTCAGCAAGTAGCATAGAAAACTCGGGCTTATTATCTCCATCAATCATCCATGTTGTTGTGATATCACGTGAGTCGAATGATCCCGAAGTTCTATTTTGACCGTCACGTGTATTCATCTTTTGCCAGTTATCTACCGGATTGGTGATAGCTGGGTCCCAATCGTACATGTGCACGCCAAATAAATTTTCATCATCATAATATGATTCCCAATTAACCCCATCAGCACTTATTGCCACCTCAATTGGCTCTAGTGGCAGTCTTGAAGGATTGTCGTGGCCGTTTGAAAAGCCATAAGCATGAGGTTTAGGATTAGTCGTTTCATCTTTAAATACCTGATTTGTCATTATTGTCTATCACCTCGTTGGTATGCATAGATATCTGTATTGCGCCTATTTTGTTGGTTTAGATTACTCGAAGCTTTTGCAATATTAATTTCTGGAGCGAAATCTTTATTATTGATTGAACCAAGTAAATCGATAACCATTTCCAATTTTCTATCTATATCGGCATTATCATCTTCGCAATTGTTAGCAGCTTGAGTTGAGACGGGTTGAGCACGCATAGTTGTGTCCATTGCCTTAGCTAATAGTGGATAAGCCGTGACATCATAAGGATTAATTACAAATTCATGGTGTTGGCTGTTATCTCCAATGATTGCGCTTTGTTCTTCAAAAACTTCGCCACCATTAGCAAATCGACGATGACCAGAAGGGCCTGATGCTAGTCCACGCCATTCACCATACTTGCCGTTATATCCCACGCCAATATCAGAATACCAATTACTATCGTTAAAGAAAGCAAGTAATTGATCGTAAGCAGATAAAATATTACGGTGACCCGGTAACGCATACGCATCAAATGTACTTCGTTTGTACTGTAATAGTCCCATGGCAGGTCCAGTACCATCGCCGTCATCAATTCCTCGAATTCCGGCTCGTCCACCTGATTCATTTTTAATCAAAAATTGCAATTGTCGTAGCTTCTCACCATCTATGCTAGTACGCATTGCACTTGCAGCACGCTTAATCAAACTTGGATCATATGAAGCGCCACCATGTCCAAGATCACCAAGGCTTTCTTCTAATTTTTTCTTGGTGCTATTTAACATTTCCTTGAACTTAACAACTGCTATGCTTGATAGCTTTCCAATAGCACCACTGGCTAATCCACCAAAACTGGCTGCTCCTTTAAATAGACCATCAGTAGCTTTATGAAGTAGTTTGGATATATTTCCAAGCGGATCTTTGAGAAACTTATCAACAGCATCAAGCTTGTCACCGATCCATGATCCAATATCAGATAACTTACCCTTGGTCCAATCAATTGCATCGCCAACAATACCACCGTGTGCGTAATGATCTACACCAGCAGATGCCATAATGGCCGCTGTTTCATCACCGTTATATACTCTTGTGCCCACCGGCAAAGGTAGCACTGCGTTACGTTGGTGAGTCATCTTTAATTCGCCAGAAGGTAGTTGTAACAGTTCCTTCCAGTTCTGACCGGCACCATCGTTAATCATCGATAGACGAGTATGTACGACACCGCCTTGAGCAAATCTGACTGGCGCTAAATGGTGAATATTGGTCGTATGACCAGTGAAGAATTTCCAAACCGAATCAATGGCATTAACACCAGCATTAATAACATTCAAAACACCGTTAATACCATCTTGTGCGGCTTGCTTGATACCTTTCCAGATGTTACTGAAGAAGTCTCCTAATCCTTGCCACATACTATGCCAAACAGAACTAATTGCATTTAATACTGAAGCAATTATATCGTGCATACCATTCATGTAAGCTCTAGTAGCTTGCGATAAAGCTTTCCAAATATCTGAAAAGATGTTTTTAATATCTGTCCAGACTTTGCTCCAGTTACCATGGATAATATCAAGCACAGTTTGAATTACGTCAGAAATTACATTCATCGCCCCAGTAACTAGTGGCTTAATCACATTCCATGTAGATCTGACTACAGTAGTAATGACGTTCCAAGCTGCTTTCCAAATCGCTTTGATAATATCCATGCCACCTGATATGACACCTTTAATTACACCCATACCAATATCAACAATTGGCTTAATAATCGCCCAAGCTTTTTTCACTTCAAGCGATATAAGGCCCCAAGCAACATTCCAGATTACATTTACCACAGCCATCCCAAGTTTAATGATTTGCTCAACCATCTTAATTCCGGCAGAAACAACTGGCTCAATCGTTTTCCAAAATGCCTGAATAGATTTAACTGCCAACTTGAAGAACGGGCCAAATGTCTTTTTGATCCACTTTACAGCATTACCAAGCCACATAACAACATTTCTATACCAATCTTTGATTGTATTAATAAGTCCGTTTACGAAATCACGGAATTTCTTATTGTGCTTATATAACTCAACTAAAGCAAATATGATTGCCGCAATAGCCGCAATCCAAATGGTAAATGGAACTGCTTTTAGTGCTGATCCAAATGATTTTACAACACCAGAGCCACTCTTTAATGAAGTCGTAAACTCGGTTACTGGCTTGCCAAGATTCTTTAGACCACCAGTTATCTTTAGATTATCGTTTATAGACTTGACGCCACTAATGAATTTACTGGCATTCTTTAAAACAAACACGCTAGCTAGTATTCTACCGAACGTTCGAATAGCTGGTCCATTGTTTGATAATGATTTTAGGGCGCTAGCTAGTCCGCCTACAGACTTTGAAGCATCTTTACTGTTATTTGATGTTTTACCAAGTGGATTAACTAAAAATCCGAGCACTGAAACCACACCACTAATAGCTGCTCCCACAACTTTAAAAGCAATAGTTAGACTGCTCTTAACAATGCTGCCGAATGCTTTGATGTTACCAGCGTTTCTGGCAAGCCAAGCTGAAAGCTTATCGACTGACTTACCGGCATTTTCAACCATCTGGTTTAGGGTGTTTGTAAAGCCCTTACCAGTAAAATTGTCGCCAGCAAAAGCTTTAGTAACCGTAGCAAACCCTTTACTTACTTTGTCTCCCAAGTCTTTAAATAAATTCTCTGTATGAGTTTCAGAAACCCACTTAGAAATAGTGCCAAAGATAGGGTTTTGTGCTTTTAGCATCGGCTCTTCAATGTCACCTAAAAGTTTCGGCATTTGTGCTTTAACCGTTCGTTGCATACCAGTCATGGTCTTTAACATATTATCGGCCGCTTCACCATACTTGTGATTACCTAACTCAGTAAAAACACTCTCAAGGTCTTTACCAGTGATTTTTCCTTGTCGAGCCATATTACGCATTCCTGCAACGGTTGTATGTTCATGCTTAGCAAGTGCTTCATCAATCATTGGAAAATAAGCACCTATTTGATTTAATTCACCAGCAGACACCTTACCAGTGGCTAACCCATGAACCATATCTTGAGTTACTGACTTCATTTGATCACCAGTCAGTCCGACAGCATCACCCATATTCAGCATGGCTTTTGACAAGTCATCGGCTTCAGACTTACTGGAATGTAAATGATAGAATCCTTGTTCTAGCTCGTTAACTAGATCACTAGCTTGGCCAGTCTTCTTGCTTAAATCATTGATTGTGCTGACCATGCCTTTGGCTTTATTAGCTGATCCAGTTAAGGTTGTCCATGTTTGTAACATAACCTGCTGTTCTTTGTCAAAATCATAGCCGGCCTTGGTTGCTTCAACAACGCCATCTTTAACTTTGTCATAAGCGCTATACAGTGCATTGCCAACAAACGTACCTTCTATAATGTCACGCAAACGATGGCCGTTCTCACGTGTTTTCTTGGCGCTTTCGTTAAACTTTTGGAATCCATTACTGAAGCCATCTTTTACTTTTAGTAGCAATGAATGTTCCTTGGGAACTTGTTTAATTCGCTCACTAAGATGCTTGAACATATCGGTGAACTTATCCTTAGCACGCAAAAGTACGGATCGCTCCTTAGGAACGTCCCGCACTTTGCGTGAGAAGATGCCAATATTTTTATCGTTGATTTTAGACTTTAATGTCGTCACAACATCACGTGGAATCTCTTTGAGACGATCAATTAGGCCACTGATTTTTTCACGGATTGAATTGCTTGAATTAGAAACTTGGTTTTTATACTCATTAAAGTTAGCTTTAGCTTCGTCCATCGCTTCTTTCTGTTTAGAAGCATAATTATGCCACTGTTCGCCACTCTCACTAACTTTAGATCCCATACTAGCAGCAGCACGAACTGCTTCGTCCATTGCTTGACGTGCATTAGCAACTCCTTGACTAATCTGATCCATGAATTTCCACACGAATGTCTTTTCAACAACTGCACCCATTAATCGGCCTCCTCTCTGTCAGCTTTTGCTTCCATTAATCTTCGATACATAGCCATTTGAGGCGTATCGGGTTGTCGTTCTTCGACAGTTCGATAATCAGTTAATTTGCTAATCTCATTTGCAATCTGTTCATCGGACCGTTCTACAACTTCACCTAACGGTTGACTGAGTTCGACTCCATAGGTTGCCTGTGGCATTAAACGAGCATGCATTTGCTCACGTTGCCGATTGAGCACATTAACCTGATAACCATGCCAAACAGCTTTGAACTCAGCCGGTGTCAACTGTTCTAATTGTTCTGGAGTTAAGCCTGCACTTCTGGCGTAACTGATTGCGGTGTACCAGGTTGCAGAACTTTTTTCAGCTTGTCCAGTTGTGCTTGAAGCTGTTCCATACCCAACTGATCCTGATTGTATTGGTCGCTGCCCTCTTTTTCCGAATCCAATTTCTTCTGCATGATATCCAGAATTTTGTTGTATCCTTTTACAAAACTGGAAAGCTTCCGTGCTAAAAAATTATCGGCGTGTAAAGATTGAATAATATCAGAGTAAGCGGCATTAGTCTTGTCATCGTCAGCAAAGATAGTATCTTCGAGCGCTTCTACTACTTTGTCACGACTAGGTTGTGAACGCTTAAAGTAAGCCAATGCGTAATAATAAGCATTAACAATTTGATCTGGGTCTTCGTCTAATAAGCCATCAATAAGGACATCAAAACCGTCGCGACCATCTTTACTAAGTTCTTTCTTTACTTGGTTAGCAAAAGCATAGTTAAGTTTAGGGGTACAAGTAGTACCATCAATCATTAAGTTTTCCATAGTTTAAATTTCCTCCATTATTGTTGTGGTTTAGTAGTAGTACCAGCTGCGGAGCTTGGTGTCGTGTCGCCACCAATATCGGTGTTGTGAGCGAAGTCAAACATCTTTAATCCGTCAGCTAATAGTTGTGGGTCAAGTTCAGATACAGCTAGTACGCCATCTTGCGTATTACCATCAATATTGTAAGTGATATTAGCATGTAATAAGTTGTTAACTGCTTCAGTTTCTGGCAATCCATTAGGCTTAGCCATACCAAATTCAGCAGGCACAGACGCAATGTTTCCTTGAGCATCTAAAGTTGCTTCGTTGAAATCCATACGCCAAATGCCAATCGCCACATCTTGTACAACCGCTCGCTTAATTCCATCATGAATCTTGTCACCGATTGTCCAATATGAATCAACGACAAATGTTTCTGATCGTGAACCAGACGTATGCAAAACTCCTTGCTTTAAGTTGACTGCAGAACTGGCACGAGTATTAGTCGTACTAGATGCAGCTTGTAATCCTAACATTTGAATGAGAGTTGCCTTGTCATCCCATGGGAATTTGATCCCGTATAAAATTTTGTCAGCACTCTTTGTTTGTAGCTTTAATCCAGCCATTTAATGTTCCTCACTTTCCATATACAAAAATATCAAATAAATAAGCCAACCGATTTAACGGTCGGCCTTCTAAACTGTTATCACTTAATTTACGCATTGATGAGCTGTCATATTTAGACGGCCATTCTGCTAATTCTAATCGTTGCATAGCATTGGCAACTTGACGGCCTAATGCGTATGCTTGGCCAACATTGCCTACATCAGTATAAACATCAACAGCCACAGTGCCTAAGAAATAATCCAAGACTTTAATGTCGGTTTGTTCTTGCTCATTCTGCAAGTTGACAACTATCTGTGGAAACTTAGTTGGCCGTTGCTGGCCGAAGTCATATACTGGAACGTTCAATGCTCGCAGGCATCGTTTAACGCTTAATAGCAAGTCTTCCTCCGGTGACATATCATTCACTTCCCAATACTGCCAAACGCATGATGCGTTCAAATTCATTATCAAGCCTCATTGCAACTTTCTCACCGGTAGGCTTCATAAAAGGTTCAGCAGCCATTTTATAAGTGCCATATTCTACATAGACACCATAATAATCAACGCCATCTTGACTGGTGATTGGCTTCTTACTACCACTACCAGCAATAGCCGCCAGTGCTCGTTTCTGATCTGCAACTGTTGCCATTGGCTTAATAGACACTGACTTACCATCGTCGCTAATCTTGAATTCTAGCGATCCTTGCAAGGTTCCCGTTGGCACATAACCAGACTTACCATGTCCAACTTGAGTGCGTTCTAAGCCTTGTGCAGCCTCTTGCTCGCGTGCACCAGCATTCTTGATAAATGCTTTGCTAAGCGCAATAGCTCGTTGATATTCCTTATTGGCTTCTTCCATGGCCTCTGGCATACCATTGCGTGCAAGCCCTCTGGCAGTCTCAAACAATTGCTTAAAATAATCAACGTCAATCGAGAACGTAACAACGGGTATTTTGTCATAGTTATTCGCCATGTAGTATCACCTCATTATGAATAATGTAGAACGCTGTTTGCTTATCGTGCTGACTAACTTTTTGAATTTCATGAACCGTATCGTTATCACCTTCAACGTATTCACCATCAAATCCAATTGCGTCAGCCTGGTAACGTCCATAAACACGAATAACAGTTGCGTTGTACACCGTGCCATTAGGGGCAAATGTTAAATTGACCTGTTGTACGTTAGCTGGCACTGTTTGGCTTTGATATTTAACTTGATGATTAAGACCGTCGGGGTTTTCATCATCAAGCTTGGTTAATAAATAAACTTTATCTGAATAGCGCATATTATCACCATCCAATCGCAGTAGCGCCACGTGTTGTATTAGATTGACCATCTATCCAAGCCTGTAAGTCTGGATAATAGGGTGCCAAATCATTAACATTAAACTGGAAAGACAACCCTTCTTCACTGTGAGACTTTTCGCCTTCGTTATGAAACTTATTGAACTTAGTGACGGCCAAGTTTTCTACAATGTAGTCTAATCCTGATGGCAACCCTGAAATTCTAACCGCACGGCCCAGATATAAAACAACGGCTTGCTTTGCATGGGTAATATACAAGATCAATCGTTCTTTTTCACTATCGGTAGGAGTAATGCCTAGTAGAGTAATAACGTTCGCTAATGTCTTATCACTGTCCTGTGTGTCACTCATAGAACGCCTCCTGACTATTTACCGGTTGTTGTTGTTGATGATGCTGGTGCAGTCGGTACGATAGCATCAGCACTAGTTACAAATTGTGCCATTGGAATCAATTTTTGATCGTAGACCTTTGACCAATTAGTGCCATCTGCTAAATCTGCCATTGCAGGATAAGCCTTACCAGGATTCTTAGTAACAAAGTTACTTTCATTCCAAGATAAACCTTGTGGTGCAAAGACAAAACGACGGCGGTTAATAAGATAATCAACCCCGTGGTTTTTTAGTGGATCACGATTAGTTTCAACCGCATTAGTGACTGGTAATTCAGAATAGCCAACTGCACCTTGAGCAAACAAATAACTCGTATACTTGCCATTATCTACTGGTAAGCTATCATCAACAACAATTTGGACGCCTTTAATCTTATCACCAGCATCGGGCGCTTGAATTGCTGTTGGTACGTTACTATTGCCATTTAAGACGAAAGTTGAGTTATTCTTAGCGTCAACTAGGTTAGCATCTTGTAATTGGCGGAGGATATCAGAATGAACTGCTACAATTGCCAAGTCTTTATAACGGTCGCCTAATAAGAAACGAGCTTTATTAAAGTTTCTTAAACTGAATGTTGTATCGGTCTTATCAGAAGTCATGTCTAATTGGTTGACACCTTTCATGCTAGTTGAGCTAAATACTCCTGCTAGAGTTTGTAGCAATAGTTTTTCATAGACATGTGACCAATAATCGCTGACTTGATCGCCAATAGCACTTAATGGATCGGCACCTGATAGTTCAGCTGATAAGTCAGTTGCACTCCAAGCTTGATCGAAGCCCAATTTGCGAGCTTGTGCTAAGTCAGTAGTGATCTTGTTGACTAACAAATCTGTTGTGTCATCGGGTACTTGTGGATCATCGTCAGCTAGTGGCTTGAATAGTGGCATATTAGCTGTTTTGCCAGCACCTAATAATGATGCAATTTGTGGAACACTTTGAACAACGCCGCTAGTAAAGAACGCGTTGTTTTGTGTTGATTTTTCAGCTAAATAAGCCCCCCAGTTCTCAGGGATTTGCATATCACTTAATTGTGTGATGTTTCCGTTTGCCATAATTTATCTCTCCTTATTGTTTTCCAACATAAAACGACTGACTAATGGGTTGGGCACTAGCGATTAATTTTTGAGCCTGTTCTTTGTCGGTGTTATAAATTTCAGTTTGTTTTGTTAAATTCCAACCATCTTTGGACCATGGATTATCAATCCCTGTTTCTAATGGTGAAGTATTGTTGCTCCCAGTAGTGACGGATTGCTTGCCAGTTAATAGCTTTTCAGTAGCCGCTTGTACTTGGCTGTCAACGTATTTTTGCAATAACTCTAGATTGTCGCTTGTGGAATCTTCGTCAGCACCCATAACCAATGGCAGCATGTCAGGGCTAATCCCTTTATCAAGTAACATTGACTTGGTCTTATATTCTTGAATTTGAGTTGCTAATTTTTGATTTTGTTTAGCAATTTCAGCTTCACGTTGTTTACGATCGGCTTCAGCTTTTTGCTCGGCAGTCATTTTAGCTCGTTCTTCAGCCTGCTTTTGTGCATCGACTAGCTTTTGTTTAAAGTCAGCTTGTTGTTGATCAAGCTTTTTAGACCATTTGGCGTGCTGTTGACCAATCAATTCATCAATTTTAGCTTGTTGTTCATCAGTAAATGTTACCGGTTCTTCAGATTGTTTACCATTTTCAGGGTTAGTTTCCGGATTCTTTGGTTCTTCACTCATTAGATACCTCCATTTAACGTCTGTCGACTCAATTCGTTTAACGCCCGTCGGCTAAAAAGGTGCATAAAAAATAGACCTTTTAACGCCATGTCTAGGGCAATAAAATATTAATTTAGTTCACTTAAAACATCTTTGTAATCCATTTGTACTGGAATTACATTGCAATGACAACGTGGGTGTAATGGTGGTACGTTCATACCGACCACAGCATCTTTAATTTCAACGATTGTGCCATCATGACCCTCACAGTATCTGCAAACATGAGGATTATCTCGTGTAACAATCTTTAACTTAGTAAAGCCCAAATTACTGTATTGCTTGGCACATTCTCGTGTCTGAGTTGCTTTGCTTTCAGTTTCTAAAATACGTTCCATATCAGCTTTGGTTGACATATAGCGCTTTTGCATTGCTGTTTCCCATAAGTCTTCATTAGGATTAGGCTTACCAGTAACACCCAGTTCTTGCGTAACCGTTTTGCTAATAGAATTAGAGTTGACGTGATTTTGCATTTGAAACTTGATAATGTTATCCAAGTCAATTGCTAATTTATTGGCATGTTTAAAAATTAGGTCTATTGAGGTATTCTCAGGCTCATTTTGAGCAGTCACTCGATACAAAGCACGTCGTCTAAGCTGTGTATTATACCCACTTAATCCATTACCAGTTAACTTAGTTACCTGTTGAACGATGTCTGCCTGCTTAGCTTGAACTAACCTGTTAACCTTTAGCCCCATATTAGCGACGTTAACACGTGCTTGAGCCTGGGCTACATCTAGATTAGTTTTGTAAGGTAGATTATTTAATAACGTGGCTAAAACCTGTTCTTCCTCACGAGTAGCACTTTGCTTTAGCTCAAGTACTGCATCGGTTAACTCTTTAATGTCTGCGTCATCAGCATTATCTTGCCAGGCTACATTTTTGTGCAGAAAATAGGTTAAATTCTTAACCTGTGAATGATGCGAACGTTCAATAATACTAATCAACTGTTGGAAGACTGGGTCCTTAACATCTAAAATCTTTGCTAAAGCATGGGTCAGTTTATTAATGTCCATAATCAGCCTTCTTTCGTTGGATCATCACCGTTACTCATCGAGGGTGTAGGAGTTGGCTTACCAGTTGCGAATATGTTGCCCAGCCCACCATCACCTTGAGCATAATTCATGCTGTCTTCATTAGCAGCTTGAGTATCTTCTTTAACGCGTTCTGCTTCGGTATCAGCATTAACCCCAGTAATTGGTTCAGCCATGTCACGAATAGTTTCGTCACTGAATTTACCAGTACTGTTTAGCAACTGAATAAGTTGCGCAGTTGCATCATCATTCTTAGGAAGATTTGGCATAAAGTTAGCTTTAACCATCGTATTCCACTTGTCAGCACTAATCTGATTGAGTGTTTGCCAGTAGTTAACACAAGCATTCAAGCGAGCGTGTAAGCCACGTTTAAACAACGTTTCTTGTAGCTTGCGTTCTTGATCACTGCCCCATAGTTTATAAGACATAGCCACACCGGAAGCATTGGAAGCAAAGTTTGGATCATTAACATTAGGCGTATTAGTATACTTGTGAATTTCGTTGATAAGAAAATTAGTGTACGTTGACCAGCCAGCCGCGTCATACTGCTTAGTTAAATACTTAGCGTCAGGCTGAATAATGTGCTTGGCAGTAGAACCAACACCGCCACTTGCCGCAAATGGCTCCAAATACCACATGTGATTTTTAGGATCAACGTTTGGGTGAGCCGGTTCAATGATAATTGGCTGACCGTCCTGGCCTATTTTCTTATTACCATTCTCGTCCAGTAAATATTTAGGTTCTGTCATATTGGAGAACTTACCAGTTAAGACAATATTGGCATTGTTGAAATCTTCCTGAAAGTCAGCCATCATTGATACACTTTTGTCCAGTGCATCTAGTTGGTCTAGTTCAGGTTCCCAATCACCTAGTCGTTCGTCATTGTTGCGATACTCGGTTAAGGGAACAACACCAAAAAAGTGTGGCAATGTATCATCCAATACCGTATTAGCAACTGGTGAATTAGTTTGAGGTAGTCCGCCTTCACTATGAAAGGTAAAAAGCTGACTATCAGTGTAAACCTCATAGTGTTCTGTCAACTGATTATCTAAGATACCAGTCTGATAATAACGGACACCAACTAGTGGCTTATGATCAACAGTATCATCATAGATTACAAATGCTTGTTCAGGGTCAACTCTAACTAGTCCTAAATCAGTCACTCCATTTTTGACATACACTAAATCATATGCTCGACCAGTGATTGATAAGTCTTTCGCTAGTTGCTGATTGACATAGTCTGCGTTCGTATTAGTGGTAAAAGTGTCCAATACGTTTTGAAACTTTTGTGCTTGGATATCATCTACTTCATTATTATCTTGTAGCTTTAACTGAATTGGATTACCAATTAAATAACCAACCCTAATGCTTGTCATATAACGAGCGAACGCTGCCGCCACCCGATTGTTAGCGTGGTAAGGATTGTTACTATCTTCTTGCTTTTTGATTGCGTTGTTAGCTTGGTAGTAATCATATAAAGTTTGCAGTCTCAAGACTTGATGATTCTGATGATGATTAATAAATTGATAAACAATCTTCATTAGCTCTAACGGCTGTTCTGCAACTGCCGTATATGTGCCAACTGGCATCGTGTAGTCTCGGTTGGCTTCACGGTCAAAACGTTGCTTTCCATAAATACTATTAATAGTCACTCACTCCCATCTGACGACCAATCGCGTATTGTTCGTCCCATTTAACACCTAATGATCCATCGTAATCCCCCATATATTGACGAACTGCATAACGTAATGCGTCAATTGCGTGGTTGTCTTGGTCTTTAGGCTTACTTAATGTGTTACCCATGCGATCACTGTCAAAAACATAACTGTTTAATTCACGCCACAAATTCTTACATTTAGGGTGAACGTGAATTTGATATTGCCACAATTGATCAATACCAGCTTCAACCGGTGTTTTTACAACACTGTCAGCATTAATAATTCCCAAATCATTTAATTGAGCGGTTCTTTCAGGGTTTGCGCTATCTGCGTATATTCTAGCTCGTTCATAGCCGTTAGTTTTTAACCATTCAGCAACGTGTGGTGTTGTTTGATGATATGTATACATCTCATCGTAAACCCACAATTGCTTATTTTGAACATCAATAGCAACAGCAACGAAAGCATTAGGATCATTACCGAAGCCATAGTCCAGACCAAAGCCAGTCTGCCCACATTCTTGTATCTTATCCATAGCATTAAAGTCAACTTGTTCAACGTTGTCTTCAAATACTAGTCCTTCAGCTACGCCCCAGTCGCCATCAACAACTGTTTTAGCTCGTCTGGGGTTAGTTTGGTATAAACTATAAAGCCGTTGCTTATATTCGTCAGAAACGAACTCATTGCATCTAACGGTAGTCGTGCGAACAAAGGCGTCATCACGTTTCTGGTCAAAAAACTCACGCTTTAACCAATGATGCTCATTCCAAGGATTAAACGTGAGCGTTACTTGATAAAAGACTTGTGGATCATTCCCACGTAACGATTCAATTACCGTTTGTAACTTGCTAAATGATTCAATTTCATAGGCTTCTTCTACCCACAGCCAACACAATTCACCAGTAAGGACATTAACTGAAGTCAGCTTCAATGGATCATCAAGGCCACGAAAGATAATTTTCTGGCCAGTTGGTAAGTAAGTGATTTCTGGCAGTGACTCGTTATACTTAAAATAACGCTCTAAGTGGAAGTCATTAATAGCCTTCTTGCATTCCACGAAAGTGCTGGTCTTGTTGGTATTGGCATTACGTCTTACGACCAAGATATTTGACCAATGATACTTAACTAACCGGTAGATTAAATTGTGAGCAGTGGTTACCGACTTCTTCGATCCACGACTACCTTTAATCACTCGGTAAAAGTGATGATCACGCCAGAAATCAGTATAACCACGACCAATCATCTTAGCCAAATCAACTTTGATTTCCATTGTCTTGGTTATCCTCCTCATCTGGTGCCAAATTATCGTTAAATACAATCCGAACGGTTTCTTCACTGTTATTTATCTGCTTAGCTTTAGCCTCTGCAATATCTGCATCAGCTTTAAGCTTGCGGATCCGTTGCTCATTAACATTATCATCGTCAGTACCAATCAACTTAGACAAGCTATCCAATGCCTTTTGCTTATCGTACATTTCAACCACCGGTTCACCTTTATCAATGCGAACTGATTTGATATTTGAAGTGTCAATTTCATTGCTATCTTTTAATTGGACAACATTCTCATAATAGAAACCTTGTTTACCAGTATCTGGGTCAATCTTAGGGACCCAATCGAAGCAACCACCGCTATCCTCCTGTGAACCAGTTTTAGAACGTACCTTGTACCATTCGTATTTCTTAACAGTCTTGAAATCTACCACATCAGTTACATCAGCATTAGCTTGCTGAATATACTTCTTGATTACATCGGTTGCATCAAAATAGAGATCAGACACCTGCTGTTTCTTCAAAATGGATAGTTGCTTTTTAACCTTAGTATTTCTTAGCATTTTAGATCCGTTAACCATGGCTGACTCATAACCAACCTCATAGGCTTTTTGATACGCCCAAGTAGCATTAAAACGTTGCAAATAGTACAAGCAAAACTTCTTTTGGTTTTCCGTGAGGTCTCCATTTTTGGACAAATCATCAACGATTTTGGGTGCAACCTTTTTGGATTTAGGGTGCACACTTTTTTTAGTTGGTGTGCCTCTTGCCCAACCATGTCGACTTCTCCAAGACTTAACCGTATTAACTGAAACATCATACTTAGTAGCAATATCCTTGTACTTCATTCCAGCTAAGTAATCTTTCTCAGCTTCTTCCCATTTTTTCATTACATGGCACCTACCTCCTTCTAAAATTATTTATTTAATTTCTAACTGTTTTTGGTCTGTTAAGGTACTTCTTTTTTTGTTTCTTTTCATCTCTAGCAATGTCGCCAATTATCTTGGCTTCTTGAGCAGTCATATATCCGCAAGATGTCTTAATCATCTTCATAACTTGCCAAACCACTGTTCGTTATCTTGTTTCATTTTTTCATAATCTTCTTTCATAGCTTGTCTATCACGTTCACTATCAGACATCTACTTATCAATATCTTTAGACATTTCAATATAGTTATTAACTAAATATCTAAACAGTTTAAATATATTGTTTCCTTCAACTAAAAAATCGTATTTAACATTCTCAAATTTTTTGTAGGCATCGAGATATAATTCCTTCTTGTCACCGTTGTAAGTGGCTTCATAGTACATTCCATCGGGTAATGTAGTAGATAGCAAAGCCTTGTTGTTTTGAAGCGTCTTGCATTGCCATACGGTATAGACATTTGATTCATCAATGGATGTGCTATCTGTCTTATCTACATGTTTGTTTGTGTATTCAACTACCTTTTCTTTACATGCTTTAACAAATTCTTGTTCATTCATATTCTTTTCCTTCAAAATAAAAAGGCCAGCCATAATTGACTGGTCTAAAATTGATAAAAATGTGGATATCCGGAATCGAACCGAATTGTTAAGTCTTAAAATTAAGTTAGTATTCGAAATAAATTAAAGGAATGTCTACAATTGTTGAGTAATAAGTATAAAAGAATTCAGAGGAGAAATTTTGCTTAACAGTAGCCATACATCCACATAGCATGACCAGCTTTATCATCACTGATCATTGAGAGTTAAACCAAATGTGTGGACCTTGGTTTAAATAGGTGGTCCTTCCTACATTCGCTCCTTTTTTAAGCGGTAGAGTAACCGCATATCTATATAGCCAGGCATGGAATCGAACCACGCACAATCATCAGTATTTGTCGTTACCCTTTGCGCCACTGGCTACTATTGTTGTTTTTGCGAATTAAAAGAATTAAAAGCTCTTTCTTTTAATTTTTGATTGTTTTCCGACAATCAATGTCTCGAGTAGGAGTCGAACCTATTACCTTCGGTACTTCACACCGACGCTCTACCAGTTGAGCTATCGAAACATAAGACTGGAATTAACCAGCCTTCAATAATGAATTTTAAATTAGAAAGGAGAACTTTGAGTATGCTTTTAATGTGGAAGCTGCCACCTCCACAACGTAAGAAATAGGTATCGAACCTAACATCAGTCAGAGCAACGATATAATTTATTAGTATCGTTCTGTATTATTTGGTCTCTACTGATCCGCCCGTGCGTTCTCACAAAATGTAGAGAATTTTCCATGTTCTCCACAATGTCGATTAAACAGCGCCACAACGCCATTTAAAAATATAGTTTGAGGGATATCATTTTTGTTTATTTAGATGACTAGTATTATTACCAATCATCTATGCTACTAATATACAATGATTACTCATCGGTTGATGAACGCTGTCTCGTCGCTATATCATCGCTGCTTCACCGCTTTTTTTAAATACTTGCATAGTATAGTAATCTGCAAATGCTTCGGCAAAATACAAGCACGCAGCATTTTTACACTCATTGTATCTTGTCGAAGCATATCCTGCCACCTCCATAGTTTTAGTATTGCTTTGGCCATATAAATAACGGTATTTAAGAATAGTTTTATATTTGTAATCATCGGGACAATTCTTGATCGCCTTGTAAGTAGCAACAACCAATTCTTGAGCTCTCAATTGATTCATAATTTTATTTTCTTGAGTATTAATAGCATTGCCTGCACTTCCAACAGTATCAAAACTGGGTGACTGTATCGATGCAATATTCATATGTGAACGTGCCTTCAATCTGGGAAAATCGTGTTCAAAATAGTATTTAACGTTTTTAATTGTTTGATTTTCGTCTAATTCCGGAAATAATCCCATTGATACAGCTCCCATAGTGATATAATTGATTTGCTGGAACCAATTAATTAGCTGCTCACTTTGTGGGTGGCTTTTTTGTTGTCTATTTACCTGCCTTGTCGTTCCTATGTTTATTCCTTTTGGCATTCGATCGCTGCCATTCATCGTCTTCTCTATATAATTTTTTACCGATCCTGTTATTTTGACGTATTATGTCTTCTATATAAAAAAGCTCTTTATGCATAGCAGCTGCTATTTCTTTATTCTTATATCTATTTTCTCGCATTTGATAAACCGCTAAATTATCATCTGTCATTTTTTAGCCTCCTAATTAAAATCACTAAGACTTAACCGCCCTAGCCTAATCATTTCTAATTTTGCCAAGTGTTCTTGATTAGCCTTGTCAATAAGCTCAACACATGAATACTTATTGCAACGCATTTCATACACGGCACATTTTAAATTCGTTAGCAATTTCGTCCTCCCACAGAATTGATTGAATTATTTTGTTTTTAGCCTCATCACTAAGCTCTCTGTCAGCATTCTGAAATTCTCTTGGCATATCGCAGAAGTTCTTTTGGATATACATGATTGCTCGTATGATGTTATGACACTCATCGCTGAATCTCGTTCTTACGTACGACTTATAGATCTTTTCATAATTCATTATTTTGTCCCCAAATTCGAATAATAATTGCTTCCATCTATATTAAAATGGCAATGAATCATCTGATATGTCGATTGGTTTACTGTTGTCAGCAAACGGATCGCTCATATTATCGTTTGAATTGTTAGATTGATTATTTGAATTATCATGAGCATTATTGCTTGAATTAGTATTTCTGCTTTCAAGCAGCGAGAAGTTATCCACGACAACTTCTGTTACATAAACCCTGTTGCCTTGCTTATTCTCATAGTTACGTGTTTGAATACGTCCATCAATTCCAACAAGATAACCTTTATGAACTAATTTGGTAAAGTTTTCTGCTGCCTTTCTCCAAATAACGCAATTAATAAAGTCGGCTTCACGTTCCCCTTGAGAATTAGTAAATTGTCTGTTTACAGCCAATGTAAAACTGGCAACTGCTGCACCATTAGCTGTACGTTTCAATTCTGGATCACGTGTTAGTCGTCCTACTAAAACAGTTCTATTAATCATTGTTGCCCTCCAATAGTTACAGTAGTAATATCTAGCTTTTCAATCATAGGAACAATATCGTGGGCTTTTAATAGGTTGTATAGTCCTACACGACCTTTTTGTGTCCATTTGGTTAAGGTACGTGGCTTGCCATCAATCATTCGCGTTGATGAGCTAACCCAGCCGTTATCTTGATATTTAGAATATAAATACCAGATGCCACCCAATTTGTATTGAATTTTGAGTTTTTTAAGTAGATCGTTAAATGCTTTGGCACTCATTCCATAGTCTTTTGCGATCGTTGTAGTAATCATCAATGATTTACTAGCCATGATTTGATCAAAGTATGTGGCTTTAGGTTTGAGTTTTTTATTTTCCAATTTCAATTGAATATTTTCATCTTGAAGAATTTCATAACCTCGTTTAACTACTTCTTGAGGATCATTCCATTTTTCTTCAAGCTTCAAGAAATACTTACGGTATCTTTTACCATTGTCATTTCTGACCATCATTGCTAATTCCTTAGCCATGCCTATTGTGATCGTATAATCATTTATTTCTTTAGTTCCACCATATTGATTTAGCTGTGTACTTGATGTACAGGGCACATAATCAATACCTTCTTCAAACATTTCAAAATTATTTAGTACCCAGCGGCTAAAACGTTGAGCAATTTCCAAACCGTTATATAAATCTCTAGCGCTCAAAACTTGCTGGTTATTTTTAACGTCTACTTTTATTAATTGATCCATTTATTTATCCTCCACGAATTTAAATGTCTTCACTAAGAAGTAAATTATTGCTATTACTATAATTGCTCTCATTTCATTCACTCCCTAACTTGAGAATATTGGGATTAGCAGCAATAGTTTTCTGATCAAATCTCTTTTGACACCAGTCCGCTAACCTTGCTAGTTTTATCAAATTTTGATTTAGTTCCAGGTCACCTTGATAATGTGGATTGTCATTATCTTGTTTGGTTATATTTACTAACGTTTCAAAGGTTTCTTTATACACTTGACCCATGGCATCACTGCCTTTAATCATTGTTTCCGTTGCCTTCTCAACACTATCAACTTTGTAATGGCCACATGGAAGCAGGAAAGTCTTTTGTTCAGGTAATAACCTGAGTGGTTCTTTAGTTTGCAACATCTTCAGTACCTCTAATTTTTGCTAGTCTTTCTTGTAGATCATTCGATGGCGTTTCTTTGGCTTTAACTTTGTTCCAATCGGTCGCCGTCTCAATACGTCCGGACTTTTTGCGATAGCCTGTAGTTTTACCCTTAGCCTCGTTATTAGCTTGTGCCGCCATCGTGTCATACTGTTTACGTAATTTAGCGGCAGAAAGCACATTGCCAGACCAAAAGTCATTGTTTTGAGACCAATCAATCATTTTTTGAATCTTGTCATATGAACGTTTATCCTGCTCGTGCATTAATCGAATATCATTAGCCCATTTCTGTAGATCAGGCTTCTTGTGGTCTGGGTTTTGTTCCTCAATCTTTGATAATAGCAATTGAGCTAGTTTGAAATTAATGTCATCAGACTCATAAACACGCTTGTCGTGTTTTGAGTTGTGACTATCTTTATTAGTTTTGTTTATGTTTCTGTCTTGTTTAATTAATGTGCTACTGTTATGTGTACTCCTATGTTCACTGTTATGTTCACTGTTATGTGTACTCCTATGTTCACTGTTATGTGTACTATCTTCGTTATAAAGTACACATATCTTATAAGACGTGGCTTTGCGATTGCCATTACTCTCAAAATCGACTAGCCCAAGTTGTTTAAGAACATTCCTGTTCTTATTGATACCTGACCGGCTCAATCCCGAAAGTGTTTCAAGCGTTTGATTAGCAGCAGTAAACCATTCTATCCATGAACATTTATTGTTTATCTGCAAAAGTGCGTAGTATAAAGCAATTTGTCCACTGGATAACTCGGTTTCAAACATTTGATAATCTCTAAACGCCTGTAACTGTTTTAGGTAATTCATAAAGTCACCTCCTAACTTATTAAATCGTCCATATCCACGATATTGGATAGTTTTGCGGTTGATTTACAGTAGTCACAGAATCCACAACGCTTAGGCTCAACCAGACCCTTTTTAACTTTTTCAATATGATCTTGTAATTCATATAATTGGTTTTCGGCTTCAATCATTCGATATTCTGAAATTGATACGATAGCTTTACCTGGTATCTTTTCTTTTGATACGGCCACGATATAAGGCTCACACATGACTCCGAACGTTTGATAGATAAGCTGTTGATATACATACATTTGAAGTTGATAATTCCAATGTGCTATGAATGACTCCCACTCACGATCTTTAGCATTCCAATATCTCTTATGAATGTCTTGAGTAGTCTTTAAATCAATGAAGTAGCCTCTATCTAGGTTCAAACAATCAATTTTACCTTTCCAAGGAACACCATCAATTTGACCTGTTACGATTGTTTCTTTGGTTCCTTGGTATAAATCTTTAAAGTTCTCGTCTGTATCAAGTGTCCGAATCATTTCATCAGCTTGCGTATAAGCAACAAGCATTTTGTTGGTTAAAACTTGACCATTTACATCTAAACCGGCTGCTTTGTCCGCTTTAGTAGCTCTCTTTTTGCCAAAAATTTCCCATTTATTTTCTTCAATGAACTTCTGATGTGCTTCAGGACTCTCAAAGTAACTATGCAAGTAGTTACCCATCAATAAAGCCTCATGAAAGTCAGGCTTCCAAGTCCCATTAATTTCTGCCATCGTTTCAGCTTCGCAAGCTATAAATTTTTTGAAAAACGTTGGTGATTGAAATACTTTGTCCGTTTCAGTATCGTAGTAATTACTCTCCGTCAAATAGGTCTGTTTGTCCGTCTGCCTCTGTTTGTTCTGGTTGCTTATCTGTTTCAGCATCGTCGTCTATACCCCCATTCTTGATTTCCTCATAAGCCTTCTTAGCCTCATCAGCACTCATCCTTTTGCTTGTTTTAGGTAATTCATCTTGTGGAATCGGTTGAGATTTAGGAGTCACATCTTTGATGGACTTCTTAACTTTAGCGGTTTTCTTTGCTGGCTCTTTAGCAGGTTCCTTAACTGGCTCTTGAGCTTCCTGCTTACTGCCCGTTAACTCGTTGATATTTGTAGCTGGTGTAGGTTGTTGAGGTACTTGATTAACGGACTTGGGTGTTTCATCTTCTACCTTTTTATCGTCTTCGGTTTGCATTGCTCCTAAGTCATTAGGGAATGCCTCACGCAAAGCATTAACAATTGCTGTTTTACGGATCATTGTTGCTGGCATTGTTTTCCAAGTTGATTGACCTTTGTTAAATTCTTTAAGTGAAATTTCAATTCTTGTAGGTATTTTTCTATCCTTGCGATACACTTCTGCCCATCCACCTACTAAAGTCTCATCAGGTAGGATAAAAGCGCCTTGTGTGTATCGTGGATCAATATCATCTACATTTGTGGCAATACATCCGGCCTTAAACCCATCGAAATTTGGATTTGCCTCTGCACGCTTCATAAATGCTTCTTTTGATACGATAATTTGAGCTGGGCTATTACCAAACTTGATAATGTACGCTTCTTTAGTGAATGGATTTAGCTTTTGATACTTGCAAAGAGATAGAAACATCATTGTTTCTTGTTGAGTAATTCTTGAGTTTCCATTTGCTAGAAAGCTTTGAACCATGTTAGCCGTCAACCTTATCGGCTCACCATTAACCTTATAAGTTACTTCCATTTCTTTTGTTTCAACCTGATTGTTATTTTGAGTTGTCATTTTATTATTCCTCCGATAAATCTTCTTTAATTAGCCATTCTTCTTGTTCACGTTCATAGCGTGACTTTTCAGCATTAACAGAGTCTTCGTCGGCTAATTTAGCGTCATAATTTGAATCATGCATGTTTAAAGCCCCTTTTCGTGCTATAATTTTCATATAAAATTTTTATTTAAACGCCGGACTCGCTATTTTGTGGATAGTGAGTCTTTTTTTATGGCTTCCGGTGTTCTGTCTGTGTACGTCTCAATCTTTTTTGGAACGTCTGGGCCAAAGAACCAATCATCTAATTTCTTCCAAAACTTTTGTACGCTTTGAATCGTATTTTTATCGAAGTCGAATAGGTTCATAAAGCCGTGCTCCTTTGATGCTGCATAACCGAAAACATAGCCGGTTCCTAAAGTAACGATCAATAATCCCATTATTTACACCTCCTTAAAATGTGAAATGGTATGTATATCTTTCCAGTTCGGCGCGCTTAAGCTCTGCTTTTAATCCTGCTTCCGACCACTCCCACAAAATTTCTTCAGGAATTTCCGTTTCAAATGATTCTTCCATCGTTGAAAATCCTTGCTTAATTAGTAGTAATGTCTTTTCTGGAACTTGCTCAACCTTAAAAGATGTTCTAGCTAGTTTTCTTTGTTTCTTGTATTCCTCTGGATCAAACATTTAAATTTCCTCCGATTTCATAAACTCTCTTTTGTGCTTTAAAACAAAATCTCTAAACTCTTTTGCTTGAAACTTCCAAGGACTACCAGAACCAGTTGAAAATCGAACGCACCCACCATTATCCATATCCAATACATCACGATACCTAAATAGTTTTTTCTTCAATGTAGGAGCTGAACATCCGGCAATTTTGCATGCCCATGGAAGTAATTCCAAGCCTTCATTAAGTGATGCATTCGTTAACTCGTTCAACTTATCTTTACGGATCCATGTAAGAACATATCCATCACGCTCAGGAATTCCCTGAAATGGTTCAACTGCTGGTTCCTGCATTCAATTCACCCTCTTCCACCTAATGCAGCTTGTTTAAGCGATATGTGGTACCTATGTGACATTGCTGTCGCACATGCTTGCATAATCGAGCTTGTTCTGATCATTTTGAATATCCCAAACCTTATTACACTCTCATCAGGATTGCTTTTACTTATTTCCTTTAATGCATTTTCAATTGCACTATCACTATTTAAATCTTCAATCTGTGTACCTATCAGTAGTGATGATGTTTCTTGGTTATAATCATTAGAAATATTTAGTAGAACCGGTGGCAAGTTGAATAGATAACAGTTAACTGCTAACGAGAACCTTGTATCATCGATTTCATTTGATAAATTAACCAAATATTCATCTTTGATTGGGGTACCCTTAAACCATTTACCAACAGTTGTTTTTGACGTTCCTGCTATTGCAGCCAAATCGGTATCATTGAAGTTTTGACGATCTTGCATATCTAAAACTTCCTTAACAATGTTTATGTCTCCCACTACTTATCATCTCCTTTAAGGACCTTTCACATTCAGGCATAACGTCTATAATTTGAATAAGAAAGGTGGTGAAATTTATGGCTTATATACAACCAATAAATAATCTTAAAAATTAAATCTGAAGTATAGATATGATTTTTCTCATAGTAATATGATCATAAACGGTGGTCCTAATGCTAGTACTGCCACGGAAATAGTTATTCAAAAAGCAGAAGACTTTCATGCTGGTTGGGATAAGAGCATACTCATATATCAAAATGGCTTCATTGTTTATACCGAGATGGAGCACGAAGATTCAGGCGCTTTAAAATCAACCTACGTTTATACCAATCTAAAATTGCAGAACATATCAGACAACGAGAGTATGTATGAACCGCTATTCCCCGAACAGAAGTGATTCGAATTTCTCCATATCGTCCCAGCAATAATTGAGTTAATTCGTATTGATCTGTTTTATAAGTAACAATCTTGCCACCTTTAATTAGGTGGCTTTTTTTTATTAAACTTTTCATAAATCTCACCTCCTTAAACTGTCAAAGTTAGATATTTTTGACAGGCTGTATTTTTGTAAACTTGTGTTAACGATTAGACATGGATGTGTGAATCGGCGTTTGTGTACTATTAAGATGTTGATAATAAATATTTACTAATAACGGATTCCGTTAGTTTATCATCAAAAAAAATAGACACATCTACATCTAAAAATTTTGCTATTTTTTCTAGCATAATCGGATCAATTGACTTATTAGTGTTTTCTATCCTGGAATATCTCATTTGACTTATGTTTAAAAACTCAGCAACGGATTTTTGTTTTACTCCTTTTGCTTGTCTTATTTTTTTGACGTTGTTCTGCAAATTCAATTTATCATCTCCTTTAGTTGATAAATACATTATACTAACGTATTCCGTTAATGTAAAGCCTTTTTTCAATTTTTTCGTTAGTTTTATAACTAATTTCGTTACTAATGATATATTAAAGACTATTAGGAGTTGATAGACATGGCTACAATTGGAGAACGAATTAAAGAGTATAGAAAGAAAAAACATCTTACTCAAAAGGAGTTAAGCAATCTTATTCATAAAACTCCACAAGTGATTTCTAATTATGAACGCGGCTATAGCACGCCCGATTCTTTAGTTATGAAAGACATTGCGGCTGCTTTAGATGTCTCATTGGATGTTTTAAGTGCTAATAAAAACTCACAAGTAAAATCAAAAAAGAAGCACGTGGACCTTGCTGATGATGACATTGTTATGTCATATGAAGGGAAACCTATTCCACCTGAAGATCTTGAAATAATAAGAAGATTTTTTAGGGGTGGAAAAAATGACAAATAATGAAATTAAGCCTTATTTGATGAACATTGCTCTTGATAATAATATATCCGTAGTCTTTTTTGATACTTTAGATCCATATACACCACCTGCGACTGATATAGAAGCCAGATGTATAGCCATGAACTCAAGATGGCATAACAAATCGGAAATCCCATTTCAACTGGCTCATGAATTGGGACATATTTTATCCGGTCAACAATCAACTAAAATCCTCTATTTTACTCCATATAAGTATGGCATGGAGTTAGAAGCCAACGAGTATGCTATTTCTTTGTTGTTACCAATGTATTTAGAGGACAAAAATAAAGAAGACATAAATGTCCATCGATTCATGGATACTTTTAGTATTCCGTATCATCTTGAAGATGTTGTTATTCAAGAAATCAATTCTGTTTTAAATTAATAAATATATGTCCAAATACTGACGACACTAAAAGCTGAAATTTAGGGGGGATTTTTTTATTATGAAAAATCTAAAAATAAATATCTGGACTGGGATTCTGGATATTATTAACTGTATTTTATTTGCTGTCTCATGGCCTGTTATTTTTAGTACGGCTGCAAGTGATGCATTTGATGGTACAAGTATGACAAACGGTGCAGGAACGTTCTTCTATGTTATGGCCGCAATCGGTTTAATTATTAATGTTATTGCTCTAATTCAAAGTAAACAACACAATATTTCAATTGTTGGACCTGTTCTAGGAATTATTGGTAACGCTCTATTCTTCTTGTCAGGTGCTATGGCATTCCCTGCTATGGTTGTATTAATCGTTGGAACTGTATTCGAATTCCTACATCACCCATCAAAAAATGCTAAGGCGGTAAATTAATATGAACAAAGGTAAACCATTCTATAAAATTTGGTGGTTTTGGTTAATTGTCGTTGTCTTAGTTGTTATTATTTTTGGAATGATTGGTGGCGGCGGAAGTTCATCTGATGACGATACTTCTAATAAGGCATCTGGACACACTACAACACAAACAGAAAAAGGTACAAAATCATCTTCAAATAAAGATACCTTGGATATCAATTACGATAATCACAAGATTTTAGATCAAAAATCTTATGACGTTTCATTTAATGATAATTCTTGGCAACCAGCCAACATTAAAGTCTCAAAGGTATCTATCTTTAAATTGAATCCATACACTTCAGATGATGACTCAAATACTAAAGCTGAGGGCTATATTATCATTCATATGAGTGTCGCAGCTAACAGAGACATTACGACTTATCCTGATCAAGGTACCTTAGTAACAAACGACGGACAACAAGTAGATGCTGTTCTTGATACCGTTAAAGGGTACAAAGAAAATTGGGCGGGAGAAATCTCCAAAGGTGTTACAAAACAAGGTGATATCCTCTTCCCTATTGAAAAGCTAAGTAAGATTAGTGATATGAAGACATTACGTCTTAAATTTGATGCTTACTATGATACAGACAATTATGAAGATGAAAATGCTCAACATGATTACGACATAACTTTAAATTTAAATTAATAAATGGCCGGCAACGGCTTTTTATTTTAGACAGTTCCAAAAAAAACAAATTTTGGGGATTTAAAATACATTCAAGATATGAGGACAAAAAAACTATTTTGTAAGGGGTAAAATGATGTCACTTTCTGACTTATTCAAAACACAACAGTACAAAGAAACTATAGAAACACTTAAAAATGAAAACGCCGAACTCACAAATAGGAACAATGAACTTACTCAACAGGCCAATTTAAAATTAACTGCTAGTCAAATGAAACCGGCTGAATTAAATGAACTAATTAAAAAGAAACAAGATGAATTAAGCTCAAAAAAATCTGAACTTAGTAACATAGTGAAAACACATGAAAGCACATTGTCTAAATTAACCACCGAAGAGTCCAATTTACGTAATGAAATTTCGAATTTAACTTCACAAATATCATCACTGAAAAAGGAATTGGATGACACTGAAGATAAATTGAACATGCAGTCGTACGGACTCTATAAACCACGTTATGATTTTGCAAATTCTCTTGGATATAAGGCTCGTCTTGATGAGGTCCGTCAAACACAAAAAAGAATGATTCGTAGCTTTGAAGCATACTCTATTTTCACCCCAATGACCTTAAACAACTCAGAAGCAAAAGGCCGCTCAATGCAAAAGAAAAACGGAAAACAACTGATTAGAGCCTTTAATGGTGAATGCGAAGCTGCAATCAACAAAATAACTTATTCTAATATAGATCGTATAGAGAAACGTATACATAAATCCTACGACCAATTGAATAAACTAAATGATCCGAATGGAATTTCTATTGCGCCTGAATACTTGGACAGCAAGATAGATGAACTACATCTAGCATATGAATACTCTGAAAAGAAACAAGAGGAAAAAGAAGAATTACGTGAACAGCGTGAACGTGAACGAGAAGATAAAAAAGCACAAAAGCAAATCCAAGACGCTCAAAAGAAATTAAATAAAGAACTTGATCATTATAAAAAAGCACTCGTAGAACTTACTGCTAAATTATCGACTTTAGAGGGAAAAGAACGTGACGACGTTCAGCAAAGCATTGATGAACTAAATCAAAATATCTCTAAAGGTGAAGCAGAGAAAAATGATTTGGATTATCGACAAGAAAATGCCACGGCTGGTTATGTCTATATAATTTCAAATATCGGCTCTTTTGGACCAGATGTAGTAAAAATTGGCGTTACAAGGAGACTTGATCCTCAAGAACGGATTGATGAATTAGGATCCGCATCTGTTCCATTCAAATTTGATGTTCATGCATTTATATTCTCATATGATGCATATTCACTAGAAGCCGAATTACACCAACGTTTTAATGATAAACGTATCAACAAAGTTAATAATAGAAAAGAATATTTTCACGTATCAATTGATGAAATTGAAAAAGTCTTAGAAGAATATAAGGATTTGACGGTTGACTTTAATGAGATTCCAGAAGCAGTTGAATATAATCAATCATTGGCTTTGGAACATTAGGGTTTATATTTTATTAATTTATATAACACAAAAATAATTAACAGTAATTCTGGAATCTATTATTCACGATATGGGGGATATCAAGATGAAACGTATTATCACATCTGCTCTATTAATTGCTACTACCCTTTCGCTAACAGCATGTTCAAATAACAAGTCAGCCAGTTCTTCTGCTGAAAAAAAGGATAAGACTACCCTAGTTTCTAAGAAGAAAACTGACAAAAAGAAAAAGGCTTCTTCAGCTAAGAAGAAGTCCCCTAAGAAATCTGATCAAAAAAAGGATAGTAACAATAATCAGCAAGCAACTGATCAGAATGACGCTCAACAAAATAACACCAATCAACAAGCTCAAAATCAGACTTCTAATCAATCTCAACAGGCTTCAGGCACAAATCAACAACAAACATCTCAAAACGATCAAAATACACAGCAACAACCAGCTCAAAATACACAGCAACAATCTAGTGGTATTTCTTATGATGAAAATACTTTGACAGGATTCGTTAATAAATATGGTGTCTCGCCTGCTTTATACAAAGAACAACACGGAATGTCAACATTGCAAGCACTTCAAAGTACGCCAGATGATATGAAAACATTTGGTGAACAACAGCTTCAAACAGGTATGGAACAAGGGTATATCGATGAGAACGGTAACTACATTGGTCCCGATTATTCAGGTCAATAATTTTGAATATATAAAAAGCCGTGCCGTAGCATGACTGAAGGAGATGATTTTATATGAGTCTTAAGGATATAGAAAAAAATAACATTTATCCCATTGTTTTTATCGGATCAGGAATCTCAAAACGATACTTAAAAAACTTTCCTTCATGGATGGAATTGCTAGAAGAATTCTGGAAGCAAGTAAGTTCGGATGATTTCTACAAATATTTGGGTTCCTTAAGAAATAATTTAAAAGACAGCTTCAGCGATGCCGATGATCTTAACTTTGCGGTTAACACGAGAGTGGCAACTGAAATCGAAAAAAGATATAACAAATTATATTTTGATCAAGAAATCCCTCTCAAAGGTCTAAGCTCTAAAGAAGTTTATGAAAAGAATCTTTCACCATTCAAATATGCTGTGGCTCAAAGATTCAAAAACTATGAAATTAAAGATGTATACCTTAAAGATGATAATAGAGAATTTAAATTATTTAAATCATTTTTAGCAAAAGCCAAAATGATAATTACAACAAACTACGATACCTTCATTGAAGATATGCTCCCTGAAAAGCCAAATATTTATATAGGTCAGCAGGGATTCTTTGAAGATACAACAGGATGGGCAGATCTTTTCAAAATTCACGGTAGTGTTACCGATACCAATTCAATTGTTCTTAATTCAAGTGATTATGCACAATATGACAAAAACTCAATCTTAATCAATGCCAAGATTATTGCCTCAATGATTGATGCCCCCATATTATTTTTAGGATATTCATTAACAGATAGAAATGTTACAGCCTTACTATCTTCATTTTCTTCTCAGACACATGTTGAAAATGATTATAAGCGAATTACAGTGATTCAATACTCTAGCAATATTCATAATCTGAGCGAAGTCATGCAGAATAGTACTAATGGTATTAAATATGCCTCTATTGAAACGGACAACTTTGAAAAAATTTATGAGATGATTGGAAAGATAAATGAAGGATTATCTCCTCATGAAATCATGAAATTCAATACTGCTATAAAAAAATTGATTGTAACAAGAGGAACCACCGGCGCATTAGATGCAGTTCTAATAACACCATCCGATATGGATAATGTTATTGATGATATCGATATGAACCGACCAATAGTAGCTGCTTTGGGTAATGATAAAAACATTTATATAACCCCAACTCCGACCGACTATATAAGAGATTATATTCTCGAAAAATTTGATATTCTTCCTGAAAATGCCCTAAGGTTTATAGCAAGGGATCGAGGAAGATATCCCCTTCTACATCATTTTTACAATTGTGATTTAGATAAAGCTAACTTAGAGGATTTTGAAAAGGATAGAATAAAACAACGCCTTAAGTATGATTTTGATTTAGATAAGTTGAAATTTAGTTTGAACAAATCACATAAAATAAAAAGTACAGATTTTAACTCCATACTCAAAAAACATATGAAATTATCCAAGGAACTGGGTGTTCTGGTTTATAATTGTGATTCATTTGACTTCAAGGATTTTGATAATTACGTTAAAACAAAAGCACTTCCTAACTTTATTGAAATGTATAAGGAAAGATCTCAAAAGAATGGTAATGAGAAAAGTGCGTATAGAAAATTATTTGTAGCTTGGGATATATTGAAATTCAAAAAAGAAAAATAAGCATTCATCTCTCGTACCCACTTAAGGATAGGAAATGAATGCTCTTTCTTGAAATGAAATATTTCTCGTACCCGCTTAAGGATAGGAATATCTCATTGACAAGATTCATGATATGGCATTATGGATTTCAAGTCAAATGATAATTTAAACATTTTTAAATAAATAAAATTTAATAACTAATTGTTAATAATAATTGGCCCATATTTGGCCTTTTATTTTTATCGCCAAAAGAACATATGTGCCCCATAAATTGACATTTTCTTCATATTCGTCAATAGAACTATAAAAAATACTCAAAACAAGACAAATCTTATAAAACAAGTTTACGAAAGAAAGGAAATTGTAATTATGGCAACAATTCATAAACGCAATGGAAAATGGGAATATCGTGTTTCCTATAAAGATCCTACTACTGGCAAATATAGAAATAAAACAAAGGGCGGGTTCGTCAGGAAAACAGAATGTGAGGAAGCCGCTAGGAAAATTGAATTACAAAAATCAAATCATGCTAACCTTGCAAAGCAAGATATGCTTTTCTCTGATTATTTTAAAGAATGGGTAGAATTATATCGCATTAAGGGTAAATCACATTCTACGGTTAATAGATACTATTTTGCGATAGATGTAATCAAGAAGTACTTTCCAAACATGAGACTAGTTGATGTTACTAAAGCAGACTATCAGCATTTTTTAAATGAGTTTGGCAAAACTCGCACAAAAGTAACCGTTAGCAAATACAACAGTTTTTTTAGATCAATGTGTGAAGATGCAATAGCTGAGCAATTAATCTATACAGACTTCACTAGAAATACAACCATTGTTGCCGGTAAGGAATCAAAAAGCCCTGATGAAAAATTTCTTGAACCTGATGATTACATAAAACTGATTGAAGTTGCTAAAATGCATACTTCTATTAATGATATATCATCAGCTGAAGTATATTTAGTAACACAAACAGGAATGAGATACGAGGAATGCGCGGGGCTTACTTGGAATGATATCAATTTTAATAAAAAAGTAATTCGTGTCAATAAGGCCATCGAAAATGATACTCGTAATCAAAAAACTACCAAGACACCTGCTGGTGTTAGGTATGTTGATGTTAGTAGTGACTGCATTAATGTACTTAAAAAGCTCAAAATTGGTCAGGAAGAATACTTCAATAGAATTAATTACACTGATCCTTACAATTATGTTTTTAGAAGCAGACGTAAAGAAACTCCTACTTCTCAATCAGTCAATCAGCAATTAAAGAAATTGCTAAATGAAATCGGTGCAAGCAAAATAATTAATTTCCATGGAATTAGACATACTCACATATCCTACCTACTTGATCAAGGCTTTAATCTTAAATATGTATCAAGACGTGTTGGTCATAAAACAACCGCTACTACATTAAAATATTACACTCATATGTTCGATTCAACATCGCTTGAGCAAAGTAGTGATCTTAGAAAATTATTTAACGGCATTGAAGAAACTAATAATAATGATTAGTATTAATGCAATATTTTGCGCACACCTTTTTTGATGATTTTTTCCTGCGCAAAATGGGACAATGAATCTTCCGCTGCGCAAAATTCTGCGCAAATAACATTTAAATTCTCTTACATTTTTTATAAAGCAAAAAAAGAGGAACACCGTTAATTCGGTGTTCCTCTAACTGTTTTTGAGAACTTTTGTTCTCTTTTATTCTAAAAAAGGAGAGTACAGGATTTGAACCTGCGCGCCTGCTATAAAACAGGTTCGTCGGATTTCGAGTCCGATGCATTACCACTCTGCCAACTCTCCATAATAAAGGCCTTTAGGCCCCTTTTACTAGTATTGCATAAGAGTAAACATATCATACCCTTTTATTTTATCACGTCCGTGCAAATCAGTTAACTCAATTAAGAAAGCTGTTCCAACTACGATACCGCCCAATTTTTCAATTAACTTAATTGTAGCAGCTAATGTGCCACCAGTCGCCATTAAATCGTCAACAACTAAAACTTTTTGTCCTGGTTTAATAGCATCTTTTTGCATGTACAATGAGCCTTGACCGTATTCAAGATCATATGTGACTGAAACAGTCTCTCGAGGCAATTTTCCCTTCTTACGAGCAGGAGCAAAGCCAATACCCATGTTATATGCTACCGGACATCCCACGATAAAGCCACGTGCCTCCGGTCCTGCAATCATTTCTGCACCACGACTTTTAGCATACTCAACAATCTTATCGGTTGCTGCAGCATATGCCTTGCCATCAGCCATTAATGGTGAAATATCTCGAAATAGTACACCAGGTTCTGGAAAATCTTGAACATTAGCAACATATTTCTTAAAATCAATATCCATTTTTAAAATTCCCCATTCAACCTAACAATGGCAATCATAATCACTCATCCAAGATAAGAGATCGTCAAAGTTGGATTCAATTAATATTTTTTCAACTTCATTGCGTTGTAATCTCTTCAAGTATGTCGGAGATTCAATCAATTCGCGTTGTTGTGAAGCATCAGCTTTTTCAACAAAGCCATTTACCATTTTAACAAAATTTAACTCAAAAAACACTTTTAAATAAAAATCAACGTCATTTTTTTCAAAATTTAAGTATTTTGCGACCAAATCCATCTGATTTGCCTGAATATTTTGGTGAGAGTAGATATATTTTAACAACTCTTTCATCTTCACCATATCCGGCTTCAAATAACCATTAGCTAGATTCGTATGGAAGAACAATGCTGTGTGCTGCGACTTATTCTTTTTAATGAATTTCTTAAATAAATCCAAATTGTGCGGACGGTCATAAATCAAAACATTATCACCAGACACATCTTCATCGTAACGAACCATATTGACTTGTAATTTAGAACGTTTAGCAGCTTCATAATACGCTTCATTAAAGAAAACTACATCATCGAAGTGATTAATTATCTCCGTTGATATACGTTTATTTCGATAATCGAGATAAACTTTTTTCAATTCTTGTACTTTTTGAGCCGCTGGTGAAACTTGAAAATCATCCAACATCAATTGAAGATTCTTACGGCCAGCCCACTCATTAATACCTAACTCACCGTAAACATCGCAGACATCAGTTTCCTCTTCTTGAGACTTCTGATACATACCAAATCCAATGGCATCAACTTGATGACTCTGATCAGCCACCTGTGTTTTCAAATGTGTACCATCTTTTCCGATTGAACGAGGCTGAGCTAACTCAACATTAGTCAATTTGATTACTGGTTTAGGATTTCCCATTCCAAATGGTGCTAAACGATTAATTTTTTTTATCAAATCGAAATTCAAATCAGCAATCTTCAGACTAAGATCATACTTTTTGACTACAGGTGCATGTGGATCAAAATTCTGTTTGGCAGGTTCAGCTTGTATTAATTCAGTCAATTTATCCAATTGGCTTTCTTCAATCGAGAAACCACAAGCTTGGGCATGTCCACCAAAGGCCGTAAATAAATCTCGATATTGATCCAAGGCCGTAAACAGGTTGAATCCTTCAGGACTGCGGCCAGATCCCTTCATCACACCACTATTTTCGTCAAATTGTGTTGCCAAAACCGGCTTATTCTCTTGGTCCATGGCACGACTAGCTACAATTCCTAGAACACCTTGATGCCAGCCATTCCCCTTCAAGATTAATACACCATTATCTTTTTGAGCTTCAATTTGATCCTGAGCATCGTTGAAAGCTGAATTGACTAATTCTTGTCGATGAGAGTTAATATCTTCAGTTTCATCAACAATCTCTTTAGCAAAAGTTTCATCACCTGTTGTCAACAATTCAACACCAGATGAGGCATTATCCAAGCGTCCTAAGGCATTGATGCGGGGTGCAATTTTAAAACCGATATCCTCTTCAGAAATATCGTTAACTTTAATTTTACATTTTTTAATTAGGGTACTTAAGCCCACATGATGATTCTGACGCATCTGTCTAAGACCTTCAGAAACAATGACACGATTCTCGCCCTTAAGAGCCACTGAGTCGGCTACAGTACCAATTGCAGCTAGGTCTATCAATTCCAACGCTTCATCGCCTAGAAGTGCATCAGCTATCTTAAAAGCCACTCCTGCACCAGATAAGTATGGGCAAACGTATTCTGCACCAGGAATAGTTGGATGAACAATTGCGTCAGCTTCAGGTAATTCCTTAGGCAAATCATGGTGATCAGTCACAACGACTTGAATACCTTGATCTTTTAAATATTTGATCTGATCTTTACCACTGACACCGTTATCGACCGTGATCAACAAATCAATTCCCTTATCGGCTAATTCTTTATAACGATCCAAGTTAGGGCCATAACCGTCTTTAAAACGATCTGGAATGTAAAAAATAGGTTTAGCTCCTAATTTTTGCAAAGTTAATTTCATAATTGAAGTACTTGTAACACCATCAGCATCGTAATCACCATAAATAGCAATCTTCTTCTGTGATTGTACAGCATCATCAATTATTTCCAAGGCTTTATCCATATCATGCAAACCAAATGGATCCTGTAGTTCATCTACATTGCTATTTAAAAAGGATTCAATCTCTAAATTGTCAGTTATACCTCTTTCTATCAATAACTGAGCTACGATATTGTCGACCTTTTTATCTGTCGCAAATTTTTCTATTTCTTGTTTTGAGGGATTTTTACGCTTTTCCCAATTTATTAATGTCAATCCATCACCTACTGTCAATTAATTATAGCAATTTTTGAACGTAAAAAAAAAGCCTTGAAAGCATCATTACAATTTAATTTTGTAAATTCTGCCTTCACAAGCTTTTAAGTTACTATTAAGAAAAGACTGCTAAAGTAGCCTTATTCGCTGGTTCATTTCTGACAAGTGATCCTTGTAGAGCCCAACGATTAGTTCCTCCATCAGCACATGTGATCAAAGTTAAAATATTTTGCCCCTTCACATCATCTAATAAATAAACTGCTGTTGGTGGAACAATTTTCTTATAGTAAATTTTATAAGTGTAAACACGTTTCATATTAGTAATATATGCTAAATCACCTATTTGAGCATTTTCCAATGGTGAGAAAAGCGCACCCTTATTAGTCATGTAGTGACCTGCCAAAGCATAATTATTCTTGCCCATTTTCTCGTTTTCTTTCATCGTACCACCACCAGTTGATAGAGCATTATCGCTCAAACCAACAACGATCGGTAAACGAAGATCGACTGATGGAACAGACATTTTTCCGATTACTGCGGCATCATTATTAACGGCAGCTTTAGCTACTTGACTAGCAGAAATAGGTTTCACCTTGTTAAAATCAAATTGTCCCTTTTTCTTCTGATTTGCTTTGACTTTGTCAGCTGTCAAACTACTCAAATTACGATTAGAAATTTGCTTAACAGCATATTCCTTAATTGGTTGATTAAAAATTAAAGCTAGAGCTATCAATAAAACAAGGATAGTTCCAAAAATTGAAAAGAATTTCTTCATCTTTTTCATTCCGTTCCAATAAATTTACAATATGCAATACAATTTTAATATTAAAACATCTGTCCAAAAAAGTTAAGTCTTTAATCTTTTTCTAAAAACTTCAATAATATCAACATTTAAAAGCTTATAAATAAGCTATAATGTAATTATAAATGAATCTGGAGGTAATTTTATGAGCATTCTTGTTTTAGGTGGTGCCGGATACATTGGTTCACATACAGTAGACCATTTGTGTGAACTTGGTTACGACGTCATTGTAGCAGATAACCTATCAACCGGTCATCAACAAGCTATCAATTCAAAAGCTAAATTCTATCAGGGAGATGTCCGCGATAAGGAATTTTTGATCAAACTATTCCAAAATGAAGACATTACTGATGTCATTCACTTTGCGGCCTTTTCAGTTGTTCCTGAATCAATGAAGGACCCTCTTAAGTATTTCGACAACAATACAAGTGGTATGATTTCATTACTTCAAGTAATGCATAATTTTGGCGTTAAACACATTGTCTTCTCATCAACTGCCGCAACTTATGGCGAACCTAAACAAATTCCTATTAAGGAAACTGACCCTACCGTACCTACTAATCCATATGGTGAAAGTAAATTAGCCATGGAAAAAATCATGCACTGGTGTGACGTAGCTTATGGTATTAAATTCGTTGCCTTGAGATACTTCAATGTTGGTGGCGCAAAGCCTGATGGCACAATCGGTGAAGATCACAATCCTGAAACTCACTTGATTCCTGTTGTCTTGCAAGTTGCTGCTGGACAACGTGATGAATTGACAATCTTCGGTGACGACTACGATACTAAAGATGGTACTAACGTCCGTGATTATGTCCACGTTGAAGATTTAGCCGAAGCTCACCGTTTGGCTATGGAATATCTTCGTAGTGGTAATGACAGCAATGTCTTTAACCTTGGCTCATCTACTGGATTCTCAAACAAGGAAATTCTTGAGGCAGCTCGTAAAGCTACTGGTAAGGAAATCCCTGCTAAAATTGGTCCAAGACGTCCCGGTGATCCAAGTACTTTGATTGCTGATTCAACAAAGGCCAGAACAGTTTTGAAGTGGCAACCTAAGTATGATGACGTTGAAAAAGTTATCAGTGATGCTTGGAACTTCAAATCAAAACATCTAAATGGTTACGAAGAAAAATAATTAAAGAAACAGTTACTGAAAACAAAATTTCAGCAACTGTTTTTTTTGACATTTTAATATTCTTAAAACTAATTTTAATGCCAAATTTAACTAACTTGGAGTCACCATAAACTACGGTTGAAATTAATGATATCTTTAAATTCTTGTTGATTTGTAGCACCCCCCTTGAGCGATAATGTTCTTAATCTAATATTTGCAATTCAAAGATGACCTTCTTTTGGGAAAACATCTTAATTCACAATGTAAAATATTATTTTTTATTTCACTTCTTGATTAAATATACAGTAGATGTATTATGGAAGCGATTACAAAGACGCTATATGTGCATTTGATTTGAATCAAACGTTTGATAATTCCATAATAGATGAATCGAATAAAATATTGAATATGTATTTATTTTAGGTTAGGAGAAATGAATTATGCATAGCATTGATAGAGCATTCACTACCCTTCAAAATCCTTACTATGGGGGAAATATTTTTGATGAAAAACCCATTCAAGTAACATTGATTGAAAAAAAGCATACTAATAAACTGGAATCTCAATCGAAAAGTATATTTAGAAGTATATTGGGAGAAAAAAAATCTTTGACTGTTCAGTTGAAAATAATATTAATCTCGCAACAAATAATAAGAATGTATTTTCAATTCCATTTGAGAAAGTAGAATATATCCAATTTGGAATCATCCGAAGCCTTGGCTATGTCAACTGGGGAAATCCAGTTGTCCCAACTCCTATTTACTCTATGTTGATATATATTAAAACCTTTGATAGCCATTACGGCTTTTTTGACTTTGCTATAAATAAATATTCTGAATATAAAACAGTCTTTCAAGATCACAATATCCCCTTAGAAGATCCTTTTAATTTAAATGAATTATCAAAATTGGAAAAAGTAAAATTGTATGACTATTTAAATAAAAATTACGATGAATTATCGAAAAAAGCTAATTATATAGATTAAAATCCGATGAACAAAGTAAAGATTTCATTAAATAAAAAAATCGTATCAAGTATCCGGAGACAGACTAAAAAATCGGGTGATCCCTTAAATTCAAGAAAAATTCTTCGGTAGATCTGTTTCTAATATTTAACAAAAAATGGCTGTACGATAAATAGAGTTGATAGGCATTTTGCCATCAACTCTATTTTTGTATACCATTTATTAATAAAACTATTTTAGAACATCAAAAAGACACCATCCATACCTTTAGATGTTCTACCCTCTACAGCTTCACAATGAAAGGAATTTGAATGATGTCCCTAAGTAATAAGTCTATACGAAACGCTCTTGAAATGAAAGATGAGAATATTATCTTTACTGAAGACTCAAAATTTATGTTAGTTAATGGCATCAAGTCCTTAGTCTATTTTGCAATGCTAACTAAACAGATTGACCGTTGTCTTAACTGTGGCCTTGCAGGCCACTTAGTTAAGAATGGATTTAATAAAAATATGATAGTCGCTCCATCATTATCATTACGTCCAACGTATATAAGTCTGAAACGTCAAAAGTATAAATGTAAATCTTGTAACTCTATCTTTGTAGCCAAAACTAGTTATGTTTGGGAATATTGTCAAATCGCACAACCTGTTAGACAAATGATCTTATCAGAAACTGCTTTTAATACATCATTGAAGGATATCGGCAGACGTTTTAACGTCTCCGATAAGACCGTTCAACGTATCATCGATGAAGAAGCCAAGATGCACAAGAAATCACTTCCTGAACATCTTCCTAAGCACTTGGCATTTGATGAATTTATGTCTACTGACAAGATGAGCTTTATTTGGTTAGATAGCGATAATCATCGTACGGGTGATATCTTGCCCAGAAGAACTTCATATCAAATCAGTAAATACTTCAGTCGATTTCCTTTGAAAGTCAGAAGACAGGTAAAAACTATTTCTTTGGATTTAAATGCCGGATACATTAATTTAGTACCAAAGTTGTTTCCAAAGGCCAAAGTCGTTGTTGATAGATTTCATATCGTTCAGATGATGAATCGTTCTCTCAATTCAACTAGAATACAGGTAATGAAACGAATGCCTAAAAGAAGTAAAGAATACTTGTTCATGAAGAGAGATTGGAAAAAATTCTTGGAATCATTCGATTCCATCGAAAAGATAAACCCTAAGTATCAGTACAGTGTTGGTTATTATGAAACGGATCTAAATTTAATCACAAAGTGTTTAGATTTGGACGAAGGTTTCGCCAAGTCCTACGAAGTATATCAAGATATTTTAAAGGCTATTAGAACAGGCGATACTGATACAATGAATCAGATACTACTCAATTATCATCCACTCAATACCGCTATGGATCAAACAATGACATCATTAAGAAAATATCGTAAACAAGTATTAAATGCACTGAAGCTTAAATATTCCAACGGATTTTTAGAGGGAATCATTGGAAGAATAAAAAAGATAAAAAGTAGTGCCTATGGATATCGTAGTTGGAACAACTTTACTGAACGTATAAATATTCAAATGTTTTGGCTTCGAGCAAGCTCATCAGCCAAATAAAAAAACAGCTAGACCATTTATGGTCTAACTGTTAACTTGAACCGCCATCAACTTGATTTGACGAACAGCCCAAAAAATCTAGTTTAGTGATTATAAAGTGATCACTAAACTAGATTTTTTAGATAGAAAAAACAATGTAATTATATTCCCAATCTTATTTCAAAATAAAATCAATTGCTTCATGCAAACAGTCATCAGCTTGAACAAAATCGCCAACTTTATCCATAAAGGCATGAGTCATTCCGTTATATCTGATATAAGTAATGTCGCCACCAGCTAATTTCATCTTGTTATAGAAGGCTTCCCCTTGGAGTCTTAAAGGATCAAACTCACCTATCATGAACAAAGTTTGGGGCATTTTCTTCAATAAATTCTCTGGTGCATTCAATGGTGAAATATACATACTTTCTGGATCACTATCACGAATATACCAATCGTTGATCATCCCTTGACTACCATTAAAGTTATTAATATAAGCTCTGATATCTTCGGCCTTTTCGCATCCAATTAATGGTTCCGGTGTATCAAATGTTGCCCTTCTCTTAGCATCTTTACCTTGGTAAGTAACAGGATACAATGCTACTGCCTTATTCAAATAGTTTGTTCCTAATTGACGATCTAATAATGATAATGTGTAAGCCAAATTACCGCCAGCTGAATCACCCATTGCTGTAATATTGCCAATTTTTAAAGCGGCCTTATTTTTTGCCAAGTAATTTAGAACTTGGTAACAATCAATTAAATCTTGAGGATATGGATGCTCTGGTGCCAATCCATAATCAACAGAAACTACTCGGACTTCACCAAAATCGGCTAACGCTTCACATGGATACTCAACATTATCCAGACTACCGCCGAAAAAACCTCCACCATGCATAAATAGAATTGTTGGTAAAGTTTCATTAGCCAAAGATTTTTGCAGATAAACACGAACCTTGACACCATTATAAATTGTATTAGTAATACTCAATTCTTGTTGACAGGTATGATTGGCTTTTTTCCAGCCCATTGACGAACGGATATCTTCGACTGTAACACTACCGTTCACTTCACTACCGAAGTCACCAGTATTAGTTTGTTTAATGGAATCCTCTAACTCTTCTTTAGCTTTAGGATCAAGATACCCTTCTGTATCTTTTCCAGGAACCAACTTCATTTGATAATCTGTATTTTTAACATTAACCTTTTCTAACAAAATACTTTCCTCCTTGAACGACCTTTTGATAAATAAGTGTAAAAATAGCAATCAACAATAAGAAACCAAATCCATATGCAGCAACTCTCATGTTCATATCTGGTTGTTGACTACCCATTAAACCAGACAAGTAATTGATCAAGGTTGGTGAGATGAAAACTCCAACATTAGTGAATATCAACATGACTGAAGAAGCTAAATTCTCCGAACCTTTTGGAGCAATCGTGTTAATGATCGTATAGATGAATGGGATCACCAGGGCAAAGCCTAAACCAACAATTACCACTCCAATAGTTACGTTAGCAATACTTGTCGCTCTGGATAAAATTGCAAAGCCAACAGCCATTAATGAGAACCCAACTACCAAAGTATATTGCTTCAATAATTTATGGATGAATCCATAAACAAAACCGATTGCCATGGATACTAACGTGAAGACGCCTAGAATTGTAGCTGCTTGACTACCTGTGCCCATATTCTTATACGTCAACAAATCGGCTAGTTTCACTGTAACTACCATGAAAAAAGCATAAATAAAGAATGTCATTACTGAAATTAGAATAACCGGCAAATTAACTTTTTGGTGAACTGACTTTTCATGCTTGACCGATTTATTCTCAACGTTAGGAATCACTACTCCAAAAATAATCATGATAGGCAATGCGATTGCGTAAATAATGAAAGTTGCATGCCAACCAAAGGCGATTAGATAACCTACTAGAAATGATAAAATTGAGCTCCCTAATGAACTGACCGAACTTTGAAAGCCCATCATCGTGGAGAGTTCATCGCCACCGTAAAAATCAGAAATCATACTGATTGCCAAAGAATTGAATAACCCAATTCCGACTCCTAGCAACAGCCTAGAAATAATAACTACATAATAATTGTTCGAGAATACTGGAGTTATTCCAAATATTAACGCAACAATAAGTCCAAATATTACAGTCTTTTTTTGACCCAAGAAATTAACCAAAATACTACTGATAAAAATACCAGCAATAATACCTAAATTAGGAATTGTCGAAATAGTTTCAATGGCTGAAGCAGATTGACCAGTAAAAGTTTTACTCATCAATGGTATTGCCGCAGCAATGTTAGGAGCTGCCATTAGCAACATTGATATCGACAGTAAAGCAAATTTAAACAGAAACGATTTAGTATTGATTTTTGTCATCGTATCACTCCTTGTCTTTCTTAATAACAAGTTTATTGTACGATGTAACCGTTTGCTGTAAGCGGTTAATAGTAACTAGTTTTAGGTCGTTTTATGACTTTTTTAACCTGAATCGATATTTTCCTGGTGTCTGTTTATAGACCTGAAGAAATAGTTTACTAAATGATTTAGGATTAGAAAAACCTGTCAAATCAGAGATAACCGCAATATTTTTATCCGTATTTGTTATCATCTCATAAGCCCTTTTTAGACGAATGTAATTTACATATTCCATTACACTCATCCCCATTTGTTTGCTGAATGTTCTGGATAAATAACCTGTACTCAAATGACCTGCTTGAGCTATTTCGTCTAACATTATTTTTTCACTGCTGTGTTGATTGATATAGTCGATTACTTTTGCCAATTTATGTAATGTAGGGATTCTGGGAAGTCCATGAACTGTGTTTTTATCGTGACTGCAATACTTTAGTAAATCATGTAGAATCAAGAACATATCGCTCTTTAATTGTAAATTACGGTATTCATCCTCTATTTGACCATGCTGATAGTACAAATATAAGTCATGCTTGATTATTGCTACTTCCTCTCTTTTCTTAGGAAGAACAAACCAGTAACTTTCATAATTCGGAATCTCTTTGATCAAAATTTCATATGGAATTAAAAAGGTTAAAGCTAAAGTATTCTTGTTTGTATTCATATTATCAACTGAGTGAATCTCGTTGGAATTGATAATCAAAACATCCCCTGATTTAGAACTAATTCTTTTACCACTAATGGTGAAATCAGCTGTTCCCTCAATCGGATAATCAATTTCAATAGCCTGATGCCAATGACGTAAAACATTCCCGTTAGCAAAACTATTAGTGTGCACAATCAATTTTAATAGTTGTTGACTCGGTTCAACCATCTCATGTCGATACATGCTTCTTCCTCCAAAAAAATAATCGTGAATCATCACGATTATTTTACAATACATTTATTTAGAATAAATACTCCAAATCACTACCAGCAGTTGGATAAGCTAATATTTCTTTCTTAACGTCAGCGTTGGTCATCTTCTGTTCAATTGCTTTTGTTAAAAGATTGATCATACTGTCAGCTTCATTGCTTAGAACCGTTGCACCAATAATTTGAGATTTATCATTTAAAACAATTCTGATCATTGCCTTAGGTTCATTAGTATGACTATAAGTGAACCAACTAGTTACATCTTGATCAACCACTTTGGCACCATTCTGTTCACCAACTTGAGCTAGCTTAGGAGTTCCATAAACGACTGTTGGTACTAATGGTATCTTAATATCATCTGTAGTCTTTCCTAAAATAACATTGCTAACATAGTCAGCTTCAAAACCGGCTACTGGTGTTAATTTAGGTGTCTTTGTTGAAACAACATCTCCGATGGCAAAAATTTTATCATTACTCGATTGTAATTTTTCATTCACAATTACACCATGGCGGTCCGCTTTGACATTAGCTTTTTCTAAATCAAGAATATCTACATTAGGAATTCTTCCGGTAGCACCAATAATCAAGTCGCTAGTCAAACTGAAATCATCTGCTTTCAATGTCAATTGTCCGGCTGATTTTATAATTTCTTTTGTATCAACATTGAAGTGAAATTTAACACCTTTAGTTTCCAATTGATGAACTAACTCTTGAGCATATTTTTCATTGAATGCTTTCAAGGGATGATCATTATGGTGAACTACATGAACCTCAGCTCCGGTCGCATTAGCAATTGTAGCCAATTCAAAAGCAATATAACCTGCACCGATAATTGTGATTGTTTTAGGCATCTGTTTGAGTGACAAGAAATCGGTACTAGATAGAAGATACTCTTTACCAGGAATATCTGAATAACTAGGACGTTGTCCTGTCGCGATAATAAAGTGATCGGCTTGATAGGTAGACTCATTAACGCTCAATTCTTTTTCTGAGACAAATTTAGGTGAGCCATCGATAGCTGTAATACCAGCATTGATGGCTCCTTTTTTACTTCCAGCAGACACTGGATCAGTAAAGGTTGCTTTAAACTTCTCTAACCCTTCCCAATTGACATAAGGGACATCACCAAACCCTTTACCTTTCAATTGAGTCATTCTATCTCTGGCCTCAACGGCACTTAACAAAACCTTTTTGGGATCACAGCCACGGTTAGGGCAAGTTCCACCCCATAAATTATTTTCGATCAAAGCTACATTTTGACCAGCTCCACTCAAGTCATAAGCTGCTGCTAGACCTCCTGGGCCAGCACCAATGACGATCGTATCAAATTTTTCCATATGAATCCCTCCAAATAAAAAAGCACTTATAATGTAAACACTAATTACATTATAAGCACTTATCTAATTTTTGCCGTCTTCTTTGCCTCGGTTAAGGTTCAAAACAGCCATGAAGGCTTCTTGAGGAATGGAAACTTTTCCGACTTCCTTCATACGTTTCTTACCAGCCTTTTGCTTATTCAATAGCTTATCGCGACGAGTTCTGTCACCACCATAAAGTTTGGCTGTAACATCCTTACGATAAGCTTTAACATTTGAACGAGCGACTACTTTGTTACCAATAGCAGCTTGAATAGGAATTTCAAACATTTGACGAGGAATAACTTCCTTCAATTTAGCAACGATATCACGACCACGCTTTTGAGCAAAATCTTTATGAACAATAAAACTCAAAGCATCGACCGGTTCACCATTAAGCAAGATATCCATTTTAACCAATTCACTTGGTTCGTAATCATCGACATCATAATCTAGCGAAGCGTACCCTTTAGTATTCGATTTCAAATCATCGAAGAAATCAAAAATAATTTCTAGCAATGGCAATTTATAAACTACGTTTACCCGATACTTGTCCAAATAATCCATTGTGACAAACTCGCCACGCTTATGTTGACAGAGTTCCATGACGGGACCAACGAAGTCCTCGGGAACCATAATTTCAGCTCGAACAAATGGCTCACGAACTTCTTTGATTTCAGAAACATCGGGCAACTCAGCTGGATTATCAACCACAATTTTCTCACCGTCAGTCGTCGTTACATGATAATCAACTGATGGCGATGTGGTAATCAAATCAAGATCAAAGTCACGTTCCAAACGTTCTTGAACAACATCCATATGCAATAGTCCTAAGAATCCAACACGGAAACCAAAGCCTAAAGCTTGGGATGTTTCTGGTTCATATTCCAAGGCAGCATCATTTAACTGTAATTTATCTAAAGCTTCTTTCAAATCTTCATATTTAGCATTGTCTACAGGATAAAGTCCAGCATACACCATTGGTGTACTCTTACGATATCCAGTCAAAGGTGAATCAGTTGGATTATTGGCAAGTGTAACTGTATCACCAACTTGAGTATCCTTAACTGTCTTGATACTTGCAGTAATATAGCCTACATCCCCAGCCATCAAATAGTCACGTTTAACGGCTTTAGGAGACATCACACCAACTTCTGTAACTTCAAAGGTCTTCTTATTACTCATCAATTGAATCGTGTCTCCGACCTTTACAACGCCTTCTCGAACACGTACATCCAACACAACGCCACGATAACTGTCATAAACTGAATCAAAGATCAACGCTTTGAGTGGTTTATCCAAATCACCTTCAGGAGCTGGTACATCAGATACAATTCTTTCAAGCAATTCGTCGACACCGATACCAGTCTTAGCACTCATCAAAATTGACGATTCGGCGTCTATACCTATCATCTCTTCAATTTCTTCTTTAACTTTATCAGGTTCAGCTGAAGGTAAGTCAATTTTATTGATAACTGGTACAATTTCCAAATCATTATCAATCGCTAAATAAGCATTAGCCAGCGTTTGAGCTTCAACACCTTGAGCAGCATCAACCACCAACAAGGCTCCCTCACAAGCAGCTAGAGAACGTGAAACTTCATAGGAGAAGTCCACATGTCCTGGAGTATCAATTAGATGGAAGATATAAGTCTTACCATCTTTAGCTTCGTATTCAAGTTCTACCGCGTTTAACTTAATAGTAATTCCACGTTCACGTTCCAAATCCATATCATCTAGGATCTGGGCTTTCATCTCACGTTTTGAAACAGTCTTAGTTCTTTCCAAAATTCGATCAGCAATCGTTGATTTACCATGATCGATATGCGCTACGATAGAGAAATTACGAATTCTTTTTTGTCTTTCTTTTAACTTATCGAGATCTAAATCCATAAATTATTCCCTTCCATCAGAAATTTATCATTCTTTCTATTTTACACTATTGTACTACTATGTTCTAGAGCATTGACTTGGATATTCACTGTTGTGCCGCTACTTTCCGACTAATATTGCGATATTGTGTTGGCGACATCCCTTTGCGTTGCCGAAATTGTTTCATAAAATAAGTATCATACTCAAAACCAGTTGCTAAAGCTATATCATTTAAAGTCATTCCTGTGTGTGTCAACATTTGTTCTGCAATATTCAAACGATATGATAATAAATACTGCATCGCCGTTTGATTAACTCGTTGTTTAAATTGTTCATTCAGTGACACACGATTTAAATGTACTAAATCTGTTAAATCATCTAATCTTATCGGTTGTGAATAATTCATATGAATAAAATTCAATGCAATATCTATTACGGATTGTGAATGAGACTCTTTTGACTGTAATAAGAGATTAAATATTTGAATCAAATACTGTTTGATACGACAGACCCATAAATCGTCACTTTGGGCGCTAACCTCCATCCCCATAGTAAAAAACCACTGCAAAAATTTAGGATAGACTTTTGTATCAAGTGGAATAACTCGATTATGTTCTTCAAATAAAGACAATCCCTTTTTTATGTGTGGCGTATTAGGAACGTTAATATCCTTCAACTGTGATACACGCACTGTCTCTAAAAAGATCGGAGCAAAACAAAAAATTGATGCATTAATCTCTGAATCAACTTTCAAATCATCATTGTCCTGTAAGCATAAGACGCATGGAGCCTTTAATTGAATTGGATATCCATTCAGAACTCCCAAAGCTTCATTCTCAGTTATTAAGACTAACGTATATTTTTTACTCAAGGATAGTTCCCGTAATTTTTGATGAGAATAAAAATCTATTTGAACAATTCGTTTTTTATGTCTATCAATTTGACTCATTTTTATCTCCTACAAATAGTATAGTTAAGCACTTCATTTATGACATTGTTGGTCAATTCATTTCTCGTTAAGATTACACATGTAATAAAGAGATGGAGGTCATCAACATGACAGTAAAAATTGGAATTAATGGATTCGGCCGCATTGGTCGTTTAGCTTTTAAAAGAATTAGTGAACTAAAGGACAGCAACCTAGAAGTTGTCGCAATTAATGATTTAACTAATGCTAAAATGTTAGCACAATTATTACAATTTGATTCTGCACACGGAAGATTTGAACACGAGGTCAAATCAGATGGACGTGACATTTTAGTCGATAACCAGAAAATTCATGTTTACGCTGAACCAGATGCCAGAAAAATTTCTTGGGTAAAAAATGATGGTGTGGATATTGTTCTTGAATGTACTGGATTTTATACTTCCACTGAAAAGTCACAGGCCCATTTAGACGCTGGCGTAAAGAAGGTTTTGATATCAGCACCAGCTGGTCAAATGAAAACTATTGTTTACAACGTCAATGATAATACATTAAATCCCGATGATAAAATCATTTCAGCTGGTTCTTGTACAACCAATTGCTTAGCCCCAATGGCTTACTACTTGAATCAAGATTTCGGCATTAAGGTTGGAACTATGACGACTGTTCATGCCTACACTTCAACACAAATGATTCTTGATGGACCAGTTCGTGGAGGTAATTTAAGAGCTGCTAGAACTGCCGCTATTAATATTATCCCTCATTCATCAGGTGCCGCTAAGGCCATTGGTTTAGTTATTCCTGAATTAAATGGCAAACTAAAAGGACATGCTCAAAGAGTACCAGTCATCGACGGCTCATTGACTGAATTAGTTACTATTTTAGATAAAGAAGTTACCGTTGATGACATAAATAATGCTATGCAACGCCATACCAAAAACAATCCATCCTTTGGATATGATGATAGAGAAATCGTGTCTAGTGATATTATCAATTCTACCTATGGATCTGTCTTTGACCCTACCCAAACAGAAGTAACTCAAGTCGGCAATCTGAACTTGGTAAAGACGGTTTCCTGGTATGATAATGAATATAGTTTTACTTGCCAAATGATTCGTCTTCTTAACAAGTTTGCTCAAATTTAAAAAACAAAAAAATAAGAACTTGCAATTCAAATTAGAATTGCAAGTTCTTATTTTTTATTCGCCCTTAAAGGCATCTCTTACTTTGTTGAAAAAGTTACTATCTTTTTCTTTAACTTTGTCGCCACCAGCTTCAGCAAATTGTTTCAAAGCACTACGTTGTTCACTAGACAACTTACGAGGTGTAACGATATTAACTGTTACCTTTTCATCACCGATACTCTTACTGTTTAAAACTGGAGCACCTTTACCACGTAATCTGAATGTTGTTCCTGTTTGAGTACCACTTGGGATATTCAATTCTACAGGACCATGAACTGTATTAACCTTGATCTTATCGCCTAATGTAGCTTGTGGGAAACTGATATTTACTGATGCATAAATTGTCGAACCATCACGTCTGAACTCCTTACTTGGAGCAACATGAAAGACAATATACAAATCACCATAAGGTCCACCGTTTGTTCCGGCTTCACCTTGACCATCTAAGCGCATTTGTTGTCCATCTTCAACACCAGCTGGAACTGTAACCTTAAGTTCATGCTTTTCATTTACCTTACCTGAACCATGGCAAATGTTGCACTTTTCTTTGATTTCTTTACCAGTACCATTGCAGACATCACAAACAACTCTTGTACGCATACGGCCAAGTGGAGTTTGACGATCTACTTCAACATAACCTGAGCCATGACATTTAGAACATGTTTCTGGATGTGTACCAGGTTTAGCACCTGAACCACCACAAGTTGAACATTCCTCTTCACGATTGTAAGAAATGTTAGTCTTCTTACCAAAGACACCTTCTTCAAAAGTCAAATCCATGCGATATTGTAAGTCGGAACCTTGTCTTGGGGCATTAGGATTTTGACGAGCAGCACCACCGCCACCAAAGAATTGACTAAAGATATCTTCAAAGCCACCGAACTGATCACCAGCACCGGCACCACCGAAGCCGCCAAATCCACCTTGGCCACCATTCATACCGGCAGAACCATATTGATCATATTGAGCACGCTTTTGTGGATCCTTTAAAATTTCATAAGCGGCATTAACTTCCTTAAACTTTGCTTCAGCATCAGGTGCTTTATTCAAATCAGGATGATACTTTTTTGAAAGTTTACGAAATGCTTTTCTTATATCGTCATCAGAAGCGTTTTTATCAACGCCTAGTACGTCATATGGATTTTTATCTGCCATTAAATCACCTTTGCATGACAGGACATTTGAGTCCTATTCCTTTTTAACGCTCAAAAGAGCAGTTATGTTCTTACTATACCATAATTGGTTTTAGTAATTAAACGACTGCTCTTTATCACAATTATTATTTCTTATCTTTATCAGGATCTACTTCTGAGAAGTCGCCATCAACTGTATTGTCATCGCCTGACTTCTTATCATCAGCTGAACCTGTACCAGCAGCACCTTTATCGCCGCCAGCTTGTTGTTGTGCTTGTTGAGCTTGTTGATAAAGTTTTACAGAAAGATCTTGAACAATCTTGTTCAAATCGTCACGTTTCTTCTTCATGTCTTCAAGATCACCTGAGTCTTGAGCTTTCTTCAAAGCATCACGGGCATCTTGGGCTTTCTTGATTTCATCGTCAGAAACTTTACCTTTAACGTCTTTTAGAGTCTTGTCTGTTGCAAACAATGTTTGTTCAACGTCATTCTTAACATCGACTTCTTCCTTACGTTTGTTATCTTCCTCTTCGTGTTCCTTAGCTTCTTTCATCATCTTATCAATTTCTTCATCACTCAAACCTGATGAACTCTTGATAGTGATCTTTTGTTCCTTGTTTGTTCCCATATCCTTAGCAGAAACATTTACGATACCATTCTTATCAATATCGAATGTAACTTGGATTTGAGGTACACCACGAGGTGCAGCAGGAATATCTGTTAATTGGAAACGACCTAAGGTCTTATTGTCAGCAGCCATTGGACGTTCACCTTGTAAGACGTGAATATCAACAGCACTTTGGTTATCAGCAGCAGTTGAGAATACTTGTGACTTGCTTGTTGGGATAGTTGTATTTCTATCGATCAACTTAGTGAAGACACCACCCATTGTTTCGATACCAAGTGATAGAGGTGTAACATCAAGTAAAACAACATCCTTAACATCACCAGAGATAACACCACCTTGGATAGCGGCACCAAGAGCAACGGCTTCATCAGGGTTGATTGAGTGGTCTGGAGCTTTACCAGTCCATTTAGCAACAGCATCTTGAACAGCAGGAATACGTGTTGAACCACCATTTAAGATAACCTTGTCAATATCTGAATTTGTAAGGTTTGCATCTTTCAAAGCATTATCAACAGGGATCTTTGTTCTTTCAACAAGATCTGATGTCAATTCATCAAACTTAGCACGTGTCAATGTTTCTTCCAAGTGAAGTGGACCATTAGCACCTGATGAAATAAATGGAAGACTGATTGATGTTTGAGCAACACCTGATAAGTCCTTCTTAGCTTTTTCAGCAGCATCCTTTAATCTTTGAAGAGCCATCTTGTCTTGAGCTAAATCAACGCCATTCTTAGCTTTGAATTGTTCAACTAACCAGTCGATGATCTTTTGGTCAAAGTCATCACCACCAAGATGTGTATCACCATTTGTTGAAAGTACTTCGAAGACACCGTCACCTAATTGAAGAACGGAAACATCAAATGTACCACCACCAAGATCATAAACAAGAACTTTTTCGTCACCCTTGTCATTATCTAGGCCATAAGCAAGTGCTGAAGCTGTTGGTTCGTTAACGATACGTTGAACGTTCAAGCCAGCAATCTTACCAGCATCTTTAGTTGCTTGTCTTTGTGAATCATTGAAGTATGCAGGAACTGTGATAACAGCATCTGTAACCTTTTCACCTAAGTAGTCTTCTGAGAACTTCTTGATGTGTTGTAGAATGAATGCTGAAATTTCTTGTGGTGTATATGATTTGCCAGCTACAGTAACTTTGTAACCTGCTTCACCCATGTGACGCTTGATTGATGAAACTGTATCTGGGTTAGTGATTGCTTGACGTTTTGCAACTTCACCAACTTGGATTTCACCATCTTTGAAAGCAACAACTGAAGGAGTAGTTCTTGCACCTTCTGGGTTTGTAATAATCTTTGGAGAACCGCCTTCAAGAACGGCTACAGCAGAGTTTGTAGTACCTAAATCAATACCAATAACTTTTGACATAAACCTTAACCTCTTTTTAATTTCTTTATTTAATTATTTACTATTGAGCAACAACGACCATTGCTGGACGAAGTACACGATCTTCTAATTTATAGCCCTTTTGTAAAACTTGTACGACTGTATCCTTCTTATGTTTATCATCAGCAGGAACAGTTTGAACAGCTTGACTATCTGCTGGATCGAATTTTTCACCAGCATTGTCAATAACAGTCACATGGTTATCTTCCAATGCTTTAGCCATATGCTGTTGCACCATTTCAATACCTTTTTTAAGTTGCTTGCTGGCATCATCGTCAGCATCAACTGCTAAGGCACGTTCAAGATTATCGATAACGGGAAGAATCTCAGTTGCCAACTTTTGACCATCATATTTAAGAATTCCAGCGACTTCTTTACTATGACGCTTGTTCATATTTTGAAGTTCAGCCTGTGTTCTTAAAAGATTGTCTGACAACTCATCATTCTTAGCTTTAAGATCTTTGATTTCTTGATCTTTGGGATCAACCTTAGCATCCTTTTTAGCTGACTTTTTATCAGCTTTATTATCAGTCTTGGGAGCTGCTTCCTTAGCAGTCTTCAAATCTTGATCTTTTTCTTTATCTGCCATTACTTCCTCCTAAATTTCAAGAATCATCATACCTTGAATAATAATCAATTAATCTTTTGGCTAATTCAACTCTGAACTCACCAAGTAAACCTATCAACTGTGAATAATGCATTGTTGTTGGTCCTAATAAAGCAATAACACCTTTACCATGATGACCAACATCATAATTAGCAGTGATAATACTGTAGTTCTTTAATGCATCACTCCCAAGTTCACTTCCTAGACGAACCTTAATGGCATCATCAGAAATGCTTGGATCAATCAATTTTCTTAAATCAGTACTTTGATTGATGATTGAGAACAATGATTGAACCTCTGATAAATCATCATTGTTAGCATAATTTAACAAATTCAATTGTCCATCAACATAATACTTCTCAGCACCAGCCTTCTTAAAGAGCTGATCCATCATATCCAACAAACCATCAGTTGAATACATATATTCAGAAAGAATTGCAGGAACATCGGTATGAAGCATTTGAATAACCTTAGGTAAAGGTTGTCCAACCAACTTATCATTTACAATATTTACAATTTTTTCAATTAATGAAGTATCAAAATCATCATCAATTGTATAAATATTATTCTCAACATTATTATCACTTGTGACAATGATTGCCATGAGTTGATGTGGATTCAAGGGAACGATTCTAAAACCTGTTAAAAGAACTGAACTGCTCTCTGGTCCTAATGTGATTGCTGTATAACTAGTTAAATGAGATAAAATTTTGGCAGATTGTTCGATAATATCATCAATTTGATGATAAGTTTTACCAAAGTCATCGTCAATTCTCTGTGCTATATCTTGCGGTACACTAGTTGGTTGTACCAGATGGTCCAGATAATAACGATATCCCATCGCTGAAGGAATTCTACCTGATGAAAGATGAGTCTTCTCGAGGTAACCCACTTCTTCAAGTACTGCCATTTCATTTCTGATTGTCGCAGAACTTACATGAAAAGGTAATTCATTCATCAATGTCTTCGAACCAACCGGCTGGCCGGTATCTGTGAATATGCGCACGACTTCTCTCAAGATTGCATCTTGACGTTGTGATAGCATTATACCGTCCTCCTTTTTAGCACTATTCATACCTGAGTGCTAACAATGTAAAATATAACAATCTATCCCTATAGTGTCAAGTATGCACGCTCAATTTTTGAAATTATTTGCTAAAAAATTCAGAAATCTAAAAAAGAGAACTCTTGATGACATCTCTATTGTCATTTACCCAAGTTCTCTTATTTTTTTGATAAAACCTTGATTGAATTAATCTTATCTAATTCCAATTGTTTGACTAACCCTGATGCTCCATCAAACTTAACTTCACCACGCAAATATTTAACCCATTCCAATGCCACATATTCACCATAAATATCAGCATCAAAATCGAAAATATTAGTTTCAATTGTAACTCCAGTATTCTCTTTGAAGGTTACATTATAGCCCACAGATGTCATCGAATTGTACCAAGTATCGCCGACTTTAATTCTTGTGGCATAAACCCCAATTGAAGGAATTAACTGATTACCCTCGGTTGCCAAATTAGCTGTTGGATAACCCAAAGTTCGACCTCGTTGCAAACCATGAACTACTGTCCCTTGATTCTGATAAGTATATCCTAAAAATTTATTAGCTTCTTCTACTTTATTTTCAGAAATAAACTGCTTGATTGCACTTGAACCAATTTTTCGATCATCCAAAACTTGTTCTGGCACAGTCACAATTTCAAATTCATTATGTGAATACTGTGGTAATGTCTGCATATTGGCAATATCTTTTTTTCCATATGTATAATCAAAACCAGCCACAACAAATTTAGCCTTTAAATCAATCATATATTGATTGACAAACTCTTGAGGCTTTAATTGTGCAAATGCCTGTCCAAATTCAACAAAATAGAGCCGATCAACTCCAAGTTTTTCTACTAACTCGGCTTTTCGGTCCATTGTTGATAGGTATTTATAATCTGTTTCATGTTGATACACCGTTCTAGGAGAACGATCAAAGGTCAATAATACTGATTTTAATCCGTGTTTACGGGCAAGATCTACTCCCGTTTTAATAACTTTTTGATGACCAAGATGTACCCCATCAAAAAAACCCATGATTAAAACTGTATCCTCAGTTGGGCGTTGTTGCTCTAGAAGCGGATGTTTAACTTTAATAATCTGCATTTTCAATCTCTTCTATTTATTATTTAATAACATTAAATCTGGAATCCACATATTTCTTACTTTATCATACTTGTAAAGTGCCTTGGTCACTCCTGCTCTTTGAACTCGCAAACGATCTTCTATATCAGAATCAATTTCCGGTTCCAAGAAGCCACCATGTGACACACGTACTTCCCACTCTTCATCGGTCAACTCGTGTTTAGGAACATCACTTAGAACTTCATCAATCGACTTCAAAAAGCTTGTATCGTTCTTCTCAAGCATTTTTTCAATTTGTCCTAAGGTGAAGGTTTCATCAATTGAAAAAGCGGCACTCTTTACTCGTGTAAGTTGGGACATAAAGGCGGGATATCCTAAAATGCGACCAAATTCAACCGCTAATGTTCTTACATAAGTTCCTTTAGAACACTTAACATGAAATTTGAGTGTTTGATACCCTGTTGTTTCATCAAAAATTGGATCCCCCATAATATAGAAATCATAAATATGAATTTGTCTCTTAGGACGTTCAACTTCAAGTCCAGCACGAGCATATTCATAAAGCTTTTTGCCATTAACTTTTACTGCTGAAAACATTGGTGGAATCTGTGTTAAATCACCTGTCATTTGTTGAAAAACTTGTTGTAGATTCTCATTAGCTATTGGTCCGACTAATTTCTTCTCTTCAACCGTTTCGCCTTCACGATCTTCAGTTGTGGTTGATTTGCCTAAAGTTATCTCACCCTCATACTCTTTAGGAGAGCCTGTCAGAGTATTTACTAGTTTAGTAGCTTGTCCTACACAGATGGGTAAAACTCCGTCTACCAAAGGATCTAAGGTCCCTGTATGACCAATTTTTCTAGTATGTAATATTTTTCTTAACTTATAAACATAGTCAGAACTTGTTTGTCCAATTTCTTTATTTAATGGAATTACTCCGTCCATAATAATCTCCGTATCTAAATGTCATTAACAGTAATTTTACTAGTATTTTTATAGAATGAAAAGAAGCCATAAATAAAAAAAGAGGCTGTACGATAAATAGAGTTGATAGGCATTTTGCCATCAACTCTATTTTTGTATACCATTTATTAATAAAACTATTTTAGAACATCAAAAAGACACCATCCATACCTTTAGATGTTCTACCCTCTACAGCTTCACAATGAAAGGAATTTGAATGATGTCCCTAAGTAATAAGTCTATACGAAACGCTCTTGAAATGAAAGATGAGAATATTATCTTTACTGAAGACTCAAAATTTATGTTAGTTAATGGCATCAAGTCCTTAGTCTATTTTGCAATGCTAACTAAACAGATTGACCGTTGTCTTAACTGTGGCCTTGCAGGCCACTTAGTTAAGAATGGATTTAATAAAAATATGATAGTCGCTCCATCATTATCATTACGTCCAACGTATATAAGTCTGAAACGTCAAAAGTATAAATGTAAATCTTGTAACTCTATCTTTGTAGCCAAAACTAGTTATGTTTGGGAATATTGTCAAATCGCACAACCTGTTAGACAAATGATCTTATCAGAAACTGCTTTTAATACATCATTGAAGGATATCGGCAGACGTTTTAACGTCTCCGATAAGACCGTTCAACGTATCATCGATGAAGAAGCCAAGATGCACAAGAAATCACTTCCTGAACATCTTCCTAAGCACTTGGCATTTGATGAATTTATGTCTACTGACAAGATGAGCTTTATTTGGTTAGATAGCGATAATCATCGTACGGGTGATATCTTGCCCAGAAGAACTTCATATCAAATCAGTAAATACTTCAGTCGATTTCCTTTGAAAGTCAGAAGACAGGTAAAAACTATTTCTTTGGATTTAAATGCCGGATACATTAATTTAGTACCAAAGTTGTTTCCAAAGGCCAAAGTCGTTGTTGATAGATTTCATATCGTTCAGATGATGAATCGTTCTCTCAATTCAACTAGAATACAGGTAATGAAACGAATGCCTAAAAGAAGTAAAGAATACTTGTTCATGAAGAGAGATTGGAAAAAATTCTTGGAATCATTCGATTCCATCGAAAAGATAAACCCTAAGTATCAGTACAGTGTTGGTTATTATGAAACGGATCTAAATTTAATCACAAAGTGTTTAGATTTGGACGAAGGTTTCGCCAAGTCCTACGAAGTATATCAAGATATTTTAAAGGCTATTAGAACAGGCGATACTGATACAATGAATCAGATACTACTCAATTATCATCCACTCAATACCGCTATGGATCAAACAATGACATCATTAAGAAAATATCGTAAACAAGTATTAAATGCACTGAAGCTTAAATATTCCAACGGATTTTTAGAGGGAATCATTGGAAGAATAAAAAAGATAAAAAGTAGTGCTTATGGATATCGTAGTTGGAACAACTTTACTGAACGTATAAATATGGCAGATTGTAAAATTTAAGTTGAACATTTAAGTGGACAGAAAAACCCATCAAGGTCTTTAATGGTGTTACCACAACATTCCATTAGAAAGAAGGACCTTAATGGGCACCACTATTTTATCATTCCAGAACCGTGTTGTCATTGAAACGCTTCATAATGAAGGACGTTCCTTGCGATACATCGCTAACTACTTAGGCTTTAGTAAGACCACCATCTTTAACGAACTTCACCGGCTAAATAGTGAGTACCAGGCTGAGCTAGCGCAAACTGACTTTGAACGAAAGGTTAGTCAACGGGGGCGGAAGTCTTCGCTCACTAAAAACCTTAAACACTTGGTCGAGGAAAAGATTCAAGTCCAGAAGTGGTCCCCTGAACAAGTTGCCCATGTGGTTGGGATTGCCTACAAGACGGTCTATAACTGGATTGATCAAGGCTGGCTTGATATACAGTTGCCCGATTTGCCTGATCATGGAATTCGTCGTCATCGTGCTAAAGAAAAGCGTGGTACGTTCAGTCACGGCCGCTCCATTGAGGAGCGTCCTCATAAAGTCGAAACTCGCCAGGAATTCGGCCACTTTGAAGCTGATACCGTACTTTCTGGCAAATGTAAAGGTCAAGCTGTGGCTACTTTTGTGGAGCGTAAGAGTCGCCTGACAATTGTTAAACGGCTCCATGGTCGCGACAGTCAGTCCATGACTCAAGCCGTACTTGAACTAGCTAGTCAACTTCAAAACAAGCTCAAGACGCTTACCGTAGATCATGGTAAAGAGTTCGCTAACTATCAGACAATTGAACGGCAAACTGGTACACAGGTTTATTTTGCCCATGCCTATTCACCACATGAACGCGGTAGTAATGAGAACCGTAACCGAGTTTTACGACGCTTTATTCCCAAAGGCCAAGCCATTGAAGAGTTAAGCGATCACAAGCTGATTCAAATTAATTGGTATTTGAATTCACGGCCACTTAAATGTCTTAATTGGCATACACCAATCGAGATCTTCTTGCTTAATTTACGTCACTAAATTCGTTCAAGTTATTTCTTGCAATCTGCCATATTCAAATGTTTTGGCTTCGAGCAAGCTCATCAGCCAAATAAAAAAACAGCTAGACCATTTATGGTCTAACTGTTAACTTGAACCGCCATCAACTTGATTTGACGAACAGCCAAAAAAGATAGGAAACCCACTTTCGGATTTACCTATCTTCTTTAATATCAAATTGTATTAACGATTTGCTTCATCCTGATGTAATTTAGCAATCAACTTATCAATCTTTTCACCATAGCGAACTGACTGATCCTGCTTAAATTCCAATTCAGGTACTTTATACAACGTTAAGTTTTGACCCAATTCTCTTCTAATTAGTCCAGTAGCTTTATCCAAACCAGCTTGAGTCTTTTCAACATCGCTAGCTTTTTCAGATAAGATACTAAAATAAACGGTTGCTTGTTGCAAATCACCAGTCATTTCAACACCAGTTACTGTAACTCCTTGAACTCTAGGATCACGAACACGTTTTAAAAGAATATCGTTAACTTCTTTTTGAATCTCTTGTTCAACTCGACCAATTCGATGTTTTACCATATTCTCATCTCCTATTTAACTGGAACTTCTTCCATTACATAGGCTTCAACTTCGTCACCAATCTTGATGTCGTTGTAGTTCTCGATTGTGATACCACATTCGAATCCAGAACCAACTTCTTTAACGTCATCCTTAAATCTCTTAAGTGAAGCAAGTTTACCTTCCATGACAACAATACCATCTCTGATAAGTCTTACACCACTATCACGTTGAATCTTACCACTGTTTACGTAACAACCAGCAATTGTACCAATCTTAGAAACATTGTATGTTTCACGGACTGTTAAGTTACCAATAACTTTTTCTTCATAAACTGGTTCTAGCATACCCTTCATGGCAGCTTCAATTTCATCGATAGCTTTATAGATAACTCTGTGTAGACGAATATCAACCTTTTCATCCTTAGCTTGAACCTTAGCTTGAGCTGTTGGACGAACATTAAATCCAATAATGATGGCATTACTTGCAGCAGCAAGGTTAACATCACTTTCAGTAATAGCACCTACGGCTGAATGGATAATGTTGACACGAACGCCCTTAACTTCAATCTTCTTCAAACTTCCGGCAATAGCTTCAGCAGAACCTTGAACATCGGCTTTAATAATAACGTCGACTTGTTTAAGTTCTCCTTCTTTCATTGTCTCGAACAAGTTATCAAGTGTTACAGGGTTAGTATTTTGACGTTCCTTTTGAAGAGCACGACTAGCACGTTCTTCACCAGCTGCACGAGCTGTCTTTTCATCGTCAAAGACGACAAACTTATCAGCTGATTCAGGAACATCATTCAAACCAGTAACCTCTACTGGTTCTGAAGGTTTAGCAGCAGTAATTTCTTTACCATTGTAGTTAGTCATTGTTCTAACACGACCAAAGGTATTACCGACAACAATTGGATCTCCAACATGTAATGTACCTTGTTGTACCAATAATGATGCAACCGGTCCACGGCCCTTATCCAATTTAGCTTCAATAACTGTACCAATAGCTTTTTGCTTAGGATTTGCTTTAAGTTCCAAAACATCAGCTTCAAGTAGAATCATTTCTAGCAATTCATCGATATTTGTACCCATTTTAGCTGAAATATTAACAAAGATAGTATTCCCACCATAATCTTCAGGAACAAGATCATACTTCATCAATTCTTCAGTAACGTGTTGTGGGTTAGCACCCGGCTTATCGATCTTATTAATGGCTACGATGATAGGGTCATTTGCGGCCTTAGCATGGTTGATAGCTTCAATTGTCTGTGGCATAACACCATCATCAGCTGCAACAACTAAAATAACGATATCAGTAATATCAGCACCACGAGCACGCATATTAGTAAAGGCAGCATGTCCTGGAGTATCCAAGAATGTAATCAATCTGTCTTGAAGACGTACTTGATAAGCACCAATATGTTGTGTGATACCACCGGCTTCAGAAGCTGTAACATGTGTATGTCTCAAGTGATCAAGCAAGGTTGTCTTACCATGATCAACGTGACCCATAATAGTTACAACTGGTGGACGTGTTACTAGATTATCAGTTGTATTAGCTTCTGTTTCGAAGTACTTGTCAATATCAGCAACATCTTCTTCAACTTTTTCTTCAGCCTTAATACCATAATCAGCAGCCAATAATTCAATTGTATCCTTATCCAAGGACTTGTTTTGGTTAATCATAATACCAAGCATAAATAGCTTCTTAACAATTTCAGCTGGTTCTCTATGAATTAACTTACCAATATCTTGAGCGTTCATACCAACAGAGTAAACAAGTGTTTCTGGTAATGGACGTTCCTTTCTTTGTGGCATTGGCTTCTTAGGTTCGGTACGTTGACGTTGTTGACGTTTACGTTCCTTTTTCTTTCTACGACTACCAAATGGATTAGCAAGGTTTTGCTTGTGTCCAAAGTCACGATTACTATTAGTTGGCTTTGCCTTCTTGTATTCTGGCTTAGGAACATTAGTATTTGCAACAGTTGTCTTTGGTGCTTCTTTAGCCTTAGCAGCTACATTGTTATTGTTGTTAGGTCTTCTGTTTTGGGAATTGTTGTTATTACGATTATTGTTGTTGCTATTAGTATTGTTATTATGGTTGTTATTGTTGTTTCTATAACGGTTATCGTTATTAGGACGGTGATTGTTCTTATGATTATTGTCACTACTATTGTGATTATTGTTATTGTGCCTGTTATTTCTAGTTGGATGACTAGGAATACGACTAGCATCTTGAATATTTGTCTTAAATTGTTCTAGATACTTGTTACCAGCACTTTGTCTTGGACGTGGAGCTTGTCCTTGTGTAGTAGAACGATCACGTCTGTTATTGTTGTTACGATTGCGATTATCACGTGATTGAGAATTACGATTATCATTTCTTCTATTCCCGTTATTATTGCGATCGTTACGGTTGTTACTATTAGTACTATTATTATTGTTGTTACTATTGTTAGCATTATTGCTATTTGGGCGATGGTTATTGCTGTTAGGACGATTACCATTGGAGTTGTGATTGTTATTGCGATGGTCAAAATGACCCTTACCCTTATTAGCATCTCTTCTTACAGCAGTAATCTTAATCTTAGTCTTGTGATCACCTGAATTGTGGTTACCACTTTCATGTTTCTCACCTGTAGATTTTTGCACATGATTTTGTGCATGATTATTGTGTTGAACGGGGGCAGGTCTACTACCATTATTACTTGTGTTGCTTGGCTTTTTACCACTCTTTAAGTTACTTACAATTTTCTTTTCGTCATTTTCATCTACTGATGACATATGGTTCTTCACATCCATACCCAATTTTGTGGCAGCATCAAGAATTACTTGATTCTCAACACCATTTTCTTTTGCAATAGTATAAATTCTCTTTTTGACCATCCTATCACTCTCCTTAATTGTTAATTGTCCATAATATCTTTTAACCTTTTAGCAAATCCAAAATCTGTTATTCCCATAACTTTTCTGTCTTTTCCAATAGCAGTTTTTAACGAAGCACTATCCACCGTATCAATTACCGGCACCTTATAGTAAGTCGCTTTATTATGTAAATCTTTCATTGTTCGTGGACTACAGTCATTAGCCATAATAACTAATTTCACTTTGCCATCACGAATGCCGTTTATAGTCAGTTCTGTTCCACTGATAAATTTACCAGCTCTAACAGCTAACCCTAAAAAATTATAAAATGAGTTCATTAATGTTTCTTTCCCAAATCACCAAAGAGATCCATTCTGGCCTTTTGATGATCGACAAAATCAAATAATTCATCATAAAAATTCTCTGGTACTGCATGTGAGAATACTTTTTCTAGTGATTTTTTAGACTTTGCATTTTTAATGGCTTCAGGATCTAATCCAACATAAGCGCCACGGCCGGCTTTCTTTCCAGTTGGATCAATAGAGATGTTACCATCCTTATCCTTAACAATCCTTACCATTTCTCTTTTTGGATACATCTTATTCGTTAAAATATCTTTACGCATAGGTATCTTACGAGTTGGCAAATCTATCACCTCTCTTATTCTTCTGAATCTGTTGAATCGTCTTCATTATCTATTTCATCTGAATTATTTGCAGCTGGATTCTCTGCATCATCAGCGTTAGCAGCATTTTCGCGAGTCTTTTCAATATCGATCTTGCCACTTTCAACATCACTGATATCGACATCTTGATCGTTATCATCAACGAATTCAACTTGTGATTCAGGTTTGATATCAATCTTATAACCAGTCAATTTAGCAGCTAAACGTGCATTTTGACCTTTCTTCCCAATAGCTAATGATAAATGATAATCAGGTACAATTACAATACATTGTTTCTTATCATTTTCATCAAATTGAACAGCGATAACTTCAGCAGGGTTCAACGCATTAGCAATAAAATCAACAGGATCATCAACATATGGCACAACGTCAATATTTTCACCATTTAATTCATCAACAACAGCTTGTACACGAGTACCCTTAGGACCAACACATGTACCAACAGGATCAACATCAGGATTGTCAGATTTTACAGCAATCTTAGTTCTGTCTCCAGCTTCACGAGCGATTGAAACAATTTCTACAGTTCCATCATATATTTCTGGAACTTGTTGTTCAAATAGTCGTTTAACTAAACCTGGATCAGTTCTAGATACAAAGACTTGAGGTCCCTTTGTAGCATTTTCAACCTTAGTTACATAAACACGAATTCTATCACGTGAATTATAAGTTTCACCAGGCATTTGATCATTCTTAGACATAACAGCTTCAATCTTACCAAAATTAATATAAACGTATCTATTATCGCTACGTTCAACTGTTCCTTGGATAATTTCATGTTCATACTGGCTGTATTCATTATAAATGATATCACGTTCTGCTTCACGAACACGTTGCATAATGACTTGTTTAGCAGTTTGAGCCGCAATACGTCCAAAATCTTTTGGTGTTACTTCTTCTTGAACGTGATCACCAACTTCGTAACCTCTACTTTTCTTCTGAGCATCTTCAAGACTAACTTCCAAACGATCATCTACAACATCTTCAACGACTTCTTTAACCGCATAAACATGTATATTACCCTTTTTAGCGTCAAATTCAACATTAACGTTTTGAGCTTGATTGTAGTTTCTCTTATAAGCAGCTACCAAAGCAGCTTCTAGTGATTCAATAACATATTCTTTTTTGATGCCCTTTTCGCTTTCAAGCGCATCAAGTGCTTCAACCATTTCTTTACTCATGATTTTCTCCTTAGAATTCGATTGCAAGTCTGAGCTTAGCGATGTTATCTCGACTAATTTCTACTTGTTTCCTTAAATTCTTAACTTTAATGTTCAAAGTTATCTTGGTATCCGTTACTTCTAGTAAAGTTCCCTCAAAAGCTTTTTGACCATCTTGTTTTTGATAAAGAGATGCATGCACATAGTCGTCAACATAATCAGTAAGACTTTCATCGTTCTTCAAGGGACGTTCTGCACCTGGAGATGAAACCTCTAAGTAATAAGCAGGTTCAATTGGATTCAATTCATCCAACTTTTCACCGTACTCTTCACTAATAAGCGCGCAATCATCGATGCTGATTCCACCCTTCTTATCTGCATAAACTCTCAAATACCAATCTCCACGTTCGTGAACGAATTCCAAATCAACAAGAAAGAAATCATGTTGATCCAAGATTGGCTTTAAAATGGCTTTTAATTCTTCAACTTTTGTATCCAAGGACATTCCTCCAAAGTAATCGGCAATAAAAAGAGTGAGCATTTCTGCTCACTCATTAATCAGTAATTAACTAGTAGTTAATTTAACATATATTTAATATTAAAGCAACTTATAACAACCATACCTAGAACAATGATAACTGATTTTCATCCGGCATGCCATCTAAAACATGATTTTCTGTCATATATTCGATAACTGTCTTTGAAACTTTAGCACGAGTTCCCAAATCTTGTTTAGATAGGAATGGTTGCTCTTCACGTGCAGCCACAATTTGTTTAGCAACGTTATCACCTAGTCCAGGAATAGCATTGAAAGGAGCTAATAAAGTTTTATCATCAATGATCTTAAAATCAAAGGCATCGGACTTATCCAAATCAACCATCTTAATCTTAAAGCCACGTTCCAAACATTCATTAGCTAATTCCAAAACTGTAAGAAGGTTCTTCTCTTTAGTAGAAGCATCCATCCCTTTATCATTGATAGCTTTCATTGAAGCCTTAACTGCATCTTTCCCAGTTGTCATCGCAACCAAGTCAAAATCATCGGCACGAACTGAGAAATAAGCACAGTAATAATAAAGTGGATGATGAACTTTAAAGTAGGCAATTCTTAACGCCATAATAATATAGGCTGTCGCATGAGCTCTAGGGAACATATACTTGATCTTCAAACAAGAATCAATATACCAGTCAGGCACATCGGCATCTTTCATAGCTTGTTTCCAATCATCAGGAATACCACGTCCCTTACGAACATGTTCCATAATTTGGAAAGCCATTTGTGAATCCATACCATAGTGAATCAAATCCATCATGATATTATCACGACAACCAATAACTTCCTTCAAAGTTACAACACCCTTGTCAATCAATTCTTCCGCATTACCTAACCACACATCAGTACCGTGTGATAATCCTGAAATTTGTAATAATTCGGCAAAGGTAGTTGGATGAGTTTTTTCTAACATTCCACGAACAAAACGTGTACCGAATTCGGGAACGCCTAAAGTTCCTGTTTTTGAGAAAATTTGTTCAGGAGTAACATCTAACGAATCAGTCCCTCTGAATAACTCCATAACTCCAGGATCCTTAACCGGCAGAGTCTTAGGATCAATACCTGATAAATCTTGAAGCATACGAATCATCGTGGGATCATCATGTCCCAGAATATCAAGCTTCAAGATATTATCATGGATAGAATGGAAATCAAAATGGGTTGTCTTCCATAGTGCGGTTTGATCATCCGCTGGATATTGAATTGGCGTAAAATCAAAAATATCCATGTAATCTGGCACAACAATGATACCAGCCGGATGCTGACCAGTTGTACGTTTAACTCCGGTTGAACCCATAGCTAAACGTTCTTCTTCAGCATTTCGGAAATTTTGACCTGTTAGTTCCTCATAATTCTTAACGTATCCGAAAGCTGTACGATCAGCAATTGTACCAATTGTACCAGCTCTAAATACGTGATCTTCTCCGAACAATACTTTGGTATAGTTATGCGCTACTGGTTGATAGTCGCCAGAGAAGTTCAAATCGATATCAGGAACCTTATCACCCTTGAAACCAAGGAAAGTTTCAAATGGAATATCCTGACCATCTTTTTTCATATTTGTTCCACATTTAGGACAATCTTTATCTGGCAAATCATATCCTGAACCAACTTCACCTTTGGTAAAGAACTCAGAATATTTACAATTAGGGCAACGATAGTGTGGTGGCAAAGGATTAACTTCAGTAATACCAGTCATTGTAGCAACGAAACTAGATCCAACTGATCCACGAGAGCCAACCAAATATCCATCTTTATTAGATTTATAAACTAAACGTTGGGCGATTAAGTAAATAACTGAGAAACCATTTCCGATAATACTCTTTAATTCCCGATCCATTCGTTTCTGAACTAATTCTGGTAAAGGATCACCGTAAAGTTCATGTGCTTTGTTCATTGTTAAACTACGAATTTCATCTTCGGCTCCCTCCATCTTAGGAGTATAAAGCTTATCCTTAACCGGAGAAATTTCATCAATTGAATCCATAATTTTTTTGGGATTATCAACTATAATTTCTTGTTCAGTTTGTTGATCCATAAAATCAAATTCATCGAACATTTCATTAGTAGTTCTAAATTGCACATCAGGTAATTCCGGTCTACGTGCCAGAGCATTACTCTTTACAGCTTTAATAACAATATCTCGATAGACCTTATCATGTGGATCAAGATAATGAACGTCTCCTGTCGCAACAACTGGTTTGTTCAACTCTTTACCTAATTTAACGATATTTTTGATGATTTCTTGTAAAGCATCTTCATCTTTAATAATTTTAATGTCAATTAGATGTTGGTATAAAGTCTGTGGCATAACTTCTAAGTAATCATAATACTGTGCCAATTCACGAGTATCGTCATAACCCTTTTGCATCATACTAGTAAAGACTTCACCATTTTCACAAGCAGATCCAACAATGATACCCTCACGATACTTATTTAACAGTCTTCTAGGCACACGTGCTGTTCGATAAAAGTAACGTGTCATTGAATAAGAAACAATCTTAAACATATTTTTCAAACCAGCCTGTGTTTTAGCCAAAAGTACTGCGTGACTTGGTCGAGCCTGTTTATAAGCCTCTTCACCACCAACATGGTCATTCAATTGATTAACGTTTCTAGTTCCAAACTTATCCTCTAACTCATCAAACAATTTATACATCAAATACCCAGTTGTCTCGGCATCAGAATCAGCTCTATGGTGATGTTCTAGAACAATATGATAACGTTTAGCCAAAGAATCCAACTTGTGATTACGATACTCTGAGTGGAGAGTTCTCGACATTTCCAAAGTATCAATAACTGGCATTGCTAGACGTGGGCGTCCCATTCTTGTCAAAGCCGCATTCATGAACCCCATATCAAAAGTAACATTATGACCTACTAAAATATCATCACCAATGAAGTCCATGAATTCACCAATAATTACCGTTTCATCTGGCGCATCTTTAACCATATCATCCGTGATACTAGTCAAGTTAGTTGTTACTTCCGACAAAGGATGACCCGGATTGATAAATTTATCAAAGCGTTCAATCACTTCGCCATCTTTCATCTTAGTAGCACCAATTTCAATGATTGAATCATAGACGGCAGATAAACCCGTTGTTTCGGTATCAAAAATAACATATTCCGAACCATTTAGTGGTTGATCTCGTAAGTTATAGGCAATTGGATTGCCTTCATCAACCAAATCAACTTCCACACCATAAGCAATTTTAACTCCGAACTTCTTACCAGCATTATAGGCTTCTGGGAAGGCTTGCAAAGCGCGATGGTCGGTAATAGCAATTCCCGTTTGTCCCCAGTCACTAGCGCGTTTGATCAAATCAGTTGCACTAGGAATAGCATCCATTTGACTCATATTAGTGTGAGCATGTAGTTCAATTCGTTTATTTTCATCCTCAGCTGTATCTTTACGCATTTCATGTTTAATAATATTGATATCATTAGCCATGATTACCAATTCACGTGAGAAATTATCTTCTTGAACGTTACCACGAACTCTAATCCAAGCACCTTGATCCAAACTAGCAAAGAAGTTTTCGTCATCTTCACCATTAGAGAATTTTTTGATACTAAACGATGAAGTATAATCGGTAACTTTCATAATCAAAAGTGAACGACCAGACTTCAACTTACGAACATCAATATCAAAAACGTAACCTTCAACGACTTTATTACGATCTTCTTCAATAATATCAACCATTTGAGTAACTTCTTGATCATCAGGAATTTTACGACCAACTTTAGAAACATTACCTGCTGGTTTAGCCGCTTTTTTGGCACTAACTTCTTTGGCTTTGGCTTGAAATTGCTTAGTTTTTTCAGCATTGGCAGCTTTCATAGCTTCGGTTTTTTCTTGATATTTAGCTTTATCGACATTTGTTCTAATTCTAAAGTCAGGAAAACCCAAACTACTGTATTCAGACTGTAATCCATCAATAACTTTTCCATCAACAAAATCAGCCATAAAACTATTGGAAACGTCCAAAAAGACCTGGCCATTCTCAACATGTGGTGGTGTTTGACTGATTTTATCCAAAACCATTGGAGACTCAACATTACAGTCATTCAAAACATAATTCCAATAATCTTTGATCTCACTTTCAGACAATTCTGAATCAGTTGTTTTGATTTCAAAATTAACTTGTGCAATACCATCAAAACTGGCTTTTAAAGCCTTAACAAATGTCATGAAATCATTGAATGGCAACACGCGTTTAAATTCAAAAAAGAATGTCCAGCGTTTACTGTTCTTATGAACTTCAAGTTTATTTAATTTTCCATCGATAAACGCATCACTAGACGTCAACAAACTATCTAGTTTAATTTGTTTAACTAAAATTTCAAAAAGTTGTTTTGTATCTGACATATTCTTTCCTTCAAAAAATAAAAAAAGGCCTAAGCCTCATTACTGATTCTTAAGCAATATTTTTATTGAATTTACTAATTCATTTTTACTTACTTCAATTGTCTCACCGGTGCTTCTAATCTTTAGTTCGACAATTCCATCGCCAGCCTTTTTACCAACAGTAATTCTAATAGGAATACCAATTAGATCAGAGTCGGCAAACTTAACGCCGGGACGTTCTTTACGATCATCAAGTAAGACGTCATATCCTTCATTTTGTAACAATTCAACGATTTCGTCACTTAATTTGCCTTGAACATCATTGTTGTACTTGATAGGAACAACATGAACTTGATATGGAGCCAAACTAACTGGCCAAATAATACCATTTTCATCACTGTGTTGTTCAATGATAGCTGTCAATAGACGAGAAATACCAATACCATAACTTCCCATGATCAATGGATTAGATTTACCATTTTCATCTAAGAAATTAGCACCAAGTGCCTTAGAGAATTTAGTACCCAATTTGAAGATATGGCCAATTTCGATACCACGTGTAAATTTGATATGACCATGACCATCAGGTGAAACTTCTCCCTCTTTGATAACACGGAAATCTCTAAATTCTGGTGTTTCATCAACAATATCTTCAAAGTTAGCATTAAACAAATGGACATTAGCTTTATTGAAACCAACAACAAAATTCATCAAGCCAACTAATGAACTATCATAAAGTACCTTAACTTTATCGTTGATACCTTTAGGTCCAATGAATCCAGGTACACTACCAAAGACATCCTTAACCTCGTCAGGAGTTGCTTCACGTAAGAAATCAGCACCTAAATAGTTCTTCAACTTAACATCGTTTACATCGTAATCTCCACGAATCATAACCATAACTGGTTCATCATCAGCCATGTAGGCAACAGCCTTCATAATTCTTGAAGGTTCAACTTTTAGCAATTCTGCCAAAGCGTCAATTGTATGTACATCTGGTGTATCAACAACTTTTGCTTCTTTTTTATCTTCAACTAAATTTTCTTCCATTTTACTTGCAGCCATTTCAAGATTAGCTGAGTAATCACTGTCATCTGAGTAGGCAATTGTATCTTCACCGATAGAAGCAATAGCAGAAAATTCCTTTGAATCAGTACCACCCATGGCACCGGCATCACCGATAATAGCTCGATAATTTAAACCACAAATATCAAAAATATTACGATAAGCTTGTTCCATTTGGTTAAAGATAACATCAAGTTGTTCTTTATTAGCTGTGAAAGAGTATGCATCTTTCATAATAAATTCACGGCCACGAAGTAAACCATTACGAGGACGATCCTCATCACGATATTTCATTTGCATTTGATATAAAACAAGAGGTAATTTCTTGTAACTATTCAAACTTTCTTTTACAACACTAGTAAATGTTTCCTCATGAGTTGGTCCCAAGATGAAATCACGTTCATGACGATCTTTAAATTTAAATAAGTTATCGCCATAAGTTTCATAACGACCACTTTCCTTCCAAAGATCAGCTGGTAAAATTGCTGGCATACGCATTTCTACGACATCAATTTTTTCCATTTCTTTACGAACAATATTTTCAATTCTTTGAATAACTGACCAAGCTAATGGTAAGTATGCATATACCCCTGCAGAAACTTGTCTAATATAACCAGCTCGCAACATCAACTGATGACTTACAGCCTCAGCATCTGAAGGAGTTTGCTTCAGTGTTGGAATATATAATTTTGATTGTTTCAAGTTCTTATCCCCCTATTTTATAAAGAAGCGCTGAATATCATTCCATGTAACAGCAATCATCAACAAGACTAGAATTCCGACACCAATCAGTGTAATAACAGTTTCATACTGTTCAGGAATTGGTTTTCTTCTGATTGCTTCAACGATATTTAATAAAATTTTTCCACCATCTAAGGCTGGAATTGGAATTAAATTAACAATACCTAGATTCATCGATAGCATTGATGTAAATAAAATAATATTAATAATACCTTGTGATGCCACTTTTGAAGTCATCGAGTAGATCCCCACCGGACCTGATAATTGATTAATATTAAAACCACCGGATACCATTTTACCTAATGCATGGAACACCATTACGGTCGTTCCCCAACTATATGAAAAGCCGTACTTAATCTTAGCCCAAGCACTTGAATCAGTTTTTGGCATAATACCAATAAACCCATAGCTTTGACCTTGTGACTTAACAGACTTAGGAATTAATTTAATTGTTTTAAGTTTTTTATTTGATTCAACTTTTAAAGTAACTTTCTTACCAGGGTTATTTTGAATGTTAGTTGATAAAGCAGTCCATGAACTAGTCTTCTTGCCATTTACACCTACAATCGTATCGTTAACCTTCAAACCTGCTTCTTGAGCAATTGAATTCTTTTCGATATGACCTAATTGATTAGTGGCAACACCATTCATCATGAAAGCAGCTAAAATAGCTGCCAAAACTGCTAGAACAAAATTATTGAAAGGACCTGCAAAATTAGTAATCATTCTCTTCCAAACAGAAACGGACTGAAGTTGAACATCGCGTGGTGCGATTTGAACCTCAGTACCGTCTTCTTCAACAATTGTTGCATCATGATCAACTGAATATTTCTTAACGACAGTTTCGTCGCCATTTTCATACCCTTCAATCACTAAATCATCGACTAAATCTGATTTAGAAATTTGAACGGGGACCGCATTTGCATCATAAACCTTACTGGAAGTTATTATTTTTATTACTTTATCTTGATCATTTAATACTAAAGATGCCATCGTTCCTGGTTGAATATCAGAATCATCTTCCTGAGCACCAGCCATACGTACATATCCACCTAAAGGTAATAATCTCAATGTGTATGTCGTATGATTCTTACGGTAAGCGACGATTTTCGGACCCATTCCTACAGAAAACTCACGAACCAAAATTCCTGATTTTTTGGCAGCATAATAATGTCCGAATTCATGGACAATAACTAATATTCCAAAAACGATTATAAATGTAATTATCGCGGTCATTTTAACCTCCACGAGATGCTTAAACTAAACCGAATATGTGTAACAAAGGTAATACGATTAACATACTATCGAATCGATCTAAAATTCCACCATGTCCTGGCAAAATATTTCCTGAATCCTTAACTTTGTAATATCTCTTATAAGCTGATTCAATCAAATCACCCATTTGTCCCATGATTGATAGAACAAAGGCAATCATCAACATTGTTGTCATTGAGTACTCTTGAGGTACAAAGTACATGTAAACACCAGAAAGAACTAGAGCCATGATAATACCGGCAATTGTTCCTTCCCAAGTTTTATTAGGACTAATTGCAGGCCATAATTTATGCTTTCCAATTTTTCTACCAAATGTATAAGCAAAAATATCCGTTGACCAAACAACAATCAAAGCATACATTAACAATCCCAAACCGGGATCTGAATTTCTTACAGCTGCTAAATAGTGGAATCCTGTACCAATGTACAACATTGAAACCACTGAAACGCCTGCATCTTCAAAATTAAACTTGTTCTTTGTTAGTACTGTAATAATCAATAAAATCACTGCAAAAACATAGAATAAATCTAATCTTGAAAAACTTTTTGGAAACCACCCACGGTAAAACCCATTAGGAACCACTAAGGCTAGCGTTCCTAGGATAGTTACTAAAAAGTCAAATGAAACGATGATACGTTTACGCATAATATAAACTTCAAAGACACCGACTGCGGCTAGAGCTGCTGCTGCAACTTCCAGCCAGACTCCACCTGCAAGCAATATGGGAATAAAGATTGCTAGTGCAATAACGGCAGTAATGACACGTTGTTTCATAATTTTCCCCCAAACTAAACAGAACCGTAACGACGATCTCTTCTGTCAAATTCTTTAATATCCTCGACTAAATCATCGACTGTAAAATCAGGCCAATAACTGTCATCAAAGATCATTTCTGTATAAGCTAATTGCCAGAGCATGAAGTTAGAAATTCTTTCTTCTCCACTAGTCCTAATTAGCAAATCCGGATCAGCTAATTCCTTTAAGTGATTAGTCAACAAATGATCTGCAAACATAGTGTCGTTAATCTCACTTGGATCTATTGAACCACTAGCCGCTTCGATTGCCAAATTTTTAGCAGCATTAACAATCTCAGCACGACCACCATAGTTAAAAGCAAAATTGAGGATCATTCCAGTATTACCCTTAGTATCCTCAACTGCTTTTAAAACTACTTTTCTGGTTTTGTCAGGTAAGTGATCAGTAAATCCGGTTACAAACACTCGAATATTTTCTTTAATTAGGTCCGGCATAAAAGTTCCAAAGAAGTCTACTGGTAATTTCATTAAGAAATTAACCTCTTTACTAGGTCGACTCCAATTTTCAGTAGAAAAAGCATACAAACTCAAAACTTTGACCCCAAGATGACTAGCTGCTGTAGCAATCGTCTTGACATTGTTCATACCTTCTTTATGACCAGCAATACGAGGTTGACCCTTTTTCTTAGCCCAACGACCATTACCGTCCATAATAATAGCAATATGCTTAGGAACTGATATATCTGAATCCAACTGTCTCTTACTCTCTGTCATAAAGACTATTATCCTTCAGTAATTTCTTTTTCTTTGGCTGCTGCTAATTCGTCAACTTGTGCAATAGCTTTATCAGTAACCTTTTGAACTTGATCTTCAACATCATGGAATTCATCTTCAGTTACATCGTTAGCTTTCAATTGCTTCTTAAGATCGTCCATAGCCTCACGACGAACGTTTCTAACGGCAATACGGCTCTCTTCAGCCTCTTTACCTACTTGCTTAGCAATCTCTTGTCTACGTTCACCAGTAAGCTGTGGAATGACCAAACGGATAACCTTACCATCATTAGCAGGGTTCAATCCTAAATCAGATGAATTGATAGCATGTTCAATATCATCCAATGATGATTGATCATAAGGTGTAATCATCAAAACACGTGCTTCCGGAATGTTGATTGAAGCAACTTGATTCAATGGTACATCAGTACCATAGTATGAAACTTTAACGTTACTCAAGATAGAAGCGTTAGCTTTACCCGCACGGATATTAGCCAATTCTTTTCTAAGAACGTCAATTGATTTTGACATATTTTCTTGTGCTTTTGTAACAGCTTTGTTAGTCATCATTACCACCCTTTATTATTGTTCCGATATTTTCTCCTTGAACAACTTTCTTAATGTTTTCAGCTTTGTTCAAATTGAATACGATCAATGGAATATCATTATCCATTGACAATGATGAAGCAGTTGTATCCATAACTCCAAGATTCTTATTAATAATATCAAGTTGTGTTAATTCTGCATACTTCTTAGCATTAGGGTCCTTCTTAGGATCAGCTGAGTAAACACCGTCAACGTTATTTTTAGCCATTAAGATAACATCAGCTTCAATTTCAGCAGCACGAAGTACGGAAGTGGTATCTGTTGAGAAGTAAGGATTACCAGTACCACCAGCAAAGATAACAACACGACCCTTTTCCAGATGTCTGATTGCCTTTCTTCTGATGTAAGGTTCAGCAACCTGGCGCATTTCGATTGATGTTTGTACACGTGTTGGGACACCAATATGTTCCAAACCATCTTGTAAAGCAAGTCCATTCATAACAGTGGCCATCATACCCATGTAATCTGCTTGGGCACGATCCATTCCCATTTCGGCACCTGTTTCACCACGCCAAATGTTACCACCACCACAAACGATGGCAACTTGAACTCCTAGATCATGAACACTTTTAATTTGTTCAGCTATTGTTTTGATAACTGGTGGATTAATACCAAAGCCTTTCTCACCGGCTAAGGCTTCTCCAGAAACTTTTAAAATTACTCTTTTATACTTGATATCAGGCATAAGTTCTCTCCTTTAATTTTGCTACTAAATATTTTAACATATTCGCTACACTAAATTTATCCAAAGACTATTTTTAAATAAATTTTGTGTGGATACAACCCTAAATATAAAGAAAAAGCCGTTTAATTCAAAATGAATTAAGCGACCTTTCCAAAAAATGTTTTTAAACTACTTCATTTGGTTCTTTACTTCTTCAGCAAAGTCTTCTTGTTTCTTTTCGATTCCTTCACCAACTTCGTAACGAACAAATGAAACAAGTTTAGAATTCTTTGATTCAACGAATTGTTGAACAGTCATGTCTGAATCCTTAACAAATTCTTGGTCAGCCAAACTAATTTCTGACAAGAACTTGTTTAGACGGCCTTCAACGATTCTAGGAATAATCTTTTCAGGTTTACCTTCAGCCTTTGTTTCTTCAGTAAAGATAGCCTTTTCGTGTTCCAAACGATCTGCAGGAACTTGATTACGATCCATGAATTCAGGGTTGATAGCAGCAACGTGCATAGCAACATCCTTAGCAGCATCTTCGTCGCTACCTTCAAGAGTAACGATAGCACCGATCAAACCGCCATTATGTAGGTATGAACCGAATACTTGTGAATCTGTCTTATCAAGAACCTTGAAACGTCTCAAGGAAATCTTTTCACCAATAACAGCTGTTAAGCCTGTGATGGCGTCGTTAATTGTTTGGTCACCAATCTTAAGTGCCAAAGCTTCATCCATTGTCTTTGGTTCGTTAGCAACGATAGCCTTACCAATTTCATTTACAAGATTGATAAACTTGTCATTTGATGAAACAAAGTCAGTTTCTGAATTAACTTCGATGATAGCAGCTTTGTTACCTGAAACTTCAATGTGTGTCAAACCTTCAGCAGCAATGTTTCCACTCTTCTTAGCAGCTTTAGCTACACCCTTTTCGCGAAGTTTGTCGATAGCCTCTTGCATGTTACCGTCAGCAGCAACCAATGCCTTTTTAGCATCCATCATACCAACGCTTGTCTTATCACGTAATTCTTTAACTTGAGCAGCAGTAATTTTAGCCATTAGTAATCCTCCAGTCGTATAAATAAAGCCATCTTACTCAGATGACTCTATTTTACGCTTATTATTATTATTTATCTTCGTTATTGTTCTTAGCTTCTGCTAAATCTTCAATAGATTTTGCATCGGCAGCATTTGAATTTTCATCTTTGTTGTCGTCTTTAGCAAAGTCTGCATCTGTAACAGCTTCTTCACCTTGTTTACCTTCAACAATAGCATCTGCCATCTTAGATGTAATTAATCTAACGGCACGAATAGCATCATCATTTGAAGGAATGATAACATCGATAGGATCTGGATCTGTATTTGTATCAACCATAGCTACGATAGGAATGTTAAGTTTCTTAGCTTCGTTAACAGCAATGTTTTCCTTATGAGGGTCAACAATGAACATAACATCAGGGATTCTTGGCATATCTTCGATACCACCAAGGAATTTCTCTAACTTAGCTTGTTGCTTTGTAAGTAAAGCAACTTCCTTCTTAGGTAGACGATCAAAAGTACCATCTTGTGACATTGCCTTGATGTCCTTTAATCTCTTGATACGTTTTTGAATTGTGTTCCAGTTAGTTAAAGTACCACCTAACCAACGATGGTTAACATAGTATTGACCAGCACGTGTTGCTTCTTCAGCAATAGCATCTTGTGCTTGTTTCTTTGTACCAACGAATAGGAAAATACCATCATCACCGGCAACGGCCTTCATATAGTTGTAAGCATCGTCGATCATGCGTACTGTTTTTTGTAAATCAATGATGTAAATACCATTTCTTTGTGTAAAGATAAATGGCTTCATCTTAGGGTTCCATCTTCTTGTTTGGTGACCGAAATGTACACCGGCTTCAAGAAGTTGTTTCATAGAAATAACTGACATAAAAAGTTCCTCCTGGTTTTTACCTCCACCTAAGTCATGTCTAGTTGAAACACATCTGTGCACCAACAACTAAATCGTTAAGTGTGTGTATTCAATACAGATAAATATTATAAGGGAATATTATTATGAAATCAAGTAGTCCTGCCAATTTATTCCATTACTTTTTAATAAGTTCTCTTTTTGCGTTCGTGATAACTTTTTGATAGCAATTTCCCGCTTTAAAGCCTGTGATTTATTTGCTAATTCCTCGGTATACATTAATTTAACTGGTCGTCTATTTTTAGTATACTTAGCACCCTTGCCAGCATTGTGAGTCGCAACTCTCTTCTTTACATTGTTACTTGTGCCAGTATAAAAAGTTTTGTCATTGCATAAAAGCATATAAACATAATATTTACTCGTTTCCATTAATTATCTGACTAGCCTCTTTAGTTAACTGATGATTTTCATCATAAATTATTAAATCTGGTTCAACCTTTAGCGATGCCTCTTTAACTGTCTTTATAACATCAATCAAAACCAGATTAGCATCTTTCTGTGAACTAGTTCTGACAAAGCGTATGCGCTTTGGTTGCAGGCGCTGTTGTAACATTAAGGCAATTAATTCACTCAAACGCTCTGGTCGATACACTAAATATGCATGAGAATTTTCCTTTAACAAAACTTTAATTGCATATAAGATATCCTCTAAATTAACTTTTAATTCATGACGCGCAATTGCTAAAACTGGATTCTCCTTCAAAGCAGTTTGATTGGAAACTTTAAAATAAGGTGGATTGCAAACTAGCATGTCGACCGTATCATGATTAATATGTTTTTGAACATTTTTTAAATCATCGTTGATAAGATGTACTTGTTGTTCCAAATTATTATCTTCAATACTTTTTTGAGACAAATTAGCTAGCTCTTTTTGGATCTCAACTAAATATATTTGAGCCTTAGTTTTCGAGGCCAATGACAACCCAATGGCTCCATTTCCAGAACATAAATCGACTATTTTTCCCTTTTTAACAGTTTTTGCAAAATTATAAAGTAAAATAGTATCGAGGTTAAATGAATAAAGTTTTTTATCTTGATTAATAATTATTCCGCTATTAGAAATAATATCTTGAGAATAAATCGACATGTTACACCTGCTTTATGGTATTTTAAATAAGTTAAGATTATTTTAGGGAGAATGATAATTCTATGTTTTATAAATTTATCCGTGTAATAGCGAGAGGCATTGTTTTCATTTTAAATGGCCGTTATAAAGTCGTGGGTAAAGAAAATCTGCCCGACAAGCCTTTCATCTTAGTAGCACCGCACCGTACTTGGTGGGAACCAATTTTCTTTGCATTAGTAATTTCTCCACGTGAGGCCACTTTTATGGCAAAGAAGGAACTTTTTAAGAATCCGATTTTAAGGTTTATTCTTGTACACGCGCATGCTTTTCCTGTTGATCGTGCTCATCCTGGTCCTTCGGTAATAAAAACACCCGTTAAGGCATTGAAAAAGGAAGATAAAGTTTTAATCATGTTTCCATCAGGAACTCGTTACTCTGAACAACTGAAAGGTGGAGCCTCACTGATTGCCAAACTTTCAAAAGCCCCATTAGTTCCCTTCGTTTATCAAGGGCCCTTATCTTTTGGTGGTTTAATGAAGCATAAACAGATTACTATTGGTGTAGGACCTGAAATCGACTTTGACTTCAAGGCTAAGCTTGATGAAAAACAAACTAAACAAGTCAATGATGATATGGAAAAAGCTTGGGATAGAATTGATAATGAAATTGATCCATCCTTTGAGTATATTCCACCTGAGAAAAAAAATAAGTAACTATATAATATGGTAGATTGCAACAATTAATCGAATTTTTCGGACAAGTCACCAAAGAAGACTTGGAGTGGCGTTTTCCACCCTAAACATTTCCGGGGACGCCAGTTTAAGTACTTTGAGATCATAGTCAGCTCTTCGTCCGTAACGCTCTCAATTGGCTGGTTCTTTGGAATGTGTAGCCGAATCTCGCGGTTCAACCGTTCGTTGGTTCCGCGTTCATGTGGCGCATACGGGTGGGCAAAATAATGGGCAATTCCGCAGGCTTCAATTTCCTTGAAGCCTGCGAATTCCTTACCGTGATCACTGGTGATTGACTTGACCAAGCCGCGCAACTCCTCGTTAAGCTCTAGGATTGCCTTAGTCATAGCTTTACTATCACGTCCCGGTAAACGACGAATAATCATTAGTCGGGACTTACGATCAGTAAAGGTAGCTAGGACCTCGCCCCTGGTTTTTCCTGATAGGATGGTATCGACTTCAAAATGACCAATCTCTTGACGCAGGTTAGCCTCGTCCGGGCGTTGGTTGATAAACTTCGCCCCACGTGTGTACTGACCACGACCGTCGTGGCTCTTTCGGTACCGCACACCGTGGTCTGGAAGGACCTCGCGTTTGATGTCCAACCAGCCCTTGTCCAGCCAGTTATAGAGGGTTTTGAATGGCATTTGGAGAATATGCGCGATGACTTCAAAACTCCACCGCTGTTCGAGAATGATCCCACGGACGAATTCTCTTAAATTCTCTGTTAGAAGAGTTTTCCGCCCCCGGTGAGTTAGCTTCTTTTCGCAGTCTTCCTGAGCTTGATCAGCGTCATAGTATCCCTTAGGACAGCGCTTTAGTTCATAGTTGATGGTTGAAGGAACTACACCAACTTCTTCAGCAATTTGTTTTTGTGAGTAACCAACCTTAAGCAGCGTTTGGATGACAGTTCTATCCGATAATGTTAAAATGTGACTCATGGGTAATGGACTCCTATTGTTTATAGTTTTGTCACTTAAAACAATACCGGGTCCATTGCCCTTTTTCTATCCAAATTTTTCGTCTGGGTAGAATTCTATTTAATCTTACAATCTACCTAATCAAATAATAAAATTTTTTTGGTTATTATGCATTTAAAAATCATCTTCAAAACCTCACGTATAATCTATGTGGGGTTTTATTTGCTTAAATATAAAATAATTGGTTTCCTATTTCATACACTAACCATTAAATTATAACCATATTTAATAGAATCATCCCCATGTATATGGGGAGCACCTACAAGTATTAATGCAAGTGGACGTAAGAAAGGAATCATCCCCATGTATATGGGGAGCACGGAACCTTTTTATACAAAAAAATCGCTAGTCAAGAATCATCCCCATGTATATGGGGAGCACAGAGCCCATGGCATAAGTCAAGAAAACATAGTGGAATCATCCCCATGTATATGGGGAGCACGTTTTTTTGTACTCTCAATTGGTTCATTTTTTAGAATCATCCCCATGTATATGGGGAGCACACTTAAAAAAAGCCGTTACATAGGCATTTTCAAATTACAAGGTTGCCGTTTTTTATTAACTTCTCTGCTAAAGACAACGTAGCTTGAGCACCAGATAATGCATGATGTGGATCTAAATTCTCTATCTGATATGCCTCCAAGACAGTTGTTAAACGATAGTTATCTAAAAACTCCTGAGTTGTTTTTACTATTGGCATAAGATCGTGGGTAGAGTTAGTAAATTCGGTTTTTCCAACTTTCCGCAATGCTTCCGTTAAAAACCCTTCATCAAATTCAAGATTATAACCGATGATGACTGAATCCTTAACAAAATCAGACAATGCCTCTAATCCTAATGAAAGCTCAACACCCTGTTTTTGCAACTGTTCTGAAGTGATTCCGGTAAGTTCAGTAATTTTGGATGGTACTAAATCCACACTTCGAATTAATTTTTCAAATTGCAGTAATTGTCCGTCGGGCATTATCTTGGCTGCTCCAATTGAAATAATTTCTGCTTTAGTACTATCCAATCCAGTTGTTTCTAAATCAAGTGCCACCAAAGGTTTTGATAATATAGGCTTTACATCTTTTCGATATTTAGTCATACGTCGATGTGACATTGTCATCCCTTTATGGAATTTGGCCGCACTACTGAACCCATGTTTAACTGGCACCTCTTGTTGCTTTAAATGCATCATTAAGGGAATACCATCATAATCGACCACTTGTCGATCCTTACGTGTTGTCCGAAACTGATAGCCTAATTCAGTGGCAGCATTATACGCCATTGTTGCTTCACCGGTCCCAATATTTTTCAAAATACGTTCCCAGAGTAGGTCACGGACTCGTGCACTGACATTACCTACATACACACCTGTTTGAATCTCCTGATACCATTTAGTCAAGTCACCACGAAGTGAAGGCGGAACTTTAGATAAAGTAACAACAATCATTCGTCATCACCTGCCGTTACATCATGATACTGAACTCCCATTTTCTGCATACCAAGTTTATCATCCGAAAGTTGAAATAAATCTGCGCCATCTTGACCATCATCTATGTTTAATAGATTTTTCAAATCAGTCACCATCTGAGACAATAGTTTACCGTCTCGAAAGGCATCTCGCATAGCTAATCGTGTTCTAGCTGCTAGATCTTCTTCTTGACTATATTTTGCAGTCATTTCGAATGCAACAGGAATAGATATTTTTGCTTTATACAAATCTGCAAAATCGTAAACAAAAGATAAATCGTGACCTGTGTGGACAAATCCCAATCCTGGTGATGCCCCTAACGCCACAATTACACTATAACTCAATCCGTAAAGTGCTTGATGTGCTGCAGTCAAAGCCTGATTAATTGGTGTACCCGACTCAAAATTATCTGGATTATACTCACGACGATTCCAGGGTACATTTGTTTTTCTTGATTCTTTGTGATAAACACTTCGAACTCTAGCACCTTCTTTGCCACGAAGTTCTTGCATAGACAACCCTGAAACATCTTGATCAGGAAAGCGCATCTGATACATCTTACGCGCAACAGCAACTCTAGTACGTTGATTCGAAACTAATTTTGCTTGTGCTTGTAATAAACGTGATGAGTGGTTCAAAGCACGACCATGAGCATATGCACGTACTCCTTGCTCACCAACCCAGACTACAGCCATAGCTGAATCTCCAATTAATTCCATAGCTCTATGAGTTACATTAACCCCAGGGCCCAACAATAAGACACTCACCATAGCAGCTGGAATACATACAATTCCACGTTGATCCGTCACTTGAATAGCACTATCCTGCCTATTAACATCAGCATGTTCTAAATATAAAAAGGTCATACGATCTTGTACACGACCAAGTTCAGAAATTTCTGGCTTCTTAGCACCCATTTTTCTTTCTGACATATTAAGCCTCCGGAATAACAGTCATCATTCCCATACCAAAAGCTTTTTCACGTCCAATTCCCTTTACTAAAGTCTGTTTAAAAGTCTCTGCATTTTCAACGCGTAACAGGCCTTCAAACGTTACTCGACTGAGACGAACGGCTCGTCCTGGATTGCGGTGTAACATTGGCCAATCACGTTCGACAATTTTAAAAGCCAGCGTCTGCGTTTCATTTAAATCATTAACACCAACTTGTTTGACCAATTCAAATCCAGACTTCTCTGATCGATCTACCAACCATTTTTCCTGTTGAGTAACTGTAACATGAGGGAAAACTTTCCCACGTTTTTTTCCAGGACGTGTAATCGTATGTGTGGGATTAGCCGTCAATCGGAAACGCATAATCTGACCATCATGAATTTTGTCTAAGAATCCATCGTATGATTTAGTCACAATAGTTCCTGTAACACCATATTTCAATAAAAACTCAGAATCAGGTATGGATTCACTCATGATCAATAAATACTTTTTCCCCGCTAATGTATCCAAACGCCACAAATGTCTATGACGTTCTCCGGTCGCTATTTCCTTTGGAAAGCTCTGCTCAACCCAGTTATGATATGCACCTAAATGAGTAAGATCTTTGATTTTTGCACGATTTTGAACATCAACTTCAACTCTTGATAAATAATACATAGACTACCCCCCTTTCTAAAGTGCACTTAATGCATCATGTTCTGTTGATTCATCAACTGCTATACAAGAATGTGTCAGTTGAACTCGTTCTGTTGACATTGCTCGATAACCAAAGTATCGATTTCTTTGATCAAATGAACCCACTCGATCTTTAACCATTACACTATGATGATCGTTAAGTAAATTTGCATCTGCATATATATCAACTTTGGGAAACATTTTACCAGGATTTTGTTTTCGATAAACTTTTTGAGACCAAGGTGAAACTTGCCAACCTAAATTTTCCAGAACTGTTACAGGATTTTTATCGTCAAGTTCTTCCATTAGAAGAACCCCTGCTGGAACATTAGCTCGACGCCCCAAGAACAACTGATAATGCGGATGACGCAGTGCATTGTGAATTTTTGTAATTTGTTGATCATCATTACTTCCCACGGCAACTACAAATACTGCATCTTGTATGTAATCGCGATAAGTAATTTTGCGAACATTCTTTTTCCATTCAACAGTATGAAAATCAGTTAAAATTTGTCCAGCTTGGTCAATTCGTACAGCAAAATTCAAATCATTCAATTGCGAGATTCGTGGATCCTCTCTTGAATAACCCAAAGCTGCTGCAATCATTCCAATAATTGAACTTTTTGAAGGATAATCTCCGGTTGTCCGACGTTCAAACGTAGCCTCATCACCATAGGATTGTAAAGGCGACGTCAATCTAATCGTTAGTATTTTCATCCTCAACCACCTTCGTCAACTCCGTCATAACCTGTTTCAAGAGATCAGACAAGTTTGTTGCTGTCTTGCCAGCTTCTGTATTGTATTTACTCAAAGCTACCGTCAATAACGGTTGATCTACAAAATCCAATGTCTGCTTATACTCGTTTTCTAGTCGTTCAACAGATTTTTCAACATAACCATCGTTAGATACAACTGGTTTTTCGAATGCCGAAACTAAATTGACAGGTGTATCTTGTCGAATCGTAACCATGACATAGTTTGGAAGCGTTTTGTTTGCAAAAGTATTCTGTTTTCCAGTTGGCATTGATAGGGCAAAATCTTTGATAAAAGCAGATATACCAGCGATGGCATCTTCTTTATTCAGATTATGAACTAATTCATTGACATTCACGTTAGCATACCGATATAGTGTGGCCGAATTAAACTCAATAGTTCCTAACATAGCGGCTCCACTAGTATCTTCACCTTGTTCATCATCTAAGGCAGTAAAGTAATCATATTCAGGAATCACTTCATGAGTTGAAATTGCATGAGCAACTTGTGAGGCGGCATCAACATTTAATTCAGGATTATCGGCTACCATTCGACCAAATAAAGCTAAATCTAGGGATTGGTCCCCCTTAAGAACTTTTTTAATTTCTTTTTTATCAAGTTCATCATTATTGAGTATGTACTGAGCCAATTTTTTAATTTGGCCATTACTGATTAAAAGTAAAGCACCCGTCTCATTATTTTTGTCAACCTTGATACCAGCTGATTTAAAAGCTTCATTAGCTTTGGTTAAAGCAGCTTCTTCATCAAGAGAACCATCTTGCTTACGTAACTCATTAGCCAATAATTGAACAGACTCTTTTGTTCGTGAACTAAATGTCACATGATCTTCCTTAAATGCATGGCGTACGACGTGTTTCCAACTTTGTGAAGAAACTCGAGCTCTCGTAACACCACCATACAAAGCGGTCTTAGGTGCTCCTGTATCATCTCGATTTAAATTAGATGATGGAACAGTTTGAATGATATTTATGTCTAAATATAAATTATTGGTCATTAGTTTTTCTCCCCTTCAGTTGTCTTCTGATTTTTCGTGCTCCAATAGTACTGCTGCCCCCAGCGCAAATGAACTTGGTTCGCAACATCAACACCAAATTGTGCATCATATAAATCTTGTGCTAATAAGGCATAATCAATTTTAATTGTTGGATTAGTGGCTTTTAAAATACTAACCAAATGAGATAAAGACTGAATCATACTAGCCACATTACTTGTTGCCAAGAGTGCTTTCACTCGACGATCCAGAGCTTCTTGACGATCTGGTTGATTTCTTAACTGAGCAAGCGCTTTAAATAAACTCACTCCTTTATTCTCATCATCCCCGTGAACTGAACTGTAAACAAATTGTGTTTGTCCTTGTTGATGAATCGCATAAAAACGAATGGCTGCATATACTGCCGTTTCCGCATAAGTGGGACGACCATCGCGACTTAACATCTTTTCATCCAGATTAGCCATCATCACTGGCCAAACAGACTGTGCTTGCCGACTTAACAGCGTAGCAGCACCTCGAACATTTGATAAAACAGCTTTGTCTGGTTTTCCATCTCTCCAAAGACTCCGAATCACTCTATCGGTAACCTTTTCTATTTTTCCCATAACGATATATCACTCCTTATCCTGAGGCCCTAAATGTATGCGAACATTATAATTTAGTCTTCTTCGAGCGGTAAAAATATTCAACAAACGGCCTTTATCATCCTCAATACCACTGACGTCCCTAGGAGAACTAGACTTCATGACATCACGAACTGTGTCATTTAAAATATCTTCTAATTGCTCTTTCCATTGTTCAATTTTTTGATCTCTGTCATCATCACCAGTCAATTGGGATAGCCATTCTTTAAATGGAGCATTCAATTTCTGATAAAAACTGGCACTTAAATTGCTGGCAAATGAACGCGCATCCACATTACGTATTTGACCAATTGTTGAAGCAAAATGGTAAAAATCTGTTCCAATCATTTGAGTTGTATCTATAGCATCTTCAATTCGTACAGGCCAATATTCCGCAATTTCAGGATCAAACAACACGTCTGATTGTAATCGTATATCATCGGCTACTTCAACCGCTGGAGCCTGTGAGGTCGCATTACCATCGCTGATCAGAGTTGTTGAAGCTAATGTTAACAATTGATCATTTGCAATGACTGATGTATCTTGATCTTTTATATCATGCAACCAACTAACAATTCCAGGTTCCAATTGTCCTGAATTGCTGTGAACATCAACGTAATTACCAAAGTTTCTCCACATAGAAATACTCAACGAGCGAAGACTCTTAACAGCAGGACGATATTCCCCTGTTTTTTTGTCTACTCTCCACGTTGTCATTGGTTCAATAAAAGCACCTGTAGCTTCAAAAATTGGAATCCCCGCACTAAAAATTAATGGATGCTTATTATCTTGCCATTCAATATGAAGAATTCGTGACCAAGTTGTATAAAGCTCTGCTAGATTATCCGGTACCACCTGTTGTTTACGAACAGCAATGTAATCTTGAATCTCATACTCCCAAACTGGCTTTTGTAAGGCTAACGGGTCTACTTGTTCACCACCTAATTTCAGATTCAACATCAGAGTTTCAAATACAGTCTGTCCTTGGGCATAAACTGGATTAAGCCGATACAACCAACCCGCAGAATTGGAAAACTTTTCTTTCGTCTCAATTTTGGTTTTGTCAGTTACACCTGTAAAGTTTTGATAACTAATCAACCAACGCACAAGTTCATCAATATCAATTGAATTCTTCCGTTCGCCCGTTTTTGGAGCAAAAATTGATGGCGTATTCCCACTTTCCGAAATACGTCGATTAAGTTGTTTAACTAGTACCTGACCTTTTCCCTTTTCGACCCGTTTATTACTAGGAACTAGAGCGTCATAGTCAGCGGTCGTCACTTGATAAAAGGGATGATCACCAAACATATCAAAGCGATTATCGTAACACTTCAAATAATCTGTCACAATTTTAGAAAATTTTCCTGCTCGATAGAGTTTGTTCCACGTATCGAGTAAATCTTCATTAATATCCTCAGCATCTGTATCATCATCAACATCTGTTGCTTGCATTGTGTCAGAATCCACGGTAATCCAAGAATATGGCATATTGCCAGCATTATAACGCGAATATACTGTAGTCAAAATTGCTAACAAAAAACGCATAATTGCTAAATCCTGTGAGCGCATTTCTCCGGCCAATTGACGATAGTCTTGTGCATGACTAAAAAATTCAATCAGTGATACAGACTTCTCCCGTCCTGTATCAGTCTGTATCACTTTAATCCAAGGATCTGTTGTCAAATTAAAGCTCTGACTCGTCATATTTACTTATCCTCCTTTGTATAATTTAATCCTAAATCTTCTGAATACATTAATCGCCAGTTGCCAAGAGTTGCTGATAAATTATCATCCAATGGCAATGCCAAGGACCCCCTTAACCATGGGCTCTCTTGCCATTTATCAAAGTATTCTGCAGTTTTATCTTCTAGATCATTTATAACTTTAGTAATCACGGCAGCATTAGGCGTAATGGCCATTGGTAGACGAATTACTTGTTCAGATATTTCACGATCTGAAACGTCTCTTAATGACCGTCCATCCACTAAATATTGTCCTTTTGCTGTACATTGTATCAAGATAACCTCAACCGTTTCTTGAATATCTCTTACCGCCGCATTAGCACTTTGTTCATCTTTATTTAAATTACGGAAATCATAATCTAACCAACCATGAATAGTCGATTTAAGTCTAAATTTTGGTGCCGCAATTTGGAAAACCTTTGAACGCTGTTTTTCCTGTGCTTGATCTTTATCTAACTTAATTCTCGATTCTCCGATTTCTGGAATTAAATCATCCGTTTTTGGATCGTATACTTCCTGTACTAACTTGGAAATATCATCCGGTAGAGTTACCGTATCTTGCAAAAAATAGTCAGTTTTCATCAAAAGATACTTTTCATAAATAGCTTCATTAGCATCGCCATATTCATATGGGGCTTGAATTCCCATAACAAATACTTCTGGAATATTCAAAGTTTCAGGTCTTTGAATATCATGCCGATGTAAACGACCAGCACGTTGTAAAATCAAATCAATGGGAGCAATATCCGTATATAAAACATCAAAATCAATATCAAGCGACTGTTCCAATACTTGAGTTCCAATCACAATCATTTTGTGTGGGCGATGACCGTCCTTACCAATAAGTCTTTGCAATTTTTCCTCTTGCTTAGACCTTTCAGGTGCTAAGAATGCGGAGTGCAATACCATCAAGGGAGTATCGCCCATAGTTTGATTCTGCTGAAATGCTTTGGCAAGAGTTTGTGCTCTTTTAACAGTATTGACAATAATACCAGCTACTCCGCCTTGTTTTATTTTATCTGTAACTGCTTGAACCAATTCTTCATCATTCACGTTTAAACGTTGTACATACAAATGAGTAGATTTTTGATTCTTCTGATCAAATTTAGTTAGTTGTTTTAATTCAGGTCCGTCCAAAATTGTCAGTAACGGATAAGCTTGCGTTGTCTCCCATCCATCTTTAGCAATTAATTGATTCTGATAGCTTAAACCATATTTTCCTTTTAAGTACGCTTTAACCAACTGATTTCGTTTTTTAACTGGCAAAGTTGCCGAGAGAATAATTACCGGCACATGATAAGCTCCTAACCAGTTCATAGCTTTAAAGAGATAACTAGACATATATGTATCATACGCATGTACCTCATCAATAACGACAACTTTTCCACTGAATCCAAGATGACGTAAAAAAAGATGCTTCTTTTTTAGTCCCATACGTAATAGATTATCAATAGTTCCTACTGTAAAATCTGTCAGAATTGATTTTTTACCTGTAAACCAACTGTTAACAACCACTGATCCAGTTTGATGTTGCTTGCCATTTTCACTCTGCTCATAAATATTGCTAGCCTCTGGCAAATTAGTGAATTCTGAATTATATTGTCGTTTACTCTGCATCAAATCAATTTGTAATTTTTTTCCTTCATCATCAGCCAAAAATTTTGTCCACTCAAGCACTCGCGTAAACATAGCATTGGTTGTTGCTTGTGTTGGCAACCCCATAAAAAACCCATTTCTGCCAGTTTTATATGCAAGTTGTTCCGCTGCAATTAAAGATATTTCTGTTTTTCCAAGGCCCATACCCGCTTCAACAATTACAAGTCCGGGATCAGTTGTAGCCTGAATTGCTTGAGTCATAGCTAATTGAACCGGGCGTGGAGTATATCCCCAATGATTAAAATATGGATTAGTATTATCATTCAGTATCACCTTTTGTGGAACCCATTTGTCGGATTGCTTCCACGTTAAAATGGCATTCTTAAATCGACTTGTCATATCTATGTCTTGATAACCTTGATCAAGCCCAATTAACGGAAACAGAGGTTTAGATCGATCTTCATTCAACCACTCACTTGAAGATAGCCAATCTGCCATAATCAGAAGTCCTTCTAAGATAACTGCCTGTGGTTGTCCAACCTCTGGAATTTCACCAGCCTCAGTATATCCAGCTAAATTCATTCCATAATCAAATAACCGTTGTCGAGTATCTTGCCAAGCTTGTTTTTCTTCCTGTCGACGTTCTTCCTCAATAGGATCTTTAACATGCCCATCAACTTGATCGTAGTTGGCAGTATAATTTCCCAATTGAATTCTGAGATTATGTTTTTCAGCCGGTTTACCATGATGACCTCCAATGATAGCCCCTACGGAAGCAGGAATATTAAATGCATCACTTTCTAAGATTGCTTCTCCAGCTAATGCATGAGGTGATTTTTGTGGAGATGATAATCCAGATACTCGTAATTCAGAAAAACCATTTCGATTCAAGCGTTCAATCAACTCTTCATCAAGCGAAGCATTATTATCGTAAGATTTTTTTGTTTGAAAAGCCGGTGTGGCTTTCCCAATATCATGAAAGAATCCCAAAAATTTAATTAGCTTTTGCATGTCTTCTTCAGAAACCGACTGAGTTAACAATTCTCTTTGACCGGCATTTAACCAATGATAAAAAAGCCAATTCATCACATGACTGCAATCTACTAAGTGGGCAACTAATGGAAGCCACAACATTTCCCCATCATCTACATGTTTTTTTGCCCATAAACTAGTTTCTCTACTCGTTAATTTTACTGACATTTAATATTTCCCCTTTTTAGAGAGATTATCTTTCAAATTTATCTACGCAAACGGCAATGTAATCGTTATCTTTATTATGCCACTATTAATATAGTTAGACTTGTAAGAAATGAAAATTTACTTTCTAATATCTAACCTCATTACAAATTAGCTCATGACTAAATCTATTTACGGTACAATTTCACTTCTGAAAAAATTATGATAAAAAAAGAGCTCTTGGCTCTAATTAAAACCATCCCATGTATATGGGGAACACTTATACTTAGGCCGTGGATGCTTGGCCGAACCAGAATCATCCCCATATACATGGGGAGTACCCTTTATAGATTAAGGGATGTTCTTCAACGATAGAATCATCCCCATATACATGGGGAGTACACTTTGCTATTAAATTTGAGCCGCAACGCTTGAGAATCATCCCCATATACATGGGGAGTACTGAGGTTCGAAAGCGAAGAATTGAACGTTGGCAAGAATCATCCCCATATACATGGGGAGTACACTAAGAAAAGACCGTTAGATCAACATTTTAAAATTAGAAAACCACTTATTTTTATTAACTTGTCCAATAAGATTACCAATTTCTTAAAGAATAACTTTCTTTTTCGTTCTATGCAACGCTATTTTCAATAGTTTCAATGACCAATAAAAAATACTCTAAATATCTATGTCTATAAATTTTTCAAAAACTCAAAATTCTAAGATATCGATTCAAATAAAAAGGTAGAAGTAATATTTCAAACGAAATCTTACTTCTACCTTTTTGAACTAAATGGAGTTCTTACCAATATCTCGTCGATAAAAAATATTTGTTTGATCCATTTTTTCAAGTTCTTGATAAACTTTTGTTTGAGCATCCTCAACCGTTTCAGCCTGTGCTTGTATCAAGTATAAACGACCACCGTGGCTGTATAATTGCTGCTGCTCTCGTCTCACACTTGCGTAGTTGATCATCAATGAACACTTTTTGAAAGTATCCCTATCCCCTAAGGAACCAAATACAGGTTTTATAGGATACCCTTTGCTGACAGCAAAAACTCCCAGATTTAGGCCACCTATTTGCCAATCAATTTTTTTTATTTTTTTATGACACAAAATTTGCTCAATAATTTCTGACAAATCGGACTGTAATCTTGGCAAAACCACTTCCGTTTCAGGATCACCAAATCGAGCATTGAATTCGATGACTTTAATACCCTTCTTTGTCAAAATCAAGCCGGCATAAAGAATTCCAGTATACTTGATACCCTGATCATAAAGTTCTGTAACAAATGGTTTCAAAACATTTTCTATTGCTTCTTGCTCAATATTTTTAGAAATATTTGCGACAGGACAAACAGCTCCCATGCCACCTGTATTAGGTCCCAAATCACCATCAAGAATTTTCTTATAATCTTGTGCTAATGGCATTGGATAAAAACGTTTATGATCAACAAAAGCCATTAGTGAGAATTCCTCACCTTCAAGGTATTCTTCAATTACAACCCTTCTAGTATTAAATTTATGTTCAGCTAATAAATCAGTTACTACTTCGGCTGCCGCAACTAAATCGGGAGCAATGAAGACCCCCTTTCCAGCAGCTAGTCCGTCAGCTTTTATTACAATTGGAAAATCGGAAACTATCTTTAAATAATTTAGAGCATCTTCTAATTTTGTAAATTCCTGATATTGAGCAGTTGGAATACCAGCATCTGCCATTAATCTCTTAGTGAAGGTCTTAGAACCTTCTACCTGAGCCGCTTGCTGATTTGGTCCAAAGATTTTCAAATTTTGTCGTTTAAAGAAATCCACGATTCCGTTGACTAATGGTTCTTCTGGACCCACGACTGTATAGTCAATGGAATTTGTTTGAGCAAAATTTGCCATTCTTTCAAAATCATTTTCTTCTATTGAAATAGTTTTGATTCCTGACAATTTCATCCCATCATTACCAGGAGCACAGAAAACAACATTTTGAGAATTTTTTTGAAGTGCCTGACAAATGGCATCTTCCCTTGCACCGGAACCGACAACAAGTATTTTCATTGATAAACCTCTCTAGTGTTTGAAGTGTCTTCTACCAGTGAAGACCATAGCGATACCATATTTATCAGCCATATCGATTGAATCTTGATCCTTAATTGAGCCACCAGGTTGCACAATGGCTGTAATGCCGTGTTCAGCAGCGTAATTTACACAGTCATCCATTGGGAAAAAGGCATCAGAGGCCATAATCAATGGTTTATGTTCTTCAGCTTGTTCCTCTTGTTCAATAGCAATCTTTACAGAGCCAATACGATTCATTTGACCTGCACCAATTCCTAAAGTTTTATCAGTTGTAGAAATAACAATCGCATTACTCTTAACGTGCTTAACAACTTGTTGACCAAATAGTAAAGCTTTCATTTCTTCAGTAGTTGGAGCCTTCTTAGTAACAACTTGGAATTCATCTAAATTATCAACTGTCGTATCTCTTTCTTGAACTAAAAGTCCACCCATAACGGAAACATATTCGTATTTATCAGCAGTTTGAGACTTAGTGAAGTCTAAAGTCATTAAACGAATATTTTTCTTAGATTCTAGAATTTCCAAAGCTTCAGGTGTAAAGCTTGGAGCAATAACAATTTCCAAGAAGATCTTATGCATTTCTTCAGCGATTTCTTTAGTTACTTCACGGTTAACTGCAACGATTCCACCAAAAATTGACATTGTATCAGCCGTGTAAGCTTTACGCCAAGCCTGATAAATTGATTCATCATCTACACCAACACCACAAGGATTCATGTGTTTCAAAGCAGCTACACAAGGCTTATCAAAATCAGCCACAATTCTCAAGGCGGCATCAGCATCTTTTATATTATTGAAGGAAAGCTCTTTACCATGTAACTGTTTTGCTGAAGCAATTGAATATTCACTAGGCATAGCACTTTGATAAAAGGCCGCTTTTTGATGTGAATTTTCACCATATCTCAATTCCTGATGAAAATCGTAACCCAATACTTCTACATCAGGGAATTCTTCACCATTAAGATCAGATAAATAATGAGCAATAATACTGTCATATTCAGCTGTGTGTCTAAATGCTTTAGCAGCTAAACTTTGTCTTAAAGCTAAATCGTTTTCATTATTTTTAATACTTGCTAGAACTTTTTCATAATCATTAGTATCAATAACAACGTAAACACTCTTGAAATTCTTCGAAGCTGAACGAATCATTGATGGACCACCAATATCAATTTGCTCAATAGCTTGGGCTGGTGTAACACCATCTTTAGAAATTGTTTCCTTGAATGGATAAAGATTGACACAAACTAAATCAATCGTTTGAATATTCAACTTTTCCAAGGTCTTCATGTGTTCAGGATTATCACGTTTAGCTAATAACCCCGCATGAACCATCGGATGAAGTGTCTTCACACGACCATCAAGAATTTCAGGAAACTTAGTTACTTCGTCAATTTCAGTAACTTTTACGCCATTCTCTTGTAACTTCTTATATGTACCACCAGTAGAAATAATTTCAAAATTATTTTCAATTAATCCTTTAGCAAACTCAACTACTCCAGTTTTGTCAGAAACACTAATCAAAGCTCTCTTCATTATTTACTTACCCCATTATTTTTTATTAATAAATCTCGCACTACTGTACGGTACATTTGATGCTCAGTCTGATGAATTCGACTTTCTAAACTAGCTTCAGTATCATTTCTTAAACGTACAACCTTCATTTGCTTAATGATCGGACCGGTATCGACCCCTTCATCAATGTAATGAATCGTTACACCTGTTACAGGTTCATTGGCTACATAAGCACGTTCAATTGCTTCTAAGCCAGAATATTTTGGTAATAACGATGGATGAATATTGATAATACGATTAGGGTATGCACCCAATAGGGTTGGCGTAACCACACGCATATACCCCGCCAAAAGGATATATTCAATTTTTAACGGCGTTAACTTATCAATAATCGCTTGTTCATATTCACTACGATTAGCATAATCAGCCAACTGATTTACAAATACAGGAACATGATATTTCTCGGCCCGTTTAATTACATGAGCGTTGGGCTGATCACAAACTAACAATTCAATTTCTAATCCCAAATTTCTTAATTCATCTGATCCAGCAATGGCTTCAAAATTGCTTCCATTACCTGAGGCAAAGATGGCTACTTTCATAGCTTATCTCCTTTCAAAACCAGACTAGCTGAATCTTTTTTTACAACTTCACCGATTGTATAGGCTAATGTTTCATGCTGATTTAATTGCTCTAAAACCTCTAACTCGTTATTAGGATCAACTGCGAGTATCATCCCCAGACCCATATTAAAAATATGATACATATCGATGGTTTCTAATTTTCCATACTTTTGTAGGGCATGAAAAATTGGTAATTCCGGCCAGATATCGACGTTGATTTCAGCAGCTAATTCTTTCGGTAACATTCGGGGAACATTTTCGAAGAATCCTCCACCAGTAATATGAGCAGCACCATTGATAAATCTTTGAGCTAATAAAGGAACTAATTCATGAGAATATATTTTAGTTGGCGTTAGTAAGACTTCACCCAATGATTGTTCTGTAAATTCAGGCAAATTAGTATTCAAATCAAAATCATTTTCTTGGAAGAAAATCTTTCTAACCAATGAGTAACCATTAGAATGAATCCCACTCGAGGTGATACCAATTAAAACGTCACCTTCTTTGACGTTCTCTTTATGTAGAAGTTCATCTTTTTCACAAATACCAACCGCAAATCCTGCAATGTCATAATCACTATCATCATATACACCAGGCATTTCAGCAGTTTCACCACCAATTAAGGCTGCATCAGCCATTTGACAGCCAGCAATAACACCGTTCAGAATTTCTTCAACTTTTTGATCAACTTTGCCAGTAGAAATATAATCCAAGAAATATTGTGGAATAGCTCCCTGTGCCAAGATATCATTAACGCACATGGCAACACAATCAATTCCAATCGTATCCCACTTTTTAAATTCATTTGTCAGTAAAAGTTTAGTTCCTACACCGTCATCACTTGAAACCAAAACTGGCTGCTTAAAACCGGCCGGAATTTCGTAGATGCCACCGAAATTACCAATACTCTTACTCTTTGTCTTTTGTTTTACAAATTGAGAAATCTTATAACCAGACTCCACGTTCACACCAGCATCTTGATAGGGATTTGACATAAAATTCTCCTTATTTTTTGGATTCGTAATCATATAAATAGGTCGGATAATCGCCATTGAAATATGACATATCCAAACCTGAATATGGCGCATCTGCATTCATTCCAATAGCATCGATCAATCCATCTTCACTCAAGAAACGTAATGAGTCAGAACCAAAAATTTGATTCATTTCTTCAATACTCTTATGAGCCGCAATCAATTCACTTTTTTCTTGAATATCGATTCCGTAGAAACATGGATGCATAAATCTTGGTGATGCAATTCGTAAATGAACTTCGGTCGCACCGGCATCTCTTAACAACTGCACAATATAGGCACAAGTCGTTCCACGAACAATCGAATCATCAACTAAAATGACACGTCGACCTTTAACTACACCCTTAACGGCGGCCAGTTTTTGACGAACACTCTTCTCACGTAATTCCTGTGTGGGTTGAATAAATTCTCGACCCATATATTGATTCTTGATCAAGCCCATTTCATAAGGTAGACCACTAGCTTCAGCGTAACCACTAGCAGCCGATAAAGATGAATTAGGAACACCAACCACGATATCGCCTGGCGCAGGATACTCTTGAGCCAAGTTAGCTCCCATACGTTTTCTGGCTGAGTGAACATTAATACCAAGAATATCGGAATCAGGACGAGCAAAATAGACAAATTCCATTGAACAGATTGCTAATTGTGTCTTAGTTGTCCAATGATCAATCTTCATTCCTTCATCAGAGATCGTAATCAATTCACCTGGTTGTACATCACGAACGAAGGTTGCTCCAACCGCATCTAAAGCACAAGTTTCACTGGCGACTACGTATCCACCATTTTCCAATTTTCCAATCGATAGCAGACGGAAACCATGAGAATCTAAAGCTAATATCAAAGCATCTTTAGTTAAAAGCAGATAAGCGAATCCACCTTGAATCTTGTTCAACGCTTCAATGATGCGATCACGGAATGTCTCTTGAGTTGACTGTTTAATTAAATGCACTAAAACTTCTGAATCAGAACTAGATTTGAAAATATGACCCTGACGTTCTAATTCCTTTTTCAAAGTAATCGCATTAGTTAAATTACCATTGTGGGCTAACGCTAATTGACTGTCAGTGAAATCAAAAAGCAGTGGTTGAACATTCTCAATCTTATTCTCACCAGCAGTAGAATATCGCACATGTCCGATGGCAGAATCACCAACTAAATTATTCAAGTACTCAGGTTTTGAAAAAACTTGTGTCAACAATCCTAAATTACGATAAGTACGCAACTTTTTACCATCATTGGCGACAATTCCTGCACCTTCTTGACCACGATGTTGCAGGCTGTGAAGTCCCAAATAGGTTAAATAATTAGCATTCTTAGCTCCCCAAACACCAAAAACACCACATTCTTCGTTTAAACTCTTTACTTCATCAAGCACGCAATCGCCTCTTTCCAGTTATTCGATGCTTCTTTACCATTGATTGAAACTGTTTCATCCTTAGTTGTGACCTTAAAAGTAGAATCCTCTGTAACTTGACCTAAATATTGGAAATCTCGTAAAACTAGATTTTCAAAATTAGTTTTATCTTCCGGCTTAACAGTCACTAAGAAACGTGATTGTGTTTCTGAAAACATTTGAGCAGAAGTTAAATCAGTTTCAATTTCAAAGCCTAATTGTTTATCAAAAGCTGATTCTGACAAAGCTACTGCCAAACCGCCTTCACTCAAATCATGACAACTGGCAACTAATCCCTGATTAATAGCTTGACGAATTAAATCTTGATGAAGTCTTTCTTCGTTCAGATCCAATGGTCGTAAACCACCTTTGATAGAACCAGTTTGTTGCAATTGAATCTCGGAACCATTGAAATCGTTAAATGTATTACCTAATAAATAGATCAAGTCGCCGGCTTCTTTAAAGGCGATTGTAGTAACCTTTTTCACGTCGTCGATTAACCCAACCATTCCAATCATAGGACTAGGATAAATAGCCTCATCGTTGTATTCGTTATAGAGCGACACATTACCGGAAATTACCGGTGTATTGATTTTTTCACACGCACTAGCAATTCCCTCTACACTCTTATCTAACTCCCAAAAAACTTCAGGGTTTTCAGGATTACCATAATTCAAACAGTCGGTTACACCTATTGGTTCTGCACCACTTGCGACAATATTACGTGCAGCTTCCATAACTGTGATTTGTCCACCAACGTATGGATCTAAATAAACATATTTAGAATTACTATCATTAGTCATTGCAATAGCCTTTTTCGTGCCTCGAATACGAGTTACACCGGCATCACTACCAGGTTGTACCAATGTATCAGCTTTGACTTGCGAATCATAAGTTTGATAAAAATGCTTTTTACTAGCAATATTGGGTTGCTTCAAAAGAGCTTGCCAAGTATCTATCAGTGAATCAATTTTAGGTACAAAATGATAATCACGATCTTGAGCAATACGCTTTGGTTCAACCTCTGGACGGTCATACTCAGGTACATCTTCAGTCAAACTACGGACAGGAATATCAGTTACCAATTCATCACGATGATAAATTTTATATTGCTTGTCTCCAGTTACTTGACCGATTACAACAGCATCTAATTCAAAATTTTTGAAGAATGCTAAAACATTATCTTTAAACTGTGGCTTCACACAGAGAACCATTCGTTCCTGTGACTCGGACAACATCATTTCGTAAGCTGACATTTCTGTTTCACGTTGTGGAACATTGTCCAAGTTTAAAATCAAACCACTATCAGCTTTAGAAGCCATTTCTGCAGTGGATGATACTAATCCAGCAGCACCCATATCTTGAATTCCCAAAATCCAATTAGGATGTTTTTCAATGATTTCAACACAAGCATCCATCAACAATTTTTCAATAAAAGGATTACCAACTTGAACAGCTGAACGTTGTTTATTTTTAGTATCCGTAAATTCATCTGACGCAAAGGTCGCACCATGAATTCCATCACGGCCTGTTTTAGCACCAACGTAGACAATCAGATTACCTTTACCACTAGCTGTACCGTGTTTAAAATCAGTTTTGTTTAACAAGCCAACGCACATGGCATTAACCAAGGGATTATTCTCATAACAATTTTCGAAGGATATTTCGCCACCAACAGTTGGTAAACCAATACAATTCCCATAGCCACCAATACCTGCTACTACTTCGTTAACTAGATGTTTAGTTTGACCATCCTTTAATGGACCAAATTTCAAACTGTTTAACAATGCAAAAGGTTGGGCTCCCATTGAAAAAATATCTCTGATAATACCTCCAACACCAGTTGCGGCTCCTTGATAAGGTTCAACCGCTGAAGGATGATTGTGACTTTCGGCCTTGAAAACAACCGCCTGACCATCACCGATGTCCAAAATTCCGGCATCTTCACCTGGTCCAGCCAATACTCGATCACTCTTATTAGGCATCTTTCGTAAAACTTTTTTGGAATTCTTGTAAGAACAATGTTCGCTCCACATAACCGAATACAATCCAGTTTCTGTGTAATTAGGAAGGCGATGCAAAATTTTTTCACAAATCAATTTGTATTCTGAATCACTCAATCCCCATTGTTGATATAACTTTGAATCCTGAATTTGCTTAGCAGTAGGTTCAGTCATTAATTATTCACCCTTACTTGATTGATTATTGATTGAAATAGTTTAAGCCCATCGGAAGAACCCACGATATCTTCCAAAGCACGCTCCGGATGAGGCATCATTCCTAAAACATTTCCTTGACGATTCATTACACCAGCAATTTGATCAACACTTCCATTAATATTCTCGTCATAACGGAAAACAATTTGATCATTGGCCTTTAATTCTTCCAAAGTCTGTTCATCACAGTAATATCTACCTTCACCATGAGCAACCGGTATACGGATTTTTTCGTTTTCGGTGTATCGATTAGTAAAAATTGTTTGATTGTTCATCACTTGTAAAGTAACTGTCTCACAAATAAAACGACTCTTTTCATTTTGAATCAGTGCACCCGGCAATAAATGCAATTCCGTTAAAATTTGGAATCCATTACAGATACCTAAAACAAACTTACCTTCATTGGCAAAACGGACGATTTCACTAATAATTGGAGCATGAACAGCAATTGCACCACTTCTCAAATAGTCGCCATAAGAAAAGCCACCTGGAATTAAAACACCATCAAATCCTGCTAAGCTAGTTTTGCGATAATCAACTAGTTCTACCTCTTCCTTGATACCGTCTTTAATGGCATAGTACAGATCCATATCACAGTTAGATCCGGGAAAATTAACAACGGCAAACTTCATTTATTCAGCCTCCATGATCTCATAACGGTATGTTTCGATATTAGGATTGGTTAACAAATTGTCACAGATTGTATCGATATCTTTTTCCAAATCAGGATAATCTTCAAAATTCAATTCGAAGTATTTTCCCATATGGACACCAGAAACTTTGTCATAATCCATAGTCTGAATAGCTGATTTAATCGCCTCTCCTTGGGCATCTAAAACAGAGGGTTTGAGTGTCACATAAACTTTAACTAATTTCATCATTTACTCCTATCGTGTTGTCAATCTTTCTAAAACTGAGTGATACGTCTTAACTAAATCGCCTTCATGCTTACGAAAAACATCTTTATCCATCGAATGATGACTTGTCTTATCCCACAAACGACAGTTATCCGGTGAAAATTCATCTACTAAAATAATTTCATTATTAACTTTTCCAAACTCCAATTTGAAGTCAACTAAATCAAAATCACTTTGGGCAAAAAACGGAATTAATAGTTGATTGATTTCTAGTGTCATCTGCTTGATCCGAGCTATCTCCTCTTTATCCGCGATACGCAAAGCATGAATTTGCGACTCATTGATAAAAGGATCATCTAATGCATCGCTCTTGTAATAAAACTCAATAATTGGTTCTCTCAACTTCAAACCATCTTCAAGGTGGAATTTACGTACAAAACTACCTGAACCAATATTTCTCAAAACTACTTCTAATGGGAAAACTTCACTCTTTTGAACTAATTGTTCATGATCTGATAGATTTTCAATCAAATGAGTTTTTACGCCATTTTTAATCAAATAATCAAATACCAAAGTAGAAATACGGCAATTCAAAACACCTTTACCCGGTAACACTTCTTTTTTCTTGCCATTAAAGGCCGTTGCTTGATCTTTATAGACCATCAAAAGTTCATTTTCTTTGTCTGTTTTATAAACGTTCTTAGCTTTACCTTCATAAAGTAAATTATTTTCAGTCATGATTTACACATCCCAAATCGAATTTTTTTCAACAGAACTCTTTGTTTCTCGTAAATCGTCACTCAAAATTGTAATATGACCCATTTTACGATTATTTTTACTTTCAGCTTTACCGTAATCATGAAAATGCCATTCAGTGTGTTCTGGTAAAACTTCCTTAGCTGGCTGTAAATGCTGTCCTAATAGATTGACCATAACTGCTGATTGTAGAAGTCGAACTTTTGGCATTGCCAGATTACAAACACCACGGATATGAGCATCAAATTGAGAAATATTGCACGATTCAATTGTTAAATGACCTGAATTATGCGGACGTGGAGCAATTTCATTAACAAAAACTTCATTTATCGTAGAAATGAAGAATTCAATACACATAGTACCGACTAATTCTAAATTTTGAGCTAACTTCTCACCAATTTGGTAAATCTCATTTTCGGTTTCTGTACTAATCTCTGCTGGACAACTACTTAGGTGCAGAATATTATGACGATGAATATTTTCAATAACGGGGAAAATAGAAGTTTGTTGAGAACTATTAGCCGCGACAACAACTGAGACTTCTTTTTTCAAGGCAATCTTTTTTTCAACGATACAAGTTCCATGCATCAATAATTCTTCAATATCGGCATAACAAACCTTTTCAGGATCTTCGATCAGAATCTGGCCTTTACCGTCATAGCCACCACGAGTAGTTTTTACAATTACTGGAGTTCCTAATTTCTCAACAGCACGATGATATTCAAAAATATTATTGATAACAACATGCGGAACTGTTGAAAAACCACTTTTTTCAATAAAATTCTTTTCAGAAACGCGATCTTGAGTAATTGTTAAAGCCTTAGTACCCTGAGGCACTTCTGTATATTTTTTCACCTCATTGATTGTTTCAGCATCGACGTTCTCAAATTCATAAGTCAAAACATCACAACGCTTGGCTAATTCAATCAATTGAGCTAAATCGTCATATGCAGCAACAATTTGATCGTCGGAAACTTGTGCTGCTGGACAATTTGGCGTGGGATCGAGAACAATAACTTTATAACCCATTTCCTTTGCTGAAAAAGACATCATTTGTCCGAGTTGACCCCCGCCGATAATTCCGATGGTTGCACCCGGTAAGATTGTTTTAGTCAAGATTTTTCCCACTTTCCAATGACTTATCATGCATGGCCTTGGTGTAACCATTCAGAGAAAGTTCATAATCTTGATTTTGTAAAGCACAGATCTTTGTCGCCATGATGGCAGCATTCTTAGCTCCAGCTTCACCAATAGAGACTGTTGCCACTGGAACACCAGCAGGCATTTGGACAATTGACAATAAAGAATCCATCCCTTTTAAATATCTAGATGGTACTGGAACACCGATAACTGGCAAGCTAGTTGATGAAGCAATCATTCCTGGTAAATGAGCGGCGCCTCCTGCACCTGCTATTATCACTTTAAAGTTATTAGAACGTGCCGTTTTTGCAAAATCCAGCATCTCTTGAGGAGTTCTATGTGCTGAGATCACTTTGACTTCATAACTGACCTGTAAGTCTTTCAAAACATCAACTGTGTTCTGCATAACTTGTAAATCCGAAATTGATCCCATAACTATCGCTACATCACTCATTGGTTTTCCACCTTTCTGTCTTTGGTAACCAAATTCTATCAAGATATGAAAATTCTTTCAATACAAAACACGTATTTAATTCAATTATTTTTAATTAATATTCGCATTTATCGTTTTCATTTAGATTTTTTTAGATATTATTAATATCATAGTTCGTAAATAAAGAGCAATTGATTTTTTAGACAAAAAAATAGACGATACACATATTAAAATATGCATATCGTCTATTAATTTAACTTACTACTTCTTTTTTTGTGATGCTTTCATAGTACTCATTAATTGGTTAAGTTTCTTTTGTGATGGTTTTTGTCCCATTTGAGCCATCATTTGCTTAATCATATCTGCGCTGATTGGTGGATTATCTTGGAAGTACTTCTTCATATACCATCTGGCAATAAAGAATCCACCAACTAAACCGATTAATAAGGCTATAATACCAACGATTATTGTTGTTCCCATTTATGTTTCACCCTTTCCATACATCTATTAATATTACAAAAAAATCACTCTAATTGAAAGTGTTAATCGTCACGTAAACCTTTTTTACGTTGAATCTCTCTAACTTTCTCCGGTGTGACCTCATTTCCTTGCTTATCAAACACACGTGTCATTTCAAGTTGGGATCTAAAACTGGCACGAAAATTCTTCAAATATTCTTTTCTAAGTTCGGCTTGTTGATCTTCTTCTTCTTTAGTAATAGTTCCATCTTTAGCCTTATGAGCTAATTTATTAATTTTTTTGAGCAATTCTTCTTGTTCGTTCATAATTTTAACTCTCCCCATTATATCGAACACTTGTTTGAACTTGTATTCATATTTTGATACAATCTAATTAAGATATTAACAATGAGGTGTTCTAATGTCAAAAGCTGAAGGCTCTAAACAGTCACAAATTCTACAATGTATTTATGATTATTTAGATGAACATGGATATCCGCCCACTGTCAGAGAAATCTGCGAAGCTGTAGACTTATCATCTACATCAACGGTACATGGTCATCTATCTCGTCTTGAAAAAAAAGGTTTTATTCAACGTGACCCTACTAAACCTAGGGCAATCGAACTTACTGGTGCAGGTTTAAATTCCATCGGTATCAAATCAAAACAAATTCCTATCCTCGGTACTGTTGCTGCTGGACAACCAATCACAGCTGAACGTAATCCCGATGGATATTTTCCAATTCCACCTGACTTAAATCGTGATTCTGGTGAATTATTCATGCTTGAAATTCACGGAGAAAGTATGATCAATTGTGGTATTTACAATGGTGACCACGTTATAGTACATGAACAAAATTTTGCCAATAATGGTGAAATTGTTATCGCTATGACTGAAGATATCGAAGCCACTTGCAAGAGATTCTATCAAGAAAATGGACATTACCGCCTACAACCTGAAAACGATACAATGGATCCAATTATCTTAGATAACGTAGAGATACTTGGTAAAGTTGTTGGATTATATCGTTCACAAATTTTTTAAATCACTCTTTTGCGGAGTGATTTTTTTATTATCTGCAAAACTTCTTCTATAATAGATAATAATTTAACCACGAGGGAGAAATTATGACTGAATTCTATCTCATCCGTCATGGACAAACTAAAGCCAACGTGATGAAAATGAAACAAGGCAATATTAATACCGAAATGACTTACTTAAATGATCACGGTCAACAACAAGCCCAGACTCTGGCTCAGAATTTTGATATCAGCTTTGCAGATCGTATTATCTGTAGCCCTTTAAAGCGTGCTCAACAGACAGCTACAATTTTGAATAAACAGGCCAATTTACCAATCTCTTATGATAAAAGATTGGTGGAAATATCTTATGGACAATGGGACGGACAAAAAAATGCTGATTTAAAGAAAATTCATCCTGATGCCTACAATGAATATTGGAATGACGTTTTACCATTCTATACGAAGTATGCCACCGATGGAGAACGATTTGAAGACGTTGTTACACGGGTACACGGCTTTTTAGAAGATGCCCTGAATAAATACCCCAATGACAAACTTATCTGCGTTACACACGGTTTTACTGTTAAGGCCGCCGCGTTAGATGTTCTTAAACCCCAGGACATGATGAGTATCCCCGAGCCTCGAAATACTAGTGTTACTAAAATTGTTGCAACTCCAAAAGATCAAAAATTTTACTTGGAATATTTCAATCAGATTTTCAATTAAATATATAAAAAAATAAACCATCATTGAATTATAAAATTCAACGTGATGGTTTATTTTTTGAAGTTTAGTTGCATTAAAATGTATTAATTAGATGTCGCGACGACGTTCCTTAATACGAGCAGCCTTACCTGTACGAGCACGTAGGTAGTAAAGCTTGCTACGACGTACACGACCATGTCTGATAACTTCAATTTGTTCTACACGAGGTGTGTTCAATGGGAATGTTCTTTCAACACCAACACCATTACTCATCTTACGTACAGTGTATGTAGCACTGATACCTGAGCCATGTCTCTTGATTACGACACCTTCGAATAATTGAATACGTTCACGAGTACCTTCAACAACCTTAGCATGTACACGAATAGTGTCACCGCTACGGAAGTCAGGAATGTCAGAACGTAATTGTTCTTTTGTAATATCTTGAATTAATTCATTCATGAATAATTTCTCCCTAATTCGACACTCTTATATATCTCTGACATACAGCGGAATATCGTTAATATGTGTCCAAACACTCTTACAATGATACTTTATTTGGACGAACTTGTAAACTATATATTTTGACGAATTTTTCTGAGTAATTTCTTTTCTTCATCCGTCAGCTTTGCAGTTTCCAATAAATCTGGTCGACGTTCCAAAGTTTTTTTCAAGGCTTGTGTTAATCTCCAAAGACGAATCTTTTCATGATCACCACTTGTCAAAACATCTGGAACCTTCTTACCACGGAAATCAGCTGGTTTAGTATACTGTGGATACTCTAACAAGCCGTTCGAAAACGATTCTTCCTCAGCAGAAAACGAATTACCTAAAACTCCAGGTACAAAACGTAATGTCGCATCAATCATACTCATAGTGGGTAATTCACCACCAGTCAAAATATAATCACCGATTGAAACTTCATCCGTAACTAGATCTTTAACTCGTTCATCAAAACCTTCATAGTGTCCACAAATAAAAACTAATTGATCTTCTTTAGCAAAGTCACGTGCCATTTTTGTATTGAAAGTTTTACCAGCTGGATCGAGTAGGACTACCCGTTTCCGACCTGGCTTTTTCGTTTCGACATAATCCATAGCATCGTAAATTGGTTGAGCTTGCAAAAGCATGCCTGCCCCACCACCATAGGTTGTATCGTCAACATGATGCTGTTTATTCGTTGTAAAATCACGAAAATCAACTACATCAATATTAACGAGTCCCCTTTCTTGAGCTTTACCAATCAAAGATTCATTTAGCGCCTGAAACATTCTTGGAAAAATGCTTAAAATTGTAATATCCATTAATCTATCAATCCATCCGGTATTTCGACTTCAACAATTTGCTTGTCGAGATCAACATTCTTAATAACATCTTCAATATAAGGCAATAAAACTTCCTTATATTTAGTTCCTTTTACAACCCAAACATCGTTTGGACCTAATTCCATGATCTCAGTAATCTTTCCAATTTCACCAAGGTTTTTATCCACTACTTGCAAACCAATGATTTGCTTATAAAGAAATTCACCCTCGTTTAATTCGGAAGTTAATTCACCACTAGCAAAAAGTTCTGATTTAACATACTTTTCAACATCGTTGATGTTGTCATATCCCTTTAGTTTCAAAAGAACAAAATTCTTATGTTTACGAGCTGACTCTACTGTGAATTCTTCACTAGAATTATTCTTTTTAAAGACTAACTTAGAACCTGCCTTGAAACGATCTTCTGGAAAATCTGTAATTGGAACGACTCTTAATTCACCTTTAATACCATGCGTATTGACGATAGTACCAACTCGATATAATTTTTCGGTCATTTTTCCTCCGTGATAAATAAATAGGACCCTGACAAAACATCGTTTTATCTGGCCCCATCAAAATAACTATTTTGTAAACTTGCTTTCATGGAACTTTTGCATAATACCATGTTGTTTCAACAAGTGACGAACTGTATCTGAAGGTTGTGCACCTTTGTTCAACCATTCAACGATCTTGTCGTCATCAAGTTTGATTTCTTCTGGTTGTGAGATTGGGTTGTAGTAACCAACTTGTTCAATAAAGCGGCCATCACGTGGTGAACGTGAATCTGCAACAACTAATCTATAAAATGGGCGTAATTTGCTACCCATACGTTTCATTCTAATTTTAACTGACATATGTTTGTTTCCTCCTAAATACTTAACTTTGTTAGTATACACAAAAAAAGAAGTGGTGTAAAGTTTTTTTCTTTACACCACTCTCTTTTTTTATTTCTTATTTTTTAATAACCAATGTTCAATGTTGAATAGTGGAAACGGGCTTACTATGCTCTCTATTTGAAATGAGCTGCGTAGGGGCGGTTTGCTACAGTATTGGAATCACCCACACGGTACGCGGGCAATTTCAATACTTAGGCGGATCCTCGTGGGCTGACCGCTCTCTACTGCACTCTATGATTTGAATCGTTTAATCTTCTTTAAGCGTTTCTTCTTACGTTTCTTACTCTTACGGACCATTGAATGCATTGCCATCTTACCAAGACGTCCTTGCATACCGTTGCCCATAAGTTGGTCCATTCCAGCCATGTTACCTTTACTCATCTTATTCATCATGTCTCGTGATTGTTTGAATTGTTTGATCATACGGTTAACATTTTGAATACTTTGTCCTGAACCCTTGGCAATTCTTCTTCTTCTTGAAGGATTTAACAAATCAGGATCTTCACGTTCTTTTGGTGTCATAGAGTAAACAATTGCCTTTAAATGAGCAATATCCTTTTCACCAATATTGATATTAGCTAAAGCTGGATTATTAGCCATACCTGGGATCATCTTCATGATTTCATCCAAAGGACCCATTTTTTGAATTTGATCCATTTGATCAATAAAGTCATTAAAGTCAAAACTATTCTCTCGAATCTTTTCGGCTACTTCTTTAGCTTGTTTTTCATCATAATCTGATTGAGCTTTCTCAATCAAGGTCAACATATCACCCATACCAAGGATACGGTTGGCCATACGATCCGGATGGAAAACATCTAATTGATCTAGTTTTTCACCTTGTCCAATAAACTTAATTGGTTTACCAGTAACGGAACGAATTGAAAGTGCTGCACCACCACGGGTATCACCATCTAACTTAGTTAAAACAACACCGGTGATATCCAATTGTTCATCAAATCCAGCAGCTACTTTAGCAGCTACTTGACCAGTCATGGAATCAGCGACAAACAAGATTTCATCTGGATGAGCTAACTCCTTGATACGCGTTAATTCTTCCATCAATTGCTCATCAATTTCCAAACGTCCGGCCGTATCAATAATTACATAATCATTTTTATTTTCGTCAGCAACTTTTAACCCATTACGAACGATGTCAACAGGATCATGCTCTGTTCCTTCATCGTATACGGGTACATCTAATTGTTGTCCAATAGTCTTTAACTGTTCAACAGCGGCTGGACGATAAACATCCCCAGCAATAAAGATTGGACGAGCTTTTTTATCATTTTTAAGATAATTAGCTAATTTACCAGCTGTTGTAGTTTTACCAGCACCTTGCAAACCAACCATCATGATAATTGTTGGTATATGAGCTGATTTGTTTAATGGAACAGCTTCTTGTCCCATTAACTTAGTTAACTCTTTATCAACAATTTTGATAACTTGTTGCGATGGTGTCAAACTATCCATTACTTCGGCACCTAAAGCACGTTCTCTAACTGTCTTAACGAAGCTCTTAACAACATCAAAGTTAACATCGGCCTCAAGTAAAGCCATACGTACTTCACGCATTACTTTACGAATATCTTCATCAGAAAGTTTTCCCTTACCCTTTAAGGTAGAAAAAACTTTTTGTAGACGTTCGCTTAATCCTTCAAAAGCCATATTCTTCTCCTATTAATTTTCATTTATTTTTAAAATTCTCTGTACTAAATCTAAAAGTTCTTTATCGTTGGAATATTTTTTTTCGACTAAGGTTTGCAAAGTATCGGCAATATCATCAATTTCAGTTGTCTTTTTAATTAATCCTAATTCTTGTTCAAAAGACTCCAATGAATTAACAGTACGATGCAAATTATCCAAAACCGCTTGTCGTGAAACTTTTAACTGTTCAGAAATTTCACTAAGTGAAAAGTCTTCAACATAATAAAGCTCAATATAACGACTCTGTTTCTTAGTTAATAAAGAATGATAAAAATTATACAACAGATTCACGCGTGTGGTTTCATCTATCTTCATTTTATTTATTTGAAGCTCCAACAATTAGTTCCTTAAACAGTCCATAAATGAACTTCTCGGGATCAAAATCACGCAAATCATTCATTTGTTCTCCCAAACCAACTAACTTCACAGGGATATGTAGTTCATTACGAATAGCTAAAACAATTCCACCTTGGGAACTACCATCAAGTTTTGTCAACACAATACCTGAAACAGCAGTTGTTTCATTAAATTGCTTAGCTTGACTTAAGGCATTTTGACCAGTTGAACCATCCAATACTAATAATACTTCTTGTGGTGCATCAGGCAATTCACGAGTAATAACACGTTTGATCTTTTCCAATTCACGCATCAAACCCTCTTTATTCTGTAAACGTCCAGCTGTATCAACTAATAAAATATCGAAATCTTCGTCTACTGCTCTTTGAACAGCATCATACACAACTGAAGCTGGATCAGTGTGTGCTTTACTTGCTTGAACAGGAACATTAACACGTTTACCCCATTCTTGAAGTTGTTCAATCGCACCAGCTCTAAATGTATCACCTGCGGCAAGTAAAACTTTTTTACCTTCTTGCTGATATCTGTGTGCTAGTTTACCGATTGTTGTTGTCTTGCCGGCACCATTAACACCAACAAACAAAAAGACTGTTGGTGTCTTATCAGTACTAAATTTCAGAGTATTATCTTCATCCTTACCTTCTTCACCATACATATCGACCAATTTTTTAACGATAACGTTAGAAACATCGGAACGTTTTTTAGCATTTTCAAGTTTTACTTCTTCACGTAATTCGTCGGAAATACGCATAGCTGTTTCATAACCAACATCCGATTCAATCAATAACTCTTCCAAATCATCGAAGAAGTCTTCGTCGACACTTCTAAAATTAGCCAGGAAACGATTAAAACGAGCACTGAAAGAGTTACGACTTTTTTTCAATCCTTCATCGTATTCTTTAACATCGTCTTTGGCTTCTTCCTCAGGTTCTTTTTCAGTTTCTGATTCAGCTTCCTCTGACTCTTCTAACTCTTCGGATTTAACTTCTTCGTTTACTTTAATATTTTCAGATGTTGTTTCCTTTTCGACCTCAACATCTTCAGAAGTAGTTGTTGTCTCTGTTTGTGTCTCTTCTGGTTCAGACTCCTTAGACTCCACTGGTTCTTTAATCTCTGATGTTTCAATCTGAGGTTCTACCTGCTTAGGTTGAACTTCTTCTGGTTCTTTTTCAACTTCCTTTGTTTCTAGCTCTGGTTCTGATTTAGGTTCTGATTTAGGTTCTGATTTAGGTTCTGATTCCAAATCCAGTTCTGTTTTAACCTCTGGAGTTGATTCTTTAGTTTCCTTAGGTGTTTCCTCTGTTTTATCGGAATCATCAGAAGTTTTGCCGGATTCAACATTTTGGTCAGGTTCTTTTTCAGCTTCAGGAACTTTTTCTTCTAATTTTTCATCTTTAGAATCATCTTTTCCAGTGAAGGCTTTTTTAATACGATCAAATAATCCCATAATTAACTCCTTATTTTTTGACTTCGACGGACAACATACGTGATACACCAGATTCTTCCATGGTTACTCCATACAAACGGTTAACATTCATCATGGTCCCCTTACGGTGAGTAATCACAATAAATTCCGTATTGTCATCATATTGATTCAAATAATTAGCAAAACGATAAACATTAGCATCATCAAGTGAAGCTTCAACCTCATCTAAAATACAGAATGGTACTGGTTTCACTTTGATAATGGCAAACAACAATGTAATAGCCGTTAACGCTTTTTCACCACCAGATAACAAACTCAAACGTTGAAATTTCTTCCCTGGTGGTTGAGCAATAATTTCAATTCCTGTTTCCAAAAGATTATCAGGTTCGGTTAGTACTAATTTGGCACGACCACCAGCAAACATCTCTGGGAAAATTTCTTCAAAGGCATCTGCAACTTCATCAAATGTCTTTTTAAATCTAGTCGTTACTTCCTTATCCATTTCCGACATTGTGTCTAATAATTGTGCTCGAGCTTTTAACAAATCATTTTGTTGTTGTGTTAAAAATTCATATCTATCTTTTACTTTATCATATTCAGCAATGGCCGATAAATTAACAGTTCCTAACTCATCGATTCCCATTTTAAGCAAACGAGCCTCTTTTTGTAGTTGCTCGGAATCATAGTCGCCCTTATTCAATTCAACTAATGAAGCCTCATAAGTCAATTGATAATCCTGCGACAAAATATCTAAACGACTATCAATTTCATTAGAAAGCTTTGTATTCTTAATAGCCAATGTCTCCTGTTGATCAGAGGCATTCTTTTGTAGATCAAAATTACGTTGAGCTTTCGCATTCAATTGAGTAGATAATTCTTGTTGCTTCTGACGTTTCCCCTTCAAATCGGTAGCATTGTCTTGAAGTTTTGTAATTGTTCGTTTCAATTGATTGATTTTTTCTTTTACTTCTGAATTGCTTAATTGTAATTTATCCTTCTCAGAATTCAAGTCTTTCAATCGTTCCTCAACTTCTGTTACTTGTCGAGCAAGACTAACTGTACTTTCCTTCAAATCATTATTCTGAGCCAGTTCATTTTCATGTTTACTCTGAACAACTGCTAATTTAGTCTGCAAATTTTGTTCATTTTCGTTAATTGAACTTAATTCATTATCAAAATCGGCCAGGATTTGTTCTTTTTGCTTAATCTCATCTTGAACTTGAGCAATCTTATCCTTGATATCATTAGCCAATTGTATTTGTTTTTCCAAGTCAGATTTCAGATCTGATTCTTCCGTCTGATTCTTAGAGAGACTGTATTCTACAACATCCAAACGTTCTTTAAAATGTTTCTCTTCATTTTGATAAGTTGATATTGAATTCTCTAATTGATTCTTTTCCTGATTAAAGCTGGCTAATTTTTCATCAGCCGTCTTCTTTTCAGCATTCAATCCCATTAATTTTTGACGTAAATCCTGAACAATCTTTTGCTTTTGATCAAGTAGAATTTCCTTCTTAGATAACTCTTTTGTCAAAGCAGTTAAATCATCTTTTCTTGTCAAAATATTAGAATTGACTCTTCTTTGTTGTCCACCAGTTAAAGAACCACCAGCATTGACCACATTACCGTCCAAAGTCACGACACGATATTTACGGCCTACTGCGGCCGAAATTCTAGTAGCAGCGTCAATATTCTCGGAAACTAATAAATTACCTAAAATATTTTTTACAATATTTTCAACCTTACCATCATATTCGATCAAGTCACTAGCGACTCCAACAAAACCTGCGATTGCTTGGGCTTTGTTCAAGTCATTAGCATAAATACTACGTGGTTTGATGATGTTTAGAGGCAAGAAAGTAGCTCGACCACCACGACTTTGACGTAAAAATGCAATAGCCTGTTTAGCGGAAGCCTCATCTTCAGTAACAATTGATTGTAATTGATTACTTACGACTGTCTCAACCGCTAATTGATACTCTTTAGGTACTGAAATTAATTCAGCAATAGCGCCAACAATCCCAGTCAATTTGGACTGATTATTCAAGACATTTTTAGCGCCTTCAAAGAAACCGGCATGTTCTTGTTCCATATTTTCTAGAACTTTTTTACGTGCTTTAATTTCTTGAAGACCTTCCAAGACATTCAAGTAATTACGATTCTCTTGTTTTCCGGTCTCAGTTATTTGATCGATTTCTTTAGCTAGATTCTGATCATGTTCAATCAAAGATTTATTATCGGTAACTAAAGTTTTAACCTTTGTTTCAATTTTTTGGTGTTTCTCTTTTGATTCAGCCAAATCACTATTAATTGATTGAATTTGTTGCTTTTGATCATTGATTTGAGCTTGAATTCGATCCAATTGCTTCTGTGAAAAGTTCTGTTCATTATTGTTAGAAACTTGTTTCTGCAATAAATCGACATATTGATCACGAAGGTCACTAATATTTTTTTCAATATCAGCTGGAGTCTTTTGTTTTAATTGTTGAACATCTTTCAATTGCTTCTGAAAATCAGCAATCTGTGCTTCACAATCGGCCAATTTTTGATTAGAATTAGCCAATTTTTTTTCATTGATTTCTTTTTGTTTCTTTAAATCATCTAACTGTTTCTTTAAAGAAAGCTGATTAGTTGAATTGAAACCACTACGTTCATCCGCTACAGCTACTTTACCGTTATAAACTTCAAGTGTGCGGGTATTCTCAACTAATTTAGTCTGATTCTCATCGATTTTTTGTGTCAAATCATTGATAGCAGCGTTGTTGTCTTCGACCTGTTTATTAGCAACTTTGACTTCTCTAGCAATATTCTGAGCACTCAGCTTAACTTCACGCAATTCTTTATCAATTTGATGCTTTTGAGCTGATAAATTTCTAATTTCGATAGTTAAGATTTTTTGATAAATGCTATCATATTTACTCTTTTGTTCTTGATAATCGCGAGCAATACTAGCTTGCTCTTTCAAGGGTTCCACTTGCTTAGATAATTCAGAGACAATATCTGAAACACGATGTAAGTTATCTGTAGTTTCAGACATTTTATTTTCAGCCTGTTGCTTCTTCTGTTTAAACAAAGAAACTCCTGCTGATTCTTCGATAATACTTCTTCTTTCAACCGGCTTACTATTGAAAATTGCTTCAACACGTCCCTGGGAAATAATAGAAAATGATTGTTTTCCCATCCCTGAATCCATAAATAATTCTGTAATGTCACGTAAGCGACACTGCTTATTATTAATTAAAAATTCAGTGTCACCATTTCTAAATAGACGACGACAAATAACAATCTCATCTTGTGACGATTTCAATTCATGATTACGATTATCAAACTCTAAAACAACTTCCGCCCGATTCATTTGAGGACGTGTTGCACTACCAGCAAAAATCACATCGACCATTTTGTCTCCACGCAGGCTCTTTGCTGATTGTTCACCCATTACCCAACGAATGGCTTCTGTGATATTTGATTTTCCACTCCCGTTGGGTCCGACGATACCAGTGATTCCACTTGTAAAGTCAATCTTTGTCTTGTCAGCAAAAGATTTAAACCCATTGATCGTTAACGATTTTAATGGCATAAACTAAACTCCTACTATAATTCCTCTAATGCTCTTTTGGCTGCCATTTGTTCGGCGTGCTTCTTACTGTATCCAAGACCCTTGGACAAGATTTTACCATTAGCAATTAATTCTACTTTGAACTTCTTATCGTGATCAGGACCTTCTTCATCGATCACTTTATAATCAATTTCTACTTCACCAGATTGTTGTAACTTCTCTTGCAAGTGAGTTTTAAAGTCTGTATCTTCAGAAAATTCACCTGAATCGATATGTGGATAAACAACCTTCTTTAAAAATTCATTTACAACTTCATTACCTTGATCCAAGTACAAGGCACCATTGAAAGCCTCAAAAATATCCTCCAACAATGTATGTCTTTGACGTGCACCTTGTTTTTCTTCACCTTTACCAATCAAAAGGTATTTATCAATATTAATTTCTTTAGCAAAACGAGCAAAACTATCAGTTCTGACAATGTCGGATCTTAATCTTGTTAACTTACCTTCAGGTAATTCAGGATATTTTTTGAATAAATAACGAGAAATATTGATTTCTAGAACGGCATCACCCAAGAATTCCAAACGTTCATAATCACCAATACCTAATTCCTTGTGTTCATTATCAAATGACGAATGTGTCATAGCTCTTTCAACGAGCTTTTTATCGTTAAACTTAATTCCGTATCTTTCATCTAAAAATTCTAAGAATTTCGGATCTAACATAACGTGTCCCCTTTCCAATAACATTAATTATACTAAACTTTTATCATAAATAATTATCCGGATAAAAAAATAAGACCACGCGGCCTTATTTTTGATGTGAAGAAATATAAGTAACTGCTTCACCGACTGTTGTAATCTTTTCAGCGTCGTCATCTGGAATTTCTGAACCGAAAGCATCTTCTAGTTCAAGCACAAATTCAACAAGGTCAATTGAATCAGCATCAAGATCTTTAGTGAATGATGTTTCTTTAGTAATTGTTGATGGTTCAACTTCAAACTTATCAGTGATTAATGAAACGATTTTGTCAAAAACTTCTTGCTCTGTCATGGAGTTTCTCCTTATTTTTCCGTACTCATTTTTTCAAAATACTTATTTGCTTTATTAATTGTATCATTCTGTAGCATATCATTAATTTGCTTAACTGTATAAAAGACTGTCTTAGCGTCTGCGGCACCGTGTGCTTTAATTACTGGTGACTTCAGTCCGAGTAAAACAGCACCACCGGCTTGAGATGTATCAAACATCTTTTTTAACCCCTTTAATGATGGTGAAACGATAGCTGCACCCATTTTAGTAAAAATACCGTTGTTTAGCAAGGCATCTTTCAACTCACTTAAAAGAATTGTCGCAGTTCCTTCGGTTGCCTTCAAAGCTGCATTTCCAGTGAAGCCATCTGTAACGATAACATCAGCCACACCAGCTAAAATATTATTTGATTCAACATTACCAATAAAATTGATGCCCTCAGTATTTTTCAATAATTGATAGGCATCTTTATGTAGCGTATCACCCTTATCGTATTCTGTACCATTATTTAACAAAGCAATACGTGGTTTATCAATTTTCTTAACATCACGAGCATAAATTGAACCCATTACAGCCCACTGTTGTAAATAACTAGGTTTAGCTTCGGCATTGGCACCAACGTCAAGAATATTAACACCTAAAGAAGAATTAGTTACCGGTAAAGTTGGCATCAAAGCTGGACGATCCACTTGTTTAATCCTACCAACGATAAAGATTCCAGCTGCTAATAATGCTCCAGTATTTCCAAGTGAAAAGAGAGCATCATTTTCACCATCTTTTACTGATTTAGCAGCCAAAACCATTGATGCGTTCTTTTTAGAACGAATGGCTCTGACTGGTTCATCAGTTCCTAAAATTTCTTCATCCGTATGAACGATAGAGATTCTTGTATCATTTTTCAAATACTTTTTGATTTTTTCTTGATCGCCATATAAAACGAACTCCAGATTATCCCATTCGTCTCGTGCTTGTTCAATACCTTCAACAATTACTTGAGGAGCATTGTCCCCACCCATTGCATCTACAGCTATTTTCATTTTGTTTCCTCACTAATCAAAATTATTTAATTGGTCAAATTCATCATTTATAAATGATTTTAAAACTTTTGTTTCCGGACTGTTCATCATTTTTTTATCTTCAAAGAGACGTGTTGCTTCTTCTTGAGCCACTTCAAGAATATTGATGTCATTGACAGGATTACCAACTTTAAATTCCGGTAAACCCGATTGACGATTACCTAACATATCACCTGCACCACGCATTTTCAAATCCTCTTCAGCTAGAACAAAACCATCATTAGTGGACGTTAAGATTTTCATCCGCTCTAAAGCTGTTTCATTTTTAGGATCCGCAATCAAAATGCAATAAGATTGTTTTTCTCCACGACCAACACGTCCACGAAGTTGATGTAGCTGTGACAAACCAAAACGGTTTGCGTCATAAATAACCATTACCGAAGCATTTGGCACATCGACTCCGACTTCAATAACCGTTGTAGAAACCAGAACATCAATCTTTTTATCACTAAAATCATTCATAACTGTTTCTTTTTGATCATTAGGCATTTGCCCATGTAACAATCCTATCTTATATTTCTTACCGAAGAGCTCCGTAAATTTATCATAAATCAATTCCGCATTTTTCAAGTCCATCTTCTCTGATTCAGAAATCAATGGCGTGACTACATACACTTGAGCGCCTGTGGACAATTCTTTGTCAACAAACTGATACATTTGTTCAATCTTTTGACTTCTAATCCAATAAGTTTCAATTTTTTTACGTCCAGCAGGTAATTGATCGATTCGTGAAACATCCATGTCACCATAAGTGGTAATTGCCAGAGTCCTTGGTATTGGAGTAGCTGTCATCGCCAAAACATCCGGATTTTCACCCTTCTGACGCATAGCTTTTCGTTGGTTAACACCAAAACGGTGCTGCTCATCAATCACAATCAAACCTAAATTCTTATAGTTGACGCCCTCTTGGATTAAAGCATGGGTTCCCACGATAATATTTGTTTTGCCATCAGCAATATCACTAGTAATAAAATCATGTTCCTTTTTTGTTTGTGAGCCCGTCAACAGAGCCGTTCTAATTTTTAAAGGTGCCAATAATTTACTTATCTTATCAAAATGCTGTTGGGCCAAAATCTCTGTTGGGGCCATGATTGCCGCTTGATATCCTGCAGTCACTGAGGCCAACATGGCAATAACTGAAACAATTGTTTTTCCAGATCCAACATCCCCTTGCAAAAGACGATTCATGTGATGATCTGAATCCATATCACTCAATATTTCTTTAACAACTCGATCCTGTGCTGGCGTTAAAGTAAATGGCAAACCTTGAATAAATTTTTCAATGAATGTCTTATCGTAACCTTCGATTATTCCGACATTCCCTTGGTTGTCATTTAATTTTATACTCTGCAATCCACACTGGAATAAGAAAAACTCACGGAATTTTGCACTACGTCTGGCTTCATCACTCTGTTCTGCATCTTTAGGAAAGTGAACCCCGGCTACAATCTGTTCATCATCCAAAAGTTTATACTTTTCTCGCAAGAAGTCTGGCACTACTGTATCAATTTGATCATGATATTTTTCAAAAGCTAACTTTATCAAATTAATTAGTGTTTTTTGATGAATATTTTTATTTACTGAATAAACCGAATCAATCGAATCGTCATTATTTACATCAATTACTTTAACACCGGTCAAAGCACGTCGATTTTGATTCCATTTACCATAAACCGCTACATCACTACCAGTCTCAAATTTATCTTTTAACCATGGCTGATTAAAGAAAGTTACCATGATCGATTCATTTTCGACCAAGAGTCGCACATTCAAGCGATTCTTTTTGTAGCCAAAACGAAAAACAACAGGATCACTAGCAACGACACCTTTTAAAAGAATCTTTTCTTGATCAGTGGCCTCATCTAACGACTTAGCTTCCATATCTTCATATCGAAAAGGAAAATAAAACAACAAATCATAGACATTTTCGATTCCTAACGATTGTAAAGATTCTAAGCGTTTAGGACCTACGCCTGGCAATGTTGCCAATGATACTTTTCTAAGATCCATAAATTCCCCTTTCTCCAACAGAATTAAAAGAGGCATGACAAAACAAACGTTTCATCATTGCCTCCTTTATTTTTATTCAACCGAAATCAAATATGGATAAACTGGTTGATCACCTTGATGGATCTCTGTTTCGAGATCGGCGTACTTGTCATCCAAGTAATCAGCAACCTTTTGAGCATCTTCAGTATTACCATCTTTACCAACCAAGATAGTAATTACTTCACTGTCTTCATCAATCATCTTGTCGAGCATTTTTTCAGTACCAGCAATAATATCAGCATCATCAACTAAAATCTTGCCGTCGACAATTCCCATATAATGACCTTTGGTAATCTTTAGACCATCAATTTCAGTATCACGGATAGCTTGAGTAATTTGTCCACTCTTAACGGTATCTAAGGAGTCTTCCATATTTTCTTTGTTATCTTCCAAATCAGATTCTGGATTGAATGATAGCATTGCTGTCATTCCTTGAGAAATCGTCTTTGTTGCAACAATGGCCACTGGAATATCCACTAAATCAACTGCTTGCTTGGCTGCCATAATAATATTTCCATTGTTAGGCAAAACAAGCGCACGTTTAGCATTGGACTTATTAATTGCATCAACAATATCATTGGTTGATGGATTCATTGTTTGTCCACCGCTAATAATATTAGTTACACCCAAACTTTCAAATAGTTTAGCCAATCCTTCACCTGAAGAAACAGCAATAACAGCATAATCAAGTTGTTTTGCTTCTTCCTTAGGTGCTTCAGCATTTTCAAATGGTTCATCTTCTTCAACAATTGTCTCATGTTGAAGTCTCATATTATCAATTTTAATTTTTGATAAGGAACCGTATTTGCGACCAGCTTCCCAAACTTTATAAGGATAATTAGTGTGAACGTGAACTTTAACTACTTCATCATCAGACACACAAATTAGTGAGTCACCAATAGTATCTAGATAGCTACGTAATCTTTCATTATCGAACTTTTCATCGGATGTAGGATTATCACCTAATTCAACCATCATCTCGGTACAGTAACCATTTTCGATATCATCTGTATTGAATTGACCTTGAGCTGATTGGTGATGACTAGCATTGACCATTTCACTCATATCTTTTTCATCAGGAACATATTCTTCATCGTTACTTACTTGACCGCTGAGACCTTCTAAGAAGCCCTCATAAATGAAAACTAATCCTTGACCACCAGAGTCAACCACGCCAACTTCCTTCAGTACAGGAAGCAATGATGGTGTCTTCTCTAGTCCAACTTTGGCACCTGCTACAACTGCTTGCAAAATTTCAATTGTGTCATTAGTACTTTCGACCTTCTTCATAGCAGCCTCAGCACCATATCTAGCCACAGTTAAGATTGTTCCTTCAACTGGTTTCATAACAGCTTTATAGGCCGTTTTAACACCATCATCAAAAGCTTTAGCCAAATCCATAGCCGTCAAAGAATCTTTATCTTCAATACTCTTTGAAAAACCACGGAAAATTTGTGAAGTGATAACACCTGAATTACCACGTGCTCCCATCAAAAGACCCTTTGCAAGAGCTTTACCAAGGACACCAACATTCTCACTCTCTGATTCATTAACAGCTTTGAAACCACTCTGAATTGTCAAACTCATATTAGTTCCGGTATCGCCATCAGGAACCGGAAAGACATTCAACGAATTTACAAACTTAGCATTTTTTTCAAGTCTGTGCGATGCGACACGCACCATATCTGAAAATTCTTTTTTTGTAATTAATTCTTTGCTCAAAAGTTTCCCCTCCAACCAGCTTTACCTATTCAATATCATCCAGAACTTTAATTCCTTGAACATAGATGTTAACAGTGCCGGCTGGTGTTCCTAGCATTGTTTCTAGGTTATATTTTACTTTTTCTTTTAAATTTCTTGCTACTTCGGATATCTTAATTCCATATCCAACGATTATATAGACATCAACGGCCAGTTTACCATCTTCTTGATGAATAACTATACCTCTAGAAAAATCTTCACGGTTTAAGATTGTGTTCATACCATCACGCAATTGATTTTTGCTTGCCATACCTACAATACCGTAGATATCAGAAGCAGCTCCACCAACGATTGTTGCAACAGTATTTGTTGAAATTTCAATTTCACCATGTTTTGTTTTTATTGTAACTGCCATTTCTGGATCCTCCTATTCTTTGGACCTAAGCTATAATAAACATTAAAATTTTATCATAGCAACATTTCGAATTAAAGAAATAAACTATAATAAACTCTATTATTACACAATTAGTCTATTGATTTCATTTCTTGGTTATGGTAAATTAGTCAGGTGATATTTTAAAGAAAAACATGTAGCCAAAGGAGGTCGGTCCCATGGCAAAAGATATTATTACAGGCCGTAAAACAGTGTTCGGTAACAAACGTTCACACGCTCTTAACCAATCAAAACGTTCTTGGAAGCCAAACTTGCAAAAAGTTCGTATCATGGTTGATGGTAAGCCAAAACGTGTATGGGTTTCAGCTAGAGCATTGAAATCAGGAAAAGTTACTCGTGTATAATTATCACTTAATTATTTAAAAAGGACTAGCAATCTATATTGTTGGTCCTTTTTATTTTACTCTATTATAATAAATTTCTAAAATTTCTTTCTAAAGGGGGCCTATTAAAATGAGTAAATTTATCATTGGCGATCAAGAAAATAAAGATGATCAATTGGCTCAAGCTATTGTAAATGCTAAGGATGGCGATATTATTGAATTGCAACCTGGTACTTATTTTACAAGTGAGAGCCCCTTTATTTGTACAGTCAGACAAAACTTAACTTTTGTCGGTAAATCTTCTAATAAAGATAATATTAAATTAAATTGTAGTTTTACCGTTGGTGCCAAAAATATTATTATTTTCAAAAATTTAACCATCACTTTTCCCGCTAACGGTGAAAATACTTTATCAGCTTATGATGGTGCGGAAGTTTATGCAGATAATGTCTGTATAAATCGGGAAACATCTGACAACTGGGATACTGTTTATGGTCAAAATGCTACTTTTTCATTCAAAAATTCACAAATTTTAACTGGTTTGAAAACAAAAGCAATTGGTCTATCACTCGACAATAGTCAAATCTTTGCTGATAATACTTCGATTCAATTTTTGTTTCAAAGAAAATCAAAAGCATATTTAAGAAATTCAATTGTTACTCATGAATTTAAATTACGTCAGCATTCAGAAACTTACTTTCGCAACTTAACCATGGTTTCGTATGAGGTACCTCATAAAAACGACTTGACTGTCCATAGCGGATCTAAATTTCAAGGTCAAGATTTAGTTTTTACCAGCAATAAACCAAAGTTACGTATTTTTAAGGGCGACTTTAAGGTTAATAATACTAATTCTGAGCCCGATCAATTACATTTTAAATTCGATGATTCTTCTAAGGTTTCAGTTGATAACCAAAAACCATTTAATGAGGATCATCAAAATATTAAAAAAAATAAGTAAATATCTATAACTAAAAAAACATTTAATCAAAAGAACGGCCTCTATCAAGCATTCAAGATATATTTTTACTTGAATCCCTTAATAGAAGCCGTTCTTATTTATTATTTAAATTTTATAACAATTACTTAGCGATATTTTTGGCGAATTTTATAATCAAGTTAGCCACTTTCAATAAAAGCTCAAAATAAAAACACCAAGACGAAAAAATCAGGTATCATTGGAGTTCCTACACAAACAATGAAAGAGGTTTTTCGTCTTGATGCAAGAAAATGATACCATAATACGACCTAAGGGACACCATTTAACTGAAATTGAACGTGGTGAAATAGCTTCGCTTCACCTTTTGGGATTCTCAAATCGTAAGATTGCTCACGCCGTTGGCGTTTGCCCTCAAACTATTAATAATGAGATCCGCAGAGGGACCGTAAGACAGGTTAAAAAGGTTAATGGGAAACAATATTTCTCTAATGATTATTACCCTGATACCGCTCAATTACGTTATGACACGCTGCGTAAGCAGTGTCATCGACCTTCTAAGTTTAATCGAGTTAAACAATTCCTAAGCTACTTTGTAGAACAGTTCAAACAGGGGTGGTCTCCAGATATAATCGCAGGTAGATCACGTGTCGATGGGTTATTCTTTAAAGATGAAATGGTATCAACTACCACTCTTTATAAGTACATCGATGAACAACGTTTAGAGATACGTAATATAGACTTAACCGACAAAATGAATAGATCTACCAAGCTACACGTTTCGAAGAAACATAAGCGTCTATTGGGTAGAAGTATCGAGGAACGTCCTGAGAGCGTTGACTTGCGAGAAGATTTTGGTGACTTTGAAATTGATACTATCGTTGGTAAGAGAAATGGTCACGAGAGCGTAGTCTTAACACTTATTGAGCGTAAATCCAGATTCGAGATAATGCGACTTATTGACGGTAGAGATGCCGACTCTGTTGATTACGCTATGGAAGAGATCAAACATAATTACGGTCACATTATCAACTCGATAACCGCAGATAATGGTCCTGAATTTGCTAATCTCGATTCTGTTATGTCTGGAGTTTCAGATGTTTATTTTGCACATCCATATACTTCCTCAGAAAGAGGAACCAATGAAGCACATAATAGAATGATTCGTCGTGACTTGCCCAAAGGGCTGTCACTCGATTCTATTGCTCCAGATTTAGTATCCTCTATTGAATCAAAGCTCAATGATATGCCTAGAAAGTTGTTGAACTACAAAACTCCACGGGAACTATTCACTAGTTTCTGTGGAGTTTAGAAATGCACTTTTCTGGCACTGATATATTTCGTATTTATTTTTTGGACAAGTGGCTAACTTGTTCTTGTAATTTTCGTAGCGATATTTTTTATAATTGATTCAAGCTATTGGCAAGATCTGCAATTAAATCCTTAGGATCCTCAATACCAACGGACAATCTGACTAATTGATGTGTGATACCCGCTTTTAATTGCTCCTCAGGCGATAATTCAGCATGTGTCATCTTGTATGGCAATTCAATCAAACTTTCAACAGCGCCTAAACTAACGGCCAATTGAATCAATTTAGTTCCTTCAACAAATTTGGTAGAGTCCAAGCCATCTTTTAACTCAAAAGAAACGATTCCACCAAAACCATCTGCTTCGGCTTGAGCTATTTCATGATCCTTACTGCCAGCAATTCCTGGATAATAAATTTTAGCTATTTCTGAACGACCTTGTAGAAATTCAACAATTTTTTGTGCATTACTCAAATGGCGATCCATTCTGACTGCCAAAGTTTGAATTCCTCGACGAACTAAATTGGAATCTTCTGGCGAAAGTGTTGAACCAATTGCATTCTGGTTAAAATAAATTCTTTCAGCAATTTTTGCATCCTTGGCCACAGCCATACCGGCAATAACGTCTGAATGTCCACTCAAGTACTTAGTGGCCGAATGAATTACAATATCGGCTCCTAAATCCAAAGGTCTTTGAAGATATGGCGATAAGAAAGTATTATCGACAATCGTTAAAAGATGATGTTTTTTAGCGACTTCAGCTGTCTTCTTAACACTTGTTACATGTAATAAAGGATTGGTAAAACTTTCAAAATAAATTGCTTTAGTATTTGATTTAATTGCTTCTTCAATTTCTTCAGGATTTTGAGTGTCAACAGCAGTAAATTCTAAATTCCAACGCTTGAAAAATTCATTAATTATCCTAAAAGTCCCGCCATAGATTTCTTTGCCAATAATTAAATGATCCCCTGGTTTAAAAATTGCTAAAACTGCATGAATAGCGGCTGAGCCTGAAGAAAAGGCGAACCCTCGATAACCATTTTCTAATTCTGCAACTTGCTGTTCCAAATAATTTCTAGTTGGATTACCAGAACGGGCATAATCGTATTTAACTTTAGCATCAACTGATGGATAAATATAAGTCGATGAATTGTAAACAGGTACATTAACGGCCCCTGTATTATTATCTTTTTGTGTTGTTCCATGAACTAATTTAGTATCAAATTCTGTCATAATTCCCCTCCAACATTTGATTTAGTTAGTGCAAAACAAGCCCTATCGTATCACTTCTAATAAAATCTTTTAACTATAAGTACTTTTATTATCGAAATATTTATATTTCTTAAACTATAAAAAAAGAGCAGGCACTTACTAACAATAAGCGTCTGCTCTTTTTTATAATTATAATTAACTTAATCTTTACTTTGAATAACAGCAACAATTCCACTTTCAAAGCCAAAATCAATAGTTTCTCCTAAAAACTCATTGCTTGCCCAGCTGACTGGATGTCCAGCATTAAAATCCTTCAACTTGTATTTAGCATCATAGATGTTTAAATGCGTTACAGGGCCTAAATTGACAAAGGCAATGTATTTCATGCCGTTCTCATGATAAATCTTGTAGCGGCCTGGTTTGCAGAATCTAATCGTATTCGTAGCCGACTTGTAATACAACTTATCGTAAAAATCCAAGAATCTTGGATCAAATGGTAAAAACAAATTAACTAAGAAATGATCGATACGGCCACCCGTTGCACCATAAACATAATATTCTTGAGCATTATATTTTTCCCTAGCTGCTAAAAGACATAATTCTGAATCGGTATCATCTTTTTCAGGTGGGAACTTTTTAAAATCAGCAATATTATCTTTTAATAAACGTTGTTCCTTCTTGTTAATGGAATCAAAATCACCAATAGCAATATCAGGAATGATACCTTGTTCTAACAAATACAAACTACCACGGTCTGCTCCAATCCATGGACCTGGAATACCCTTGATACTCTTACTTAACTCATCTGGGTACTCGGATTTGGGGCCACCCAAAAGGATATTTACTCGTTTCATTGTTTAGCATTCACTGCTAACGATTTAAGATTATCGACACGATCTTTAATATCATCATGACCATAAAGGTATGAACCGGCAACAAAGATATCAGCACCAGCGTGGGCACATTGAGCAATAGTTTCATTATTGATTCCACCATCGACTTCGATTTGAAAATCATCATCGGCAGCTGTTTGACGTAATTGATCTAGACGTTGAATTTTCTTAGTCATACCTGGAATGAATTTTTGACCACCAAAACCAGGATTAACTGTCATAACTAGAATTTGATCGATAACTGGGAAAAGTTCCTTAACTGTTTCCAAGGGTGTTCCAGGATTAACAACTACCCCAGCCTTAACACCTAAACTCTTGATCAAATCAATTGAACGATAAATGTGTTGTGTACTTTCAGCATGAACCAGAATGGTATCTGCACCAGCATCAACAATTGGCTTGATATAAGCATCAGGATTATCAATCATCAAATGAACATCCAATGGCTTATCAGTCACACGACGCATCCCTTCAACCACGCTAGGACTAAAGGACATATTAGGTACAAAGTGACCATCCATAATATCAATATGGAACAAATCTGCTCCAGCCTGTTCAGCTACTTTCACATCTCGTTCTAGATTCATAATATCTGCAGACAAAATTGAAGGTGCAATTTTTACTGTCATTTAAATCAACTCCTCAATATCTTTTTTTGTATGAATTAATTTCATTTAAAAAATACAGATAATTGTCGTAACGACTCTGCATTATGTTACCTTCAGCCAATTCTTCTTTAACCTTACAGTTTGGTTCATTGACGTGACGGCAACCTCTAAATTGACATTCAGAACTATATTCCAAAAACTCTGGGAATAAAGTAGGCAATTCTTCTGGAGTAACATTCATCAAATCAATCGATGAGAATCCAGGGGTATCAGCGACCAAACCATCCGCAATATCAAACAATGATACCTGTCTAGTTGTATGTTTACCACGATTTAAAGTCTGAGAAATAGCCGCTGTAGCTAAACCTAGTTCTGTATCAATATGATTTAACAAGGTCGACTTACCAGCACCAGATTGACCAGTAAAGACTGTAACTTTTCCCGCAAATGTTGCCTCTAATTTACCAACCTGTTGGTCATTGTAACTATCACGGTCATCAAAAACTAAATAACCAGCTCGATGATATCCCTCTAAAGTCTCTTTTAAAGTTTGATACTTTTCATCGTTTAAAAGATCTGATTTCGTCAAATAAATTACTGGTTCAATACCGTTATGTTCAATATTGATCAAGATCTTATCCAATAAATTACTTGAAAAATTCGGTTCCGTTGCTGAAGTAACTACAATGGCTTGATCAATATTAGCTATTGGTGGTCGAACCAAACTATTTTCACGTGGCAAGATCTCTAGGATATATCCTAAATCGCCTGTTGCATCAAAAGTGACTTTATCACCAACCAAAGGTTTGATCTTACGTTTACGAAAGTTGCCTCGTGCTCTGGTTCGGATTATCTCCTTGCTTTCATCATCAAAAACATCATAAAAACCACTGATTGATTTTATGATTCTTCCTGTTTTTTCCATAAATCACCTATTTAACTGAACCGCCAAGAACGGTCTTATTATCTCGTTCAACTACATATGATCCAGTTTGTCCATCTTTTAAATTAAAGCTCAATGTTATGGGAGTATCTTGTGTAATTGTCATCGTTTTATAGACTGTGCCAATGTTATGTGTCGCATCAGAAATATAAATCGTTACACTATTATTCCCACCAGTATCATAAGGAATCGTGATGTCCTTAGTAACGGTATTTGTCGATGAAGAACTACTATCATTATCGCTGCTATTACTATCACTGTCATCCTTATCTGTACTTGTTGACTTGTCAGGGTCCTTACCTTTAGAGATAACAACTGCTAACGTACCGCCTTGATTAATTGTACTATTAGCGGCTGGATTTTGACTAATCAAAAGGCCACTTTCAACGTCGTCTGAATATTGATAAGAAACATTCAAAGTCAATCCGGTCTCACTGGCATAATCCTGAATACTCTTCAAATTGTATCCATCAAGATCACGTACTTTGACCATCTTAGGTTTAACTGTCTTGATTTTAGCCAAAGTCAAAGTTAGAGATTTGTTTTTCGTAACAACCTTTTTACCCTTCGGAATACTTTGTTTCAGAATTGTTCCGGCCACGTAATCATTCGTTGCTTTGTATTCAACTTTAACTTTAAAGCCTCGTTTCTTTAGATTATCAGAAACGTCTTCATACTGTTTACCAACTAGTTTTGGCATTTTATAGTACGTGGCTCCTAAACTTACAACCAAATTGACTTGCGCACCGTTCTTTAATTTTAGCCCTTTAGCTGGAATCGATTTGATAACGTGGCCCGCTTCGACATCATCATCATTTTCTCTAGATAAGTCACCAACTTGAAGATTAGAGCTCTTCAACATAACTGTTGCTTGTTTAACTGTTAAATTGTACAAGTCTGGTACTGTCGTCTCCTGATTGCTCTTGATGACCATCGCAATAATGAACAAAATCAAAACCAAAGGAACGAGCGACGCTAACAAGATTATTTTTTTCTTTTTACTTAATTTTTTTGCTTGGTGTTTAGGAGCTGGCGTATCATCACTAACGCTATTCAAAGGCTCCATTACACGTGTTTCTTCTAAATTATTGATTGGGGTCGGTATAAATTTTGGTTCATCAGCACGTTCAGGCATCAAGCAAGTATTCAGATCTTCGCACATTTCTTTAACTGATTGATAACGTTGATCCGGATCCTTAGCTGTAGCTTTCAAAACGGCGTTCTCCAGTGGTTGCGGAATATTAGGGTCAATCTTACGCAGGTCCGGCATATCTTCTTTAGAATGCTTCAGAGCGACTGTTACTGCTGTATCTCCTGTGAAGGGAACATGTTTAGTTAATAATTCGAACAAAATGATCCCTAAAGCATAAATATCCGACAAAACTGTAGCCGAACGACCTTTGATCTGTTCTGGCGACATGTAATGTACAGAACCCAAGAGTGAATTAGTTTGAGTAATCGAACGTTCGCTCAAAGCCAAAGCTATTCCAAAGTCAGAAACTTTAACTTGTATTGGATCCTTAGATTCATCAACCAAAATATTTTCCGGTTTTAAATCACGATGAATAATTCCATGCTCATGCGCATCTGAAACGGCCATACATATCTGTTTCATAATGTCGACAACTTCATGATATGGAATTGGGAAATGTGTTCTTATATACTTCTTAAGATTCGGACCATCAACATACTCTATAACAATATATTGAACGCCTTTATCATTTCCGACATCTAGAACATTTACGATATTAGGATTGGAGAGTCCACTAGTTGCCTTAGCTTCACGAGCAAATCTTCTTTTGACCGATTCGTCATCTTGAAGATCATATCTTAAAGCTTTTACAGCAACCTTTCGATTTAAAAGCGTGTCATTAGCCAAATAAACATTGGCCATTCCACCTTCGCCAAGTGTACCTAGAATCTCATAACGACCATCTACTAGGTAACCCTTCTCCATTTAATGCTTACCTCCGTCTTCATTTGTAGAAAAGAGCAAGGCGGTAATATTATCTCTTCCCCCGGCGGTATTAGCTTTATCAATCAAAAGATGACACTTGGCTTCCAAACTTAATTCTTGAGACAAGATACCTTTGATTTCATTCTCAGGAACCATATTAGTTAATCCATCGGTACACAACAAAATAATTGAATCGGGCACTAGATCAAAATTTTTTACTCGTGGTTGAACAGTCTGTGAAACACCCAAAGTTTGAGTAATGATATTTTTCTGTGGATGATTTTCAGCTTCTTCAGGACTGATCTGACCAGTCTCTAACAGTTCGTGAACCAACGAATGATCTACACTCAATTGTTTTAATTCATCATCTGTATAAATATAGCATCGCGAATCACCGACATTAACAACCATCATTTTTTTATCGATAAAGAAAACGCCGACCATCGTTGTTCCCATACCATTTAAATCATCAAATTGGTTAGAGACAGAAACAATTCGGTCATTTTCTTTACTCAATTCTCTAATGATCCATTCGCGAAGTTCAGTAATATTATCAACTTCGGATTCTTCAAAATTATGTCCCAAATGTGAAACTGCCATATCTGAAGCGACATCCCCGCCACGATGACCGCCCATACCATCGGCTACGATGCCAAAAACAATATTTTTTTTATTTTTGAAAACATTGACGTAATCCTGATTATTTTCTCTGAGTTTTCCAACATCAGTTAATAACGCATACTTCATTAGTCTCAACCTTACCTATCTAGTTTTTTCTAACAAACGCTGCTATAAAGAATCCATCGGTGAAGTAATCACTTGGGAAGATTTTTAGCATTCCATGAGTCATTGATCCATCTAATGCAGGATCATGTTTAACTGGAATCAAATCAAAATTCAAATGTTTATCGAGGAACTTCTTTACAACTAGTTCGTTTTCTTCATCATCAAAAGTACAAGTACTGAAAACTAATTTCCCGTTAACTTCTAGTAAATCTACCATACTATCGAGGATTTCTAGTTGAACACGTTGTAAATTCTTTAAATCTTCTTCTTTACGGAAAAATCTTAATTCTGGTTTTCTACGAATTAAACCAAGTCCAGAACATGGAGCATCCACTAAAATACGATCAAACTTAGTATTCAAAACGTCCTTAGCTTTACGAGCATCAACTGCTCCGGTGCTAATAAGATCGCCATAACCCATTCTTTCACCATTTTCACGAACTAACTTAGTCTTATGTTTGTGAATATCTAGAGCAAAAACTTCTCCATCTTTTAAATAACTAGCAATATGGGTTGTCTTACCACCAGGAGCTGAACAAGCGTCTAGTACTTTACTGTCAGGTTGAACATCCAATGCTGGAGCAACTAGCATTGAACTTTCATCTTGAATAGTGTATAAACCATCACGGAATTCTTGGGTATTAACTAAATTACCACTCTTACAGATTAAACCGACTGAGGAAATTTTGCTGGGATGAACGTCGAAACCTTGTTTATCCAAAGCTTCTTGTAAATCCTTAACTGTTGTTTTATTAGTATTCACACGGATAGAAACATGTGATGGTTGATTGATTGAACTGAGGATTTCTTTAGTTTTATCAAGACCTTGCTGATCAATAAAGAGATCAACTAACCAACGAGGAACACTGTTACGCAAACTCAAATCATAGACAGAATTACTCTTAGGTAATTCCTTATAACCATGTCTTTGATAATTTCTTAAAACTGCATTGACCAAATTACCAGCACCACGACCAGCCTTTTGTTTAGCAATTTCAGTTGATTCATTTAAAACGGCATGGTCTGGAATTTTATCTAAAAAGTGCAATTGATATACGGCACTCATCAATAAAAGATCCAACCATAACTCAACTTTTTTATCCTGTAAATATGGCTTCAATTCATATTCCAAAACATATTTATTTTGAATTACACCATAAATGATATTTGTCATCAAACGACTATCAGCATCTGACAAGTCAGAATTTTTCAATAAATTACTGATTTCAATATTTGAGTAGGCCTTATTTTGAAAAACCTTTGTTAAAGCAATCACTGCTAATTCACGTGGATTATTTTTCATCTATTACTTGTTGTCCTTTTTCTAGACCTTTGCCTAAACCATTCATATAGTTGGCAATATCCATAATTTTTTTACCGGCAGGTTGAATTTTCTTGATTGAAACGCCCTGTTTGTCACCGGCAACAATAACTAGACGTTTCTTCCCTAGGTCATAAACACTACCTACAGGTAAATCGGAATTAATTTCTTCGACTTCAGTCTTATAAAGTTTAGTTCTTTGACCATTAAGCATCGTCCAAGCACCAGGATCAGGACTTAGTGCTCTGATTTGATTAAAGACTTTTTCAGCTGGTTGTGTGAAATCAATATGTTCTTGGTCCTTAGAAATATTTGGTGAGAAAACCACCTTGTCAGGATCCTGTTGAATAGGTTGGATGTCGCCACTCAAAATTTTAGGAATTGTATCTAACAATAATTCACGACCGACAATTGCTAATTTTTCAAATAAACTTCCATTATCATCGTCTTTTTCAATTGGTAATTTTTCTTGACTGATGATGTCTCCAGCATCCATTCCTTTAACCATGTACATGATAGTAATTCCTGTTTCTTTATCACCGTTAAGCAATGACCACTGAATAGGAGCGCCACCACGATATTTAGGCAGTAAGGAACCATGAACGTTAATAGCCGCTACTTTAGCTGAATTCAAGAAAGAAGTTGGTAAAAATTGGCCATAAGCCGCTGTGATAATCAAATCAGCTTGCAATGCTTTCAATTCTTCTAGTTCTGGACTCTTTGGTAACTTAGCTGGTTGATAGAGTTTAATATTCTCTTCTTCAGCGATTAGTTTTACCGGACTTTTTTGTAATTTTTGTTTTCGACCAACCGGTTTATCTGGTTGAGTTACAGCAGCAATCACATCATAGCCTTCTTTTAGAAGTCCCCTTAAAACTGTTGCAGAAAATTCTGGTGTTCCTAAAAATATAACTTTTGTCATTCAATCACCTTTAATCTATATGTTGTGGTTCATTATCAATCGCAATTGTAAAACCTTTTTTTGCATCAGCTTGGGTCTCATTTAAAATTTCTAATAATTTTTGATGCAATTGAGGTTCATGTTTATATTTTACAATAATTTGATAATAATATTTGTTTTGTTTACGCGAAATCATCGTTGGACTAGGTCCCAATAGGATGGCATCCTTTGATAGCGAGGTTTCAAGCTGCTTTTTTAGCCAATAACTTTGTTTTAAAGTCTGTCCTTCATCCTTGCTAGCTACACTAATTAAAGTCGTGAAATAATATGGTGTGTAATTAGCTTGATGTCTGATATACATTTCTTGTTTAAAGAAAGTTTCGTAGTCCTGTTTAGCAGCATCTTTAATCGCATAGTGATCTGGATTAAAGGTCTGGATCACAACATGGCCAGTTTTATCAGCTCGACCTGCACGACCGCTGACTTGAGTTAGCAATTGAAAGGTTCTTTCACTAGCTCTAAAATCAGCCAAACTTAAGGTTGTATCCGCATTAATGACTCCAACTAAAGTAACATCCGGAAAATCCAGTCCTTTGGCAATCATCTGTGTTCCCAGTAATATATCAGCCTGATGTTGTCCAAATTTTTGTAAAATTTTAGCATGTGAACCCTTGCGACGTGTAGTATCAACATCCATTCTCAAAACACGTGCTTCTGGGAAGAGTGTATTCAATTGTTGTTCAATGTTTTGTGTTCCTGTACCATAAAAACCAATTTTTTTGCTTTTACAATTAGGACAAATTCGTGGTACAGGTTCTTCATGTCCACAATAATGACATTTCATTTTACCCAAATCCTTGTGATATGTCAGTGAAACATCACAATTGGGACATTTCAGAACAAATCCACACTCCCGACACATCATGAATGAAGAATACCCTCGACGGTTCAATAAAACAATTGCTTGTTCATGTCTTTGAAGAGTCGTCTGTAAGCTTTCTTTTAATGCTGGAGAAAAATCACCTTTGATTGCTGAATTTTCAGAATCTCGCATATCCACGATTTTTACATGAGGCAAACTTTGATTATTGATTCTTTTTTTCATCCGAATCAATCTGTAAACACCCTTTTCAGCTCGTGCTCGCGATTCTAACGATGGAGTTGCACTTCCTAAAACAACTGGGCAATGATTCATTTGTGCTCGCCACAAAGCCACATCACGTGCATTATAACGAGGATTATCATCCTGTTTATAACTGGCCTCATGTTCCTCATCAATAATAATCAGACCAATTTTATCTAAAGGTGCAAAAACAGCACTTCTGGCGCCAACAACTACTTTAACATCATGACTTTCAATTCGAGTCCACTCATCATATCGTTCACCACTTGATAAGCCACTATGTAAAACGGCCACCTGATTACCAAAACGGCCAACAACTCGATTGACCATTTGTGGAGTCAAAGAAATTTCTGGCACGAGCATTAAAGCAGTCTTTTCTTGTTGTAAGGCTTTTTCAATTGTCTGCAAGTAAACTTCAGTCTTACCACTACCAGTAACACCTTCAACTAAGAAAGTTTGAGGTGTTTCGCTTTGAATGGCAGCACTAATTTCAGATACAGCAACGTGTTGTTCCTCTGTTAATTTAAGTTTAGTTGTTTTTTCAGGATCAATCCCAACTGGTTTACGTAATTTAGTAACTTCGATTATCTGCAATAATTCATTTTTTTCAGCTGTCTTAATAGCCGAACGTGAAATTCCAAACTCTTTTTGCAAAACATTCAATTCTACTGGCAGTTCCTCTAAATGATGAGTTAAAAAGTCCAATAATTTAATTTGTGATTTAGCATTAGCACGTAATTTACTTTTAGCTTCATGTAATTGAATAACATTTAGATCTGTTGTCACTGCTTGACGTTTGATTTGTAAAGCTTGATTCTCAACAACATATTGAATGTCAATTTTATTATTCTGACGCAATCTATTAATTAGTCTAATAGTGATATCATCCAGCTGATTAGTAATCTCCAATGTTTCCTTGCCATTTAAGAGTGATTGAACTTCCTCATCCTCTTTATCCAAGGGAATAACATATTGCTTATACTTTGCTCTCATGACACTAGGAAGCATTGTTTGTAGACATGAGATTTGAAATGAGTATGTTCGATCGGCCAACCAATAAGATAATTGCAACATCTCATTTGATAAAACTGGTTTCAAATCAATCACTCTTGAAATGGGTTTTAATTTACCTTGAAAGTCACTTGTTTCCTTGACCTGCATAACAAAACCTTGAATTTTTCTTTTCCCACGGCCAAAAGGTACCTCAACTCGCATCCCTGGTACAACAACTTCAGTCAACGAATCAGGTATCAAATATTCAAACGGTCGATTAGTTTGCATAGTAGGTACATCTACAATTATCTCTGCTACTGCCATAAAAACCACCCAGTAAATAAATTTCTTAAAAAGTTTTTTTAAATAAAAAAGCCTCCACTAATTCAACAATCAGTGAAGGAATGGTTTATTTGTCTTCTTCTTTTTTCTCTTCTTCAATCTTTTCAGCTTCTTTTTCAAGAAGAATTGAATTAGGATCAATTTCGATTTTGTCGTCAGCAATTTCTTCAAGTGCGCGACCAACAGTTCTTGGTGATTCATATTTGTTCAATAATTCAATATCACCATTCTCCAATTGGTGAGCACGCTTAGCGGCTAGAACTGCCAATGAGTATCGAGAATCAACTCGATCTAAAAGTTTATCAATTGATGGATAAATAATCATATTATCAATCTCCTATTATCTTTTTGTATTTATCAATTACGCGTGGCACTCTCAAGTGTTCGGCTCTAATTATACCTTCAATTTTTTCGACTGCATTAGGTATTTTATCATTTACGACGGCATAGTCATAGCTTGTCATCATTTCAATTTCCTTTTTAGCCTGAACCATGCGTTTATCGATTGTCTTCTCATCATCTGTCCCACGATGAGTAATACGATCGCGTAAGCTGGTCAAATCAGGTGGTGTAAGGAAAATAAAGACACCATCAGGCATCTTTTCACGAACCTGCATTGCACCATTCACTTCAATTTCCAATAAGACATCAATTCCAGCATCTAGCTTTTGATTGACGTACTTTAATGGTGTTCCATAATAATGATCGACATATTTAGCATATTCAAGCATGCCACCATTGTTTATTTCTTCTTCAAATTCTTCATTTGTTCGGAAATAGTAATCGACTCCATCGACTTCTCCAGGACGCATTTGACGAGTGGTCATCGAAACAGAATAATCAAATTTGATTGATGAATTCTTAAGCATAGCTTTTCTAACAGTTCCTTTACCTACTCCAGATGGACCTGATAAAACGATTAACATTCCCCTTGTTGACATAATTAAGTTATCCCTACTATCTATATAATATGGTATCTATCATGCAATAAAATCATTTGATTTTCAAGGTTTTCCGACTTGTCAATACAAAAATTACCAAAGAAATAAAAAAATAGAGTTGCTCTTTCGAACAAAGGTTCATATAATGAAGACACAAACAAGTGTTCGGGGGTTTAAAAATGCAAGCAAAACAAGCATACAATCATTTCACTACAAATCTAATCAACCATACCGCTAATTTTATTAATAATAACTTTGATTTCAATATTGAAAGTAATCAGAATCTTCAAATTAAACAAATGCCTTTTATGCAAATAGAACTTTTCGCAGAACAGAGTTTTCAAAGACATTATTCTGTCGTTATTACAATGTTAAACGATGAACAGTTCCAAGGCAAATTTATTTCACAAGTTACTAAAAATAAATATGTATTCAAAATAAATTCGGCCTTCTTTAAAATTGCAATGCTCGACCAAATCAAATCCATCAACCTAGTCTAATCTTTGTTGCTCTCCTTGAGCTAATTCCAATAACTCTTGAGCATGTTTTCTAGTTAAATCAGTTACCTTAGTCCCAGCCAACATTAGAGAAATAGCTTCAATTCTTTGGAGATCGTTAAGTATAGAAACTTTTGTTTCTGTTTTATCCTTAACGGTCTCTTTTTTTATTTCAAATTGAATATCACTCATAGCTGCGACCTGTGGTAAATGTGTAATACAAAGAACTTGCAAGAATTGTGAAACCTTATAGATCTTATCACCAATAGCTTGGGCGACTCGACCACTAACACCTGTATCAATTTCATCAAAAACAATTGTCTCTACATTCATTTTCTCAGCAATAATGGCTTCAAAAGCCAAAATAACACGTGACAACTCACCACCAGAAGCAACTCTAACTAATGGCTTGTAATCTTCACCCACGTTTGTCTTCAAGTTGAATTGAATTTGATCAATTCCTTTGGACGATAAATTATCATCGTCCAATGATTTGAAGGCCACACCAAACTTAGCATTAGGCATATATAAATCCTTTAATTGACGATTGATTGATTTTTCTAAAGCAGTAGCAGTTCTGTGACGTTGCTTAGATAAATCTTTGCCTAAATTAAGTAATTTAGTTTGATATTGATCAATCTCTTCCGTCAATTGGGCTTCAGTATCATCATCAATATTGATCTTAGATAACTCATCATGAGCATTTTTACTAAACTCAATAACTTCATCTAAAGTTGGACCATACTTTTTCTTCAAATTATCCAAAGTAATCAATCGTTTTTGAATTTCATCTAAACGATTCTCATCAAAATCAAGATTCTCCAACTGATCAGCAATCGTAGCGGCATTATCCTGCAATTGATAATAAGCTCCATTGATTGAATCATAGAGTTCTTTATAAGAAGAGTCGTAATCCATGATTTCTTCTAAATTATCACGTACATTACCTAAGACATCTACAACACCCACATTATTTTCAGATAAACCACGGTAACTATCTTGAAGAGCTGAACTGATTTTCTCGAAGTTAGATAACTGATTTTTTTCATCTTCCAACTTATCGTCTTCACCAGCTTGTAATTGAGCACTATCAATATCTTCAATTTGGAACTTGAGCATATCAATTCTTTGTACTAAATTTTGAGAATTTTTTTGAATCGTTCTTAAACGACTACGTTTAGATTGATATTCTTCAAAAAGTTGAGCATATCTCAGTAAATCACGCTGAAAATCATCATCAGCAAAACGATCTAGAATATTGATGTGATTATCTTCATCTAATAACTCTTGTTGCTGATTTTGACCATGAATCTCAACCAAAAATTTACCAACTTGTCGTAAAACATTTGTTTTAACTAGTTCATTGTTGATGCGACAGACATTCCGACCCTTGCGATTGATTTCTCGTTTAATAATAATTTGATTATCATCGTGAGCAATCCCATACTCCGCCAAAATAGCAAAAATAGGACTACTTGCTTTTACCTCAAATAGTCCTTGCACATTTAATTGCTCTTGTCCTGTTCTAATAAAATCAATTGATGATCTACTTCCAACTAATAAACCCAAAGCGTCAATAATAATTGACTTACCAGCTCCGGTCTCACCAGTTAAAGCAGTCATCCCACTTTTAAAATCAATCTGCAGCTTATTAATAATCGCAAAGTTATTGATTATTAGTTTTTTTAGCATTATCTCACCTATTTATTAAGATTTGCGTATGCAGCTTCCATTGTACTTTCAACGGAAACATTATCTAAAATTTCGCCAGGTTGTTCTTCTTGTGGCTTTTGAATGTGCATCAAGAATTCAATATTACCTTCTCCACCCTTAATAGGTGAAAAATCTAAACCAGAAACAATGAATCCCGCCTCTTTAGCAAAATTAGTAATTTTCTCTAATACCATCTTGTGGACTTTGTGATCACGCACAATTCCGTGCTTACCAACATTTTCAGGACCAGCCTCAAATTGTGGTTTGATCAAACAAACTGCGTCAGAACCTGGCAAAATGATGTTAAACATTGGTGGCAAAATTAATTCCAAAGAAATAAAGGAAACGTCTGTCATTGCAAAACTAGGTAGCCCTTCATGAAAGTCATCTGGCTTACTGTAACGGAAATTAACTCGTTCCATTACAATTACACGTTCATCTTTTCTCAATTTCCAAGCCAATTGATTATACCCAACATCCAACGCATAAACCTTCTGTGCGCCATTTTGCAAAGCCACATCTGTAAAACCACCAGTTGAGGAACCAATATCTAGACAGATACGATCAGACAAATCAATGTCAAAGGATTTTAAGGCTTTTTCAAGCTTGTAGCCACCACGACTGACATATTTGCTGTGGGCATTTTTAGCTAAGTGAAAAACAGTATCTGGATCAACTTTTTCACCAGGCTTATCAAAACGCAAATTGTCTTGATTATAAACTTCACCAGCCATAACCGAACGTTTAGCTTGTTCTCTGGATTCAAATAAATTTTGTTCAACTAATAAAACATCAATTCTTTTTTTTGCCAATATGTGTCACCTATTCTTTGAAATAATCTAAGAAGCTTACCAATAGATTCTTGTCAAACTCATTTTCCTTTAAAACTGCGTTCAATGCATCCTTAACTAAATCCTTCAATTTAGCCTCCGTTGCCTCTTTGCCAATCAAATTAGGGAAAGTATTCTTATTACTATCCTCACCATCGTCGGCATCGTTCAAATCATCTTTCAACTGAAAGGCCAGGCCAATATCATTCGCATATTGAACCAAGTTCTTTGATAGCTCATGACCAGCGCAAAAGGCTCCAGTTGTCACAGCTGCAGTAATTAAATCAGCTGTTTTTTCCTTATGTAATGTTGTTAATTCATCTTCAGTTAAAATTTTATTTTCCATAGTGATATCAGTCATCTGACCTGCTACCATTCCCATGGGACCAGCATTATGAGCTAAGATTCTTACAGCAGCCATACGTTTATCAGTGCTCAAATCTGACTTGGCGATCCAATAGAAGGCTTGAGTTAACAAGCCATCTCCAGCCAAAACAGCAGGTCCAACACCGAATTGCTTATGATTTGCCAATTTACCACGACGATAATCGCTATTGTCCATTTCAGGTAAATCATCATGAATTAATGAATAAGTGTGCACTAACTCGATTGCACCAGCAATGTCATAAAACTGTGAAAGCTTATCTAACTTGATACCGCTAGAATAAGCAACTGCTAAAAAGAGCATCGGACGAACTCTCTTACCACCGGCATCCAATGAATAAAGCATAGCATCTCTTAAAGTAGCTTGTTTTATTTCAGATTTCAATTTATCATCCAAAAACTTATTAAAATCAGGTAAGACTTGATCGCAAAAATCAGAGAACTTTTTTATTTCCATAATTATTTTTGATCCTTATCTTGATCTTGTTTGATATTGATTTCTTCGCCATCTTTGGTCATAACTTTTGTCACAGTTTCTTCAGCATCACTCAGAGTCTTTTCAAGTTCTTTGCTCAAAGTAACACCTGTTTTGAATTTTTCCATTGCCTCTTCTAGAGGAACGTTTCCCGCCTCAAGATTAGTTACAATTGCTTCTAAATCAGCAAGATTTTCTTCAAATGATTTCTTCTTTTCAGCCATTTCCGTCCTCACTTACTTCTTTGGTTATTAACTTGACGTTACCATTTTTAACTTTTAGGTCAACCTCTTGATCCACTTGATAATCAGTTACATTCTTTAATACTTTACCTGATTTACTAGTAGGAATGGCATAGCCACGACTCAAAGTTTTTAGTGGACTCAACGAATCCAATGTAGCAACCTCACTATTAAATACATTACGGTTTTTATTGATAATTTTATTCACATTATTGATCAAAATTTGATACAACCGATTAACTTGATTAGCATAACTATAAATTTGATCTCTAGGTGATGCTTGTACTAGTCGATTAGCATATTGGATCAATTCTGTTTTTGATCTATTTAATGAATTAGAAAAATTTTGACGCAATTTGTCTTGTAGATAATCAACTTTTTGCAAATACACTTCGTAGATTCGCTCTGGATGCTGCAAAAAGACGTTCTGAGCTAACGAATCAACCTTATCCTTATAATTGCCTATGATCTTTGTCTGTGCATTATATAGTCTCGTATTGAGATCTTGTAGATGTACTAAGACATCCCTCAAAACTGGTGTAGCTAATTCAGCGGCGGCCGTAGGAGTCGCAGCCCTTAAATCAGCGACTAAGTCAGCAATTGTCGTATCAGTTTCATGACCAACTGAACTGATTACCGGAATCTTACTTTGAACAATGGCTTGCGCAACCACTTCTTCATTGAATGGCCACAGATCTTCAATAGACCCACCACCACGTCCGATGATAATCGTGTCGTAATTTCCATCTTCATTGATTCGTTTTAATTGCTTAACAATTGTTGGTGCAGCTTCTTGACCTTGAACTTGAGCTGGATACAAAACTATTTGTACAATGGGATATCTTCTAGCAACAGTCGTCATAATATCATGAATAACCGCACCTGACTGACTAGTTACTACTGCTATTCGTTTAGGAAATTGTGGTATAGATTTTTTAGGTAAATCAAAAACACCTTGTGCTGCTAGCTTTTTCTTCAATTGCTCAAAAGCCAAGTACAAAGCTCCCAGTCCGTCTGGTTCCATTGATTCAACGTAAATTTGATAGGAACCACTAGGTTCATAAAGTGAAATTCGACCTTTGACGAGGACTTTCATTCCCTCTTCTGGCTGAAATTTAACTTTACTAAAATTTGATTTAAACATGATAGCTGAAATCTTAGCTTTATCATCTTTTAAAGAAAAATATTGATGGGCATTAGGACGCATTCTAAAATTAGAAATTTCTCCCATCAAATAAACGTGTCCCAAATAAGGGTCCACGTCAAATTTTCTTTTCAGATATTGAGTTAAAGCTGTTACAGTTAAATATTGCTCATTATCCATTTGCCCTGCCTTCGGCTAATTCAATCACTTGATCTACTAATGCAGTAATCGTCATTGGGCCAACCCCACCAGGTACTGGTGTGATCATTGAAACGTGATCTTTGACATCATCAAAATCAACGTCTCCACAAAGCTTGCCATTCTCATCGCGGTCCATTCCGACATCGATGAGAATTGCCTGATCTTTGACATAATCTTTTTTAATAAATTTAGCTTGTCCAATGGCAACTACTAGCACATCAGCCTTACTTGTTATTTCTTTTAAGTTCTTAGTATGTGAATGTGTGATCGTTACAGTGGCATTACGATTCAACATCAAAGCAGCAGTAGGTTTACCTACAATATTACTACGTCCGACTATTACAACATTCTTACCATCAAGATCAACATTATAATAGTCCAACATCATTAAAATACCAGAAGCAGTAGCTGGTTTGGTTAGTGGTGTACCAATCCATAAGTTTCCAACACTAATTGGTGTAAAACCATCAACATCTTTAGCTGGACTAATGGCTTCGATAACTTTATCTTCATCGATATGATCTGGAACTGGTAATTGAACAATAAATCCATCAATAGCTGGATCATTATTTAATTCATTAATCTTACTCAACAACTCTTTTTCCGTAACGGTGGTATCGAAATGGATAAGTTGGAAGTCAATCCCTAATTTTTCAGCGCGACGTTTCTTATTACGAACATAAACAGCACTGGCACTGTTGTCACCAACTAAGATAACTGCCAAACCAGGAGTTACACCCTTTTCTTTTAAAACTTGAACGCGTTTTGTCATTGTCTCGTCTAATGCTGTTGCTACTTTTTTACCTTCTAATAAATTCACACTAATCACCATAAAAAGGCTGGCAAAAAATCACCAGCCTTACCCTTCTACAAAATTAGATAAAATACCATTAATGAAGGACTTTGAGTCCTTGTCACCAAAATCGCCAGCCATTTCAATTGCTTCATCAATAGCTACTTTTCTGGGTACTTCTAAACTATTTTCCATTTCAAATAATCCCACACGTAAAATTGAGCGGTCAATTCTTGATAGACGCTGAACAGTCCACTTATTTTTTAAGTGTTCTGAAATTTTCTTGTCAAGATCATCTTGGTGTTCCACAACACCTGAAACTAGAAACGTCAAATAATCTGGCACTGCCTCGGATGTTAAATCGCATAATTGCATGGTAGAAGAAATAGCATCTTGAGGAGTATCCTGAGTCGTTTCGATAGAAAATAGTGATTGAACTGCGAGTTCTCTGATCTTATGTCTACTTATCACTAGTTTTATTCCTTTTTATCAGTTGTTACACGTTCTATTTCACCGCTATCTTTTTTAGCGATCAAACCTACAACATGCACATTAATTTCACTTAAGTCTAAATCGGTCATGAATTCAAGTTGTTCAATGGCTGATTTTTGGATCTCCAAGGATACTTTTGGAATTGATACGCCATATTCCAAATATACATAAACATCCGCAGATATTTGATCGTCATTGAACGACACATCAACGCCCTTACCATGATTGATTCTGCCAAAAAGTGAATCTATTCGACTAGAAATGGTGCCACGCATTTCGTAGACACCTTCAACTTGGTTCGTAGCAATCCCAAGAAGGATCTCAATAACTTGATGTGATATTTCAACATTACCGTTTATTTTTCCACTATCTTGTTGTAGAGAAACATATTTTTGTTCAGCCATAAACTTATCTCCATAATCAGTTATTAATTAGCACGTGAAATGTAAGTACCATCTTGAGTATTGATAGTTAGCATGTCGCCTTCATTAACGAAGAATGGTACTTGCACAACTAAGCCTGTTTCCATAGTAGCTGGTTTTGAACCACCTGATTGTGTATCACCCTTAATTGAAGCTTCAGTTTCAACAACCTTAAGATCAACAGTATTAGGTACATCAACACCAAGTGTTTCGCCATTATACATAACTACACTGACTTCCATGTTTTCTTTCAAATACTTCAACTCATCTCTAATTTCATCACCTGGTAATGAAAGTTGTTCATAAGTTGTAGTATCCATGAAGACGTAGTTATCACCTTCTGCATATAGATATTGCATCTTCTTATTTTCAATATTAGCTTTTTCAACCTTAGCAGTTGATCTGAATGTCATTTCTTGAACGGCACCAGTTCTTAAATTCTTTAACTTTGAACGAACAAAGGCACTACCCTTACCTGGTTTAACATGCTGAAATTCTACAACACGCCAGATACCATCTTTTACTTCAATTGTTAATCCATTTTTAAATTCATTTACTGAAATTGACATTTCTTTCTCCCTTGGTTCATAAATTTTGCCGATAAAACACTATACATTATCTTACCAATATTTCGGTGTTAATGGCAATATCTCATACTTATTATATAAAAAAAAGAGGAACATTGTCCTCTTTTTTTCTCAATATATTAGTATACTGAAACTTTTCTCTTGTCTCTGCCAAGTCTTTCGAACTTAACAACGCCATCTTTAAGTGCGAACAATGTATCATCATTTCCACGGCCAACATTAGCACCTGGGTGAATCTTTGTTCCACGTTGTCTATAAATAATTGCACCAGCAGTGATAGCTTGACCATCAGCACGCTTTGCACCTAGTCTACGACCAGCTGAGTTACGGCCATTAGTTGTTGATCCACCACCCTTATGGTGAGAGAAAAATTGTAAATTCATCTTAAGCATGAAATTTACCTCCTAATCAAGATCTATATTATTTTTTTGCACTTGAACTTCAATATTTTTAGAATAACTACCTTCAATATCTTTCAATATCCAAAATAAATTATCTAATAATAAGGCAGTGTCATGTGAAACTGCTTTATCAAATTGGCAGCCAAGATGACCACCATTAACTTCATCCATGACGACCTGAGGACTAGCCCCAGTAAGTTTTTCCAGATTGTTGATTGTGCCAATTGTTACTGCTGAAACAGCAGCACAAACTAAATCTTGACCATAAGGTCCCGAATCAGCATGTCCTTTAATCAAAAAGGAATCAATCTGTTTATCTGAATTCTGGTGAAAACTCGCTTTTATCATGATTAAGCCTTGATACTATCGATAAGTACCTTTGTATATGGTTGACGGTGACCTGTCTTTTTGTGTGAATGCTTCTTAGGTTTGTACTTGTAAGTAACAACTTTCTTTTCCTTACCTTGCTTTTCAACCTTACCAGAAACACTAGCGCCTTCAACTACTGGGCTACCAACTTTAACAGTCTTGCCATCAGAAACTAAGATTACATCATCAAATGTAACTGCGTCTCCTTCTTTGACATCAAGCTTTTCAACATAAATTGAAGCATTTTCTTCAACTTTATATTGCTTACCACCAGTTTTAATAATTGCGTACATAAACGTACACTCCCTTCTAAGACTCGCCAACTAGGTGCACTAAGCTTAAACCTATTTTTGAGCGGTTGTAGATGCAATAGTGATTGCAACTAATAAAATATAGCAAATTTCACATACTTTTTCAACTCTCTGCCACGATTTTTTTCTTCATTTTCCATTTGTCACTAAAACAAATATAGCCTAAACCAATAAAACTAAATAAATTGATCAATAAAGAAATTATAGCCAAAACGGTATAGTGAGCATGAATTTCAATGATATTTTTGTTTGGATCTGTCTGCAACAATAATGTGTGACACTTAGAACTAAAGATTTTAGGTTGTTCATTATTAACAGTTACTTTATAACCGGCGTAATTTTGAATCGGAATATCCATCTTTACAGCTTGGGGATTATAATATTGCAACCAATATTCATTTCCCTTCGTATTGAATTGTACTTGGCTACTGTGACCATCAATCAGGAAATGATTTTTACTCTCCAAAGCTTGATCGTGATAATTTACAACTAAACTTTTATAATCAATTTTTTGAGCAATTTCAATTTTATTGTGCGGATGTAGTTGATTTGCCTGACTGTATGTCAGATAACCAAAGCCACCAATGGTCAATAGTAGGATCAATAACTGTAAAATAACTGGTCCTTCTTGAAAAAGTAATAAAATTACCCTAGTCAAAACGACAATGGCAAAGAGATCTACAATTGTTATCAGAGCAAACATTAAACGACTTATATCAACCGGTAATTGTGGATGTGTAACTAATAAGGCTACTATGACAAAGCTCTCTAAAATCATAATCTTATAACTGAAAGAACTCTTTAAGAAAATCACGATCAAAACTAATCCCAATAAGATTATTAGAGTTAAAAAGAAATACCAATTATTTCTCGTTAAAAATTCCTTACTAAACCAGGCCCAATAGTCAAACCGTGAACGCTTTTGTTGCAACAATTTTTTAGTCCATTGATTCTCTAATAGTGGACCCCAATATCCAACAGTCAATATTCCAGTTGTCAATCCAGCTTTAATTAGGTTAAGTAAAGTTTTCCCCCAATACGACCAGTGGTGTGAAAGTCTTGAGAAAATCATCAATGGTAATATCGGTACTAAAGTCAAAATAATCGCGAGTGCCATATATGGACTGGTCCAAATAATCAACGTCAGCCCTAAAGTTAACGTCAGCCAATCTTGGAATTTACCATTAAAGATTTGAAATGCTCCATAATAAACCATTGGCAAGAAAATTAAGATTAGATAATTTTCGATTCTCTGCTCACTAAAAACCAGCATGAAGCGATTAAAAGATAATGTATAAATCACGGAAAACAGTAGAGCTTCCAAGGTATCGTTTGAAAACTTTTTCATATAGTAATAAGAACTTGTAAAGGTTAAATAAGTGACCAATGCAAAAATTAGTACAAAGCCAATAATGACGTTTTGATTCAAAAAGAGTAGTCCCGGCAGTATCGTTAACCACGGACTATAAAAGTTGATCAGGCTGCCTGTATGACCCCAATAATCAAAATTAATTGGAGAAATAAAAATATTAGACAGACTTTTAATATGCGCAATATTGAATATCAGTTCATTAGTTACTGATGCGTGTTTTAAAAATAATAATGTATAGAAAATAGTTAGTATTAGAAAAATAATTCCAACAATTATTCTTCTCCATGAACGACTCGACATAATTAGCCCCTTAAAAAATGACTTACCAAATAATTATACTAAAAAAGGACTGTGAAGACTCTATTCTTCACAATCCTTTTACAATATTCAGTTTTAATATATTGGCAATGTTGCCATGACTACATGTCCGATGACCAAAAAGAAAAATAGTGTGGCCAAAACCAATTTGCCTCTACTAAGTTTCAATCTTCTGATCAAGCTTGTTATCAGTATAAGAGCAATAATTAGCCCTACACCAATTAAAATCCCCATTAAATTACTAATAATCGCCTGTTGCGTTAAAAATGCTGCAACAACATCAATTAAAATGAAAGCAATTGTAATAACAAATGAAAACTTTCTTTTCAAATCGCCCACCTCTAAAATCCTAAGCACCGCAAAAAGATGCTCAAACTTAAGCACAACATCTACAGTATAAAATTGAGATATATTAATTGCAATATATTTTTTATAATACAAATCACAATATTTATTTATAAACTATAGTTTGTATGATTGCCAAGGTAAATCATCAGGACTCCGGCGGTTTATTACAGAGACACTTTTGAGGTCATCAGGATCTAATTCAAGAACTAGTCGATCAGTATCATAAACAGGCCATTCAAATTTAATTTCTTCGTCGTAAGGTTTGCCATTATTAATAAATTCCTTCAATAGTCGGAGTATGTGCAATTGATTTTTGCGATAGTCAATTTTTAGATCCGCAGTTGGTGTATTTAAATAACGTACAATCCCACCATGCTTCCCTTCATCAACTTTAGCGTAATTACAATAAACTTCCGCATCACTATTTTTAATCAATAAATCAGCTAATCTTCTTGCAGGCAAAGCGTACATTGCATTACCCAGCATTCGGATTAATTCAGCTTTAGAATAATTTTCACCCAGTAATTCTTGCTTCAACTGTTCAGCACTTTCACCAAATAAGTCTGGCAAAACATTCTGTTCAATCTGACTCGAATCCATATCCTCAAAAAAATTCAATTCATTATTACCAGCTGAAATAATTGTTTTAAAATTAGTCCTTTTAACACGTTGAATCAACTTATCTTGCCAATCGTTAGAAATTAAATCATTATCAATCACAGGACCAAACCAATTAGTTGCAAAATGACCTTGTAAAGCCGTCTTTTGAGCTAATTGCAATCCATCATCGGTTAAATTGAATAAATCCTTACTTGTTTTAATTTTATTAACTCGGCAAATGTTATCAATCACCTTTTGAGCCGTTTCTAAGTCACGTATTGTCTGTACACCACCAGAAAACATAATAACTTTTTTAATGCGATCCAACAGTTCAGAATTAGATGACATTAAAGCAGAAATTGACTTAGCTCCAGCAGACAAACCTATCAAATTAATATTATCAACATCGCCACCAAAACTACGTGCATTATCTATTACCCATTGAATTGCCATTAATTGATCGGACAAACCAACATTAGTATCACCGCCATCAACTTTTCCCCAACCAAATAAACCTAATCGATAATTAGGAACAACGTGTACTACTTCTTGATGATCCAACCAGGACATCTGTTTTTGATAATTTCCACCTGTAGTAAATCCACCGCCATAAAATTCAATGACAATTGGATAATGTCCATCGATATCTGGTGTACAAATATCTAAATTCAAACAATTTTCGCCAAAATCAATTTTATCCTCATTTTGTTCCAAAGCTTCATCTTGCATCGGTTGTGTACCATTATGCACAGCATATTGGAGTTTATTGATTTCTTGTTTACCAAATTTGGCAATTGAAAATTCTTCTGCTCGCTTGAATCTTCGGCCATAACCAAAAGGAATTCCCAGAAAATCCACATGCCGATGATCAGTAATTCCGTGGAAAGTACCAGTTGTTGTTTTTATAATTTTTTTCATCAAATAAACCCCCAGTAAACAAAATATCGGTTTAGTTAACATTCTAAACTAATAATATTAATGTACAAGAATTTCATGAAACCATTTTTACAAGAAAGTTATATAAATTTATTCATAATTTGCCTTGTTTAGTTAATAAAGCTTGTATATAATTTCAAGGATACGTTTTAAAGGGAGAGTAATTTATGGTATTAACAGATGCACAAAAACGTGCCAATGAAAAATGGCATAAGAATCATCGTGAACGTGCAAATTATATTGCTATGCGTTCATCCGCAAGAAGCTTTATTCGTAAAAAGTCTACTTTGGAGGACTTAAAAGAACTTCAAGATATCATTGAAGGTCGTAAAAAAGAGTTAGCACAATCCCTAAATAATCAATTTTAAAAAATGTATGCCTTTACATTTGAAAAGTACAAAAATTCTTTTCAAAATAAGACATTAATTTATCTTAATTTTATTTTTTCTGATATAATTTGGCTAAGGATAAGGTTAAAGGAAGTCTTGTCCTATAAGCGTTCTGTCCAGATGCTGATGACATAAAAAGCTGTGATTATTTCGGAGATGAAAATCATGAAATTGATAACTTGGATCAAATCATTATTAAAAGCCGAAAAAACTGAAGTTTCCACTCAAGATGGAGAGGTACTCTCTGAACTAGAAGCCGAAAACAAACCTTTCTTGTTTGGTAAGTAATGTCATTCAGTAAATTATTATTAGGGATGGTTCACTTATTATTAAGTGAACCTTTTATTTTGCTTTTTTTCGCATATTTAATCAAAATTACATTGACATCAAGTCATGACTTTCACTATAATAGTACGAGTGATGTCACAGTGGCTCAGTTGGATAGAGCAACGGTCTTCTAAACCGTAGGTCGTGAGTTCGAATCTCACCTGTGACATTTTTTATACGTTAAAAGCTGTTAGGTAAAATCCTAACGGCTTTTTTTATATTTAATTACCACTTTACCCATAATTTATAATAAAAAAATTCAAATTAATTATTGCAACTCAAATCACTTTTCTCTATAATAGTACAAGTGATGTCACAGTGGCTCAGTTGGATAGAGCAACGGTCTTCTAAACCGTAGGTCGTGAGTTCGAATCTCACCTGTGACATTTTTTTATACGTTAAAAGCCGTTAGGATAATCCTAACGGCTTTTTTTATGCTGGAACAACCATTACGTCAGTATCAACAATCCCGAACTGATGACGCATTTGCGCTTCAATTTCCTCCCCCAAACGGTAACTGTCTTTCACTTCCATATGGGCATCTACAGCAATAATCACATCCATTGTGACCATATTGCCACTATAATGGGCATTTATATCCTCTACTTTTTTAACTTGAGGATTATTCTCAATAGCTTTGCGAAATTGTGTTTCAGCTTTCGGATCAAAATAATCAGCTAGATTTAAACTGCTTTCTTTAAAAATCTTGATGCCGGCTACCAAAATAAAGATACCAACAATGATACTTGCCACACCATCGAGCCATGATACTTTAAACAACAAGGCACCACCAATAGCTACCATGGTTCCTAAACTCGTCAAAGCATCACTCAAACTATCTTGAGAAGCTGCCGTCAAAGCCGCGTTCTGTAATTTCAAACCAGCCAAACGATTCATCCACCACACAATTATCATTATTACCATTGCCACACCCGCTCCTAATAAGGTGATTGGTTGGGGTACTTCTTGAAATTCTGGATGCATTAAGCTTTTGAATCCACCATAAATAACATTCAATGAAATAGCAATCATAACTATTCCGGTAATCAGAGTAAAGACTGTTTCATAATGAAATCGTGTCAGTTGCAATCGTTGACCATTCTTTTGAATATCCTCTGGCAATGGCTGCCCCATCAAGTCATCATCATCAATATCCCGAGCAATAAAAATCCCTACTAGTAATAAGACGGCAGAAATAATTCCAGCTAAATTATTTAAAGCATCAGCCCGTAGAGTCTGTGAATGTCCGACCTCTGCTAAATAAAATTCAATCACAGAAATCGCTAAATAAGCTCCTACATTAAATAGCAAATGATGTTGAGCACTACGTAATTTATTCAGTTCTTGATGTTGAATCTTATGCCATTCTTTTGTTTCCTTCTCAAGATGCTGTTGTTTTTCTTGCATTATAAAATATTGCCTCACTAAATAAATACTTACTAGGCAATCCTAGCGCTTTAACTTTAGAATCACAAAAAAAAGAGACCTTTCAATGTTGAAAGGTCCCTCCTTATTTAGGCTGTACGATAAATAGAGTTGATAGGCATTTTGCCATCAACTCTATTTTTGTATACCATTTATTAATAAAACTATTTTAGAACATCAAAAAGACACCATCCATACCTTTAGATGTTCTACCCTCTACAGCTTCACAATGAAAGGAATTTGAATGATGTCCCTAAGTAATAAGTCTATACGAAACGCTCTTGAAATGAAAGATGAGAATATTATCTTTACTGAAGACTCAAAATTTATGTTAGTTAATGGCATCAAGTCCTTAGTCTATTTTGCAATGCTAACTAAACAGATTGACCGTTGTCTTAACTGTGGCCTTGCAGGCCACTTAGTTAAGAATGGATTTAATAAAAATATGATAGTCGCTCCATCATTATCATTACGTCCAACGTATATAAGTCTGAAACGTCAAAAGTATAAATGTAAATCTTGTAACTCTATCTTTGTAGCCAAAACTAGTTATGTTTGGGAATATTGTCAAATCGCACAACCTGTTAGACAAATGATCTTATCAGAAACTGCTTTTAATACATCATTGAAGGATATCGGCAGACGTTTTAACGTCTCCGATAAGACCGTTCAACGTATCATCGATGAAGAAGCCAAGATGCACAAGAAATCACTTCCTGAACATCTTCCTAAGCACTTGGCATTTGATGAATTTATGTCTACTGACAAGATGAGCTTTATTTGGTTAGATAGCGATAATCATCGTACGGGTGATATCTTGCCCAGAAGAACTTCATATCAAATCAGTAAATACTTCAGTCGATTTCCTTTGAAAGTCAGAAGACAGGTAAAAACTATTTCTTTGGATTTAAATGCCGGATACATTAATTTAGTACCAAAGTTGTTTCCAAAGGCCAAAGTCGTTGTTGATAGATTTCATATCGTTCAGATGATGAATCGTTCTCTCAATTCAACTAGAATACAGGTAATGAAACGAATGCCTAAAAGAAGTAAAGAATACTTGTTCATGAAGAGAGATTGGAAAAAATTCTTGGAATCATTCGATTCCATCGAAAAGATAAACCCTAAGTATCAGTACAGTGTTGGTTATTATGAAACGGATCTAAATTTAATCACAAAGTGTTTAGATTTGGACGAAGGTTTCGCCAAGTCCTACGAAGTATATCAAGATATTTTAAAGGCTATTAGAACAGGCGATACTGATACAATGAATCAGATACTACTCAATTATCATCCACTCAATACCGCTATGGATCAAACAATGACATCATTAAGAAAATATCGTAAACAAGTATTAAATGCACTGAAACTTAAATATTCCAACGGATTTTTAGGGGGAATCATTGGAAGAATAAAAAAGATAAAAAGTAGTGCCTATGGATATCGTAGTTGGAACAACTTTACTGAACGTATAAATATTCAAATGTTTTGGCTTCGAGCAAGCTCATCAGCCAAATAAAAAAACAGCTAGACCATTTATGGTCTAACTGTTAACTTGAACCGCCATCAACTTGATTTGACGAACAGCCCTTATTTATCGTTGAGGATAGATTGCAACTTTCGTTGCTCATTTAATATATCATCTATCAACCAGAAATTCTCCATTTTAAAATTTCCGTAAAGAAATTGTATTATTAATTACGAATTTTGTAATAAATGATTCATATTAATCTAAAACTATGCATTCAACTTTAATAATTTATTCATAGCTTCTTCAATTGACTTACCGCATGCAGAAACCCGAGTGTTTTTCTTATCAAATACGGTAAACAATTGATGCTTAGTATCTAAAGTAACTTTATATCTCATATTGCTTACCTCCAATTATTTGAACACTAATTATACACTCATAAGCAGAAAATACAATTAAAGCGATTCAGAATCTATAATTATGCTTATCTTACTTAAAGAATAATTCTTTACATGCATTAGCAATAGCAATCTTAACGTGTTCAAATGTCAATCCACCTTGAATATAGATAATATAAGGTGCACGCATTGGTCCATCACAAGAAAATTCAATACTTGCCCCAGAAACAAAGGTTCCGGCCGCCATAACAACTTTATCCTCATAACCTGACATTTCACTAGGTACAGGCAAAACATTTGAATCAATTGGTGAGAATTTTTGAACCATTTCGGCAAATTTAACCATTTTATCTGGATCGTTGAATTCAATAGTCTGAATCAAATCTGTCCGGTCATCATTCCACTTAGGTGATACGTTCAAACCTAATTTTTCAAAAATACCTGCTTCAAAAATGGCACCCTTAATGGCATTACCAGTTACTCTTGGAGCTAAGAAGAAACCTTGGAACATCTCTGACAAACGACCAACTGTAGGACCTTCAGAAGCACCAATTCCGGGAGCTGTAAGGCAATAACTTGCTAATTCAACTAAATCCTTCTTACCGACGATATAGCCACCTACTTTGGCCAAACCACCACCAGCATTCTTGATTAATGAACCGGCCATAATATCAGCACCTACTTCAGTAGGTTCAACTGTTTCGGAAAATTCACCATAACAATTATCAACAAAGATAATCGCATCGGAAACGGTTTTAATTTGTTTGATAATCTCTGCAATTTCTTTAACTGTCAAACTCTTACGTACCGAATAACCACGAGATCTTTGAATAGCAATAACTTTAGGATTCTGTTCTTTGATCTTCTTCTTCATCAAATCAAAGTTAACCTTGTCGCCATCCATTTCAACGTAATCAAAACCAATCTTGTAATCGATCAAAGAACCCTTTTTGTTACCAGCAGTTCCAATAACTTCTTGCATTGTGTCATATGGTTCGCCTGTAACGTAAAGTAAATTATCTCCTGGACGAAGCATACCAAAAAGTGCCGTTGCCAAAGTATGTGTACCTGAAACAAATTGTGGACGTACTAAAGCTGCTTCAGTCTTGAAAACATCGCAATAGACATCTTCCAATTGGTCACGACCACGATCGTCATCCCCATAACCAGTCGTACCTAGCAAACTACTCTCATCAATGCTTTCTTTTCTAAAGGCTTCTAAGACTTTATTTTGATTATCCAAAACTTGCTCATCAATTTCAGCTAATTTTGGAGCAATCATCTCATCAGTTTCTTTGATAACCTCTTTTAATTTATCTGGAAATGCTGCGTTCCATTTAGTCATTGTGCCCTCCTACAAATTTTATGATATTTTTCTCGATTGTTTCTTGATAATTATTATCATCACTAATATTATACCAATCTACATCCATTTGATTACGGAAATATGTAAATTGACGCTTGGCAAAATGACGAGAATTTTTCTTGATTTCATCTAAGCAACTCTCTAAAGAGGCTTTCTGTTCAAAATAGGGAAATAGTTCTTTGTAACCGATAGCATTCTTAGCTTGGACAAACGTTTCACGATGATTAAAAACATATTCTGCTTCATCTAGTAGTCCCATTTCCACCATTTTATCAACTCGTTGATTTATTCGTTCATATAACTTAGGACGAGCATCAGTCAAACCGACTAAATAAAAATCAGCCCATTTATTACCATTATTTTGATTGATTATTGATTTGCCAGTAGTACGTATTACTTCAATTGCTCGAATTAATCTTCGAGAATTTTCAATATCAATTTTTTGATAAGCAATCGGATCTTCCGATTTCAAAATTGCCTGCAACTTATTTACGCCATCGTCCTTTTCGATTTCAAGCAACTCTTGTCGTACTTTGTCATCTCCAGTAGAACTACCACCTAAATTAAGATTATTTATCAACGAACTCAAATAAAACCCAGTTCCTCCAACAACGAATGGAACCTTTCCCTGCTCGTTTAAATCTATAATTATTTTTTTGGCACGTTCTTGAAAATTTTTAACTGTATAACGTTGATCTGGATCACAAATATCAACCAAATGATGTGGTACAGCCTTTAATTCAGCTGGTGAATCCTTGGCAGTACCAATATCTAGATGACGATATATTTGCATCGAATCACCGGAAATTATTTCACTATGAAACTTTTGAGCCAATTTTAGCCCCAACGCACTTTTTCCCACTGCCGTTGGACCGACAATTGCTATAACTTTTTTCAAAAAATTACCCCACTTAATATAGTCTTTTATAGATATTTTAAAGGAAATAAGCCATAATGAGAACTAAAGACAGGAGGAATTATATTATGGCAAAAAATCAAAAACATTTTCGTTTTGTTAAAGGCTTTCTTGTTGGTTCATTAACAACAGCAACAGCCGTTTATGGTGCACTACATGCATTCAAGAAAAAGGTTATCGAACCTGAAAACGAAGAAAACGAACGAGTTGAAGAAAACCGCAGACGTGCAAATCGTAAGAGTCTTCAAGCACATCAAGGTTAATTAATTACTAAACAATAAAAAATGCTGTGTCAGAATTTTTTCTGCACAGCATTTTTTTATAGCTTAGTAGTTTTTTTAGTTTGACCTTCCCAATCGGAAAAGCGATCCTCTAACCACTTAACGTCAGTAAAGCCCCATTTTTTTGTTAACTTGATGGCAGCACGAACACAAATATTCTTACTATCTGCATATAAATATACAGGAAGATCTGGTCTCAATTCGCCCTCATTATATTTTAACTGCGTATAAGGAAGACTTCTAGCACCAAGGATATGTTTTGCATCGAATGCATTTTTTTCTCTCAAATCAACAATTTGAGCTTTTCTCATTGTTTTTTCAAAGGTTTTTTGATCAAGTGAGCCACCCATTTGTCTACCTTTATACCAATAATAAAGCCATGAGCCGACCCAATAGATGATAAATCCTATTACAATAACGTACAAAACTGCATTTAATACTTGCATTAACACAAACCCCTAACCAACTTTAATCAATGAAGCAGCACCGATAACACCTGCACCATTACCAAGACTAGCAAGTCTTAGTTCAGTTGAGTCCTTGATTGTAGCAAATTCATTCTTACGCATAGCTTTGTCTACTTTGTTTAGAAGGAATTCTCCAGCAGCAGAAACACCACCACCGATAACTACATATTTAGGATTCAAAGTATTAGCGATATTACCTAAAACAAATCCAAGTGAATCACAAACATAATCAGCAACGATCAATGCTAGATCATCATCTTTTTTAGCTAAATCGAAAACATCTTTAGCAGAAATATCTTGACCATCATCAAGCATAGCCTTCAATTCTGAATCTCCAGCATACTCTGAAGCACGATCTCTAGCGACACGAACGATACCAGTAGCAGAAGCGATTGTTTCCAAACAACCTCTCTTACCACATGTACACATGAAACCGTTAGGATCAACGGTAACGTGACCGATTTCACCTGCTGCACCATTAGCACCTTGTAATAATTGACCATTGGCGATGATACCACCACCAACACCAGTACCAAGTGTTACGAAGACAACATCTTTAGCATTATTACCAGCACCTTGCCATCTTTCACCAAGTGCTGCAACATTAGCATCATTTTCAATAGTTACAGGAAGACCTGTTCCCTTTTCAATGTCGCGAACTGGATAAACTTCGTTAGTCCAGTTAAGATTGTAGGCACCCTTGATTGTTCCTTTTTCATGATCGATAGTACCAGGTGAACCCAAACCAATTCCATCAAATTGATCAGCACTCATGCCGTACATATCAAGATGATGATTGATTGAATCAATAATATCAGGAATAATTAATTGTCCGTCAGATAGAATATTTGTTTCAATACTCCATTTTTGTTGAATCTCACCTTTTTCAGTAAGAATAGCAAATTTAATTGTTGTACCACCAAGGTCAACACCGATTAACTTTTTGTCTGTCACTTTGATCTGTCCTTTTCTTTCTCTTCTTCTATTCTATGCTCACGTTTTAAGACCAATTGAGCATTAATGAAGGTCTTTTTGTCGATCATTTGACTCTCATATAAACGCTTAACTTCAATAAACATAAGCTCTATATCCCACATTCTTTTACCAACGTGAACAAAAGTGCCATATCTTTTTAGAAGTTGTTGAACGTCATAAAGAGTTCTAAAACTCATCTCATCCATAAACTATCATACCTTTTGTATACATAAAGTAAGAAATTACGACTAAAACAACTAGAGATAATATTCTAAAAATCATCTTAGGACGTTGTATACCAGGCAAACCTAAGGTATATCCTAAGAACAATCCCCCAAGTGCACCACCAAGATGCCCCCAAATATTAATACTAGGCATTAATAAGTCCAAAAGTAAATTAACGACAATTAAGCCTAGAAAACTCTTACCAATTTCAGTCATAAATCTATTTTCACGATATATGAATCCCAAAGCTAAGAAAGCCGCAAAGAGACCAAAAATCGAAGTACTAGCACCCACTGAAATTGCATTATCACTTCCAAAAGCAAAACTTGCTAAATTACCAGTGATACCACTTAAAAGGTAAATTGTTAAAAAGCGCCAATGACCTATCATGGGCTCCAATATTTGACCAACATATAATAGTGTAAACCCATTCATGAAAATATGGAAGACACTTAAGTGTAAAAATATTGGTGTAATTAAACGCCACCAGTCACCAGTCTGAATACTTGCATTCGTCATGGCACCCATTGTCATCAAAGTATTGCTATTCTGTGAGCCTCCAGCTAGAACTTCAACCAGATAAACTCCGATAGTCAATACCAAGAGTGTCCATGTTACATATGCATTACTCTGTCGATTAAACATTTTGTTGATCCTTATCTGTCTTAGCTAAAATGATTTTATCTATTGGTTTATCTAATACATAAATCGGCCACTGTGCTTTTTCATAATATTGCTGTGAAGATGCTAAAGAGATAGTCTTAGTTGGATACTTAGCCAGATATCTATCAAAACATCCTGCACCAAATCCTAAACGATTATGCCTATCCTTAGAAAAGGCTAGACCTGGAACAATTAAAAGATCAGGAGGATCCATTAAATTATTTTCATAATTCTTTGGTTCACGAACACCAAAAGGACTCTCTTCGATTTCAGTATCTTTCGTATACTTAACAAAAGTCATTGAATGATCGGCAAAAGTCTTTGGAATATAAACTTCCTTGCCTATTTCCCAACACTGATTGATGATCGGGAACGTCGGAATTTCATCATTCATACTTAAAGTAATTCCAACACTTGGTGCATTTTGAAAATCTAAATCATTAAAAAGCTGAAAATAAATATTATTGATCTCTTTTTGTGCCTTGTCAGATTTCATAAAAGCACTAACCAGATCAATTTGCTTCTTTCTAAAGCTTACTTTATCCAACTAATCACTCCCAATCCTAGTAAAAAAAAACAACAGGAATTTTAACCTGTTGTTTATTTTGTTTCACGATGCAATGTAACAGTACGTTCGCGTGGACAATACTTCTTAAGTTCAAGGCGATCAGGGTTGTTACGTTTGCTCTTGTTTGTTAGATATGTACGTTCATGACATGAAGTACATTCCATTGTTATGTTTACTCTCATCTTTGGAACATCCTTTCATAAATACTTAACTAAATTCAACTAATTAAATATATCATTTTTTACGGTATTTTAAAAGGTCAAATCAGGATTTATTTCTGTCCTGTCATCTTATAGTAATCCGTATATATCTGTTTTGCAAGTAATTGTGGATATGATCCACTTTCACTAGTTAAATTAGGGAACACAATAGCCATCGCAATATTAGGATCACTATAAGGTCCAAAACTAACTAAACTAGTAGTAATTGTTTCAGGAGGATCACTGCTTGGATTATCAGGGTCATAGTAGAATGACTGAGCAGTACCAGTCTTAGCGGCTACAGCTGGCTTAATATTGGCCAAACGAGTAGCAGTAGTCCAGTAACCACTACCGTGAACAGCGGCATACATACCTCTCTTAACAACGTCTAATTCATCATTAGTGAATCCAACTTTGTTCAAGACCTTAGGTTGTGTAACTGAAGTCAAGGCACCTTTAGTACCATCATCTTTAGTCTTTTGAATCGATTGTACAATATATGGTTTCATTCTATAGCCACCATTAGCAATAGTTGAAATATATTGAGCCATTTCAATTAAAGTATAGGCGTCATAGTTTCCATAAGACAAATCCAGTGCAGAACCAGTCTTCAATTCACCAGAACTATTAAGTGTAGCACCTTCGATACCCTTTGTTTCACCGGAAATATCAATACCAGTCTTCACACCTAATCCAAATTGATTGAAATAACCTCTCAATTTAGAAAAGATATCTGAATCCATTTTAATATAAGTATTTGCTGTATATTTAGCATTAGCTTCCTTCATTGCCAAAGCCATCATGTACTCATTAGATGAGAACTGAAGGGCTTGTACAGCACTCAAGCTACTGAAGGTACCAATTGGGTAAACAGACTTCTTAACTGGAGTACCAGGCAAGTAAATTGGTTCATCGGCCAAAGTATTGTTAGATGGTGAAATAACTCCATCCATCATGGCACCTAAAACAGTTGCACCCTTAACGGCAGAACCCATTACGAAGGTACGATTGATAACACCTAAGGCATCTTCACTAGTTTTACCAGTCTTAGGATTATTGTGAACCCCGGCCATAGCCAAGATAGCTCCGGTCTTAGGATTCATAGCAACAACATAAGCACCATCAGAGTATTGTGTAATACCAGCAGACTTAGCGGCACTGTATTGCGTATTTAAAGCATCTTGTACTTTCTTTTGGAAAGATGAATCAATAGTCAAATTAAGGTTTCCACCCTTTTGACCTTTGTAAACAACTTTACTCTTCTTAATCTGGTTATTAGAACCCACTTGTACTTCACGTTTACTCTTAGTACCAGAAAGAATTGATTCATAACTCTTTTCCAAATAACTCGTACCAACACGGTCATTACGAGAATAACCAGATGCCAACATAGTATTTAATTCATCATCAGGAATACCTTGTTGTTCTGTAGAAACTCCACCGATAATACTTTCGATAGATGTCCCTTGTGGATAATCACGTTCCCAGTTACTACCAATACTAATTCCAGGCAACTCTGTTAAATGTTCACTAACTTCAGCGATCTCTTTAGCGGTTAAATTCTTATCCTTCAAAAAGACTGTAGAAAGTGAATAAGCTGAACTCATTTTCTTAAATAAAGTGGCCCTTTGAAGGTCTTTATCATTCAAATGAATACCTTGTTGTTCAACATATTTAACTTCATTTGCATAAATTTTAGTAGATGTTAAGGCGTCTCCACTTGAATTAACACGATATGATTTAGGCATCTGCTTAATAACTTTAGCTGATTTACCTGGTGCTGACAGAATATAATCAGCCTTATCACGGTTAGTTAAATTAGTTTTCTCAACGGTTAAATATTTAGTCAATCTGTTAACGATTTGATAGATATCTGTCGACTTAACGCTACCACTCTTTGTGTATGTAATAGCGTTTTGTGTTGAATTACCTACCAATAGTCTACCTTTAGAATCATAGATCATTCCACGAGGTACACTGCCTGTCATTACTGTCTTGTCTGTTCGGTTAACTTCAGCTTGAAATTTACCACCATAAACGATTTGTAAATATGCAAGTTGTCCAACTAACATGGCAAATAGAACAAAGACAATAAAAAAAAGCAGGTTTAGACGAAATGGAATAGTAGACTTCGCTTGACTACCTGTTCTTTTCTTTAATATATCAAGTATTCTTCTCATATTATCCTTCAAAAAAGCGAATAGTTATTCATTAGATTTAAAAATGTAATTGGGTCCATCTAGTTTAGGATCATATTCAACCAACAGATCATATCTAGCAAAAAACCAAGTATCACTATCGGTAATAAAATATGTAATTCCATCAACTACAGTGCTAGACTCCGGATCAATTGGTTTTTCTTTTCGCATAGCAATTGAAAAACCATCATGAACCATTGTCTTACCATATACTTTACCATAGAAATGGATTCCATCCCCAGGAACCAAATCAAGTTCCTCACGGAACCATTTAGAAGCTTCATCAGTTATTTCAATTTTCATTATTGTCACCTCAATATTTTATAAGGTAAACATAACAGAAAACGTCTTCACTAAGCAACTTCTACGGACTTAACAGTCAAATCATAACTGCCAACAGGTGTCTCAACAGTAACAACGTCACCTGTATGCTTACCTAACAAAGCTTTAGCAATCGGTGAGTCATTTGAAATTTTACCACTATCAGGATCTGATTCAGCAGCACCAACAATCGTGTAAACATCAGGTTCTTCACCGTCTTCTTGAACGGTAACCTTTTTACCAATAGAAATTTCATCACTAGCAACTTCATCAGTATCAATGACATTAGCGTATTGTAGCATTTCAATAATTTGTGAAATACGTGATTCAACAACACTTTGTTCATCTTTAGCAGAAGTATACTCAGAATTTTCAGATAAATCACCAAAACTTCTAGCAATCTTAATTCTGTTGATTACTTCTGGACGTTTAACCTTCTTTAAATTTTCCAATTCTTCTTCGAGCTTTTTCTTACCTTCAGCTGTCATAGGGTAACTTTTATCTGCCATTTTATAACTTCCTCATTTCTAAAAAATCATTTATTAATATTCTAATTTTAAAATGTCATCTAATCAACCATGATTAGATGACATTTCTTAATTCACTATAAATACTACTGGTTAAGAGCAGCTACTTTCTTCTCATGTTCTGCAAGTGTACGTGAATAATATACCTTACCACTCTTCAAATCTGCAACAAAGTAGAGATAATTTTGATCTCTGTCAGTTGGATTCAAGACGGATTCTATTGATTGAATACTTGGAGTATTGAATGGTCCAGGACCATAACCGGTATTCTTGTACAAATTATATGGTGATTTTACTCTAACATCCTTATACGTAAGTTTAGTCTTATGTGTATTCAAAGCGTACATAACAGAAATATCAGATTGTATAGGCATGTCAACATCTAAACGGTTAAGGAAGACACCAGCAATCTTTCCACGATCTGCCTTTGTAACACCTTCACGTTCAACCAATGATGCTAAGGTTAGAACTTCTTGAACAGAATAGCCCTTCTCTTTAATTGTTGAGAAGTATGGCTGTAGCATATCATTATCCTTTTCAACCATTTGACCAACTAATTGTTTCAAACTCAATCCTTTGTAAACACTGTATGTAGCTGGGAACAAATAACCTTCAAGATGATATCTAACATTCTTTCTGGACATTGTTGAATTTAGCAATTGTGGGTATTTCTTTTGTAGTTGTTTCATGAATTTTTCATTCTTCATCAACTTTAAGAAATCCTTTTTCGTAAAGCTAGTACTCTTTTGAATTTGATCACCAATCTGATCGATTGTAACACCTTCACGAACTAACACAGTATCTTTAGCCGTTCCAGTTGGTTGAGCACTTCCACCCTTTTGCAATTGCTTAACAATAGAATTCATATCCATTGATTGCTTGAAAGTATAATATCCAGCTTGAAAATCATTATAGTTCTGGGCCTTTATATAGAAATTAAAGACTGTCGCACTCTTGATGATTTTGTCCTTTTCAAGTGTTTTGGCAATTTCTTTACTTGATGAACCAACAGGAATATTAACGACAATATCATCTTTACTATTCGCATTGTATGGTTGCAATGAACTGTTTACATAATTGAAGCCAATAATAGCAACAACAACCGCCAAAACAGCAATCACGCCAACAATCCAATAGGCAATATGATTAGCTACAGATCGTTCCTCAGCGCGAGTTTTCATTTTATCAGTTGATTCTTGCTTTAATGCTTCTTTTTTTTCGTCCTTCTGGCTCAAGACACAGCCTCCCGAGTTAATTTATTAGAATTATACCATTAGTTTTGGAATAATTATCTAATTTCCACATTAAATTTTTCAACCAAACTATCTTTAACTAATGAAAATGCCTTTTCAACTTCTTCATCAGTCAAGGTATCATTTGGATTCAAAAACTCTAGATGATAAGCCAATGACTTATAGTTTGTCTTAATATTCTTGCCCTCATAAACATCAAAAATCGTTACATTATTCAAATACTTGCCACCATTTTCATAGATGTCTGAAATAATTTGGGCATTTTCAACATCGCTCTTAACTAGAATAGCTAAATCACGACTAACACTTGGATATTTTGGAGCGCTTTGAGATTTAATACTCTTCTCGTTTAGTTCAAAGAGAGCATCAATATTCAATTCGAAAACAAATGTTTCATCAACATTATGATCCTTTTGATACTTAGGATGTAATTTACCAATCAAGCCTACTACTTGACCGTTAGCCAAAATCTTGGCAGTTTGACCTGGATGCATATTTGCATAGTCGGCCGTAGCTTCATACTCAAATTTAGCATCAGCATTAGTAAATGATAATACTTCGTCAACAATCCCTTTGAGATAATAGAAATCAATTTTTTGAGATTTAGTATTCCATGAATCACTTATCACATTGCCACTGATAGCACCAGAGAGATATTCAATTTCATTAGGACGGGTTTGACCCTTTGGACGTGCAAAAATACGAGCTTGTTCAAAAATACTTAAATCATTATTATTTCTAGCTTGATTGTATGCAATGTTACGAACTAATCCTGGAATTAAACTATTTCTCAAATATTCATGATCTTCAGTCATTGGATGCAATAACTTAGTATATTCAGTGTTCAACGTATTAAAGTCGTCAACTTCTTTTTTACTTAACAATGAAAAGTTGATAACTTCATCCATTCCCTCACCGAGTAAAACATCACGTAATTTATTACTGAATTCACGTTTTTGACTGTAACCACCACGTGTTTCCATACCAGCAGGCAAAGTGTTAGGTAAATTTTCATATCCGTAAATACGGTTAACTTCTTCCACAAGATCGGCTTCAATCGCCATATCCCAACGACGAGTTGGAATAGTGACAGTGATCTTGTCGCCATCAACTTTTACGCTAAAGCCTAAACGATCCAAAATACCCACCATTTCATCGGTCGATAGTTCTAAGCCCATCAGGTGGTTGATGTGAGAAACACTACCTTCAATAACAGTTGGTTTAGCTTCTGTATAATTACCAACAATTTCCTTTGAAATCTCTTTAGCACCACTAATTTCATCAACCAATTGTGTGGCACGAACTAAAGCTTCAGAAACAATACCATTGTCAACGCCCTTTTCGAAACGATTTGAAGCATCATCGCGTAGGTCGTGTCTTTGTGCTGTCTTACGAACACTGGCTCCATCAAATACACCAGCCTCTAGTAAGATATTCTTAGAATTCTCATCTACTTGAGCAACTGTACCATTAACAATCCCAGCAACTCCAAGAATATCTTCACCAGATGCAATAATCAGATCATTATGATTTAAGACCTTATCCTCATCAGCCAATTTTAATTTGTCACCATCTTGAGCCTTTTTAATGACCAATTTCTTTTCAACTAGTTTATCCAAATCATAAGCTTGAATTGGTTGACCATATTCGATCATAACGTAGTTAGCAGCATCAATTACACTGTTGACTGGACGAATACCTTGATTCCAGAGTCTTCTTTGCATCCAAAGTGGACTCTTACCAACTTTAACATCCTTCAATTCACGTAATAAGTAATCAGGCACTAAAGATTTTTCTTCAACTTCTACATCAACTTCATTTAAATCTTTGATTTTATCAGCATTTAATTCTGGTTTTTTGAAATTAGGCTTTTCATCATAAGTAGCACCAATTTCCCATGCTGCACCACGCATACCCAAAGTATCAGCACGGTTAGGTGTGATATCGATATCAACCATTTTGTCCTTCAAACCTAACAGATCATACACAGCAGTACCTGGTTTTTGTGGTTCATCGAAAACATAAATACCATTTTCAAATTCTTCAGGCATATATTTAGCAGGCACACCAACTTCATCCAAACCACAGATCATTCCATTTGACTCTTGACCACGTAATTTACCACGCTTAATTCTGACGCCATCTGGTAAATGAGCACCATGTGTAGCTACAATTACATATTGGTCCGCAGCCACATTAGGAGCACCACAAACGATTTGGACATCCTCATCTTCACCAATATCAACCATGCAAACTTTTAAGTGATCTGAATCAGGGTGTGGTTTAACACTTGTAACATGACCTACAACCAAACCTGTTAATTCTGTTCCCAATTCAACAGGACTTGATTCGATACCAGTTAGAGAAATTTTATTAGCCATTTCTTCAACAGTATGTGTGACAGGAATATATTCTTTTAACCAATTAACAGAAATTTTCATTATCTTAATTTACTCCTTTGAATTGTTCTAGGAATCTAACATCATTTAGATAAAAATCACGAATATCGTTGATTCCGTATTTAAGCATGGCAAAACGTTCAGGTCCAAGACCAAAAGCCATACCACTGTATTCGTTAGGATCAATCCCTGACATCTTCAAAACATTAGGATGTGTCAAACCGGCACCTAAAACTTCGATCCAACCAGTATACTTACAAATACGACAGCCTTTACCATCACAATTGAAACACGAAACATCAACTTCAACTGATGGTTCGGTAAATGGGAAGTAACTTGGACGGAAACGAATTTCACGCTGTGCACCAAAGACATGACGACACAAAGCTTCCAAAGTACCCTTTAAATCAGCCATACTGATATTCTTATCAACAACTAAACCTTCGATTTGATGGAATTGATGTGAATGAGTAGCGTCATCATCATCACGGCGATAAACCACACCTGGTGAGATCATCTTCAAAGGACCCTTAGTAAAATCATGAGCTTCCATGTCACGACCTTCTTGAGCTGAAGTCTGAGTTCTCATCAATAATTCATCTGACAAATAGAATGTGTCTTGCATATCACGAGCAGGATGATCCTTAGGAATATTTAATCTTTCAAAATTATAGTGATCTTCTTCAACTTCATAACCTGGAGCAACTTCATAGCCTAAACCGATGAAAAATTGTTCGATGTCTTCAATTGTTTGATTCAAAATATGTTTAGTTCCCTGAATTTGTTTAGCGGCTGGCAAAGTAACATCAATTTTTTCTTCTTCAAGTTGATGTGCTACCAATTTTTCATTCAACTCAGTCATTTTTTCTTCAATAGCTTGTTGGATATCTTTCTTAACATTATTAGCTAAAGTACCAATTTCAGGACGTTGCTCAGCTGGAACGTCTTTCATTCCACGTAAGGCTTTAGTAATTGGGCCTTTCTTTCCTAATAAGTTAACTCTTAGATCATTTAATTCTTGAAGTCTTTGGGCACGCTTAGCCTCATCGATACCATTTTCTCTTAAGCTTTTGAGCTTATCATCTAATGACATAGTTTTCCTCCTGCATTACTTTTTTATTGTTATCTTCAAATGTTTGCAATCTCTTTAACGAACTTTCTGCATAAAAAAAGTCCTCATCCCAAATAAGGGACGAGGACTCGCGGTACCACCCTAGTTCATGTTTAATACATGCACTCAAAGGTTATATAGTAACCAACTTATAAACTCAGAAAGTGAATTCACTCTTTCATTCATCAAGTCTTCTCAGTCAACGACTCTTCCTGTTATGAAATCCCAAGTTACTACTTTTCATCAAAGTTTAAACTATTTTCATATGACTAATTATACAAAAACCAAAAAGTTTCGCAAGTTTTTAAAGTGTTTGTAGTCCGTACATCAATACCCCAGCTGCTACAGCCACATTTAGTGATTCAGCTTTTCCTAAAATTGGAATATAAATATTTTCGTCACAAGCATTGAGGACATCTTGTGTCACACCATGAGCTTCGTTACCCATAATTAAAGCATAGTTATCAAGCTTTTCTAATTCGTTGTAAGGTTTAGCTTGCTCATTAACTTCAGAACCATAGATTGTTAATTCTGATTCTTTAGCCATATCGATAGCCTTATGAATATCCATACGATAGATTGGTAAATGGAATTGACTACCTTGCATCGAGCGTTGAACTTTTGGTTGATAAAAATCGGCCGAGTCCAAGCTAGTAATAACGCCATCATATCCGGCAGCATCAGCAGTTCTAACAATAGTTCCTACATTACCAGGATCTTGAACATCGTCTAACATAACCCATTTTCCGGTAATAGCTGACAATGATTCTGTATTATTTACTTTAAGAATAGCAAAGATTCCCTGTGGAGTCTTTGTCTCAGATAGTTCTTTAGCTACTTCTTCTGAAACAGTCACAGCGATATCGTGGTATTTCTTAACCAAGCGATCCTCAGCATACTTCTCAGTAACTAATACTTGAACAAAATCTTGTTCATATTCATCGGCTTCACGTACTAAGTGAAAACCTTCTACCATGTAAGTTCCTGTTTTTCTAATGTACTTTGTTGATGCTAATTTCTTTAATTGCTTAATTTCATCATTTTTCTTAGATTCAATATATTTCATATGTGTCTCATCCCTCTTGTTCTATAATATAAATACTAACACATAAGATGATGTGAGGTGATTAGTTGTGAAACATCTTTCTATTAATGTTGATGGTTTAGTACAGGGCGTGGGTTTTCGATACTCAACTTTGCAAGTTGCAGTTGAATTGGGCGTAACTGGAACTGTCCGAAATGAAATCGACGGTTCCGTGTCCATTGAAGCTGAAGCACCCCAAAAAGAACTCTACGTTTTTTTAAATCGTGTTAAATCTTCGCCATCACCCTTTGGAAAAGTCAGAAAATTGGACTATACTTTTTCTGACGACTTACAACATTACAAAAAATTTACTGTGATTGGTTGAAACGTCAAATGAGTTAACGTATATTACAGTATATACGACTAAAAGGGTGGTTTATTAATTGAATAAAAAATACGTCAAATATCTATCAGTACTTTCGTTAGTTTTAGTACTGACACTAGTTTTGACGGGGTGTGCGCAGCAAACAGCTGCAAATTTACATGCCCCTACTAGTGGGCCCTACGGAATTGTTTACAAATGGATTGGAACTCCATTCCAAAAGTTAATCCTAAAGACGGCTCAAACTATTGGTGGTAAAAATGCCTACGCATGGGGTATTGTTATTATTTCCTTTATCGTTCGTCTAGTATTGGTTCCTCTATCATTGAATCAACAATACAAGTCAACGACTCAACAGGAAAAAATGCGTGCCGTACAACCACAGTTGAAGATGATTCAAGCTGCACAAAAGAAAGCTAAAGATCCAGCTGCACAACAAAAAATTAGTGCTTTAATGATGGATGTTTATAAAAAGAATAATCTTAGCTTGACTGGTGGTATGGGTTGTTTACCATTATTGCTACAAATGCCTATTTTGATGGGTATTTATCAGGCCGTACAATATTCTAAAGAAATTGCTTCTGCTACTTTCTTAAATATTCCACTTGGTAAACCAAGTATCGTCATTGCCATTATTGCAACTTTGTTCTATGTCATTCAAAGTTGGATGTCATTACAAATCGTTCCACCAGAACAAAGAAAACAAATGCAAACAATGATGATGGTCAGTCCATTGATGACTTTCTTCTTCTCAATCTTCCTATCTGCCGCACTTGCTCTTTACTTCTTGGTTGGTGGTGTTGTTATCGTTATCCAGCAATTGATTACTAACTACATCGTAACTCCAAGAATTAGAAAACAAACCGATGCTGATTTAGCTAAGCATCCGGTTAAAGTCGTGGTTACTCAAGAAATGCTTGATAGTATCTTAAACGGTGGGGCTGCTCCTAGTTCCCCTGCTGGTAGTGCTCAACAAGCTGAAGAAAAAGAGCTTCACAAGAACATCCGTGAATTAAACAAGGGTAAACAAAATCGTAACAAAAAATAATCAAAAAAGAGGTTGTAAATTCTAATGAATTTACAACCTCTTTTTTTACTCTATAGATTTGGTTTAGCATGCATTACTGTCCCATTTGGATAAACCGTCCAATCATCACCAGATGATCCGTCACTATCACTTGAATGAATCCAATAAACAGATTGACCATTACTATCAGTATATGTCTTAGCTGTACCGCCATTTTGATCAACGATCACAGCATATTTCTTATCAGTATTACCATCATGACTTTTAACCATATTAATCGCCTGAACAGAACTAACAGTTCCAACTGATGAAGAGTCATTATTATTGTTAGTCTTATTATCAGTACTATTGCTACTATCAGTATTTGTATTTGTTGAATCATTAACATTCGTATCCGTAGTATTAGCATTAGTATTGGTATCAGTACTGTTTTTCTTAGAATCTTCGGTTTCAGAACTAGTTGATTTCGTTACTCGTTTAGCTTCCTTAGCTGCTTTAGTAGCCTGCTTATATGAATTTTCCAAACTACTATTAGTCAAATTAGATGAACGAGAACTTAACTTGGCTGTTTCACTATAAGCCAACTCATTATCCTCATTTTTATAAACAAATAAACCTACTGTCTGAAATTCACTCAATTCAACATCTTCAAATAAATTCTTTACTGTCTTAGTACTATTAGAACTAATAGTACTATCACCATCTTTATCAGCTCTCACTTTGTCGCTTTTCGTATGCAATAAGATAAAATCAGAATTGATAAAACTTATATTTTTATTAGTACGATTAATAATTTTCAAATCCACTGATACTGGATCTTGACTACTTCTAGTGAATAAAAACGTTAATTCATTTTTTTCTGATTGAGATAAGCTCGTGTAGTCTACTGTTTTTTCTGTAGTTTCCGTGGCCTTGACGTTAGAAGTTGATTTATCCGCATCGGCCTTATTTGCACAACCGGCACTAATTAGTAGTAAACACATTACGCCAATTAACAGTGCTTTCTTACTCAAAATATCTTCCTCCCCTTGGAATTGTATCTTAATAATATACTTTTGACTTGAACTTTGGAAATAACCTGCAACATAAAAAGGCACCTACCAGAGATATATTTCTCTAGTAGATGTCTATTCATTTATAATTATTCACCTTTAGACGTTTCATCCTCAACAGGAGTTTCCTGGATAAGTGGCAATTCAATCTTGAAAACTGTTCCTGAACCGACAACACTTTCTACTTCCAAACTACCATGATAGATTTCAATCAATCTTTTGGCGATAGAAAGCCCTAATCCGTTTCCTCCGCGTTTTCTAGAGCGAGCCTTGTCAACTCTATAGAATCTGTTAAAAATACGTTTAAGGTCTTTTTTTGCGATTCCTAAGCCATAATCTTGAACTACAACTTCCAGCAAAGCTGAATTAGTCGAAGCTGCAAAATTTATTTCTTTTCGATCAGCGGAATATTTGAAGGCATTATCCAGTAAGATGACCAACACTTGTTCCAAGTGATTACGATAAATTTTAACTTTGCTACCCTCACGAATATCGTCATCAAAATTAATAACAAAATCGGGATGCAACATTTTAAAATCATTATAAACTTGGGTAAATAATGGTTTGACTTCTGTTGTTTGCTCCAAATAGGCACTATCGATTTGTTCAACTCTAGTTAAATCAAGCATCTCTTGAATTAAGGACTGCATACGTTTCAATTCTTGTAATGAAGAATTAATTGAGTCATTCAAAACTTGAGGATCATCTTTTCCCCAACGTTGTAACATACTCAAATGTCCCTCCAAAACAGCCACTGGTGTTCTCAATTCATGCGAAACATCCTCCACGAATTCCTTTTGTTGATTCGTGTAAGCTTGCATTCGATCTAACATTTTATTGATATTGACTGTTAAATCGTAAATTTCATCATTTCTCTTACGTAACTTAATTCTAGAATCAGAATCAGGCTTTTTATTTAAATCATCGATAGTCTTATTGATTCGCTTCAAGTCGTTCAAAACCATCGTTACCGCAAAATAGCTCAAAAGAACACCAATAACGAAAACGATGACGCCACCGATCAACAATTTATTTGTAAAAGAATGAATCTCATTTACGGATGCAACATTTTGGACAGTCCGCATAGCTAAAACGCCTACAAAAATATAAGCCATTAAAATAACTATTGAAATCAATGCTGTCCACTTGAATCTAATGGAAATTCTCATCGTCTCATCACATATCCTTTACCACGAACGGTTGAAATATAACTTGGTGCACCTGAACGATCAATTTTATTACGTAGATATTTAATATAAACATCTACAACGTTAGTCTCAGTTGAAGAACCTGTTCCCCAAACGCGCTCTAATAAGTCATCACGACTCAAAACGGTTCCAACGTTTTCCATCAAAACACTCAACAAATCATATTCACGACGTGTTAAATCAATTACTTCACCATTACGCTTCAAGGTTTGTGTTGTCTTATCAATTACCAAATTCTTATACTTAAGAACTTGATCATTGTTTCTAGTTACATCGATGTCTAAATCGATACGTCTTAACAAAGCACGAATTCTTGCAAGCAATTCCTCAATAGCGAAAGGCTTAACAATATAATCATCAGCACCATGATCTAATCCTGATACACGATCAATAATTGAATCTCTTGCTGTCATCATAATAATTGGTGTGTTCTTTTCTTGACGGACACGACGACAAACTTCAATACCATTTAATTCAGGCAACATTAGATCCAATAAAATCAAATCCCAGTCTTCAGACAATGCCGCTTCAAGGCCAGTTCTACCATCACGTTCAACAGTTACTTCATAGTTTTCATGTTGAAGTTCGAGTTGAACGAATTTTGCCATGTTCTCTTCGTCTTCAATAACAAGTATTTTAGCCATATATTTCTCCCATACATAAATATTAAATTGTCTTTAATTATAGCTTAATCATTAATTTGAATATGCCAGATTCTTGGCAATGCACTAATGATTTTAACATATAGCAAAAATTAAAAGAAGACAAGCTTTTATTTTTATTTTTTTGGAAAAATAAAAAAGAGACAATAATTCGTCTTAATTTTAATAATTTAATTTACTATTCATAGAAATATAAATAGTGAAAACAAATTAGAATTGTAGATTTACTAATGAGATTTCAAAACAACATTATTTGCTAATTTATCAACTAACGATAATTGTTTAGTTTCTATTTCTTTTTGACACAAAATTCTCTCCCTTTAAAAATTCATATTTTCAAAGTACAAATAAGTATTCAAATCCTAACAAATTCAGTTTTTTTAATAAAAAAGCCTTAGACAATTAATCGCTATTCATACAACGATTATGTCTAAGGACATTTTTATATTAAATTAATTATTGTTCTTCATACCATGTGTAATGGAATACACCTGGTTTGTCATTTCTCTCATAAGTATGAGCACCGAAGTAATCTCTTTGAGCTTGAATTAAGTTTGCAGGAAGAACTTCTGAACGATATTGATCGTAGTATGAAATTGCAGCCATGAAACCTGAAACAGGAATTCCTGCTTGAACAGCAAAACTTACAACGTCACGAACGTCTGATTGATATTCTTCAACGATACCCTTGAAGTAATCGTCCAACAATAAATTATCTAATTTTGGTTCTTTATCGTAAGCATCTGTAATCTTTTGTAGGAATTGTGCACGAATGATACAACCAGCACGCCAAATTTGAGCAATCTTACCATATTGTAGATCCCAATCATAATGATCTGAAGCAGCTTTCATTTGGGCAAATCCTTGAGCATAACTGATCAACTTACTGAAGTACAAAGCCTTACGGATCTTTTCAACCAATTCGTCCATATCTTTAACGATTGGCTTTGTAGCAGGTGCAGGAAGAACCTTACTTGCCTTAACACGTTCATCTTTGTATGCAGAAACGTAACGTGAATAAACTGATTCAGTGATCAATGATTGTGGAACACCTAATTCTAGAGCACTTTGTGAACTCCACTTACCAGTACCTTTGTTACCAGCCTTATCCATGATCTTGTTGACGATGTAGTCATCTGAGCCTTCATCATCTTTTCTAGTTAAAATTTGTGATGTGATATCGATCAAGTAACTTGAAAGTTCACCCTTGTTCCAGTCTTGGAAGACTTCAGCAATCTTATTAACATCATTGTTAAATAAGTGCTTCAACAAGTTATAACTTTCTGAGATCAATTCCATATCGCCATATTCGATACCATTATGAACCATCTTTACATAATGACCAGCACCATTAGGTCCGATATATGTAACACATGGAGCACCATCTTCGTCGGCTTTAGCTGAAATTTGTTCCAAAATAGGAGCAACTAAATCATAAGCTTCTTTTTGACCACCGGGCATCAATGAAGGTCCTTGAAGAGCACCTAACTCACCACCGGAAACACCCATTCCGATAAAGTTGATTCCTGATTTATCCAAAAGTTCATTACGTTTCATAGTATCTTCGAAGAATGTATTACCACCATCGATCAATACATCACCTTTGTCTAATAAAGGCAATAATTGATTGATAACAGCATCAGTACCGGCACCAGCCTTAACCATCATCAAAATACGACGAGGCTTTTCTAGTGAATTTACAAAGTCCTCAATTGTATAACTTGGTACCAATTTCTTTTCAGGATGTTCCTCAACAACTGCTTTTGTCTTTGAACCAGTACGGTTGTAGATAGCAACTTCATATCCGCGGCTCTCAATGTTAAGGGCAAGATTTTTACCCATAACAGCCATACCAATAACACCAATTTGTGGTTTTGCCATTATAATAATTACCTCCGATTTTTGTTAACACATACTAATCTTAACAAAAAAACAAAAAAGGAGTATATAAAAGAACTTTTTTAGCAATTTTTTTGTAAAAAAAAGCGATTAGATTTATATGTGTTATTTTCAATTTCCAATAAATACAAATAAAAAAGAGCAGTAACAATACTACCCCTTTGTGTCGTCATTAAATAAATTTTTTAATTTAGCAAATTCAGGATTAACATGTTCTTCCTCATGTTGTTTCTTATACTCTTCTTCAGAAATAACACTCCAATTTTTGCCTGATGGCATAACATTCTCTTCCTCTTCCTTCTTAGTTAAAATTTTTGAAGGAATACTCAACAAAATATTATCCACAATCGATTCGTAAACATTGATGGTTGGATTATCATCATCAACAGGAATAACGACATTGTAGTCTTCTAATTCCTCTTCATCTACATCATCAATATTATAAGCCTCATTAATTCGAATATTCAGTGGCAACTCAACTGGTAATAAACTTCTAGTTGAAGGTACCTTTAGTGTTGTTTCCACTTTAATATCTGAAATAACTAAGCCATGGTCATTAAATAACTGACCTTCAACCTCTACGGGAGAAATGGCTAACACATCTTCTGAACGTGTTTGCATCTCCTTGGTTAAATCGAGTGTTTCTTTAAATGTAAAAGGTTTGTCTTTGTAACGACGAACTTCTTGCACATCCCAATTTAGCATTAATTTACCCCTTTCATATAAGGTATTTTTCCAAAATTTTGTTCTTCCTCAGTTATGAGCTGACGAACCTCATCCGCTCGTACTTCCAAGTTTAAATGTTTTTGTTCTTTTTTACCAACTCGTGTAATCAGATCGACATTGCCCTTTTTTAAGCCATTTAAATAATTTTTACCACGTTCATCAAATCCCAATATTCTTAAATAAGGATTATTATAAACATTATTAATTTCTGACTTTTTGACATTTAATAATGTATACATCATCAGCCGCCTGATTCGAGCCATAGTATACCGTTTTGATTTTACACGTTCAACTAATTCCGTAAAATTATGGCTCCATTTAATTTCTTTTTTTAGTTTATACTCCAAACCTTCAACCATCTGATAGTTAGAGTGTAATTCGGTTACTGAATGACTGAGAATTTGAAATTTTAAATACGGAAAATAATCATCCCAAGTCACAATCTTTTGTTTATCGAAATTATTTACAGTTGCTGTCGGAACCAAATCAGCAAATGAGAGCCCTTGAGACTTCCGTTTTCTAATCTCAGTTGCACTAAATTCACTTGCAACACGTTGAATCGTATTGACATGAATTGGATAGTCCTGCTCAATCAATTGAGTTACATAATTTAAACCTAAGAGCTGATTGGGCAACTTAGCAATATCAATTCCTAAGGTCTGATAATACTGAGTTAAATTTTCAGCCGAACTCAAACGATAATCCTGTTGAAAATCAGTCCGAGAATGAATTATTTTTTGTGCTAAATTATCAAAATCCAATTTTTGTTCAGTACCAAAAACTAGTTCATTGACTTCTAAAAGTTGCAATAATTTCATTGACCCTCGGGCAAAGTATTGTGCCGACTCCACTGCATATGCGAATGGCAATTCAACAACAAGATCAACCCCATTATCGATAGCAATCTGTGCTCGACTCCATTTATCTAAAATAGCAAAATCACCCCGTTGGACGAAATTACCAGACATTACGGCAATTAATACATCGGGGTGATACGTTTGTTTAATTTTATCTATAAATAATTTATGACCATTGTGAAACGGATTGAACTCCGCAACGAAACCATAGACTTTTGTCATAGAATCCTCTATTTTTCTGCAGCAAAGAACCAACGAGTTGAATCATCTTTGATTTCTGATTGACCAAATTCTGCCGTAACTTGGACATTCTTAAAGCCGATGTCCTTAAGAATCATCTCAAAAGTCCCAACTGGATATGTTCTCTCCTTATGAAGTTCAGTATTAACTGAATAACCTTGAATCTTTTCATTCCAATTAAAGAATGTCAATTCATGCTCAATACTGTGAGGATATTCACCCTCATAACTATTCCACATAAAAGCTGAATCTTCAGCTCGATGATTGAACATATAGCCTGGGAAAACCTCATCCATTTGATATAGAGAATGGGCATCAAACAAATACTTGCCACCTTCGTTAAGGTGCTCATACGCTTGATTAAAAGCTACTGCTAGCTCGTCTTCATCTTTTAAGTAACAAATTGAATCATCAAAACAAGTGATGACATCAAACTTATTGAAATCAAATAAATCCATCATATTACTTTGAACAAATGGAATATTCTTTTTGGCTTTGGTTGCTTTTTCCGCTGCAATTTTTAACATTTCTTCAGATAGATCAGTTCCCGTAACTTGGAAACGATCAGCTAATTGGATTGTTAAATCACCTGTACCACAAGCAACGTCTAACAAGGTTTTTGCTTTATCCGAAACTTGTTGTTCTACATATTGCGCCCACTTAGCGTACAGTGAATCATCCATTAATTCACTGTAAACACGTGCAAATGAGTTATAAATCATTATTCAGTTACCAAATTGGAAATATCTACTTCAGGGGCATCTGACCAAAGTTTTTCCAAATTGTAGAATTCACGTTGTTCTGCTGTGAAAACATGAATAATAACATCATGAAGATCAATCAAAACCCATTGAGAGTTACGATTTCCTTCAACGTGACTTACATCAATGTCATTTTCGCCAGCTTTGTCCAAAACTGATTGAACGATAGCATCAACTTGACGTTGAGAACTAGCATCCATAATGACAAAGTAATCAGCCACAATACTTACACCACTGATATTCAAAACCTTAATATCGTTAGCATGTTTTTCATCCGCTGCTTTAACAGCAATTTCCATTATATTCTTTGAGTCCAAACTATAATTCTCCTTTTGCGATCCAATAGTTATAATTTACAAATGTTTCTGGGTATACCACTCTATTGCGGTCAATTAAGTATGCCAATGAGTGCTTCAATTCAAAAGTTACTCCAGCATCTAATGATTTTTTAGCATATTGTCTAGCTTCATCGATTCCTGGAAAACTTCTCTTCGGTTCAATGAAATCACCAATAAATACACATTTATCGACCGTAGTCATCGTTGTGTGACCAACTGTGTGTCTTCTGATAGCATTCAAGACATCTTCATCATAAATACCCAATTCGTCTTTAACAATTTCAGCACCAACAATTCCGTGCCAAATAGCATTGTTAAATTTTAATAATTCTGGATCCATATTCTTTTCTTTAATAACATTAATAAATTCTTCATCACTGCGCTCTTTAGCATAGTCGTGTAACAAACCAGCCAAGCCCGCACGTTCGACATCGCCACCGTTTTCAGCAGCTAGTCCGCGACTTACTTTTTCTACTCGTAAACAATGGTTATAGCGAAAATCGCTTAAAGTATCACGCATTCGCTCCAGAATCTTGTCTCGATCGATTCCTGGCATAACTTCGTCATAATTAAATTCAGTCATTATAAAGCCCCCTGTCATTTATATACCAAGCAACATCATCAGGCACCAAATATTTTATTGTTTGACCTTTTCTGACTCGCTCACGTATCATACTTGAACTAATTTCTAATTCAGGCGTGTTTACCCAAAGTATAGGATATTTCGACTTTTTCTCAAAACCTTTGCGACATACTCCTACAAAATGTACCATCTGTCTCAATTCTTCAATGTGAGACCACTTAGGTAGATTTTCCACCATATCTCCGCCAATAATAAAGTAATACTCAGTATTAGGATTATATTCTTTCAATAGCTTAATAGTCTCGTAAGTATAACTAACTCCACCTCGATGAATATCAGTCAAATCTAAGTCAAAATGCATATTATCTCTAATAGCTAATTTGATCATATTGATACGATCATCACTACTAATAGTAGGGATAGTTTTTTGTACACCACGATGAGGTGGAACTTTGTCAGGTAAAAATAACACTTTATCCAAACACAATTGTTCATAAACTTGTTCGGCAATAACTAAATGTCCTAAGTGAATAGGATTAAAAGTTCCACCTAAGATTCCAACATGCTTTTTGGGCAAATTACTATGAAATTCTAATTTTGCTTTAGTCAATAATTGTTTTTGAGTATCCATTTTCATCACTTAAATTACATATTTTCTAATTCAATAGAATATTTACGATTTTTGATTTTAGGTGCCTTCTTGTAAAAGACCAACTTGGAACCAATTGTTTGAACATGAACGATTTGTTCATCAAATTCATTCAAAGCATCAATCAAATCCTGAGGTTCTACCATTGTATTTTGCAGTAATGAAACCTTAATTATTTCATCTTTATTAATTAAAAGTTCTAATTGATTTAAAAGATTCTCACTGATACCATCACGACCAACTTGGATAGCTGGCTTCATAGTAGCGGCTTGGCTTCTTAAATAACGATTCTTTTTTCCTTTGATTATCATATGTTTCTCCTTAAATAATTGCATTCCGAATTGAGACACGGACACCATCTGGAACATAGGCTTTAACCTTACTTCCAGCGGGAATTGTAACCCAACCTAAACCATAGATAACAATATCAGATTTCTCATGTGCAGAGAAAATTTGTTGCTTCATTTTAGGGAAAGATTCAATTTCTGTAGGTGGAGCTAAAATATCACCTAAATGTTTTTGATAAAATTCATCCGCATTAATTGTCTTTGTTCTGTGGAGTGGCAATCCTTGATTAACATAGAAGGTAACATTTGTCTTATAATCCAAGAAATCAAATCTGGCTAAGCCGGCCACAAAGATTGTTTGTCCATCACGAAGTTGGAAAGTAACTGGACGTAATGGTTTTTTAGGTGTAATAGTCTTTAAATCTTTGGCATTCAAATAATGTGCTAATTGATAATTGTGAATAATACCTGGTGTATCAACTAAATTGTGTCCATCATCCAAAGGAATATCAATTCTATCAAGCGTTGTTCCTGGAAATCTTGATGTAGTAATCAAATTCTTAACGTCTGAGTTAGAACTGATAATACGGTTAATCAAAGTTGATTTACCAGTATTTGTTGTTCCCACGACATAAACGTCTTTACCATCACGATATTTTTCAATCATATCCATCAATTCATCAATATTAGTTCCTTTAACAGCTGAAACTAGAATTTGATCAGTTGACTTGATTCCATTTTCCTTACTCTTTTGTTGCAACCAGTTCAACAGACGATTCTTATTAACTGATTTTGGCAATAAATCAACCTTATTACCAACGACAATAATCTTCTTATCACCAACAAATCTTTGTAAACCGGGAATGACACTACCCTCGTAGTCAAAAACATCAACCACATTTACTACTAGTGCATCTTTTTCTGAAATAGAGTCCAATAACTTCAAAAAATCATCATCTGAGACATCAACATCCATAATTTCATTATAATTACGTAGTCTGAAACATCTCTTACATAATAATTCTTTAGAGTCATCTTCTACATATTTCTTTAAAGTTGATTCTTGCACATAGCCGGGCTTATCTTTATCTTCGGTCTGAAGTCTGGCACCACAACCTATACAATACAACTTATCATCAATTTCTGTCATTTAATGAATCCTTCCAGTATAAATTCTTATCACGTTTTTGCATAGCTTTTAAAATTGGACGTTCAAAAAATCTATTTACACGGGTCTTTTTAGCATCAGTTTTTACTAAAGGCTTTACCAAAACTGTTTTTAACCCGGCCATATTTCCCGCCAAAACGTCAGTCATCACTTGATCTCCAACAAATAAGACGTTGGCAGGATTAATTTTTTCACTTCTAATATGATTAATAATTACGAATGGTAATGGTTTAACTGCACGAGCAACAATACTTACCGGTAATTCATGAACAGCTTTTTCAACACGTTCATAACTATTGTTCGAAACAATCATAACCTCAATATCATTTTTAGACATCTGATTGAGCCATTTTCGTAATGAGAGGTCATATTTATTACTATTCCATGGCAAAAGTGTATTATCAAGATCTGTCATAATAGTAGTAATTCCTAATTGTTTAAGATCATCAATCTCAATATCAGTAATCTTATCAAGCATAATATATGGTTTAAACATTTTTAATCCTCATTATCTGCTAATTAGTAAAAAAACGTAATTTGGGTTATCCAAATTACGTTTGTTTTAACAATTAAGCTAAAGCTTTCTTAGCTGTATCTACTAAACTTGTGAATGCCTTTGGATCTTCAATAGCAACTTGGGCCAACATCTTACGGTTGATGTCGACATTAGCTAACTTCAAACCATGCATTAATTTGCTGTAGCTGATTTCATTCATTCTTGCAGCAGCATTGATTCTAGCAATCCATAACTTACGGAAGTCGCGCTTAACTTGGCGACGATCACGGAATGCATAACGGTATGAAACCATGATTTGAGTATGAGCTGCTTTAAAAGTGATATGTTTTGAACCACGATATCCCTTAGCTAATTTTAAAACCTTTTTACGACGTTTGCGAGTTACTGTTCCACCTTTTACACGTGGCATAATGACTCCTCCTTTAATTTACGAAAATAAATATTTAAGTGATTAGCTAATTAATATGTAGCTAACATTTGTTTGATACGTTTCATATCACTTGAACTAACCATACCTGGTTTAGCCAATTGACGACGTTGCTTCTTTGTCTTACCGTGGAAACGGTGACTTGTGTAAGCATGCATTCTCTTCCAACCACCATTAGCAGTTTTCTTAAATCTCTTTGCTGATGCGCGGTGTGTCTTTTGTTTAGGCATGAAAATCCCTCCACTATTTCTTCTTTTTGTTATCTTTTGCATTAATTGGATCAAGCATTAAAAACATACTACGACCGTCCATCTTAGGTCTAGTTGTTACCGTAGCAACATCCTTAGTCTGTTCAGCGACACGGTCTAAGACTTCCTTACCTATCTCTTTATGAGTAATTGCTCTACCCTTAAAGCGAAGAGAAACTTTGACCTTATCACCTTTAGCTAAGAACTTACGAGCATTGTTAAGTTTTGTATTGAAGTCGTTGGCCTCAATAGTTGGACTTAAACGTACTTCCTTAAGACTAACAGTTTTTTGTTTTTTACGTGCTTCACGATCTTTCTTTTGAAGATCGAACTTATATTTACCATAATCCATAATTCTGGCAACAGGTGGCTTAGCACCCGGTGACATTAGAACTAGGTCCATATTAGCTGCTTCAGCTAATCTTCTAGCTTCTGCGGTTGGCTTAACACCAACTTGATCCCCATTTTCAGCGATCAATCTAACTTCTTTCGCACGTATTTGATCATTTAATAATAATTCTCTTGCTATGAGTAGTCACCTCCGGAGTAATTTGACCCACAAAAAAAGCGGGCTGCACAAGCATGCCCACTATATTATCTACGTAATCGTATTAACCTAGAGGCGAATGCATAGGTGAGAAGCGGGCGCTTCTGCTTAATCTCAACAGTTATAAACTATAACAATATAAATGCCACATGTCAATAAACATCGATAAATTTGTTATAGAAAAGCTGAAAAATTTCAATGTAAATAATTTATCACGTTAACTTATTTAGCGCAAGCTTTTAGTCTTATATCAAATTATATTTGACTAAACTATCGACTGCCGCTAAAACGGCCTGTTGATTATCAGAAATTGGTGTCCAGCCCAGAATATTTTTGGCTTGTTGATTACTGATTTTACGATTCATATGCATCATCAATTTACCTTCTCTAGCTCTAGAATTGAACACTGCTCCAACATCAATAAGCCAATTAGGTATAGTTTTATCCGTAACTTTACCCCTTAAAAAATTACGCTGAGTTTTTACGAGTTCAGCGATCTCCTTCATTGAGATCTGTCCATCTGCACTAGCAATAAATCTTTTAAATTTAGCATCCGGTGTTTCCATAGCCCTGATCTCAATATCAACGACATCCCTAACATCTACTACATTCAAAGGTAAATCAGGAATTCTTTTAGTTGTATCAGCCAAGAGATTCTTTAATAAATCGAAACTGCCCGATACATGTCGATCTAGTGATGGACCAAAAATGGCAACTGGATTGACTGTAACAAACTCTAAATTTACTTCTGATTGATTAACGTATTTTCAAGCCGCCTGTTCAGCTAACAATTTAGACTTCTCATAAATCGACAAACCTTTTTCCTTAGAATCAGTCCAATCAGCTTCAGTGGTTAGTCCCTGCTTCCTACTAAATCCAATTGCTCCAAAATTAGACGTCATTACGACTCGCTTTACGTTACTGGCATTGGCGGCCTTTAAAATCCTTAAAATACCATCCAAAGCCGGTTTTATAGCATCTGATTCATTTTTAATTTTGCCAAAGAAAACTGGTGAAGCAACACTAAAAACATATTCCCGATCCTGCATGGCCTCTAACCAATTATTGTCATTGGATAAATCTGCCTCAATAAAAGATAGATTTTGTAAATTTTTAACTCCATAAGCTTCTAAAACTTTTGTTATACGAGTTTGACCACTTTGTTTTCGAGTAGTCGTTCTAACATCGTAACCATCGTTTAACAATTGCATAACTAATCTTAAACCTAAGAATCCTGTGCCACCTGTAACTAAAACTTTTTTCATAAAGGAACTTCCTTATACTTATTTTATTAATTGATTATTATCACTTTAAACCCTAAACTATGGTTCATAGCAAACATATAAAGGAGATTTTATGAAAAAAACTTATTCTATTAAAGAAGTAGCTGATTATTTTCAATTACCAATTTCAACTATCCGTTACTATGATAAAAAGGGATTACTTCCTTTTGTCTCAAAAAATGCGGCCGGGTATCGAGTTTTCTCAAAATCCGATTTTGGTTTTATCAAAACAATTTGTTGTTTAAAAAATACTGGAATGCCTATTCGAGACATCAGAACCTACATTAACCTTTGTATGCAAGGAACTACTTCAATTCAACAGCGTGGAGAGTTACTACAACAACATAAGACAAACGTTTTGAAACAACAGCAAGTGCTACATGATAATCTAAAAGAAATCACTACCAAAATTCAACGCTATGCTAGTGATGATTCGGTTAATATTATCAAAAGTCAAATCAAATTTGTTAAGAATGAAAAGAAGGTTCTAAACCTTGAGGACCCATTTAAATAATTAAGCATAACTTTGGACAAATGATTCGAGACGCTCTTTAATTTAGTTAACATGTTTAAACAAAATTAAGGAGTGATTCTTATGATAGAAGTTAAAAATCCTACTGAACTTATTCAAGCTCTTACTGCAAAAGATGCATCCATCGTCCTGACTCGCAGTATGATGCTGACCCATTCCATCACCTTACCGAATGCCACCTCACTATCTGGTAAACCACAGGAAGATTCAGCATTACCTATTTTGATGTTTCAAGATAGTGACGGAATCGGTCTAACAGCCAATAATACTATTAAAAACTTAATTATCCATACTCCAGCCAATCATCGTTCCATCTTTAATACTAATTATGAAACCGATCTTGGTTCATTCGGCTTTGAAAATCTTGAATTGAATGGTCAATTTTCTTTCCGAAAATTACAAGAACAAGTTAGCCACTTGTCCAAAAAATAAATACGAAATATATCAGTGCCAGAAAAGTGCATTTCTAAACTCCACAGAAACTAGTGAATAGTTCCCGTGGAGTTTTGTAGTTCAACAACTTTCTAGGCATATCATTGAGCTTTGATTCAATAGAGGATACTAAATCTGGAGCAATAGAATCGAGTGACAGCCCTTTGGGCAAGTCACGACGAATCATTCTATTATGTGCTTCATTGGTTCCTCTTTCTGAGGAAGTATATGGATGTGCAAAATAAACATCTGAAACTCCAGACATAACAGAATCGAGATTAGCAAATTCAGGACCATTATCTGCGGTTATCGAGTTGATAATGTGACCGTAATTATGTTTGATCTCTTCCATAGCGTAATCAACAGAGTCGGCATCTCTACCGTCAATAAGTCGCATTATCTCGAATCTGGATTTACGCTCAATAAGTGTTAAGACTACGCTCTCGTGACCATTTCTCTTACCAACGATAGTATCAATTTCAAAGTCACCAAAATCTTCTCGCAAGTCAACGCTCTCAGGACGTTCCTCGATACTTCTACCCAATAGACGCTTATGTTTCTTCGAAACGTGTAGCTTGGTAGATCTATTCATTTTGTCGGTTAAGTCTATATTACGTATCTCTAAACGTTGTTCATCGATGTACTTATAAAGAGTGGTAGTTGATACCATTTCATCTTTAAAGAATAACCCATCGACACGTGATCTACCTGCGATTATATCTGGAGACCACCCCTGTTTGAACTGTTCTACAAAGTAGCTTAGGAATTGTTTAACTCGATTAAACTTAGAAGGTCGATGACACTGCTTACGCAGCGTGTCATAACGTAATTGAGCGGTATCAGGGTAATAATCATTAGAGAAATATTGTTTCCCATTAACCTTTTTAACCTGTCTTACGGTCCCTCTGCGGATCTCATTATTAATAGTTTGAGGGCAAACGCCAACGGCGTGAGCAATCTTACGATTTGAGAATCCCAAAAGGTGAAGCGAAGCTATTTCACCACGTTCAATTTCAGTTAAATGGTGTCCCTTAGGTCGTATTATGGTATCATTTTCTTGCATCAAGACGAAAAACCTCTTTCATTGTTTGTGTAGGAACTCCAATGATACCTGATTTTTTCGTCTTGGTGTTTTTATTTTGAGCTTTTATTGAAAGTGGCTAACTTGATTATAAAATTCGCCTCAATTTTCTTTCCTATCTAAATCTAAATTAAATAACACTTTTTTAAATTTAAAAAACATCAACATCATTGCTGCTGATACTAGAGGCTATCTAGAACAACCTCAAAAATATGGTGTCAACGTACTTCAAGGTGCCTTAACTATTTATAATTTGAATCCTGATAAGAATAGTTTGATCACAGTCAATGCAAAAAAAATCTCTATCGGTCAAAAAAATTCTCCTGTTATCGGTTCAGGTGTTTTTATCGCTGGATTTGGTGATAATGGTGGACGTGTCGAAATTGACGACTTTTCAACTAATGATGTTTATTCTACTGGCAAGATTCCTTTAGGAGTTGCTGATATAATTACTGGTGCTATTTTCATTGTCAATGGTGCTCATGCTAAAAAGATTACTCAACGTGGGGAAACTACCACTTATGGCGTCAACGATATGGTTCTAGATGCTTGGGGCGAAGTTGATGAATGGGACGTTATGGGATCGGTTACCTCATATGGTCCTTCTGGTATTGGCTTTGTTAATTTTGGAACAGTCAAATCATTCAATGCTCAGGCACCTATAGAGACCTTTGGATTAGGGGCTCGTGGTTACAATCAATATGATGGTACTCTCGAAGAAGGTCACTTTTCTTCCATTATGACTTTTGGAGACGGATCAATTGGTGTACAAATTTCTAAGAAAGTTGGTCATTTAACCTTTGATGGTGGTATTGTCACACACGGAAGTATTGGTAATTCACTCGTCAAAGGTGTTATTGTTGACCTTCCTGCCTATGCTTTAAGTATCAAGGATGGTGGTGTCGTTTCAAGCATCACTGTTAAAGGTAATATCCAGACTAAAGGTAAAGGTGTTGCTAGCTATAATGTTGAGTCCAAGGCCTTAGTTAATAAGATGACCATTACGGGTAAAGTAAGTGCTACTGGTGAAGGTTCAGAACCTTTGAATATCCAAGATGGTGCCCAAACGCCAACTGATTTTTCTACTGATACGAATAATAAAACTACAATATAGATAGTAGGAAAAATTTAGCACCATCAAAATAAGGTCTAGAAATCAGAAATTGATTTCTAGACCTTATTATTTCATTCAGGATTAACTTCTAGTTTTGATATTTTTTTTGAATCATTATCAGTCTTTTGTCCATCTAAATTCCACTTATTCTTTAAGTAGAAGTATATTGGAACACCTATAGCAGTGACACCAATTCCAATAATCGTAGTAACAAATTCGGTCAACAAAGTACATACCAGAATGAATACTCCACCTAAAATAGCAATGATAGGAATAATTGGATATAAAGGAACTTTATAAGGCCTTTCCAATTCTGGTTGAGTATGACGTAATTTGATAACTGCAATGAAGGCCATGACATAAAATACCCAAATTACAAAAATCAGCATATTAGTAATGGCATCAAATTCACCAGTTAACATCATCAAACAAGCGATAATTAATTGAATTGCACCGGCAGCCCATGGAATTCCCGCTTTATTCAATTTAGCAAAAGTATCACCAAATGGTAATTTGTGTTCCTTTCCCATAATATAAGGGATACGCATGCTTGTCATTGTATAACCATTTAAACCACCATAAACTGAAATCAGAATTCCAATTGTGACCAATTTACTGCCCATGTCGCCAAAAATCATCGTGGATGCATCAGATGCGGCGTTAAGATTACCAGCAATTTGATTAATTGGTAGTACATACATGAAAACAGCATTAACTAAAACGTAAACTAACATAATGACTGCAATTCCCAAAGAAATAGCCTTGGGCAAATCTTTACGAGGATTCTTCATTTCTCCGGAAATGTTACCTACATGAATCCCAACCATCGTATGCAAACATAGTTGCTAACAAACCATTTCCCATTGCGGTGATCAAATTACGATGTGGACCTGCAACAACGGGGAATAATGATAATTCAACTGGTCCCTTGTGCATGAACCCAAATAATACAATCAAGGCTAACGGAATCAACTTTGCAACTAAAGAAATTGATGTAACTCTTCCTCCAACTTTAGCACTGATCCAATTAAGCGAAGTTACTGACAAAGCACTTAATATTGCCACTGGTACTATCCACGAATTAGAGAGTGTAAATAAATGTGTGAATTGTGTACCAAAAGCAATTGATATAGCTGCTACGTTTGCAGGAAAGTAAATAATAGCTTGGGCCCATCCGGCCATAAATCCCCAAAATCCACCATAACTATGTTCGATGTATTTTGTTAATCCACCTGTTTCAGGATAAGCAGCTGCTAATTCTGCTCCTGTTAAACCGGCACAAATAGTAATAAAGCCTACCAATAACCAGACAAGCATAGTTAAACTTGTTGAACCCGTATAGTTAGTTACGGCTGATGCTTTAAAGAATACTCCAGTTCCAATTACGCTCCCGGTTACAGTAGCAAAAGCGGGGAAAAAACCAATTGTTTTTTTCAACTTGGCATCTTGATCGCCCATAATCTTATACCTCCACGTAAAAAGTTATTTTTTAAAAAAGAAAAGATGTTGCATTCAAATGCAGCATCTTTTCAGGTTTCAAATTAACTTTTAACCAATGCCTCCGTCGGCTTTAACTGGTTTCAAGAATTGATCAATAATTTGTGAAACACGATTAAGGTCAACATTACCACCAGATACCATAGCAACAGTCTTTTTATTCTTGAGCCATCTGTCATCAATCTTATGTGATTCAAGAGCTGCTACTGGAAGTGCACCAGCACCTTCTGCTACAACCTTAGTTCTCTGTAATAGATCCTTCATAGCATGAGCAATTTCATCTTCATTTACTAAGACGATTTCATCTACTAATTCACTAACGATTGGGAATGTGATGTCTCCTGGTACAGCAACATCTGTTCCATCTGCTAATGTAAAGTCATCGTGATGTTTAGTAATTTGACCAGCTTTAACTGATGCATACATACCATGAACATTTTCTGATTGAACACCAACGATATGGATATTAGGATTAAATGATTTCAATGCGGTAGCCATTCCGGAAATCAATCCTCCACCACCGACAGGAATAATAACAGTATCTACATCCCAAATATCATCTAAAATTTCCAAGCCAATCGTTCCTTGTCCAGCGATAACATATTTGTCATTGAACGGATCAACGATAGTCTTTCCTTCTCTTTCAGCACGTTCGAACATCCATTGATGTGCATCATCGAAAGTTGCACCATGGATATCAACCTCTGCACCATAACCTCTTGTAGCGTCACGTTTCATTTGTGGAGCTTCTTCAGGCATAACAACCGTTGTGTCAATTCCTAATAAATGTCCTGTCAAAGCTACACCTTGAGCATGATTACCAGCTGATGCGGTAATAACACCCCGACTCAATTCCTCTTTTGATAAGTGATTAATTTTATTGTTGGCACCTCTGAATTTGAATGATCCTGTTAATTGCATATTTTCTAGTTTTAAGAAAACGTCCCCACCAACAACATTACGACTCAAAAACATGGATTGAACTAGAGGGGTCTTACGAGCATATTTCCCAACAATAGCCTTTGCCTCTTCAATATCATGAATATCAACAATATTATCAATACCTACACCTTTAAGCATGATCCGTACCTCATTCATTTTTATTTTAAATACATTTTGTCAATATTTAGTTAACTGATTCTTCATCAACTGATAATTCTGTGTATGGTAAATCAAGTGAATCTGCCAATCCTTTATTGGTTACTTTACCTTCAAATAGGTTAACTCCAGATGCCAAAGCTTTATCTGTCTTGATGGCTTCATTAATACCTTTATCAGCAATTTCTAGTAAGTAACTTAAATTACCTTTTGCCAAAGCCATTGTGGCTGTACGTGGTACTGCTCCCGGTTGATTAGGAACTGCATAATGGATAATTCCATCTTTTACAAAGATTGGATCATCAATTGTTGTTGGATGATCAATTGTTTCAACAGTTCCACCTTGATCAATGGCTACATCGACTAATACACTTCCTGGTTTCATTGATTTAACCATATATTCTTTAACCAACTTAGGTGGTCTTGAACCTGGAATCAGAATTGTTGAAATAAAGATATCAGCATCCTTAATTTCCTTAGCTAAATTCTCTTCATTTGATTTGACAACTCTAAATTTCTTACCTGCAAATTTATCTTGTAGGAACTTAATTCTTTCGTCGTTTAATTCGATAATTACAACTGAGCAGCCCATGTTCAAAGCTAATGTAGCAGCGTTAATAGCAGCGTTTCCACCACCAAAGATTACAACGTTTCCACCATCAATTCCGGGGATGCCGGGTAGAAGAATTCCTTGACCTTGATGCTGTGCTTCAAGATAATAAGCCCCCATAATAACTGATCTACGACCAGCAATTGCACTCATTGGTGCTAACAATTCCAATTTCCCATCTTTGACAATTGTTTCACCACCAATTGCAGTTGTACCAGCTTTCATCATTGCCTCAACAGTTGGTTTTGATGATGCCAAATGTTGAAATCCCCAAACAATTTTACCTTTTGAGAAATACTTGTATTCTTCAGGATCAGGTTCCTTAACCTTGATGATCAATTTAGCTTTCCAGCCATCTTCATGACTAACTAATTTGCCACCAGCATCGACATACTCTTCGTTTGTAAAGCCTGCTCCAATACCTGCATCTTTTTCAACAAGTACCTCATTACCTGCTTCAACCATCTTACGAACATTCTCTGGAGTTGCCGCTACACGACCTTCTCCCTCTTTTTGTTCTTTAATTACAGCGATTTGCATATTCACACTCTCCTTTTGTGAAAACGATAACTATTTCCTTACAAGTGCATGATAGCGCTTACAATCAAGGGTATCAACCAGTTTTTTTACTTCACAAACTTAAAGATTATGATAACCATTGCTAAGATTGAGAAAATTTTATCAAAAAAATTTTTAATTTCACAAATTATCATATTTTAAAAAAATTATGATCCATATATTGTTTACAAGGTAAAAACAAGTGTTCATTTAAAATGAACACTTATCGTATCATTCTGATATTATATTCATTTCATTTTTAACAAAAAAAATACACTCAACCATTTTCATGATTGAATGTATTTGAATTATAAAATGTTATTTCATTGAAGGATATTAATTAATCCTTAGCATCAGATTTATCAGTAACATCTTTACGACTAAAGTTAGCAATATCGGCAACAACAGAACTTACAAACATCTTAGCATTTTCTGAAGCTGAATCAGCTTCACCATATTTTCTTACAGAAACTGTGGCGTTTTTAGCTTCCTCATCACCAATAACTACTGTATATGGTACCTTCATTGTTTGAGCATCACGAATCTTGTAACCCATCTTTTCATCACGATCATCAATTTCGGCACGAATATTCTTAGCACGTAATTCTGAAAGAACTTCATTGGCATATTCTGAGTGAAGTTTTTGGTTAACAGGAATAATACGTACTTGTGTAGGAGCCAACCATGTTGGGAAAGCACCCTTGTAAATTTCAATTAGGTAAGCAATAAATCTTTCCATAGTTGAAACAATACCACGGTGAATCATAACTGGTCTGTGATCTTCACCATCTGAACCAACATATGTTAGTTGGAACTTCTCTGGTTGCATGAAGTCTAGTTGAATTGTTGACAATGTTTCTTCATTACCAAGAGCTGTCTTTGTTTGTACATCAAGTTTTGGACCATAGAAAGCAGCTTCACCTTCAGCTTCATAGTACTTCAAACCAAGATCATCCATAGCGGCTTTAAGCATTGATTGTGATCTGTTCCACATTTCATCATCATCGAAGTACTTCTCTGTATTAGCAGGGTCACGATAACTTAGACGGAATGTGTAATCATTGATATCAAAGTCTTTGTAAACTTCAACCATCAATTGTAGTGTACGTTTGAATTCTTCTTGAATTTGGTCAAGTGCAACGAATGTGTGACCATCATTTAGAGTCATTTCACGAACACGTTGTAGACCTGACAAAGCACCTGATTTTTCATATCTGTGCATCATACCAAGTTCAGCAATACGAAGTGGTAGATCTCTGTATGAACGGTTGTGATGCTTGTAAATTTGAATATGTGAAGGACAGTTCATTGGACGTAGTTCAAGCATTTCGCCATCACCCATATCCATTGGTGGGAACATGTCTTCACGGTAGTGTGCCCAGTGACCTGAAGTCTTGTAAGCATTTAGGTTCATAAGGATAGGTGTGTAAACGTGTTGGTAACCCCAGGCAACTTCCTTATCAACGATATATCTTTCGATAACACGACGGATTGTAGCACCATTTGGCATCCAATATGGAAGACCAGCACCAACTTCTGGGTCAACGAAGAACAAGTCTAGATCACGGCCAATTGTTCTGTGATCACGTTCTTTAATTTCAGCACGACGTTTAAGATCAGCCTCTAATCCATCTTCCTTATAGAAGGCTGTAGCATAAATTCTTTGAAGCATTGGGTTACTTGATTTACCTTGCCAATAAGCACCAGCAACTGAAAGTAGTTCAAAGTGTTTCAAAGCCTTTAGATTTGTAAGTACAGCATCATAACCAAAATCAACAAATCCATCTAATGTGTAAACAGGAATTTGAACAGATTCAATAGCACCGATTAATGAAGACTTGTATGGATCATCCTTGAACATTTCAACAAGCTTGTCTTTATCCATCATAGATCTTTCAATCTTGTCATTGTTCTTAATAATCTTATTCATCAAAGCCTTGATATCTTTCAATTCATCAACACTGATTTGTCCCTCTTTGCTGTCAGTATCAACATAGAAACCATCATCATTGGCTTGTTTTTCACCAAAGTGAAGATCTTTCTTGAAACTCTTAGCAGCAGCACTAAATACTAGAGCTGCAGTGTTTCTCAAAACCTTTAGAGCATCTTCCTTATCTTCTCCAGAGATAATTTCGATTTTAGCATCTTGTTTGATCGGACGTTCAAGATCAACTAAAGTATCATTAAGTTTACCAGCAACAGCTTTCTTACCCAATGATGTGCTAATTGATTTAGCAACATCTAAAGTAGTTGTGCCTTCGTCAAACTCCTTAACTGAATCATCTGGGAATGTTAACTTGATTTTTGACATATACTTTTCCTCCTAATATTTAGACAACAAAAAATGCGTCCCTGAAGTATAGACACATCTTAAGACATGTACATACTTCAGGGACGCATTTCTACGCGGTTCCACCCACTTTAAAACTGTATAACAAAAAAACAGTTTTCACTCTATGGTTATAAAGTAACCGGCACTTATACAATTTTATGTGAAAGTGGTAACTCCAGTAATGGGTAAGCTTCCAGTGACCGTACCCTCCCTGAATAGAACCGAAGTGTTATCTTTCATGGCTTTATTGAAACATTAATTTTCAGATAATGCAAGCTATTTTTTAAATCTTCTATTCTCACCAGTCACAATTACTTCTCGTGACAAGTATTTAACTCGTTCCATAATCCGTTTAGCCTTGACAGGTTCTTCTTCTCCACGCTGATTCACAGCTAAATGTTGTTCCAATTCTTTCATCGAAAAATTGGATGAGAAAAAAGTTGGCAGATTTTCTTGCATTCGATACTGCAAAATAACCCCTAACACTTCGTCACGAATCCAACTAGACATCGTATCGGCACCAATATCGTCCAACATCAAAATATCGGCACCTTTAATTTTATTAACTTTGGCCAACACATTATTTTGACCAATAGAGTCTTTCATTTCAACCGCGAAAGTTGGAAAATGCATTAAAGTTGTATGAACATCGTGTTTAAATAGTTCATTCGCAATAGCACCTAAAAGATAGGTCTTACCCACTCCAAAATCACCAGCCAAATATAGTCCAGGCGTGAAGCTATCTTGATGCAAATAATTATCAATGAAATCCAAAGCTTTGGCTAGAGCATCCTGTCTACCCTCACCATCGTAATCATCCAATTTTGCACGACGAATATCTGGAGCCATGTCCATCAAAACAAAGCCTGATTCGTACTGACTTCTCTTCTCTCGGTTTTGAGTGCGCTCATTAGGATAATAAGCCACTTCGATATTATGATTGTTAACAATCAATTTAGGATAATATCCGCGCGTTAATTCACTCGTATGTCGCTTGTTATTATAAAACTCATAAATACTAGCCGCACTAGTAGAGATTGCATTAGGATTAATTCTATCGCTATTTTCCTTCAAAAACCTCTGTACATCAGGATCATTCAAAGCACTATTAAGAAGACGGCGATAGTCCTCCGTCAAATTCTTTGAATTCAAATATTCTGCTAATCTACTACCTAAATTTTCCATACTTAATTATCCTTATTTCTCAATCTCTTCAAACGATTCTGAAGATCATCCTGTTCATTTTTTTGATTCTTTTGTGCTGGAACCTTAGCTTTCACCTTACTCCAATCAGTTGCCTGTTCAATTTTACGGTTTTTATTATTGTAACGTCGTTTGGGATTACGACTCTTAGTTTGAAAATCATTGATTCGTTTCAAAGCTTGTTCAGGTGTTTTAACATCATTTTGTTGCCAATCGTTAGCCATCGTTTCCATCAATGGCAAAGTCAAAGTCGGTGAAGTTTGTAAAATATAGTACACCATAATATTTAATACCGCCGGAGACAAATAAGTCTTCGTTGCCATATTTCTCAAAGCATTAGATTCTACTGTACCAGTAAAACCACCGCTCTTTTGTTTTTGAGCTGCTAAAAATTCGGCAGGACGCAAAGAACGAGCTTGCTTTAACAACAATTGATCGGCACGATTCAATTGTCCGTCAGTTTGCTCAGCTGGTTCCGTTTCTGTATTAGCTTGCTGTTTAACTGAAATATTAGCATTCTTTTCAAAACGATCTTGTACTGCTTTTTTCAGACGTGCGGGATCGATCTTGTTATTGACGATATCACAAGTTTTACCAATTAAATCAATCAATGTAATCTCATCTAAGCCATAAAATGCATGAAGATTTAAAATTAATTCCTGATTTTCCAGCAGATTATCAGGATGAATTCTGAATAACTGTTGAATCCGATCCGAGATTAGTTCCCAATCTAATTGAGGAATCTCTTCTTCATTCAACGACGGTTTTTTATTGTCTGTATTATTTATTTCAAAACTATCTTGGGTATTCTTTACTTCAGTTGGCGTATTGATCAAATCACTATTACTTAATTGGAAAACTTCCAAAAAGTCTTTTGTTATCTCATGTGAATTTTGCAAGATCAAATCTGAATGTGTGTATTTATCGGCCAATAAATGATACTTGCTCTCACCAACTTGCTCATAAAGGAAAATACTCATCAAATCGTCTTTAAAAAATTCATCTGGTGACAACGGTTCAAAAAGTTGATAGATATAGTAAGGTCCTAAGCTATCTTTCTTTTGATAGGTCCTAATTAATCCTAGGGCCTCCGTCTTGATCCGTGCCTCATAAAATCGTTTCAAATCAATACCAAGTAAACTCATTAATTCAGCATGGCTTTTTCTTTGCGTGACGACTTCTTTATTAGGCAATTTTTCCCACAGCAACAAGTACAAACTGAAAGCCTCAGTACCTAAAATGGGCAAATATAAGTCAGTCAAAACATGACGATCATCATCATTTAAATGACCACTTGGCAAACACCAATAACCGACTAAAGGTGTAAATTTATCTGATTCAAAATTACTCACGGACACCAATACTCCCCTTACTTCTTATCAATTTTCTTGCCATTGGACATCATTTCCTGAACCTCTTCCATAAATCCATTCATGTCCTTAAATTCACGATAAACACTAGCAAAACGAATATAAGTCACGTCATCAACTTTGGACAAAATTCTCATGACGTGTTCACCAATTAATTGTGAGCGAACCTCACTTTCACCTGTTGATCTTATCTCGTTTTCTACTTTATCGACGATACTATTCATTTGATCCATCGTTACAGGACGTTTTTCAGCAGCACGAACTAAACCACGTAATAACTTTTCGCGGCTGAATTCCTCTCTGTTGCCATTCTTTTTGATAACCAACAATGGTGATTTTTCTAATCTTTCAAACGTTGTGAACCGTGTTCCACAGTATTCACACTCACGTCTTCTTCTAATGGCACGTCCTTCATCACTGGGACGACTGTCAATAACTTTTGATGAATCATGATGACAATGCGGACAAATCAAAATTCCAGCCTCTTTTCCAAATTAAAGTTGTGGTATTAACCGACTAAACTCATCCTGAAGATGTGCTAAATCTTCTGAATTATCAATCACAAAGTCGGCACGCTCTTTTTTCTCGTACATCGACATCTGCGAATTGATTTGTTCCAAAGCAACTTCCTTACTTAAAGCGTTTCGTCTCATCAATCGATGCAATTGAATTTGCGGCTCGACATAGACACTGATCACACCATCAAAGTAATTTTGATAATTGCCTTCAAACAATAATGGTATTTCAAAAATGGAGATTGTTTTTTCAGTTGATCTTTTAACTTCAGCAACCGTTTGTAAAATTTCTTTTTTTATCAAAGGCCTCGTTATTTTATCCAACTTATCTAACTCATCTCTATCGCTGAAAACAATCGAACTTAATTTTCGACGATTAAGATTTCCATCGGGCAATAAAACTTGCTCACCAAACTGTTGGGTAATCTGTTTTAAACCTAAGGTTCCGACCTTGACCACGTCTCGAGCAACATAATCAGCATCGTATACGATGAATTTATTATGTCTAAATAAATTTAAAACGGTTGATTTACCAGAGGCAATCCCTCCAGTCAAACCATAAATCTTACTCATTTTACTACCTGGCACTTTGGACAAAAATGCGTACCACGACCTCCGACCTTGATCTTCACAATCTCAGTACCGCATCTTGGACAAGGTGTTCCTTCTTTTCCATAAACTTTTAAATTATTTTGCATGTTACCCTTGTGGCCTGTAGCATCCACATAGGTTCTAATTGACGAGCCACCAGCAGCAATTCCCTTATCCATCTCTTGATTAGAAGCCTCAATAATTTTTTGAATATCTTCATCACTAAGGTGATTAGCTGGCGTCTCAGGGTGCAATTTAACTTGCCAGAGAACTTCATCAACATAAATATTTCCTAGACCACTCATAACACTTTGATCTAACAAGACGGTCTTAATATCCTTATGATGACGCATAACTCTTGGCTTTAAATTTTGAAAAGTAAATTCAGTTGATAATGGCTCTGGCCCCAATTTTTTAAGCGACTTATTTTCTGATAATTCATCAGTGTTCCACAACTGCATACGACCGAATTTACGAACATCATTATAAATCATCTTTTGACCATTATCCAAAGTAAAGATAGCATGCGAATGCTTATCAATTGCACTTGGATCAGCTGAAATACGATACTTACCTTCCATTCTCAAATGACTAATAATTGTATAACCATTATCTAAATGAATCAATAAAAATTTTGCTCGACGACCAACATCACTGATAGTTGCTCCCGTAACAAATTCAACAAATTGATCCACATCACCAGTTATCAAATCAGGATAACGAATCTCAACATGAGTTATCTTTCTACCCTTCACTTGAGCAATTAAACTGCGTCTGACAGTCTCTACTTCTGGCATTTCTGGCATTTTATCACCTACTATTATTTAGCTTCGTACCAAGTCTTTCCATGAGCCGTTTCAACTTTCAACGGTACATCCAGTTTAACCGCTGAATCCATTACACTTGGAACTAATTTTTCTAAAGTTGCGATTTCTGAAACTGGAGCTTCAAAAATCATTTCATCATGTACTTGTAAAAGCAAATTAGCTTGTAAACTTTCTTTAACCAGCATTTTTTGCATATTAATCATGGCTACTTTAATAATATCAGCAGCACTACCTTGTATTGGGGTATTCATAGCTGTTCGTTGAGCAAAATTTCTAACATTGAAATTCTTTGAATGAATATCTGGAAGATAACGACGACGGTGCATAATCGTTTCAACATAGCCATTCTCACGAGCGTACTTAACAATATCGTCCATATACTTCTTAACTCCTGGATATTGTTCAAAATAAGATTCAATGAAGGCTGCCGCTTGCTTACGACTAATACCGATATTTTGTGATAATCCATAATCACTAATTCCATAAACAATTCCAAAGTTAGTAGCCTTAGCTTGGCGACGCATATTGGGTGTTACTTCATCAGTACTGTTTAATCCAAATATTCTCATTGCTGTATGAGCATGAATATCATAATCTTCGTTGAAAGCTTCCTGCATATGTTCATCCCCAGAGATATGAGCTAACACACGCAATTCAACTTGTGAATAATCGGCTGAAAAAATCTCCCAATCCTTATGTTGTGGTACAAAGGCCTTTCGAATCTGCTTTCCTTCGTCAATACGAATAGGAATATTTTGCAAATTGGGCTCAATTGATGATAAACGACCTGTTTGAGTTAATGTTTGTAGATAAATAGTATGAATTTTATTATCTGGTTGAACAAATTTTTGTAAACCAACCACATATGTCGATTGAATTTTAGAAATTTGACGATAATCTAATACTTTTTTTACTACTGGTGACTTATCTTTTAATTTTTCCAAAACATCAACTGAAGTGGAATAACCGGTCTTAGTCTTCTTAATTACCGGTAACTTCAAATCTTCAAATAGGACAACACCCAATTGTTTTGGAGAATTAATATTGAATTCTTTACCAGCCTCTTCATAAATTGTTTTTTCAATCTCAGCCAAACGTGTGGCAAAAGTATTTTCCATTTCCTTTAATTTAGAAACTTCAACCGTAATACCTTTGATTTCCATCTCAGCCAGAACAATCGACAACGGTAACTCAATCTCATCATAAAGACTATCCTGGTCATTGTCCTTTAATTCTTTCAACATTTGGTCTTTCAAGTTATCAATAACTTGTGCTTTTTGAGCTAGGAAGTTCAACAAAAGTTTCTCATCTTCGGGAACAGCTTTTTTAACACCTTTACCATAGAATTCTTCTTCAGTTGGCAAATTAACATTGTAATTCTTAGCTACTAAACCGATATCTTGTTTATTATCATTTGAATCCAATAAGTAAGACACTAGTAACATGTCAAAACTAATTCCGGACAAATCACAACCATAGCGATGTAATAAGGCAATTGTGCGCTTATTATCGAATAAATACTTTTCTTTTGTCTTATCAGCTAACCAATTTTTCAAAGATTTATTCTCTAAAATGGCAAAGTCAGTTGTTCCATAGAAATCTTTACCATCAGAAATCAAAATACCAATAATTGGTGCTGTATGATAATTTTCACCAAAGCCTTCAACAATCAACGTGTGAGCTTTAGAATCACTCACAATTGTTTTAACAGCCTCATCATCCAAAGGCTTTACAGTTATATCAGCCAGATCTTCAGCAGTATTCTCTTGAGGCACGTCCATCCGACTCAAAAATGTTTTGAAATTCATCTTTTGATAAAATTGCATCAATTGTTCTTCATCATCACCATGATATTCCAAATCACTCAATTTAATTTCTACTGGTGCATCCAAATCGATCGTAGCCAATTTCTTACTCAAGAAAGCTTTATCTTTATCACTGATCAGATGTTCCTTTAATTTACTTTTCTTCATCTCATCAACGTGATCATAAATACCTTCAACGCTACCATATTCATTAATCAACTTAATTGCTGTTTTTTCACCAACTTTTTCAACACCAGGATAGTGATCAGAGTTATCTCCCATTAAGCCTTTCATATCAATGATCTGATTAGGTGTAATACCTAACTTTTCTTGAACATGTTCAGGTGTATAACTTTCAGTTTCAGTTACTCCCTTTACATTGACTTTTACTGTCACCTTATCAGTGGCTAATTGTGTCAAATCACGGTCACCAGTAATAATAGTGACATCCATACCATCTTTTTCAGCCTTATGTGACATAGTTCCAATAATGTCATCAGCCTCGTAATCTGGCAATTCATAAGTTTTGATACCACGATAATTAAGCATCTCTTGAATCAACGGTAATTGTTCCATCAATTCTTGAGGTGTTTTAGCACGAGTACCTTTGTATTCATCAAACATTTTAGTTCTAAATGTGGTCTTTCCAGCATCAAATGCCACTAACGCATGTGTTGGTTTCTCATCTTTTAGAATAATTTCCAACATATTGTTGAAAGCGTACAGAGCATTAGTATGTATTCCCTCACCATTGACAAATTTATCCAAAACATTATGCATTGCAAAGAAAGCTCTAAATGAAACACTATTTCCATCTATTAAAAGTAACTTTTTATTTTTTGACATATATTCTCCAATAAAACTGAAATTAACTATCTCTATTTTAACAAATACCAACCTGTTGTAACAGTTTCCGAACAACTAAAAAAGCCTAGATTACAATCCAATCAAGGCTTTTACTTAGTTATTCTTCTTTTCGTATCTAAAATAGACATAAATCACTGATACCAGTACCAACAATGATAGAACAGTTAAAACAATAAAGTCAATTTTTGTTCCTAAAATTGTATTATAAACAATATTTTTCGTACCACTAGTTAAGGCTACCGCTGAAATTACGACTGACAAAACATTGGTCCCTAATGAACCGGCATATTGTTGCATCATACTGAATAATGAATTTTGATCCGATTTCTTAGAACCTTGAACCTGCATACTACCATCAGACAATGAAGTTCCAAAGCCAAAGTTAAATCCAATTCTTAAAATAATATAGATCAAAGTAATACTGGTTAAAGTTAAGCTCTCACTCTTGAACCAGAATAGTGCTGAACCAATCGTTATCAAACTGCCACTGAACAAAAGTGGTATCAAAGCGCCCTTCTTGTCATACAAATACCCGGCAAAGGGACCAACAATTGCCCCTAAAATAGACCCCGGCAACAACATTAAACCAGCCTGAGCCGAATCCAATTTCAAAGCTGTTTGCGCAAAAATTGGTAATACAAATGACAAACCGATATTAATAAATTGTAAACTGAAATAACTGAATAATCTGAGTCTTAAAACCGATAATTTCAAGATTGAAAAATCAATTAATTGACGACTGCTGCGCCGATTGTACCAACTAAAAATTCCAATAACAGCAATTGAAGCTATTAGCCAACCTACAAAATTCAGAGATATCCAACCGTGTGCTCCAGCCTGATCAAAGGTAAACAAAATCATCGAAAAAATAATGGCTAAACCAATAACACTACCATAATCAAACAAAATTCCCTTAGTTCCTGGGGCCTCTCCTTGTATCGAAAAATAACCTATCAAGAATAAAATAATAATCAATGGAATTACACCAACAAAGATTTCTCGCCATGTCCAGATGCGATTAACGATTCCACCATACGTTGGACCTAAAGCTGGAGCCAGAGAAATAACTACTCCAGCCAACCCAGTATAGAGACCTAATTTTGATTGAGGAACTTCCAAAAAAATCAGATTGAACATCAATGGCGTCGACAATCCTGTAGCTACTGCTTGTAAAAGACGACCAGACATTAGAATTGGAAAGTTTGGTGCTATCATACAAACAATTGAACCTATCAAACAGAGTACTGCCGCAAATATAAAAACTTTTCGTGGATTAAATTTTTTTAAAATATAAGCTGTTGTACTCATTACCATTGTCGTTAACAATAAATATCCAGTTGTTAGCCACTGAACAGTTCCCAAACTGACATTTAAAACCTTCGTCAATGTAGGAAAAGTAACATTCATCGAGGTTTCAATTAAAATTCCTGTAAATGACAATAAGCCAACCGCTAAAATCGACAATTTAACTCTTGTAGAAACAACATCTTTCACGTTTTTACCTCTTTTCATAAAAAAAGGCCATGACAATACGCTCTGTCATAGCCTTCTGTTAATTTAAATATTATTGTTGATTAGGATTTAAAGTACTCAATAGTTGTTCATAAGCCGTTTCATACTTTTGAACATCTCCAGCACCCATGAATATCATAACGGTATTATGGTATTCCAATAATGGAGACATGTTATCAAGTGTTAGAACCTTACCACCTTTATGAATCTTATTACCAAGATCCTTACTTGTAATATCACCATGGGCTTCACGGATGGAACCAAAGATATTAGTCAAGTAAACTTCATCAGCCATATCCAATGACTTAGCAAAGTCATCCATCAAAGCTAATGTTCTTGTATAAGTATGTGGTTGGAAGACAGCAATGATCTTCTTGTCAGGATACTTTTGTCTAGCAGCGTCAATTGTAGCTTTAATTTCCTGTGGATGGTGAGCATAGTCATCAATGATAACTTGATCAGCCACTTTCTTTTCACTAAAGCGTCTCTTAACACCACTAAATGTTTGTAATTCACGGTTGATCAAGGCATGATCAAGCTTTTCCATGTGACCTACACCAATAACGGCCAAGGAATTCAGAACATTGTGTTCACCAAACAATGGAACTTGGAAGTTACCGATATTCTCGCCGTCGATAGAAACATCAAATGATGATCCCTTAACAGTACGTTGAATGTTTGTAGCACGAATATAATCTGATTCATTTAATCCGTAGGTATAGATTGGTGTGTCAGCCTTGATTGACTTAGCATGTTCATCTTCACCCCAGATGAAGATACCCTTCTTAGTCTTTCTAGCTTCTGATTCAAAGGCATCAACAACATCATTGATTCCACCAAAGAAGTAATCGGGATGATCAAAATCAATATTTGTGATGATTAAGTAATCTGGTGAGTATGCCAAGAAATGACGACGATATTCATCGGCTTCAAAAACAAAGAACTTAGCATCTTTGATACCTTTACCAGTACCATCACCAATCAAATATGATGTCTTAGCGATACCACTTAAAGTATGTGCTAAAAGACCTGTTGTACTTGTCTTACCATGTGATCCGGCAATACCAATTGAAGTATAGTCAGAAACTAATGTACCAACTAATTCAGGATATGTAATTACTTTTAAGTGCATATCATTGGCTTTTTTAATTTCTACTTGATCATTACTAAAAGCGTTTCCTTTAACAATCGTTAAACCTTCATGAATATTCTTTTCATCAAAGGGTAAAATCTTAATTCCAGCTTGTTCAAGACCACGTTGTGTAAATGTATATTTATCAATATCTGATCCTTGAACTTCGTATCCTAAATCTTTCAAGATAAGCGCTAAAGCACTCATTCCTGTTCCTTTAATTCCAACAAAATGATAAACTGTCTTTTCCATAATAGCTCCTAATTGAACAATTTCTTTGCTTCTTCAAAATCAAATGCTTGACCAGCTGTACCATGATCAAGTACTAGAATACCACGTTTTTGTGGTGCATTTGGAATACCCAATTCTCTAGCTGAGCAAATCATTCCAAAGCTATCTACTCCACACAATTCACCGGGCCAAATTTCTTTACCGGTAGGCATAACTGCACCTGGTAATGCAACTACGACTAATTGTCCTTGATCTACATTTGGTGCACCACAAACGATTTGAACAGGCTTATCCAAGCCCACATCAGTTTGCGTAATGTGCAAATGATCTGAGTCAGGATGAGCTTTCATTTCATCAACATGTCCGATTACGAACTTAGGACTCTTATCTGCTACTAACTTATCAGAAAAACCTGCTTGAGCAAGTGCGTCATTTAAGACGTTGACTTGTTCATCATCTAAGAATATTTGACCGGAGTCATTTTCAATTCCTAGTTTTTCTCCGAGGCCAAAGAAATTAAAACCGATGGCTTCATCATTTTTTTCATTAAAAATACGTACAACATTATCTTTTTGGGCAGTTCCTTGAGTGATACCAGCATCATTAGCTAGCTCAACGATAAGGACATCCCCTAAAACATCTGGATTATAAAAGCTTAATAGCAAGTTTTTCCCCTCACTTGATTAATTATTTGTTAATTACACTGTTAATAAAGGTCTCAACTTCTTCTTTAGTTTTGCGATCTTTATTTACTAGTCTACCAATTTCTTTACCATTTTCAATAACAACAAAGCTAGGAATACCCATAATCCCTAATTCTTGAGCAACTTCCATGTTATTGTCACGGTTAAAGCTGATCCAAGTAAAGTCTGAGTATTCTTTTTCTAATTCTGGAAGCTTTGGTTCAATAAATTTACAATCTGGGCACCAATCAGCATGGAAAAATAGAACATATTTTCCTTCTTTAGTAGCTTCGTGCCAGTCTTTTACGTTATAGTCTTCAATTGTCTTCATAACTAATTCACCTCTGTCAATAAGATACTTTTTATTTATTAAACGGTCAATTAAATGTTCTTGAGTATTCGAATGATATATAATAGTGGTAATATATCATTAAATCGAAATCAAGGAGTGATTTTTTATGAGTAAAAAAGGTATCGGTTCATTAATCGTTGCTGGTTCTGTACTTGTAGCTGGAACAGCTGCTACAGTTTTAGTAAAACACCATCTAGATAGCGAAAAAATAATTGATAAAGTTAAGTCCGTCTTGGGCGAAGATAGTAAAGTAATCGGTTCATGGGTAGAACCACTTTACCAACGTGTTGACGTAAATGGTCATTCCACATGGGGAATCGTTGGTGGCGTTACAACTATGGACGAATTTGACGTTGCTCAATATCACTTCATTGCTGACGCCATTACTGGTGAGTTACTTAATATTAAAAAAGTACAATAATAATAATCAATAATTAATTTTCAAATTGGGCTTTCAGGTAATTAATCCTGAAGCCTTTTTTTGAGAATTTTTTTTCATACTCAGTTTCAATATTCTTAGCATTTAAGACTTCATCATTGTGTAGATCCAATGAAATTTCATCAAATTTCATGCCAAAATTATTCATACTGATCAATGAATATTCGAACAGTCCCTGATTATCAGTCTTGAATTGTAGATAGCCATCATCCTTCAAAATATATTGATACTGTTTTAAGAAAGACTTATAAGTTAAACGGCGCTTTTCATGACGTGTTTTTGGCCATGGATCGGAGAAGTTTAGATAAACTCCAGCAACTTCATTTTCAGCGAACAAATCTGATAAATCAGCACCATTAGCTAACAATAGTTGCAAGTTGGGCAATTTTAACTCAACTTGCTTTTTTAGTACCAAGGCAATGGCACCCTCTTGAACTTCCATTGCAATATAATTATTTTGCGGATTCTGTTGGGCCAATTCAGTAATGAATTTACCCTTTCCAGAACCAACTTCAATGAATAAAGGTTGTTTCTTCTCGAAACGATCTTGCCACTTACCGGGCATATTTTCTGGTTGTACAGCAATTAGGTCAAGGTTGTCATTGATCATATCCTTGGCCCAAGGTTTGTTTCTTAATCGCATAAATCAAAATTCTCCATTAGTTTAAATATTTTCTCAGTTGTCTTGGCATATAGAAATAATTTACAAATACTAATACCAAAGCTCCAGCAACAATAATTATAAGTCCATTCATACTTAATCCAAACTTATAAATAATAGCTAAAGCACTGACGATCCATTGAATACTTAGAATTATTGTACTTAATTTTGTAAAAGAAGCAATCTTATCTTTGCTACTTATTGGATATAAACGTTGCATTAAATTTTGCATAACTTCTTTGAAGTGTGGTTTCAATTGGAATCCAACTAAATAGATGAATAACATTTCAACAATTAAAGAAATGTAAAAGTTATCAATCAAGCAAAGCATGATTGCCTGAATAATCGTCAAGCGCAGGAAAAGACCGATATATTCATTATTTCTGACAAAACCACGTGCAAACAAATATAAGTAAGTATTAGAACTCTTCGGTTTAATGAAATTAAAGAGTCCATCTAACCACTTACGACGTTTAATTTTACTGTTAACACCAGGCACATCCGTAAATAAATTGTAGAAACGCTTGATACGAAACATCCGTTGGTTCTCAGTTTCAATTGCGTACTTCCACTGTAATTGTCCACTAGTTTCTAAAGGCCTTACTCTCATATTCAAGAACAAGTAATAAATCACTCCAACAATTACCATAATGGCACTCAAAAAATATGTTGAAGAAATCAAAGAAACAATCAAAAGAATGTTTGAAACTAGGCGCATGTTTAAACTTCCAAAGTGATCCTGACCATACAATGCCATCAGATCAATATTTAGGGATCCCAATTTGAAAACAATTAGGCCAATCGCAATTAAAACGATATCAATAATTTTCATTCCTGCTGCCCTTGAAGCAAAAGCTGACAACAAGAAATTAACCAAAGCTAAAGTTACGATTGGAATGAAAACACTGTAATTCTTAGCAGCTTTAAAATACTTATAAAATTCTTTTTCCTTAACTAGTAAAAAAGTACTGTCAGGTTCCTCAAGTAAAGTAGCAATTCCACCTACTTGCGTCGCTAAAAATAGCAGTAGGATAACAATTGGTTTACCCAAAATTAATTGATGATGAATTGTTCCTAAAAGATTAGAATACCAAAATCCTAAGGCACCTATCAAGACAATAAATGCGAGGACAAAATTATCATTAAAAATAAGTCTTAAATATTTAAATTGATCGAGTTGATGTCTTCTCAATCTTTCTTGCCATAAATTTGTCATTTAGAGATCCTCGTGCGACATCTTAATATAAATATCATCAAGATTACTATCCTGCTGCATATTGAATTTAGCTTTGAGTTGATCCAAAGTTCCATCAGCTCTAACTTGACCATGATTAATCAAAACAAACTTGTCCGCATGATTTTGAACAGTAGCTAGGATGTGAGTTGACATCAATACAGAACATCCGGCTTTTTTCTTAGCTTCAACAATATTCAAAAGATCATTAACCGCCAATGGATCTAAACCCGTAAATGGTTCGTCAATGATAAACAAACTAGCATCGGTCATAAAGGCACAAACAATCATAACTTTTTGTTTCATACCCTTGGAGAAATTTTGTGGAAACCAATCCAATTTATTGTCCAAACGAAATGTCTTTAACAATTTGGTTGCATTGGTCCAAGTTTTATCATGATCCAAACCATACGCCATAATTGTTAAATCAATATGCTCCCTTAAAGTCAGTTCAGGATATAAAATCGGCATTTCAGGAACATAAGCAATTTTTTTTCGATATTTTTCAACATCATCATGCAGACTAATTCCATCGATTAAGATCTGTCCTCCTCGCGGAGTTAATAGTCCGATAATGTGTTTGATAGTTGTTGATTTTCCGGCACCATTTAAACCAATTAAGCCAACAACTTGGCCACCTTCAACATTAAAGGTCTCTTTCTTTAAAACTGATACTTGACCGTATCCTCCGGTCAATTCTTTTACTTCTAAAGTCATGGATTAAACCACCTATTATCTGTTTTTAATAATGTTAATATGATAGCATTGTAGTAAATATATTGCTGTTTTTGAAAGGAGCTTTTTACATGGATGATTGTGTTTTTTGTAAAATTATTAACGGAGATATTCCTAGTACTAAAATTTACGAAGATGATGATGTACTAGCATTCTTCGATATTTCTCAAGTTACACCAGGCCACACACTCGTGGTACCTAAGAAGCATGTCAAAGATATCTTTGCTTATGATGAAGACTTAGCTGAACGTGTTTTCAAGAAAGTTCCTATGATTGCACGTGCTATCAAAGCATCAAATCCTAATATTATTGGTATGAATATCTGCCAAAATAATGGTGAAATTGCTTACCAAAGTGTCATGCATTCACATATTCATTTAGTTCCTCGTTATTCAAAAGACGATGCCTTCTCAATGCACTGGGGTGACAATACTGGTCTTGCTAGTGCTGAAGAACTTCAATCTCGTGCTGACAAGATCAAGGAAAACTTGGAGGATTAAAATGAAATTTTTTACTGGATTCGTGGTTGGTACCATTTCTGGAGTCGCAATTCATCTTGTCCAATCAAAAGATGCGCTATCTAGTGTTAATGATACCAAGATATTTCAGAATATAAAAGATTTTAAGGATATATTAACTGACTTACAGAAAAACGCTGCAGTAGTTCCAGAAGTAGTTTCTGGTATTCAAGAAGATTTATCCAACTACTCAGAAAGCATCAAACCAGATGTGGAAGAACTTCAAGAATCTATCGCTGAAATGAAATCAAATCTCAGCGAATTAAACAAAGATTGAAATTAAATTATGAAGTTTTTGTGATTTTTTCATAAAATGATAAACTATTAATAGCTTTTTATGGTAGTCTTTTCAACTGTAGATATATTTATTTAATTAAGGATGTGTAAAGATGAATAAACGATTAACTAAATGGATCCTAGCACTTGCTGGTCTATTTATGGTAACTGTTGTTGCTGCTGGATGTTCAAGTAACAAAACTGTTGCTACACTTAAGGGTGGAAGAATTACTCAAGAAGAATACTACAAGGAAATGAAGAGTTCTTCTCAAGGTAAACAAACCCTTCAAACAATGATTATCACAAAGGCCCTTGAGGACCAATATGGTAAGAGTGTTTCAACAAAACAAGTTAACAAGGAATACAACAAGTACAAGAGTCAATACGGTTCTTCATTTAGTTCAATTCTTCAACAAAACGGCATGACAACTGCTCAATTTAAGAAGAATATCCGTACAAATCTTCTTACAAAGGTTGCTTTGAAGAAGAACAAGAAAGTTACAAACAAAGAACTACAAAAAGAATGGAAGAATTACCAACCTAAGATTACTGTTGCTCATATCTTAGTAGCTAAGAAATCAACTGCTGAAGAAGTTATTACTAAGCTTCAAGATGGTGGAGATTTCACTAAGCTTGCTAAAGAATATTCAACAGATTCTGCTACAAAGAACAAGGGTGGTAAATTAGCAGCCTTCGATAACGATTCAACAAGTATTGATTCAGACTTTAAGACAGCTGCTTACAAGCTAAGCAAAGTCGGCGATTACACAACAACACCTGTTAAGACAAGTTACGGTTACAGTGTTATCAAACTTCTTAAGAAACCTGCTAAGGGTAACATGAAGGATCACGAAGCTGAACTTAAATCTAAGATTTACGCTTCATGGTTACAAGATTCAACTGTAATGCAAAAAGTTATTTCTAAAGTATTGAAGAATGCTGATGTTTCTATCAAGGATAGCGATTTGAAAGATGTTCTTTCAGGTTATGTATCATCATCTTCTTCAACATCAAGTAAAAAATAATTAATTGATAAAAGAACTCTGGACATAAAAATCCAAGGTTCTTTTTTTTGAGGAAAAATATGGATTACATTAAATACATCAACGACTTCAGGTTACAAACTAATCAAAGCTTTGTGGAGAATATCGAACGTTTCTATCAAGAAACTGAAACCATCTCTACCTTTTATCACGGCCAGATGGTCGCTAAAGAAGCTGTCAGCCTTTCTAAGGAATATCACGAACAACTTTACCAGGCAGGACTTTTACACGACATCAGCGCCTTTATTCCCAAAAGCGAGCGTCTGTTGATTTCTGAAAAGTTACATATTCCCGTGTTAAAAGAAGAACATCAAGTCCCACTTCTACTACATCAAAAACTTTCCGCCTATATTGCTGAAAAATGCTTTCAAATTAAGGATCCAATAATTTTAAACGCTATAAAGTGTCACACTACGCTAAAAAAGAATTTTAATAATTTTGATTTAATTGTTTTTCTGGCCGATAAAATTGCCTGGGATCAACCTGGTATTCCTCCATATTTAGAAGAATTGAACACTGCTTTAAAAGTTTCATATCAAGAAGCTGCTCTTGTGTATATTGACTATCTACTATCACACAACCTTTTAGTAGCCCATCCTTGGTTATTAGCTGCTAAAAAACAATTAACCATATAGAAAATAAAGCAGTATCTATCAGATGAAATCATCTAATAGATACTGCTTTTTATTATTAACTATGCTTATAAAATGAGCGATTGTCTAAACCAAAAATTCTTTCAGTGAACTTGCCCTCTTCAGTTTTATCCAAAGCCTTAGTGATCATATTAATAGAAGCATCCATCATATCGATATTATGTAGAACTTCGGCTTCTAACAGCTTAGGACGTTCTGGTGAACCATATTCAAGCAAACCATGATGTGACAAGATCATATGCCTCAAAAGAATCATATCTTCACTTTCAAGACTAATATCAAGATCTGTAGCAGCCTTAACGATTTCCTCATCAACAATAGTAATATGGCCTAACATATTACCTTCAAAGGTATACTCAATGTCCAAACTACCTGTTAATTCAATGATTTTACCAAAATCATGCAAACAAGCTCCAGCTATCAGTAAAGCACGATTGATTTGTGGATAAAGATCAGAAATCTTCTCGGCCATACGTACCATACTCAAAGTGTGAAAAGCTAAACCACCTTGAAAATCATGATGGTTACTTTTGGCGGCGGCACTAGTAAAGAATTGATCATGATATTTTTTGAACAGGTATCTAACAATTCTATTCCAAGCACCATTAGTAATCTGCAAAAAAACATCCTCAAATTCATTTTCCATATCAGCACGTTTCATAGGTGCTGTTTGAACGAATTGTGACATATCCACAGTCTCAGCATCCAAAAGCCCTAGACGAGTAATATTAACTTGTGGCTTTCCTTGATACAAGTCACGGCGACCTTCTAATTGGACAATAGCACCAACATGATACTTCTTGGCATCATCCTCACTAGCATCCCAATACTTACCAGGAATCTGTCCTGATTTGTCTTCAAAAACTAATGACAAAAAATTTTTGCCATTCTTAGCAAGTCGAAAATCAGAACGTTTAATAATAACTTCCAAACTCATTGTTTCTCCGTTGTTAAAATCAATAATATGTTTACCCACTAGGCTTCCTCCTTCAATTTCAATATATGATCCTGTGGCAACAACCTAGGTTCACTGGCAGTTACATAAATAACTTGATTATCTTTAGCAATTTTTTGAATCAATTCAAAAACATTTTCTGTTCTTGATATATCAAAATCAACAAACGCATCATCAATCAAAATTGGTAATTTGATTAAGTCGGCTATCTCAGTAACGAAAGCCAAACGTAACGAAATATATAATTGAACTGTTGTTGCCTGTGATAATTCGTGAACATCGAAGCGATTCTTGGACTGACTAAAGACTGCAATATCGTTATCGTGAAAATCTATCTTAACATAGTTATTATTCGTCAACAAAGCAAAGTACTGTGTAGCTTTTTGCATCATCTTAGGATAACGATTTTCAGTTGCAATATTTAGCATCTCTCGAATCCATCTACTAGCTAAGGTCTTAGAAAGCCATTCATCATAATATTCAATAATATCAACTTTATTCTGTGCCAATTGGTCAACTACTCGTTGATATTGAGTATTGTCCAAAACTTGTTGCATCTGTTCTTTCAGCGAACCAATTTGACGACTCAATTCATTATTCTTATCAGTCAAAGTTTCTTTTCTCGTAACAACTTGTTGCAAATCCTTAATCAATTCATCGTGATTGGAATATTGTTGTAATCGCTTTAAGTCATCACCTAAAAAGGCCTTATCCTGTTTAATCTGATTAATAACCATCTGATTCTTAACTTGACTCGTATGCATTTGGACAAATTGCTCTACACTCACCAATCGATATTTATCGACTATTTGTGATATCTCTGCATTGATCTCCTGCAAACGTTGATTACGATTATCAGTGATCACCTGAGTTTCTGATTGACTCTGCTCGTTTAAATCAGCCCGCGCTTTGATTTGATCTAACCTCGTAAAGTACTTTTCAATCTGTTCATTATAATTATCATTCTTATACGACTTATCTAAGATGTTCAATTCTAATAGAATATTACGCCACTTATTCAAATCAACTTCAATTGCCTTAATACCATCGCTCAAGCTATTCTGAGTTGAACGGTAATTAGCTAATTGAATAACCGTACTTTGAATGTTAACAATGCTTTCTCGATTCAAAGTTTGATAACCTTTTTGACTAAGAAAAGCATAATTAGTTAATTTTTGGTTAGATTTAAGATTGCGACTTTGATAGAAATACCAACCCCCACAACCAATTGCCACAATTGCAAAGATCACTTTTAAAGGATTACCTGTCACTACAGCTAAAATTGCAGCAATACCACAAATCAACAATGGCAAATTATTATTATTTACATGTTGTTGTGGATTAATCTGATCCAATTCCTCACTCGATAATGGCCGCATGTCTTCTGATAATTGCGGATTATTTTTGAACAGTTGATCAACCTGCGTATCTACTTTTAGTAACTTAGATTTCATATCATCCCGATGAAATTGTAAGTTTTGCAACTCAAATTTCTGATTGCGAATATAATCCATGCGCTTCTGATTGGCTTTATAATTGATTAACATTTGTTTTTCAACATTATTCAGTTGAGCCACACGATTAGTCGTCGTTGTCTCTTGTAATGTACTTAATTCTTGATTATCAGTTAGGAATTTTTCCCAATCTTCATTACTAATTTGAACGTTATTACCAGCAGGTCGTTTATTCTTCCTTAATTTTTCAAAGCGTTCCCACTTCTTATCTAAATTACGTAAAAGGTTTTCCTGTTCACTAACCTGCTTCAATAACTTTGCATTATCGTCAAACTCAATTTGAGTCTGTTGGGTTTGATTCTTAACTTTTTGGTAAACAACTTGTTGATTCTCAAACTCTGCTTTTTCTTCAATTAGGTCATCACGTTCTTTTAACTTAGCAATCAAAGGTTGTTTCTGACCACGACGTTTATAAATATTCTCTGCTGAAGCTGTCATATGATCAGCTGTGGCTAACCATTCTTTACTGCCCACGGCACCAACGGACATAATTTCCGTTTCTAATTGATTTTCATCTAATCCATAAATAGAAAAAATATTTTTATCGTCAAAAACATGCGTATGTTCAAAGTCATCTTTAGTAAAACTGCCGATAATTTCTTTTAAAAGTGCTTCGGGAACTTGTTGTTCATCATGAAAAAGGGTTAATTCACCGTCACCTTTACCGTCAACTCTACGAATGGTCCAATTACTGTTATCGTCAGCCTTAAATACTAATTCACCGCCATATTGACTACTTGTCTTAGGCTTATATTGTAGGTACTTATTATCTCCTCTAGCTGATGCAAAACCAAAGAGAATACTTTTTATAAAATTTAGGAGGGTCGTTTTACCGGCTTCATTGGAACCAAAAATAACTTGATAATCTTGCTGAAAGTCAAATTCTTGGTCGACCCATTTACCAAAGCCATATATTTTTGCTTTAACTAGTTTCACGATTATTCTCCAGTATATTTTTGATTAATTGTATTTTTAGTCAGTCCGACAATATGTTTTAAAAAGTCTGGCTGTTTAATATGCTCTCGAATAACATCCGAACTGTAAAGTCTACTATCTAAATCCTTGATATCATCTAAATTAATAGACTTCTGTTCTGCTTCATCCCAATATTTCTGATCAATCGTAGCTAATTGAGGATTACTGTTATATTTCAAATAAATCTTATAAAGTATTCCTGAAGTTGCCAAAGTTTGTAATTGTTGTTCGAGTTCATTTCGATTAATTGTCTTAACAACATCTGCATCCAGATATTGTGCATTCTCAATTGTTAAAGTTAATAAAACATTTGGTTTATTCAAAAGTTGTTGTATTTTTTCTATCAAAGAATCAACTGTATCATCTGTCGTGACATTTAAGTTGGCTTTTTCCCATGTATAGATGCTGCTCTGAACAAATTCTAATTGCGTAGTACCATTCTCAACTGAAACAAGATAAAAACCTTTAGGAGTTGTTTCGTTTTGATTACGACCTTGAATATCACCAGGATAAACAATCATCGGTCTCTCGTTTAAAATCTGTCGCTTGTGAATATGACCTAATGCCCAGTAGTCATATCCTTTTTTCAATAAATCATTAATCTTGAAGGGAGCATAATTGTCATCACCGACACCTGCATGCAAAACGCCAATTTGATAATCTACGCCATTTCGTTCAGGATAATCTTGAACGAGATTTTTACTAATGTGTTGTTGATAATAGCTAAATCCTGCAATACCAACCTTTTGGCCATCTTTAGTAATCAGTGTTTCTTCTGTAGGATTTTGACCAAAAATTGTCACATTATCAGGAAAATCAATAACTGAAAAATTACTACGATAATAATCATGATTACCATAAATCATCAAAACTTTAATGCCAGCTTGATTTAATTTTTCAAATTCGGACTTCAAAAACATCTGTGCTTTTAAAGAACTATCTGTATCATCAAAAATATCTCCTGCCAAGATGACAAAATCGACTTCTTTTTCCAAGGCAACTCGAAAAAGCTTCCGAGCCGCTTCATAAGTTGAAGCCTTTAATTTAGCTTGTAATTCTTTTGAAAAGTCACTTATTCCTACAAATGGCGTATCTAAATGCAAATCAGCTGCATGCAAAAACTTCATTCTAAAACTCCCCCGTAAAAGAAAAGGACTTGAGCAAAATACCTAAGCCCTAAGTCCTTATTATTTATCTTGATAAATTTCGGCGATTGGTTTTGAAATGATTTTGTTCAATTCATCCATCATCGAATTCATCTTTTGCTCTTTTTCCATTAAGTTTTGAATTTCACTGTAGTTTGAAAGTTGATCTGTTAATTCACGCATTGAGTTGACGTCATCATCCGTGATTTCTTGGCCTTGCATTTGTTTTTGTTGAAGTTCAAATTGTTTGTTTTGAACTTTATCAAAAAGCTTATAAGCTAGGTCGTTAGCCTTAACAGCTTCAAAAGCAAGCTTTAATTCGGAAACTTCTGTTGTCTTTCTTAAATCTTGTTCAAGTTGATTGGCACTATCATAAATGTTCATACAGTCCTCCTATTGACCAAAAAAGTTCTTAATATCATTATACCATTCTGTAGCTTTATTTTTAACGTTGTTTACGCCATCTTCAATAGATTTTGTAATATCTTTATTTCCAGAATCATCTTTATCGGCTTTAGCCAAATTTGCGGCGTCCTTCACTCCGAAATCAGTACCTTTAGTTTCTGGCAAAATATTTTCCATCTCATCCTTGAAGAGATAAGCTAGACCATTTTCACTGGTACCAGGTATGAAATGATTTTGATCTGTCTTGTCGAAACCGATCCAACTAGCAACGACTACATCCGGAGTATAACCAATCATCCACTGATCTTTAGTACCATCATAACCCCACGAACGTGGAACTTCAGTACTACCAGTCTTACCAGCTATTTGATAACCAGAAGGTTTAGCGGCTTTACCAGTTCCCTCGTTATAGACACCAAGCATCATACTTGTCATTTCTTTAGCCGTGTTTTTGCTAATGATTTGTTTAGTAGAATTATTAGTGTTATCAACAATAACAGTTCCAGTTGAATCTACGATTTTAGTAATAAAATGTGTATTAGCTAATTTACCTTCATTGGCAAAAGCAGTATACGCACGGGCCATTTGCATTGGTGAAACACCATTCTCCAAACCACCCAAAGCTAAAGCTAAATTCTGATCGTTTTTGTGAATCTTAATTCCAAAGTTTTCTACAGAATTGACACCCTTTTTTACACCAATTTTGTCCAATAAAGCTACAGCTGGAACATTCTCACTTTGAATCAAAGCTTTATACATTGGAATTGATTTTTGATATAAACCGTCAGCATTAGTTGGCGTATATTTATTTTTACCAAAACTAGTGATTTCATCAGGTAATTCTGAATCATAACTGTAACCATTCTCAATCGCCGGTGTATAAACAGCCAATGGTTTAATAGTAGAACCCGGCTGTTGCTGCATCTGTGTTGCACGATTATAACCTCTAAACGTATGGTCACCCCTACCACCAATAACAGCTAAAACACCACCTGTTTTAGGATCTAGAGCAATTGAGGCACCTTGAATCTTAGTACCATCAGCAGCATTAGCTGGGAAAAGATAACTATTACTGAAAGAGTTTTGCATATTTGTTTGCATCTTTTGATCCAGCGTCGTGTAAATCTTGTAGCCCTTATTCAAAATATCGTCTTCTTTAAGACCATATTTATTTACGGCTTCAGATATAACAGCGTCAAAGAAATACGGATATTTGTAGGAACTACTCTCTGCATAATTATCATTTAAATAAATTGGTGTATTCTTATAGTATGTAGCTTGTGATGAAGTTAGTTTTTTATTTGCAACCATTAAATCCAAAACTAAATTACGTCTAGATTTCGAGTTAGACATACTATCAATTGGATTATAGTTATTAGGAGCTTTTAAAATTCCTGCTAGAACGGCACCTTCGGCTGGATTTAATTCGGAGGCATTCTTACCAAAATACTTTTCAGAAGCATCTTGAACCCCCCAGACCCCATTACCAAAATAGGCGTTATTCAAATACATCGTCAAAATTTCTTTTTTAGAATAGACGTGATTAATTTCAATTGATAAGAATAATTCTTCTCCTTTACGAGAAAGTGTCTGTTTCTGTGTTAAAAGGGAATTCTTCGCTAATTGTTGCGTTAAGGTACTACCACCACCGCTAATGCCATGATGTATCAAATAACCTAGTGCAGCACGTGCGTAACCTTTAATACTAAAACCAGGGTTAGTCCAGAAAGTACGATCCTCAGTAGAAATTACTGCATTCTGAATATTTTTAGAAATTTTATCGTAACTAACATATGTTCCCTTGTTTGCATATAATTCACCTGCATCGTCTCCATCTTTATCCAAGACGGTTGTCTTAGTTTGCAAAGACGACTGCAAGTTTTGTACATTTGAAGTTTTAGCTTTGTAAGTCCAAAAACTACTTAAAACTAGTATTGCTGTTAAAACCAATAAGATAATCCAACGGGTAATTTGGAATCTTTTCCAATACTTTTTAATAAAAGACCAAGCAACTAGTAATTTCGGTTTAAGCCAATCCCAAAACCTATTTTCATTATTCATTGTTTAAATACCTCTGTATAAGAACAAATTTTATCACATTATTGGAATATTTTTTAATTTACTCATCAATATTTAAGGAGAATCCTCTCGATGTACCAGAAGAAAATCACTTATCATTCTAAAAATAACGAAAAATTAACCCTAAGAGAACTTCTCAAAAAGTGGTTAATTCCTAAAAAGTGGCAACATCTATTTCGCATACAGCACGATGTTCTGATAAATGACATTTATCAGCCCTTTAATACCATTATTAAAGATAAAGATGTGCTTACTTTGAACTTTAACTTTGAACCTCGAACGGAACAACATTATTTACCTGGACATGATCCAATCGATGTTGCTTATGAAGATGATGATATTATTGTTGTCAACAAACAAGCTGGTAAAAAAACACATCCTAACCGCAAAATTGAAGATGATTCCCTAATGAATGACGTGGAAAATTACTTGCAAGATGCACATCCTTACATGGTTCATCGTATCGATATGGAAACCTCTGGTTTAGTTTTAATCGCTAAAACACCTTATTTAGTACCTATCTTCAATCGTCAATTGAGTAGCAAGACATTACATCGTCAATATCTTGCTGTTGTTAAGCTGAATCAACCAATTTTCAATTCTGGCACAATTGATTTGCCGATTGGACAAGATCCCACCGATGTTCGCAAACGTATGGTAACTGAAGATGGATTAAACGCCATCACCGAATATGAAGTGATCAAAAAGAACAATGATTTTGCCCTACTCAAATTAAATTTACAAACAGGTCGAACCCATCAGTTAAGAGTTCACTTGTCTCATATGGGTTGGCCTATTGTCAATGATCCCCTCTACAACTCAGATCCTAAACATGGTAAACTATTATTGTTTGCTGACAAATTAACCTTTGAAGAACCTTTCACAGATAATTCAAAAATAATTAAGGCAAAATTATCAAAAGATATGTATAATTTAATATGTGCTTATTTTAAGCAACCAAAAAGCTCATCTAATCCCGACAATTAGATGAGCTCTCTTTTTGTCCAAAAAAGTTTAGGAGTGAAATAACTTTCTTGGTTGGACTGTACTAAAGGATGGACATAATCAATTTTATAATCGCCCCGACGGCAATTAATAAAATATATCCCACCACCAGCTTAGTAACAGCTTTTATTACTAGAGGATATGTCTTTGTCTTTATCTGTTCTTTTAGATAAGGACGTAGATCATCCCATATATTTGGATAAAGTAGTACGAGTAACAGTGTAATGTAAGGTACTACTTTGAGAATTGCCAAAATGGGAATTAGCAGGAAGGCTAAAGCCCAACTAGCTTTAAACAAACTCAAGGCATTGGTTTTACCAATTTTAATAACCAATGTATGACGACCATTTTTTATATCTGCTTCTAGATCAGAAGTTCCATTACTGAGCTCTGCACAGAAAAAGGCAAAGGTATTTGGCAAACTCACCAAAATAACAGAAATGGCTGTACTAGAATCAAACTTACCAGTTCCAGCTAACCCTAAGTAAGAGTATGTCACTGGAATTAGTTGGGTAATGGCAATAGCTACCACTGCTTCTCCAAACATCGTGGAGTTAAGTGGCTTGGGACCTGCCGAATACAATAATCCAACCCCGATACCGACAATACCGAGAATTAAAGTTATCCAGCCCGTCTTATAAATTAAGAATGCCCCAATCAATAATGGAAAAATGGCCAAACCGTACATCCATTTTTTAACTATTGCCAATGATTCACGATTAATTCCAATCGTACTAATTTTGCTACGATATTCTTCACTAGTTGAATTACGATAATCCATATAATTATTATGAAAATTAATAAATAAATGAATAAAGAAAACAGCTATAAAACCTAAAATACCATATACCAAATTGTAAGTTCCATAATTTAGATAGGCAAAGACTATTGCTAATATCAACCACGCTATATCTAGTGTGGTCGTTTTTATCTCTGATAGTTCGCTAAAGAGTTTTCTATCCAAAATTAATTCACCCTACATTTCTTCCGGAGCCTTAACACCAAGAAGTGCTAATGACATTTGTAATACTGTTGAAACTGATTTAACTAAAGCAAGTCTTGCTTTCAATCCTTCGTCGTCAGCTAAAATTCTACTGTGTGCATAATATTGGTTAAAACTCTTAGCAAGTTTCAAAACATATTTGGCAACAACTGAAGGTTCATATTCCTTGGCAGCACGTTTAACGACCTCTGGGAAGTCTTGAAGCATCTTAATGGTATCCCAAGCTTGATCATCAGCAATAGCTAAATCCTTTGTATCAGAATAATCAACATTGGCTTTTCTTAAAATACTTAAAGCACGAGCATTAGTGTATTGAACGTAAGGACCAGTTTCACCTTCAAAGCGAACAACTTCTTCCAAATTGAAATCAAAACTGTCACGACGATCATTCTTCAAGTCATGGAAAACAACTGCACCAACACCGACAGCCTCAGCTACAGCATCTTTGTCTTTCAAATCTGGATTCTTTTCTTCAATTTGTTTCTTAGCAAGATCAACTGCATCATTCAAAACGTTATCTAATAAGATAACATTACCTTTACGTGTTGATAGTTTCTTACCACCAGTTGTAATTAAACCAAATGGAATATAGACAATATCATCGGCCCAGTCATAACCCATCTTCTTAAGAACAATCTTAAGTTTTGTAAAATGCTCTGCTTGCTCACTACCAACAACATAAAGTGATTTAACAAAGTCAAAAGTATCCTTACGATATTTAGCAGCAGCCAAGTCACGAGTAATGTAAAGTGTTGCACCATCAGTCTTCTTGATCAAAGCTGGTGATAAATCATATTGTGATAAGTCAACAATTTCAGCACCACGACTTTCTTCAAGCAACCCTTTTTCTTCAAGAGTATCAACGATGGCATCCATTTTATCGTTATAGAAAGATTCACCTGTAAAGTGATCAAATTGAACATCTAGACGGTTGTAAATTGTTTGGAATTCCTTCAATGATAATTCCTTAAACCATGACCAAAGAGCAAGAGCTTCCTTGTCACCGTCTTCCATCTTCTTAAACCAAGCACGAGCTTCATCGTCAAGTTCAGGTTTTTCTTCAGCTTCTTTATGGAAACGAACATAATACTTCAATAGATTATTGATCGGATCGGCTTCAACCTCTTCAACTGAACCCCACATCTTATAGCCAACGATCAACTTACCAAATTGTGTTCCCCAATCACCCAAGTGATTAATTTTAACCGGAGTGTAATTCAATTTAGCGATAATTTTGGCAATTGAGTTACCAATTACAGTTGAACGTAAGTGACCCATTGACATAGGTTTAGCAATGTTAGGTGATGACATATCGATTGGTACATTACGTCCCTTACCTTCATCAGCGTTACCATAATTTTCTTTATCATTTAAAATTTCATTCAAAACAGAATTTGAAAAAGCTTTCTTATCTAAGAAGAAATTAATATAGGCACCAGTATTAACAACTTTTTCAAAGCCAGTTGTTTCAATTTTGCCTACCAAATCTTCAGCAATCATATTTGGTGCTTTATGTAGGGATTTAGCCAAAATAAATGTTGGAAAAGCATAGTCACCAAGATCTGATGTTTTAGGTTTTTCAATTAATTTTGTAACTTGTTCCTCTGTAATTTCGTCAGGTAAAACTTTGACTAAAGCGTCAACTACTTGTTTTTTAAAATCCATATTTTCCTCCTATTAGATAAAAAAAACGCCTCTTCCAATAATATATCCTTATTGAAAGAGACGAGATTTCCCGCGGTACCACTCTAATTGATTAATATCCACTCATTAATTAATATATTCAGTTTACATTTTAAATTAAGAAAGGATGCGACTTAGTCATTGAAATAGTCAACTTACACCAAAATTTGACCTCGCTTGAAAACAATTAACTAATTAGTCCCTCTTTTGCAAAAATATGATAGCACATAAAATTACCAATAACAATAATTATTACGAATAATATCACATCATTTGATACAAAAAAACGTTGACCAGAAACGATCAATACTTCAAAACTTGTATAAAGCGAACTACGAGAATCGAACTCGCGACACTAGCTTGGGAAGCTGGTATTTTACCATTAAACTAAGTTCGCATGTCATAACTAGTTAAGTATACAACATAATATTCCAAAAAGATAAGTTTTATTTAAAATTGTCTTGAAAATTTACAATATAAATTGCTTTTTACATTTCATTACCATAGAATCAACAGTGATGATAGATTTCTATCGACATATTGTGCATCAAGGAGAAGATTATAATGAAAAAAAAATTGGTTACTTTATTAGCCGCTGTTTCATTAATGGGTGGATTTGCCACAGTGGCTACTGGTTGTTCAAATACCAAAAGTACTCAACAAGTAGATCAACACTCTGCAAAGAAGATTACAAAAGATGAAATCAAAGGTCATGATTACATTGGTGTAAGTAGTGACAACAAAGATGAGTACATCACCTTCTTTACTGGCAAAGATAAAAAGAAAGTCCAATTTAACCGTGTAAATAAAGATGGCTCACAAAAGAATATCACTAACTTTAAAAAGGCCAAAATCGTTATGGACAAAAAGAACCCTAAGAAATTCAAGATCGATGGTTTCAGAATTATTATGGAACCTGACTTCGATTGGAACTTTGTCAAAGTTGGCAAGACAACAATCAAAACTTCTGATGGCAAGAAATGGAAATTATACGACGGAACTCATAAACAAGCAGTTAAGGCCGTACAAAAGAACGCTAAGAACAAGTAAAATCAATAAAAGCTAATAGAGAATCCATTAGGATTTTCCATTAGCTTTTTTCATTATACAATTTGTAAATTTTTTATTTAAAACAAAAAAATGATCCACGGTTTTAAACCATGGATCATTTATTGATTAATAACTGAATTTTATTGTTAAAAAAAATTATGCAGTCTTTAATTTGTTAACTGCTTCTTCAATTGTTTTACCGTTTGCAAAGACTTTTGTATTTGTATCCACAACGGTAAACATTTGAGACTTAGTATTCAAGCTTACTTGATATTTCATTTGTCTACCTCCTAATAGTTTGTTGTTAACTCAACGGATGAGACAATTATATTACTAATTTTATAAAAAGCAAGCCCTTACATTTTTAATTTTTCGCTCAAAAATTCTGCTTATCGGTAGAATTTTTTCTAAAATCTCGATATAATTAAGTCAATAAATAAGGAGAAGATGCAAAATGAAGAACATGTCCAAAAAAGAATATCCGTCGTGGTACCCTCGTAAACGAGGGCATAACACAGTAGAGTTTAATAAACCTGATAAATGGTATGAATGGTCGGCCATTCTTGATATTATCTTTTTTGCGATTTTTTTACTTATAATAAATCACTAACATACAAATATATTTGACACTCAGAAATGAGTGTCTTTTTTATTTTTGTCATTAGTTTCACTTCTAATTTTTTAAAAATTGAATACAATTTGTCTTTAATGCAAAACGACCTTTTCATGCAAAAAAACGTATTCAATTTTTCGTACCTAAAAAAAAGTTCAAGGCAGCATCATCTTCGATGTTCACTGCTTTGAACTTTTTTAATGTTTCATTTACACATCGTACTGTGTTTCATGAATACCGGCATTCATTAGATCATAAGGTGTCTTCATTGTTGACGAATCCCATGAAGCAATTCCTACGATCATAGAGATAGCCATTGTCGAAAGGGAATCGTTAGCTTTCACATTTTTTTCAAAGCCTTCCTTAATTCGACCAGTGGCTATGCCTGCCCCTTTATTATCGGTATATAACAGAATGGCCCAAGTCGGATCATCACTATTTAACAAATACGTAATATCATTAGTACGCGTTTTTTCTTTAATGGAATCAGTTGTCAATTTTAATAACAACTTAGTCTGATTAGGACTCATCATTCGTCTCAAGTCGTTAAAATAGCGAATTTTAATGATTGCTGTCGTAACTGGGATATCAAAGCGACGATTAGTTTCTGCAAATACTGCTATATCTTCAATATAGGCCACTGTCGTCCGCAAATTAGTCTGTTCATCAAATGCCCCACGTTCTATCAAAGCTGTTCTCAGCTCTCCGTTAGACTTTTGAAGGTCTACCTGATTCTTTGTCATTGAATAAAGTGCCAATGATAATAACATTGGTATAACCATCCAAAAACTCAATTGCCAAGGAATTCGCGCCGTCTGACTAACATATTGATAAATCATGATTATGGCCTGAATCGCAATAAAAACAATGTTAGAAATCAAACTGGGCAAAATGCCAAAGAAGTAAGTAATCATCAATAACATAACTGTACAGAACAAATAAATTACGTTTAATAAAATATTGCCCGTCAGTGCCATAAGTATTGCCGTAGCACTAAACAAAGAAAGAAAAACGAGTAATCCAACATCCTGTAGAAGTGAACTTTTTTCGTCATCATTATTATTTTCCGCCATGCTTGCTCCCTCCATTCAAGTGTCCTTGCTTTCGAACGGTTAAGATAACTCCTACTCCAATTAGAATTATCACGATCAAAGCCAAGCCTAAATATAAAATCAATTGCGAATTTTTACTAAAAGTACGTTTATTTTCCAGAGACTTATCAATAGCCTTATTCTTCTTAAATCGGTATCCATAGTGGGCATTATTCATGTCAACAACCACAGCATCTCCAGTAAATTGTTGAATGTTTTTTTGAAAGTTAATCTGTGTCGAAGCCAAATAGACATCCTTAGTATTACTTCCCGTAACAACTAACATTCCTCGTTTATCATTATAAGGTGAACGCATTAGTTGGGCTGTTCCAATATTCTTACCATAATCTTTTTCAATACTTAATTTCTCATTAGAAATAATTCGATCAAAATTCTTTGAATATTTAAAATAAAGATTAGGATTCAACTTTTTTATCATTGAATTATTCCGTGGTGTTCCTAATACAATCACATTACTGTTCTTCAAAACATTCTGACTTGGCATCGACTTATAAAACTGAATTCTACCTGTATTACTCTTTGCAAAATTACCAATTAAATTAAAGATATTAGTTAAAGTCTTAAAGTCGTCTGTATTCAAGGTTTTAGGAGCTACCACAGCTATATCATCATAAGTCTCATTATTGATAAATAACGTGGGGTAATTTGTGAATAGCAGGTCATTACTTCGTTGTGATTTGACCAACATTTTCGAATCTGGACTAACCTGTGCCCACGGCGTATTACTATTATCAGAAGTATCCTGATCTTTCATTTCAAGATCAAAAGCTGCTCTAACAGTAAAACTACTTCCCAATGACAAACCACGCGGTAATTTAACACTTAAGGTATCGTTGTTAGCATGAACAGCTGTCAATTTTTTACTGCCAATTACTGTATTGTTAACGTAAAGCGTTACTAACGACCGATTGAAATTCAAGTTTTTACTATAATTAAAATGCAGTGTTATTTGTGATCCATCAGCATTTGAACGATCATTAGGAATCTGGACTAAGTAGCTACTCTCCTTATGACCTGCCCCTTCAATTCGATCTGCTGATGTTGTCAAATAGTGTGTCCCATTATCGTGTAGAGATGAAGTATAAGTATCGGTAGTCTCATCAACTTCCTCTGTATCTTTATCGGTTTCCTTCATCAACTCTTCATTGGCCACAAAGCGAGCTGCTTTTTCCAACAGTGCTCCCGATTTGGCGGTAACAATCAGATAATATTTACCATCAGTATAATATGTCTTGATAAGAGCTTTATTTTTTAATTGGTCAGGATCAATTTGCTTTTTCAATTCATCAGGCAAGTGATCATATTGGGCAACTACTAACATATAGTCGTTCTTGGCTGCATTCAGTTCTGATAACTTGACAACAGGAATCTGATCATTCTCAGTGGTAATAATTCGAGATTCACCATATAAGGCAACCATACTAGCAGTCAATTCCTTAGCGGTTGGATTATCGGCTGTTGCTATTTTTGACCTTTGATAAGCAATTGTATCCTGACCTGAGAAATGGGCATAGAAAGAACTTAGGGTATTCTCTGCTTCTTTAAGTTGATACTCAAAATTAACATTAGAACCATTACCAATGGTTAACCAATTTGCCGGAGTTTGCTGCAATTGATAATTTTTATCCGGCATTTGATCTAAGACTTGACCAGTGATTGTCAACCGATTACTGCCACTGACAAGACAAAAACTGAATCAGATAGAACCAATGACGTCATTAATAGAAAATAAATCGTCAAAAAGTATAAAAGATCAAAACGAATGGGACGACCTTTCTTCTGAAAAAGCAATTTAGCATTTTTGATAATAACGTATATATTTCCCTTTACCCAGCGAGTTCGTTGATGGAACCAAACATCCAAAGTTTGAGGTTCCTGTTCCCAAGTAACGGCTCGAGGTTGAAATTTAATTCTATAACCCATTTGGTAAACTCGAAAACTGATTTCGGTATCTTCAGCCAAGGCCTTAACATCCCAACCACCAACTTTTTCAATTACGCTACGACGAATAACATAATTGGTTCCCGGAATCGTACACAAATGGAATAATTGTTGACGTCCTGCTTGAGCCATCCATTGAAATGATAAAGTTTCAATATTGATAAAACGCGTCAATAATGTCGCATTCTTATTACGCGTTCTAAATTTACCAATAACGGCCGCTAATTTATCGTCCGATAATAACTCTGCTACAAGAATTCTCAGCGCTCCATGTTCAGGTGTATTGTCTGCATCATAAATTGAAATAATACTTCCTTTAGCACTCTTTAAACCAATATTTAAGGCATTAGACTTACCTTTACCGCCAGTAACCTTGTCAGTATTGATAACCTTTAAGCGTGCTTCACCAAATTGATCCTGCAAATTCTTTAATAAATCCGCTGAATTATCACTAGAATTGTCATTAATAACAATAACTTCATATCTATCTTGTGGATAATCAAAACTCAGTAATGACAAAACCGTTTTAACAATAACAATGCCCTCATTGTGTGCCGGCACCAATATTGATACGAACGGTGCCTGTTCTGGTAACTTAGGATCAGGCCTTGTAACATGTCGCAAATACCATGTGTATCCAGCAACAGTTAAGATTAAATTAACTACCAAAGTTCCCCAAATGGAGATAATTGCAATCATCAGAAAAAAATCTAAGACTGAAATAACTATCCCTCCTTAACGTTTAAATCGATTCCAATAAACCTTTTGTCCAATGAAAATGAAAATCAAAAGGATAATCATAATAATGACAAAGAAAACGGCCAAAATATTGCCCTGGACTTTGAAGTAATCTTTAAAAAGCGAATTAGGCTTACCATCAGAAAATTGTTTATTCAAATCCAAATTAGTATTCTGAATATCCTCTAACTTACCGTTAACTAAATAGTCACCATGATTATATTTCAAACTAGTAGTTTCAGTATTAATTTCAGAGCTAAAACCATCTTCCACTGGATTATACCAATTCAGTGGAAGATTTTTAATTTCGCTCTCTACATGCTCTAATTCTTTTTGCGAATACGGCATATTGATTGTTAAAGCAGTCGGAATTGTAAATGTCGTAGAATCACTCTTCTTCACATCATTAAGTGAAGCCGCTGGCATGGCAAAAAAGCTCTGTTTAGCAATCTGTGCATCGTTATCTTGATTAACGTAAGTAACTTTAGTCCCATCCTGCATCAATAACCAATGATCTGCATATTTCAAAGAATTGTTTCGTAAAACCTTGTCTTGATTCCAAAAACCAGCAGAACTTATACCGACCGGAAAGACTTGCTGTCGAGCCAAGCTGACAATATATGTCAGAAATTTCTGATTAAGTAATTGACCAGCGGTATCCACACCACTGCTGACTTCAGGAGTCTGTAAAAAGATGATTCCTCCACGATTTTCAATATTTCTTAAAACCGCCGTGAATCGATCAAAGGCTTTCATTTCAGTGTTTTTACTTACAGAGGTTGTACTTATAGCAAAAGGTATTCCCATCTTGTAACAGAATTTACTTAATTCATCCAGTGTTCGTAAATTTGTATATAGAGTCACATTAGTTATTGTCAATAATGGTTGAAACTTCCCCACTCGATCAAATAATTGAGCAATCATTTGGGTTTGTACAATCAAGCTCAAACCTTTATTTGTAAAAAATGGCAAATATCCCTGTTTGCCCTTGATATATCCAAAAGGATAACTCCTTTGATCTGTTTGTTGAGTTGATAGAGTACCTACTTGGCTTGCTCCATTGGCCTGCTGGGTAATGACCGTAATACTCTGACTAAACGGCAATTGTTCACGGTTAGAATCTTTTTTCAAAATAAATTGTTGCTGATAAACTTTTTGAACTTTAATTCCCAATTGATTAATTTCTGTTTGCGTAAGATTTTCACCAATATGTAATTTTATACCTGAAAATTTATCTCGATCATTAATAAATTCTCGATTGATCAAACCGACCTGACGCCAATTAATCATCGTGATGACACCCAAATATTTTTTATCCAAGGTACCTTTTTTATAATCAGCCTGTGAAACAGTTTTAACACGTAAATCCATACTAGTTAGGCTTCGTTGTAAAGCATCAATATTCTTCTTATCATTCTTTACATCATTTTGTGAATCATAAACTAGTAAAACTCGATTATGATTCGTAGCAGCATTTATGGTTCGAGAGAAATTAAATAGTGAAAATAAAATTAACATTAGGGACATCACTAAAGAAAATTTAATCCCTTTATTCACTGACTTCATCCCCCTCAGTATTCCACAACGTATGATTTATCAAATCGGAAATAAACATTAGTAAAGACATATTCAAGCTGACCGGTACTAAAAACAAATGCTTAGCCAAATCAGCATCGCCATCACCGACAATAGAAACAATCGGTACAAAAACAACTACAGTCATTAATCCGAAAATCAAGAAAAATCGTAAGATACCCATGTAACGTTTAGCTTTAATATCTAAATAAAAGCCAACACTATAGACAGCAATAAAGCCGATCGCAAGTAAACAGTCAAAAGCATATTTCCCTGGAAAGAAAGCTCCCATTAAAGAACTATATACAGTAAAATATTTTACTTGTTCTCCTGGTTTATGGCCTGAATTTCTAACAAAATTACCTACCGCTCGTGGCTGTACTGCGGTTACATCCTTAGCAGCTACGTCCAATAAATTATTAAATTGTTTCAAATTACCAGCGTAGTAACGGACAATCCAAGCAAAACCCGTTTTATCCATCAGATGTTTTTTTACATATTTACTACCTGGATCTAACGTTGCATAGTTTTTAGAATAATAGTTTTCATTTCTCATGAGAGCAAACTGACCATCGACTCCACCACGTTCAATTTTTTTAGTTGGATCGCTAGTCTCCAATAATGTTCCATGCGAAAATGTTTGAAAAGTATTGGCTCCAACAATTTCTGATCCGATGGACTTATAAATTCCCACGCCAGACATCAATACCAAAACAATTCCCAATGCCGTGGCCATTCTTCTGGCCCTAAAATGTGGTAAAAACATGATACCTATCGCTACCACACCAAAACTCAAAGCCAATGGTGCATTCTGTTGCTTATTAGTAATCAGTAGAATTGTCGAAATGAAGAATAGAAAGGTCATTGGCCATCTTCTTGAATAAATATTTCTTGCTAAGGAAATAATCGATGCACACAAGTAAAGCATTAAAATAAACATTCCCGGTTCAGCGAAGAAAGAATTGAAATATAAGGTGTATGCTGAGTCGGCAAAAATGAACACGATTAAAAGTCCCATTACATAGCTCTTAACTTTACGATATGGGCGAACGAAAGCGTTAGTTAAAAGATAAATTCCACCTAAATAGAATAAATAATAAACTAAACCCATAAATCTAATATCAAAGATAGTCCTACTATAAAATAGTTTATTCAATAACAAAGCTATTTGAATAAATATGGTTTGTGATGATAATACTGATACGTTATTTTCATTAAAGTACTGCATAATACCAAATTTGGTTATCACAAAATCACTGTACTGACTGTAACTAGTAGGTAATCGATAAATACCATTACTCAAAATAGAACGATAAAAATCTCCATTATCAGCCAATCCATGAATTGGTGGTACAAATAATAAAATGCCACTAATAATGGCTGCCAAAACCGTTGCTAATAGTGCTGGAGAGACAAATTTTGAAAATTTATTTAAACAGTTATATATAAATTTTTTCAAACACTCACCCTCAATATTTTGCTGCCAATAACGTTGTTAAATTATTATACGAATAAGCCTCATTTTGATGCTCAATTCCAATACCACCGTAGATAGCAGACTTTTCATTCTTCATCTGATACTTCCAAGTTAATTTCATAGCCTTTTGATACATTCTTTTATTACCTTGCTTAGCAAAAATCATAGCTGCCAAAGCGTAACTACCCGCCGAATGAGAGCGACTGACCACATTACCATTAACAGAATAACCATTGTATAGCGTATTACGATCCACTTGATTCTTTAACCAATTTAAAGAGACTTGTTTTAGCTTACCTATTTCTGACAAGTGAAGTAATGTCTCCAAAGCCTCTGAAGTATTTAAGTCGTTATTACTATAGGTTTTGTTACTCCAATTGTAACTAGAAGCATAGAGTGGAAATGCGTCACCTAAATAACCATTTTGAACGACCGCTAACTGCTTTTTGTACATCTTCTTGTTCTGTTTAGAAGTTGATTCAAAGTATTTTAAAGTCGAGAAATCATAATAAGCTAATGAACCATCGTCACTAGCCTTCTTAGTTTTAACATCGTAGAAACTAGCAATTTTTCCGTTGCTCATTGTATTCTTTTGTAATGACCCAAATCTTCGTGCCGCCTCTTTTTTATAATTCTTGTTTCCTGTTTGATCGGCATACATTTGTAACGCCCTAATAATTCTCAAATCATCTAGAGTGGCATTAACATCAAATTTTTTATTAGTTGCAGGTGTGTAACGATAGCTAAACTGAGACCCTTGATCAAAAGTTTTTTTAGTTTCTCGGTAAAATTCTCTAAACTTTTTATATTGATGTGTATAGATCAGATATTCCAACCACATACCTGATGATTCTGAAAGTAACTCATGACCACGAGCAACATTTTTTTTATAAGATTGTTTCTTATAATTCGTATAGATACCCTTTTTAGTCATCATCTTATTTTCAATGAAGTGTTGTAATTCTTTTTCATTAGAAATGTAGTTACCATAATGGGATCTTTTACTAAAGTTACTATCACCATTAGGTACTAAAACCTTGGTTTTCTGATCACTGCATCCCGCTAAAATCAAGACCATCAAGAATAGCAGGATTATTTGGAATCTCTTTTTCAAAATTTTCCCTCACTTAATACTAAGTTAATACTTTTAATATCTTTTTTGCATATCTTTTTACCATCATATGTAATTATCTACGATATTGGGCTCCATGCCAATTCTTTTAGTATAAATTTGAACATTTTTTTATTTTGGTAGATTGTAAGATTAAATAGAATTCTACCCAGACGAAAAATTTGGATAGAAAAAGGGCAATGGACCCGGTATTGTTTTAAGTGACAAAACTATAAACAATAGGAGTCCATTACCCATGAGTCACATTTTAACATTATCGGATAGAACTGTCATCCAAACGCTGCTTAAGGTTGGTTACTCACAAAAACAAATTGCTGAAGAAGTTGGTGTAGTTCCTTCAACCATCAACTATGAACTAAAGCGCTGTCCTAAGGGATACTATGACGCTGATCAAGCTCAGGAAGACTGCGAAAAGAAGCTAACTCACCGGGGGCGGAAAACTCTTCTAACAGAGAATTTAAGAGAATTCGTCCGTGGGATCATTCTCGAACAGCGGTGGAGTTTTGAAGTCATCGCGCATATTCTCCAAATGCCATTCAAAACCCTCTATAACTGGCTGGACAAGGGCTGGTTGGACATCAAACGCGAGGTCCTTCCAGACCACGGTGTGCGGTACCGAAAGAGCCACGACGGTCGTGGTCAGTACACACGTGGGGCGAAGTTTATCAACCAACGCCCGGACGAGGCTAACCTGCGTCAAGAGATTGGTCATTTTGAAGTCGATACCATCCTATCAGGAAAAACCAGGGGCGAGGTCCTAGCTACCTTTACTGATCGTAAGTCCCGACTAATGATTATTCGTCGTTTACCGGGACGTGATAGTAAAGCTATGACTAAGGCAATCCTAGAGCTTAACGAGGAGTTGCGCGGCTTGGTCAAGTCAATCACCAGTGATCACGGTAAGGAATTCGCAGGCTTCAAGGAAATTGAAGCCTGCGGAATTGCCCATTATTTTGCCCACCCGTATGCGCCACATGAACGCGGAACCAACGAACGGTTGAACCGCGAGATTCGGCTACACATTCCAAAGAACCAGCCAATTGAGAGCGTTACGGACGAAGAGCTGACTATGATCTCAAAGTACTTAAACTGGCGTCCCCGGAAATGTTTAGGGTGGAAAACGCCACTCCAAGTCTTCTTTGGTGACTTGTCCGAAAAATTCGATTAATTGTTGCAATCTACCTTTTATAAATATAATATTTTCGAAATATCTCTTTTCATCTCTGATATAATCGAATTTAAGGAGGCGCTCTCATGGCTTTGAATATTAATTTAATAAATGGTAAAAACATTCTCATAAATGAAGATACTTACTTGGTGGCTTGGAAATATCAATCATCACTAATGGCAAGTAACGCCGATCACTACTACTTAGACTGCATTTTCAAAGGTAGTTTTGAAGATGGCAAGGTTACTGAGGATCACGAAGAAAACAAACTCGAAGGTTTAATCAGTGCCGCTGATTGGTTAACGATTGGTAAAGACAACAATAATTCTATTAAAACTACTGCTGTTCTAGGTATTACTAGAGATTAATGGCAAATAAAAGGCTGTTCGTCAAATCAAGTTGATGGCGGTTCAAGTTAACAGTTAGACCATAAATGGTCTAGCTGTTTTTTTATTTGGCTGATGAGCTTGCTCGAAGCCAAAACATTTGAATATTTATACGTTCAGTAAAGTTGTTCCAACTACGATATCCATAGGCACTACTTTTTATCTTTTTTATTCTTCCAATGATTCCCTCTAAAAATCCGTTGGAATATTTAAGCTTCAGTGCATTTAATACTTGTTTACGATATTTTCTTAATGATGTCATTGTTTGATCCATAGCGGTATTGAGTGGATGATAATTGAGTAGTATCTGATTCATTGTATCAGTATCGCCTGTTCTAATAGCCTTTAAAATATCTTGATATACTTCGTAGGACTTGGCGAAACCTTCGTCCAAATCTAAACACTTTGTGATTAAATTTAGATCCGTTTCATAATAACCAACACTGTACTGATACTTAGGGTTTATCTTTTCGATGGAATCGAATGATTCCAAGAATTTTTTCCAATCTCTCTTCATGAACAAGTATTCTTTACTTCTTTTAGGCATTCGTTTCATTACCTGTATTCTAGTTGAATTGAGAGAACGATTCATCATCTGAACGATATGAAATCTATCAACAACGACTTTGGCCTTTGGAAACAACTTTGGTACTAAATTAATGTATCCGGCATTTAAATCCAAAGAAATAGTTTTTACCTGTCTTCTGACTTTCAAAGGAAATCGACTGAAGTATTTACTGATTTGATATGAAGTTCTTCTGGGCAAGATATCACCCGTACGATGATTATCGCTATCTAACCAAATAAAGCTCATCTTGTCAGTAGACATAAATTCATCAAATGCCAAGTGCTTAGGAAGATGTTCAGGAAGTGATTTCTTGTGCATCTTGGCTTCTTCATCGATGATACGTTGAACGGTCTTATCGGAGACGTTAAAACGTCTGCCGATATCCTTCAATGATGTATTAAAAGCAGTTTCTGATAAGATCATTTGTCTAACAGGTTGTGCGATTTGACAATATTCCCAAACATAACTAGTTTTGGCTACAAAGATAGAGTTACAAGATTTACATTTATACTTTTGACGTTTCAGACTTATATACGTTGGACGTAATGATAATGATGGAGCGACTATCATATTTTTATTAAATCCATTCTTAACTAAGTGGCCTGCAAGGCCACAGTTAAGACAACGGTCAATCTGTTTAGTTAGCATTGCAAAATAGACTAAGGACTTGATGCCATTAACTAACATAAATTTTGAGTCTTCAGTAAAGATAATATTCTCATCTTTCATTTCAAGAGCGTTTCGTATAGACTTATTACTTAGGGACATCATTCGAATTCCTTTCATTGTGAAGCTGTAGAGGGTAGAACATCTAAAGGTATGGATGGTGTCTTTTTGATGTTCTAAAATAGTTTTATTAATAAATGGTATACAAAAATAGAGTTGATGGCAAAATGCCTATCAACTCTATTTATCGTACAGCCAAATAAAAAAGGTTCCAGCTTACGCTGGAACCTTTTCTGCTCTCTGGGGGGAAAGCAGTAATCAGAATTTTGATTACGCTAAATCTTAACATTAAAAAAAACTGATTTCCAGAAAAATCTATGTAAATAAAAAATTAGTTATTCATAGATTGACTGGCTTTTGAAGCTGCTTCCAAAGTATCACAAAAATCTTCTAATCCTTCTTCAGAACCAGCTGCACAGGCAGCTTCAAAATACTTAACTTTATGATCAAGTTTTTCTAAATACTTTTCAGACTGGGCAATTTGACGCATTACTTCATCACGTTGTCGTTTAAACATTGCCAATCTTTGCTCTAAAGTTACATTACCCTCCATTGACATATTGACAAATTCTCGAATTTCCTTCAACGACATTCCAGTCTCTTTTAGGCATGAAATAAGTTCAACAAAATCCATATCATTTTCAGTAAATTTGCGACGACCATTGTCATCACGATGAACAAAAGACATTAATCCTTCTTTATCATAGTATCGCAGGGTATAACTTGAAAGGCCGTTTTTTTCGGCCACTTGTCCAATTGAATAAGCCATTTGAATATTCCTTTCAACTTTAAATTATTATCTTAAGTATAATCGTATAGTTCATATTTTTATATTATTTTAATATTGAATAAAAAAAAACTGCAAATTCACTTACAGTGAACTTGCAGCCTAAACGAAGTGAAATATAACTCCGATTTTATTCGTAATTTAATATTGTGACATGTAAGTATCTCTTTCCCATTGGGAAACTGTTTGTTGGTATCTTGCCCATTCAGCATTTTTAGCAGCAAACAAACTATTTGTTAAATCCTTACCAAGTGATTGTTGAACGTATTCATCTTTACGCAAAGCCTTAAGAGCGTTATGTAATGTTGAAGGTAAATCAACGATACCCTCTTCGCGACGTTCGTCATCAGACATATTATAAATATTATCCTTAACTTCTGGCATCAATTCGTAGTTTTGATCAATACCGTCTAGTCCAGCATCAAGGATACATGCAATTGCCAAGTATGGATTTGTTGTTGGATCTACACTTCTAATTTCAATACGTTTTGATTTACCTGATGCAGCAGGTACTCGAATCAATGGTGAACGGTTCTTACTTGCCCAAGCAATATATGTTGGAGCTTCAAAGCCTGGAACCAAACGTTTATATGAATTAACAGTTGGATTATTAATAGCGGTTAAAGCACGAGCATGTTTTAAGACACCACTCATAAATTCTTTAGCTGTATCAGATAACATATCGTTGGGATCATCAAAGATATTGTCGTCACCTTTGAATAATGACATATTGATATGCATACCTGAACCATTAATACCTTGAACTGGTTTTGGCATAAATGTTGCATATAGGTTGTTCTTTCTAGCAATTGTCTTAACCACTAATTTGAATGTTTCAATACTATCTGCAGCTGACAAAGCATCTTGATACTTAAAATCAATTTCTTGCTGTCCAGGAGCAACTTCGTGGTGACTAGCTTCAACTTCAAAGCCCATCTTTTCAAGAACAAGCACAATATCCTTACGAACATTAACACCTAAGTCGACAGGTGAAAAGTCAAAGTAACTACCATCATCATTTAAATGTAGAGTTGGATTACCTTGCTCGTCACGGTTGAATAGGAAGAATTCAGGTTCTGAACCAATATTGAAATTAGTGTAACCCATCTTTTCCATTTTCTTGATAACACGTTTAAGGTTAACACGAGGATCACCCTCAAATGGTGTGCCATCTGATTTGTAAATATCACAGATCAAACGAGCTACTTTACCATGTTCTTCTCCCCAAGGGAAAATCAACCATGTTGATAAATCTGGATGTAGTAGCATATCACTTTCTTCAATACGAGTAAATCCATCAATTGATGAACCATCAAAAGTAATCTTGTTTGCCAATACTTTATCCAATTGAGAAACAGGAACTTCAACATTCTTAATGATGCCGTTGATATCTGTAAACATTAAACAAATAAATTCAACGTTTTCATCATTTACCATTTTTGTAATATCTTCTGCAGTATAATGTTGCATTTTTTAACCACTCCTATTGTATATACCAATTTTTTGTAGACTTCTAACAAACGTTATTAATATAAGGTTCCATTAACAATATGATGATAATACCAATTACATGTTTCAGTGTCAAATATTTATCGTTATATTATTAAAAAAACTAATCAATAATAAGATATACAAATTCTTTTGTATACCAAGATTCTATCACATAATTTAATTTAGCCGAAGAATATATTTGACTTCTGAACGTGAACCAGTTAAATTATAGATACGAACGAAATCGAATATAAAAATAAAAATAGTTCGTAATTAATGGAGTGGATAATACATGCAAGTTTTTGATTATGAAGATATTCAACTAATACCGAACAAATGTATCGTAGACAGTCGTTCAGAATGTGACACAAGTATACAATTTGGACCTAAGACTTTTAAGATTCCAGTAGTACCAGCCAATATGCAAACCATCTTAGATGAAAAATTGGCTGAAAAACTAGCTGAAAATGATTATTTTTATATCATGCATCGTTTTGAACCAGCAACCAGAATTAATTTCATAAAAGACATGCAACAAAAAGGACTCTTTACTTCTATTAGTGTTGGTATCAAAGAAGATGAATTCAAGTTCATTGACCAACTAACATTACAGAACTTAACTCCTGATTACATTACAATTGACGTAGCACATGGTCACAGTGATCGTGTCATTAAAATGATTAAATACATCAAACAAAATATTCCAAACAGCTTCCTTATCGCCGGCAACGTTGGTACACCAGAGGCTGTACGTGAACTTGAAAATGCTGGAGCTGATGCTACTAAAGTTGGTATCGGGCCTGGTAAAGTCTGTATCACTAAACTAAAAACTGGCTTCGGTACTGGTGGTTGGCAATTAGCTGCTATCAGGCTTTGTGCTAAAGCTGCTAGCAAACCTATTATTGCTGATGGTGGTGTTAGAAATGACGGTGATATTGCCAAATCAATTCGTTTCGGAGCAAGCATGGTAATGATTGGTTCCCTACTCGCTGGACACGAAGAATCCCCTGGCAAGGTCATCGAAAAAGACGGTCAAAAATACAAAGCCTATTTTGGATCAGCATCCCAATACCAAAAAGGCGAATACAAAAATGTTGAAGGTAAAAGAATGCTTGTTCCTTATAAGGGTAAGATCATGGATACTCTAACCGAAATGCAACAAGATCTTCAATCTTCAATTTCTTACGGTGGTGGCAAAGATCTTCTATCACTACGTAAGGTAGATTATGTCATCGTAAAGAATTCAATTTATAATGGTGATGTTTATTAAAATATAATAATACAAAAAAAGAGGCTGACGACTGGGTGTTCGTCAGCTTCTTTTTTATGAATGGGATAGTTCATGTTCAATTTGACAAGAAAGTTGTCCATCAAACAACTTTCAACTTATCAAATTTACCATTACTGTAACACATTCTATGTTAATTAAACAGTATGAAAACTTTTTAATTTCAAAGATTAATTTTAATTTGATTAATTATTAATTTGTCGAGCATTGAATTTATGAATCCCATTGTTTCTCTCTTCAAAACCCTCTGTTTTGCTAACAATATATCTGGGACGATCATTAACTTGATCCAAAACTCTCCCGAGATAACTTCCCAATATACCAATGGCTAACATCAACAATCCAAGACTAAATAGTAAGATTGTTATTCCAACTGAAGCAGCGTTGTAATTTCGGCTAGCTATCAAGTAACCTAGATAAAAAACACTACTTACTAATGGCACAATGGAAAAAATATTAACAAATTGTAATGGTTTCATAGAAAAAGATGTGATTCCATCTAATGCCAATTTAATCATCTTAGAGAGTGGATACTTAGTTTCACCAGCAATCCTCTCTTGACGATGGTACTTTACACTAGTCTGTTTGAAACCAATCCAAGTCACTTGTCCTCTAACGAATGGATCCTTTTCATGTAATTTCATCAACTGATTAACAGCCTTACGATCCATCAAACGAAAATCACCTGTATCCAAAGGCATATCGATCGTAGCTAGTTTTCTGAAGGTTCGATAAAACATTTTGGCAGTAAATTTTTTGAAAAATGTTTCACCATCACGTTGCATTCTCTTGCCATAGACGATCTCATAACCTTCATGCCATTTCTCAATCATTTGAGGAATAACTTCGGGAGGATCCTGGAGATCTGCATCCATAACAACGACTGCATCTCCCTTAGAATAATTTAATCCAGCTGTAATAGCTATCTGATGACCAAAGTTACGTGAAAACTCTACTAATTTAATGCTACTGTTTTGGGCCAGAGCACGCTTGATAATAGGAACGGACTTATCTTTTGAACCATCATCGACAAAAATCAGTTCATATCGTTCTTCTTGTTGCTCAATATAATTAAGTAACGTGTCAATGGTTACTTGAATACCAGCCTCTTCATTAAAAACTGGTAACACTATCGATATTAATTGATTCATCGTCAATCATTCCTTTCTAGCTTATTTATAAATGCTGGATAAATCATATAGGGTACCTGATTGACCAGGGCCACCCATTCCGCCGCCCATTGATGGACCACTTGATTTACCAGATTTCTTCATCTTCTTTAATTGTTTCTTAGTTAATTTCTTCGTACCAGTTGGTTTCTTCGTACCACTTGGCTTCTTCATACCACTTGGTGCACCACTATTGCCGTTAGGTGCAGTGTTACCTTTTGTACCTGATGGCTTTTTACTTGGTTTAGAACCACTTGGTGGAGTTTGACCGGATGGTGCTTTGCCACTAGCCATACTGCCACTTTGACCACTACCGTTAGGAGTTGGAGCATTAGTAGAAGAATTCTCAGTCTTCGAAGAGACTGTTACTGAACTAGATGCTACTTGGTTATTATTGGAACTACTTAATTTAACCTTCTTAGCATGTTTCTTAATCCAACTGACAATCTCGTTATTAGAGCCGCCAGTCTTACCACCAGAGTAGTAATACTTCAGCTTACCTTCTTTAACTAACTTCTTAAATTGTTTCAATGTGATAGCCTTATCGGTACCATTGAAACCACCCATTGCCATAACAGCCTTACCTGTTGCAATAATATATGGGGCGGCAGTACTAGAATCATCAGTGGCAAAAAGATATTCGGCATTACCTTGATGTTTTTCCAAATACTTAAGCAAAGTTGAATCAGTTTGGGAATTACCCATTCCGCCGCCACCACCAGCGGAAGATAATAACGATGGACCCGCACTAGGAATACCATCACTAGAACCAGCCAATGTTGGTGTTAATGACCAATAACTAGGTGCCAACATAATTAAAATTAAAGCAATTGCTGGCCAAATACGTTTATTATTTAGCTTAATAGCAATCCAAGGAAGAACAAACAGTGGGATAGAAATAATGATTCCGGCAATCAACAAGATCCATGCCAAAGTTGGATAATAATCCGTTAAATACCAGGCCTGTAGAATACTTGTTGAAAGAATTGCTAATGGCAAAAGCATTGCCCAAAGCGATTTCTCACGCCACTGTCGAATCATTGTAAAAATTCCAATTCCGGCTAAAACCGCAATGGCTGGAGCTAACATAATTGTATAGTAAGGATGGAAGAAACTAGCAACTGAGAAGAATCCAGCTACAGGAACTAACCAGCCAACCCAAAGCCAAAGTTCTTTTCTTTGAGCATTGAGTGAGTACCATTTCTTCATCTTTGAGCCACGATAGTAGGCAAAACTAGATATTAATCCAAATAAAGCAATTAATAATAACCAACTAATTTGTGGTCCCAATTCTTTTTGGAATAATCTAAATGGTCCAGCGGTACCAATATTGAAAGCACCACCACCGGCGCCACCAGTGCCTGCACCACCACCTTTTTGACTATTTCCTCCAGGTTGTCCTTGTCCTTTACTACCTGATGGTATTTTAGGTGCACCATTAGATTTACCTGATTTAGATGGTGGATTTCCCATCTTAGAACTACTTTTACTCTTAGACCCACTTGGTGGGGTCATTGATTTACTACTCTTCTTAGAACTGGACATCCCTGGAAAAGCTCCACCAGTACCAGTTGTCTGTCCTAGTAATCTCTCAGTTCCGTTATAACCAAAAGCCAACTCCAAAGCAGAGTTAGTTTCCGAGCCACCTTCATAAGGACGATTATTCGAATTAGTCATGTCGACTGACAAAGGCCAAATCAACGTGAAAATTGCCAAGAAAACCGTTGCTATAGATAAATGAACCAATTTCTTTTTCCATTTAACATCACTAGCAATCCAATAATACAAATAGAGTGCAGGTAAGACCATAAAAGCTTGTAACATTTTAATATTGAAAGAAAAACCAATTAAAGCAAAACCAATCCAGACATAGCGTTGTTGCTTACTTAAAACAGCTTTTTGAACGAACCAAACTGATAGTAACAGGAAGAATACCAATGTAGCATCCATATTATTAGTTCTTGAATCTGCTACAACGATTGGTGTCAATGTCATGATCAATGCAGCTAAACGAGCTGGAACTTTACCAAATTTTTTTTGAACCATGTTGTAAATTAGATATACCGAACCAATTCCAAATAAAATTGACGGTAAAACAACACTCCATCCATGAACTCCAAAAATTTTGGCACTGATAGTCATAAACCATAATGCTACTGGTGGTTTATCAACCGTTATAAAACCGGCCGGATCAAAACTGGCATACCAGAAATTCTTGAAACTCTTTGTCATACTAACAATTGCTGCTGTATAGAAATTATTAGCTTCACCTGCTTCCCAAATATTCCAGGCATACAAGAATGCTGCTAAAATTAAAATAGCAATCAACCAATAGTCATACTTAATATTTCTCAATTTATGTAGAAAACTATTATGTTCATTTTTTTGAACACGACTAGATTCTTTTGATTCCATCATCTATCTTCCCCTATCTCTAAAAAGCTATATTGATTAAAAAACAAATGACTGAATAAACTAGAATCGATAATAAAATCGGTTGTAAATTTTTCATCTGTTCAATTCCTTTCTTAACGACAGGAACAAGATTAGACAAACTAGCTTAAATTAAGCTTAAATTAAAATTTATGTTTTATACTTAATTGGTAGAATTTGTAAAAGGAGATTTTTATGTCAAATAATATTAGAATTTTAGTTGTAGAGGATGATGAAAATTTAGCAAGCAATATTGCTACTTTTTTATCAGATTTTTCTGAAGTTGATATTGAAAGTGATGGTTTAAGTGGAAAATTTGCTGCTACCGAAAATGTTTATGATCTAATTATTTTGGATATCATGTTGCCTGAAATGAACGGCTATGATGTGTTAAAAAATATTAGGACTGATGGCATCAACACTCCTGTTTTAATTTTGACCGCCAAAGCTGAATTAGATGATAAGGTTCATGGTTTTAATTTGGGAGCAGATGACTATCTGACTAAACCATTTCATCGTGAGGAATTATTAGTACGAGTTAAAGCTTTATTAAAAAGAAGTGGTGCTTTAACGGATGATTCCACCATTAAGATTAATAATTTGGAAGTAAATTTAAATAATCATGAAATACTTGCCGACCAACAAAAAATTGAATTAAACGTTAAAGAATATGATTTACTAGTTTATTTATTACAAAATAAAAATACTATTCTGACTAAAGATCAAATTTTTGAACGTATTTGGGGTTTTGACTCTGATACTTCAATTACAGTTGTCGAAGTTTATATGAGTAATCTACGTAAAAAATTACGTCCTTCAGGCAATGATAATTTAATCAAAACTATTAGAAATGTTGGGTATATTTTCCAAGATGAAAATGAAATCTAAACAAAGCACTATTACTCGTCGACAACAATTCAAATTATTTCTTTCAATCATGGCCGCCTTTGCCATCCTTTTCTTAACTTTGGGATTGATTATTTTTAATCTTTTTCAATCATCTACTTATAAGAGTATTGATAAAGATATTAAGATTGAAATGGCCTCTGTTAAAAAACAGCCTAGTATAAAACAGGATGATTCTCCCATGGGACCGCATAATCCAAATAATCAATTTGAAAGCAAAAAAAAGGAACCCAGTCCCAAGGCTCCTTTTCAGGCTTCAATTTTAGTTTTTGATAACAATGGCAAATTGCTAAATAAATCGAGTTTAGGAAATCGTTATTCTATACTAAAAAATATAAAATTAAATAAAAAAGCTCTTAATAAAAAACAAACTTTACTTGTTAAGAATATGAATTTCCGTTCAATATTAATAAAAGTCTCAAAAAATAATAATAATCCAATGTACGCTGGTCATTATGTTTTGATCATGCAAAACATTGATACACAAATTCAAGCTATGAATAATTTCATTAAAATTTTGTCACTCACCTTCTTCATTTTTTGGGTTATTGCTTTAGTGGTTTCTTATTTTCTAGCTCGTATTAATATGTTACCAATCGTTAAGTCCTGGAAACAACAGACCGAATTCGTCAATGATGCTGCCCACGAACTAAGAACACCTTTGACAATCATTCAAGGTAAACTAGAGTATATGCTGACTAGGCCAAATAAAAAAATCATTGACGAAGCTGAATCAATTTCAGTTTCACTTGATGAAGTTAGTCGTCTTAATAATTTAACGAATAATCTGTTAGATTTGGCAAGATTTGATCAAGCTACAACAGAGCTGCATTTTGAATATACTCAACCAGAATTCTTTCTTAAAGATCCAATTGAACCCTTCAAAGATATTATCAATTCACAATCTAAGGTCTTTCAAATTAACCTTTATCACCATCCTACACTCTATTTGGATCGTGATAAAATCAAACAACTGTTAATTATTCTTTTAGACAATGCCACTAAATACACGCCTAAAAATGGAACCATCAGGATCTATGATCAAGTTGAAGGTTCTAAATATCAATTCATCATTTCTGATACTGGTGCTGGTATTCTTGACGCTGATAAGCAAAAAGTCTTCCATCGCTTTTATCGCGTTGATAAATCACGCAACCAAAGCAGTGGTGGACATGGATTGGGCTTAGCAATTGCCAAACAGATTGTAGAAAATCACCATGGTAGAATTTTTATTCAAGATAACCTACCACACGGCAGTGAGTTTGTCGTTGAATTGCCAATCAAAAAAAATCATTAAAAAAATGGCTTCCTTTACTACTTATTCCAAGCAGTATCTATTTAGAGACGTAATTACATACGCCTATTCTAAATAGATACTGCTATTTTTATTTTTAAAATTTGACAAAATTTTCGAAAGAACCACATTAATACTTATTTATCACAATTATTTTTTTTATTTCTTATATAACAACCCCTCAAAAGAACGTATTTCATTAATATTTTTAATATGTTTTTTAATATTTTGCACTTCATTTCACAAAAAAATGACTCTATTAATTTGAATCAGAAAAAAGTTATTCAGATGATAAGATATCAAAATCATGTTTGAGGGAGTGCTGCTTATATGAAAATTAAAAACATACCTTTACTATGCTTATTGTACTTTTTAAGCATTCTTTTTTTATGCTTTAAACCTACTACCACGGTTAAAGCTGCACCAATGACTGATGCTGATGTTGCAGAACAATATCAACATAAGGAAAATACCGAATTAATCATCAGTTATGTCCTAGAAGAAAAAAAAGAATTGATATTGAAGACAGATGTCAAAGATATGCTTGATATCGACGCTTTAAAAGAAGAACTTGGTGAATCCAATGTAACAGTTGATAACGAAAAATTAGAAACCACCGTTACTTTGAATAAACCTAACACCAATTCTTTCAAACTTTTCGTCAATAATAAAAAACCATTCCAATTATCTGTATTAAAGACTAACGGTGAAAATATCTTTGATTATGAATTAAATCAACCTGAAAAGTATTCTGGTGAAACACCCGAAGTTGACGATGCTGCAGATGATGCTAGCGAAGCTGGTTGGACATTTGCAGAACATCTTCGTGTCAGCGAAGGTCCCATTAAAGAATATTCTGATGGAACTAGCACTCGCCCCTATCTTTACTTTGGGGATTATAATTATGCTATCCGTCGTGCCTCTGTCAGTGATTCCTATGAGCCTAGTGGTAAATCTCGTGTAAATAGTTTAACTGCTGCTGGTTCTGCCATTCTTTACGCCGAAAAAGGTAGTCGTATTTTGGATGGTCCTACTGCTCCAGGTAATCATATTTTTACTGATCATTACGGTGATAATCAAAAAGGAGACTATGATTCACCTGATATCATCAATATGGGTCTTTCTCCATTAGGAATCGAAGACCGTCCCAACGGATCACCCAGAACTTTTATTTCTAATGATTTATTTAACTACGTTGTATCATCAGATGGTGTCGGTGTCCCTGGTACTTCTGGCCCTAACAAACTAGGTCAAAGTTACTCTATGCTAGATACACCAAAGTTTTATTATCGAACTAATCCACAGACTGGCTTGGAAGAACAAAAAATAGTTTTCAAACAAAAAGCCTACTTTGTTGATAAAAAGCATCGTCCCAACCCAGAGATTACTACCACTATCAAACTTAGTTTCAATAAAATGGGACGTGTCGTTACCAATATTAAATTTAAAAATACTGGTAAAGAACTCTTTAAAAATTTCATTGGTTTCTCTAACCATGATCTATCATTAAATGAAGACAATAAAGAAGTTACCGATACTAAAGGTCGTCGAATTGGTAACTATTTAAAATTACGTACTTTAGGTAATGGTCGTGGTATGTACATGCAATCGGAAGACAACCGTGTACGTACTAGTTATTTCACAAATCAAACTAATGGACCTGACGCCTGGGCTGCCCGCTCTTCAAGTAGTTCTTATATAGCTACCAAAGGTTACAGTTATAATCCAGGTTTAATTGGTGTTGTTGCCTTTAGAGAAAGATATTATCCATGGAAAATTGGTAAACCTAAAGATTCTGGTTTCCCACTATATATCCCTACCAAATATCACAATAAAAAGACAAAACACTTTACCTCTCCTTACGTACCTGAACACTTATTTAATGCTTTCAATGATCAATACGATGCTGGTGACTCAAAAAGAACTGATGATGCTGGTGGAAGACTGGGAGCTGCGGAGGATGAAAGTACCTGGGACGCTGGTTTAACCATGAGAACTGCTCCACAAGATTTATCCGTTGGTAAAACAGTTGAAATGGAATATACATCTCAGATTGACGTAAAAGGAAAAACTTTTAGTCCCGTTATTCAATTAGATTTGAATGGTACTGATGATAATCCTCAAATCTTGCCAATCAGTCAAAATGAATTACCTTTAACTGGTTTGTGGTATGACTTTGATAGTACGGATGTAACAATGTACTATTCCATTGATAGTGAAGATCCTGAAGACTTCAAAGTACTATTTGATGCTAAACAATCTGATAAAGAAGCTATTGTTGGTAAACATCATGAAATCAAGGATCAAAAGGTCTCTCTTAATGATTTCAAAGAAAACAAACACAAACTTCGCTTTTATATGAAGGATAAAGAAGGCAACATTTCTAACGTCAAAGAACATGTCATTAAATTCAAAAAGCCAGCAACTGTCGAACCACAAATCAGTGTAGTTTCTCCTGGTTCTTCTAAAAAAGAACCACACAATCCGATGATGCACAAAATGACACTTGAAGGATATTGGAACGATAAAGACAGTAAGTTAATCAAAAGTATTTCTTATATAGTTGATGACGGTGAAGAAAAAACACTCAGTGAAGATTTAGATAATCCCCAATTGGGTGAATCTAATTCTTGGAAACTTGAAGATTTAGATATCAAAAATTGTAATGATTTCGATGTCCATACGATTGAAATGCGAATTGTTGATACTGAAGATCATATAGGAAATGATTTCTTCTACTTCCGCCACGTTGCAGGTAGTCTAATTTTAACGGCACCCGAACAAATTGACTTTGGTACCATCTCCGTTTCACCTACTACTGAAAGTATGACTCAACCAAAAATTGATGAAGGAAACGTCATTTTAGACGATTATCGTGAAAAAGATTCTAACCCGATTGCCATTAGCCTTTCAATGAGTAAGTTTTATCAAGAAGAGACAGAAAATCACAATGATGAAGACAACGGGGATGATTCTGGTTCCTCCAACGATCCTGATCGAAGAATCGTTGACGCTGACAGAAAGTACCTTCTTCATGATGTCTACTGGAAAAATAAAAAAGTTAATAGTAGTAACATCATTATTGGTAAATCTACTGGTAAAACCGGATTCGAATGGGAATATACTACTGACTTTACTAAACGAATTTTGAAGAATCTTAGAATTGGTTTCCGTACAGGTACTACTGGTTCTCCTGATGGTAATTATGTTAGTCACTGGACATGGCAAACTGTTGATTCAATTAAATAATAAAAAAGATGACAAAATTTACAATCCGAAAATTTCAATAACAAGTTAGCCACTTGGACAAAATAAATTGAATCCAAGTGATATCAGTATTTGAAGTTTATAAATATGTCTTTAAGCGCCACAGGAACTAGCAAAGAGTTCTTGTGGCGTTTTATAGTTCAATAACTTTCTAGGCATATTGTTGAGCTTAAATTCTATGTCTCTTATTACTTTTGGGCTGACTGTATCCAGTGACAGCCCTTTGGGCAAGTCACGACGTATCATTCGATTATGTACTTCATTTGTTCCACGTTCACAAGATGTATATGGGTGTGTGAAGTAAACATCCGCAACGCCAGCCATATCAGATGATAGATTAGAGAACTCAGGGCCATTGTCTGCAGTGATTGAATTGATAAGATCACCATAGTTCTTTATGATCTCTTTCATAGCATAATCTACAGAGTCGGCATCTCTACCGTCAATAAGTCTCATTATTTCAAAGCGTGTCTTACGCTCTATGAGCGTTAAGACGACACTCTCATGGCCATTTCTTTTGCCCACAATCGTGTCTATCTCAAAGTCCCCAAAGGATTCTCTGCTATCAACACTTTTAGGGCGTTTCTCAATACTACGACCAAGTAGACGCTTATGCTTTTTTGAAGTATGTTGCTTAGTCGGTCTAGTTGACTTTTCTACCAGATCAATATTCCGGATTTCAAGTCGTTGTTCATCAATATATTTGTAAAGTGTAGTAGTACAAACCATTTCATCTACTAAGAATAATTCTTCGTTCTTAGCTCGTCCAACGGCCGTATCAGGTGACCATCCATTATCTATGAACTGGCTTACAAAGAAGCCTAAAAAGGCTGTGACTTGGTCGAATTTAGAAGGACGATGGCAAAGCTTACGGTTCTTTACATACTTTTGATGTGCAGTGTCAGGAAAGTAGCAATTCAAGTGTTGAACTTTACCATTAACTTTCTTGATCTGCTCAACAGTACCTCTGTTAATTTCATTATTAATAGTCTGAGGTGAAACGCCGATAGCTTTAGCTATCTGGCGATTCGAGTAGCCAATTGAATGAAAGGAAGCAATCTTTCCACGTTCAATTTCAGTTAAATGATGTCCTTTAGGACGATTTATGATATTCTGTTCTAGCACCAAGACGAAAAACCTCTTTCATTGTTTGTGTGAGAACTCCAATGATACCTGATTTTTACGTCTTGGTGTTTTTATTTTGTCATTTTTCTAAAGTGGCTAACTTGATTATAAAATTCGCCAAAATTTACAATCAAGTTTTGTCATCTTTTGCTTTATACGATATCATTTAGATAATATTTATATTTTGAGGTGTCATTTATGGACAAAGAAAAAATACATGATTATTGGTTCAAATTTTTAAGAGATAAGAATTCACTCTACTATCCTTTGGGGGATATTACCATTTTTGGTGGTGATCCAGATAAATTGGCTCATTTAGTCTATGATGGTACCAAAACGGCTACTACTTCATCATATGACCTCTACACTGCTGATGAGTACATGCCACAAGTTGGTGATTACAATATCATTCTCGACGGCAATGAAGAACCACTCTGTATTACAGAAACCCTTGTTACTGAAGTCGTTCCCTTCAAATACGTCAGTGCTGAGCATGCTTATCATGAAGGTGAAGGTGATCGTACCTTAGACTATTGGCGAGAAGTACATGAAGATTTCTTTAAAAAAGAATATCAAGAAGCAGGAAAAGAATTTAACGATGAAATTCCTTGTTTATGTGAAGTATTTAAACGTATCTATTAAAAAACATATCTCTAACCTTAACTGGTTATGAGATATGTTTTTTTAGTTTTCACGACGATTTTTTTCTTCCAAAGAATCAGAAATTTTCTTTAAATACATAACTACTTCTTCATCCTTATTATCCTCTTCGGCTTCTTCCTCGTCTTCACGTGTCTTAATAATTTTATTCATTACTTTAACAATCAAAAAGACTACGAAAGCAATGATCAAAAAGTTGATGATCGACTCAATAAATGTTCCGTACTTGAACGTTGCGTCTCCCACTTTAAAGACCAAATTACTCAAGTCAACCTTTCCTAAAAATAAACCAATCAGAGGATTGATTAAATTGCTTACAAGGGATTGAACAATAGCTGTAAAAGCAGCACCCATGATTACACCAACAGCCAAGTCCAATACATTGCCTCGACTGATGAAATCTTTAAATTCTTTTATCATATTTATAATCTCCTCAACTCTTTATACTATCTATAATTATAGGGTTTTGAGGGTCATTTTTGCAAATTTTTTAGCGAACCAATATATACAAAAGGTATATTTTCAAAAATTATCAATCTCATTTTTAAATTTCTATTTGCACCCTTATAATGTAGTTATAATTTTCTATAAAGGTTGTGATCGAATGAATTACTTTGATATGTATAAAATGATTTTAGAAATTATTGCTGAACAAAATCCTAAAGACTTCCAAGAATTACTTGATGACTCACAAAAGTATCCTCTCGTTAAAGAGTACATCGCTAGCGACAATAATAATCAAATCCTGATCCGTAATATGCAAGATACAACTATCAGTATGATCAATGACGGTTTAATTTCAGGTATTATTAGCCCTTTGAAGTACGTTACTTTAATCAAACTAAATGGTTTAACAATTTCCGGTTTTCAATATTTAAAAAAATTAAAAAACGATCTCAATAAAAATGAAATTAGTAGTCTCCTAAAACAGAATGGCTTATCGTTGACACCAAGTAATCTCACTAAAATGATTTCCAAAGTTATTTTTAGTTAAACCTAATTCCTTGACATTTGTAAACTAAGTTATTAATTGACATCGATTTTAATAAGAGCTATTCTTAGATTGTAATGATTCTCATTAAGAAAGTGGAGGCTATTTTTATGTCAAAGACTAAAGTTGTTATTGTTGGTGCATCACATGGTGGTCACCAATCCATTCTGGAATTATTAAAACGTTATGATGACGTTGATATTAAATTGTTCGAAGCAGGAGACTTCGTATCCTTTATGTCCTGTGGTATGGAACTATACTTGGAGAACAGTGTTACTGACGTTCATGATGTTCGCAATTTTAAACCAGATGATTTTTCAGCTAATGAAAATGTCCAAATCTTAAATAATCACGAAGTTACAAAGATCAACGCCGATAAAAAGGTTATTAGTGTTGTTAACACAAAGGATAATAGTACTCAAGAATATCCTTATGATAAATTGATTCTAAGCTCTGGCGTAACTCCTAAGTCACTCCCTATTCCTGGAAATGACCTCAAAAATGTCTTTCTAATGCGCGGTTTTGATTGGGCTACTCAAATCAAGGCTAAGTTAGAAGACAAAAATGTTAAAAATATCACCGTTGTGGGCGCCGGATACATTGGTATTGAGGCCGCTGAAGCCAGTGTTAAAGCTGGTAAGAATGTCACATTGCTTGATGTAATAGACCGTCCCTTAGGAACCTACCTTGACAAAGAGATGACTGATATTCTTGAAAAACATCTTGAAGACAAAGGTGTTAAAGTCGTTACAGGCGCTAAGATTCAAGAATATACAGGTACCAATGCTGTTACTAGCGTCAAAACCGATCAAACTGAATACCCTAGTGATTTAGTCATTCAAGCTGCCGGCGTAAAACCTAATACTGATTGGCTTAAAGGCACAATTGATTTAGACGACCGTGGTTGGATCAAGACAAATGAATATCTTCAAACAAATCAAAAGGATATCTACGCTATTGGTGACGCTACATTAGCTTATTCAATTCCAGCAAATAATCATGTGCCAATCGCCTTAGCTACAGTAGCTCGTCGAGAAGCTAGATATGTTGTAAAGCACTTATTCGAAAAGAAACCTGCTCTTCCATTTAGCGGTGTAGTTGGTTCATCAGCTTTGAGTGTCTTTGACTATCATTTTGCAGAAAGTGGCCTTAATAGCTTCACTGCTCAACGTTCTAATGTCGAAATCAAGAGTTCCTTCTATCAAGGTAGCCTCAGACCAGCTTATGTCCCTGCTGGTAAAGATAACCCTACTGTTTCAGTTCAACTATTCTTCAATCCGACTTCACACGTTCTCTTAGGTGGTGCTGTTCTTTCAACGTATGACATCACAGCTCAAGGCAACGTTTTAGCTCTAGCAATTCAACACAAATTGACCGTTGAAGATTTAGCAGATGCTGACTTCTTCTTCCAACCAGGATTTGACAGACAATGGAGTATCTTAAACGTTGCTGCTCAACATGCATTGGGTGAAAAAGATTTCTAAAATAACTATTGAAAAAGTGTTCACAAATTGTGAACACTTTTTTTGTTAATCCTCGATTTTTGAAAATTGCGCAAAATTAATTGAATTTTAGACAAAATAAAAAGAGCTAAATCCTATAACATCAAGGGTTTTAGCTCTTTATGAAACTATCAGAATGCCACTGACAAGAGTCGAACTTGCACCTAGAAACCTAGACAGCGACCTGAACGCTGCGCGTCTGCCAATTCCGCCACAGTGGCAAAATATATATTTAATTTCCGATATATACTACAATTAAAATGATACTACAAATGGAGGTACTTGTAATGGAAAAAATTAATAAGAATGTTTTAAATCAAGTAATTGCACAAAGAGATCCACAATCTTACAAGGGAAATTACGGTAAGATTCTTATTATCGCAGGCTCAACACAATTTGGTGGCGCCTCCATTCTCTGTAGTAGCGCTGCAGTCAACAGTGGTGCTGGCCTAGTTACTGTAGCTACTACACCAGAAAAATTTACCGCCATTAACGTACGAATTCCAGAAGCCATGACTATCGACTATCATCAAAAACATGATTTAGCACAGGCCATTCAAAACAATGAGGTCATTGCTATTGGACCAGGTTTAGGTACCTCATCAATTGCTAAAGGATTGGTCAAAGCTGCCCTTAGACTAACTACTACGCACCAAACATTGATTCTAGACGCTTCAGCTTTAACCCTTATTGCTCAAGAAAAGATTCCAGTAGATACTAAAGCTAACATCGTTATGACGCCTCATCAAGGTGAATGGCAAAGACTTTCTCACCTGCCTATTAATGAACAGATACCTGAAAATAATTTTAAACAATTACAAAGTTTAAATTCTCAAGCTGTTTTAATCCTAAAGAAACATTTATCTGAAATTTATTATCAAGATCAAGTATTTCAAATTCAAGCTGGAAATCCCGGTATGGCAACTGGTGGCATGGGTGATACTTTAACTGGAATTATGGCAGGATTTATTGGTCAATTTGGTTATTCCCTTGAAACCATTTCAGCAGCTCTACTAATACACAGCTTAATTGCTGATAAACTTTATAAAGATAATTACGTCGTTCTTCCTTCAAAAATAATTAGCAAATTACCAAAGTACATGAAAAAATTCAGTCAAATTAAATAACGCTAAAAAGCATACCAATTCTACTCTGAACCCTTAAGTTTGGACAATTAATTATGCTGCTTTTAGAACGGAAAGTTCTCGGTATTTACCGGTAGCTTTCCGTTTATTTTTGTCTTGATGTACCTATTGTTAAATAGCCATTATTCCTTCTGTTATTACTAAATTGTACTTGGAGAAGATAAGCTCCAGTTATTATTTTGATTTTAAAATTCAAATTGAATTTAACCATGAGAAAAACCCCTCGGTTTGGTTTTTGTCCAAACTAAGGGGTTCAATTTCAACACCTATGAATTAATTATGAATTCCAACTCTGGAAGAGATGCCTAAGAGGTACTACGATGACACTATATAAGTGACAACTGCAAGAAGAAAACATTAACTTAATGAACCCTCTTGTCGGATTCTTCCAGGAAGACTAGCATGCTTTTAATTTATTTAATATTAAAAATTCTTCTAATGCGTTCTACTTTTGAGCCTAGTATTTTATCAGCTAACGATGTTTTTAAAACTAAGTAACCATAGATTACTCCACCAAGGCCAGCTTCTAGAACTAAAACAACCACACTGATAATTCTATCTGAATTACCAACAAAGTGGAAAACAACCCAGTTAACAAACATGACTGAAATAAACATAATCAATGAAAACAGGATAATTCCACTAATACGTCGTGAAAGTCTTCCGGTTTGGAACGGATAACTCAAATGTAATTCTCTTAGCATAAGCCAAGAAACTACCGCCATACCAATACTTGTCGCAACTAATGGACCAAATTCATGAAAAATACCAATCATTGGCAATTGCGTTACTACTTTGACAATAAAGCCATAAATAAAGTATTTAATAGCTAGCTTATTACGATATAACGCTTGTAACACAGCTGAAAGAACTGTAAACAATCCTAATAGAATAGAAATCACGGACGAGAATTGTAACATTAAAACACCTAAGGCATCATAACGATAAAAAGTTGTCCAAAGTGGTTGTGCTACAGCGTACATCCCTAATGATGCTGGAATCATAATGAAAAAGAATAATTCCAAAGTATTAGAAATTTGGTCTTCGATCTTTGACTTGTCACCCTTAGAATATAAGCCTGACAAAATAGGGACTGCTGTGACAGCCATTGCTGAAGACAAGGACACAATAATCATAATCAGCTTATTAGCTTGGAAACCAAAGAGTGAATAATAATTATCTAGCTGTGCTCCAGTCGCGTTAACAAACATTCTCATGAATTGATTGAAGGTTGATTGATCAAACAAATTAAAGAACGTGATACCTGCATCTAAAATGATGAACGGTACAGCTTGTTCAAAAATTTCACGTGTAAAGTTTCTCTCGTTTAGATTTTCAACAGGCTTGCTACTTCTAGAAAGTCGCCTCAGTTTTGGTAATTTCTTTAAAATTGCTAGAACCAAAATGGCAATAGCCACTGCTGCCCCAATAAAAGCAGCAAAGGTTGACTGAACGACCGCATTGATATAACTACCCTTGTTAACCACCATAATAAGATATGTGGCAACTAACATGTAGATTACTCGGGCAATCTGTTCAATAAATTGCGAAATAGCCGACGGTGCCATATCTGAATATCCTTGCAAGTATCCTCTTAAAATACTTAATATTGGAATAATCAAAACTGCTACTGCTAATGATTTAATGACAGGAATACTTCTAGGATCACCATCAGTAAATAACGTTGCTAAAACAGGTGCCCCAAAGAACATCACTGCCCCAAAGATAACACCCATGAACGTCATAATTTTAAGTCCATGTTTAAATAATTTGTTTCCAGTTGAGTATTCATCTAAAGCATTATAATGTGAAATTTGCTTTGAAATGGCTCCAGGAATACCAGCCGTTGAGACAATTAAAAACAAACTGTAAATATTATATCCTTTAGCAAATAAAGCATTAGCTGCTGGATAATCAGAACCCATCCATGCCATCCATGGAATAATATAAATTGCACCTAAAATACGAGAAAAAATACTTCCAGCCGTCATCCAAGCTGAACCCTTCAACATTGTATCTTGTGAAGACGATTCCAGATCCATCACTGGCATTACTTCTTCCTCATCATGGCTTTTATTTCCGCCCAAAACTTGCACCACCTTAAAAACTATCCATTTAATTATAGCAAAATTCTTATCCTAAAAATTTTAAATTACGCTTAATTTATTAAAAAAGCAAATTAATTTTCCAAACTTCCTGAAAATTTCAGACAATTTTACAAATTATTTGCTATTATATATTCCCTCATTAATGATAAAATGTAATTCGTTGGCGAATTTTATAATCAAGTTAGCCACTTTAGAAAAATGACAAAATAAAAACACCAAGACGTAAAAATCAGGTATCATTGGAGTTCTCACACAAACAATGAAAGAGGTTTTTCGTCTTGGTGCTAGAACAGAATATCATAAATCGTCCTAAAGGACATCATTTAACTGAAATTGAACGTGGAAAGATTGCTTCCTTTCATTCAATTGGCTACTCGAATCGCCAGATAGCTAAAGCTATCGGCGTTTCACCTCAGACTATTAATAATGAAATTAACAGAGGTACTGTTGAGCAGATCAAGAAAGTTAATGGTAAAGTTCAACACTTGAATTGCTACTTTCCTGACACTGCACATCAAAAGTATGTAAAGAACCGTAAGCTTTGCCATCGTCCTTCTAAATTCGACCAAGTCACAGCCTTTTTAGGCTTCTTTGTAAGCCAGTTCATAGATAATGGATGGTCACCTGATACGGCCGTTGGACGAGCTAAGAACGAAGAATTATTCTTAGTAGATGAAATGGTTTGTACTACTACACTTTACAAATATATTGATGAACAACGACTTGAAATCCGGAATATTGATCTGGTAGAAAAGTCAACTAGACCGACTAAGCAACATACTTCAAAAAAGCATAAGCGTCTACTTGGTCGTAGTATTGAGAAACGCCCTAAAAGTGTTGATAGCAGAGAATCCTTTGGGGACTTTGAGATAGACACGATTGTGGGCAAAAGAAATGGCCATGAGAGTGTCGTCTTAACGCTCATAGAGCGTAAGACACGCTTTGAAATAATGAGACTTATTGACGGTAGAGATGCCGACTCTGTAGATTATGCTATGAAAGAGATCATAAAGAACTATGGTGATCTTATCAATTCAATCACTGCAGACAATGGCCCTGAGTTCTCTAATCTATCATCTGATATGGCTGGCGTTGCGGATGTTTACTTCACACACCCATATACATCTTGTGAACGTGGAACAAATGAAGTACATAATCGAATGATACGTCGTGACTTGCCCAAAGGGCTGTCACTGGATACAGTCAGCCCAAAAGTAATAAGAGACATAGAATTTAAGCTCAACAATATGCCTAGAAAGTTATTGAACTATAAAACGCCACAAGAACTCTTTGCTAGTTCCTGTGGCGCTTAAAGACATATTTATAAACTTCAAATACTGATATCACTTGGATTCAATTTATTTTGTCCAAGTGGCTAACTTGTTATTGAAATTTTCGAATGTAATTCGTTGGGTATTTAGGCAAATTTTATTATTCATTTACACAAAAAAGTAGTTTCACGCAATTATTCATTTAATACAAATATCAACCCTCACCCTTTAATGTCCAATTTAGCCTACTATCCAACCTAAAAGAGGTTTCGGAAAATTTTCCGAAACCTCTTTTTGAATACTATTTAACTACGATATTAACAATCTTATTAGGAATAACGATTACTTTGACAACGTTCTTGCCGTCAGTAAACTTCTTAACTTTTTCATCAGCAAGAGCCAATTCTTCTAGCTTATCTTTGGCTGTACCATTAGCAACTTCTATCTTATCTCTAAGTTTTCCGTTAACTTGAACAATGATTTCAACTGTATCTGAAACTAATTTACTTTCATCGTATGTTGGCCATGCAGCGTATGATATTGATTCAGAATGGCCTAGCTTATTCCAAATTTCTTCCATCATATGAGGAGCAATTGGTGCTAATAATTTTACCAATCCTTCAGCATAAGATTTAGGCATTGATTCAACCTTATGTGCTTCATTAACGAAGACCATCATTTGAGAAATGGCTGTATTGAAATGCAATGCATCATAATCTTCTGTAACTTTCTTAACTGTTTCATTGTAAACCTTATCCAGTTTACCGTCATTTTCATCAGTTAGGAAACCGTCACGCAATGTGCTGTAATCATCATCATTAATAAAGAGGTTCCATACACGATCCAAGAACTTGGATGAACCGGAAAGTCCATTTTCGGACCAAGCAATTGAAGCATCCAAAGGTCCCATGAACATTTCATAAGTTCTCAATGTGTCGGCACCATACTGTTCAACAACATCATCTGGATTAACTACGTTACCCTTTGATTTGGACATCTTTTCATGACCCTTACCCAAGATCATTCCTTGATTAAATAACTTTTGGAATGGTTCTTTAGTTGGAACAACACCCAAATCATATAATACCTTATGCCAGAATCTTGCATACAATAGATGCAAGACAGCATGTTCAGCACCACCAATATATAGATCAACTGGTAGCCATTGTTTCAACAAATCATAGTCAGCTAGCTCTTTGTCATTATGTGGATCAATGTATCTCAAATAGTACCATGATGAACCAGCCCACTGTGGCATTGTATTAGTTTCACGACGACCTTTACGGCCATTCTTATCAACTACATTTACCCAGTCAGTTAAGTTAGCTAATGGACTTTCACCAGTACCAGATGGCTTAATATCACTATCTTCTGGTAACTTAAGTGGCAACTCGTCTTCAGGAACAAGTGAAGTCGTACCATCTTCCCAATGAATAACTGGAATTGGTTCACCCCAATATCTTTGACGTGAGAAAACCCAATCACGTAAACGATAATTAACTTTCTTTTCACCGATACCTTTATCTTCTAGATATTCAACCATACGATTAATGGCATCTTCCTTATTCAAGCCATCTAGAAAATCAGAGTTAATATGCTTACCATCACCAGTAATTGCACCATCTTCAAGATTGCCTTCAATAACTTGTTTCATTGGTAGATTGAATTTCTTTGCAAAAGCAAAATCACGATCATCGTGGGCAGGAACGGCCATAACAGCACCTGTTCCATATGTAACAAGTACATAATCAGAAATCCAAACAGGAATTTTTTCACCATTAACTGGATTAATCGCATATGCACCAGTGAAGACACCAGTTTTTTCATCATTCAAGTCAGTTCTATCAAGATCAGACTTGTGTGAAACTTCTTCCTTATAAGCATCAACAGCTGCTTTTTGCTCTGGAGTAGTAATTTCATCAACAAGTTCATGTTCAGGTGCCAAAACCATATATTGAACACCAAAAGCAGTATCTGGTCTAGTAGTAAAGATATTTACTTTCTTATCATGATCTACTAATGGGAAAGTAATTTGAGCACCAACTGAACGACCGATCCAATTTCTTTGCATTTCCTTAATACTTTCGGGCCAATCAATGTCATCCAAGTCATCAATTAATCTGTCAGCATAAGCTGTAATTTTTAGCATCCATTGACGCATTGGTTTTCTAATAACTGGGAAACCACCACGTTCCGTCTTACCATCAATAATTTCCTCATTAGCAACTACAGTTCCCAAGTCTGGAGACCAATTAACTGGAACCTCTGCTTCATAAGCTAAACCCTTTTTGTACATTTGTTCAAAAATCCATTGTGTCCATTTGTAGAACTTAGGATCAGTTGTTTGAACTTCACGATCCCAATCATATGAGAAGCCTAATGAATTAATTTGACGCTTAAAGTTTTGAATATTTTTTTCAGTAAAATCTGCTGGAGTATGACCAGTATTCAAGGCATATTGTTCAGCTGGTAGTCCAAAAGCATCAAATCCCATGGGATGTAAAACATTGTAACCCTGGGCACGCTTCATTCTGGAAATAATATCTGTAGCTGTATACCCTTCTGGGTGACCTACATGAAGTCCTTGACCTGAGGGGTATGGGAACATATCCAAAGCGTAAAAGTTTTTCTTGTTTGGATCAGTTGTAGTCTTGAAAGTTTCGTGTTCCTTCCAATACTTTTGCCATTTCTTTTCAACGGTATTGTGATTGTACATATTTTTTCCTCCTATACAAAAAAAATCCTATGATTAATATAATCATAGGACGAGTTATCGCGTTACCACCTAAGTTCCGTACCTAAATAAGTACGACTCTCAAAATCCTTAACGAGGATCAAGCGTAGCCACTTACTTAAGTTCGGCAACTATCATTAGTGGACGAGTTCGAAAATAAAAACTTACGCATTCACACCACCATGCGCTTTCTGTAAAGTATTTTATAATCTACTACTTCCGTTGCTTTATATCTTATACCAATAATGTTTGTCCGACAACCAATAAATCCGAATTAAGATTATTTAATTTCTTAATATTATCAATCGTTGTCCCAGCTTGTGATGCAATGGAGTCAATTGTGTCACCATTTTGAACGGTTACTGATTTACTAGTCTGACTGCTTTTGTCACTACTGGAATTATTATCACTATAATCATTTTCAACATTGATAGCAGTTGAATCTGAATCCGAATTATCGGATGGAACATACTTCTTTACTCCGCTACGTTCATCCTGAACAATAACTGGAGCTTGTTTACTTCCATAGACATCACCAACATTTCCCTTATCACTATCTTTGTCAGCTTCAGTCTTATTAGAAGTATTAACCAAATTGCCATTATTGGCTGTATTAGTCGTATTAGTAGTTGTAGTTTGATTATCAGTTGTAGTAGCCTGACTAATGATCAAAGTCTTGCCTGGATAAATATAATTATCAGTCTTAAGATTATTCATATTCATTAAATCTTCAACTGAAATATTAAATTTAGTAGCAATTGTTTGCAAAGTATCATCTTGAGCAACTGTATAAGTCTTGGCACTAGCATCATCAAATTGAGTTAAATTATACTTTTCAATCATACTATTTAGTTTAGATGCATAAGTTGTATCGGTAGCATAACGACCTGTCAAAAATTTAGTAGCATCTTTATACGAATTAGTATTACTCTTCCAAGCACCGGCGTACAATTGCGAATTACCCGTTGTTCCACCTCTTAATAGTGAAACGTAATCTTCAAGCGATTCCTTATATGATGGATATTTTCTGAAGTTAGAACTAATTGAATAGAGACTACCAGTCCCATCATCTTCTTGTGTTCCCATATTAACTGATGCACCGTTATATTCACCCTTAATGCCAAATAGATTATAATTAGGTGCACTAGCTAAACCACTAGTTCCCCAACCACTTTCAATCATGGCTTGAGCAATCATAACTGACGCATAGAGGTCGTTGTTTGAGGCAAGCTTTCGAGCAGAATTACCAATATAATCAATAAATTCTTGATCCCCTACACCCTTGGAACTAACTGGCGTAGTTGTTACAGCTGAATTTTGAGATATCAAATTATTTACAGATAAAGCTTCAGCTTTAACAGGTGTTGGAGCAGATACATTAGCAATTTCAGCTACTGCAGCACCAACAAACATGCTGGACCCTAATATAGTCATATTCTTGCGCAAGTTTGCATTCTTACTTTTTTTATTATTTAATCTAGTCAATCGACTATCTTCAAGTCTTCTTTCACGACGTGTAATAACCATAAGTATTTTGCTCTCCCTCAAAATCTTTATCTTTATTATATTTCTTAACAAAATCTTAAACAATAGAGAGACTAAAAATTATGAAAATATCTAAAAAAATATCCCTTTTATTAATCATTTTAGTAATATTTTTTACCTTTTGGAGTATAAATGTAACTTTAAAAAGTAAAATCATTACTCAGTTTGACACAAATCTTATACAACAAATCTACCATCATAATCAATTTTCATTGAGCATCTTTAGACCAATTACCAATCTTGGTGACACTTTTCCCACAATATTGATTGCAGCAATATTCTTTATTCTATTAGTGATTAAGAAATATTACTACGCCGCTATCTATTTAGTCCTGAATAAAGTCGTCGTTGCTCTATTCAACAGTCTAATAAAAAACACAATAGAACGACCTCGACCAAGTCATTACCATTATGTTTTCGCTGGTGGTTATAGTTTTCCAAGTGGTCATTCAGCAAGCTCATTTGCATTATACATATCACTTTTAATTATTAGTCTTCATATTTTCAAACAATTAAAAATCAAAGTATTTATTAGTATAATGACAATTATTATGGTATTACTAGTTGGTTACAGCCGAATTTTTTTAGGTGTACATTATCCCAGTGATGTTCTAGGTGGTTATACACTCGCAGCTATAGTCATAACTTTTAACACTCTATTATTTAGAGCCAAGGATCTTTCGATTCTTCAACTCAAAGGCATTAAGAATTAAACCCAATATTAATAATACAAGAGATGCAACGTAGATATTGTGCAATCCTGAAAAAAGAATTTGTCGCATTTTGGGCAAAAGTTGATGTGGCAATGAGTTAGCTGTTTGTGGATCAATCAACTTATTCATCATATCAACCGATATATTCTTATTTTCGGCTGCACCACGAGCTAAAGCAGTATTTAAAATGATTCCATAAACGGAAACCATCATGGATTGACCAATAGTTCTCAATAAAGTATTGAAACTAGTAGCAACCCCAACATTCTCGGGATCAACTACAGTTTGAGCTGTAACTGTAGTCGTAGTAATCGTTAAACCGAATCCTAATCCGGCTACTGCAGCTAAACCACAAAAATAAACAAACGGCGTTGTAGGACCTGCCATTAAGAGCAAACCATTAGCAATTGCTAGGAAAAAGAGACTGATATAAATGACACGATTGGGTGCCATTTTTTTTATCAAAGTTCCAGCCCAGAATGATCCAAAAATCCAAACAATTGAACTAGGTGTAACTGCAAAACCACCCATAGATGGACTTAAACCAAGAATTCCTTGCATCCAAGTAGGAATATAAGCTTCAAAACCAATCAAGAAACCACTAACAATCAAAGCTAATAAATTTTGAATAACAAAAGTTTTATTCTTAAATAGCTCCAAAGGTAAAATTGGATCAGCAACATGTTTTTCAACATGGATGAACAGAAAGATAGAAATAATTGAAATAGCTGTTAAACCAATTGGTAAAAACATATTACTACTACCAATATTTTGCAAAGCCAACATTAATGGCAATAAGATCAAAATTAATAAAATAGTACCCACATAATCAATTCTCAACTTCTCATGTTCCCGTTTTTCTTCCTTAAAGAAGATCCAAATCAAACTCATCGTTAATAAACCTACGGGCAAATTGATTAAAAATACCCAGTGCCAGCTCATTTTTTCAACTATAAAACCACCTAACAAAGGAGCAATAATAGCAGCAATTCCCCAAGCTGATCCGTTGAATCCCAATATCTTAGCACGTTTATCTAGAGGATAGATATCAGCAATAATTGTAAACGTTAATGGCTGAATTGCCCCTGAACCAATTCCTTGAACTACACGCGCTAGAATTAAAGTCAACATTGAATTAGACATTGCACATAATGTCGAACCAATAACGAATAGGATTAAACCAATCATTAATACTGGTTTTCTACCAATTATATCGGATAATTTACCATAAATTGGCGTTGCTACGGCTGTCATCAATAAATATATTGAGAAAACCCAGTTCATCAAGCTGACCCCATGCAAGCTTCCAATAATAGTTGGCATGGCTGTTGAAACGATTGTACCTTCTATTGCAGTCATAAATGTAGCAATAAACACGGCAATCGTGACAATTACAACATTTGATTGATTCTTTTGTGTCATTTAAACAATTCCTCCCATAAAAAAAGAGACCCTCCCTAAAGTTAAACTTTAAAGAACGCCTCTGCTAATCATCGATTAAATTTTCAAGAAACTCTTAATATCATCAACTTTATCAAGTTTTTCCCATGGTAAATCGATATCTGTACGTCCGAAGTGACCATAAGCAGCCGTCTTCTTATAAATTGGTCTTTGTAAATCAAGCATCTCTATGATACCTAGTGGACGTAAGTCAAAGAACTTATTGATAACTTCTTCAATTTGTTCTTCTGAAAAGTCACTAGTACCAAATGTATCCACATGAATTGATACAGGTCTGGCAACACCAATAGCATATGCAATTTGAATTTCAACCTTTTCAGCAACGCCTGCTGCAACAAGGTTCTTTGCGATATATCTTGCAGCATAACTTGCTGAACGGTCAACTTTAGTAGCATCCTTACCAGAAAAGGCACCACCACCATGACGAGCAAAACCACCGTAAGTATCAACGATAACTTTACGTCCTGTAAGACCTGAATCTCCTTCTGGTCCACCAATAACAAAGCGGCCAGTAGGATTGATCAAGATCTTAGTTTTTTCATCAATCATATTAGCTGGTACAACTTCGTCAATAACATATTTCTTAATATCTTTTTTGACTTGGTCTAAACTAGCTTCAGCCTTGTGTTGCGTACTGATAACAATCGTATCAACACGAACCGGATGGTCATTACCATCATATTCAATTGTTACTTGTGATTTAGCATCTGGCATCAAGTAATCGATTGTACCGTTCTTTCTAACTTCAGCTGTCTTTCTCATTAACTTGTGAGCTAAAGAGATTGGCAAAGGCATGAATTCCTTTGTTTCATTTGTAGCGAATCCAAAGACGAAGCCTTGATCACCGGCACCAATTTGGTCCAATGGATCAGTATCTTGATGATTATCACGTTGTTCAAGCGCATCATCAACACCTTGTGCAATATCAGGAGATTGTTCATCTAGTGCTACCAATACGGCGCAACTATTACCATCAAATCCTGGGTTAGAACCATCATAACCAATATCGGTAATGGTCTTACGAACAACACTTTGAATATCAACATATGCGGAAGTTGATATTTCACCAACAACTAGGACTAAACCTGTTGTAACAGTTGTTTCGCATGCAACACGTGCATCTTTATCCTTTGCTAAAATAGCATCGAGAATTGCATCACTTATTTGATCAGCAACTTTATCTGGATGTCCTTCTGAAACTGATTCAGAAGTAAATAAATAATTTTTTGACATAATTTTCTTTCCACCTTTTCGGTTACAGGGCCTCTCCTCGCAAAAAAAGGATCCCATCAGGAACCTTTTAATAGGTTAACACAAAATTAGCCGATTTTCATAAAAAATCAGCGATTGACGTTAAACTTTTCTTACATTAATATGATTTTATAAGTATTAAGGAGCTCACATGAACAATTTAAAATCTAAAAAAATATTAGCATCCCTCATTGAATTTATTAGTTATCATATTTTTCCATTTATTTTTATTTTTGTACATAATTTGAACAACTATACCATTCATGGTTTTCTAATTATCATGATTGCGATGGTGGCTCTCTATAAAGAATATATTATCACTTTAAATCCTAATAAATACTTCCATTTACTGTACAGTGGCATTTATCTTTTATTAGCTATTCTTTCAATACATTCACTCAATAAATTCGTTATTATTTTGATTTTTGTGCAATTGGTCTTCCTATATATGCTCAAATATTTACCAGACAATTATCAGAACATTGCTTCACTGATTGAAGATTTTATCGTACCTAGTTTTATGTCCATAGCCTTAGCATTTACATACATGCATTTTATTTCCATTAATTTCGTAGTACCGTTACTATTGATTAACTTGGCATGCGTCTTAATAGATTATTTTGAAGGAACTAAATATGATTATCTGCAATTGATTGTTTTCTCTATTCTTTCATTCATGCTCTTTATTTTAAATTATATTAATATCTGGACGACTTTTATTATTATAATTTTCGTTTTAATCATGGCTCTTTTGAAAAAATATCAAAAATTTTCACAACCTAATCTTTTTTACCGTGTTATCGGTAATCTAATTCTAATTATCTAATCAACATATAATTATAGGCTAAAAAATCGAAGAACTTTTTTCCATCTTGCTTAACAAAAGAGGTATTTGAAATCATTCCACATTTATGGGATGATTTTTTTGTATAAAAAGAGGCTGTGACATAAGTCTCAAAAAATAAAAGCTGATGAATGAGATTCTTATTTCATTCATCAGCTTTTTCTGTATCATTATATAAAAAAAGAGAAGATACCTCGCACGCATCTTCCCAAAATTTATCACTCCAAAAGGAGATCAAAAACCATGAATAATTATAACATAGACCAAATGACATTAAGTATTCCTTTAGATTACAAACCAAAAGAAAATCATCCAGCTAGATTTATCAACGATCTTGTCGAATCGCTTAATATTGAAAAAGTCTATTCTAGCGGGAGGCCGCGAGAATATGACTTACGTGCAATGCTAAAATTGATACTTTTTGCGTACTCTCGCAGTGTAATGACTAGCAGAAAGATTGAAGAATTTGCTGAAGAAAATATCGTTGCTAGATGGCTTACACAATATCAAGTTCCCTCATATAGAACCATATGTAGATTTAGAATTTCAGATGAGATTGAAACTTTACTTGATGATAGCTTGACGAATTTAACTAGTGTTTTAAAACAAAATGGTCTGATTGATGAAGTGTCCTTTATTGATGGTACGAAAATATTGGCAGATGCCAATAAATTTTCGTTCGTTTGGAAAAAGAATACCATCAGATTCGATGATATGAATAAATCTCAAATTCAAAACTTATTGTCCGAAATAAACGAGGTACGATTAGGTATCGTCGAAAATCCTTCGGATCTTTCTGACGATGCTCTAGAGGAAGTACAAATAAAACTTGAATTACATCTTGAAGATTTAAACGCCAGAATAGAAGCTAATCCTAAAAAATCTCCTAATCCTGATAAACAAGAACGCCGAAAATTAAAATCATATTCCCGAAAACTTGATAACCGTATTGATAAAAAATCTGAACACGAAAAACAGATGAAGAAATTCGATAAAAGAAATAGTTATGCTAAAAGTGATGAAGACGCAACATTTATGAGAGTCAAGGAAGATCCCATGCTGAATGGTCAATTAAAACCTGCATACAATGTTCAGATAGCCACTAGTAATCAATTCATTACAGGTGTTGGAATGTTTCAAAATCCAACTGATACAAGAACATTGATACCATTTATAAAACAGCTTGAAGAGAACCATACGCTTGGCGACGTGATCGTCGCCGATGCGGGATATGGTTCTGAAAGTAACTATCAATTTTTAGATGATAACTATAAGAAATACGTTATTCCGTACTCTACTATGCTCAAAGAGAATTCAAAGAAATGGAAAACAGATGAAAAGAAGGTAATGAATTGGAATTACTACGAAGACGATGATTATTATATAAATCCTCAAGGTGTCCGTTTCAGTTTTAATGCATATCGAATAAGAACTGATAAATATGGATTTAAACGTTACTTTAAAGAATATATTTCCGAGATATTTGATGATGATCACAATAGGATTCCTCAGGCGTTCACGCCTGGTGGGAATCGTAAAAGAATATACATCAATCCTTCATTGGAATATTTTAAAGCTAGCATGAGAAGTAAACTTTCGATTCCCCAATATGCTGATATTTATGCACGTAGAAAAAATGACGTGGAACCAGTCTTCGGAAATATGAAGGCTTGTTTAGGTTTCAAAAGATTCCATGTTAAAGGATTGAATAAAGTTAAAAAAGAAATGATGATCGTAGTAATGGCATTGAATATCAGGAAACTGGTATCAATGTCATTTTTTATTTGTATTTTTAGAGAACAAAAAAGTTCGATGTGGAATTTTTTCAAATTCGCATCGAACTTTTAAGATAAAGAGACTGTTTTGTCACAGCCTCTAAAAGTTTTTGGTATGGAGGATACAGGGATCGAACCTGTGACCTCCTGCTTGTAAGGCAGATGCTCTCCCAGCTGAGCTAATCCTCCAAAATGACCCGTACGAGATTTGAACTCATGTTACCGCCGTGAAAGGGCGGTGTCTTAACCACTTGACCAACGGGTCATAAATATTTATTTGTTTATTGCTCTCTCAAGCACAAGAAATATAATACAATAATAATAAAGACGTTGCAAGAGATTTTTTTAATTTTTTTGAAAAAATGGAGGAATTTGAATTTTGGATATACAAAAGTACTTTGAAAGCGCTGAAACAATGGATTTGGCACGGGATATGTTAGGACATACTTTCACCTATGAATCTAATCAAGGAAAGTTCTCAGGGTTAATTGTAGAAACTGAAGCTTACTTAGGGCCTATCGATATGGCATCTCACAGTTATAATGGTCGACATACTAAAGCTAATGACCCATTATATCAGGCTGGTGGAACCATCTATATTTATTCAATTCATAGTTGGTTAGACATGGACATTAGTATTCAAAAGGCTGGTACGCCAAATGGTATTTTAATTAGAGGATTACAACCACTAGAAGGTCTTGATCTAATGGAAAAGAATCGTAGCAAAACTGGTTTTGATGTTAGTAATGGCCCTGCTAAGTGGATGGCAGCCTTTGGTATCAAAGATAAAGCTTTATCTGGAACGTTTTTAAATAAAAATAATTTCTATTTTTCCGCAAAAAAAGTCCAAACTCCTCAAGAAATTCTAACTACACCAAGAATTGGTGTAAAGAATAAAGAGCCTTGGACTTCAAAAAATATGCGTTTTATTGTAAAAGGAAATCCCTACGTATCCAAATTACCAAAGAGAGAAATGAATTTAGATACATACGGTTGGTTATAATTTATCACTTCTAGCTCGAAGAGCATACAAGATGGCCACCGTATCGACTACTTCCTGAAGCATTGCTCCAATAATAGTTGGAATCAAACCAAATCCAGCTACTATCATCAGAGCGATACAAATAAAAATTCCAATCAATACAGCTTCTCGGGCAACTTTCATCGTATCATGGGCAATCTTAACAGCCGTAGTTACTTTGCTAAGGTCATCTTGTAAAATAACTGCATCAGCTGATTCACTGGCAGCATTAGCACCCTTATATCCCATTGCTATTCCGACATCAGCTAAAGCTAATGCTGGAGCATCGTTGACACCATCTCCGACCATTACGGTAGGATGATACTCTTTGTCTAAACCTTTAATGATCTTTACTTTATCAGCAGGTAAACTGGATGGAAACGCCTTTGTAATACCTACCTCTGAAGCAACTAACTCAGTTGCTTCTTTTTTATCACCTGAAATCATCAAAATATTACTAATACCAAAATCCTTTAAACCTTGAATTGTTGTTTTAGCTTCTGGTCTAATTTGATCCAATAAACTATAAACACCTGCATATTCACCATCTATAGAAACATAAACTCCCGAACCAGTTACGGAATCAACTTTCTCATCAGTTACAAATTCAGCTTGACCAACTTTAACCTCAATGCCATCAATCTTTCCTTCGATACCTTCAGCCGTTGTCTCTTTTAAATCAGCCACCGGTAATAATTCTAAATTATGTTTTAAAGTAAAGTCGACAATAGCTTTAGCCATAACATGACTTGAATTTTGTTCCAAAGATGCCGCATAAACCATAACTTGTTCTTTACTAAAGCCATTAACCGATTTAAAGCCATCAACAATTAATCTACCTTCAGTAATGGTTCCAGTCTTATCAAAGGCCACAGTCTTAGCAGAGTTCAATTTTTCCAAAGCCGTTCCTGATTTAACGATAATTCCATTTCTACTAGTTCGACTCATTCCAGAAACAAAGGCGATTGGTGCGGCCAAAATCAATGGACATGGTGAAGCTACTACTAAAACTTGAGCAATTCTAATTGGATCCTTAGAAATATACCATGCAACCCCAGCAATTACATAAGCAATCAATGTAAAAGGAACCGCATAACGATCGGCTAGTCTAACAAAGTGTGCCGGATGTGTTTCCGACTCTTTGACTAGCTTAACAATTGCCTGATACTCTGAATCGGCGGCCACCTTTTCAGCTCTAATTTTAAAGGGATTTTCACCATTAATTGATCCAGACATAACATGTGAATCTTTTCCGACAGTTACAGGAACTGATTCCCCGGTCAATGATGATTCATCTACTTCTGAAGTTCCATCAAATATTATTCCATCAACTGGAACCTGTTCCTTAGGGCGAATTAATAGTTCGTCTCCGACTTTAACATCATCAATATCAATATCTTTAACTTTTTGGTCAACAATTAAATGTGCTTGCGAAGGAGTATTATCTAAGAGTGATTTCAATTCTCTTTTAGCTTTATTAGCTGCATACTCTTCCAAAGAGTCTCCACCAGTCAGCATCAATAAAACAATCCAACCGGCCCAATATTGACCCAATACGATTGTCGCTACAATGGCTGTTATTGCCAAAAGATCGACTCCAAAGTTTCCTGATTTAAGAACCTTTACCATATCAACAAACATAATCAAAGCCAACAGTAAACCCAGAATACTAATTATCAATTGAGCATAATTAGGCAAATGAAAAACAAACTCCAATATTGCCGCAATAAGCCCAATTGCCAATGTTGTATACAATTTAATCTTATCGGAATTCATAAAATCACGTCCTCCCTTGAAATGCTTTTCACTAACATAATTATACAATTTTACAAATTATAAAAATAGTATTTAGAGACATAATTTAGAATCATTCTCATTTAGATTCATTTATCAATCTATAATTAAAAGCTGCTTATTTCATAACGACGTTACGCCGTTAATAAAAAGGCCTATCCTTAATGTGAAGTGCCCTAAAATTGTTAGACATAATCTAACAACTTTAGGAGCACTTTTTTTATGACCAAATACTCTTCAGATTTCAAAGCTAAATTAGTAAATGAATACCTTGATGGACAAATTTCTATACTTGGATTATCGAAAAAATATGGAATGCCCAGTAAATCACCGATTTATCGCTGGATCCATCAAGCGGAGGCGAATGGACTCGATTATTTGATAAGTAAGAAATCCCATAAAGAATATTCTCAAGATTTCAAATTATCCGTGATAGAATATTATAAATTACATGAGATCAGTCGCCTTGATACTGCAATTTATTTCAAGATATCACCTAGTCAAGTTGATTCATGGATCTATAAATATAATCAATATGGTGTTATTGGATTAAGGCGTCGTCCCAGAGGGAGACGACCGTTAATGGCCAAGAAAAAGAAGAAACAAACACGTTTAAATTCCACAAAAGAAGAGAAATATAAACAGGAAATTCTTGATCTAAAAGCTAAACTACATGATGCCGAAATGGACCGTGATATTTTAAAAGCACTAAAGACCTTGCGAGAAAACGATCACAACTCGAAAAAGCAAAATTAGTCAAATCATTACTTAAAAAATACAAGTTGAATGAGTTATTAACTAAGGTCGATCTACCAAGATCAACTTATTATGAACGCCTTAGTAAAACTGATAAAACAGATAAATACGCTCAACTAAAAGATTTTATTGTTAAAACATATCACGATTCAAACTCAACCTACGGTTATCGTCGAATCTGGAAAGAGTCTCTCAAGGTCGGATTCAAAAATTCTCCAGAAACAATTCGGCATTTAATGACCAAACTTAAATTAAAAGTAGTTATTTTTTCAAAACACACATCCGGTTACTGTTCCTATAGAGGTAACCTTGGAAAAATAGTTCCTAATACAATCAAACAGAAATTTACTGAGACAGAACCTTTAAAAGTATTACATACAGATGTAACTCAAATACGTTTGCGTAAAGACAAATGGGGCTATATATCCGCCGTGCTGGACCAGGCCAGCGGCGAAATATTATCTTATTCAATAAGTTTGAGCCCTAATAAATTACTAATATTAGATACTCTAGAAAAATTGAAGCAAAATATAGTTCCCTCTTTAAAACCAATCCTTCACTCTGATCAAGGATGGCATTATCAGCTCAAATATTATCGAGATACCCTAAAAACAATGGGTATTGAACAAAGTATGTCTCGAAAAGGCAATTGTCACGACAACGCCCCAATTGAGAGTTTTTTTAATCTGCTCAAAAGAGAATGTCTTTATAGGTATAATATCGATGACCTAACCGAATTAAAGAACATAGTCGCTAAATATATCAATTGGTACAACAATAAACGTATTTCTTTAAACAAAAATGGATTGTCCCCTGTAGAATACAGGGAACAATCCATGATTTTTTAAAACTTATAAAAATGTCTAACTTTTTTATTGCACTTCAATGGATAGGCCTTTTTATTAACGCACTATTATTCTTTTTCACGTGCAAAGTAAAATGTCATTGCAGCATAAATAAATACGATTGCTGTTATAAAGATATGGACTCGATACAAAACTGAATTAGTTGGACCATCAGTAACATGACTATTAAAAAAGCCCAACGCATTTATCTTTGCAAAATAACTAATAAAGTAAATTGTTGTCATATAAACTAATTGTTGTGATACATTCCCCACACAAGAAAGTTGATACTTAATTAAAAAGGCTCTTTCGGAATCTAAATCGGGATGATTATAAAGAGCATCATTTAAAATTCGATTATCGGTTCCCACAAAGATGGCACAGAAAAATAGTCCAACAAAGTAGGTAAAATTGAATAACGATAAAATTAAACCAATTAAAAGTAATGGATATCTAAATGATTGGTATTTCTTTAAGATAACTGGTCCCAATTCGAAACCAATTAAATAAATAGCATAAATCAACATCAAAGAATTAAATCCAAACCGAACAGTACTATCAAACACAGCATAAAGCATAACGTAATTCATTATTACCCCACGGTTGATGGCTACCAAACTTACAGGAAAAATTTTCTTATGAATATCGATTTGATAATATGCTAGGAAGAGAAATAGCATAATAGCTACTATACTGATGATCAGATCGAATGTCTGAGAAACAGCCTTTAACCTAGTATAACGAATAATGAAGACTAGCATAACTAAACTGGCTAAAACGATTAAGCTGAATAGTGAATTAACACGAAACTTTTGTTTAGTTTCAATTCCTTGGTAAAAGGTCAAACGATGTGTAATATTCATTCCACCTACCATAGCAGCAAAGAATAAGAAAGCCAGTAAGACAAAAGATAAGCTTAATACCTTAGTTTTAGTTGCAATCAATTGAACAGCAATCAGTAAAATCAAAGTCAAAATTACCGATAAAGTATGCATCCGATTGAATTTGAATTCTTTATCCATTTTGCCACGAGATCTAACCGTTAAGTAGTAAGGCCAGATCCAACTTGAAGCCAACCCTAACAGAATCCCTCCGATTATCCCAAAAACAGGATTACTTGCATCTAAAATACACAATGACCCTATGACTCCGAAGAAACTAGACATAGCCAACATAGTCGAAGCTGGTAACGTGATAAAAGTAGTCAATAGCATTCCTAAGGCCCTGAATGTATAAAGCATCAGGAACGGCAATGCATAAACAAAAATATTTTTATTCTGATTGTACAACGTTAAACAAAAAAAATACGGTATCGCAACTCCGGCATTGGCCAATAGATCCAAAACACCTTCGTTAAAAACGTTTGTTATTCGTTTCATTATTTTCTCACCCTAGTATTAATTGTCTTTGAATATTTTAACAGAAATATTCAAAAAAAAATGGAACACAGCCTAAAATCTGCATTCCATTTTAAATTAACTAATTATGAACTAAATTATCGGCAACTAAACGTTCAGCAATTTGCACTGTATTCCATGCAGCACCCTTTAAAAGATTATCGGAAACAACCCACATATTGAAGGCTCCTTCATTTTCCAAATCAGGGCGAATACGTCCAACAAAAGTATCACGCTTACCCACGGCATTGATTGGTTGTGGATAAATTTGATGTTTAGGATCATCCTCCAAAACAGCCCCAGGTGCTTGTCTAATAAGCTCTTGAATTTTTTCAGTTGTTGCAGATTTATCCTTAACTTCAATATAAATTGATTCACCATGACTAATTGGAACTGGTACTCTGACACAAGTAGCCGTAACTTTAATTTCAGGAGAATTCATATCACCAAGCATAATTTTCTTAGTTTCATGAATCATTTTCCACTCTTCATGAGAGTACAAATTATCTTCTAGAACATCAATTTGGGGCAAAAGATTGAAAGCCAATGGATAATGTTCTTCATCACCCTTTGTGGGAAAAATATCGGAATTCATATCTTTACCATCCAAATATTCTTGTGCTTCTGAATATAATTCATTTAAAGCACTTTGACCAGCACCACTGGCAGCTTGATAAGTTGAAACAATAATTTGTTTTAAACCAAAAGCTCTCCTAATCGGTTCCAGAGCTACCATCATTTGAATAGTAGAACAATTAGGGTTAGCAATAATCCCATGATGATTATAAAGTGCAGCTTCATTTACCTCAGGAACTACCAATGGAACATCTTCTTCCATACGAAAGGCACTTGTATTATCGACACAAACAGCACCACGTTTGACAGCTTCTGGCAAGAACTTTTTCGAAACTGAACCGCCTGCTGAAGCTAAAACAATATCAACACCCTCAAATGACTCCGGTTTAGCTTCTTCGACCGTTACGTCCTGTCCCTTAAATTGCAATTTCTTACCCGCAGAACGATATGATGCTAATAATTTTACTTTATTAACTGGAATAGTTGATTGCTCCAACTGTTGAATTAAACGTGCTCCAACGGCACCTGTGGCACCTAAAATTGCTACTGTATATCCATCACTCATAAATCTTCATCCCTTAAATCAATTTTTTAAATTCTCCGTAAAAATTCTTAATCTCTTCATAGCCTCTTTAATATCCTCTATTGAAGAGGCATATGACATTCTAAAATGACCTTCGCCACCTTCACCAAAGGCAGTACCAGGTGTTACACCAACTTTTCCTTCCTCAGCCAATTTATTAGCAAATTCAATTGCAGTTAAATTGAATTCAGTAGGAATCTTCGAAAATGTATAGAATGCACCTTCAGGTAATTTCGTTTCATAACCAATATCATTTAACTGATCCACAATATAGTCTCGACGTTCTTGATAAATATCTCGCATTGGAATGCAATCATCAATTCCATTCGTCAAAGCTTCTTTAGCAGCATATTGGGCTGGATTAGAAGGAGCCGTTACAACGAAGGCATGCATTTTAGCAGCGTTCGTAACGAAGCCTTTAGGAGCTGCAATATAACCGATTCGATAACCAGTCATAGCATGTGATTTCGACAACCCATTAATCAAAATAGTTTTTCCGGGCATCAATTTAGCTAAAGAAATATGTTTTTCTCCATAAGTCAATTCAGCGTAAATTTCGTCCGAAATGACATACATTTCTTTACTTTTAACTACGTCAACAATTTCTTGTAATTCATCCTTTGAATAAACAAAACCAGTTGGATTACCGGGAAAATTCAGGATTAAAGCTTTTACTTTATCAGCACCTTCTCTGGCAATAACATCACGTAATTTTTTTCCAGTTAAACGAAAACCATCATCGGTAGTATTCACCTGAACTGGAATTCCACCCAAGATTTTCACAATTGGTATATAAAGCGCAAAAGTTGGTGTAGGTATTAGTACCTTGTCACCGGGATTAATAATAGCGGCCAAAGAATCAAAGATGGCCTCAGTAGCTCCAATCGTTACGATAATTTCCGTTTCAGGATCATAATCGATTTCAAACCGTTTACTCAAGTAATTAGAAATAGCCTTTCTTAAACCAATAATTCCCTTCTGCGCTGAATAGTGGGAATCGTTAGCATTAATACTCTCGATAGCAGCCTTCTTGACATGTTCAGGAACATTGAAATCAGGTTCACCCAGCGTTAATTTAATCAATCCGGGGATTTTCGCAAATTTTTCAGCGAAAACTCTAATCTGGGAAATTCCCATTGGTTCAATAGTTTCATTGACAACATTTTTTACTGTTGAATCTAATTCTGGCATTCTATGACACTCCTTAAATTATAATAATTTAATTCTATAACAAAACGCATTCATTTAATTAACTATTTTGTAATAATTCTAAATAATTTTTTCCAATCCAATAACTAAATGATTACTCTTCATTACTTCATGAATTGCCAGTTTAACCCCAGTCATAAATGATTCTCGATCGGTGGTACTTTGAGATATAGTCAAGGTCTCTCCAATTCCGCCAAAAATGACCTCTTCATCTGCTACAAAACCTGGTAATCTGAGTGCGTGAATCTTAGTACCGTGATAATCTCCGCCACGAGTATTAAGTGGATCCTTACTACTATGCTGTTTTTGATCATGACCTCTAGCTTCATAAATTAATCTAGCAGTATTCAAAGCAGTTCCTGAAGGAGCGTCAATTTTATCCTCATGATGCTTTTCAACAATTTCTGATTCCGCAAAATATTTAGCAGCCACTTTCGCAAATTTCATCATTAAAACAGCTGATAGACCAAAGTTTGAAGCAATAATTCCACCTAATTTCTCATCATCAGCCAACTTTTTTAATTCATTCATTTGATCTTCACTCATGCCACTTGTTCCAATAACTGGACGAATACCTCGCTGAATTGCAAATTTAGTGTTCTCAAACACAGCACTAGGTATTGAAAAATCAATCCAGATATCGGCTTTAACCTTAATATCAGCAAAATCATTATAAATTTTGACATTTTCTTTTAACCCATAAGTTTGCGGATTTAAATCAGTTATGTTTGGATTAAATCCAGCAACTAACTGCATATCCTGACTTTGATTGACCATTTTAACTGCTTTTTGACCCATAGATCCATTAAAGCCTGAAACAATAACTCTTATCATAAAAAAACTCCTAAAGATTCAATTTTTCAAACAGAGTAGCCTTTTCTGCTTCATTTAACGATACAATTGGCAAACGACAACCACCAACTTCATAGCCTATTTTGTTGAGGGCTGCTTTGACAGGTGAAGGTGAAGGATACATGAATAATGCAGCCATCTTCGGTGTTAACTGACGCTGTATTTTACCAGCCGCTTTATAATCACCATTATCTAAAGTTCGATACATTTTAGACATTTCCTCACCATATAGATGTGAAGCTACTGAAATAACTCCATTGGCTCCAATAACTTTTGCAAACAAAGCTTGAGCATCTTCACCGCTATAAACATTAAACCCGGCAGCTGAATGCTCAACAATATATTCTAAATCTTCCATTGAATTACACTGCTTAACACCATTAATATTATTATTCTGAGATAATTTGACGACTGTTTCCTTCTCCATCAATACACCTGTTCGTCCAGGAATGTTATAAATCATAATTGGTAAAGGTGAATCTTTAGCAATAGCTTCAAAATGAGCTATCATCCCACGCTGATTAGGTTTGTTATAGTAAGGAACCACAACTAAAGCCATATCGATCCCCTGAATTTGTGCAAGCTTGTTAATAAAATCAATTGTTTGAGCAGTATTATTACTACCAGCTCCGGCAATAATCGGTACACGACCATCAACTATCTTTGTGAAATGACGATACAAATCTAATTTCTCATCTTCTGTTAAAGTGGGAGTTTCACCAGTTGTACCACCAATAACAAAACCTTTAGAACCAGTCGTCAACAAATGTTCTGTTAATTTTTTTAAAGCTTTATAATCAACTTTTAATTCTTCATCAAACGGCGTAATAATTGCTGTCATTAAATCAATATTTGTAAACATTTATTTCTCCCCCATATTCATTCGATAATTCAAAAAACCTACTATAGCATCGGCACCTTTTTTAATAGCATTTTCTTTAGGAAGAAAATCATGCGAATGTAATGCTCCCGAACTCTCCACTCCTAACCAAAACATCGTTCCCGGAATCTTATTCAATAAATAACCAAAATCTTCTCCAGTCATCTTAGGTTTAGTCTCAACAAAATCAACTGACGACTGTCTTTGCATATATTCAATAAAATTCTTCGTTAGTGTCGGATCATTCTCTACCGGAAAATAACCACCTTGATTATATTCAACCGTAATTTGACAATTAAACGACTTTTGTAAACCACTAGCTATTTCAGTTATTCTTTGACGAATAAACTCAATCATCTCTTGAGTTAATCCTCGAATCGTCCCTTCTAAGCGAGCCTGACCAGCAATTACATTACGGATCACCCCAGCTTGTAACTTGCCAAAAGTTATTACGCCGCATTTGGTAGGATCAATGCTACGAGAAATAACTGTCTGAACTTGATTAATAAAATTAGCAGCAATCACTATAGCATCATTAGCCAAATGTGGATAAGCGGCATGCCCACTCTTACCGGTAATAATAATATTTACTTCTGTCGTTCCAGCAAACAATGTACCGTTACAACATCCTATAACGCCTGACTTTAATTGCGGATTATCGTGTAAACCGTAAAACTCATCAACTTTAAATTGACCACTAAACGCTCCTAAATCATAGGCAACTTTTCCACCACTCTTACTCTCTTCAGCAGGTTGGAAAAAGAAAACTAAATTATCTTTAGGCTGATTGATACTAAAATAATTCAAAATTCCTAAAGCTACAGTCATGTGGATATCATGACCACAAGCATGCATTACATGTGGGTGTTTCGAGGCATAACTCAGTCCATTCATTTCATCAACAGGCAAAGCATCCATATCACATCGATAGCCGATATTTCTTTGAGGATTGACTCCCTTGACCAACACCAACAGAGCAGTTGGTAATTCTGGTAGCTCTTTAATTTCCAAATTAGTCTGAGGAAAACTTGCAATCACTTGTTTCAAATAATCATGTGTTTGATGCTCATCCATGGCTAATTCTGGAATCATATGTAAATGTCGTCTGATTTCAATTAATTCATCGCTAGTCAAAGTCATCTTTATAACTTCCTTAAATTACTTTCAATTTGAGTCTTATCTGTTGTCTTTTGATCTTTAATTTTCAAAACTTTGGCTGGTACTCCGGCCATTACGCTATTAGGTGCTACATCTTTAGTAACAACTGCTCCTGCACCAATGACAGCACCATCACCAACTTGTACACCTTCTAAAACAACAGCATTAGCTCCAACAATGACATTATTGCCAATCCGAACTGGCTGAGCAGAAGCTGGTTCAATTACTCCAGCTAAAACCGCATTAGCGCCAATATGTGAATTCTTACCGACAATCGCACGACCACCAAGAACGGCTCCCATATCAATCATTGACTTTTCACCAATCTCAGCACCAATATTAATCACCGCTCCCATCATGATCACCGCATTAGCGCCAATTTCAACTTGATCACGAATAATAGCTCCCGGTTCAATTCTGGCATTAATGTGTTTAACATCTAACATCGGTACGGCTGAATTTTGTGCTGTTGTTTCAGCATAATAATTACTTAAATGATTAGACTTTAAAATTGGCTCAATTACTTGATAATCACCAATGATAATTGCTAAATCGTTAGTTTTAAAAACTTTAACTTCATCAGGGAATTCAACTTGAGAAATATCACCTTGTAAATAAATTTTTGTTGGCGTAACTTTCTTAGCATTTCCTATATAATTGATAATTTCTGTTGCATCCATCTTTGTCATATTTTTCTCCTAATAATTATCATCTAATCTAATTAAATCCTCATAAGTTTCTCTTTTAACCACTAATTTAGTTTTACCTTTTTCAACAAAAACAACTGCCGGTCTAGGATTACGATTGTAATTCATGGCCATTGAATAACCATATGCTCCAGTATCAAGAACTGCTAAAACGTCTCCAACCTCCGTCTGTGGAAGTTTTTGATGCTCGATTAAAATATCACCTGATTCACAATATTTCCCTGAAATATGAACCGTCTCAATATTTTCTTGATTCATTTTATTGGCCACAACAGCTTCATAGCTGGCCTGATATAAAGCTGGACGAATATTATCTCCCATACCACCATCAACCGATACATAGGATTCAAATCCCGGAATATTTTTTCTTGAACCAATTGTATAAAGCGTATATCCAGCTGGACCAACAATTGAACGTCCTGGTTCGATCCAGATTTCTGGAATCTTTTCACAATCCTGTTTTAACTCTCGACTAATAACTGAAATAAAATCATTGGCCGTAATAGGATCATCACCTTCGTTATAACTAATCCCAAAGCCACCACCTAAATTGATTACTTGTGGCCAATAGTTAAATTCATTCTGAAATTCTTTAGATATTTCAATCATTTTTTGAGCTAACATGCGAAAACCTTCGGTACCAAAAATTTGTGAACCAATATGAGCATGATATCCTAACAAATTCATCTGTGGATCATTCAAAACTAATTTCAAGGCTCTTTCAGCTTGACCAGATTTAACGTCAAATCCAAACTTGCTATCAGTTTGACCAGTCTGATCATACTTATGTGTATGAGCCGAGATTCCTGGAGTTAGACGTAACATTACTTTAATTGTTTCCTGCGATTTCTTCAAAACTTGCTGCAACAATTTAATCTCGTGGAAATTATCTAACATAATGACTCCAACATGATTCTCAACTGCCATTTGTAACTCTTCCAAAGATTTGTTGTTCCCATGAAAACTTATTTTATCACTTGGAAAATCTGCAGCTAAAGCCGTATATAATTCTCCACCTGAAACAACATCCACATGCACATTTTCTTGCTTCATAACTTGATAGATTGCTTTAACTGCAAAAGCTTTGCTTGCATAACTAATTTGATAATTTAAATGTTCCTTCTCAAAAGCAGATCTAAATTTTTTTATTTGATTACGAACTTTAGAAATATCAAAAACATAAAGTGGCGTTCCATATTTTTTAACTAAATCCATGCTATCAACGCCATCTATCATTAAATGTCCATTCTTACTTGCTAACTCATCTATAATCATTTTCAAAACTCCTTTATCAAATAAAAAAAGATCTCTTTGCTTAATAACAAAGAGACCTTTTCGATCCACCATAAATTTGTCATAAGCTCAACGTGATATTAAATCACGACAGTTCGTATTCTCTTATTAATACGCCCCAGTTCATCGAATCCTGCAAGATCCGACACTTCGGCAACTTCCCCTTTCAATGAGTTCAAAATCATTACAGTGACTCCCTCATTTACTCATGTCGGTTGCGACCTCTTTTATTGGTATTAAGATTATAACAATACTTATTATTCGTCAAGTAATATTAAAAAATAACTAGTTTTTCTAACTTTATCATGTTTTTTCTTGTCATAACGGCTAATAATGATACACTCATCATTAAAAACTATTTAATTTTAGGGGTGTGTTTTATGAAAGTTATCAAGTTTGGCGGTAGTTCCTTGGCTACTGGAGAACAATTTGAGAAAGTAATTAAGATTATTAAAGACGATATTGAGCGTAAAGTTATTGTAACTTCTGCACCCGGAAAAAGATTTTCTGATGACACTAAAGTTACTGATCTACTGATTCAATATGCAAATATCGTTATTAACCAAGGCAATTATCAACAAGTTGAAAGTAATATCATTTCCAGATACCAAGAAATCTGTGATTATTTCAAACTTGATGATTCAGTTATTAAACTTCTAAAATCCAAATTAGATAAATTAGCTCAAACCAGTTTTAGTGATAATGATCATTTAATGGCTGCCTTTAAAGCTCACGGTGAATTTTTAAATGCAATTTTACTGACACAGGTCCTCAATGCTCAAAATATTAAGGCGGTCTTCATTGATCCTAAAGATGCTGGCATTAGAGTTCAAGGTCAACCTAATGACGCTGATATTTCAGCTGAAACTTATAGCAATCTGGACCAATTTAAGTTACCAAAGGACTCCCGAGTTGTCTTTCCAGGTTTCTTCGGTTATAGCGCTGACGGCTCAATCTATACCTTTTCTCGTGGAGGATCAGATATCACTGGAGCTATTCTTAGCCGTGGTTTAAATGCTGATCTTTATGAAAATTTTACTGATGTTGATGCAATTTATGTCGCTAACAATCATATTGTTGATCATCCACAAGCAATAAAAAAAATGTCCTATCGGGAAATGAGAGAACTATCTTATGCTGGCTTTTCCGTTTTCCAAGATGAAGCCATTATTCCCGCAGTTAAAGGACAAGTTCCCGTAAATATTAAGAATACTAATAACCCCCAAGCAGATGGAACTATGATTGTCCCTGAACAATTTATCTTTGATCCTTCTAATCAAATCACTGGTATTGCATGTTCAAAAAGATTCTCAGCACTTTATCTACACCGTTATCTTCTCAATAAAGAAGTCGGTTTTACTTTGAAGTTATTAAAAATTTTTTATAAATATAATATTTCTTATGAGCATATGCCTTCTGGTATTGACGATTTAACTGTTATCTTTGATCGTAGCAAGTTAGATAAGGATACCATCCAAAAGCTTTGTCACGACGTTAAAGAGACCCTCCAACCAGATTATTTAGAATGGATTGATGACTATGCCATTATCATGGTAGTTGGTGAAGGAATAGCTCATAACATTGGAACTATCGGTAAAGTCATTGATTCGTTAACCCAAAATAATATTGCTATTCATATGATTAACCAAGGTGCTTCCCGAATATCCATCATGATTGGAACTCGTGCTTCTGATGCTGATAATGCAGTACAACAAATTTATAAAACTTTTTTCGATTAAGCGAGGTTTAAAAATATGGTTAAATTATTAAAAGTCCATGGTTCAGAAAATCAATTCTTCATTTTGGATCAAACTATTCTGGACAATAAATTAAGTGATAGTGAATTAAAGAATTTAGCAATTAATTTTTGTAAAAATATTTTAAACGGTGCCGATGGACTTTTAGTTATTGATACTAGTGATGACTGTCTTGGAAAAATGCGTGTTATCAACGCCGATGGCAGTGAAGCCAAAATGTGTGGTAACGGATTGAGAACTGTTAGTCGTTACTTATCGGAAAAATACCAATTAAACGAATTCCATGTAGAAACTTTAGAGTCTAATTTATCTGTCAAGAAAGCTCCTGATTTTTATCCCGGAGTTCCTGCCTTTAGTGTTGAAATATCACCTATTTCCTTTAAAAAAACGGACTTGCCATTTTCATATAAAGATTTAAATGAAATGATAAATGAGGAAATTCCAGAATTTGTTCCCGGAGAAAGGTTCTCAGCTATTGCCGTTCCTAATCCCCATCTCATTAGTTTTGTCTCCAATATTCAACACGATATATTAAACCATTTGGGACAAAAATTGAATTCTGCAAATAATTATTTTCCTGAAGGCGTCAATATCAGCTTTGCCAAAATACTAGATAAAAACAAACTATTTGTTCAAACATTTGAACGTGGCGTTGGTTTCACCAATGCTTGCGGAACCGGCATGTCAGCAACAAGTTTAGTTTTTGCGTTATTATACCCAGATCAATTTGATTCAAATAAAGATATTACTGTTTATAATCCTGGCGGCATGGTTAAAACTAATATTGAACTCAATCCAATAAAAGAACTAAGTAAGATCCATTTGATTGGAAATGCTACCTTTACACACAATATTGAAGTTTCTGAAGAAGCTTTACATCAAAATCAATTAGATGATTTAAGAATTGAGGAGACCGGTGAAGAAAAAGATTACCAAGCTTTTGTAAAGGCTGTACGATAAATAGAGTTGATAGGCATTTTGCCATCAACTCTATTTTTGTATACCATTTATTAATAAAACTATTTTAGAACATCAAAAAGACACCATCCATACCTTTAGATGTTCTACCCTCTACAGCTTCACAATGAAAGGAATTTGAATGATGTCCCTAAGTAATAAGTCTATACGAAACGCTCTTGAAATGAAAGATGAGAATATTATCTTTACTGAAGACTCAAAATTTATGTTAGTTAATGGCATCAAGTCCTTAGTCTATTTTGCAATGCTAACTAAACAGATTGACCGTTGTCTTAACTGTGGCCTTGCAGGCCACTTAGTTAAGAATGGATTTAATAAAAATATGATAGTCGCTCCATCATTATCATTACGTCCAACGTATATAAGTCTGAAACGTCAAAAGTATAAATGTAAATCTTGTAACTCTATCTTTGTAGCCAAAACTAGTTATGTTTGGGAATATTGTCAAATCGCACAACCTGTTAGACAAATGATCTTATCAGAAACTGCTTTTAATACATCATTGAAGGATATCGGCAGACGTTTTAACGTCTCCGATAAGACCGTTCAACGTATCATCGATGAAGAAGCCAAGATGCACAAGAAATCACTTCCTGAACATCTTCCTAAGCACTTGGCATTTGATGAATTTATGTCTACTGACAAGATGAGCTTTATTTGGTTAGATAGCGATAATCATCGTACGGGTGATATCTTGCCCAGAAGAACTTCATATCAAATCAGTAAATACTTCAGTCGATTTCCTTTGAAAGTCAGAAGACAGGTAAAAACTATTTCTTTGGATTTAAATGCCGGATACATTAATTTAGTACCAAAGTTGTTTCCAAAGGCCAAAGTCGTTGTTGATAGATTTCATATCGTTCAGATGATGAATCGTTCTCTCAATTCAACTAGAATACAGGTAATGAAACGAATGCCTAAAAGAAGTAAAGAATACTTGTTCATGAAGAGAGATTGGAAAAAATTCTTGGAATCATTCGATTCCATCGAAAAGATAAACCCTAAGTATCAGTACAGTGTTGGTTATTATGAAACGGATCTAAATTTAATCACAAAGTGTTTAGATTTGGACGAAGGTTTCGCCAAGTCCTACGAAGTATATCAAGATATTTTAAAGGCTATTAGAACAGGCGATACTGATACAATGAATCAGATACTACTCAATTATCATCCACTCAATACCGCTATGGATCAAACAATGACATCATTAAGAAAATATCGTAAACAAGTATTAAATGCACTGAAGCTTAAATATTCCAACGGATTTTTAGAGGGAATCATTGGAAGAATAAAAAAGATAAAAAGTAGTGCCTATGGATATCGTAGTTGGAACAACTTTACTGAACGTATAAATATTCAAATGTTTTGGCTTCGAGCAAGCTCATCAGCCAAATAAAAAAACAGCTAGACCATTTATGGTCTAACTGTTAACTTGAACCGCCATCAACTTGATTTGACGAACAGCCTTTGTAAAAAGCATAAATAGATAAAAAAAGAGACCTACGATGAAAATCATCATAAGTCTCTTTTTTGTTATGCGCCTAGTAGGAGTCGAACCTACAACCTTCTGATTCGTAGTCAGACACTCTATCCAATTGCGCTATAGGCGCATGTCATTAACTCAACGAAAATAATTATATCATACATATTATCAATTTGTATATGTTTTATGAAATAAAAATCATTAATAATAAACAAAAAATTCTGGCTTAATGTACTCTTCAAGTAGTCTTTATTCCGTGACTACAGCATGACAACATTGATTCACGGATTAGAATAAAAAAATAAAATAAAAAAGACTATCACATTATTGATATGATAGTCTTTTTACACTGTTTTATACAGTGACACTTGTTTGTACAAATAACCTAACGGAGAGTAAGGGATTTGAACCCTTGATACAGGTCAATACCCGTATACATGATTTCCAATCATGCTCCTTCAGCCACTCGGACAACTCTCCAAGGTAAAAAAAAACTCCGGATGTCAGACTCGAACTGACGACACCCTGATTAACAGTCAGATGCTCTACCAACTGAGCTAATCCGGAATAATAACAGCGTGGCAGCTACCTATCCTCGCGGGTAGTTTCCCACCAACTACTTTCGGCGTGGAGAAGCTTAACTTCTGTGTTCGGCATGGGAACAGGTGTATCCTTCTCGCTATCGCCACCACACTATTGTTGCTCGTACCTTCAAAACTAGATATTAAGATTATGAATTAAAGTTGAAACACTTCAAACTGCTGTAAACTCTTACTCGGTTAAGTCCTCGATCTATTAGTACTGCTCAGCTCCATGTATCGCTACACTTCCACCCGCAGCCTATCTACGTCATATTCTCTAACGGATCTTACTTCCATAAAGGAATGGGAAATCTCATCTCGAGGGGGGCTTCACACTTAGATGCTTTCAGCGTTTATCCCGTCCATACGTAGCTACCCAGCGATGCGCCTGGCGGCACAACTGGTACACCAGAGGTATGTCCATCCCGGTCCTCTCGTACTAAGGACAGCTCCTCTCAAATTTCCTACGCCCGCGACGGATAGGGACCGAACTGTCTCACGACGTTCTGAACCCAGCTCGCGTACCGCTTTAATGGGCGAACAGCCCAACCCTTGGGACCGACTACAGCCCCAGGATGCGATGAGCCGACATCGAGGTGCCAAACCTCCCCGTCGATGTGAACTCTTGGGGGAGATAAGCCTGTTATCCCCAGGGTAGCTTTTATCCGTTGAGCGATGGCCCTTCCATATGGTACCACCGGATCACTAAGTCCGACTTTCGTCCCTGCTCGACTTGTCAGTCTCGCAGTCAAGCTCGCTTATGCCTTTACATTCTACGAATGATTTCCAACCATTCTGAGCGAACCTTTGAGCGCCTCCGTTACATTTTAGGAGGCGACCGCCCCAGTCAAACTGCCCACCAGACACTGTCCCTCACCACGCTAAGTGATGTAGGTTAGAGTTTTCATATAACAAGGGTAGTATCCCACCAATGCCTCCCTCGAAACTAGCGTTCCGAGATCAACGGCTCCTACCTATCCTGTACATGTCACACAAAAACTCAATATCAAGCTACAGTAAAGCTCCATGGGGTCTTTCCGTCCTGTCGCGGGTAACCCGCATCTTCACGGGTATTATAATTTCACCGAGTCTCTCGTTGAGACAGTGCCCAAATCATTACGCCTTTCGTGCGGGTCGGAACTTACCCGACAAGGAATTTCGCTACCTTAGGACCGTTATAGTTACGGCCGCCGTTTACTGGGGCTTCAATTCTCAGCTTCGCAAAAGCTAACTGATCCTCTTAACCTTCCAGCACCGGGCAGGCGTCAGCCCATATACGTCATCTTACGATTTAGCATAGACCTGTGTTTTTGATAAACAGTTGTTTGGGCCTATTCACTGCGGCTGGCTGTTACACCAGCACCCCTTCTCCCGAAGTTACGGGGTCATTTTGCCGAGTTCCTTAACGAGAGTTCACTCGCTGACCTTAGGATACTCTCCTCGACTACCTGTGTCGGTTTGCGGTACGGGTAGTTTATTTCTAACTAGGAACTTTTCTTGGCAGTGTGAGTTATTGTGCTTCGTTACTAAAATTTCACTCCCCATCACAGCTTGTCCTTAGAGATATAAGCATTTGACTCATATCAAGACTTACTGCTTGGACACGCATATCCATCAGCGTGCACACATCATCCTCCTGCGTCCTTCCATCGTTCAAACAAAATAAACTAGTACAGGAATATCAACCTGTTATCCATCGATTACGCCTTTCGGCCTCATCTTAGGCCCCGACTAACCCTGGGAGGACGAGCCTTCCCCAGGAAACCTTAGTCTTACGGCCGACCAGATTCTCACTGGTCTTTCGTTACTCATACCGGCATTCTCACTTCTAATCACTCCACCACTCCTCACGGTATGGCTTCAATGCAATTACAACGCTCTCCTACCACGTGTCTTACGACACATCCACAGTTTCGGTATCATGCTTAGCCCCGGTACATTTTCGGCGCAGAATCACTCGACTAGTGAGCTATTACGCACTCTTTGAATGAATGGCTGCTTCTAAGCCAACATCCTAGTTGTCTATGCGTTTCCACATCCTTTTCCACTTAGCATGAATTTTGGGACCTTAACTGGTGATCTGGGCTGTTTCCCTTTCGACGGTGGATCTTATCACTCATCGTCTGACTCCCGAGTAAAGATCAATGGTATTCGGAGTTTATCTGAATTCAGTAACCCAAGACGGGCCCCTAGTCCAAACAGTGCTCTACCTCCACGATCCTAAACCTCGAGGCTAACCCTAAAGCTATTTCGGAGAGAACCAGCTATCTCCAAGTTCGTTTGGAATTTCACCGCTATCCACATCTCATCTCAGCATTTTTCAACATACACGAGTTCGGTCCTCCAATGCGTTTTACCGCATCTTCAACCTGGACATGGATAGGTCACTTGGTTTCGGGTCTACATCAACATACTTAGTCGCCCTATTCAGACTCGCTTTCGCTACGGCTCCGACTTTTCATCTTAACCTTGCATGTTAACGTAACTCGCCGGTTCATTCTACAAAAGGCACGCCATCATCCATAAACGGACTCTGACTACTTGTAGGCACACGGTTTCAGGATCTATTTCACTCCCCTTCCGGGGTACTTTTCACCTTTCCCTCACGGTACTGGTTCACTATCGGTCACTAGGGAGTATTTAGCCTTGGGAGATGGTCCTCCCGGATTCCGACGGAGTTTCTCGTGTTCCGCCGTACTCAGGATACTGAATGGAGTGGATCAGATTTCGTTTACGAGGCTTTCACTCTCTTTGGCCAAGTTTTCCAACTTGTTCGACTATCATAACCTTTTGTTCTCACAACATCAGTCCTACAACCCTAAAGAGCAAGCTCTTTAGTTTGGGCTATTCCCGTTTCGCTCGCCGCTACTCAGGGAATCGAATTTTCTTTCTCTTCCTGCAACTACTTAGATGTTTCAGTTCATTGCGTGTTCCTCTTGACTGCTATGTATTCACAGGCAAGTAAATATCCATTACGATATTTGGGTTCCCCCATTCGGAAATCCCCGGATCAAAGCTTACTTACAGCTCCCCGAGGCGTATCGTCGTTAGTTACGTCCTTCATCGGCTCCTAGTGCCTAGGCATCCACCGTGCGCCCTTTATAACTTAACCTAAATTAAATTACAAAAAGTAATTTAAAACAATTTGCCATGACTTTCGTCACAGCTGGCAATCAAAAAGATTGCCGCGCAGTTTTCGGTGTTTCTTTAATTCATTAATTCTTAATATCCAGTTTTCAAGGTACGAGTATGACATCTCTGTCAATGGAGGTTAACGGGATCGAACCGATGACCTCCTGCTTGCAAAGCAGGTGCTCTCCCAGCTGAGCTAAACCCCCATAGTACTTATTCAATTATAACAGAGAAAATGGGCCTAAATGGACTTGAACCATCGACCTCACGCTTATCAGGCGTGCGCTCTAAACCAGCTGAGCTATAGGCCCGAAAGCGCCAGGTAGACCCCTCAAAACTAAACAAAGTTTTAACAATTGTGTATTTCCGTTGGTACCAAAGTACCATATCCTTAGAAAGGAGGTGATCCAGCCGCAGGTTCTCCTACGGCTACCTTGTTACGACTTCACCCTAATCATTTGTCCCACCTTAGGCGGCTAGTTCCCCGAAGGGTTACCCCACCGACTTTGGGTGTTACAAACTCTCATGGTGTGACGGGCGGTGTGTACAAGGCCCGGGAACGTATTCACCGCGGCATGCTGATCCGCGATTACTAGCGATTCCAGCTTCATGTAGGCGAGTTGCAGCCTACAATCCGAACTGAGATCGGTTTTAAGTGATTTGCTTGCCCTCGCGAGTTCGCAGCACGTTGTACCGACCATTGTAGCACGTGTGTAGCCCAGGTCATAAGGGGCATGATGATTTGACGTCGTCCCCACCTTCCTCCGGTTTATCACCGGCAGTCTCACCAGAGTGCCCAACTGAATGCTGGCAACTGATAATAAGGGTTGCGCTCGTTGCGGGACTTAACCCAACATCTCACGACACGAGCTGACGACAACCATGCACCACCTGTATCCATGTCCCCGAAGGGAAAGACTTATCTCTAAGCTTTTCATGGTATGTCAAGACCTGGTAAGGTTCTTCGCGTTGCTTCGAATTAAACCACATGCTCCACCGCTTGTGCGGGCCCCCGTCAATTCCTTTGAGTTTCAATCTTGCGATCGTACTCCCCAGGCGGAGTGCTTAATGCGTTAGCTGCAGCACTGAAGGGCGGAAACCCTCCAACACTTAGCACTCATCGTTTACGGCATGGACTACCAGGGTATCTAATCCTGTTTGCTACCCATGCTTTCGAATCTCAGCGTCAGTTACAGACCAGAAAGCCGCCTTCGCCACTGGTGTTCTTCCATATATCTACGCATTCCACCGCTACACATGGAGTTCCACTTTCCTCTTCTGCACTCAAGTTTACCAGTTTTCGAAGCACTTCCTCGGTTGAGCCGAGGGCTTTCACTTCAAACTTAATAAACCGCCTACATTCTCTTTACGCCCAATAAATCCGGACAACGCTTGCCACCTACGTATTACCGCGGCTGCTGGCACGTAGTTAGCCGTGGCTTTCTGGTTGAATACCGTCAGTACGTGAACAGTTACTCTCACATATGTTCTTCTTCAACAACAGAGTTTTACGATCCGAAAACCTTCTTCACTCACGCGGCATTGCTCCATCAGACTTTCGTCCATTGTGGAAGATTCCCTACTGCTGCCTCCCGTAGGAGTTTGGGCCGTGTCTCAGTCCCAATGTGGCCGATTACCCTCTCAGGTCGGCTACGTATCATCGCCTTGGTGAGCTATTACCTCACCAACTAGCTAATACGCCGCGGGTCCATCCAGAAGAGATAGCAAAACCATCTTTTAAACAAAGATCATGTGATCTAAGTTGTTATGCGGTATTAGCACTTGTTTCCAAATGTTATCCCCCACTTCTGGGCAGGTTACCCACGTGTTACTCACCCGTCCGCCACTCACCAAGGTCTGAATCATGAAGCAAGCTTCAATCATCAGGATGGTTCGTTCGACTTGCATGTATTAGGCATGCCGCCAGCGTTCGTCCTGAGCCAGGATCAAACTCTCATATTAAAAGTTTGTGACTCATAAATAAAAATACTAGCGAATTGACTTCGTTGTAAATCCAACAAATAAATGTTGGCCTACACAATTTTAGTGTTAAAACTTTGTTCAGTTTTCAAAGGTCTACCAGCTGATTAAGCGCTTACGCTCATCAGTGACTTAATTATTCTATCAAAGAGACAATAACTTGTCAAGAACTTTTTAAAATAATTTTTTCTAACTAATTATCAACGAATTGATAAACAGTTAGGAGTCATCTAACAGACAACTTAATTATCATATCGAAGTAACAAGAACATGTCAAGGACTTCTTTAAAATAATTTGGAATCAACGGAGAAGCAATTAAGCTTGAAAGCGTTGATGCCATTGCTCTGTCGCAACAACAAGATATATATTACCAATCGAATAAGAGAGTTGCAACCCTTTTTTACAAAAAAGTTGTATTTTTTCAAAAAATATTTACTCGGTCAATTAAATCTCTTTAAACATTGATTATACCCACTTTCAAGCCAAACAAAAAGCGCTAGAAGACATTTTGCTGTCCTCTAACGCTTTTTTACTACTTACTTAATTCTGGTGCATCAGTTTGATACAAGTCAACCATCGACTTATTATCGTTCTGTTCGATTAAACTAGTACCCTTCTTCTTCTCTGCTGCCTTTAATTTCTTCAAAGCAGTACTCTTCTTATAGGAGTAATTTTTCTTATTAACAGTTTCAAATCCAGGTAGCTTGTGGAATCTTAAAAGATCCCCATTAATAACTCTATCAGATAGAGATAATTCTGTTGTTACCTTATTAGACAGTTTTTCTTTCTCAGTCTTCGAGATCTTCTTATCTACTTTACCAGTCTTAGTATTGTAGTAAGTACTTCCAACCTTTGTGACCGTTGGCGAAACAAAGTCACCATTTCTAAAGGCCACAACTTGTGAATGTTCACTTGATAACAAGTCACTACCAAATTGAATCATGTTCTTATTATCAACACCTAAAAGATTCAAGAGTGTTGGTAAAACATCAATTTCACCACCGTAGGTATGGTTAATACCACCCTTTAATCCATCCATGTGAATCATAAATGGAACACGTTGGTACTGAGCATTATTAAAATCATTAAATCCTTTAATACCTGTAAGTTTAGCCATAGCTTTTTTATGGTTATCAGAAATACCATAGTGGTCACCATAAAGAACAACCATACTCTTCTTATCTAAACCTGTAGCTTTTAACCAATCCATGAATTCACCAATAGACTCATCCAAGTATCTAGCCGTTTGAACATAACCGTCCACGGTCTTATCCCCGGTATCAGTCTTAGAAATACTTTGATTCTTCTTATCCAAAGTATATGGATAATGGTTTGTAACTGTAATCAACTTAGCATAGAAGGGTTGTGGCAATTGTTCAATATACTGTGTGGAATCTTTAAGGAAGATCTTATCTTTCATACCATAACCAACATTGTAACTCTTCTTTTGCTTATAGTAATTAGAACTAAAGAAGTAATCATAGCCCCATGACTTATAAGCATTATCACGATTCCAGAAACTTGGAACATCCCCATGGAATGAAGCTGTAGTATAACCATCTTGATCCAAGATTGCAGGCGCTGCTTGGAAAGTATTAGTTGTACCATCAGTAACCATAGCTGACCCTTCTGGTAAACCAAAGAGTGAATTTTCAAGCATCAATTCAGCATCAGCCGTCTTACCTTGTCCAACTTGATTAAAGAAATTATCAAAACTCAACGTATCATTTTCATGATAAATCTTATTAAGATTTGGCGTTACTTCTTCGCCATCCCACTTATAGTCAATCATGAATTGTTGCAAACTTTCCAAATGAATAATAAAGACGTTCTTACCCTTAGCAACACCTGAGTATTCAACATTAGGCTGAACATAATTATCCTTCATGTATTTTTCAATTGAATCAATATCGGAACTCTTTGCTTGTGACTTAACAGCATTCGTTTTTGTCGTCTTAACCAAATCATAGATGTTAAAAACATTAAGGCCTAGATACTTAACAATATAATTATTGTCGAAAGTTCTTGTTAATAACTGTGAACGATCACTTTCAGCCAAAGTCAAATTAGCACCAAACAGCAATACGGCTAATGAACTAATCAAAACTGGAATACGCCAATTAAGACGTTTGACATCCATTTTTATAACATGGAAAGCCAATAATAATATCAAGACAATAACATCAAGAAAAACCAGAAAATCAGTTGGTTTCAAAATCCCCATAATACTCTTACCAAGATTATTGGTTACAGAACCAGAGCCCTTGATAAGCACCATTGTTAGAAAATCTGAAAATTCACGATAGTACAGAATGTTTGAGAATAACCAAACTGAGTCCAAGAAATCAATAATCAGAAGAAAGATATACGACTTTCTTCCCTTCATGTATAAAGCAATTCCAAACAACAATAACATAATTGGAATTGGATTGATGATCATCAAAAATGTCTGAATTGATCCTTTTACACCTAAGTTAAACTTAGTCGTATAAGCATAGATCGTTTTCAGAGTATATAAAAACACAGCTAGAAGTACAAATCCTAGCCTAGTGTTTAAAAAATTGGAAATACCTTTAGTAATACGCTTCATTGTTTTCGCTCCATAGATTTATTAGCAACTTGTTGTTCAATTTTTGGTTTCTTTGAAACTGCGATAATCCCTAAGAACATCCCCAAATAATACGTAATAAATCTCCATAAAAACATACCTAAGATCAAACCTGACGAAGAAGGTATAAATCCAGCAAACAATGTTTTGAAACTGAATTCTGCCCCACCTGATCCACCAGGAATTGGAAAGATCGAGACAATCATAACAATCATAATATGCATAACTAATACATCGATTATATTTACGTGGTCACAATTCAAAGCCAATAAAACAAAATAAACCACAAAGTAGTATAGGAATAATTGCACGATTGTTAAAAGTGATGCTTTGACCACTTTTTTCTTCTCCTGCTTTAAAACCAAACTTTCTTTGTAAAAACTATCAATACTGTTTATAGCTGACTGTAAAATTCTATCACGTTTTTCTTCTTTTAGAAAAAATAAAACCGGTTTCAAAATAATTTGTACCATTTTTTTTGTAAAATCATAGTAATACATGATCATTAGCAAGAACGAAATCGTCACAACATGGATTACCATTCCAAAAACAATCAAAGTTGCTAATCCAGAAAAATGCTTAGCAACACTATTAAAACTTACTAACATGGCCACAATAAAATTAACTAACACCATTGCTTGGTAAATGACAAATTTCATCAATAAGACTGAACTTGCACGACCACCATCGATCTTTGACTGCATTAAACCAAGTAATTGTGCAGGTTGTCCACCCGAAGAAAAAGGCGTAATGGCATTAAAAAGTGCTTGGAGCAAAGGGATACGATACATCTCCCACCAGCCAAACTTACGATCTTCTTTTTTCTTTAATAACGTATGTAACACCATCGCCTCGACGCCATACGACAATAGAATTGATAAAAATGCCACTGCAAGCCAAAAATAATTTAAACTCTTAAACGTTGAAACTAAGGAGTTAAAGTTAATATTTCTAGCTTCCCACCAAAAGATACCAACTCCTAATCCCAACATCACAAAAATTGCTGCTATATGTTTTCTACTCATTATTTATCCTGTTTAGCAATATTATATTGTTCTGTATAAAAGTCATACCAAATTTTACTCAAATTATCTTCTGAGTATTGGTTGGCAGCTTTTTTAGATTTTTTCTTGAAATCTTCCAAAATTGAACGATCTTGATTGGCATGATTAATAAAAGCATTCATATCTGAAAAACCATCAGCTTTTTGATAATAGCCATCAATGATAGCACGATATAATTCCAAATCTCTCAATAATACTGGTGCTCCACAACTGAAGGCTTCTAGAACTGACATTGGGAACAATTCATCGTATGAAGGTAACAAGAATAAATCACAAATATTATAATAGTTAACCAAATCATTACGATCAACTATTCCTGTGAAGGTCATGTTCTTAGGCGCATTATCAATCATATCTTTATAACGGTCATAACCATCGGTGATCTTACCAAATGAAAAACCACCCGCCCAAATGAACTGAATATCTGGGTTAACTTGTGCTAGTTTATAAAAATCATCGATTCCCTTACGTTCTTGAACTTGTCCATCACCAAAAACAACAAATTTATCTTCTGGAACACCAATCTTTTTACGGAAAGCGGCCTTTTCCTCAGCACTCTTCTCGTAAAAGTTATCGGTTGAAACGAAATTAGGGATATATTTGATCTTCTTACGATCCAAACCATGTGCTACCAACTTATCAATAAAAGTTGGATTAACAACCACGATCTGATCCATGCGCTTGTAAAAACTAATTACATAATTATAAAAAATACCACGTGCCGGTTGAGGTAATTTGATACTCCCCTCCAATGTTTCTGGAAGAAAATGTACGTATCCTATTTTGCGACCTCTTTTTTTAGAAAATGTAGATAAGTAGAACTGTGGGTCAATTGTATGATAATGGCTTAAATCACTACGATGGTAGTCATTTATCTTAATATCAAATTCATCACTAAAACGATCTTTTAGCAAATTAACCAATTCAATATAGGCACTACCTACACCTTGGCCTGCAACTTTATCTGCGGATGAAAACATATTTATTTTAATCATTAGAATACTCCTCTGGATCGATTGATGAATCTGAAAGTTTCTCTCTGACGAAGTAATCCTCAGCATGACGATAAAAATCAAGAATTGAGTTACCAAATCCATCTGATGAAATACCGTACAGTACCTTTTGGCGAGCCTCACGATCATCAAATGAGCTAGGGTGGTCGAGATACGTCTTAATCTTAGGTACTAACTGGTCATCTTGACTGAATGTTACACCAACTGAAGGATCAGTCAATAAGGCGTCAGTATAAGGCGCACTTCTTACTACTATTTTTAGACCTGAAGCGATTGCTTCAATATAAGTTAACCCTTGTGATTCCGTGTCACTAGAAGATACGAAAAGATTGGCCATATGATAGTATGGTGAAATTTCATCATGAGCTACTTCACCAGTAAAAATAACATTATCAGTAATCTTTAGATCCTTACTCATTTGAACTAACTCTTCCATATCGGGACCATCACCAACGATTACTAACATAATCTTAGGATTATATTTTAATAATTCTGGCATGGATTTGAGCATATGGTCAATTTTTTTCTCTAAAGCAATTCGACTAAGCATCAAAATAACTGGTGTATCTTCTGCTATACCCAATTTTTCACGTATTATTGAAGCATTAACTGGCTTTGTATACTCTGACAAATCAACCCCTGTTGGCACAATTGAAATCGGCGTTTTAATGCCATAACGATCCAAAGTCTCTTTCACTTGCTTACTTGGAGCGACCACGCCTGAAGCATTTTTCAAAAATAGCTTTGTCATTTGTTTAACATGATATGGTTTCAATAAATGACCATTTAGGACGTAATGCAAATAATCTTCATACATCGTGTGATACGTATGAACAAATGGAATCTTTAATTGTTTAGCAACGAATTTTCCTATCATACCTAAAGAAAACTCGGTCTGAGTATGAACAATATCGAGTTTCAATTCTTTAGCCAATTCGACTGCATGAAACATCCCCCGAATGGCAATTCTTCTATCAGTAAATGAAATAAAAGGCACACTAGTTAAACGAAAGATGTTTGGCTCAATTGTATTCTTAGGCACATTAGGATCGGTTGTCGTAAAAATATAAACAGAATGACCTTTTCTTTCTAAATCATTCTTCAATGTTTGAATTGATGTTGCTACCCCACTAACTTGAGGAAAGTACGTATCAGTAAAAATTCCGATGTTCATAAAATCACATCTCCTTGCAAACTCTATAAAGTAGATTATAACAAAAAAATGAGGGAAGAACTTCCCTCATCTCTGCCTTACTTTATTAATTTACTAAAACTTTTATTCTGCATCAAGAAATAGAAAATTACTGCACCAATGGCTACAACAACTAATTCGCCCAATCCGACCGTAACAAAGTTCAAAGCAAATGGTAATTTCAAGACAAAATGCAATTCCGCCCCAACGATCAAACCATTCACAACGGCACAAATTACAGGTACTAGCCACAAAAATTTTGTCTTAGCAGGAACTCTAGTAATTAAGTAACAAGCAATTGCCGTTGCTAATGTTCCTAAAACTAAGTCGTATGCCCCTAATGATGCACTAAAGATATTTGAGATAAAACATCCAATAATCAAAGACCAACTATATTTATGATTAAAAAATGGCAATAACATCAAGATCTCTGAAACTCGAAATTGGATTTGTCCATAGGAAAACGCTGAAATAACAGGTGCAATTGTCACTGCTACATAAAGCGCCGCCACCAAAGCCAATTGTGTGATATCTCTTACTTTTAAATTACTCAAAATAAAACCCTCCACTGTTTTAATTAATTCCGCAGGTTCATCAGTGTAAACTGCTCTTAATAGGTTATCTTATTTTTAACTTGGTATCAAGCTAATAAAAAAGACAAAACCACTTATTGGCTTTGTCTTAATAATTTAGTCTAATGTTCCACGTTTGCGTAATTGTTCATCAATAAGATCAAGTACTTTTTGACGATCTTCAGGATTTTCAACAAAATCATATTTGTCACCATCAATCTTCATCTTAGGACTGTAATCATAATCGTCATACCAACCATCATAACGACTAAGCAATTGATGATAATATTCTGGTAAAGTTGGATCTTGTTCTGGTTGTTCATATGAACGACCACGCTTTTCAATACGATGAATCATTGTGTCATATGAAATATCCAAGTGTACCAGTAAGTCAGGTGCTTTTTTAGCAGCGGCATATGGTAATTCTTGCATCATGTTGTCTAGAAGTTCATCGTAAACTTTTACTTCTTGAGGAGTAGCTCTTCCCATATCAGCATTCATGTGGAAGAATAATGAATCTTCGTAAATTGAACGGTCCAAAACATTATTATCTTGTACCATTGCTTTCTTAATTGAATCAAAACGTTTATTCAAAAAGTAAATCTGTAGTAAAAATGCATATTTTTTAGGGTCTTTATAAAACAATGGCAAAACCGGATTATTATCAACTTGTTCATAGAAAGCCTCAGTTCCTAAGTGTTCTGATAAAATAGTCGCCAATGAACTCTTTCCGGCTCCAATTGCGCCGCTCAATACGATCATCATTATTCTCCTCCGTAGCTTTTTAATTCTTTATTTGATTTGTTAATTTGCAAAAAAACAACATTCACTATGATACCACTTCAATTCTATATATTGTATACATTTTTGAAATTTCACCATATGTGGTATTTATCACAAGCAATAATCACCTTATTAATAACGTTTTTTAATAATAAAATATTATTTATCCCTAAGCCCTATCGTATTCCCTTTAATCATTCTATAATTGGACTGTACTAATTAAGAAAGGGGAAGAAACATGGGGAATAAATTACGAAATATTTTTACTGCTCTCATAGCTGGATTGACTGTTATAATTTTAGTTCTAACCTTTAATACCAATAATGTTAAAGCTGCAAACAATTATACTAATACAGATATGATTACAAGTGGTTCTATTAACAAACAAGATAAGATTTATAGCATGAGTAGTACCGTACCAATCACATATGAGTACGATACAACCGGTTATAAACTTGAAAATGGTGATACTTTGACTATTGACGTGCCAAGCCCTTTAGCCGTTACGCCAAATGATACTCCATTTAATGTTGTTGGTGACAATGGCGAAGTTATCGGTACTGCAATTTTAAACAGCAGTAACCAAATTGTTGTTACTTTCAACGAAAATGTTGAGGAACTTGAGAGCGTCAAGGGAACACTTTCTATCAACACTGGGGTCACTGTAGATCGTAACAAGGCTCAAGTTGGTTCAAACGATGTTGATTTTAATATCAAGGATTGAAATACTCAACAAAGCATTCTTCAAACTAAAGCAAGTGACAAAAACATCTCGAAAAAGGGTGTCTTTGGTACTGATGCCGAAGGTAATGAAATTGTTACTTGGACTATCCTTGCCAACCGTAACGAATTAAACTTCGGTACAATGAGCGCTCACGATACTATTACTGATCCTAATCTAGAATACGTATCTGGCTCCGTCGTCGTTCAAGAAGCCACTTGGAAAGATAAGGAAACTGGTACTTACAAACGTGGAGATACCGTTCCTTCAAGTAGTTATACTCTAAACGAATCTGGAAATGGATTTGATCTAACTATTCCAAATTCTGGAAAGCAAATGTACGCCATAACCTTCCAAACTAAAGTTACTGATCCAAGCAAAGTAACGGATGGAACAGTCTTTAGAAACGACGCTACAATGACAGGAAGAATTACTGGTAGCGGCAATGAAGCACAAGAAATTAATGAAACAGCTTCTGGAAAAGTTTCTGGTGGAACTAATTCTGGTAATGGTAGTGGTAACAAACTTGGTGCTGTCACATTAACCAAGTTCAATGAACAAGACAACACTACCCCATTAGCAGGTGCCGTCTATGATCTTTACAAAGTTGGTTCAGATACTCCTGTTCAAACTAATTTGACGACCGACGAAAATGGTCAAATCAAACTAACTAACCTTAGTGCTGGCGACTATTATTTCAAAGAAGTCACAGCCCCTACTGGTTACCAATTGAATGGAAATGAAATTCCATTTACTGTCACTGGACAAACTACAACTCCTGTTCAAGTAACTGGTGTTGACGAGCCCGAAAAAGAGGAATTAGGATCAATCGTTATCAAGAAAATTGATGCCGAAACTGGTTACAAATTAGCTGGTGCTGAATTCAATATTGTTAATGATAAAGGTGAAGTTGTTGGAACAATCACAACTGATCGTCTAGGCCTTGGTCATTTCTATAATTTACCAATTGGACACTATAAGTTAGTTGAAACTAAAGCTCCTGAGGGTTATCTCAAAGGTGAAGATGTCGAATTTGATATTAGTACAGATAATTTAACACCAAAGATGATTTCTGTTGAAAATGAAAAAGAAATTGTTGGCGAAGATAGCTATAGTGCAGTTCTTCAAAAATTTGATCGTGATGATTTAACAGTTGGTGTCCCTGGTGCTGAATATACTCTTTACGGTGATGATGGTATTGCTCTAGAAATTGCCGTAACAAATGAATTAGGAGTTATCAAGATTGATAATCTCAAACCTGGTAAGTATTATTTCTTAGAAACTAAAGCTCCTGAAGGTTATGATTTAAATCCTGATAAAATCCCATTTACTATCACTGAGAACTCTAACGAGACTGGTGTTGGTACATTAGAAACATCAGACCCTAAGACTGTCACAACTGAACCTGGTGATAATAACAATGGTAATGAAGGTAATACTTCTGAACCTGGCGACAACAATGGTAACGAAGGTAATACTCAAGAACCCGGCGATAGTAACAATGGTAACGAAGGTAATACTTCTAAACCTGATGAGAATGATAAAGATGACAACGACAATGGTTTAATCGTTGATCCTGAACATCCCAATACAGATAATGGCAACACTGATGAAGGTGGACTTATTACTAATCCTTTGAATCCTGATACTTCAAATAATGGAAATAGTTCTACTTCAGAATCTAATACTGACAAGCTTCCTCAAACTGGTACTGAATCTGGTTTACTAGCAAGTCTTCTAGGATTCGTTCTTCTAATTGGTATTGCTTATCTTAATCGTCGTCATGCTTAATTAATTGCATAAAAAATGGACTGAGAAAAAATTCTCAGTCCATTTTTTTATCTCAATATATTTTTAGAAAGCTCCACCACCGGAACCTCCTCCAAAACCACCAGAAGAGCCTCCTGAGAAACCTCCAGATCCACCTGAGATACTTGATGAGCCCCCTGCTGAAATTGCTCCTGTGAAAGCTGTTTGGAAGCCTGTATTACTGTTAAGAAAACTGCTACTACCAATATAGTAATATGCGATAGCCGAATTATTGACCACGTCAGCTCCAAAATTAACTTTTAAAGCCTTAATTACTTTGTCGGAGACACCGAAGATAACTGCATATGGCAAGAAACGTTCCCAAAGAATAATATCCCCAACCTCGGCCATTTTAATATCATCAATGTCCTCTAGCATTCGTTTAAAGGCTCTAATCTTGTTAACCTCTTCTTCACCTAAATCCGTATACGGTGTAATTTTCTTCTTTATAATCGCATACGGTATCCAAGCTACAAGGCCAATAACTACTAAAATTGCACTACTAAGTAAAACTTTACTACTGAGAATTAAAGAAATCATCAGCATGATACCTAAAACAATATCAACAGCAATGGTCGAAGATTTAAAACTGTCAACCAAATTCATATTGCTTAAGTCTAAATATTTTTCTCGACCTTTGGCTGCATCTTTAGCCCATTTATCAAACTTTTTAGTCATCTTATCATCATTACCACGAGCAAATTTGCGAATATCTTTCAAACAAACCGATTTACCATCACCAATTTTTTCAATTAAATATTTGAAAAACTCATTGGTTGGCGGAACCAAAGCCGTAATTTGATAGTCCTTACCAATCTTATCAATCTTCATACGACGATAGCCAACTTCATTCAATAAATCAGCCGTTAAAGAGTTGCTATTAGCCTTGGATTGACGATCCAAAATTACTTCGGTAAAACTAGGAATGAATTCCGGTTCATCAAAGAAATGATGCAAAGGTGTTGGTATTTGATGCTTCTGTCCTGGATTCTTGTGTAATTTAATAAATTGATAAAGGTAAATAATAACAATAACTACTCCGGCAATCGCCATCATTATCCAATAAAAATTTTTTTCTCGTTGTCGTCTAGCATTGGCTGCTTCAGCTTTTGACTTTTCGGCTGCTAGAATTCTCGCCTTAGCTTTCTTATTCACCACATTTTTATTATCAGCAGTTACAGTTGTGGGAAAAATAACATGACTTTCTACTGATTGATTGGCGGGCAACTCATCCAAAGTCATTACCACTTGACCATTTTTCTTGTCCACTTCTGTATGTCCCGCTAATGGTCCATGTGTCCAGGCTTGTAATTGTGTAATCTTCTTCTCTGGAAAATTCAAGGTTAATTTGATGTTATTCAAATCGTTATCCCAACCATTACCAATAATTTTCCAATTTAGTTCAGCTGTATCTAAATAATTAGTGATCACTCCATAAAGTTGATATTTATAAGTATAAGTTACCATCTCTGAATCAACAGCATGATAAACTTTCATATCCATTGAATTATCGGTTCTAGTAACTTTAACAGTATCATTCTGATTTGAATCATTGTTAACTAGAGTCTTAGCTCCAGCCCCATTGTTATAAGTAACGACAGGGTCACTGGCACCCTTAATCCCCTTTAAATCCTGATTATAATAAACGCCATGATAATCACCTTGAAAATCATAAACAATCTTTTGTGTTAAATCAGCGTTACCATCTTTTTTGATATCGACAGTGACGTCATAATTTTTCACTGTGAATTTATCAGCTTTTACATCAGTGGTAGTTTGAAGTGCTAGAAAAATCGCTAAAAAAGCAAATAACAGCCCTACTAGTTTTTTCATTTGATCCCCCATTGAATCATTAATAGACTAATTTTATCATATTCTAACACTTTAAAAATTTGGGTAAAAAAAAAGCGATCAACCGAAAGGTTAATACGCATTCTTAACAATACGTTGAATTTCTCTTTCTTGATCACGTTTCTTAATTGTTTCACGTTTGTCGTACTTTCTTTTACCTTCAGCCACGCCAATCAATACTTTAGCAAAACCATGCTTTAAGTAAACTTTCAAAGGAATTACAGTAATTCCCTTTTCTTGAACTGTTGAGCTTATTTTACGGATTTCCTTTTTATGTAAAAGCAATTTACGATTTCTCAATGGATCATGATTAAATTGATTTCCTTGATCATATACACTGATATTAACGTTTTCTAACCAAAGTTCACCATTATGGGGTTGAACGAAACCATCTTTAATATTGATTTTACTAGCACGAACTGATTTAATCTCAGTCCCTGTCAAAGAAATACCCGCCTCATATGTATCTAAAATATTGTAGTCATGACGAGCCTTACGATTATTAGCTACCTCATTAGCAGCCTTTGTGTGATGTTTCTTCATCATTCATCACCGACTTTCGTATTTACCACGTCTCTTATGGTTATTATTGTTGTGATTATTACTATTATTACCGTTACCACGTTTATCATTATGACGTCCATGTCCACCACGGCCACGACCATGTTGCATTGAACGTTTCTTCTTAAATTCAGCTTCACGCTTATCGGCTTGTTCTTGCTCTTCAGGTGTTAGGACACGTTCAAAATCGATTTGACGATGCTCAACATCAGCTCTAATCAATTTAACTTTGATTGGTTGTCCAACCTTAAAGATTTTACCAGTACCACGACCATGCATGGACATGCTCTTTTCATCATATTCATAGAAGTCATCCTTCATATTTGAAATATGAATCAATCCTTCAACGGTATTATCCAATTGGATAAACATTCCGAAGCTAGTTACAGAACTAACAACAGCGTCAAATTCACTACCAACTTGATCAGCCATATATTCAGTCTTCTTCAAATCATCGACTGCACGTTCGGCATTGATAGAAATTCTTTCACGACCAGAAGTATGTTCAGCGACATCTGGTAATTTTTCCTTCCACTTAGCTTGTTCATCATCAGTAAAGCCATTAACAGCATAACTATGAATCATACGATGAACCATCAAATCAGGGTAACGTCTGATTGGTGAAGTAAAGTGAGTGTAATACTTTGCGGCTAATCCAAAGTGTCCCAGTGGATTGTCAGAATATCTAGCTTGTTGCATACTGCGCAATAACATGATTGTGACAACTGGTTCTTCAGGCGTACCAACAACCTTTGACAAAACATTTTGGAACATCTTCGGTGTAATTTCTTTCAAATTACCTTGAACTTGTACACCCATTGCGGCAACAAATTCAAAGAAGTTCTTAACCTTTTCATCATCTGGTTTTTCATGGACACGATACAAGAATGGTACGTGTTTCAAATTATAATTCATGGCTACAGTTTCATTGGCAGCTAACATGAATGATTCGATCATCTTTTCAGATGTTCCACGTTCTCTTAACTTAATATCAATTGGCTTACCATTTTCGTCAACAATGATTTGTGCTTCAGTTTCTTCAAAGTCGATAGCACCACGTTCATGACGCTTGTTGAATAAAATTTCATGAAGGTCCGCCATGTTTTTCAGCATTGGAACTAATGGTGCGTATTCTTTAGTAAGAAGTTCGTCACCCTTCAAAATTTCATTAACATTGTTATATGTCATACGATACTTAGATCTGATCACACTAGGATAAATATCATATTTTACAATATCACCCTTGTGATTGATTTCCATATCACATGTCAAAGCCAAACGATCTTCATCAGGATTCAAAGAACAAATTCCATTAGACAATCTGAATGGCAACATTGGAATTACCCGATCAACCAAGTAAGTACTTGTTCCACGAGCATAAGCTTCTTGATCAATTGGTGAACCCTCCGTGACATAATGTGTAACATCAGCAATATGAACTTCCAAGTGGAAATTACCATTTGGTAACATGTCAACGCCGACAGCATCATCAAAGTCTTTGGAGTCATCTCCATCAATAGTGATAACCATATTGTCAGTTAAGTCTTTACGACCTTCTTTTTCACTGTCCAAAACATGGTCAGGAATTTCTTCAGCAGCTTTAAGAACCTCACTTGGAAATTCAGGATTGATATCATTATCAACCACGATCGACATAATATCGACACCGGGATCATTCTTGTTACCAATCACTTCTAGTGCTGTTCCTTCCATACTTTGAGGATGCTTATCATCAGGATATTCATCAATTGAAACTTGAACCATATCCCCCATTTGTGGATGGAGACCCTTATCAGAAATGAAAATCATATATGAAGCAATTTTCTTTTCATGACTTTGAATATAACCGTAGAAACCAGTCTTTTCAACTTGAGAATCACTATATGGATGAAATTCACCAACAACTTTTGTCAATGATCTTTCTACAATTTTAGTGACCTCACCTTCAGGCCCTTTGTCGATCCAAGGATTAGATGGCTTAGTAATCTTTACATCCACAACGTCTCCGTTAACAGCATGTAAAGTATTACTTCTAGCAATAAAAGCATCTGGTTCTACTTCATCATAACGAACGAAACCAAATCCCTTATCATTACCCTTAAATTCACCTTCAACAGTTGTTTCGGGTGCAGCCATCTTGAATTCATCTTTATTAGTTAGACTAATTTTACTTTCGCCCTCCAAAACAGCCAAAGCTTTAACAACACGTTTAAAGGCTGAAGCTCCGTGCATTCGTAATATATCTTCTATTTGTTCAGACTTATAGCGGCGATCAGGATTACTTCTGAAAACCTCTAATATATCTGCAATTAATTTATTTTCTTTATCTGGCATTTCTATCCTCAATTATTTTCTAAAAAGTTTAACACGGCACTCTCCAATTCATGGTGAGCACTGTTGATGGTTAGGACATGTTCTGCATCATACCAATGCAGCTGTGCTGTTCCAACCTTTTGAGCCACAATTTTTGCGGCATCCGGATTTACTAATTTATCACTCGTACCTTGACCAATAAAATATGGTCGATTTATTTCAGCCAAATTTTCAGTTACACCAGCGGTAGCTTTACTTATCTCCGTCAACATCGAATCTATCTTAGAATCAACGACTCTAATTTTAGAATCAATCTCAACTTCTGTTAAGCCCTGTTGAACAGAATACACCTTTTTTGCGTAGGTCATAAAGGCATTTCTAATTTCCTGAAAGTTAGTTGTATACAGTGGCGATCCGAAGACACCACCTGACACTACTTCCGGAATTTCCTCTAAAGCCTTAGTAGCAAAAATTGCTCCTAAAGATAAACCAAAAACTGAAATTTGTTTTTTTCCATGAGCTTTTAAGAAATCCACTGCTTCAAGTGTTTGTTCCCACCAACGATCAGGTCCGCCAAGATTTAAAATATCCAATGGCTCAGGAGTTCCGTGACCGGCAAACATTGGAGCATAAGCAGAATAACCGCTACGTTCCAAAGATCTGCCTAATAATCGCATATCATTAGCCGTGCCTGAGAAAGAATGCAAAAGAAGAACTGCACTTGAACCCTTATCAAAATAAAACGGTTGGGGCGTTAAAATTTTCATATCACAAATGCTCCTTATAACAAAAAACCTCCTGAGTAACTTTCAGGAGGAATAAATTGCTTAGTGAGATGATAAGTATACTAGTATCAATGAACAAACGAAAAATAATACTAGTAAAACGTAGGTAACCTTAACCATAAAGGCCTCGAAACCACGTTTCTTTTGGTTGCTGAATAGGTCGCCACCACCACCAGATAATGCATTCAAAGCATCTTGTTGCTTTGTAGGCTGCATTAAGACGGCAATTATTATCAAAATGGAAACGATTATCAACACTGTTTCAATAACGTTATACACCTGTAAAACCTCCGTTCATGGTGTTGAAAGCTGAAATCACTTCTAAAACAATAACATAAAATGGGTCAAATTTCTAGTTAATTCCATTAATCATGTTCTTTAACTTTCGTGATATTTTAGCTCTCTGACCAGCATTTACCATAACTACAATCCTATCTCCCGCTTTGATAAGCGTATCGCCATTAGGTATCAATTGACGTTCTCCTCGATAAACCCCAACAACCAAAATATCTTTGGGAAATGGAATGTCACGTATATATTTACCATCGATTGAACTACCCTCATAAATTGGTACTTCCAAGCGATCAGTAAACTTACTAACACGATTTAAATAGTCAGAATTTAAGTTCAATCTTTCTTTCAATGATTCATAAATTGGTGCTCCATTTAATAGATCCACCACAATATATGCCACCAGTGACAACACAGCCAAAGGCATCAAGTGCTTCAAGGAACCAACCATTTCGGTTACTAGAATAATTGCTGTAAATGGTGCTTTACCGATACAAGCAAAATAACCGGCCATCGCAAAAATAATCAAATTACTTTCAAAGGCAATTGGTAACAAACCTAATTGATTCATCACTACTGCATAGATGGCACCAATAATAGCTCCCAAGTTTAAAATAGGCAGAAAAATACCACCGGGTAGGCCCGATCCATATGAAATCATTGAATAAACAAATCTCAAAATTAATAATCCTAATAAAAGTAAGAGACTTGTTCCGTATTTATCTAAATTGATGATAATTCCATTACCACCACCGATAAATTGTGGAACAGCCATTCCAATGGGAATAATTAGGATCAAAGGAATAATACCATGGATAAACCGAGGTAATCTGGTCTTTTCGTAAATTGATGGCATTGCTAACAAAACAATTTGATAGAGTCGTCCCATTAGTCCTAAAATAATTCCCAAAATAACTAAATGCCAATAATATTTTATCGGCAAACTATATTGATATGGTACTTGTAAAACAGGTTGTAAGCCAAAGACGTAGAGTGAAATAACATTGGCACTAACTGCACTAGCTAAAGAGGTTACCCAAACTAATGGTGAAAAATTGTGATAAACCTCTTCCAAAACAAACATTGCACCTGCAATTGGTGCGCTAAATGCTGCTGCTAAACCAGCTGCTGCTCCACTAGCTATCAAGACTCGTTGATTTACACCACGATTATCATGTGTTAATTCACCAACACCTTGTCCAATAGCTGAACCTAATTGAATTGAAGGTCCTTCACGTCCTAGAAAAAGGCCAGGACCGATACTCAAAATACCTCCGACAAACTTACGCCACAAAATTGACCACCACTTTAGATGCATTTCGCCACCTAATTGAGCTTCAACTTGAGGAATACCTGAACCAGAAATATTGGGTTCTTTCTTAAGCAAATAGCCAACAAAGATTGCCACAACAATCATGGCAATCAATAAACCAATTAATAAACTTAAATTGCTTCTAGCTGTTACATAAAGTCCTTGAAAAACTTTTAATGATTGACCTATTGACCATCTAAACATACTTACAACAATTCCTGAAATTACTCCGACCAGAACACCTTCCAAAGTCAGTTTTAACTTCTCATTATCAGTAATTGCTATCTTCATTTTTATCCCCTACATTAAAAGTTTAGTTTTGGAACATCATAAACTGATGGTGATGGTTGATAGAAACCAGCTTCAAGCAATTCCATATCAGTTAAAATTTCTTCATCAGTTACCAATCTTGGCTTCTTATTAACTAATGTTTGATAAACCGAATCATAATACAAACCATAATCTCCTAATGGTGTCTTAATCTGTTTTTCAATCCAATCCCCATTAGCGTTACGATACTTAGCCAGGCCATAATACATCGGACTATCTTCTCCAAATCCAGGTGTACCTGGCATAATACCAGCCTTAAGATCATTTTCCTGTTGGTCAGCACCATACTTGATAAATGAACCATTCATACCATGAACAATAAAACGAGGATACTCTTTGGCAACATCAGTACTTACTTTGACCTTAACCTTCATTTTTGTGCCATAATGCAAATCAACATCGAAATAATTATCCACAGCATCACTAACTTCGGTGTTACGGATATCGTAAACAACCTTATCCGGGCGGCCAAAGATAGCAACCATACGATCCATCAAATGAATCCCTAAGCCATAGAATTCGCCTTGCTCTTTTGTTTCCTTACCGTTAACTGTATTAGGACGATAATAATCAATATGTGATTCAACCTCGACAATATCACCCAAGAATCCTTGATCAATAACTTGTTTGGCGGCCAAATAGTCACCATCAAAACGACGATTTTGATATGGCATAACCAAAACATTATTATCTTTACCTAATTGAATCAATTCCCGTGCATGATCCAAAGTATCAACAAATGGTTTTTCAACGATGACTGACTTCTTAGCTTCAATTACATTCTTAGCTAATTGATAATGTGTTTGAGCTGGAGTACAAATTGTTACTAAATCAATTTCAGGATCATTCAAAATATCATTTAAATCATTAGTAAAGTTAACCCCTTTATCACGATAGGGTTTAGCTAAAACTTCATTAACTGCCTTACGTGTATAAACCGTCTTCACTTGAAAGTCATTTCGAATATTCAAATATGGCAAATGGTAGCGATTGGCTGATTTACCAAATCCAATAAATGCAATTTTTAACGTCATTTAATTCTCCTCCAACTATTTATGATCTACTTATATATTGTACAAAAAAAAAGACACAAAAAAAACAGCCCTAAGGCTGTTTTAATCAATTACTTAAAAGTAATTATTTGTTTAAGTTATAGAAACTCTTGATACCCTTGTATTCTGATTGGTCACCAAGTTGATCTTCAATTCTCATCAATTGGTTGTACTTAGCAATACGGTCTGTACGGCTCATTGAACCAGTCTTGATTTGACCTGCGTTTGTAGCAACAACAAGGTCAGCAATTGTAGTATCTTCTGTTTCACCTGAACGGTGAGAAACAACGGCTGTAAAGCCAGCTTCTTTAGCCATTTCAATAGCTTCGAATGTTTCTGTAAGTGTACCGATTTGGTTAAGCTTGATAAGGATTGAGTTTGAAACTCCCATCTCAATACCCTTCCTCAAGTAGTCTGTGTTTGTAACGAACAAGTCATCACCAACAAGTTGTACTTTCTTACCAAGTTTAGCAGTAACTTTTTGCCAGTCTTCCCATTCGTTTTCATCGATAGGATCTTCGATTGTAACAACTGGGTACTTGTCAACGATACCATCAAGCAAGTCGATAAATTCGTCTGTTGAAAGAACAGCACCGTTTTCGCCTTCACCCTTTAGTTCGTACTTGTGAGTGTCTTTGTTGTAGAATTCTGATGAAGCACAGTCAAAACCAATAGCAACGTCGTCGCCAGGTTTGTAACCAGCTTTTTCAATAGCTTCAACCAAGATCTTGAATGGAGCTTCGTTGTTTTCAAGGTCAGGAGCGAAACCACCTTCATCACCAACAGCTGTGTTCAAGCCACGGCTTTCAAGAACCTTCTTCAATGATTGGAAAGTTTCTGAACCCATACGTACGGCTTCACGCATTGATTTTGCACCAACAGGTACAATCATGAATTCTTGGAAGTCAACGTTGTTATCAGCATGCTTACCACCATTGATAACGTTCATCATAGGTGTTGGCAATACATGAGCATTAGGACCACCAAGGTATTCGTACAATGGAAGACCTAATTCATCAGCAGCAGCACGAGCAGCAGCAAGTGAAACACCAAGAATAGCGTTAGCACCTAAAGTACCCTTGTTTGGTGTACCGTCAAGGTCGATCATAGCTTGGTCAATGGCACGTTGGTCAGTAACGTCCATGCCGATAACCTTTTTAGCAATCTTGTCGTTTACGTTAGCAACGGCTTTAAGAACACCTTTACCACCAAAACGTGATTTGTCGCCATCACGTAATTCAACAGCTTCGTGTTCACCAGTTGAAGCACCTGATGGAACAAGTGCGCGGCCAAAGCCACCTAGTTCAGTATATAGTTCAACTTCAACAGTTGGGTTACCACGTGAATCAAGAACTTCACGGCCTAAAATATCAGTAATTACAGACATATTTTAAAAATCTCCTTTATGATTTTAATACAACACAATTTTAACCTTTTTGGCACTTAAAATAAATAACTTATATAAAACTAATTATTTATTGAAGTTAGCCAAAGCAATATATGATTCTGGATCCATTGATGCACCACCAACAAGTCCACCATCAATATCTTCTTTAGCCATTAATTCTTTAACGTTAGCAGGTTTTACAGAACCACCGTAAAGGATACGTACTTTATCAGCAGTGTCAGCATCGTACAAGCTAGCAATCTTTTCACGGATTACGTGAACCATTTCTTGTGCTTGATCAGCAGTAGCAGTCTTACCAGTACCGATAGCCCAGATTGGTTCGTAAGCGATAACTGATTTAGCTAAGTCAGCAGCAGAAATGCCTTTAACAGCATTTTCGATTTGACCTGTTACCCAGTCTTCAGCTTTTCCAGCTTCACGTTGTTCTAGAGTTTCACCACAACAAATGATAGGTAGCATGTTGTTCTTCAAGATAGCAAGAGCTTTCTTGTTGATGTCTTCATCAGTTTCACCGAAGTATTGTCTTCTTTCTGAGTGACCAATGATTACATAGTCGATACCCATTTCGTCAAGTGCCTTAGGTGAAGTTTCACCAGTAAATGCACCGGCATCTTCAAAGTATGAGTTCTCAGCAGCTGTCTTCAATGGTGTGCCTTCTGCACCTGCAACAAGTGTTGTAAGATCGATGGCTGGAGCACCAATGATAGTTTCAACGCCAGATTCTGGCAACTTACCTTTGATACCGTCTAAAAATTCTTGGGTTTCTTTAGGATTTTTGTTCATCTTCCAGTTACCCGCAATAATAGGTGTACGCATAAATTAATTCTCCTCTGAAAAATAATAATTATTTATCTGAAATTGAGTCGATACCAGGTAATACTTTACCTTCAAGATATTCTAGTGAAGCACCACCACCAGTTGAGATGTGTGTTAGCTTATCAGCAATGCCAAGACTCTTAGCAGCAGCAGTTGAGTCACCACCACCAACGATAGTAATAGCATCTGTCAAGCTACCCATAGCACGTCCAACTTCTAGTGTACCTTCAGCAAACTTGCTCATTTCGAATGCACCCATTGGTCCATTCCATACAACAGTCTTTGCACCCTTTAACTTGTCTTGGAACAATTTAACTGTCTTAGGTCCGATATCAAGAGCCATTTCATCATCAGGAATGTCAACACCATCTGTTGTTGTAGCTTCAGCGTCGTTTGAGAATTCCTTAGCAACGATATGATCTACAGGAAGAACAATCTTGTCGCCAGCTTTTTGAAGGAGGTCTTTAGCTAGTTCAACTTTATCTTCTTCGAATAGAGACTTACCAATCTTGTGGCCTTGAGCAGCTAAGAATGTATAAGCCATACCACCACCGATTAAGATGTGGTCTGATTTTGGAATTAAGTTTTCAATAACACCAATCTTATCTGAAACCTTTGCACCACCAAGGATTGTTACGAATGGGTGTACAGGATTGTCAACGGCGTTACCTAAGAACTTGATTTCCTTTTCCATTAAGAAACCAGCAGCAACTGGTTTACCAGCAGCCTTCATAGCTGTTGAAATACCAACGTTTGAAGCATGGCTTCTGTGGGCTGTACCGAAAGCATCGTTGATAAATACGTCACCAAGTGATGCCCAGTATTCGCCAAGTTTAGGATCGTTCTTGCTTTCACGTTTGCCGAAGTCGTTATCGATATCTTGGAAACGAGTATTTTCCATCAATAGGATTTGACCGTCTTTAAGATTGTTGATAGCATCTTCAAGTTCTTTACCTTCGTTAGTTGGTACGAACTCTACAGGCATGCCGCTTAATTCTTGAAGTTTAGCAGCAACTGGCTTCAATGATAAAGCTTTCTTGTCTTCGTCACTCTTAATACGACCCAAGTGAGATAGCAAGATAACCTTTCCACCATGTTCTGAAACATATTTGATTGTTGGGATAGCACCAACGATACGGTTTGTATCGCCGACAACACCATCTTTAATAGGAACGTTGAAATCAACACGCATTAAGACTTTTTTGCCTTTTACGTCAACGTCAGAAACAATAAGTTTAGCCATTGTAAATAAATCCTCCAATATTTTCCTTAAAAAAAAGCGGAAGGAGTTTTCCTCCCTCCGCCAATTTAAATCACACTAAATTAGGTTTTCGTGATTACTAGTTTAGATTAATGAATTAGTCTAATGTAGCAAACTTTTCAAGTGTACGAACCATTTGTGCTGTAAATCCTGATTCATTGTCATACCAAGCAACAGTCTTTACAACTTGTGAGTCGCCCTTACCAACAATTTGTGTTTGTGTTGGGTCAAAGATTGAACCGAATGATGTACCGATAACATCTGAAGATACGATTTCATCATCGTTGTAACCGAATGAAGGGTTGTTTTCTGTATACTTCTTGATTGCAGCATTAACTTCGTCAACTGTAACTTCTTTACCAAGAGTTGCAACTAATTCTGTAACTGAACCTGTGATAACTGGAACACGTTGTGCATGTCCATCAAGCTTACCCTTCAATGCAGGAACAACAAGACCTAAGGCCTTAGCAGCACCAGTTGAATGAGGGATGATGTTAGCAGCAGCAGCACGTGCAGCACGAACATTACCTTTACGTTCTGGACCATCTTGAAGTTTTTGTGTAGCTGTGTAAGCATGGATTGTTGTCATTGTACCAGCTTTAATACCGAATTCTTCGTTTACGGCATTTGCTAGAGGTGCAAGACAGTTTGTTGTACATGAACCAGCTGAAGCGATCTTAACGTCGTTTGTTAGGATGTCATCATTAACACCGTAAACAACTGTAGGCATAGCACCTGATGGAGCTGAGATCAATACACGTTTTGCACCAGCATCCAAGTGAGCTTGTGCTTTTTCTTCTGATGTGTAGAAACCAGTACATTCAAGAACGATATCAACACCGTCGTTAGCAACCCATTTAAGGTCTGCAGCGTTCATTTCAGCATATACAGGGATCTTCTTACCGTCAACAACGATAGCGTTGTCAGCAGCTTCAATCTTATCGATTTCGAAGTTACCATGAGCTGTATCATACTTCAATAGGTGAGCAAGCATAGCAGGTGAAGTTAAATCGTTAATTGCAACAACTTCCAAATCTGTCTTGCCAGCTGCTTGAAGTGCAGCGATACGGCGGAATGCCAAACGACCGATACGGCCAAATCCATTAATACCAACTTTTGTAGTCATACAAAAATTCCTCCTTCAGGAAATAAAAAAATATTATTTTAAAGGGTTATCCCTTAAAATCAGTTTTGAGGCACCTTCATCAGTAATTAAGATTGTATGATGAGGTGCGTTTTTCATATATGATTGAATTGCATTAGCTTTACTCTCGCCACCAGCAATTGCAATCACATATTCTATTCTATCAAGGTCCCGGACATGAAGTCCAATCCTAGGTACCTTATAAACAAGCTTACCATTTTGATCAAAGAAATCACCAAATGCTTCTGAAACAGCTCTTCCACTGTCTACCACATTCTGTTCTTTAGAAGAAAGATTTCTTCTCTCAGCCATGACGCTTGCGGTGCCAATGCTGTGAATAACAACATTACTTCTATATATTAAATCAAGAACCGACTTAATTGAAGTCTCTTTTTGCAAAGATTCAAAACTTTTTTCAGAAATATCTTCTGGAAGATACAATGCCCGGTACTGACCCTGTGTTCTAGAAGCCATTTCCGCACAAACACTGTTAGCTTGAATTGCAACTGACTCACCAACACCACCGCGAGCTGGTAAAAATACCAGTTGACGGTTCTTCGACAAATCAGATGAAAGATTTCTTGCAACTTGAGCTAAGGTGCTACCACCCGTGACAGAAATCATCGATTGTCCTGTCGGCAACAGTGTTCCTAAAAGTTGATTAAGTCTTCTACCGAATGAATCAACTACACGATGCTGTTTATCAGCATTACCTGGTAAAACAATACATCTACTAATTCCAAGTTTACTACTCAATTGTTTTTCCAATAAGGCAGTTCCCTGGTAGTCAGCCAACACATCCGTCAATCTAATTACAACGTCGCTACCTGTCTTTGTCAAAGACATTCCAGATTTCGAAGAAATAATCAAACCTTGCTTTCTCAACAAGTCAGTCTCTGTTCTTAACCCACGTTCAGTAATGTTAAGATCATCAGCCAACACTCTGCGCCCGATAGGCTCCATTAATGAGATACTCTGAAGTATTTTAAATCGCTTTTCCAGAGTCTTAATGAAGTCTGGGGCAACTAAATCCAGCAATTCTAAATCTTCATTATTAGTCATTTGATATACTCCATGGGGCAAGTACTGTCCCTGTATGTCTGTTTACGACCCATGTACTCAAAAAATAAAAGCCCAGATGATTAAATCTCATCTCCTAAGCACAACTAATAGTATAAACTCTCTTGTGAATATTTCAAGTGATATGCGATAAAAAGTGAAAGTTATATTAATTTTTTTAGAGATTTACTTTTTACCCTATGATGAGCTAAAATTATATTGTGCTTGCGCTGCTAGTGTAATGGATAGCACACAGGATTCCGGTTCCTGGGATGTGGGTTCGACTCCCACGTGGCGCATAATTGTTTCACAAAGTCCTAACTATAAGTGTTGATAATTCAACATTTAAATTGTTTTATACCTATAACAAGAATTATTCTATATAAAAGCAAGATAATCTTTCGGGTTTTACTCCTAGGATTATCTTGCTTTTATTTTCTACAGCTACTAAGGACAAAATGACGTAAAACTTGATTAAATTCATCAGGAACTTCAGCCATAATATCGTGACCACTATTATTCATAGTAAATGTCTTAACTTTAGGATTGGCTTTTGCCATTACTTCACCAAAGCGGTAGTCAAAATATGGACTCTGCTTAGCAACAATCAAGGTTACTGGTACCTGCGTATTAGTGAGTACACTTCGCCAATCCTTTTGCACATGATCAAACAATAACGGCAAAGTTCGTTCCCTATCAAATGGATGCATGGCCTTGGCCTGATTTAAATCCTCGAAAACTCGATTATCTAATCCATGCAAGGTTTCATGAACATTATTTTTTTGAACCAATTTAGATTGAAAGTTATCAGCTGTTATATCTTCAAAACCATATGTCCAATTTTTATCATTCAACATTTTGGGAGACTGATCAATCGCCATGACTGCTTTTACTTTATTATTTCTCTGTAAATAACTATAGCAGACACTAGCTCCCATTGAATGACCTATTAATATTGGAGCATCCAATTTTAAGTAGTCAATTAAGGTTTCCAAATCATCTGTTAATTGTTTTAGTGTTAGATTTTTATCAGTTCGTTCCGATTGTCCGTGATTACGATGATCGTACGTAATTATTTGATAACGCATCCCCAAAAAATATTCTACTTGTAAATTCCAAATTTCTTGATATCCACCAAATCCTTCAACAAAGATAATTGGTTGTCCTTGACCATGAACTTGATAATTAAGTCGTACTCCATCATTTGTAACTAGTTCCATGTATCTCTCTCCCCTAGATTTCAATACTATTTTCGTCAAAAAACATTCTTTATTCACTATATTGCACAAAAACACATTTATCCACTAGAAATAAAAATTCCACCAACCTATCTAGATTGATGGAATTTTTTATTTTAGCCAGGGATCTTTCACTAAAATGGGATCTTCTAAAGTTTTCATCATAATGGTTGAAGTACTATTTGCGTACTCCTCCAAAGAAAAACCATTGTTCCCTTGAATAACCTGTAAATCTGCGTGAATACCAAATTGATTCAATTCTTTCAATAACGAACTAGCCTCATTCTTATTAATTGAATGTTCTGGTAACCAAACTAAATCTAAATCACTTGTCATTTTAGCTGCACGAGTACCAGTTGCCAATTCAAAACCAACACTGCCACTGATTCCCCAATGATAATTATGTAAAACTTCATTAATTTTTGGTAATGCCTTAATAGCCGGTAGTATTTGGCGCTCTGGAATAGTTTTTTTCCAAGCTTTCCTTTCGACCAATTCATAGGGTGTCGTAACTTTAAGTACATCCTTAGGATCAACATATGTTGCAAAACGATGTTCCCGTTTCATCCCTCTAACGCCAACGGGAATTCTCCCTGCTCTCATAGGACTACGTCTCACCACAACTGTTAAGGAATTGGGAAAAATAGAATTAGCCCAGCTTGGCAATTCCTCTGACAAAGCTGAAATAGAGTCGATTTTTAACAAGTCATGCGGATTAATTTCTACCATTGTTCATCAACTAGTTTACGAACTTTTAAGGTTGCCTTACGTCCACTTTCTTTAGCAATTGGTGTTTCATAACGGAAATGTAACGTTCTATCACCGTTTAAACCATCGATAGCACCATCAATGATTTGATTGATCTTTGCAACATTTTCACCAGTAGCTTCCCATGAACCGATACCCTTAACTAACTTGTACAAAGCACCAAGTTTTTCATAGTTATCAATATCATAAGCCATAGCTGGAACATGCTTTGTAGCTTCTTCTAGTTCGGCAATAGTTCTTTGAGTAATACGAGCTGCACTAGCCTTTGACATAGCTTGAATAGTGATAGAATCATCATCCAAAGCAATCATGCGATTAGATTGTAAGCCGTGAGCTAAGAAACCACCGGATACAGCATCACCAGGAATAAAGTCAATTACAGGATGACCTGCTTGTCTAGCTTTAGCATAAGCTGCTGCACTAGAACCTAAGGCAACATGGATACCGATCAATTCTTCTTGATAGCCGTAGGCTTGACTAGGTACATCAACAATTAAAATAATTGGACGTTTAACATCTTTATCCTTATCTTCAGCAACTACTTTATTAATAACACTAGCAACTGCAAAGCCTTCCTGTAAACCAACTTCACCATTTCTAACACGTGGAAAATCATTATCAGCATCAGGTACGATAGCAACATACTCTTTGCCGCCTTTTTGTGCGTGCAAAACGGTTGAAACGGAACTAGTAGCATTCTTGATACCAGTCATCTTTTCAAACCAAACTCGACCGCGACTCTTAGTACCTTCCTCAGAACCAGCTACAGCTTCCGGAATATCATGTTTTGTTACTTCAACATTCTTATAAAGTTTATTGTAACTTTCAATATCCAATTTCTTACTCAAATCTAATTGATCTAACAAGCTGAGATAGAAATCGACATTTTCAGTACGATGAGCATCTTTTTTAGTCTTAATTTCATTAATGATTGAATTTTTAATATTATCAACCGTATCATCAACAACTTCATCAACTAAACCGGTTGCCAATCTTTGTTTAGTACCCAAAGTGTTCCAAATCAAATCTTTATCACTAGAGTCAAATTCACGAACACCAGCTTCTTGTTCAATAACTTCTGGTCCATTTAAAGCAATTCTAGCTTTATTAGTAGCAATCAAATATGACAAGATTGAAGCTGTGATTGACATACCACCGAAAGATCCAACACGTCCTGGTACTAATCCAATTACTGGAACATACTTCTTCAACGCAATAACGGCATTTTGAATTTCTGAAATAGATAACAATCCGTAGTTGGCTTCTTGTAGACGAACACCACCAGTATCTAAAATGATGATTGGATAAATGGTTTTACCATTCTTGTTATCTTCTAGGGCTTTTTCCAATGCTGCGACAATTTTGGCACCACTGACTTCACCGATACCACCACCTTGGAATTTACCTTCAATAGAAACAACTAAAACGTTATTACCAGCGATTTTACCTTTCATCAAAACAATTCCATCATCACTCTCTGGAACAATATTTTGAGGTTCCAAATGAGGTGAGATCATATCATCAAGTGGGCCAACCATTTCCTTGGAAGTACCAGCATCTAACAATGAAAGTGCACGTTCACGCGCATGTAATTCAACAAAACTATTTTTCATCTTTTAGTTCCTCCAATGCTTGAGTTAAACGAAGATTAACAACTCCTGGAGTTGAACCAAAGTCATTAATTTCAATATTGGCTTGAATTGGATATCTGTCAAAGAAACGTTTCAAGACATTTGCCCAAACTTCTTTGAAACCATCACTACCAGTTACGATATTAACTTCTGTTTTTTTATCTGTTGGTCTAAAAATAACTTCGAGATCACCAGATGCAACAACTCCAACATGGACTGGTTTAGCAATTGCATCAGTTGTATCGAAATTAAAATGTAATTTTTCCATTTTTTTCTCCGTTTCTAATTTAAATGTTTTAAGAAGTAACTTGCAGCGAATAGATCTGCACAGCCACCGGGTGAAATATTGTATTCTTTTGTAAATTCTTTAAGGATGCGAAATTTTGGATTGTCTAATACAGACTGTTTAGAAACAACAATTTCTGCTGACAAGGTTTGAAATTGTTGTAAAACTTGTAAATTACTACGATATACAACATTTGTGTCATTAACATTGCTGTACAAAAGCAATAATCGTTTAAGCCAAATATCATAATCGTCTGCTTCTGGATGAAAACTCAATATTTTAGATACATTAGCAAATCCACTTTGAGCTTCACCTTTAGCGCCATTCAAAGCGTACTTTTGTTTAGTGATCATCCCATGAGTTTTCTGGGTTACGGGGGCATATTTATCAGGCATTCTCGATAATTTTTTGACCCCAGCGAAAATAGTTTCCAAATCATTTGTTTGTAGACTACTAATTACACTGATCAAAAGCCCCATACTCCAAATAGCTCCCTTATGAGTATTAATTCCGTTGGTTGCTTTAAACATATCCTTTTCAGACATACGACCTATGCGACCTACTTCTTCACGTAAGTTTAGGTCTAAGGGATGTCGATATGAAACACGAATCATTTCTTCAAAACCAGCTAACAAGCTATCGGCAGATCTATAAAACAAATCGATATCCATATCCGTATGGGACCCATTCGACTTTGCATCAACCAATCCCGGTTTAGGCGAAAATGATACTTCCCATTTCAATGCGGTTACTGCTTGTTGAGCTAATTTTAAATATTCAGTTTCAATCATTAACTATGACCAACTTCTGAATTTAGCCGGTGGATTATAGAGTCCATCAGACCACTTAACTAGATCATCCATATTTTGTGCGGCAAGAAGAGATCTCTTAGCTTCACTACGGTGAACACCTAAGTCTTCAGGGAGGGCCACAATACCTTTAGCACGTAATTCTTTTAATTGTTTAGGATTGCTTCTCAAACCAACCGGTGTGACGCCAGCAATAGCTTCAATAGCGGCTTGTCTTTCAGCCATACTGTCAGTCTTGTACAAGTAAGCAATACCTTCTTCAGTAACAATATGTGTAGTATCTTCGCTATAGATCATAATCGGTACATTAGCCAACTTAGCCTCTTTCTGAACCTCTTCAGCATCCAAATGATCAACGAAGACTGGCTTCTTATTTGAACCAAAAGTCTCAACCATTTGTACAACTAATTTTTGACCTTTACCTAATGGATCATCATCAGGACGCAAGCTTTGCCAAGCTGGTGTTGAATGACGACGACCATGTGGATTACTACCCATGTTAGGAGCACCACCGAAACCAGATAGACGACCATTAGTTACGGTTGAAGAGTTACCATACTTATCAATTTGCAATGTTGAACCGACAAACATATCCAAAGCATATTGACCAGTCATTTGACCAAAGGCACGGTTAGAACGCATACTACCATCTTTCCCAACAAAGAAAATGTCAGGGCGATGAGCAATATAGTTTTCCATACCAACTTCACCACCGAAACTGTGAATTGTTTTGACCCAACCACTTTCAATTGCTGGAATCAAAGTTGGCGTAGGGTTAACTTCCCAGTTAGGTACGATCTTACCCTTCAAACCTAATTGTTCACCATAAGTTGGTAATAAGAGTTCAATAGCAGCAGTATTAAAACCAACACCGTGGTTAACTGTTTGTACATTGTGTTTTTCATAAATTCCACGAATTGCCATCATTCCCATAAGAATTTGTAATTCTGTGACATTTTGTGGATCTCTTGTAAATAGAGGTTCCAATTGATAAGGCTCGTCAGCGGGTATAACAATATCAACCCAATCACCAGGAATATCAACACGTGGAACTTTATCAACAATTTCATTTGCTTGAACAATAACAATTCCATCTTTAAATGCGGCTGATTCAACAATTACTGGTGTCTCTTCCGTATTAGCACCCGTATAGAGATTACCTTCACGGTCAACCTTATCTGCAGCTACCAAAACTACGTTAGGAATCAGGTCAACATATAGACGAGCATATAATTCCAAATAAGTATGAATATCACCAACTTCCATTGTTCCGTCAGCAATCATTTGTGAAATTCTAGTGCTTTGTGGTCCTGCAAATGAGAAATCCAACTTCTTAGCAATACCTGTTTCAAAAATATCCAAATGCTCTGGACGTGACACACTTGACATAATCATGTGTAAATCATGTACTTTTTCAGGATCAACTGAAGCTAAGGTCTCAGATAAGAAACTGGCTTGCTTTTGATTATCTCCTTCCAAAACGACCTTGTCGCCTGGTTTAATAATGCTTTCTAATAATTCTTTAGCGTTTTCTGTTTTAACTAATTTTCCATCCAAAAGTGATGAAATACTTGCCATCTTAGCGGCTTTATTATCACGGTTTTGGGTCCAACTTCTATTAGCCATTGATTATCCTCTTTTCCATTTTTTTAACAAAAATTCAATATCATCAAGACTCATATTTTTCATGGTGATAGTTCTAAAATCAGGGAACTTGCTCTTAACCAATTTGGTAAAGGTTTGTCCAGGTTGAACTTCTAGTGTTGTGTCAACACCTAACTCTGATGCTACGTCCATCATTGTGTCCCAATAGACGGGATGAACAAGATTGTTGATCATATCATATTTAACTTCCGTCACCTTTTTACTTGCGTGACCATTGTAGTTAGCTAAATATGTACATTGCAGATCATGCAATTCCACTTTAGATAATTCTTGCTTCAAGACATTTGCAACCTTTTGCATCAGCGGAGAATGTGATGGTACAGGAACTTTCAATAAAACAGTCTTTTGTGCCCCAGTTTCTTTAGCTAGAGTTAGGACTTTATCTATTCCAATTAATGAACCCGAAATAACAGTTTGCAATTCCGAATTTTGATTAGAAGTAAAGACCGGCTGCTGATCACTATTAATCTTCTTCACCAAAGTAGAAACTTCTTTTCTTGTTAAACCAACGATTGCACCCATGCCGTATCCAGTTGGATACGATTTTTGCATCTCGGTTGAACGAACATAAACAATCTTAATTGCATCGTCTTCACTAATAACTCCTGCCGCCACAGCAGCTGCAAAAATTCCTAGTGAGTGTCCGGCAACGGCATCAGGCTTTTGCTGGATTGCTTTCAATTGTCGAATATCAAATAATTGTAATAATAAAATTCCTAATTGGATCTGAATTGAATCTTGGTAAGCTTCCGCTGTATCTTTCAATTCAACACCAGTTAGTTTTTTTACTCGTTGAATCATTTCCGGTGGAACTTCACTTAACATCCCACTTCTTTGGCCGCCTTGGCCTGGAAATATCCACAAGGTTTTGATAATTAATCACCTCCAACAATCCTTCTTATTGATCTCACAGATTCAGTATAATTACCGATACATAACATGTATAATATATAAAAAGCAAGATACTTAACCATTTGGTTATGAATGGAGTATATCTATGAATCTAAATCAATTGACTTATTTTGTTGTTGTCGCAAATCAAGAAAGCATCACTAAAGCAGCTAAGATTCTTTATGTCTCTCAACCAGCTGTCAGCAAAACTATTAAACAGTTAGAAGATGAATTAAGTACGAAACTCTTTGATCGTACAGGTAGAACTTTGAAACTAAACCGAGCTGGTAAATTATTTTACAGTTACGTGAATGACAGTTTAGAGGAATTGAACCGTGGTATTTCAGCTGTCAAAGGTGGTCTAGATCAGACCCAATATCCAATTTCATTATTAATGGAAGTGGCTTCCCCCTTCATCCCTTCGATTGTTACCAGCATTCAAGAAAAATTCCCCAACGTTAGATTAAATATTGCTCAACATAACGTCAGGGAAACAGATTTCAAACAATTTGATTTTATTATTACCAGTACCCCACTGCAGGGCTTAACTAACGTACCTGTTTTAAAGGAAGAAATTTTTGTCGGTTGGAATATCAACTACGGTTATAGCCAACATTTCGTTAAACCGGAGGAACTCATTTCCGAAAAGATGATTGGTCTTTCAGCTAATAATCCCTTGCGTGTAACAATCGATAAATATTTTTTAAAACGTGATATCACTTTAAATTACAAGTACGAAGCCGATGATCCAGCCACAGTTAGGGGAATTATTGAAGCTGGCGTCGGTTTGAGTTTCATTCCTTCAGTCACTTGGCAGACAATCAGTGCAAAAGTCCAATTAGCTCGGCTAACACCTGATCCCCTCCAACGAACGATTTATCTCTGTTCACCTCACAAAAATCTAACTAATATTCAACGTGAAATCAGTAATGAATTAATCTTAATCTTCCTATCTTTCCAAAGATCTGAATTAAAAATTTAGTTGCATTTATTTTAGTATGAGAATATATTAAGTCTAATGATTTCCTTTTGTTGGTCTCACAATTTTACAAGGGGAGATTTATCACATGAAAATAAAAAAAGACATTACACCCAAGGCTGATATAGGCGACTATATGAAGGTCTTTGCTTGTACTGCCGTTATGATGCAGACTGTGCTCAGTTTAGTTTTATCAACCAATCCCAGTTTTAGTTACCAAACTCCAATCGGAATTATTTACAATTTGGTGAAGTTTACGGCTCCAGCCTTTATTTTTGGTATTTTATATACCACGACTAGAACTACTAACGAAAACACTTGGGGAGATTATGGTAGCTATTTGAAAAAACAATGGTCTGCTCTTTTTGTACCTACAATTTGGTGGACCCTCGCTTACTTATTGATTTTTCCAAATTTTCAACAAGTTAACAAGTTCAATAATTTTGGATCATTTTGCTGGCACTTCATTAACGGGAATGCCGCTCCACACTTGTGGTATAACACCATGATGTTACAATTCATCATTCTAATGCCGTTCTTTTGGGCACTAGCTCACTGGATCAAGAACAACAATACTCGTGGTATTATTACAATTACTTTGACCGTCGTATTCTTTGCTGCCTGGATCTACTTCTATGATGTTCAAGTCTTTCATGGTCCTCATGAACAAAGTTGGTACTTATTAGATAGAATCTTTATCAGTTTCGTAATTTACGGTATTTTCGGTGTTGTTGCTTGGATGTTCCGTGACAAATTTGAAAAATTTCTCAAAAAAACTTTTCCTATTTTAATAATTTTAATTATTGCCGTCTTCTATTGGACTAACCATGAATTATTTGCTTTCGGTTATCCAGTTAAATTGAGCAATGCTCCCTATTACAAACCTTCGATGACTCTTTATGCTTTATTGGTTATTGGCCTAGTAGCCACATTAGCTATTCGTCATATCAACACTGACTCCAAAGCTTTACCAATTTTCCACTTCTTAGCTACTTATGCCTACCGAGCTTACTTGTCTAACGTCTTCTGGCTTCAAATCATCTGGCGTTTAGGTAGCAATTTCTTACCTCAAATCAATCCTATTGCAACTATTATTATTTGCTATTTGTTAACTTGGATACTATCATTTGCTTCAGCTTATACTTTCCATATTCTTTGGTTTAAGGTCAAATCTGCGGTTACTAAACCTACCGTTCAAACTGAGACTAAATAATTATTTTTATTTCTTGAGCTTTGTTTGTTGACCCAATATTAATTGTATGCTAAATTAGCACTGTGCTATTAAGAGTGCTAATTAAAAACAGGAGGCATTTTAATGTTAGTTCCTACAGTTGTTGAACAAAGTTCTCGTGGCGAACGTGCCTACGATATTTACTCAAGATTATTAAAAGATAGAATCATTATGTTATCTGGTGAAGTTAACAGCCAAATGGCTAATACAGTTATCGCCGAATTACTATTCCTCGATGCTCAAGATTCAGATAAGGATATTTCCATGTATATCAACTCACCCGGTGGTTCAGTTACCGACGGTTTAGCTATCATGGATACAATGAATTTCGTTAAATCCGATATACAAACAATTGCTACAGGGATGGCTGCATCAATGGCCAGTGTCCTATTGTCAGCAGGTACTAAGGGTAAGAGATTTGCTCTTCCAAATTCAACCGTTCTTATTCACCAACCATTAGGTGGAGCTCAAGGTCAACAAACAGAAATTGAAATTGCTGCTCAAGAGATCTTGAAGACAAGAAAGAGATTGAATCATATTTTGGCTGATAACTCAGGTCAAACATTTGAAAAACTTCAAAAAGATACTGACCGTGACAATTACATGACAGCCCAAGAAGCTAAAGATTATGGTTTGATCGACGAAATCATGACAAACAAAGCTGATAAATAGTTATAGAATGAGCAAGTACGGTTCTCAATCGGAGGAAGTTTCCCTTGAGTAACTTTTTTCCACTACTTACCATATAACAACAGTTATTTAGATCAGGACATTTTGTCCTGATCTTTTTTTATCTCCTTTTGAAAGCGCTATACAACAGGCATTCGATTGGACACCTTTTTTATTTTAGTCTATCCTTAAATTGTTCTTAGATTAAACAAAAGGGGTCTTTTTTATGAATAAGGGCGAAATCAAAAATAGCCTGGCTCGGAAGTTATTCATCATAACTTTGTTATCCGGGACCTTTACAATGTCGATCAGCCAATCTTCACTTTCAACGGCTTATCCGACATTAATGAAATTCTTTGGCGTAACAGCACCAACGATTCAGTGGTTAACAACGGGATTCATGTTGATCATGTGTATCATGATGCCGATTAGTCCATGGTTATTAAACAATTTTTCGTTTAAAAAAATCTTTCTCAGTGTCGTTGGTATCTTCTCAATTGGTACCTTAATTATTATTGTTGCACCAAACTTTCCAATGGCCATGCTAGGGCGGGCTCTGGAAGCGATTAGTGTAGGTGTTTTGTTCCCATCATTTCAATCAGTCCTACTAACCATCACACCTGAAAGTAAACGTGGTGCCACAATGGGCTACGCTGGTTTGGTTATGGGTTCCGCTTTAGCTTCAGGTCCTATTATTTCCGGTATTGTTTTAAACTTTTTACAATGGCAAGGACTTTTCGTCATCTTCTTATTGATCATGATTATTATTTTTATCAGTGCTCTCTTCAATATCAAAGACGTTATGCCTCGTCATAAAGCTAGTCTTGATCTTATTTCAACAATTTATCTACTTGGTATTATCGGATTACTCTATGTTGTCAATCAAGCCGGCAGCACTAGAAGTTTCTCAACTAACTTGGTTATTCTCTTAGTTATCAGTATTATTTTGACCGTTCTTTTCATACACCGTCAATTAACTAAAGATAAACCTCTACTAGATTTAAAAGTTATGAAGAATTTTAATTTTGATTTGGCTGTTTTATTAACTGGCTTTTCATACATTTCTTTAATTGTTGTAACAATTATCTATCCGCTTTATTATCAGAACATTTTACATGTTTCAGTTTTAATGTCTGGTTTGGCACTGGTCCCACCAGCTATTGTCCTAAGTATCTTAAATCCTCTTACTGGTAGATTAGCTGATAAGATTGGATTCAAAGCCACTTTAATTTCCGGAATGTCAATGATCGTTATTGGTTGGTTCTTGCTTTTCATTCTCCATACTAAATTGGGTATTCTACCAATGATTCTAATTGCCATTTTAATTGAAGGTGGTAATGCTTTCGTTATGATGCCGGCTACAACTTTAGGTGGTAATTCCTTATCAGAAGCGTTAATTCCTCATGGAACGGCAATTATAACGACTGTTAGACAATTACTCGGTTCATTGGGTGTTAGTCTTGCTACTTTGATTTTAGTTACAACTAATCAAAAATATCATTTGCCAGCCAATAATGGATTAATTGGTTTTCAACATGTCTTTGCCTTCTTCTTCGGAATGGCAGTTATTGGTTTTATCTTTGCTTTATTGATTAAAAATCATAAAAAGAGCAATGTGTAAAATTGGCTTCTTAATATAACAAAAGAGTCTTCATACCAACTATTTTGTATTAGTTGGTATGAAGACTCTTTTTATTTATACTCTGGCCGTTTCAGCCAATTCATTTAACTTACGCAAACGATGATTGATTCCTGACTTAGAGATAGGACCACTTGGTACCATCTCTCCTAATTCCTTCAAAGAAACTTCTGGATTTTCTAAACGTAAAACCGCAATTTCACGTAATTTATCTGGTAAGGAATCTAAACCTACTGTCGCCTGTAAATGTTTAATATTATCAATTTGACGTTCAGCTGCTGCTACCGTCTTATTGATATTAGCATTTTCGCAATTAACCAAACGATTAACCGAATTTCTCATATCACGTACAATCCGAATATCTTCAAACTTCAACATTGAGTTAGTTGCCCCAATTAGTTGAAGAAAATCAGCAATTTTCTCGGCTTCTTTTAGATAAACGATATAACCATTACGGCGCTTAGTTGTCCGTGCATTTAAATGAAAATAATTCATCATTTGAGCAATTCCTTCATTATGCGTTTCATATAATGAATAAATTTCCAAATGGTATCTAGAAGTCTCAGGATTATTTACACTCCCGGTAGCCAAAAAGGCTCCTCTAAGATATGAACGCATCCGTTGATCTTCATTTAAAACTTCTTCAGGTACATCAGTATTAATCGACAAACCTGATTCATCTAAAATATCTAAATCTGTAAGTACACGATTAGTATCATATTTCAAACGTACAAGATATTGATTATTTTTCTTCAATTTCATCTTTTTACGCACAAGTAGTTCTGATTCGATTCCATACTTTTGCTTAATCAAAGAAAAAATTCTTCTTGCAATAGCGGCGTTCTCAGTTTGTGCGGTTAAGACGAAATGATGATTTTGTAAACTTAATGAGCCATTCATTCTCAACAATGCTGACAATTCTACTCGAGCATGTTCAGGATGGACGACTAATTTTGTGAGTTCTTGCTTGACCTCACTTGCATATGAAACCACTAACGTCTCACCTCATTTTTTCTATTACCAGATTGTAAGGACAAGTTAATAATTTCCTCAGCAACCTTTTCACCATCATGAAACGCACCTTGATCATGCAATGATAAGAAATCATCCTGTATGACTTTGCATCCCATTTTTCTTAAACTTTGAAAATCTGTTTCTACCTGATTGACATATTCATCATATTTTTTATGATCCATATAACCGTCAGGAATTTCTCTTGTATTGACCAGTACTGTGTCAATAAAATTACCACCTAAATGACGATTTAAAACTCGTACATGATCAGCATCCGTGAAGCCTTCGGTTTCACCAATCTGTGTCATGATGTTACAAATATAAACAACTTCAGCTGAAGTTTGTTTAACAGCTTCACCGATATCTTTAATCATCAAGTTAGGTAGAATACTTGTAAATAAACTACCAGGACCCAAGACAACTACATCAGCTTGCATAATCGAAGCAATAACCGAAATAACTGACTTTGGTTCCTCCTCTGGATTATCGGAATCTGTGACCCAAACACGTTTAACATGTTTACCTGAATGAGTGATTTCATGTTCACCGGCTAATTTAGTTCCATCCGTAAATTCTGCATGTAACGTCAATTTAGTATTGCTAGCTGGGAAAACATGACCGTCCACTTTCATCATTTTAGATAGTTCTTGAACAGCGTCAAAAATATTAGGTGACATCTCAGTCAAAGCAGCGATAATCAAATTACCGATCGCATGACCTGAGAAGAAATCATCATTACTCTTAAAGCGATATTGGAAAACATCCATATCAACTTTAGGTAGATCAGATAGTGATGCTAAAACGTTTCTAATATCCCCAGGAGGGACAACGTTAATGTAGTCACGAATGATACCAGATGATCCCCCATCATCGGCCACAGTAACAATTGCAGTAATATTAGCATCCATTTTTCTTAAACTATTTAGTACAACTGGTAAACCAGTTCCCCCACCTATAACTACAACTTTTGGACGACGTCCTTTAACAACTCGAACTATCCTATTTTCGGCCATCTTCGATTACCTTCTTTTGAGATTTTTCCATGTCACGATGAGTTATATCAACATAGTACTTTTTCTTCAAATCTGTACCTAAACGTTGGGCAATCGCAACTGATCGATGTTGACCACCAGTACAGCCAATTGCAATCGTTAAACTAGTTTTACCTTCTTTTTCATATCCAGGAATAATATCCTTTAACAAATCTGAAAATTTATCATAAAAATTCTTTGTTTCCGGATCATCCATAACATAATCATAAACGGGTTTATCCACACCCGTTTGTGTTTTTAATTCTTTGATGTAAAATGGATTCTTTAAAAACCTGACATCCATTACTATATCAGCATCAATTGGTAAACCATATTTAAAGCCAAATGACATTACTTCAATATGAAATGTTGGTACTCCGGTTGACTCTTGAAAGTTATCAAAAATTTCCTCTCGTAATTGACGAGGAGTTAAGTCCGTCGTATCAATTTCAACTGATGCACGGCCTTTAATTTCTGACAAAAGTTCTCGTTCTTTTTCAATACCATCAAGTAGACGTCCTTCCATTGCGAGCGGATGACTACGACGAGTTTCTTTATAACGAGAAACCAACTCTTCATCTGATGCATTCAAGAAGAGAATTTTCATATCAACCTTTTGGTGCTTTTCCTGTTCATCTTCATCAACTTGTGACAACATTGAGAAGATCTCATCATAAAAAGCACGTGATCTAATGTCGACAACTAAAGCTACTTTCTTAATAGTTCCTGATTCATGAACCAATTCCCAAAACTTAGGAAGTAGATTAGGTGGCATGTTATCAATACAAAAATAACCTAAATCTTCAAAAGATTGCATGGCAACAGTCTTACCTGCACCACTCATTCCGGTTACTATAACTAAATTAAGCGTATCTTTTGCCATTTTGCACCTCACATTCCATATAAGCATAACATAACAAGCCAGGCGTGTCAGTTTTAGAGAAGAAAAGATAAAAATATTTTTTATCGTTAAATTGCGATAAAATTAAACCAATTAGGGGGATATTTTATGGATACAGTTTTTTTAGTGCTTCTTTTAGTTGCAGCCGTTGTGCTGGCTAACATTGTTCAGTGGAAATTAAATAATATTCCGATTGCATTCATTCAAATTGCGGCTGGGCTATTATTGTCCTTTCTACCTTTTTATAAACATTTTGAATTAGAGCCAGAAATTTTCCTACTCGTCATCATTTCAGCTCTTATGTTCAATGACGGGCAACATACCAGTTTGTCACGATTAACTCATCAAGTCGGTACTACTTTTTCCTTAGCCGTAGAACTAGCAATTATTTCCATTTTAATCGTCGGATTCGTAACACACTTGATTATTCCTAGCATGCCATTGGCACTTGCTTTTGCTCTAGGAGCTATTATTACACCAACTGATGCTGTCGCTGTAGGTTCTATTACTAGTAACATGTTAGTACCAACCGAAGTCATGGGTACTTTAGAAAATGAGTCACTTTTTAATGATGCTTCGGGTATTGTTGCCTTAAACCTAGCTATCAGTGCTGCCGTCACGGGACAATTTTCTTTGCTCAATGGAATTGGTAACTTTTTCTACGTCTTCTTTGGAGGAATTATTTTAGGAGGAATCTTGGGTATAGTTATCGTTTCGATTCGTCTTAAATTAATCAATATGCACGTTGATGCTCCTTCAGTCATGGTTCCTTTCACTTTACTAACTCCTTTTGTTGTTTACCTAATTGCTGAAGCTATTGGTGTTTCAGGAATTCTAGCCGTAGTTGTTACAGGTTTGATGCATGGTATCCAACAGAATCGCTTGCGTTTGACTAGTTCACGACTACAAATCGTTATGACTAGCACTTGGAATGTTTTCTCTAGTATTCTTAATGGTATTGTCTTTGTCTTATTAGGTATGTCATTGCCAAGCGTTATTCAAAATCTGCATCAACATGATGCCAGTTCAGTCGGAATTCTGTTTGGTGTCGGTATTTTACTTTATGTTACTATGACTGCTTTAAGATACCTCTGGACCAATTGGGGGTTCGCATCCATTCGAGCTTGGGATAAGAAAGAAAAGCATGCTAATAGTGTCGTTATGGCCTATAGCGGTGTTCACGGAACAATTACTTTAGCCATGGCTTTCTCGCTACCATTAACATTGAATGGTCAATCCTTCCCATATCGTAATGATATTATCTTCGTAGCTGCTGTTGTTATTTTAACCAGCCTACTAGTTCCAACTCTAATCCTACCAAGATTATTGCCTCCTCAAGTTTCCAAATATACCGAAGAAGAATTAGCTAAAATTAAAGGTCAAATGGTTGATAATGCTATTGTCAATCTTCAAACACGTCATGATAGTTCTACCAGCATTGGCCGAGTGGTAAATATTCTTGATGGGCAACGTACAATTGATGGACACATCGATAAAAACAAATTAACAATTATCTTTGACAACTGCTTTGAACTAGAGCAACAAACTATCGATGAGATGTTAAGTAACGGTGAGATATCTGAACAAAGTGCTGATTTATACATGCGAGTGGCACGTAGAACTGTCCTGCAATACCAAAATAGTTTTCGTCAAAGAGTATAACTCTTCTTACGTTTCCATGTCGTAGAAAAACTATCGTTAACCAAGACAGCACGTAAACGTCGCAAAATGTATCATAAGATGCAATCACAGCGTAAAAATATCAGCCGTGAACAAATGTTGAATCGTAATCGAAAGCTTTGGGATAAAATAGCCGAAGTTGAAGAAAAACCTTATCTTAAAATTACTAGCTATCTTAATCAAAGTTTGGTGAACGATAGTGGCAACAATCGTGAGATCAGTATTGTTCGTCGATCTTATGATGAAAGACACCGTCGTTTGGTTGGTCATGATCATTATGAAAATGATCAAAATGAACTTTTAATTGAAGCCTTTCAACAGGAAAATACTTACATTCAAAATCTAATCTCAACTAAAGAAATAAGTCGTGAATTAGGTAGTGCACTTTACGAACAAATTTCAACCGATCAATTGGTTTACTTACAATCTCTAAATGAAGAATAACAAAAAACAGGTATCTACTAGAATTGATATTTAGTAGATACCTGTTTTTATTATTCTATTTAAATGAATCTATCTATTCAGCATCTTTAGTACGTTTGGTATCACGTTCCAAGATTGGTTTCAAATATTGACCAGTATAACTATCTTTTACTTCAGCTAATTCTTCAGGTGTACCAGTACCAACGATCGTACCTCCACCTTCACCGCCTTCAGGTCCAAGGTCAATTAGCCAATCAGCTGATTTAACAACATCTAAGTTATGCTCAATAACTAAGACAGTATTACCTTCATCAACTAAACGTTGCAAGACACCCAAGAGACGTTTGATATCATCTGTATGTAAACCAGTTGTAGGTTCATCCAAGATATAGAAATTCTTACCATTAGATTTCTTATAAAGTTCAGAGGCTAGCTTCATTCTTTGAGCTTCACCACCGGACAATTGAGTGGCTGACTGTCCTAGTGAAACATAACCTAATCCTACATCCTGAATTGTCTGTAACTTACGTTTGATCTTTGGAATGTTGCTAAAGAAGTCCAATGCCTCAGAAACCTTCATGTCAAGCACTTGAGCAATATTTTTACCTTTATAAGTTACTTCCAAGGTTTCAGAATTATAACGCGTTCCATGACATACTTCACATGGTACGTAAACGTCAGGTAAGAAATTCATTTCAATCTTGATGATTCCATCACCACGACAGTTTTCACAACGTCCACCTTTAATATTGAAAGAGAATCTGCCTTTCTTGTAACCACGCAATTTAGCCTCATTTGTTTGAGCAAATAAATCACGAATATCATCAAAGACACCAGTATATGTAGCTGGGTTACTTCTTGGCGTACGTCCAATAGGACTCTGATCAATAGCAATCATCTTTTCCAAATTCTCGTAACCAGTAATCTTTTTATACTTACCAGGTTTTTCAGAATTATGGTTCATCTTTTGAGCTAAAGCACGTTTCAAGATCATATTAACCAAAGTTGATTTACCTGAACCTGAAACACCGGTCACAACGATAAATTTACCCAATGGAAATTTAACATTCAGCTTCTTTAAATTATTCTCTTGTGCACCGTAAACTTCAACAAATTGACCATTACCAACACGACGCTCCAAAGGTACTGGAATAAACTTTTTACCTGCCAAATATTGGCCAGTCAGCGATTTAGGATTCTTCTCTACTTCACTAGGAGTTCCAGCGGCCACAATTTGACCACCATTCTCACCCGCACCAGGACCAACATCGATAAGATAATCAGCAGCACGCATTGTATCTTCATCATGTTCAACCACAATCAAAGTGTTACCAAGATCACGCATTTTCTTTAAAGAGCTGATCAAACGATCATTATCACGTTGATGCAATCCAATTGAAGGCTCATCCAAAATATACATTACTCCAGATAAATTAGAACCAATTTGTGTAGCCAAACGAATTCTTTGAGCTTCACCACCTGATAAAGTCCCAGCCGAACGAGATAATGACAAATACTCCAACCCAACATTAATCAAAAAACTGAGACGATCCTTAACTTCCTTCAAAATAGGTTTAGCAATGACCGTATTCTGTTCACCAAATTTAACTGCCTTAAAAAATGGAAGTTCATCTTTGATTGACATATCGGAAACTTCAGCGATATCCTTGCCTTCAACTTTAACAGCTAAGGCTTGACGATTTAATCGTTTACCGTGACAAACAGGACATTTCAATTCAGTCATGTATTTTCGCATAACCTCACGTGTAAAATCACTATTAGTTTCATGATAGCGACGATTGATATTAGGAAGAACTCCTTCAAATGGAACATCAACATCACGTACGCTACCAAAATCATTCTCATAATGAAAATGAAAAGTCTTACCATCAGAACCATTTAGAATAATATCCTGGTCCTTTTGAGGTAATTTTTCAAATGGCGTATTCATATCGATATTAAATTCCTTGGCCGCTTGAGCCAACATTTCTGGATAATATTGTGAACTGATTGGGTTCCAAGGTTCAATGGCCCCTTCAGCTAAAGTTTTACTTTGATCTGGAATAACCAAATCAAGATCAACTTCTAACTTAATCCCTAAGCCATCACAATTCTCACAAGCCCCAAACGGTGCATTGAATGAAAATAAGCGTGGTTCCAATTCTCCAACTGTGAAACCACAAATAGGACAAGCATTCTTTTCTGAGAAAACCATCATATCTGAACCGATAACATCAACGTTCATATAACCATCGGATAATCTCAAAGCTGCTTCAACTGAATCAAACAAACGAGATTTAATATGATCATTAACAACAATTCGATCAACCACAACATCAATACTGTGTTTTTTATTCTTATCCAATTCGATATCTTCACTAACATCGTGAATTTCACCATCAACACTTATACGGACATAACCTTGTTTCTTAATTTGATTCAAGGCTTTTTTATGTTGTCCTCTTTTAGCACGAACGACTGGTGAAAGAACTTGTAGCTTAGTTCCATCATCCAATTTCAAAATAGCATCAACCATTTGTTGAGCCGATTGACTCGTAATTTTAGTCCCATCATTTGGACAAATTGGTGTCCCAACACGAGCCCACAATAAACGTAAATAGTCATTTATTTCTGTAACTGTACCTACAGTTGAACGAGGATTTTTAGAGGTAGTTTTTTGATCAATTGAAATAGCAGGACTTAATCCATCAATTGAGTCAACATCTGGCTTGTCCATTTGTCCTAAAAACTGACGGGCATAAGACGATAAACTCTCAACATAACGTCTCTGACCCTCAGCATAAAGTGTATCAAAAGCCAAAGAACTTTTACCTGAACCGGATAGACCAGTCATAACAACTAATTTATCACGAGGAATTGTTACATCAATATCTTTTAAATTATGTGCACGTGCACCATGAATAACAATTTTATCATTTAACATTCTATTTCATTTCCGCCTTTAATTCCAAAATCGTATCACGTAAATTAGCAGCAGCCTCGAAGTCTAATTTCTTGGCAGCAGATTCCATTTGTTCATTTAGGTTGGCAAGAAGTTCTTCACGTTCCTTCTTGCTCATATCCTTAAAGTCAATATCATCGTCAATCTTCTCCGTCTCAGAAGAAGAATTATCAACTTTCTGGAACATTGAAATAGCATCTCGAATTGGTTTAACAATTGTCTTAGGTGTTACATTATGCTCCTCATTGAATTTCATCTGTAATTTACGACGACGTGCAGTTGCATCAATCGCTCCACGCATTGAATCCGTAATTGAATCAGCATACATAATAACTTTACCATGTTCATTACGCGATGCACGACCAATAATCTGAACTAATGAACGTTCAGCTCTCAAGAAGCCTTCCTTATCAGCATCCAATATAGCAATTAGTGAAACTTCTGGTACATCGATACCTTCACGCAACAAATTGATTCCGATTAGAACATCGAATTTGCCCAATCGTAAATCACGAATAATCTTCGTTCGCTCCAAAGTTTTAATGTCACTGTGTAAATATCTAACTTTAATTCCTAAATCTTTAAAGTAATCAGTTAAATCTTCAGCCATCTTCTTTGTTAGGGTGGTTACAAAGACTCTTTCATGTTTAGCCACGCGATCATTAATTTCACCAACCAAATCATCAATTTGTCCCATAATTGGACGTACTTCAATCTTAGGATCCAATAGACCTGTAGGACGAATAATCTGTTCAGCTTTATGATCTGTTCTCTCCAACTCATAAGGACCCGGTGTAGCTGATACATATAAAATACGATTAACATGTTTTTCGAATTCATCCAACTTCAACGGACGGTTATCTAATGCACTAGGCAATCGAAAGCCATAATCGACTAACTGTTGCTTTCTGGCACGGTCACCATTATACATTCCTCGAATTTGTGGCATAGTAACGTGAGATTCATCAATCATAATATTAAAATCTTTAGGAAAGAAATCTAGCAAAGTAAATGGTGGCTCACCCTCAGCACGACCTTCCATATGACGAGAATAGTTTTCAATACCAGATGTGTAACCCATCTCGCGCATCATTTCAATGTCATATTCAGTTCTCTGTTTAATACGTTGAGCTTCCAGCAATTTACCTTCTTTAGTAAATTTATCAACTTGAACATCCATTTCGTCTTTAATACGTTTCAAAGCTTCATCCATTTTAGAATCACTGATCATAAAGTGAGTAGCCGGAAAGATACCAATATGATCCATTGATCCTTTTATTTCTCCTGTTAATGCATCCATTTCAATGATTCGATCAATCTCATCACCAAAAAATTCCACACGAATAGCATTATCATCACGTGAAGCCGGAAAGATATCGACAACATCGCCACGGACACGGAATCTTCCACGTTGAAAGTCAATATCGTTACGTTCAAATTGGTTATCAACTAATTCTTCCAACAAAGTATCGCGAGCAATCTGTTGACCAACCCGTAAAGAAATAATACTGTCGGCATATTCTCTAGGATCACCTAAACCAAAAATACATGAAACAGAGGCAACCACAATAACATCGTTACGTTCCAAAAGTGAACTAGTAGCTGAATGACGAAGTTTATCGATTTCATCATTAATACTAGAATCCTTTTCAATATACGTATCACTAGATGGTACATAGGCTTCTGGTTGATAGTAGTCATAATAACTAACAAAATATTCAACCGCATTGTTAGGGAAAAATTCCTTAAATTCACCATACAGTTGTCCTGCCAATGTTTTATTATGTGAAATAATCAATGTTGGTTTATTCAAGCTTTTAATTACATTAGCCATTGTAAAGGTCTTACCAGTACCAGTGGCACCCTCAAGAACAACTTCTTTATCGCCAGCCTTGAAATCTTTAGTAATGGTATCGATTGCTTGAGCTTGATCTCCAGCAGGTGAATATTTAGAAACCAAATCAAATTTATTATTAGTAACTCTATCTATCACGGATTAATTTACCCCCCTTGAGCTAAAAAAAACATCTAACTCTCGCACACGAATTAGATGTAATTAATGTCAGGCTTATTGCGCTGGCTCTATATTACCATAGCGAACATATTTTCGCCATAATTTAATTTTCATTTACCAAACGTGGCAACATTAAGAAAATTATCAATCCAATGAAGAATAAAATGCTCAATGAAGCAGCGCCAATTGTGGATTTTCCCGTAATCTGGGTGACGATACCAACCAAAATTGGACCCATCACAGCCGAAAATTTTCCTAATATATTATAGAAACCAAAGAACTCACTTCCGGATTCTTTGGGAATCAGTTTTCCGAAATAAGAACGACTCAAAGCTTGAATACCACCTTGACTGGTTCCAACTAAAACAGCTAAGATCCAAAAATCTTTAGCACTGGTTAGTTTCAAAGCATATAAACAAATACCAAAATATAGAACAATTCCTAAAAGAATTCCCGCTCTAGTAGAAACTTTATTAGCAAACCAACCATACAAAATAGAAAATGGAAAAGCTACTAATTGAACAACTAACAAAACAAGCATTAATGTTGTCGTGTTAATTCCCATATCCATACCGATTGAGGTAGCCATCGTGAAAATTGTATCAACTCCATCAATATAGAAGAAATAGGCTACTAAGAACCAAGCTGCAGCCTTATACTTTCTCAAATGAGTAATTGTCTTCCAGACACGTTTAAAACTTGATGTAACAGGGTGTGCATTTTCTGGTAATGAATAGACCTGTTGGACATTTTTCAACAATGGAATGAAAAAAATAATCCACCAAATGGCTGCTAGAAGAAAACTCCATCGTGCCACACCATAACTGGATAACATACCAAAGCCACTCGTTAATTGTAGAACTAAGAATAAGATAAAAGCTACAACTCCACCTAAATAGCCGTAAGCATATCCATTTGAAGAAAGAGTATCCATCTCCTCATTGCTGGCAACATCTGTTAAAAAACTGTCATAAAATAAATTACCAGCTGAATATCCAATTATCGACAGGATATACACACCTAATAATAATTGCCATTGATTTGACGGTACTAACGCCAAACCAAACGTCATAATAATTCCTAAAAATGAAAAATAATTCATTAATCGCTTTTTGTGATGCGGATAATCTGCTAATGCACCTAAAACGGGAGCCAAAATAGAAACTAATAAAGTTCCAAAACTGTTGGCATAACCCCAAAAGGCCGTTGCATTAGCCGCCGAAACTCCTGAATTCTGTGCTATTGATTTGAAATAAACTGGTAATACTGCTGTTGTAACGATAATTCCATAGCCAGAATTGGCCCAATCATAGAAGATCCAACTCCACTGTTTCTTATTAAACCTCATAAAATTCCTCTATTCTAATCGATAAATACATCCTCAATACTATTTCCGGCTATTGGTGCATCAAATTTTAAGCCTAACAACTTAGCAAAAGTTGGTGCTTCATCTACCAAATTAGCCTTTTCGACTGTATGATTTTTTTCAACCATTGGTCCATTAAAAATTAAGGTTGTTTTGTAGCCTGGTTTTTGAGGATGATATCCATGAACACCACGATATCGATCAGCATCTCCCATCATATCAGGAAGTACTTGCTCTACAACATTAGGACGATCACTTTCATCAGTAAAGTAATAACCAGCCTTAGCTTCAACCATCAAAGTACAATTAGGATCTGCTCCCATGGCTGCTGCCTCTCGTGATGAGTAAATTCTTTCTACACCTTCAACACCTGAAATTAGTTCCTTCAAACGTTGGATTTGATCAAAATTCTTTGTGTAAATATAGGTTGATCCATCACAAGTTTTAGCCATTACTGACCAATCCTTTTTGAAAGTTTGATCTTTGATTGGTGTTAGCCAATTTCTCTTTGCAAACAAAGTATTCAAATGAATCATCTTATCAACATTAATTTGATAATGATCTCCTAAAATTACAAAGTTCGTATCATCAAAGGTACCAGCTTCTTTGCTAGCATCAATTACTTGCTTTACATGACCATCTAATCGATGCAAAGCCTTCATAGCATCTTCAGAACGAACCCCATATTGATGGCGCATGCTATCCATGTCAACCAAATGTAACAACATCAAATTAGGCTGCTTATTTTTTACCGTATCAACCGCACAAGCCGTAATAAAATCATCCAAAGCAGGCTGTTTGATACCATTACGCAATTTTCCATATTTTTTATCCATTTCTAAAATGAACAACGGTGAACTAGCCTTCAGTGAAACCAAGACTTGGTTGGTCCAAATTCGATTAGGAAAAATTTCAGCCAAATTGTAATCAATTTTACTACCGGCTGTTACTGGCCAAAGAAAGGCGGCCGTCTTAAGTCCCTTTTTTCGTGCTAAATCATATAATGTCGTTGATTTAACATCCTTCTGATACCAGTACCAATCAGGTGATCGACGATTAGATTGAATCTTAGTATTATTTACAATTCCGTGAACACTTGGATATTGACCAGTGATAATGGTCGTATGCGAAGGATAAGTTAAAGTTGGATAGATTCCTTGAACCCTTTTAACCCAAGTTCCCCCGTGTACTAACTTGCTCAATGTTGGTAATTCATCGAGATGTTCATCAATATCTCTAAATCCTAAAGAATCAAGCGAAATAATAATTAGATGTTGATTTGTTGACAATTCCTTCTCCTCTTTTCACAAACTACATGAAAATATTATATCGCAGTTGAGAAATACTTGTAACGAAACAAAAAGATAGAGACAAAAAATAACTTTTGTCTCTATCTCTTATTTTATTCCCAACCTTCGATTTCTTTAGCAAAATCAGCTAGTTTTTGTGCGGCATTGGCCTCTGTATCAGCCTTAACACCAATATAAAATTTCAATTTTGGTTCAGTACCTGAAGGTCTAGCGGCAACCCAAGTATCATCAGCTAAAACATATTTTAATACGTCAGCCTTTGGTAATCCCGTAGGTTTAACCCCTGCCTCAGTAGTATCTGTATCTTTTAAATAATCGATTGATTCAACAACTTTAACGCCATTGATTTCGTCGATACCTTCTTCACGAAGTGTCTTCATAATTTGAGCCATCTTATCTTTACCAGAGATACCTTCAAATGTCTTAGAGATAGTCTTCTCACGATAGTAACCAAATTCTTCATAAAGATCTTCTAGTGCATCATAGATGGTCTTACCTTTTGATTCGTAATAAGCTGCAGCTTCAGCTAATAATAAAGTTGATTGCATAGCATCTTTGTCACGAACAAATGGCTTTACAAGATATCCATAACTTTCTTCAAATCCGAAGAGGAACTCATTGCTACCATTTTTTTCAAATTGTTCAATCTTCTCAGCAATATATTTAAATCCAGTCAAGACATCGAGCATCTCAACATTATATTTATTAGCAATAGCTGTTGCCAATTCAGACGAGACAATAGATTTAACAACTGCTCCATTAGCTGGTAATTGCTTAAGGCCCTTCTTTGCTTGTAATAAGTAATTCAAAAGAACCGAAGCAATTTGATTACCTGTCATCAACTTATAAGAACCATCTGGTTGTCTAACTGCAGCTCCCAAACGATCAGCATCAGGATCTGTTGCAATCAATATATTAGCACCAATCTTCTTACCACGTTCAATTGCTAAATCAAAAGTTTGAGCAAATTCAGGATTAGGGAATGGAGTTGTAGCAAATTCAGGATCCAAAATGGCTTGTTCAGTTACCATATTAAAATTCTTGAATCCTAACTTTTGGAAAATTCGAGGAGCAATCATCTTACCGGTACCATGAAGTGGTGAATAAACAAATTTCATTTTATCACCGATATTATTGATCAAATCGCGGTTAACAATAACCGTTTCCAAATTCTTCATATAGTTTAAATCAACATCTTCACCAATAAGAGTTAATAATTTTTCTTCTCTCAACTTTGTTACAGGCTTTACTTTAATAGCGAATAGATTGCTAGCTTTTCTAGCAAAACTAGTAATATTATCCGATTCAACTGGTGGCATTTGACCACCATCTGGTCCGTAAATTTTAAATCCATTATATTGCTTAGGATTATGGCTAGCAGTAATCATAATACCAGCATATGTAGGTATACTTCTTACTGCAAAAGATAATTCCGGTGTAGGTCTTAAACTGTCAAACACATAACTGTGAATTCCATGAGCTCCCAAAACTTTTGCTGATTCATAAGCAAAATCTTGTGAATAGTAACGTGAATCATAACTGATTGCTACACCTTGTGACTTCAACTTGTCATCCAGAGTATCCATGAAAGAAGCTAGACCTTCAGCTGCTTGACGAACAGTATAAATGTTCATTCTATTAATACCAGGTCCAATAAGACCACGCATACCAGCAGTACCGAATTCCATTGGTTCGTAGAAAGCTTCTTCCGCAACCTTATCATCATTCTTCATTTCGTTAAGTTGCTCTTTCATATCTGGATCCAAATCTTTATAGTCGAGCCATTGTTGCATATTATCTTGCCAAGACATAACTTGTCCTCCTAATTTGTAAGTACTTACAACCATTATATCAATCATAGAGTACCATTTATATTTGATTACGACACTTTAAGCTATTTTTTTTAAAATATCCTTAAAAATCGACCACAAATATACAAATTATTCGAGATTATTACTGATGATTCTGTTTATATCCGTATCATAGTATCTTGCCAACGCAATTAGTGTATCAATATCTGGCATTCTAATACCTGTCTCATAGTGAGATAAAGTTGTCACATCAATATTCAGATGTCTTGCTACTTCCTTTTGAGTTAGATTCTTTTCTTTTCTTAAGACTTTTAGGTTTCTAGCAATATTGAAACCAGATTCGTTCATCAATTGATTTATTTTTTTATCTACTACTTCACGCATAAGAATCACTTCCTGTCTTTTGCTAATAGTATATGTTTAAACATGTATATATTCAAACCAAATGCTAATAATAATTTTTTCAATATTTAGTCTTTTATTATTAGGTCAAGGCACAAAAAAAGGATTACAAAATGGATATTCTCCATTTCATAATCCTCATATTCAAAATACTTTTTATACTATTTTGTTGTTACCTTATCATCAGCAAGTTCTTGAATATAACTGTATGCTTGTTGACCAGCTATACCACCTTCACCAACAGCTGTAGCTACTTGACGAAGATCCTTCTTACGAACATCCCCAACAGCAAAAATACCAGGAATATTTGTTTGCATATGTTCATTAGTATTAATCCATCCGTCTTCATCCAAAACACCTAAGTCCTTGAATGGTTCTGTCATTGGTTTGATACCAACATAAATGAAAGCACCCTTAGCTGGAACAATGTGTTCTTCGCCAGTCTTCTTATCAACGTATTTAACACCGGAAACTTTATCGTCAGCACTCGTAATTTCCTTAACATCAGCATTCCAGACAAACTTAATCTTGTCATTTTTAAATGCACGGTCTTGCAGAATTTTTTGAGCACGCAATTGGTCACGACGGTGAATAATTGTTACTGACTTAGCTAGTTGTGTAAGGTAAATTCCCTCTTCAACAGCAGAATCTCCGCCACCGATAACGGCGACATCTTGATCCTTGAAGAAAGCACCATCACAAACAGCACAATAAGAAACACCACGTCCCGATAATTCATTTTCACCAGGAACCCCAATCTTCTTATATTGTGAACCAGTTGCAATGATTAATGCTTTAGCTTCATAATCGCCATCATCAGTGTGGATAATTTTAACATTACCCTTATCTTCAACTGATTGAACAGCACCATAACCAAAATCAGCACCAAACTGAGTTGAAGATTTATACATTCTTTCACTCAAGTCTGGACCCAAAATTGATTCAAATCCAGGATAATTTTCAATCGCAGCGGTGTTATTCATTTGACCACCATAGATACCACGATCAAGAATCATTACTGAAAGGTTGGCACGTGAAGCATATAAAGCGGCAGTTAATCCACCAGGACCTGCCCCAATAATTACTACATCGTATGTTTTCATCGTCGAATTACCTCCTATTACTCAACAAATATTACCATTTATTTTTTAATTATCAATTAGATTGCTCACAACTCATTATACCAAGGATCATTTTCATTCTTTCGACGATAAATAAAAATTCCAATGGCAACGAAAAATAGTATTAGTGATAAGGCTTGTGAAACCCTTACGCCTGGTAAAATATATAAACTATCTGTTCGCATACCTTCAACAAAAAATCTAACTGCCGGATACCAAATTAAATATGTTAAAAATACTTCACCACGTTTTAACAGATGCTTACGATTTCTCAAAATTAAAATCAAAGCCAAACCTATTAAATTACCAACAGATTCATACAAAAAGGTTGGCTGACGGTAAGCACCATTGATATACATTTGTTCAATAATGAAATGTGGCATATGTAAAGATTGTAAAAAACTCAAAGTAGTTTTAGCACCAAAAGCCTCTTGATTCATAAAGTTACCCCAGCGACCAACTATTTGTCCTAAAAGAACTGAAGGTGCGGCGATATCTAGCATCAACCAGGGCGAAATATTTCTTTTTTTACATAGAACCAACAAAACAATAAATGCGGCAATTAAACCTCCATAAATTGCAATACCACCATGCCAGATCTTAATTATTTCACTAGGATTAGCCAAGTAATATGGTAATTCAAAAATAACATAATACAGACGAGCACCAACTAAAGCAATTGGAACTCCGTATAAAACTAAATCCAAAATATTATCAGGATCCAGATGTCTTCTTTTTGCTTCACGCATTGCCATGATAACTCCAACTAAAGCACCCAGGGCAATAATAACTCCATACCAGTGAATCTCTAAACCGCCTAGATTTAAAGCAATTGGGTTTAATGCCAGCAAATCAAAATTCATTACTTACCTTCTCCATTTTTTTCATTCTTTGTTTTTTCCTCATTCTCTTTGATTAATAATCCTAGATTATCTTCAAATTTCTTTGTAGCGTCATATCCCATCTTCTTAGCACGATAATTCATGGCAGCGACTTCGATAATGATAGAGATATTACGACCGACTTTAACCGGAACAGTAATTTGTGGTACATCAACGTCAAAAAAGGTACGTCTATCTTCCAAAGTTCCAATACGATCATAATTCTTATCGGCAGACCAATTCTCCAAATTAATAATCAATTGAATCTCACTTTGAGAACGAACGGCACCTGCTCCAAAAAGATTCATAACATCGATAATTCCAATACCACGAATTTCCAATAAGTGATTCAAAATCTTAGGTGCTTCACCAACAATAGTCTTTTCATCACGTTGATAAACATCAACACGATCATCAGCAATTAAACGATGACCACGTTTGATCAATTCCAAAGCTGTTTCACTTTTACCAATTCCAGAATGACCAGTCAATAAAATTCCAATACCATAAACATCTACTAAAACACCATGAATTGACTCTCTGGGAGCTAGTTTCTCATCCAAATACTCGGTGATCATACTTGAAAGTCTTGTTGTTGGTAACTCTGAACCAATAACAGGAACATGATGTTCCTTAGCAGCTCTCAACAATTCTTTACTTGGTTGAATATTTCTTGAAATCAAAAGGACCGGCGTATCTTCACGACACAATTCAAGCATCACTTTATAACGATTATTGGCAGTCATTGAACGTGAATATGAAGTTTCTGTTTGACCAAATAACTGAATTCGTTCACTTGGATAATAATCAAAATAACCCGTCAATTCGATTCCCGGGCGAGAAATATCGGTCGTTATGACTTTTTTATCTTTTAATAACTCTTCTCCAGCATAAACTTTCAATTCGTTATCCTTTACCATTTGAGATACTGTAACAAAATTTGTCATTGCTAACCCCCACAGATTCTTTATTTATAATAATTTTATCATTTTAGAAACAAAAAAACGCGTTCTAGACGCGTCTTTGAAAATTATTCATTGTATAACTATTAATGATCGAATTACAGATTGCTAGAATAATGGCAACGACTAGGGCTGAACCAAATCCATTGAAATAAAAACTATTTGACCCAACTAACGCCGAAGTTAATTCTAGAGTGATTGCATTAATTACAAAGGAAAATAGTCCAAATGTAATAAATGTAATCGGTAGAGAAATAATATGTAGAAGTGGTTTGATTGTCCAGTTCAAAATGGCTAAAACAAGACTAGCAATAATCGCCGTAGCTAAAGTGTCCACTCGAAACATACCGGGCAATAATCTAGCAATTGCTAAAAACAAAAGCGTTTGTATTGCCACTTTTATAAGTAACTTCATTTCATACCCTCATTCTTTTTTGAATCAGTAATATTTCTTGGCAGCTTTAGTGCCACGCTTTCTCTTATTAAAATCCGTCTCTTGAATATTTCGTTTCTCAGGTAAAGAGAATACGAGAATTACATAAACTAAGACTGGTAGAAAATAAGTAAAAGGTAACAGAAAGATAAAGGCTAAACGTATCCAGGTTGAATCAACGCCAAAGTAGGCACCTAAACCACCGCATACACCTGCTAACATTCGATCCGTAGTAGATCTTGTGATTCTTTCCTTCATATAAATTCACCTCAACTTGTCCAAAAAATATACTACATATTCAAGAAAATATCAATTCTACTCATCGACATCAGGAATATGCTTCCGATTCAGTTCTACCACATGTCCAGTGTTCAAGTAAACAACCCATTCACAAATATTAGTTGCATAATCACCAACACGTTCCAAATAACTAGCCACAAGCATATAAGACGAACCACTTAAAACATTCTCTACAGTTTTCTGCATATCTTTGATACATAGTTCATTGATCAAAGTACTTTTTGCATCAATCTCTACATCACGATGAGCAACTTCTTCAGCCATCTTACTATCTTTTTTCAAGTAGGCTTCCAGTGAATCTTCAACGATACTAGTACTCATTTCACCCATTTCCGCAATTAGTTTTTCAATTTCGGGAATTCTTATTTCACCCTTAACTCTAATTGTTTCCTGAGCAATACTTACCGCATGATCGCCCATTCTTTCTAAATCAGAACTAGCCTTTAAAACCGTTACAATCATTCTCAAATCAGATGTAACTGGTTGTTGCAAAGCAATCATTTCAAAAGATTCCTTTTCCAAGTCCATCTCTCGTTTATTAATCACATGATCGTTACGAATAACCTCTTTGGCCAAAGATTTATCATGATCAATATATGCTTTAACAGATTTCATAATGGCCTCACTCGCCATCATACCCATTTCTGAGAATCGTAAATGTAAGTTATTTAATTGTTCCTCGAAAGTAGTGCGCATCGTTTTTTCTCCTAACCGAATTTTCCTGAAATATAATCTTCAGTCTGTTTCTCTTTTGGATTTAAGAAAATATTTTTTGTTTTATCTGCTTCAATTAACTCTCCATTTAGGAAGAAGGCGGTTTGATCGGATATTCTCGAAGCCTGTTGCATATTATGTGTAACAGTAATAATAGTGTAATCCTCACGTAGTGCCAACATTGTATCTTCAACTTTAGCCGACGAAATAGGATCCAAAGCAGAAGTTGGTTCGTCTAATAAAATAATATCAGGTTTCACCGCTAAAACTCTAGCAATACATACTCTTTGTTGTTGACCACCTGAAAGTGACAATGCACTTTGATGCAATTTATCCTTCACATCATCCCAAACAGCGGCATTTTTCAAACTAGTTTCAACTGCTTCATCCAAAACTGACTTATCTTTAACACCAGCTAATCTTAGTCCATACACTACATTATCATAAATTGAGAAAGGAAACGGATTAGGCTGTTGAAATACCATCCCCACTTGTTTTCTCAAGGCTACAGTATCGACATTAGGAGAATAAATATTCTTGCCATCCAATGAAATTGTTCCTGTAATAGTTACATCAGGAATTAAATCATTCATACGATTCAAACATCTTAAATACGTCGATTTACCACAACCTGAAGGACCAATTAGAGCAGTGATCTCATTTTTATTAAAATCTAAGTTAATACCTTTTAATGCTTCTTTTTTTCCATAAAATAAATGTACATCGGAAGATGTCAAAATTTTTTTTGCCAAACTTAACGCTCCTATCCAAAGTGTCCCGAAACATAATCTTCTGTTATTTTAATTTTTGGACGAGTGAATATCTTTCTCGTCTCATTAAATTCCACAGCATGACCTAAATGGAAAAATGCCGTATAATCGCTTATTCTAGCGGCTTGTTGCATATTATGTGTAACGATGATAATTGTATAATTATCTTTCAAATTCATCATGGTCTCTTCAACATTTGAAGTTGAAATTGGATCCAACGCACTAGCTGGCTCATCCATCAAAAGAATATCTGGCTTCATTGCAATTGCTCTAGCAATACAGAGACGCTGCTGTTGTCCACCTGACAGAGCTAGAGCACTTTTGTTAAGATCATCTTTTACTTGATCCCACAATGAAGCTTGTTTCAATGTTGTTTCAACTATTTCATCTAATTTCTTCTTGTCATGCAATCCGTGACGCTTTAGTGCAAAAGTAATATTATCATAAATTGATTTAGAAAATGGATTAGGTCGTTGAAACACCATCCCAATATGCTTTCTTACTTCATAAATATCAACATTATTCTTATTGATATCCAAACCACGGTACATGATTTTACCCTTAACGCTTGCACCTTCAACATTATCGTTCATACGATTCAATGATCTCAAGAATGTTGACTTACCAGAACCAGAGGCTCCAATTAAAGATGTTATTTTATATCTTTCAAATTGCAAGGATGCTTTATGCATCGCTTCCTTTTCGCCATAAAATACCTGTAAATCTTCAGTCTTCATGGCGATTTCATGTTTATCTTCATCCAAATGAAGGATGTATTGTTGATCATTTTGTTCAATCATATCTTATTTACCCGTCATCTTTTTGTAAACTAAATTGCCAATATATCTAGATAGAAGATTAAAAATTAATACAGCAATAATCAAAACAGCCGAGGCACCGGCTGATACCTGAACAGCATCCGGAATTAGTCCTTCAGAATTAACCTTCCAAATATGAACAGCTAAGGTTTCAGCCGGTCTCATTAGGTTTAGAGGACTAGTTATACTAAAAATATTGAAATTAGTAAAATCAAGTGGTGGTGCACTTTGTCCCGCAGTATAAATTAAGGCAGCAGCTTCACCAAAGACCCTACCAGCACCAATAATCATCCCAGTAATAATACCTGGTAGTCCGTCTGGAATGATAACATGGATAACTGTTTCCCATTTTGACAAACCTAAGGCCAATCCAGCCTCACGTTGTGACTGTGAAACTGATTTTAATGAATCTTCAACATTTCTAGTTAGAATTGGTAAATTAAAAACAGTCAGTGTCAAAGCACCAGACAAAATGGAAAAACCAAACTTGAAACTAATAACGAAAATCAAAAATCCAAACAAACCAACAACAATTGATGGCAAAGAGCTCAAAACTTCAATTGAAACTCTAATCAATTCAACCAGTTTATTTTTCCCTGCATATTCTGATAAATAAATACCAGCCGAAATAGAGATTGGAATAGAAATTAACATTGATAAAATCAATAGGAAGAAAGAGTTAAATAATTGAACACCTACGCCACTACCAGCTTGAAAGGCTTTAGAACCAGAAGTTAAGAAATGCCAATTAACATAGCGTAACCCACTACCTAAAATATAAACTAATAAACCTATCAAAATTAAAACGATAATACCTGACATAAAATAAATTACACCAGTAGCAATCTTATCTTTAGTTTTTTCGTTGAACATTAGAATTCACCTCGCTTGGCGATCGTTCTAATAACAAAATTAAAGAGTAGTGACATCAAGAGAAGCAACAAGGCCAATGACCACAAAGCATTATTGGATGTTGAACCCATGATAGTATTTCCCATATTCATAGTCAGAACACTAGTTAGTGTTGATGATGGTGAAACCAGATTTTGTGGTAACAACATAGCATTACCAATAACCATCTGAACGGCTAAGGCCTCACCGAAGGCACGAGCCATTCCAAAAACAACGGCCGTCAGTAATCCCGGTGTTGCAGCTCTTAAAACCACTTTGTGAATAGTTTGCCATCTAGTAGCACCTAAGGCAAGCGAGGCTTCACGATAATAACGTGGAACCGCTTTTAAAGCGTCAACCGACATTGATGTAATGGTTGGCAAGATCATAACAAATAAAACAAATGATCCAGCTAAAATACCAAATCCACTACCACCAGCAATTGTTCTTACTGCGGGTACAACAATTGTTAAACCAATGAATCCATAAACAACTGAAGGAATACCAACAAGTAATTCAATTACAGGCTGCAAAACCTTCCGACCCCAACTTGGTGAAATTTCAGTCATAAAAATTGCTGCAGCAATGGCAAAGGGTGTTCCTATCAAAGCTGCAATCAAAGTAACTGAAAACGACCCAATAATCATTGGTGCAGCACCAACAATTGGATGTCCAGCACTATCTAACTTATTTGGAGCCCATACAGAATGAGTCAAAAAATCAATTGGATTGACACCATCTTTAATAAATATAATGACCCCTCTTGAAGCAATAAATCCGATAATAGTAACAACTAATAAAACAATAATGGCAGTAAAACTGAAAGAAATAATCTTACCCCGAGTTTCTCTTTTGGCAGATACCGATTTTCTAGTTAAACTTTCTCTAATTGGATCTTTCAATTATTTTACCCCCTTTGAAACGGGCGTAACATTGCCCTTATAATCCTTTTCATACTTCATTTCGTTAATGGGAACATAATTCATCTTTTTAACCACGTTTTGTTGAACATGCTTGGTCATAATGAAATTCAAAAAATCTTTAGTCATCCCAGTAGGTTTACCATTGGTATAAAGATGCTCATAAGACCAAATCTTCCACTTATTATTTTCAATATTTTCAATGGTTGGTTCTACATTGTTAACCTCAATTGTCTTTACAGTATCATTTAAGTATGGCATAGCCAAATAACTAATTGCACCATCTGTATTGTAGACAATTTGTCTGACCATTCCACTGGAATCTTGTTCTTGTGAGCGAACGAATGGAGTCCCATTCATAACATCACTCTCAAACGATGATCGCGTACCACTTCCATCGGCACGGTTAATGATCGTAATTGGTAAATCCTGTCCACCAACTTGCTTCCAGTTCTTTACCTGACCAGAAAAAATTTGTCTTAATTGCTTAATTGTCAGGGATTTAACTTTTACATCTTTATTAACTACTGGAACCATACCCACTGCAGCTATTCGATGATCAACAAGCTTACTAGCATCAATATCTTTTTTCTGTTCTGCATACAAATCAGAATTACCAATATTAACCGCACCTTGTTGAATCTGGCTCAGTCCTGTACCAGTTCCACCACCTTGTACATTCACGTACTGGTTAGGGTTACTCTTTGTAAACTCTTCCCCGGCAAGTTCAACTAATGGTTGGGCAGCTGAAGATCCAACTGCTGTAATAGTTTCTTGGCTTCCGCTGCCTTTGCAACCACTCAAAACGAGAATGCTGGAAAGCATAATTGCAAATAATGCGACAAGTCTTTTTTTCAATGTTCTCACCTCTATCCAACTAGGATAGTACAACATTGTATATTTTTTGTATAAAAAAAAGTCATGATAAAATAAATTATTTTACCATGACAATTTTTTCTATTTTACAAAGGAATATTTACCGTAAAGGTTGTTCCCAATCCCTTATGAGATTCCATTCGAATGTCTCCATCTAAGGTATCCAAAGTTTCTTTAACAATAGCTAAACCTAAACCAGTACCACCTGTTTCTAAACTTCTAGAACGATCGACACGATAGAACCTTTCAAAGATTCGACCTTGATCATCCTCAGAAATTCCAATACCGGTATCTTTAATAATAAATTTAAGACGATTCTCAATTTCATCATGATGAACCTCAATGTTAATTTCACCGTTTTCTTTATTATACGAAATAGCATTTTTTATCAGATTTTGAATGATCAAATCGAACTTCTCTTTATTGATAGTTACATCTTCATTACCAAAAAATTGTTTTTTAATCGTTAAATTATGTTTCTTTATTGTTGTATCTTGGCGTTCCAAAATACTATCAATATCCTCGTGCAGATTAACTACTTCGGCCTTATAATTACCCTTTTTAACTCTAGAAAGTGACAAGATATCCTGAATTAATTCAGTTAAACGAATACTTTCACTATGAATTATCTTCAAGAAATGATCTAGTTTTTCAGGGTCATCTTTGGCACCATTCAATAAGGTCTCTGAGAAACCTTCGATTGAGGTTACAGGTGTTTTCAATTCATGACTGACATTATTAACGAAATCAACTTGCATTCTTTCAATCTGACGACTTTCGGTTAAATCATATAAAATAACCAAAACTTGTTGGTCAAAATCCTCACGCGTATGTACCAAACGAATAACATTTGCGTCGACAAACTTTTGTGAATTACCAACCAATTGAATCTCACGGTGGTGATTCTTATTCTTACGTAAAGTATGCTCAATCATTCGACTCAAACTATAAGTTTTAATATCTTCAATGAACGGATGAATATCATTAGAAATGTTCACATCTAAAAGACCGGCCATTGCTTGATTATGCATCAAAACATCACCTTGGGAATTCAACAACATTACACCGATTGGTAAATGGCCTACTAACCCCCTGAAACGTCTCTCACGTAACCGAACATCATCCCGTAAATCATTAATATCCATACTAATTTTATTAGTTTGTTCAACTAAACCATATAATTCGTCATCAGGCGACAAAATAAGTGAAGCCATTTCTTTATTCTTACGTACACGTCTCAAATTCTCAGTCACACTTTTAATATCATTGCTGAGAATTTGACGTTTCCGATAATAAAATAAAATGACCGAGTCAGTGATAACAAAATACATCAGAGCCACTAATACAAATGTCAATGGAGCCTGGCTCCAAAGACGGTTGTACCTTTTAGCAACTACATAACGACTAGAACCTGGTAAGTAATACATAATTCTTTCGCCAAAATTAACGTCAGTAACATAATTTTTACCAGGAGCTATCCGACCACGATGGAACATATCATAAGCTTTTTTCTGTAAATAAGTATCTTCTTTACTTGAATCAACATAATCCAACCCAGCAATTCTGGCTGCTTCTGACGGATCATGATTTTTCTTTAATTCTTGGTATGAAACGGTCTCTTCAGTAAACATATCCTTTTGTGAATCGCCCAAAATAGTATCGGAAAAAATCACCAACACAACAAAGATAACTACTGAAATTAAAATAGCAATTATGGGTCCTATTCTTCTTTTCATCGTTATACCTCTAAAATATAACCGAAACCATGCACGGTTTTTATTATTTGTGGATCTTTGGTGTCCTTTTCAATTTTATCACGGAGGTGACTAATTTGGATATCAACCATCCTCATTTGTGAATTAGAATTAATTCCCCAAACATTATCAAAAATTTGTTCACGTGAGACGACGATCCCTTTATTTCTAATCAAAAACTCTAGTAATTCGTATTCCTTTTTCGTCAAACCAATTTCTTGGCCATCAATAATCAAACTTTTAACATCGGTATTAAGCTGAAAACCACTTTTTTTCTGTTCATGAGATGTTCTTCTCAAAACAACTTCAATTCTCGCTAATAATTCTTTAATGCTAAACGGCTTAGTTACGTAATCATCAGCACCACTAATCAAGCCTTTAATTTTAGTATCCTCTGAATCTACTGCGGTTAAAAAAATCACAGGAGTAAGATTACCAGATTCACGCATTTTTTTGAGAACTTCCATACCATTCATTTTAGGCAACATTTGATCAAGCAACATTAAATCAAAATCTCCATTACTTACCTTTTCAAACGCCATTTCGCCATCAGTTGCTGTCGAAACCTGATAATCATTACTTTCCAAATTGTATTCAATTAACTCCAAAATTGCAGGTTCATCGTCAACAACTAAGATTTTACTTTTCATTTATTTTGGCCCCTTGTAGTTTCCATTGGAGATAAGCATAAATAAACGGATCTAAATCTCCATCCATGACTGCTTGTCCATTTCCTGATTCATAGTTGGAACGATGGTCTTTAACCATAGTATAGGGATGAAATACATATGAACGAATTTGTGAACCCCAGCCAATATCCTTCTGTTCACCTTGAATTTCAGCATGTTTCTTGGCACGCTCTTCCTCTTCTCTTTGGAAAAGTTTAGCCTTCAACATATTCATTGCTGTTTGTCTATTTTGTAATTGTGAACGTTGAGCCTGTGAACTGACAACAATTCCAGTAGGTAAATGGGTAATTCGCACCGCTGAAGAAGTCTTATTAATATGTTGACCTCCAGCACCAGAAGATCTAAAAACATCAACTCTTAAATCATCATCATTAATTTCAACATGAATACTGTCATCCAACTCAGGCATTACATCAACTGAGGCAAAAGACGTATGACGACGACCGGCAGAATCGAAAGGCGAAATTCTGACTAGTCGATGAACTCCTCTTTCGGAACGTAACAAGCCGTATGCATTCTTTCCACGAATTATTATCGAAACACTTTTGATTCCAGCTTCATCACCAGGTTGGTAATCTTCAATTTCAATGGAAAAATTATGTTGATCAGCCCATCTTTGATACATTCTCAAAAGCATGGAACCCCAATCCTGAGACTCTGTACCACCGGCACCAGGATGAATTTCCATAATAGCATTGTGAGAATCATAAGGTTCTGATAACAACATCATTAACTCATATGAACGCAACTTTTGGGACAAATCAGAAGAATCGTCTACCATTTGTTCCATTAATTCATCCTCAGGATCTTCTTGATATAACTCTGCTGAAACCTTAATATCATCCAAACCTTGGCTTAATTCTTTGAAGTTATCATACTTATCTTTCATAGCCTTCGTATCATCGATAACCTTTTGAGCTTTATCATGATCATCCCAAAAACCGGCTTCAGCCATTCGGCCTTCATTCTCAGCAATACTTTCTTCCAAGGCATCTAAGTCAAAGAGACCCCCTGAATTGACTTATTTTGTTTTCCATCTCTGAAATTTTATTTTTAATTTCACCAAATTCCATACAATCACCCTTATAAAAAAAGCAGGCCAAAGGCCCGCTTTTATCTTTCCATATTTTGTCTGATCTCGGCCTTCATGAATAATCTAGTTACATCATATTCAATATCTGAAACCATTTCTTCAAACATACGGTATCCTTCTTCTTGATACTCAACTAAAGGATTTAATTGACCGTAACCACGTAATCCAATTGATTGACGTAATTGATCCATGGCATCGATATGATCTGTCCAGTGTTCATCAACAACTCTCAAAATAACAACCTTTTCAAATTCTAGCATTTGAGCGGGATCACCAAGTTGCTCTTTCTTTTCTTCATAATTCTTATTAACTATGTCCATCAAATATTTAACAATATCATCAGCACTCTTTAATTGTAAATCAACGACTGAAATTTGATTTTCATTAACTAAAGCAGATTTAGCAAAGTCAACGATTGCCTCTAATTCCCAATCTTCTTGTTTACCTTGAGTATGAACATTAACTTGAGCTTGGATTGTTCGTTTAAGCATTGGAAGTAATACACGATCAAGATCTTTATCTTCAGTGATAACTTCCATTCTCTCTTTATAGATAACTTCACGTTGTTCACGCATAACATCATCATATTGAAGAGTATTCTTACGTGTATCGTAGTTATTACCTTCAACACGTTTTTGAGCAGATTCAACCTGACGTGTCATCATTTTACTTTGGATAACAGCGTCATCATCTTCAATCTTCAAAGTCTTAAGCACACGCTTAATACGTTCAGAACCAAAACGCTTCATCAAGTCATCTTCTAGTGACATATAGAATTGTGTAACACCAGGATCACCTTGACGACCAGAACGTCCACGAAGCTGATTATCAATACGACGTGATTCATGACGTTCTGTACCAAGAACAGCTAAACCACCTATTTCTCTAACACCAGGTCCAAGTTTGATATCAGTACCACGACCAGCCATATTAGTGGCAATAGTAACAGCACCACGTTGACCGGCGTTCATAATGATTTCAGCTTCTTTAGCATGGTTCTTAGCATTCAAGACGGCATGTGGAATTCCTTCACTGTCAAGTAACTTAGATAGGTATTCAGAAGATTCAACCGCAACAGTACCAACCAAAATAGGTTGTCCCTTTGCATGGCGTCTCTTAATATCTTCAACAACGGCAGCAAATTTACTCTTTAATGTTGGATAAAGAAGATCATCTTTATCATCACGAATAACTGGCTTGTTAGTTGGAATAGAAATTACTTCCATGTTATAGATTTCCCTAAATTCTTCAGCCTCGGTCTTAGCAGTACCAGTCATACCAGATAACTTATCGTACATACGGAAGAAGTTTTGATAAGTGATGTTAGCCATAGTCTTAGTTTCATCTTGAATTTCTACACCTTCCTTAGCTTCAATAGCTTGGTGTAGTCCATCAGAATAACGACGACCATCCATAACACGACCAGTAAATTGATCAACAATTTTTACTTCGCCTTCTTGAACCACATAATCAATATCAAGGCTCATAATGAAGTTAGCACGTAGAGCTTGATCCAAATGGTGATTCAAAACTGTATTATCAATATCATAAAGGTTATCAAGGCCAAAGTAATCTTCAGCTTTTCTAATTCCTGTTTCTGTTAAACTAATTGACTTTGTAGGCCAATCAATCTTGTAATCATCTTTTTCAAGGGTCTTAGCAAAACGATCTGCACGAACATACATGGCAGTTGATTTTTCAGCTGCACCTGAAATGATCAAAGGTGTTCTAGCCTCATCAATTAAAATAGAGTCAACCTCATCGACAATTGCATAATGAAGTGGACGTTGTACCATTTGTTCCTTGTAGACGACCATGTTGTCACGCAAATAATCGAAACCTAATTCACTGTTTGTTGAATATGTAACATCACAATTATAAGCAGCACGTTTTTCTTCAGAATCCATACTATTCAAGTTCAAACCAACCGTTAGGCCAAGCCATTTATATAGCTCACCCATCTCTTTGGCATCACGACCGGATAGATATTCATTAACAGTAACAACATGGACACCCTTACCAGCTAAAGCATTCAAATAAACTGGTAATGTAGCTGTCAAAGTTTTACCTTCACCAGTTTTCATTTCAGCAATATTACCTTCATGCAAAGTAATACCACCAATTAATTGAACCTTAAATGGATAAAGTCCAAGGACTCTTTTAGCTCCTTCACGAGCAGTAGCAAAGGCTTCTGGCAAAATATCATCTAGTGTTTCACCCTTTGCTAGTCTTTCTTTAAATTCAGGAGTCTTAGCTTGAAGTTCTTCATCAGAAAGCTTGCTATAAGCATCAGCATAGCTTTCAATCTTATCGGCAATCTTGCCCATACGTTTGACTTCTCTTTTGTCGCTTTCGACCCATCTTCTTAGCGGATTTGCCATATTTATATATCTCTCCTAAGTGTAAATGAACATACTCTTAATAGTAGCATTTTTTTTTAAACTTTTAAACTTAATATCGTCAAATAGACTTTTCAGGTCTACAATGATACACCATTTTACGCCTTAGTAGTGTTAAGAATACTTTACAAAGCTTTATGGACAGCAAAAAAGCCTGAAGCATAAGCTCCAGACCAACATTGTTATTCATTTAATTTATTAATTATTCATTAGTTTCGATTAGGCCATATCTGCCATCGTTACGTTTATAAACAATACTTGCACCATTTGTTTCTGAATCTTCAAAGATAAAGAATTCATGTCCAAGCATTTCCATTTGTAGAACAGCCTCTTCTGCATTCATTGGTTTCAATGAAAGACGCTTTGTTCTAACAATTTCTGATTTATCTTCTTCAGTCTCTTCAGGTGTTACATCATCCAAAGGAATATCCTTTAGGCTGCCACCCTCACGGCTCTTACGATTTACACGTGTCTTGAACTTTTTGATTTGTCTTTCAAGCTTATCAATTACTAGATCGATTCCAGCGTACAAATCATCATTGACCTCTTCAGCTCTCAATGTGATATATGATAGAGGAATTGTAACCTCGACTTTTGTACCCTTTGATGGATATGTTTTCAAATTTACATGTGCAATAGGATTACTGTCATCGCTAAAGTATTTTTCCATTTTGGAAATTCTTTTTTCAACGTATTCACGAATTGATGAAGTTACCTCAATATTTTCACCACGTACATTAATATTTAACATAATAATCTCTCCTTCCGACGAGTAGGAAATTAAAGAGCATCTTTACATCTCTTTAATGCAATTATAATATTCTTAAGCCCATATGACAACGTTTTCACTACCTTGATAATGAAAACGTGCAAATATTTTTAAATCCGTGACTTAAAAATATATCATGAGCGTACATCAAAGTTCGTCCTGTCGTGTAAATATCATCTAATATCAAAATTCTTTGATTCTTTTGCAAATTATTAATTTCAGGCAAAGCGAAGAATGTTTGTGGAGTTTGCATTCTCTCCAAACGATTTTTTTGAGCTTGCGGTTTGTCGGCATCAATTTTAAACAAAAGTTTCTTTAAATCAAAGATATCAGCATATAATTCATAAACAGGATCAAAACCACGTTTTTCAAAATGGCTTTGGCTTGCAGGAACATAAGTAACTACATCAAAGTGATTCTTTAAAGACCAGTTCTTTATATCTTGATAAAATAATTTTGCTAACAAGACATCTCCATATCGTTTATACAGCTTGAAATAGCTGTGTATGAACTGATTATACTCAAACAAAGCCTGATGGCAATTGATTTTTCCATATTTTTGCTCCCAAATGAGACAATCTGAGCAGATTCCCTCACTATTTGGTTTAAAACATCGAGGACAATTATTCCGATTTGCCAAAGGTGATAATTGTTGACGGCATAAATTACAGATATAATCCGGTATAATTTCTTTTAAAAAAAATATCTCTGATATTTTTAAATTATTATTTATTTCAGCTCCACAATTTAAACATTTCATTTCTTCACCTGTTGATTTAAATACTCTATTTCCTTACATGCTTGACGGATCTGACGATTATAATAACGATAGTAAAAATGTACTTCATCGTCGAAATATTTTTTATCCCGCCCTGCACGACCAGCAATTTGTATTAACGAGGTCTTCGAAAACTCTTTAGCATCAGCATTCAATACTAAGACCATTACCCGTTTAAAAGTCACACCTCGTTCTAAAATCGTTGTTGTTAAAATAACTTGAACACGGTGTTCACGAAATCGTTGCACTTTTTCCAAACGCTCTTTATCAAGAGAACTAACACTCACAAATGACAATGTCGGATAATATCGTTTTAATTTTTGAGCAAATTTCTCCATAACGGGAATTGATGAAAAAAATATCATCAAACGTTGGTGACTGCTTACAACTTGATTAAGTTTTAAACGTAGTCTAGGATTGATACCTAAAAAATCTATTTCCTTGAATAACAAATGACAATGTGGCTCCGGTAATGGGTGGCCGTGAAATCTTTGATATAATTTAGAAAGTGTTATTTGACCTTTTCGTACTTTCTGTAGAAGTTCCTTTGGCGGTGTAGCCGACAAATAAACCATCATCCCTATACTCTTTTTAGATTTTTTAATTGCCTGATGTAGCATTTGATTACCAGCTAAAGGATAAGAGTCCACTTCATCAATAATCAACACATCAAAAGCTTTTTCAAATCTAATCAATTGGTGAACAGTCATTACAGCTATTTGTGTAAGATGATATTTTTCTAAACTTTTACCATGAAATAAGCCTATCGCCGTTTTTGGAAAAACTTTTTGTAATCTAGGAAAGAGTTCGATGCAAACATCTACACGTGGAGAACAAATGGCAACTCGTTGCTGATTGATCAGCGCCTGCTCAATTAGTGGGAATATCATCTCTGTTTTTCCAGCACCAGTAACGGCCCAAATTAAATGATCTTGATGCCTGTCAAAGGCATTTAAAAGCTCATGAACACCTTTTCGCTGATTGTCAGTCAATTCACCATCCCAATTCAAATACTTCTCCTGTGTCGGAAATATAATGTCTGCGTTAGTTATGAGCAAAGTATCACTTGAACTAATCTTTCCTAGATTGATACAATGACGGCAATAGTCATATTTTTCTGATTTCTGAGGTAACCTCATTAAACAACGTCGACAATATCTCTCACCTCTGATTTGATAAGTTGCTGCTGTTTGTATTGCACCCTGGTCAAGCAAAGTTCTCTTCAATTCAGGAGTTAATTCTTTGGCATTAATAATTCTGCCACCAAAATATTCATTTAAATTAGTCATAATTAAAATTACGTAAAGGAGCGACTTTTTTTGCAAAATTATAAAACAATTGCCAAAACTGGCAGTCATGAGAAAGACATTAAGAAATCACGCTTTATTGCCCATGTTGCCCAAACTTTCTCTGAGGATGAGGCCAAAGCCTTTATCCAAAAAATTCGAGAACAAGAATCTGGAGCAACTCACAATTGCACTGCTTTTATCGTTATGGAAAATGTCAAGGTTGAACGTATGTCTGACGATGGCGAACCTAGCGGAACAGCTGGTTCACCAATTCTCAACGTTCTTCAACAACAAGATCTCTTAAATGTAACCGTCGTTGTGACTCGCTATTTCGGTGGTATCAAATTAGGTGCTGGTGGTCTGATTAGAGCCTATTCATCAACTACTGCTGAGGCTGTTAAGGAAATCGGTTTAGTTGAAAATCGAATTCAACAAGGATACGAATTAACAATTCCCTATCATATGTTCGATAAATTTGATAACTATGCCCAAAAGGAAAAAATAAATTTAGAAGATAAACAATTTTCGACTGATGTTAAATGCCAAATCTTCTTAGATTTGGATAGCGCTAAACAAACGGTTCAAAATATTAAAGATCTCTTCCAAAACCAAATCACATTAAAGGAAACTGAAAAAAATTATAAACAGGTTCCTATTGAAGCAAATTAAAAACTCTCAACCAATTCTAAAAACGAATTGATTGAGAGTTTTTATTATTCGTAGTCCCCATCTCTTAAAACAAAATGTTTATCAAAAACAAGATTTCCTTCATCACCGTACTTCTTCAATTGCTCGTTTAACTTCATTTTTCATCTCTCCTTGAAATCTATTAAAAGAGGTGTCATCTATTTATACTATCTACATACTGTATACTGTTGAATCCAGTCTACCAGTGTCTAGCAATTGTAGAACCGTTGTCAGACACAAAAAAACAGGCGCTATAACGGCGTCTGTTAATCCTTCTTTTCTAATCGTTTAATAAATTTTTGAATTGCATGTAGTAAAGGCTGACGATTATCCCCCAATAGACCGATTGATTCAATAAATAATTCCAAACCAATCAGAACTCCAATCGTTAATAGTACGCTCCCCCACAAAGTTGATAGTGGATAAAGCATTGAGATAAAAGCAAAAACCAGAGACAAACCATATATTACTAAAACAGTTTGACGATGAGACAAGCCTAATTGCATCAATCTATGATGTAAGTGATGCTTGTCAGCTTGCATAATTGGTTTTTTATTCAAAAGTCTTCTAAGAATTGCATAAACAGTATCAGTGATAGGAACACCCATGATTACCACTGGCATTAACAAAGTAATGAATGTAACATTTTTCAATCCCTTAAGTGAGAACACTGCCATCATGAATCCAATAAATAGTGAACCCGTATCACCTAAGAAAATACTGGCTGGATGGAAATTGTGCGGTAAGAAACCTACCAAAGCAAATACTAAGGCAAAAATCCAAATAGCCACATAAACATTAGTTAGATTTAAGAAGAAGTAAGCCATGACTCCCATTGTGAACAACGCGATAATGGAAACACCAGTAGCTAATCCATCAAGTCCATCAATTAAATTCACCGCATTAGTAATGGCGATAATCCAGATGATCGTTATTGGCAAACTCCACCAACCAAGTTCGAATGAACCGATAATTGGCAATGTAACTTCATTCATTCTGATACCTGCCAAGAAGTAAATAACTAAAGAAGCTGCGAAAATACCTGCTAGCTTAGCCTTGGGCGATAATTCACGAATATCATCAATAATACCTGTTAATACAATAATACATTCTGCTAGAAAAACACTGAATAACTCATGTGTTGGGAATTGTTCTCGCAACAGAGCAAACGTAGCAAAATTAAATGCTATAAAAATGGCCAATCCACCCATCGTAGGCATTGGCTTTATATTTACACGCCGTGCATTTGGTTTATCGACAGCACCCAAAATATAGGCTAACTTCACTACGAAAGGAGTTATTATAGCCGACAGAATCATCGTTAAAAATAATTTTACTATTACACTAAACATACCCGACATTTTTGAAAAACTCACTTTCCGTTAATAGAACAATTATACAATACCTATGGCATAAACAAAAAGTAAATTAAAAAAGAGCGTATCAAACGATACACCCCCTTTTTATTTAGCCAATTCTACTTTTCTAACTTCACGGACCACAGTAACTTTAATGTGACCTGGATATTCAAGGTTTTGCTCAATCTCACCTTTAACATCACGAGCTAGAATTGCTGCCTGATCATCAGAAATCTCTTCTGGTTTAACCATAACTCTGATTTCATGACCAGCTTGAATTGCATAACAATGATCAACACCATCATGCTTATTAGCAATTTCTTCCAATTTCTCAAGACGATGAATATAATTCTCCATCGATTCTGATCTAGCACCAGGACGTGCTGCAGAAATTGCATCAGCTGTTGCAACAATTGTTGCAATAAATGACGTTGGTTCAACATCCCCATGATGTGAAGCAATTGTATTAATAACTACTTCTGGTTCTTTGTACTTAGTTGCGATATCAACACCTATTTCTACGTGTGATCCATCAACTTCGCGGTCGATGGCCTTACCGATATCGTGTAATAAACCTGCTCGTTTTGCTAACATAACATCTTCACCCATTTCAGCAGCCATCACAGCGGATAACTTTGCTACCTCAATTGAGTGACTCAAAACATTTTGACCGTAACTTGTACGATATTGCATACGTCCAATGATCTTAATTAAATCTGGATTAATAGAACTAATACCCAAACTATAAATAGTTTGTTCACCAAGTTCACGAATATGATCATCCATTTCTTTTCTAGCTTTATCGACCATTTCTTCGATACGAGCTGGATGAATTCGACCATCTTCAATTAATTTTTCCAAAGCCATTCGAGCAATTTCTCTTCTGACTGGATCATAAGCACTCAAAGCGACCGCTTCAGGTGTATCGTCAATAATTAAATCGACACCAGTTAAGGATTCGATTGTACGAATATTTCTACCTTCACGTCCAATGATTCTTCCCTTCATGTCCTCATTAGGCAAAGTAACGGTAGTAACAGTTGATTCAGAAACTGTATCAGCTGCACTTCTTTGGATAGCAGCGATAATCAAAGCCTTCGCATCTTTATCAATATGCTGTTTAGCTTGTTCATCGCTTTCCTTAATCATCTTGGCACGTTCGTGTACCAATTCTTTGTTTAACTTACCAAGGATAATCTTTCTACCTTGTTCACGTGTTAAGTTACTTACTCTTACCAGCTCCGCTTGCTGTTCATTAAGAGTTTCAGTCAATTGTTTATCTTTTTCACTAAGTTTCTGTTGTCGTGCTGAAATATCGTTCTCGTTGTTTTCGATATTTTCCTCACGCTTTTCAAGCGATTGGTCTTTTTTATCCAAAATGTCTTGTCGTTCGAGAATACGATTTTCTTGTCTCTGAACATCTTTACGACGTTCCTTCAATTCATCTTCTTGTTTCTCACGATATTGATGAATCTCATCTTTAGCTTCAAGAAGCTTTTCCTTTTGCAAGGATTTAGCAGCTTTCTTTGCATCTGAAACAATATCTTCAGCAGTTTGTTTAGCTTGTGAAAGTTTCTTTTCGTAGGCATCCTTACAGAGAGCATATCCGAAGAGTATACCCACGATCAATGTTACTAGAGCGAAAGAGAAGGTTATGATAGCTGGATACATGCTATCACCTCCATATTTGCTTTTTTAAAAATTTTGTTTGTAAAATTTATTGTTACAAATTATTTACATACAACTTAATATTATAGAATAAATATAGCCTGTCAACCAAATAAAAAGAAAAAAAGAGACTTATTCAGTCTCTTTTTTATTCGAATCAGGAATTAAATCAATATTTTCGTTCTTTTTCTCGGAATCTTTAGCATCCTTTTTAACTTTAGAATCAGTTTTCTCTTCTTCAGATCCAGCTTCTTCTTTGGTTCCATCCATGCCATAAGCAGCACGAACTTTTTGTTTAATTTCATCCATCTTTTCTGGATTCTCAGCTAAATAAGTCTTAGCATTCTCACGACCTTGACCAATTCTTTCATCACCGTATGAATACCATGAACCACTTTTATCGATAATATCCTTATCAACCGCCATGTCGACCAGTTCACCAGTTTGAGAAATTCCCTTACCATACATGATATCAACTAAAGCAACCTTGAATGGTGGAGCAACCTTATTCTTAACAACTTTGATCTTTGTTCGATTACCAATTACATCTGAACCATCTTTGATTTGTTCTGCACGACGAACTTCCAATCTAATAGTTGAATAGAATTTCAAAGCACGCCCACCAGGTGTAGTTTCAGGGTTACCAAACATAATCCCAACTTTTTCACGAATTTGATTAATGAAAAGCGCAATTGTTTTAGTTTTGTTGATAGAACCAGATAATTTACGTAATGCTTGTGACATTAGTCTTGCTTGTAAACCAACATGAGCATCACCCATCTCACCTTCAATTTCAGCACGTGGTACCAAAGCGGCAACAGAATCGACAACAACAATATCGACCGCACCACTACTTACTAATGCATCAGCAATTTCTAGTCCTTGTTCACCAGTATCAGGTTGGGATAGCAATAAATCATCAATATTAACACCTAATGCTTTGGCATACTCTGGATCCATGGCATTTTCAGCATCAATATAAGCGGCTGTTCCGCCTTGCTTTTGTACTTCAGCAACGGCGTGCAAAGCTACAGTTGTTTTACCAGAACTTTCAGGTCCATAAATTTCAACAATTCTACCTCTTGGAAATCCACCAACGCCTAAAGCATTGTCTAGAGCCAAAGAGCCTGTAGAAACTGTAGAGATTTGAGTATTAAGGTCATCACCCATTCTCATAATGGCACCTTTACCAAAATCCTTTTCAATCTTTTTTAAGGCTACGTCTAAAGCCTTTTGTCGTTCATCTTTAGCCAAATTGCTTTCCTCCTAATGCATTCATCACTAAGTATATTATTAGTAATCTACCAAAAAAGCAAGAAAAAAGCGAACAAATGTTTGTTCGTTATATTATTTCTTGAATGAGAGCAAATCCACATAAAACTGATTTTAAACGAATAGCCTGTCTTGTACCTTCAAAGTGAAATTCTTTGATAATTTCTTGATGATTTTGACGATTACAAGCACCAATAAAAACTGTCCCTACAGGATTACCCTCCAGAGGATCTGGACCAGCTACCCCAGTAAAACCAAGACCAATATCAGCCTTTATTTTTTCAGCTGACAATTCAGCCATCGCTTGGGCTACTGGATTACTGACTACTGTATATTCTTCAATCAACTTCGGATCCATTCCTAATAATTGAACTTTGATATCATCAGCATAGGTAACAAATCCACCATCAAAAATATTCGATGCTCCGGGTATTGAAGCAACAGTTGCTTGAAAAAGACCCGCTGTTAAACTCTCGGCCGCAGTAACTTTCGATTTATTTTGTTTAAGTTTTTCAACTGTTTCCGTAGCAAAACCAGACCATTTTTGAGGCAATCCATTTTCAAAATTGGCCTGTTCAGCTTCTTTTAAAATTTCAATTGATTTATTCATTGCTCTCTCTTTCAAATTACGTATTATTTCTTAAAAATATCTCTTGCTTGATAGAAATAATCAGCACCAGAGTAAATAGTGAAAATTAAGCAAATATATAAGAAAATTTGTCCGATTGGAACATTGATTGCAGAGAAGAAAATATTATTCATCAATAGGAAAATAATTGCAACCATTTGTGTAGTAGTTTTGATCTTACCAGGCATTTGAGCAGCCATGACTTTACCACCTTGTTCAAGAACAATCGTTCTAAGACCAGTGACAGCTAATTCACGACAAACAATAATTGCAACAACCCAAGCAGGTGCCATTTTGAAACTTACTAAGAAAATAAAAGCTGTCATAACTAACATTTTATCTGCTAAAGTATCAGCAAATTTACCAAAATTAGTTACCAAATGATTTTTACGAGCAATCTTACCATCAGCTAAATCCGTTAATGAGGCTACGATAAAGACAATTGTTGCTAAAACATGATTCATTGGGATCAAATTGTTCAGAACATAAATTTCCCCCAAATCTGACCAACCGAAAGCCAATAGAATAATAAATACCGGAATTAGAATAATTCGAAGCATTGTTAATTTGTTGGGTAAATTCCATACCATTTAAAACATCCTCCAATAATAACTCTTTTTTACAAAATAATGGTGTCCACTCTTATTAGATTAGACACCATTACTTTATTTTTCAACATTAAATGTAAGTGTTTTGACAATCGAACTGCTACTGTCAGTAGTTCCTAAGTCAAGCTTCTTACCATCAATTGTAATTTCTGTATTGTTGATATTACCAGTTTGAATCTTGAAACTAGTAGTATCAGCAGGAACAGTTGTTTCCTTCTTTTCACCTGAACTCAAAGCTTGTTGCCAAGTTGTATTTGAACCTTCAGTAAATTGAATCCAAGCTTGACCACCATTACCAGCTACAACGACTTTTAGGCCACCTGTAGGCATGTTAGTAACAGTATATGTATTGTCTCCTGAAGATTTGACACTAACAGTCTTAGTTGCTGTTTTCTTTTTAGCAGTAGCTTTTTTTGTTGTCTTAGTTGACTTCTTGGCTGTCTTCTTCTTAGTTGTTTGAGTTGTACTATCCTTTGGGATAGTTACACTGGATGCATTTTGATTACGATGAACCATTCCAAAAGCAATTACAGCAATAATAACAATAACAACAATTCCCACAACAATTTGAGGAATATAGTTCCCTAAATTAGAGAAGAAAGAATTTGATTCTTCCTTGATAGAACGTGTCTTTGTCTCTTGTTGAGTTGCTTCTTGTGATGGTTGAGAATTAGGAATATCAGCTTTATATTCCTCTAATAAATCATCACTAGAGATACCAACAGCATCAGAATATTGTTTGATAAATGCTCTAACGTAAAAATCACCAGGAAGATGATCAAATTGACCTTCTTCAATAGCAATTAAATAACGTTTTTGAATTTTGGTGATTTGTTGCAAATCATCAATTGTGTAGCCCTTTTTGATACGTGCATTTCTTAATTTTTGGCCAATTTCGTCCATTTTTTACCACCGATTAACTAATTTTTCTAAGTATAACATAAATTATTATCTAACTACTAACGACCTTATAACAACCAGCCGCCGGCAAAATAAATCGTTTGTCCAGTTAAATAATTTGATTTGATATTGACAAGATAACTGACTAAATCAGCTATTTCATCAGGATTCGCCAACCTATCAGCTGGAATTTCTTCTTTAACATTTTCTAAATCTTCACTAGAAAATTCTTGAGTATTCATTTTAGTATTTACCGCTCCAGGAGCAACTACATTCACCGAGATACCTAGCGAAGCCACTTCCTTAGCATAGGCATCAGCAAAAGAAGACATAGCACCCTTAACCGTGCTATAGACAACCTCCATTGCTGAACCAACTTTCCCATAGATCGAACCAATGAAAACAATTCTTCCATGTTGCGTCTTAGCCAACTTATCTTGAAGTTGTTTCAAAATTAAAATTGGTAATTTGACATGAATATTCCACAAAGAATCAATCTCTGATTCAGAAATATCAACTAACAATTTATAATACGTATTGCCCTGTGCAAAAACGACTGCATCCAGTCCGAAAATCTGTTTTGTCAGATCTTCAACTTTGTCATGTTCCATATCAAATTTAATTGGTATGAAATCTTGTTTTGGATATTTTTCAACGAGTTGCGCTCGCAATTTCTCGATACGTTCAGAATTTTTATTGTAGTGCAGATAAAGAGACCACCCTTTGGCAGCTAAATTCTTAGCACTGCTTGTTCCAATATCTCCTGAACTACCCATGATCAATGCATACATAGCTTACTTCCTATTTGGTAATAAATTATAGTAGGTACAATTTTCATCTTTCAAAAATTGTTCAGAAACTTCTAGTAAGTCATCACGATGAATTGAATTGATCATATGAATTAATTCTAAGTAATCCACATCGTAGAAATACAATTCTGCCATCTGATTAGCAATTGCCTCTGGTGAATTTTGCGCAAATAAGTAAGCACCAATAGCATCACGCTTGATTCGTTCAAATTTAGTGTCCGTTAAAACGGCCTTCAAACTCTCATATGACAAATTTTTTCGAAGATATTCCTGAAATTCTTCAGAATTATTAGTTGACCCACTAATAATGATAAAACAATAGTTGTTTTCTGCAACCACATTATAAGAAAAACTATCATCAATTATTCCTAATCGGTTCATTTCTTGATAATTACTAGAGGATTCACCGATTAAAGTTTCCATCACCATATTCATTTCGAATTGTTTTTTGACTAAATCATAGCCGGACATATCAATATCGATCCTTATACCATAGGCAGATCTGGCCTGACTAATATCCATTTGCTCTTGGCCGCCAGAACCAATTGGAGTTAATTTATTGAAAGTTTTTTCTAATGGTTGACCCAATGTTTGAAAATTAGAATTTTCAACAATATTTTCAATTTTTTCAGGATCAACATCCCCAACAATAACCAAATCCATATTACTTGGACGATAGTTATCTTGATAAGCCTGTAACAAATTTTTGTTGTTGATCAATTGCAATGTGTCATTAGTTCCAGCAATATCTTCGGCTATTGGATCGTTAGGATAAAGCTGAGCTAAAATTCTTTGTTCCAAAACAAACTCTGGCATATCTAAATACATTTGAATTTCCTGATTAATAATTCCACGTTCAGAAGCAACATTTTCTTCAGTAAAATAGGGATTCTGAACCAAATCTAAAAGTGTCTTCAAATTATCATAAGGATTTTCCAATGTCTGAAATAAATAGGCTGTCTTCGTATAACTAGTGTAGGCATTAGAATTAGCACCATATTTAGCAAATTTCTCTGAAACATCATACCCTGGTTTGGCAAACAGCTTGTGTTCAATAAAGTGAGCAATTCCAGCTGGCAAAGTTTTAATGCCTTGCTTGGTGTCAACTGAACCAAAATTAGCCATAACAACACTATAGACTTGATTAAATCCTGGCAAAGGTACAATTTCAATTTCAAATCCATTTGCCAATTTTTTAGTATATTTTTGTAATCTCTCTGTCATCCCTAGTCTCCAATCAATTGATACTGTGCGATTGCATGCATATGTGTAGCTACACTTGCCACATGCTTTTTATCTAGGCTATCTAATTCATCCTCAAATTGTTGATTGGTCAACAAAGTTTTAGGATAAATGGTCTCCCAAATACTACGAATAATATAATACTGAATTGAATCGGTAGATATTTTTCTCCGTGTAAGCATCACTTTTTGAGCATGTTTGATTTGTTCATCTGTAACTTTACCATTCTTAATATAAGCAATTTGATCATTGATCAATCTTAAAGCTTCTTCAATTGACTTTGCATCCAGGCCAGCTTGAATCGTTACCAAATGACTGATTGGTTGATAAGTACTTGAAACTGAATATGCCAAGCTATTTTTCTCACGTACTTGCAAGAAAAGTTGTGATTGATCATCGCCACCTAGAATCAAATTCATGACTTGTGGTGCCAAACGATTGAAATCCTTAGAGACACCTTCGGTTGCATAAGCTAAGCCTATACGACTCTGATTCAAGTGCTTATGTTCTATTTGATTAGCTGGATTCTTAATTAAATTGTCAAAATTACTGAAAGAGATAGTTAAGTCATTGCGATCGTTCTTTAATTTTTCAGCAAAAATACTTTCATTCAAATATTCCAAAAATTCCGTCTCATCAATATTACCAACTACATTAATAATCACTAAATCGTTAGCAATGATATCTTGATATGCCTTTAAAAGCTGATCATTTTTCAATTTCTCTAATTGCTCCACACTACCAAAAATTGGAACCTGACGATTAGGATCATCACGATAAATCAACTTGATCAAGCCGAGCGAACTGACTAAATCTTGATTATCTTGTATTGACAATAAATTAGACATTAAATTACGTTTTTCAGTGGAAAAAGCTTCATTATCAAAATTTGCTCCATCCAAATTAGGTTTGAAAATAATCTCTCCAAGTAAATCTAAATTATCTTTAATTTGAGTCTTTCCATCAATCAAAAATGCAGGATCAGCAAACTCCACACTGAAAGCCAAGTCATTGAAATTCAATAAATTGCGTGTATAAACATTTATCTCTGATCCATAGAGATCCATTTCACGATCATTTATCGCTTGAAAACTAGGATAATCTTTCGTTGAATTTGATAAAACATTTGCCAACAAGCGTCGACTAGTCATTTCATCCTTATTTAATGGACGTAAGAAATCTATTTGAATTTTGATAGTACGGAATTTTTTTATTGGATTAATATTCAAAAAAATATTTTTTGCTAATCTTTTTTTCAATTTTTCACCTGATTTTTTCTAATTGTATCTAACTGTTCCTCGGTAATTAAAACCTTCCTTGGCTTACTACCTTCTGAAGGTCCAACAATACCCTTATCTTCCATTTCATCAACCATCCGAGCAGCACGATTATAACCAATCTGGAATCTTCTTTGTAGCATCGAAACACTAGCAGACTGTTGTTTAACAATCATCTCAACAGCATCATCCCAATATTCATCATTAGGTTTATCATCACTCGTCGAACCACCCTCATCAACGTCCGTTGGAATCATATCTTCATCATAATCAGCCGCTTGCTGACTACTTACAAAGTTAACTACATTTTCAACCTCTGATTCGGAAATATAAGCTCCCTGCAAACGAATTGGTTTGCTCTTCCCAATTGGTTGGAATAACATGTCACCACGTCCTAGAAGCTTCTCAGCCCCAACAGAGTCCAAAATAGTTCTTGAATCGACCCCACTAGAAACAGCAAAAGCAATACGTGATGGAATATTAGCCTTAATCAATCCAGTAATAACATCAACAGATGGACGCTGTGTTGCAATAATAATGTGTAATCCGGCTGCACGAGCCATTTGAGCCAAGCGAACAATTGCCGCTTCAACTTCATGACCAGCAACCATCATTAAGTCAGATAACTCATCAACTATAACGACGATATAAGGCAAGCGTTCCATTTTGTCTTCATCCGTAGCAGTTTTATTGAATTTATCAACATCTGCATTGTATTCACCAATATTACGATGACTAGTTTCTGCAAATAGTTTATAACGGCGTTCCATTTCTTTAACAGCCTTCTGTAAAGCACCTGCAGCCCTTCTAGCATCAGTTACAACAGGAATCAAGAGATGGGGAATTCCGTTATAGACGTTTAACTCAACCATCTTAGGATCAATTAGAATCAATTTGACCTCACTAGGCTTAGCTTTCATTAGAATACCGGTAATAATAGTATTGATAGCTACAGATTTACCACTACCAGTTGACCCAGCAATTAATAAATGGGGCATCTTAGTGATATTGGCTTCAATAATATTACCAGAAACTTCCTTTCCCAACGGAACAATCAATGGATGTGTTTTATCCTTTTGATTCTCAGTTATATCACGAAATGATACTGTCGAAATTGTTTGATTAGGTACTTCAATACCGACAAAAGACTTACCAGGGATCGGAGCTTCAATTCGAATATCTTTGGCTGCAAGCGCTAGAGCTAAATCATCAGCCAAATTAACGATTTTACTTACTTTCACTCCGACAGCTGGTTGAACTTCATACTTAGTAATAGTTGGTCCTAGACTAGCCTTTTTGACCTCAACATCGACGCCAAAACTCTTAAAAGTCTTCTTTAATTTGTCTTTATTGTCATCAATCAATTTCACTTCTGCACTTTGATCAGTCTGTGGAATTTGCTTGAGCAAGTCTGATCCTGGCAATTTATAGTCACTATCGTCAGTATCGACCGCTTTGGAGCTAACTGGTTCTGGCAAATCTTTATCTTTAGTTCCATCAATTCCATAAGGTTTTGAAACAACTTCAGCTGTACTATTAGAAGTCGAATCGGCCAAATTTGGTTTCAACTCCGGTGCCTTAGGCATATCAATATGAAAATCAGAATCATCAGTTGAAGGTTCTGATTCTTTCTTAGCAAAACTATTAACATCTTTAAACTTATTATCATCACGTTCAATTACAGGTTCTGGTTTAACTCGTGATGCTTTTTCTTTTTCAACAGCTTTCTGATCGACATAATCACCGTACTTACCAGTAACAGCATCTTTAATTTTGATAGCTAGATGCTTAAAGTAAACTAGTACATTAGTCGTTACAATTGAGACTTGTTTCATCGTTACATTAAATAACATCAATATTCCAATGAAGATAATCAAAGCAGTTACAAAATATGTTCCAACGGTTGAAAACATTGGCATGAAAAAGCTATATAGATATGAACCAATCATACCGCCACCAACTGAATTATCGACTGATACCTGAGTCATATCAGCTGCCAAAGTATTCCAAGTTACTAAATTATAATTATGGTATAACGACATACTAGAGAAAAATATGCCATGTAAAATAATTAGTGACCCTAAATATACAAACAACAGTCCAAAGTTTCTCTTTGGCGTCATGATGGGAATTCTTCCTGTTGCTATAACGAACGCCGCAACAAAAATACTGATGATCAATAAGACTGGATAACTGTCTCCTACTAACATTCGATATAGATTATCAAACGTTTTACCGACAATTCCAAATTTGAACAAACCTAAAATTGACAATATTATCCAAACTAAACTAATTAATGACCTAATCAGACGCGAATTGTTTGTAGTTGTTTTTCTCTTTCTAGGCTTCGAAGTTGCCTTTTTTCTTGCCATAAATACCTCACACGATTCTATAAATAATCAATTAAAATTATACCTGTTTTGATACTCAAAAAAAACAGCCCGCATGGACTGTTTTTATTTATTAGACTCTTTATTCTTCAAATCCTTCAATGCTTGGTTGGGTTCAATTTCAATATCTTTGTTAAAATTCAACGAGAATCCCCGATTCAATGAGACGCTTGTTACTTGATAAGTCAACGTTTCAATGTATTCAACTACCGGACGTGATAATTGTTGAACATCTTTAGCCTCTAAATCTTGAATTTCACCATGGAAACCAATTGGTTGGACCACTTGACCAATCAAACCGGATACTTTAAATGGTGCATTTTCTGGATGAATTTCGAATGGTACAACCACTTGTAAAATTTTACCTTCATCCTCATTCAATGGTTCACCATTCTCATCCTTGAATTCTGGATGTTCAATATTGATGTTTAATTCTGTCTTTACATCAGCACTTGGTGATTCCACATCGTAATGGAACGATTGAACTTTAACTTCACCTTTATTTATTTTCATATTAATTTACCCCTTGTATTTAAAATAATAACGAGTTCCTTAATAACTTATTTTTAGTCTAACTTATCGTTTTCGTAATGATGACTTAGTTCTAAACCTGCAAAATGTTGTTGACGAACGGCTTCATAAATTACTAAAGCAGCACTATTTGATAAATTAAGTGCTCTAATGTTATCACTCATTGGTATTCTTAAACATTTTTCAGGATTACGACGCATGAAATCTTCTGGAAGACCAGTTGTCTCCTTACCAAATAAGAAATAATGATCTTTCGAAGTATCCGAGAAATCTTGATCACTATAAACTTTATCTGAGAACTTTGTAATCAAGTATAAATACTTATCATCAGGAATGGAATCTAAAAAATCGTTCAAATTGTCATGATAAGTAATATCAACTTTATCCCAATAATCTAACCCTGCACGTTTCATATGTGCATCATCTGTACTAAATCCCAACGGACGAATTAAATGTAGTTTAGTGTTAGTACCGGCGCAAGTTCTAGCAATATTACCAGTATTAGCTGGCATTAATGGTTCATATAAAGCAATGTGATTAGTCATTTATTTCTTCTCCTTCTTTAAACAAAAAAGCGCATACCCTCGGTGAACACCACAGCAAGGACATGCGCTAGTAAAGCCTTATGTTTACTTGCTTTTGTCAAAATCTCTTCTGAGAAAAACAAATAACCGCAAACTCATAGTGTATTATATACGACATGTACGGTCTAGACAACACAAAAATGAATTATTTGTGATTTTCTTGAGATTTTTTTTCATTATCTGGATTCGTTTCTGATTCTGTATCCAGATTTTGAGCATCTTCATCATCATACCAACTGGAATTACGTTTAAACCAATTGAAGAATCGGGTAAAAATAATCTTCAAAATAGCAAAGATTGGAATACCTGCAACCATACCGACCAAACCATACATCCCTGCTGAAACTAGCAAAACCAAAATAGTTGTAACTGGATGCATTTGCATTTTATTACCAACAATTATTGGAGAGATAACACGGGTCTCAACCGTTTGTTCGACTACAAAAACAATCAAAACTTTTAATACCATTGATGGTGCAATAAAAGCCGCAATGACCAGTGAAGGAACTAAAGCTAAAGTCGAACCGATATAAGGAATCAAATTCAAAATTCCAGCTACAATTCCTAAAACTAAAGCATATCTCTGTCCAATAATTAAATAACCGACAAAGAACATCACAGCAACCCAAAATGCTACGGTCAATTGGCCTGTTATATATGAACTCAACGATTGACTGATTTCAGAAAGCATATCGCCTACTGACTTTTTAATACGATTAGGCATCACTTTAACAATTGATTCTTTAAATTTACGATCGTCTTTTAGCATAAAGAACAAAATGAATGGTGCTGTCATAATAATAACAACCACATTCGTTAAAACACTAACAGCAGAACTAATATTATTAACTGTTTGTGGTAAAATCTGATCCATCGATTTTTCAAAGCTCTTTGTGATACTGGCATTTGTCTGTACTAAACGTTGACGTACCATGTGCAACTTAGGATCAGAAAACATATTTTGCAAGCTTTTATTCAATGAATTCCAATATTGTGGCCAATTCTTAACCAATGAATCAATCTGATCTTGAACGAACGGAATCAAGGACATAACGCCCCAAATTAATAGTGCCAAAATAATAATAAAAACAAATGTGATTGAAATGATTCGATTAACATGAAATTTGTTTTCTAAAACATTGATCAACGGATTAATCAAATAATACAATACCAAGGCTAAAATAACCGGTGGCATGGTTATTCCTAAAATTTGATTAAGCGGATCAAAGACAAATTTTATTTTTGAAAAAAAATAGATAATCAAAAATACCAAGAAAACATTAATCAAAATCACCGTCAATTGGTTATTCAAGAACCATTGGTAAAACCAACTTTTTCTTTTTTCCGGCGTTTCTTTCATAAAGTACTCCCCAAAAATTTTCTATTAAGAATATACTATATACTATACAATGTTTGGAGGTTTTTGTAATGTTTGAAAAGGTTCTCTTTAGTGGTTACACAAAAAAAGCTGGTAAAGGTGTTTATTCAGCTGAATTCAATTCCGACAACGGTGAATTATCTACACCTAAAGTCCTAGTTGAATTAAACGGTCCTACATATATTGACGTAACAAACGATTTGAAATTGATTGCTTTAGCTAAAAAAGGTGATCGTGGTGGTATTGTTGTTTACGATATCAACGGTGACGAACCAAAATTATTGGATGAAGACTTCTCGGAAGAAACTTCCCCATCATATGTTAAATTCGATGCTAGTAGTAATTTGATTTTTAGTGCTTATTTCCATTTGAGCAAAGTTAAAATCGATCATTTAACTGACGACGGTAAAATCGAACACTATTCTGAAGTTAAATTTGAAGGTCATGGCCCTCGTGTTGAACAAGATCAATCTAAGCCTCACTTCAGTAGCCTTACACCAGATGGCAAGTTGATCATTTGTGATTATGGTGCTGATCGTATTTATATTTATGATATATCTGATGCTAAGAATCCTAAATTGATGAATAACTATATTGCACCTGCTGGATACGCACCAAGACATTTAGTATTCAATCCAACCAAACCATACGTGTACGTTGCCTGTGAATTATCATCTAAAATTCTAGTTATGGAATATAATGCTGAAACAGCCGGATTGACATTGGTTGATGAAGTTGAAGCTGCTAAAGATGAGCAAAAGAATACTACTGCAGCTATTCGAATTACTAAAGATGGTAAATTCCTTTATGCTTCAACCCGTGGAGCTGACACAATTGCTCTCTTCGGTGTTAATGAAAAAGGTGACCGTCTCAAGAAAATCAATACTACCTCATCAGATGGTAAAGGCCCTCGTGATTTTGATTTAGATCCTTCTGAAAAGTACTTGATCGCAGCTAACCAAGATTCAGATAACATCACTATCTTTAAGAGAAATATGAAAAAAGGAATTTTGACTAGTTTGGAAAATAATATTTCCATTCCTGAGTGTGTATGTGTACACTTTATTTAGTTCCAAATTTAGTCAGGAGAATAATTAATTATTATGTTCATTGAAATCATTAAAACCATTATCCTTGGTATTATCGAAGGTTTTACTGAATTTCTACCTATCAGTTCAACTGGACATTTGTATTTAGCTGATGAATTCGTTAAATTAAACGAACCCACTGCCTTTATCAATATGTTCATGGTAGTTATCCAGTTTGGGGCGATTTTAGCCGTTATCCTCATCTACTTCCACAAATTGAATCCTTTCTCACCTAAGAAAAATAATGTAGAAAAGAAACAAACATGGAGTATTTGGTTTAAAGTTATTGTTGCTATCTTACCTTCCGTAATTATCGGACTTCCATTAAATGACTGGATGGATAAACACCTTACTAGTTGGAAAGTAATTTCAGCCACTTTACTAATTTATGGTATTTTATTCATTGTCGTTGAAAATTGGCTCAAAAATAAAGAACCTCAAACAGCTGATCTGGATAGTCTTTCTTACAAAACTGCCTTTCAAATCGGACTTTTCCAAGTCCTTTCACTAGTTCCTGGTACATCACGTTCCGGTGCAACTATTTTAGGTGGTATGACAGTTGGTACATCTAGATTCGTAGCTACTGAATTCTCTTTCTTCTTAGCTATTCCAACAATGTTTGGTGCTAGTCTTTTGAAAATATTTAAATATTTCAAACATGGTAATACCTTTACTGGTGATCAAACGATAATTCTTCTTGTTGGTACTTTGGTATCATTTATCGTTGCTTATGCCTCAATCAAATTCTTACTTGATTACATTAAACGTAATGATTTCAAGGCCTTTGGTTGGTACAGAATCATCTTAGCTATTATCGTAATTGCTTACTTTGGTTCTAAAGCATTGATGGCTTAATTTCATATGCTAGTTAAATCTCGATCAATTGTATTATAATTGGTCGGGATTTTATTTTTAAAAGAATAAATATAAGAGGAGCTGAGTATTATTTATAAAGAAGTTGCTGTTGAAAATTTCACTAATATTCCTACTGCTGTATTAAAAGGTGCCAATAGAATTGAACTAAACGACAATCTTGCCGTTGGTGGTACTACCCCTAGCTTAGGAGTACTTCAAGAAAGCACAAAATATTTACAAGAAAAATCTATTCCCGTCGTTGAAATGATTCGTCCTCGTGGTGGAGACTTTGTTTATAATGATTTAGAGATCAAAATGATGGAAGCAGATCTCTTTCAGGCTCAAAAATTAGGTGTTGACGGAGTTGCTTTTGGTGCTTTGACTCCTGATGGCGATTTAGATGAAGATGCCATGGAACAACTAATTGCAGGTTCAGCCGGTATGCAAATTGTTTTTCATATGGCATTCGATGCCTTAGCAGAAGATAATAAGAAATCAACTATTAATTGGTTAGTTGATCATGATGTCGACCGAATTCTTACTCATGGTGGCCCGTTGACTACTCCTATTGATCAGACCATCGATAAAATCAAAGAATACGTTGATTATGCTGCTGGTAGAATTACAATTCTACCTGGTGGTGGTGTTAATTATCAAAACTGTGATACTATTGCCGAAAAGCTAGGTGTCAAAGAAGTTCACGGTACTAAGGTTATCGACGGTATTAATAAATAGCTAAAAAAAGCCCAGTGTAACAACCCTGATGGTCGTTATACTGAGCTTTTTTAATACTTATTTTTTGACAGAAACGAATTGCACAGACCAAATTTCTGTGTTCGATTTTTCAAACCTTAACGAAATATTGCATAAATACACCAGCGATGCTGAAGTAAATCAAAACACTGGTCAAATCACTTAATGTTGAAATAAATGGTCCACTCGCTACAGCTGGATCAAATCCAAAGCTAGACATTAACATTGGAATTAAACTTCCAGCTAAGTTAGCTACCGTTATAGCGGCACACATTGCTAAGCCAATAACCATACCTAAAACAAAGTTATGTTTCCAAATACCAACTAATAGGAAGACTGAAACACCTGTAACTAGTCCGGTTACAAAACCAGTGATCAATTCTTTGCCTATCAATTTCAAAAATTCATGACGATTAATTTCTTCAACTGCTAAACGCCTAACAGCCACGGCCAAACTCTGTGTACCCGCGTTACCAGCCGTACCTGTAATAGTTGAAATAAAGACCGCTAAAATACTAGCTTCAGCCAAAAGATTCTCATAGTGATTAATTAAAGTTGCCGTAATCATACTTAACAATAACAGTGTTATCAACCAAGGCAAACGTTTTGAGGCTGCCTTAAACGGGCCATCATTGTTGGCCTCATCCATACTAACACCGGCCAAACCAGAATAGTCTTGTTGAGCTTCATCATCAATAACTTCAATAACATCATCAACCGTAACGATACCAACCATTTTATTTGAATGATCGACTACTGGAACAGCTAAGAACTCATAATCTCTAAAGACTTGAGCTACTTCAGCTTGCTCAGCATCTACATTCACCGTTATAACGTCACTATTCATGTGATCGCCTAAAGTAGCATCATCATCTAACATAATTAAATCACGTAACGACATTACTCCAACTAAATCATTGTGACTATCTAAAATATACAGATAATAAATTGTTTCTGCAGTTTCTGCAAATTGTTTCAAAGCTTTAATAGCTACAGAAGCCGTCTCTTCTTCATGGAATTGAACATAGTCAGTGGTCATAATACCACCAGCTGTTTCAGTATCGTAATGTAACAATCCTCTTAGATTATTAGCATCATTTCGAGGCATTTGTTCCAAGAAACGATCAACATCAACTTTGTCTAAATGTTCCAAAACATCAGCGGCGTTATCATCATACATGTCATTCAACATCTTCGAAGCATAATCCAAATCCATTTCCTTCAATAATTCAGGAATTGCTAGATTATCATCTTCAATGGTATCGAACATATCACCCATTTCATCCGGTTCCAAGATGGAATAAAGCGTAATTCGTTCTTCTTTGTTTAAAGTGAGATAGAACGTACTTTGATCGTAAAAATGCATATCAAGATAGGTTTTTCTAAACCTCTTCTTGTCATCACTATCGAGGTACCGTTTTAACTGTTCAAATTTTTCTTGCAGTCTTTTTTCATTTTCATCCATTTCCCTCACCCCTTAATACACCCTTTAAGATTACCATATCCTGAGGTAAAGGCGCCTTTAAATTTAATAACTCCTTTGTTACTGGATGAACTATTTGTAAATTATAACAGTGTAACGCCTGGCGACGAATTCTAGGATCAATCTTTTGGCTATACATATCATCACCAATAATAGGATGACCACTAGCTGACAAATGAACTCGTATTTGATGAGTTCGACCCGTTAGCAATTTAAGTTCCAACAAGCTGCCATTGCTGTAATTCTCCACCGTTTTATAAACAGTCTGTGACTTCTTACCTGTTTGATGATCAATCGTTCTCTTATAAAAGGCATCTGGATCAATACCAATAGGCAAATCAATTAATCCATTAGCTGGTTGAATATGACCATAAATCATTGCTAAATAAAATTTTTGGAAATCTTCTGTATGAAGAATTTGATCTAGCAATGAATGAGCATAGGATGTCTTAGCAAAGACCATTAGGCCTGAAGTATCACGGTCCAATCGAGTAACTAAATGAATCGTACTATTCTCTTTTTTAGAAATTAAATACCCCTTAACTAAATTAGCCATGGTTTTACTATCACGAGCTTTAGCAGGTAAACTAGCTATCCCTGGTGGCTTGTTGACAACTAATAAATAGTCATCCTCAAAGATCACATCTACTGATCCTGTCATTGGTTTAATCAAATCAGACGGTTCCTCAGCATTAAGAACAATCAACATCTCATCCCCATCATGTAATTGAAAATTGAAATGTCGTTGTTTGTGATTGACAAAAATACGTCCGCCTTTATTTTTCATATTGTGCAATTGACTAGAGGAAAATTTATGTTGCACGAGAAACTTACGGATAGTTTTTTTATCATGAGAATTGACTATAAATTTTAGGAAACGATTATTTTTTTTCATTTTGCGCTAAGAAGGCTGTTTCTACTCTAGTCCAGAAGTGTCTATGACGATATTGGGCAAATTGGGCTCGTTGATAATTAAGTTTAATTGTAATCTTCTTAACATTTTTGAGCTTTGTAGTAATTCCATCACAACTAATAACGTAATCATCAGCTGTCTGTGGATAAAGGTCAACTTGTTGATTGTGAGGAATAATGATTGGTGAAGAAATTGTCCGATAAACACGGTTGTTAATCGAAGCAATTTCAATCATTTGAAAGACACTAATTTTAGGATGAATTAAAGCACCACCAACTGACTTAGAATAAGCAGTCGATCCCGTTGGTGTTGAAAAACAAAGTCCATCCCCACGAAAACTCTCAAAGAATTCTTTATCTAAGTCAACCCGCGTCTTCATAGTTAAAGAGGACAAACGTCTGACAACAGTTTCATTGATTGCTATTCCATGAAAGAGTGAACCTTCTTTATTTTCAACAACAATATCCAAAACCGGATAACTGGTTGAAGGAATATTATCTTGGCATTCAATAATTCGCTTAGCTAATTCATCAATCTCTGTATCCGTCCAATCAGAATAAAAGCCCAAATGACCAGTATGTAAAGCTAAGAATCTCACACTATCCAAATGTGCTGCATAAGCATGAAAGGTACTTAAAAGTGTTCCATCGCCCCCCACACTAATAACTAATTGCGGATTACGACGATCCAAAATCAAACCAGCATTTAACAACTTGCTACGTAATTTATTTGCTGCTTGAACTGATTGTTCTTTATTATTATTATTAATCCATAATTTCATTTTTTATCCTGCTCCGTTGGGCCATTTAAATCCCGTTTTCGATCTGTAAAGTATTGCTGAGCATCTTGAATTTCTTCTCGTATTTTGGACATCTCTTCATCCAACATGAAGGAAGCTTCAGCGGCTCGTTTCAATCGTTCATTGATCTCTTCAGGAAAATCACCTTTGTATTTATAATTTAACGAATGCTCAATTGTTGACCAGAAGTTCATTGCTAAAGTTCTAATTTGGATCTCGGCAAGGATGTTTATCTGTCCATTAGACGTTTGAATTGGATATTCAATTACTACGTGATATGAACGATAACCACTTGGCTTACTGTTAGCAATGTAATCACGTTCCTCAATAACTCGCATATCTTCACGAATATGTAATAATTTAGCCACTTCATAAATATCTTCTACAAATTGACACTGAATTCTTATTCCTGCAATATCTTGCATATCTTGTTCCAATAATTCCTTAGAAATAAATCGGCGACGCATCTTTTCCTTAATGCTATCAACCGTTTTAACACGTCCCGTCACAAATTCAATGGGTGAATGTTCATTCTTTTCAAGAAACTCTTTTCGTAGGTTTCTAAATTTAATTTTTAACTCATCAACTGCCTGTGAATAAGGTATCAAAAATTCATTCCATTTGATTTCTGACATAATAACCTCGCTTTAATATAAATATATCGTAGTTTTGTAAAAGATTCATCTAAATATAAATATTCGAAAATTACAAGAACAAGTTAGCCACTTGTCCAAAAAATAAATACGAAATATATCAGTGCCAGAAAAGTGCATTTCTAAACTCCACAGAAACTAGTGAATAGTTCCCGTGGAGTTTTGTAGTTCAACAACTTTCTAGGCATATCATTGAGCTTTGATTCAATAGAGGATACTAAATCTGGAGCAATAGAATCGAGTGACAGCCCTTTGGGCAAGTCACGACGAATCATTCTATTATGTGCTTCATTGGTTCCTCTTTCTGAGGAAGTATATGGATGTGCAAAATAAACATCTGAAACTCCAGACATAACAGAATCGAGATTAGCAAATTCAGGACCATTATCTGCGGTTATCGAGTTGATAATGTGACCGTAATTATGTTTGATCTCTTCCATAGCGTAATCAACAGAGTCGGCATCTCTACCGTCAATAAGTCGCATTATCTCGAATCTGGATTTACGCTCAATAAGTGTTAAGACTACGCTCTCGTGACCATTTCTCTTACCAACGATAGTATCAATTTCAAAGTCACCAAAATCTTCTCGCAAGTCAACGCTCTCAGGACGTTCCTCGATACTTCTACCCAATAGACGCTTATGTTTCTTCGAAACGTGTAGCTTGGTAGATCTATTCATTTTGTCGGTTAAGTCTATATTACGTATCTCTAAACGTTGTTCATCGATGTACTTATAAAGAGTGGTAGTTGATACCATTTCATCTTTAAAGAATAACCCATCGACACGTGATCTACCTGCGATTATATCTGGAGACCACCCCTGTTTGAACTGTTCTACAAAGTAGCTTAGGAATTGTTTAACTCGATTAAACTTAGAAGGTCGATGACACTGCTTACGCAGCGTGTCATAACGTAATTGAGCGGTATCAGGGTAATAATCATTAGAGAAATATTGTTTCCCATTAACCTTTTTAACCTGTCTTACGGTCCCTCTGCGGATCTCATTATTAATAGTTTGAGGGCAAACGCCAACGGCGTGAGCAATCTTACGATTTGAGAATCCCAAAAGGTGAAGCGAAGCTATTTCACCACGTTCAATTTCAGTTAAATGGTGTCCCTTAGGTCGTATTATGGTATCATTTTCTTGCATCAAGACGAAAAACCTCTTTCATTGTTTGTGTAGGAACTCCAATGATACCTGATTTTTTCGTCTTGGTGTTTTTATTTTGAGCTTTTATTGAAAGTGGCTAACTTGATTATAAAATTCGCCAAATATAAATATTACCAATCTTTGAGTTTAAAATTTTACCTTTTTTAAAAATGTTGGTAGAATGACATTGCAATAGAGATGGAGGGAAACATAATGTGGGAAGTATTTATATATATTAATCCATTATGTTCGTATTGTTTAAAAGTGGAACAAGCAATTATTGACTTCACTAGAAAACACGATATTGATACACAATATCATTTTGTGACGAACTATAATATGGCAACAATTAACGATTATGTTCAATTAAAAGGTTTCAAGATTACCGACATTAAGGAACGTACCTGTGCATCTCAAGATGTAATTGAAGCTGCAAAACTATACAAAGCAGCATCCTGTCAGGGTAACAAAAAAGCACGTAACTTTTTAATGAATCTTCAAGAACAAGTAAATATTTTGAATAATCCCTTTGATGATAACACTATCAGACGTGTAATTAACAATAGTGGGCTTGATTACAAATCCATTATGACTGACAAAGAAAGTCAATGTGTCAGTCAAGGTCTAAAACGTGATCAACAACTATCAATGGAAATGCATATTCAAAAGGCTCCAACAGCTGTAATCTTTGATTGTTATGACGATGAAAAACCGGGTGTGATGATCAATAATTTCGGAGAATCTACTTCTCAGGAAAATATCACTAATAACATTAATATCATGTTGGAACGAGAACTTCCACAAGACGTTGCCAGTAACGTTTCTTCATCTGGAACAGTTATCAGTTTAGATAGATTTAGAAAATAGCTCTACAAACGAATATAGCTACTAGAGATCCTAATAATTGGGTTTCTAGTAGCTATTTTTTTAACAATGGCTGTCGCAATCGCCTGGATATTTGACCACAATGTCTTTGCCAAGCCGGATTGGCAAAAATAGGATATTCAGCCTCAAATCTACCCTTTTTAAGATACTCTTCCACAGTTATTCTACGTGCATTATAAAAGTCTAATTTAAACTTTTGTGAAACTAAATCATTCTTTTTTCGAATTTTCTTTAACCAGTGCTTATTGGAATATATTCTCGATTTTTGAGTCATTTCCGGTCGAAATATAAATAATTTGTAAAATTTTGTTCTTGGAAAAACTTTCACTTGATAAATTAATTTATTAAAAGGACCGATGAATTCAATATTATAAAAAAGTTTCATTACTCCTTGTCGTGAATCTAAAGTTAACAGATAAAATCGCCAAATTTTATTGTAAGTAATAAATTTTAAATGTTCACGTCCTAACTTAGCCTTCAAATAGTGACCACCCAAAATCCAAATATTCTTTATGCCTACAGTACGATATCCGTTGACCCTTTTAGTTAGAATATCAACATTAATCTGTGCACACTGATACTCAACTGCAAAATTTCCATTAACTAGAATATCTGGTCGTTGTTTAATTTTTGACAAATAAACTTCACTCTTCAAGGATTGCAAATTCAATTTGCTCAATTCATTCATCAATATCTTTTTACCTTTTCGATGAATCAGTCGTTCATTTATTTCATTGTTACATTTATTCTTGTGTCGAAAGTAAATCCGTGATTGTGTAGTGATCAATTTAACTTTTTGTTTACAATAACAACAATAATAGCTATCCTCTTTCTTTGCTTTTAGCGCATCAACTAGTAGGCCGGACTCATTTAAAGCAGCGTACACTTCTATCACCTCTAATTAAAATTACGCAAAAAAAAGCCAACTCTGATTGAGTTGGTTTTATTTATCAAAATAATATCTAGTAAGTTCCAACGCTGTTTTGGACATAATTTCCTTACCATACTCTGATAAGACAGCCGCTGTGACTTTTGTTTTAAAGCTATACTCGCTAAGTAAAGCTAAAACATCACTATAAGTCATTTCATGCATCTCATCTGTGAATAGAATCAATTGCAAGTAATATTTATTGTCATATTCCCAAAGATTTGAAATTCCACTTTCTAAGTGTAATAAATCAGCCAATTGGACATAGTCCTCAAAGTCTTTAAATTCAACAATAATCGTCTTCGTAGGTGTATCCGGGTCATTCAAATATGGTGCTGTATCACTATCATATTCCTCAGTACCCATCTTTGCCTCGTTAGTATCATCATTATTATTAACGACTGAACCTTGTAGCCCATTTAATGGCAATGAATCCGTATCTTCAGAATCATCACTCTTACTAATCAACAACTCCAAACCTGCTTTGTTTGGCATTATTTGGAAAGTAACTGGTTCGTTATTCGTAAAGACATGATCCTTATCAACCTCATCCAAAATACTGTAAAAGAACGATTCGATTTGTTTTTTGTTACCTAACAAATCTAAAACAGTTACACCACGTTCTTGTAAATCTTCCGTACTAAGAATGACTCTGATTGTATTCTCATTAAGTCGATCCATCTCCATCATAGTCACCTCAATTCTGTATCTACATTCTAACAGTCTTATAAACTATTTCAACTATCATATACCGATAATTCGAGTCATTCAAATAATATACTAAAACTCGAAAAACTAGTCAAAAGTAACGACTTATAAACTGTTAATCATAGTCCAATTTAAAGTGGTTGAGTAACTATCACTCTTAACAAAACCTTGATTGCTCATATCTAACAAAATGCCATTTTCATCATCCCAATTAATGGAACTAATACCATCGGGAATTTCTTTTTCATAAACCGTGATTGGAGTATCTGATAGAATTTGCTGATCCTTTCCTTCTTCATGATAAACTAAGGCATTCTCCAAAGTATTTCGACCATCTGACGTGATTAAAGGTTCAGATAAAGAAACCATGATTTTTGAAACAACTTTATCGGATGGATAATTGTTGTTATTAATCGTTATAGCAAAATTTTTATCTTTTCGATGAAAGATCTGCGGTGCATTATTGATCGTACCAAAATCAATATCTGGTACTTGCATTTTGATATTAATCATTGGATGTTGCTGCCAAACATAAGTAGTAACTGGATTACCTATGTTGGAAAATTGATCAACAATTTCTTGTGCTGAAAAGAGATTTCCCACTGGTTGATGATCAGAACCTCCACTTGCGTAATCAACCTCTTGCCATTTATCACTAATTGCACTATAAGATTCAGAAGTTGATGAATCATTAATTTCTTTACCTACAACCGGACTTGGAAATTGAACTCCAGTCGTATTTGGCTGCCCTTGAAGATTTTTCATAACTGATTTAGAACCAAGCGTAATCTTCCACAGATTACTTTCTGCGCCAAAGAAATAATTCATATCAGTTGCATTAGTGGTATCCAATCCTGAGAGATCGACTGTTTCTAGACCAGAGGTACTATTCAACATTGCATAAAAATTTTTCACATTAGGAGTATTCCATTTAGAGAAATCTAATTTTTTCAAAGAAGATGCATTCCAAAACATCCCATACATTGTTGTCGCACTAGTAACATTCCAGTTTTCAATGGGCAAACTCTCCAACGCACTAGAACCATAAAAGGTCGAATAAAAGCTCTTAACTTTAGACACATCCCAATTGACCAACGGTATCGTCTTAGCCTTAGTATTTCTTGAAAATGTCGAATTTAAATCAGTCAGGGACGAAGTATTCCAATCCTTCAAGAAATCAAAATTCGATATCGATGTTCCTAGGAACATACGGTTCATGTTCTCAACTTTTGAGGTATCCCAATCAACAATATTTAAACCATCAAAGTCAGTAATAGCCGAGCCACTGAATAATGATGTCATATCAACCACCGAACTAGTGTCAAACGTACCAATTATCTTTTGCAATTTAGTAGTTCCCATAAATACGCTGCTTAAGTCTTTCACATTGGAAGTATCATACTGTGATAAATCAATCGTTTTGAATCCTGTTCCTGAAAACATAGAACCCATATACAAAGTTTTATCAGTAACTAAAGTTTCATATCCTTTCAACGTATCTTCGTTGAGTAATTTATCATTGTTAAACATACTCTTCACATTGTTTAACTTCGGAGTACTCCAATTGGACAAATCTAATTCTGCCAAATTAGAACAATTGCCGAACATTGAGTACATTGAAGTGACATTTGAGACATTCCAATCATTTACCACCGAAAGATCACTATCGGTTACCCCTGCAAACATTGAAGACATATTTTCTACACCCGAAGTATCCCATGCTTTAATTCCTTTAACTTGTGAAACGTTACTATCACCATTAAACATTGAGGACATGTCTGTAACCTTACCTATATTCCATTTGCTTAAATCCAACTCATTAAACTTACTTCCATCAAACAAGCCTGACATATCCGTAACCTTAGAAACATCCCAATCCTTGATATCATCAGGATTATTTTTAATGAAATTTACGTTCTGAAATGTTGACCTCATAGAAGTTATATTGGATGTATCCAAACCTTTTAATCCAATTATTTCACCAGGAACCCCCAGAAAAAGAAGATTTAAACTGTCAGCTTTAGAAGTATCGAACCCCGATATATTAAGATACTCTAACGAACGACAATTCATAAACATACTAGAAAAGCTATTTACTTGACTAGTATCAAAGTTCGACAAATCCAAGCTTTTTAAAGAATTATTATCGTAAAACATACTACTGAGCCAATTAACTTTGGGTGTTCTCCAAGTTTCAAGACCAATTATTTCTGTTAATTTTTTATCACCACTAAACATGTATCCCAATGTCCTAGCTGCTGATACATCTAAATTGGTTACATCAATTGTCGTAACATTTTCTAAATCTGAAAAAACTCCATTATTACCATTTGATGTAACAAAGTCACTATTTACTTTTACCCCCTCTTCTACATAAACACTTTTTATTGAACTAGCATAATTCTTCCAATTGCCCACACCATAAGCTAATTGCCCCGAATGAACCGTTAATTTTCCTGTACTGTCAATGTCCCAATTAGCCGTACCATTGACGCCACTATATGTAATTGTTGCTGCTGTGGGTATCAAGTCATCAGTTTGTGCAAGAATTTCATTGTTCATTAAATTAGCAGCATTTTGATTTAACAATTGCTGTAGATCATTTTCCGTAGCTGCCTGTACATCCTTTGTTTCAAAAACAGTTATACACAGGGTTTCCAAAAATAATATTGCCAATAATATGACAAAAAAATTCTTATTTAAGATGAATTTTCTGAATATATGCATAATGTCCACCTTGAAATCGTTTTCTTAAGATGAATTATACCAAACGTCATGAATATACTTTTTCAATTAATATAAATATATTTGTTCTATTGTGAATATATTCTTTAAAAGATTGTTCAAAATATCCTTATTAAATTTGAGACAAAAAAAAGAGCACTTCCATTAGGAAATGCTCTGTTCATATTTTATAATCCAGCCATTAATTGAGCCCTTTGAAGTTCCATAGTTCTAACACTTCTAGGCAAGAACCTTCTGATTTCATCCTCATTGAAGCCAACTTGAAGACGTTTATCATCCATAATAATAGGACGCTTTAACAAACCAGGGTTTGTTTGAACTAAATCCAACAATTGATCAATTGTTAAATCGTCCAAATTAACCTTAAGGTTTTGGAATGCCTTTGAACGTGTAGAAATAATTTCTTCTGTACCATTCTCAGTCATTTGTAAAACTTGTTTAATTTCTTGCTTATTTAAAGGTTCTGAGTAAATGTTTCTTTCTTTGTAAGGAATGTCATGATCCTCGAGCCAAGCCTTGGCTTTACGACATGATGTGCAACTTGGAGATGTATAAATGGTTACCATATATAATCTCTCCTTTCCTGTGTAGTATCAAACTCTTTAAACACAATAATATTGTAACCCATTGCATTAATAAAATCTATAGTTTTTCAATAAAAAGTTACGAATATTTGTTCGAAATTTGTTTAATTGTGAAAACATGTACCCAATAAATAGCCGTTTATGTATTTTTTTCACAAATATCATAAACTAGAATTAATTTATTGCATTAGTTATTATTTATAGTACTTTCATTGAAAATAGAATCCTATCGCTCTGCGATTAAACTTCGATTTCTAAACCTTGGAAGGCATTCACGACCGGAATTTCTCCTGCATATTTTTGTGATTGACTTAACATTGTTTCAACATCAACTGTTTGAGGTAAATGACTGATCATAAGACGCTTAACATTAGCATCCTTAGCTAAAGTTCCAGCTTCCCTTGTATTCAAGTGCCATTTACGACCTGTTACGTCATCCGGAAAATTAGTATCAGCAATTAATAAATCTGCATCTTTACTAAAGTCAACTAAACCGTCAAAATATGTGGTGTCAGCTGTATAAACGATTACCTTACCTTTACTATCGGTAATTCTCATCGCATAAGCTGGAACTGGATGAACTGTTCTGAGAAATTCGAACTTTAACGTTCCAATCTCAGCTGGTTCATAGTCGTTATAGGCGATTCCTTTAGTTGCATTTGGTTCTGTCAGTTGAGCAAAGTTGACAAAATCTTGTGTATGACCATAAATAGGTAGTGGATTTTCTTTCTTAGCAGCGAGCCAATTGTACTGCAGAACACCCACATCTGCTGTATGATCATGGTGATAATGGGATAAAACAACAGCATCTAAATCTGTTGGTTGCATGTAGTTAGATAGTGAATTTAGAACACCACTACCACAATCAATCAACAAATTTTTACCGTCGTTTTGCAATAAGTATCCAGAAGTACCAATTCCTTTATAAGGATACCCTCCGTAAAAACCTAATACTGTAACTAACATAGAAACCTCCAAAAAATTTAAATTGAAAGGATTTCAATAATTATGAACATAACATTAAAGCTAGGCACATATAATTTTTTAAAGAGTCAGCAAACTTCTGCTGATACTTTATTAAAACCCTTATTTAGTCTGAACGCAGACCATCTTTTAATAAAAAAGTTGTCCACTTTTGCACAATACCGCAGTATCAATGGAGAATATCAAGAATTTAATAGGTTATATTCCTTGACATATCTGAAATTCAATCCCGATCAAGCCAAGTTATTTGAGAATAAATTATTCAGTCTCCATGAATACTCCTTTAATTCTACCGCAACAGCTGTCTTTCAAAAAAGAGATAGTCCAAGAGAATATTTAATTCTTAAAACTTTTACACAAACTCATCAAATAAAGCAATGGAACAAAAACTTACAACTAGAAGTTCAATCACAAATTCAGGGTACTAATGAGGAAGACTTTGGTTTCTTCACTAAGAGTTACTCAATCGTCACAGACTAAATTTGTGTTTAATGCCATGCCAAGAAACTTTGAAACTCACTAAACCAAAGAGACCATATAAAACGACATAACCAGCATAGATCAAAATAATATTTTTTGAGATGTGCCGTCCAGTATTCGACATCGCAATCGCAACAATTGATTGTGCCAGAGCAAAAATCAACGGTATCAGGAAAGTTAACGTATTTTCACGACGAACAATACGCTTGACCTCACTTTCTTCGACACCGATTTTTTGTAATGTCCGCAATTGTCGTGATTGATAATCATCCCTCAATAAGATTCTCAACGTCAAAACACTTCCTAAGGCAATCAACAAGGCAATACTGAACAAAGATACGATAAAGAGATAGAATCCACCAGCTTGGGTAAAATTCTTCTTAATGCTCCCTTGCCTTAAGAATCCAGCTTGAGTATAGATTGATTCTCCTCTATCAGGAGCTTTTTTCAATACTTCAATGGTCGATTGATCCAAGGTCTTTTTAAAATCAACTTTCATATAATAAGCATCACGAAAATTATCGAGTTTTTCCAATTGTTTCGTGCTCAAACGATCTCCACGTTTAAAATCCCAACCGTAAAAAGTATCTTCAACTTCTGCCGGCATCTTTTGATAATACTTGTCAGGCACAACCATCATCGGTCCAAAATGCATCGAACTACCATATGGAAACGAGCTTCCTGTTTTAACCGTAGCAATGACAGGCGAATTTTTGACTTGAATATCATGTTCTTTAAAGTGACGATTTTCAAAAATTGATCCGTTATAATCAATCTTCAGGAATTCACGCGAATTAATTTTACTGTTCCATTTTCGCATCCTTTTGGGTAAAGACATATAATCGCTATATGACATGAAAGTCATTGGTTGACGAATATAGTCTTGATTGTCCTTTTTATAGTAAGATACCAAATTAACTTTTACATTTGTCTGATACTCACCTTTAATGTGGGCCTTACTATTTTTCAGTTCCTGCTTAATCACACCGACAGTACTTTTATCAGCAGCCAATTCAAAAGGATAGATGCTATTATAATTACGATGTACTGCTTGATATCCAAAATAGCAAAAAGTCAGTAGCATCAAAGCCAGGGCCGATAATTCAGTTACAAACCATAAGATAGAAATATTTTGAAACAATCTCTCCTTCAAGTATTTAAAAGAGAACATATTGATTCCTGAATAAGAAACTGAATGAATTCGCTGTAAAGTATTCAAAATAGTCGGCAAGAATCCAAAATAAACTAAATATGTTCCAAAAATATCAGCCAGCATAACAAAAAATATCTCGACACCTGGTTTGGACGAGTAACTGATCGTATGCATATCGTAGAATAACGATACCGTACAGATCTGGGCGCTAAACAATAACAATAAGCCAAAGAGTCCTGCTGGAATTCTTAACCACCAACGAGTCTTTATTTCACGTTTAACTGTCTTTCGATGTAAAATCAAAAAAGTCTTAATAGCGTTAATCACACTCAAAGCCAATGTCGAAAAGAAAAATATCTTGGTTAAAAGGAAAACATCATTCCAACTGATATGCATTATGAAATTAAATCGTAAGCGCATCAGATAAAATAGTGCCATTCCCATAAACTTTTGAAAAATTAAAGTTGTGGTCAGACCAATAATCCAGGCAAAAGCCTGCACAATCGTTGTTTGAATAAAACTAATTGCCACGATGACCCAGCGTTGCATCCCTAATTTCTCAAAAGTTCGAAACTCATTACGTTGCTGTTTAATGAAAAAGCCACCAACATAAACCATATAAATAAAGGCGCAAAAAGCAAAAATCCCACTCATTATGACAGTTATATCTGAAATAAATGAATTCCACGACCGCAGTGAAACTCGAACCGAAGGATTATCACCCAAAGAAATCAGAATTCCAAAAACGCCTATGGCAAAAGCACAAGCCAGAATGTATATTAAATAGCTATCACGCATATTATATAAACTACGCTTAATTATCTTGTGATACATTGAAATAGCTTCCCCCTCCAATCGTCCGTTGCATATTGATGATCTGTTCGAAGAACTTATCTCGATTACCAGGATTAACAACTTCAGAAAAAACTACTCCATCTTTAATAAAAATCACACGACTACAATAACTAGCTGTAAAGGCATCATGTGTTGCCATTAAAATGGTCGTTTTTTCACGTTGATTAACTAATTGCATATAATTCAACAAAATCGTAGCTGACTTTGAATCAAGACTTCCTGTTGGTTCATCTGCAAACAAAATCTCCGGACTATTGATCAAAGCTCTGGCAGCTGCTACAATTTGACGCTGTCCTAAAGACAATTCATCAATATTACGTTTGCTCAGTTTTTCAATATTAAGTAAATTCATCATATAATTGAAACGCTCTTCAATTAATCTCTTATTTGACCGATTTAAGGCTAGTGGTAAAATAACATTTTCCTTCACATTCAAAGAGTCCAGCAATTCGAAGCTTTGATAGATGAACCCCATCTTGTTACGACGATACTTAGTCTGATCACGATCATGCAATTGTGTCAGATCTTGACCATCAACAATTATTTGACCATGATCAGGACGTTCATTGGTAGATATCATATTTAAAAGTGTTGTCTTGCCGGCACCTGAAGGACCCATGATTCCTAAAAACTCACCATGTTCAACTTTTAAACTGATATCCTTAATAGCGTGAACAGCACTTCTTTTCTTTCCAAAATCTTTTGAAATATTCTTTACAATTATTTGCAACGTAATTTCTCCATAATTAAATAATTATTGTTATCATATTATATACACAGTGTCTTCATTCTAGCACGGAGGGAATTTTAATATGGCTAAAATTATGATTATCGAAGATGACCAATCCATCTCCAAGTTAATCAGTGAGAACCTTGCCAAATGGCAAATCAATTCTTATATTACGAAGGATTTCAATAATATCATTGATCAATTTAACGAATACAAACCCGATCTGGTTCTTTTAGATATCAATCTACCCGTTTATGATGGTTACTACTGGAATCAAGAAATTAGAAAAATTTCTAAAATTCCCATTATAATCATCTCATCTCGCAATTCCAATATGGATCAAATTATGGCCATGAACATGGGTGCTGATGATTTTGTAGAAAAACCCTTTTCAGTTGATATCTTAGTGGCTAAAATCAATGCTTTATTACGTAGAACTTACGATTTCACCAAGAATACTAGCGATGTGATCGAACACAACGGTTTGAAATTGAATCTTTCAAGCGGTTCAGTTGAAATTGATGATAATAAAATTGATCTCTCCAAAAATGAATACAAATTACTTCAACGTCTCTTAAAAGATCAGGGCAAAATTGTTACCCGTGAACAATTGCTCAATTTCATGTGGGATGATGAGCGTTTTGTTGACGATAATACTCTAACCGTTAACATCAATCGCCTTCGTAGCAAGATCGAGAAGTATGGTCTCAAAAATTATATTGTAACTAAAGTTGGTCAAGGATACATTATTCCTTAACGAGGTAAATCATGTCATTTTTCAAATATTTAAAAGATCATATTTATTCAATTTTAATTGTACTGATTGGTGTTACTTTTGTAGAGATAGTTCTCTTTCTCGACCCTAACGTCAATTTCTATCCTGGTACACTAATCTATACATGGATTTTAGCTATGGTTTTTCTAGTGGTAAATTTATCAATTTCTTACAATCACAAGAAATTTTGGTACAAACAATTAGAAAGTTATCAAAACGACTTATCCAAAGAACTGGTTGGTGCTAACAATAATGAGCAAAAATATATTCAGGAAAAAATTAATAACATTTCTTTAGAATACCGTAATGAATTGACCAAACTTTATCAAAATCAAAAGGATCAACGGGAGTATACAGAATCTTGGGTTCATGATATTAAAGTTCCTTTAGCAGCCTTGAAGCTTTCACAAGATGATGAGTTAGACAAAAACTTAGTTGATGAAGAAATTGATCAAATTGATTACTTAGTTGATCAGGCGCTCTACTTTGCCCGTCTGAATAACTTTTCCAATGACTATTTGATTCAAGAACAGAATCTCAACAATATTGTTAAGGCTTCTATCAGAACCAACAAACGTCTCTTTATTAACAAACGTACTGGCATCAGTTTAGACATTACTGATAAGAAAATTTTAACTGACGAAAAATGGTTGAGTTTTATTCTCAATCAAATTATTTCAAATAGTTTGAAATACACTGATCGTGGTGGCAAAATTTCTATTTTCACAACAAATAAAAATAATAATGTCGAATTGCATATCAAAGATAATGGTATTGGTATCGCCAATCAGGATGTTAGTCGAATTTATAACAAAGGCTTCACCGGTAGCAATGGCCGTCAATCAGGTAGTAAATCTACTGGTATGGGCTTGTATTTAGTTAAAAAGATGATTGACAAACTTGGTCATGCGATTGAAGTCAAATCCCAAGTAGGTCAAGGAACTGAATTTATCATCACCTTTCTTGATTTACCTTATTATAAGTAAAAGAACAGCCTCCATTAAGTATTCAAGATATATTCTTTACTTGAATCCCTTAATAGAGGCGTTTTTATTTTACTAGATTAAATTGATTAGTCTGGAGTAATAACCTATCCTCAGCCCTAAAAGTCTTAACATTATCAACTAAATATTTATTCAGAGTCAGGCATCTTCAGTGTCCGGCTCTTTTTGTATCCTCGAAAGCACATAGCTTCATATCTCAGAAGAGTTTCCAGATAATATTTCATAACTAATACGAATCCCATTATAGAAATTCTTAATTGTCATATTCTCGTCAATATCGTGGTTACGTTCATCAGCATTGGCGTAAGGAATCGTAAAAACAGGAACCTTTAAAAAGTTCTTCCAAACATAATTTGGAACTGATCCTGGCATTACTGGTTCTATATAAGCTTTACCAGTAGCCCTTTTAATTGCTTGATAGAGCCATTCAATCTGTTCAGACGTAGCCGACGTTTTTTCTGGCGGCAATTCACCTAATATACTAACTTGCAATTGTCCACTAGCAATTTCTGGTTGATATACTTTCAAAAGATTCTCTTTAATGACAGAGATATCCTGCCGATCAACAAGGCGACAATCAACCTTTAATGAAGCTTCATGGGGAATACTTGTCTTTACCCCTTTCTGTAAATATCCGCCTTTAATCCCAAAGATATTAAAGGTAGGCTCAAACATTAATTTATGATAATAAGTAAATTTGTCCATTGCCAACTGATTAATTCCAGCCTGTGCAATAATTTCATCTTTATTAAAAGGTAATTTTGCTATCCATTCTTTTTCTCCTGCTGTTGGTTCCAAAATTCCGTCATAAAAATGAGGTATTTTTACTTGGCCAGTTTTAACATCATAGATTCTAATCAAAAAATTGAATAATTGAGTTACTGGATTGGTCATAATATTACCAAAACTGCCTGAATGGTTATCGTGTTGTCCCGTCTTCGAAATTAATTCAAAAGCAAAAACACCACGATTACCTAAACGTAAAACATTGGTTCCATCAGGATTAGCTGATCCATCCACAACAATGGCTGCATCAACTGTTTTCAATTTTGTCTGAGCCAATTCTTTAACGGCTGCTGCTAAATCTGGGCTGCCTTGCTCCTCTTCACCTTCAATAAAGAAAGTCACATTAAAAGGTAAAGTTTGATGTAGTTCTAAATAAGAATAAACACCCAATATTTGAGCCAACAGTTGTCCCTTATTGTCACCGACTCCTCGGCCATAAAAGCGTCCTTCTCTTTTAGATAATGTAAAGGGATCACTTTGCCATTTAGAAATATCACCAGCAGCCATAACGTCGTAATGTCCGTACAATAAAACATTCCTTTTAGTGGTACCTGTAAGCTTTGCTATGATAATGGGATGCCCTTTGGTAGGAATCACTTCAATATCGGCATGTAATAGTTTTTTTAACAAATTGGTCAAAAATTTTACAACATCTTCAATTCCCTCACCGGTGACACTAAGACTTCTAATTGTAATTAACTTTTTTAAAAGAACTTCAAAATTTTTAGAATGATCCTCAATAAATTGATCTCTTCGATTCAAAATTATCACTCCTCAAAAAATAGGTAGTAAATCCACAAATGTGGACTTACTACCTATCTTAATACAGAATTAATCACTCTGCTTTTTTATCTAACAATACCGACTCATTGCTTTTTTCAAATCATCTAGCGTAATATCTTGAGATCCATTCTTGGATTCTTGTAACGCTTGTTCATATAGCTCATCATCAATATCGTCTTCTATTTTTTCAATCACTACTGTACGAAGAAAAGATGAAATACTCATATCTTTCGATTTAGCATAATTGCGAATCACCTTTTCATCAAAATCATCTAATTGGAAAGAGATAGTTGCCATCTTTCATCACCACCTGTCCCATATCAAACATAGTGTATCCTCATGAATAGTTTTTTTCAATAGTTAAGCTATTCACAATTCATTATTATATAATTTTTATTTTATAAAATGAATATCCAATATGGATAGTTAATGACACATTATCTAGCAATTTCTCTAAATTACATTTTTAAAGTTAATGCATTAATAGCGACAACAACAGTGGAAAGTGACATCACGATTGCTCCAACAGCTGGACTTAAAACAAATCCAACTCCTGCTAAAATTCCGGCAGCTAGTGGGATTGCGACGATATTATAACCGGCTCCCCACCAGAGATTCTCGACTGTCTTTTGATAAGTATGATGGGACAATTTTAAGAATTTGATAATATCAAATGGATCACTGTTATACAGAATCACATCTGCTGAATCAATGGCGACATCCGTACCTGCTCCGATAGCAACACCAATTGTTGCAGCAGCAAGGCTAGGAGCATCATTGATACCATCCCCAACCATCATGACGTGATGACCAGACAATTCAAGTTCTTTAATAACTTTGTTCTTATCCTCTGGCAACAATTCGGCTCTGAATTCGTCGATACCCATTTGTTTAGCCATAATTGCTGCAGCATCTTTGTTATCACCAGTTAGCATAATAGGTGTAATATTTCTGGCTTTTAACTCTTTAATAAATTCAATCGTGTTCTTCTTAATCCGATCACCTAAAGCTACAAAACCAAGAACTTTTTTATCTGCTACTAAGTAACTAATGGTATTTCCCTTATCTAAATACGTTTGAACTAATTTGTTATCAACTGGAATATTCTCATTTTTTAGATACTTCATATTGACTAAATAATATTTGTGTCCCTCTAAACTTCCACTCATACCATAGCCTTTAATTGCTTGAACATTATCAAAATTGGCTATTTCAGTTTTCTTATCTTTAGCATATTGCACAATACTATTAGCTATAGGATGACTAGATCCGCTCTCAATACCAGCAATAACTGATAATAATTTACCATCATCAACTGTGGAATCAATGCTCTTCAAACCGTTAACAGTGAACTTACCTTCAGTTAAAGTTCCAGTCTTATCCATTGCGATGTAATCGATTTTACGGCTATTTTCCATAGCTTGATTATCGCGAATAATTAAACCATTAGTTGCAGCAATTGATGTACTACGTGACATAACCAAAGGAATAGCTAATCCTAAAGCATGCGGACAAGCAATCACCAAAACAGCGACTAATCTGTTTAAAGCTGTATTCATATCACCAAAAATTAACCAGTAAACAAAAGCAATAATTCCTACTGACAAAGCAGCATAGAATAGCCAGCTTGATACTTTGTCGGCCAACATTTGTGTCTTAGAACGATTATTCTGTGCATCAGATACAAGTTTACTGATCTGCGATAGGTAACCCTCATTGGCAGCTTTATCAACTTTCACACGTATTGTACCCTCACCATTGATAGAACCACCAACAACTTTACTACCAATTTCTTTTTTTACAGCCTTAGATTCACCAGTAATTAATGACTCATTAATATAACTAGACCCACTAACAATATGGCCATCTAATGGTACTGATTCACCGGCACGAATCTCAACGATATCTCCATCTTTGACCATGGAAATATCATGATCCATCGTTTCTCCATCATGTACCATATGAACTTGATCTGGAACCAGTGAGGCAATTTTCTGTAAAGCATTACCTGCACTCATGGTAGACTTCATTTCGATCCAATGACCCAAGAGCATGATCACAATCAAGGATGATAATTCCCAGAAGAAATCCATTATGTGTTGTGATGAATGAATCAAATCGTTCATGACAAATGCATATAAACTGTAAATATAAGCAACACTAATACCCATAGTAATCAAAGTCATCATAGCTGGTTGCTTAGATTGTAGTTCTCCTTTGGCACCAGTGATAAAAGGCTTTCCACCATAGAAATACAAAATTGTAGCTAAAACTAATACAATCCAATCAGATCCAGGAAACTGAACTTGGAAAGGCAAATTCAAACCCATAAATGGAGATAGTACAAATACTGGTATTGCCAAAACAAGCGAAATCCAAAATTTCTTCCTCAAGTCCCCCATATCCATCATATGACCACCGTGCATCATCATGTGGCTATCCGACATGTCCATTCCAGACATATCCATTTCTGAATGATCGTTATCATTCATTTTCATTCCATTCATATCTTTCATGATAAATTTGCCTCCAAACAATTACATTCAACTTCCTCTGGAGCTGTCTTAGCTTTAGCATTCAAAGCTTCAACAATACTAGAAATATCACTTTGAGAGATCTCAGAGTTTTGCACTAAATCCTTAATTGCTTGCCCCTTTCGCATACAACAAAGATTATCAAATAAGTTGTTCACACTCTGATGAATTGCTAAATCCTCATCTATCAGTGGCTTGTACACATAAGGACGTTTGGTTTCTTCAGCCTTTAAAAAGTTTTTCTTTTGCAACCGAATGATTAACGTTTTAATCGTGGCAGATTTCCAATCAGTCTTTCGCTCAAGAATATCAATAACCTCTTTACTGGTTGCCTGACCCAAAGTCCAAATGATCCTCATTACTTGCCATTCAGCTTTACTCATCGTTTCGATTTCTGTCATATTGTCACTTCCCTTTTAGGTTTACATCTGTAGTCTTCTCAACAATTTAAAGTTTACATCTGTAAACAAAATATGTAAAGTATTATGCTTCTAAAATTGTCAAAGAGTGAAATAAGAATTGGTTTAACTAAGTATTGGAATTAGTTGACCTTGCGTAGTTCGTTTCAACTATTAAACATAGAAAATAGTATTTAATATAAAAAGGACCAGCACACTAACCATCAAAGATGATTAACATACTAACCCTTCAAATGAAAGAATATATCTTACTTGCATAATCTAAAATTGAACTCTCAAATCAGTTGGTCCAACGGATGACCACTTGTAACCTTCAGATCGAGATAACATTAATAATTGATTTAAGCGATCTGAATTAATTTGATCAAGTTTTGACTTATTGGACATGTTGGCCAAAATAATTCCATTGACCGTTTTAGCAGCAATTACCTGAGGTGGCATCTTTTTTTCATTAAGATACTTTCCTGCCGTCATTAGAACCTTGATAACTTCTGGATCAAAATCAGATTCTTCAACTATAGAATTATACATTGCATCAACTAATTCAAAAACTTGTTCATAAACTGTTTTCTTCATATCTTTTGACTCTTCTCTCTGATATTCCAAAATATCTCCTGGTTGACAATCTAAAACTTCACAAATTTTTTCCAATGTAACGAAACGGATACCCTTGGCCTTACCTGTTTTAAGAATCGATAAATTAGCAGGTGTGATACCAATTTTTTGAGCTAATTCTTTTGAAGAAATTTTTTTCTTTAACATCATTAAATCGAGATTTATTTTAATCATTTACAATCACCTAAATAACAGTATCTGAATCATGTTGTAACTCAAAACCATATTTGAATACTAGATATAGCATATAAATAATCGCCAAAAGTATCAAATAACTACCAATTTGTCCCCAAGAATTACTAAATACTGAACTTAAATTTCGACCATTTCCAAATGAGAAGAACATCATACTAAGAATGTTACCCAAAATGAAAATTACGACGGAACCCACCATTAATTTCATGTTATTCACATTTGATTCTACAAAAAAGTTACTTTCTGCAATATTATTAATAATCTTACGTAATGCATGTAAGGCAAAAATTATACTTACTAAAATCAATAAAGCATTCAATCCACTTAATTCCAACATCCCTTTGCTCAAGTTAGATGGTTGTAAAACATACTTCTTAAGCTCTGTTGCAGCTTCCCCTGAAACAAATAAGACCGCAACGTTTGCGAAGATTACAGATGCAGCTGCAATTCCACAAAATATTTGAGCTACAACAGTTAGGATCGATAACACTTTTAAAATAAGGCTTGATATTTTTTTCATTTCAAGCACCCCCTATGTCGTATTCTACTACAGATATTAATTTTTGTTAATCAACATTTTAATATCGTTTTACAATAATAAAATAAACACAAAAACACAAATTTGTTAAAAGGTTCTTACCCAAATTTAGTTAAAATATGAATGTACTTAAATTCCCATCTTCCGCAAGAATTGGAAATGTGTTTAATACATAATTTTGTAAAATAAAAACGACCTCTATTAAGAGATTCAAGTAAAGGATATATCTTGAATACTTAATGGAGGCCGTTCTTTTGATTTAAAATTTCTATATTCGTAGATTTAAAACACCAGATAATACTAGAACTAAGAGATCAGTCGGTAGTAAAAAATTTGTAGATCCTCATTTTATTTAATTTGCGTAGCAAGGTTAGTAGAAGACCGAGTTTCAAGCTAATAATTTAATTTTGCCTTCACCTTTGTTTCGCTCTCTATCTAATTGGGCAAGCGCCACCGGCACAGTCTGATTGATCGACTAATTCGATATCTTTTTTGTCATGATTATCATTTTGTTCAGCAAATACTGCAGCTACGTTTTCATTAACTTCTGATTCACGTTCTTGATAAATTTTCTTATCAATTGGTTCCTTAGGAGCTTGTTTGAAATCAGCACCACTATAAGGTAATAGTGAAGTTGACTTTGTTACGTGTCTGTATTGATACATCAATGGTGCGATTTCATCTGCTTCGTTAGGTTGGAATGTGATTGTACAACTAACGGCATTATCAGACCAATATGTTTGTAAAAAGGCCTGTGTAGCAAATTGTTCAGCAATTGAAACTGAGCCAGCTGAAGCAAAATTAGGATCGTCAGCATTGGCAGCTTTAACTGGGAACTCAACGCACATTGTATGTTTTGTGTAAACATCAGGTTCAATCTTGTATCCACAAGCCTTTAGAGCTGGTAGTAGTGGATCACTGTCTTGGAATCTGATTCTTTGAATTAAGTAACCTGCATAGTGGAAATGCATACCTTCGGATACACCAGCTAATTTGGCAACAGTACCAGATGGTTTAACTGTTGTATGTTTAACTGAGGCTTTACACCCTAATTCCTTTGAGTACTCCTTATCAGCTGCAACAACTGAATGATATAAATCATCAAATTTCTTAGCAACACGTTGATCGTAAATTGGCTTTTGAATAGTATCTCCTGTTTCGGGATCTGTGGCAGTTTCAAAACCAGTCACAACACGATTACCGAAGGTTGTCAAAATCCAGTCTTGAATACCAGACATTGAAACTCCGATACGACGATTCTTTTGAATTACAGTTCTTGAGACTTCCCAATCATAACTGCTAAATGTAACACGTTTGGTATATCTAGCTGCTAATTCAAAGGCTTCTTCCAATGACCAACCTTGTTCTTGAGCAATCAATGGAAAGACTTCAAATAAGTTACATGGTTCGCCATTGCTCAAAGAAATTTCACCACAAGGATTAGTCCCTTCAACACCATCATCGATACCTGGTTGATACCCATCAATGGCACGACCATAGTTACGTGATAATTCTAGATTAACGATTCCTGGTTCACCATTGTGAGTAATAGAATCAGCAATTGGGGCATACTTATTGAACTTCGAATCAACAGCAACACTGTTATTTGAAGCCCAACGGTGATGGTAAAGTTTCTTTTGATCTTGTTTCATAGTGATAAAGTCATCGTCAGTAGCGCCACCTAAAGCTAACTCAGCTGAACGACGAACATTACCAGCAACAACTGTCTTACCAATCAAATTACCCATATCAGTACAGTCAACGGATGTTAATTTTCTACCAACGGCATTGTTCAAAACTTCGTTGATATCAAAGAACATTTCAATCAAAGGAACAGGACCTGAAGCTGTTCCACCAAAACCTTTGATCTTTTCACCTTTAGCACGAATCTTAGTAATATCTAAAACAACATCTTTCAAACCGTCATTAGTATCGTTAAAGTGAGCATCGATCATATTAGCATTTCCAACTACCCAACCTTCACGAGTATCAGGAAGTTCATAATTACGTGTATTTTCAAGCTCATGGCTCTTTAACCATTCATCGCGGTCAACAGCACCGGCTGCAATTGAATCATCATATGAGGCGCTCTCTTTGCCAATAAGAACAGTTAAATTAACTTTGTTATCAACAACAGGCATCAATTTCATGTTGCTTGGTACAACAGAGAAACCAACACCGCCACCCTTCATCAATTGATCAAACATAAATGAGAATGGCATTGAAACAGCTAATTGATCCTGCTTCAAGTAAGAAGGTACGATATGACTATCGCCATATTTTTGTGGTCTGATGGCAACAAACCAACAATTGTTTAAAGCATCACCATTGCGATGTTGATATTCAGTTCCAGAAATCCAAAGGTTTCTACCTGATGGTGTTGCAGCTAAACCATAAACCAATTTATAAAGACTCTTAGCTTCATTAACCAAGCCGGCATATTGTTCATCGGTTAATGAATCATCCTTCAAACGTGGATCAAGATTGATATTTCCTTCGATAACACGTTTAACTGTTTCTGACCAATTTTCAGTACGTCCAAGTTCTGGGATCCAACGAGCGTAAGTACGTTTATAAGTAACCCAACCTAACTCACCCCAGTGGGGTTTAATTGTTTTTTTGACTTCGTCGATAAAGTCATCTGATAAAATAATTTTATTAATCGTATTCATTAATATTCACTCCACACATTTGAAATAACACTATATATAGTACCTTTAATTCCTTGTGATAACAATATATAGTGTTCAACTATTTCTATTGACATTTTAGAAATATTTTTGCGTATTGATATTTAGGCAATTTCAAAATTAAAAATATCCAATTTGGATTTTAATTCATAATTAAAAATTCAAAGTCGCAATTACTATTCTAATATCTCTCAAGTTTGCTTAGCAATGATTTTTTTAATTTAAAGTCAGCTCTAAATTTCAAGTAGTCCGACTCAAATTTTTCCCTTGACTTGGTCAATTAACTGTCAGATTGGCGATTGAGACCATAAATTTTTTTACAAAAAAAAACTATCCAGCCATTTGACCAGATAGTTTTTTAATTCTAAACATCTTTTTTAATAAAAAATTGATACAATCCTAAACTCGCTAAAATTGCGATGACTGGTAAAAATTCAATCCGATATCTTCCCTGAACTTCAATCAACAATTGCGCAGCCGCAAATGCTAACATTGGTAGCAACAATAAATATATATTATTGCTGAATTTTGTTTTGAATAAGCTAAACGATCCTATCCATGAAAAGATTATTAAAATAATCGAGCCAACATAAGCTAAATAATCAATTCGATCAACCGTCTTGGCCGAGTGATTCTGATTGTAACCTGTAAAATTAGTAGCCATAGTACGTTGCGACCATAATCCACCGACCTTGTTGATAAATAAACTCAACCACTTATTATTTTTATTTAAATAATTTATTTCTTGGTGCAAAGCCGCTTTTTCCTTCTTACTCATAACCTTACGTGGCTTGCTTGCATCAATTAACCGATCCATATCAGGTGAATAAGTCCCATTGGATTGATAGTTCAATCCGGTAACAAATTTCCATTCAGGATCATAATTAGACAATCCATAAGCATTGAGTCCAGAAGCTTTAATTCCCCAACCTGCCAAAGAAAATAGTGCTAGATAAATCAGCAATGATAACAAAATTTTCAAAGGTTTTCGATAATTGAATTTGTTTTTTTCAAACATTGTATAGAGTATTGCAAAGACCACAATTCCCGCTACAATTACTGGTCCAATCGGTCTAATCAGACAACCAATCGTCAAAGTTACCCCTGACAAAATGTATGCCCAAAGTTTATCTTGCATAATCAAATAGAATGTTAATAAATAACATAGTGAACCTAAGTATTGATTACTGGCTTGACTATTCAGTGCAAACCAATCAAGGTCATTCATCAATAGCAATACTGCTAAACGCGTCACTTTAATATTTTCAAAAATTTTCACGGCTAACAAATATGTGAAAAGTAAAATTAGAGCTTGATAAATTACATTTAAAAATTGAATTGCAAAAATATGATAACCAAAAATCTTCACAACTCCCAATACATAAACCATATATCCTGATTGATAAGCAAAACGCGAAAAATAATCATTATCGGTTCGATAAAGTTTAGCTCCATGTTGAAGTCCTGGTACTCGCGTCCAAAAATTACCAAAATCGCTCAATTGCGTCTTCGGTACAACTAAAATCCAGGACGTCGCCACTATCATGAAAATACCCAGCATTACTAAAAGAAGTGCCCAATTGAGCTTTTTATTTCGGTCACTAATTTTAACTAGAAAATAACCAGCTACTCCTACAAATAACAGAGCCAGCAACAAACTACCCCAGTTAAAAGCACGATTTACTGTGGCGTAATTTTCATAATAAAATGTCGACATTTCAAAAAGAACTAATGTCGTAAAAATTGCTAAAACACCTAAAATAAATTTACTGATACCATTTTGAATTTTTAGAATAGAAATCCCCATCCTTACTATATTAAAGACCATAAACCATCTAATATTCTTTAATTCTATCACGTCAAATTATATGTTGTGAAATTAGAGGGGTTTCAAAAAAATTCAAATTTTATGTTATTTATTTTTAAAAGAATCGTCTGGTCCGACCAAACCATCGCTAAGAATGCTTTTAGCATGTTCTTTTGTACCATCACTATATTCAATCATCAAAGAAAAATCCGGTAACATCTCGACTGAGACAACTTTGGAAGCATCCTCATTCATTTTTCATTCCCCTTCATAAAATTAAAATTCAATTCATTAAAATCGATTACATTATAGATTTTCAATTGAATTATCGCAATTGAAAAACAAAAAAATAACAAAACCAAATTTTGATTTTGTTATAGTTTATATTTTTGGCGAATTTTATAATCAAGTTAGCCACTTTAGAAAAATGACAAAATAAAAACACCAAGACGTAAAAATCAGGTATCATTGGAGTTCTCACACAAACAATGAAAGAGGTTTTTCGTCTTGGTGCTAGAACAGAATATCATAAATCGTCCTAAAGGACATCATTTAACTGAAATTGAACGTGGAAAGATTGCTTCCTTTCATTCAATTGGCTACTCGAATCGCCAGATAGCTAAAGCTATCGGCGTTTCACCTCAGACTATTAATAATGAAATTAACAGAGGTACTGTTGAGCAGATCAAGAAAGTTAATGGTAAAGTTCAACACTTGAATTGCTACTTTCCTGACACTGCACATCAAAAGTATGTAAAGAACCGTAAGCTTTGCCATCGTCCTTCTAAATTCGACCAAGTCACAGCCTTTTTAGGCTTCTTTGTAAGCCAGTTCATAGATAATGGATGGTCACCTGATACGGCCGTTGGACGAGCTAAGAACGAAGAATTATTCTTAGTAGATGAAATGGTTTGTACTACTACACTTTACAAATATATTGATGAACAACGACTTGAAATCCGGAATATTGATCTGGTAGAAAAGTCAACTAGACCGACTAAGCAACATACTTCAAAAAAGCATAAGCGTCTACTTGGTCGTAGTATTGAGAAACGCCCTAAAAGTGTTGATAGCAGAGAATCCTTTGGGGACTTTGAGATAGACACGATTGTGGGCAAAAGAAATGGCCATGAGAGTGTCGTCTTAACGCTCATAGAGCGTAAGACACGCTTTGAAATAATGAGACTTATTGACGGTAGAGATGCCGACTCTGTAGATTATGCTATGAAAGAGATCATAAAGAACTATGGTGATCTTATCAATTCAATCACTGCAGACAATGGCCCTGAGTTCTCTAATCTATCATCTGATATGGCTGGCGTTGCGGATGTTTACTTCACACACCCATATACATCTTGTGAACGTGGAACAAATGAAGTACATAATCGAATGATACGTCGTGACTTGCCCAAAGGGCTGTCACTGGATACAGTCAGCCCAAAAGTAATAAGAGACATAGAATTTAAGCTCAACAATATGCCTAGAAAGTTATTGAACTATAAAACGCCACAAGAACTCTTTGCTAGTTCCTGTGGCGCTTAAAGACATATTTATAAACTTCAAATACTGATATCACTTGGATTCAATTTATTTTGTCCAAGTGGCTAACTTGTTATTGAAATTTTCGAGTTTATATTTTTCCGGTATTTTAAATATTTTTACATTTGGTAATCAACAAAATCATTTTTTAAGAGCTTCGCCATATCTAAACTGAACCCCAACAAAATAAGTTATTGCTGACATAAAAACAGCCATTAATGCAAAAATAATCAGTGAAGTCCAATTGTAATATCCACCAGTTAATAACATGAAGATGAAATAAACTGCTATATCTATTCCATAAATAACTTTCTTACCTAAATCAGTTAGTACTTGAATTAGAGCCAAAAGAAAAATTAGCAGAACTTCCCAAGGAAAATTGGTAAAAATTTCTCGATGATGGACAAGATTATTAATACTGACAAAAACCAGCCAGAATCCAATGAAAATCAAAAAATTTCTAATAACTTTATTTTTCATTAACTATCCCCCAATAAATTTAAGGTCCTATTAGCGTAACATAATTAAGAAATTCCTACTGTTGATTAAATTTATCGGTTAATTTATAAATATTTTTAAACTTATGTTTAGCCGCACTATTATTAAAAGCTGGATTATTAATTTGATACTTACCATTAGTTTTTACCCAGAAAGTGGTTTCTGGATTGTTGATCGTATAAAAATTATTTTGCGATAAGCCAAACTTTTTATACATTTTCTCTTGTTGCGTACTGTCAGGATGATAATTACCAATTCCCATAATTAACTGGCTACCAATCTGAGGCATTGGAAAAGTAGCACTGGGATAATAAATTGTTTCTTGACGATTCTTTATCCCATAATCACTATACAAATATTTTCCTTTAGTTAAGCCTCCAGCAAAAACTGTTTTAATAGTCTTCCCCTGAAGTTTCTTATCGCCACTGATAACTTTACTTACATAGATAGTTGCTTCAGTCTCAGGAGCAATTGGACGGCCTATCATGCCTTCAAGATCAATTAACTGTCCCTTTATTAAATATTTATTGCCATTTTTTAAATTCTTTAATGAAGTACTTTCATCATCATATCCATTAGGAATTTTAACAAAAGCATTTTTGAATTCATTCTGATCTAAGACTTTGATATTCTTTAGTTTTTTATTCCATTTCTTTTGATTAGTCCTTATCGTTTTATTACGTTGTTCTGTTTTGATTTTTTGTTCATGTGTTGATGGCTGATTTTGACAACCAGTTAACACAAATAAACTCAGAATCATTACAGTTAAGACCTTTAATTTCATTCTTTAAGACACCCATTTCTTCAATTATTAAAAAGTGTATCATGATGTCTCTTTGCTTGCTTGTTTTATACAAAAAAAGAGCCCGCATAGCGGACTCTAATAATTGATTTCTACTTATTCAAGTATTCTTCAACAAGTTTTTTGTTATCTTCATTAGTGATTGATTCATTAACAGCACGATCTGCTAATGTAGCAAGATCCTTTGTGCTTAGTTTCTTCATCAAACTTCTTACACGAAGAACTGATGTAGCACTCATTGAGTACTCGTCAAGACCCATGCTTAATAGCAATGGAAGCATTGTGTTATCACCGGCAGCTTCACCACACATACCAGCCCACTTGCCTTCTTTATGAGCTGATTCAATAACATGCTTGATCAATCTCAAAATTGAAGGGTTGTATGGTTGATATAGGTATGAAACATGTTCGTTACCACGATCAGCAGCCATTGTATATTGGATCAAATCGTTTGTTCCAATACTGAAGAAGTCAACTTCTTTAGCAAATTGATCTGCTAAAACAGCAGCAGCAGGAACTTCCATCATCATTCCTAATTGAATGTCGTCAGAAACTTCTACACCATCTTTAACTAAGTTAGCTTTTTCTTCTTCAAAGACCTTCTTGGCATCTCTGAACTCTTGCAATGTACCAATCATTGGGAACATGATACGCAAGTTACCAAAAGCAGATGCACGAAGCAAAGCTCTTAGTTGAGTTCTAAAGATTTCTTGTCTATCCAAACTGATACGAATAGCACGATAACCTAAGAATGGATTCATTTCTTCAGGAAGTGGTAAGTATGGCAAATGCTTGTCACCACCGATATCCATTGTACGGACAACGACTGGCTTACCTTTCATTCCTTCAAGAACCTTCTTATATGCCTTGAATTGATCTTCTTCTGTTGGAAGACTATCTGATTGCATGTATAGGAATTCTGTACGATACAAACCAATACCTTCAGCGCCATTTTCAATAACGCCTTCTAGATCATCGGGTGTACCAATATTAGCAGCAATATCAAAGTGTTTGCCATCAGCTGTAACTGAAGCTTCATCCTTTAATTTTTCCCATTCTGCTTTTTCTTCGGCAAAGTCTTTAGCCTTTTGTTGATACTTCTTAACATCATCGTCAGAAGGATCAACGATAGCAGCACCGCTCAAACCATCAACGATAACTGTATCACCGGCCTTAACATCAGTAGTGATTGTGTCAGTACCAACGACAGCAGGCAATTCAAGTGAACGTGCCATAATAGCTGAGTGGGCTGTACGACCACCAATATCAGTAACAAAGCCTTTTACATACTTTTTGTTTAATTGAGCTGTATCACTAGGTGTCAAATCATGAGCAACAATGACAACTTGATGGTCAATCAATGCTGGATTTGGTAATTCAACTCCTAATAAATGAGCCATAACACGTTTTGTAACGTCACGGACATCGGCTGCTCTTTCTTGCATGTATGGATTATCTGTCATACCCTCAAAAATTGAAATGAAGTTTTCTGAAACATCATGTAATGCTTGTTCAGCATTAACATTCTTATCTGAAACTTCTTTTTCAACTGCGCCTGTAAATTCTGGATCAGCCAAAATCATCTTGTGAGCATCAAAAACTTGAGCTTCTTCTTCACCTAAAGATTCCTTAGCGGTATCTCTGATTTTTGTAAGCTCATCATCTGATGTTGAAATAGCATCTTTAAGACGACTGATTTCTGCATCAGCATCTGAAATACTTTTCTTAGTGAAAGACAAATCTGGTTGAACTAAAAGGTATGCTTCTGCAGTAGCGATACCATCACTAGCTGCAATTCCCTTAATAGTTTTAACCATTATTCTGCCAATCCTTCCTTTGTCATTGTTTCTGAGATAGCAGCAACTGCATCAGCAGCATCGTCACCATCAGCAGTGATTGTAACGTCAGCACCTTGGCCAACACCAAGTGACATAACACCCATGATTGACTTCAAGTTAACTGATTTACCTGAAAATTCAATATTGATATCTGAACTGAACTTGCTTGCTGTTTGTACTAGCATTGTAGCTGGACGTGCATGGATACCTGTTTCTGCAATAATGTGAAATTCTTTCTTTTCCATAATTAATACCTCACCATATAATATAAAATTCTGTAGTTACACTACAAATATTCACTAATTAATTTACCATTATCTCTAATTTTTCACAAGGGTTTTGATCAAAAAACAGCAAGATAAACCAAGTGTGATAAGCCGTTTAACGCTTACAACCCCTGATGCTGAAAGCGTTTATATTATTAATATTTTTTCAAGCAATTTTGAAAAAATATTTTTTTCTTCTATTGAAAAGATTAATTTCTAAAAATCTGAGACTTAGCACTTGCATTAGTCGAGTGCTAATTATATACTACCGTTGTATCCTGTTCAAAAGGAAAGGTGGGGTGCGTATGCTTTGTCAGAATTGTCATAAAAATGAAGCGACAATTCATTTATACACAAGTGTTAATGGTCAACGAACAGAAATCAATCTCTGTCAGGACTGTTATCAGAAATTAAGAAATCAAGCTAATGAAGGTATGAATAATATGGCACAAAATCCATCTGGTGGATTTTCTAGTTTCGAAGACTTGTTTAACGCACTAAATGGTGCTCAACAACCTAATGTTTTCGAGCAACAAGGTCCTCAAACTCAAACTGGTGGCGGCAATGGAAATGGTCGCAGACCTAGAGGTAATGGAGTCTTAGATCAATATGGTGTCGACTTAACCGATCTTGCTAAAAAAGGTCAAATCGATCCCGTTATCGGTCGTGACAAGGAAATAAACCGTGTAATTGAAATTTTAAATAGAAGAACTAAGAATAACCCTGTTTTGATCGGTGAAGCAGGTGTAGGTAAAACCGCTGTTGTCGAAGGTCTTGCACAGAAGATTGTCGATGGCGATGTACCTGAAAAGTTACAAAATAAACACGTCGTACGTTTGGATGTAGTTTCATTAGTCCAGGGTACTGGTGTACGTGGTCAATTTGAACAAAGAATGCAGCAACTAATTAATGAATTACAGAAGAATAAGGAAATTATTTTATTCATTGATGAAATTCATGAAATTGTTGGTGCTGGTAATGCCGAAGGTGGCATGGATGCAGGTAACGTTTTGAAGCCTGCCCTAGCCCGTGGAGATTTGCAATTAGTCGGTGCTACTACTTTAAATGAGTATCGTACAATTGAAAAAGATTCTGCCCTTGAACGTCGTCTTCAACCCGTTCAAGTAAATGAACCAAGTGTTGATGAAACCATTCAAATTTTAAAGGGTATTCAACCAAAATATGAAGATTATCATCATGTTAAATTCTCAAGTAAAGCCATTCAATCAGCCGCTGAATTATCGGCCCGTTATATCCAAGATCGTTTCTTGCCCGATAAGGCTATCGATTTAATTGATGAAGCCGGTTCTAAAAAGAATCTTCAAATCAATCATGTTGATATAGCTGACTTGGATAACAAGATATCTGATGCTGAGGTTCAAAAGCAGGCTGCTCTTCGTAATGAAGATTATGAAAAGGCCGCTTACTATCGTGATCAAGTTACCAAGTTCCAAGAGATGAAAGATGGAGCTAAGAGCGAACCAGCTGACAATAATACCGTTACTGAAAAAGATATTCAAAAAGTCGTTGAAGAGAAGACCAACATTCCTGTTGGCGAGCTTCAATCCAATGAACAAGCTCAATTGAAGAACTTGGAACCCGATTTGAAGTCACATATCATTGGTCAAGATAAGGCCGTTAGTGACGTAGCTAAAGCTATCCGTCGTAATAGAGTTGGTTTTAATAAATCTGGACGTCCAATTGGTTCCTTCTTGTTTGTTGGCCCTACTGGCGTCGGTAAAACCGAACTCGCCAAACAATTAGCTCGTGAACTATTTGGGTCTGAGGATTCGATGATCAGATTCGATATGTCTGAATATATGGAGAAACATTCAATTTCTAAATTGATCGGTTCACCTCCAGGGTATGTTGGTTACGAAGAAGCCGGTCAGTTGACTGAAAAAGTTCGTCGTAATCCATACAGTTTGGTCCTACTTGATGAAATCGAAAAGGCTCATCCAGATGTTATGCATATGTTCTTGCAAATTCTCGATGATGGTCGTTTAACAGATTCACAAGGTAGAACGGTCAGTTTCAAGGATACTATCATCATCATGACTTCTAACGCTGGCCAAGGGTTGCAAGAAGCCAATGTTGGTTTTGGTGCCGAAGCAACTGGAACAACTAACTCAGTCATGAGTAGATTATCAGAATTCTTCAAACCAGAATTTCTTAACAGATTTGATGGCATTGTCGAATTCAACTCTCTAACAAAAGATAATCTACTTAAGATCGTTGATTTGATGCTTGATGATACTAACAAGATGATTGCTGACCAAGGTCTAACCATCCATGTAACAAAAGATGCTAAAGATAAATTAGTTGACCTAGGTTACAATCCTAAGATGGGTGCTCGTCCACTCCGTCGTGTTATTGAAGAACAAATTGAAGACAAAGTTGCTGACTACTTCCTTGATCATTCAAAAGATAAGGATCTACAAGCAAGCATTGTCAAAGGTGAAATTAAAATTTCTAAGTATAGTGCACCTGATACCGAAGAATAATAGTGGTGCTTTCTAAATACAGATCCCAATAGGATCTGTATTTTTTTATGTACTCAATCTCATTCGTTCCTTTCTTTTACTATGTCATTTAGAGTACATAATAAACTACGTAAATAAGGTCATCGATTCGCATACGAATTGATGGCCTTATTTTTTAATCATTTTCAACTTTTAAAACTTTACCACTCTGGGCATTGATTTTTACTTCTTTTTCGTGAGAACCATTTTTAACCTTAACTTCCCAATAGGTAGTTCCTAAATCCTTTTCCAAATTAAACTCAGTACTGTCACCTTTAGCTGCATTTTCAGCTATAGTCGCAGCCTTTTTAACACTAATCAACTTGTTCAAATCTAAGCTCTCATTTTTACGAGTTGTTTCATTCTGATCTTCCTCATCTAATTCCTCTTCAGAATTTTGAATTATCTTCTTATTTTTGGCATTAATTGTAACCTGGTATTCCCTCAGTTCATCAATTCCTTCTACTTTATATACAGGACCTCTAAATGATTTTTCCAATTCCAGAGAAGTGATATCTGTCTTAGGATATTTCTTTTGATAAATGTTTATAGCATCATTGGCGCTAACTTTAATGGTATTTTTCAGTACCTTCTCAGATTTAGTTTTGTTTGATGCGCTATCGGCACCATTCGTAGAACAACCTACAAGTAAAACAAACATGAATATGGCGACAGTAATTGTTAAAAAACGTTTCTTCATCATCGTATCCTCACTTTTTTGATTACTTTGTAAATTAAGTATACTGAATTCATTTCTCTGAGAACAATAAAAAGGAACAAAATTTTTTTATCATTTTGTTCCTTTTTTACTCAATACATTTTAAAAGCCATTTTGTGCTGTCATTTGTTTGAACCATAAGCCGCTCTTTTTAACAGTTCTCTTAAAGTCATTATCCAAATCAACACTATAGAAACCATAGCGATTTCGATAGCCATTTAACCATGACCAACAATCAACAAAGGTCCACATATGGTAACCAAAACAATTACTGCCTGCTTCCATCCCTTTATGCAACTGTTCCAAATGTTCTTTAATGAAATCGATCCGATAATCATCTTCAATCATACCCTGATTATTCTTAAATCTGCTCTCATCCGCGACCCCCATACCATTCTCGCTGACATACCAAGGTATATTCTTATATTGATCACGCATCATGATGGCAATATCATAAAGTGCTTGTGGGTAAATTTCCCAGCCACGATAAGGATTGATTTTCTTATCAGGCCAATCATATGGTGCATATAAATCATCTGGCATTTGGGCTGGATGACTTGGATTAGTTGGTGCTTGAACTCGAGTCGGCTGATAATAATTAATACCGATAAAATCAACTGTGTTTTCATGAATTAGTTTTTTATCACCAGATTCAACAACTGGTAACAATTGGTTATCTTTTAATAAAGCGACTAAATCGTCAGGAACCTTTCCCCAAACTGCTGGATCTAAAAAGCTTCGAGTATTCAATAAATCAGAATTCTTTTTAGCTTGCAAATCCTCAGGATTATCACTACGACTATAAGCCGGCAAAACATTTAAAATAATCCCAATTTTTCCCTTAACTTGACTCTTTCTAAATTCTTGTACAGCCAAAACATGTGCCATCAACGTATGGTATCCCACTTGAATTGCTTTTTTCATGTCAACTATAGCTGGATAATGAAAGCCCAATAGATATCCACACTCTATGTGGACAATTGGTTCATTAAAAGTGGTCCACTTATGAATTAAATCGCCAAATTGTTCAAAAGCAGTTTTAGCATAATAAGCAAAATCAGTGACTGATTCACGATTCTCCCAACCACCTTTTTCCATTAACCACCAAGGCATATCAAAGTGAAATAAATTGATAATTGGTTCAATGCCGTGATCCAACATATCTTGAAAATAATTTCGATAAAATGTCACTGCTTCAGGATTCAATGTCTTGCCATCTGGTAAAAGTCTGGCCCAGGAAATCGATGTACGATATGAATTCATCCCAATTCTCTTCATATTTTTAACATCTTCGGGATACATTTCATAAGTATTAGAAGTATCTTTAGGTCCTTGGTCCTGATTAAATTTTTCAGGGTTCATTTCAAACCACTTATCCCAAGTAGTTGCTGATTTACCATTCAGTAAACTGTGGCCTTCTGTTTGTGGTGCTGAAGCGGCTGCACCCCACAAAAAATCATCTGGAAATTTTATCATTTGCTTTCTCCTAAACATATTTTTTTCGATACTCTTTTGGTGAAATTCCACAAATTGCTTTGAAATTACGATAGAAATAAGCTGTAGTTGTATAGCCAACTCCTTCCGATATATCCGCGATACTCTGTTCTGTTCCCTTTAGAAGTGATTGAGCGCGCTTAATTCGGTAATCATTCAAATACCTAGAAAAACTAATCTTCGTTTCCTTCTTAAATAGCTGCCCCAAATAATCAGGATTCAAATGAAGACAATCTGATACGTAACGTAAGTTCAGATCCTCTTGATAATTTCTTTTCACCAATCCCATAACTTGACGAACATTTTCAGAGTAATCGCGTGACTCCTGTTTATTATCCGACAAATTACTAGTGATTTCTTTCAATAATCTAATGATGTCTTTCAAATTTTCAGAGTTATTGATTCTTGTTACATAATCCTGATAAGTCTTTTCATCAAAACCAACTTGGACATTAACTTCTGAATAGATTAAAAAGGCTATTTGGCGGACATATGAATGGCTTACACTTTGAGTGGATAATTCATTAAAAATATTAGAAAGCTCCTCTTTCAGCTTTTCATGATCTCCTAAAGCAATTGCCTGTTTCACTTTAATCAAGGATAATTTAAGCAAAGTGGCCTGTTCGAGCCAATCGACACGTAATTTGTTGCTACTAAAATTATTACTCTTTTCATAAAATTTATATATGACCGACAATCTAAGCGCTTGTTCATAACTTTGATTCACGTCGGACAAATCGTAAACCGTTTCACCAACGGTTATAAAAGATTGTCCCGTAATTATCTGACGATCTTCCAACTCTCTAGTAAACTTCAGTAACTTACCACGACCACCGATAAAGCCAATATCAACAATACGATTTTGACTAAATTTTAGATTCTGACCATACTCTTCACAAAGCTGATTGACCTTTTTCTTATCATCAACACGATTACAGGCAATAACCGTGATACCTTTGGCAATCTCTGTCGGACTAAGTCGTAATTGTTGAATCAAATCTGTGACTTGATTGGAATCAAAGTCATTTTCAAATAACTCTTTTACTTGTAAATTCAAAGATGCTTTCGACGCTTGTTTCAATTCATTTTCGGATTCCAATTTCTGTTTTACCTTTTTCAAAGCTTCGACCAAAGCATCAGGATCGACTGGTTTTAAAATATAATCGATAGCGCCCAATTTTAAACCAGTTCTGACATAATCAAATTCTTGATAACCCGACAAAATCATAAATTCAAAATTATGTCCCTGCTCCTTAGCCATCTTCACGAAATCTAAGCCACTGATTTTAGGCATATTAACATCCGTTATAATCAGATCGACCTCATTAGTTTCCAAATATTCTAACGCCTGCTTAGAATTTCTAGCTGATTTGACTACTTGAAAACCGTATTCGTTCCAATCAATTATTTTTTCCAGTCCTTTTAAAATCATATATTCATCGTCAATAATCATAACTGAGTACATATATTATTCCCCCAAAAAGATTTGCATTTTAACTGTTACACCTTTAAATTGATTATTCATGACAAACATCTTGAAGTTAGTTCCGAATGCCCCTGTCATTCGAGCTTTTACATTCATTAAACCAATCGAACGATCTCCACTAATAGGTTTAACTTCTTGTGAGACCAATTTATCGTTGATAACTTTCAATTGTTCCTCTGTCAAAGGAGTTCCATTATCAGCCACCGATATTTCAACTCGTTCACCATCCTTATCGGCTCGAATATGTACAGCATTGTCAAATCGTTCTAAATCGATTCCGTGCTTAAAATAATTTTCAATTAATGGCTGAATAATAAACTTAGGAACTTTCATACTTTTTAATTCGTCATCCAAATTCAACTGATAACCAATTTGATCCGGAAAACGCATTTGATACAAGTAGATGTACTTTTCAGCAAATTCGAACTCTTTATCCAAAGTTACTGTCGATTCTTGACTAATATTATTTCTCAAGAGACTGGCAAAACTGAATACGACATTGGCTAGCTCTTTTTCGCCTTCATTCAGGGCGTACATACGGATGTACTCCAAGGTGTTGTACAAGAAATGTGGGTTAATTTGTGACTGCAGAGCCTTCATATTGGCATCTTTTTGTTCTAGCTGCAATTGATATATTTGCAAAACATATTGATCAATGGCATTTAACATATCGTTAATTCCTGTTGCTAAAGTATTTAATTCTCCTTCCTCTTCAGGAACCGGCACTCTAGTCTTCAAATTACCATTAGAAATGGCATTTAAAGCATTTGTCATTGATTTCAGATGAATCGTATAGTTGTGAAAAATATATTTTAGACTCCACCATAAAAATGCGTCAATTAGAATAGCTCCCATTAAAAATAGCAATATATTGAAGGCTATCTTTTGATAAACGATTATTTTAGGTACTACTGAAATAATTAAGTCACCATTGCCATTCTTTTGACTTTTAACAAAGTATTTCTTTTCTAAAACACTTAGTAAAATATTATTCTGATTAGGATCTTGAGTTAAAGTTTTAAACGCATCCTCTGACAAATTTGAATTATAAGTATATCTAATCCTACCTACATCTGAAATAACAAAAACTTGCATATCTTGACTATTCGGTGAGTAATTCAACGAATTATTCAATACTCTAGGAGAATAATTAACAATTATTGATCCAAAGGATTGAAAAGTAGCGTCATTTATCAAAGGAATCCCATAATACAATCCCTTAGAAACCAACTTTTTTGAATCAATTATTTTCCCACCAGGGTTTTTTAATGTAACTTCAATTGCCTTGTTCTCTTGATTCAAATTTAGCGTAATTTTATTTGAATCATTATTTTGCATAAATTCTGACAATTGATTAGGCAAATAGTAGAAATCATTTTCATTAGAGTGCTGCTGACTGTATGCCAAGTAATCAGCTGAATCTAATTGAAAAAATTTTTGTAAATTTTTCACTTTAGATGGAGTTTGAATTAAATTTCTTGCTAATTGATTAGCCGCTAATTGTTCAACTCCAACTATATAAGACGTACGATTTACACCTGATTCAATTGTTTGATTGGTATCTTGAAAAATATCTCTAATTTTAAAAATAGACATTATAACCGCAAATAAGGTAATGGTGATCACCATTACCTTAATGTAAAACGTCATTAACTTTTGTAAATTATAGCGATTGCTTAACATTATGCATGACCCCAATTAATTTAATTCTTCAACGTGGCTCTGCCAATTTTTACCCACAAATTGAGTATAAACTACCGTTAAACTAAAAGTTGCAAACAGAATTAGTCCTGAAAATTTATAAGTTATGCCTATAATTACTGCTATTCCAAGAATTTCTTTCATATTATCAAAAAAGTTATAAAAGAAATGTGCACAAGCTAGTTTAAAACTATTGATAAGATTGATCTCAAAACTAACTTTAATATTAAGTACATAAGCATAGATACAAATTGTTGCTAACAAAACAATCGCAATTATAAAATCAGTCACAATGAAAGTCAGACCATGTAATTGAACTGATAGAAACAGACTATAACCCAAAAGAAAAATCACAATTGCAAAACTATAAAATAACTTATTACCCTCGGTAAAGTTTTCTTTAAATAATTTCCATGCTACTTTCCAAGACATCTGTCCGTAATGGAAATCATAATCGTAATATAATTCATTAATTACTAAGAGCGCTGGCCCCACTCCTAAAACTAATCCGCCACACAAACTTAGCCCCCAGAAAAACAAATTCAATTTAATAATCGTATATGCTTTGATAAATATTTGTTGTACTGCACGGGAAATCATATCTCTACCTCTTTCTTTGTAAGAATTGATTAACCCCTAGTACTCAAAGCAGGGTCAAAAAATTGAGTTTAGCACAAAAGGAGGTTAGAGCTGCCTCTCCCTCCTATATGCTGTGGATAAACTGTAAGGAATAATTAAATCGATTTACTAATTCTTACCGTCTTTCAAAAATTCATCATATTGTTTTTGCATTTCCTTTTGTACCTTGTCATATCCAGCTTTCTTAAGTTCCTTGTTCATCTTAGGAATTGTTGTATCTGGATCCGACGTACCGGTTTGTAAACCAGCCATGTATTTATTCATGACATTAGAAATGTTAGTCATTTCTGTCTTAACATTCTTCGTATTGAATTGGAAACCAAGAATAGGTGAATCAATTGATTTATCGATATTATCTTTACGTTCTTGAATCATTTGATCAGTAACATCTGTTGTAAGTGTGATCTTGTTGTTATCACCCGTTTGCCATGGTGCTGAATGGTAATTTTCTTTGTAACCTTTAAGCAATTTGACACGTTTATCATTGTCAACATACTTCCATGCCTTACCTTTTTCACCATAAACCAAACCGTTCAATAGTTCTGGATCACTGTTGATTACACCAAGAACTTTAACTGCTTTAACTTTGTTCTTTGAGTTGTTACTTACAACATAGTTGTACATACCTGCTTGAGCAGTAGTTTTAACAGCAGGACTCATTGGACGTGAAACAATTTGTTGACCCGCAGTTTGTGATAGTTGATGATCACCATAATCGAAAGGTCCTTGTGTTTCTTGACGTGCGAACCATGTGTCACCGCTCAATGGACGATCAGTATTATCTGTAGCCGCATCTTTAGCGATATAACCCTTTTGGTAATAATCATGCATTGTTCTTAATGTTTCTTTATACTTAGCATCATTATATGGGTTAATAATTTTTTTACCTTTATTTACAGCATTTACAGCAAATGGGTAATCTTGGTCAATAACAAAATCTAAGTCTGATCCAATATGGAAAGTAGGACCTGTTGAGAATGTCAAAACCTTCTTATCTGCTGAATGGAACTTAGCAAATGTATCTTCCAAATCTTTATATGAATTTATCTTGCTAACATCTATATTGTATTTATCTAGATATTTCTTATTAAAGGAAACTACTTGTTGTGCATAAACATTTCCGTTAATAGGCATTGTATAAAGCTTTCCATCAACCTTGTTACCTTTAATATAAGCCGGATCCAAATCTTTATATGCAGTTGGAGCGTATTTTGGAAGCAGCTTAGTTAAATCTGTATAGGCTCCTTTTTGAGCATTAACTGCATAGTTATCAGCTTTGGCAATGTCATATTTTTCACCTGATGAAACGATAACCGACATCTTTTGTGTATAATCACCCCAGCCAATATATTGAATCTTGATTTTAGCTTTAGCGTTCTTTTCAAGGATCTTATTAGTCTTAGCAATCAAAGTATCGTAATTCTTTGGTTTGTCACCAATTTGATACATTAATAATGTTGGAACATCACTATTGCTTGCTGATTTTGATCCACAAGCTGTTAATCCAACGGCTGTTACAGCTAACAAAGCTGCACCGATTGAACGTTTAACCCACTTTTTCATAAATGGAACCCCCTATAATAAAATGATAATTCCTAGATTTTTATTCCTTTACACCACCGATAGTTAAACCACGTACGAAGTACTTTTGGAAGAATGGATAGCTACATGCAATTGGTAATGTTGCAATAACAACCATAGCCATTCTGGTTGCTTCCTTTGGAATTGCCATCAAACTACCACCGAATTGGGTACCGGATGAGGCATTCTGTGAAAGCATTTCAATATTGGACTGAATTTTCATTAGTAAGTATTGCAATGGAACTAGATTATCACTTTGGATATATAGCAAAGCGTTAAACCAATCATTCCAGTAACCTAAAGCAGCAAACAAACTAATTGTTGCAATACCGGGAACAGCCAATGGGATGACGATCTGTGTAAAGATTCTCATTTCACTAGCACCATCAATACGAGCTGATTCAATAATTGATTCAGAAACCTGTCGTTTGAAGAACGTTCTCATGACAATAATATTGAAAGGGCTTACAGCTATAGGTAAAATCAATGCCCATAGAGTGTCTTTCAAATGCAACATATTTGTTACAACAATATAATTAGCAACCATACCAGGTGAAAATAGCATTGTTACCAAACAGAAAACTGTAAAAAATCTTCTATATTTGAAACTGCTTCTGGAAATCGCATAGGCATAAGTTGAAGTAAAAGTTGAATTAATTACAGTACCAACAACTGTTACTAAAACTGAAATCCATAATGATCTTAAGAGTTCTCCTCCCATTGTTGCCAAATACTTATAACCGGCAAAACTCCAAACTTTAGGCCAGAGACGATAACCATAAGTTGCTAAGGCATTTTCATCAGTTAAAGAAATAACAATAACGAAGAATAATGGTAGTAAGCAAGATAAAGCAAAGATTCCTACTATTATATTGAAGAACAAGTCCGTTCCTCTACTAAAGGAGTGAACTGTGACACTATCAATTTTTTTCTTCTTTTTCAAAGTTCAATTCTCCTCTCTAGAATAGTGCTGAATCACTGTCTAATCTTCTTACAATTGCGTTTGTGATTAGAAGCAAAATGCAACCAACAACTGATTGATAAAGACTGGCAGCACTTGACATACCAATATCACCAGTTGAAGTTAAACCATTGTAAATATATGTATCTAGAACTGATGTTACGTTATATAGAGCACCTGAATTTTGTGGTACTGTGTAGAACAATCCGAAGTCGGCACGGAAGATATTACCAACAGCCAAAATTGACATTAAAGTCATTAATGGTACTAATTGTGGAATCGTAATATTCTTAATCTGTTGCCATTTATTGGCACCATCAACAGTTGCAGCTTCATAATATGTTGGATCAATACCCATTACAGTAGCGAAGTACAAGATACTGTTATATCCGATTCCCTTCCAAGTACCTATGAATAGCAAGATAAATGGCCAATATTTTGGTTCTGCATACCAATTAATATTGGTATGTAACATTGTATTTAAAAGTCCTTTGTCAGGATTTAAGAATGCCATTACGAAATATCCGATGATAACCCATGATAGGAAATATGGTAAAAGCATTGATGTTTGATAAACTTTAACCAATCTCTTATGACGCAATTCACTCATAACAATCGCGAAGAAAACAGAGATAATCAGGTTCAAAGTAATAAATCCTAAATTGTATAGAAGCGTATTCTTAGTAATCAGCCAAGCAGCATCTGAAGTAAATAGGAACTTGAAGTTTTGAAAACCAACCCACTTACTTTGTGCCAAACTAGCTAAGAATCCATCAGGTGAAAATTGGAATTCCTTAAATGCTACAAGGTTAACAAATACAGGAATATAGAAGAAGAAGATCATCCAAATGGCACCTGGTAATGCGAATAGAAGGAACGGACCATTGTGAACAATGTTATACCAAAGGCCCTCTTTTTTCTTAGCCGCAGCAGCAATTGCTTCAGGACTTTGAGCTACATTATTTTCTTCCATTATTTTCCTCCTCCCTTACATATATTGTTTAATCAACTTACAAGAAGAATTATAGCGCTTACATTATTGCTCAAATAAGTTACAAACTAGAGGTTTTATATACAAATTCTAGTTTTTATACAAAAAGAGGCTGTGACATAAGTCTCAAAAAATAAAAGCTGATGAATGAGATTCTTATTTCATTCATCAGCTTTTTCTGTATCATTATATAAAAAAAGAGAAGATACCTCGCACGCATCTTCCCAAAATTTATCACTCCAAAAGGAGATCAAAAACCATGAATAATTATAACATAGACCAAATGACATTAAGTATTCCTTTAGATTACAAACCAAAAGAAAATCATCCAGCTAGATTTATCAACGATCTTGTCGAATCGCTTAATATTGAAAAAGTCTATTCTAGCGGGAGGCCGCGAGAATATGACTTACGTGCAATGCTAAAATTGATACTTTTTGCGTACTCTCGCAGTGTAATGACTAGCAGAAAGATTGAAGAATTTGCTGAAGAAAATATCGTTGCTAGATGGCTTACACAATATCAAGTTCCCTCATATAGAACCATATGTAGATTTAGAATTTCAGATGAGATTGAAACTTTACTTGATGATAGCTTGACGAATTTAACTAGTGTTTTAAAACAAAATGGTCTGATTGATGAAGTGTCCTTTATTGATGGTACGAAAATATTGGCAGATGCCAATAAATTTTCGTTCGTTTGGAAAAAGAATACCATCAGATTCGATGATATGAATAAATCTCAAATTCAAAACTTATTGTCCGAAATAAACGAGGTACGATTAGGTATCGTCGAAAATCCTTCGGATCTTTCTGACGATGCTCTAGAGGAAGTACAAATAAAACTTGAATTACATCTTGAAGATTTAAACGCCAGAATAGAAGCTAATCCTAAAAAATCTCCTAATCCTGATAAACAAGAACGCCGAAAATTAAAATCATATTCCCGAAAACTTGATAACCGTATTGATAAAAAATCTGAACACGAAAAACAGATGAAGAAATTCGATAAAAGAAATAGTTATGCTAAAAGTGATGAAGACGCAACATTTATGAGAGTCAAGGAAGATCCCATGCTGAATGGTCAATTAAAACCTGCATACAATGTTCAGATAGCCACTAGTAATCAATTCATTACAGGTGTTGGAATGTTTCAAAATCCAACTGATACAAGAACATTGATACCATTTATAAAACAGCTTGAAGAGAACCATACGCTTGGCGACGTGATCGTCGCCGATGCGGGATATGGTTCTGAAAGTAACTATCAATTTTTAGATGATAACTATAAGAAATACGTTATTCCGTACTCTACTATGCTCAAAGAGAATTCAAAGAAATGGAAAACAGATGAAAAGAAGGTAATGAATTGGAATTACTACGAAGACGATGATTATTATATAAATCCTCAAGGTGTCCGTTTCAGTTTTAATGCATATCGAATAAGAACTGATAAATATGGATTTAAACGTTACTTTAAAGAATATATTTCCGAGATATTTGATGATGATCACAATAGGATTCCTCAGGCGTTCACGCCTGGTGGGAATCGTAAAAGAATATACATCAATCCTTCATTGGAATATTTTAAAGCTAGCATGAGAAGTAAACTTTCGATTCCCCAATATGCTGATATTTATGCACGTAGAAAAAATGACGTGGAACCAGTCTTCGGAAATATGAAGGCTTGTTTAGGTTTCAAAAGATTCCATGTTAAAGGATTGAATAAAGTTAAAAAAGAAATGATGATCGTAGTAATGGCATTGAATATCAGGAAACTGGTATCAATGTCATTTTTTATTTGTATTTTTAGAGAACAAAAAAGTTCGATGTGGAATTTTTTCAAATTCGCATCGAACTTTTAAGATAAAGAGACTGTTTTGTCACAGCCTCTTTTAATTAATCATGATAAACTTCTGTATTTATCTTAAAATCATTTTACAACTGTCAACATTTCTTTCAAAAATGGTGCAATACTTTGTGATCCAAATTCAGCTTGCTTAATCTCCTGTAAGTAAGCAAAAGTATGAGTCCGCGATTCTTGATAAGTCTCCTTGGCACTGCTTAAGAATTCTTCTTTCCCCGTATTTAAATAATCACAGATGAATTCTAGTGATTGCATTTGATCAATAGCATTGTCCAACCAAGGTAACATTTCATCACGCAAATTCTTTTGACCATTAACTTTAAAGTACAATGCATCTTGTTTAATCTTAGTAAACTCATGTTTTAAATTATTAATTTCTTTGGGAGATGTTGTTTTTTCATCCATCTCTTCAATAAATTGACGCAATTTTGTATCTAAATTAGGCGACTCCAAATTGAGCTCAGGCATAGCCCCATTGAATTGCATATGTTGTGCTAAATTTTCCAAAGCTTTGGAGCCCTTAGATGATTTAAAGGTCTGATTTTCAACATAATTAAAGGCATTATGCTCAATTTGACTCTCGGTTTTACTATCAGTCCAAATATTCCAAGAATAAGCCGCATTGATAAAGATTGCTGGCTTAGAGGCCTCTGATTGCATCATTGGATTTAACATAATACCATAGATTTTTTTACTATCTGCTTGAGCCTGTAAGTAATGCTTAGCTCCACCCATTATCAAATTATTTCTAGAACCATCATTTACTGGCCAATTGATCCACAGTTGTACCGGACGATATTCTGCACCCTTGACCGTCAAATTATCTTTCAAAACATTCAAAAATTCATCCGAAACGACCCCAAAAGTTTTACCGCCTGTGACTACCATATGAATATTCTTAGGTAAAACGGCATTCAAATCACGTAAATCATAATGTCCGTTATCCTTAGCTCCATCTGAGTAATAGTAATACGGTACAAAAATCATATCAGTTACTAAATCAGGGTAATTTTTTTTACGTTTCTTTAGAAAATTTGACATATCCTTCATCAATTTAATATAGTCATCATCCCCGTGCTTAGGCCAAGGAGCATCATCTGCTAAAATACCAAACTCTCTGACACCAACTAACATTAATTGATCAAATTTTTTCTCAATAATTCTTAAATCACTAATATAATTCCGATCAAATCGGATTGGATCATGCATAAATGGATGAATTGTCCAAACAAATTTGGTTTTAGTCTCATTACCGACTTGAGCCAATTTTTTAATTTCATTTAACCGCTTTTGGGGATAAAGTTCGCGCCATTTTTCATTATGATAAGGATCATCCTTTGGTGCAAAAACATACTGTGTTAACTTCAAATTACTGCCAAATCGCATTAAATTGATTCGATCAGCATCTGACCAAGGATTACCGTAATATCCTTCAATAAAACCACGATTTTTTACGTCTGCATAATCTCGAATTGCCAATTGTTGTACCTTGAGTCCTTGAGATTGTTTTAGAATCTGTCTCAAAGTGGCCAATCCATAGAAAACACCATCGGTATTGTCACCAAATAATTGAACTTTAGATTCAGTGATCATCAATCTATAACCATCATAGTGATGAGATGGATGTTTAGAAATTCGGATAATTATATTGATCATCTCAGCACTAATTTGAGTATTTAATTCAAATCCTATTTGAAATTCTTTAAGTATTCCCAGTACCCTATCTTTAGTATATCGATCCAAATTTTGATCCATTATTAGATTAACTTTAGGCAATAGTGAAACAGTACCTTCGTCGTAGACTATATCCTGTGGAATTGGAAACAATTTATACTTCATATTATTTCTCCCTCAAAAAAAGGTTGACCAAAACATTATGTTTTGCCCAACCTTTGCTTTTTTACTTCAGTAACAAAAAGCATAAAACTAAATCATCACGGTCTTTTAAATCAAAACCGGTCTGTTCATGAAATTTTTCCATTCGATATAATAATGTATTTCGATGTAAAAAGAGCATCTTTGAAGTCTTAGCTAAATTAGAATCACACTTGTATAAAGTATTGATCATCTGCGTAGTTTTGGAGTCAATATCAATTTTGTTTTTCAATGATTTAAACATATCCGTATTTTTCAAATTTTGTTCAATCAGAAAATCCAAAATAACGGTAGATAAATTATTAACTCTTTCTTTCATTTCTAGCGATTTATGAAATAACTGTCGTTCCATGTCAAAAATATTAGGGAGTTTATCATTGACTGGCCAAAATTGACCAACATAAACGTGACTTTTAGTATAGAAATCAGAATCCACTAACTCTATCATTCTTTGGACTTCGAGCTTGTCCATATTTGTATTAGTCTCTTTTTCAATCAATATACCAGTATATTTGTTGATCCAAAAACTATCTACAACGTCATCAAACGTATCTTCAAATACGCTCAACCATTCATTGGCTCGATCATCGGATTCCAACTTCTGTACTTCAAATTGGAGTACTCGAACATTGATTTTTTCGGCAGGAATTTTATCAGTTTCGTGAACTAAGAAGTTCCACCATTGGTTATTAATGGATTTATTATTATTATCTTGACTGACTAGTGATAGGAGGAACTTCTCTCTATTACTTAAATGATCTTTTTTAATTGTTACCCACTGTCCAGATATCAAAAAATTGTAATTATGGGGATCAGAACTAGGTTCTATAACCACTTTGGCATCTGGATACAATTCCAATAATTTAGCAATACTTCCTAGCATACATTTTAACCACCTATTTTAACGGATTGCGTCTGTGGTCTTTTCATCAAAGAAATGTGCTTTGTTCAAATCGAATGTCAAACGAACTTTATCACCTGGTTTGTGATAATCACGGGCATCAACAATAGCAACAAATTCTGTACCATCAACTCTTGAGTAAAGCATTGATGTAGCACCGAGCAATTCAGAAACCACAACTTCACTTTCAACTGTAGCTTCTGGGAATGTCTCTTCCATGGCACCTTCAGCATGAATATTCTCTGGACGAATACCTAAAGTAACATCCTTATCATCATATCCAGCTTCATCAAGAACCTTTGAACGACCTTCTGGAAGCTTCAATGTCAAGCCTTCGCTATCTGTAACAATACCATCTTTGTAATGAACATCAAAGAAGTTCATTGAAGGTGAACCAATAAATCCGGCAACAAACTTGTTCTTAGGTGATTCATAAACTTCTTTAGGAGTACCAATTTGTTGAACTTCACCCATTGACATGACAACAATTCTATCAGCCATTGTCATAGCTTCGGTTTGATCATGAGTAACATAAATTGTTGTTGTATGTAATTCTTGATGCAATCTAGCAATTTCAGCACGCATGCTGACACGAAGTTTAGCATCCAAGTTTGATAGAGGTTCATCCATTAAGAAGATAGGGGCATCACGAACGATAGCTCTTCCCAAAGCAACACGTTGTCTTTGACCACCAGACAAAGCAGCAGGTTTTCTATCTAGATATTCTGTTAGTCCTAGAACCTTAGCAGCGTAGTCAACCTTCTCTTTAATTTTATCTTTGTCATACTTACGTAGTTTCAAACCAAAAGCCATGTTATCAAATACGGTCATATGTGGATACAAAGCATAGTTTTGGAAAACCATCGCAATATTACGATCCTTAGGAGCTGTATCATTTTCATATTTACCATCAATGATTAATTCACCTTTAGTAATATCTTCCAGTCCAGCAATCATACGCAAAGTTGTTGACTTACCACAACCTGAAGGTCCAACAAAAACGATGAATTCCTTATCTTTAATGTGTAAGTCAAAGTCTGAAACAGCGTAATTATTTTCTTCAGCGTTGGCATATCTTTTATAAATGTGATTTAAATCAATCTCTACCATAATTAAAACCTCTCAACCATTAGTTATTAGTTTATCTCTAATTGATATGTCTATTGTATTTTAAAAACGCTTTCATTAATATTACAAATCAACTAAAATCAATCAGTATTTTTGTACACTTTTACTAAAAACTAAATTTATATGTTCTGATTTCTGCCGGATTCAAGATATTAAGCTTAGCTACTGGGTAATCCTCTTCCAAAAAGTTAACGGTTTTAGCTTGTTTTAGAATACTACTGTCAATTTTCGTTTCATTATTGGTTAAATTATATCCTCTTAAAATATTGCCATCACTCGTTTCGGCTTGTTTCAAACTAGTTACGGCAAAACTATCAGCTTTAAGAGTTAAAAAAGTAGTATCGCATTTCTTAATTCCATTATGAATATCGGTTTGGACACTTTGTACAGAAACTTGATTCGTCTTAGCTTGTTGGTAAGTATGAGTTCGGCTAGCAATTGTATTGTCATGGAAAGCCAAACTATATTCAAATGAGAATTGCCCTAAACATTGAGCATCAGGCGTACCAAAGTAACCCCAATCCCCCATTTCACCCACACAGCGAAGTAAAGTTACGGCAATCGTATTATCTTCAGGCAAAATTTCATACTCATTTAAGCCAAAATTACCAACTGTCATTCCACCATTATCATCGCAAACATTAACAAAGGTCTGTTGATGCTGGGGATTAGTAGGATTCTTCCAAGTATCACTGACATGATTAGGACGTTTAACTGTTTCAAAAATAGAATCAGCTAAATTATAGTTACTCTTCAAGTTGGTCTTAAACAAAACTCTGACACGATGGTCTTTCATTTGATTATTAAAGCTTGTCTTAAATTTCAATTGATCGGCATTCTTAGACAACGTAATCACAGTTGTGAGCGTCAATGGTACCAGTTTTTCAGAACGATTGGCTTTACGGTTCGTTATATCAATTACAGCCTGACGTTCGTATTCAAGACGTTCATCAGCTGATTCTGGAACCATCATTGTCTGTTGCAACTGTACTTTAGCACCCAAAAAGTTGTTTTGTAGAACTTTAACCTCTGCAGTACTATCAGTTGAAAAAATTGTCTTTTTATCCGCTGATTGACGATAAATGTATTCATTACCAATATCGCCGGTATCTTCAAAAACTAATTGATTATCAAATTCACGACCCGTCTTCTTATCAAGAATATTCAAACTTCCGTTACTGTTAATAGAAGCTTTAAGCCAATTATTCTCTAATATTTGTGAATCTTCGTCATAAATTTTGGTTGAATCAACCTTCTCTGACTCTTCGGAACTGGCAAGTGCCAAAGTCTTCCATGAGAAAGCTGACATAGCAGTTAAATCTAATTGGATGGTGACATACAAAGCCATGTATGGAATTCTGAATTTGTTCTTAGGTAAATCGTAACCAAAGCGAACATCTGAACTGACCATCTCAAATGGAATCTTGTTACCTTTAATATCAATAACTTTAAACTTAGGAAGTTCTCTTTGAGCTTTCTTCATTGCTTCATATTGTACGTCAGGTTTGCCATCAGCAAATAAAGCACGTTGCCACTCAATTTCAACCGTCTTCATCTCTGTTTTTTCGTAACCATTAGTATTCACTAAAATAAATGGTTTACTACCTTCTGGAAAGGCCGATGTATTGATTTGATTAGCTAAAGTCTCAATAGCATCTTTAGCTACAAATTCACCAACTTCTCTAGATTTGGCAAAACGAGTCATCATTTCCCGATGTACATCGTCAACTGAACAACCACAAATACTGTCATGAGGGTTATTCTGTAACAACATCTTCCAAGCATATCTCAATTGATCATGTGGATAATCCTTTGTACCATTGTAGGCCATAGTTGCCAACGGTTCGGCAATATTCTCTAGCTCCCTTTCAACTTTAGTATTGTCTTGTTTTAGATAAACACGTGAAGAAGCGGTATTAGCCAAAGTATACCAACCATCTGTTTCCTGACTAGTCAATTCGCCGTCAACTTTGCCAAGATCCTTAGGAATACTTTTAGAAACAGCTTTAAGATAATCATCAAAGTTAGAATGAATAAATTCATAATCAGGATAGAGTTCTTGTGCAACTTTCAAAGCTTCAATTACATTCTTTTGAACCGGCTGGTGATCAACCCCATTCATCATCAAAAGATTGTCAGTTGAAGCATATTTTTCAGCATCAGCTAATTTTTGATCCCAGAATTTTTTAGCTTCTATTTTATCAACGGGAATTTCATTACCATTACTGTACCAATTGGCGAATAGCACGCTTAATACTTTAGAATTATCAGGACCTTGCCACCACATTTCTGAATATTGAGAACTATATTTTTCATTATCAAAGACTTGATTATTTAAACCAGTTGGCTTGACCCCACGACCAAAGGCAGCGTATTTCAAATCAGCTAACTTCAACATTTGTGGAGTTTGTCCCATATTACCAAAAGTATCCGGGAAATATCCTAAATTAACCTGATTCCCCCACTTCTTTGACTCTTGATGACCTATCAACATATCACGTGTATTAGCCTCTGGACTAATTAAAAAATCATCCTGCAAGATATAGAAGGGACCAACACGTAATTTACCTTCGGCCACACGCCTTTCTACTTCGGCACGTCTCTCTGGTCTGACCTTCAAATAATCATCAAGAATAATTGTTTGTCCATCTAAATGAAAACTGTTGAATTCCGGTTCCTTATTAAAAAGATCTAACAGGTCATCCATTAATTTTATTAAACGCATATGGTGTTGTTCATAAGCCATATACCATTCACGATCCCAATGACTATGTGATATTACAAAAACTTTTTTCCTACTCATAATAATTTTCCTATCTATTCTTTAATTTTATAATCAAAATAATCTAAGAATAATTCACAATACATCATGTTTGCCCAAGAGAACCATTCACGTGTAAATTTACTTGGATCATCAACATTAAATCCTTCATGCATCATATTAGTACCGGCTGTTGTGGCAACCATATTATCTAATAAGGTTGCTTTTTTATTCTTATTTGGTTGTGTTAAACCTTGAATTGCTAAGGCAATATGCCAAATATAATGTGCCGGTGTATGTGGACTACCTAAACCTCTGCCATATTTACCTTTAAAGTAATAAGGATTTTCTGGACTTAAAACTGTCTTACGAGTATTCAAGTAAGTTGGATCATCCATAGCTGTGTAATGTAAATATGGTGTACTCAATAGATTAGGTACATTTCCATCATCCATGATCAAGTAGTGACCCAAACCATCAGTTTCATAGGCATAAATGCGCTCACCAGTTTTATTAGTTGTTGTCCCGTATTTTTCAATTCCTGCCTTAACTTCAGACTGAATCTTTTCAGCCTTAGCAACAATCTCTGGATCATTCAAAATACCATTGAATAATTCTTGAATGTAATCAAGAATCAAAACCGCAAACATATTAGCTGGAACCAAATAACCATAAACACAGGCATCATCACTAGGTCTAAAGCCAGACCAAATCATCCCCGTTTCCGCCACCGGTGAACCCAAGCCATTATTAGTTAATGTATCTTCGGGTCTATCTTCATCTCTTTGGAAACAATATTTAGAAGCTGTCGTGTGATGTTGTTCAGTTTCAAAGACTTGCAATAACTTTTTGATGGCACTGACAAAATCATCATCGAATTGGTCAATACGACCCGTATTCTTATACAACAAGTAGGCCAATTGAACTGGGAAACAAAGTGAATCGATCTCAAATTTTCTTTCCCATATCCAAGGTGTCATTTCTGTATGATCCTTATGATGTCCCGCATTATTGGGTTCACTATTAAAAGCATTAGCATACGGATCATGGTTCATATTGAAGAATTGACGTTTAACGACTCCACGGATAAAATCTGATACTTCAGGAATCTTTTGCGCCATAACTAGATATGGTCGAACTTGACAAGTCGAATCCCTCTGCCACATTGCTGGAATATCTCCTGTCAAAATAAAAATGTCATCGTCAGCAATTCTTTTAACTGTTGTCTCTAAAGTATTGGCATAAGTTACATTAAATACCTTGGCCCAATCAGCGTGATCAATGCTGGCTTTTTTAGTAACTTCATCCATAAACTGTTTTATTTCAGGTGAAATTGTTTGTTTAGTCAAAATCAAGTCCTCCAATTGATATATCATTTGCTCCATCAGTATAATGTAAACGTTTACAAAAAGCTAGTGTCTTTTTTTAAAAATGTGCTATATTATTAGTCATAGAAAGGAATATTAATATTATGGAACCAAAATACAAATTGATATACCAAACATTAAAAAATGATATTCTAACAGAAAAAATTGCTATTGGTGACAAGTTACCCAGTGAGAACCAATTAGCTCAAGACTACAAAGTTAGTCGCATTACCTCTAAACGTGCATTAACTGAACTGGAAAACGATGGCCTAGTAACTAGAAAAGCCGGTATCGGTACAATTGTTAAAAAGAATAATATCGAAAAAAACGCTAAGTCAGAAATCATTTTCGTAATTCCTTTTGCCAACAATAATGAATTTGGCGATTACACTAGTGGACTATTACAAAAATTAGACGATACAAGTGATTTTCAATTGACGACTATTAACAATAAAATTTTTCGTAATTTACCTATGTCACGTATTAAAGCAGCTAAAGGTATTATCTATTACGTTGAATCTCTTCATCTTGAATTACCAGTAATCACCAAACTTTATCTGAACGACATTCCTATTGTTCTATTAGATAAATCCTTTGAAGATCTCCCAATCTCTTCTGTTACCTCTGACAATTTCTCAGGTGGTTATTTGGCTACAAATGAACTTATTAAAAATGGCCATCACAACATTACCTTTTTGACTAATGAGGCTAATTTGAATGAGGCTTCCGTTCGCTCACGCTACTTTGGGTACCTATCAGCTTTAAAGAAACATCAAATCACACCAGAAATTCTTCACGCTGATTTAGATCAAAATGAGGCCATTGAATATTTAGTACATAATGTTGAAGATAAAAAAATCACTGGCATTGTAGCCGAAAACGATGTTGTTGCAATTAGAGCCATGAATGAACTACGAAATCACAATATTCAAATTCCACAACAATTGTCTCTAGTTGGTTTCGACAATATTCAGGCTTCCAAATTAAGTTATCCAGCTCTTTCGACTATTGACCAAAACTTCGTTGCTTTAGGTGAAAACGCTGCTAGTTTACTGTTAAATTTGATCAATGATCCTGATAAATCAATCATTCAACGGACCACCATTCCTGTAAAAATAATTGAGAGACAATCTATTAATACCTTAGGAGATAAATAAATATGCTAATTAATCAGATTGATACCAGACAAGGAACTGATAGTACTTCTGAATTCTCGCATGGTAATACACTTCCTTACACTGGCGTTCCTTTTGGAATGAATTATTTAATCCCACAAACAACTTTTGATGATACTTCTTGGTCCTTTTCACCTACATCGCACCAATTAGCTGGTATTAAAATTACTCATCAACCAAGTCCTTGGATTGGCGATTTTTCTAGCTTTATTTTGTCAGCTCTGACTGGTGACGTTGAAATCAATAGCAAAACTTTTGATCGAGTCGGATCATACCGTCCTAATGAAGCAACTTTCAATCCTCATTATTTATCTATCTATGACCAAAGATACGAAGTCCAAACCGAAATTACGCCAACAACATATGGTGCTATTTTCAAATACCAATTTAACCGTAATATTCCTAAAATTATTGTGCATATTCCTAAGAATGGTGAATTCATACTTGATGATAATCAAAATGAATTAAAGCTTTTAGTTAGGAATTATGATTCACATTTCAATAGCGACTTTAAGCTTTACGCCGCATTAAAATTTGATAAGGCCATCAAATCTACCTTGACCTTGCATCAAGATGAACCCGAATACGATTCAATGATTCTCTCATTTGCAGATACCAATGAAATCAATGTTAAATTAACAACTTCTTTTATCAGCTTCAATCAGGCTCAAATTACTTTAAACCGACTTTCCAACTTAACTTTTGAGAATGCAAAAAAAACTGCTCAAGAAACATGGCAGTCTTATCTTGATTTAATAATGGTAACTGATCGCGATAAAAAACGTCTTTCAACTTTTTATCATTGCATGTATCGTACTTTTCTCTTTCCACAAAGATGCTATGAATTAGATTCTGACAATCATCCGATTCATTATGATCTATACCATGATACTGTTAAATCTGGGTATCTTTATATGAATAATGGTTTCTGGGATACTAGTAAAACAGTTTATCCCCTATTCGCTATTTTGATTCCTAAGACATACCATCAAATGATGCTTGGTTTTTACAACAGTTACCTAGAAAGTGGTTACTTGCCAAAATGGTTAGCCCCTGATGAACGTGGCATGATGCCTGGAACATTGATTGATGCTGTTATTGCTGATGCTTCCGTCAAAGGTATTTTAAATGAAGATGAAATGAAACAATTTCTCGATGCCATGTTAAAGAGTGCTACTCAAAAAAGTAATGATGAACGTCTAGGTAGATTGGGCATGGATGATTTCAACAAGTATGGTTATCTGCCAGCTGATAAATATCCTGAATCTGTTAACCAAACTCTCGACTACACTTACAGTGATTTTTGTATTTCACAAGTCGCCAGTTTACTACATAAAGATAAACTAGCTAAAAAATATGCCAAATCAGCTTTAAACTATAAAAACATCTTCGATTCTGAAACTGGTTTGATGCGCCCTAAGAATAGTAATGGACAATTCAAAAGTGATTTCGATTCAATTCGTTGGGGTACCGACTATACTGAAGGCAGTTCTTGGCAAAACAGTTTTGCAGTTTATCACGATATTGCCGGTCTTAAAAAACTTTATAGTAAGAAAAACACTTTTTTACAAATACTTTTGAATCTCAGTAATCAAAAACCAGCTTTTAATGTTGGAGGGTATGGCTTTCAAATTCATGAAATGACCGAAATGGCAGCTATTGATTTCGGACAAATTGCTATCTCTAATCAGCCCAGTTTTCATTTACCATACCTATTCGAATACACTGACCATCCCGAATATACAGAATTGCTGATCAAACAATTAGCTAATCAATTCAATGATTCAATCGATGGTTTCCCCGGTGATGAAGACAACGGTTCAATGGCAGCCTGGTTTATCTTTGCCTGTCTTGGTTTCTATCCACTTTGTCCTGGTAGTGATGAGTACGTTTTCGGTATTCCTTTATTCGACAAAGTCCAAATCAATCTACCTAATGACAAAAAATTTACCATTAAAACAAATCGTAATTACCCTCAAAATCAATTTGTACAAAACCGTTCACTTAACGGTCAAGAATTAAAACAAAGATTCTTAAAATACAGTCAGATCATTAAGGGAGGCAATCTTGAAATCAATCTTTGCCTATTACCGGAAACCAAATATGATGAACAATTACCTTTCTCATTAAGTAAAAAATAACTCAAAAAGACGTTCATATTATCTATCAATATACTTGATAAATATGAACGCCTTTTTATTTGGATTATGTTTATATGCTATCGTTAATTTCCCAGCTAAGAGTTGTCTTGTACGTTCCGGCTTTATTCATTTGAGAATTCATATATAACAAAATCCCTTCGTCTCGGCTCCAACCTTGTGAATTCAAAGTCTCATCATTTTCAGTTTGATAAATCGAAGTCGGATTATTCAACAGGTCATAGAAATTTTTACCATTATAAAATCTTAAATGACCCGACAATACATCAGAATTTTCATTAGTAAATTCGCCTACTTACTCGACACTCAAAGTTACTGGCTGCTTATTTCTTCTTGTATCCTCAATATCAACGATATTATTAGGTAAATTTAGTTCGTCTTGACGATTCAAAGTTCCTTCAGACATAACAGAATTTAATGTTCCATAGTCAATATCGTTTGCCTTCTTTATTGCTACGGTATCTAAAGTATAGTTGATCACATTTTGATTACCTATCTTCCGATAGGAAACCCCATCATCATCTTTACCACTAACATACGGAATTGAACTGAAACTGTCCTTTTTATCTATGCCTACTACTTCGGTTTCAACGTCAACCGTATGACTTTCATTAATGTCAAAATTCAAATTCGAAACGATCAAATCAGTTGCATCGGTCGTTGAATTTTTCGATAATTCATAATTGTCAGTTTCTACACCATCGATTTTTACTGATTTAACAGTTGTCCCATTTCTCAAAGGCAAAGTGTAAGTAGCATCATTTAAACGTCCACCTGAAGTTTTATTTTCTAAGGTGTCATGATAGATTATCTGATCGCCATTGTTTACACCAAATAACATATTTTCCGTATTTGTACCATCATTATATGTATTATTTTCCATGGTATTGGTAATAGACATGTTAGGTCCGCCTTCTGGTTTAACATGTAAAAAAGCATCATTCGTTGTGTATGAATAAGTTTTACCATTATATTTCACTTGTACAATGGCCAAGAACAAAGTTCCATCATCATTCAACGTCGTCTTAGGAGTTGTATAGGAAAGTGCTTGCGGGTTATCCTTTTGGATTTGTTCACGAGCATGAGTGATTGGATCTTCTTTATACCATTTGATTGTATAATTACTTTCACCCTCCGTATCATCACCTTCGTCTAAATCACCAACATTTCCCTGCAAATCAAAGGTTGCCGTTTGACCAGCCTTAACTGTTTGATCTTCCAAACCACCACCGATGGTAATATCTTTATAGTTGGAAACAGTTGATCCGCTCGGATTATGTAATGTTGCTGTAACTCTAACTACACCAGACAAACGAGAAGTATTAGCATCAATTTCACCTGTTTCACTGTCAATAGTGGCTAAATTATCATTATCAATACTCCAACTAACTGTACCTGTAAAATTAGCAGGATCAGGATGCGCATGTGCTATAGTTTCGGTATTGACGATATCGTTTGAAGAATTATATAAATAGTCGTCATCTGTCGTCACTTTAACACTAGTTGCATCCACTGGTTCAGGGACGGCATTGACAGTCGCTAAATCAGAATATAAATGTGTCGTTGTTCGACCAAGTATTCCCAGAGCCTGCCAATAAACCTCCAATTGATAATACGTTTTACCTTCTTTATCTGGAGTTATGCTCAAAGTTTTCTTATTAGCTGAACTAGACGTATCCTTGCTCCAATTCTTTCCATCAGTAGATTTATACCATTGATATTTCTTAATCGTATAGCCTAGGGCTAGAGTCAAAGTTAATGTTCCTAAAGAACGTGACGCATTACCCGAAATAGTCTTAGTCTGTCCAACCTCTAAATAGGTTTCTTTTGCCGGTTGCAAGCTATAACCATTGGTTAGTCTAATGCCCAAGAACTTACTAGAATTACCACTTGGTTCCTTATAAGGATTTACCTCAGTAGTTTCCTCATCTTGAGCACTAACTTTCTTATAATGTCTATTAAATGACGAGGCCGACAATATGGAAATAAAAACTAATACTAGTAACCAACGTTTTTTTAATTTCCTCATCATGAAACCCCTTTCTATTAATTAGCAATATAATATTATCATATAATTTTTGTATATTAAATCATTTTTGACTATTTTATTTTTGATAATATGGTCTAGATTGGCATTACTTAAAAAGCTTAAAAAAATCTTAAATATCCTTAAGATACCTATATAAAGGAAAATTACCTATTTTTTTAATGTTAGAATTACACTAATTCATGTTAGAAGGGAATTATTATGGGAAAAAAGCAAACAAATCAACACTTTTCCCATAACGGGGAAAGAACTATGGAAAATGACGTACTCTCACCAAAAGTAAAAAAAATAGCTCGCGATGATGTTGAAATTAAGGTTCACTACGTTGATTCCTTAGGTAAAGAAATCTCTAAGCCAGTTACCATAAAGGGACATTATCTAGATAAGTTAGATATTCCTTGGCAAGAAATACCTGGGTATGTTTTGTCATCTGTTACTAACTTCCAACAGACATTTATTCCTAATTCCGATGGAATCTACTTAGTTTATGCTAGTCAACTATCAGCTCCTGTTATTGTTTATCATCGCAATACTGATGGTAATCTAATTGCTGATCCACAATACCTTGAAGGTGAATTGAATCGTCAATTTGATTCACATCCACTTCAAGAAGCTGATCACTTTTTAGTACATTCGCCTAAAGAACCACACGGTCAATTTACTAACAAAGTTCAAGAACAAGAATATGTTTATAATGTTTTGCCAGTTAGAGAATTCAAAATCAAAAAAAATCTCTACATTCGAACTAAAGACAATGTCAATGTTTTTAGTGAGCCAACTAGTAAAGTACCTTTAGACAAACCTTTACCTTTTGGAACAGATTGGAAAGTCTATCGTGCTGTTCAAGAAACATATAATAGTACAATCTGGTACAACTTGGGTGGTAACACTTGGATTCCAAATTCTGAAAGAATCATGACTAGAATTATCCAACAACCAACATCTCAACAAGAAATGTTAAGAAGCCCTCTAAGTGAAACTGCTAGTAACATCAGCTATACTTATTCAGTTATCGACAGTATGAATATTAATCGTTCAGTTAAAATACTCTATTATTCTGATCAGTTTGTCACTGCTTGGAAAACACCCTATGGTGATATGGATAATCAACGTTATCAAGGTGGCCAATTTGTTTTTGTCAAAACGCTTGTCCAATTAGACAATTACAGTGTTTGGGCTCAATTAGACGATGGTTATTATATTGAAAGTAAATATTTAAATCTATAAAACCAAAGAGACAGTTAATTCAAAATTGAATTAGCTGTCTCTTTTATATTCCCAGTTGTTTAATAATTAGGATCATTTAATATTTGATAGTATCTTTGAGCCTCACTCATTAATTCACTATCACTTATACGGAAAACTCCATCAACAATGAATGGTTTAAGAACTTTCATTCTTGTATATTTTGCCGTACGCGTCATAGGAAATAAATATTCATTTATAGTATGGCCCTGTTTTCCACCAACTCGATACTCTTCTTCACTGGCCCCCACTGTTACCGCCAGCATTAATTCCTTACCATCTAAGGCATGACCGTATGCCCAACCGTGTTCCAAAACCAAATCTTGCCATTTCTTTAACAAAGATGGGCCACTGAACCAGTACATTGGAAATTTCCACACAATTTGGATGTAAGCTGATTCCTGAGACAACTTTTAAGAGAGGGTATAATGAATAAATCGTCTCTCAAAAGGAAGGAATTTTTACATGCCAACTCGTTACGACAGAGAATTCAAACAAAACATCATCAACCTATATAAGCAAGGCGAATCAGCTGCCCAACTGGCCAGAGAATATGGCATTGGCTATTCAACCGTTCATAAGTGGATCCAGGGCCAAGCCAAAACTCAATCCGGTAAATCGCCAGACGAAATTAAAGCGATGGAAAAGCGGCTGGCTTCCCTGTCTGAGGAGAACGAAATCCTAAAAAAAGCCCTGGGCTTCCTTGCGCAGAAGTAACCAATATTTTTGATTACATTCACCAAGAAAGCCATCACCACCAGGTAACTAAGATGTGCCGAATCCTCGGTGTTTCCAGAGCTCAGTATTATCGTTATCGATCCCCAAAGCCTTCAAAACGCCGGGCCGAAGATGCGGACTTAAAACAACGGATTCTGCGGATCTTTGCGGAATTTAAGCAGCGATACGGTGTTATGAAGATCCACCATGAATTGAATCTGGAACTTCAACCACTGCAGCGTCGGTGCAGCCCAAGACGGATTTCCCGGCTCATGAAGGAACTGGATATCCACTCCGTTACCGTCAATAAATGGAAAGCGGCTTCGGCTTCCAAAACCAAGGTTGAACAGCGTCCCAACTTGCTTAAGCAGGATTTCTCGACCACTGGTTTAAATCAAAAATGGACCGCTGATATGACCTATATTCAAACGAAGCGTAATGGCTGGTGTTACTTATCAACCATCATGGATCTGCACTCAAGACGAATTATCGGCTATTCATTCTCAAAAAAGATGGATACTGATTTAGTCTTAAAGACCCTGGAAAGCGCGGTTAAAAATCGAACCATTACTGGGGACCTGATTATCCACACAGACTTAGGATCACAGTACACCAGCGATGATTACAACCAACGGTTAACAGAACTACATATCCGCCACTCTTACAGCCGTAAGGGGTGTCCATACGATAATGCACCAATGGAATCTTTTCATGCTTCCCTCAAAAAGGAATGTGTTTATCCAGTGCCGGTCTTTGAGAATTATGAAACTGCCGCTGCTGTCCTTTTTGAATATGTGCATGCTTTCTACAATAGGAAGAGAATTCATAGTTCACTGGGCTACCAGACCCCCTTACAAGTTGAAATCGCAACACTTGCGAGCCAAATGGCCGCCTGATTTAATGCTTTCCAGGGTTCAAATAAGTTATTAATCACGATTAATGATTTATTTGAGCTGTGGAAGGTAAACGCGGTTCTGAATGTCTCTTAAAACCTGTCTCAAATATTGACTTCAATCCAATTCTATCAGTCTTAGTTAATGCATTCTGTTCAGCTTTAACATCGATATTACCATCAGGATAAAGTGTATAAATATCTCGTACTTCAATATCTGTATCTTTTATTAAAGCTGCATTGGCTCGTGACTCTTTCAAGTTAGGATGAAATAAAAAAATTGTTGTTTTCATATTAATTTGCCTTTTCTATCATTTGATACTGTAAAATTCCGTAGGAAGAAGCCCATTTATCTTCTAGATAAAATGAAGTATTGAATTGCCATAAATTAGGAACTGTTTTTATATGATTTGTTTTCGCATAATTATGCATACTCACTAATCCTGTCATAATACCTGCATTATTATTTTTCACCTTAATCACAAGATATCTTCCTGATGGTTTTACAAGCTGTGGAAGTGCATACCCATCATCATTGAAACTAGTTTGAATGAAACGGAAACTAGCATTTCTATATTCTTGATGTGAAGATAGATCCAAATTTGTTAAAAAACCACCATTCCCAGAAATCAGTAATTTATTATCCGTCAGTTCTTTACTAAAATTTGTATAATTAATCGCCATTTCTTTTGGAGCACACGCTTCTAACATATCTGAACAAAAAAAGCGTTCCGCATTGCATGTTAATATTTGAGGATGATTAAATGTCAAAAATACCCTTGATTCTTGTAAATCATTAATTCTATTTTGAATTGCGGCAAATGCATTTTGTAGATTTCCTATTTCATCTTTCAATTTACTAGCCGATTCATTTAAGATACCCACAAGTTTTTCTTTATCTTTATCATTCAATAGACTATTTATCTGATTAAGAGAAAGTCCTGATTTTCTTAAAGATGTTATTAGTTCAAACAGATATACTTGATTGTATTCATAATAGCGATAACCATTGGACGCGGTGATTGCAGGCTTAAAAAGGCCTTTTTCATCATAAAAGATTAATGTTCTTCTAGTCGTATGCACCAATTGAGCAAATTCCATTGTTTTTAACATTTGATCTCCTCTCTTTCTATAACACATAGGTTAAACCTTAACGTTACGTTAAGGTCAATAAAATATTTTTTTTATACAAAAAGGTCAGTGTAGAAACCATATTTAAATGGTTATTACACTGACCTTCCTTACTTCTCAAACGTACTAACTTAAATTAATTCTTCAGTTTTATGTTGATTAATAGTTCTTTTCTTCATTTGAATATAAACAAAATTTGTTACCAATCCGACTAAAGCTACCGCAATAGCTACATAGAAAGCTTTAGTAAAATCCCCCTCCATTGTTAGCTACCATATTAACAGCTACTTTAGGTGCAAAGAAAGCAGCCGCAGAATCCCCGACGAACACAATGCTTACCTACCTTTTACAGTATTTTAAGATTCCATATCTTTCAAAGCATTATTTGCAGCAATACGTCCAAATGTAAAAATGTCACTCAATGAATTACCACCAAGACGGTTACCAGCATGAATTCCCCCAGCAACTTCACCAGCGGCATACAAACCGGGAATAATCTTTTCATCTTGGTTAATAACATGAGCATCTGTATCAATCTTCAAACCACCCATTGTGTGGTGAACAGCTGGTTTTCTAGGTGTAGCGTAGAATGGTGCTTTTTCAACTTTCAAATCAAAGGCACTCTTATGGAATTCTGGATCTTCTCCAGCATCAACATAAGAATTGTAATCATTAATAGTCTTAACAAAAGTAGCTGGATCCATGCCCACTTGTTTAGCCAAACCCTCCAAGGTATCATCACGATACAAAGTGCCTTGTTCAACTTGCTTGTCAATTTGAGCTTGGCTTGTATTATAGGCCGTTTCTTTAATTGCGTCGTCAGCAATCAAATAGAACAAACTACCATTATCAATCGCAGCCTTAGTCAATTCATCACGACTACCATATTCGTTAACAAAACGTTTACCTTTTTGATTTACCATCACAAAATTCTGTGGTGGTACTTGTAAACCACTGAAGAGTTCTCCAGTTTCTGGATCAGATACCGGCATCATTTGAGAGAAACCCATGCCAACTAATTCAGCGCCGGCGCTTTGGCCTAAACGAATTCCATCACCAGTAATAGCCGGAGAATTAGTTGTTTTAATATTGTCATCAATATTAGACCAGTAAGTATTGTACTTCTTCAACATCTTCGTATTAGCACCAAAACCACCTGAAGCTAAAACTACTGCCTTTGCATGTACAATAATCTTTTTACCATCAGAACTACGAGCAATGATACCTTTAACTTGACCATCTTCGATAATCAATTCTTTAGCTGCAGTATCTGTCATGATTTGTCCGTCATTACTCTCAAGATACTTCTTCAAAGCTTCAATAAAAGCAAATCCTTGACTACCAAGTGGCTTATGTCCACGTCTCCATAGAGCTCCAACTGGCATTGTCACTTGAGTCTTATCAAATTTAACCCCAATATCTTCAAGCCATTTAACTGACTCTAGGGCATGATCTGTTAATTCTTTTACTAAATCATATTGACCATAAATCTTGTTACCCTGTAGATCAGTTCTCTTTCCACCAAGATAAGTTTGAATACGGTGTAAAAGTTTAGAATCAAAAAGATAAGCTTTCTTATCTTCATTTTCCTTAAGATATTCATTAATTTGTTTCTTCAAGGCTTTAAAATCAGCTAGATATTCGACATCAATCGTTTTTTCATCAATTTCAGAGATTTCTTTTAGCGTGTGACGTTCACCAGTAATCTCTTCAAATTTATTTTGCCATTCTGGATCGGCAGCATTCATTGGTCCACCAGCACGAACAGTGTTTCCACCAATAGCTGGGAATTTTTCAAGGACAATTGCCTTTTTACCTTGCTGAATCGTTCTAGCAGCAGCTGTTAATCCGGCACCACCAGCACCGACGACGACAACATCAGTTTGATATTCAACGACATTTTGTTTATTAGGACCATTTGATTTCTTACGTTTTTTCAAAATATCAGGATTTGCTCCGGCCATTTTGACAGCTTTGGCAACACCATCAACCACTCCACGACTAGTGATAGATGCACCAGAAACAACGTCGACATTTAAAGTCTGTCCATCAATAATTTGTTGAGGGATACGTTTGAAAGCAACATCAGCGATACCTTGAGTTTCACTAGAAGTATCGATATCAATCTTTTCAATACGGTCATCTGACAAAGTAACTTCCATTGGTAAGTCACCATTATGACCAACTGCAGTAACCTTGAAAGTTCCCGGTTCATAAGTAATATCTTCCGGAATATTCATTTGAGCGATAATATCGGAAAATTTCATAAACTTAGCAAAACAACTATCTAAGAAATCAATTGTACGTTGAGATTTCAAATCACCTTTATTGTCAAAAGCATCTTGAGCTTTACCCAACAAAAATTCGGAACCTGGCATGACACTGGCATTAACCCCCGGAGCATCCAGAACTTGACGCAAGTGTAATTGAGCTCTAGACGAACCTTGAATATTGTATGAAGCACCAACAATCATTACTGCTTTACCATCTAGAGGATGTAAATTAAATGATAGCCATTCAATAATGCTTTTCAAAGCGGCCGGAATAGAGTGATTGTGTTCTGGTGTGGCAATAATAACTCCATCACTAGCTTCAATTTTTCGATTGAATTCTTGAATAATCGGACTATCAGATTGATCCTTAGATTCATTGAACATGGGAACATCTTTTAATTCGAGAATTTCAATTTCTGCCTTACTAGCAAAATGCTTCTGCATGAATTGTAAAAGCATTCTGTTATATGACTTTTTGGCATTAGTACCAACAATTCCAATAAATTTCATTTACATATCCTCCCCATTTGCAACTTGTTTCCAAGAAAATTGCTTACTGATCTCAAAGAATTTACTATTAGCCGTCAATTTTTCAGTTAACTTAACGAAAGAAAGAAATTCTGTAAAATCATTATCCAGTTCTTTAGCTTTATCTTCGTAGACCATATTTCCATTATCATCAAAAGCTTCCAAAGCTCTTCCTAACAAATATTCCACATTAGGCATGATTAAAGCTTTAAGTTCCGGTGCTTCAAGGATCTGACGTAAATGAGCTTGAGCACGTGATGTTCCAAGAGCCCCTAACGAAGCTCCGATAATCATAACCGGTTTATTGATCAATGGACGAGTTGTGTAAGATAACCACTCGATGGCATTTTTCAGAACAGCTGGGATAGAATGATCATATTCAGGTGTAGCAAAAATTACACCATCACTAGCTGCAATTTTATCTGACAGCACTTGAACAGCTTGAGGTGCAGTCTTATCCTCCGGTTCATCAAAAACAGGAATCTCATCAATTTCACAAATTTCAATTTCTGCTTGTTCACTATAATGTTGCTTCATATACTGTAATAAACGACGATTGGTTGACTCTGAAGAATTAGTTCCTACGATTCCAACTAATTTCATAACAAATCTCCTCACAATTGTGTAAGGGTACACAATTAACTTTTTTAAATTAAATTATTTAGTAAGTAGTCAGAATGGTACTATTTAATAGTAAAAACTACCCACTAATTTTAGGTTAAATATCTTTTCCTATAAGGTTAGTCTAAGGTATACTTGTGAATTTGTGAAATATTTATTTAATTATTAAGCTATAAGTAAATAGCTATAAGTTAGGAATGACAGTCTATGCCAAAAACTGATTCTCTAAATATGCTCCGTTTTTTGGACACTTTGTTAAAACATGGTAATTATACAAAGGCAGCCAAAGATCTTTATATTTCTCAACCTTACTTAACGCAAACAATTCAAAATGCTGAAAAAGAATTGGGAATTGAAATTATTAATCGTAAATCCTCCCCTTTGCAATTAACCGATGCTGGAAGAATTTACTATCAATATTTGAATTCCCTTGAGACCGAAAAAAGTAACTTTCAAAAACAAATTCTTAAATATTCTTCTCCCAATAAAACAGTCATTCATTTAGGAGTCCTGTCTAGTTTGGGGACTTATTTGTTACCGCTTTTTATGAGAAAATACTTATCCACTCACCCTGAAGTCAAGATTGAACTCCATGAAGATATTCCTGAAACTAATGAGAAAAAACTTTTAAACGGTGAAATTGATTTTCTTCTGGGACAAAACCCAGAAACTATCTCGCCCAGATTAACTGTATACAATCGTGGAACTCACGGTTATTTTGTTATTATTCCTAAGACTTCTCAATTTTTTCAACAAGGAAAGAAATCTTTGGAACCAAATTCAATTTCAATCAAGAACTTATTAAAGGAGAAGCTTGTTTTAACCACCCATGGTTCTGCAATCCGACGCCAAGTTGATTACTTACTGGAAAAATACAAAGTAAATTCAAATATCATTTTGGAAAGTAGCAACATCTTTACCACCGCTAAACTCGCCACCAGCGGTTTGGGAGTGACTCTATTGCCCGAAAGTATTTATATCACTCCTAATAGCGATGAATATAATATCTACCCTCTACCACAAAGTATCATTTCACTTGATTATTTTATTGCCTATCAAGCGGATCGAACTTTGAATCAGGATGAACAAGATTTAGTCGACTCTTTCCTTAATAATATTCAAGAAAGTATCGATCAAGATCCTACATTATTGTAAATAAAAAGATAAAACTCCTTTTTACAGGTTCTTGCTCAAAGTCGGTTAATATTCCCATCTTTTTTAAATTTAAAATATAAAAATAACAGCGTCCATTTAGAATAAGCGTATATTACGTTTCTAAATGGACGCTGTTTTAAATTTTGGAATCATTTGAAATAAACAATAAAGATATTGTTTAATTTTTTATCCTCTGACAAATTTTTTCAACAAATTCATCGGCCATACCTTTTAGAAAAACACTATTTTATATGCTTACAACCTTCAATCTATAAAATATTGCCCAAAGCAAAGATCAATGGAATTGTAACTAAAGATAAAATGGTCGACAAACTCATAGCTGAAATAGCCGGTGCAGTATCATCATGAACCTGCAAAGTAAAGAGCACTACTAGTCCTGCTACTGGACAAGCGGCCATTACGATGGTTGTATAAAAAGCAATACCAGTGACACCAACTAAACGTAAAATAATGATTGCCAAAATTGGGAACAATAAATTTCGGAAAAGAATTGTCAGTCCAATTTCTTTGTTTAACATATCCTTGGTGAACTTAATATTGGCCAAACTATTTCCAATCACAATCATCGACAATGGCGTATTCACTGAGCCGATATCTTTAATGATTTGATTAGGAATACTTGGAATTTGTACTGAAAAAACAAAGAAGATTGCGCCAACGATAATAGCAATAATATTAGGATTTAATAAAACTTGTTTCCAATTAGTTCTTTCAGATGTACCACTGTCATTATTTTTGAATAATGATACTCCTTGCGTCCAACTAAAAATATTAAAAGCCGCCAATGAAACTACCGCAAAAAAAACACCTTTAGAACCAAATAAGGAACTGATCAAGGGAATTCCCATAAATCCGGCATTAGAATAAATACTACCGTATTGAGCAATTCTGCTTAAATTACGATTCTTTAAATGTCCAAAAACCAATTTAGCGATAACTATTTCAACCAAATACAGTAGAATGACTCCCCCAGCTGCCAGCAAAAATTGTTTAATTCGATCATTTGAGTAAGGCTGTTCAAATGCATTAATAATTAAACATGGTGAAACAATATATAATAAAACATTTGTTAAATCATTTGATGTTTGTGCATGCATAAATTTTAATTTATTAATTAAAACCCCTACTAACATTAAACAAAACATCAAAATGATTTGATTAATTAGTTGTCCAATATTCATTATTTTTCCCTCTAGTAATACTTTAACCAAAGTTTCATGCCAAAACAACACAGCAAAGAAGCATCTATTCAAGATACGAATAGATGCTTCTTTATTTTGAATTATTTTCTTCGACGACCAGTGGCTGGATATCCTAATTCTTCACGATACTTTGCTACAGTTCTACGGGCAATCTTTAGGTTGTCCTCTATTAATAAGTTAGAAATTTTTTGATCGCTCAAAGGTTTCTTCTTGTCTTCATTATCTAAAATGTCTTTAATTTTTGCCTTAACTTGATCGACGGATTTATCATCTTCACCTACATTTACTTTGCTTCTACGTGAGAAGAATTTCTTCAATTCGAAAATCCCAAAATCGGTTTGAATATATTTTCCGTTGATAGTTCTACTTACAGTTGATTCACTCAATTGTAATTTTTGAGCAACATCCCTTATCAAAAGTGGCTCTAGCGCATTAGTCTCTTGCATAAAGAACTTATACTGTGCTTTCACAATACATTTACCAATAATGGAAATTGTCTCAATTCGGCGTTGCAAATTATAACTCAATGACTTGTATTGATTATATTTTTCATAAATATATTTTTTAACATCTTCATCAGTAGATTGTGCCAGACGATCATAAGTCTCCTCAGCAAAAACAATCTGTGGCTGACCATATTTAGTCACTGATAAAGTTAATTTATCTTTATTTTTCTTAATTCTCAACTCAGGAACAACATATTGTTCATTTTGAGAAGTATATCTTTGACCCGGATTAGCCGTCAATGATTGAATAAAATCAACGTTCCTTTGTAGTTCTTCATTTGATAACTTTAATTTACGTTTTAATTGTTTCCACTCATGTTTAGCCAACATTTCAAAATTATCACTCAACATCGACATGACAGCAGGATTAGCATTATCCGCCTCAGCTTGCAAATACAAACATTCCTGCAAATTTCTAGCACCAATCCCAGGAGGATCAAGTTGATGCAGAAGTGTTTTAGCATCTAGCAACATAATCGGCGTAATATCTTTAAGTTCAGCCATAATTTCCTTATCTGACATTGTTAAATAACCATTAGGATCCAATTGTTCAATTAAATAAACAACTAAATCACGTAATGGTGTCTTACGCATTGTTAGTTGGACTTGATCCAAAAGATACTCAAATAACGACTGTTGATCATCTTTTATTTGATAAGAAGCTTGATTATTATTTTCAACAAAAGGCATATCCAAATCAACATGTACGTCAAAAAGTGGATTTTCCAAACTCTGCTCGTTTAAATATTCAGCTAATTCGATAGCGTCTGATTGTAATACTAAAATTGACTGTCTCATTCCCTGAGTTAGAGACAAACCTTGAACCTGCTTTTGGTTCAAATTCTGCTTTAGTTCCATTAAGTTCACGCTCCTTCCGTTATTTTATTCAAAAATTATTAGAATACTTTTTTAGTCAAATATAATAACTAATATAATGATAGCGCTTTTTTAGATATTTGTATTTACTCAAATCAACTTTATTTTTCCGATTGGCGATTTAAATCAATAAATGAACTTAAACCACTAGTATTCAAACGAATCAACCGATTTCTAAACTCATTTCTATCCAACTGTACCAACCCACTATTGTATAAACGAAATATCATCAAAGTATTACGAATAAAAAAACTAGCACAAATATAAGAGTCTAATTGAGAAGTCCCATATTGTTCTTGAATTGCTTGAGCAAACCCTTCAGCAACTTTAGCCTCAACCTTCCTAGACAAAAAACTATAATCCATTGACGTCATCATAAAAGTATAGAATTCACGCGATTGTTGAAAAAAATCAAATACTCTATCAAAGATATAACCAGGTTTAGCAAGGCTTTCCTTTAATGGTTGCCCAGTAATTAATGTTAGTAATTTATCCGCAATTTCGTCTACAACAGTATTAGAAAAATCGTCAATGGAATCGTAATGTAGATAAAATGTCTTACGATTGATCCCGGCAGTTTCCGTTAATTTTTTAACTGTGATATTGCGATAACTAGTATTCCTAGCGATTTCCCTAAAAGCAGTCTGTAAAACCTGATTAGTTTTCTGTACTCTACGATCAATTTTAACCATTTAATTTCTCCTTTTTAAGATAATACACACATTGTGTATTTATGTTGTGGAAATGATATATGTATATGTTTATTATTTAAGCCACAGTTGAGTATTAATTCATGCCAACTATAACATATTTTCTAAAAGAGGTAAGTCAAATGATTAAAGAGGAATGGAAATATCTGCTAAAACACAAGTTAATGATTATCGTCTTTGCGGTTATGATCTTTATCCCATCCATCTACTCCGTTACTTTTCTTAAGTCCATGTGGGACCCATATGGACAATTAAAAAATTTACCAGTTGCTGTCGTCAACAACGATAAATCTGTAAATTATCAAGGTACAGAACTAAAAGTTGGAAAAGACCTTACTAAAAAGCTCAAAAATTCTAAAAATATGAATTTTCATATACTTGATTCAAAACAACAAGCACAGAAAGGCTTAAGTGATGGCAAATACTACATGGTCATTACCATCCCTAAAAATTTTTCTCAAAACGCTACTACATTATTAAATAAAAAACCTAAAAAAATGGTATTACACTATGAAACTAGTGCCGGACATAATTTCACGGCTTCCAAAATGACCACTTCGGCCGCCCAACAAGCTGCTCAAGGTGTCTCTGAACAAGTGACTAAAACCTATTCAAAGACAATGTTTCAAGCTCTCAAGCAGGTTTCTCAGGGTATGGATAAAGCCGCCAAAGGAAGCCAGAAGTTATCAACCGGTGGACAAAAATTAGAGAATGCCAACTCTGAACTCACAAATGGTCTTAATACTTTAGCTACTAGTTCTTTAACGTTCAGTGATGGATCCAACGCTCTCAAACAAGGCTTAAATCAATATATTTCTGGAGTTAATCAAGTCGCATCAGGGAGTCAGGCCCTATCTAATGGTATACATCAGTTGAACGATAAATCCTCAACTTTAACCAATGGTGTTAATCGGTTAGCAACTGGTAGCAGTGCTTTAACATCAGGATTGCAGGATTATACCAACGGCGTAACTAGTTTGAATACTGCTAGCAATAGTTTGCATTCTGGTTCACAGGCCCTAAATAGCGGAACAAATACTTTGACTACAAGCTCTCAAACTTTGAATTCAGGATTAAACCAATTACACTCAGCCAGCCAAGAGTTAACAGATAACTTACAAAAAGTCAGTGACAATCTGGATAGCACTACTCAAGTTGAAGGCTCAATTAAAAATCTCAAAGCCCAACTGGCCAACAATAATAGTCAACAGGCCAGTGCTATTAAGAACGATCTAACTTCTTTACAAGAAGCCATCAAAACTCAAACTGACTCAAATAATCAGACAAGCCAAAAAATTTCTCAAATAGCCGATCAACAGGGACTTTCTGCCACACAAAAATCCGCTATTCTTGATGCAGTAAATTCTTCAAATAATAGTAACTTAAATCAAATTACTGATACTCTATCCAAAGATTTAACCACCCTTATGACTAGTCAAGAGGATGCCCTATCACAATTAGATAATCTCTCAAATAGCAGTAGTGATTTATCAACCATCATCACCCAATTAACAGCTGGTTCTCAACAACTTACAACACAGTTGCAAAATGCCTCATCTGGAATGACTCAGTTAAGCAATGGTATCAGCAAATTAAATACTAACACCAATCAATTAACACATGGTACTGAACAATTGAATGCCGGTATCAGTCAACTAGCAGACAATAGTTCTACTTTAAATACTGGTGCTTCCAGCCTTAATAACGGTATTGATGAACTAAATGGGCAAATGCCAACTTTGAAATCAGGTGTTAACCAATTAGCAACCGGAGCCGACTCCCTCAATTCTGGAATCAATCAATTAGTTACTAATGGTTCAACTCTAACTAACGGCGCTACTCAACTAGCTTCAGGTGCACAGCAAATAAATAATGGTTCTGAAAAATTAGCTGACGGCTCCAGTCAAATGGGCAGTGGCTTACGACAAGTAACTTCGGGTAATAATACTTTAAACAAGGAATTAATCGCCGGAGCTAAAAAATCCAATATCAAGGCAACTAATTTAACTTATGATCAAGTCGCTAAACCAACTACAACTAAACATAAAGAAAGAGATACCGCTCCAAACAATGGTACCGGAATGGCTCCTTATATGTTATCTGTTTCTCTATTCGTTGGTGCTTTAGCTTTCAATTTAATGTTTGATATCTATACACCTAGAAAGTTTCCACGTACAGGTGTTAGTTGGTGGGCAAGCAAAGCTACTATAACTGGTGCTTTCGTTCTTCTAGAAGCGATTGCGGTCTTCTTGTTGCTCAGTGCTATCGACGGCTTAGCTCCAGTTCGTCCTTTTACTACGCTAGTAATGCTTGTTCTAACGGGACTAACTTTTATGTCCATTGTTCATTGGCTCAATCTAGTTCTTGGTAAAGTTGGTTCATTCCTCAGCATGATTCTCCTAGTCTTCCAACTTGGCGGATCTGCCGGAACTTACCCAATTCAATTATCTAATAAATTCTTCGAGTCAATTCATCCTTGGTTGCCAATGTCTTACAGCGTTGATGGCTTAAGACAAACATTAATGATTGGTGATTCCGCCACATCCGATATGCTGACACTTTTGGCAATCACCTTACTATTTTCACTTCTCAGCATTCTTTTCTTTGTCAGAAGAAGAACTCACATCTCCGAAATTGACTACACTAAAGAAGCTGCTGAACATTCAATTGTTTAACTAATTAATAATAAAGTCTTTAAATCAATAGATAAAATGTCTAAAGATTCGAAGACTTTTTTCTTGTTTTTTAATAATTGGTATATATAAAATACGCTATTTTATCAGTACAAAATAATAAATGGTCTTATTTTTTTACTATTCTAAAAGTACGATTTATACTCTAGGCGTAAAAAAAGAATGTATCTTAATAATTCAATACAATGGGTTAAATAAAACCGAAAGGAAGTTGACCTATTGCCCTTTTTTACAATAGTTTAAATGAGTTTGTACAGATCAATAATCTAACATACTCTTTCACTGGAGATGTCTAAAATGAAAAAATCACTTCTTTATATAACTTTAATTGGATTGGTTTTAACATTTTTGCTTATCTTTATGCCTAGTGGACAAACAGTAAAAGCTGCAACAACCTCACAAATCGGTTCAACCTCCACCATAACAACTACGAATCCCTCTACTAGCCAATCTAGTGAGACCTCTTCTGATCCACTCATTACTCCCAGATTTATTGAAGGTATCAGTGGATTAAATGGTGAAGATGCTAAAGTGACCGATATGAATGGCAATCTTATTGGACCTAACGATGATTTATATACATGGTTAAACTTCAATGTACACTACGATTGGAGTATTCCTGACGACGTAAAGATCAACGCTGGCGATACAGCTGATTTTGAACTTCCAAACGGAATAGTAGCTTCTGGAAATCTATCATTCCCTATCTACGACTCCAATGGTGTAGAAATCGGTACTGGTTCCATCAAAAATGGTGAAAGTACTGGTACTATAACATTCAACGACGCATTATCTAATACTACTATCAACCGCAAAGGTACATTAAACCTCATTGCTAAGGGTACTGAAACTGGTAATAGTAACGACGGCGAGAATTGGATGTTTAATAAAGTTGGTTGGGTTGCTGGCTATGATCCAAATAACGTTCTTGATGAATTAACCTGGAACATTGCTTTTAATCCCAACGAACATAACCTAAAGAATGTTGTCATCAAAGATACTCTCGGTCCTAACCAAGAGTACATTCCTGGTTCCTTAACTGCTATTGGTGGTTCTTACCAAAATGGCGGTTTCGTCGGCAATGGTCAACAACTATATCCTAATGTAGTCGTTAACGGAAATGTCGTTGAAATTAGCTTCCCTGGTAATGTTACAACAGCTGTTGATATTTACTACAGAGTCAAAGTTAAACCTAATGCTGATGGCACCAACACTTGGACTAATCACGCTACGATGGGATCAAGTGAAGGCGACTACTCTATTGACTCCAATACATCTTGGGGTGGTAGTGGTACTGGTAACGGCGAAGAAGTGGGAACAATTAAACTTACTAAAACTGATGCTATCTCTGGAAAAGTTTTGGCCGGTGCTGAATATGAATTAAAGGATAGCAATGGCAAAGTTCTCATGTCCAACGTTGCAACTGACGAAAATGGTGTTATCTACATTAAAAATTTGAATCTTGGTACATATACCTTAACCGAAATAAAAGCTCCTGATGGCTATGAATTAAATCCAACTCCTATCACAATTACCTTACCTTCTGATGGTTCATTGGATCTAAACATTTCTGAAACTGACGAACCATTCACTGGTAATGTTACATTGACAAAAGTTGATTCAGTCGTTAACAAACTTTTACCAGGCGCCGTATATAATCTATTAGACGCTAACAAAAACGTTATTAACATTGATTTGACAACTAATGAAAGTGGTCAAATCAATGTTACCGGCTTACCAGTCGGAACATACTACTTTGTCGAAACAAAGGCCCCAGAAGGCTATGAATTAAATGAAGAACCAATCGAATTTACTATCACAAAAAATGAAACAACAGATCTTGAAGCTAAGGACGTTGAGACTCCAACAGAACCCGAGAATCCTATTAAGCCTCCAATCATTGTCCCTCCCGTTGAACCCGAAGAACCTGAAAATCCTGAAGAACCTGGCACCACTGTTCCTCCTGTTAAACCTGAAGAGCCTGAAGAACCTGGTACTACTGTTCCTCCCGTTAAACCCGAAGAACCTGAAGAACCCGGTACTACTGTTCCTCCTGTTAAACCCGAAGAACCTGAAGAACCTGGTACTACTGTTCCTCCTGTTAAACCCGAAGAACCCGAAGAGCCCGGTACTACCGTTCCTCCTGTTAAACCCGAAGAACCCGAAATCCCTGGTGTTACTGTTCCTCCCGTTAAACCTGAAATTCCAGGAACCTCCGAACCATCAACAAAACCAGAAAATCCAGGAGCTATCACTCCTACACCAAATCCTGATGAAGCTCTTCCACCAATCAACACTGACAACGGTGGCAATACTAGTGGAAACACATCTAATGTAACTTCTAACGGATCAGATTCAGCAGCCAGTCAGAAGAAATTCCCTCAAACTGGTAATGCTAGTGGTTTGTTTATGGCAGTTATCGGATCATTCTTAGCTTTGTTCTTAATCTTTAAACACTTAATCAAAAATCTATAACATTTTACACTAAAAAGCATGACTCCAATCATCTGTTGGCGTCATGCTTTTTATTACATACAAAACCCCTTAGATACACAGGTTTTTCAATTAAACCTGCACACCTAAGGGGTCATTTATTCCATATACATTAAATTAAAAATAAAAATATGGTAACTATCAGAAGATCTGCACTTCCACCAAGACTAAGATTGTACTTGTTACAATACTTATTCATCTCATCTAAAATTTTCGTACCTTCAGAATTACTACAGCCATCAACATTTAGAATATTCTGAGCATATTTCTGAATTTCTTTTAATGAATTAAGATCACCACGTTTTACTACATTAGAATCATACGACTTAGAAACAATGACCATCAAAGTATTCAACAACATACTATTAAGATCACGGTCGGCTTGAGATTTTAGATACGGTAAAGAGTTATTAAAAACGGTTGGATAACCATTCTCAGCTTCTCCACGAATACCAGTAACTCCATACTTAAGAAACATCTTTTCCCCATTACTTAAGTTTTTCTTACTATCCAAAGCTTTGAAATCATTTTCAACTAAACCCTGTAGCATCTTTTTTATAGTTAGTTGGATATTATCATAATCGTAACCACACGCTGCCAACATTATACCCAAAGAGAAGATTGCTCCCTTATGAGTATTAATATTGTCTGTAGCCTTAAACATTGCTTCCTCAGCCCTAACGCCAATAGGACGAATCGATTTAAATAGATCACGTAAATCATTACCACGAAAATCAATTCCAGCTTGGGCAAATTCTTCAAAATATGAATGTAACGACACAGCACTATCAATAAAGGTAAAAACATCCATATCCAAATGTGTTGAGTTATCAGTTGGATCCACTAAACCTGGTTTAGGATGAACATTTACCTCATACAATAAAGCTTTCATTGCAGCATCTGCTAAGTATTTACTTGATTTCATAGAAGCTCCATATTTTTATTTATTAACTCATTAATATAATTTTGCATTTCCTTAACACTGTGTTTCCGACTACGAGCACATACCTTGGCAGGTTGATTACACATGATACATTTACGACCTGCTTGATGGAAATCATTTCTACTCAAAGGATGAGGAACTCCCTCATTTTCCGTTAATACATCAATATCAAACAATCTACCTAAATTATCATTGTCCTCAAATTCAATAGCAGTCTGCTTTGAAGTTTCAGCTGATTCATTAAGAATTAGAAAGGCCTCTGGACCAGTTGCAACATCCCATATTAATTGATAATCAACTTTTGATTCTTGTAGAAATCGTTTTAAACCATCACAAAAGACTTGTATTAAGTAAGTATTATTTTTAATTGGACCAGGTATATTTAATTTAGCATTAATTAATGATTGATTACTCTTCAATTTTTTTAAAAGAACGAGCTGCTCTTTTACGCGCATATCTCTACTCTTTAATATTTGGGTTATATCTTGCGATATTCCTTTAGAAAAAATATCAATCATCTTTTTTACTCCTAATCTTTAACTTGATAAACAGTGTCGATCAAACTACCATCTCGATATTCAATCAAAGCAACTGGACGATCAGTGAATTCTAGTTTTTCTGGTTTACCAACAATAGCTTCGGCACGTTTTTGTAACTCTTCGATTGTGTAAACTGGAACACCAGGAACATCCTTTAGAGCCTCGATTAAATCTTTTCTTCTAGGATTAATAGCAATACCTACTTCAGTTACTAATACATCAATACTATCACCAGGTGTAACGACAGTAGTTACGTCTGGCACAACTGTTGCAATTCTACCACGAACTAATGGTGCTGAAATAATAGTTAATTTAGCATTAGCAGCATCTTGATGTCCACCAATAGCACCACGCAATACGCCGTCTGATCCAGTCATAACATTAACATTGAACTTTGTATCAATTTCTAGGGCTGATAGGATACAAACATCCAATTGATTTACAGCAGCGCCCTTATTGTAAGGATCAGCATACCATGAAGAATCAATTTCTTGTTGATTTTCATTATTAGCCATACTTGCAGCGGCACCCTTATCAAAGTCTTGAACATCAAGAATCTTATTAACTAAACCTTCCTCTAGTAAATCAACTGTTGGCTTAGTAATACCACCTAATGCAAATGATGCCTTAATATTCTTATCGATCATTGATTCTCTAAGATAACGGCTAACAGCTAGAGCTGCACCACCAGAACCTGTTTGGAAACTAAATCCATTTTTGAAATATGGAGAATGTGTAATTACTTGATTAACAGTCTTAGCAATCTTCAATTCTTTAGGATCTTTAGTAAATCTTGTAGCACCGGAACCAATCTTTTCAGGATCTCCGACTTTAGATACCTTAACAACGTAATCAACTTGTGTTTGTTTGACACTTGCAGGGGTATTTGGATAAGGCATGATTGTATCAGTTAATAACACTACTTTATCAGCATATTTGGCATCCATGAGTGAATAACCCATTGAACCAAACACAGCATCACCTTTAATAGCATTGGCATTTCCAACTGCATCAGAATTAGGAACACCCAAGAAAGCAACATCTATTTTAATATCACCATTTTCAATTGAACGAGCACGGTTACCATGTGAACGAAGAACAACTGGATCTTTCAAACCACCATGTGAAATGAAATCTCCTAAACTACCACGCATACCTGATGAAGTTATATGTGTAACAGTTCCGGCTTTAATTGCCTTAATTACCATGTCATTCATAACGTTTGTCAATGAACTAGGTGCTAGTGTTAAGTCCTTAAAACCTTCATCAATGATTTCTTGCATAACCATGTTAAAGACAAAGTCACCTTCACGGAAATGATGGTGGAAAGAAATTGTCATTCCATCCTTCAATCCAACTTTGGCGATAACATCTGGAATAGAATCAACTAACTTATCATTTCCCTGCGAAACCTTAACTTTATGTGCCACATAAGTAGTTTCTGGATCACCAATTTCAGTTGTTTCAAATGGTTTATAATTTTTATCTTTTAAAATTTCATCGGGAATTTCACGATTTACTTTATTCAACATAAATATTGCCTTCCTTATCAACTAAGTGTGAAGCCTTGGCTAAGGCCATAGTTCTTTCTGCACGAGCGACAACAGGTTTATCAACCATCTTACCGTGTAATGAAATTACACCTGAGCCCTTCTTATGAGCCTCTTCGATAGCATTTAGAACAGCTTTAGCGTTTCTAATTTCCTTTTCACTTGGAGCATAAATAGCATTTACTAATGGTATCTGTCTTGGGTTAATAACTGATTTACCATCAAATCCTAATTCATGAATAATTTCTACTTCATGATTAAATCCTTCAGTATTATCAACATCAGAATAAACTGTATCAAAGGCTGCAATTCCTGCAGCACGTGCACCGTGAAGAATCATATTACGAGCAAATGATAATTCTGCTCCATCTGGATATCTATGTGTCTTCATATTTGTGACATAATCTTCCGCACCAAGGGCAATACCAATCAAACGATCAGAAGCTTTAGCAATTGCAGGTGCATTCAAAACTCCTTCAGCACTTTCAATAGCAGCCATCATATGTGTACGACCATTTTCAATGCCAAAGAATTTTTCTGCTTCAGCAATAATTTTTTCAGTTTCAACTACATCATCAGGTGTTTCAGTCTTAGGTAAACGAATAACTTCAACTCCAGCTTTTACCATTGCATAGATATCAGCTTTTCCCATGTCTGTATCTAAACCATTAATTCTAACAACAAGTTCAGAATTACCATAATCTACATTCTTTAAGGCTTCAAAAACCAACATTCTAGCAGCATCTTTTTCTGCCAAAGAAACTGAATCTTCCAAATCAAACATTATTGAATCTGCTCCGTAAATACCGGCATCTTTAATCATAGCTGGATTATTGCCAGGAACAAACATCATAGTTCTTCTCAAACGTTCCATTATCCGAGTACCCCCCAATTTTGTTCGTTTTGAGTATCAGTTGCACGTTGAATTGCGGCAATTAATCGAGCTTTAATAGTACAATCCAAAGCACCCTTGTCTACAACATGTACCTTTACATCACTGATATCGTATTTAGCTAATAAATCTGTAACTACCTTTTTAATCTGTTTTCCAAATTGTTTTTCAACTTGTGAATCAAGATCAATACTAATTCCTTTACCCTCAGAAAGAGTAATTTGAACATCACTAGATTCAAGTGTACCTGCTAGTGCCGTATGTTTAATTTCCATTATTAATCCTCCTTAATAAATCCTTTAAATTCATTTTTATAAAATCAAAAGTTGTCTTTGGAACATATTTTCCAATTGTTTCTAAATCAGCTTCCGCAATGGCCTGACGAACCTTTGTGGCACTAATAATGTCATCATCAATTTCTTTACGCTTCAACACTTCTAGTACAATTTCAGGTGCCAAGATTTTTTTCAACGATTGATTATATATTTCAGTTGTAGGTGAATATGGTTCTTCTCCTACAAAACGTTTAGTAATATTTAAAGACTTTGCAATTCTTTTAAAAACTTGAGCATCTAATTCTGTCTGATAGGTGACCACATCACTGCGACTCTTTATAAAATATGATGGGAAAGTTACAAAACTAACCATATAATCACCACCAGTTATGACTACAACATTTTTTAAATCTTTAGTACCTGCTTTAACTAATTCAACACGCTCTGAGGTCTTGAACAAAGAAGCATTTTGGCTAACTACAAAGACATAAACCATATCGCTTTGCTTTGCTGCTTCCTCTACTAAGTACCGATGTCCTAGAGTAAAGGGATTAGCGTTCATAACAATCGCAGAAATATTATTTCCCGATACCTTAGGTAACTCAGAAATGTACTGATCAATTGAGTAGTCTCCAGTTTCTAAAAGTGTTGAAAATCTACTTTTGGCTACCATTTTAAATCCTAAATATTCAAAACTACTTTGATACTGTGTCTTGGTGAAGACAAAAACATGAAATATATTTTGACTAGCCAAGTTACTAATTAAATATGAAACTAATTTATTAAAAACATTACCGCCCTGGTATTCCTGATCAATTGCTAAATACTTCAGAACATTATTAAAATAAGATCCTGTTGCAATCAGCTTATCTTCATCATAAATACCAATTGTCTCTGTAATATCATCTAAGTTCTCAATATACAGTCCCTCATTTTCAATCAACTTTTTCCATTGTTGATAATAATAAGGGTCACTTAAATCCATTTTTATTGTATCCAACATAATCTCCTAAGCGAAAAATCTCATAAGAAAAATTGAAAGTGTTACGGTAATTGCTCCACCCAAACGAACTGCAACTTGAGCGAATGGCATTAAGTTCATACGATCACCAGCCGCTAAGATTGCTAAGGCACCTGTACCACCTTGACCAGAACAACATGATACGGCAATCGCTGTGTCAACTGGATACATACCTAATAATTTAGCACTAAAGAATGCGGCAAGAATAATAGCTGTAACTGTAACAAAAATTGTAAGTAACATTGGTACATTTGTGAATACAGTTACCAATGACTTCCAAGGAGTCATAGCAACACCCACCCCGAATAGTAACAATGGAGAAATACCTTTAACTGTCAAACTGTATAAGGATTTTCCACCTTCTTGTACGGAGTCTGGAATCCAACCTAACATTTTAGCAACCATTACTACGATCAATAATACGATAGGTGCTGGTAAATGAATCACACTGTTGACCCATACACCAAGCATATACAAAGTAATAGCCAAGATACCTGATATCAACATCTTAGTAATATTAGCAGTATCAGATTTTGAAGAAAGACTGCCTAACTCATCAGCACTATCGTCACTTTCAACCAGTCGACCATTTCCGGTCAAACTAGGCTTTTTAACACCAATCTGTCTTAAAATACCGGCTTCGATAACTGCAACAAGACTACCTAACATAACACATGGCAAAATTTGAGCAAAGATATCTTGTTGACCCATTGAAATAATAGCAGCATAACCTAATGACAATGGCAAGGCTCCTTCACCAACACCACCAGCCATAATAGGTGCAACTATGAAGAAATATGATTTATAGGCTGAAAGCCCTAAAAGCATCCCGAAGCCCATACCAACTAGTGGTCCTACAACTTCACAAATCAATAGAACTACGATAATACGCATACTAGCTTGAATCAAAGTCTTTCGATTCATAGCTGAAATACTTCCGACAATTAATAATGCAATAAAGACTGCTAGAAAATTATTGTTATTCATAAAATCAGTTACAATTTTGGTCGTACTATTTGGTAACCAATCCATGTAAACAAGATAAGAAGGTAGAAAAGTAACAACCAATACCTTACCACCCAATGAATTCAAAATCGGAATGTGCTTTCCTATTTCCTCAAGAATAAAAGAAAATAACGTCATAATACCAATGGAACCAATCATGTCATTAGGCATTTGCTTAGTAATTGTTAATAACAAATATGTGACTAATAGCAATAAATACAAAGGCATTGGTACAATTCCAATATTTAATCCCATAAACTTCTGAAAGATATTTTTATGTTGTGCATCATTAGGAATAGAGTTCGTTTCCATCATTATTCACCTTTTTTCACAAAATTTGTTATCGCATCAGATACTGTTTTTACTACGTCATCATCAAAAACACCAGGAATGATTTTTTCAGCCTTAGGTGATTCAATCATTGAAGCTAAACCTTCTGCCACACTAGTTTCTACGTCAGAGCTGAAATGTTTTACATGATTTTCAAGTAAGCCCTTAAATAATCCTGGGAAAGCTAAGATATTATTAACTTGGTTAGGATATTGTGAACTACCTGTAGCTACCACAGCAGCACCAGCTTCTTTAGCGTCAGCTGGATCAATTTCAGGTTTTGGATTAGCTAAGGCGAATACGATTCCCTCATTCATTGATGAAACCATTGCCTTAGTGACTACATTTCCTACTGACAAACCAATAAATGCATCTGCGTCATTCATTGCTTCAGCTAAATTCTTTGCTTCTGTCTTATAGTTGATCTTTTTATATAAATCATATTGATAATCATTTAATGCTGAATCTTTACTGTTGATGACACCCTTTTGATCAACTAAAATAATATTTTTTACACCACTATCAAATAATAATTCGGCTGTTGCTAATCCTGAAGCACCAACTCCATTGACAACTACTTTCATATCCTTCAAATTCTTATGAACAACTTTAGCGGCATTGATCAAACCAGCCAAAACTACAATAGCTGTTCCTTCTTGATCGTCATGATAAACTGGAATGTCAATTTTCTCGGCAAGCTTTTTTTCAATTTCAAAACACTTTGGTGCTGCAATATCTTCCAAATGAATCCCCGCAAAGCTCTTACTTATATTAGCGACTGTTTGAACGAATTCATCGACATCAACTTGGTCCAAGGCCAAAGGTATTGCATCAACATTAGCTAACTTCTTATATAACAAAGCCTTTCCTTCAATAACAGGCAATCCACCTTGAGGACCAATATTTCCTAATCCTAATACCGCTGAACCATCAGTTATAATCGCTACTAATTTCCCACTGACAGTGTATTCAGAAGCAAGACTGTGATCATTAGCAATAAGTTTACTAATTTCAGCAACCCCTGGAGTATATGCTTCACCTAACTCTTCTTTAGTTGAAACTGGTAATTCTCCATCAATTTCAAGAACTCCGGTATGAGCACTATGTAATTTCTTTATTAATTCATTATTCATATGCTGCGCCTCTTTTAAATTTTTAAAAAAATAGCTTATTTCTTAACATTTTTCAATTATCATATTACTCTTCACTTTAAAATATGTAAATGATTTCACAAAAATTAATTTTTTTAAAAATTGCTATTAATTGGTAAGTAAGGTAATTTATATATATCAAAGGAGATTTGATTATGGATCAAGAAAAAGATACTTCACTACTTGTCGATTTAGCCCAGGATTATTATCTTAGACACCTTAATCTAGGCGAAATTGCTAAAAAGTATAATATCAGTCGCTATAAGATTTCAAAATACTTAAATGAAGCTATTGAAAAGAACATCGTTACAATCACTATCAATTCGCCATTTGCTCGAAGTCACGATTTGGAAAACAAATTTAAACAATTCTTCCCTAATCCCAACTTTTACATTTTAAAGAATACAGAAGATATTGCTCACGAAGACGACCGTTTCTATTCTTTTGCAGCTAAATATTTACAAAATTTAATAAAAGGCAAAAAAATCATTGGCCTTACTTGGGGAGACACAATTTATCACGTAATTGATTCATTTCAATCTGTCCCTAAGGAAAACATGGTCTTTACACAATTTGTCGGCGAAAATGGTAAACACAACTCCCTAGCTGGATCAATGCGAATGGTTCAAAAAGTAGCTGTTCGTTATAACGGTACGTATTTAACTATTGATGCTCCATTGTACATAGCTAACAAAGAGGTCAGACGCTTACTTGCCTTGGAACCAGCTATTCAACCAACACTAGCTACTGCTCAACAATTGGACTTAATCTTTACTAGTGTGGGAACGATCGATTCAATTAATAGTGTTAATTCCTGGTACAACTCGGAAGATATTCTTTTTCCAAAAATCAATCCTAATTCAATTGCGGCCTTGGTTTACGGTCGTCCAATTGATAAAGATGGAAACCTATTAATTGATAATGAGCACGATAAAGTATTCGGTATCAGTTTCAAAAAGACTATGGAAGTTCCAACTCGAGTAGCAATCGTAAATGATAAATTTAAGTTCTTAGCTTTAAAAGCTGCTTTGAACGGTAATTACTTTACAGATGTTATTCTCAACGAACCTACAGCTAATAAAGTTCTGGCCGAATTAGAATAGCTAAATAAAGTATGTTTGTGCTTAATTCCCATCTTCCACAAAAATCAGGAATATCTTGGATCGCCATGGGGCGCGACTTGAAGCTAATTATTTTACCTGGAATAAATGTTTTTACTATACAATCTTTCATCTTCAAATCAAAAAGAGTGTTCATATCAACCAAATTTTAATTGGTTAATATGAACACTCTTTTTCTATCTACTGATAATCAATATAAATTAAACAAAGCTTTTAATAAGTTTTGCTACTTTTTCACTACTAGCCTCACAAATAACATCCGTTTTCTTACCAAAATTCAGTAATGACGGCTTACTATTAATCCAAATACTCTGCTGAGCTTCACCTAACATTTCCAAATCATTGCGATCATTACCAAAGGCTACAAATTTATCAACTTGGAGATAATCTAAAGTATAAGCCTTATTAATATTCTGCGATGTAATATCAACGGTTCCCTCACCAGCTAAACCAATAGCATTCAAGGTCGTTTTTTCCTTAATAAGAGTCATCAATGTTTCTTGCAAAGAGTCATCCAAATTAACAAAAATTGTTTTAATCGGTTCAACAATTTCTTCCAGGGTAACTTGTTTAGCTAAATTCTGAGGATCAATCATTTTTTCAATAAAACTTTCTTGAGTAATTCTAGATGAATAGTTCCAACTACCATCAACTATATAATCTAACTGAAATTCATTAATCAAATCTTTTAAGAAGTCATAATATCTAAGGTCTATTTGGGAAATCACTCTAATCTGTTGATCGATTGAAATCATGGCACCATTAGCACCAATTAATTTTTGATCCGTAAAGGTAGGAATCATTGGTAAAAGATCTCTGATCGGACGTGCCGAAGCAAAAATAACTTCATTCCCTGCCGCAATCAAATCGTCAATAGCAGAATTGATTACTGGAGCAATTGTTTCACCATCAAAACTCAAAGTTCCATCAACATCAAAAATATACTTCATTAATTTCTCTCCTGATATTTATTTATCATAAAGCCAAGTACTAATCCAACCAGAGCTGGAATTACCCAGCCCAATCCCAACGAAGCTAGTGGTAAATAACTATTCCAATGTAATACAGTTTGAATAAAACTAGAGCTTTTCAAAGTTTCTGGTAGAGCCTCCACTCCCGCAAATAACGATGGAATAACTGTAAATAATGTTGTCAATCCAAAAATCCATCTCGACTCACCAATCAATGGTGTTAAAACTGCCACAATAATCAAAACAATGGCCAGAGGATATAGGAACATTAAAACGGGTGTCGAATAGTTGATCAATTTTGTTAAGCCAATATTAGCAATCAAAAATGAAATTACACCAACTACAATTAAGGTAATTTGATATTTAAACTTGGGAAACATCTCTTCAGCAGTTTCACCAAAAGCTGTTGTTAAACCAATTGAAGTTTTCAAACAAGCAATAATTGCAATCAAAGCTAACAATAGACTACCAAACGAACCAAAATAATAATTGAAAACTTGTGCTAAAGTTACTCCACCATTAGAAGCTAATGGCAACTTGGCTACACTCATTGTTCCTATTAATGCTAAGAAACCATAAATCACACCCATGATTACCACACTGATAACACCAGATTTGATGGTATCTTTGGCAATCTGACCAGGATGTGTGATTCCTAATGACTTAATCGTATCGATTACCACAACACCAAAAGCTAATGAAGCCAAGGCATCCATCGTATTGTATCCCTCGGTAAATCCAGTCAGAATTGGACTTGTCGCATATTGATTTTGTGGAACAGCTTGCAAATTACCCATTGGTTTTATAAAAGCTGTCACTATCAAGATTCCTAGTAAAACTAGAAAAATTGGCGTTAACCACTTACCAACATAAGTCATCAACTTACTTGGCTTTCTCGATAATAACCATGTTACAACAAAGAAAATGGCTGAAAAGATTAATAATACTAAACTCTGATGTCCTTTATCAACAAAAGGTGCGATTCCTAATTGAAATGAAATTGTCGCTAATCTTGGAATGGCAAACAACGGACCCATTGTCATATAAAGTAGAATTGTAAAAACATAAGCAAACGGGCGATTAACTTTTCCCGCTAAATCAAAGACACTATTACTACCCGTAATTCCCATACTGGCAACTCCTAGAAGTGGTAACCCTACTCCAGTAATCAAAAGTCCAATAATAGCCAGTCCAACATTCTTTCCAGCTTGTTGACCAAGATAGACCGGAAAAATCAGGTTTCCGGCTCCAAAAAATAATCCAAATAACATTGAACCAATAAAGAATAAACTTCTCCAAGTTAATTTTGTTTTCATTTGCTTCACTCTCTTAACTAAACTCATTTAAATATCATAATCAAATCAACGTTTCGACACAACTAATATTTAAATTTTCACAAAAAAAAGACATCCATCAGGATGTCTAAATATACTCACATATCTATTATTTAACAACATATGTATCTTGTACCCATTCGTTAGTAGCAACACGATAGTAAGTGTGACCATTAAGAACTCTTGTTTGATCAGTTTGCCATGGTGTGTTGTTACCTAAAGCACGATTAGTAATTACTGAATATGTACCATCACTTTGTAGAGCAAGCAATTTTACATAAGGACTAGCACTATTTCTAACTGTAATAACGCCCTTTTGGGTATCTTGTGAACCACTGTTTGTTTGAGCAGTACCATCATATTGTGTCAAATTGTATGTTGAGATGATGTTGTTCAATGAAGAAGCATAGTTAGGAGCTGTTGCATATCTACCTTGTAGCCATGCAGTTGCATCCTTATATGAACTTGTGTTTTCTTTCCATGTACCCTTGTAATAGCTAGAATTCCATGAAACACCATTACGAAGTTTGTCACCATTATCTAAGAATGATTCGTAGTAACTAGGATACTTTCTGAAGTTAGCATAAATTGTATACCAACCTTTTGATGCACTGTATTCAGATGTAGGCATTGTTACAAAAGCACCATTATAGTCACCCTTAATACCAAACAAGTTATGACCTTGAGTAGCTAATGTTGAAGCACCCCAACCACTTTCAAGAATGGCTTGTGCCAACATTACTGACGTATATAGGTTATATTTTGAAGCAGCCTTTTGAGCCATAGGAACGGCTTCATTTAAAAAGGCTTGTTGTTGTGAAGATGATAATCCTGAAGCAGCTTGCACGATTGCTGTAGCATTTGATGCTGCATATGATGACTCACTAGCTGCTTGCACGATTGAAGAATTGGCAACAGTTGTATCAGCCTTTTTTACGTCAGAGCCAGCAATGACGTTTTCATCGTTATTTTGTGATTTATTATTTACTTGTTCTGTATTTGTGTCAGATGCTGTAGAATCTGCATCGGTTGTAGCGGCTGATACTACTGAAGGCGTAGCAGTCGCAGCCAATGTTCCAAGTACCAAGGCACTTGTAATTAGATTTTTTTTAGACATAGAATGTTTCCCCTTAATGAATAATCTAGTTATAGATTACTATTTACAAAATTTAGTTTCAATAAAACCCGGATTTTGTAACAAGAATTAAACATTCGAAAATAAATTGTAATTTTTTGTTACTTGACATTAAGAAATTCTTAAGAAATTTAAGATTTTTTTACATCAAATAAACCAATTACATCTTTTCCAAAAGAAATTGGATAACAAATTCCATAAAAATGAAATGTTTAATTGAATAAACCCATTGGTAGCCAAATTAATTTTTAAAAATAGAGAGCATAATCCCCTTTTTTCACGCCATCCGGGCTTTTTTACGCCTCCTTTATATGTGATTTTTTACACTACCATGAAAATTTTACAATAAAAAAAACCGCCCTTCAGCGATTTTCTATAATTTTGAAGTTAACTTAACATTTGGATATTTGTTAGCAAACCAGTTTTCAGCAAATTTATTCTCAAATAAGAACAATGGTTTATCATCCAAATCTTTCACTAACATATTTCTAGTTGATGACATTGAAGCATCTAGTTGTTCAGGATCGACCCAACGGGCAATTCTAGAACCAATTGGTTTCATAACGACATCACAATTATACTCGTTTTTCATTCTAAATTGGAAGACTTCAAATTGAAGTTGTCCAACTGCGCCTAAAATATAGTCATTAGTTGTATATTTCTTGTAAAGTTGAACCGCACCCTCTTGAACCAATTGTTGCATCCCTTTGTGGAATGACTTTTGTTTCATAACATTCTTAGCTTGAACTTCCATAAACATTTCCGGTGTAAATTGAGGTAAATCTTCAAATTGAACTGACTTTTTGCCCTCATAAATCGTATCACCAATTTGGAAATTACCAGTATCATACAAACCAACAATATCACCGGCAACAGCGGTCTTAACTGTTTCTCTTTGATCAGACATGAATTCAGTCGCATTATTCAAACGCATCACTTTGCCTGTACGATTCAAAGTTACATCCATTCCACGGACAAACTCACCTGAACAAATACGTACAAAAGCAATTCTATCACGATGATTAGGATTCATATTGGCTTGAATTTTAAAGACAAAACCAGAGAATGTTGGATCATCAGGCTTTACGACTTCTTCACTATCTTGTTCCTTATGTTCGGCTGGAGCTGGTGCCATATCCAAGAATGTATTCAAGAAAGTCTCCACACCAAAGTTAGTCAAAGCTGAACCGAAGAATACAGGAGTTTGATTACCTGCTAAAACTTTATCCAAATCAAACTTGTTACCAGCTTCTTTAATCAAATCAACTTCACCTAATGCTTGTTCGTAGACACCCTCTTCCTCAATTGGATTAGATTCAGCCAATTGTCCTTTATCATTCAAAGGTAGGAAACGATCATCGCCATCTTTACGGTAAAGTTCCAAACGATTATTACTAATATCGTATAATCCCTTTAATTCCTTACCCATACCGATAGGCCAATTCATAGCACAACCCTCGATATTCAAAAGATCTTCCAATTCAGCAATCAAATCAAGCGGATCACGACCATCACGATCAAGTTTATTCATAAATGTGAAGATAGGAATACCACGTTTTTTAACAACTTTAAATAATTTCTTTGTCTGTGGTTCAATACCCTTGGCAGAATCAATTACCATGACTGCAGCATCAACCGCCATCAATGTACGATAAGTATCTTCAGAGAAATCCTCATGTCCTGGAGTATCCAAAATGTTGATATCCTTATCATGATAATGAAATTGCATAACAGAACTGGTAACAGAAATACCACGTTTCTTTTCAATTTCCATCCAATCACTAGTTGCAAATTGACCAGATTTCTTAGCTTTAACTGTACCAGCAGAACGAATAACTCCACCAAAGTAAAGCATTTGTTCAGTAATAGTTGTTTTACCAGCATCCGGGTGAGAGATGATGGCAAAGGTCCTACGTTTATTTACTTCTTGTTCTAATTGTTTTTGATCCATATTTTATTAACACACAGAATTTCTGTGCACTTTATTCCTCCATACATACTTTGTAACTTAATTCTTCATCGAAAAAAAAGAAATACAGTTAGTATTTCTTTTTGAACATGTTTGAGGTAACTGTCTTTAATTTACTATCTGGTACAGTCACAATAACATTTTCAATTCTTGATCCATTCAATTCACCAGATGTAATTACAGTTCCATCTTTTAATTCGAATGACTTGGGATGTTTAGGATCAGGTATCTCACCAATATTCATAATCAGATAACCTGCAATCGTATCAACATCTTCTACTTGAATCTCTTCTTCAAATAATTCATCAAAATCTTCAATTGTCATTAAACCAATGACAGAAAATTTATTAGCACCCAAACGTTGGAAATTCTTCGTTACAGGATCATATTCATCATCAATTTCCCCAACGATTTCTTCCAAAATATCTTCAATCGTAGCTAAACCGACAATTCCCCCATACTCATCAACCACCATAGCAATTTGAGTTTGTGTACTACGCATTTTTAAAAGCAAGGCGTCAATATTAGTTGCTTCGGGAACAAACAATGGTTCCTTCATAATTGATTTTAAATTGATATTCTCAAAACCAATTTCTCGAGACTTCTTCAACAAATCCTTAATATGAACAATTCCAATAACGTTATCCTTGTCGCCACCATACAACGGAATTCTTGAATATGGTTGTTCTAGAATTGCATCAATATTCTCATCAACAGGATTATTGATGTCGATCATAAAGGTATCCATTCTCGGTGTCATGATTTCTCGTGCTGTCTTATCACCGAAACGAATGATTCCTTGTAACATTTGATATTCATCGGAATTAATTGTTCCACTATTACGTGATTTACGTAAAGTAGCAATCATTTCATTTCTAGAAATAGGATCATCCTTTTGACTGAAATCAATCGGCGTGATCCTCGTCAACATATTAATTGTTTTATCCAACAACCAAACAAATGGACGCAAAATCTTACCAACAAATCTTATAAAAGGTTCAGTAAAACTAGCCACCTCATAAGGTTTTTGTAACGCTATTCTCTTCGGATACAGTTCACCGAAAACTAAGGTAATAAACGATAGAATTATCGTTATAATAATGATTGAAATTTCGTGACTACCTGGAAATTTACCAATCAAAGATTCTACCCTCGTACTTAAAGTAGTTGCCGCACTAGCTGATGACAAGAAGCCTGCTAAGGTAATCGCTACTTGAATCGTAGATAGGAACTTATTGGGATTATTAATCGCCTGTAATATTTTCTGAGCCCGTTTATTTTCACTCTTTGCTTTTTCCTCAACGGACGTCTTATTAACAGAAACTATCGCCATTTCGCCTGCTGCAAAAAAAGCATTTAATAATGTTAAAACTATTATTAAAATCAGCTGCCCGGAAAGCGACGCTCCAGAAGAGTCACCACTCATTTAACTCGCACTCACTTTCATTTGTAAACTTAAACATAAACAAAACAATTATAACAGGTGTTTATGTATTCAACAATAAACCTTTTTCATGTTAAAATAAGAACATTAGTATATAGGGAGTAATCAAAAATGTCTAATAAAAAAATTTCCATCATCTACCTATTTTTCTTCATCATCCCTTATGTTCTCTGTTTGTCGATCATCGGGGTATCATATAACTCATTAGTTCTACACGCTTTGACTTGGAGAATTGTTGTTGGTGGAATTGTGGGAGCTTTTGGTATGTTTGCTGTTAAGGTAATTGCTCAACGTCCTGTTTTGATTATGTACCGTAGCTCAACTAGAAAAATTCTCAAAGATCTCTTACGTTTTTTTGTACTTGAACGTAACAAAGTTGTCATTGGTGCAAATCTTTTTGTTGATTTTTGGCTATCGATGCTAAGCATTTATCTCATTGCTCGTTTTTTACCATTGAGTTTAATCCTTGGTCGTACAATGGGTTGGTTGGTCTTCTTATTGATGATTTCATTGACTTTAGCATCATATTTGGAATTTGAGTCACTTTCAATTTATACAGAAAAAAAGAAATAATCCTTGACTAATTAATTTTTTAATTGTAAATTTGAGTCATCTTAATTGCAGGAGGAATTTGACATGTTGAAATTTAACCAAGAAAACATTAAATCATGTTGTTGTGTAGTAATTGACAAAAATTACTATACTTTTTCGACATGTCTAATACCACTCAATTGATAAACAAGTAGTGCAAACTGTAAATCAAGAGGAGCTGACATTAGTCGGCTCCTCTTTTTGTTTGCCAAACTTAGAAAGGAGATACTTGTGGAACCTATTAGAATTGGAATTTTAAATTTAATGCAAAATAAAATCGAAACCATGAACAATTTTCAGAAGGCTTTAGACCTTGATAACGTCGAATTAACTTTTTACTATTCAGCCACTCGTTACGTTGATCGTGTACTCGATTCCGAAATAACAGATAACATGAAACCTCTAGATTTAGAAGAAGTTAAGGATCTTGATGGTTTTATTATTAGCGGTAGTCCAGTTGAAAAATTAGATTTTCCTCAAGTTTCCTACTTTGATGAAATCAATGATTTGATTGATCAATTAAATCAGACCAATATTCCACAACTTTATGTCTGTTGGGGCGCCATGGCTGCCCTTAATCGTATATATAACATTCAAAAAAAACTTTTACCTCACAAGGTATTAGGAATCTTTCAAAACCAAATTTTAAAGGATTCTAAATATCTTGAAAACATCAGTGACAACTTTCCTGCACCTCACGCTCGTTATGCCGAAATGGATCACGAAGAAATACAGAATAACCCTCACCTATCAGTCAAAGCTATCAGTGAAAATGGTTTACTAACTTTGGCCGAAACCGTCGATAAGAATCAAACTTTTATCTTTTCACATTTGGAATATCAAAGAGATGGTTTAGATAAAGAATATCGTCGTGAATTGGCCAGTTCCAAGGTAAAACATCCACTTCCAGCTTTGAATTACTATTCACCATTAGATAAGAAGCCAACTTTTGCTTGGAAGCAAACACAACTTAACTTTTATCACAATTGGCTTCAATCAGTTTCAGAATATAAATTAACTACTTGTTAAGGAGATTATTATTATGACAAAAATTGCTCAAAATATTACAGAACTTATTGGAAATACACCTATCGTTAAACTAAACAACGTCGTTCCTGAAGATGCCGCTGACGTTTATGTAAAATTAGAGTTCTTCAATCCTGGCAGCTCTATCAAAGATAGAATTGCTCTTTCAATGATTGAAGCTGCTGAAAAGACTGGCAAGATCAAGCCTGGTGATACCTTAGTTGAACCTACTTCTGGTAACACTGGTATCGGTTTATCATTAGTTGCTGCTGCTAAGGGTTACCATTTAATCATTACAATGCCTGAAACAATGAGTATTGAACGTCGTAAGTTAATGCAAGGTTACGGTACTGAATTGATTTTGACACCTGGTAAAGATGGTATGGGCGGTGCTATTAAGAAAGCTACTGACCTATCTAAGGAAAATGGCTACTTTATGCCTATGCAATTCCAAAATCCTGCTAACCCTGCTATTCATGAAGCTACTACTGGTAAGGAAATCGTTGCAGCTTTCGGCGACACTCCAGTTGATGGTTTTGTAGCCGGTGTCGGTACTGGTGGTACTCTTTCTGGCGTTAGTCATGCTCTAACTAAAAAATATCCTAATGTAAAGGTTTGGGCTCTTGAAGCCGCTGAATCTCCCCTGTTAAAGGAAGGAAAAACTGGTGCTCACAAAATTCAAGGTATCAGTGCCGGCTTCATTCCCGATACACTCGATAAGGATGCCTACTCAGATATAATAGAAGTAACTAGTGACCAAGCTATTCAGATGGCACAAGAAGTTAGCCACAAAGAGGGATTTCTACCAGGTATTTCTGCCGGTGCCAATATATATGGAGCCATTCAAATTGCCAAGAAACTTGGTAAGGGTAAAACTGTTGTTACTGTTGCACCCGATAACGGTGAACGATATTTATCAACTGACTTATTTAAATTTTAGAAGTCATATCTTTTTTAAGTATTTTTATTTTATGAGAGAATAGAAAATGGTAATTTTCTATTAGAGGGGGATTTTTTATAATGAAAAAGCGTATAGCTTTAATTTTAACAATGATTGCGGCCTTTGTTTTGGTTCTAACTGGTTGCTCAAACAAGAGTGCTAACAGTGATACTAAAACTGATGGTACTTTAACTATCGGTTTGGAAGGTACTTATGCACCTTATTCATACCGTGATAATGGTAAATTAAAAGGATTCGAAGTTGATCTTGGTAAGGCCATTGCTAAGAAACTTGATCTAAAGGCTAAATTTGTTCCAACAAAATGGGACTCATTAATTGCCGGTTTAAATTCTAATACTTTCGATGTTGTTTTGAACAACGTTGCAAAGAACCCATCACGTGAGAAACACTACATCTTCTCAACACCTTACATTTATTCAAAATCTGTCATTATTACTAAAGATGGCACAGGAATTAATTCTGTAAATGATATTAAAGGTAAGAAGATTTCTGCTGGTACTGGTACTGACAACTATAATCATGCCGAAAAATTTGGTGCTAAAGTTGTTCCTGCAGCCGATTTCCAAACTGACATGTCAATGATCAATCAAGGACGTGTTGCTGGTGCCTTCAATTCTAAGGAAGCCTTCTTATATTGGAAGGAAAGTCATAAGAACACTGATTTGAAATACATTACTATTCCAAATAGCAAACTTGAACCATCAGAAATTGCACCAATTTACAACAAGAAATCAACTCATCTACGTAACCGTGTAAATAAAGCTATCAAAGAACTATATAAAGACGGTACAATGAAGAAGCTTTCTAATAAATACTTCGGTGAAGATATCACCAAAAAATAAACTTTAAAATTATCGAGGGGGTTATAACTTCATGTGGCACACTATCATTACTTCGTTACCGGCAATGATTTCTGCAATGTTGCAGTATACCATTCCGTTGGCCATCATTTCTTTTATCTTTGGCCTGATCTTAGCCGTATTAACAGCTCTAATTAAATTTATCCAACCGAGTGAAAACAAATTAATCAAATATCCTTGGTTAGTACTTCGTGCGATTGCTAACTTCTATGTTTGGTTATTCCGTTCTACTCCACTGTTGGTTCAATTGTTCATTATCTTCTTTGGTCTTCCAAGTGCTGGCGTTCAACTATCACCATTCATTGCTGCCGTAATTGGTTTCTCATTGAATACTGGAGCCTATGCTTCAGAAACGATTCGTTCAGCCTTGTTATCAGTTCCGCAAGATCAATGGGATGCAGCTTTTACATTGAACTTTACGACTAAGCAAACATTAATGAAGATTGTGTTGCCACAAGCTGTTAGAATTGCTCTACCACCACTATCCAATTCATTCATTGGTTTAGTGAAAGATACATCTCTAGCCAGTTCCATTACAATTTTGGAAATGTTCCAAGTCAGTCAACAAATCACTGCCAAAAACTTCCAACCATTATTAATGTACTCATTGGCTGCTTTCTTGTATGCTGTTGTCTGCTCGTTACTTACTCTATTGCAACATTATCTCGAACGGAGAACTTCAAAATACGTTAAAGGAAGTGAAGCTTAATGATTTCATTAAAGAATATTGTTAAAACCTATGGTAAAAAACAAGTCCTTAAAAATCTTAGTGTTGACTTCCCTGATGGTAAAACAACGGTTATTCTGGGACCTTCTGGTTCTGGTAAGTCGACACTACTAAGATCACTTGATCTTTTAGTTCGACCTGAGAGTGGAACCTTAAGTTTTTCTGATCTACAACTCGATTATTCCAAACCTGTTTCTAAAAAGCTCAGTTTTGATGTTCGTAAAAAAACTAGTATGGTTTTTCAAAATTGGAATCTCTTTCCTAATTTGACTGTAATTAAGAACATCACTACTGCTCCTGAAACAGTGCTTGGTAAATCCAAAAAAGAAACTGAAGAACGTGCTCATAAATTACTTGCTCAAGTTGGATTGTCAGAATATGCTGATCGTTATCCTAGCCAACTATCCGGTGGACAACAACAACGTATATCAATTTGCCGTGCTTTAGCAATGGACCCCGAATACATCCTTTTGGATGAACCCACCAGTGCCCTTGATCCAGAATTAGAAACACAAGTTCTTTTGATTTTGGAGGAGCTAAGTAAGATGGGCCAGGCAATGATCATTGTTACTCATAACATGGAGTTTGCTCGTTCAGTCGCTGACAAAATTGTCTTCGTTGAAGATGGCGACATTCTCTTTGACGGTTCTCCGGATGAATTCTTCAATCACCCAACAACAAGAATTAAAGACTTTCTGTCAGGTATCTCATTTAACGAAGAAAAATAGTAATAATCCCTAATAAAAAAGCAGCCAATAAATGGCTGCTTTTTTGCTAGGGATTATTTTACTTGCTCAACAAATTCAAATCTATCATTATCGAAAGTTAATTTAAGTACAGCACAATTATGAAAGCTGATCTTCTTAGCAATCTTTTCCATTGAGAATAATGACTGCATAAACATTAACATCACTGCTCCATGACAAACTACTAATGCATTTTCATCATCAGATACTTGTGACATTGTCTTCTTAAGAGTCTCAACAACACGAGCTTGAAATTCTATAGCTGACTCACCACCAAATTCAACAAAGAAATCACCATAAGAACCGTCAGTATAGTAAGTTTGAGGTAAGAGTGCTTCACTTTCACCTTCAAAAATACCAAAATCCCATTCCTTAACTCCTTTTAAACGTTGATAAGGTTGATCAGTTACTAATTCCAAAGTATCGGAAGCACGTTCTTGTGTTGATGAAAAGCAATGATCAAAGTGCATTTGATGTTCTACAAAAAATTGCTTTGTTGCTTTAGCATCCTCAATTCCCTTAACTGTTAAAGGTGAATCACAGGCTCCCTGTGTTTTTTCTAGTTTATTAAACAGCGTTTGTCCATGACGCATCAAATATAGTGTCTTCATCTCAATTTCTCTCCCAAAATCTGATATACGCCTAGAATACGCGACTTTTACTTTTGAAACTACAAATTTAAGTCGAAAATTAAAATCAATTTACCACATTGATTGTTTTAAGATGGCGAATTTTATAATCAAGTTAGCCACTTTAGAAAAATGACAAAATAAAAACACCAAGACGTAAAAATCAGGTATCATTGGAGTTCTCACACAAACAATGAAAGAGGTTTTTCGTCTTGGTGCTAGAACAGAATATCATAAATCGTCCTAAAGGACATCATTTAACTGAAATTGAACGTGGAAAGATTGCTTCCTTTCATTCAATTGGCTACTCGAATCGCCAGATAGCTAAAGCTATCGGCGTTTCACCTCAGACTATTAATAATGAAATTAACAGAGGTACTGTTGAGCAGATCAAGAAAGTTAATGGTAAAGTTCAACACTTGAATTGCTACTTTCCTGACACTGCACATCAAAAGTATGTAAAGAACCGTAAGCTTTGCCATCGTCCTTCTAAATTCGACCAAGTCACAGCCTTTTTAGGCTTCTTTGTAAGCCAGTTCATAGATAATGGATGGTCACCTGATACGGCCGTTGGACGAGCTAAGAACGAAGAATTATTCTTAGTAGATGAAATGGTTTGTACTACTACACTTTACAAATATATTGATGAACAACGACTTGAAATCCGGAATATTGATCTGGTAGAAAAGTCAACTAGACCGACTAAGCAACATACTTCAAAAAAGCATAAGCGTCTACTTGGTCGTAGTATTGAGAAACGCCCTAAAAGTGTTGATAGCAGAGAATCCTTTGGGGACTTTGAGATAGACACGATTGTGGGCAAAAGAAATGGCCATGAGAGTGTCGTCTTAACGCTCATAGAGCGTAAGACACGCTTTGAAATAATGAGACTTATTGACGGTAGAGATGCCGACTCTGTAGATTATGCTATGAAAGAGATCATAAAGAACTATGGTGATCTTATCAATTCAATCACTGCAGACAATGGCCCTGAGTTCTCTAATCTATCATCTGATATGGCTGGCGTTGCGGATGTTTACTTCACACACCCATATACATCTTGTGAACGTGGAACAAATGAAGTACATAATCGAATGATACGTCGTGACTTGCCCAAAGGGCTGTCACTGGATACAGTCAGCCCAAAAGTAATAAGAGACATAGAATTTAAGCTCAACAATATGCCTAGAAAGTTATTGAACTATAAAACGCCACAAGAACTCTTTGCTAGTTCCTGTGGCGCTTAAAGACATATTTATAAACTTCAAATACTGATATCACTTGGATTCAATTTATTTTGTCCAAGTGGCTAACTTGTTATTGAAATTTTCGATTGTTTTAAGATATTTAAATTCGTTATTCTCAAATTCGAACTTCAAAACAGAACAATTCTTCATTTCTACGTGCTTGACGATTTCCTTCAGTGGAATCCAATTCTTCAAGAATAAATAAATTGAAGCACCATGGCCTACGATTAAGATTTTTTGATTATCTTTACGATTCATAATATCGGTCAAAACTCTTACCATTCGTGCTTGAACGGCATCTGCTGAATCACCACCGTACGGAACAAAAGCATCTCCGACTGAACCAATTTTTGAATCATATTTAGGATTTAGTCGTTGATTCTCACCTTCAAAGACACCAAAATTCCATTCTTTTAATCCCTTCAAACGCTGGTAGGGCTGATTAGTTACTAATTCTAAAGTGTTGGAGGCTCGTTCCTGCGTTGACGAATAGGCGTGGTCAAATTCTATTTGATTATCCTTAAAGTACTGACCAACTCTTTTAGCATCGGCAATGCCCTTTGAGGTCAAAGGCGAATCGCAGACGCCCTGAATCTTACCTAATGCATTAAATTGTGTCTGTCCATGTCGCATTAAATATAAGGTTTTGACCATTCTAATTCACTTCAATCGTTTTCTGATATTTGAAAATACCTTGATCATATTCGAATTCAATTACCGAACAATTAGTAATGTGTGGCAATCGTTCAGTGATCCACTTCAATGTAAACATATGAATAGCTCCACCGTGGCTAACAGCTAAGACGTTTTGACCGTCTGTTGCCTGCTCCATAACATTAGTTAATGTTCGATTGATTCTACTTTGTACTTCATTGGCAGCTTCCCCTTTGTAGGGTACAAAGAAATCACCATATGAACCTATTTTAGGATCAGATTTGGGATTTAATTTTTCACTTTCACCTTCAAAGACACCAAAATTCCATTCTTTTAACCCTTTAAGCCGTTGATACGGTTGATTAGTTACCAATTCTAAGGTATCGGAAGCTCTTTCTTGAGTTGATGAATATGCATGATCAAAAGTTAATTGATGTTCTTTAAAATATTGACCAACCTTTTTAGCATCGGCAATTCCTTTTGGCGTTAATGGAGAATCGCATGCTCCCTGAATTTTATGTAGTTCATTAAATTGAGTTTGTCCATGGCGCATTAAATAAAGTTTTTTTGTCATTCTATTTCTCCTTCAACAGATTAATAAAATTCTTTTGATAAATATTGTCTTTTTGAGTATCAGTAATGTTCATTTCATCAATTGCTTGCATGATTTCTTTGGTTGCTCCATTAGGCATTACGGCAAAAGGCGCATCTGTCCCAAAGACTAAATGTTTTGAACCATAAAAGTCTAGTGCTAATTCTAAAGCCTTAGGATTACCCAGAATTGCTGTATCAACATAAAATTTCTTAAAATCCTCATAATGTTTAGGCAAAGTATATTTAATCCGTCCAGCAAAAAATGGCACCATTGCTCCTGCATGATGAACGATTATTTTTAAATCAGAATACTTTTCGAAATAATCAGCCGAAACAAGTTGGTACATGGCTTGTGTTAATTCATATTCCCAGCTGAAAGTCAGATTGTTATCTGGCTTTCTATCATCAAACACAGGATGTAACCAAATTGGAACATTTAATTTTGCGGCTGTTTTAAACACTCTTTCAAATTCTGGATCAGCAATCGACTTTCCTAAAGCTCTTGTAAAAAGTTGAATTCCCACTAAAGATGAATTTTTAGAAACTTCCTGAATGATTCTGATGGTCTCATCCAGATTATTCATAGGTACCATTGCTACAACTGATTCAAAAATATCGGCATTGTCTTTTTGAATCTGTATCATCTCTCCATTGGCATCCCAGCACATTCGAGCAGACTTTTCTCCATCAAAATAATCTTCAGGATTTAAATTAACGTTTGAAATAACCTGTTTAACATTCTGAGGAAAGTCGTGATGACGCAATTTTAAATCTGTTAAAGATGGAATCTGCAAAAAAAGATTGTCCTCAATAATACTGGGGACATCTTTTTTAATACTCTTCAACAGATTGGCTGGCAAAACGTGTGCAAAAACATCTAATTTTTGACTCATAATTTTTTCACCTATCCTATCAATCATTAACGAGTAAAATCATTTTCTTCTTTAGTAAAAGCACCGACTAACTTATGTGGTAAATATGGTGCTTCCATATATCTCACATCTTCATTCTCTAATTTAATATTCAAAGCATCAACGGTACTGGCCAAATGATCTGGATTAGTTGCACCAATGATTGGGGCCACAACTTGTTTCTTTTGCAGTAACCAAGCAATGGCAACTTGAGCCATCGTAACATGATGTTTAGTTGCTACTTCCGAAACTCGTTTAACAATTTCCATATCGTTTTGTTCCGCATTATTATATTTACTTTCAGCAACCTTATCAGTCTGAGCACGTTTAGTCTTACCATCCCAAGTTGAACGTGTCAGGTGTCCTGAGGCTAAGGGACTATATGGTGTTATCGCAATATTTTCGTCTTCACAAAGTGGGAGCATCTCACGTTCTTCCTCACGGTATAAGAGGTTCAGGTGATCTTGCATTGAAACAAATTCAGTCCAATTATGTTCTCTAGCAACCGCTTGGGCACGTTCAAATTGCCAAGAATACATGGCTGAAGCTCCAATATATCTAGTTTTTCCTGATTTAACTACATCATGCAAAGCTTCCATAGTTTCTTCAATTGGAGTGTTGTAATCCCAGCGATGAATGATATACAGATCAACATAATCCATATCTAATCGTTTTAAACTTTTATCAATTTGAGTCATGATAGCTTTACGTGATAACCCGTGTTGGTTAGGTTTATCAGATTGGCTGAAGAATACCTTTGTAGCGACTACTACTTCATCACGATTAGCATACTTTTTTAATGCTCTTCCTAAAAACTCTTCACTATCACCGTAAGAATAAATATTGGCCGTATCAAAAAAATTGATTCCCAAATCTAAAGCTTTTTTAACCACTTGTTCACTTTTATCATAGTCAATAGCCCAAGGGAAAACACCTGTTTCTGGGCGTCCAAAGCCCATTGTTCCTAAACAGATCCTTGAAACATCCAATCCTGTATTACCCAGTTTACGATAATCCATTATTGTCTCCTTTACCAAAATTCATTTAATAACTCTTTATTTCATAGGTTTTTCCCATTCTCTGATAGTGCTTACGGCCGTCTTATCTCCAAGTTCATCCAATTGTGTTAACTCTTCTGCACTCAATACTACTTTGGCCGCCTTAGCTGCATCTTCAATATGTTTAACTTTTGTGGCACCAATAATAGGAACCGTTCCCTTATTAACAGCCCAAGCAGTCGCAATTTGAGCAACATCAATATCATGCTTTTGAGCAATTTTACTCATGCCTTTGATCAAATCTTCTAATTCATCAAGTTTGGAATTATATGATTTAGCTCGATCACTACCTGCAGGGAAAGGATGTTGACTATTGTATTTACCCGAAAGTGCTCCTTGTTCCAAGACCATGTACGCAAAGAAAGTAATATCGTTTTTATTACAATAATCAATAATTCCAGAGGTTTCAGAAGTTCGATTCAACAAACTGTAATGATTTTGAACGGCTGAAATCTTTAACCCTTCTTTATTCAAAATTTCATTAGCTTGTTTGATCTCAGCTAAACTATGATTAGAAACACCAATATTTTTAATTTTTCCGCTCTTTGCCAATGGAATAATCTTTTCTGTCCATTTTGAAACATCAGCCGGATTATGAATCCAATAAATATCAATATAGTCAGTATTCAATCTTTTAATACTGCCATCAAACATATTTTCAACTGGTTGATCTGTATTATCAGCTATTTGTGGCGTAAATTTTGTAGATAAAATAATTTTATTACGATCAATATTTTTCACAAATTGACCTAGGACTTCTTCTGAAGCTCCCATTCCATAAACGGCTGCTGTATCCCAAAGATTCAAGCCTAAATTCATAGCCGTTTCAAATACTGGTTTTAGATCTTCCTCAGTTAAACTATTTCCAAAAACTTTATTGCCTTTTGACTTATCTTCTCCCCAAGCCCAAGTTCCTAATGCAATTTTAGGTAAATTATTCATAATTATTTCTCCTTTAATTCTTTCATTTTAAATTTCAAATAATCGATTCTTTCCAATTGTTTCTCTTGTAAATGAATCTGCTGTAATTTTTTTTTACGCTTATTATTTAGCAATGCTATAATCTCTTCTTTAGAATCACTAGTCTCTAATAAAAGATGCATATATTCCTTAACTTCTTCATTATTAAAGCCAACATCATGTAAAGCCATGATTGTACTTAAACGTTCCAGATCCTGATCATCATATTGCCACTCACCCATCACATACTTAACGACATTACACAGACCCCAAGATTCGTATTCATCAAGCACTTCAATTGGAATCCGATATTTTTGGCTAACTTCTTTTTTATTCATAATTAATCTTTCCTACAAAAAAATAGACATCCCTTAACGGAACATCTATATTATCAAACCATTTATGTGAAATGTATAATGCTTATTTTTCATCATCCGAAATACCTTCTAGGTATTTCTTAGTAAAATCAATAAAGGCCAACACATTACGAGCTGCTATCTGATCAGCTTTCCAGGCTAAAACAGAATTATAAGTTAATGCTGGTTTCAGAGGAACAAATTTCATTCCCTTATAATGAGCCTCCAACTTCAGACACAAAACACTACCAAGACCGGCTCGAGCCATAATAACGGCATTATAAAGCAAATTATAATTTGCAGCTATATTAATTTGCTTTAAATCACTCCCAAACCAATGATTCAACTCGCTTTCCATAGGCCGACTATTAGACATAATCAATGTTTGATTTCGCAAGTCTTTTGATTCTACATAATCCAATTGAGCTAAAGGTGAGTCAACTGCTGTCATAACACCCCATTGTTCAGTTGGATGCATTCTAGCAAAATCATATTTCTCAGTACTAACTGGTTCAATCAATAATCCTAGGTCCAATAACCCTTGTTCAATTCCCCATTTAGTATCCTTTGAATTACCACTTTGAATTTTGAAAGTTACTAATGGATATTTTTGCCGAAATGCTGCCATGATTTGAGACAGCTCATTCATACTCTGCAGTTCACCACCACCAATAGCAATTTCTCCAGCAATCTCCCCTTTATCTTTAGTCATTTCTTCTTTAATTTTGTCACTCAGTTGGCGCATCTCTTCAGCTCTGCGTCTTAACAATAGACCGTCCTCAGTCAAAGTTATTTTATGACTTTGACGAACAAACAATTTTGTACCCAATTCTTCTTCCAACGCCGCAATTTGTCTGGAAAGTGTTGGTTGACTGACATGTAATAAATTAGCTGCTCGAGTAATATTTTCTTCACGCGCAATCATCAAAAAATAATTTAAAACACGTAATTCCATTTCTTATTCCCTCCTGAATACTAAAAAAGACCACCTACAGGTGATCTTACTAGGATATAGCAATCCTAATGGTGTGACAGTTCCTCATATCTTTGCATCCAAAGATCAACATAGGCCTGTGAAAATGGGCCTTTTTTCTTATCGATCCAATCAATTAAAACGTCGACATTATAATGTAAAATTGTATCTATTTCGGGTGGATAATTCCACATTTTACTGTGTGCTGCATATTCATCTACATCTAGCAGTCTTTTTTCTCCATCCGGAAAAACTTTAACATCTAAATCATAATCAATATATTTAATAGCTTCTTTATCTAAGGCAAACGGTGTTGCTAGATTGCAATAATAGGACACTCCACTATTCCGAATCATAGTAACAATGTTGAACCAGTACTTTCTATGAAAATAGACTAATGCTGGTTCTCTAGTTACCCAACGACGTCCGTCCGCTTCTGTAACAAGAGTATTCTCATTACAACCGATAATCTCATTCTCACTTGTCTTTAGCACCATTGTTTCACGCCAAGTACGATGTAAATGACCATCATGCTTATAACTCTGGATTGCTACGTAATCCCCTTCTCTAGGAACTTGCATAACTTACCCAGCTTTCTAAACCTAATTCTTATCCAAAAAAAGTATAACAGAGCTGTGAAACGATTGAAAGATAAACAGTTAATTGTTAGCATCCAAAACGCGTTTGATTTCATCATAATGATAACCTTTAGTCATTAAATAATTAATCAATTTAGCCTGTGTATCATAACGATGCTGAACTTTTTCAATCATCTTCTTTAATTTATCAAGTTCCTCATCTTCATCGACTTCTAAATCCAATTTTTTAATAGCCTCATTAGTAATCTCACTATTAAAGCCTTTTTGATATAAGCTCTGACGAATTTTCGTCAGCATTTGTTGAAATGAGGCTCGTTTTTGTTTTCGTGCCTGCTTCTTAGCAAACTCTATAGCATTCTCCAATAAAGTATCCTGATCAATATCAAATAAACTATCCTGAATGATATTGTCTGGTACACCTTTTTGAAACAACTTTTGCTCAATTATTTTAGGTCCGTTAGCCGTCATTCGTAATTGATCAGTGATGAAACTCTTAGCATAACTAGCGTCATCCAAATAGTGCAAATTACGCAATTTTTCTAGTGTAAACTCAACAGCATCTTTGTGGTATTCCTTCTTATATAGATACTCTTTAATTTCTTTTTCCGTTCGTAATTGATAGCTTAGATAATTTACTGCATCACCATAAGCCTTATTTACATTTTCTCGATGTTCAATCTCCGCAACTTGTTGATCGGTTAATTCTACGTCCTTCATTAAACGGAATTCGATCAATGTAGTTTCTGCTACAGGAAAAGCATACTTACCATCAAGGTAAATATTGTAACGCCCCTTACGTTTCTGGGCCTGAATTTTCGTAACTTTTGCCAAAATATTATTACCTCACATGTTATACTCAAGTGTAAGTTTATCGCAAAAACATTCAAAGGAAAAATTATGGATACAAATATAACTCAAGAACTAAAAGTTGGTGACAAATTTCCACTGACTATCAAACGAATCGGTATCAACGGCGAAGGCATTGGCTTTTTCAAGCATGTCATCGTTTTCGTACCAAAAGCCGTCCCTGAAGATGTCATCGTCTGTGAAGTCACTGACGTGCACCCTCGTTTTCTCAATGGTCGTATTCACAAAATCAGACAGGCCAGTCGTTTCAGAAATCCTGAAACACCTGCTTTAGCCGATAAAGTTGGTGGTCTAGATTTTGCACACATTAAATATGAAGATCAATTAAAATTTAAGGCTGACATTCTCCGCGAGTCACTCGAAAAATATAAGCCCTACGCATATGAAAAATACAATATTCGCCCAACCGTAGCTTCAGTTCAACAAGAAAAATACCGTAACAAAGCTCAGTTCCCTATCCAAGAAATAGATGGTGAAATTCGCTGTGGCCTTTATAAAACAGGTACACAAGAATTAGTCGATCTAACTGAAATGCCAACGCAAATGGATTTGACTATGTCTGCCATGCGTAAAATTGTTGAAATTATTAAAGATTTGGAAATTCCCGTTTTCAATCCTAAACAAAAATCAGGAATTCTCAGTATGATCGTCATTCGTGAATCAGTTGAATTTAACCAACTTCAAGTTACTTTCATTACTCGTTCACCAAAATTCATCAAAGAACATCAATTAATTGAACGTATTCAAAAAGAAATTCCTGAAGTTAGTTCAATTTCCCAGAATATCAACAAAGAAGACCAAGGTGCTGTTTGGGGTGACGAAACTAAATTACTCTGGGGTGACGAATATCTTCAAGAAGATATCAACGGTTACATCTTTAATTTTTCACCACGTGCCTTTTTACAATTGAACTCACTTCAAACTGATAAATTATATGATTTAGTCAACCAAGCTTTGGAGCCTACTCAAAGAGACATTCTTCTAGATGCATATTGTGGAGTTGGCACAATCGGTATTACTATGTCAGAGACCGTTAAACATATTTACGGAATCGAAATCATTCCCGAAGCTATTGAAGATGCTAAAGCAAATGCCAAGTTAAACGAAGTCGAAAATGCTGACTACTATGTCGGTTCAACTGACAAGATCTATCCAGAGTTATTAAAAGACGGAATCAACGTCAACTCAATCGTCGTAGATCCTCCAAGAACTGGACTTGAAGGTAGTATGATCACGACATTAAATCGAAACCCAGTTGATAAGTTAGTTTACGTCTCATGTAACCCATCAACATTAGCTAAGGATTTAGTAAGATTAGCTGAACGTTACAAAGTCGTTTATCTACAACCAGTAGATATGTTCCCACAAACACCACATGTTGAAACAGTTGTTAAATTAGTAAAAAGATAGAGAACGAAATGGAGGCAGTCATTTCACAAGGATTTGCCTTCGTGTAGCTCTTTTCCACTATTTCACAGAGAAATATGGTTATTAAATATCATCACAAACCAAAATACGTTAAACAGAGTAAAATTAAACTCGATTTAACGTATTTTTTTTATAATAAATTTCAGGAGAGTCCAACATGCCAACAACAGGAATTTTTAGTGTTATAACGGTGGATAAACTAATCCTCTTAGTAAAGTTCCCTTTTGGGACTTACCTGGGGGAACTTTGGAAAAAGGCGAAGATTATCTTACCTGTTTAAAAAGAGAAGCTTTTGAAGAAACTGGATTGCTCGTGACTCCCACTAAAAAAGTTGGAACCTTCTATAACAAACAACAAGATGACCAACAAATAGTTTACTGTAGCCAAATTATCGGAGGAAAAATAATTGAAAGTGGTCCTGAAACAAACGAATTGAAATTCTTTTCAATCTACAAATTACCACTCAATCTCATTCCCCATCGTAGAATGCAGATAAAATTAGCACTCAAAAATTTGCCTCCACTTCAACAAAATATTCGAGACAATTTTCTCATTCAATTATTTAAGTATCAAAAAAAGTCGTAGACCTCACATCTACGACTTTTTTTATGCAGTGGTTTCACCAGTAATCAATTTAACCGGCAAAACATAGTTATCCTCTAAGTGACAATCATGATTATCAACACGTTTTAATAACAAATCGATCATCACCATTACAATATCTGAAATTGGTTGCATAACTGTCGTCAACTCAGGATGGTAAGACTGAATAAAGTTCGTCCCATCATATCCTACTAATTTAACATCTTCAGGGACCCTCATCCCTAAAGCTTTAGCCTGCTGTATAACTAACAGTGCCGTCAAATCATCAGTACAGAAGATTCCATCAACTTTTTGTTTCAATAATAATTCTTTGATTTTCAAGCCTTTAATATTAGGCGTAGCGGAAAAGCTAATTTCCATCACATCAAAATCCAAATCACTCTTTGCTAGTTCATCTTTAAAACCTGTTAATCTCGCATTAGTTGGACTATTAGGATGATTGGCTCCTGTGATAATTTGCAAATTTTTACTACCTGATCTTATTAAGGCCTGAGCAGCAAGTTGACCACCATGATAATTATCAGAACTAACTATTGGAATTTCACCTGACAAATAACGGTCAAACGAGATAATTGGTAATCCCACTTTTTGGTATTCCTCAATACCCAAATTGTGTGAACCCGCAATGATTCCGTCAACTCGATTAGCCATCAACATCCTCAAATAGTCTCGCTCTTTTTCAGCATCACTACCCGCGTTGCAAAGAATGATTCGAAAACCCTTTTTGAACAATTGATCTTCAATTTCTTGAACCATCTGCCCAAAGAAGGGATTACTGACACCAGGTAAAATAACTCCAATTAACTGAGTCTTCTTGCCTTTCAATGATCTCGCCAAACTATTGGGTTGGTAATTGAGCTCTCTCATCGCTTCAAAAACCTTTGTTTTAGTTTTTTCAGACAGTGAACCATAGTTATTAATAACTCGTGAAACTGTTGTCGCTGAAACACCCGCTAATTTTGCAATATCATCTAATGTTGCCATAATCTACCTCATTAATAAATCTTGTCCAAACTAACTTTTTTTACTTCAATATTTTCTGATTCCACAAAGAATTGCTTACCTTGTGGAAAAATTCGACCGGTGATAACTTTTCGTCCACCGTTAACGTATAATTCAAAAACTGTATTATCTAAATACAAATCAGCCTGAATTTCTTTGCCTGCGGTAACTTTAGTACTTCTTGTCGTACCAAAGTCAGTAGCGAAAGGAACCCCAGCATTTGTGCGATCAACTAATATCTTACCATTAGTCGTATCAAGAATAATTTGCAATTCTTCATTAAGTTCCGTCTTAAGTGTTATCGATCCAGCCAAGCTTGCTCCCAGTTTGAATGATAACTTGGCTTGAGGCGTAATTTCTTTTGAGTTAAGTGTTTCCTTAACTAACTGATTATTTTCGACTACTGGTATTTGATACAAATGATCATCTTTGATCTTTAATTCTTTGACTAAGCTGAAACAATTAGCCCAACCTTCTTCATCTGAAGGATAAGTAGTATCTGGAAGACCTACCCAGCTCACTGCTAAAGCTCGTCCATCTGGAGCATTGAATCCATGTGTAGCGTAAACATCAAAACCCTCGTCTAAGTTTGCAATTGCACTTGGATTAATAAAACTAAATGTCTCCCAGTCAAAGTCCTCACCGATGACTACAGCGTTGGGATAGACATTCGAGTATTGTAACACATCTTGTTCAATTCCTTGCGGACAAAACATCAAAACAGGACGATTATTAACAAATAGTAAATTGGGACACTCAATCATATAACCACAATCTTTATCAGTAAACTTTAGTTCTGTTTTGTAAGACCAAGGACCAGTAACTTCAGGAGCTTGATATACCAAAACATGACCTGTATCATCAGCTCGACGTCCACCAATCAAGCAATAGTAAGTATCCTCATGCTTAATAATCTGGGGATCACGAAAATGATCCGTATAACCTGGCTTAGGGTTCTCAATCAATGGCGTAGAAATTTTTTTTATCTGATTATCCTTATCCATCCAGGCACCATCTTGTTTGGGATGACGTATCCAATTTTCATCGCGAACATTGCCGGTATACATCATAAATAACTTATCACCGACAGGAATCGCCGAACCTGAGTAAGCACCGTGACTATCTTGAGCATCCCCTGGCAACAAAGCTGGTCCATGATCTTGCCAATGAACTAAATCATCTGAAGTTAAATGAGCCCAACTCTTTAGTCCATGTACAGCACCATAAGGAAATGATTGATAAAATAAGTGCCACTGATTATTAAAATAGGAGAATCCATTAGGATCATTTAAAAGACCAGTTGAAGGTTGAATATGGTATCCCAAACGCCAATGTGATTGATCAATCTTCTGTTTAATATCGATCAACTCTTGTTTTGACCATTCTTGATACGGTTTATACCTTAATGCAGTTGTCCATTTTGTAATCATAATTTTGACTCATACTTTCCTTGATATTGGCTTCATTGTAACTCGGTTTGTTTGATAATGTCAATCGTATAACATTTGTATTTTCCCACTATTATTATATTGTTAATCGCTTTCAAGATAATATTTCGTTTTATAATTGTCAAACGTTTGACATTTTATAAAAATCATGTATTATTAATGTATCGAAACGCTTACATATGTTTTAGGAGGAAATTACTATGAATCATGAACAAGTTGCGGATCGAGTACTTAAATATGTGGGACGTGATAACTTAATTGCGGCAGCTCACTGTGCGACTCGATTAAGATTAGTTGTTAAAGATGAAAAGAAAATCGATCAAAAAGGATTAGACAACGATGACGACGTCAAAGGTACTTTCAGTATCAATGGCCAATATCAAATCATTATTGGACCTGGTGATGTCGACAAAGTTTACGATTTTCTAATTCAAAAGACGGGGCTTAAAACAGTTACCCCCGATGACCTCAAAAATTTAGCCACTAACGGCAAAAAGGCCAATCCAATCATGGCCTTCGTCAAACTTCTTTCTGATATTTTTGTTCCATTGATTCCCGCTCTTGTTGCTGGTGGTCTATTGATGGCATTGAACAACGTTTTAACATCACCCAACCTCTTTGGTGCTCAATCAGTTGTGCAAATGTATCCTGGTATGAAAGGTGTTGCCGAATTAATTAATCTTTTGGCATCAGCCCCATTTACTTTCATGCCCGTACTAATTGGTTTCTCAGCTACTAAACGTTTTGGTGGTAATCCTTACCTTGGTGCTGCTATCGGTATGGCAATGGTTATGCCTGCTTTAGTTAATGGTTATGACGTCGCTAACGTTATGGCTGCTGGTAAGATGACTTACTGGAATGTCTTCGGTTTAAAGGTTGCTCAAGCCGGTTACCAAGGTCAAGTTTTACCTGTTCTAGCCGTTGCTTGGATTCTAGCCACTATTGAAAAATGGCTCCATAAACACATGCCTGCAACTTTAGACTTTATCTTTACACCACTACTTGCTGTAATCGTAACTGGTCTACTAACATTTATTGGTGTTGGCCCTATCATGAGAGTTGTTTCTGATGGTCTAACCAATGGTATCGTCTGGATGTACAATGCAACAGGCTTCGTTGGTACTGCTATCTTTGGTACCTTCTATTCACCTATTGTTATTACTGGACTTCATCAAAGTTTCCCTGCCATTGAAACTCAATTACTAACTAACATTGCTAAAACCGGTGGAGATTTCTTCTTCCCAATCGCCTCTATGGCCAATGCTGCTCAAGGTGCTGCCTGTTTAGCTGTCTTCTTCCTTTCTAAAGATAAGAAGCAAAAGGGTTTAGCATCATCAGCTGGATTATCAGCTCTACTAGGTATTACAGAACCAGCCATCTTCGGTGTTAACTTAAAGTTACGCTACCCATTCATCTGTGCCATGGTTGCTTCCGGAATTGCTTCTATTTTCATTGGTATTTTCCACGTTCTATCTAGTGCTTTAGGTGCTGCTGGTATCATTGGATTTATTTCTTTCCCACCTAAATATTACCTTCCATTCTTCATTAGTATTCTAATCAGTATTGCTTTAGGTTTCACTCTTACATATCTTTACGGAATCAAGTTTGATAAGGTAACAACTGCTAAACCAGTTGAAAAAGCTGATGATAATACTGTTGCTGTGGCTGATGAATTAATTGCTGCGCCTGTATCTGGCGAATTGATTCAGTTAAAAGACGTTAATGATCAAGTTTTCTCCGCCGAAATTATGGGTAAAGGTACTGCCATCAAGCCTATTGATAACAATGTTTATGCTGTAGCCGATGGAACGGTTACCGTCGCTTATGCCACAAAACATGCTTACGGAATCAAGACTAACGATGGTGCTGAAGTCCTTATTCATTTAGGAATCGATACCGTTGATCTTAAAGGTCAATATTTCACATCCAATGTCAAACAAGGCGACACCGTTAAAAAAGGTGATTTACTTGGTACCTTCGATATTGAAAAAATTCAGGCTGCTGGTTACGATCCCACAGTTATGATTGTCGTAACCAACACAATGTCCTACGGCGACGTGGATAAATTGAATAAGACAGACGTCAAATCCGGCGATGACATCGTAGCTTTGACAGAACTAGCTTCAAATTATTCTGCTGCCGCAAATGTTTAACCCTTCATGAATCACATAAAAAAATGCCTAAATAGATTAGGCATTTTTTTGTGGCTTTTTAAATTGTGTAAACAACAATGCTACTAAAATGGCTGTAATCAATCCATTGACCAAATATAGTATCCGATAATCGACAACTGCAAAAGCAGAGCTGTAAATCAAGACACCAATTGGATTCAAAATTTGGGCCATAGTGTACATCAAAGTATTGACCCGTCCTAAGGCTTTTTCAGGAATAACTTCTTGCACATACGTAAAGACTGGAGGATCAGAACTTGCTCCAACAAAACCAGAAATGAATTCGATCACAACAAAGATTACCAGTGTATATTGTGAGGCAAATTTAATTAAGAAACCTAGTAAAAGAAGTTCAAATACTGATATCCAATAAGTTATCCTTTCAAATTTGAAGACATCCTTAATTTCAACAATCGTAATAACAATTCCGCCTAAGAACACCCCAAATGACAAAATACCTTGAACATTACCACTAACAACAGTTGAGTACTTGAGAATATGAATCAAAACATAAGGAATCCCAATTTGTAGAGAAATGCCAGCTAAATTCAATACCATTGCAATTACAGTCAAAATAATTAATTGTGGTTGACCCTTTAGGACTTTAACTAAATCAGCCTTCTCATCATCACCGGTGACCTTCTTTTCAACCGTCACTTGATTGAAATGAGTACTCCAAGTAACCAATAGAGTCAGACATTCCGTAAAAATTTCTACCAAAATAATCCACGTGAACGGTACAACTCCAAACAGAAAACCTGCTAAAGGTGCAGCGACAATACTTGCCATAGATACACCCGTTGTCTGAATTGAATTGAGACGCTGAATAGATTTTTTACTAACAATTTGAGGTGTTGAAGATAAGTAAGTAATGGAAAATAATCGGCCAAAAATATTCATGGCACAAACGACCACGATAGCCGTATACAAAATATTGTTTCCCATTGAATACACCAATAAATATAGTAATAACGAAGCTATCAACAATGCTTCAGAAATCAAAGTCAGTCGTTTATGAGAATATTTATCAATTATCTTTCCAATGATAGGTGCCAAAGCTAGTCCAACGATTGGACCAATAAATAAGCTAGTACCATAGCCTAAAGCCGAACCAGTTACTTTCAATAGTTTCAAAGACAATGAGAATGAAAAAATAGTTTCTCCTAAAGCATTGATAACTGAAGTACTTCCAGCCTTGATCAATTGTAGATTATCTTGTTTCATAATAGTCATCCCTAACTTGATTGACCAAGTTATAGCACATAGCAAGATAAAAAAAGCATTCTCCTTTCAAGCGGTCATCTAACTTGCCTATCAGGTAAAAACGTTCTATTGAAGGTTGTAAAAATCTAAGTAATAAATAAGAGTAGCTTCTATTAAGAAATTCAAGACTATATATCTTGAACACCTAATGGAAGCTACTCTTTTAATGTAAAATTTCTATTTAATCATAACTAAAACTGAATAAGAACAACACACTAGTCCAGACCAATCGAACTTGTTGTGGAGGACAGCAGCTAAACACTATTCTTCTCTAGCAACAACAAAATAATTACCTTCAGGATCTTGGAAGTTAAAAGTCAATACACCATTAACTTCAGAAACCTCACCTGCACTCAACAAATCATCATGTAATTCATTGAAACGATTAGAAAAGAACATCAATGATGGTACTGTTTCATCTACTTCTGGTGAATAAATCCTGACATAATCCTTAGGAAAAATCGATAATTCAGTTTCCGCAGAGATTCCTACGATGACATTCTGGTAGCCACCATTTAAAGTCTGACGAGCCACTACTTTGGCTCCAAATTCTTCGACCCAAAATTCTACATTCATATCAACGTCATCAACGTAAAGCATAATTCTAGTTTTCATCCAATAAATCCCTATCCCAGACAACACCCATAGTTTTTTCACCAGTATGTACACTGATAGCTGGTCCTAAATGACTCGTTGAAACCTTGGCATCAGGGAAGTTAGTTTGAAAATCATTACTCCACTTCTCCAACATTTCACGATTATTAGAATCAACTACTGTGATGTGTAACTTCCAATCTGGATGTTCATCTGTATATTTTTGTATCTCTAAGGCAATTACACGGAAAGCTCGATGCATAGTTCTTTCCTTACCAATTGCAAAAATTTTACCATCTTTAAATGTCAATAATGGTTTAACATCCAACAAACTACCAATAATAGCGGAACGATTGCTTAAACGACCAGTACGACTCAAGTGTTTCAAATCGTTAACGGCAAAATAAATATCGGTTGAGTCACGTAGCTCTTTCATTTTGGCAACAATTTTTTCAGGATCTTCTCCCTTTTGAGCCATTGAACCAGCTAACATAACTAAATCAGCTTCAGCAGCACTCGCAGCCATTGAATCAAATGGATAAACTTTAGCCTTATCATAATCTTTTACAAACATACGTAGGTTGTCCATAAATGAAGTAATTCCTAATGATAAGTGAATTGAGATAATTGTGTCATAACCTTCTGATACCAAACGATCATAAGCCTCTTGGATCTGTCCCATCGAAACTTGAGCTGTGGTTGGTAATTCTGGTTCATTACGCAAATAGTCGTAAAACTCTTGATCCGTTAATTCTTCTGTTTCCTTATATTGTTCATTCCCCAAAATAACCGTGATTGGCAAGACGGTGATGTTGTATTGCTTGATTTGCTCAGGTGTTAGGTACGATGCTGTATCAGTTACAACTGCCGTTTTCATATTTTTCCTCTTTTTCAAGTGACTTTGTATTCATGCATATAATAATAACATTTTATTATATTTTTTAAATCTATAGGGTTGTTTTAGTTATTCGAAAGCGCTATCATCTTTGTTAAGTAAACATTTACTAAATGGAGGACCAATCATGAATACTAACGAAATATTACAAGGATTTGCCAATAAATTTAACCAATCAGCTGAAAAATTATTCTTTTCACCTGGTCGTATCAATTTAATTGGTGAACACACTGATTATAATGGAGGAAATGTTTTCCCCTGTGCTATCAGCTTAGGAACATACGCCGCTTATGGCAAACGTGATGACAATACTGTTCAAATGTTTTCCGAGAACTTACCTGACAAAGGTATCATTTCCTTCTCACTTGACGATCTTAAATTTAACAAAGAGGATGATTGGGCCAACTACCCTAAAGGGATGATCTATTTTATTACTAAAACTGGTTATAAATTAGACCATGGTTTCAATCTTTATATCCACGGTAATTTACCTGATGGTGCTGGTTTATCATCTTCCGCCTCGATTGAATTACTAATGGGAACAATCCTCAAAGATGTCTTCTCACTTGATATTAACCAACTTGATTTAGTAAAAATGGGACAAAAAGATGAAAACGACTTTATCGGTGTCAACTCAGGAATTATGGATCAATTTGCTGTCGGTATGGGTAAAGAAAATCAAGCCATCCTACTAGACACTAATACAATGGAATATCATTACGCCCCAGTTGAGTTAGGTAATAACGTTATCGTAATCATGAATACTAACAAACACCGTACTTTAGCCGATTCTAAATACAATGAACGTCGTAGTCAATGTGAAGCGGCTTTGAAACTACTTCAAACTAAATTAGATATTAACTCACTAGGTGAACTATCAATTGATGATTTCGATCGTAACTCATATTTGATCAATGATGATGTTTTAATCCGTCGTGCTCGTCATGCTGTTTTTGAAAATCAAAGAACTCTTAAAGCAATCAATTATCTTAAAGAAAACAATCTTGAAGAATTTGGCAAACTAGTCAATGCTTCTCATATTTCACTACATTACGATTATGAGGTAACTGGTAAAGAACTCGATACCCTAGTTGCTACTGCTTGGAAACAAGAAGGTGTGCTCGGAGCCCGCATGGTTGGCGCTGGTTTCGGTGGTTGTGCTATTGCTATTGTTGACAAAGACAAGGTTGATACCTTCAAGGAAAATGTCGGTCAAATTTATCAAAGAGAAATTGGTTATGCTGCCGACTTTTACATTGCTGAAATTGCTGATGGACCTAGAGAAATTGCTATAACAGAGGTGGAAAAATAATGTCCTGTGTCGATAAATTTGTCGATCAAATAATTAAGGCTGACAATGATTACCAAGAAATGGATCGTGTTTACTTATACAATCGTATTTGTGCTTTAGTTGGTGACAATAACCATCTTGAGGCCGATGATACTAAAGAAGCTTTGATTAAAACAGCTATTCAAAATAAAAAGATTGAAGACAGTCAGACGGCTAAGGAAATCCTTAATGATCAATTGATGGACTTCGTTACTCCATTACCTTCACGTGTTAATCACAAATTCTGGAATCTTTATCAAAAGAACCCAACTGATGCTATCAAATATTTCTACCAGATGAGCCAAGACAATGATTACATCAAGGTTAAAGCCATTGCTAAAAATATTTCTTACCAAGTGGCAACTGATTATGGAAACCTCGAGATCACTATTAATCTATCCAAACCTGAAAAAGATCCCAAGGCTATTGCGGCCGCTGGTAAAACTAAACAAACTGGTTATCCTAAATGTCAGCTTTGCCTAGAAAATGAAGGTTACTTGGGACGCTTAGGTTATCCTGCTCGTAGTAATCATCGTGTCATCCGCTTTACACTCGGTGGCGAAACTTGGGGCTTTCAATATTCACCTTATGCCTACTTTAAAGAACATGCTATTTTCTTAAATACAACTCACAAACCAATGATCATCAATCAACATACTTTTAATAATCTAATTGAAATCATCAAGATATTCCCTAATTACTTTGTTGGTAGTAACGCTGATTTACCAATTGTTGGCGGTTCAATGCTTAGTCATGACCATTACCAAGGTGGACGCCATACTTTTCCAATGATGAAGGCTCCCATTGATCGTCAAATTGAAATTGATGTTGATGGTGTCTCCGCAGGAATCGTTAAATGGCCACTTTCCACAATTCGTTTAACAAGTAAAGATCCTGAAGAGCTAGTTAAGGCCGCCACTTTGATTCATCAACATTGGATGAATTATTCAGACGAATCAGTTGATATTAGATCCCATAGTGGCGAAATTCGTCATCATACTGTTACGCCAATTGCCTATCGCCAAGATGAAAACTACGTTATGGATATCGTCTTACGTGACAACCAAACTTCTGCTAAATATCCCGATGGAATTTTCCATCCTCACAAAGATGTTCAACATATCAAGAAAGAAAATATTGGCCTAATTGAAGTTATGGGACGTGCCATCTTACCTGCTCGACTAAAAACTGAGTTAAAAGAAGTTGAACGTTATCTACTAGATCAACCTAACCAAATGGCTCAATATCACAAAACTTGGGCGGACCAATTGAAACAAAAATATGAATTTACAACTGACAATGTGGAAAAGATTGTTGATAAAGAAACAGGTCTGGTCTTTAATCGTGTTCTCGAAGATGCTGGTGTCTTCAAATGGAATACACAAGGACAGGCTGCTTTTGACAAATTCATTCGGAGTCTTCAATAATGGCTACCTTACGTGATATTGCCAAGAAAGCCAGTGTCTCACCAGCCACTGTTTCTCGAGTTTTAAATAATGATTTGACGTTATCAGTCACTGATGAAACTAGAGCTAATATTTTAAAAATTGCGACTGATCTTAATTATAAAAAAGCTAATCATCCCAATAGTCACTATCAAAAACATTTAGCCCTAGTTCAGTGGTATTCTGAATCTAAAGAGCAAGATGATCTCTACTATATGACCGTACGAGAAGGAATTGAACAACAAGCACCCAAGTATGGATTTCAAATCAGCCGTATTTTTCACAACGATATCGAAGAAATCCCTAATGATACTGACGGCATCATTGCCGTAGGTAAATTCAGTCAGGAACAAGTTCAAACTATGACTTTAATTTGTCCAAATATCGTTTTTATTGATGATGATCAATTTAGCAAGGGTTTTGATTCAGTCCTAACCGACTTTAAATATGGAATTGAAAAAGTTGTCAATTACTTTGTTGATCAGAGTATTGAAGACATCGGCTTGATTTATGGTGAGGAAACTTCAACCGATAATCAGAGAACTATCCCTGACTTACGTTTCGATTCTTTCAAGTCAGCTATGGAAAAGCATAATCTGTTCGATCCACAAAATTGTTTTAAAGGTGATTTCACTAAAGACTCCGGTTATCTGCAAATGACAAAGGCCTTGGATAAAGAAAACTTTCCACATGCTTTCTTCATTACCAATGACTTGATGGCTGCCGGCGCATTAAAAGCCCTTCAAGAGAACAACATTGCTGTTCCTAAACAAGTTCAACTCTTCAGTTTTGACAATACCGCCCTTTCACGTTACGTCAATCCCGAGTTAAGTTCTGTAGACGTCGCTACTAATCAAATGGGGGCTGCTTCAGTTGATTTAATGCAAGACTTACTAACTAATCAGCAACACGTTGTTAAACGAATTGAACTAGCCACTAAACTCATCTTTAGACAATCCACTTATGCGACAATTGAGGATTTGTAAATAATGTTTTTCTGGAGGTAAAGATGGATTACATTCACGACATTCGCCAAAAAGTTGGTCACGAACCAATTATCTTAAACTTTGCTGGAGGAATTCTAACCAACGATAAAAACGAGGTTCTTTTGCAAAAACGTTCAGGTATGAATAAATGGGAACTTCCCGGTGGTGCCATGGAATACGGTGAAACAGTTGAAGGTACTTGTCGTCGTGAATTTCGAGAAGAAACTGGACTTGAAGTTACACTAAATACATTTTTCGGACTCTCCTCTAATCACATCCAACACTATCCTAATGGCGATGTTAACCAAACCATCGTAACCTTCTTTTTAGTCGACTATTGTAAAGGTGAACTCAACCCTAAGAATGGCGAAACCATAGATTTAAAATATTTCTCTAAAGAAAACTTACCTGAAATATTCAATCGTCAACACACAAGATGTTTGCAGCACTATTTTAAGCACGATTTTCCATACTTCGAATAAGCAAGCAATATAATTGTTAGAGCCTTAACTCCTACCTATAATTGAGACAATTCCATTTAAAGGAGATGCCAATTATGATGGGATTAACTGGTTGCCACTTATTCGGTAACATGAATTTCATGGGTGGAGGATTCCTCTTTTATGGAATCATTACCTTATTGATCTTCATTGCAATTGTTTACTTATTTAATAATCATCAAAACAGTCATCAGCAAAATAGTGCGTTAGACATTTTGAATCGTAAGTACGCTCAAGGAAAAATCTCGGATGCCGACTATGCAAAGCGAAAAGAAAATTTAAAAAATTAAAATAATTATTCAAAAATTAAAGCATCATCTGTTTAGAGACGTTCTAATACGCCTATTCTAAATAGATGATGCTTGTTTTTATTTTTAATTAAAAAAGATAATAAATAGAATGATTGAAGTGAACCCAATGAATTGGAGTTCATTTAATTAAAAAATTCCATTTGGTTATACAGAGTTAAAAATTTCAAAATACTGCAATTTTGCTTGATAATATTAGAAGCAAGCATACAGTCGGTAGTAAAAAATCTGTGGGCCCTCAGTGGTGAAGTTATACTTAGCTTGCGTAGCAAGGTTAGTATAAGACCGAGCTTGGAGATCCATGATTTCGCACAAAGTGCGGAATTATTAGCTCCAAGTCGTGTCCACCACGTTCCAGCGGCCCACAGATTTTTTGCGGACGACGACATATTTCAACTACATTAGTTAGTATTTAGTTACAATCAAATCAGATTTTTGGTGGAGGACAGAACTCTTCCTTATTTCTTCCACAAGAAGTTAATTAAAATCTTATCGACTTGCTTATTTTCATGTAGCTTGCTGTGAGCGGCCATCTTACCAACAATTTTCTTTTCCTGATAAGACTTAGCTCGCCCAGAAACCAAATATCTTAGTGATTGAGATGAAGCGTTAGTCACAGCCCCATCGGAATGAGTTCCATCATTTTTATCGCCAAAAATATTCAATACTCTCGTATTAGTAGGATAAACTTTTCTAAACTTCAATAACTCCTGATAATACTGATTCATAGGCGTAGGTTTACCATTTTTATCTAGACTAATACGTCCAGGTTCATCATCTTCATCAATGATACCGTCAAAGTGACCAGCGATATCAACCACCTTATTAATTTTAGGCAATTTCTTGTTACTGTAATTATCCAAAATATAATAATTGATGGCCATATTTCCCATTGAGTGACCTACTAGATTAACCTTTTTAAATTTATAATCCTTTTGCAAAACCTCAATAACGTTTTTGGCCCATAGTCCAGCTGTATGATAGTTCAGCATCTTATTATCATCATAGTTGACTTCAACAATTGGATTCTTAGCCTTCTTAGGAATAGAACCAATCATTTTAGCGTAGCCGTTGGGACTGACATTGATCCTCACAATTGTTCTTGTGACTCCTGCTTCCTTAGCAGCCTCAGTCATTTGAGTTTCAGCTCGATAACTACTTCCATAACCATGGAAAAAAATAGTTGGAATCGATTCTTGAACGTACTTTTTAGAATTTACTGCCTGTGCATGACAACTATAAGTGAAAAAACTAAAAACCACTAATATCATTGCCATTGCGGCCGAAAAAATAAACCTTTTCTTATTCATAATTTCTCCTCTCGCTTATAACCTATATTGTAGCCATTCTTACATTAGTCGCGTAAAAAAAACACTTAAACTTGATTGACACTTTCGAAATCATTAATTATGATTAATCTAATCTATTTAATATTATTTTAATTTTAGTAAGGAGATTTTTATTATGGCAAAAGCAGATCCATCAACAATTGATTGGAACAACCTCGGTTTTAATTATATGGACTTACCTTATCGATTCATTGCCCACTATAAGAACGGTGCATGGCAAGATGCTGGCCTAACTGAAGACAGTACACTTCATATTAGTGAAGCTTCTACAGTTTTACACTATGGTCAAGCAGCTTTTGAAGGAATGAAAGCTTATCGCACCCCTGACAATCATATTCAACTATTTAGACCCGATCGCAATGCTAGTCGAATGAAAGAATCGTGTGAAAGATTACTGATGCCTGTCTTTCCAGAAGATAAGTTTGTTGAGGCTGTAAAAGAAGTAGTTAAGGCTAATGCTGATTTTGTTCCTCCTTACGGAACTGGTGCCACACTTTATTTACGTCCTCTAATCATTGGAACTGGTGCCCAAATTGGTGTTCATGCTGCTCCTGAATATATCTTTACTATTTTTGCTATGCCAGTTGGTAATTATTTCAAGGGTGGACTTACTCCCGTTAACTTTACAACATCACAATATGACCGTGCAGCTCACAAGGGTACTGGTCAAAGTAAAGTTGGTGGAAATTACGCTGCCAGTCTCTATCCTGGTGATGAAGCTCATAAAAATGGTTTTGCGGATTGTGTTTACCTTGATCCTATCAATCATGAAAAAATTGAAGAAGTTGGATCAGCCAATTTCTTTGGTATCACAAAGGATAATGTCTTCCTAACTCCTAAATCTCCATCTATTTTACCAAGTATTACTAAATACTCCCTACTCTGGTTAGCCAAGAACCGTTTAGGACTTGGAGCAGAAGAAGGCGACGTCTACATCGACCAATTAGATAGATTCAAAGAAGCTGGCGCTTGTGGTACGGCCGCCGTCATCTCTCCTATTGGTGGTTTGGAACACGAAGGTAATCTGCATGTCTTCTATAGTGAAACAGAAGTTGGACCAATTACCAAGAAATTGTATGAAACTTTAACAGGAATCCAATTTGGAACCATTAAAGCTCCCGAAGGTTGGGTTCAAGTCGTAGAATAGCAAAAAAGCTGTGATTGATGAAGCCACAGCTTTTTTAATGGAATATTGTATGTTTGAGATTCTCAATATTAAAGTGCAGTATCGAAGGGTGAACTGTAACATTAATATTGGAGCAAATTAGTACACTACTGGTAATTGGGGAAAACAGTGTTTTGATAGTACACATGTTACCTTCACTTATTATCCGAGGGTGATAATAAGTCAGAAGTTAGAACAATTATTTTGCTCTTTCGCATGTATCTATATTGTATAGTTAAGCTACCAGTAAGGAATCTACAAATTTATAAAATAGTTTTTCTATTATTGAATTAAAATTCAAGCTAAATAATGGTATATTTTGTAGTTTGCAGATAATTTTAAAATTTTACGATGAAAAATTAGCAACATGATAGAATATTACAGAACACACAATATAGAAAGAAGGATTTTTTAATGAAAATATATTTTGCCAATGGTCTCTTTGCTTTAGCTGACCGCATGTTTAATGAAGTCGTAGTTGATAAGATCAGAAAAATGGATTCTAATATTGAAGTTTATCTACCTCAAGAAAATGGTGACATCAATGACAAAATGAATTATGCCGACTCTATCAAAATTGCTCAAGAAGATAATAAAGAATTGTTATCTTCCGACTTAATTGTTGCAATTCTTGATGGTGACACAATGGATGACGGTGTGGCCTCTGAAATCGGTTTGGCATATGGCAAAGAAATTCCCATTATTGGCGTCTATACTGATCTCCGTCAACACGGCGTCGAGAATCCTGAAAAGCTTAAGGCTGTAGGTTCCATCGGTGAGAATCCTTTCGCTTATATCAACAATTACACCATTGGTTTAATCAAAATGAACGGTATAGTTGTAAATAATATTGATAGCATGTTAGCAGAAATTCGCAAATATCTATAATTTTATTGCAACATTTTGATATACAATTGTTTCATTTTAGTTACATTACCTTTACAGTCCAATTATAACTAATTTACAGTTAAGTTATATTCAACATTTGTTGGTCTAGACGTTATATTATTAATTCCGTTGAGAAAATAGTACACATTAAATAAAAACAAACACAGGATTCATTCGGGGGAATTATTTTATAATGAAGATCAAAAATTTTGTAGCATCAGTATTTACCGTAACCACACTCGCATTAATTGGAATCAGTACTCAAACACAAACTGTTAGTGCTGCAACAACAACAGCTAGTGCTAGTGGCGTTGTTTATGTAACTAACGTTAATGGTGCCGGTATTTACACACAATCACAAAATGGTGTTACTAGGGCTAATTCTATGCTTGGTAACAAAACAGCATGGAGAATCGACAAGACTATGAATGTTGATGGAGCTGTTTATTATGAAGTAGGTGCTAACGAATGGATCTCTGCTAATGATACTTCTACAGAAGCACCAGCTGTTTCTCTAAACAAAGATATGTATATCAATGTTGCTGGTGGTGTTAACCTTTATGATGCCCCTAACGGTAATTTTACAGGTAATGTAGCTACTGGACATACTATGGTTCATGTTTATGCAAGTAAAACTGATTCAACTGGTACTACATGGTACGATGTTGGCCGTAGTCAATGGATCAATGGAAAATATATGTCAACTGACAACGTTAAACAAACTCTAACAATGTCAGCTACAGCTTATGATCCCGTTGTTCTTGGTTCAAATATGGGTTACAGCGGTGTTGCTGCCAACTTATCAAAATTCCCTCGTGGAACACATTTAAGAATTACTGCTAATGGCAAGACTTACGATCGTGTAGTTAATGATACTGGTCTCTTCGCTTACAGCAATCCTAATCAACTTGATATTGCCATGCCTAACTCACAAGCATTACAATTTGGACGTCAAAACGTTACAGTTCAAGTTTTAGGTTAATCAGATAAATTTAATTTTGAAGTATCTCCCTTTTGGAGGTACTTTTTTTATTTCACAATTAATCTTTATTAAGATATTGCATTCTTTCATCAAACTTAAAAACTTTCCAAACCACTAATACTAGTCCTATCACAAAAGCTAAGATGGCATAAGGTAACGAAGCTGTTACGACAATATAAGTGGCAATACCCAAAAGAATACTAAAAAAAGTATTGATTAGTTTCTTTAACATAGGTTTATCCTCCCTTTTCAGTTGTTCAAAATCCTACTAAAGAGAATGATTATTCCAAAAACAAAGGCAATAATTGAACTAATAACACCACCTGTAATCCAGATATAAAAATCTAGTAGGATAAAAGCTAAAGTTAAACTTCCACGATATACTTGATCCATTAGTATCAAATCCTTTTTCTGGTTTAAGAGTATTTTATTATCTTGAAGTTAATTGTCCAAGAAATTAGTCCACACAAAAAGCTGAATCCTTATCGATTCAGCTTTTCTCATAATCATTTTTGACAAGTTGTCCATTTAGATAATAAAAAAAGAGCTCTCACTTGTGGAGAGCCCTCTAGTTAGATATAAGTGGTAAGATGATATCTACTGCAGTTTCATCAATATTCAATGAATCTTACTACTTTTAAAACATATCTTACTATCTAAATATGTATTTCTTTTGTTCAACTAATGGATCCTAGCGAACCATGTATTGAGCTTGCGCGACTAACTAATTAGGTCGATCTTATGTTAACTTTTGTCGCTAGTTCCAAGAATGTCCTTAAACTGCACTGACTCTAACTTTCTATTTGCTCTTTACTGATCCTATCTTGTAACAGATAAAACTTTCTAAATCAAAAACTTTTAGGGCTGCAGTTACTGACACTTCATCTTTACCACATCTATAATATAACGCATTTCGTAAACGGTTACAATAAATAACTCTGATTAATTTATAGACACTCCGTCATCGGATTTTGGACATACAAAAAGAGCTCTCACTTGTGGAGAGCTCTCTAGTTAGATATGAGTGGTAAGATGAAATTTACTGCAGTTTCATCAACTTTTATATTGAATCTATTCAAATAAATGAATCTTACTACCTGAAACATATCTTACTATAAATATATTTTGTTCAACTGATGGACCCTAGCGAACCATGTATTGAGCTTGCGCGACTACTTAAAAAGGTCGATCTTATGTTAACTATTGTCGCTAGTTCCAAAAATGCCGTTGAACTGTATTACTCTAATTTTCCTTTGTCTTTGACTAATCCTACCATCTCCTAGAAACGATAAAACTTTCTCATTCAAAATCTTTTAGGGCTACAGTTCCTGACATTTCATCTTTACCACGTCTTTAATATAGCATCTTTAGTAAGCGCTTGCAATGTTTTATTTTAGCTTTTTATAAAGTCGTTCATTTTCTTTAATTTCACTCAAATAGAACTTACTATTGACCGCTTGTGGATCAACAATTGTACCATTCTGATATTCAATTTGATACATTTTTTCATAATCTGCAATACTCATTTTTTGACGATTATCAAGCATTTTTAAGATACTATTTTGATCAATAATCGTATCAAAACCAGCTTGAATTTCACCACTGTATAATTCACCAACAGCACCAGAACCATAACTGAACAATAATAATTCTTCATTGGACTGAGCAGCGTTAGTCAAATATGATAGCAATCCTAGATAAAGTGAACCAGTGTAGAGATTCCCTACTTCACGGCTGAATTTGATACTAGCTTGATAGTGTTCTGTTAATTCAGCGTACTTAGTATCTGGAATCTTACCTTCCAAAGTTCTCAAAGCTTTTGTACCCATCTTTGTATAGGGAATGTGGAACAATAAAGTTGAGAAGTCGTCAATTGTAGCAGAATACTTTTCTTGATATTTTTTCCATAAAGTATTGAAGAAATCGACATAGACCTCATTAGAGAATTTACCACGAGCAAAGGCCGTTTTAGAGAACGTTGGTCGCCAGAAATCACCCACATTACGAGTCATATAAACTGATTTGCGAGTCAACTTCAAAACACGTGGATTTTGGCTAACGATCATTGCCACTGAACCAGCACCTTGTGTTACTTCACCAGGAGTTTTAATACCATAGCGAGCAATATCACTAGCGATTACTAAAGCCTTTTTGTCAGGATTCTGACTAACAAAATCTACAGCCGTTTGTAAACCCGCCGTAGCTCCATAACAAGCCTGTTTAATTTCAAAAGAACGAATATCCTCTGGCAAATCTAACAGATCCATCAAGAAAGCTGCTGATGATTTAGATTCATCGATACTGCTTTCCGTTCCCACAATCAATAGACCTAAAGCCTGTTTATCCTCAGCAGTTAAAATACTATCAGCTGAATTGGCAGCCATAGTTACGGCATCTTCATAAGGTTGTGGAACAGCTTGTTTGTCTTGTCCAATACCAATTGTAAATTTGTTAGGATCAACATTTCTAGCCCTCGCTAATTCAACAATGTCAATATAATTTTTAGGAACATAAACACCAATCTTATCAATACCTATATCCATTATTTACCTCTTAATTTCATTAAAATATTCTTTGCATTTTCAATTGTATAATTTTTTGTTTGATTCATCCGTTTCGAAACTTCTTCGATTTCAAAACCACTGGCACCGGCTGAGACAGCCAATGACTTACTCTGCAAGCCCATGTGACCGGCTTGAATTCCAGTTGTCACTAACGCTCTCAAAGCTGACAAATTATTAGCCAAGCCAACTGCCGCCACGACTGACTGTAATTGCTTGCTATTAGTAATTTTCATAATTGCCAAACTAAGTTGAGCCATCGGCAAAGCACTTATTGCCCCACCAACACTGCCTAATTCGATTGGCATCTTCAGAGTACCCAACAATTGGCCATCTTTGATCCGCCACTCACTGAAAGGTTGGTATTGACCAGATTCAAAAGCAAAGCTGTGCGCTGCAGCCTCTTGAGCACGAAAGTCATTACCTGTGGCTAAGTAAACTGCATCTATACCGTTCATAATACCCTTATTGTGAGTCACGGCTCTCTTGACTGACTGTTTAGCAAAATTGGCCAACTTAACAATTCTAAAGGCCACTTCAGAGCCAGACATAGATTTGGTCTTGAGTTGCTCAAAATCAATTGCTGCTTCTGCAGTTATGACTTGTCCCTGACCACTGTTAGAAAGAATACTACATAAAATATCACCTGAAACCAAACTAGAAATCTTATGAGCCGTTTTTTCTAGAATTGAATTAACCATGTTGGCACCCATCGCGTCAACTGTGTCGATACCAAGTTCGATTTCAAGGAAACCATCGTAACGATTAAATCTCAAAGATACGATACCGCCACCACGTTTGATGAGACTAGGATGAGCTTGTTGAGCACATTCAAATATTTCTGAGTTTTTCTTTTCTAAAGTTTCAATATCTGTCTCTGTCAAATTTTCTAAAACGATTTGACCATAAACTACTCGAGAACTGGGAAAAGTTCTGAAGCCACCACTGTTTTTGATACGTTTAGCAGCATTGGAGGCTGCGGCAATCACTGAAGGTTCTTCAATAACCATTGGTACGAGATAATCTTGACCATCAACTACAAAATCCGTAGCAAAACCATATGGTAAGCTGAAACTACCAATTTGATTCTCACTCAAACTGTTAGCTAGGTCTAAAGAAATAGTTCGACGACTCTGCAACAATTCAGCCTGTTTGGTTGTTAGATAACCCGTTTGAACCAATAACCTAATTCTTTCTTCATTCGTCATTTCATAGATTTTCATAGCAGTTTAATACCCATAGCCATACCCATACCGCCACCGATACATAATGAGGCTAAGCCTGTTTGCTTTTTTTCTTGTTGCAAAGAATTTATCAAGGTAGCAATCATACGAGCTCCTGTAGCTCCTAATGGATGTCCTAAGGCAATTGCACCTCCGTAAATATTCAAACGACTCATTGGTAAATTCAAATCACGACTGACAGCTACTGCTTGTGAAGCAAAAGCTTCATTAACTTCATATAAGTCAAAATCATCTAAACTAGTCTTGTAACGATCAAAATACTTATTTACAGCATAATATGGAGCGTATCCCATATAATTAGGGTCAATTCCTACTTCTGTATAACCAGTGATTTCGGCCACTGGAGTCAATCCTAATTCAGCTGCACGACTCTGCTTCATCAAAATAACTGCTGCTGCTCCATCATTTATTGGTGAAGAATTTCCTGCTGTAACAGTACCTTGCTTGTCAAATACAGTTCTTAATTGACCCATTTGTTCCAATGTGGTTGTTGGACGAATTGATTGATCGGTTATTACCTCTTCACCATCAACTTCAATTGGAATAATTTCTTTAGCTAATTTATTCTTCGCTTGATGAGCCTTTTGATGAGAATTGTAGGCAAACTCATCTTGTTGCTCACGACTGATATGAAACTTTTTAGCAACATTTTCGGCCGTTATACCCATCGGCAAATTGTTGAAGGCATCATTTAAACCATCATTAAATAGTGTGTCGGAAAGCTTAGGACTAACTTCCATTTTTCCAGTTCTGGAAGCATAAAAGGGTGCGTTAGACATACTCTCTACTCCGCCAGCTACAACGATTTCCGCATTATTCATAGTAATCGCTGCAATACCTTCATAAATGGCTTTCATCCCTGAACCACAAACTTGATTAACTGTCATGGCCGTTGAATCTACTCGACCACCAACATTCAAACCAATCTGTCTAGCAGTATTTTGCCCCATTCCGGCTTGATACACATTTCCAAAAATGAATTGATCAATCTTTTTAGGGTCAATCTTATTCCTATCCAATAATTTTTGAACTAATTGTGTTCCTAATTGAACTGCCGTTAGATTAGCATATTGACCACGAAACTTACCAATGGCAGTTCTCTTTGCGTCTATAATTACAATTGGATCCATAATTTATTTCCCTTCAAACTTGATAAAATATCGGTTCTTATTGTAGCTATGATTGTATGATTCCAATAGACATTTTTTCTTCAAATCAGAACTCATATTCTTTACTCTCTTGAATAGAGTTAAAAACTATCCAATCACCGTAATTCTAACCGATAATAACAGAAATACAGTCGGTAGTAGAAAATATGTGGGTCCTAAGTGGTGAAATTCTACTTAGCTTGCGAAGCAAGGTTGGTAGAAGACCGAGCTTGAAGATCCATGATTTTTCGCGAAGTGAAAAATTATTAGCTTCAAGTCGTGTCCACCACGTTCCAGTGGCCCACGGATTTTCTACGGACGACGGCATCCTCAAGCCATATCAGTTGATATCGGCCACAACTTAATTCCAGTAAGAACCAAAATATCCTTAAGCTTACATAATAATTTAATTACACAATAAAAACAATTATTTAGTGGAGAATTCTTATGCGTACTATTGATTTAATCTTATTATTAAATGATTTTAAAAAGGACAATCGTATTTTTATTGAAGATAATGGTCAACGCTTAGCTGTTGTTGACATTGAAATAATTGATAACACGGTTGCTTTAAAAACCTCAAAGAACTTGCATGGTCTTAGAAATTGGGAATTCTTAGTACTATTGAATAAAAAAGATTATTATGAATTCCCAATTTTTTATCATAATAAAAACAGCCACAAACAACTCTTCGGTTTCAGAGTCGCTAATGACTGTCTATTACTTGGTTAATTATTTGCTTGATTTCTTGCTAGCAGATTTATCTTCTGCTTGAAGTTTCTTAGCAAGATCCAAGATGTATGGCTTCAATTCACCCTCAACTTCGGGATGAGTCAAACCATATTCAATATTTGTCTTAACATAGCCAAACTTGTTACCAACATCATATCTTTGACCCTTGAATTCATGAGCAAACACACGTTGTGTCTTATTCATACGATCAATTGCATCAGTCAATTGAATTTCGTTACCAGCACCTGGCTTTTGAGTTGCTAGTAAATCAAAGATTTCTGGTGTCAAAAGATAACGTCCAATAATAGCTAAATTACTTGGAGCATCTTCAGTTTTTGGTTTTTCAACGAATTTCTTAACATTATATAGTCCAGGGGCTGTTTCGCCTTCAGGATCAATAACACCATACTTAGAAACATCTCTTTCTGGTACTCGCATAACAGCTAGAGTTGAAGCATGTGTCTTTTCGTAGTCGTTAATCAATTGCTTTGTCAAAGGAACTTTATCCTTCATCAAATCGTCACCTAGCATGACGACAAATGGTTCGTCACCGATAAATGAACGTGCTTGAGAAACAGCATCTCCCAAACCATTTGGATGTGCTTGACGACTATAGTACAAGTTGACACCCAAATTAGTAGTATCTTGAACAACCTTCAACAACTCTGTCTTGTTCTTTGCTTCAAGGTTTTGTTCCAATTCTGGTACAGCATCAAAGTGGTCTTCAATAGAACGCTTATTCTTACCAGTAATAATCAAAATGTCTTCGATACCTGAAGCTTTGGCTTCCTCAACGATAAATTGAATTGTTGGCTTATCAACAATTGGTAACATTTCCTTAGCTAAAGCCTTTGTTGCTGGTAAAAATCTTGTTCCTAATCCTGCTGCTGGTATAATTGCTTTTCTAACTTTCATCAATTATTCTCCTTTTCGTGCGATTTCAGATAACTAGTTAACTTACCAGTATTTCTTCTTAAAAATGGACCGCCATATGCTTCGGCAAAACCAACGTTAACGGCATTCCCAAATAAAAAGATTGTCACTGACATATTCACCCACAGTAAAAACACAATAATGGCACCAATCGCACCGTAATTGTCCCAAGCCGATCCAAAATATTTTAGATAGTATGAAAACAATTGCGATACCCCTAGTAAGCCAATACTAGTAATGATTGAACCAGTTATTACGTAATAAACTTTGAGATGAATATTAGGTAAAAAATAATATAAAGCAAAAACGATCATCAATATTATAACAATAGCAAAGGGCCATTTCCAACGCATAAAGACATCTAAAAGTGTTGACTTTATACGTAGCAATGGAACTAGCCAATTTAAAAATATTTGTCCAAATGTAAACGTTACAATTGCTATCACACCAATCATCAATAACATTAACGTCATCAAAAAGGCCAAAGTACGGCGAATAACATAATTTACAAAAGTTTGTTCCGCAAACAGATTATTAATATCTAGTCCGTAGGCTTCATTCATTGTCATTTGAGCAATGTTTAATCCACGTGAAATTGCCCATAATGATACGACAATACCAACTGACAAGACACCCTTATTAGAATTAGACAAGACTTTTACTATCGTCGGTAAAAAATAGTGATGTAGATCATCAGGTAAAATAAATTCAATATAACTAATAACTGTCGGTTTATCCAAATGTAATAATGGGATTAAATTTCCCACAACAATTACTGCCGGAAACAACGACAACAGAATATAATATGTAATTGCTTTTGAAGCCATGGGAACATTAGAATCACTCATCGCTTGAGCAACATATTTAACAAAACCAACTAACTTCTGTTTTTTAGTTATCGATTGCCGAAACAGCGGTATTCGTTGCTTTTCTTCTTCCATTATTTATCCTCACTATTTTAAAGTAAGTATTTAGCATCATATTCAGGATCTTGAGAAGTCAAGATCTTAGGACCATCTTTAGTAATAGCAATGGTATGTTCATATTGTGCTGAGTCAGTTCCGTCGGCAGAAACAAAGTATTCCCAGCCATCGGCTTTAACAAATTTGTCTTTAATTTCCCATGTTCCAAGGTTAACCATTGGTTCAATGGTAATTGTCATTCCTTCACGCAAACGTAAACCTTGTCCTGGTTCACCGTAGTGAGGAACATTTGGAGCCTCATGCATTGTTGGTTGAATACCATGACCAATCAAGTCACGAACATCTCCCATATGATTTTCATCTTCAACATAATGTTGGATAGCGTAACCAATATCACCAAGACGATTGCCAACTACAGCTTGATCAATTCCCAAGTATAGAGCCTTGTGCGTTACGTCCATTAACTTTTGATCTTCGGCTGATAAATCTCCGACTGCATATGTCCAGCATGAATCACTCTCATATCCATTCAAGTTAACAGTCATATCTACTTTTAGAACGTCACCACTCTTTAAGATAAGGTTCTTACGAGGAATACCGTGGGCGACTTCATCATTAACACAGACACAAGTTGCATATTTGTAACCTTCGAAGCCCTTTTCTGACGGACGGCCACCGTGTGAAACGATATAGTCGTTAGCAAAATTTTCAATTTCCATTGAAGAAATTCCTGGTTTAATAATGTCACGTAAACCAATATGTGTATTAGCAAGCAATTCTCCAGACTTTCTCATTCCTTCGATTTCTCTTGCAGATTTTAATGTAATCACTTTATAACATGTCCCTTCAAAAATATGTTAATTTCATTATAACATTAGAGGGTTTCGGAATTAGATAGCCCGTGATATTAATTTTTGCTATAATGTCTAAAGATTAAATAATGAGGCGACAATTATGACAAAAGTAAAAATTGTTTTTGCTAGCATTACTGGTAATGATGAGGATATTGCTTATGTTCTAACCGAAAAATTCGAGGATTTAGGTTGTGACGTTGATATGAGTGAAGTTTCTCAAACAGATGTAGCTGACTTTGAAGATTCTGACATCTGTATTATCGCTAGTTACACTTATGATCAAGGTGTCGTGCCAGACGAAGCATTGGACTTCTATGATGACATGCAAGACCTTGACTTAAATGGAAAAGTATATGGTGTCTGCGGTTCAGGTGACACTTTCTATGAAGATTTCTGCCGAGCTGTAGAAGAATTTGATAAGGTCTTTCAACAAACCGGTGCTACTCGTGGAGCCGACGCTGTCAAAGTTGAATTAGGACCAGAACAAGAAGATATCGATAACCTCGACAATTTTGCTGAACAAATCTTTAAAAAGGCACAAGAAATGGATCTTTAAACATGAACTTCTTAAAAAAATATCGTAATTTTGGAGTTTACTGCTTCTTTGGTTTTTTAGCATCATTATTGAATATCGGTATCTTCGATTTATCACATAACTATTTCCATATTACTTTATGGGTTGCTAATACTATTGCTTGGTTTATCTCCAATTTCTTTTCATTCTTTGTAACGAAATTATATGTTTTCAAATCTGAAATGGAAAACTTAAAGAAACTATTTAAAGAGGGACTGTTTTTCCTCGTTTCACGTATCTTTTCGCTGATTTTCGATGATATTTTCATGGTCGTGGCTGTTTTCATTTTTCCCTGGAACAACTTGATCATCAAAGCAATTGATCAATTAATCGTTGGGTTATTTAATTACTTCTCATCAAAATTGATTTTCAATTATCAAAATCGCCATTTGATTGAACGTATTAAAAATTTAAAAGAACGTCGAAAGAGTCGAAATGAAATTTAGTTCGGCTCTTTTTGTTCGCCTAAAACTTTTATCTTCCACAAAAACTGAAATTTTAGAATAATATGTATCTTTATTAATCACAATTACAAAAGATATTTTGAATAGCAAAAAAGTGTTCATATAATCCGTAATTAATTAAACGAGATTGATATGAACACTTTTTTTAATCAAGTAATAGAATGACGGGAATTAAGCTCATCCCCACCCTTTATTTAAATTCATCTGGTTTTTCTGTTGTTTGTTTGAAGTAATAACTCATTGCATCCAAAATACGTTCCGAAGCCTTACCATCACCATATGGATTCTTAGCGTTGGCCATGCGATCATATTCAGCATTATCAGTAATCAAACGTGTCATTTCTCTTTCGACTACTTCGGCATCTGTACCCACTAACTTCAATGTTCCAGCTTTAACACCTTCAGGACGTTCAGTTGTGTCACGTAAAACTAGAACTGGCTTTCCTAATGATGGTGCTTCTTCTTGAACACCACCGGAATCAGTCATAATGAAGTAACTTCTTGATGCTAAATTATGGAAATCAACTACATCTAATGGTTCAATCAAATGAATTCTGTCTACTCCACCCAAAATTTCTTTGGCAGTTTGTTGAACAACTGGATTCAAATGTACTGGATAAACTAATTCAATATCGTCATGTTTAGCAACAACTTTACGCATTGCTTTGAAGACTTCTTTCATTGGTTCACCTTGATTTTCACGACGATGCATTGTAATCAAAATCATCTTCTTATCAGGATCGATCACGTCCAAAATATCATGGTGATAATCCTTATGCACGGTACTCTTTAGAGCATCAATAGCTGTATTACCAGTTACAAAGATATTTTCACCATGGTGATTTTCCTTCAATAAATTAGCTTTACTTTCGTCAGTTGGAGCAAAGTATAGATCAGTTAAATCATCAGTCATTTGACGATTCATTTCTTCTGGCCATGGTGAATACTTATTCCAAGTTCTCAAACCAGCTTCAACGTGTCCAATACGTGTTTGATGATAAAAGGCTGATAAAGCAGCACTAAATGTTGTAGTTGTGTCACCGTGAACTAAAACAATATCAGGTTTTTCTTTTTCAATAATACTATCTAATTCCTTTAAAACTAAACCAGTGATACCACTAAGAGTCTGACGTTCCTTCATGATATTTAAGTCATAATCAGGCTTGATCTTAAAAATTTCAAGCACTGAATCTAACATTTCACGATGTTGGGCTGTAACTACTGTCACAGTATCGAAACGATCACTATTTTGTTTTAATTTTAAAACTAAGGGTGCCATTTTAATTGCTTCTGGTCTGGTACCAAAGACCGTCATAACTTTAATTTTATTCAAAATTATCACCTCAATAAATTAACTACAGTATATCAAAGATAACTTTATTAATATAGGTAGACACACTTGTTTGATAAGATGTCGTTTTCTGAAAGTTTTCGCGTATAATATAAGTATTATGATTAATCTTCCAATATTAATAGTCCTCAGTATTTTAACAACTCTGATTGCCTTCTTTATCGTCATGGCAATTTATAATACTCTTATCAAATCTACCAGTAAAAAATATTGGTGGTTTATTTTAATTGGCTTGGTAATCCTTTATATGATAGCGTTTTACATCTATTTTCACATCCAATAGTAGGTTTACAGAAATAGTTTGTTAAAAAAAGTATTAATTTCTATCATTTTGAGTTAGAATTATCAATGTATTCGAAAATGAATTTTATGGAGGTTTATCGATGGTTTTAACAAACGGTAACGAAATTTTCAATAACGCCCGTAAAGGCAAGTATGCTGTTGGTGCTTTTAACATCAACGACTTGGAATGGACACGCTCAATTTTGGCTGCTGCCCAAGAAACACAAACACCTATCTTGGTTCAAACATCAATGGGTGCTGCTAAGTACATGGGTGGTTATGAACTATGTCTACACCTTGTACAAGACACAATCAAATCAATGGGTATTACAGTTCCAGTTGTAATGCACTTGGATCATGGTAACTACGAAGCTGCCAAGGAATGTATCGAAGTTGGATATAACTCAGTTATGTTCGATGGTCATGACCTTCCATTCGCAGAAAACCTTGAAAAGACAAAGGAAATTGTTAAGTTAGCTCATGCTAAGAACATGTCTGTTGAAGCTGAAGTTGGTTCAATCGGTGGTACTGAAGATGGTATCGTTGGTTTAGGTGAATTAGCTGATGTTGAAGAAGCTAAGACTCTTGCTGCTACAGGTGTTGATTACCTTGCTGTTGGTATTGGTAACATTCATGGTGTTTACCCTGACAACTGGAAAGGTTTAAGCTTTGACCGTCTTAAGGAATTAGCTGATGTTATCAAGACACCACTTGTTCTTCATGGTGGTTCAGGTATTCCTAAGGAACAAATCATCAAGGCTGTTTCAATGGGTATCTCAAAGGTTAACGTTAATACTGAATTACAACTTTCATTCGCTAAAGCAACACGTGAATACATCGAAGCTAAGAAAGACTTAGATGTTGATGCTAAGGGTTATGACCCACGTAAATTGCTTGCACCTGGTGCTAAAGCTATTACTGATACAACTATCGAACGTATCAAGTGGTTCGGTACACCTTCAATCAAATAATTATTTGATAAATAAAAAACAGAGACTTCGGTCCCTGTTTTTTTGCTCTAAAATTCATTTTTTCTAAAACACATTATAAAGGCTGTTCGTCAAATCAAGTTGATGGCGGTTCAAGTTAACAGTTAGACCATAAATGGTCTAGCTGTTTTTTTATTTGGCTGATGAGCTTGCTCGAAGCCAAAACATTTGAATATTTATACGTTCAGTAAAGTTGTTCCAACTACGATATCCATAGGCACTACTTTTTATCTTTTTTATTCTTCCAATGATTCCCTCTAAAAATCCGTTGGAATATTTAAGCTTCAGTGCATTTAATATTTGTTTACGATATTTTCTTAATGATGTCATTGTTTGATCCATAGCGGTATTGAGTGGATGATAATTGAGTAGTATCTGATTCATTGTATCAGTATCGCCTGTTCTAATAGCCTTTAAAATATCTTGATATACTTCGTAGGACTTGGCGAAACCTTCGTCCAAATCTAAACACTTTGTGATTAAATTTAGATCCGTTTCATAATAACCAACACTGTACTGATACTTAGGGTTTATCTTTTCGATGGAATCGAATGATTCCAAGAATTTTTTCCAATCTCTCTTCATGAACAAGTATTCTTTACTTCTTTTAGGCATTCGTTTCATTACCTGTATTCTAGTTGAATTGAGAGAACGATTCATCATCTGAACGATATGAAATCTATCAACAACGACTTTGGCCTTTGGAAACAACTTTGGTACTAAATTAATGTATCCGGCATTTAAATCCAAAGAAATAGTTTTTACCTGTCTTCTGACTTTCAAAGGAAATCGACTGAAGTATTTACTGATTTGATATGAAGTTCTTCTGGGCAAGATATCACCCGTACGATGATTATCGCTATCTAACCAAATAAAGCTCATCTTGTCAGTAGACATAAATTCATCAAATGCCAAGTGCTTAGGAAGATGTTCAGGAAGTGATTTCTTGTGCATCTTGGCTTCTTCATCGATGATACGTTGAACGGTCTTATCGGAGACGTTAAAACGTCTGCCGATATCCTTCAATGATGTATTAAAAGCAGTTTCTGATAAGATCATTTGTCTAACAGGTTGTGCGATTTGACAATATTCCCAAACATAACTAGTTTTGGCTACAAAGATAGAGTTACAAGATTTACATTTATACTTTTGACGTTTCAGACTTATATACGTTGGACGTAATGATAATGATGGAGCGACTATCATATTTTTATTAAATCCATTCTTAACTAAGTGGCCTGCAAGGCCACAGTTAAGACAACGGTCAATCTGTTTAGTTAGCATTGCAAAATAGACTAAGGACTTGATGCCATTAACTAACATAAATTTTGAGTCTTCAGTAAAGATAATATTCTCATCTTTCATTTCAAGAGCGTTTCGTATAGACTTATTACTTAGGGACATCATTCAAATTCCTTTCATTGTGAAGCTGTAGAGGGTAGAACATCTAAAGGTATGGATGGTGTCTTTTTGATGTTCTAAAATAGTTTTATTAATAAATGGTATACAAAAATAGAGTTGATGGCAAAATGCCTATCAACTCTATTTATCGTACAGCCATTATAAAAATACCCTATCAGAGATTCCACATATTAAGGACAACTCCGATAGAGTATTTTTGTATAATTATTAGTCTTGCTTATAGTAGGAAACTTTAATCAAATCTAATATCAAGAACATAACAAAACAAATCGAGAAAACAGCCAATACATTCAACACGGCCGTGTGCAACCATAATATACTTATCAAGCTGGATAGAACCAGATTAATAAATATAACGGTCCCTACCGATTTACTTGTTTTAATCGACCAGAAATGGTCCCTCGTTCTTGTTGAAAGAATCATTCCCATAGCAGAATAGATCAGATAAACAAACAATATTCCACTAATTTGGGCATGTGTGAAATTAGTAAATTTAACACTATACCACAACATTAAGAATCCTAATACTAGCCAACCAATCGTATAGATGGCTGAAATTTTAGTTAAATTCTTCAAATTCCACGCTTCTGGTAAGTGATTGATTTTTACTCGGTCAGTTCCCAACGTCAAAGTAACACAATCGTTGAAAATAACTATAAAAACAATGATATTCAACGAAACTGGGAAAAAGTTTGTGAATAAATAACCAATTGTTAACAAAAGTGCCAATTGAGCTGTTCTTGCCAACTTAGTAATTAACCAAGTCATCATTCTTTGATAAACCCGATGACCAGCATTAACTAATTCCATAATTCCCTTCAAAGAAGGTTCAGTTAAAATTATTCTTGCTGCCAATTTAGAAATATCAGTAGCCGTATCGATAGCAATTCCGACGTGTGCTTTCTTTAAAGCAGGTGCATCATTGACGCCATCGCCTGTCATACCTACAACGTACCCTTTATCCTGTAAAGATTTAACAATTTTAAATTTATCCTCTGGATAAACATTAGCAAATCCATCATAGGATAAGGGATCAGACAACGCTTGATCAACTGTTCCAATATGATCGTTTAAACCAACCCTTTCAGCAATTGCCCTGGCGGTAGATACTGTATCACCTGTTAACATTAAAACGGTTATACCCTGTTTCTTTAAAGCTGCAATTGTTTCTGGCATATCAGATTTAATTTGATCTTTGAAAGTCATCAAACCAATAGGTTCCTGATTAACAGCTAAAACCATCACTTGTAATCCTTGTTGTGACAATTTATCAACTTGGATTTTCACCTGATCTTCTAAATTGCTTTTTACAGGTGATCCCAGAAATATTTCGTCACCATTATCAAGAATTGCTTTAGCACCTTTCAATTTTGGATCAAAAGATACCTGCTTTTTCACCCTAACTGAAGCCATTTTATCTGATTTGGCTTTTTGCAAAATTGCCAAATCAAGCGGACTACCACTACTAGGTTTAACAGTCGCCAATGCATATTGGAATAATTTTATTTTATCCAATCCATTTAAACTTATGATTTCATCGACTTCAGGTTCATTTTTAGTAATTGTTCCAGTCTTATCCATCAACAAGACATTCATTGATCCTGCTTCCTGAATACCAGTCAATCCGCTAACTAGAATACCCTTTTTTGATAAATTTCCGGCTTCCAAAGAATTAGCCACGGCAAAACTCGATGGCATAGAAATTGGAATTGTAGCTACAAATAGAATAACTAGAAATGGCAACAATGAAAGAAACGGCGTGTGTCTGACTAAGGCTGTAATGGTTAAAATAACTGCTAGGACAACATCCAAATAGGCTAAATACTTAACGACCGTAAAAAGTAAATTTTCCAATCTACCTGGAGCTTCATTTGTTCTGACCAACTCAGTGGTTTTACCTAAGCTACTGTGAACACCAGTTTTCTCAACCACTACATCCGCAGTACCTTCAATAACTGTCGAACCAGAATATAATTCATCATCCTTTGCTTTAGTAATAGCCTTTGTTTCACCAGTAATAACTGATTGATTAACTAAAACAACACCTTTGACTATTTTACAATCAGCTGGAATAACTGATCCAACTGATAAATGGATCAAATCACTAGGAACTAATTCTCGACTTGATAATTTTTGCCATTTATCGTCACGTAAAACACTGGTGTATGCAATCAATTTGGTATCTAATTCACCAATTGATTTCGAAGCTCGATTCTCTTGAATAGCCCCATCAATTGCTGAAAACAACAACAAAGCAAAGATGAAAGCGACTTGAATAAAATTACCCAAAATCAGTTCAATCACTAATGCTAATTCAATTACATAAGGAATCGGACCAACCAAACGTTTTAAAATCAAACTGATAAATGATTTTTGAATCTTTGGCGTCTCATTATATCCATATTCTTGTCTGAGTTTTGCAACTTCTGGCGTGGTAAGTCCATATTTTTCTTTCATAATTTATTGATTAGTCAAAGTCAACGTCATTAGGAAAATGAGCTAGATTAGATTCTTTGCCTAATTCTTCCTCAATTCTTAATAATTGATTGTATTTAGCTAGACGTTCACCACGAGCTGGAGCACCTGATTTCAATTGTTCAGCATGCATTGCAACTGTAAAATCAGCCAAGAATGAATCCTCAGTTTCACCGGAACGATGTGACATCATTGTTGTGTAGCCATTCTTTCTAGCAACACGGATAGCCTCCATAGTTTCAGATACTGTACCAATTTGATTCAACTTGATCAAGAAACTATTGGCCATACCTTTCTTGATAGCTTTTCTAAAGAGTGCAGGATTTGTACATACATTATCATCAGTAACGATTTGAACACGATTACCGTTCTTTTGAGTAAATTTAGCAAAATTATCCCAGTCATTTTCACCAAATGGATCTTCCATTGATACAATTGCTGGATATTTATCTAGTAGTCCTTCGTAGTATGTGCCCATTTCTTCAGCACTGCGCTTCTTACCTTCAAATAAGTATGAACCATCGTCTTGAGCAAAACTTGAAGCAGCTGCATCAAAGGCAATACCAATTTCTTCACCAGGAACATAACCGGCATCTTTAATAGCACGATTTAATTCATCAATAGCAGCTTCACTTGATGGAAGATCAGGAGCAAATCCACCTTCATCACCTAAACCTGTTTGATAACCTTCTTTTTCAAGGTTCTTCTTCAATTGATGATAAACGTTAACGATCTTTTCAAAACCATCACGGAAAGTTGTACGTTTAATAGGTGTAATTAAGAACTCTTGCATATCGATTCCATTATCGGCGTGTTCACCACCATTGATAACATTGTGGAAAGTTTGTGGCAATTCAAGATCGACACCACCAAGGTAACGATAAACAGGAATTCCCTCTGCATTAGCTGCAGCACGAACAGTGGCAATTGAAACACCCAAAATAGCATTAGCACCTAATTTAGCCTTATTAGGAGTGCCATCAAGATCGATCATCATTTGATCGATCTGAGCTTGATTGAAAGGATCAGCACCCTTTAATTTATCATTGATCAAAGTATTAACATTATTGACGGCTTTCAAGACTCCTTTACCATCTAATCTGTCACCACCATCACGTAATTCAACAGCTTCATTATCACCAGTTGATTTTCCTGATGGAACACTAGCACGACCTAAAATGCCATTTGAAAGGATAACATCTGCTTCAACTGTTGGATTACCACGTGAATCAAATATTTCCCTAGCCTTAACATTCTCAATTGTTACTTTTGTCATAATAAATACTCCCTTTCTTAATCATAAAAAAAAGACGTCTACTCCACATTAAAAGACCCTCAATAATTTTCCTTAATTATTTACTGGTATTTTAAATAGAGTAGACGTCATCAATTACGATCAAGTAATATTTTTCGGCGAACGTCATCGCCTCTTCGAACGAATTCATAGTATAATACTTTGTTTATTTAAACAAGTATATTCATTCACTTTTATGAGTATTTATTTGCTTGTGAAGCTTTTTGTTTAAACAAAAAATAATTATATTTATCAATTAGACTTTACTGTCCGTAACACTTGGCATAATATTATTTTCTCAATTACGAGCATAGAAATTGTAGAATTCACAAAAACTTGCTATACTTCATTTGTACCATAAAGAAAGCGTTAACATAGAAAGGAGGGACACTTATAGTAACTTTGTTTACAACTAGAATAAGTAGTTTTCAAAGTCCTATCTCGTGCCTCCCATGTAGAAAATCTAATTCTATGCTTAAATACTTATTCTAGTAGTTGATTCCCAAAGTAGGAGCTCACTCAATTCTTCGATTTGCCCAGAATTTAACTCCCAGACCAATTTTGATCTCCTGTTAATTGAATACCCCATCATTCAATGACATATTAATTTTTGTTCCTACTAGAAATCAACTTATATAAAAACAGTCAGGTTCCCCGCCTGGCTGTTTTTTTATATTTTAATTATTGGAACTTTCTCATATTGGAAAATTTTACCTTCAATTGTCATTTCATCACGCCCATTATTTTTTGCTTGATAGAGATATTTATCAACGCGTTTAAAAATATCCTCAAACGAATTATCAGTTTCACGTAACATCGTTACGCCAAAGCATAACGTCACATCTAACTGTGTCTCCTGAATAAACAAAGGCATTCCAATTAAAGTTTGATTGATCCTATTAGCGATTTCCTGAGCTTTTTGTGTATCGGTATTTCTCAATAGAATAACAAATTCTTCACCGCCATAACGAAATAACTGTCCTTGTCTACCATCGACATGTAACTCTCGTTCAACTGTATGTGAGACATGACGCAAAACTTCATCACCAATTTCATGACCATAACGATCATTAAATTCTTTAAAATGGTCAATATCAAACATCATTACCGTTAAAGGAGCTGGATCGTGACTATATTTTTCAAAGACTTCTTTAGAAATTTTATTTAAATTAGCTCGATTTCGTACACCTGTTAGAGCATCGTAATTAACTTTATTCTCCAAATCGTTATATACGTGCATATATGTACTCATCTTTAACTCAATTATACGCACAATAAACATATAGATTTCGAATAGGATCAGCATTCCTATAATATCAACTAATGGAAATTTATAATCGATCCACATAAAAATCCACCAACAAATTCCGAATAAAATTTGGGCCAACAGATATCGATAATTAGAAATTGCTAAAACGTCTTTATGACTGTAAAGATAGTCAATTACAATTATTAGAACGAGATAAGATCCAATAAACAACCATGAATATGGTCCTTGAATTCTCGAAATATCCGACGATGGATGATATAAAAATGGTAGAAAAACATTTAACAAAACAATTAAACGATTATTGAAAATAAACAAGCCGTAGAATAAGATAGTTAATTCAGCATTAGCTAGCAATCCTCCCAACTCGACCTGTGAACCACCCGTTAAACTTTTGAAAACAATAGTGACCAACAATATCATTAAAAAGAGTAGAAACATTTCGGCCATATTATTCCAACCTTCCTAAAGAAGGACGATGCTGCGCTGATCTTTCGTTCCAATACAAATGATATATAAGTAATAATAGTAACCAAACCAATTGTAACTATCCCTGTTGCTAAGGCATTTGCACTGAAACAGATTCTTAAAATCTCTGTTAAATCACCCAAAAGTAACCCCTCGCACATTCATTTATATCTTTCAGTCTAGCATGAATAAAATGTCTATTAAATTGAAAGTATCACATTATGTATATTTGTATATAATTCTCTAAAAAAAAGATTCTCAGATCAGCCAATCCAGTTAAAGTGTGAATGTGCTTAATACATGATTTTGTAAAATAAAAACGACCTCTATTAAGAGATTCAAGTAAAAAATATATCTTGAACACTTAATGGAAGCCGTTTTTTTGATTTAAAGCTTCTATATTCGTAGATTAAAAATAGTTATAACCAAGTTTTAAGAAAGAACCACCAATTTTAATTGGCTGATTTAAACATCTTTTTTCGATTAATTAATTTTAATTCGAATATTTCTAATTATTATCTTCTTTATCAATTGCTTGTTGTGCAACTAAATTAAGATAGTTGAACGGATTGTCATAATTTGGTTGGAACAACATATCAACATAAGCTAAATCATCAATCGTATTTTCATTTTGAATACAAATTGATAAGGCATTTGCTGACTGAGCAACTTCATGTTTACTGAATAACTGTGCACCTAAAACTTTTCGCGTATCTTTATCATAAATTAAATAAATTGTTAACATTTCCGTGGTTGGCATATAATCTGGACGATAATTGTCGTGGTATGTAACATAATCGGCGTTCAGACCATTTGCTAAAGCCTTTTTTAAGGTTAATCCCGTTTCAGCCAAAGTATAGCCAAACAATGCCATTGCTGTGGTAGCTTGTGTTCCCATATATTTGCGAACATTTCCATAAATATTCATTCCAGCCAAAGTACCTTGACGCACAGCACTAGAAGCTAGTGGAATATACTTCATTTCACCTGTTGGATTGAACTTAACAGCACAAGAATCACCAGCGGCAAAAATATCAGGATCTGATGTTTGCATATAATCGTTCACCAAAATGGCTCCATAACCGTCCATTTGAACCTGACCACGCAATAAATCTGTATTAGCAAAAAAGCCTGTGCAGACAATTACTAAATCGGCTTTATAGCTATGACCAGCTTTAGTATTGATAGTTAATTGGTCACCATCTTCAATTTCAGCAACACGTTCACCTAATGCAACCTTAACATCGTGTTCTTTAAGTTTTTCAATGATTGTTTGTGATAGTGGTTCATCGACATAATTATTGAGAATCTGTTCCCTTGATTGAATTAAGGTTACTTCATGAACCGTATTAGCATAACTTTCAGCCAACTCTACTCCAACATATCCTGCTCCAACGATAGCAATACTAGGATAATTCAAAGCTGATTCATAAATTTTCTTGGCTTGATCATAACTCTTACACAACAAAACACGTGGATTATCCATACCACCAATTGGTGGTACGCCAACTTCTGAACCAGTAGTCATAATTAATTTATCATAACTATCTTCAAAAATTTCCTGTGTGTTGAGATCTTGAACTACAATTTTTTTATTTTTTGAATCGATTTTAATAACATTGTGCTTCATATGAACCTTAGCGCCATAACCTTCTAGCGTAGTTGGATCAGCATAAAACATATCCTCTAGTCGATTAACGATTCTTCCTAAATATAATGCTATTCCACATGATAAAAATGCAATATTATCATCACGTTCATATACGGTAACTTCCGTATCTGGATGCTTTTTCAATATTTGTTCCACTGCAGCTGTTCCAGCATGTGTACATCCGACAACGATTACTTTCAACAGTCGGTTCCTCCTCTACAGTACCCAATAAATTATTCTCTCTGCTTTTTAAGCTTCTACGAACACTTGGTTACATTATATCAATCTATTTAATTTTTTATATATTATAAATGGACTTTTTAAATTTCAAATATCGATAAGGCAACACAGATGATTTGTAATATAATAGCAAGTGTATTGACTTTTTTAAAAGCGGTGATAATCAATGGACAAAATTAAATCCTCTAATGATATAAATTCTGATATCTATTATGACAGTGTAGGTATTCGTAAAAAAGTTTTCGTGGATGAGCAAAACGTTCCCACTGAAATTGAAATAGATAAGGACGAAGACAAATGTACCTACTTTGTTCTTTACAGTAATCAACAGGCTGTAGCCACTGCCAGATTTCAAGTTACATCTGACAATGGAATCCATATCCAAAGGGTTGCCGTCTTAAAATCATTTCGTCATCAACATTTAGGATCAGATCTTTTAAAATATATTATTGATTATGCCCAAAAACAAAATTTCGATTACATTATTTTAGGAGCTCAAGATCACGCTCAAGCTTTCTATACACAGCTAGGATTTAAAGTCATTGGCGAGCAGTATAAAGAAGCTGGAATTCTTCACCATGACATGAAACTAAGCTTGTAGTATTATGTGTTTGATACGTTATTCACGTGATTAATCAAGAATCAATTAGGACTAACAAAGGAGTTCATCATATATAGATACTTTATTCAGCCTCAACTTGACAAGGCGAATAATTCATTAATCGGTTATGAACTATTAATGAAGGAAAAAAAGCCCGAAGGATGGCGTCCACCAGCAAACTTTTCTGATGTTCCTTCACACCTCATGGCTCAAGTTTTAGTTGCCACAACGAAATTATTATCTTTAAAGATTGGTTCCGTTTCAGTAAATATCAATCGTAATCAGTTAATGGATGAGGAAGTTCGCGATGCTATCATCGAAGCTCAAAGAATCTTACGTCCATTAAAACTAGTAGTAGAACTAACCGAAGATACACCAAACAAAGATTGGAGCAATGAAGAATACATTTCTCTGATTAAAGAATTCATTGATTATGGAATGGACTTTAGTCTTGACGACTGTGGAACCGGAACAAATCAAATGGATCAAATCAAAGACATGATTCCTCTAGCATCAGAAATCAAGTTTGCCATCCAAAACTTTGGAGAAAAGTTACGCGATCCAGATATCGAAAACAAAGTTATATATTGGCGTGATATCTGTAAAAAAGAAAATATTCGTTTTATTCTTGAAGGAATAGAAGACGAAAAAGATGATGCCCTAGCTGATAAGTTGGAAATAGATTTACGTCAGGGTTACTATTACGGAAAACCTAGATTGTTGAAATTAAAAGCAGACGACGACGAATTCTAGAGAACGGAACAAGCTTCTTTCCAACATTCCACATAAAATCATAGTTATAAAGCAATAAATTCATGGTTATCAAAATCAGACGACCAAACAATAAAAGGAGATACCAATAAAAATTGGCATCCCCTTTTATTTATTTCAAAAAAATTATTTTGTTTTACGTTCCTTAGCCACAGCCTTTTGAGCAACCAAGTTCAAATAGTTAAACGGATTATCATAATTAGGTTGGAACAACATGTCCATAAAAGCTAAATCATCAATTGTATTCTTATTTTGAATACATACTGACAAAGTATTAGCTGATTGTGCAACTTCATGCTTACTGAACAACTGACCACCTAAGATCAAACGTGTGTCCTTATCATAAACCAATCTTATAGTTAGCATTTCTGTCGTTGGCATGTAATCAGGACGGTAGTAATCATGATATTCAGCTACATCCGCATTTAAACCATGCTCTAAGGCATGTCCTAAGGTCAAACCTGTAGAAGCAATGGTGTAACCAAACAATTCCATAGCTGAAGTTGCTTGTGTACCCATATACTTCTGGATATTACCGAATACGTTGATACCAGCTAAAGCACCTTGTCTAATGGCATTAGTTGCCAACGGCATATAGGCATGTTCATGCGTAGGGTTAAAGTAAACCGTACAAGCATCTCCAGCGGCGTAAATATCAGGATTAGATGTCTGAGTATAGTCATTAATAATGATAGCTCCACGGCGGTCCATATCCACTTGTCCACGAAGTAAATCAGTATTAGCTACAAAACCTGTGCAGACAATTACTAAATCGGCTTTATGGTCCTCTTTGCTTGTTTCAATAACAACATTGTCATCATCATCACGGTTGAAACCAGTGACATTTTCATTCAAATAAACGTCGACATGATGTTCCTTTAACAAGTTAACTATTTTTTCGGACATATCAGGATCAATATAGTGATTTAGAACTTGATCTCTTGACTGAATTAAAGAAACTTCATGATTTGTATTAGCATAACTTTCAGCCAGTTCCACGCCAATATAACCACCACCGACGATGGCAATGTGCTTGTAGTCCTTGGCTGTATCATGAATTGCTCGTGCTTGTGCATAACTCTTACACATCAAAATTCTCGAATCAGAAATTCCCATAATAGGTGGTACTACTACAGTTGAACCAGTAGTCATAATTAACTTGTCGTAAGTATCGTTAATTATTTCATGTGTCTCCATATTTTCACACATCAATGTCTTCTTCTCTGAATCAATCTTTAAGACATCATGCTTCATTCTAATTGTGGCACCAAGTTTTTCCAAATCCTTAGGACTAGCATAGAACATATCCTCGAGATGTTTTACTCTACCACCCAAATACAATGCAATCCCACATGATAGAAATGAGATATTGTCATCACGCTCGTATACGGTAACTTTTGTATCGGGATGTTCTTGAAGAACCTGTTCTACTGCCACTGTACCAGCATGTGTACACCCTACAACTACTACTTTCATTAAATATTCCCCCTCTCATAAATTGAGTTAAATCCATATCAAAAAATGAATAATCAAGCATAACTTTAAAAATATATACCGTTTCATCATCATTATAAACCTATAAAATTATAAATAAATACGTGTATACTGATATGTAATATTGTTTAAACATTAATATCTTATAATACTACAATATGATTTAAGGAGCACCATTTTTATTAAGCATTAAAAATAATTTGGAGGGGATAATTTTGAATATCCTAAAAGGGATCACCAATAACTATATTAATCTCACTTCAATCATTATCACTTTAGTCACAATTGGCTTGATTACCGTTATTACTATTATTGCTTACGGTCTAGAAAGTCATCTTAATGACGATTCACCTTTTTATCTCAAATTTTCTACTCATTTAGTAGAAGGTGCAATTTTAGCAAGTAGTATGATTATTCTTCAACAAACTTTTCATATGTTGAGCAACGGAACTGTTAACAGCGGTTGGTTGTACGCCAATGCTCAATTAACTATTCTGCTTTATGCTATGTATCTTTTACGAAATAAAATAACTCTATTGATTAATTTATTAATGCCCTTTGCTTATCACCAATCTAGTAATATTGAACGATTAGGTAGCAATCGATGGCCCTTTTTTCTTGTTTCATACATTTTTCTAGTGATTATTATCTTTTATATTTATTGGAGAACCGACAGTCTTAAAGATAGTACGATCAAATATCTCATCCTACAAATTCTTTATGGAATTGGCTGGTGGATATTACTCTGGGTCGACCATAGTTTTTCAATATACAACATTCTTAACATGCTAGTGGTCTTCGTTATCTACATGGCTATTATTAGATATTGTGAACATAAGATGCAGTTAACCTTGAACGGCTATGACACATTAAAAAAGGCTGTCAACTATGACGAATTAACTGGAATTAGAAACCGCTCTAGTCTAGATAAGAATTCTAAGGAAATCTATGAGCAATATTCACATGAAGACAACGTTCCTTTATCTATGGCAATGTTTGATATCGATCATTTTAAACTCTTTAATGATCAATACGGACACTCAACTGGCGACGAAGTCCTACGTCACGTTTCTCACACCATGGAACGTGAATTATATTAAAAAAAGACGCACGGACAAATTTTCCGCTTTGGTGGAGAAGAATTCATTACGAAAATTTCAATAACAAGTTAGCCACTTGGACAAAATAAATTGAATCCAAGTGATATCAGTATTTGAAGTTTATAAATATGTCTTTAAGCGCCACAGGAACTAGCAAAGAGTTCTTGTGGCGTTTTATAGTTCAATAACTTTCTAGGCATATTGTTGAGCTTAAATTCTATGTCTCTTATTACTTTTGGGCTGACTGTATCCAGTGACAGCCCTTTGGGCAAGTCACGACGTATCATTCGATTATGTACTTCATTTGTTCCACGTTCACAAGATGTATATGGGTGTGTGAAGTAAACATCCGCAACGCCAGCCATATCAGATGATAGATTAGAGAACTCAGGGCCATTGTCTGCAGTGATTGAATTGATAAGATCACCATAGTTCTTTATGATCTCTTTCATAGCATAATCTACAGAGTCGGCATCTCTACCGTCAATAAGTCTCATTATTTCAAAGCGTGTCTTACGCTCTATGAGCGTTAAGACGACACTCTCATGGCCATTTCTTTTGCCCACAATCGTGTCTATCTCAAAGTCCCCAAAGGATTCTCTGCTATCAACACTTTTAGGGCGTTTCTCAATACTACGACCAAGTAGACGCTTATGCTTTTTTGAAGTATGTTGCTTAGTCGGTCTAGTTGACTTTTCTACCAGATCAATATTCCGGATTTCAAGTCGTTGTTCATCAATATATTTGTAAAGTGTAGTAGTACAAACCATTTCATCTACTAAGAATAATTCTTCGTTCTTAGCTCGTCCAACGGCCGTATCAGGTGACCATCCATTATCTATGAACTGGCTTACAAAGAAGCCTAAAAAGGCTGTGACTTGGTCGAATTTAGAAGGACGATGGCAAAGCTTACGGTTCTTTACATACTTTTGATGTGCAGTGTCAGGAAAGTAGCAATTCAAGTGTTGAACTTTACCATTAACTTTCTTGATCTGCTCAACAGTACCTCTGTTAATTTCATTATTAATAGTCTGAGGTGAAACGCCGATAGCTTTAGCTATCTGGCGATTCGAGTAGCCAATTGAATGAAAGGAAGCAATCTTTCCACGTTCAATTTCAGTTAAATGATGTCCTTTAGGACGATTTATGATATTCTGTTCTAGCACCAAGACGAAAAACCTCTTTCATTGTTTGTGTGAGAACTCCAATGATACCTGATTTTTACGTCTTGGTGTTTTTATTTTGTCATTTTTCTAAAGTGGCTAACTTGATTATAAAATTCGCCGAAGAATTCATTATTATTTTTCGCGGTAAAAATGCCGAAGAATGTAAACCAATCATTACTGATTTAAGAAATACCTTACTTCACTCACCACTCTTCTTCAACGGTAAGAAATTGAATGTCAGCGTATCATTTGGTGTTTCTCAATTAAAGCCAACTGACTCCGGCTTTACAGATTTATTCAATCGAGTCGATAGTTATCTTTATAAATCTAAAAACGCCGGTCGTAATAAAATGACCATTGAAGATATTACCTATAGCTTTGATGAAGCCAAGTAGTAAAATAGCATCCATTCAGATGAACTCCCTCCATGGGGATAAATTTGAACGGGTGCTATTATTTTCTTTAAGTAAAAGACGTTACTTTTTGTATTTTTTGACAAAAAAATAGTGAGAAATTAATCTCACCGTCGGGAAGGAATCAGTTGTTTTTAAATCTGGTAGTCCCTATATGTCATAGTAAACCATGTTTGGCCTGACCGCAATAGTATAAATCGATAATCTTAACTCTTTTTTTAATAACTTATATTATTTTTAAAATATCATTTTTATAACAATTAAAATGAGTAATGATGCTTCAACGAAGGAACAACTATTTTATCCGATATTCCAATAATTATACCTTGGCAGAACATCGCCAAAATAGTTCCAATACCAACTGACAAGATATGTCCTGTCAATATGAAACAAATTATCATGATGATCACTGGCGGTGTATAGCTAACTAACTGTCCCCATCCGGCTGAACCATGTAAATATTTGAATCTCAATAGATAGGCCATTTCATCATTAGGATGTTGTATTAAATTACATCTTTGATAAATTGAAGTTCCCATTGAAACAAAAATCAAACCTAATAAATCAACCAAGAAACGTGAATATATAGGAAGATAATTTAAATTGAGTGGATTTAAAATGTCACTGAAAAAACCAACTAAATAGCTAAATGGTAATGAGAACAGTAAATTAGAAACAAAGATATGACCATCAAATTTTCCTAATAACAGTTGATTAACAATCGTTACAATAACAGCATAGATAAACAACGTTGTTCCATAACTAGTATGTAGTAACGTCGAAATATTGACTGCTGAGGCCGTCCACACGGCACTTCCCATATTACTGTCAATCATTAGTGCATTAGCAAAAGCATCCAATACAATTGCAAAAATTAGGAATCCTAACCGCTTCTTAAAACTATTATCTTCCAATCTCATATCCCCCAAAATAAAAATAGACAATGCCAACTTTGTAATTGGTATTGTCTATTTACTTACAGCCTAATTACTAAGAATTAGTTTAAATTAGACTGAAAACGTTGTCAATGAGACTTTATTTATTCTTTGGGTGATTCATTTCATCCATACTTAATAAATGATACTTATGTTCATGATTAGGATCATAAGCCTCAATCTGTGCCATCATACCCGTATCCTCATGTTCTAGAATATGGCAGTGATACATGTAAACACCAAACTTAGTAAATTGAACAGCAATTCTGACTGTTTCACCAGCATTAACACCCACAGTATCTTTCCAACCATGTTCATTAGGATATGGTTCTTTGCCATTACGACTAATAACAAGGAATTGACAACCATGCATATGGAATGGATGAATCATTCCACCATCCATATCATTGGTATTTACAACATCCCAGAGGACAGTGTCACCAATCTTTTGACGACGGTCGATTCTTTGCATATCAAAGAGTTTACCATCAAGTCTAACTTGATCGTCCATTCCTGACATAACTGTACGAGTAACAGGTAGTCCAGGTGTTACTTCTGGAGCATCGATTGTTGTTAGATGTTCTGGAAGCTTTACATCATCTGGAACATATTGACCAATTTTGAATTTCATAATTGGCATATCATCACTCATTAGAGTAACTACGTCACCCGGCTTCTTATCACCAAAGTCCAAAATAACTTCAGCACGTTCAGCACAAGTTAACATTAACTTAGTCAATCTAACTGGTTCTGGTAAAGTACCACCATCTGAAGCAATTTGAGTAAACCCATGATCATCATCAAAATGAAGACGCCATTCACGACGATCAGAACCATTCAAGATTCTTAAACGAACTCGTTGAGTCGTTACATCAAAGACACCATTGATCGTACCATTGACCAAAGCATATTTACCCAAAGTACCATCAATATCATAATCCTTCTTATAATCTAATTGATTGTCATGATAACTTCTATCTTGCAAAATAATTGGAATATCATCAACACCATAATTGCGTGGGAAAGGCAATTTAGCTTCTTCATCATCAGTTACTACGACCGCTGCAGCTAAACCGTTCCAAACTTGACGAGCTGTATTTGGACATGGATGTGGATGAATCCAATCAGTTTGAGCAGGTTGATCCAAAGTGAAGTCAATATCACGACTGCCGCCTGGATAAACCGGAGCATGTGGACCACCATCAACGATAGGTCCAGTAACATTTAGTCCATGCCAATGGAAAGTAGTAACTTCTGGTAATTTGTTAACAAGATGCACATGATAGTGAACACCTTGCTTTAAAACGATTGTTTGACCTAATAATGAAGCGTTATAGCCCCATGTCTTAGTTTTAGCACCAGGTAAAATCTGTGTTTCACCTTCTTGTGCTGTAATCGTGTAATAAACATCATTTCCTTCTACCTTGTCTGGCTTCAAAGCAGCAGGAATATTCAATGGATGATCAGGCATATCCACTTTTTCTAATGGAACATAACCTCCATCGTGTAAATCAAATACTGGTTCATCAAAGAAATAATTATTGTAAACTTTTGTTTCTGACATTTATAATCGCCACCCTATTTAGTTTTTGATTGAAACGTACAAACACAATTTACTAAAGCCTCAACAAACATACCGATAGCCATCATATACATAGCTATCATGTTCTTATCAGCAAAGACAAAATACAATAAAATTGCATAAAAAATTAGCATGATCAATGAGAAAGCCTTAGAACCACTTACCATATTTATCACCACCAAATGTTATTACACTTTCATTCTAATACAGTTGTCTTCACATTAAAACGAAATTTTGGCTAACCTAAAAAAATTAATATCTATATATAACTAGTTCACCATTAATATAATTAGCCATATAAACTTCTGACACACTCAGATGGCGTTTTTGTAATTCTTCTTCAACCCAAGCTTCATCCTTACCCGATGTTAATAACTCTTCCATATCGATCTTGCCATCCAAAATCAATGGATATTTAAAACTATCTTCATCCTTTAAAATAATCGTTAACTGTCCATTACGTTCAAAGACAGCACGTTTAACATTTCTAACATCCAAAACTCCTGCCTGACGCAATTTAAAAGATAGGTCATTAGCTGACAAACCATTTTTCAAAGCCAAATTAACATCAATATGACCATTTTTCACAATTATCTGTGGAGTACCTTCGATAACCTTCTTAAAGAAGTTATTGTGATTAGTCAAAAATTTAGCAACAAAGACTACCAATGTCCAGATCAACAAGACCAAAGTGAATTGTAGAATCGTAATACTGGAATTGTAAATCATACCACCAACAATTCCACCAAGGACATAGTTTTGAAGTTGATCAATTGCACTTGTCGGAGCAATATTCCCTCGTCCAAACAGATTGATCTGCAAGACCATGAATAAAAAACCTATAATAAATTTTAAAGTCAAATCACCGTATTGTAATACCATTATGCCACCTATTTTTTTATCAATTGTATTTTTTGTGAGCTAATTATATTGGCCTTTGAAAGTGTATAACTACTCAAATTATTATCGAAACTAACCCGATAAATATCCTTGCCCGCTTTAATCAACATTCCTTCTGTCAAACTAGAACTATTGGAATACAGTTTATTCTTCGAAACTTTTTTATCTTTAGCAACAGATTGCATCAAGCCCAAAGTTTGATTAGTTTTATTATTGATATCCAACTGTTGTTCATAATTATTGTAATTAATACCAATAAACAAAAAAATTCCCAAGCCAAAGATAATCAACAAATCACGATATTTATTGTCAGATCGATTTTTAAAATACAAGTAACTAGTTATAAAAATAGCTGTTGCAAGTATTAGAACTCCTATAATGAATAAAAAATTCGGTTCATTGTTATGTTCCACTAAATATTGATACGAATAAAAACTCATTTATATCCCCTCAACTATTTTTTTATTTACGATTAGTATAGCAAAAAGCTGACATCGTGGATTTAACAAACGATCCCTCGATAAAAATTATTTTCTTGCGCAAGCAATTGATTTGTTCCATAATACATAAAAGTTAATATCTAACGTTAGGGGTGATAAATATGAATCATACTTCGAATCTATGTACTTGGTTAAACATGAAACATTTTGAAAATGACGTCCAAATGGAATTGGAAAAAGTATTAGCTAAATATGATTTGTCACCTGTTGAATTCAGCTTTTTGCACTACCTCTACGATCAATATGACTCCAAAGCTAGTTTGCTCGAAATTAAAGATTCACTCAAATTAAGTGCGGCGGCTGTCTCACGAATGGCTGTACGGTTAGAAAATAAGGATTGCAAACCAATCATTCGTTATCACAGTGACGATAATCAAAAAGAGGTTTGCCTAAAGATTACCAAATCCGGTATTGAACACTTTAAAGAAGCCTCTGAAGTGGTCAATAAATCACTGAACAAATCTTTCTCAAGTCAAGATTTTCAATCTCTGCGAGAGGAAATCCTAACTACGGAAACTAATTAAATCAATTATTTCTCGAATATAAAAAACGGCCTCTATTAAGAAATTCAAGTAAAGGATATATCTTGAATACTTAATGGAGGCCGCTTTTTTGACTTAAAGTTTCTAGATTCGTAGATTAAAAATACTAGAACTAAAGGACTAGTCGATAGTAAAAAATTGTGTCCACCACGTTTCAGTAGCCCACAGATTTTTTTTGCGGACAACAACATATTTCAACTATATTAGTTGATATTTAGTTACAACCAAGTTTAAGAAAGAACCACGTAGATATTATTCTGCGTCTTTTTTTGTTTGCCATGGAAATTGCAAACTAATATTTTTATTAAATCCTTCTTGCCCCAATAATTTTTTGAAACGTTCACCCTGACGCTCATGGTAGTCACTGCAAACATATTCGGACTCTGCACTATCAGGAACAATTCTTGGCAAAAAAATATCTTCATCTGTTACGACAAAAGTAGAAAAACAAGTCAATCCCAAAAAGCGTTTTCCTGTTTTCAAATGTTCACCGATAATCTTTGTAAATACTTCAATTGAACTTCTACCTACCCCAGAAACATAAGATTCCGTACACATCGAATCCTGTAACCCAAATGGCAAAATAAAATTAACCTGATCAATCGATGCTGTGACCGTCTCAATTCGAGCTAGTCGTGAAGCCGAAATCGAAGAATTATCGTCAACAATCATTAAAGTTTTACCACCGAATACAGTTCCGTGTTCATTTAAATCAGATGAAAATACACGATGATTGCTAATAGATAAAGTATCGCTACATTTAATTTCTTTCATAATTTAACCTCTTTATAATAATAAAAAGCTCACATCTAATTCACTAGACATGAGTAATTTAACTATTTTTTCTAAAAAAATTTAAAAGTTCTGTTTTCCTTTCAGAAGGCAACTTCGTATAAGAAACACCTTGAATGGCGCCTTCCAAAGAATACAACATTTGAATACAATAGAATCTATCTGGTGCCTTTAAAGACTTTAATTTCAAAAAAGTTTGTTGACTTCCCAACTTCTTCAAAGTAGCCGCATCAGTTACATCAATTTTAGACAATTGTTCATTTAAAACCTTACCAATATTGGGTAAATCTGTTAATCGTTCGATTACTAAATTCATCTCCAATATTTTTCATATACTCAAAACAATGATCCCTCCCGGGATCGAACCGGGGACCTACTGCTTAGGAGGCAGTTGCTCTATCCAACTGGGCCAAGGGACCAAATCTTAATTAACCAATAAAACGTCTATAAGAAAATTATATCTCACATGCATAATTATTCAATACTGGAAAATGATAAATAGAACCGTTTACCCGTTCAAAAAAAGCAGTCCCTATTAAGTACTCAAGACATATACTATGTACTTGAATTTCTTAATAGAGACTGCTCTTATTTAATTATTTAAATTTTACAATACCTAACTCCATAACAACCAAGCTTGCAAAAAAGCTTATTTATTATTATGACGCTTACCTTTATTTTTTTGATCACGTAACCGTTTCTTAGTCTTAGGTTTATCCTTATGACCAACCACAGTCTTTTTACGAGCAACAGGTTTATTAGAGAGTGTGCCATCACTCTTGAGGTAAGCCTTATTTATTTCAACATTAGTAAATTCACGCATGTTCTTCAAATCATGACTATTACCAAAAGTAAGCACAATACCGCTCTTACCCATTCTACCGGTTCTACCAGAACGATGAACATATTCATTTTCATCCCTAGGAACCATATAATTAACAATCGTTGTGATATTGTCAATATCCATTCCACGAGCAGCCACATCAGTTGTTAACAACAAATTAACTTTTTTAGTAGAAAAGAGTTGAATCGCTGATTTACGTTGTTGTGATGACATTTTACTATCTAAAGATACAAAATTAGTTTTGTTATGATTCAAATCACTGATAGCTTTATGTAACGAACGAGAGTTATTGAAAAAAACTATTCCCAAGAATTTCTTGTTATGAGCCAACTCACGAACTAATGCATTTTTGATAAATTCACTATTAGCATCAATAAAGTAATGCTTAATCCCTGCTGTATAGGTAGTATCATTACGTTGATCTATAATATCGAAATCTTGTCCAAACCATTTATGCATATCTTTAAAGATTTCATTACCAGTAGCTGAGAAGAAAGTCATTTGAACATCAGCTGGCATTTGCGCAATTGTTTGACGGACCGTTTCCAATTTTGATTCGTTCAACATTTCATCGGCTTCATCCACAATAACAGTGTTTAACTTGCCTAATTTCACCTTACGAGCCTGTGTTAATTCATTTAATCGTCCTAGGGTAGCAACGATAATCTCTGGCTTTTCTTTCAACTTTTTCAACTGACGTTGGGGATTAGCGCCACCAGTAATTGCCTGTACTTTACAGTCTACTAATTTAGCTAGCGGTTGAATAACATCTCTAACTTGCATTGCCAGTTCCTGAGAAGGTTCTAAAATCAACACTTGCAATCCATCTTTTGGTACTAAGGTTTCTAACATTGGCATTACAAAGCCCAAGGTTTTACCGGAACCAGTTGGTGCCATGGCAACAAAGTCTTTGCCCTCTTTGAAAGGTAGATAGACGGCCTCTTGAATCTTAGTTAATGCACTAAATTGATTTTGTTTAAAATAATCTTGATATAATTTTGGTATTTCCACTTTACTTATCCTCATCTGCTCCAAAAACAAGTCCTGCACTTGTCCGGGCTTGTTCTAGAATTCTATTTACAATTCTAGCGTACTTCAAGAGATTTTCATAAGTTTCTTGATCATTTTCAGTCATAATTCGTGCAAATTCTTTTGCCTCAGAGTCCATTGGGTTCTCACTCTTAACAGTTGGAATAGTTGTTATATTCTTATTATCATCGGCTAATTGAACATGAGTAATGTCACCACCACTGTCCATCAATAAAGTTTTTTTATCAAAATATATTTCTGAATCAGTGTATGAATTCTTAGTTTTACCGATCAAGATATTAACATCAAACTTAGGATACTTTAATGTCAAACTTCCGCTTCCATCTATACCTGATGAAAGTATTTCAGCAACATACTTTACAGAATCAGGTTGTCCAAATAGTACAACGGCATCATAAACAGTGTAGACACCTAAATCATATAAAGCTCCACCTGAAAATTTAGGATTGAAGATGTTAGGCAAATTTCCAGCCTTAAAATCATCATAACGGCTAGAGTATTTCATATAAGAAAATGTAGCTCCACTCAATTCATCATAATTGTCTTCAACATAGTTTTGAATCTTTTTAAAGATAGGTTCGTGAATATGACGTGCAGCCTCAAATAAGAAAAGTCCTTTTTCATGTGCCAGATCATCTAAAATTGTGAATTCTCTAACAGTAGAAGTACTAGGTTTTTCTACAATAACATTTTTTCCATGTTCTAAAGCCATCTTGGCTTGTTGGAAATGTAAACCATTTGGAGAAGCAATATAAACAGTTTCAAAGTCATCACTACTAAAAAATTTTTCTAAATCCGTACTAATAGCAATATTCTTCTTTTGAAGATCCTCAATAAACTTATCTGCCTTAACTTCAGTTCTGGAATAGACATGTGTTAACGAAAAAGCTTTCGTCTCATCTGTCGCATTAACGAATTGTTCTGTAATCCAATTTGTTCCAATTATTCCTAAATTTATCATAAAATCACCTCGCCTTAATTTTACTTATATGTAAGCGCAATTACTACTAAAAAAGTACCTGAATTCTATCAATATGGTATATAATTGCAGTTTAAACCATTTGAGGGGGTAGTTTTGCTTTATGAACGAGAAAACAGATAAATTCAGTCTGAAGAGAGACCTTGGTTTCTTTCCAGCACTATCAACGGTAATGGGGCTCGTTATCGGTGGTGGAGTTTTCTTCAAGATCTCTAGTGTCACCGCAGCCACCGGAAGCGCTAGTTTAACCATTTTTGTCTGGTTGCTTGCTGGTTTTATCACTATCAACGCTGGATTGACAGTTGCTGAATTAGCCTCAGCTATTCCAGTTGCTGGCGGAATTTACAAATACATCGAATATATTTATGGAAAAGTTCCAGCTTTTCTACTTGCTTGGGCACAATCAGTTATCTATTATCCAGCAGGAATTTCCGCTCTATCAATCATTTTTGCCACACAAGTTATGAATTTGTGTAACATTTCTTCTACTTGGCAAATACCGATTGCCATTTCATTAGCCATCTTTCTTTATCTTGTTAATCTACTAGGAGCTAAAGTTGGTGCCACAATTCAAACAGTTGCTTTAATTGCTAAATTGATTCCCATCGCTTTAATTATTATCGTAGGTATTTTCACACCTTCAAGCAATTCCATTTCACTTTTTCCAATCACTTCCGGTAGTCATGCTAACTTTTGGTCTTCGCTGGGTGGCGGACTATTAGCAACTATGTTTGCCTTTGATGGTTGGATGAATGTTGGTAGTCTAGCTGGTGAAATGAAACGTCCTGAAAAGGATTTAGCTAAGTCAATCATCGTAGGACTATTCGCTATTACATTAATTTACGTTCTAATCAGCTTTGTGTTTATCAAAGAACTGCCATTCCATTTGATTCCCGGTAATCAAAATGCTGCTTCCGAATCTGCTATTCGTATCTTCGGTGAAGTTGGTGGAAAAATTGTTACCATTGGTATCCTTATTTCCGTCTTCGGATCAGTTAATGGCTATACAATGACCGGTGCACGCGTTCCTTATGTTCTAGGAACTGATGATGAAATCGTCTTTTCAAAATTCTTTGGTAAATTAACTAAGAATACACGTGTTCCAGCTAATGCCGGCTTAGTACAAACAGTTATTGCTATTGCCATGATCTTTATGGGTAGTTTCGATTACTTAACTGATATGTTAGTTTTCGTTATGTGGATTTTTTCAGTAATGATGTTCATTGGTGTCTTCATTTTAAGAAAGAAAGAACCTGAACTAACACGTCCTTATAAAATCAATTTTTATCCAATACCACCAATTATTGCCTTAGCTGGTGGAGCCTATATCATTATTTCCACTTTATTCCGTCAACCCGGTTTAGCTGCAATGGGAATTGGAATTACCTTACTAGGTTTACCAGTTTATTATATTCATTATTTCAATAAAAAGAGGTCGCTATGATGGCGGCTTTTTTTATTTGCGTTATACTTTTCCTGATATATATAACGGTCAATGCAGGTGTTTTCTTATGAAAATTCAATTCAATAATAAACTCGAAAAAAAATTAATTTTGGGGACTCTTAAGCTTCAAAAATTTTTTATCTACCGTGTAATCCAACGTACATTACTTTTGATCTTTCCCTTTGCCCTATTTGGAAGTTTTGTCAAAATAATTCAAACTGTCGTTATTGGTAAGGAAGGCTTTTTAACCGATGTCTTTCCTGACTTGAGTAACGACTTTATTTATCGGCAAATTGATAATATTACTACCGGTTTATACAACTTATCTTTAGGTTGGATCTCAGTGATTGCTATCTTCGGAGCTGCCAAATATACCGCCAAACATTTCAATCGTGATGATCAATTGGCCGGTATCACCGCTATGAGTGCTCTATTGATTATCGATTACAGTTATTCCAAAGTTCAAATATTTTCTTTTCATCCACAAATATTAGGCATGCACGGCTTACTTTTAGCCATTATTTTAGGAATATTCATCGGCTGGATTTTTAAAAAGACCAGTCGTCCCGTACCTGATTATGCCAAACTGGGCGGCGCATCAAGTGTTATCGAGCGTTCCTTTATTTCTGCTAAACCAATCGTTATTTCACTGCTAATTGCGATGCTCTTTAGTACTCTAATCAACGTCACCTACTATGCCGAAGCTCCTGGCAATTACATTAATGCGCTTGCTTCCGAGTACACCTCAAAAAGTCCTTTAGGTCAACTATTCAAAACTTTTATTTTTTCTATTTATACTTTGGTTATGTCATTCTTTGGTTGGTCCGGCACTTATTCATCTGCTGGCACTGAAAAAATGGACACTCTTTCAACCGTTAACTTAAACTATGCTTTAAATAAACACACCGCTTGGAATGCTCCCAATCCCTTTACTAGTTCGGCTCTCTATCATGCTTTCGCGACTTTCGGCGGAACTGGTGCTGTTCTAGGATTGATCATTGCTATTCTGATAGTTGCTAAAGATGAAGATTTTCAAACAGTCGCACGTTGGGCGATTATTCCCAGTCTTTTCAACATTAGTAGTGGTCTCATGACCGGAATACCAATACTTTTCAACATTATTTTTCTGATTCCTTTTATCTTGGCACCTATTGCTAATATGACCATGGCAGCTTTAGCAATTCAATTACATTTAATGCCCCCTAGCGTCTATCCTGTGCCGATTGGAACTCCGGGTCCACTAATTGCCTTCATTGGGACAAATGGTAGCTGGCAGGCCTTAATATTCTCCATTTTAGCTATCATAATTTCCGTTTATATTTATATTCCCTTTGTCAAAATGGCCATTAAAGTTAAGGACTTTGATAATTTGAGTCTTGAAGAAGGTGCTAACTGATGCACACACGTACTTTAAGAAAAAATAAAAATTTCAAATACTTAATCGCTATGCTGCTATTCTTTATTATTTTAGGAATTCCATCTTACATTTGGACGCGAAAGAATGTTACAACTTTGGCCGGTCGTTACAATTCACCAATGACACCAATCATCATGATTCCTGGTAGTAGCGCTTCTGCCAACCGTTTCGATGATTTAGTTAAAACCATCAATAATAAGTATGGTGAACACCACAGTATCTTAAAATTAACCGTTCACACTGATGATTCAATTACATATAGCGGTAAAATTCGAGCTAATGACACACAGCCTTTCTTTGTTGTCGGTTTTCAAAATAACGAAGACGGCTATTCCAATATTAAGAAGCAGGCTCGTTGGTTCAATATTGCATTCAATGCTATTAAGAAACGCTATCGTTTCAACAGTTTCAATGCTTTAGGTCATTCCAATGGTGGACTAATTTGGACGATGTTCTTAGAGAACGATTTCAATGACTCTAACTTAAATATCAACCAACTATTAACCGTTGGAACACCCTATAACTTTGAAGAAAAAAACACCTCCAACCACACGCAAATGCTCAATGATCTAATTAAAAAACGGGATAAAATACCTAATAATATGACTTATTATTCCATCGCCGGGACTCAATTATATTCTGATGATGGCATCGTACCATTAGGAAGTGTTGATGCTGGTAAATATATTTATGAAAGTCAGGCAAAGCACTATACATTGATCACTTTAACCGGTAACAAAGCACAACACTCTGATATGATTGCTAGTAACCAATTTATTACCATCTTTCATCAATATATAATCGGTAACGTTGTCTACAATCCTAATTCACCCGATAGTAAACAAAGTGCCATTGCCTCGCAATAATTCTTGTATTAAGCCGTTTTTTTAAATACAATGAGTTTATGGTATATATAGACTGGCAACTTGAATGGATTGCAAACTTTTTTATGCTGTTCGCAATTTTACAATTAAAACATTATTTTATTAGAAAATTTTCACTCAGATTTTTTCTTGCCGATATAGCCTTGGCTTTAGTCTTTGGTTACATCGGTTTATTTTTTGATGAACTATTTGTACTCTTTTTTATTGGTGCCATTTTGATTTTTAATTGGTGCGTTAAAAAATATCGAGCCAATATGCAAAACTCAATTTCCTTGATCATGGCGGCCAATATTGAATTGGTTCTATTTAGTTTGGGAACCTACTCAGCTAGAATTCTCTTTTTCATTGCTTATAACCAATGGCGCTTAACTCTTTTGGAAACTTATCAAGAGTACTTTATTCCAATTTCTTTAGTCATCAACTTGCTCTATCTACTCATCGTTATCTTAGTTTTCGAACATTTTCGTTATCAAACCATTAAATTATGGCTTCAAATTGAAAAGTATCATCTAGGAAAACGTGTTTTAGTCTTATCACTGGGAATCTTTATTTCATTCATGGTTATTATGATCATTAGTGATCTCCAATCCGTGACGGCTACTATTCAAGCCAGCTTAATTCTAATTTTCTCCATCCTTTTGATCTTCGCTTACTATCAGTTGACCGTCTTCGTTCATGCGATTGCGATTCAAAATGAAGCTCGGGAAAAATTAACTTACAATAAACAACTAAATGAATATCTAACTAGTGTGCAACAACAGTACACTGAACTTCGAAAATTTAAACACGACTTTCAAAACATCATGTTAGCTATCAAGCCGATTATTGATCAAAGTGATTCTCAAGAATTGAAGGATTATTATCGCGATATCACTAAGGAAAAAAGCGAAATGTCCTTAGTCAGTCGAGGTAATATTTCTCAGGCTCAAGCTATCGACAACGATCTAATTCGTGGCCTAATCATTCAGAAATTCTTTATTGCTAAAAGTCGTCAAATCGATTTTCATCTAGAATTGAGTCAGGAGCATTATCAATTTAAAAATGAAGTTCTAATTATCATCCGTATTCTAGGTATTCTAATCGACAATGCATTTGAGTATGTTGAAGAGATTGCCGACAAAGAGGTTACTTGTGCTATTACCCAAACTGAAAATACTACTGAGATTACAATCGATAATCCATTAAATGAAAATATTAACCTGAAAGATATTTTCCAAAGTGGCTATTCGACCAAAAAAAATCATTCAGGCTTCGGTTTAGCCAATGTCAGAAAACTAATCAATGAATCTGACAATCTTTATTTAGAAACCAAAACTATCCATGGTCATCTTATGATGACACTAATTATTGTTGGAGGTGACTGAATGTATCCCATTTACTTACTAGAAGACAACGAACTACAACGAAATAAATACGCTGAATTCATTCACAATGGTATTTTAATTAACGACGCTAATATGTTTTTAGAGGTAGTTGCTGGAACTACCACTGATTTTCTCAATCAATATAATCCAAAAAAACAAGCACTTTACTTTTTAGATATGGAAATTTTGAATGATAAAATTGCCGGTTTAAAAATAGCCGAGAAAGTTCGTCAAAATTCTCCACTCTCACAGATAGTTTTCATAACAACTCATGACGAATTATCCTTAACGACATTAGAACGAAAAATTGCCCCAATGGATTACATTTTAAAAGATAATGGTCTGGAAAACATCAAACAGAGTATCACTGATGATATCCAGAAAACTCAACATGAATTGCGCGAGTATAATCATTTATCAAAAAACGTATTAGATTACAAAATCGGAAGTCGTTATTTTTCAATTTTAATGGATGATGTTATTATGCTTTACACTAACAAAGATGTACCTGGAAGAATTTTCATCATTACCAAATACCAATTAGCTGAATTCAATGGTTCATTAAATACTTTTGAAAAAGATTATCCTAATCTCTTTCGTTGCAATCGAGGATTCCTAGTCAACCTCGACAATACTATTAACTACGACAGCAAGACCAGAATATTATCCTTTATCGACGGTTCAACCTGTGAAGTTTCATTCAGAAAAAACAAAGAACTAATTAAATTAATGTCTAAAAACGATTAAAGCCTCCCATTCAGAGTATTTTACAAACTCTAAATGAGAGGCTTATTTAATTACTATTTAAATTTTTGAAACAGCTTTATCTGCCAACCAAAGTATCCAGACTAACACCGTAAACATCGGCAAATCGCATCATCATATAAATATCGGGAGTTCTAGTATTATGCTCATATTTGGATATGGTCGTAATATCTACATGCAACATTTTTGATACTTCACGTTCTGATAAATTACGTTGCTTACGACATTCTCTTAAATTATCACCTAAAAAAATTGTATTACGATCCAATATAAATTCTTCCATAATGTTCCCTCGATTCTTGATCATGAAGACATTATATTTCAGAAATAATAAGTGAAACATAAAATACTTATGAACGTAGCATTTTTACCGATTAACGTTAGTGAAAGATCCGAAGAACACCAAAAACAATGGCAAAAGCTCCAAAAAGCATACTAAAAATTACCGCAATCAATGAAAATATCATTGGTGTTGACTGTTTTTTCATATTATCAAAATACTGCTTAGAAACTATTAACTGCCAAATGCCTAAAGCTATGGCACCGATACCGATTATATAATTCATCTTATCATCCCTAATTCAAGAATTTCCTCAATCAAATATTACACGAGTTTTATCTTTTTATGAATAAATTTGCTGATTAAATATGATTGCAAAAAAGGTGTTCATATTAACCGTTTAAGTTCGATTGATATGGACACCTTTTAAAAAAATTATCTCAAACAAGAATTGAGAATATGGAACATTCTACTTCTTTGTCAAAGCAACAACACTTTCAATGTGATTTGTCATTGGGAACATATCAACTGGTGTTACATCACCAATGTTATATGTATCACTTAACAATGATAGATCACGTGCTAGAGTTGCTGGATTACAACTGATATAAACGATCTTCTTTGGTTTGATATTCTTTAATGAGTCCATCAATGAATTTGCCAAACCTTTACGTGGAGGATCAACCATCAAGACATCAACTGACATCTTGTTTTTAGCCCACTCATCCAAAACATCCTCTGTCTTACCAACAACGAAGTCAGCATTTTCAATACCATTCAATTTAGCATTTTGATCGGCATCTTTAACGGCGTCCTCAATTACTTCAATACCAGTAACGTGTTTAGCTTTGTTAGCCAATGAAAGACCGATTGTACCAATACCTGAATAGGCATCAACTACTTCTTCTTTACCAGTCAATTCAGCTTTATCAATAGCTAATTGATAAAGGTTTTGTGTTTGAACTGGATTTACTTGGTAAAAAGATCTTGGCGAAATACGATATTTGTGTCCTAAGATCTTATCATCAATATATTTCTTACCAGCTAATAAGGTCATTTCTTGACCGAAAATAACGTTGGTATTTTTTGAATTAACATTCAAGTACAATGACTTAACTTCTGGATTATCCATGATTTCTTTAGCAATATCTTTGTAATGTGAAATATCACGAGTTCTTGAAACTAGAACTACCATCATTTCATTAGTAAAGTAAGCACGGCGAACCATGATTGTTCTAATTTGACCTTTTTGATTTTGTTCATCATAGCCACGAACCTTGTATTTACGAAGAATATCACGTACCTTGATGATTTCTTCATCAATCTTAGTATCTTGAATCAAGAAGTTTTCCATTGGTACTAGGTCATGTGAACGACGACGATAGAATCCAGTAGTCAACTTACCATTAACTTGACGAACAGGTACTTGAGCCTTGTTACGATAATTAAATGGTGATTCCATACCTAAAGTTGGATTAACTGTAATGTCTTTTAAGCCCATTTTACTGAAGTCAGTTACAACTTGATTACGTTTGAATTCAAGTTGCTTGTCGTACTTCAAATGGCTCAATGGAGCAATTCCTGTTTGTGCATAAACAGCATCAATATCATGAACACGATCAGGAGATTCCTTCACAACATTCAAAGTTCTCGCAAAGCCGAAATTCTTATTGATTCTAGTTATCACAGCATTAACTGTTTCACCAGGCAAAGCATTATCAACAAAAAGTGTAAAGTCATCAACCTTAGCAACACCCTTACCCTCATATGATAAGTCTTGAATATCTAAATCTAATTTTTGATTCTTTTTTAAGTTTGGTTTTTCCATTTTTCACCTATACATAGAAAAAAGAAGTGTTCAAAACTGATACACTCCCAATTTCTTTTTTATTTCTTATTTTTATTCTTATTGTCAAGATTTCGTTCTTCTTCGATAATCTTCTCGCCAGCATCTTTTTCACTAAGCGTTGGAGTATCACGTGCTTTAAGCGGAATTGAGTCAACATTAGCATAAATGTTCAAATGATTATGCAAATTGATAAATTCCATTGGTGCATCCCCACCGTACTCACCATCAAGGTTAACCATCAAGCGACTTTCATCATTTGCATGAACAGAAATTCGTTTAGTTTTAGTATAAATAACCTTAGGATTGTAAACGTGACGACCACCATTTAGGACTAAAGCAATTAAATGAACTAAATCTCTTAAATTAGTTTCTTTAACAATAATCAAAGAGAAAGTTCCATCACCAATAACTGAATTAGGGGCAATTTGTTCCATACCACCAATTGAATTAGTTAAACCAATTAGAAACATTGTGGCTTTGCCATCAAAAACACCATCGTCATATTCAATGTGCATGTCAACTGGACTAACTCGAGGTAACATTTCCGCACCCTTAACCAAGTAAGCCAAATAACCCAAAATAGATTTATAAGCTGATGGTACTTCATAGGTTAACTCAGTCATTGAGCCACCACCGGCAATATTAATAAAGTACTTCTTACCTGCTTGACCAATATCAACTGGTAATTTTTGACCCTTTAAAATAACCTTGGCAGCTTCGACAACATCATCTCGTGGAATCTTTAAGGCACGAGCATAATCATTAGTTGTTCCGGCAGGAATAATTGCCAATTCTGGACGTTGCTCTAAATCAGCAATACCATTAACAACTTCGTTAATAGTTCCATCACCACCGGCAGCAACGACTAAATCGAAACCTTCTTTTGCTACTCTTCTGGCCTCATTTTTGGCTGAGTTCTTTTTTGGTGTAGTTCGGTAAGCACTAGCCTCATAACCAGCTTTTTCAATAATATTCAAAATGTCCCCAACATTACTGTTCATGGTCTCATGACCTGAAGTTGGATTATAAATAAGTCTAGCACGACGCATATCTTTCCCTCACTAACGACTCTTTAACTCTTCCATCAATAGCTTATTAGCAACCTTTGGATTAGCTTGTCCATGTGTTTGTTTCATGATTTGTCCAATCAAGAAACCAACGGCACGATCTTTACCATTCTTAAAGTCATCGATTGATTGTTGGTTATTATCAAGAATTTCCAAAATCATTGGCTTCAATACGGCTGGATCAGATTCTTGGACAAGTCCCTTAGACTTAACCCATTCCTCAGGTTCAGTACCATTACTAATTGTTTCTTGGAAGACTTTCTTGGCAATCTTAGAAGAAATTGTACCATTTGAAATCAAATTAATCATCTTAGCCAAGTGTTCTGGTGTCAACTTAGTATCGAGCAAGCCGATTTTCTTATCATTCAAATATCCATTAACTTCACCCATTAACCAGTTAGAAACTAGTTTTGGATTAGCTTTATATGAAACAGCTTCATCAAAGAAATCTGACATTTCCTTAGTATCTGTAAGAACGCCTGCATCATATTCAGGAATACCTAATTCGTTGATATAACGCTCACGTCTCTTAGCAGCTGTTTCAGGTAAGTTAGCTTTGATCTCTGAAATCCACTCTGGTGAAATTTCAAAATCTGGTAGATCTGGTTCTGGGAAGTAACGATAATCATCAGCACCAGACTTAACACGCATTAAGAATGTTTCGCCAGTCTTTTCATCAAAACGTCTTGTTTCTTGATCAATATGTCCACCTTGCTTCAAAATAGCAGCTTGACGTTGCTCTTCATAGGCAAGACCTAACTTAACATGGTTAAATGAGTTCAAGTTTTTCAACTCAACCTTAGTACCATAATCCTTTGATCCTACAGGACGAATAGAGATATTAGTATCGACACGCATTGAACCTTCTTCCATCTTAACATCGGAAGCACCAGTAAATTGAACAATCTTACGTAGATTTTCAAGATATTGATAAGCTTCTTCTGGTGAATGCATATCAGGCTTTGAAACAATTTCAATCAAAGGTGTACCCTGACGGTTCAAATCAACATATGAATAACCGTTGTTACCGTGGGTATTCTTACCAGCATCTTCTTCAACGTGAAGTTCTTCAACACCGATCTTCTTCTTTTTACCATCAACTTCGATCTCAATGTAACCATCATGTCCTAATGGCTTATCTTGTTGTGTAATTTGGTAAGCTTTGGGATTATCTGGATAGAAATAGTTCTTACGATCAAAGTGAGTATGATGTTCAATTTCAGCATTTAGAGCTAAAGCTACCATGACACCTAAACGGTAACCATTTTTATTTACAGTTGGTAATGTTCCTGGAAAACCAAAGTCAATAACGTTGGTATTGATATTAGATTCAGCACCATAAGCAACTGGTGAAGGACTGTACATCTTGGACTTTGTCTTTAACTCAACGTGGACTTCTAGTCCGATAGTTGTTTCAAAATTCATTAGTCTTCCCCCTTGAGTGCAGTTGGTATTTTTTCATAGAATTTATTTTCTTCTTGCAATGCGTAAGCAGCATTGAAAACAGATTGTTCATCAAATGGACGACCAATAATTTGTAGACCAACAGGTAATCCGTCAGCAAGTCCTGCCGGAACAGAAGCAGCTGGAAGTCCAGCCAAGTTAGCAGGAATTGTTAAGATATCGTTCATGTACATTGCCAATGGGTCATCAACTTTTTCACCAATCTTGAAAGCAGGTGTCGTTGTTGAAGGTCCCATAATCAAATCATGGTCTTTAAGAACATCATTCATTTCATTAATGAAGAGTGTTCTAACTTCCGCAGCCTTTTTGAAGTAAGCATCATATGCACCAGCTGATAGAGCAAAAGTACCAAGCATGATACGACGTTTTACTTCATCGCCAAATCCTTCTGATCTTGATTTAACAAATAAGTCTTTGATATTTTTAACATCTTTAGCACGGAAACCATATCTGACACCATCATATCTTTGAAGATTAGATGAAGCTTCACTAGAAGCTAGAACATAGTAAACCTCAACAGCATGCTTCAATGAAGGTAGACTAACTTCGTCCACAGTAGCACCCATCTTCTTATATGCATCTAATGCCTTATTAACATTTTCTAGAACTTCTGGATGAGTACCTTCATGCCAAAATTCCTTAGGAACAGCAATTCTAACGCCGCTCATATCTTTACTTAAGTTTGCACGATAATCAGGAACTGGCTTTTCAGAACTTGTTGAATCATGTTCGTCATGACCAGCCATTGCTGAAAGAACAGTAGCTGAATCTTCAACACGTTTTGAAAGTACACCGACTTGATCCAAACTTGAAGCAAAGGCAATAACACCCCAACGTGATACACGACCATAAGTTGGTTTGATACCAAAGATACCGTTAAAGGCAGCAGGTTGTCTGATTGAACCACCAGTATCTGTACCTAAAGCAGCTACAACTTCGCCAGCAGCAACAGCAGCAGCAGAACCACCTGAAGAACCACCAGGAACACGACTTAGATCCCAAGGATTAACAGTAGTATCAAAATATGATGTTTCAGTAGATGAACCCATAGCAAACTCATCCAAGTTAGTCTTACCAATATCAACTGCGCCGGCAGCTTCTAGTCTTTCTAAGACTGTGGCACTGTAAACAGGCATAAAGTTGTATAAGATCTTACTTGCAGCAGTAGTCTTGATACCATTAGTTACGATATTATCCTTAAATGCAATTGGAATACCTGACAAAGGTCCTTTAATACCATCTTCGTCAATTTTTTTAGCAGCTTCAGGAGCTTTATCATTTACCGTAATAAATGTATTAAGTTTCTTTTCATTAGCATTAATTTTGTTAATTGCATCATTAGCTAATTCTTCAGCAGTTACATCTTTATTGACCAATTTGTCATGTAAAGAAGCAATTGTTTCTTTTTTGATGTCCACTATTCATCATCCTCCTTGTCAACAATTGTTGGAACTTTGATAAGGTTGTTATCAGTTTCCGGAACATTTTCAAGCATTTGTTCTCTAGTTTGAGTACGAATACCCTTATCTTCACGGAAGACAGTATTAGTGTCACCCATATTATATGTTGGTTCAACACCAGTTGTATCAACACTAGATAGCTTACTTTCCATGTTAACAATTTTGTCCAATTGACTAACAAAACTATCAACTTCACTATCTTCAAATTTCAAGTTAGCCAATGCGGCAACGTGCAAAATTTCATCTTTTGAAATCATAAGTTTCTCCTTTTTAATCTGCATTATAAACGTGTGAATTGAACTTACCATTAGTACGAGTAACAACAGCTTGTTGTGCATCAACTGTTTGAATATTAATATCTAAATCAGCTCCAGATGGTAAGTACTTCGAAGCACTTTGTTGCACAAATTGTGTAAAACTAGTAATTTGAGCTAAACCATCAAATTGAGTATTGATAGTTACATCCATCGACTTCAAATTAGTACCATCATAATGTGCTTGAGCTGTTACACCTGATAAGTTAGGGAAATAATCTTGAATGTTGTCTTTAAAATTGGTAAAGGCATCTGAATCACTACTATTAATAGCATTCTCACCATTAACAGTTGGTAACATTTGATTCTTATAACCTAACGTAGACCAATTACCTAAAGAACTACTCTTGCTTACAGCATATTGGAAATATGTTCCACCTACTAATGTATCCTCTGGAGCAACGGAATACAAACCAACAACGATCGGAATATTACCAACTTGTTTATTTGCTCTTAGACGTTTAACAACCTCTTGAGCAATACGTTGGCCTTGTTCCTTTTGTTGTTCAGTACTAATATTTGTCTTGTAAGTAGCACCGTATTGCTTCTTTTGATAATAATCAACTTTGTTCATTGCAATACCGATCGACATTCCGGCCAGTTTATATTTGCCATCCTGTTTAGTAAGGTAATCTTCTTCCAACATTTGTTGGAAATACATTGGTGCACGTTTAGTCTCATCAGTTGAACCATTTGATGCAGGATTCAAACCAGATGAATTCTTTTTAGACTTTCTTGCCAACCAATTAGTTACTGTACTAGCGGATAATACTTGACCTTCTTGGAAAACATATGAATTAGTTGAAAATTGTTTCTTCGACAAACTCATCAAGCCACTTTCGAAACTTCTACTATTAAATTGATTAGAATTATCAGCAGCAGTAAGTCCTGAAATAGGGCTAGTTTTATATTTTCCACCACTTAACAAAACATCGTAACTACTTGAGTCAGATGAAGATGTTGTCTGAACTGTACTTTTACCTGTATCTCCACCACCTGATGACAAACTCGAATTTTGTAAGTTACCACAGGCAGATAAAAGTAGTGCACACATCAGCAATAACGATGTAGTTTTTAAGAATTTTTTCAAAACTGTTCTCCTACTCTTTGTCATTATCCAGATAATCGAATAATGTTGTTTCATCAATAATCTCTGTTCCCAATTTTTGAGCTTTGGCTAATTTACTGCCGGCTTTTTCACCCGCAATTAAAATATCGGTCTTCTTAGTAACTGAACTTGTAACATTAGCACCAAGATTCTCCAAAATCTCTGATAATTGTGAACGTTTATAATTTTTTAAGGTTCCGGTTATAACAATTATTTTATCAGTAAAATGACTATTTGTTTCATTAGAATTAGAACTACCGATAAAATTCATATTAACATTTACTGATTTTAGTTCATTTATCAACTTTTTAACATCATCATTTTCAAAATAAGTTGAAATACTATTAGCAATTATCTCACCCATAGTATTAACTTCAAGAATTTCTTCAGACGAAGCTTTCATTATACTATCTAAATCGCCAAAATGCTCAGATAAAATTCTTGCTGCCTTAGCACCAACATGACGAATACCTAAGCCAAATAGTAATCTTTCAACCGAATTAGCCTTGGAATTATCAATAGCCGTCAATAAGTTATTAATTGATTTTTCTTTGAAACCATCTAAAGTAGCTAGATCATCTGCAGTCAATTTATATAAATCAGCAACATCCTTGATTAATTCTTTCGTATATAACTGTTCCACAATCTTGGGACCTAAACCATCAATATTCATCGCATTTCTAGAAGCAAAATGTGTTAACTGTTCTTTAACTTGGGCTGGACACTTGGGATTAATGCAACGCAAGGCCACCTCATCTTCTAGATGAATCAACTCCGAACCACAATAAGGACAGTGGGTAGGAATTTCAGCAGGAACAGAATCCTTTGGTCGTTTGCTCAATACAACCTGCGAAACCTCAGGAATAATATCACCGGCTTTATGCAGTAAAACTGTATCACCGATACGAATATCCTTTTGACGAATCATATCTTCATTATGTAATGTCGCACGTGAAACAGTTGTCCCAGCAAGACTTACTGGATCCATTACCGCAGTTGGTGTCAAAACACCTGTCCGACCAATAGTCCAAGTAATATCGTGAACGATTGATTTAGCTTGTTCTGGTGGAAATTTATATGCAATTTCCCAACGGGGGACCTTAACAGTATTGCCTAGTTCACGTTGCAAAGCTAAATCGTTAACCTTTAAAACGACACCATCAATTCCGTAATCAAGATTATCTCTAATTTCACCATAATGTTCAATAAAATCTTTAACGCCCTTCAATCCGGTAGTAACTTGAGCTGTAGGGTTAACATTAAAACCTAATTCTTTCAATGTTTCTAGAGCCTGATGTTGTGTTGTAACTTCTAGACCGTCAAATGTAACAATCGTATACATAAATGTATCTAATTTTCTAGAAGCCGTAATCTTCGGATCCAACTGACGAAGACTACCAGCAGCGGCATTTCTTGGGTTAGCAAAAACTTGATGTCCCTGACTTTCACGTTCCTGATTCAAACGTAAAAATTCTTTTTTCGACATGAAACACTCACCACGAACTTCAAATGATAACGGGCGACTTAATTTTTGAGGAATATCTTTAATAGTCTTAACATTCTCCGTTACATTTTCACCAATCGTTCCATTGCCACGAGTTGAACCTTGAACCAAGATACCATTTTCATAAATTAATGAAAGAGATAAGCCATCAATTTTTAATTCAACATTATAATCTACTTCATGTCCAACATTTTTTTCAATTCGATCATTAAACTCTGCTAGTTCAGCTTCGGAAAAAACATCCCCCATCGAAAGCATTGGAATATCATGCGTTACCTTGTTAAAATCTGGTAAAGTTTGATCCCCAACTTGTTGCGAAGGTGAATCAGGAGTGATCAATTCGGGATACATTTTTTCTAATTCTAGCAAACGATTATAAAGCTTATCATAGACATTATCTTCAACTACAGGAGCATCTTTTGTGTAATAAGCATCACGCCAACTATTCAGTTGAGGACGAATTTCATCTAATTCTTGACTAGCTTGAGATTTAGTTATTTCAGCCATGCTCTCACCCCTTATTAATCAGTTACTTTTTTAATTGGTGCATATTCAGCTAATAGTCGCTTGATACCTTGACTATCAAAGGCTACATCTAATTCAGCATTTTTACCTTCACCGTTAACTTTAACAACTGTTCCTTGACCCCACTTCTTGTGTTCAACCTTGTCACCCACATTCCAACTCAATTTTTCAGCACCTTGAGCACCTTTGGCTTTCAAAGTTGGTGAGGTAAAGGTTGCTGCTGTGGCGGCACGATGACGACGTTGACGATAATTTGGTTTGCTACCACCAAGATTACCTGCATTAGGGTTAACTTGTTCCAGCGCATCCTCATTGATTTCTTCAACGAAACGAGATGTTGGATTGTTCTGTGTACGTCCATAAAGTGTACGACTATAAGCATTAGTTAAGTATAATCTCTTTTCAGCACGAGTGATACCAACGTATGCTAAACGACGTTCCTCTTCCAAGTCATCTTCTTTAAGAAGTGAACGACCGAGTGGGAAAATGCCTTCTTCTAGACCTACCAAGAAGACAACTGGAAATTCTAGTCCTTTAGCCGCATGCAAAGTCATTAATGTAACTTCAGTCTGTTCTTCCTCAATATCATCTTGATCACTGACCAATGATAATTCTGTCAAGAAAGTTGTCAAACGAGTTTCATCAACTTCAGGATCTGGTTCGTAAGCTTGATCAAATTGAGTTGTAACTGTTAGAAGTTCCTCAATATTTTCCACACGAGCCTGTGATTCCAAATTATTTTGTTGCTTCAAATCATCAACATAACCTGAATCTTCCAATAAATGATTCATCAAAATAGTCATTGACTCTGTTTCAGCTAACTTTGTTAAATCATCCATTACTTTAGCAAAATGGCCGATTGTCTTTCTAGGTTTAGCTGCTAATGGTGATAGTTCAATATTTTCGGCTGCTTCAAGTAGTGACCAACCATGTTCATCAGCATAATTTTGTAACTTTTCAATTGTACCAGGTCCAATACCACGCTTAGGACTGTTGATAACACGTTGAAAACTCATTGAATCATCATGATTAGCAATTAGACGTAAGTAAGCCAAAACATCTTTGATTTCCTTACGATCATAGAATTTATGCCCACCAATAATCTTATAAGGCATGTTGGCTTGCATAAGCTTCTCTTCAAAGGTACGTGATTGGGCATTAGTACGATAGAGTACTGCAAAATCACCATAATTAAAGCCTTGTAACAATAAACTCTTGATTTGGTCGACGACGTATAAAGCTTCATCTGACTCATTTTGACCACGGTAGAACTTAATCTTCTCACCGTCATTATTATCGGTCCACAATTCTTTAGGGTTACGATTGGAATTATGGTTAATAACTTCATTAGCAGCCTTCAAAATGGTCTTTGTCGAACGATAATTTTGTTCCAATTTGATTGTTGTTGCTTCGGGATAATCCTTTTCAAAATTCATAATATTTTGAATATTAGCACCACGCCAACCATAAATACTCTGATCAGCATCACCAACAACACAAACATTACGATATTTGGCGCCCAATTGTTTGACCAACTTATATTGAGCTTCATTAGTATCTTGATATTCATCAACGTGAATGTATTGGAACTTTTCTTGATATTTTTCCAAAACATCAGGATTCTCATCAAATAATTGACTAGTTGTCATAATCAAATCATCAAAATCAAGTGAATTGTTACGATCCATAGCCTTAGCATAGGCATCATAAACACTAGCTACTGTTTGTTCATAAGGACTAGCAGCCACTTGTGCATATTGTTCTGGAGTCTGCAATTCATTCTTAGCATTACTAATCGTTCCCAAAAGAGCTCGGGGATCATAACGCTTAGGATCCAAGTTCATCTTAGTTAAGATTTGTTTCATCAAAGTTCTTTGTTCACTTGGGTCAGCAATCGTGAATGTCTTAGGCTTGCCCATCTTATCAATATCTCTTCTTAAAATTCTTACACAAAGAGAGTGGAAAGTTGAAACCCACACATCACTAGCAGATTCATCTAGTAATTTACCAATTCTTTCCTTCATTTCCTTGGCAGCCTTATTAGTAAAGGTAATAGCTAAAACGTGCCATGGCATAACATTTTTTTCTTCAATTAAGTAAGCCACACGGTGAGTTAAAACACGAGTTTTACCAGAGCCCGCACCCGCCATAATCAAAAGTGGTCCTTCAGTAGCCTTAACCGCATTCTGTTGTTCAGGGTTAAGACCTTTTAACATAGTATCGTCCAATTTATAAATCCCTCAAATCTTTGTGTAAAAAATTTAGTTTAACTTAAAATAGCTGTTTATATTGTAGCAAATTTTTGTGGTTAGAGCGAAAAACTACAGTCGAATTTAGAACGTATGTTTTTAAAAATTAATTAGAACGAGGATATACTTACTTTCCCATCTTCCGCAAGAATTGGAAATGTGGCGGAACGCCATGGGCACATTTCCAATTCTTACTCCAGACTGAATAGTACTCCTACCATTCTATTATCGTAAATTAAGATATCAATCATAAAAATACCCACATTTGGCATACTCTGCTGATTTGAAGCAAAACATAAAAACAGAAATATTAGCCCGGAATAAAAAAGCTGATTGGCTCAGTAGTGAAATTATGGCTGTACGATAAATAGAGTTGATAGGCATTTTGCCATCAACTCTATTTTTGTATACCATTTATTAATAAAACTATTTTAGAACATCAAAAAGACACCATCCATACCTTTAGATGTTCTACCCTCTACAGCTTCACAATGAAAGGAATTCGAATGATGTCCCTAAGTAATAAGTCTATACGAAACGCTCTTGAAATGAAAGATGAGAATATTATCTTTACTGAAGACTCAAAATTTATGTTAGTTAATGGCATCAAGTCCTTAGTCTATTTTGCAATGCTAACTAAACAGATTGACCGTTGTCTTAACTGTGGCCTTGCAGGCCACTTAGTTAAGAATGGATTTAATAAAAATATGATAGTCGCTCCATCATTATCATTACGTCCAACGTATATAAGTCTGAAACGTCAAAAGTATAAATGTAAATCTTGTAACTCTATCTTTGTAGCCAAAACTAGTTATGTTTGGGAATATTGTCAAATCGCACAACCTGTTAGACAAATGATCTTATCAGAAACTGCTTTTAATACATCATTGAAGGATATCGGCAGACGTTTTAACGTCTCCGATAAGACCGTTCAACGTATCATCGATGAAGAAGCCAAGATGCACAAGAAATCACTTCCTGAACATCTTCCTAAGCACTTGGCATTTGATGAATTTATGTCTACTGACAAGATGAGCTTTATTTGGTTAGATAGCGATAATCATCGTACGGGTGATATCTTGCCCAGAAGAACTTCATATCAAATCAGTAAATACTTCAGTCGATTTCCTTTGAAAGTCAGAAGACAGGTAAAAACTATTTCTTTGGATTTAAATGCCGGATACATTAATTTAGTACCAAAGTTGTTTCCAAAGGCCAAAGTCGTTGTTGATAGATTTCATATCGTTCAGATGATGAATCGTTCTCTCAATTCAACTAGAATACAGGTAATGAAACGAATGCCTAAAAGAAGTAAAGAATACTTGTTCATGAAGAGAGATTGGAAAAAATTCTTGGAATCATTCGATTCCATCGAAAAGATAAACCCTAAGTATCAGTACAGTGTTGGTTATTATGAAACGGATCTAAATTTAATCACAAAGTGTTTAGATTTGGACGAAGGTTTCGCCAAGTCCTACGAAGTATATCAAGATATTTTAAAGGCTATTAGAACAGGCGATACTGATACAATGAATCAGATACTACTCAATTATCATCCACTCAATACCGCTATGGATCAAACAATGACATCATTAAGAAAATATCGTAAACAAGTATTAAATGCACTGAAGCTTAAATATTCCAACGGATTTTTAGAGGGAATCATTGGAAGAATAAAAAAGATAAAAAGTAGTGCCTATGGATATCGTAGTTGGAACAACTTTACTGAACGTATAAATATTCAAATGTTTTGGCTTCGAGCAAGCTCATCAGCCAAATAAAAAAACAGCTAGACCATTTATGGTCTAACTGTTAACTTGAACCGCCATCAACTTGATTTGACGAACAGCCGAAATTATCCTTAGCAATTTACTGCTTAAGATAATTTCACTACGTTCCAGCCAAATCAGCTTTTTTATGGAGAGCGGCAATCAACCACTCATCCAAATAAACTTCAATTTAATTTTTTATTCTAATCCAACACGTTTGAATATTTCATCCACGTTACGTAAGTGCCAGTGATAATCAAAAGCATCATCCAAATCTTTTTCAGATAACTTATCAGTTACACGAGGATCAGCTTCTAGCATAGTACGGAAGTCTTTGTTTTCGTCCCACGCCTTAGCCGTCATTGGTTGAACAATATCGTAAGCTTGCTCACGGGCATAACCTGCTTCAACTAATTTAAGCAAGACACGTTGTGAATAAATCAAACCGTGAGTAATATTCATGTCTTCCAACATCTTGTCAGGGAAAACAGTAAGATCCTTAGTGATCTTAGTAAATCTTCTCAAAATGTAATCTAACAATTCAGTTGTATCAGGAATAATGACACGTTCAGCAGAAGAATGTGAAATATCACGTTCATGCCACAATGGAACATCTTCCAAGGCTGTGAATGCATGACCTCTGATAACACGTGCCAAACCAGTTACATTTTCTGAACCGATTGGATTACGTTTATGAGGCATAGCACTAGAACCCTTCTGTCCAGCAGCAAAGTATTCTTCAGCTTCTCTAACTTCAGTTCTTTGAAGATGACGTACTTCAAGGGCAAATCTTTCAATTGATGTAGCAATCAAAGCCATTGTCTGAATGTATTCTGCATGAAGATCACGTGGCAATACTTGTGTTGAGATTTCTTGAGCACGAATTCCCAATTTATCACAAACAAATTTTTCAACACTAGTAGGTACATTGGCATAGCTACCGACAGCGCCACTGATCTTACCTGCTTCAACACCCTTAGCGGCATGATCGAAACGTTCAATATCACGTTTGACTTCAGAATACCAGTTTGCCAAAACTAACCCAAAAGTAGTTGGTTCAGCGTGCACACCATGAGTTCTACCAATCATAACTGTATCTTTATATTCAAGAGCTTTTTGTTTAACTACTTCGAGAAATTCATTTAGATCTTCACGAATAATATCGTTGGCTTGCTTCATCAAATATCCATAAGCTGTATCCACAACGTCTGTGGAAGTAAGTCCGAAATGAACCCATTTTCTTTCGGGTCCTAAATAACGTGAAACATCTCTGGTAAAAGCAACTACGTCATGCTTTGTTTGTTTTTCGATCTCAGCAATTTCAGCTACATCAAACTTAGCATTTTGAGCAATTAACTTAGCATCTTCAGCAGGAATTTCGCCTTCTTTACTCCATCCTTCGACAGCAGCGATTTCTACTTCAAGCCAAGCTTGAAATCTGTTTTGGTCAGTCCAAATTGGTTTCATTTGTTCAGTTACATATCTATCAATCATGAATTATTCTACTCTCCAAATATTAGTTGTTAAGATATCATTTTTTAATTCTTCTATATCATCGGAAAAAATTGAAATATAACCGACATCCCTGTCAGCTTGATTCTTAGCTTTAAAACCTGTGTAATAGTTAAATTTCCATTGTGCCTTTTCCTGAAGTAAATCCAAACTCTGCGGCAAGATTCCTTCAATAATCTTCAAGGTTGCCGCATTGACCATTGGAAAGATTTCAGGAATTGGCCAATCACAAATAGCTCTGATATGTAATTCGAATTGAGAAATGCCTGTCGCTTCTTGATAAACATTTGCAGAATAATTAATGCCAGGAAATATTCGTTTAACGTACAAAACGCCTGAATCAGACAAGATAAAGCCAATTCCAAAGATTCCGACATAATTAATATTCTGTGCTATCAATAAAGCTACTCGTTGCATTTCCGCTTCAATTTCCGGATCGTTCTTCTTATATATGAAAGAACTCATCAGATGTTCACCATCATAAATCTCTTGAATCATTGGAAAAGTATGGATTTTTTGATCTTTACTCTTGCTTACCATAATGGAATACTCAGTCTTTGTTTCAATCCAAGCTTCCAAAATATAAGTTCCATCTTTCAACAATTTTTGTACACGTTCAACATCTTCATAATTATAAATAATATGACGTTTCAACACTTTTTGATTCTTTTGAATTGGCTTTAGAATACAAGGGAACCCAATCTCATCAATTGCATGTTTAATATCATCAACCGTCACAATTGAGAAAAATGGTGGAACGTTTATATTTAAATCATTTAAAAAGGTTCTTTCGATATAACGATCTTGAACAATTTCTAGTAGATCCGAACCCTGTGCAACATTAAAGTTTTTTGAAAGTTCCTTTAGGACACTACTATCAAAGTTCTCATCCATATACAAAAGAATGTCACTTCTATGGCCCAATTCACTTAGATTCTTACTGTCTTCTAATGTACCGACTAAATAGCTGTCAGCCGCTTGTGTAGCAATATCCTTTTCTTCGGATGTCAAAAGCATGGTCCTAAAGCCCATTCTTTTAGCTTCTAATTCAAAAAGATACGTTTCACTGCCGCCACCAATTATTCCTAATGTTTTACCGGGCGCAATAAAAGTCATAATTCCACCTTCTTAATTTCTAATCGTCTTCCTCACCGAAGACCACTTGTCCATTCTCAAAAGCTGTAATTCTAGCTAATGAATAAATTGGTGTACCTGATTTGTCGATCATTTGTCTTCCCTTTTGGAAAGATTTTTCAATCACAATACCGATACCTGCCAAATGTGCACCAGCCGCATCGATGATTGTATTTAAACCATTTACAGCCTGACCATTAGCCAAGAAATCATCAATAATCAAAACTTTATCACTGCTTGAAAGATACTTCTTAGCGATACTAATGTGGTTAGAAGTCTTCTTTGTAAATGAATAAACCTCTGATGAATAAAGATCGTCGCTCAATGTTACGGATTTGTGTTTTCTAGCAAAAACAACTGGTACTTGGAACTTCAAGCCAGTCATAACAGCTGGAGCAATACCTGAAGATTCAACCGTCAAAATCTTGTTGATGCCCTCATTCTTAAAATGTTCGTAAAATTCTTCGCCCATTTTTTCCATTAACATTGGGTCAATTTGATGGTTTAAAAAACTATCAACTTTAAGCACGTCTTTACCAATAACGCGACCATCTTTTTTGATTCTTTCCTCTAATTCCTTCATTACGTTCTCCCTTATTTAATAGAATAATTAGAGTCTATCATACTTTGTTTTTCACTTGATACCTTCATCGTACTTTTTAAGATTATATTTTTGTATAATCCGAATAATTTTACTTGTATAGCCCGGATCGGTCGCATATCCATCTGCTTGTAATGCCACCGCTGCATCAATATAATCCTTTGATTGTAGAACTTGCTTGTATTGTTGCGAGTTCCAAGACGTACCATTTACCAAAAGTTTTGTATGATCCTTCATTGACTCACGAAAATCCGAATAAACTCGGAAACGTCCATTGATTGTTACCCACTGACCGTCAGTATATTCCTTTGTCTGTAAAACTTTTGTATTTGAAGGATCATCACCTTTAATACCAAAGTAATTATTATACTGACTAGCTAGAGTACTGGAACCCCAGTTACTTTCTAAAATAGCTTGAGCAATCGTAATACTTGGTAAAACCCCGTAAGTTTGGCCTAATTCAACCGCATATGGCGAAATCTTTTTTATGAAAGCTGCGTGACTTTGCTGAACCATCTCAACTTGAGTTTCTCTCTTGTACTGGACATATCGACTGTATCCAAAGAAGCTGATAACAAATACAGCAACAATTGATAATAAAATTAAGGTCGTATTATTATTTTTTCTACTACGTTTGCGCCGATAATTTCGGTGTGCTGAGTATCTTCTCTTTTGTGGCAATTGATCTATCCCTTTTAAGTTTATTAACTCTAATTATAGCCGATAACTTTGAAATTTTTGTGATTTGAAAAATAATTTTAAAAATCGTTTAAGTTATCAACTTTTTAACTCAACTCGATGCTGTTTTGAATAAATCAACCAAGCCATTAAAGCCAAAATCTCAATAACCGCAGAAAATAGGAAAATGCTCTTATATCCAAAGCCAGTCGCTATCACAGCTGCCAACATCGGACCTAGAACGTTTCCCATTGCCTGCGCTGATTGATTATAACTGAAAATTCGTCCAAAAATAGAATTAGGGACATTTTGTATTGTTAGAACTTGAATTGAAGGAATCAGAGCTGCATCAGAAACTCCCAAAATAAACCGTAAAACTACTAATTCCCAAATATTTTGAACCATGCTTGTCAAAATTAAGCAAACAATTGCTGACGTTAAAAATATCAGCATACTCTTTAAAGCCCCTAATTTGTCGATCAGTCGCCCCACCAAGCCAGCCATAACGATTGTTGCCAACCCTGGTGCTGCCGAAACTACCCCCGTAATAATTACCAAGTTATTACTGCCAGGATCGATCTCCCTGACTAAAAGACTAATCATTGGTGTAATTGCATTAGTCGTTGCTTGCACTGCTAAGAGAGATCCAAAAAGGGCAAGAAAGAATTGCCAACCAATTTTTTTCATAATAGGTAAAACTGGTTGTAATTCTTTTTTTGTAATAGGTACAAAGTCTTCTTTTACTCCAAACAGTGTAGTTAAAAAAACTACTGCCATCAAAAAACTAGTGATAAAGAAAGATCCACGATAGCCAACACTTGTAGCTAAAAAACTACCTATCAAAGGTCCAATCAATAATCCGGTTATATCACCAGTAATCAATTTACTCATTACTCGACCGCGAATCTTTACCGGAGCTGAAACGGACATTAACGCGTTAGCATTATTAATATATCCAGAAAAGGCCCCTTGCATTGCTCGAAAAAACAATAAAAACCAAACATTTGGAGATAGTCCGACCATCAGAATCGTAAAGGTCATAACACCTGATGCCCGTAAACACATTAATTTTCTACCTTTAAGATCAGCCAATTTACCCCAAAGTGGTGAAACTAGAGCCTTACTCAGATAAGTCAAAGAAAAAGCTGCAGCTCCTAAAAGATTTAATTCGGTTTTATTAAAATTGCCCAGTGTTTCTATGAATAGAACAATAAACGGTAGAGTCATTGCATTTCCCAACCCCGTTATCAAACTGCCAAACCAGAGTATTCTAAAGTTTTTCTTCCAAGTCTCCTGCATTGTCATCATCCTTAATTTTTAAATATTAATGATAGACTAGCAATGTATAAATACTGTAAATAATAAGTAAAGATTTTAAAATTGCAAAAAAAAAGCTAACCCGTTGGGTTAGCTTAAAAGTTCAAAGTTTATTAAAGTTTTATATAATTAGTCCTTAACAACGTTTGAAGCTTGTGGTCCGCGATCGCTATCTTCGATATCGAAAGTAACTGCTTGGCCTTCTTCAAGGGTCTTGTAACCGTCGCCTTGAATAGCTGAGAAGTGAACAAATACGTCACTACCGTCTTCGCGAGTAATAAAACCATAGCCTTTTTCTGCGTTAAACCATTTAACTGTTCCGTGTTCCATAAGAGAATCCTCCTGAAAATAAATAATATATTAGTTGTGCATTATATCGTGGTACATTATGGAAGAAAGTCTAAAGTACGAAACATTCAAACCATCCGAACCATTCACCATTCAAAAATACAACTACTATAGTAACATGATTAACAACTTATTACAATCAAGTATATATAAAGTTTCCCCTATAAACGTTTAAATTTTTACATCATCAACGTAAGGAATTGAATTCTGCGCACCCTTTACTTGAACTGCCATTGACGAAGCCTTACTAGCAAACTTCATTGCTTCAACCATATTAGCCAAATTGGAATCCAACTTAGCGGCCAAATAACCAATGAATGTATCGCCAGCTGCGGTTGTGTCAACCGTAGAAACTTTGTAAGCGTCCACAAAAGATTCTTTACCATCAGTGTAATAAAGCGATCCCCTGCTACCAACAGTTATTATAACACGCTTTACGCCTAATTTATTCAATTTTACTGCAGAATTTATAATTGATTTTTTATCAACTGCCTTTACGCCTGTTATAGCCTCTGCTTCGGTTTCATTTGGAACAATAATATTGGTAAGCGATAACAATTTTTGAGGAATATCGGTTTTTGCTGGTGCTGGATTTAGTATAGTTACAACGTCATTTTGCTTCGCAATTTGGAAGGCAGCTAACGTTGCATTCAATGGTGTTTCAAATTGTGCAATCAAACAGTCAGTATTTTCAATTGCATCCCGAGCATTTTCTACATCATCTACTGTAATGGTCTGATTGGCACCACCATAAATTAAAATACTATTCTGTCCATCTTCATCTAATAAAATATATGCTTTACCCGTACCAGCCTCTGAATCAACTGTAATATATTTCATTTTTAGACCATCTTTTTTAAAAGTATCCAGCATGAAATCAGCTGAGTGATCTTGTCCCACTTTAGCTATAAAGGTGGTTTCTGCACCAGCACGCACTGCAGCAATTGCTTGGTTGGCACCTTTTCCACCGCCAGCTGTGAATTGATCACCCATTGCCATAGTCTCACCCGGTAAAGGCAATCGTGGAATATTTAAAATAGTATCCACATTAATAGAACCTAATACAACAATCTTTTTCATAATTCCATCTACCTTTTTATTTTTAATAATTTTATCAATATAAAGTTATTTACCGCAAGTAGTGATTCATATCTTCGCGAACCATGATAGAATATATCTTTAGTAAAAGAAACTTTAAAGGATGTATTATGACAAGAACAGCTAAACTTAGTTTTTACTTCATATTATTTATCATCTTCGGTCTAATTGGGCTCTGGATGCCGCTCCTTGGTGACGATTTACACTGGGGAACCTATTTTGGAAGCAACTACTTCCCACATGGAATCTTTACTTACTATGATGGTCGTTATCTAGGAGATCTTTTAGTTATCAGTATGACTAAAATCAAGCCTGTTGCTTTTATGGCTTACGGTATCTTCCCTACAACCATCGTTTACTTGATTCAAAAAATTCGTGAACAAATCATGGCAGAAAAGAATATTGGCTTGGTTTCATCAGCTTTGGCAGCCGCACTTATTCTTTTAAGTCCAGTTATGATTTTCAAACAAATTTTGGGTTGGCATGCTGGATTTGCCAATTATTTACCCTCAGCAATCTTTCCATTATTTTTACTTTATTTAGTTCTTAAAAACTATGACAACAAAAATGTTCACTACTATCGAACAAGCATGATTCTTATTTTCCTAGCTTCAGTAGCTACTCAATTTTTTGCTGAACATATTACCTTATTAAATTGTTTCAACGTTATTTTAGTGTGGATTTTCTTTAGAAAACATTTTGGTGAACATTTCAAGAAAGTGTTGAACCTTATCTTAGCCGGTAATATTCTTGGTGCTATCTTAATGTTCATCAATGGAGCTTATATCAAAATTCTTTTAGGTTCAGATGCTTATCGTTCTGTAAGCAATGGTTCTAAAGATACCCTCTTCAATTACTTGAAGATTACTTATACACCAAAACATTTAATTGTCGTTGGTACGTTAGTATTGATATTTACAATCTTTATGATTTTTTACAGTCTTAAGATTAACAACACTAAACAAAAAATTGCTAACTTTGCTTTACTACTATCAACTTACGTAGCAATTGCTCCATTCATTATCGTATCTCCATTTGGTTCTAGATGTATGTTTGCTAGTTACGTCTTCTTAGTTACAATTTTTACTGTCAACTTAGATATTTTCTTTAACAATTACGAAAAAATTCTTCTACCAATCTTCGCTTTATTGACACTTTGTCTAGGTGTCCGCATGGATTACCTATCACACGATTATGGCAAAACTTTTGATATGCAGATTCAATATTCACAATATCAAAATACAATTACCCGTGATAATCAATACTTCCTACAATATCGAAACGATAAGTATATTTGGTTAACGGCTCCAATTCAAAATGACAATAACTTTTCTGAATTATACGTTAAGAACAAGGATCGTAATATGATTCCTATCAATTATTACGATTGGACTGACGCCATGCACAAACTAAAGAGTAAGAAATTTAAGACTCACGACGATTATATGCGTGCTTTCGATAAACAAATTCTAAAAAAAGTTAAATTGATTCAAGCAAAAGATAACAAGTAAAAAACAATTCATACAGTTAAAAATTTTTCTTAAATATAATGTCGTCAAAAAAGTCGATTGGGCTCACCACTGAGTCTAATCGGCTTTTTATTTTAAATTTAGTAGACAATTATATTTATTATTCTTTAACAAACTCATCTGTTGCAACGCGGATATACTTGTGACCACCAATTGTCACAATCTTATCGCATCTCCATGAGCTATTCATTGGAAGGAATACATCTAAAAGTTGACCTTTACTATCATATAGTTGTGTATTAACTGCTACAGAAACCACATCTTTTTCTACAGTATATAGTTGTAAATCTTTGAAACTAACAAATTCGTTGTTTCCAACACGATACATCATTTTGCCACCGATGTTCTCATAGCCATCTGTTGATAAAATTCCACCAGCAGATACAGTCTTAGCTAGCTCTGCACCTCTCTCATCATAAAGATGTGTTTCATTAGCTATATGAACCGTTGCTTTAGCTATAGAGATAAATACACCCATGCTACTAGATGTATCATTTGCATAATCCATAACATATTCATTAACACCGACACGATAGAATCTAGAACCATTAATATAAACAATCCTATCTACTTTCCAAGATGATTTGGCATCGAGCATTTCCATAGTCATTTGACCGTTGCTATTGTAAATGTAAGTTGAGTAAATATTATGGTAGGTAAAACTAGTTGGTTGATAGGTATTTACAGATTGAACATCAACCCATTCATTAGTACCAACATGATACATTGGTATCCCTTCAATAACGGTTATGCCATCTGTTTTCCAATCACTGCCACTTGGTAAAATCTTACCAATTTTTTCACCTTTAGAGTCGTAAATTACCGCAGCATCTCTAACTGTTAAACTCATTCCACTAACTGGTATAAAAGATAAACTCTTATCAACCGCCAAGAAATTATTAGTTCCAATCTCATAATACTTGCTACCTTTAATTTCAACGACTTTATCGTACTTCCAAGAAGTATTAGGTCCTAACGTCAAATCGCTTGTCTCACCCGCAGAATCGACTAATGGAGTGTAGGATCCGTCAAACGTCTTAGCTATGCCGTTATCGGTCGTATAAGTATTGAAACCATCGGCCAAAACCCATTTACCTGATTCAATTTTATAATACAAAGTACCATTTATCTCAGCTGACTCTTTTATAGTAGTATCCGTCAAAATAACTTTTTTCCCAGTTGGCTTGCCAGTTAAATCATACGTATAGACTGGTTTATCTGAGACAGCCAAAACTTTCAAGTTAATATTGCTTCTAGTAATGGGAACAGAATTTGTGGCAACAGCTGTTGCAATTGTAGGCTCACTTGTTGGGGATGCAACTACTGGATTGGCCTTAAACTTTAGATCAATGATTTGTGGATCTTGTGAATAAGTCCCCTTCAAAATATAAGGGTCACTCATAAAAATATAACCTGCTAGCTTTGCATCTGCAGTAAGATCATAAGAATCACCAATTGTCGCTCCATTGACCACTTTAACTAAATCAGATCCGTTAACCATTATTGGTGAACCATCCTCATTTTCATAGTTGAGTGTCACATTAGGATGTTCTTCCCAAATGATTGGACGAGCCATCGTACCGGCGTAAATGAAACTAACATTACCATAAGTCGTATGAATGTAAGAATCCGATTTCGAATAGTCATTTAAATAACCGTAGACCAAATTCTTTTCAGAAGTATCAGCATTAAATAACTTATATTCATCCCCACTGACATGTTCCAAATCATCATCAGTCAAATTCCCTGCTGACACTGAACTTGAGTAATTGTATCCTGATGACAAATCCGTACCATAGAGACCAGTAATATGTTCAGCCGTGAAACTAATTGGTTGCTTATCCACTGCATAAACAGGACTTGGATCATAAACATTATTGATTATATTCAAATAAGCTGGTTTTGTTTTATCAATTCCATCCAATGGTGAAAAATCAGTAATTGAAGAATTACCCAAATAAACAGCTCCACCCTTATTAGCAATTTCTACAAGAATTGGCGCTATCATTTTCAATTCCTGATTATTAATTCCATCATTGATGGCAATACTTCCCGTACCATGAAGTCCTAATTCCCTTACATCACTGATATTTAATTTCGATAATTGACTTAGTGAAATTTCCTTATAATCCGGATCACTATAGTTACCGAATAAATCAAGTGATTCAAAATTCAAACCATTCATCGGAGTCAAATCAGCATTAGAGTTTTGTGCTGAAGAAACATTGACTGATAAAGCAATCTCAGTTCCCGTTGGCAAATAATTTAAATATTGCATTCCATCAAAATTCGTTACATAGGTACTTGTAACAGTACTTGGCATATCACCATAATAGAAATCACCTACTAAATTTAATATACTGCCGTCAAAGTTTTTAACATCACCTATTGTCAACGAATCAGTTGATTTCAGGCCAAACTCACTTTTAACCATATAATTCAAAAATGGATCAGTGAAATTAACCACTGTGCTATCAGATGCATTGCTTGGTAAAGTGTAGGACTTTTTTATATCTGTAATATTAGGACTAGTCGTTGATTTAGATAGAGCCGTTGGTGAACTCGATGTTGCTGTCGTAGTTCCAGTATTCAAATTAATTGTAGAAGTTGAAGTAACTGTCTTGTTTGCTGTGGGAACAGTTGCCGGTTCAGCAATCTTACTTGTCGAAGTCGGTCCTGACATAGGGGCATTCGTCGCTGGTGTCGAAGTAGATGGCCTGTTCACGGTAGTATTAGACGATGCCGTCGAAATCGTTGTAGCTTTCGGTTTAATCATAGCCACATCAACAGGTTTTACTCCGGAAGTTGTAGGAGTAGCTACAGTAATATGAGTTGAATCCGATGTCGTGGCACTAACTGTTTTAGTCGTAGCCGGTGTAATTTTATCAGTCGTAGTGCTAACAGAACCATTTGTTGAAGTAACATTTCCCGTTGTATCAGCTTTTACTGTTTGGTTGGACAGCGATGTTAAAATCACTGCCGAAAATAATGAAGCTCCTAAATAGACATACTTTTTATTTAATAACATATCTTCATCACTCTTTTCCATATTTCACGACAGATATTAAGTCATAATCTGTCTATATACCAAAGATATGAATTGATACATATTCAGAAAAAAAGTGCTTATATACCAACGGCATCAAGACCTACTGAAACTTTCTCATTAAATAGACCATTCGTCTAAGTTCAAAACATCATAACTATTTTTATATCAAGAAAGTTTTTAACAATAGGAACTACATAATAATTTGCATTATTAATTAATTTCTACCAATGTTTTCAAAAATCTCTCACAGTACTCAAAAAAAGAAAAAGTCCTTACTGGAATATACCAATTAACCATCGTTAAGGGTATTATTGCAGTAAGGACTATACCGATTTGTCTATTTATAATTTATTTAATCAAAATTATGACGTTTTACTTATCTTTCATAATTTTATTCCACTTCAGGAAAAAGCTTTTTACAAAAAGTGAATCCAAACTGAAGCAAATCGATAGTACACTATCTCTTGTAATAAGGAAACACCTCATATATCTAATAAAAGTTAAACGTACATATGGCAGTGTACATGAGATTGATATATAAAATAAAAAAGATGTAAGTGGTCGGCATACCACAAACATCTTGAATTAATAAATTCACACACAGAATATTAAATTAATTAATGGAAGCTTTATATTGTTGTTCAGTAACATCAAACATGGCAACGTATTGATCTGTAGCAACTCTTAAAAAAGGCATTCCTTGAGACGTATAAATTGCAGAGTCGGAGTACCATTTAGTTCCGGAAGCAAGTGATACGTCTGTTCTTTGTTTCAAATTATGATCATAAACACGTACTGTATCCTTATCGTCAGATGATTGAACTTTAATAGTCATCTGGCGTTTTTTGTATGACGAATTTACAATTGAAGTGCAACGAGTAAGAAGAAAATAAAAAAGAACTCATAGCCTGAGTCCTGTAAAATGAAGTCACCACAACAATCATCTAAAGGAGATCCTAGGCTATGAATCCGTACAACCATCTTACCTTAAAAGACCGAGAATGCATACTGTTGGGCATCACTTTAAACGATACCTATCAAGTTATTGCGGAGAAAATTGGGTGTTCTAAAACCACCGTATCGCGCGAAATCAAGCGCAATGGTGGTCGTAAGGTATACTCGGCCGTCAAAGCCCAAGAGAACTATCAGGGACGGCGGCTAAAAAGCCGCCGTCCTAAGCTTCTAACTGATTTGAAGTTACGGGATTTTGTCCTTCACTGTATTGTTAAACGTCAGTGGTCCCCAGAACAAATTTCCGGTCGTTTAGTCCACGAAAACAGTGAATGGCATGTCAGTTATAACACCATTTATCGTGGGATTGAACGCGATAATTTAGGCATCAAATGTAAGAATCACGGGGCTCGTGGCTTTGCCCGTAAGCTCCGTCACCGTGGTAAAACCCGAAAGGTCAAGGGAACCATTAAGGAACGTCGAGGACGATTTAACGACGTCCCTTCCGTTCATGAACGACCTGTTTCATGTGAGAATCGAAGCCGGTTTGGTCATTGGGAAGGTGATACCGTTCGCGGTAAAACCGGGCGTTCGGCCCTGGTAACCTTGGTGGACCGCAAATCTCGGTATTTATTATCCCAGCGGGTTCCCAAAGTAAACGCGAAGAACGTCACACAAGCGATGATTGACCTCTTGCATACTGTGACGCCCAAACAAGTTCGGACGCTTACGCCGGATCGTGGAACTGAATTCGCAGGATACCGCGAAGTTAGTCAAGAGCTAAGTATCCCAGTCTATTTCCCAGATCCTCATGCGCCTCAGCAGCGGGGAACCAATGAGAATACCAACGGACTTATCCGTGAGTATTTCCCCAAAGGAACCGACCTAGACCAACTGACTGACCAAGATATCGACAAGTTTGTCAGGGATTTAAATCACCGACCACGTAAGGTCTTAGGCTGGAAGAGTCCATTTGAAGTTTTCTTCGGGACAAAGTTGCGCTTGATTTGACAATTCGTCATGCAAAACTATCGTTAGTGCTTAAAAATTGATTAGGTGCAACTTGGAAATAATCATTTCCATTGATCTTTTGTAATTTATTTACCTTCCATGTACTGTTCTTTTGAACGGAAGTATCGGTCTTATTACCATTTTGATCATACATATTAGTAGTTTGTGTAACTTCAGCATAGTTCCCCTTAGTTACAGATTCAGCGTTAACATCTGTCGTTGCAGTTGCTGCAGCAAAACTACTTCCTAATAATGCACATACTAAAAAAGGCGATTGTTTTCTTCATGATATTTTCCTCACTATATCTAATAAAATATTTTCCCCGCTATTTTTTGGCATAAAAATAGCATACATAAGATTGATTCTTGTATATAAAATAAATCTATATTAAATTCACACATTTGCCTATATCTATTATCGGCATTTTATAGGCAACTTAATAGTACAAGGATTCGGCAAAATTTTCAACAAATATTTACCTCTAATGACATATAGCTTTATGAATTTTTTTATATAAGCGATATTCCAGACTGGTCTAAAGGCATTATTAAAATATAAGATTTTTTTATAAAAAAAAGGATGTTCCATTAATAAAAATGGGCATCCTTTTTCTCAAAAACTAAATTCTTTGTACAAACTTTTGTTGAACAACATACCACATTCCTATGTATTCATCCGTAGCCACCCGAACAAATGGCATTCCACCAGCTGCGTAAATAACACGGTCAGAATACCAAGATGTTCCAGGTGCTAATGCAACGCTAGTACTCTCAACTAATTTGCTATTATAAACCGGTACATCAGAATCATCTGTTACAGTAACGATTTCCGGTCTATTGTGGTAGACATAGCTATCTTCTTCACTTAAATACTCATCTGTAGCTACTTGATAAAAATCCTTCCCAGAAATTTCAATTATTTTACCAAGGTACCAATCGCTATTTTTTGGCTCATAAATATCAAGTCTTCGGCCTAATGAATTGTAAAGCTCGGCTTTACTTGTATCTACTTCGACATAACTACCACTAGTTACAGATTCAGCCTTGACACTTTGGACAGATAAAATTGAAAAAACAAAGCTCATTAGTGCAACTACAACACTCACTAACAACTTTCTTCTCATAATTTATACTTCCTTAGTCTCCTTAGACCAAGCTTATTATAATATGTTTAAACATATTTCACAAAAAATATGTACAATTTCTGCTAAAAAATATTTGCAAAAAAAATAAGCCGTTAAAATATTTCTAACGGTTTATAGTAGCTAATAAGCTCTCATTATGATTAGCCTTTGCCAAATAGTAAGCAAGATTGAGATAATCTTCATACTCTTCTGAACTGTTGTCACTATTTTTAACAGCTGTAGCTGCATCATAATTCAATTCATCAAGGAAATAAGAAATATGTTTTTCCTGGGCATAATTCAATCCACATCGGCTGAATTGATATGCTTTCTCATAAAGTTTCATGGCATTATAAGAGTTGGCAAGCGTCTTGCAAACAAAAAGTACTTCTAGTTCATTGGCATTTTGAATATCGGTACTTTCATTCAATGCATCACTGATCATTTGAAAATAATATTGTGCTCGATCAACATGATTTTGACTCAAATAACCCAGGCCTTTAAACAAGTATGCTAACAATGTATAAACATCATTATCCGCTGACTTAGTCAATTGTAAAACTTTGTCCAAAGTGAAAAGTGAATTGTCGATATTATTCTTTTGATAATCAACAACACCCGTAATTAACTCGTATTGTTTCATATCATTATTATTCAACTTTCCTTGCAAAGCCGACAACTTGTTATCGATATCTGTTAACTCACCCATCAAAGCATCTTTTTCAATTTTATCTAAAATGCTCTCACCTTTATCCGAGTTCTTATCAGCAAAATCACTGAACACATCATTCAATGACAAATTTAACTTGAGACATATCTTAATTAAAATATTCACTGTTGGTGCTATATTGTGTTTCTCAATTTTACTAATAGTGTTTTGAGTGCAAATATCGTTGGCAAGCTCAATTTGCGTCAAATTCATTTCTCGTCTTTTATTATAAATAATAGATCCAAGAAACAAGAACAACACTCCCATCTATCTAATATTGATATTTATCAATATTACTATAACACCTCATCGATAAATATATTCATTTGTTAAAAATAAATATATTAAGTTCTAAATAATTTTTATTATAAATTTCGATTAAAACTCATAAAATACAAGCTTTCCAATGTTCATTTTGTAAAATTTTGTCGAATTAATTTTTTATTTACAATAATTGGCCTACAGGCTAAGATTATCCAAGTTGAGATATTAGCGTCTCAAATTAGAAACTAGTATCATAAGTATATTGTGATTTTAATAAGGAGGAACCAATCGTGACGAAAACATTTTGGTCACAAATAGCTAATCGAGCCAAAGAAGAAAAACGTCCTTTCTTCTCAATGGCACCGATGGAAGCAGTTAGTAATACTGTCTTCAGACAAGTAATTGCCCATGCCTACGCTCCAGATGTCTTTTTTAGTGAATTTATTTATGCCAAAGGAATTACTGATCCTACCACTAAATTTCCAGTTGATGGTCGTTTGTATATCGATCCTCGTGAAAAAAATTATCCCGTAGTCCAACTTTGGGGCGATATTCCTGAAGATTTTGAAAGTGGTGCTCTGGCTCTAAGAGATAAAGGGTTCAAAGCAATTGACATTAATACCGGCTGTCCAGATAAAACTGTCATCAAGAATCATGGTGGCACCTTCTTAATTCGTAATCCCGAAAAAATCGATGGTATCGTCGCTGCAGCCAAAAATTCCGATTTAGCTGTTAGTATCAAAACTCGTTTGGGTTACAGTAAATTAGCAGAATACAAGGAATGGATTCCCCACCTACTTGAGCAACATGTTGAACTTCTAACCGTTCATTTAAGAACGAAAATGGAAATGAGCAAGGTTCCCGCTCATTTTGAAGTTATTGACGATTTGATAAAAATGCGTGATGAAATTTCCCCTAACACGTTACTGCAAATCAATGGTGATATTCCTGATTTTCAAGCGGGTGTCGATTTGGCCAAAAAACATCCTGGCCTCGATGGTATTATGATTGGTCGTGGAGTTTTTGCTAATCCGTTTGCCTTTGAAAAAGAACCACAAGATCATTCTTTAGACGAATTACTAGATCTTCTTCGTTTACAGTTAAATCTTTTTGATGATTTTTCTCAACATTACGATGTACCACGTTTTCCATCATTGAAACGTTTCTTTAAGATTTATGCTCGTCCAGAATTAGGAGCTACTGATTTACGCAATAAAATGATGAACGCCAAATCAACTGATGAAGTTCGTCAAATTTTAGACAATTTTCAAACCAAATAAAAAATATCTGACCATTTTAATTATCTGGTCAGATATTTTTTTGCACACTTTTTGCACCGAAGAAACAAAAAAAGCAGCCAGACAATCGTCCAACTACTTTAGTAGTGCGGGTAAGAAGATTCGAACTTCCACGGAGATAATTCTCCACAAGATCCTTAGTCTTGCGCGTCTGCCAATTCCGCCATACCCGCATGCAACAGAGAATATTATACATATAATCAAAAAAATTATCAAGATTATTATTTAATATCTCTTAAATACTCAAGTCTCCCATGGCATTTACCACAAACAAACCTCTTAGTATCGATTCTTCTAACACGGACGTATTGTGTCTGACATTTAACGCACTGATAAAGATGATAAGTCTTCTTTGTTTGGCTTTGAATAGGTGAATATCTCAAGCCACCGACTTGTTTTAAAAGAATTTTGAAACTATGATCACGATGCTGGGCTGGCAATCCATCATTATAAAGATGATAGTGACACAGCTCATGCTTAATAACACCAACCAAAGTGTCGTAACCAAATTGCTGATAGATCTTAGGATTAATATCGATGTTTCGATCTTTCAGGTGAAAACGTCCACCCGTTGTTTTGAGACGGACGTTAAAATATGCTTGATGAATAAAAGGTTTCCCAAAATATTCCTGGGAAACCTTTTTTACTAACTCATTTAAATCTGAATTATTCATGTTAAGCCAAGTTAGTTAACTTTTGAATTAGTTTTGAGAATTTATCCATAGCTTCATCTTGACCTTTTTCTGATTCATCAAACTTATGACGATCAATGTTCTTATCATCACCGATACTTTCAGTCATCTCAGCACAAGCTTCAACATACTTTCTAAAAGCTGAAACCAAGGTAATATGTGTTCCCATTAATCTTGCAGGAGCTTTACCTTTTTCCAATTTGGCTAAAGTTTCTTGATATTTCTTTGTACCATCAGCAAAATTCTTTTGAATTCTAGTGTATTCAACACTATCTAATTGATCAACTTTACTACGATCCAATGCCCCACGAATTTTTTCAAACTCTGGATTCAACTTATCTTGTTCTTCTTGAATCGTATTAACAGTATTGTTAATCAAATTACCATATTGCATGGCTCTTTTTTGTGCAGCATTCATAAGCGTTACCTCTTATTTTCTTCTTGTGTTTTTTCAGTATAAATATCTCTTTCAATGGTAAATCTTGGTCTTTGCTTAACTTCACTAAAGATTTTACCAACATATTCACCGATCACACTAATACTAATTAATTGTACACCACCAAGTGCCCAAATAGATATCATTAGCGATGACCAACCATTGACCACATTACCGTTGATTTTTTGAATTAAACTGTAAATCAACAGTACAATACTGATCAAAACAATGAAGAATCCTAATCCCATAATCATCTTAATAGGAACAATTGAAAATGAAGTAATTCCATCCATAGCAAACTTAATCATTTTCTTTAACGGATACTTAGACTCACCAGCAAATCGTTCTTTACGAGCATAATAAACTTTAGCCGATTTGAATCCAACTAGTGGAACTATTCCACGTAAAAACAAATTTCGTTCTCGATAACTTAACAGAACCTGACAGGCACGTTGACTCATCAAACGATAATCAGCAGAATCTGGAACCAAATTGACACCTAAGAAGCCCATGAAGCGATAAAACATTTCAGCTGTACTTCTCTTAAAGGCCGTATCTGTATCACGATTATTTCTTACCCCATAGACGACTTCAGCACCATTCAAATACTCATCAACCATCTTAGGAATAGCATTAACATCATCTTGTAAATCAGCATCGATCGTTATAACGGCATCAGAATCCTTTGAAGCAGTCGTTACGCCTGCTAATAACGCACCCTGATGTCCAAAATTACGACTCAACTTAACGCCTGAGACAGATGGATACTCCTTAGAAAATTCAGAAATCAACGACCAAGTTTTATCTTTACTACCATCATCAACGAAAACAATTTTACTATCTTTAGAAATTTTATCGCCAGTCACTAAGCCTTGAAGAATAGCAGTCAATTCCTTAGTGGTCTCATGCAAAACTTCTTCTTCGTTATAACATGGGACAACGATACTCAATTTAAATACATCAGACATCTAATTCTTCTCCTGTCTCGATTTGATCCAATCAAAGCAGTTATACAAACCAACTCCAGCCAAGATAGCAATCACTGGCAAGAATTCAAGTCGATATCTACCCTGAACTTCAATTAATAATTGTACAACGGCGTAGGCCATCAATGGTAATAAAATCAAAAAAACTTTATTATCAATCTTTTGCTTAAACAGACTCAGCGAGCCGATCCAAGAAAAGATAATCAGCATGATACTTCCCATATATCCTAGTAGCTTCACTAAATTATCCATCTTTAACGAATGGATTTTGCCAAATTCTGTGAAATCAATTGCCATAGAGCGTCCTGCCCAAAGTGTACGATTCTTGGCCCAAAACAAGCGTAACCAACCGTGGGAAGCATTAAGATTACTAATATTCTCATGAATGATTTTATGCTCTTTAGCACTCATTTTGGCCCGACTCTCTTGTAAGTCAAAACGATCTACCATTTTTTGATCATATGATCCACCTGAATAGGCGTCTAATCCAACTACAAACTTCCACTCTGAATCACGATTAGTTAATCCGTAAGAATTCAAACCAGAGCTCTTAATTGCCAAGCTAGCTCCAGAAAATATAACTTGATAAATAAGCAATGTCATTACTATTTTTCCAAGTCCTATCCAAGAGAACTTATCGTTAGCAATAAACATATATAGCAAACCATAAACCAAGATACCCGCAATAATTACTGGTCCAATTGGACGAACAATACTACCAATAGCTAAAGTTACTCCCGCTAAAGCATAAGTCCAATATTTGTTTTGCATAATCAAGTAAAATGTCAACATGAACAAAAGCATTCCGATATATTGATTATCAGATTGACTATTTAAGGCAAACCAGTCTAGATCAATCATCAGTAGAAAGACCGTTAAACGTGCCATCTTAACTTTATTAAAAATCTGCATTGAAATTAAATAGGCAAGATACAAAATTAATACTTGGTAAATCACATTCAACAATTGGATAGCAATAACATGCTGACCAAAAATTTTAACAACCGTCATAACGTAGACTAAGAAGCCTGTTTGATAAGCCCACTTGGCAAAATAATCGTTATCATAACTAAAAATTTTACCTCCGGCTAAAGCTCTAGGAGCCGTATTCCAAAACTCTCCGAAATCGCTGATCTGCGTCTTGGGAACTACTTTTAACCAAATTATCGCTACCACAAAGAAAATAGCTAACATGCTAAGTAAAACCAATCTGTTTAAATTCTTATCGTCATCACGAATTCGATACAGCAGATAACCTACTCCAGCAACGAAAATAATTGCACAAAGAAAAACCAGTATTGCTAGTACTGGTTCTGGTTTTAAATAATTTAGTGTAAAAAATCCACCCATCTGTACAAAAACTACAGTAGTAAAGATCCCCACGCAAATAAGCACTAATTTGCTAATAATACTTTTAAACTTGCTTAACATACTTTTCCTCTAAACTATCGTTTTTTTCCCAAGTTAAAAAATCTTCTAACTTGGATAAACACTGGTCAATATCCTCCATGCTTGCAGCATAGCTAAATCTCAAATGATTCTCCCCACCAATTCCAAAGAAACTACCTGGTAAAATAGCCAAATGTTCTTTATCAAGTAAGTCATTTGCAAACTTCACATCATCTTGAACATATTGTTCAGGTATCTTGGCAAATAGATAAAAGGCACCATCTGGTGTAGGACATTCAAAGCCAAGCTTATTCAAGCCAGCTAATAGTCTATCACGTCTTGCTTGATACTCTTCACGCATTGGGAATGGATCTTCATAACCATTCTTATAAGCCTCTAAGGCTGCAAATTGAGTAATTGAGGTGATTGAAGTTGTTGCTAACTCATGAATCTTGTTAATTTGAGAAACAACTTCAGCCGGACCACAAACAACACCAAAACGCCAACCAGTCATGGCATGAGATTTAGATAAACCATTCAATAAAATTGTTTGTTCAGGAAGAATATTTCCAAATGAAATATGTTTAAAATTATAAGTCAATTCACTATAAATTTCGTCACTTATTACAAAAATATTATGTTTTTTAATAACTTCAGCCAAAGCAACCAATTCATCCTCAGTATAACTAACACCTGTAGGATTACTTGGATAGTTGAATAGAAAAATTTTAATACGTGGATTAGTTCTCAGAACTTCACTCAATACCTCAGGCGTTACCTTAAAATCAGTCTCTGATGTATCGATATAAACTGGTGAAGCACCATTAAAATTAGCGTCAGGTCCATAAATAGTGAAGGCTGGCGATGGTATCAAAACTTCATCACCTGGTTGCAAAATTGCATTGAAGGCCGAAAAGACACCTTCAGTTACACCTGTTGTAGCCACGATTTGGGTTTTAGGATCATAATTTAAACCATATTTATCATGCAAATACTTAGAAACAGCGTTCAAAAGTTCATGATTACCTTCAGGGACTGTGTAATGAGTTTCATTATCATTAATAGCCTTGATGGCAGCTTGCTTAATATGCTCTGGGGTATGAAAATTAGGTTCTCCAACAGTCATATTAACCGCACCCGGAATACTTTTGGCGCGCGCATTGAATTTAAAAATCTCCTGTTGCTTAATTGCAACAACAGATGGTTTCATAAGGGAAACTAAATTATTGTTCACTGTTAAACACCTCTTCGTAAAATATACATATAATACATCTTAATTCTAACACATAGAATTGCTTACAAGAAAAGGCATTCAAAGAATTGAATGCCCTCAAATTTAATTCGTCTTATTATTACTATAATTAATCAAAAACTGTATATGGTAAACGGCGCTTATGGGCCGTCTTCTTGTACCAATTCTCAATAATTTCAGCGCTCTTAGGATCAATTTCCTTACCCTCAAGATAATCGTCAATATCTTTATAAGATACTCCTAAAGCCTTCTCATCTGGTAAACTAGGACGATCTTCCTCAAGATCAGCCGTTGGTACCTTTTCATAAAGATTCTTTGGTGCATCAAGTTTCTCTAGTAAAGACTTACCTTGACGTTTGTCCAAACGGAACAATGGTGTGACATCAGCAGCTCCATCACCATACTTAGTATAAAATCCAGTAATATTCTCGGCAGCATGATCTGTTCCAACAACAACTCCCTTATTATCACCGGCAATCGCATACTGAGCAATCATTCTAGTTCTGGCTTTGATATTACCCTTATTAAAGTCCGAAACATTTAAATCATTGGCTTCAACCGCCTTGACCATTGCGTCAACGCTATCCTTAATATTAACTCGCACGACTTTGTCGGCTTTCATCCATTCAATTGCTTGCATGGCATCCGATTCATCGGCTTGTTCTCCATAAGGTAGGCGTACAGCAATAAATTGATAACTGTTATCGCCTGTTTCCTTACGAAGTTCAGTCATAGCTATTTCTGATAATTTACCAGCTAGAGTTGAATCTTGCCCTCCAGAAATACCAAGAACTAACGTCTTCAAAAAACTACGTTCTTTTACATAATTCTTCAAGAAATCAACCGAACGTCTTATTTCTGTTTCAGGATCAATTTCAGGTTTTGTATGTTCAAATTCAATAATTTCTTTTTGCAATGGTCTCATTTTTTAGTCACCTAATCTAATATTGTTTACGTCATTACGAATCTTTTCGATATATTTCATCTTATGACTGTATAACTTTGAAGATAAATCAACTGGATAAACTTGTGGATTCAAGATACGTTTATACTCATCCCAAAGTGAATCCAAGTTGGACATGCAATACTTCTTAATATCTTTGACATTTGGTAGATCATAAACTAATTTACCATCAACAAAAATATCATGTAACAATGGCTTAGCTTGGAAGTCCTCAACAGTCTTATTGATATAAGTGTATTGTGGATGGAACATATAAAGTGAACTATGTTCTCTAGGATCTTCATTCCAGAATGTTACATAGTCACCTTCGGATTTATCGTTCTTACGATTGTTAGTAATACGCCAAACTTGTTTCTTACCAGGAGTTGAAATCTTAGCTGCATTACTTGATAGTTTCAAGGTATCCATCATGTTACCACGATTATCCTCAATGCTTACTAGCTTATAAACAGCACCCAAAGCTGGTTGATCAAAAGCTGTAATAACTTTTGTACCAATACCCCAAACATCGATCTTAGCATCTTGCATCTTCAAATTAAGTACAGTCTTTTCATCCAAATCATTTGATGCATAGATCTTAGCATTGGGGAACCCAGCTTCATCAAGTTGCTTTCTAACACGCTTAGAGATGTAAGCCATATCACCAGAATCGATTCTGACACCTAAAAAGTTGATCTTGTCACCCATTTCCTTAGCTACCTTGATAGCACTTGGTACTCCACTCTTCAAAGTATCATAAGTATCAACTAAGAAAACACAATCCTTATGAGTTGTGGCATAAGCTTTAAAAGCATCATATTCATTACGATATGTTTGAACCAAGGCATGAGCATGAGTTCCTGAAATAGGAATACCAAACAACTTACCAGCTAGAACATTACTTGTAGCATCAAAGCCAGCAATATAAGCTGCACGTGTTCCCCAAATAGCTGCGTCAACTTCTTGAGCACGACGCGAACCAAATTCCATAACTGGATCATCACCACAGACAGTCTTGATACGAGCTGCTTTAGTAGCAATCAATGTCTGAAAATTAACCATATTTAAAATAGCTGTTTCAATCAACTGACATTGAGCCAATGGACCTTCCACTTGAAGAATTGGTTCCTCATTGAAAACCAGGTCTCCTTCTAGAGCTGAGCGAACTGTACAACTGAATTGCATGTCCTTCAACCAGCGTAAAAATTCTTCGTCATATTCCCCATATTCACGTAAGTATTCAATATCTGAATCAGAAAAGTTGAGATTCTTCAAGTAATCTACAACATGTTCCAGACCTGCAAATACTGCAAAGCCATTGTCGAAGGGTAAACTTCTGAAGTAAACTTCAAAAACCGCACGACGATTGTGCAAACCTTTCTTCCAGTATGTATACATCATATTTAATTCATAATAATCAGTATGCAATGTTAAATCTTCATCTTGAAATTGAGTCATGATTACTCCCTTATTTATTTGATATCACGGTCTTATTTTACTCTAATTAGCCTTCAAAGTCGCTTCATACCCATCATTTACTTTCTCAGCTAATTTCTCAATCGAGTAGTTATCTCTTACTTCTTGATACAATGCCATCCCTTTTTGACTTAAATTGCCATCTTTCCAATAAGAATGAGCATCGTTAAGTGCTTCGATCAATTGTTGTTCATTATCTGATTCCACTAACCAGCCATTTTCATTATTAATAACTTTATCCGTAGCACCAACATTTGTTGCAATAACTGGTTTTCCATTAGCAGCCGATTCCAGGTAAACAGCTGGCATACTTTCTGATTTAGATGTCAAAATTGATACATCGCAATCCTGATAGAAATCACCAGTATTTTCTTTGAACCCAACAAAGTCAACTTTTTCAGCGATTCCCAAATCAACAGTTAACTTTCGAAGTTCTTCCATTAATGGTCCATCACCCACTAAAGTCAAACGGTAATTAAATTTAACCTTACTTAAGGCATTCAACAAAAGTCGATGGTTTTTAACTTCAACCAATCGTGCAACTTCCAAAATATTGAATGTTGAATGACGATTAAATTTAGGATTAGCGTTAGAAAAATCAACAGCGTTGAACACTTCAAAAGTTTTTTTAGAATCTATTTTCAAAGATTCAAAGTATTCTTCCAAATCAGGATTTACGTAAAATAACAAATCAGCACGTTTTAAGGCACGCAGATTTAATCTGAGCATAACTTGACCTCTTACACCAGAAAAGTCAATACGAGGGTCAGAATGGACTGTAATTACCCATTTAGCATGAACCTTATTACGAATTAAAGAAAAAATGTAATTGGCGCGTGGTCCATGCGTATGCACAATATCAAAATCATTATTATTGATATATTTTGCTAGTGGTTTCAAAATAGAAAGGTCAAAACGTTGTTTCTGTGGCATGACCGCAACATTCAAACCATTTTCACGTGCCATTTTAGAAACAGGACCTTCTTGGAAAGTCAATAAAGCACTTTCTTCACCTATTATTTTTTGACCTTTCATTAAACTAACTATATATGTACGAGCTCCGCCGTCCTCATTACCGGCATTGATATGTAAAACACGCATTTTGACACCTCTCAAATTAATCTTTCTCGTGTATAATAATACATTAAAGGAGAATGCTATGCACAAAAATAGAGTAGATATTTTAGGTACAGAATTTGATAATTTTACCGAAAAACAATTTCACAAATATTTAGACTACGATTTAGATACTAAAGCAAACAAGTTTATCGTAACAGCTAATCCTGAAATTGTCCTTTCAGCTAGAAAAGACAGCAAATTTTTAAAAATCATTAATAACGCTGACTATGTAATTCCTGATGGAATCGGTATTATCAAGGGAGCTAAAAGCCTAGGCACTCCTCTACATGAACGAATTACCGGTTTTGATACATTAAAATATTTAATTGAAGCAGCAGACCGCAAACAATTAAAAGTTTACTTGTTAGGTGCTAAACCAGAAGTAATCAAAGCTACTGCTGACAAAATTGAAAAAGATTATCCTCAAGTTGATCTAGTTGGCTATCATGACGGCTATTTTAAAGATGATGCCCCAATTGTTGACGAAATTGCAGAAAAGAAGCCTAATATTATTTTGGTAGCGTTGGGATACTCTAAGCAAGAATACTTCATCGAAAAGTATCGTCAAAAGGCAGATGCTATTTGGATTGGTGTCGGTGGCAGTTTTGATGTTTTCTCTGGTACTAAGAAGCGTGCCCCTAAAGTATTCCAAAAACTCAGTCTAGAATGGTTCTACCGTCTAATCACTGAACCAACAAGATTTGGAAGAATGTTGGCCATTCCTAAATATATGAAATTAATCAAACAAGAAAAAAATCGTAAATAAAAACAGGTTGTCAATTGACAACCTGTTTTTATTTACGATTCAACATCGATTGTATATGGATCTTCATTAGTTCTCAAGAAAATTTTAGCATTAAGCATTGCATAAGCTAGAACGGAAACAAAATAGATACTTACTGATGGTGCTTCAATAACATGTCCTGTCATCAAGGCCATTCCGAATCCCAGCGCTACAGATGCTACCAACATGGCCCATTTATAAGACCACATGTATTTGAATTTTCTGAGGAATGCTCCTATTAGATAAATCAAACAATATAGTAGTGGCACCATATAAACAATTGTACCAATTAATCCAAATTGGAAGAAGATATCAACATAGTCCATCTCCACCAACTTGGCATCTCTTTCATGTTTGAAACTAGTTGCATAACCCATTCCAAAAATCTTTTGTGCTGGCGTTGCTTTACTAAAGTTATGTGCCGCATTTTCGAAATAAACGGTACGACCACTGAAAAGATAAGAAACAGTCTTATTAGTTTGAACATATTTCTTTTGATCTTTAGTGATACCCTTCTTAGTTTTAGCCTTTTGTTTTTTATCTTTGATCATCTCAGTATGTAATTCAGATGTCTTAGAGACCGCCATAGCAGGATATGCAACAACTATTCCACCTAAAGTGATAGCTAACATTGCAAAAATCCCAACGAAATACTTGCGACCATCTTTATACATAAAGAATTGCACGATTGTTGCTAAGATTCCCATGCAGATACTGAACAAGAGCGCTAAGAGTGAGCCCTTCGTTCCAATCAATAGATCTGCGTAGATGGCAACTATAATCGTTATCCAATAATAAATACGTGACCAAGTATTGATTTTTTTCAAAGCATACCAAATCATAATTGGGAATGTAATTGAAACAATTGCACTCAATTCATTGGCAGCAAAGAACCAGCCACTCTCGCCCAGCTTATAGTATGAGTAAGAACTGAAACTTGAATTAGTAAAGTGAGCGACGATCATAATAATACTGATAATATTTACAGCAAAGAAAATGACCTTAGGAAAGAAACGATTGATGATTCGATCCTCTGCTAACTCTTCAAAAGCATACAAGTAAGCTAACAACATGACCGGATAGTATAAACTCTTTGCTAAAGTTGTGACTTCCAAGCTTGTAATAAACAATACTTTAGTTTTGTAATTTATAAACAAACTGATAGCTGAAACAATTGCTAACAGGACAAAATAACCGATCATCATGAACCCATGCTTATTGTCCCGATTTAAAATCAGAAATATCAGCAAATAGAAAACCGTAACAGCCATAACGGCCATACGAATCAATACCCCAAACGAAACGTTCATATGTGCTTGAGTCATCAATCCAGTAACAGCATCTAGTACTGGTTGAAAAACAATGTATAGCATCAAGAAGATACTGTACTTTTTAATAAAACTTTGCATATGTGGTGACTCCCAGTTAAAGATTTAAAAACATATCAAACAATATATTACCCTAAACTTTTTGCGAAAGAAAATGATTATCGCTCTAAATAAAATTCAAAACGATCCCCAGCATATTGTGAACGAACATATTCAAATGGACGCTCATCATCCAGAGTGGTAACTTGTCTTAATCGTAAGATAGCAGAACCACGCTTAACATTCAAAAAGTTAGCTATCTTCTCAGATGCAAGAATTGCCGATACAGTTTGCGTAGCATTACCTAATTTAAGATCTGCTTTAGTTTCCAAGGCCTTGTAAAGAGAAGACGTAATGTCTTCCTTATCAAGTGATTTTACAATATCAACCGGAATTGTAGCAACTTCAAAGCAAATTGGTTGATTATCAGCATAACGAATTCTTTCCATTCGTAAAACTTGATTACCATCTTTTAATTTCAATTTCTCCATTTCACTGATTGAGGGATCAGCAACATGGTAAGAAACAGTCTTACTTGAAGGTTTCTTACCCTGACTCTCAGTTATCTCAGTAAAACTAGTTGTTCCAGACATTTTCTCTTGAACTTTACTACTAGCAACATAGGTTCCAGAACCCACTTGTCTTTGTAAGATTCCCTCATCTACAAGCGTTTGGATAGCTTGCCGTAATGTCATTCTACTAACGTCAAAATCTTGTGAAAGCTGTCTTTCAGATGGAATGCGTTCTCCAACGCTCCATTTGCCAGATTCAATTTCTTTTCTTATCTGATTGTGAATTTGTATATATACTGGTACCTTCATTTTTGGCACTCCTTTATGCGCATTACTTCCATCAATTATACAATATTTCAGTAAAAAATTAATCAATGCTGGAAAATTAGAAAAATAAAAAGGCAAAATTCATATTCAGAATTTTGCCTTTTTTCATTAATTGGGTTAGCTGGATTCGAACCAGCGCATGATGGAGTCAAAGTCCATTGCCTTACCGCTTGGCTATAACCCAATGAATGGAGGGGAGTGGATTCGAACCACCGAACCCGAAGGAGCGGATTTACAGTCCGCCGCGTTTAGCCAGACTTCGCTACCCCTCCATGAGTTGCTCTGTCTTCATTCGACTTAATAATATTAACGAAAAACCAACTTCATTTCAAGGGATTTTTTAAAATAATTGTTATTTAATCTAAAAAATGGAATTTTTTAATACGAAATAATATGTCATCGCCACAATAAGAAGAATCTGACTGGAACACAATGCTTGACTTCTAACAATCTACAGAGATTTTGCAAACAACTAAACCATACAAAAAAGCCTCAACTGATTTAAAATCAGCTAAGACTTTATATTAATTTTAATTTAGTTAACACCTTGCATAAGTTTCTTGATCTTTGGTACAAACAATACCAAAATAACTGCTACTACAAGTGTTACAATTCCAGTCACACCAAAGAACATCATTTCATTATGTGGATCCCCTGGGTTGTATAACTTAACAATTTGCGCATTAGCAGCTTGTCCAGCAGAATCAGCTAAGAACCACATACTCATCATTTGACCCTTAAAAGCCTTAGGAGCAAGTTTTGTTGTAGCTGACAAACCAACTGGAGAAATTAGCATTTCACCAATTTCAATAATACCCCAACTCAATACTAACCAAAGTGGGCTAACTTTTGCTCCTGGCGCAATTCCCATCAAAGGAATAATCAAAACAAAGTATGAAATGGCCGTTGCAACTAATCCCATCCAGAATTTAGATGGAGATGATGGTTGACGGTTGCCCAACTTAATCCATAACCAAGCAAAGAATGGTGTATAGATAATGATAAAGAATGGGTTAAGCATCTGGAACAATGGAGCTGATAATTTAAATCCTGCAAAACTGAGTCTTGTTTGTTCAGCAGCAAATAAGGCTAGAACAACTGAACCTTGTTCTTCAATTGCCCAGAAAATAACGGCAGCCAAGAACAAAGGAATATAAGCAAGTACACGTGATCTTTCAATCTTAGTAACTTTCTTACTTGAAATCATCATAATAAAGTAACCAATTGGTAAAGCAATACCAAGAATACTAATAATTGTGATGATATTATCAATTGTAAAGGCATGAGCAAAGATCATTACAATTACAATAATAGCCAATACTAAGACTACAAGAGCAACACGTTGGAAGAACTTAGTACGTTCTTTATCCGTGATTGGATCTGGAGCATGTAAACTTTCTTCAGGAAGATATTTACGACCATCCCACCAGTAAACAATTAAGCCAATAAACATACCGATAGCAGCTAGTGAAAAACCAGCATGGAAGTTAAAGTGATTACTCATAGCATTTACTGCTGGTGGAGCAAACAATGAACCTAAGTTAATACCCATGACATAAATACTAAATCCTGAGTCACGTCTTGGATCCCCTTCACTATATAGTCCACCAACCATTTCGGATACGTTTGGCTTCAATAGTCCGGTACCAATAACGATAAGAGCGATTGATGAAAACAGTCCTGTCTCACCAATAGGAAGTGATAGCACAATATGACCAAGCATAATGGCAACACCACCCCAGAAGACAGTTCTTCTGGCCCCTAATAGTCTGTCACTGATAAATCCACCCAGAACACTAGACATATAAACTAATGAACCATAGATAGACATAACAGAAGCAGCAGTAGTACGGTCCATTCCTAGACCGCCTTTAGTTACAGCATAGTACATATAGAAAAGTAAAATGGCACGCATACCGTAATAACTGAATCTCTCCCAAAATTCAGTTAAGAACAAGGTGCGTAAACCTGTCGGTTGACCGAAAAATCCTCGGTCCTTCTTCTCATCCATTAAAAAATTCTCCTCACATTACACAATGATGTATTAATATTAAACTTTCAAAAACTTCATGTCAAAGTTTTTTTAATAAAATTCATAAGAATCCTTTTATATCAACAATAAAAAATAAGAGTCTTTTAAGATAGACTCTTATTTAAATTAGATATTATGTTTAAATGCCATCGTTGCTTCAACAGCATCTTTCCATCCATCATATAAATTTGTACGTACAGTTTCTGACATTTTTGGCTGGTAAATTTTACCTGCCTGATAATTTTGCTTAATATCATCCAAATCTTTCCAATAGCCCACTCCTAGTCCTGCCATGAATGCCACACCTAAAGAAGTTGTTTCCAATTCAGATGATCTTTGAAGAGATATTCCCAGAATATCGGCTTGAAATTGCATGAGATAGTCATTGGCAGAAGCTGCTCCATCAACCTTTAAAACTTCAATTGGAATCTTTGAGTCAGAACTCATTGTTCCAATAATGTCTTTCGTTTGATAAGCAATGGCCTGTAAAGTAGCCTTAATTACATCTTTGTCTGTCGTTCCTCTAGTCAAACCAAAAATAGTTCCATGAGCCTCGTTATCCCAGTATGGTGCACCTAAGCCGGCAAAAGCTGGTACTACATAAACCTCATTATCATCAATCGAATTCTTCGCTGCATCAGAAGTTGCAGGTGTGGAACTAATCAATTTCATATCATCCCGTAACCACTGCAAAGCTGCTCCGGCAACAAACACACTACCTTCCAAGGCATACTTGATTTCGCCATTTATACCATAAGCAATTGTCGTCAATAAATTATTATCTGACATTGCAGGTTTGTTACCAGTATTCATAACTGCAAACGCACCAGTTCCATAAGTATTCTTTACCATCCCTGGTTCGAAAGCCATTTGGCCAAATAATGAGGCTTGTTGTGAACCAGTCATTCCAGAAATCGGAATCTCTGAACCATAGAATTGATAATTCTTCGTTATACCGAAAACTTCTGAATTGGATTTAACTTCTGGCAACATTACTCGAGGAATATTAAATAGTTTTAATAAATCATCATCCCATTCAAGGGTATTGATGTTATAAAGCATTGTTCGACTAGCATTGGCACAATCAGTCATAAAGCTTTCACCGTCAGTCAATTTCCACAACAGCCAAGTATTAATAGTTCCAAATAAAAGTTCACCTTTTTCAGCCCGTTCTTGAGAACCATCAACATGATCCAAGATCCAACGAATCTTTGTTGCTGAAAAGTAAGGACTGATAATTAATCCAGTCTTTTGATGAATTTCATCTTTATAACCAGCTTTAATAAAATCGTTGGCTAGCTTAGAAGTCTGACGACTCTGCCAAACAATTGCATTATATATAGGAAGTCCAGTCTTTTTGTCCCAAACAACCGTGGTTTCTCTTTGACTAGCAATTCCGATTGCTTTAATTTGTTTTGGTTTAATCCCAGAGTCAATCAACGCCGTCGCAATAGTTGTTTGTACAGCATTCCAAATTTCATTTGGTTCATGTTCAACCCACCCTGGATTAGGCAAAATTTGTCTGATTGGATGTCTTGCCATCGCAACCCGTTGACCACTGTGATCAAAAATAATTGCCCGAGCTGTTGTTGTTCCCTCATCAATTGCTAAAATGTAATCTTTATCCATCTCTAACTCCTAAACAGCAAAAAAGGCGATGCTTCGCCTTTTATTTAGTTGTCTTATGCTTAAATTTTCTAGTTGCACTAACTGCTTCACGCCAACCTTCATATAAGTAATCTGCGTGTTCTTGATCCATCTCTGGTTCAAATGTAGCACCAGTAGCATATTGTTTCTTAATATCATATAAATTATCCCAATAACCCACTGCTAATCCAGCTAAAAAGGCAGCTCCCAAAGCAGTAGTCTCCAAGTCTTTGGCCCTTTGAACTGGAGTCTGTAAAATATCAGCTTGAAATTGCATTAGATAACGATTATTGGCAGCACCACCATCAACTTTTAAGGTTGGTATATCGATGCCAGTATCTTTCTTCATTGTATCTAGAACATCACGTGATTGATAGGCTAATGATTGCAAAGTAGCCTTAATGAAATCATTCTTAGTTGTTCCTCGAGTTAAACCAAAGACTGCACCACGAGCATCAGCGTCCCAATATGGAGCACCTAATCCCGTGAAAGCTGGTACAACATAGACCTCATCTTGATCTGTTGAAGCTAAAGCAGCCTCTTCAGATTGAGGAGCAGAATCGACCAAATTCATTGCATCTCTTAACCATTGAATGGCTGATCCAGCCACAAAAATACTACCTTCAAGTGCGTAATAAATTTTATTATTAATACCATATCCAATAGTAGTTAATAAATTATTATCAGACAACTGTGGTTTCTCACCAGTATTCATAACAATAAAAGCACCAGTTCCGTAAGTATTCTTTACCATTCCTGGTTCAAAAGCCATTTGACCAAATAAAGCAGCCTGTTGGTCACCGATCATTCCAGCAATAGGAACTTCTGATCCATAAAAATGATAGTCTTTTGTCTTAGCATAGACTTCAGAATTAGGACGAACCTCTGGCAACATTGCTTGTGGAATATTTAAGATTCTTAAAATATCTTTATCCCATTCCAAACTATGAATATTGAAAAGCATTGTACGACTAGCATTAGAATAATCGGTTATGTGAGCTGCACCACCAGACAGCTTCCAAAGTAACCAACTGTCAATTGTTCCAAAAAGGAGTTCTCCATCTTCAGCACGTTTTTGAGCTCCTTTAACATGATCCAAAATCCAACGAATCTTTGTAGCGGAAAAGTATGGATCAATCAATAAGCCTGTCTTTTCATGAATCATCTCACCATAACCACGACCAGCCAATTTTTCGGCAATATCGGTTGTCTGACGACTTTGCCAAACAATTGCATTATAGATAGGAAGACCTGTCGTCTTATCCCAAACCACTGTCGTTTCACGTTGATTTGTAATACCAATACCCTTAATTTGATCTGGTTTAATTCCTGATTCAATAAAAACATTAGCTATTGTTGACTGCACAGCGTTCCAAATCTCATTAGCATCGTGTTCAACCCAGCCAGGTTCAGGAAAATACTGTGTGAACTCACGTTGAGCATCAGCTATCTTATTCCCCTTTTGGTCAAAAATGATAGCACGAGTACTAGTTGTACCTTCATCTATCGCCATAATATATTCATTGGACATCAAATTTCACCCCGTTTTTAATGTAAACGCTTCATATCAGAATCTTATAACATCTACAGAATTTTGCAAATATTTCGATAATATTTACAAAAATTAGCTATTATATATCTCGTAATTTATCCTTTGATCTAACTATCAAAATAAAACTTATGAACAGTATAACGGCAACGGCAGAAACAAGCCAGCCCAGCTTTAAACCAGGAACTTGATAATTTAGAACTACATTATGCTGACCCTTTTTGAGATCAATCGCCATCAAATTTGAAACTACTTTATTAATTTTAACTTTTTTACCATCAACGTACGCACTCCAGCCATCATCATAAGGAATACTCAATAATAATGGTGCATCCTGATCTACATTAATTGAGCCTCGAACCGTATCATGATTCAAATCCGATTTAACATTTAATGACCGCCTTTTAAAATTATCTACTGATAAATCAAATTTAGACTGATCTAAAGATTGAAAATAGCGTGGATTTAATCCCAAAGTTTTATTCGTTAGAATCCTTATCTCCACTTGTTTATTTCGTTTAAAGTTACCCAAATATAACGTTGCTGCTTTATAGACATTAATCGATGAAGTCTTGGTTCTCTTACCATTAACATAAATTTTAGACTTGTCGTAATTAAAAGGCGTTACATAAAAGTATAACGGTCCTGTTGTTCTCGTAGTTAACTGATAAGTATATAGCTTTTGATTACCAATAACACTCTGTTGCATGCTGGTTAAGAGTGAATTTTTAAAATATTCTGTACTATTGCCATTCAGGGCCTGCCATAATCTTTCTTGATTAGACAAAGCTTGACCTGATCTCATTTTAAAGTCATAGATATTATTATCAGCTAGAAAGCCTAAAGTCGGAGCTTTATAATTTTCCTCTACATGATAGTGACTTCCCCACTGACGAACTCGATAATAAACACCCAGCAAGGCATTAGTTAACTTAGTACCGCCATAATAACTAATTCTTCTGACATTGAGACTAAAATACCCTAAATTCTTCATCATCTCTAAAGTATTTTGATTTAACGTAGAACTGTACAAACTCAAACCATTAATATTGAAGAGAATAGGATCGTTATAATTATTATATTTTTCAGGGAAGGCTTTATTCAATCCCGACTTAGAAACGATTATTCGATGTCCCAAGTTACTTCGATCTTTCACTTCTTTTAAAATTGTGTTCTCTCGATCAAATTCATTCTGATAAATAGCCTGGTTCCCAAAGTCAGCTGTTGCCATTACTGAATTAAAATTGGCGATCACTTCAAACCCAACCATTAAAAATAAAATCAACAAGAAATTCTTATTACGATTCAGCAATAAAAGCGTTAGTCCTGAAAGAATAATGCAAACCAAGCTCAACCAGAAGTAATCAATACTGTAATTCAAACTGATACTATCAAAGCCTAATTTTTCAATAATCTTAGGCAAGAGCCATTCAGTTAAATAACCTAAACAAATTAAGATACCAGCAATACATGTTGCCTTCGTTATAACGTCTAATTCATTAACTACCCCACTTTGCCAGGCCTTTCGAGCAATAAAGATGCATGCAAAAGAAAAGATAAAACTATTTCGAAATGGAAAACCAGCTGGATTTTGAAACATATGCCACATCGTATTAAAAGTTGTCACAAACATACTGATCAGCAAAATTCCTAATAAAAAAACCGAATTCTGTTTATCACGATTACTAACACGTGAACTAAGATAATAGCTTAATAATAAAATCAAAATCGTTGATGTCATGAAAACAGACGGACCGTGTTCCAAACGTTGATCAAAGCTGTTTCCTCCAATTCCTAACTGAGTTAAAGCCTCTAAACCAAAACGTGCCGATGGTAAATAATTGAGAATATTAAATGAAGTCTTGGCTGTTTTTAACATTCCTATTAAAGTTGGCAATAAAACTACTGCTGAACTTAGCCCTGCTAAAACAGAAGAGATCAAGTAACGTCTGATAACTAACCATTTATCTTGTTGATGAAATAGATTATCTTCTAATCCAATATAGATGAAGAAACAAACGGAAAAAATACAGAGCATGTAACCCAAGTAATAATTAAAGATGATTGAAAATAAAATAGAAAAATAATACAGCACATATTGATGGTGCTTGATCACACGCATCACACCAACAGCTACCAAAGGTAGCATAATTAAGGCATCTAACCACATTAGATCATAAAAGTACGACGCTACAAAGCCACAAAAACTATAAGCAATCGTAAATATCCAATTAGCGGCACTACGCTCTTGAAAGTACTCTTTTAAAAAGAATGCCATCGTTACACCCATTGTGGATATCTTGATCATAATCAAAATATCAGCTGCAATCGGAATATTCCGAGCACTAAAGAAAACTAATAATAGATTAAAGGGCGATAAAAGATAGTAGCTCATAACGGGAAAAAAATTATCACCTAAAGATTGACTAAACAGATATAAATGCAAATTTCCTGACACAATTTGTCTTCTAAGCTCCGTTAAGAATGTTAAATATTGAGTACCCAAGTCGCTACTCAAAAAGTTATTACTACCAAAAGGAACCAAACCAGTGCAAGCAAAGATAATCGAAATAATAATCAAATTAATGATAAAAGTTCCAGAATAATAACGCACATAACGTTTTGCCATATCAAAACTCTCCTTACTAACTATCAAAATAATATGAGATATTAGGCAATAAGTAAAATTATTAACGTCGAAAACACAAAAAGGGCTTGCTTACGCAAGCCTATATTATTATCGTTTTTCATATTATTTACCTCAGGTTAGTTAAATAGTTATTTGTTTTGAATGGTTGTATTTTTAATTTGAATGTTAGTACTTTTTAATTAGTTTAAAAATTTCTTTTCATTGTGACTTCTGATCATCTTAGTACAAACAGTAGCTAAGACAGATACACCCGTGAGAACAAGAATCGGATGTTTTTTCATAAGCATTCACCTCGTTTTTTGAATAGCCATATTTGACTATGTATACATAGTACCGTGATTTTATGAAAGGAGTTTTAACAAAATAAGAATAATTTATGAATTTTAGAGAGCGAAGCAGGCCTGCGTAGCTTGTTTCCACAATATCGCATAGAACAACGGTTATTCCAAAAAAACATACAAAAAAAGGCAGCCCGAAAGCTACCTTCATAATCTTCAATTATTCGTTAATAGCTGAATCAGCTTTTTCAACAGCAGCACCTGCTAAGGCACTAACATAATTAACTGGTTTATCAAAGTTTGGTTGGAACAAGAAATCAACCATTGATAATTCATCAATCGTAACTTTCTTTTGAATAGCAAGTGATAACAAGTTAGCTGATTGTGATACATCATACTTACTTGTCAAAGCACCACCAAGCACTACTCTTGTTTCTGGATCCCAAACTAAATTCATCAATACAGGAGTTGTTGACAACATAAATTCAGGACGATAATTGTCTTCAAGTGAAACTTCAGCAACGTTCTTGCCCAATGCATCCGCATGAACTTTAGTCAATCCACTAGCTGCATAAGTTCTGCCGAATAATTCAACAGCTGAACTAGCTTGTGTACCCATATATTCGGCGGTATCTTTCTCAATATTTTTACCAACTAAAATACCCTGACGAACTGAGTTAGTTGCTAAAGGAATATATTGATTGTCACCGGTTGGATTATAATGTACAGACGCTGCATCACCTGCTGAGTAAACATCTGGAATACTTGTATGCATATATTTATCTACAACTAATGCACCGTTTGGTAAAGTTTCAAATTTATCAGCAAACATCTTTGTATTAGGACGGAAGCCAACACACATAACGGCGATGTCTGCTTCATAAGTATTCTTATCAGTTTTAACAATTACACTATGATCTGTTTCTTCAAATGACTCTACTTTTTCACTCAAGCCTAAAGTTACACCATTATCAACGTAATCTTTTTCGGCAACAGCTGACATATTCGGATCAAGATTCTTAGCCAAAACATCTGGTAAAGCATCGATCAATGTTGTTTCCTTGCCTAAAGTAGCATAACCTTCAGCCAATTCTGCACCAATATAACCAGCACCAATAACAATGGCACTCTTGATGTCTTTAGCATTTTCTTTCAATTCATTAGCATTAGTCCAGTTCTTACACAACATAACACGATCTGAATCAATTCCAGGAATTGGAGGAATAATTGGGGCTGAGCCAGTTGTAATTACTAACTTATCGTATGTTTGGCTAAAAGTATCACCATTTGCTAAGTTTTTCACTGACAATTTCTTGTTATCAAAGTCAATATCAGTCACATCATGTTGCATGTACATATGTGCACTCATATCAGTCAATGCTTCTGGGCTAGCATAAAACATCTTATTAGGATCTGAAACACGATCACTTACCCAAAGTGCAATCCCACAGGATAGAAAAGATAAATTATCATTTCTTTCAAAAACAGAGACTTCCCAATCTGGATGTTCCTTCAAAATGTTCATCGCTGAAAAAGTTCCTGCGTGTGTACAACCTACAATACTTACTTTCATAATAGACACCGTCCTTTTTTCTTATCATTATAATTTATTCACTAATACATTAAAAACGTTTACAAGATATTTAAAAAAATATATTTTGTTTATATAATATCTTGATATTAACCAATTAAATTATTTTTAATCCTCACTTCCTCCATATGTGTTGATTATCCTTTATTAACAAAAATTTTATGATACCGCTATTATCTAACTATTTATTGATTTTGTGATATTAAAAACAAATAAATATTTTTTTCGAAAATGAATTTAACTGTTTAAAAACATGTGGTATATTATAAGTGTGCAAGGGGTTTAGATATGAAAATGCAATTCCTTCCTTTTTTAACTCTTAATGAAGGTTGCGATACACATCCTCATATCGTTAACCTATAAAGTTCATTCGTATCAACAATAAAAATTGCCCCCCTCAATCAATTTTTACTTAAACGATACGTTTGTAATATCCCATTACAATAATTTACTTTGAATGCTTTCATTAATTAATTAATAAATCCCTCTCTATTTGACAAATATGGAAACCTCACAAGCATTCATATCTTCCCCTGACACTACTGGTAATGCCGTTACACCAAACGTGTAACAAAAAACAAGCCCGTCCCCCCAGATGAGCTGTTTTTTTTTGACTTATTTTGATTAATTCGAATACAAATAGATTATCTTTTTCAATAAATTTTGATAATTAATTTTAAATGAGCTTAATTATCAAAATTAATCAATCATTATATCTCATAGAACCCTATTTTATTAATATCTTCTAGTTATCAAGAAACAAATATTGTGATATTAAAAACAAACAAATAAATTTACAATAATTGAAAAATTATGTTTAAACATATGTGCTATATTTATAACTGTGAAAGGGGATAAGGTATGAATCATTTATGATTCCTCCTTTATTAATTTTGATACACGGATCACGGTATACATCCTCATACCGAAATCTAAGCGAACTAATAAATATGAATTGTTCCCTCAATCAATTCGTACTTATTGCGAGTTATCCCAATTATAAATTCAATTTGAATGCTTTCCATTATTAATACCAAATCCCTCAATTTGGAAATTTTATCAGAATCATTCATATCTTCCCCTGACACTACTGGTAATGTCGTTACATAATCGTAACGAAAAGACAAGCTCATCCCCCTCAGATGAGCTTTTTTGTTGTTTAAAATTTATTCACTCGTTTTAAAACACAATATCGAATTATTATTACTCAATCAATTCATTATTTTATCCTAAAAACAAAAAAATATTTTGTTCTATTTTGAACCGACATGTTTAAACATATATGCTATATTTATAACTGTGAAAGGGAAAAGATATGAGATGCGATTCCTTCCTTTAACTCTTAAAAAAAGTTACGATACATCCTCATATCGTTAACTCACAAATTTAAATTCTTAATTGACCCCCTCAATCAATTAAGAAAAATCCCATTACAATAATTTACTTTGAATGCTTTCATTAATTAATTAACAAATCCCTCTCTATTTAATATTTAAAAGAAATTGGAAACCCTCATAAAGCATTCATATCTTTCCCCCGACACTACTGGTAATGTCGTTGTGCATTTGTACAACAAAAAAACGAGCTCATCCCCCCTCAGATGAGCTTTTTTTATGTCCAAAATTTTTAAGCAACCCACTAGTCCCTGATATATCAAACTTTTATACATCAAAGGTAACTTATATTTGCGCGCTTGTTAGTTTCTTTTGTACCTAAGTTGAGAATTACTTGCTTGTACACAGAGAAAGTTTAATCGAAATTAGAGGTAGCAAATAAATATCAGAGGGTGTTACAAATGTTAGAAATCAAGCAGGTCAGTACAATCATAGGCAAGAAAAAAATCATTAATAATGCAACTTTCTCCATCACTTCCGGCAGTATTGTTGGCTTAATTGGACCCAATGGGGCTGGGAAAACAACAATCATGAAGTCGATTCTCGGACTAACTAAATTCAACGGTGAAATCAATTTAAACAATCAGAAGATTACGGAAAATGATCATCACGCCTTAGAAAAAGTTGGCGCCTTAATTGAACATCCCGCTATCTATCCCTTTTTGACTGGTACACAGAATCTCAGTCTTTACTCGACGGATCCAATCGATATGCAACATATCATCACTTTATTAGGAATGAATAAATATATCGATCAAAAGGCCAAAGAGTATTCCTTAGGTATGAAACAAAAATTAGGTATCGGTATTGCTCTATTGAATCATCCCCAACTAGTTATTCTCGATGAACCAATGAATGGCTTAGACATCGAAGCAACCATTTTAATTCGGAAAATTATCAAAGAATACGCTCAAAACGGTTGTTCCTTTTTGATCTCTAGTCATATTTTGAGCGAACTACAAAAAGTTATGACTGAAATGATTCTGATCAACAACGGTAAAATCATTTTGACCAAACCAATGTCGGCTTTTTTAAAAACTAATTATGACTATTACGTAATTTTAACTGATCAACCCGACAAAACTAAAATTTTATTAACCAATTATCAGATAACTTCAAACGATAGATTAATTGTTAAACGTCAAGATATCAAAAATGTTCAAAAAATACTTTTTAACAATGGAATTAACCTACTAGAATTGGTCCCTCAACGCCCTACTTTAGAAAGAACCATTGTCAACTTACTTAAAAATCAGGAGGTAAAAAATCATGCTTAACAACTTGAAACAAGAACTTTTTAAATTTCGTTGTCAAAAAATGCCACTATATGGCGTAATCACCTTATTATTATTAATGATTTATACCTATCTCACTAATCACAATGCCAATTTCCTCCTGAACAACGGTTTTGGATCTAGCCAGTGGATCATTATCATTCTGGTAACTATCTCCTCTTCAATCCTATCCATGGAATATCAGAACAATACCATTATCAATTTGCTCTACAAGACTTCACACAAGTGGCAGATCTATCTAGCTAAATTTTTAGTAATGTTACTATATAGTTTTTTTCTATTAATAATGAACCTCATTTTTACAATGATTTTGAAATTTATACTATTTAATGGCTATCACGCCAAATTTTTAGGAACTTTACTACTTAATCTCAGCGGTGGATTCATTTATTCAATCTTCATCATTGCATTAGCCCTCTTACTAATTTCTTGGTTAAAAATCAATCCCCTTGTTATTGGCATTGGTCTAATCATTGGTTTCTTAGGAGCCGTCATTTCAACGGCCTTATATCCACTATTTAATTTCATCAAATGGAATCCTCTCAATATGATTTATGTATCCAATCAATTGGCTAATCCACAACTTATGAACAGCTCGCATCTGAATAGTTCGGAACTGATTATCTGTACTCTTCTTTACACCATTTTATTTTGGCGAATTTTATAATCAAGTTAGCCACTTTAGAAAAATGACAAAATAAAAACACCAAGACGTAAAAATCAGGTATCATTGGAGTTCTCACACAAACAATGAAAGAGGTTTTTCGTCTTGGTGCTAGAACAGAATATCATAAATCGTCCTAAAGGACATCATTTAACTGAAATTGAATGTGGAAAGATTGCTTCCTTTCATTCAATTGGCTACTCGAATCGCCAGATAGCTAAAGCTATCGGCGTTTCACCTCAGACTATTAATAATGAAATTAACAGAGGTACTGTTGAGCAGATCAAGAAAGTTAATGGTAAAGTTCAACACTTGAATTGCTACTTTCCTGACACTGCACATCAAAAGTATGTAAAGAACCGTAAGCTTTGCCATCGTCCTTCTAAATTCGACCAAGTCACAGCCTTTTTAGGCTTCTTTGTAAGCCAGTTCATAGATAATGGATGGTCACCTGATACGGCCGTTGGACGAGCTAAGAACGAAGAATTATTCTTAGTAGATGAAATGGTTTGTACTACTACACTTTACAAATATATTGATGAACAACGACTTGAAATCCGGAATATTGATCTGGTAGAAAAGTCAACTAGACCGACTAAGCAACATACTTCAAAAAAGCATAAGCGTCTACTTGGTCGTAGTATTGAGAAACGCCCTAAAAGTGTTGATAGCAGAGAATCCTTTGGGGACTTTGAGATAGACACGATTGTGGGCAAAAGAAATGGCCATGAGAGTGTCGTCTTAACGCTCATAGAGCGTAAGACACGCTTTGAAATAATGAGACTTATTGACGGTAGAGATGCCGACTCTGTAGATTATGCTATGAAAGAGATCATAAAGAACTATGGTGATCTTATCAATTCAATCACTGCAGACAATGGCCCTGAGTTCTCTAATCTATCATCTGATATGGCTGGCGTTGCGGATGTTTACTTCACACACCCATATACATCTTGTGAACGTGGAACAAATGAAGTACATAATCGAATGATACGTCGTGACTTGCCCAAAGGGCTGTCACTGGATACAGTCAGCCCAAAAGTAATAAGAGACATAGAATTTAAGCTCAACAATATGCCTAGAAAGTTATTGAACTATAAAACGCCACAAGAACTCTTTGCTAGTTCCTGTGGCGCTTAAAGACATATTTATAAACTTCAAATACTGATATCACTTGGATTCAATTTATTTTGTCCAAGTGGCTAACTTGTTATTGAAATTTTCGACCATTTTATTTTTAATTATCGGATACCAAATTTTTAAGAAAAGGTCAGTCTAGGTGAATAAAATGAAACAAAGTATAAAGAATGAATTCTTCAAAATTACCCATCAAAAGATTACGTGGATTGCGCCCATATTAATTTTGTGTTTAATGATGCTGTCAAGAGCTTTCATTGGCAATTCTGAGCAAAGACTCTTGATTATGGCAACTTACAATTCAGGGGAATGGATCTTATTAGCTCTAATCATCGTCTGCTCAACTGTCCTTTCCATGGAATATCAATATCACACTATTCTATTAACAATCTATAAAGCTCCTAACAGATTCCAAGTTTTTGCATCAAAATTATTAGTCATTTCAATCTATAACCTATTTCTCCACTTTTTGGCTATTATTTTTACTTTATTACTTCAACTGACACCACTAAAAGCCCATGTTTCTTGGTTGATTATCAATAAGTATTCTCAAAGTTTAGTTATCAACATGTTAAACACAACCTTAATAGATCTTGTGGCTTCAACTTTAATCGTCAGTTTGATTTTTTTAAGTTCTAGTCTAATTAAATCCAATTCAATCGTCATCACTATTAATTTAGCCATCGTTTTCATGGGTCAAACAGCTTCATCACAACTTTTGAATACTAATGCTCACTTACTAAATTTGGTTAAATGGAATCCACTAAATATGTACAATTTGACCGCTCAGTACTATAACTATGCCGTTTACCATGACACTAGTCATTTAACCAACATAGAACTACTTTTAGGGACATTAATATATACTGCAATATTTTTAATTCTGGGATATTATCTTTTTAGAAAAAAGAAATTTTAATAAAAAAACAGCCTCCATTAAGCATTCAAGTTATAAATCACGTACTTGAATCTCTTAATAGAAGCTGTTCTTATTATCCAATTAAACTTATTAACATCTTGCTCTTTTATTTAGTGTTTCGATGCACTACTTGTAGCATCAACTTCCGGTTTAACTTCTTTTTCTGTTTCTTCTTTAGAAGCACTAGCTGTTGCATCTACAGGTGCATCTGGTTTCTTTGAAGCGCCTGAAGTGGCATCAACCTTAGCATTTGGATCTGGAACTAACATTTGACCAGTTTGTTTTAAGTATTCATTAACGATAGGTTTCAAATCAACAGCCCATTCATTAACACCTTTATAGTTACCCTCTTCATCATGCATAGCTTTGTAGTAATGCATAACATGATGGTCACTATCGCCTCCGGGTACTGGCATTGAAACTAGATCCGTCTTACCGCTTCTCAACATGTGGATAACTTGCTTAACATGCTTAATAACACGTTCTTTACCTGGATGGACTGTGGTTAATGAATCTCCAACTTGTTCAGGAGTTCTCTTAGCTAACATCTTTTCAGTTGGCAAGAAACGATTGTAATAGATAAATTGATTATTTTCATCAACATAAGTCAATTCAATTGGAGTAGTCTTCAACATGTAATTCAACTGGTTAACAGTCAAAAGACCGCTATCCAATTTAACATATGTATTGCCTTCCACAGCGTTAACTTTCTTTGCAGCCTTATTTAACCAATCAGGATCATCCATGTCTACACCTTCTACAGTTGTATCTGTCTTACCAGTGGCCGATAAATCTTCCTTTTCATAGTCGTCAGCATCGATCATATTAATCACCTTCGCAAACTTAATAAATTTCTGTAAAGTTGTATCAAGAAAATCAATAGTACGTTGATCTTTCAAATCACCATTATCATCAAAAGCTGTTTTAACATTACCTAATAAGAATTCATTACCAGGTAAAACAACAGCATTAACTCCTGGTGCCTCTAAAATTTGTCTCAAATGCAATTGAGCACGTGATGAACCTTGAGTATGATATGAGGCTCCCACAATCATAACCGGTTTACCATCAAGCGGATGGATCTCATATGATAACCATTCGATAACATTCTTCAAAGCAGCTGGAACTGTGTGGTTATGCTCAGGAGTAGCAATGATAACACCATCAGCCGATTTGATTTTATTGCTTAGCTTTTGAATAACGGAACTATTTGTTTGATCATCATCTTGACTAAACATTGGGACTTGATTGATATCCAAAACTTCAATATCAGCAACACCCTCACAGTGCTTAGACATGAAATTCAACAATGTACGATTGTATGATTGGTCAGCAATTGAACCTGCAATACCTACTAATTTCATATTTATCTCCCCTAGTCCTTATCCCAAGAAAATTCTTTGGCTTTTTGTTTGTTAATTTCATTGGCATTATTTAATTGTTTAGATATATTTACGAAATCCAAGAAATCTTGGAATAATCCGTCTAGTTGTTTAATAATCTTTTCATCCTTCAAATCACCATTCTCATCAAAGGCTTGTAATGAGTGACCCAATAAAAATTCTGAACTAGGCATAATTCTAGCCTTCAATTCTGGTGAATCCAAAATCTGGCGTAATTGCGCTTGTGCCCGTGATGAGCCTAATGAACCATAAGAAGCTCCTGTAATCATAACTGGTTTATCCACAAATGGATGGATTCCATATGATAACCAGGCTAAAGCACTCGATAAAACAGCTGGAATGGAGTGATCGTATTCAGGTGTCGCAATAATCACACCATCGGCGGCTTCGATTTTATTAGCAATATCTAATGCCTCTTGAGGAACATACTTATCAGCACTCTTCTTATAAATTGGAAGATTCTTGATTTCAACCAACTCAATTTCAGCGGCTGATTGGAAACGTTTCTTCATGTACTTCAATAATTCACGATTAGTCGACTTATTGGAATTAGATCCCACTATTGCAATAAATTTATTCATATTAGCAATCACCTTATTTATAATTATCTTACATGTTCATTGTAAATTCGTTCACAATATAAATCAACACAATTTTGGAATTGTTATGATATATAATTGTTATATTTTAAAAAACTTGTCACGTAATCCACTAGTAGTTTGATATTCCAAATTTTTCGTGATAAAAATGGCCTCGACACCAGGTTGACTTTCAATCAAAGCCAATCCTTTTTCGATACCTTGATAGAATCCAACAGTTGACCAAATCTCACCATCAATCGACTTATCACTGACAATCGTCACACTGGCAAGATTGTTTTTGATGGGATAACCCGTCTTGGAATCAAACATATGATGGTATTCATGACCATCGATAACCAGTTTACGTTCATAAATACCAGAAGTTCCAATTGACTTAGCGGTCGTATGCAAAACGCCTAATGACACATCTCGTTTTTCCACTGGATTCTGAACACCGATATTCCACATTTTGTCTTCATGAACACTGGGACCAAGTAAAAGAACATTGCCACCCAAATCAATAATGCCTGTTTCAACATTCATGCTTAACCACAAGGTTTTGATTTTATCAGCGATATAACCTTTAGCAATTCCACCTAGGTCAATTTCCATACCCTTTTCTTCCAAGAAAACCGTTTGTTTTTTATCATCTAATTTAATTCTTTCAGGATCAATAATACGTAAACGTTCTTTAATATCGGCATCACTTGGTTTGTTAGCGCCCTTGAAACCGATTTTCCACAGTTTAACTAAAGGTCCAATCGCAACGTTAAAACCTAAATGTTGGCGACTAACTAATACGGCTCGCTTAATTAGTTCATAAGTATCAGTTGGTACAGCCACTGGTTTGATTCCGGCCAAATGATTGATTGACATAACCTCGGACTGATCGCGGTTAACAGTCAATTTATCTTCATAATTTTTGATCAAGTCATAAGCTGCGTCCAACTCTTTCTCTCCAGCTGGAGTCGCAACGGTCAGATTGATCAAGGTTCCTAAGGCATAATACTTCTTATTAACTAAACTCATTTTCATCCTCGATTTCAATTCCAGATTTATAAAACGTTCACAATGTCACAATTTAGAGTTATATTAACCTTAACACCTTACGGAAATGGAGTGAATGATATGTTTGAGGATTCAAAACTAAATTGGAACGCTACTTATGATGTAATCGTCTTGGGCTTCGGTGGTGCCGGTGCTACTGCTGCTAGATTTGCGGCCGATAATGGTGCCAAAGTCTTAATTACTGATTCAGCTCCCGAGGGTCATGAGGGTGGCAATACTCGCTACGCTGGACAAGTTATTTCTTCAGGTGACGATCTCGATGACTTGAGAAAATATTATCAAGATTTGGCCTACCCATTAGCCTATGATCAAGACTTGATGGAAACCTTCATTCAAGGATTGTATAAGATCCCTGATTATTTGGAGAAATATCTAGGTGTAAAGCCTTTTGTTATGGGCCAACATCCTGAATCACCTGTTTCCAAAGCCTTATACTTTATGGCTCACGAATATCCTGAATTCAGAGGTCAAGCTACACACGAATTAGTCGCTGTTCATGAAGGCGTGGCTGATTCAGCTTTGTGGAAAAACTTACGCCAACAAGTTCTCGATCGTGCTGATAAGATCGATGTTCTTTACCAAACGCCTGCAAAACATTTAATTCAAAACCCAGAAACTAAAGCAATCGTTGGGGTTCAAATTGAACGTGACGGTAAATTGTTAAATGTTAGAGCTAACAATGGTGTCATAATGGCAACTGGTGGTTTTGAAAACAATCCTAAGATGATTGAAAACTATTTAGGTGAAACTAGCTTGAATCCAATCGGTTCTCTCTACAATAAGGGTATCGGAGTCAAAATGGCTAGCGAGGTTGGCGCCCAACTTTACAATATGAACAATTATGAATCATACGGTATCTTCCATGGGTTGACACCTAAACCTGCTAAGGGTCAACGTTCACAATTTTTACCATTTGACTGGCCTGCTTTCCACCAAGGCAGCTTGATCGTTGTTGGTGACGATGGAACTCGTTACTTCGACGAAAATGAGATCCACAGACATGGTCACATTCAAGATCACGGCAACTGGAGAATTCCACTAGCTCAACGTCATCCCTATGTTGTCTTTGATCAAAAGAAGTACGATGAATTATCTAACGATAAAAATGCTCCTTACCCAGAATTCTTGAAAGCAGTTGTTAAGGCCGACAATCTTGAAAGCTTAGCAAAAGTTTTGAATGTTGACGTTGATAAGTTGCAAAAGACTATTACAGACTTCAATTATTTTGCTGAACAAAAACGTGATTATGCCTTCAATCGTGATCCTGAAACTTTGACTGTCTTTGACGATGGTCCCTATTATGCTTTAGCAATGGTCCAGGGTCTATTAAATACTCAAGGCGGTCCGGTTCATAACTCTCACGCTGAAGTGGTCGACAATGATGATCAAGTAATCCCTCATCTTTATGCTGCTGGTGAATTAGGCAGTTTAATGGGACGTCAATACAATGGTGGTAGCAATTTAGCTGAAAATTTAATCTTTGGTAAGATTGCCGGTGAAAATGCTGCTAGTGTTAAACCAGAAATTACCGCTACAAATGTTGATGCTCAAACTTCAGCCATCATTCATGAAGAAGGACTTGGTTCCGATATTGCCGAAGAACATTTCGAAACGAAAGATAACCAATATATCGGTAAATCAACCGCCGGCATGGGTAACGAAATTGTTGTACGGGTTACAGTTGATGATGACAAAAATATCCAAGATATTGAAGTTTTGAAGCAAAGTGAATCCGACGATTATGGTTTGAAGGCTGTTAAAGAATTACCTAAGGAAATTGTCGCTAAAAACTCTGTCAACGTTGATACTGTTTCCGGTGCCTCTGCCTCAAGTAAAGCTATTAAAGAAGCCGTTCAAAACGCATTAAATCAAGTTAAATAAAAAAAGCCAACAATACAGATTTAATTGTCGACTTTAATCTTATGAGCTAACCCTTTTACAGGTTAGCTTTTTTGTTTATTTTTTATCAAAAAAATGGAGAAACACGTCTGTGTTTCCCCTAGGAGGTATTTCTCAATTCATTATCTAATACAGTCATTATATAATTAATGTGGGCAAATTTATATAGCTTATGGAAATTTATAACATTTTTTTGATATTCTTTGATTTGTAAAATAATCTTCTTTGAAAAGGCATACATATAAATATTTCTAAATTGCTCTTGAATCACTTTCTACCTACGTATTGTAGTATTATTAATAAAAAGGATAGCAATATGTTTGGTTAGAAACTTTGCTATGACCGTAGTAACCAATCTATATATAGAAGAAAAAATCACCTACCAAAAACTTATAAATAGTTAAGATATTGCTGCGGAGTACCCTACTTAGAGGATTAAGGTTGTATAAAGGGGATAAATTTATTATGAAAGCTACAAAAAAGCTTTGGAGTGCATTCGGTTTTATCATCAGTCTTTTTATAATAGGCGGAATTTTATTTAATCCAAAAATACTTCCATATACTATTATTCTTTTGATAATTATCGTCTTGATTATATTTGGAATTTATAAATTCTCTGGAAAACTATTTAACGAAACATTTGACAAAACTAAAGAATTTATGGACTCAAAGAACGACAGTAATAATACTTCTATGCGAGCACAATACCGTCGGGATCATAAAAAGTAAGATTCAATACGGAGGGTTCTATATATGGGATTATTTAACGTTTCTCAAAAAGCTAGCGGAAAACATGTATTTAGTGATGAAGTCAATTCTAGACTGATTTCAGATGGACTTGTTCATGTCATTATGATAGAAAGTATTGCAAAATTTGATAGCACTCACTTTACTGTTGACGGAAAATATACAAACCAAATAAATGCCATTCTCACGGGGATACAGAAAAAGGGCTATCAAATACTAAATATTCAGAATTCCAGTGTTACTGGAAACAAAGTAAGTGCAACAATTGAATTTACCACTCTCATAAGTTATCAATATATGAATAATTAATTTTTTCACTTAATAGTTTAAAAGTATGCTTCAGGGGGAATTAAATTATAGGGGGTCTCTACAATGAGAGAAGCAAATTCACGAAGTAGAGTTTCAAGAAGGAAACATAAGCCACTCTTCTATAGGAAATGGTGGCTTTGGTTAATAGTAGCCATTTTTTTGTTAGCTGGTGGCTTTGGGATTAAATCATACGTTAACTATCGACATTGGTCTGCACCTTATTTCAATAAAACAGAGAACCACGTATTGCTTTCCGATAAAGTAGATAAACTTAATGACGATCAAGAAGAAGCCTTTTACGATATTGCAAGAAATGCGATAAAGTCCAAAGAATCAAATATTGGTTTTGACAATTTGAAGGATAAATCTCTCTATGTTGAAAAGACAAATAAAAAAAGAACGTATCACATTGAATATGTTTGCCAAAGCGATGTACTTGTAAAATTTAATTTTAGAACTAGTATGAATGTTGTTCTAAAAAACAATTCTCTCAAAAATGATAACCGATTTAAATTCTATGATTATAAATCTGATTTAACTGAATTTACTTCAAATTCTGACTAAGCCTAACGGCTTTTTTTAGTGTCAAAAGACCATGTGTACCCCCCTAAAACTTATGTTTTTAATGGAATTGACAGTTAAAATTTACAATTTTGTTTTTGGAAATCTTCACCGAAAACTACCGTTAAATACCGCTTGCAATAAAATGCTCAAAAACACATTAAAAAACGCGGAATAAAAAAGAGCTTTGAATGCTGATTTAACAGTATTCAAAGGCTCTTCTGTTTTTAACTGACATTCTTATTATGCCGTGTGCAGGAGTCGAACCTGTGACCGCCGGTTTACGATACCGATGCTCTACCAACTGAGCTAACACGGCAAAAAAAGAAATCCTATAAAAAAATACATCTAATTCAAATGAACTAGATGTATTTCTATTGAAGACACCTAGGATTTCCTAAGTATTTATAACTCCGGATGTCAGACTCGAACTGACGACACCCTGATTAACAGTCAGATGCTCTACCAACTGAGCTAATCCGGAATAATTCAATAGCTCTTTAACAGAACTATTAAATCTTATCAATCTATTGGGATTGAGTCAATACTTATTTAGCATTTTCTTTAGTAATTTTTGTAACTCCACCCATGTATGGTACCAATACGTCAGGAATTGTAACTGATCCATCTTCATTTTGGTAGTTTTCAAGGATAGCGGCTACGGTACGACCTGCAGCAAGTCCTGAACCATTCAAAGTATGTGCCAACTTGGTCTTACCATTTTCGTCACGATAACGAATATGAGCACGACGAGCTTGGAAGTCAAGACAGTTTGAACAACTTGAGACTTCACGATACTTGTCTTGAGCAGGCATCCAAACTTCAAGATCGTATGTCTTAGCTGAACTGAAACTAGCATCCCCACTTGAAAGTACAATAACGTGATATGGAAGTCCTAATTGTTTCAAAATGTTTTCAGCGTTGGCTGTCAATTTTTCTAGTTCATTGTATGATTCTTCTGGTTTTGTAACCTTAACCATTTCAACCTTATTGAATTGGTGCATACGGATCAAACCACGAGTATCACGACCAGCACTACCTGCTTCTGAACGGAAACAAGGTGTTAATGCTGTAACGTATTTAGGTAAGTCTTTTTCATTTAAAATCTTACCAGCAAAATAGTTTGTCAATGGTACTTCAGCTGTAGGGATCAAAGTTAGTGGATTTTCATCAACCATAACTGTATAAACGTCTTCAGTAAACTTAGGGAATTGACTTGTACCAAACATGGCGTCGTTATTTACCAAGTATGGAGGGATAACTTCTGTGTAACCTTCCTTTTGGTGTTGATCCAACATAAAGTTGTAAACGGCACGTTCAAGTCTAGCACCCATACCGATGTAGTAAACAAAACGTGAACCGGCAACTTTAGTAGCTTGTTCAAAGTCTAGAATTCCTAATTCTTCACCGATATCCCAGTGATGACGAGGTTTGAAACCTTCCTTAGGAATGGCACCGACTTTACGAATTTCAACGTTAGTACTTTCATCAGGTCCAACAGGAACTGAATCGTCAGGAATGTTAGGTAGACGAACTAAGATGTAGTTCATCTTTCCTTCTGTTTCTTCAAGCTCAGCATCCAAATTCTTAATGTCTGAACCAACTTGCTTCATAGCAGCAATTTCGTCACTGGCATCTTCTTTATTACGTTTTTTAGTAGCGATACCTTGAGAAACTGTGTTTCTTTTTTCTTTAAGGGTTTCACTCTTAACTAATAATTCACGACGCTTGCTGTCATAGCCAAGCAATTCATCGATTTCATCACTAGTTACTCCACGTGATGCTAACTTGTTCTTGATCCATTCTGGATCTTTTCTAATCAATTTGATATCTAACATTGAGATTCTCCTTTTTGATTTTTGGCTTGAGAGAGTTTGTACTCTTTTGGTTTGGGATGATTTGGGTTTGAGGTTAAATAACCGGTTCTTTTATTAATAACCATTGTTCTATTTTTTATAGTGGAAACGAGTTTTGCAGGCCAATTTCTTCCGGTTTGCTACAGTACTGGAATTGCACGCATGGTGCGCGTGCGATTCCAGTACCTAAGCAAATCCTCGGAAATTCCCGGGCCTGCTCCGCTCTCTACAAAAAAAGGCCGATTCATCCCAATAAAGGGACGAATCGACCATTCGCGGTACCACCCAGTTTCAGTGTACGCAAATACACTGCACTTTCAGACTTTATCGGATCAACCCGAACGGCATTACCCGTTGCCAGAATGCTGGAATAAAAGCCTTTGCGATTTTCACCAACCATCGCTTCTCTGAAAGGTTTATGAGTAGGCACTCTCTTAGCGTTATATTCATTTCTTATAATAATTTAAACTAACTTAAATATCAATAGTGGTTGTGTTTTTGTTCATGTTTTACATCAATATCCTCTAATTTCAAGAACTTAGTCTTGTATCTGAGTTTGTAGTAAAGCCAACATACGAACAGAATAATCAATCCACTGTAACTGATCAATAATCTTCCGATATTGAAATCTACCATTGATCTTACATCCTGTCCTAAGATAATAATAATTCCTAAGACAATGGCTAAAATTGGTCCAAATGGGAACCACTTTGCTTTGTAGCGGAGATCATCTAAATCATATCCTTTATACAAGTAAGCTTTTCTAAATCGGTAATGTGAAAAGGCAATTCCTAACCATGCAATGAACCCTGTCAATCCTGACGCTGCAACTAACAATTCATAGAATGAATCACCATACAAACTTGTAAATAGAGCGATGGCCCCAACTAAAGCTGTTAATAATAGTGAAAAGACGGGTACGCCTCGACCATTAGTTCTTTGGAAAGCCTTTGGCGCCATACCTTGCTTACTCATGGACCAAAGCATACGACTAGCAGCGTATAATCCTGAGTTAGCAGCAGAAATAACTGATGTCAAAATAACGGCATTCATTACCCCAGCAGCTAGTGGAATACCAACTTTTTTGAAAACAATAGTAAACGGACTAATAGCAATATCGCCAGCTCCTGAACCTAACAAATTAGGACTTGTATAAGGAATCAAAGCGCCAATAACAGCGATTGACAATATGTAGAATAACAAGATTCTCCAGAAGACTTGTTTGATAGCTTTGGGTATACTCTTCTCGGGTGTAGCAGATTCTCCTGCAGTAATTCCGATCAACTCGGTACCCTGAAACGAGAATCCAGCTACGACGAATACGCTTAGAATTGCCGGTATTCCACCAACAAATGGTGCTTTCTTGTAAGTATAATTAGTTAAACCAACAAAATGTTGATTGCCTAGAATACCTAAAATACTCAAGATACCGACAATCAAAAAGATAATTACGGCAGTAACTTTAATTGACGAGAGCCAATATTCAGTTTCACCAAATGAACCAACTGAAATGAAGTTAATCACTAGTAAAACGATCATAAACGTTAAACTTATTTTCCATGATGTCCAACTTGGGAACCAATACTTAACAACCAAAGAAATAGTTGATAAGTCTACCGCTAAGGTAATAGCCCAGTTAAACCAATAATTCCAACCCAAAGCAAAGCCAAAGGCCGGATCGATAAATTTAGTTGCGTAAGTTGCAAAGGAACCAGAGACCGGCATATAAGTAGCCATTTCTCCTAAACTTGTCATCAAAAAGTAGACCATAATACCGATAGCCACATAAGCTATCAGAGCTCCTCCAGGTCCTGCGGTTGAGATTGAAGAACCACTGGCAACGAATAAACCAGTTCCAATCGAACCTCCTAACGCAATCATTGATAGATGACGAGTCTTTAACGAACGACTCACATCATTATTTTCCATCTTTCATTCCCCTTTTATCTGGACATAAAAAAAGTCCCTATTATCAGAGGAACTACTGACAATAAGGATTATAATTAATTATCCCAATAATCAATAGCTCAACGTTTTTCAAAAAATAAAAAAATCATTTTCTGAACGTACGACAGTCTACCACCTATTAAGTAATAGCCCAATCAACTTTATCAAGTAGGGATAAAATGATTTCGGCAACTTTTCCTTTAATGTTTTTTCAAGGTACCCTATCGTACTCCAAAACACGACTAATAAAAATTGCGCCTCTATCTGATTACAAAATATTATAAATAAATGTTAAGATAGTAGCAAGTAGTGTTTCTTATATTTATTAATCTTTTTAAATTAACAATTTAACATTGCCGGGGGAAACAAACATGTTGGAGCAAATTTTCTTAGTTAAGCAAGACGTAGAAAAATATCGAATGCTAACTGTTATTAAGTCGCTACCTCCTCGTGAAGTAAACTTGAGTAATATCAGTAGTAGATTGCAATTTACGTACCAAAAAACATATAACATTTTCCAAGCACTGCTAGAAGATTTTGCCGATGTCGCCCCTGATATCGATCCTAGTGACACTAAGATTGAGTCAATCGACTTTAGTAAAATTTCCATTGATACTTACCGCCTATACTTGGTTAAGAACTCGGTAGTTTTTCAAGCCTTTAATTATGGCCTGACCAGTGCAAATCCATCTTTTGAGAGTTTCAGTAATGAACACTTTACTAGTAAATCTACCCTCAATCGTCGAATGTCCAAATTCAGAGCTTTCCTCAAGAACTTTGGACTTAAAATCTCCAATTCAACCCTAGAAATTAAGGGTAATGAAAAAAATATTCGATGGATGGCTTATTATGTCTATTGGTACATTTATCATGCTCAAGAATGGCCTTTTAGCCTCATTCAAGAGAACTCGATCGACCAAATTATTTCTAAAGCAGGAATAACTTTTGACAATCCTATCGTTCATTTTCAACTGAAGTATTTCTTGGCAATTTCTAGAATTCGTTTAATCAAACGAAATTATATTGAAGATTTGCCATATTACAACGTTGTCTTTGATAATCAACAACTAGGTGAGGAAATTTTAACTCACGATGACTATCCAATTGTGCCATTAGATGCTTTACATAATGAAAACAAACTGATCAATCTCTTTAGAAAGACAGCCTTCCAACCTAGTGACACCGCCTTTGAACAACCAATCAATGCAAATGCTCGTATCAATCCGAAATTCTATGCACTCGTTTATCACTTTATAGATTTCCTTAAAGAGCACTATCATGATGATATGTCTGTTTATCATAATCAAAAAACTTTGAAACATATTATGACTTATGTCACCCGAGATATTGTTTTTTCTTACATCATGGCACCATATTCTTTAATGCATCTCGATACGATGTACGCTGAGGGCAATGAGCAGTCATATACGGACTTATACAAAGACGTCTATACCTTCTTCTCAAATGTTGATCAAAATGAATTTTCGGGCATTTATAACGCAGCTGAGCTGATTTCAAAAGATTTGTATCAGATCTTACCAAGTTATATTTCAACTATTCGTGAGGAAGATTTCATCCGAGTTAAAGTCCTAATTGATCCTGGTAACCAGGCCGCTGAAGTCGTTTTAAGAACAGTTCGTAATCTCGAATTCGTCGAAGTAGTTCCAAGTAACGTTTACGATGATGTCGATGTCCTGATCACTTCCCTGGATGTCTTACCACTAGATATCGAAAGAAAGAAGTATCCTGAAAATCTAAAAGTAATTTCTTGGGATATTTCCTCCACACGACCAGACTATATCTGGCTATTGATTCAATTGAATAAAATCTACGTCAAAAAACTTAAAAACAAAATTATTACAAACAAAAAGAAAAAAGTTTTGTAAAGAAATAGACGAACTCATAACGAGTCCGTCTATTTTTTTACAATGAATTAATTGCAGTCCAATTTAAAGTACCAGTATATTGGCCAGCCTTGTTTTCCTTGCTAGTATCATTCTCCAATAATAGACCCGAATTACTTGTCCAATCATCAGAAATATCATCAACTGTCTTCGTTGTATGAGAAGTTAAGTCCTCATCAATCGTCTGTGGTGTACTAGAAAGAACAATCGGATCACTTGTTGCCGAATCCTTATAAATCGAATTACCATAGAATGGTTGACTGCCATTGTACAAACCAGTCGTGGAAGCTCTTAATACCCAAGGATTTTTTAAGCTAGTTACCGATACATCAAAATCATTCGTTCGACCCAAAATCTTTTTGGTGGAACCATAGTTGATACTTTGGAAATTTAATTTTGGCGAAACCTCTAGATCCAAGATCTTGTTCACAACGTTTTGACCATCAATAACAAATTTAGGAGTACTTGTAGTTTCAATCGCGTTAGAACCATCAAAACTTGCCGGCTCAGCATCAACTGTAATAGCTGAATTGGTCTGATTATCAGCCGTACCGTTAACCACAATATCAGCACTAGTATAGTCACTATTGCTATTTTTAGTTCCCAAATCATGAGCCAATTTATACTTGAATTCATTATTTGACAGGTCACTACTCTTAGCAATTGTCTCAACGGTACTATCACCATTAGTGCCATGATAAGTAATCGTCGCTGATTTGTAATCAACATCACTTGGTAAATTCAAATCAGCAGCAATACTTTGCCAATTCTGCCGTGAGGTATCATCCCATGCTAAATTATAATCAAAATTCAAGCTGTCTCCGTTATAAACTGTATTATCTGTAGAACTATCTGTAATAGCTTTATTATCATCAGATACATCATAAATAGTCGTTTCAGCAGTACCTGTGGCTAAGGCAGGAATAGATTCAAATACAGCCAATTTACTATAAACATTACTATCAGTATTATTGCTTCCAGTTAACCCCCAGTGAACTACGTCGGTACTGAAGTACCGAGCTTCTAGGAACATTCCATACTTGCCAACTAGTATTTCAACTAGTCAGTAGAGGCTAGAACTATTTTACTAAGGCTTGTTCCAAGCCGATATTTAATATATTTTTACTTGCGTTGATATCACGATCATGGTGAATACTACAATTTGGACAATCCCATTCTCGAATATCCAATCCGTGTTTACCGTCATCGTAACCACAGTTAGAACAGATTTGACTAGTTTTGAATGGATTAACTATCAAAAGCTTTTTACCATACCATTCACACTTGTATTCAAGCATTAGTCTTAATTCTCTCCAAGATTGATTGGCAATGACACGTGATAATTTATGATTCTTAAGAAGATTTTTGGTTTTCAAATCTTCAATTACAATCATGTCATCATTTTCAACTAATTCACGAGTTATCTTATGAAGATAGTCTTTCCTTTGATTAGCTATTTTTTCACTGTATTTAGCTACCATGAGCTTAGCCTTTATATAATTACTGTACTGTTCTAAAGTTTTTGGGTCACTCAATCCAAATTTTTTCTTGTATTGAATGTCCCTCAAAGCCTGAGTACGTCTTCTAGCTAATCGTTTTTCCCAATGGTGTTTCTTTTTAGCTAATTTTTTATCAAATCGTATAGTCTTATATTTCCTACCGTTTGAACAAATGACTAGATCAGAAACACCCATATCAATTCCAATTGATTTATTAGTCTTAGGTAATTGCTCTGGTTCTTCATCAACTGTTAAAACAGCATAATACTTGCTAGTAGATGACTTACGAATCGTAACGTACTTGATGATACTAGGAATTGATTTCTTGTTCTTATATTTCATTACTCCAAGTTTAGGAAGTTTTATATAAGAGTTATCAATGATCTCAACGTTGTTATTTACGAACTTAGATTGATAACTTTGTTTGGGAAACTTCTTGCTCTTGAAACGAGGAAACTTACGCTTTTTACTAAAGAAACCCCCATATGCCTCAAACAAGTCTTTAACTAAGACGTTAGCATTGGTTGCTCCCCCGCCTGCGCCTGAAGTATCACTATCAGACGTCTTAGCGAGTACTGCAACTGGTGCTGCAGCGCCATTCCCTGCCGTGTTGTTAGATTCAGCAATAACTTTGTTAATGCTGAATCCACCAACCACACCTAACAATATAATGGCAATTGCGAAGAAACCGACTATTCGCTTTTTGACTGTGAGACTTTTTCTAGTTCTCGTTCTTTTTTTCATATAAAAACCTCTCATCAAAAGTCAGTCTATTTTCTCCTTACAAGTAGTATAGTACCATCCGTATACCATTCACTTGCTCCGAAATAATTAAGAATTTCTTACAAAAAGTGAACTATTTCTTCAGAAGATAATATCTGACTATATTGCTTTGGTTTGCGAATGGAAGCGCTTGGTCGGCACTATAAATATATTTGAACCCTAATTTTTCTAAAATCTTCTGGGGAACTTGATTTTTCTCTTCAGTGGACGCCCAAATCTCTTTCAAATGCAACTGGTTGAATCCGTAATCAATCACTAATTGCATTGCCTCTGTCGCAAACCCTTTTTGTCGATACTTTTGATCGATGACAAAACCGATTTCTCGTGTCAAAACAAGGTCTGCGGACTCTCCACGATGATTGATCTCGATAATTCCTACCATTGTATTATTTTCTATTCCAGCAATGACATTGGCATCATCTCTTTTGCGATACATTTCAAATAATTGGTGAACATAGCCAGAATCAGTGCTGTACTCCAATCCTGCCAATTCATGATTATTCTTATCACCGACTAATGCTTGAAACTGAGGAAAATCAGTTTCCGTAAAATCTCTTATCTTAATATCTTTCCCTACTATTAACATGGCACCACCTCAATTTGCAATCTAATTTCTAGGTTTTTATTTTGCCCTAACTTATAATGAGTCTAGCATCAAAAAAGAAAGGGTGAATATTCATATGAATTTGGAATTTAAAGGACAAACTGTTGCCACAATTGGTCAACCACTATCTGTTGGAGATAAGTTCCCTGACTTTACCGTATTAAATAAGAACAATCAAGAAATCAAGCTCAGTGATCTACTAGACAAGCCATTATTGATCAGTGTCGTTCCTAATATCAATACTAGTGTCTGCAGTATTCAAACTAAACATTTCAATGAAGAAGTCGATGGTCATTCAGCTATCAACTTCGTTACCATTTCTACTAACACTGTTGAAGAACAAACTCACTGGTGTGCGGCTGAAAATGTTAAGAACATGCAAATGTTAGCTGATGTCAACCGTGACTTCGGTAAGAAATCCAATCTTTGGATCAAAGACTTGGACATTTTGGCACGTTCAGTCTGGGTAGTTGACCCTAATGGCGAAATCACTTATTCTGAAGTGGTTCCAGTACAAACTGACGAACCAAGTTATGATAAAGTACTGGATCAGATTGATCAAATGAATTAGATTCAACGAACCATTTTAACATTTGTAAAAATTCCTATACAGATGTGAAGAACCATTCCTGATAATAATACATTTTAATAAGAAATCTCGACCAATTTACAATAAATTGACCGAGATTTTTTTAGTTTAACGACGACGATGTTTGACAAATGTTACGAAATGCAAGATACAAGCCAGTAAGACAAAGAAAATAATAGTAAAACTAGCATAATTCAACCAGAAATTGTTACCGATCCATCCCGAGAGTGGTAATTGAATCCCCATTGTTATTAGTGCCATTATGGCAATCATAAAGAATAGCTGTATATATCTTTTCACGGTTGAATCATCCTTTCTCTTTCTGACAGAAATTTTTTTAGCATACTTTTGACACAGTTTCTTCTTATTATATGGAATGGCTTTCATGCCAAATGTATTAGGCAAAACTATTTCCCCTACTTTAATTACTCCAGCAGCTGACATTACTCGATCAATCGTCTTAAATGAATCGTCGGTCACACCAGTAACAAAGTTTTCTAATGTAGAAACGTAACAAGATGAAATACTCAAGTAATGTTTATTCTTGAATGGACCGGGTATCGTATCACCATTTTGTTTGAAATAGACAAACTTAGGTCGCATACAATCAAAGAAATTCTTTAGAACCCCTGACAATTCTCGCCAATAAGTTGGTGCAGCGAAGACCCAGACATCACTGTCCATCAGTTTTTGCGCTAACTCGTCCAAAACAGGATTATCTTCATGATATTTGTGTGGCGTAATATCATAATTCTCTAAAAAGATTGTTTCTGTTTTGACTCCACTATCAACATTTTTCAACACTTCATCCAACATTTGGGCATTGAGACCATGTTCTTGATGGGAGGCCAAAATTCCTAATATTTTCATACGCTATTTCCCCTTTGTATATAAGTCTAATATACTCAAATATAAGATTCAAAACACTAGCATTATTAAAAAATTGTTGCTACAGTATGTTTAACTAAGGAGGTTTTGAATTTATGAAAGTTCTTATTATTGGTGCCCATGGTAAAATCGGACACCTACTAATTGGTGAATTACAATCAAGAAACATCGAATTTGTTGCTGGATTGCGTAGTCAAGAACAAATCAAGGCCTACAACGAAAATAATATCGAAACTCAATTTATCGATCTAACAGCTTCTCTAGACGATATTAAGAATTCAATTGAAGAGTCTGGTGCTGACGTTATCGTCTTCTCTGCCGGTGCTGTTGGTGCTAGTGATGCTCTGACAATTGAAATTGATCTCGATGGTGCTATCAAAACAATGATGGTTGCCGAAGCAATTGGAATCAAACGTTATATTATGGTTAGTTCTGTCTTTAGTGACAATCGAAATAAGTGGGACGCAAGTGGTATCAGGCCTTACATGACCGCTAAACATTACGCTGACGATCATCTGCGTGGCACTAGTCTCGATTACACAATTATCCATCCCGGAACACTAACTAATGAAGATGGTACTGGTAAAATTAAATTACTAGGACCTAATGAAAATGACACAATTCCTCGAGTTGACGTTGCTAAAGCTTTAGCATTGATTATTCAAAATTCATCAACAATCGGTAAAGAGTACACCTTTGCTAGTGGTGATCAACCAGAAGAAGATATATTTAGTTAATATCGAAAATAATAGTCAGTGACTCAATTTGAGTTGCTGGCTATTTTGTTTTCTAAATATAATTCGTTATTCAATTATTTATCATGTGCTTTTTAGATAACAATTATAATTATATAGATATAAATGCGAACAATTATCCAAAACGTAGCTTGAATTAATCGTATTTTTCTTGCTATTTTCCATAATTTTTGTAATACTTTCTAAGTAGTAAAAAACTTAGGGGGTTATATCATGGAATCATCAACAGATTCAAATCGTAGCTTCATTGAAAAATTGTTCCATCTCCAAGAAGCCCAGACTACTGTTAGACGTGAAATTCTAGCTGGTTTGACGACTTTTGTATCAATGGCCTACATCCTCTTTGTCAATCCGCAAGTTTTAGGGGTCGCGGGTATGAACAAAGGTGCTGTCTTTACAGCCACTGCTCTTTCAGCAATCTTAGGTTCTATTTTAATGGCATTATTAGCTAATTATCCAATTGCGATAGCTCCAGGTTTAGGCGATAATGCCTTCTTCACTTATTCAGTTGTACTAGCCATGGGAATCCCTTGGCAAACCGCAATGGCTGGAGTCTTCATGTCCAGTGTGCTCTTCCTCTTAATTTCCGTACTTAAATTACGTGAACTGGTTATCGACTCAATTCCACATGATTTGAAATTAGCTATGGCATCTGGTATCGGACTTTTCATCGCCTTCGTAGGTTTACAAGGTGGTGGCTTGGTTGTTGGTAGTAAATCAACCCTTGTTGCTATGGGTTCACTAACAGTTCCTACAACTTGGTTAACTATCTTCGGACTAGTTGTAACTGGTTTACTAATGGCTAAAAAAGTTCCTGGTTCAATCTTCATCGGTATGGTACTAACTACCATTTTAGGATTAGTAACTAAATTGATTCCTTTACCAAAACAAGTTATCTCTACTATTCCAAGTATGAAACCAACTTTTGGTGTCAGCATTGCTCACTTACCTGATCTTTCTGATCCAAAACTTTGGGCAGTCGTTCTAGTCTTCCTACTTGTAGCCTTCTTTGATACTGCTGGTACTTTGATTGGTTTAGCCGAACAGGCCGGTTTCATGAAGAACAACAAGATGCCTAGAATTGGACGTGCTTTAATGGCTGATTCCATTTCAATGTTAGGTGGTGCTGTTATGGGTACTACTCCAACTGCCGCTTACGTTGAATCTTCTGCCGGTATCGCTGTCGGTGGTCGTACAGGATTAACATCCCTCGTTGTCAGCATCATGTTTGCCATTGCCATGTTCTTCTCACCACTATTGACCGTTGTAACTTCAAACGTTACCGCACCAGTGTTGATCATTGTTGGTATTTTAATGGCTCAATCAATGAGACAAATTAATTGGAACAAATTTGAAATTGCTATGCCAGCCTTTCTTACTATTGTAGGAATGCCTTTGACATACAATATCTCTTATGGATTTGCTTTCGGAATCCTCTTCTACCCATTAACCATGTGGGCTGCAGGTCGAGGTAAAGAAGTTACACCTATTATGTACATCCTCTTCTTCGTCTTCGTAATTCTACTTTACTTTATTAATATTTTGCCGGGTTAAAAAATAAAACTTAATATGAAAAAGAGACTCTAATTACGATTAGAGTCTCTTTTTTTGTCTCGAATTTTTACTATGATTTATTCCCTCAATTATTAGATATTATCTTTAACCAGAAACAACCAGTCTTTATTAAATCAATGTCATAACATATCATTAGTTTAATAAAATTCAAATTATTATAATTTATATCTTAAATATAGCACATTTTATATTTTGATATTATAATAATCGTGAAAGCTTACGGATAATGTATTTCTAGGGGGAAATTAATATGAATTATCACAAGTTATGGCATAATTTGTTACCTACGATTATGTTCTTTTTGACGTTAACAATTTTTTCTATGTGTACGACCAATGTTCAGGCGGTTGTAGACTTTTCAAATGTCGCACCTTCAAATGATAATGTCTTGAAGGCTGCGCCAAATGGAATAAAGATTGGTAATTTATTTGAATATCCTACGGTTTATTCAGGTTCCAAAAATATCAACAACTCTGTACAAATTCTAAAGGCTGGTGGCTCGAATCCTAATCCTGTCGATGTAATTCAAATGACAGGTAACGAGGATAATGCAGTAGGTTCTATTTGGGGACGTATGACCAATCCTGATGATTCCACTGAATCATACAACTACTTTGATTTAACTAAGGAACAAACTATCACTGGTTGGATCTATGTTGGACCAACGTTCAATGTTTCTGGTGACGGGATTGCTTTAGTCTTACAAAACGATGATAGGGGTATCAACGCAATTGGACGTTATTATAAGAAAGCCGGATTACTTTCGTTTATTGATCCCGAAAAAAATTATGCGGCTTCAGGCGAATCTCTTGGTGTTTATGGGGGAACTTCTTCACCTGCTACTGTTTCTAATTCAACCGAGTTTGCTGGCAATTCTATTCAGAACAGTTTTGCCCTTGAATTTGATTCTTTTAATAATTCAAGTTCAAGTGCTGGTCTTAAAGATGGTGTGGAACAATTCAATGACAAAAAAACAGATGATCTATTTGATGCTTTATACGATTCTCATCTAACACGGGAAACCAAGGGTCAACATGTTGCTTGGGCCTATCCAGGTGATCCAGATACATACGTACGAAAGATGGCTCTAACTTATTACTTCTTCGGTATGCACCATAACAATGTTATATTCAATGCTACTATTGGTGGTTATGACTCTCTTACTGGTGCTACCGGTAAAGATGCTTGGCATCATTTTACTTTCACTTACAAACCTGATAAAGATGATAGTAACTATGGCTACATCAATTACGTCTACAATGATCGTGAAACCGACGGAACTGTTAAGCCTTATCATACTTGGGACAAGCGTCCTCGTGATATTGATGATCCAATCAAAATTGATTTGAGAAAGTTCAATTTAAAAGATGGTCAAACTAAGATTCGTTGGGGCTTTACCAGTTCAACTGGCTCCCCTAATTCCTTACCTGGCTATAATGACATTGTCCTTGAAAAGATTCCGGCAATTGCTGATGTTGCTGATACGTCTGGACTTTATGATGTCACTCAAAAACGTGCAATCAAAGATCTTGATCGTCGTGATACAAATCCAACCGACAGCGATTCAGACTATACAGTTGATGACGGCGACAAACTGGCTTTTAACTACAATTTGAAATACAACTCTGGTGCTATTGGTACAGGTGATATTACTGCAGAACTACAACTACCACAACATGTACTTTATCAAAATGACAGCAATAATCGGATCGGTGAAATTACCTATCCTGATGACCCTAATAGCGTTACTTACATCAGTGCCTCACAGTTGACCACATCTAAGAATGCTGATGGTGACGAAGTACAAACGCTCAATTTGGATCTTGGAGCTCTTTCCAAGAAGAGTACTGAAGTTAACATCAAAATTTACGGTACTGCCAACGCACCTATCAGTAATACACTTACTTCAACTACCGTTAATCCTGAACATACTTCCTATAAGAGTGATTACTATAACGCTGATGTTATGAGTTATGGCTTCAAAATAACTAATCAAAAACTACAAATTGCAGCTTCAAAAGACAGCGAGACACAAAAAGTCAAAAGTTCTGATGGCTTCAAACTAGAAGGAACTGCTAGTTACCTATTTAGTTCCAAATTCAGTGGCGATGACCTTTCAGCTTATGGTGAAATCTTTGACGCTAATGGCAAGACTACAAATATAAAGAGTACTTGGACCGTGCCGGTTGCTAAAGATGCCTCGACAGGTGACTATTCACTAGATGTCCCCCAAGGCACCTTAGATCCAGGCGATTATAAAATTAAAGTTTACCTAACCGACAGTCAAGGTCTCGTTTCTAATACCGTGACCTATAACATTACCGTAACCGATAGCGAATTAGTTATTACTCCTGACAAAACTGATATTACGGTTAATGATAATAAACCAGTCACACTATCAGGAAGCTACAAGTATTCTGATGATTCTCAATTTAAAGATGAAGATGCTACAAAGACTTATGAAATTACCAATCCTGATGGCACCGTTCATAAAATCACCAAGACTGTGACTCATGATAAGAAGATCGATATTACTTTAAAGCCGATTGCCTATGACAAACCAGTCACTCAAACTCTAGATGATTATCTAGAGAGCCCTGCTGAAGATAACGTCTTAACTGAGGGTAAAAATACTGTTAAGGTCACAGTTCAAGATGGGAAATACGCTAGTGCAAGTACGACAATCACTGTCAATGTACCTAAACTAACGCCACAGATCACTGCTGAATCTAATGATTTAATTGTCTTAGGTTCTAGCGGTAACGTCTACTTCCCAATAAACTTCACTTATGGTAGCGACTACGCCCTCAATTATCATGATTTAACTGGTGTCTTCACGGTTGACGATCAAACACCAATTAATCTCAAGCTACCTATTCCAACTGAGGCTCAAACTTCAAGCTTTGATATGAGTTTCAACTTATCCGGTGATCAATTGAAACTACCTACCGACAAAAATACTTCTGTGGTATCCGTCTACTTCACTGATCCATATGGGCGAAAGACTAACACGGAAACCTTCAACTTGAAGATTTTAGCCAAAGCTTTGGAACTGGACTTCAACAATTATCGCTTCAAGACAATTGATCCTAAGTCATTCAAGCCGGGATATATCAGTCGTTCTGGTAATTGGGATCTGAATGTCACAAGTTACAAAGCCGGTTGGGTCCTCAGCGCTAAAGCTGACAACTTGGACTACGCATCAACCGACGAACAATCTGACCTTTCGATGGCATTCGTTAATAAAGATGATCTAGCTATTCCTTTGAGTATGAATCCTGTAATTGCTAAAGATAGCAATTTAGCAGCCCATAAAGTCGATATTAGTAACCAATGGAAATCCGACAACGGTATTCTTTTGAAAGCTAACACTGTACCAAGAGCTGGCGATTATAAAGGGCTAGTTAATTGGAATTTGACTGAAAGTCTATAAAAAAAGAGACCCTTGCGGGTCTCTTTTTTGTACTCATCATTAGTTGTCGAAATTAATGAATTGCAATCGAATTGCGTTTAAAACAGCTATGATTGTTACTCCAACATCAGCGAAAACAGCTTGCCACATGTTGACCATTCCTAAAGCTCCTAATAGTAAGAACAAAATTTTAATAATCAAAGCAAATGAGATATTTTCAACCACGATACGACGGGTCTTTTTAGCTATCTTCATGGCTTCAGAAACTTTTGATGGTTCATCACCCATAATGACAATATCGGCAGCTTCAACAGCCGCATCTGAACCTAAACCACCCATTGCAAAACCAATATCAGCGGTTGCCAGAACAGGAGTATCGTTGATTCCGTCACCAACAAAGGCAACTTTCTTATTGTTTTGGTGTGATACCTTCAATAAATCATTAATGATCTCAACTTTATTTTCGGGCAAAAGATTCGTATAAACAGCACTCATCTTTAACTTTCGAGCCATTGCTTGACCGACAGTTTGATTATCGCCGGTTAACATGACATTCTTGTGAATTCCTCGATTGTTCAACAACTGAATTGCCTTTTGAGCATCATTCTTAGGCACATCCGCAATCACAATATCACCCCAGAATTGGTTGTCGACAGCCACGTAAACGACTGTTCCCACAGCATCTGTTTCAGTGAAAGCAATCTTGTTCTGTTTGAGAGCTTTGGCATTTCCAACAACAACTACTTGCCCATCTACTTGAGCTATTAAACCATGCCCGGCTTTTTCATCGGCTTTAGTCACAGTTAATAACTCACCTTTGTAAGCTTGCAGGATTGATTTAGCAATTGGGTGAGTTGAATTCTTCTCAACACTGGCTGCAATCTGCAACAATTTTTGTTTTGAAATATTTATCGGATTGACTTGCACAACTGAGAATTGACCTTTAGTCAAAGTCCCCGTCTTGTCGAAAGCCACTGTATCCACGTCATTCAAGGCTTCCAAGTAGTTACTTCCTTTAACAAGGATACCTTGCTTAGAAGCTGCACCGATACCACCGAAGAAACTTAATGGTACTGAGATAACTAAGGCACAGGGACAGGAAATTACTAGAAAAATTAATGCTCGATAGATCCAAGTATTCCAATCACTCGTCATAAGTGATGGTACGATTGCCAAGGCTACCGCTAGAAAGACTACGATTGGTGTATAAATTTTGGCAAACTTGGTGATAAATTTTTCTGTATCGGCCTTCTTGTTGCTGGCATTCTCAACTAAATCCAAAATCTTAGCCACGGTCGAATCATTGTAAAGCTTGGTAACTTTGATTTGCAACGTTCCAGTCTGATTGATCGAACCACTCAAAGCTGTATCGCCTACTTTGATTGACTGCGGCATTGATTCGCCAGTTAGAGCCGATGTATCAACCGCTGAACTACCTAAAACAACAGTTCCGTCTAGTGGAATTTTCTCTCCCGGTTTAACCAGAATTGTTTCACCAATCTTAACTAGACTAGGTTCAACCACTTTATTCTGATGTCCTGAAATCAGCGTTGCGTAAGCTGGTTTCACTTCTAGTAGGGCCGAGATGGAACGCTTCGATTTATTGACGGCGATATCTTCAAAAACATTACCCAACTCATAAAAAAGCATAACCGCAATGGCTTCAGGATATTGTTTGAGGATGATTGCTCCAATCGTGGCAATACTCATCAGGAAGTTCTCATCGAAGATCTCTCCGTGAAAAATATTTTTGACAGCCTGCCAAACGATCCGTGCCCCAATAACTAGATAGGCTCCGACTAGTAAGACGATATTAAAGGGTTCCGGAACAAAAGAACTGGAACCAACTATTAATAAAATGAAAGCAATAAATAGTCGTGTGATTGTTAATTTTGTTTCCGAACTCATTTCACTTTTTATTTGTTTAGCTTTCTTTTTAACTTTGTAATCAGTTTGGACATTATATAATTTCATAACGTTGTCCTCCTTGAAAGAGTTTACATGTTCATTTGAATATATGAGCATTCATTCATATATGAATTATAATATAATGAAGTATCAGTTTGCAACTTAATTTTGATAAGAGGAACAAAAAATGTCAGAACAAAATTTTGAGATGGAGCACCAACAAGCTCTCCATAATTTAAAGCAAGATTTACCCGATGATACCGATTTGGAAGCTATGGTCAATATCTTCAAAGCTTTCGGTGATATGACCCGAGTTAAAATCATCTTAGCTTTGTCTGAAACACCTTTAAGTGTCGGTGAAATCGCTGATACCTTGGACATGAGCCAATCCTCCATCTCCCACCAACTCAGCATTTTGAAACAATTAAACTTAGTTTCCAACGCCAGACGTGGTAGAAATATTCACTACCGTTTGAGCGACCAACATATTATTACCATCTTCAATCAAACTAAGGAACATATTATTGAGGATGACAATGACTTTTAACGCAAAAAAATTCCACTGAAATAACTTGATTAGTTATTTGGTGGAATTTTTTAATTAGCAATCAATCAATTGCCAGTTTAATTTTAGTTGTTTCAAACACATTATCTGGATAAAGAAGCTAATAATTGATAAAATGGTATTAAAATTCGGAAGTATAATCCTTTTATTTAATTAAAAGAGAGGTATCAAAATGATTAATAGACTAAGATTGCTGGACATTAGAATAAGAAATTACCCTTTATTTGAAAAGGAAATTGATTTCTCCTTATTAACTTCAAATCGTGTTGCCCAAGATAAAGTTGATTCTCTTAATCATCTATACGGCAACAACTACACGAATAATATAACAACAATTGTCGGAAAAAATGCTACAGGTAAAACAACGATTATGAAATTAGAAATGGGAATTTTGTATTTATTATTTGGTAACAAATCAATTAACGAAACAGGTCTAAATGAGGTATTATTCGACAATTCCACGGTAGATTTTGATGTTTTCCTATACGGAACTGACGGCATACTAATTAAAGATGAGCTGAGTATCTCACAGATCATTAATAATGAACAATCGGAATTTGTAATAAACAAAGAAAAAATTTATATAAAAAAGGCACTGTTATCAGAGAGCAAAAAAGATTTATTAAATTTTGAAAAATCTAAACTCATTCTTGATAGGAATCATTTAAGACCTGAAGTCTCATCGATTCTATCACCCGACGATTCCCTATTCAAATCATTGATTAATAGTCACGGATATAAAGCACCAAGAATAATGGATAACACTATTTTTACTAATTCTAATAGATTCGTATCTAACCTAGGTAATGTTCCAACAGAAATTCTAAACTATTTAGACCCTTCGATTGAATATTTAAAAAAAGAAACCATTGAGGGCTCCGGTAATAGTCAGGTACTTTTTAGATTAAAGTTCAAAAATGGAAAGGAAATTGCCGACGGAAATTTTTCAGTAATTAATTCTTATCTGTCATCCGGAACGACAAAAGGAATCTCACTGTATACACAGATTTTATCAACCTTGAAAGACGGAGGAATAATATTTGTTGACGAAATTGAAAATCACTTTAATCACGCTATAGCCAGAACCTTTTTAAATTATTTTAAGGATCCATTTATTAATATAAATAATGCAAAATTAATATTTACTACGCACTATTCGGAATTCTTAGACGATCTCGAAAGAAATGACCAAATCTATATTGCAAGAAGACTTGATAAAATATCACTAACTCGTTATTCAAGTACCAATATAAGGAGCGATATTTTAAGAGCCGATGTCTTTATGTCAAATGCAATTTCAGGTACTGCACCTGAGTATGAAGCCTACATGGCACTCAAAAAAGCAACTATTAAAAGTATTAAGAAATTTAATAGTAACGAGGTTTAATATTTTGAAAAGACGTTTAGTTGCAATAATTGTAGAAGGTGGATCCGAAAGGACAATCATAAATTTATTATTGGAAAATAATTTGTTGAAATTTCAGACAGATGATTTATTAGATGGCCGACCAATTTCTGAACGAAATGGTTCTAAATTTGCCAAAAAGTTTCTAACTTTGGATTTGGAAAATAAGATGGTTTCTATCATCAGGGTACTTGACTCACACAATGAAAAGTTCAAATTATCCGAACCTTATCGGAAGAAAGTTGACGGCGACCCTACGGACATCTATACTTCACCGGAAATAGAAATACTCTTCATAATCTATATGGGTGATTATGAGAAGTTTAAAAATCAAAAATCTGGTCGTAAATTAACTCCAAATGCTTGGTGTAAAAAAAACTATAAGATGAAAAATGTGAAGTCACCAGAATTTGTGCGAAATTTTTGGGAATCAAGATTACCTGAATTGGTAGAAGCTATTGGTGAATATTCAAAACTAAGCAAAGATCCATTCGAACATACATTAGCAAGTCTTTTAAAGTAGAAAAATTTAACTATATAAAAAAAGGATCTTAACTTCCACAATCGTAAAATGATTGAGAAAATTAAGGCCCTTTTTGTATTCACTACCTATTCACCATAACCTGATGATGCATAACCATTATTTACATCACTGCTAGAACTGTCAGTAGATGCTGATGAACCGCCTCCATATGAGGATTCACCACTATTACTTGAAGAACTGCCGCTACCGGCTGTTGAGCTGGACCTTCCGGTATTAGATGACGAGCCGCCACCATAATAACCACTATTTGCTGAACTTCCACTGTTACCAGTTGATGAACCACTTCCGTATGAAGAACCAGTATTAGAAGATGTGCCACTTGAAGAATTGCCACCATAAGATGAAGTACTTCCAGCACTATTACCTGTTGAACCGGATCCGGCTGTTGAGGAAGAACCTGTTGCTGAACTCGTGGTACCAGTTGTATCAGATGCAGCACTATTGGCTGTTCCATTATCGGTATCAGAAGTATCGCTGTCGGTTGTTTCCTTCTTAGTCGAGTCTTTCTTGGTCTTCTTCTTAGTTACCTTTTTCTTAGCTTTCTTTTTAGCTGGTTCGGTAATCTTTTCGCCCTTTTGATAAGAAATCTTACCTGTCTTGACGTGTCCTAAATTCAAATTGTCACGAATAAAGTTAGTTACTCGTTGCAACTCTGAATCCTTGACGATCTGCATACTTTGACCAGCAACTTTTGCCGCTGTACCTTTCAAATGTGTTTGATTCGTTTCGCCATTATAAAAATAATTCTTAGCTAAAACGTTCAAATCAGCGAAAGTTAAATCAGTCTGTGTTTGTTCAGCCATTGAGTTGAAGAAACTTTGATTTAACAAGGTTGAAATTGAGTCACTCTTATGCAAAATGGCACTCAAGACGTCGAATTGACGTAACTGACGACCATAATCGTTATTGGCATTATTGACATAATCAATGGCTTTAGCACCATCCATATGTGTCTTTTCCCCTTGTTCATAGACATCAACGCCACCGACTTGATCGATCACATCTTCCATACCCTCTAAATTAATCAAGGCATAAAAATCAATTGGTACGTTCAAAAGCTTAGATACAGTCGTCACAACTGTTTTAGCCTGACCATAAGAATAAGCCGCATCTATTTTAGCAGGTGACTTCCCTTTATAACCTGGAACTACGACTGCTACATCCCTTGGAATACTTGTAATAGAAGTTTTTCTAGTCTTAGGATCGATTGTAACGACCATCATTGAGTCCGTGCGACCTGTATAATTACGACCAGAAGCTCCATTATCTGTCCCCATTAATAAGATTGAAACCGGAGTTTTCTTTTTCAAAATTGAACTGACATTACGTGATTTATCCACACCAGACGGTGCAAAAGAACTGTTAATTGCTGCTTTGACACTACGATAGTGTGACATTCCAAATGCCGCCGTACCGAAGATAAGCAAAGCTAAAATTGACAAAAATACATTACGAAATGTGTGACTTTTGTGTTTTTTGTGCATGTTGTTTCCCCCCACATTTTCTAACTACCATTAGACACTCATATGAATTTTATCATATTTAACAAGGTGATTAGAGGTATAGATGGAAATATCTTCAATATAGGAAATAAAAAGCGCTAAAACCTATTTGGTTTTAGCGCTTTCTTATTATGCACGAACAAATTCATCTGTAGCGATACGATAATCAAAAAAACAAAAGCCAGAGTGAAATCACCCTTTACTTTTATTTTTCTAATTTGCTCGAATTTACACTCAATATTAGAATTTGCATTTAATACTTGTTAAATCATATGGACCGATAAACTCATGACCTTTCATGGGCTTCTCAAGTGCATTTACAATTTTACCTTGCTTAAAGTCATTCAAGTCAATATCAATTTTCTTATTTGTTGGATTAGATAATCTAACAATGAATGAATCGGTATCATCATAAGATGGGTAAATTGCTGAAACAAGATATTTATCACTTAGTTCCATCAATGAATAATTATTCGGAATTGTAGGATTATCATCTGTATCCCATATTTTATTATCTAATCTATGGATAAATAAATTTAATTGTTGTTTTTGATAGGAAATTGATTGTCCCAACCATCTGTATGTTAATCTACTAATTCTGTCTTCAGAGAATCTTTCGGAAGTATAATCTAGCGCAAATTCAAATTCATTTACACCAAGTTCTTCTGCCAATGGCGTAGGCATCATTATATGTCCTTGATTTGTTGTATCTCCTGATGCTCTACCTGGGCGCCATGCTAAATCAGGCTTTCCTAATTCACCCGTAGTAGCCATTAAAGTAATAAACAATTTGCCATTGTTATATTGATATTCCTTCATCCCTTTTCCTAGGAATGTTAGTGATTTATGATTGTCAGTTACAGAAACAGTCTTATCAAAGTTATAAATATTTACAGGCTTTTCAACAAATTCTTTATTCCAATCTTGATCAGTTTGTTTATTCGTTGTCTTTATAAATCCATTCTGAATTTGAGCAATAGCTTCATCAGAATTAATATCAGAATCAAATTCCAATCGTATTCTATGTGATTCAACACTATTGTTAATCTTTAATTTAGCATCAACCAATCCAAATTGATCAATACTTAATTTAAGACTATATTCCACTGTTCTATATTGCGGCTTTTTAGATAATCTATCTTTCAGCGTGGCTGGAAGACTTGCTGAGCCATTAACTATGAGAGCTTTACTCTGATTATTTACAGATTCGACAAATGCACTATTAAAAGGTAATGCCGTTTCTTCGTCATTTCTCAATGGAGAATAATCGTATGTATCTCCATCATTTCCCGAATCGATAATCTTAATAAAATCATTGATCTTACCATTAGAGTTTTGAATGTTGAGATGACCATTCTCAAACTTCACTGTTACAGAACCTTTAATTAATTCAGCATGTTCACGGCTTACCTTGTCAGGCAATAACTCTGACACACTTTCTGTTTCGTGAAATTTAATTACTTTATATCCCATTGCTGGAAGCTGAACATCACCTTTAAATGATAATTGGTAATACTCTGGCTCGTCCTTATATTCTTGTCCTCTTGGGGTCATCATTAGAATGTGGTGTCTTACTGGATATTGTTTACTTTTAATCAAAACTTCGTTATCCATACCATCGAACTTAATGTTCTTAGTACTTGCAACAACGCTGATTTCCTTAGTCCCTTTAAATTTATAAGGATCAGTATTAAATAAGATTACATCGTGATCACCAAGATTTAAATATTCAGCAATCTTCTTTTCAATTGTATTCTCGATGCCATCAGCAATTTCATTAGCCTCTTTAAAACGATGTAGGATATCAACCGCAACATTATCAGAAATACTACCACCTAATGTATCATGTGGTTGACACTCTAGTAACTTCTTCCAGAGTTTCAAGAGAAGACCATTACCAATATTAACCCCATTGTTTCTTGCAATAACAACCAACGGTTCAATACGACGTAAAATCTTCTGTTCCAAATAAAAGTTCTCTGTTTTAATTCTATGTCTAACAGACCCAATAGTTCTATGTACTCTGGAATATGTTGGCAATCTTAATTCACCAGAATATTCTGGAAGGTTCGTTTGAAGTCTTAATTTGTCAATGAATTCAGGATATGTACTAATGTCAGTCGAATATTCACTATCATTATTTAGTTCTCTGATTGTATCATGAATGTTTTTAATGATATTCATTTGATCAATACCTGAAGGCATTAAGACTTCTTGATTATCACCATGGTCAACTGCAAATTTAACATTTGTATCATAACGTTTTTCTACAAATTCTTTTAGATTCCTCTTAGATTCAAGATCGATTTGAGCTGTAAAATATCCGAAAGGGAAGTTTGCAGCTAAAACCTCTTTTTCAGAAAGACCTTTCCATCTAAAGTATAAAGAGCTCATTTGTCGATTAAAGTTTGTTCCTCTCCAAAAGACAAAGTTATCAATCCCAACCTGATGAAGTAATGTAGGCATTTGAGCATTGAATCCAAATGTATCTGGTAAATATCCTATCATCATTGGCTTACCATAATTGCGTTCTGTATCTTTGATTCCAATTACCAAGTTTCTAATAATTGATTCAGCATCAGGAATTAACGCATCAGTCTGCGTATACCAAGGTCCGACAAATAGTCGACCTTCATCAACTAATTTTTGAATTCGTTTCTTAGCTTCAGGATGTATTTCAACGTATTCATCAACAATGGATATTTGTCCATCAAGACAGAAATTTGCATCCTTATTTTTTTCGAGTTCATCCAACACTTCAGTAAATAACTGTTCACTTAATACTAAAGCATCCATTGTAGTAAAATACCATTCACGATCCCAATGAGTATGATTTACAAAATTTGCTTTAATCATTAATCTTCTACCTCACTAATACTTTTTCTAGTAAATCTCTTCAAGAAGTTCACTAACAATGCTTCAACGACAACACCAATTAGAATAGCAAGAGTATACAATAGCCAATTTGACGAGAATGGTATTGCCATTACAGTTGACAATGCAGTTTTTTGAATTGTACCAAAGAATGCATTCACAGCACAACCGACGGAGGTACCAACAATGATACTTGGAATAACTCTTACAGGATCAGCAACAGCAAATGGAATAGTTCCTTCAGTAATACCAACAATACCCATTAATAAGGCTGAACGACCACTTTCAATTTCAGCATCTGAATATAATTTTTTCCCTCCGATGAGTGTTGCTAAAAACATCCCTAGAGGTGGAATACCAATAGCCATTAACATAGCAGTACTTGCTGTATAACCACCTGATGTAAATGCGGCCATACCAAATGCGTAAGCAATTTTGTTAATTGGGCCACCCATATCGACGGCCATCATTCCACCTAGCAAAGCAGCCATAACAACAGCGTTTGCACCGCTCATACCTTTTAACCACGCGGTTAAGCCAACTGTCATTGCCTTTACAGGACTACCAACGACATATATCAAAATCAATCCGACGACGATTGTTGCTACAAATGGAATAATAATCAAAGATTTAACAACAACTAACTTTTCTGGAATAGGCATCTTCTTTAACCACTTAACCAAATAACCTGTCAAAATACCTACTAACATACCACCTAGGAATCCTGTTCCCATACTTGTTGCAACAAGTCCAACAATAAATGCAGGTGCCAATCCCGGTCTATCAGCGATAGAGAAAGAAATATAAGCTGCAATTATTGTGGGAATAAACCCTAAACCAGTTTGTCCTAATAATCTTAAATTTCCCCAGATATTACTTGTTTGGTTCCAAACATTTTGACCACCGAAGATAACGGCAATAGATGTTAACAAACCTGCGGCAGTAACCAATGGAATCATGTAAGAAACACCGGCTTGGAAATGATTAGCTAAATCTTTACCAAACTTTTTAATATTCATAATAGTTCCCCTCCATTATTTAATGGTCTATTTGCTAATTAAATCAATAGCTTGATCAATGGTAGATTTACCATCTTTAACAACTTCAGAAGTTCCAACTTTGAGAATCTTTTTACCTTCAAATCTATCTGATTCACTAACGGTCGTATCAACAGCAAATATTACAACGTCTGCGTCTTTAATATCTCCTTCAGATAAACGATGTTCAACACCCATTGCTCCTTGAGTTTCAACCTTAATGTCATATCCTTCTTTTTTTGCATACTTCTTCAAATTTTCAGCTGCCATGTATGTATGTGCAACTCCTGCGATACAAGCTGTTACTGCAACAATTTTTGTCATAATAATTTATCTCCCTTATCCTTTTATAATTTCCAATATACGATCTGTTGTTTTTGCTTCCTTAATAGCGGAAACAAACTCATCATCCATCAATTTACCTGATAATTTAGCGAGCATCTTTAAATGTGCATTACCTATTGCATCAGGAGAAACTGCCATCAGAAAAATAATATTTACTTTGCTACCATCTAGTGAATTCCATTCCAATGGAACCTTATTCTTTGCAAACAACATTGTTGTATCCGTTACGAAACTACTCTTCCCGTGAGGTATTGCAATGTTGTTTCCAATTCCAGTCGTTGTCATCGATTCCCTTTTAAGGACATCTTTATAAAAAGCATCCGAATCCGACACATTTCCATTTTTCTTTAAAATTAACGATAGTTGCTTAATGGCCTCATCTTTCGTTTTAGCATTCAAATCCATCACAATATTTTTACTTGATATAAAATCGCTTAATTCCTTACTCATTAGATTCACCACTCAATAATTTTAAAATTTGATTCTCATCTTTACTGTTCACAATCCCTTTCAACAGTTTTTTGTCTTCCAAAATATTGTTGAAACGTTCATATATTGAATCAATTTGATCATGAACATCTTTATTCATAGCTAGAAAGAATACAACATTAACTGTTTTACCTTTCCAATCAACACCGTCTGGATTAACATATACCGCTATAAATGGCTTATTAACAAAATCTACCGTCGCATGTGGCATCGCCACATCTTCCATTGCTGTACTTGCCATTTCTTCACGTTGGATTGCAGCTTTTGCTATTCCTTCACGTCCATAATTGTTATGGACAATTAATGAACCTAGATCATTTATGATTTCGTCTCTATATTTTCTACCTTGATCAAGTACAATTAAATCCTTATATAAAAGCTTATCGAAAGAACTAGTTTTTTTCGTTCTTCCAAGTATTTGATCAACCGCACCATTTATTCTTTTTATCGAATTATCGTCTAAAAAAGGAGGAACAATGACAATCGGCTTTCCTGATATATCCAGATTAATAGTGCTAATTACTAAATCTTCTTTGATTGAATTATGTTTTAATTCTTGTATCGAAGTTACTCTCGATACATGTATAGTATTTCTAAAAAATTTTTTAACTCGCTGATTTAATAATCTAGCTGTACCTAATCCGGAGCTACAAACAATAACTGTGGAAATCATATTCTTTGGTCTTTCAAGGAACGCTTCAAAATGTAAAGCTACATATCCTACTTCATCCTTATTCATAGAAACATTGAATTTATTTTCTAATTTAGTACATAAATCAATTGCATCATTAAATGCTTGAGGAAAATTTCTCTTAATTTCTTTCGAATAAGGATTATGTAAATTCAATCCCAGATATAATCGTTTCAACGCTGACGTTAAATGAATCATCAAACCATTTATCAATTGGGAATCATAATCAACAATATTCACTTTTAAAAAATCAGAAATAGCATTTTGCTGAAAATTATTGCTGGTTTCATTTAGATCTTTATCACTTAACGACTGTCCCTCAGCTGCAAGAATATGTATGTTGATATATTGCCGCTCATACTTAGGAATAGTGATTGAAAAGTTTTTTTCTAAAATATTAACTAAAATAATTGTATTTTTCTCTAATGCTTGCTTATTATCTCCATCAGTTAAAACTTCATTATTAGTAATCCTTTCTAACGAGATTATTAAATGGATTGCCAAAGATTGGTATTCATAATCCGTAAACTTCAATTGGCTCTGATCTTCAAATTCACTTAACGAATTTGTTACCTTTGTAAAAATATCTTTATCAAAGAATTTCGTTATATCTCTGGGAAGCTGTAATTTACCTCGCACATCTCCTTCTTTGTCTTTTGAGTACAATGTGTTACCCCAATACATTGTTAATAGATCAGAAATTAACTGTCTTTTAGCTGATTCTGATGCAATGACTCTAACACCTTTACTAGTTGTTTCTATAAATGCATTGTGCTCAGCCAACAATCGCTTAACTTCTTTAATGTCATGTTCCAAAGTCACTCGACTAACAAATGTTGCATCTGCCAGAGTTTGAATAGATTCATCATGATTGGATAATAGTAACCTCGATAGAATGAATGTAACCCTTTCTGATCTAGTTCTAGGAACGTTGTTCAGTCCGAATACCTGTATATCTTTACTTAAATTTGTTGTATCTCCGATTAAGTACATTCCAACATTTCTTTTACGAATTAATTTAACTTTGTATTTAGCTAATACAATTTCAATGTTGTCCAGATATTTTGTAATAGTTTTTCTAGACCTTCCAATGCGCTTTCCAATATCAGAATAATGAACCAACTTGGAGTTCAAAAACATTACTATTATGTTTAGCTCTTTTGAATTCAATTCTGTTAATGGTGTTTCCATCGTTTCCCTCCTTGCTACAATTAAATAATAATATGTAACCGGTTCCATGCATATAAAAGAAAGTACACTTATATTAGTGTACTTTCTTCTATCTAATCTATTACAAGAATCTCTAGCTATACTTCACTTGTTTTATGATTAATTATTAACTTCAAAACTGGACTTAATCAATACCCTTTTGTTTTCATCTAAAACCAACAGTTTAACGGCATTTTCACCGACTTTCTCAAGATTATGGTTAATGGATGGTAGCTTTAGTATTTTCCCAGATGTTTGACAATCCTGTCCAACCAATACTGGTACTTTTATATTCTCATCAACAAAATACTGGTACATCCCAGCAGCTACATCATCACTACTTGTCAGTATTCCTTCGACATTTTGAAACTCCCGTCCAAACTTATAACCATCTTCATAAGTTATTGCATTCAGCTTCACTAATGCGTCACATCCCAAATCACCAAAGACAAAATTGAATGCTTCTAATGCCATTCTTGTTGAATAACTTTCTTCTCTTGATCTTCCCAACGCTAAACCAATTTTTGAAATTTTCCTTTCTCTCATCCATTTAAATGCTTTTACATATGTATTCTTCCGATTAGTGTATACCGCAGCAATTGCTGATTCTTTAGGATCATGACAAATAACAATTCTTCCATACTTCATATAACCCATTATCTTTTTCAATGATAATGAGTGTGAAGTAAATATCAATCCATCTATTGCCTTCTTCTGTAACATCTTTAAAAAGGACAGCTCCTTTTCTTGCTGGTAATCACTTTGAAGTATAAGTAATTGATAACCTAATTCAAAGCTTTCTTTTACTGCGCCTTTCATTAATTTCAAATAATACCCTTGAACTGTATCTTGTATTACTAATCCAATCACTTTTGTTTTTCCCAAGCTTAATGATCGAGCGATACTGTTTTGTTTGTAATTACGCTTTTTAATTATCGAATTAACAGTCTTTCTTGCTTTTTTAGAAGCATATCCGCTGTTATTCACGACTCTAGACACTGTAGCAACGGAATAACCACTTTCCTTAGCTATATCTCGTATATTTGTCATTAGTTTCCTCCTTACAATCGAAATGATTAAATGGTTCTAAATATGTTATCTCAATTCTAGCCTTTCAACTACTGTATTGATATATCTTACTTTCTCCGAATTAAATTGCGTTAAAAAAGGCGACTTGCCAGAACTTAATAGTTCTAGTAAGCGCCCTTTTAGAAATCTATATCATTTTTCATGCACGAACAAATTCATCTGTAGCAATACGATAATAGGAAATTCCATTAATGACAACTTTACGATCGACCTTCCAAGAAGTGCCAGTTACTAATTGATAATCTAATAACTTACCAGTAGCTGAATAAACTGGTGTTTTAACTTTAGCAGTGAAAACTTCGGGGAATGTGGTTGAAACTACCTTATTACCAGAAACATTCACTGTATCGGCGGCTACCCACTCGTCACTGGCAACACGATACATTTTGATTCCATTAATAGTGGCACTACTATCAGTTAGCCAATTGGAACGTGCGGGCAAAGTTGTACTCAATTTAACACCTTTTGAACTGAACAAAGGTACAGCTGAACTTGCTGCCAAAACTGTTCTGGTTTGAATTGGTGTATAAGTGATCCCACTATCGGCTAACAAGTATTCATTAGTTCCCACTTCGTAATATTGTTGACCATTGATCTCAACTACTCTGTCATAAGTCCATCCGGTATTAGGTCCTAACTCAACTGCAAGTGTGTTACCTTCAATATCAGTCAATTTTGTATAGCTATTGAAAGTTCTGACAACACCACTCTTATTGACATATGTTGGTGTCACTGGGGTTGTGGTTGTTCCAGTTGTATCAGGAACACTACTTGATCCAGTTGAGCCACCAATCTCTGTAGATTGTGCAGGTGTTGTTGGCTTAATTACAGGTTTAGTTGAAGTCTTCCAAATCAATGGTTGTGAGTACATCCCGAAGTATTCCAAAGTTGAGTTGCCGTAGCTCTTCTGCAACATTGAATCGTCATTACTGCTGATGTAGTCGCCAATAATTCCGTAAGTCAATTTCTTAGCCGAAGTATCAGGATCAGTAATTTTATAAACGTCACCTTTAACATGAATCAAATTATCGTCAGCCGGTGTCTTGACTGTCGTCGTGTAGTGATAAGTCGATGCCAAATCTTCACCATCAATTCCTTTAAATGGTAAAGCAGTAAAAGTCAAGCCTGCCTTACTTGCGGTAGCGTAGACAGGTGTAGTGCTGGCTACATTATTGTGATTAACGAAGACAGTTACCGAATTTGTTCGGTTGATACCTTTCAAGACTGAAAAGTCAGAAATCGAACCATTATTCAAAACAATGTCATTGTATGTTTTACCATTATTGGCATATTTGACTAGCCATGGCGCAATCTTCTCCAATTGTGCTTGCGTAATTCCTGAATTAGCTGAAACGGCAGTATCACCAGTTAATTCAACATTTGTGGCTTTAGAAATATCCAATTTAACCAATTGATTCAAATCAATTTCCTTAGCTTTAGCATCACTGTAATTACCATCCAAAGTAAAATTGTAAATTGGAACACCATATAATGGTGACAAATCGAGGTTAGCCTTAGGATCCGAAGCTAATTTAACTTGGAAAAATACTTGGGTATTCTTTGGTAGATACTTCAAAACTTGCAAACCATCGAGATTTTCAATTGGCGTATCAGTCTCATCTGTCACATTAGGATTACTGCCAGCCAAATAAACTGTCTCGTTTAAGAAAAATTCCGAACGGCGAATTTTATAATCAAGTTAGCCACTTTAGAAAAATGACAAAATAAAAACACCAAGACGTAAAAATCAGGTATCATTGGAGTTCTCACACAAACAATGAAAGAGGTTTTTCGTCTTGGTGCTAGAACAGAATATCATAAATCGTCCTAAAGGACATCATTTAACTGAAATTGAACGTGGAAAGATTGCTTCCTTTCATTCAATTGGCTACTCGAATCGCCAGATAGCTAAAGCTATCGGCGTTTCACCTCAGACTATTAATAATGAAATTAACAGAGGTACTGTTGAGCAGATCAAGAAAGTTAATGGTAAAGTTCAACACTTGAATTGCTACTTTCCTGACACTGCACATCAAAAGTATGTAAAGAACCGTAAGCTTTGCCATCGTCCTTCTAAATTCGACCAAGTCACAGCCTTTTTAGGCTTCTTTGTAAGCCAGTTCATAGATAATGGATGGTCACCTGATACGGCCGTTGGACGAGCTAAGAACGAAGAATTATTCTTAGTAGATGAAATGGTTTGTACTACTACACTTTACAAATATATTGATGAACAACGACTTGAAATCCGGAATATTGATCTGGTAGAAAAGTCAACTAGACCGACTAAGCAACATACTTCAAAAAAGCATAAGCGTCTACTTGGTCGTAGTATTGAGAAACGCCCTAAAAGTGTTGATAGCAGAGAATCCTTTGGGGACTTTGAGATAGACACGATTGTGGGCAAAAGAAATGGCCATGAGAGTGTCGTCTTAACGCTCATAGAGCGTAAGACACGCTTTGAAATAATGAGACTTATTGACGGTAGAGATGCCGACTCTGTAGATTATGCTATGAAAGAGATCATAAAGAACTATGGTGATCTTATCAATTCAATCACTGCAGACAATGGCCCTGAGTTCTCTAATCTATCATCTGATATGGCTGGCGTTGCGGATGTTTACTTCACACACCCATATACATCTTGTGAACGTGGAACAAATGAAGTACATAATCGAATGATACGTCGTGACTTGCCCAAAGGGCTGTCACTGGATACAGTCAGCCCAAAAGTAATAAGAGACATAGAATTTAAGCTCAACAATATGCCTAGAAAGTTATTGAACTATAAAACGCCACAAGAACTCTTTGCTAGTTCCTGTGGCGCTTAAAGACATATTTATAAACTTCAAATACTGATATCACTTGGATTCAATTTATTTTGTCCAAGTGGCTAACTTGTTATTGAAATTTTCGGTTATAATTCTTATCGAAATATTTACCATTTCTAATATCATCAGGCATCCCTTTATAAGGTGCTTCACTGATAACATCTTCGTTATCTTGACCAGCATCCCCCATGTATGTAATATTAGCGGATTCAGGCACAACTAATTTTGGATATGTTTCGTACTTTTCACGTGATTCTTCCATTAAATCAATATGTTCATTTTGATATGTCACAGTAATTTCTGGATGTTCTTCAACCCACTTAGGGAAAAAGATTGTTCCATGTAATTTCTTTTCATTAGGCATGAAGTCCAAGGCTACGTCTGTACCTGTTGGTTCTGTCCAAGAAATCTTATAGATACCTTCTGTTAACATAACGATGTCAGCTTTTTGATCAGTTACCCAACGGCCACCAACCATACCACCGTGAATACGGTAGTCAACTGTGTGGTCATTTTTTGCGTACCATTCATATTCCCAACCGTTATCGTATGTGTAAATAAAATGTGTTCCTAAAAAATCTTCTAAAGTTTTAAATGTTTTTGTCATAGTTGTTTGTCTCCTTATGTCGTTATAGAAAATTAATAGTATATGTCGATATAAACATATAGTCAAGAACTTTGTTTTTTGGAGATAAAAAAATAGCCCTCATACTGAGGGATATCAAAATATTTATATTAAATTATCACAAATAAAATTTAAAAATTTGATTTGCTTAGTTATACTCAAACTAGAGTCGTAATCTTTATTGACTTTAGTGGCTTTAAAAACATGTAGTACAACTCCTTCTCGATTACTGGAGAATGGAGGGTTAACTATGAGTGAAAGGATAAGGTGCGTTGGGCTGTGTTTGCTTTCGTAGAATCCGTTGTTCAACTAGGTATCGCTTGCATATTCTTTGCAGTGGCCTATTGGATAATAAAAAAAGCTAACCACTAGGGTTAGCCAACCAACGAAACTTTTCGAGTCATGATTGAGATCACGGGAGCCATATTCCTGTGGTCTCTTTTCGATTACAAAAATGTTATAAATGATGATTATTCTTTTTGCAATCTTGAATGGTTCTTTATTTAGATAACCAATGTTCTTGGCAATATAGTGGAAACGAGCTGCGTAAGCCAGATTCCTGTGCTTTGCCTGACTTCACGAACTGCCTGCTCCTCAGTCAATTCGCAAAGTCCTGCAAATGCTCAGAATCTAAGCGGGCTTACTCCACTCTCTATTGAAATGAGCTTCATGAGGGTAACCTCTTCCGGTTTGCTACAGTACTGGAATTGCCCGCAAAATACGCGTGCGATTTCAGTACTTAGGCAAATCCTCGGAGGCTGATCACCCTCACTCCGCTCTCTCTCTATTTTTTACTAATCTGATTCATAACTTGTGCGGTAACGGGGATTTCAGAGAACTTTCCGATATCTTCTTTACTCATCACAACGGTATTGCTTGAAGATTCTGCCAAAGCTGCGAAGGCTTGGATTTGTTGATCTATGAAGTATTTATTGTCGGCTGATGCTAACATGTCGTTTAACTTCTTGATTTCGTATGCTTTGGCATCGGCTCTAGCTATGGTTGCAGCTGCTTCGGCTTTGGCTGTTGAGACGGTCGCATCGTTTCTAGCTTTTGTTTCAATTTCAATACTTCTGGCTTCACCATTTGCTTTGGCAATTGCGGCTGTCTTCTCACGATCAGCTCTGATTTGTTTCTCCATTGATTCAGTGATGGAAGCTGATGGTTTCAATTCATCGATATTTACACGGTCTACTTTGATTCCGTAGGTATTAGTCAAATCCCCGATTGCTGCGGCTAAATCTGCGTTGATCTTTGAGGTTGACCCTAGTGCTTCGTTCAAGTCAATCTTACCGATAATATCACGTAAGTGTCCACGGACTAATTGCACCATTGATTCAACTGAATTGCTGTTTTCATATTCAAATTTACGTGCATCGGTAACATGATAATTTAATGTAACGTTTGTCTGTACTTCAGCGTTATCTTTGGTAATAACGGAATATCCCTTTAAGGACAACGGTATCATTGCAAGGTCCACTATTCTAACTTTTTGAAAAATGGGAATGTAAAAACTCAAACCAGCGTTAACTTCACGCTTGTATCTTCCCAAAGTTTCAACCAATCCTACATGATTTTGACGCACTACCTTAAATCCAAACATTATTCCCCGCCTACTTTTCTATTTTAATTCCTGGATTGTCAGGATATTACCATTTGCTTTAATAACCTGATAATTACGTTGGGTGTTAACTGAATCGTTTGCCAGTAAATCATAGCGATAGTAGATGCCTTTAACCTCGACCAAGTCGTTTGCCATGTTGATCTTATCCCCTCTGACGATAGACCCTACAATTTGGCGCTGTTCGAGGTTATTTGTAGGTACAGCTTCACTCAATTTGGTGACAATATAATTATTAACACTACGATTCTCACGACCTGCATCTTCTGCTATCCGGTCGTACAAATCTTTATCTAGTCTTAATGCAATCATCTTATCTGCCATATCTGTATTATAGCACCTTTATATCAAAGTGATATCACTTTGATATAAAATTTAGGCAAAATAAAAAAAGCCTACTAATGTAAGCTTTTGGCAACATGGGCATAATGCTTGTACAATCCGGAGAAACGTTCTTTGTAGTCTGGTTTCCAAGGTTTATCGCGACCACAAAAATGTAGGATCGAAGTATGTTCAATTACCCAATCGATATCCCAAACGCCATTACTCTTGGTGTAATAGAGTGGATTCATTCGGGCATCATAATTGTATATTTCATCAGGAATCTTCTTGATATGTTGTCCATAGAGGCCATTCAAGATATCTTGATCTGGTAAGAACAGTGCCAAGTTTTTAATTCTGATATAGCCATAAATATCCTCAGCTTTGACGTGTTCTCGTTCTTCAGGCAAGTTCATCAAAATTACTCCAGAATTGTAGTAGCCATCGGTATCAAAGTTACCTAAACGGATCTTATTTAATGAATCAGTTACATCCAGTGCGATGTGGCTAGCAGCTGCGTACCAGTAGCCATCGAAGTCCATGTTATATAACTTTTTCAAATCATTGATCACTAAGACGTCGGTATCGAGGTAGAGTACTCGCTTTAGATTCTTGGGCAAATATTCGTAGGCCAACAAACGATAATAAATTGTCTTCGGGTAGCGGTCAGTCACTGGTGCCTTGTCGAAATGGGTATTGGAAACGATGATTGGATGATAGGTCATCTTGAGTCTCTTGCAGACTTGGATAATCCTTTGGGTATGAGTTAATTTCTTATCTTGAATCACGTATACGGAAAAACTGGTTGCGGAGGTATTACGTTTGATTGAGTATAAGACTGTTAGTAGTTGATCGACGACACGATCATCAATCGCAAATAATAGATTCATTGGTTCCACGCTCCTCTGAATTGATTAACTACCCTCATTATAGCCGTTTGTTGCTTGAATCTACTATCTTTCATCGCTTATAATGAGAACATTCTATTCTAGGAGTTTAATTATGATTAAACCAATAAATCACGACCAAGCACTTCTCAGTCAAAAATCCGAATTAGCTACTAAAAATGATTCTCAAGTCGTTCAAGATTTGCTCGACACTCTACAATCTCATTCCGAAAACTGTGTCGGTATGGCAGCCAACATGATTGGCGTTAACAAGCGTATCATCGCTTTTTCTATGGGAATAATGAACGTTCCTATGATAAATCCTTCTATTATAAGTATGCAAAATCCCTATCACACTTCTGAAGGTTGTCTTTCTCTTGAAGGTGAACGTCCTACTAAACGTTTTAAGAATATTACAGTTAAGTATTTGGATGTTAATTTCAAAGAACATACACAAAAGTTCTCCGACTTCATTGCTCAAATTATTCAACATGAAGTTGATCATTGTGATGGTATTTTGATTTAAAGACATAATCAAGTATGATTTATTTCATCATTGATTATTTGAAATTATTAAGTACGTTTTGAATCGTACTTGATTTCTAATTCGAACAACAAAAAACTAGAAAATTTCCCTTATTGGAATTTTTCTAGTTTTTTTGGTTTTGTTTTAGAAATAATTTTGATTTTTTTCTTTAATAACCATGGTTCTTGGCAATATAGTGGAAACGAGTTACACAAGCCAGATTCCTGTGCTTTGCCTGATTTCACGAACCGTCTGCTACGCAGCCAATTCGCAAAGTCCTGCAAATGCTCAGAATCTAAACGGCTTGTTTCACTCTCTATTCTGAAACGAGCTACGCAGGCCAATTTCTTCCGGTTTGCTACAGAACTGAAATCATCCGCAAATACAGCGGCTAATTTCAATTCTTAGGCAAATCCTCGGAAATTCCCAGGCCTGCTTCGCTCTCTATCTTTCTGCGACTGCTTCTTTATCGAATTCAGCTTCTGAACCGGCTTCTCTTGATAGTTTAGCTAAGTGTTCGTATGTTGATGATACGTGTTCACTTGCTAATTCTGTCTTCAATCTTTCATTACCTTTGTGCATATCAACCAATGTCCATACTAGTAAGGCTACTACGGCTACGATCAATACCCAGGCGATAATGTCGGCCTGTGTTGATTGTGCTGCTGTGATTCCATCTCCATAGAAAGCCTTGATTTGATCTGGCAATCCATAAAGGTTTAATCCTGTTAGGGCTAGAACTGAGAACCAACCGAATCCTTTGATCCAAATTGCATTCTTAAATTTCTTACCCATCTCAGTAGCACTATCTGTCATTAATAGTAATGGCAACATTGAGAATGGTAAAGCGAAGGCTAAGAAGACTTGTGAGTTGTTCATTAAATCATTCAAAGCCACGTGTTCATCAATTGAACTCTTACCGCTTGTTAACATAACACAGATTAGAACTGGAATAACTGATAGCAAACGTGTTACTAAACGACGTAACCATAGAGGCATCTTCATGTGAACGAAACCTTCCATGATAACTTGTCCTGAAAGTGTACCTGTAATTGTTGAATTTTGACCTGAAGCTAATAAGGCTACAGCAAATAATGTTGAAAGAATACCTGATTTAGCAACAGCAATCAAAACACCATTACTTAATGTTGATGTATCTGATAAAGCTTGGTACAAACCAAAGAATGATGGATCTTTAACGGCGCCACTCTTGAAGACGGCAACACCCATGATCAATAGCAAGGCATTAACGAAGAATGCAGCTGTCAATTGGATATTTGAATCCCAAGCTGAGAAACGTACGTTTTGTGCAACTGATTTTTCATCAGCGTGATCAACTTTTCTTGTTTGAGAAATAGCTGAATGTAGATACAAGTTATGAGGCATAACTGTAGCACCAATGATACCTAGAGCACCTTGCAATGGTGATTGCCCACCAATTGTTGGATGTGTAGCAAAAGTCTTACCTGTTGGAACTAATCCAGCAAAGGCAGCACCCCAGTTAGGATCTGATAGTGCAACTTGATATACGAATACGAATAAAATAACAAGAATTAAACATACAACGATAGCTTCAATTTTTCTGAAACCAATCTTAGTTAATAATAACAATACTAAAACATCACCAACGGTGATAAATACGGCGATTACTAATGGAATATTGAATAATAGGTATAACGCAATCGCACCACCGATAACTTCGGCAATATCTGTCGCCATAATAGCGAACTCAGTTAAAATCCATAAAACAATTCCTAATGATCTACTTGTTCTAGCACGAATTGCTTGTGCCAGATCCATCTTACTCACGATGCCTAGTTTAGCAGCCATATATTGTAACAACATGGCAATTAAACTAGACAAGAGAATAACTGACATTAATAGGTATTGGAAATTTTGACCACCGGTGATTGATGTTGACCAGTTACCTGGATCCATGTAACCAACGGCAACTAAAGCCCCTGGACCTGAGTATGCAAGTAGAGTTTTGAAAAAGCCTTTGTCCTTTGGAACATCGACTGTACCATTGATTTCTTCTAGCGAAGGACCATTGGCATATTGGATTAATTTACGCTTTTCAGCCATATTAATCTCCCCTTATATTTGAATTTGGTTTTAGCGAATAATCATAATTGAAATAGGTGAATATTTCGCCATATATGCGGCTTGAGAACCGAAATACTTTCTAATCCCCTTCTTAGATAGCGAACCGATTACTAATAGATCGGCTTTGGCAGCAGGAATGATATCTTTCACGATTGTCTCGCCAGGATCTCCTTCACCAATCATAAGTTCGACCTTTTGGACTCCAGCATCCAAGGCAACTTTACGATACTCTTGCATATGCTCTTCTAAATCTTTACGTTCACCATGAACGTAATCTCTAGTTAAGGCTTGATATACATTCATATCTCCGCTTTCCAATATGGAAGTGATAATCAAAGTTGAATTGTCTTTGATACAACGATGCATGGCATATCTAAATGCTAATTGAGCATCAGCTGAATCATCAACACCAACCAAGACACGTTCAAATGTGTTGTTCTGCTTTGACATTGGTTTCTTTCCTCCAATTAATTTTTACCAGACAAGTAAGTCTTGCTCGCCTTTCCAAAGACCATTCTACCGCTTTTTAAATCTATGTAAACTATTTTTTAAGTCTACCTAATAAAAAAGTACAAACAGTAATTTTTCTTCAAAAATTTCAGAAAACGATTACTTGACCATTATAAAGGCTTTCGAAGCTACCTAATGTGATATAAAGGATTATTCTTAAACATAGCTTAACTATTTCAAATAAAATAATTATGTTATATTAAAGGCGTTAACGACGGAGCTATAGTGATTCATGAATATAATTATTTGACAATATGTCCATACAATAACCTTTATATTTATGTTTAACTATTTTTATTAGTCTAAACTAATAAATTACTCTTATTCTTATTAATGGAGGAATATCATGCGTAAAGAAACACATCAAGAAGTAATTAACGAGGTCAATGACGAGGAGTTTTTAACCAACAATTGGTTAACTTCCGAAGTTTTAGTTGGTATGTATTCAAGAATTTTTACTAATTCTCTACTATTAGATGACATGATTTTTAAGAATCGCAGAAAATAGGTTGAAAGAACCTTATTAAGAAAAAGTGGTGAACGACTTTGAACGACCTAAATTTTTTGAGACTCATTTTCGAACTCGGTGGCAGTTTTCAAAACGTTAACAATATCGATCTAGCCATCAAAGCTAATGTCAGTAAAGCTTCTATTTCCGACCGCACCCAACATCTTTCAAAGTTAGGTCTGGTTAAATATACAAAGTATTACGGTAGCAAGTTAACTAAGAAAGGTTTAAACGATGTCATCCCTTTGATTCAACAACATCGTTTAATCGAAACTTGGCTCTACGAGAAACTAGACATCCCGCTGAGCGACATTTACGATAAGGCTACAGCCTTGTCAGATCATCCCGATTTATTATTGATCGACCGACTGAATATTCACTTGGAGTATCCACAGACTTGTCCACATGGCAATATCATCCCAATTAATTCCGCAATTCCCATTTATTCCGCTGATTCTTTATTGGCTAGTCAGAATATTTCCGAGACGACTTTCAAAATAGTCAACTTTACGGAAGACTCCTATTTGTTCAAAATTTTAAGTAACATTGATATAAAACTTTCCGACTCCATCAAAATTCTCAATATCAACGATTACGATCACTCAATGGTCATCTTGAACCTACGTAACAATTTGAAGCAGATTCTCCCCAAGAACATCACTAAGATGATTCACATTGAAAAAGTTAAAGAAACACAAAAAAGCGTTTGAGTAGGCATGATTGTAAAATCACGCGTTGTCAAACGCTCTTTTTATTTGCTAGCTTCCTTGATCCAACGTGGTGAATAGCCATATTTTCGTGATAACATCATAATTTGATTCGATTGCACGTCCATTGTTTGGAGTTTTTTACGTAATTTATTAGCATCATAGAGTCGCATTGGCAGTTGTAGTTGCATCCCACAATAGTTATCACGAATTTTTAACATTGCCTCCACTCCAATAAGTTCAGCTATCTCCTTATATGATTCATTTAAAATATCATAGTCCACCTTTTCGGCCATAATTATCACCTATTTTTCCTTAACACAATAATTTTATTTTCAAAATTACTTTATAATAATAGGTAGACTAATTCTGTCCACCTTTACAGAAAGAGGATATATTTTGAACACATCTGAGCGTCGCTTCGCTATTTACATAAAACTACTTGACAATCAAATCTTGAATAAGAACGATTTAGCTCATGAATATAATGTAACTCCTCGTGCCATTCAACGAGATATCAGTCAGATTAATTTAACTTTCGAAGACATCTGTCTACCCTACAGAATTGAGTACGAAAGAAACAATTTCGGTTATCGTATGCACAGTGATCAACACATTCTTAATACTCAAGAAATTCTCGTTTTGATCAAAATTTTATTGGCTAGTCGGGCGCTTAACCGGCTTGAATTGACTAATACAGTCGATGGACTTCTAAACTTGGCAAATAGTCAAATTCGCGATGAAGTTCGTCCTTTGATCCAAAATGAGATTTTCAATTACACTCCTCTGCATCATCAACAAGACTTACTAGATAAAATTTGGACTTTGAGCAAATACATTACCCAGAAAAAGGCTATCGAAATCAAGTATCATCGCCAACATTCGGAAATGGTCATTCGTGACGTTTTACCACAAGCTCTGATTTTCTCAGAATACTATTTCTATCTAGTTTCCTACAATCCAGACTATAAGGATAATTTGCTTTATCGAATTGACCGGATCGAAGACTATCACGTAACTGGCAAGATTGATTTAGCCTATAAGGACCGTTTCGAAGAAGGCAAATTTCGTCAGAAAATTCAATTCATGTATCCCGGTAAATTGATTCATTTAAAGTTTCAATTCTGGGGTATCGTTGAAGCTGCACTCGACCGCATTCCAACTGCTAAAGTTGTGGCACATTGTGATGCCAATGGAAATTTACTTTCAGATCATAGTTCCAAACAATCACAAAATGGTGGTGGCGTCATTATTGAAGCCGATACTTTTGGCGAACGTGGTGTTATGATGTGGCTTTTGAGTCAGGGACAAAATGTAAAAGTTCTGGCACCAGAAAGTTTAGTCACCAATATCAAAAAGGAAGCTCAATCCATACTGCAACGGTATGAATGAGCTTCCTTTTTATCTTTCAATTGGATCAACAATAGTCGAAACAACTGCTTCAATGGAAGAAACTAGCGGACTATCTTTTTGAATACCAGCTTTTACAAACCGATCTTCCCACCATTGACTACGAATCTTTTGGACTTTTGTTACAACTTTCTTACCCTCTTCAGTCAAATTAAGAACTTTAGTTTTACCAGCTCCATCTGATTTGGTTAAGTAATTCAATTGATTCATTTTATTGATCTCGCGAGTTGCTAAACCCTTGTCAATTACTAAAGAACGGGCCACTTGATTCTGACTAATGTTTTCATAATCACTTACAGCCAACAAAATACAAGCTGCAGTCGGATTCAAGTTGATTTGATTGAATTCCTCCCTCGTATCCTTGTAATATTGACGGTGTAAGATAGAAATATCTTGTGCTAAGTATCCAATGTTTTTCATTAACTTTCACTCCATGAAAAGACTTACGTGTTGACAAATCAACACAAATGCTTTATTTTTTTCCTATAAATAATTATAGAACAAATCTACACAAAAAAGAGGTTAGATACAATGACAAAAACTAATGGTGCTCAAGCTTTGATCCAATCGATGATTAATCAAGGCGTTCATTACGTCTTCGGACTCCCTGGTGCTAAGATTGATCGACTCTTTGAATCACTTGAACATAATGATGATCCAAAAACTCCTAAACTAATTATTACTCGTCACGAACAGAACGCGGCTTTCATTGCTGCAGGTATTGGTCGTCTAACTGGTAAGCCTGGTATTGTGGCTACTACATCAGGTCCTGGTGTCTCCAATTTAGCTACTGGTCTAATTACCGCCACTTCTGAAGGTGACCCTGTAATTGCTTTAGGTGGTCAAGTTCCTCGAAACGATATTGCCCGTTTAACTCACCAAAGTATCTCTAGTAAGGAACTTCTATCCGCTGCTACTAAGGATAGTGTCGAAGTACAGGATGCTAACAATTTGTCGGAATCATTTGCAAACGCTTACCAAAATGCCGTTTCACCCAAGGCTGGAGCAACTTTTATGTCCATTCCTCAAGATGTCTTGAATGACGACGTGACTCGCCCTGTTATCAAGCTATTACACAAAGTTGAACAAGGTGGCGTTGATTCAGAAACACTTAACAAAATTATCGAAAAGATTGAAAAGGCCAAGTTACCTGTAATTTTAGCAGGTATGCGTTCCTCTACCAACGAAGTTACTGACGCTATCCACAAATTCTTGCACAAGTTCTCGATTCCAGTTGTGGAAACCTTCCAGGGTGCTGGTGTCATATCGCGTGATTTGGAAAAAAATTATTACGGCCGTGTCGGCTTGTTCCGTAACCAAATCGGTGACACTATCCTCAAGGAAAGTGACTTGATCATCGCAGTCGGTTACGATCCAATCGAATATGAAGCCCGTAATTGGAATATTGGTCGTTCGGGGGAAATAATTAATCTCGACAGTATCAAGCCAGAAATCACTAATGATTATCAACCTGACTTGATTGTGAACGCTGATATTGCTAAGACTCTTAACGAAATCAGCTCTAACTTACCGGCTGGTATCGACTTAGGCTCCGATATGCACAAACATCTGGCTGACCAACAAGAGAAATTTACTAAGAAAGATGCTATTCCCACTAATCACTCGGATAAGAACGGGATTCATCCCCTAGCTATTATCCATGCTTTACAGAACCAAGTCGACGATGATACGACTGTTACAGTTGATGTTGGTAGTCTCTATATCTGGATGGCTCGTCACTTTAGAAGTTACAAACCACGTCACTTACTATTCAGTAATGGTATGCAAACGCTTGGTGTAGCTCTTCCTTGGGCGATCGCTGCCGCTTTGGAACGTCCTGAAAAGCCAGTTGTTTCAGTTGCTGGTGATGGTGGCTTCCTCTTCTCTGGTCAAGAGCTAGAAACAGCTGTCCGCTTACATCTTAATATCGTACAATTGATTTGGGACGATGGTTACTATGACATGGTTCGTTTCCAAGAAATCGCCAAATACGGTCATGATGCCGGAGTTAAATTAGGACCAGTTGACTTCGTTAAATATGCTGAAAGTTTTGGTGCTACTGGTATGCGTGTTGAGAGAACCGAAGATCTCGAACCAATGCTAGCCAAAGCTTTTGATACCAAGGGACCAGTTATCTTGCACATCCCCGTTGACTATTCAGACAACATTCAATTAGCATCCAAGTTGGTTGATGACGTCTTGAACTAAGATAGAAAGAAGGATTTCATGTCAAATACAAATACTCTTTATCAACACGGAACATTAGCTTTATTAGTCCCCGGACTACTTGATGGAACTATCACTATGAAAGAATTGTTAAGTCATGGTGATACAGGAATCGGTACTGGTGAAGGTCTTGACGGTGAATTGGTCATTTTAGATGGCACACCTTATCAAGTCGACAGCAACGGCAGTGTTAATATCGTAAAAGATGATTTCACTCTGCCCTTTGCTAACATTCATTTTGGCAGTTATCAGCCATTAACAAGTGTTGATAGTATCAGCCAAAAAGAACTTGAAGAGAAGATCCTATCCTTAACAAGTGCCAATACTTTCTTCTCAATTGAGTTACACGGTCAGTTTACAAATGTGAAGACTCGTGCCGTGAAGAAATCACACAAACCTTATGATACTTTAGCTAAAACAGCTGAAAGCCAAAGTATTTTTGACAGAGATACCGTTACAGGAACTTTGTTGAGTTACTACTCACCTGAAATCTTTGATGGAGCGGCTGTCGGTGGCTTTCACCATCACTTCTTATCTGATGAACACGACTTCGGTGGCCACTTATTATCATTTGGTACAGCGAACGGAAATGTAAAACTCCAACAATTTGATACCTTGGAACAACATTTGCCCGTCAAAAATCAATCTTACATGGATTTTGATTTTTCCGGTGAAGATATTCTAGGCGATATACATAAATCAGAATAGAGAGCGGAACAGGCCCGGGAATTTCCGAGGATTTGCCTAAGTATTAGAATTACATGCGTATTTTGCGTGTGATTTTGATACTGTAGCAAACCGGAAGAAATTGGCCTGTGGAGCTCGTTTAAATCAGAGAGCGGAGTAAGCCTGCTTAGATTCTGAGCATTTGCAGGACTTTGCGAATTGGTTGTGTAACAGACAGTTCGTGAAGTCAGGCAAAGCACAGGAATCTGGCTTACGTAGCTCGTTTACACTATCAAATATTTTAAAAGCAAAAGGACGAATCCAGATGGACTCGTCCTTTTTTTCCTATTTGGTGTTTAATTTGGTTATACCATCTCAAATCCTACGTAATTTTATTTATATAGTAATAACAGTCATAACATTTTACACACGTGTTAAATACGTATATTATAAAAGACGAAGGAATTTGAAATGAATCAAAAAAGATTGCTCAAGCTTTTAAGTAAAAAAGGTTGGTACTTATATCGTCATGGTAATAATCATGACATTTGGACAAATGGTATTGAAAAAGAACAGATTCCTAGACATAGAGAAATCAATGAATTATTAGCAAAAAGTATAATAAAAAAACATCATTTGGATGATGAGGGAGACTAAAAATGAAAATCGTATATCCAATTATAATTTCAAAAACAAGTGATCAAACAGTTCCCTACTTTGTCAGCATTCCTGATATTGAAGGCATGACTCAAGGCAAAGATATTGATGATGCTATTCAAATGGCTCGTGATTACATCGGTTTGAATATTATCGATAAACAAGATAACAATTTAGACGTGCCAAATTCAAATTACACACTTCCTAGTGCAGAAAATAGCGACGTTGTTACCTTAGTTGATGTCGATATTGATGAATATCGTCGTAAAAATGACTTCAAGACTATCAAAAAAACTCTGACCATTCCAAATTATCTCAACAAGTTGGGAAAAGAGAACAACATTAACTTTTCGGAATTACTAACAACTGCTTTAAAGAAGGAATTACATGTTTAAGTGGTCAAAAAAATCCTATTTCACACGGAATAGGATTTTTTAATACTCATTTTGCAAATCTTATTGAAACCCAAACGCTAGTCAAAATCAAAGCTGTACCTGCGGCAAAGCCCCAAGTTAGACCTTCTCCTAAAATCAGCCAACCTAACAAGGTCCCAACGATTGGTTGTAACAAGTAAATCAATCCTGAAACACTGGGACTGACCATTGTTAAACCTTTATTCCACATGACAAAAGCCATGGCTGTGGATAACGCTCCAACATAGAATAAACAGGCTATGATTTTAGGGTTGAAGAAATTAACGTTTGATAATGATGCCAAATCTCCCATCACAAATGGTGTTAAACAAATCATAGCGACGATGGTTGAGACAATCGTTATCTGTAAAGCTGAATAGTCCGACAACAATTTAATCATGACGGACATGAATGACCAACTTAATGCAGCTAATACCAAGAATAAAACGCCAATTAAAATATGTTTTCCGGTCAAATGGATACCGACGATCATCACTACCCCAAGTGTTGCCATCACCAAAGAAATGACTTTAACGCGATCTAATTTTTCCTTTAAAATTAACCAAGCGAAAATCACCATAAAGGTTGGGGTCGAGGAAGTTACCACGGCTCCTGTTTGAGCGCTGGAAAACCACGTTCCGGTTTCTTGGGCCACTAATGAAAGAGCGTACCCTGTCAAACCTGACAAGATGAACCATTTCAAATCTTTCCTTTTCAAATGCCACTTTTCTCGCTTAATCAATGAGAAACCGACTAAAAAGATTAATGCGACTAAATATCTTAGCCAAACCAATTGGAGTGGATGAATCTGTCCCACTACCATTTTCACTGCAACGAAAGTCCCACCCCAAATGCTGGCAGCGACTCCTAAAAGAATAGAACCTAATACTTTGTTAGAATTCATAATGCTTAGTCCTTTTAGCTATTGGTCTCTCCGGAACGAAATTTATAATTAAATAAATTCTTTTGAAATCTTATTTTTGTAAAAAATTATAGCATTTTCAGACTCTGTTGAAACTGAAAATATAAAAAAAGGCAAATCCATTTTGGATTTACCCTTCTAATTATTAATTACTCTCAAATTTAACTGAAATCCAGACGCTACCAACAATCAGTATTGTTCCAAGAAAGAATCCAAATGAAACTGATTCTTTCAAAAATAACCAACCTAGCAAAGTTCCAACAATTGGTTGCAATAAGAAAAATAATCCCGAGGAACTTGAATTAACCAAAGTTAATCCTCTATTCCACATAACAAAAGCCAATGCTGTCGAAATAACTCCTAAATACAACAAACTGAGAATTATTTTAGGTTCTAAGAAATCAATGTTTACTAAACTTGCAGTATTCGTAAATATTACTGGTGTCAGGCAAATAATTGCGACAACTGTTGACATGATTGTAATCTGCAGTGAGCTGTAATGATTAACTTTTTGTATCAGGACTGACATTAAGGCCCATGTTAAGGCTGCAATAATTAATGATAATACTCCCAGTAAAATATTATTACCTTCCAAATGAATTCCAACAATCATGACTACACCGATTGTCGCCATCACTAAAGATACAACTTTAACACGAGTTATTTTTTCCTTAAAAATCAGCCAAGCAAAAATCACCATAAACGATGGAGTCGCTGAAGTAATTACTGCTCCGGTTTGAGCACTGGATAACCAAGTACCAGTTTCTTGGGAAACTATTGAGATAGCATTTCCAATCAATCCTATTGCAATGATTAATCCTATGTCTTTTTTATGAATGCTCCATTTTTCTCTTTTTAAAATAGAAAATAATATTAAAAATATTATTGCTACTAAATACCTCAACCAAACTAATTGTAATGGATGAACAACACTAACTACATCCTTTACCACAACAAACATTCCACCCCAGATACAGGCAGATAAACTAAGTAAAATTGATCCTAAAATCTTTTTTGAATTCATAATATTTCCTTCCGTTGATTAACGGATAGCTGGAACATCACATTCATTTAATGGTGAATAAATCATTTTTACACCTTCTTTTTTGCAATTCAAACATTATATCACTAAAAAAGGCAAATCCATTCTGGATTTACCTTATTAATTATTATTCAATTTTAATTTTGCGTTCATTTTTGCGGGTCGTGTTCTCTCTAAACGAGTCTCATTCGATGACGATCCATCAAATTTAACTGAGATCCAAACACTAGCTAAAATCATGGCTGAACCAATGATAAAGCCAACTGAAATCTGTTCACCGAGCAACAACCAACCTAAAAATGAACCCACAATTGGTTGAATCAAGTAGAACAAACCAGATGAACCGGCACTGACGATTTGGAGGCCACGATTCCACATTACATAGGCTACAGCTGTTGAAACCGCACCGATGTAAAGTAAACTAAGAATAATTGTTGGGTCAGCAAAGTTAATACTTGTAAGTGATGACATATCACTCAAAATAAATGGTGTCAGAGCAACGACTGCTACTACGGTTGACATAATAGTAATTTGTAAAGAACTGTAAGTTTTAACTTTTTTAACTAAGACTGACATCAAGGCCCAAGCGATTGAATCAAGAACTAGGAGCAAAACTCCTAAAATAACATTAGTTCCTGACATCTTCAAACCGACAATCATTACTACTCCAAGAATAGCAATCACTACAGAAAGAACCTTAACTTTATCCAATTTTTCTTTGAGAATCAACCATCCAAAGATAATCATAAATGCCGGAATGGTTGAGGTGATAACCGAACCTGTTTGGGCATTTGATAAACCTGTACCCATTTCTTGAGCAACTAACGAAATGGTATTTCCAATGATTCCGATCCAAAAAATTAATTTCAAATCTGACCAATTGATGTGCCATTTCTCTTTTTTCATTATTGAAAATCCAATTAAGAATACTAATGCGATTAGATATTCCAACCAAACTAGTTGAATTGGATGTACCTCATTCACAATAATTTTTACAACTACAAACATTGCTCCCCAAATAATTGAAGCAATGGTTAAAAACATGGATCCGAGAACCCTTTTAGACTTCATTAGTAATATTTCCCTTCGCTTTGATTTCCTATGAATTCATTGCTACGCTACCCTCGCGAATAGCCGAAATATTACTGCTGTCAACTAACGATAAATACTCACCTTCCTTATGGTTAACACAATTCAGTATAACAACGCTAAATAATAAAACAACCAACCTAGCGTAGTAAACGTTTCCAGGGTAAAATTAACTTCAGAATGTCTGGAAAACGATTAGTATATCTTTATAGATACAGAAAGGTGACACTTAATGACTACTATTTATGACCTAGCAAAAAAGACTGGAATATCAAAATCAACCATCTCTCGAGTCGTGAGTGGCAACGGTTACGTAAGTGAAACTAAACGCAAAATCATTCTTGATGCAATGCATGAAATGAATTACATCCCTAATCAAGTTGCCAAGAATTTACGCAAAAAACGAACAAATACGATTGGATTTCTTACTAAGGAATATTTTCCTTTAGTGGGAGACTTTCTTAATTCATTTACCAAAATTGCTGCAAAACATGGCTACAGCGTCAACGTTTATTTCACCCAAACCGCAGATAAGGAGTTAAAAACTCTTAGATTACTGACAACTCACGCTTTAGATGCTGTTTTCATTCTCACTAGAATCAATTCATGGGATACTATTAGCTCCTATGCAAAATTTGGTCCCATATCGACTTGGCATCGAGTCAATCGTCCTAATATTTATTCTAACTTTATCGATCACTATCCTATCTATTATCATGTGATCGATCACCTTTATAAGAATGGTCATAAGAATATTGGACATGTCTTATCTAGTTTGAGAAATGCTAATACACGAGCCCGAATAAGAGCCATTGATGATTTCAATACTTCTCATCCTGATAGCAATCAAGATTTTCGGCTGTTCTACCATACTCAAACTGGGACTGGTGAAGATGCTGCAAAAAAATGGTTGGCTACTAAAAACCGGCCTTCTTCTGTTATGTTTTACGCTGATTTTGTAGCTGCGGAATTTATCTCCACTTTGCGAAAAAATGGCAAAAAAGTTCCTGATGACTGTCTCGTAGTCGGAAGTGACAACAGTGAAATTGCTCATATGATGAACATGCCTACTATTGATCTTTGTTTTAGAAACCAAGCGCATAACGCTTTTATTTACTTATATAACGAATTGAATCCTGATCGTTTACCTTATGAAAATCAAAATCCACATTGGGTCGATGCTTATTAATTTTTCCAAATTTACACTTGACCTGGGACCAATCCCACATCGTAATATATAAATGTACTAAGGAAGAGGTCATCGTTGTAACATGACTTCCGATAGTTGCAGACAACCATAAGAATAAATACCCCTTTATTCTAAAAATTCAAAAAGTTACTAAGTAAATTAATACCGGCTGCAACTATCAAATCCATTAATATATAAAAAACAATCAGGCATTAATGTATACAGCCAATACATTGATGCCTGATTATTTTTTGTTGAAGTTTTCTTAGTTAAAATCGTCTATTGAATATTTTATGGACTATTTTTATATAATAGAATTATTAAATTTACTGTTGGAGGTTTTTATGACTGATTTATTTGCAGATGGGACTATCTCTATCCATGGAGCTCAAGAAAATAATTTAAAGAATGTTAGTTTGGATATTCCTAAGCATAGAACGACTGTTTTTGCTGGTCTTTCTGGGTCTGGTAAATCTTCTCTAGTTTTTGATACACTAGCAGCTGTTTCTCGACGAGAATTGAACGAAACTTTTCCTAGCTTCACTCAACAATATTTGCCTAAATATGGTCAACCTGAAGTCAGTCGTATCGACAATTTACCAGTAGCAATCGTAGTTGAACAAAAGCCTATTGGTCGTAATTCTCGATCTACTTTGGCAACCTACACCGGCATCTATTCTGTCTTACGTTTGATGTTTTCTCGAATTGGACAACCTTGGGTTGGTTATTCCGAATGGTTTTCCTTTAACTTACCTCAAGGAATGTGTCCAAAATGCCAGGGTTTAGGTTTTGTTGACGACGTAGATGAAAAGCAATTAATTGATCCTAATAAATCACTCAATGAAGGTGCAATGACTTTTGCCGGCTTTCAACCTGGAACTTGGCGTTGGAAAGAATATGGTAATAGTGGCCTATTCGATTTAGATAAAAAAATTAAAGACTACACTGATGAAGAATATGACTTATTCATGCACGCTCCGCAACAAAAGTTAAAAAATCCACCAGCTGAATGGGGACGTACGGCATTATATGAAGGACTGGTTCCACGTATGCTTCGTTCCGTTATTCACAGTGCTTCTGGTCGTCATCATGAAGCTGCTTTATCAAAGATTGTTACTCGTAAACCTTGTCCAGTCTGTCATGGAACCCGTCTGAACAAAAAGGCTCTAACTAGTAAAATTGCTGGCAAAAATATTGCAGAAGTCAGCGATATGGATTTAGTAAGTGTCCTAAAATTTTTGGATAATATCTCGGATTCCAAAGCTAAAACAATGGTACGTGAACTGCGTAGTAAAATTCAAGCTTTAGTCGACATCGGTTTAGGCTATCTTTCCCTTGGCCGTGGAACTGATACTTTATCTGGTGGAGAAGCTCAACGAATTAAAATTGCCAAATATTTGACGAGTTCCCTGTCTGATTTAGTTTATGTACTCGATGAACCAAGTGTAGGACTCCATCCTCACGATATTAAATTAATTACCCAATCCTTAAAAAAGCTCAAGGAACATGGCAATACAATTATCCTAGTTGATCACAACCCTGCCATTATTTCGACGGCAGATTATGTCGTCGAAATGGGACCACAGGCTGGCAAAAACGGTGGTCAAGTGACTTTTACTGGTACCTACGACGAACTATTACAGTCAGATACGATTACGGGCAAAATGTTGCGAGAAAAAATCACTTTTCCGAAACCTCGTGAACCTCAATCTTGGCTAAATGTTAATCATGTAACTTCTCATAATTTAAAAGACGTATCTGCCAGAATCCCTCAAGGTGTAATGACAGTGATATCTGGACCAGCAGGTTCTGGAAAAAGTACTTTAGTCCAAGCCTTCAAACAACAAGTTTCTGATCAAGACTATATTGATTTGAGTCAGGATTCCGTAGGTTTGAATATTCGTTCAACACCCGCGACTTACTTGAATATTTTAAATCCTCTACGAAAACTTTTTAGTAAAGCCAATAACGGCGTTTCAACACAATTATTTAGTTATAACGGTAAGGGAGCCTGTCCTCGTTGTAAAGGTAAAGGTGTAATGATTACCGAGATGGCATTCATGGATCCAATCGTTCAGGAATGCGAGTTGTGTCACGGTAAACGCTACAGCCAAGAGGCACTGCAATACACTTATCATGGCAAAGATATTTCTGAAGTTCTCAATCTTTCTATCAACGACACACTCAACTTTTTCAAGGATGTACCAGATATCTACAAGAAAGTTAGTCTACTCCACCAAGTTGGGCTTGGCTATTTAAACCTTAGTCAATCAATGACCACTTTATCTGGTGGTGAAGTACAACGGGTTAAGTTGGCGATGGAATTGAACCACACTGGGCGAATCTATTTCTTAGATGAACCAACTACGGGACTACATCTACAAGATACTCAACGTTTGATTGATTTGTTCGAAGGATTAGTTGACAAGGGTAATACTTTAATTTTGATCGAGCACAATTTAAAACTAATCTCACAAGCAGACTGGTTAGTCGACATGGGTCCCGATGCTGGTAAATTCGGCGGTCAAATTTGTTTTGAAGGCCATCCTAAAGCTAGCTTAAACGACAAAAACTCTCGAACTGGTGCAGCATTGGCAGCTACAATTTCTTAAAAGCTCAAAAAGACTACTTCATTTGAAGTAGTCTTTTTTACTTGTCTATTCTCTGAATCTGCATCGTCATCAACATTAATTCTTCATCTGTTAACGGTTCACCAAATTTGATTTTTATGTAATCTGAAACTTTTTGAGCTATTTGAAATGCCTGTTCATCCTTACTTTTAACGATAGCAAATATCGCTGGATCAGCGTTTTCAAACATATTATCAGCTATTATTCGTTCTACCAAAAATTTAATATGTACGACGCAACGCTGAAAATTGGGTGCCGAATCGTTAATTCCACCTTGAAATTGATATTTAATAATATTAATAATTCGCCCAATAATTTGACTAGCTTTCAATGCATCCCGACGATCATCACTACCATTCTCTGCATTAATGATATGAGCGGCAATATTAGATGCCTCTTGATCTGAGAACTTAGTTCCCATTTCTTGATTCAGCAGTTTCACAGCATATGTTCCCACGGAAAATTCTTTAGAATAATAAGTCTTAATTTCCCAATAGACTTTATTCGTTATAACGATTCCATATTCTTCACGTTCCAAAGCAAATTTTAGATGATCTAGCAAGGAAACGTAGAGTGCGTCGCTTAATTTTGTATTCAAACTGTCAGTAGCATAATTAATGATTTTTTGGGCAATCTCAATTAATTTCGGAGACGATTGAGCAATTGATGTCAAAAGTTGTTCGACGTTGCCATTGCTGACTGGTACGAAAACTTGATTGTAAGAATTACTTTCCAGAGTTGTTCCAGCTTTTTTACCATAACCTATGCCCTTGCCTAAGAGAATAAATTCCTGGTTCTGATCGTTTACAGCTAAAACAACGCTTGAATTCAAAACTTTCTTAATTTTCATCCATATCCCGCCTCCTTGTTTTTAACCTAAATCTTGTCCATTTGTAGCAATAACGTGTTGATACCAGCTAAAGGAATCTTTCTTGTAACGGTTCAAGGTTCCCTTACCTAAGTCATCCTCATCTACGTAAATGAAACCATAACGTTTCGACATTTGTGAAGTCGAGGCGCTGACTAAATCGATTGGGGCCCAACTGGTGTAACCCATCAAATCAACTCCAGAATCCACTGCTTTAATCATCTCACGGAAATGAGCTTTAAAATAGTCAATTCGATACTGATCATGAACTTTCTTATCAACCGTTAAAACATCCTTAGCACCCATACCATTCTCAACAATAAACAGAGGCTTGTGATATCTATCATACAATTGTAGAAGTGAAATTCTCAAGCCAACTGGATCAACGGTCCAACCCCAATCAGTCGTTTCCAAATGGGGGTTCTTACCACCGACAATTGTATTGCCAGCGGTTAATTCGAGGTTATTCTCATCGTAAGATGAAACCATCGACATATAATAACTAAAAGATACAAAATCAACTGTATTATTTTTCAAAATTTCTAAGTCGTTTGGTTCCATTGCAATTTTAATGTGATGTTTCTTTAAAAAATTCAAAACTAAGGCTGGATATTCACCGAAAACCTGCACGTCCCCAGGGAAATAATTCATCGTATTCTTGTTAAATGATGCTAAAACATCACGTGGATCTGAAGAATTAGGATAATCAGTCAATTTAGTCAACATGCACCCTACTTGGCTTCCAGAAATAATTTCGTGACAATCTTTAGTAACTAGAGCTGAAGCAACAAATTGATTATGGAAAGCTTGATATTCATCTTGCAACAAGTTATTTGATTTATCAGGAATAATGCCGGCTGAAGTGAATGGATGACGTGTGACACTGTCAATTTCATTAAAAGTTAGCCAATATTTAACATCGTCTTTAAACTCCTTAAAGCAGGCGTCACAAAATCTTCTAAACATATCAATAACATGCCGATCGACCCAACCATTGTATTTAACAGCCAAATTCAAAGGCATCTCATAGTGGGACAACGTTACTAAAGGTTCAATATTATTCTTATGCATCTCTTTGAAGACATCTTTGTAGTAATCTAAACCTTCTTGATTAGGTTCAGTTTCCTCACCAGTTGGAAAAATTCTTGTCCAAGCAATTGAAATTCTCAATGTCTTAAAGCCCAATTCTCCGAATAATTTCATGTCCTCAGGATAACGATGATAAAAATCGATTCCACGACGTTTAGGATAATATGTTGTATCGTCAGTCTTTATAGCCTCTTGAATACTTTCTGAAGTGACACCAACTTGCTTACTGTAATCTTTCACATCTACTTTAGGCTTGTACATTGCAACATCAGCAACTGATAAGCCTTTCCCATCAACATTCCAAGCACCTTCAACTTGATTAGCGGCAATAGCGCCACCCCACAAAAAATCTTTTCGTAATCCCATTATTAAACTCCTAACTTAGCAATATTCATAACTGGTTGAATCTCTTCATCTTCAGTTTGATTTTTAATTTCAGCGTTGACTGAATAGTCATTTTGATTAGTAACAATCATCATTGTAATTGGGTTGAATCCCGCTTTCTTGATAGCCTCCAAATCAAAAGTTTCCAGCAAATCGCCTTTTTTAATCTCCTGATCTTTCTCCACTTTAACATCAAAGTACTTACCATTTAATTGAACTGTATCCAAACCAATATGGAATAATACTTCAGCACCCGAATTAGTCTTCATGCCTAATGCGTGTTTAGTATCAAAAATCATTTCTACAGTACCATCTGCAGGAGCATAGAGTTTACCTTCACTTGGCACAACAGCAATTCCCTTACCTAACAAACCTTGTGAAAATACATCATCTGGAACTTCTGACAAAGCTACTACTTTACCAGTAACCGGAGCATCTAATTCTTCTGAAACATTTTCGTTAGATTTAGTGTTTTCGTTACTTTCATCAGTTGATACTTCATTCCTCCATAAGAATAAGCCAGCAACAAATGAAACTGCAAAGGAAATTCCAAATCCAATAATTGCATTAACAATATTCATTGGATTACTTTTATCGACAAACATTGGCAAGCTGGCTAGACCAGGTCCAACAATAGTAAATCCAGCTAGGCCAACAATACCAACATAAGCACCACCAACGACACTACCGATAATTACACTAGTTAAAGCACGTTTGTGTTGGAGAGTAACACCATATAAAGCAGGTTCTGTAATACCAAATAATGCTGATATACCAGCCGAAATAGCTGTAGATCTAAGTGTTGAATCTTTTGTTCTCAAGGCAACGGCAAAACATGTACCGCTCTCAGAAATATTATGTGCTAATGAAGCTGGTAGATAAAGTGCTTCTTTACCGACTGAACTAAAAGTCGTAACAACGTATGGAATCATTGGCTTATGCATTCCTGTAGCAACCATGAATGGAAGAACGCCTGCCAATAGAGCTGTGGCAACCCACCCAAGATGTGTATTAATAAACAAAATAATATTTACAAAATATTGACCAACAACATAGCCCAAAGGTCCTAAGAAGAGCAGTGTAATCGGAGCAGTAATCAACATTGCCATCATTGGTACGAAGAAAATTCTAATTGGTTTTGGAGAATACTTAGTAAAGAATTTCTCCATAATTGCGTATAGAAGAACACTTAAAATTGCAGGAAATACTTGTGAACTATAAGTAACATTCAAAACGTGCATTCCAAATAGCTCTGTACCTTTAGTTAACATCGTTGTAATATCTGGTAAAATCAATACTCCAACAATGGATAAAGCAACTAAGGGATTAACATTTAATTTTTGAGCCGCTGTAACAGCAACTAACAATGGCAACAAATAAAGTGGTGCTCCACCTATTAAATTCAATATTTGGTAAGTTTGACTTTTATCGCTAATCCACCCGAACATTGAAATCAACATAAGTAGGGATTTTAAAATACCACCACCAGCAATTGCTGGAACCAATGGTTGAAACACACCAATAATGAAATCTAATACAACATGTCCAATTGACTGTTTAGGTTTGTTTGCTGAAGCATTACCCTTAAAACCTTTTCCCAATACATCTTGAACAGCATCAAACATCTCTACAACATCGTTACCAATGATAACCTGACATTGACCACCAGCGATAACCGCTCCCAACACGCCTTGGACACTTTTAATTTTATCTAAATCTGCCTTATCAAAATCGTTCAAGGTAAATCTCAATCTTGTGGAACAGTGGATCAAAGTATTGATATTATCTTTTCCACCAACATATTTAACGATTTGACTCGCACTATCTTGTATAGCCATTACGTTCACTCCTCTCAGACACGAAAAAAGACAGCACCTAAAAAATTCAGATTTTACTCTGATTCTTTTAGATCCTGCCTGCTTTACCAGTTACATGTCTAATTATTTTCTTAACGGTTATTAATGTAAGCCCTTTCTTAAAAATTGTCAAAAAAACTTTAAAAAAATATCATAACCGACACTACTTGATATCAGTTATGATATTAACTTATATTTAACCTAGGAATTTCATCATCTGGAGCCAGTTAAAGGCTAATTCAATCCATTTAGCTGTCCAAGAGTTCAAGTATTTCTTTTTACCTGGTTTTTGAGTCACGTACGTCCCAAAGGCCAACCCATGAATTCCGGAACCAAAAAGATGATATTCAACAGGAATATTCAATTCATTCAATCGATCGACATACTTGATTGTATTGACAACTTTTACCAATTCATCAGTCTGCGTCTGCCAAACAAACGCCGGCTTGGATTGTGAATTCACTAGTTCCTGAGCTTTCCACAAACTTTTATCTGCTGTGATTTGATTGAGTACCTTATCATCATTGGGAAAACTACCTTTTACCGTCATATCAATGACTGGGTAACCTAAAATAACGGCTGCATGTTGTCCTTGATACTGATCCAAGTGATACTTTTGACGCAATTTGAAATTTGTTGCAACGCCGTTATAAGCTGCCACAACATTTCCTCCTGCTGAAAATCCAGCTAGAATTATTTTGTCTTTATCGGTGTGACGTGCTTCTGCTTGCTCAGTAATCCAGTCAATGGTCTTAGACATTTCTTCTAAGGCTCTTGGATAAACTGGTTCATTACCAATTAATTGATATTCCAAAACTACCGCATGCATGCCATACGAATTAAATCTTAAAGCTATTGGTTCTTCTTCCCTTTGTGAATGGAAGGTAAAACCACCACCTGGGCAAATAATCACTATCGGATAATCAACGTCTTGACCAAAGTCATCGACTTGATCAAGCCAATATCCTTTAACCTTAAAATCGTGATCAGAGATAGTGAGATTATATTGTTTCGTCTCCATATCTTCACGTTCTTCCTTAACTTATTAAGCCATTTTTACATTTAAATTCATCGGATCGGCTTTCTTTGCCAACATTTTGTCGGTAAAACCAAATAGATAAACTAATGCGACTGAGATTACAAGCGTACCATAATGTGAAATCAAATATCCATAGAAATTACTACCGATACCAACACCTGGCGTGATAAAGGCTGGGAATCCAATTAAAGAACCTGATAAGGCATAATTATTAACTTTCAAGAATCCGGTCAAAGCACCACCTAGAGCACTGGCAATACTTGCGACTACAAAGATTCGTTTATATTTCAAATTGACACCGTATAGAGCTGGTTCAGTTACACCGCAAAATGCTGATATTGCAGCGGCTAAAGACACTTCCTTGAGTTTCTTATCCTTAGTCTTTAAGAAGACTGCTAGAACAGCCCCACCTTGAGCAACCATTGTAATTGAAACAATAGCATTGATGTAACTGTGACCATTTGTAGCAATATCGTTGATAATAATAGGAATAAGCCCCCAGTGAAGTCCAAAGATAACCATTGTTTGATAAACACCACCAAGTACCAATCCCGAAAGTGTTGGGCTAAAACTGTAAATAGCTACAAGACCATTTGAAAGACCTTTACTTAAAGCGGTAATGATTGGTCCGACACCAATAATAATTACTAAACTTAAAATTAATGCTTCAATGATTGGAACAAAGACGCTTCTAAGATAAAGTGGAATAATCTTCTTCAAGAATTTTTCCACATACTTACCTAACCAAGCTGCCACAATAATTGGAAAAACTGATGAAGTGTACGAAACCAACGTTGTGGGAATACCTAAGAAGGTCGTGCTGGCAGTACTAGCTTTACTTGCCATAGTTACAAGACTTGGATAAATTATAATTCCACCAACAATAGCTAGAACAATCGGATCTGAACCCAACTTTTTGGCTGCAGTAAAACCTAAAACAACTGGTAAAAAGTAAAAAGTTGCGTCCCCAACTGCATTTAAAATAACATACGTACCACTAGTTGTAGATAATACTCTAAAGCCTGTCAAAGCTGCTAAGATTCCCTTTAAAATACCAGCACCAGCTAGAATTCCAATGATGGGAATCATTGAAGCTGTCAAAACACCAATAAAGTTACTGATACCACTCTTAACCTTTGACCAAATATCCTGAGAGTGATTGGCTTCCTTAGTAGTTTGGGCAACTGCCTCAGCTGTAGCAGAATTGTTCGCATATTCTGAACCAATCTGTGCTATAACGGCGTCATAAACGTCAGTAACAGCCTGTCCAATAACAACTTGATATTGACCACCAGCTTTGGCAACACTAATGACGCCATCCATATTTTCTATTTTTTGATCGTTAGCTTTAGCATCATCCTTCAAATAAAAACGTAATCTAGTAATACAGTGGATCAAACTATTAATGTTTTCAGTTCCACCAACATTCTCTACAATATCAGCTGCTAATTGATCATACTTGCCACTACCAATTTTAGTCTTCTTTTTGACAATTTCATCGATAGAAGCAACAGCTACGGTTGCCCCAGCCTTGACATTCTGGTCAAAATTGCTAGTCAACAATTGCTTTAAAATATCATTACTGTTAGTAATTGCTAGAATGACTGTATTCTGTTTACCAGCATCCGCAATCATTTTTAAATCCATTTTAACAACCGGTTGACCAGCCTCGATCTGATCACCCTGATTTATTAAAACTGTGAAAGGTTCCCCTTTCAATTCAACAGTATCAATACCCAAGTGGACCAAGACATCCGCACCATCTTGAGTTTTGATACCAAAGGCATGTTTAGTTTCTGAAACGAGTGTTACCGTCCCCGTAACTGGTGAAACGATGTCACCATTTGTCGGTTCAATAGCAAATCCTTGTCCCATTAGTCCTTGAGAAAAGACAGGGTCTTTAACCTGAGAAAGCTGTATAAGTTTCCCGTCAACAGGATCCGCTAATGAAATCAATATTTGATTATTCATAACGTTCAGTCCTTCTTAAAAATAATTCCATTATTTGAGTACGCTTTCATTATATAGAGTACTTTTCTTATAGTCAATATTTATGCGAATAAATTTGTAGAGTAATGACGAACTTATATTTCAACTACTATACATTGGTTAATTTGCTTGTTTTACCAATATGAGAAGCCGTATTGATAATAATTTTATAGTGGTATGCCTATCTTATATAGATATTCCAATATAAAATATGTCATAATCTATATCATTATTCATAATTTATTTTTATAAATATTAACAATAATATACTTTTCGAATTTAATTTTGAATATCAAAATCATTTTTTACTGTCATTTTAAATATAAAACTCCTACATAACGAGATATAATTACATAGTTTGTGTCTTTAATACAGAAGAGGAGGCGCCAAGGTGAACTTAGCTTTTTTAGAAATGATTTTATTACGCCTCACATTAATAACTCTAGTTATTTTTATTATCACTATTGTTATTTATTATTGGAAATCTAGAAAGACCAGCAATAACTATTTAGAAAATAAAAATTTTAATTTAAAGTATTTCATTCAAAAGCAAGTTGATTTTAACGGAAAGATTATCGGCTATGAATGTCTTTTACGCCAACAACATACTGATGGATCATGGTCTCTGCCTGAACAACTTGACTCATTACCTTTACAACGAGTCGTTTTTCTTTTAGAAGATACTTTTAAATCCTTACCTACTGAAAAAATTCGTCTTTCAATTAATCTTGAATACAATCAAATCATTAGTTCAGATTTTCAATATTTCGTTCGCTGAGCTATCTCTAAAATCGAACCTATGCAACTTTCCATTGAGTACACTTCCGCTTATGGTCCTAAGCATGTCAATCATTATTTATTTGAAAGCAGAATTAAAAACGCCAAAAAGTACGGTATGGAATTTAGTATCGATAACGTTGGTTCCGAAATGAAAAGTCTTAAACAAATTGAATGGATGTTACCTTTTGTCGATTCAATCAAATGTTCCATGCGTAATTTTCGAAAGGAAGATCCAAATGCATGGTTAGATTTGAATTTACAATCATGGAATAAGATCTCTAAAGAAAACAATATCGAATTAATTTTAATGGGAATTGAAAATAAGGATGATGAAGATTTGGCAAAACTCTTAAAAATCAAGACCCGACAAGGATACCTCTTTGGTCATCCTGAAACCCCCAAGAAAATACGAGTAAAAAATGATGTCCAAAAAACAAAAAAATAAACAACAATTATATACTGATGAATACTTTGAAAAGGGCCATTGGTTATTAAAAATTCGCCAAACTTTAATGAGTCTAATTGGATGGTTAGCAGTCATTATTCCAATCGTTATAACGGTTACTTCTTTCTGGGCTAGTTTAAATCCTAAAATCCCTCACATTTGGTCCTATCCAGAAGGAATCTTAGAAATAAAATTTATCGGTGTTATTTTACTTTTCGCTTTTGTCATGTCAGGAATCTTTTCAATCAGCATGACTATTATCCAGAATCGAAAACGTCAAAGGCTGGTTCAACAATGGCCTACCTTTAATCCTATTAATCAAAAAAAGCGTGAAAACACAATTGATACATTTATTGACAAGCGTTTCGGCGACAAAGAATTCCGTGAAAACGTACGAACATATAACGTCCAACCTGAACAGAATCTCGATACCGATGAAATACATAAGTTATATGATGAACATCATATTAACGATTTAGATTAGGAGAACAGCATGTACAACATATTTATTGATCATTTGTTTGAATCCACAACTTTAGGAACGATTCTAAATATCTGTCTTCTAATCCTTTGTCTCTACCCTATTACTGGCTCATTCTTGTGGTTCTTTGGGGCAATTCTTACCGTTTCATCAAAACAGATAAGGAAGACAATACCTGGACAATTATTCCTCCTAATAAACAACCAATGATAACTATAATGATTCCTGCTCACAATGAGGAAGTCATGATTGAAGAAACAATTACTTATCTTTTTGAAAATTTAAATTACACTAATTACGAAATTTTAGTTATGAACGATGGCTCTACCGATAAGACCACAGAAATAATTCAGCGTCTTCAGGAAAAATACTCTCGTTTACGCACAATCAATATCATCAAAAATAAAGGTAAAGCACATGCTTTCAACATTGGAATGCACTTTGCCAAGGGTGAATATATTTTAAGTAATGATGCCGATACAATTCCTGAACCAGATGCTTTAATGAAATATATGAACTTTTTTATTCATGCACAAGATATGAACACTTCCGCGGTTACTGCCAATATGGACGTTCAAAATCGGACATCTCTTTTGGGTAAATCACAGACGGTTGAATTTTCCAGTATCGTTGGTGTCATCAAACGAAGCCAAAGTTCTATTAATGATTCAATGTACGCATACAGTGGAGCCAATACTCTATACAAAAAGGACTTTCTCATTGATGTTGGTGGTTTTCGCCAAAACCGTGCCACTGAAGATATCAGCATTGCCTGGGATCATCAAACTATCGGTGCTGTACCGAGATTTGCCCCCAATATAGTTTTTCACATGAACGTTCCTGAAACAATCCATGATCTCTACAAACAGCGTAAACGGTGGGCCCAAGGTGGCACAGAAGTTTGGTTAACTAATTTAAAAAAGTTTATTCTTCATCCTATTAAAAGGCGCTATCAAATGTCGATGTTTCTGGACTCAACTCTGTCGATCATTTGGTCATTCTTCTTTGTAATAACCTCATTTGCCTTCATTTTCTTAATGATCTGGTTTGCTGTTCATGGAAATTATGAACGGATCTACCATGCTTTCTCAATTTCTTTTATCTTCGTCAGTTTTGAAATAATCGCTGGTCTACTGCAACTTATTACTGCATTATTGCTCGATCATCATGCAGCAAAATTAAAGTACGTTTTATTTGCTCCGCTATATATTCTTTTCTATTGGATGGTCAATCCGATTACAGTCGTTATGACTTTCATTCCGGCCATGAAAACTATCTTAGGCTTTGGTTCTGGAACTTGGGTCAGTCCCAAAAGGAAAAGTTTACAAAATAAGTAACTTTTTAACACCAAAATAACAGCTTCCATTAAGTATTCGAGACATATGTCATGTACTTGAGTATTACTTAATAGATGCTGCTATTTTTTTATAAATTTAGGAAGAAGGTAATAAATAGAATATTTTTCTAATCTGAAATAAAAGTTATACAAGTCTAAAAAGGGCCAATATTGGACTTTTAGTCACGAAACATTTATCATAACTAGGAAATTTCAATGATTCTAAAGGAGTATTACTTATATGAAACGGAAATCATGGATATGGCTATTGATCTTAGCCTCAGTCGTATTAGTAATCACTAAGAATCCTAAACTGATCTCACAAGTTAAGGAACAAGTTCATGAAACTAATATTAAACTTCAACCTTATCTTTATTCCTTACAGGCATCTGTCGATCGTAAATTAAGTGGCAAGACCAAAACCACCGATAATAAACAAGTCGGCAAAACTACCACTCCTATCGAAAGTCCTTTAAAAAATGTGACAACTTCTGATACTTACTACTTTCACTTTAAAAAGAATGTTCCTCAATCAGTTCGTGATGTATTTACTACCGCTGTTAATACTTATAACGATACTGGTATTGTTCGTTTAATCCCCGGAAGTGCTGAAACTAATAAAAATAGTATTACCTTTTTCATTTATCACAAAAAAATAGAAAATATTGCTTCTAACACTGTTGAATTAGGAAACGGTGGCCCTTCAGCATTAGTGATCAATCACTATGCTATCAATAGCGGTCAAGCCGGCTTGAATCTGGATTATCCTAATTTATCTGTTAAAGAATCAGTCGCACTTCATGAATTAGGTCATGCTTTAGGTTTAGCTCATAGTTCAGATACCAATTCAATCATGTATCCTATTGATCAAGGTGTCACAACTTTATCTAAAGGAGACATCGAAGGTTTAGAAAATATTTATAATCAATAAAAAAATTCCACTAACTCATTTTGAATTAGTGGAATTTTTTACATTTTCTTACTTTTTTTTTCTCTGATACTCTTGATCCAACGTGGCGAATAACCGAATTCTAAAGATATTTCCTGGTTCGTCATATTATCTAATTTGCCTTCACCAATAGCCTCTTTCAAAGCAACTCGATCATACATTTTCATAGGCAACTGTAACTGCGTCCCCCCTAAATAGCTCATATATCTTCAATAAGTTATCTTCTCCAACTATGTCATATAAGGCTTTATACGTCGGATGTAACATATCATAATTTAATTTGCTGCGCATTTGCACTCCCTCCATAACGATGTTTTTTCTAACATCATTAAAATATCAAAAAAATGCACAGCACTAAAAATACATTATACATGTAAGACTACATGCACAATATACTGTGCTTTTAAAGTGAAAGTAACGTTATGTCCAACATCTTATCAAAGCTATCACGCGCCGCTACAAGCTTATTGTCAAATTGACTATTTCCTATGTGAATAATTTCTCCAACAATCAAATCTCGCAACATTCTAGAAATTATTAGTTGTACTTTTTGGTCCTCAATGAGAGAATTCAATAATTTATTTAAAATTTCGAGAATAACCGGAAAACCATCATCTGAAATTTTATCGTCAACATCATTCGCAGGAATACTTAAAATTTTTTGAACTACTAAAAAATGACTCAAAGAAAATTGAACACTGACATTTGCAAAGGCCTTTATTGCGTCCTTACCAGACATTCCTAAGAGATCCACTCGCAATCTTTGTGACAATTGATTATAAAAATCAGCCGCTACAGCACCTTTAATCGCCATTACATCTGGAAAATAATTATAGATAGCCTGCGAACGTGTCCCTAACAACTTACTTAATCTAGTAAAAGTCAGGGATTCTTGATTATTTATAATTTGAACCGCTGCTGCAACAATTTTTTCTTTCGACAAAGTACGTGAAGTCAAAACTTGCCTCCTGCTTATAATTTATAAAGTATAAATTATAATTACGCTGTGTAAATATAATATATCTAATAATCAAATTTAATTCTAGTTAGCTCTGACAAATTCTACAATTAATAACCACTGTTTTTTCAATGGCAAATTTAAATAGATTGAAAAAATATTCCCTAACTCCAGATATCAAGTTTTTCATTTTTGTAAAAATAATCGTGATCATGCGATCCAATCGACCTTAATACTTTACATGGTGTCCCTACTGCTACAACATTTGCTGGCAAATCTTTTGTAACTACACTGCCCGCACCAACAACTGTATTATCGCCAATAGTTACACCGGGTAGAACAGTTACATTAGCACCTAGCCAAACATTTTTGCCAATATGAACCGACTTATTGAATTGATAATGCTTATTTGCTCGCAACGGTGGATAAATTGGGTGCCCTGCAGTCGCAATCGTCACATTAGGACCAAACATTGTATTATCCTCTACAAAAATATCTCCATCATCAACTAAAGTCAGATTGAAATTAGCGTAAATACCATTACCAAAGTGAACATGTTGCCCACCCCAGTTGGCGTAAAATGGGATTTCAATCATACAATCTGTTCCCATTTCAGCAAACATTTCCTCTAATAAATGCGTACGACCTTTGAAATCACTTCTCTTTAAAGCATTGTAAGCATCATTTTTCTCTTGAGCAGCTATTTGCTGTTGCATCAATTTGGGTTCATCTGGATTATAAACTTTTTCTTGCTGCATACGTTCTATATTTGTCATTTAGTCTCTCCACTTGTAAGCGATTACTGCAATTATAACAAAAAAGCTTCATATTCTATGAAGCCTTACGATTTAAGTATTCACGTCTGAAAAGATATAGCAGAATGATAATAACCAAAATAATCAAAATCATGGCCGTCAACATAATACTATGAATCCCTTGGAAAAAGATTTGTCTCATTTCAGGAATCAAATGTTGTGGTAAGTATTTTGCATCAGCAGCATTACTTAGCTTGTTCATCATTGCCATTGTAATACTTCCATGACTCTCTCTAACCCCACGCATCAAAGCAATGTTCAAAATAACTCCGTAGATTGAGGACATAAAAGTTTGACTCAAGATTCTAACTAAATAGGCAAATGAAGTTGAGATCGGCACATCTCGTGCTTCAACGTCAAACTGAACGGCAATCAATAAGGCATTGAAACAAATACCAACACCAAATCCTTCAAAAACACCCATGATTAACAGAAAAGTATAACTAGCGGTTTGTTTTGCAAAATACAATCCAGCAAACGAGATCAAGAAAGCAATTGTCCCGATACCTATGATCGAGTAACGACTAATTTTTCGCTGAATCAGAGGTTCTAACTCGGAACCAATGAAGTTAGCGATTGCTCCGGGAATCTGCGTCATACCTCCTATTAAAGCGCTCAAGCCCATGATTCCTTGTGCCCACATAGGAATATAGATATTGAAGGCTACGAATGAGCCCCACAATAAAGCAAACAGAATCAAATCGATTACTAATTTCTCATTTTTAAATAAACGGTTAGGTACAATTGGATCATCAACCCGATTCTCAACTCGTGACATCCACAATATCAGTAGTAGCCCCACAATGATAAATCCTAATGTGACAAAGATCGAGGAGACACCTAACAATTGAATTCCTACCAAAATTGAAGACAATCCCAGAACCATCAGGATGGCACCGTGATAGTCAACTTTGGCATGATTAAGATTTTCTTTGATTTTAAAGAAGAAAGCAATAATGATGATAGAAAGCAATGCTAACGGTAAGTTAATATAAAATACCCAATGCCAGCTGAAAGTATCAACGATCCAGCCACCTATTAAGGGACCGATAATTGATGTTCCACTGAAACCAGCTGAGGCAATTCCAATAACTTGCGAACGACGTTTAATATTCTTAAAAATTTGTGAATAGATGATAAAAGGAATTGTGTTCATCCCTCCGGCACCAATTCCCATGACACTTCTAGCGGTGATAAACCAAATAATGTTAGGAGCTAATCCTTGGAATAGCGCCCCTATCATGAAGACAATTGTCGCCGTAATATAAGCAACTTTATTTCCACATTTCTCACCAAATTTACTCCATAACGGTGTCGAAACGGCCATCCCCAAAAGAAAAATTGCAACGATCCAGCCCATATACTGAATACCATGCAAATCACTAATGATTGCTGGCAAGGCAGTATTAATAATAGTTGCATCAAGTCCAGCCATCATATTCGACAGAACTAACGCGAACGTAACCAGAATTTTTCTATTCCTACTCATATCCTTACTTCTTTCCCCTACAAATTCCATAAAAAATAAGACCCACACAATGTGCAATGTCTTACTTTCATAGCGTATAAATATGATATTTACTGAAAATAATTATCTACCTTTCAATTATAAACTTAATCGTTTAAACGTACAAATTGTAATGGTATAATCGTAAAAAGAACATACGTTTGGATATATTTAAAGAGGTGACTGGCAATGACTAAGGAAAGAACTTATATGGCAATTGATTTGAAATCGTTCTACGCTTCAGTTGAATGTATCGCTCACGATTTAAATCCTTTAAACGATAATTTAGTTGTTGCGGACAACTCAAGAACTGATAAAACCATCTGCCTAGCAGTCTCTCCAGCTCTCAAAAAATTCGGTGTACCAGGACGGCCTAGACTGTTTCAAGTTGAAAGAATGGTCTACAAACTTAATCGAGAAAAAATGAATAATGCTCCCCATCACAGTCTAACTAGGTATTCTTCTATCGACCGCCAACACTTATTGAAATCACCAACTCTCAAAATTGGCTATAAAGTGGTTAAACCAAGAATGAATTTTTACATGCAAAAGAGTGCTGAAATTTACGGCATTTATCTACGTTTTATCGAAGCCAAAAATATCCATGTCTATTCAATCGATGAGGTTCTAATGGATGTTACTGATTATCTAGAGCAACACGACATCACAGCTCACATATTAGCAAAAACGATTATTCAACAGATACAAACTGAAACTGGAATTACGGCTACCGCTGGTATTGGCACCAATCTTTATTTGGCTAAAGTAGCGATGGATATTGTAGCTAAACACATCCCTGCTGATCAAGACGGCGTTAGAATTGCTCAAATGAATGAACATCAATATCGTCAACTGCTTTGGGCTCATCAACCTCTAACTGATTTTTGGCGTATCGGTCGTGGTTACTCTAAACGTTTAGAGAATTTAGGACTGAAAACAATGGGTGATATTGCTCGTTGTTCTCTAGGAAGCTTGTCAGACGATATGAACGAAGAAATCCTCTATCGTGAATTCGGAAAGAACGCTGAATTATTGATCGACCATGCTTGGGGTCATGAAACAACCACTCTCACCGATATTAAGAATTACCATTCTGACAATCATGGACTTTATTCCAGTCAAGTTCTAATGAAGCCAACATCCTATGATGACGGTTTAAAGATTGTTCGTGGCATGAGTGATAATCTAGCTCTCGATTTAGTTCAAAAAAAATTAGTAACTAATTGTGTTGGTTTGATCGTCAATTACGATATTAAAAGCTTGCAGATCGACAACAGTTTCAATGGTGATCTAGTTGATGATTATTATGGTCGCAAAACCCCTAAGCCAGATCACAACCACGTTAAAATGTCTGCCTTCACTTCTTCATCTAATGAACTACGTCAGATTTTCAAAAAGCTTTATGAAGACAACATTAACAGTAAATTACTAATTCGACGTGTCACCCTCACTGCTAATAATTTAACTGATGAAAAATTGGCCCAACAACAAATAACTTTTAAACAGACGGATTTGTTTTCCAATACTTCAAAGGAAATTATTCAAGATAGGCATTCCCAAATCAAACGCAATCGCGATCGTAAAATTCAGGAAACTATTCTGGATTTACAAAAGAAGTTCGGTAGTCGCAACATTATCTTAAAAGCTTCTGATCTAGTAGAAGGTTCAACTACAATTGAAAGAAACAATCAGATTGGAGGTCATCATGCTTAATGGACGAAAAAAAACTGATTGAGCAGCAAATATTTAACGATACCTCTGCATATCAAGACATTATGGACCTACCTTATAGTCCTTCTAAACGTCATTTACCAATGGAACAGATTGATCGTGCTGCACAATTTGCACCTTTTAGTGCTTTAGAAGGTTTTAGTGGTCTCATTAAAGAAAAAACTAAGGACTATACTCGTAAAAAATACTCCACTGTAACTGAAGAAAAGCATATTACGAAACAATTAAACTATTTGCACACGCACCATTTAAGGGTAGATGTGAATTATTTCAATGAAGAATCCGGTTATTATGAGCATCTCAAAGGTTACCTTCAAAAAATTGAACCACAAAAAGGTCGAGTAACTTTCGACAAAACTTCTATCATCATCGTCAATATCCGTGCCATTAAATTAGCGCAGTAAAAAAGCCTCGAACTTTTATAATCGAGACTTTTTTACTCTATGAATCTTGACGTGTAGCCGCAATATCAACTTCACGAATATTAACTTCTTGAGGCATGTCATACATAAACTTGACTGTTTCAGCAACATGCTTAGGATCAAGTACTACTCCACCCATGGTTTCTTCCCAAGCAGCATAATCCTTCAAAGCTGATTTACTTGTCACATGTGTTAACAATTCTGTTTCAGCGGCACCTGGAGCTACCATCATGATACGAACGTTTTTAGCAGAGTTTTCTTCACGAATAGTTTCAGACAAGCCATGAACACCAAATTTGGAGGCTACATAAGCAGCATGATTAACAAATGTTTTCTTACCAGCAATTGATGACATATTCAAAATTGTACCGTGTTTGCGTTCACGCATGTCATTTAAAACAATTTGCGTACCATTCAGAACACCCATAACATTAGTGTCCAACATTGTTTGCCATTCTTGCGGATTTTGATTTTGAACATTTCCTAACAGCATGACACCGGCATTATTGACCAAAAGGTCAGTTTTACCATATTTAGTTTCAGCTTTGCGAACGGCCTTTTCAAATTGTTTATAGTCAGTAACATCAACCGAATCAAGCATGACGTTTTCCATACCTGTAGCTACTTCTTGAAGTTTTTCCATTCTACGTCCTAGTAGCAACAATGGAAACCCATCAGCATTAAAAATTTTAGCAATTTCAGCACCAAAACCTGAACTTGCACCTGTTATTACAACTAATTTTTTCATATTTATATCCTCGATACTTAAAAAGATTTTTTCAACGCTTTAAAGTATAATTGCAGGTATTATGAACAACAAGTACGCACTTTCAGGTTACTAGCTGTGGAAAACTAAGAGGGAAACTTATGGCAAAATATTTAAACGAGTTTGATGCCACTATGCAAATGATTCAAGGAAAATGGAAAATCATCATTCTCTATGAATTAGCCGAAACTGGTCAGGGTCGCTTTGGTGAATTACAACGACATATTCAAAATGTTTCACATAAAACATTAGCTAATCAACTACGCGAACTGGAAACTGACGGACTCATTATCAGACATGACTTTAAAACTGCTGAACCACACGTTGAATACCATTTAAGTGAAAACGGTAAATCCCTGATTCCTATCTTGGATGCCATCTGTACTTGGGGTGATACTCATGTTGATCACAATTTAATCGAACGATCTTTGTGTGACGAATAAAAAGCCCCAACCAAATCGGTTGAGGTCCTTTTTATCCCTTTTTCTGTTCCGTTAAGGTACCATCTCGCATAACGAATACCCGATCGGTCGGCGTTAACAAACGTGTATCATGGGTAATCATAATCACACCTCGATGATATTCATGAGCAATCTTAGCTAATAAACTTACCACTTGGTTAGCTCTTTCTGAATCCAAACTAGCCGTTGGTTCATCCGCTAAAATCACGTCAGGATTATTATATAAAGCTCTGGCAATTGCAGCGCGTTGACGTTCACCACCAGATAAATTGCTAGGATAATTAGTTGCTACATCAGTCAGATCTAGCATTTTTAACAAATCAGCCTGATTCATTGTCTCCCTATGGCTGGAGGTAAATTTATCAACTAATTTGAATTGTTCTTTAACTGTCAAAAAGGGAATCAAATTGGATGCCTGTAAGATGAAACCAAACTTATTAAAACGTAAGTCGGTTTTCTTTTTAGAACTCAACTTAGTAACATCTTTTCCACCGACATAGATTTCACCGGAGGTTGGTGTTTGCAATAGTCCCAAAATGGTTAATAACGTCGTTTTACCAGAACCAGATGGTCCAATAATAGCGTTGAATTCACCTTCATCGAGGGTAAAATTAGTTTTATGTAATGCTTCGACTAAGGTTCGACCTGAACCGTATTGTTTAACTACATCTTTAACTTCAATTAAATGCATAAGTTTAACCCCCTTCGATAGCTGATAATGGATCGATTTTCAAAACTTTACGCATTGATAGAGTTCCACCTAATAGCGCCATGACCATAATTGCTAAGGTCAATAATCCATATGCTGGCCAATTACTGTAGAACGGCACTGTCTTTGGTAATCCCAACTGAGTTGCGGCAATCGCTACTAAGGCCAAACCAGCTCCAAGTGCGGTTAAAATCAAAATCTGATAGAATAACGCCGCTATGATCCGAGCTGTTCTGATACCTTGGGCTCTCATGACACCATAGAGACTAATCTTTTGAATCGTTATGATGTACATGAAAATTCCGATAATCAAGAAAGTAATAATAATCATTGCACCTATCATAAAGGCAAAGACCATAATTTGTGCCGTATATCCTGGAATATGATTAATCAAATCAGGAATCGTAATTTGTGACAATCCTGATTTTTTAATCTTGGTCTTATCACGAATTACTAAGGCACTGATATTCTTTGCTTGATTCGAACCGTACTTCAAAGTTCTAAAAGTATTCATATTAGTAAAGATGATTGGTACCGTGAAGAAACTATTATCCTCGGTCAAACCAACAACCTTGTAGAGATCTTTACTGCCATTGATCTTTATCTCAGAATTAAGCTTAATATTATCATTTTCCAATTTTGAATCAGCAATGACCTCTTTACCATTCTTCGGCATTCGACCAGCCGTCAATTTGGGACTGATAAAACTATTCCAGTTTACACCGAAAATGTTGGTATTAATTTTCTTATCTGACCCTTTAAGTTTTGTAACGACTGTCATCTGACCAACCGGTACAACATTTTTACTCTCATAGTCCTTATAAGAACTTTCGGGAATATTTGACACTGTCAAACTTTTATTAGAATAGCTTGAAACAACTACAGATTCGGCATTCCATTGATCGACTGCCGTTCTATTTCCCCTTGCCAATCCTACAGCTAAACTAGTTAGAAAAAAAACCATATAACTGATTAGAAAGACTGTGAAAACAACCAAGAAATATCTTGTTTTATTGTGGAGAATTTCCTTTATCGCTAAAAACATATTCTCACCACCATTTCACTTAATTAACGTTTGATAAACGAAATCACAATATAAATATATCCCATCTATTTTTATAGAACTAACGTTGAAGTAAGCCTACCACTAGAAAATTTTTAGCACAATTTATTTAATTTGTAAATAAAACAACTTATTTGCCTTAAAACATGCCTCTATATTAGAATTATTAATTAAAGCACTCCCATTAGAAAGGTAATTAGACAATGAGTAAACCAGAGAAAAAGGTTTCTGTTTCAAAATTAAGTGAGAAATCACAGAAAAAATTAGAAGAAATTCGTCAAAAACATCACCTAAAATCCTTAGATGAAGCAGTTGAATATATGTTGAATTTTACAAAGGAAAAGAAATAGACCTCACGATTGTGAGATCTATTTTTTTAGAGCATCTATAATTAAACTTTCCATTTTTTCAGGTTTTGTGATTGGAGCAAAACGTTTCAACAGATTACCCTCTTTATCAATCAAGAACTTAGTAAAATTCCACTTGATTCGACCCTTCCCTGATTGATCTTTTAAGTATGTGAATAGTGGATCTTCATCCAGACCATTCACAATTACTTTACGAGTCATGGGAAAAGTCACTCCGTAATGCATTTGACAAAAATCGCTTGTCTCCTCATCACTATCAAGTTCTTGATGAAATTGATTAGAAGGAAGTCCCAGAACCTCAAGACCCTGAGCTCGATATTTATTATAAAGTTTTTCAATTGATTCAAGTTGCGGTGCTAAACCACATTTGCTTGCGGTATTAACGATTAACAGAACCTTACCTTGATAATCTCTGAAATTAATAATCCCACCATTCATCTCAGTTTCCCTAAAATTATAAATTGGTTCCATTGCCCTACCGCCTTTCTTACTATCTATTTTCACTATATTATACTAGAAAGAAAGTTAGTGAGACAAAGTTAGCAATTAATTTATCCGAATTGTTACTTTTGAGATTCTTCTGTAATAATGATTTCTAATTTAGCTATTGTTTCTTATTCATAGCGTCGTTATGCTTATCAATTCGATGAATCAGATAAACCAAAATGATTGCGACAATTAGTAATAATAATGCTGTCAAATAAGCAAAATGCATGCCGCTTAAAAACCACCTTGGATGAGCTGTTGGATAATAAGCAATCTGCTTGCCAGCTTTTAAACTCATACCATAATATAGGCTAGTCGTCGCTATACTGACACCAATACCCATACCAAGGTTTCTAAATAAGGCAGCTAAACTACCAGCAATTCCCTGGTATTCTTGGGGTGCGTAACCCATAATCATTGGATTATTTTGAAATCCACCATTACCAATTCCAAGGAACAGTAACATGAACGTGAAAACAATCAAACTATCTGTTTTTGAGACCCGCATCAAAAATATAATGGGAATGGCGTAGATGAACAAGTTAACAATCGAGACACTAGCGGCGTTATATTTATCCGTAAAGTAACCTGCAATCGGTGCAGCAATTACGTTAGCAAACGGGATTGCCATCATAATCAATCCGGTCAATGACGTACTTAATGATCTAAAGTCAGTTAAATAAAACGGCATTATAACGTTAGCATAATATCCAATTGAAAATACTATCAAAGCACTAATTAGACTTAAAGTTAAACGAGATATTTTAAAAATCTTGAAATTGATCAACGGTGATTTAATATGTTTCTCGGCATAGAAAAATCCAATCCAAAATACCAAACTAATTATAAAAGTCAGTATAACGGCTCGATTGCTGAAACCAATATCTTGTCCCATAAAGATACTGACAAAGAAAGTAGCTATTGCAACGGCATAGGTTATTAGACCAATCCAATCATAAGATACTGTTTTAACCCTACGATTTTCCCTAGGGAACATAAAACGACCATAAATATAAACAATAATTCCAATCGGAATATTGATAATGAAAATCCAATGCCAAGATAAAACACTTAGTACTAACCCGCCTAAACCAGGTCCTGAGATATTTCCTAATTGGGCAATGATACTGTTGATACCATAAGCTCGGCCGCGCTGACTCATTGGGAAGATCATCGCGATAATACCAATATTAGTAGCCATACTCATACTGGCTCCAAGTCCTTGGACAATTCGCCCGAATAATAATGTGTATAACGATGGACTCATAGCACAAATTAATGAGCCAATCGTAAAGAAAATAGTTCCCATTTGGAAAATTTTAATATATCCGATTTGATCAGCCATTCTTCCCCAGAACAGTAATAACATACAAATCATAATCAGATAAACCGACACAATCCATTCGGCCCGATTCATTGGTACATGTAAATCTTTGGTTAAGCTAGGTATCGCCACATTAACGATACTGGCATCAAGCAATTGCATGAACGACATGAAACTGGTCGCAAACAATGTCAAAATATTATGTTTGCTTTTCATAATTAAGCCTCTCTCAAAAAAGTACACTTCTAATAGTAGACTTCTTTTAATGTCGTTGGCAACCAAAGCATTAACGTTGATGCAATCGATTCAACTCCCGTGCCATTTTTTCATTTTGATATTTTCTATAAAAATAAAAAAAGATTACATGAAGAAGTAGCGTCACACATAGGACTGCTAACCAATATGGCAATATTAGTTGAAAAAGAACTTTTGAATAAAGATATAAAACAAAATAACCTGTCAAAAAATTTATTACCGAAGACAGAATAATACTAATTGGCGCAATCCAAGTACTGTAATTCCAAATATACGGATAAATAACACCAAATATCACACTCAAACTAGCGGAAATTAGCAAAATATTCCAAAAGAACGTTACCTCCATTGTTTGCCTTGTAAATCCGGTTAGAAAAACAATCCAAATAATTGTCAGTAGAGTTCCTTGAATAAAGCGATTCTTATATTGTTTAATCATCTTAAATACTCCCGAATTTTTTTACCAAAGTGTCGACTGACAACAAAACTTTCTTCATTGGCAGTGTAAACTTCTAAGCGCGCGTACTTCCCATTTTTAAAACTGACGATTTTATTCAAATTGATCATAACTGAATTGCTTATTCTCAAAATTCCATATTTTGTTAAATATTCTAAATTCTTCAATCTACCCTTCAAATAAAAAACGTCTTTGTCAGTGGTATAAAGTTTGGACAAATTATCCATAGCTTCAATGACAAGAACATCTTCAATTCTTAATTTTGACTGTCGGCTGTTTTTAGGATCAATTACTTCTAAATATTTCGTCTCCAAATTCTTTTCAATAGTTGAAATCAATCCATGATTCTTAGGATGCATGCAAATTCCAATTTCATCAGCGGCATAATCATCGATTAGTTGATACTTAATTTTCATAGGCCTCCTCCTCTGTTTAAAAAAATACCATCCAAATCTAGATTCGTCAGCACTTTTTTAACTTGTTGTATTAATTTAAGTTTTGATACAAAAATAAGGCTATGTAATGACTCTTTCAACGAAAAGTCCATTACATAACCTTATTTAAATATCGGTAACCTTAATGCCAGCCTGTTTCAAAATTTTGCTCTCAATTCCATGTTCGAGCTCTTTATCATGATGAATTGGTACTGGTAGCGTCACATTGGTATCGGGATTATACATTTTTAAGTGCGATCCATTCTGCGACTTTTTAACAAAACCATGTTGTCGTAGTATTTTAACGATTTTCTGGGGTTTCATTGCCATATTATTACCCCCTCTCACATATCATTGTACACAATATCAGTCCAGTTCAAAAATAATAGACTCGATAATATAAAAACACAAAGTCATCAACTAGACTTTGTGCTTTTTAGATTAACTATTTTTATTGATCTTCTTTTTTCTTAAATACTTTTTTGTGGATGTAAGCTGATTCCTGAGACAACTTTTAAGAGAGGGTATAATGAATAAATCGTCTCTCAAAAGGAAGGAATTTTTACATGCCAACTCGTTACGACAAAGAATTCAAACAAAACATCATCAACCTATATAAGCAAGGCGAATCAGCTGCCCAACTGGCCAGAGAATATGGCATTGGCTATTCAACCGTTCATAAGTGGATCCAGGGCCAAGCCAAAACTCAATCCGGTAAATCGCCAGACGAAATTAAAGCGATGGAAAAGCGGCTGGCTTCCCTGTCTGAGGAGAACGAAATCCTAAAAAAAGCCCTGGGCTTCCTTGCGCAGAAGTAACCAATATTTTTGATTACATTCACCAAGAAAGCCATCACCACCAGGTAACTAAGATGTGCCGAATCCTCGGTGTTTCCAGAGCTCAGTATTATCGTTATCGATCCCCAAAGCCTTCAAAACGCCGGGCCGAAGATGCGGACTTAAAACAACGGATTCTGCGGATCTTTGCGGAATTTAAGCAGCGATACGGTGTTATGAAGATCCACCATGAATTGAATCTGGAACTTCAACCACTGCAGCGTCGGTGCAGCCCAAGACGGATTTCCCGGCTCATGAAGGAACTGGATATCCACTCCGTTACCGTCAATAAATGGAAAGCGGCTTCGGCTTCCAAAACCAAGGTTGAACAGCGTCCCAACTTGCTTAAGCAGGATTTCTCGACCACTGGTTTAAATCAAAAATGGACCGCTGATATGACCTATATTCAAACGAAGCGTAATGGCTGGTGTTACTTATCAACCATCATGGATCTGCACTCAAGACGAATTATCGGCTATTCATTCTCAAAAAAGATGGATACTGATTTAGTCTTAAAGACCCTGGAAAGCGCGGTTAAAAATCGAACCATTACTGGGGACCTGATTATCCACACAGACTTAGGATCACAGTACACCAGCGATGATTACAACCAACGGTTAACAGAACTACATATCCGCCACTCTTACAGCCGTAAGGGGTGTCCATACGATAATGCACCAATGGAATCTTTTCATGCTTCCCTCAAAAAGGAATGTGTTTATCCAGTGCCGGTCTTTGAGAATTATGAAACTGCCGCTGCTGTCCTTTTTGAATATGTGCATGCTTTCTACAATAGGAAGAGAATTCATAGTTCACTGGGCTACCAGACCCCCTTACAAGTTGAAATCGCAACACTTGCGAGCCAAATGGCCGCCTGATTTAATGCTTTCCAGGGTTCAAATAAGTTATTAATCACGATTAATGATTTATTTGAGCTGTGGAAGGTAAACGCGGTTCTGAATGTCTCTTAAAACCTGTCTCAAATATTGACTTCAATCCAACCATTAATGAATTCATAAATTAAACAGGTCGGTCCGTCTTGTTTTATTCGTCTAAAAATTTTACTATCTCCTTTATTCACCATTTATACAAAAAAACGCCCACACAGATTTACTCTGTATATAGGCGTTTTTTATTAATATTCAACTAATCAAAAATTAGTTAAGCTTCTTCTTACTTACAACGTTCAACTTGTCATCCAAGTCATAAACAACTGGTTCACCAGTAGTCATTTCAACATCCATAATGTCAGCATCACTGATGTTTTCGATGTACTTAGTCAAAGCACGTAGTGAGTTACCATGGGCAGCGATGATTACGTTCTTGCCGTCTAATAGCTTAGGAGCGATTTCATCTTCCCAGAATGGAATTACACGTTCCAAAGTAACTTTAAGATTTTCGCCACCAGGAATGATTCTTGGGTCCAAGTTTGCGTAACGACGATCGTTAGCTGCTGAACCTTCGTCAGTAGCTTTCAATAGTGGAGGTAATGTATCGTATGAACGTCTCCAGATATGAACTTGTTCATCACCGTATTTTTCAGCTGTTTCAGCTTTGTTAAGACCTTGAAGTGCACCGTAGTGACGTTCGTTAAGTCTCCATGTCTTTGTTTCAGGAATCCATAATTGGTCACAGCCTTCAAGAGCGTAGTGCAATGTCTTGATAGCACGTGTCAATACTGATGTATAAGCTTGGTCAAATTGGATGCCAGATTCTTTAAGAAGTTTACCAGCATTTTGAGCTTGCTTTACACCTTCTTCACTTAAGTCAACATCAACCCAACCAGTAAATTGGTTTGATAAATTCCATTCACTTTGTCCGTGACGAATGAAAACTAATTTTGCCATTTATATGATCCTCTTTTCATTTCTTTAACAATCTACATTTTACACGATATTGCCAATAAAAAAAAGAGAGTGACACTTAATTTAGCCCAAAAGACTAATTTTTGGCATCATTCTCATGAAAAAATATTTTTAATGAAAATTTATTTTTGTTCTTTATAAATTGGTGTTTCAATTTCCTTTAAAGTTGTGATGTCCATCTTATTCTTAGCATTCTTATTCAAGTAAGTATTTACTTGATCAGTTCCCGCAATCACTGCAGAAACTTTATCAGTGCCATCAATCAAGTTGGAAATTTGATCAGCATTTTCACTCTGTTTCATCACAATTGGAATAACTTCAATTCCACTATCACGTAGTGACAAAAGTTTCTTATAGAAGTCCGATCCAATTGAAACAAAGATAGTCGATGTGCTCTGCTTCAAAGCCTGGTTTTTAAGCCACCAGACGATTAAATCTTCATCACTGTCAAATGTACTTATCAAGACGTTGCCTTCACTGAAGAGCTGAATATAAGGTTCGTCACCTGTATAACTCTTAATCAAGACAAGTGTTCCATCCTGACGATAGAAGTTTTCGCGAACTACTTTATTGGCATTACGATGATCGTAAAATTGGGTAGCCGAAATAACTCCATTAACATCAAAAATGTCACGACTCAATAGTTGATCATCTTTGTAGTGACGAATAATTTGTAATTGATGATTGGAATCACGAGAAACTTCCATGACTAATTTATCATTAGCATCCAAAATTTTATCAACTTTATCAGTCACATGTTGAACACGATAATCTGCATCAAATGGTATTTCAGCGGGCGTGATAGAAACATTTAAATTACGACCTTGTAAATCATTGTACATATTCAATAAATAAGCATTTCCATCAACAAAACCAGCATTCTGATAATTCATCCAAGTTGCATCGATTTGGTCATTGTAAGTAACAGAGATTGCATTAGCCAATAATCCCCGATCAGCTAAAGTCATTGTCATCTGTTGCCACATTGCTGTGACGTTACTATCTGGATTGGCAGGCAAATCATCGGTAAAGACGAAATAATTTGTATTAGGATCTAAATAGATCTCATTGGCCATCTCATCAGTTCCGAACCACTCTTTTAATGAATCGTTGATATCATTGATGCGGTCTGTTGCTTGTCTTCTCTCATCTACTTGATCACTACCAACTGTTCTTAAAAGATGGTTGCAATAACTACGGTCAGCTAATAATTGACTACGTAATTGCGACTTAAGGTCAGCACTTTGATCCAAAGTATTTTGTAAACTTTGTTCAGTGTATTCCCAATCTTCATTATCTGGCTGATTTGGTTGAACAGGTGCCTGCGCTTGAGATTGAGGTTCTTGTGCCCCAAAGTAATAATTATTGTTGCCATTATTAAAATCTTGATTGTTAGGTATAAATTGAGTCCCCATCCCCATATTCGGGTCATTATTGAATTGGCCTTGACTAGGATCAAAATTATTTTGGTCTGGTTGTTGAGGTATCTGATAAGAAGAATTATTCGGATCAGAATAATTATCATCGTTGTCTTTCTTTTTTCTATCAAAAAATGACATAACTTAATCTCCTATCTACGTCAGTTAGTTATCTTCATTATATATGACAAGTTTTCTTTAAAGTTAATTATAACGTTTTCTTTAATTTTATTCTTTTCTTTTTGGAGTTCTTGGTAATTGAATGAACACCCAAAATGTCTAAGAAGAAAACAAAAATTGGTATACCAATGATCAATCCCCACGTACCGATCAATTCCTCTGAAACGATCAGCACAACGAATGTAAAGAAAATTGGTAAATGAGTCATACTGGACATGAATTGTGGATTCAAGAAATACGTTTCAATCATATGAATAATAACAATCATAATAATAATATAGATAACGTATCTAATACCACCAACTGTGTAGGCAATAAAACTCAATGGAATCATTGAAATAATAACTCCAGCCACTGGAATCAGTGACAAAATGAAGACCATCACAGCTAAGGCAATAATCCCTGGCATTTGCATGAACAACAAAGTAATTGTCGTCAAAGCCGTATTGACAACAGCAATCATCAATTGTGCTTCCAGAACAACACCGAAAGTATTGACAAACTTTTGTCCAAAATACTTTAAGTCAGAGAATACCCAACCATAATTGCTGTCCAAGAATTGTCTTCCGAAGGAATTCATTTGTTCTACCTGACTAGCATAGAAGAAACTCAATAAGAATGAGACAACAATATTGAATCCGACTGCACCAACACTGCTGATGTAGTTTACAACTTGCGTGATGGCTCCCTTAATTTGATTATCCAAATTAATTTGTTGCAAATAATTATAAATAACATTCAAATAAGGATTCGAACGAACTTCCTTACTTTCATAAAACTTCTGTAATGATGAAAACATTTTAGCCGTTTGTGTAATCAACTGTGGCACATAGTTAGCAATGACAAAAACCAATAATGCAATAATTATCAAGTAAACCGGTGCTATCACCCAAATCGGTTTAATTCTGGGAAACTTTCTTTGAATGGCTCGAACTAATTGAACTGACAAGAAGGTAAAAGTAAAAGTTAATAGAAATAAACTCATCATTCCTCTAAAAAGATAGATCAGCAATATAACTAACGCTAATAGAGTGAATCTTCTCAATCGTTTGTTATCAACGAACTTATCGTACAAACTCATATAAAACTCCTCACATACACATACTTAGTGAAAATACCAAATCCATTCCCAATAACGTCAACAATGAATAGCGATGATACCAAACGATCGCCGTAAACTCACGAAACATTGCTGGCCATTTCAACATTCTAACGGTACAAGCTGCTGCAAATTGAACCTCTAAGCCTAATCTTTTGGCATGCCATTTAGTTCTGGGGATATGATAATCACTTGTTACTATAATAACCCTTGGCCGTGTTTTTTTCTGCCAAGTTTGATGGATCTCAATCGCTGAATACTCTAGATTCTGTACCGTATTGATTGACTCATCTTCTTTAATAATAGCTGATTCTGGAATATTGTGGTCTATTAAGTACTTACGCATCATCTCTGCTTCGGTCTCATATGAAGATTCTGAACTCTTAGATCCACTGACAATAATTTGGGGCTTACGTTCAAAATTATTGTACAACTGAATTGTTTTTTCCAAGCGTTCACTTAAAATTGGCGGTACTCGTGATCCCATACATTTATTACCTAAAATGACCAAAAAATCTGGTTGCTTAGCAACTGGTAAGTCTCGCAAATCACGTTTCATTTGATACATATAAACTAACATAATCACTAACAAGACCAAATCCACCGTTGCAAAGTTGAATGTGTAAGCTCGCAAATATTTATTCACTGACAAAATTGAAATTGAATATAACGCCGTTATAGTGATAATTGATACCATTATGGCAAAGATTGGCAGGCGACTATAGGCATATCTTATTTTATAAATAATCATTACCTCAATCGCCGATACGGCAAGCATTAATAAATAAGTCATATTCCCCTCCATGGCTTAATCTAAACTGAATTTTAATTTTGGAACTTTCAATGGAAAGTCCTTAACTAAAGTCCAAGTTACTGTTGTTGAATCTTTATCTGGTTGTTTCAAAAGAAATAATCGATTATCCAATGAACCATAAACTAAGAATTTACCCTTAGTAGTTGTAACAGCTGGTCCATTTTGAGAATAAGCTGAAGGTGATACTAAAAACATATACTGCATTAATGGCTGTTTACTACCATTAACACTAATTCCCTGGTAGTCAGTCGGTTGTAAGTTAGTTCCATACTGACCACCAAAATTGACCCCTAAATTGCCAATTTTTTTATCATTATTATCCGAAATGGCCCCTGCCAATTGCATTAAATCAGCATTCGATGATAATGGACTTTCTTTATATTTATTGTAATAGTCCTGGGTTTGTGTAATAGCCGTCCTCAAATCAGTTTGTGCTGTATCTGACTTAGTTAACAAATTACCATTCTTATTACTTTGACCATCCTGAACACGGACCGTATAGTCTCCCGAATACAAATACAACTGATTAGAATCCGTCTCAATTCTGATATTGGCCCGTTTAATTTGATTTCCCGTAGCCTTCGAATTAACTTTCAAATTAACACTCTTAGGCAAAAGTCGATCAGTATTCTGTCCATGATAATAGTAATTAATCGTCAATAGATTCTTTGGAGTTAAATAGTACTTACCATATAAACTCTGTACCTGCCCACTTTCAATTAACGTTTCCATGACGACCTTACTGTCAGTATCATCGTTTAACTTCTGAGCCGAATGTTCCGTCAAAGTTAACTGATAAGTTCCATTCTGATTGATTGTCAGATTCCCATCAGTCCGGCGATAATCAATAATTGTTTTGAAATTATAATTACCTATCATCGCATTATTAGCCGTTAACGGTTTGGAATTACTATTAACATCGATGATATGATCTGGCATTTGCTTAGCGGAGATACTTTGAGATAAATCTTTTTTATTAGAATTAGCATTAGCAGACGGTTTGTCTACCTTAGTAATATAAGCAAATTTATAGGTATCACCACCAGAAGACACCGAATAGCCTTTCATATGCTTACCGTAAACATTCTCATGATAAGTTTTTTCAATTTTTAGGACTAAATCTTTTTTAGCCGTTTTGAAGGTAATTGTTCTACCATCACGATTTAAAACGTATTTTGGATTATTAAATTGATTATCAAATCGGTTAATACCGACCTTTCCATTAATAGTAGAAACATCTTTAATTTCTGCTCGTTGGTTCTTTAAAAATTTAATTGAAACAGTATCGTTTTCTCCCTGATCTTGATACAAATACCAAGTTTTGTTACTGGAAACTATCTCATCAGTTTCCTTTGGCTTACATCCTAAGATCGTTAGGAACAAACAAAGAATTCCAAGAACCGCTAAGAATTTTTTAACCATATTGTTCACTCAATGCCTTTCTGAAGACAATTATACAACTTCCAGACTAACCCCTATTATGAAATAATCATAGCAAAAAAAGACCCGCTTTTCAGCGTGTCTTTTGTAATAATTTCTTATCAAAGAATATTTCATTTTATATTGAAATTATGCTAGTGGTTTGATAATTTGTCCAACTGAACTTTCAGGAACCCACTCATTAGTAGCAACACGATAATACTTAGTACCGTTGACTACTTTAGTTTGATCCATTTGCCAATCAGTACCAGTACCTAAAGCACGGTTCGTAATTCTAGACATAGTATCATTATTCAATGAATATAGAGAAATATATTCTTTCGAACCATCTTTAACTCTAAGAATTCCAATGTTACTTGCCTGGTTACCATTATTAGTATTAGCATTTCCACCGTTGTTAGTGTTACTGTCCTTTAATTGGTTATAATACTTACCAACTAAGTCATAGAACTGATCCATGCTGTAACCCCATTGAGCAAAGTAGCCAACTGGATCAGTATGATTTGTTTCTTTGTACATTCTTGAAACATCATTATGTGAAAGAACTGTCTTACCAGGTGTAAATGGTAATCCATATTGAACTAATCTAAAGGCTGCGTAGTAAGCTTGGTTAGCAACGGATCTAGCAAATTGATCTGTTGTATTTACACGACACAACTCAACTTGAATGTATTTGCTATTAGCAGTTTGACCTGCTCCCCAAACACCATAGTCAGCACTATGAATATTTATAATTTCTTTATCATCAACAAAAGCATGAACATAAGTTTGTGTTGTTGGCCATGACCAACTGAAGTATGAAACTTCATTTTCGGCTGTAGCACCAGGTGTTGCAGTTTCGTGAATAACGACCCCTTCTGGTTTACCAACACCGTTCTCGTAACCGAACATCTTGTTAAATGTTCCTGCACGATATTGAATTGAAACTGGTTTAATGTTGTTATTATTGATGTAATCGTTGATTGCTGAAGTTGCAGCTTGTGTTGTTTGAACTTGTGAACCTAGTTGTGGAACCACTTGTCCAACAGTTGCAAAACCGACACTTGCAAGTGTAGCTGAAGTAGCTAAACTTGTAATTAATTTCTTCGAAACCATAATATATATTTCCTTCCCAATGTTAATTTCCTTAACCCATAAATTATAACAATTTTCAAAGCATTTTTGACAAAAGTAACAAATATGTAAACAGATAGTAAAATTCGTTTTTAATTCATTGCTCGTAATTTATTCAAAAGCCTATCTCGTTGGTATCTGAGGTTACGAGTCGTCTGATGATGATATTGAGCAATTATTTTGAGTGAAATCCCATTCATGAAATGTTCTTGCAATATTTCTTTTTCCAATTCAGATAATTTTTGCCAATCAACAAAATCAATTTGAGTAATTTCTGATTCCGGTACCCTCTGAAAATCGAATTCTTCTAAACTATGAAAATCAAAATACTGTTTCTCTTGTCGCAACATATCGGTTAAACGCCAAACTAATTTTTGAAACACATACGGTTTAAATTTATCTGGATCTTGATTTCTCTGACAATATTTTAAATAAGTCTGTGCGTAAATAATCACTGCTTCTTGAAAATAATCTTCATAATCACAACGAGTCACATAAATATGAACTCGCTTCAAAGCTCCATAAATTAATTGTTGATTCTCTAATGCCTGCTGAAAGCCTAATTCTAGATTCATTGTGAGTATCTCCTAGTTTTACTCACAAGCGCTTGTGGTAACACTAGAATAACTAATTTGAACTAGAAAATTTAGTTGCTAAAACGCCCTAAAAATATAGTTTCTTTCCGACTAATCAAAAAAGAATGCCCATAAACGGCATTCTTTTTTGATTTTGGCAATTAATATAATTTTTTGATTCTGGTCAAATTCTGATGATAGTACTTCTTTGTTTCATTTTGGCCTAAACCTTCGATTCCTTGATTCATCAGCATAAATTCAATTAGATTCCAATAAAACATTGGCAAACTGTTTAATAAACAAATTCGAGAATGTAAGTCACACCGACATCGATCATACATCGAAAATAGTTTATTACATTCATATTCCAAATGACAACTGCCAATATTGATCATCATCCCTAATATTCTTAGGGAACACTTCATTAAAAAATAGACATTGTGTAATCTTCTTTCTAAAATTCCTCTTGGAAAGCCTAATTGAATCTTATGCCCACTTTTCGTAACAAAATAAGCTTTCTTTTCTACTTGTTCATAGCATTCCAAAAAGTGAACAGCAATCCAATCAGCATTGTTTCGACTAGCACCAGTCATTGGCATATAAGCCACATCCCCATACACAAAGGGTGTGTAATGCGTTATCCCATAGAAATCTACCAAGAATTTGGTCATGGCAAAACCTATTCCATTAATTAAATACATCTCATTCATAATTTGTTTAGTCGTTCGTGGATCTATAAAGGTATCTAACTCAGCATGAACTACAATTGTATTTCCCGGAATAGCAGTATCTGAAATATCCAATAAAGCCTCAATTTTATAATCTACTTTAAAATTTTCACAAAGTTTCAGTAAACTGGTTTTTCCCTTCGATATCACTTTTGACATCACTTCCAAATTTGGTTCATTCATCAGGATAATCCCTCCTGTTATATTTTCTCACATCTCGTGAGTACGTTAACAATATAACAAGAATGTATATTTTGAAGATACCGAAATATATAACTTTTTCAAAAAAATTTACGTAATTTGTACAAAAAAAAGAAGCCTCTGAGGGCTTCTAATCCGCACTGAAAATACAGTACTTCCCGTTGACCCAACCGGCATTTACTTTATACCAAGTTTGACCATCAACGATTTGTTTTGAGGTTACACGCCAAGTCGTACCATCGGCTAGACGAGTTCCCGTAAATTTATTATTGGCAGCAGGACTGTTATAGACGTTAACACCATATCCGGGGATATAGTTGATCCTAGCCATACCACTAACACTAGTTACATAGTTAGATCCTTTAACTTGAACATCATTAGCACTAACCCATTGATTAGTAGCTACACGATACCAAATAGAACCATCAGAATGAGTAGACTTCTGATCAATCTTCCAATCAGTTCTATTTGAAAGACTGACCGCCAAAAGATTATGTTTATCATCATAAACTTTAGCCCCTGGATTAGCGGTGATATTAACGATATCAGGATATGATACTACTTTATCCTTAGTATAGTCACCATTTGATTGTGTTGACTTCAAGGAAACATCGGTTGCTTTAATATAGCAATCGTTACCTACAAAGTAGAATTTATTACCCGAATTATCCAACACATACTTAGTTGTGATCCAAGCAGATTGATATGGCAAAACTCGATTTGTGGCCGTATTCAAGTTAGGCAAACGATAAACTACAGAACCGCTCTTGTTAATAATAATTGCTGTATCAGCAATATTAACTGGTGGATTAGTTTTTTCAGAATCTAATTGAACATCTGAAGCCTTCACGTATTCATTTGTCGAGACTTGATAATAAGTTGTCCCATCAGACTTAACGACTTTTGATGTAACTATCCATCTAGTGCCATTAGCTAAAGTACGATTAGCAGCTATTTTATCAGCATTTATATAAACATGTGCCGAATTCTTATTAGTTATTGTTACAACATCGTTTAATTTTGTTTGTGTACCTTCAATTGCATTTCCATTGTCAGTACCATTTGTACTGGCTTTTCCATCATATTGTGTCAAATTAGAACTCTCAATTATATTATTTAATACAGCCGCATAAGTTGGCGAAGTGGCATAACGTCCTTGTAACCAAGCTGTAGCATCCTTGTAAGAAGAGGTATTCTCTCTCCATGTACCCTTATAGAAAGCACTGTTTCCCTGAATACCATTACGTAGCTTATCACCATTATCGGCAAAAGATGCATAAACACTAGGATACTTTCTAAAGTTAGCATAAATAGTGTAGTAACCTTTATCGGCACTCCACTCTTGGGTTGGTAGTGAGACATATGAACCTTGATAGTCTCCTTTAATACCAAAGTAATTATTATATTGCGATGATAATACTGAAGTACCCCAACTACTTTCCAAAATAGATTGTGCCATCATTACTGAAGCATACAGATTGTATTTTGATGCAACTTGTTGTGCCTGTGGAGCAACCTTGGCTAAATAAGCCTTTTGTTGAGCAGTCGAAGCGCCCTTAGTTGTTCCAGCTTGTGTCAATGCAGCAACTGCATTAGCAGGCAAAACACTACTTCTGCCTGATTTTTGATTAGCCTCAATAGCATCGGCTGCATCCTCATTAATTGGTGCACCACTCTTGTCCATTACACTAGCAACAGTAGTGTCTTTAGTCTCAGATGTATTTTGATCTTGGTCATCAGTTTGATTACCCTCATCATCAGAAACAGCAGCCTTAACTGGAGAAGTATTAGAAGAAATACCCACAGCGGCTAAAAAACTTGCTAATGCCGTCGAGGCAACCCATTTTTTATTCATAATTTGTCTCCTCCCAAATTCTTGTATATCTAATGCTTAGACTACTATTTAATTTAGAATTCGACAATAAAACCTTAAGAAATTTGAATATTTTTAAACTTTTTTAATGATTTCAAATCACTAATCTTCAGTAGGAATGAATTCAACGTATTCAGCTTCAATCCATTCGCCATCTTCAGCGATACGATAAAATTCCTTTCCATCTTCACCTGTACCCTTGGCATCAGTATACCAAGCAGTTTGACCTTTAACGTATTTGTCTTGAAGCATTTTACGGTTAACTTCATAGTTATCAAATAAGAAAACAACGTAGCGATCGTCTTGAGTTACTTTAACGATTCCTTGTACTTTTTCAAGCATTGCAATACCACCTTTAAAGTTAATATTAGTTACATTATACATTAATGAGTGAAAAAATGACCCGCAATGATGAGCAAAAATAATGGCACCTATTCAGATTCTTCATTTTCCCTAATTATTACGGGAATTGAAATTCTGAATAGATGCCATTTTAATTTTTCTAAGTGAACAATCTCTTTACAACTGGTATCTTGCTTAAAATCAAAATTACTAATAGCGATAAGACAGTTGCTAAAACGAATACGTAAAGGAAGTTAGCATTTACATAATACTTCATAACTACTTGTATCGATAATCCGTGAACTAGATAGACTCCATAGGTCAACGGTGCTATCAATTCAATCACTCTTGCAAATCCCTTACCATAACTTGTTTCAAAACGTTTGAAAAGCATGAAGACTAATGCCGCAATAATCGGTGTATTGATGTTAGCAATAGTATTCAAAAATTGTAGACTTGGTTTCAAGCTGATAAAACTGATTAGAATATTAATCGCCATTAACACGGCCGCAATTAAGATATTCATATTAAGTTTTAAGGTATGCTTATCGATCTTGGAAATTCGGTAACCAATAAAGAAATATCCAATATCCTTAGAAACAACAACCCGTCCTAAATCAAAGGAATTGAAGTAAACTCCAATATTTTTAGGCGTTGTGGTTGTTAATGTTGGCAATGCAATATCAATGATGACCCAAAGAATTAGTAAATACATTAACATTTTGTCATCAATTTTATCGGCAATAGCTTTCAAAAACGGTGACAGCAAATACAAGGCAATCAATGGATACATGAACCAATATGCTATCAAAACTGGCTTATGATACATCATCAACAATGTATTGGTAAAATCTCCCATATCAACTGGACCTGACATGGCACGAGCCAAATAAGCTGACACGACTGACCAAAGTAAGAATGGTACGACAACTCTGACTAGACGATGCTTGAATAGGTATTTTAAATCATAAGTTTTTCTACTATTTAAAACCATAGCACCACTGATCATGAAAAAGAGTGGTACTGCAATTTCTGTCACTATAACGATGGAATTTACGACGCCCCACTTTAAGGTTGGTTGACGATTAGCTAAATCATCAGCACATGAATGTGCCAAAACCACCAATAACATCGCAAAGACTCTAATCGTATCAACATAGATTAGTCTTTTGTTCTTCAAGATATTTTCCTCAAATCAATTAAATAATAAGAATATTTTACCATTATTAGCTGGGCAAGAAAAAAGTTCATCCTTAGATGAACTTTTTTTGATTACTTCACTTGTCTAAGTTTCATATTAGCTTTCTTATAATTAATCTTGCCATTATATAACTTTTGTTGTTTAGCATACTTGAAAGCTTTCTTGAAATCAGATTTCTTAACCTTATGTATTGTCTTAAACTTAACATCCAGGTTATTCAACTTGGCAACAGCCTTGTCACTAGTTCCATAACTAGTAAAGGTCTTGTTAAGCATGATGTACATGTTACTCTTATTGATTTTTTTAACTTCTTGCTTGATAACGTTGCATAGAATATTAGTATTAGAAATATTCTTCTTAGCATAATCATTATTAACAATCAAAACATTGCCATTATCGGCACTGATCTTATCTTTACTTAAAACCTTGGCACCATTGACCTTAGCTTCAGTCATCGATGGATCTTGCAAAACGGCAGCATCGACACTACCACTCTTCAATGCACTGACACGATCTGCTTCAGAATCAACTTGCTTTAATTTAACACTAGATAATTTTAATCTGCTCTTCTTCAAAGCTTTCTTTAGATAGAACATTGAATAATCAGTTTTATCAACCGCAACTGTCTTACCCTTTAATTTCTTAACGTTCTTATATTTTTTGTTAGCAACTAAACCATAATAACCCGGCATAGTACCAGCAATTTTCCAATTGGAATGTTTCCTAGAAATTGCTGCATAATTTACCAAATCAGTCACAGCTGCATTAACCGTTCCATCGGCAATGGCACTGTTTAACTCTTTAGTAGAATCATAAGCTTTCATATCAACATTTAAATTGTTGTTCGTATAAGAATTTAAATCTTTACCCATCTCGGCAACAGCGGAAGGAATATTTTTAGTTGTTCCTATCGTATATTGTGCTTGATCTGTATCAGCAGCTTGAACGTTCTTTATCCCGACAAATGAGAATGAACTAAGTACTAAAAGACAAGCTACTAAAAAGATACTTATTTTCTTTAAGCTCTTCAATATAAAAACTCCCTTTTCATTATTCAAGTTTCATCATAACGTAAAGGGAGTTGTTTTTTCTACTATAAGTGTACTTATTGAACAAATCTTTATAATTTAAATTTTGGTTGGTGCTGGATGCCGTCCGTCCACAAAGATTTTGCTACCGACTAGTTTCACTTTTCTTATTTTATGTTTTTTCTACCTCAAAATTATCAACACTAAAAAATGTCCGTATTAACCAATATAAATTGGCTATACGGACGTTTCTTTCGAATTAAAATTAATTTTTAAGATGAAAAATAATAGACCAATTTATTCATCTCAAGCTAAACAATCAAAGTGAGATTCAATCTGGAGCAAAAATTGGGAATGCGTTCAGCTATGAGATCATTGTTACCGGCTTTGGAAATCCATTATTCTGCACGAAGTGTAAAATAATTAGTTTCAAATCGTGCCCATAGCGTTCCAACAGCATTCCCAATTTTTGTGGAAGACGGCATACTTCACAAAACCATTACACGTTAATAGTCTCCACCTTAACAATATTTTCATTCATTGATAGATTCTCAACGATATCTACGTAATCAACATTTTTGCCAAAATCAATCGAGTAAATGTTGGTATAAATACTATTGTTGTTATTCAATTTGGAAACGCGGAATTTCACATCTTCAACGGAGATTTTATTTTTCTTAAAGTAACCATCGATAAATTCCTTTGTTTCTACTTTTTGCTTATATTCAACTTTTAGTTTTCGTACCGGACTGATCCGGATAATCTTTTTCAAAAATGCTACCACACCAAACACCACCAAAAATCCACTTATTGCAATAATATAGTTACCCATGCCAATTGCGATTCCGATACAAGCTACGACCCAAAGGCTAGCTGCTGTGGTCAATCCTCGGATTGAATGATTTTCAACGATTATCGTTCCTGCACCGAGGAATCCAATTCCACTGACAACTTGCGCTATCAGTCTAGCTTCATCTACTCGCAGTATTCCTTTGTATTGAGGATATTGTTGAGCAACTGCTAATGCATTGAAGCCTAAGTTCTTCTGAATCATTGCGATGATACAAGCTCCTAAACAAACCAAGATGTGCGTCCTTAATCCGGCAGGTCGGTGTTTATAGGCTCGGTCGATCCCAATGGCTCCGGAAAAAACTGTTGCCATCAACAATCTTGTAATTACTGTGATGGCATCCAATTGAGTCATCAACTAAACAACACCAAGTAGTCCTAGGATAATAGCCAGAACTAAGACGCCTAATAGAATCCAGTTAACGTTAACTTTCTTGCTCAATAACCAGTAGCAAAGAAGTGTGATACTCAATGGAATCAAACCCTTGAATAGTTGATCTAAATAAGTTTGAATCAAGATTGGCTTGCCACCAGCAATAGGAACAGATAGCTTACTTTCAAACTTAACCATACTTGCAGTCATACTACCAATCATTAGAAGACCCAATGTACTTGCGGCCTTATTCAAAATCTTCATGCTTCCGTTAGCATAAATTTTTTCAATGAAGGATGAACCTAGTGAGAAGCCCATGTATGTTAAATAATATCTCGTTAAAATTGAAGGAATATTGTAAATCAATAGGAATAAGATTGGCCCTAAGATTGAACCTTGTGTAGCCAAACTGATACCAACGCCCGCGGCGATAACACGAATAACACCCCAGAAAATTGAATCACCAATACCTGATAGTGGACCCATCAAGGAAGTTTTCAAGGCAACAATTGATTCTGCATCGAAGTCTTTTTCTTGTGCGTTCTTCTTTTCCATGGAAGCAACTAATCCCATAACGAAGGTACCAACATTTTGAGTGATGTTGTACCAAGTTGTGTGACGCATCATGGCTTCACGTCTGCCCTCAGGATCGTCTTTGTAGTAACGATTCAAAGCAGGCGTAATTGAGTAAATAAAACCGGGAGCATGAGCTTTTGTAGCACCGGCACGACTGGCAAAAACGGTGAATGAACGCCAGAAGATACCATTTAACATCTTACGATCTTCTTTTGAAATATTTTCGTTTAATTTCATGAGAAAAAGTCCTCCTCTTCTTGTTCCTCAGCTGTTTCGTTGTTAGAAACTCCAGCTCCGGCAGCGGCTACTGGTCTCTTCTCTAATTCCTTTTGTTTGTTTTCCATATCCAATAATTGTTTGTCTTTGAAACTAATTACTAGAACTAAGATGATACCTAAAGCAGCTACAGCAACGGATGGTAAGTTGAGATAAGCTACCATGATGAAACCTAAGAAGAAATATGGAGCCAACTTCTTACTCCAAAGCATTCTCATCAAAATAGCGAATCCGACGGCTGGTAATAGTCCTCCAGTAGCTGAAAGTCCGGCCATCAGATTATCGGGAATACTATTGATCATATGTTGAACTGGTTTTGCCCCTTCAAGAACACTGAAAAATGTAATTAGTGAGAATACAAAGTAATTAATAAACCACATTGAATAATGCATGATTGCCATAGCACGAGGATTGTTATCCTTAGCATATTTATCAACAAGTGGTGCGAATAAGTTCATTACGACGTTCTTCATAAACATAGAAATAAAAGCGGCTAAAACTCCAATAGGCACAGCCAATGCCAAGGCAGCTTTTTCATTAACATTCAATACAATTGAGAATGTTGTGGCTAAAACCGTAGCGGTAACTGGTTCGGCTGATAAAGCACCACCGATATCAACAGCTCCCATGAAGATAGCTTCCAGTGAAGCCCCCATGATAATTCCGGCACGCATATCTCCAAAAATAATACCGGCAATACATCCAACAACAAGTGGACGTTCAATCATTGTTTGACCGAATAGCCAATTTCCACCGTAACAAACGAAAACGGTCAAAGCGGCTAAAAACGCTTCTCTATACATAATTATTTCCCCCTCAGGCCTTATTTATTTTTAAGCATTGAAGCAATTGAAGACTTAGGATTACTTGGAACAACTTGTTGAAAGACCGGAACATCTAATTTAGTTAATTCTTTCAAAGCTGCCAATTCCTTGTCACTCAACATCAACGTACTACCAACTTGATGGGTTTCACCTTCTGATTTATCAGCGAAACGACCAACGTTTGCTACATTAATACCATCAATATCAGAAACATTTTGAGCAATCTTCAAGGCATCGGCTACGTTGTTAGTTAAAGCAAACATACGCATTCCTTTACCCTTGGGATTGTTGAAAACTTTAATGGCATCATCAACTGATCTAATCAAAAGCTTTTTACCTGTTGGTGTAGCCATCTTCAAAGTCATTTGAACCATTTCGTTACTAGCTGCATTGTCGTTAGCAACGACGATTCCTGGTGTATCCAATTCTTTAGTCCAAACTAGGGCTACCTGTCCGTGAATTAAACGATCATCTACTCTTAATTGTGCAATCATAATTTCTTCCTCCAATTATTCTAAAAAACTGTCATCTGATAAATCTGTATCATCTTTTGGTTCTTCAACTAACTGTACTTGGCTAGCTGCAATCAATTCTTCCAGTTTTGTTTTGGTTATTGCCTCATTTTCCAAAACGACTGACAAAACAATTGGTAAATTTGTGCCAGTAATCACAAAAACATTTTCGTGGTCAGCAACTTCAAGCATGACCTTTTGATTTACACTTCCTCCAAATAAATCAGTGAAAATAATTCCCGTTTGACCATCTAGCCCGTCAATGAACTTTTTAATATCTGGTACATAGTCATGATCATCAACATAAGCATCGATTACTGTGACCTTATTTCCCATACCTGTTAATATTTCCAATGAACTCTGAACGCCACTGGCTAAATGACCATGACTCGCGATTAAAATTTTATTCATATCCCCTTACTCCTTGCATTGTCTTCACCTTTATATAAGCAAGTTTCATGCCAACTTTTAAAAAGCCTATTTTGACGACAAAAAGAGAGCTAGTGTTTAACGTTAAACACTAGCCCTCTTTTATTTTGAACACTAAAACAGTTGCTTGAACACTTCATACATCAGTGATAATTCATAGTCATTAACTTCCACATTGTACTTTAATTCCAAAGGTTGGAAGATACTCTTGGAAATCGAAATAAACTCTTGTTCATCTTCAGTTGGTTTAATCTCTGGCATTTTTTGTGATTTACGAATCATTAAACGTTCGATCATCAAAGCAATATGCATATAAAGATTAAGTTTAACTTTCCCATCCAATTTAAGATTGTAGTAACTCTCATACTTATAAATTACTGTTTCAACTTCTTTGATAATGATCTTAGGATTCAAGAAGCTCAAACGCTCACTGACTCCTTCAATCGAGAAGAAACGCAATAACTCTTGATTCAAATCGTCAATTGCATCAGCTTTTAAATATGGCGTCAACAATTTAGTCAACTTCTGTTCACCTTTGGCATCCAACAGATCATAAATATTGATATTGGGAATGTTGAAATCGTCCGGCAAACTGGTTGTCGTCAATACAAACAAAGTCGTATCAAAATAGTGATTATCATTTTGATGGATATTCTTCTTCAAATCATAGTAATCCAAGGTATTGATCTGAATATCCTTGGGGAAATAAGGCAACATTGTCTCTTTGATTTTTTCAGAAATTCCCAAACCAGAGATACAAGAAATAATGATATTCTTCTTATTCGAATAACCCGAATAATACTGACTGTGAATTTCATACTCACTTTCGGCCGCTGCGGCAATCTCTTTAAACTTCTCTTTGCTCTGAATTTTCAAAGCTACGTCCAAAGCTGTTGCAGTAGTTAAATTATCGATAACCAGTAAGTCACCATTCAAATGATTCTTAATCTCTGAATAAAGTTGATTAAGTGAACCCATGTCGACGATCATCACCGTACCGTTAGAAGTATCGTAAGAATCGAATAACGTCTTAGTCTTCTTAACAATATCAGCCAAGCCGGTATCAATCGGCATATCAATGGCATCAAAAATGTAATTTCCACAGAGTTGATTAACGACCGCCTGAATACTAGTAGCCGTGTATTCCCCATGTGCCAACAACAATCCTCGTAACTTCAAGGATTCATCGACATGTTCACTCAACAGAATTGCCAAAACAATTCCTAACGAATGGTACTTTGGCGTCAATTGATAATGAAGACTCTTAAAGAAACAATCTGCCACATGTACTGAACGTGGACACAGACTCTGTAATTTCTTGTCCAACTCGTTCAAGGTTTCCTCTGATAATAAGAAATTTGAACGGTACAACTTAAAAATAATCGAACTGATATCGGCAATATTTTTAATTCCGAAACGACGTTCAATCACTATTTTCATTTGTTTTTGAAACTTCAAGAAAGTTGGCTGATCCAACTCATTGATTTTCACTGACTGTTCTAACTTTTCAATATCGTGGATGGCTTTCTTACTTTGAAATTGAAAGTCATTTACATCCGAAGAACCCAGATTGCAGATAATCTGTTCCATCCTCTTTTGATAAGAATCGCTAATCGAAACTTCGGAAAAATTATATTGATGAGTCGGATCTATATCGACGAAATTTCCAGTATCGGATGCTTTTTGCTTGAGCATGACGGCATCAGACCGGATCTTAATTTCTGCATTATCCTTCTGGTCCTTATAGGCATTAGCACAACTAACTCGGATCATATTCTTCAAACGACCGATATTTCCATCAGTCTTTAAATTGATCAGAGATTCAATTACCCCATCATCAATCTTCAAAGGTTTTTGCATCTTTTGAGCTTCATGATAAAAAATTGAATAGATTAAACTCAAACGTTCATTTCGAGGCCGATTGTGGTAATCCGGTAAGTGAACCGCAATTGAAATTCGTCGACGGAAAGTTTCCAGTAAAACGTCGTCTGTTTTTTCCGTGGTGGCGAATAAGAAACGAACTCTAGAAGTCTTCGTCTGCTTGTTTTCACCCATGCGCATGAACGAGCCGCTATCGATAAAACTGAATAATTTTTCCTGATTCTCGCTTGATAGACGATGAACTTCATCAAGAAACAGATATCCACCATCAGCCTGTTCCAACAGACCACTCTTGTCCTCATTGGCACCTGTGAACGCACCTCGAACGTAACCGAACAAAATACTCGATAACAATTCTGGATTATTGGCGTAATCAGCACAATTCAAAGTCAGAAACGGAGCATTACTAGCAATTGATTTCGATGAAACGGCATAGTTATAAATCTGTTTAGCTAGAAAGCTCTTACCTACACCACTGTTACCAGTAATGATAATGCTCAAACCATTGGGTGGATAGTTAACTGCTGCCTCGCATTGAGAAACAACATTTTTCAAACTACCATTCGAACCGATAAAATCATTAAATGGCGAAATTCCCTTATTTGATTTTGATCCAGTTAAATCCCAAAGAACTGGTCTCCCCTCAATCTTTACGACCAATCCATCTTCCAATAACTGATTCAAATAGTGACTAGTGACCGATCGACTAAGATTAACTTGTTGCGAGATATCACTAGTATTGATTGGCAACGAGCGACTGTAATTCAAATCGTTCAGTTTCGTTAGTACCTCATATTTTGATTCCAAAATTGCGTGCCCCCCATTGTCGATAAAATTCCAACATAACAATTCTAGCTAATGTGATGGGATATATGCAACCGTTTTCTAAAAATGGTACAAAAAAAGAACTCGCATATGCGAGTTCTCTTAATATTCAATAATTAAAAATTATTTGAATGAAACGCCTTCACCGGCTTGTAGCCATTCGCTAGTAGCAACACGGTAGTAAGTCTTACCATCGGCACCCTTAGCAGTTCTGTCTACTCTCCATGCTGAAGGTGAGCCAAGATATTTGTTATCATAAGCCTTTCCTTCATCGTTGAACAATGCCATGAAGTAACCCTTGGCCTTTGTCAAAGTAGCAACACCTGAAACAGTCTTGATATCTGTCAAGCCTGAACCATTGTTACTGTTGTTGTCGTTACCGTTTGAGTAAACAACATCATCAGCATCGATCCATTCACCAGTAGCAACACGGTATTGTTTTTCACCGTTAGCATTTGTACGAACCTTGTCAGTTCTCCATGGTGTGTTTGCACCTAAAGCACGGTTAGCAATTGTTTGGTTGTCATCATTCTTTAGTGTGTAGTAGTTATGAGCAGTCTTTGTTGTAACAACACCTGTAGTATCTGTTGTTGTCCAACCAGCTGCTTCTGTTGAACCAGCATTAATTGTACGAACAAATGTTACTGTGGCACCGTCTGTAGCTGCTACAATGGCACCATTATTTGTATTTGCATATGAAATACCATTAATAGTATATGAACCGTCTGCAGTTTTAGCTTGAGCTGCTAGGTATGTGTCTAATGCACTACCTTTTGTTGCCTTAAGAGTGATACGTTGATAATAAGTTGTGTTAGCTTTAAATGTACCACTAGTTACATCAGCATCACCTTCAGTTGCTGAACCTTCAGCAGCCTTAAGTGTTGTAAAGTATTGGTTTGATGGTGTTACTGAAGCAACCTCATCAGTATTACCAACTAGTTCCTTACCGTTTTGATCCTTTAATGAAACGTTAAGTGAACTTTGTAGTTGTGTATTAGCTACCTTTGAGCCAGCTTCAACACTGATTGGTGTTGTGTAAGTAGCAGCAGCTTTTGTAACTGATGTTGTAGCAGCAGCCTTAGCATACTTGAAGTTGATTGTCTTTGTACCAGTAGCAGCAGCTGCATCAGCTGAAGTCTTGTATGAGTATCCAAGTTGAACTTGAACACCGCCACCCAATCTGTTTGCTAATCTTGTGTTAACATCACTTTGTGACATTGCACTACTGTCAACATTACCATTTGCATCAATAGCATATACTTGAACTGAAGTAATCTTTGTGTCAGTTGCCTTAGCAAAAGTATTGTTTTCATTTGCAGTACTTACTTGAGCATCTTTGATCAATGGATCAGAAGCAACGGCATCAGCTAAAAGTGATTGGTTGTTACCAACAGTCAGACCAAATGATGGAATTGTAGCATCTGTAGCATATGTCTTGTCGGCAAATTGATTCAACCAAACATTAGCATCTGCAGCATTTGTATAAGTTGCGTTTGTAGCAGCTTTTACAGTAGTTTCTGAAACAGTTGAAACAACAGGAGCAGCAACTGGTGCAACAGCTAGAAGTGTAGCAGCAGCGATTCCTGCATATTTAATAGATTTTTTCAATGTTAATCCTCCCCTGGACTACAAGAATTTATTATTTTTAATTGTCGTGGGCTATCCCACTGACAACCATTATATGAAACTCCGGCTTGTGAATCAACTGAAATTTAAAAAGTCACTGTTTTTGTAACATTTCTGTATTAAATATCACGATTTTGTAACATTCCATACACATTTACAGTCAAAATCGAATTTTTTCCAAGAAAAAAACTCTAATTGTCATGTAATTAACGTTTAAACAATGACTAGATTAATTTTGTTAACCCAAAAGAGCCTACTCTTATTCTATTCTAAATAAGACGTAGGCTCAAGGTTTATACCTTAAATATTTTAATAATTTTTACTAAAATCTGAAAAGGCTTAGAATACTTTGTTTTCAACACGTTCAACATATTTGGCACCAGTGATTTCTTGATAAAGTTGAATAGCACCTTTTTCAAATAGCTTACTGGCACTAATTTTGTCCATCGCTGTCTTGACTGTTTCTGGATCTAAATCAGCTTTAACATAACTCAAAACTAAATTCTTACTGTGGCCATCTGCTGTTTTAAATTTCAATTGTAATCTTTTCATAATTTACGCCCCTATTCTGCATCCATTGTATTGTGTTTAATTACTTCTGTTCCATAAAGTGCATCGCCATCTGATAGTAGAACTAGTCCTTGCGTGAGGAGATCAATTTGTTCTTGAGTTGGGTTTTCTACTATATTATTAAAGTTAATTGCTCTCTTACCTTTTGGATACTTTTCGTTTGCCATTGTTACGACGATTGCTGTTTTCTTCCACATTATTAATTACCTCTTTTTTATATTTTGTAAGAACTAATCGGCCGGTTTAAGTAACTTACACAGATAGTAACGGTTGAAAGTATCCAAAGCGGAAATTTTTTTTGAAATTTTTCTCAACATGTTATAATTCAACCAGCACTTATATGGAGGAATTTCAAAAATGAAAAAAGCTTTATTACTAGCAACAACAGGGGTAGCACTATTGCTAGCTGGCTGCAGTAACGGCAACTCTTCAGCATCTAAGTCTAATAATAGTAGTGATACTTACAAGACAGAAATGACTAAAGGTAACGATGCCGTAGACGATAAAGAATATTCAAAGGCCGCTGATCACTTTGATTCAGCAATTAAGGCGAAAAAAACTGACAAAGCACATGACTCAAAGATCCAAGCTCAAAACTTGGTCAAGGCGAAGAGATTTATGAACCAACGTAAGTTTGATTCTGCCAGATCAGCTTTGAATAAGGTTACGGATCAAGATAACGGAAACAAGAAGATGGTTTCCAGAGCTAAGAAATTAACTAAACAAGTAAAGAAGATTCAATTCAATCGTAGTAACTTCAAGGCTGATATCAAAAACGCTAAAGAATTAATCAAACAAGGTGCTAATGATCAAGCTAAAGCTTTACTAGAACAAATCACAACATTCAAGGGTATTAAGGGTAAGTATTATTCAGATCTTTACACACAAGCCAATACCCTACTTAAGTCATTACCTACTGATACTAAAGATAGTACCGATACTGACAGTAATACTAATAATGATAGTTCTACAACAACTACAACTGACAACAACAATTCTACTGACAATAGTAGTGCTGACTCATCAAGCGACCAAAGCAATAATCCAGCTGCTAAAGGTGGCGACTTCGATGTTGAAAAGAAAGAAGTCGATGGTAAAACCATTACTGATTCCGACATCGCCAAAGCTAGACAACAATTAACTGACTCTGGTGTTAAGAACGTTGATGCTTGGAGTGACAATGATATTATTCGTGCTATTAAGAACGCTGCTAAAGATGGACGTTCAACCGTTAGAGAATCTGATGGTAAGATTCAATAAAAAAGTTCTAGCACATTGATTTCCAAGAAATATGGTTATAAAAAAGGAGTGACACCGATATATCAAGTCGGCATCACTCTTTTTTTCTATATATAAATTCATTTATTTCAAATATATTACAGAAATATTGAGCTAATTCTAAAGAAAACGTAACGTTTCTCTTAACAGTTTTTTAAACGTATTGATTAAAATCTGATTGCATTATAGGTTTACTATGAACCGCAAAATAAGACGAGGAGGTTTAAAAGATGAAAAAGAATAAAGTTCTACTCGGCTCAGCACTGGCATTATTAATTGCCCCAACTGTTCTGTCTAATTTGTCGCCTCAAGACGTGAGTGCGGCAGAAACATCAACAGAAAGCGGATTGATTGGTACTGTTCGTCGTGGTAGCGGTATTCTGGTTAACAACCAGGGTCAAACTATTACAAGTACTTATCTTCCTAACTTCAGCTCTTGGAAACTTGGTCCTTCAACTCAAATCAATGGCATTACTTATTATCAAGTTGCTACTAACGAGTGGATTGCTGCTGATAGCATTGATATCAGTAATTCATCCCATCAAGTAACTAATCTTAGTTCAGACACTAGCAACCAAATTGATGTTAACGCCACTAAAGTTGGAACGACAAAGTGGGCTTCTGCTGTAGTTAACAGTCAAGGCCAAGCTATTACTGGGGTAACTTTACCAGCTGGAACTAATTGGAAACTTGGTGCATCCATAAATGTTAATGGAAATGTTTATTTGCAAGTTGCTACTAATGAATGGGTCGCTGCTAATGACTTGAACATTCAAGTGACTGAACCTAATCAAAGTTACACTACAAATAACGCTACAACCAATGCTGCTTCAACTACCACACAACAACAGCAACCAGTAGTTGGTACTGTTGTTAATGGTCCCGCTGATTTATATGATACTTCAATGGACTCTTTCTCAGACCGTCAATTACCTGAAGGATCTAACTGGAAAATTGGCCAAATGGTTCAAAATAAATACGGTCATACCTTCTATCAAGTATCAACTAATGAATGGGCACAAAGTTCAAATATGCATTTAAATCAAAATGACGCTGGAAATAATGTAAGTAGTGAGCCTGAATTTGCAACATCTGTTACACAATAATCGGAACAATTATATTAATATTTGTATATTTCACATTTTCTTCACATTTATAATCTAATATAGTACTTGGTAAACAAGAATATTGGATACTAACTTATAATATATAAATAAACTAAATATAATTACCTCCCTGATATAGTGGGCCTCCAAAAGAATGGAGGCCCTTTTTTTGCGTACAGAATTAATAATTTTTGATTTGATATTGCTAATTGTTACATAAATGCTACAATAATGTTACAGAATTATTACAAAGACGATATGAGTACTATTCATCTTTGCATATATCCAGACAGTCTCGTAGAGCTTCCAGCTAAGGGGCTTTTTATTAGATTTACATCGTGGCAATAAATCTATTAAAAATAGATTTTGTTGCTAATATTCTGTGTCGGCTATAAAATAATGAATTGTACGGATTAAGGTGGTGATCAATGAAATCGGTATTAAGATTTATTTCAAAATTTGGATATAGGGAGAAATAACGACATGAAACATACTACCCTCAAAATATTGAGTAGTCTTTTATTGGTAGCATCCGTATTAGCACTTGGAGGTTGTTCTAACAATAGTCAAAATTCCGCTGGCTCAAAAGATTCAACTGTCAAAACAGAATCACATAAAAAAGCCAGGAAGAGTTCTTCTAAGAAAAAAGTTTCGAAAAAAAAGGCCTCATCAAAAAAGGAAGCATCTACTTCCAACAATGATGAGACACAACAAAATCAACAAACAAATTCTTCCACTAACAACCAAAATACAACATCAAATTCAAATAACCAGCAGAGTTCAAAACAAACTCAAAACACTAATCAGGGTCAAAGCCAAAGCACAGCTACTTCTAACAACAATCAACAAGCAACTACAAATCAGCAGGTAACCGCAGTTATCACTACTGCAGATCAAGCTAGAAGTTTAGTTGCACATGCCAATGGTGGGGCTTCTCCCGCATCATTTAGTGTTGAGGCTAAGCCAGATGGTTATCACGTCTATTTGAACAATTTAAATAACCCAATTGTAACAGTGGTTAAACCCAATGGTGACTTTTACGATGTAAATGGAAATCTTACTGGTAAATATTCAAATATGGCTGCTCCTGATGGTGGCGATAATTCCCAATGGACTCCATAGCCAATAGGTTAAAATATAAAAAAAGACTTGAATCAACTATTCAAGTCTATAATCTCCATAAAGACTTTTGCATACTGCTTTTTCTTTTCACTATCCATTAAATAAAAAGCCTGTACAAATTGGTTACTCTGCTCATCTAGTTCAGTTTGATCAAAGACATCACCTAATTTTAGATTCAAAGCGTCTAAAATACTCTCTAATCGAGAAAGAGACACGTCATCTCTATTACCTCGTTCCAAACGTGATATCAAATCTGGAGATACATGAGCTCGATCAGCCAATTGTTCTATGGTTAACCCCATTTCATTGCGTTTATCCCGAATAAACTTAAAGCGCTTAACCATAGGCATCACCTCTTAATTCAAATTATTCTAACTACTCACTGTTTATATGGCTATACGGCTAAAAGTTGATACATACTATAAAAATATTGCGAATATTCTATACTAGTATTATCATAAAAAAGTACGTGACTATTATATTTCGAATTGAACGCACATAATAATCCTCATTTGCTAAAAATTACATCATTAATATATTTCTAGGGTGGAATCAGTCAAATATTAAAAAGTAATTTAAACAGTCTTCATGAATTCATGTATTTGTCACAGATGGACTCTTATACTCTTAATAAATGCGGTAGTTTATTAAGTAAGTTACTCCCTCAAATAACTAAACGTTGGTACATCTGACAAATCAATCCTATGATAATTGCGTACCGGGCTACGTTAACTCGTAGCCCTTTTATATAAATCAAAGCTCAAAATTATTAGCATTAATCTACATCAAAGAATTGCTAACGCATGTGCCTGCGAGCCAAACTTTGCAACTAACATTTCTAATTAGTCATTACTAATAATAATGGAAGAAGCATTTCTTAGTCATGTGGGCTATGGAAATGCTTTTTTCTCTGTACTTTAATAAAATAATACTATTAACTAATTGTACATTATATTATATACCACTTTATTATCTTTTTGTACATTAGTTGTACTAACAATAATCTAAATTAAAAAAGATTGGTGATGTTAAATTATATGAATATTTCAAAATCCGATTTTGGTGTTCGCCTGATGAAATTAAGAAAAAGTAAAAATCTAAGTATGCAAGGATTAGCCGATATTATTGGTGTCAGTGGCAAGAGTACTATTAATGAATGGGAAAAAGGCCGTGGGCTGCCCAAGAAGACGACAATGGATCGTTTATCAACAGTACTTAACACGAGCAACGACTACCTTTACTATGGTGATCTTAAAGATGTCTTAGAAAATAAAGTTCTAACAATCATCAATAACTATGGCTACAAGTCAAACGTCACCTTCAAAAAATTAATCGATGTAACTAATGGCGATTTTCACCCTGACGACGTTGTTGTCAGACATATAACTAAGTTAAAGGATCATGTCTTACGAGATGACGAATCCAGTGTCGAGGACCGCATATTTAAGGAAATTTACCCAGGATTATTTCAAATATTTACTTCTAAAGGAGTCAACTATGAAACCAACTTAGAAGAAATCGACCGTATCTCTAATCCATATTTCCAAAAAATTTATGTTGATCAAGTATTATCCTTTGAAGGCCAGGCAATGGATGTCTTGCATGAACTAGAAAAAAGATCAACTCACACCAAAAATACTAAATGGACTCAAAAATCTTTTGATGAAGTTGCAAAAAAATTCGTAAAAGATGGTAAATTAAATTGGGATGGTACTGACTACCAAATTGATTCTATGAAACAATTGGTACAACAATACTATCGTGATAAATTAAATGATAAACTAGTTGAAACTCGACTCAGCATAAAAAATCTATTATCAGAAGAAAATCAAATCGAAGAACGTTATGTCAACCACCATCGACTAAAGTCGATGGCTTGTGAGCAGACACCCCTATATTGAGTATCTGAACCACAATTTGCATAGATACGGATGGTTTATCCAAACAGCCGTAGTTGTTTGGACAGTGACTATCTAATTACCAATGCCTTTTACATTCCCAGGTTGCCATAGGAATAAGTCTAGCCTTTGGGCTAGGCTTTTTGTTGTTTCTGGAATCCTTTTTCCAGAATATTCAATGCTGCATTGTGATCACGAATATGATGAGTATGGCATTGCGGACACATCCATTTACGATCTGCCAGTGTTAGCTTTTTAGTCCCACCACTGCCCATGACAAAGCCACAGTCATGGCAGGTTTGGGTAGTGTTTTTAGGGTCGACCGTAATGAATTGACGCCCATAGAGATCCGCCTTGTAAGCCAACATGTTCAGGAAAGACCGCCAGCCAACGTCAGCAATGCTCATTGCCAAAGCATGATTCTTCAGTAGATTTTTACTTCTCAATTCTTCAGCTACAACGAGATCTTGGTTCTTGATCAGTGTTGTAGACGTTCGTTGAAGAAAATCATGGCGTCGGTCAAATACCCGTGCATGGATTTTAGCTACTAACAAACGTTGCTTCTGATAGTTTTTACTTTCTCGCAAAGAACGCTGTTCTTTCTTAGCCCGTCGTTGTCGACGTGAAAGAATACGCTGTGCCTTGGCTAGTTTACCTTTGATCGTTCGATAGTAGCGTGGGTTGGCTATGGTTTGACCATCACTAGTAGTTAGAAAGTTTTCCGTGTTTAGGTCAATGCCAATTTGCCTATTAGCGCGGTTAAGTTTAGAAACAAAAGGCGTATCTGAACCTAATTGCAGCGATAAAAAGAACCTATCGGCCGCATCTTTAGTTATGGTTACTGTTCCAATACGGATTTCACTTTGACGATTCAATAGTCGCCGCTGAGAACCTTTGATACGTAAGCGTCCTAGTTTGGGTATCACAATATGTTTACGATCTTCAAAGCGGACGGTTCCATTGGTTAACAGCGCGGTTTTTTGTTTTCGATATTGGCAATTAGTCTGATACCGCCAAACGTAACCTTTACGATGGAACTTTGGAACGCCGGTGCCATGTACCTTCCGAAAGGCTTTCCAAGCCTTGTAGTAGTTTTGGATTGCATTAGCTTTTGCAAGACTGTCAATGCGCTTGTCTTCCAAAAATTGGAAATGATTCGACATTTGTTTGGCGTTTCGTCGAAGCTTTAGCTGTTGGATGCGATCTTGTACCGTATCAATTGGTAGTTTGACTCGGTTTAATTGCCAAAGCTCTTTGTCAATTGCGACCATTTCGTTGTAGATAGAACGACTAGCATCACCATTAACCTTAATTATTTGTTTCTGATGATCACTTGGATAAATGCGAACCTTCAATCCATAATGGTATTCCAATTGTGCCATTGATTTCATTTTATTTCACCTCCTTTATTGGTATAATAATATTATATCATCAGCCAATGACTATAATAATTGAGGTGCTCTTAATGACAAAAGAAAAGATTCAAGACGCTATTTATACTCGCCGTTATATCTATAATTTCCATTACCATTTAATCTGGGTAACTAAGTATCGCCACCAGACTTTTTCAACTAAGGAGCTGGTAGACGAAATGAAAGACATATTGCGAATGGTTGCAAAAGACAACGGAATTGTAATCGAAAAGATGGAAGTAATGCCAGATCATGTTCATGTACTGATCAGTTTTCCACCTAGCAAGGCGCCAACCAGCGCTATCAAAGCACTAAAGGGGCGTAGTGCATTTATCTTTCTCAAACGACATCCAGAAATTCGACAATCACAATATTGGGGTGGTCATTTGTGGTCTCCCAGCTACTATATGAGTACGCTTGGCAATATGAGTAAAGATGTAGTGGAAAACTATATCAACAATCAAAAATACAATGCACTCCAAAAAAAGCGTCCAAACGGACGTTGAGTGAGCCTATCCATCCCATAACTAAAGTCACGGGATTTTCGGCTAGGCATAATTAAAATAGATTTTTAATTTTGTACATTTAATGTACTAGGAATTAAGTATAGGGGGGAGATAACATAGTTAAAGCTAAAAAACATAATTTTCTGGACAAGATCGTCCTATTCTTTTGCCTAATTTTACTTTTGGCGGCCTTTATTATTCCCCAAATTCACCGCAGTTATTATTCAGCTCCCTACTTCTATTTCTCTGGCAAACAGATTGTTTTAGAAAATGATAAAACACATCATTTAAATGATTACCAAAAGAAACAGTTCACTAAGCTAGCTCGAAGGGCCATTGATCAAAAAGATGGCCCCTTTGATTGGGATAATTACCAAACGGTTTCTATTGATGTCTATAAAATGAAGAATCTGCACGAATACGCTTTAATATATCGAATTAAGCCCTGTATTCGTACTAATAATCATATTATCAACAATACAATGGTTCTCACTTTGAAGCATCGTAGTTTAGACAAGTACAAGCAATTTACGATCAATAAGTATTCATCCGATTTTTCTAATATTTTCACATCTAGTGAATAAATTTTAAATAATTATAGATAGGATCTAATCAACCTCATGTCCAAAAAAATAAGTGGTAATAGTCCACTCAAAAAAATCTTTACAATAATAATGTTTGGAATCTCATTTATATACTTCTGTGCTTTTCGATTCTTAGTGATTCCATCTGGAGATGATTATTTCTGGTTGGGGAAAATGGGGAAATACTTAATGAACCACATGTTCTATGGTCCCCAAGCCACTTACGGCGGTAGTAGCAATGGCCGCTATCTAGGTAATCTCCTGGAAATCGTCACCATGCACAAATTGTCAGTAGCTATTTTAGCTTACGGAATCTTTTGGACTTTACTTTTATGGTGTATCTGGTATTTATCTAAAAAGACTATCACATCACTTCTATTATCATTTCTCTTCATTTTTACTATGCAAGATGCTTTTATCAATAATATCTTAGGCTGGAATGCCGGTTTCGTTAATTATGTTCCACCTGTCGTCATGGGATTGCTTTATATCATCGTTATCGATAAAGGCGTCGCAAAAAAATTTATTCCAATCGTTTCTATTTTATTGTTATTGTTAGGCTTAGCTGGTGGTTTATTCAATGAAGTCTGGAATATCACTCAATTAGCATTAGGAATATTAGTTTTGGGATATTCTTATTGGAAAAAAGAACTTAAGAGTTATCATATTACCTACTTTATAGGAACAATTGGTTCAGCCATTATCATGTTCACCCACAAGGGATATCATGAGGCCAGTACTTATCGAAAAACTTCATATAGTTTAAATACAATCTGGGATACCTATTCAAAGGTTACTCATTTCTGGTTAATTACTTTTAACCTCATCCTTTTGATAGCTATCCTCCTAGCTATTTTTATTTTAGCAATCAGAGTTAATATTTCATTGGAAAATAAATTAGCTGTTTCTGTCTTTGCAGTTATCTTCCTAATTTACTACATTGTTATCAACAATTTCTTTAGAAAGAACTTTCAATTAAATCCTATGTATGGTTACAAAACGGTTCGTGCTAGCATTGCCGTGCCGGAAAGTTTAGTCAGTATTGCATTAATGATTTTTATCGGTTATTGTATTTGGGTCTTCTTTAAAAATGATCCTAAGATGTGGCTCTATTATCTGCTAACTGGTGTTATTGCCGGACAATTGTTATTCGTTTCTTCACCGGTGAACAGTCGCGGTTACTTCCTATCTTACGTACTAATGTATTTAATCGGAATGAAATTTGTTCTATCTGCTCTAGATGAATTGCGAATAAAGAATTATTTAATTAATTTGATTTTGTTAGCAACGCTAATTGTTTGTGGTTATACTTATCAATCAATGATGTACGCTAACTATCATGCTAATCTTATTCGTGTCAGTGATCCAGACTATTACAATGGCAAGAAAGAGCTAACTAAACACGTACCTTATGTAAAATTTGTCTGGTTCAATGATTTAATGAATCAGCAAAATGCTCCTTACTGGAAAAACCATATTGATACTTATAAACATATACTGAAATAACGCAAAACCCACTTCTGAAGTCAGAAGTGGGTTTTTATATATCATGATAATTTTGTATTAAAATTTGCAAAAAAAAATCCTTTAGAGAACGCTTCTCGTACTCTAAAGGAAGGTTGGTACTATTTAAATTTAAAGATTAGCTTTATTTCTTGAGGTTCTTCTCAATCCAGTCACGGACATCTGCATCTTTCATATCCAAGAATGGTTTTTCAGCTTCTTCAGCCTTAACTGTGTCGTGATCGTTGTTTTCCATGAAATAATCCCAAATAGCGTCACGGACAACTGTCTTATCATCACTCCAGTCGAAAGCCTCGCTCATCTTTAGGTTCAATACTTCTGGTTCTTTTGCAATGGCTGCATCAGCCATCTTTGATGGATCTACTTCTGCCATAATTCAACAACCTCCTTAGTTACGAGTTCATTATAGTTCTAATCTGAAAAAGTGACACACTAAATGTTTATTATTTTTGATAATTATTGCAATTGGCATGATTTTTTTAATTATAGTGCTTGATAAAGATATGTTTCGTAAGATATTTCTCGTTTTATACATTTTGTATAACAAATTCGATTGGAATTTGACTTTATTTTTGCTTGATCTCTTGTTATACTAAGTATGCAAAATTATTACTCGAACCCATTCGATGGATTGGATGATCAACAATCGTTCGGGGCGAGAAACAAAAAGAAGTTGCCATTTACTTGGCAGCTTCTTTTTGTTTTTCTTGAGATTTTTTGCCTAATGTTGAATGTCTCATTCCATAGGCAAAGTAAATAACTAGACCGATGGCAAACCAACCGCCGGCATAGAGTTTTGCTTGAATATCTAGGCCCCAGAAAACAATCAGTGAACCCAGAAAGCCTAGAGCTGGCAAAATTGGATAAAGTGGCATTTTAAAATCTGGATCTTGAATATCTTTGCCCTCTCTTCTTCTCAATGGGTAGATTCCTAATGAAACGAACATGAAGGCTATCAAGGTACCTGCTGAAATTAATTGTGCCAAAAAGGCAAATGGACAGACAGCACCTAAAATAATAGCAACAATTGATAAAACCAATAATGCATTGTTAGGAAGTTTTTTCTGATTAAGTTTTCCTAACCACTTAGGCAACATTCCATCACGGCCAAAGGAATAAATTAAACGTGAACCTGCCAACATCATACCAATCAACGCTGTAAACATCCCGACAACTGCAATGGTTTGAATCACACTAGCCACCAATGGATGTCCAGCTTGACGTAAAGCCCAACCAACAGGTTCTGCATTATTAACGTATGAAGAGTATTTAAACATTCCCACTAAAACTAAGGCCACCGCGATAAACAAAGTCACGGCAATCAACAATGAACCTAAAATACCGCGTGGCATCGTCTTACCCGGATCTTTAGCTTCGGCTGAATTAGCCGCAATTGAATCAAAACCAATATAGGACAGGAAAATCATCGAAACACCGGCATAAATTCCCTGCCAACCACCAAAGGCGGTTCCATCGCTATTTAAATGGTACTTAGGAATAAATGGCACATAATTTTCAATATGAATCGCCGTTAATCCAACGACAATAAAAGCTAAAATTGCTAAAACTTTTAAAACTACTAAAATATTTTCAACTCGAGCAGCACCACTAACTCCATGAGAAAGTAACCATGCCACGGCCGCAATTACAATAACAGCGACTAAATCCAAAACGCCACCATTACTGCCAAGAGTATTGGCAATCGCATTGGGAAAATGTATTCCAATCGGTTCTAGTAACCCTCGAAAATTGGCTGACAGCCCTGAGCCAACGAATGCCAAAGCAATGAAATATTCTGCCAACAGAGCCCAGCCAGCAATCCAGCCAAAAAATTCTCCAAACATAACATTGATCCATGAATAAGCTGAACCTGCAAATGGCATTGCTGCCGCCATTTCCGCATAAGCAAAAGCTACTAACCCGGCTACAATGGCCGCAATAATAAAAGAAAAGACAACTGACGGACCCGTGTGTTGAGCCGCTACAACCCCTGGCAAAGTAAAGATAGAAGTTGAAACGATTGTCCCCACTCCCAAAGCCAAAAAGTCCTTAACAGTTAAAACTCTCACTAGATGTGAATCTTTATCTTCATAGATACTCGGATCTTCTTTTAGGGTTAAACGCCTAAAAAGGTTTCTCATATATAAACATCCCTTCTTACAAGAAATCTTGTATTAAATAATTCAAATTACTATTTTATATAATTCGTCTTATTTTAATGTTTTTTTAATTTACTTGCAAGATTTTTATAAAAGCTGAAAGCAGTATCAAAACTAGGAAGATTGAATTTTCAATATATAACCTAGCTATATATTTTTTCGATAAATTAGATCCATATTAATTCTGTATATACCATTGTGTATAAATGATTTATTTTTATCACAAATATAATTTTTTCATTAATACTTTTAGTGACATTAAATATTTCATTTTTGTTAAGAATTATTTATCGTTTCTGAAAAATTATAAAAATAGCAGAGAACTATAATCAATACCGTGATATTTTATATTCTTTATAGAATAAAGGGGTAATAATTATGAGATTCCAACAATTAAAGCATGATCCAAATACTATCGAGAAAAAGCGCCTCGTTAAATCAAAGAAAAATTGGGTTGTCCTTAGTAGCCTTTCAATCGCAGGGGGATTGTTCCTACTAAGTGCACCAAGTGTTTTGGTTAAAGCTGATACAACTAATAACCAAGTACAAACAACTTTGACTGCTAAAGCCCCTTCGACGGAAACTCAATCAGCCACAGATAAACTTGCTGCAGTTGCCAGCACTACTACTGACAATACTGCCAAAGAAACAAGAGCAAATCAGATTACTGCTACACCTAAAGCAAATGCTACTCCAGTAAGTTCAACTACTGATACAAAATCATCAGGGACTGTTGAAACACAAACAGCTACTCCTGAAGCAGGTACGTCTTCAACTAATAGTACACAGGCAGATACTTCAAAAGCTGATACTACTGAAAATGTCAATTCTACAACTGAATCTAAAGACACTCCTGTAGCCGAAAAAACTTTAGCTACTAATTTAGCGATTTCAAAAACCAAATTGACCAATTTAGGTGTTAAGGCAGAACTTCTTTCAATTACACCAGAAGCTGCCACTTTACCTGATGGAAATATCGCTGAAAGTACCCAAGGAACTACCCCTTGGTATATTTCTGCTGATGGCGTTCTTCATCTTGGTACAGCATCATCCACAACTGCTTTAGCTGACAATACTGCAACTACAACTAACAAGACTAGTGAATCAACTGATAAAACATCTACCGGCAGTTCAACTACTGGTACTACAACTGAATCAACTACCCCAACTTCTCCGTGGGCAACTAATGCTGACAGTATCAACACCATTATTTTTGATGGTAAAGTTACAGCTGCTACTGATATGAACCACATGTTTGCTAACCTTACTAATTTAAAGAATATTGAAAATATCGATAATCTTGATACTTCTAATACAACCAACACTTCTGGTATGTTTGATAATGATACTAATTTAGTGGATGCAACAAATGTGGGAGAAACGCATACTAGCGATAATCAAAAATTAGATCTTTCATCTCTTAATTTCTATGTTGTTCAAAACTCTAGCAAAATGTTTTTGAATGACAGCTCTGTCACTGAAATTGACTTACCTACTAAAACCGATACAGCCATGGCTAAATCTTCTGATGCTTCATTCATGTTCAAAAACGACATTAACCTCAAAACAATCAGTCTTAAATACTGGCAATTTTATAATCATAAAAACTTAACTGGTATGTTTCAAAATGATAAAAGTCTAGAAACATTAGATTTAAGTAGTTGGAGCATGAGTTTAAGTACTGTTGATAATGAAACTGGAGACTCTTCTAAAGGTGAAGGAATGTTCGATGGTACAAATTTAAAGAGTATTACTTTATCTCCATTTGATCGTTTTAAAAATTATACAGATCTTCCATCAATGAAATCAAATCACTGGTATGACAGTAAAGACAGCGTTATCTTTTCAACAATGACAGCAAACAATAATGGCAAAACACTTGGGACTCTATTCACAAATTACCCCTAGTTTCACTTTAGAGCCCAAGTCAGGTGAAACTGTCAAAATGATTACCGCCACAATGTCAATTCCTTCTAACCTTGGTAATCAAAATCTTTCTGTTGAGGGAACTCTTAACAGTGCGGTTACTAATGTTGGCGTTCCTCAAATCCCTGGATATACATCTGACATTTCTACAGTCAATGGAACAATCATTAACGACACCACTGCCACAACCAACTATTACATTACTTATACAGGCGATCCTGTTAATAAATGGACTGCTTCTGTAACATTACCAGACGGTTCCACAAAGGAAATCACCGGTATTAAAAATGATGCTGGTAAAGCTCCACGAGTCGGTGATAAAGTTACTTTTGATACTCCAACCGTTGCTGGATATGATGTCACTCCTAGTACTATAACCGGAACTATTAATTCCAAAGGTGATGTTGATTTTGACAATCCAACTTATTCACAAAAACAATACACTAATACTGTAACCATAAAGTCTAATTTACCTAACCGAACTGTCAGTGTCACTGGTCCTGTTGGGCCAGTTAAAATTGATGTTCCTAAGGTAGATGGTTACACAACAAGTCCCTCTCAAATTACTGGTACTATTAATTCTGATGGAACTATTACCTTAGATCCAAATCAGGACATTACTTATACAGGTAACCCAGTAACTAATGCTTTCGCAACAATCAAAGCAACTCAAAATGGCACTACGAAGCTACCAGATATTTCTGTTGACGGAATTTCTGGTAATGTCGGCGACACTGTTGATGTCAAAGTTCCAACTAAGGAAGGTTATACTAGCCCCGAATCTGTTAAAGGTGTTATCCAACCTGACGGTAAAACAGTTTTAGTTAAAGAACCAGTCAACTATGTTGGCGTTGCATATACAGACTCACCAGCTACAATTAAATCTAATCTCGGTGATCAGCACGTTGATCATCTTAGTGGTAAAGTTGGTGAAACTGTAACTGTCAATGTTCCTAACGTTGAGGGATATACAGCAGACAAATCTACACTTACTGGACTTATGAACCCAGGTGGTTCCATCACTTCTACAGATGTCGTAACTTACACCCCTAAAAAGATAGATACCGGTACTGCTACCATCAATACACCTAAAGGTAGTAAAGTTATTTCTGGTTTAACTGGTACTGTTGATAAAAAAGGTGGAGTAACTATCACGGTCCCCGACGTTCAAGGCTATACTCCGGATAAATCTACTATCACTGGTACTATGAATTCTAACGGAACTGTTACTCCTAATGAAACTGTTAACTACACTCCTAACAATATTAAAGATGTCACAACTACCATCACTACATCCAAGGGTGATAAAACTGTTTCTGGCTTAACCGGTATCGTTGACAAAAAAGGCGGAGTAACCATTAAAGTTCCTGATGTTCAAGGCTATACTCCGGATAAGTCTACTATCACTGGTACTATGAATCCTGACGGAACTGTTACTCCTAATGAAACCGTTAATTACATTCCTAACAATATTAAAGATGTCACAACTACCATCACTACATCCAAGGGTGATAAAACTGTTTCTGGCTTAACCGGTATCGTTGACAAAAAAGACGGAGTAACCATTAAAGTTCCTGATGTTCCAGGTTATACTCCTGATAAATCTACTATCACCGGTACTATGAACCCTGATGGAACCGTTACTCCTAATGAAACTGTTAACTACACTCCTAACAATATTAAAGACGCTTCAACTACTATCAGCACATCCAAGGGTAATAAAACTGTTTCTGGTTTAACCGGTACCGTTGACAAAAAAGACGGAGTAACTATTAAAGTTCCCGATATTCAAGGATATACTCCTGATAGATCTACTATCACTGGTACTATGAATCCTGACGGAACTGTTACTCCTAATGAAACTGTTAATTACATTCCTAATAACATTGAAGATGCCTCAACTACTATCAATACACCTAAAGGTAGTAAAACAATTTCAGATTTAAACGGTACTGTTGATAAAAAAGGTGGAGTAACTATTAAGGTACCTGACGTTCAAGGCTACACTCCGGATAAATCTACTATCACTGGTACTATGAATCCTAATGGAACCGTTACTCCTAACGAAACCGTTAACTACACACCAAACAATATTAAAGATGCCTCAACTACTATTAGTACATCTAAAGGTGATAAAACTGTTTCTGGTTTAACTGGTATTGTCGATGATAAAAATGGAGTAACCATTAAAGTTCCTGACGTTCAAGGTTATACTCCTGACAAATCTACTATCACTGGTACTATGAACTCCGATGGAACTGTTACACCAAGTGAAACTGTCAATTACACTCCTAATGCTGTTAACAATGGTAGAATCACTATCAGCACACCCGATGGTGATAAGACTATTACTGATTTAACCGGTACAGTCGACAACAAAAACGGTGTAACTATCAAGGTTCCCGATGTTCAAGGATATACTCCGGATAAATCTACTATCACCGGTACTATGAACCCTGATGGAACCGTCACACCTGATGAAAAAGTTACATACACCGGTAACCCAATTAACAATCAATCCTTAAATATCCCTGCAACTAAAGATTCTAAAGATACCACTCAAACGGTTACTGGTTTAAGCGGTAAAGTCGGAGATACCTTAGAAGTTGCTGTACCAACAATTGATGGTTACAATTCAAACGTCAAAACAGTTAAGGCCGTTATCAATCCTGATGGCAGCATTAGTACTGCTGATAAGGTCATTTACACAAAGATTCCTTCAAATAACAATAATTCAAACGTTACTGGCAACGAAGCTACTCTTGAAATGAAAAATCAGACAATTACTACTTATGCTGACAAACCTGATGTTCAAGTTTATGGTCTCGATTCTAACAATACAATGGCAGCAATCAAGAATCGCATTCTTCCTCACCACACTAATTGGAAGAGCGATGCCGTTATTACAATTGGTGGAACAACTTATTACCGTGTCGCTACTAATGAATTCGTCAAAACTATTCAAGCTTACCCATATGAAGCTTTGAATTTGTACATCAGAACTTACAATGACTCTGCTAAACCACTTTACAGAGCCGAAGAAGATTTGATTGCTAATAAGACATTAGCTCCAAGTTCAAGCTGGGTCACCGATCGAAAGACTTACTTCATTAAAGGTGAAAAGTATTATCGTGTCGCTACTAACGAATTTGTTAAGGCCACTGATGTTTATGTATATTCACCAGTTAAGATGACCGTGGCAGCTCATTCTGATTCAAGTAAAAAAGTTTATGATGCTAAAGGTCAATTAGTCGAAAACTACGACCTCAATGCCAACTCTAATTGGAAAGCTGACAGTATTGCTTATATCAATGGTGATAAATATTACCGTGTTGCTACTAACAAGTTTGTTAAAGCCGATGATGTTTATGTTTACACACCAGCCAAGTTGGTTGTTACAACTCATGCTGATTCAGCTAAAAACATTTACAACGACAAGGGTCAACTAGTTAAGGAACGCACTCTTGGTGCTAGTTCTAATTGGTTAGCCGACGCTACTACTTACATTAATGGTGTAAAGTACTATCGTGTCGCTACTGATGAATTTGTTAAAGCTGATGATGTTGATATCAGACGTTAATAACTAGACACACAAAAACCCGCGAATCTAAAAAGATTTGCGGGTTTTTGCATCTCGATTTTATAAGAATGAACGTAAAATTTCTTTCATTGGTGGTAATTCTGGCAAGCTCTTCTTATCAACAACGTGACCAAAACCAAATTTAGCATAGCCTTGGGCCTCATCCATCATAATTTTACCAGGAAGTGGAGCCTCATCATTAACTGCTACATCCAAAAGAACTGGTTTTTCAGGGTTACGATACTTGGCAATTGCTTCAGAGAACTGTTCATCAGTTGTGATTCTCTCACCGATACCGCCACAGGCTTCAGCAAACTTGGCAAAATCAATATTTGGTAAACTAATACCGTAATTTTGTTGTCCAGCTGATTGTTGCTCATATTCGATAAAGGCTAGGAGTTTGTTATTCAAAACTACAAATAGCATTGGCAAGTTATATCTCACCGCCGTTGCAAAGTCCTGCATTACCATTGAAAAAGCACCATCACCAGCAATCGCATAAACTGGTCGATCAGGCATATCCATCTTGGCCGCAATTGCGCCTGGCAAAGCACATCCCATAGTTCCTAACCAAGCTGAAATGGTATACATCTGACTAGATTTAGCAGTTAAGAATCTAGCGCCAAAAGCAGTTGAAGTACCGACATCAATTGACCAAACAGTGTCTCGAGGTGCACTCTTACTAAGATTGTGGAACATCAATGATGGCAAAACACCATCATGCTTCTTAGAATATACGTCATGCATCCAACTGTGCCACTGACCAATCTTTGATACAGCCAAGTCTAGGAAGTGACGTTCTTTGACTGGTTCACCTAATTCATTCCAACGACTCAAAACTTCTTTAGTATCACCTTGAATAGCCAAGTTGACGTGACGACGTTTTCCTAGACGATCAGCATTGATATCGACTTGAATGGCATCGACTTTCTTATTCAAATATGGTGCGTAAGGATAATCAGTTCCTAACATAATTACCAAATCAGCTTTTTGCATCATTTCAAAGGCTGGTTTAGTTCCCAATTTACCTAATTGGCCTAGGTTATATGGATGATCGTCATCCACCATCCCTTTGGCAGGCATCGTCAAAATGATTGGCAATTTATATTTTTCAATAAACTCTTTTGTTTCAGCCTTTGCATCTTTAATACCAACACCAGCTAGTACGATCGGATTAGAATGAATCTTCATTATTTCTACAGCTTGTTTGATCTGATCATCATTAACTTTATAATCGTCTAACTTGAAGTTATCAACATTGGGAGTAAAGTTGTCCTTAATCATATGAGCTGGAATATCATCTGGAATTGTTAAAACAGCGACACCTTTTTTAGCAATGGCTGTTCTAATCGCTTCATCCATGATTCTTGGTAACGATTGTGGATCCATGATAATTTTGTTGTAGACGGCAACATCTTCAAACAAAACGTGCGTATCAACTTCTTGGAAAAAATCAGTATTCAATAACTTTGATTGAACCTGTCCTAAAATTGCTAGAACAGGTGCATGATCCATTTTAGCGTCATACAGACCATTTAGTAGATGAATTGCCCCTGGTCCACCGATCGACAAACAGACGCCTAAATTGCCTGTTAATTTAGCATGTGCGGCAGCTGACAATGCAGCCACTTCTTCATGCAAAACATGTGTAAATTTAATTTTATCTTGTGAACGATACAAAGCATCAATTGTTGTATCAACGGAATCACCCGGTATTCCGTAAATGTTATCGACACCCCATTTTTCTAAAACTTCAACCATTTTATCAGATGCACGAATACTCATAATTGTCCCTCCTAGTATCAGTTACCTATACCGTACCATAACATTTTCACAATAAAAGCAATATGCTCACGTCCCGACATATCAATTTACTTATATTTTGATAACTCAGTTTGTGAATATTATTCTTATCAGTAATTCTATTTTTTCAATTTTCTGTTATCATATATTTAGACATTTTTAGGGGGATCACAATATGGTTAAGCAGTTCCAACTTTATCGTTGGTTGCGATTTATTTTTTTATTGGTGGCAGGTGTCTTAATTGTCATTGCACCGATAAAAAGTTTCGACATCATCATCTATATCGTTTCCACTTACATTGCTATCTATGGCGTACTATCAATTATCGATGGTTTAAGCATTCGTAAGAGTACAGGGGAAAACAATATCGCTATCGGATTAGGAGTTGGCGCTTTATTTTTGGCTCTAGGGGTTTTGCTATTTGCACGTTTCTTTGTTAATCTAGTGCCACCAGTTTTAGGTATCATCTTATTAGTCAATGGCATCAACCAATTTCGGGATTCTCATGAGATGACAAAAAGAGTTCAGATAACACCCTACTTGGACTATTTTTACTCAGCCCTTCTAATGCTTGCAGGTATTGTGTTTATTCTGAACCCTTCTAAAACAATTATTTTTATTTATCAATTATTCGGATTAAGTCTAGTTGTACTAGCCTTTTTCGAAATTATAAACTCCAGAATCTATCGTCATTAAGTTAGATCTGGATTTTTTTTAAGGTAATAGTACTTAAACTGTTGGTAATAGCACTATCCTCATAATGAATCGTAGCTTGCCATGTTTGAATATTACTACCATTTCTGATTGAGATTGCTTCTACTTGAATCTTACCGATTTTCAATGAATTGAGGTTATGGAGCGACACACTCAAAATGGCAGCTGTATCATTGTTTTCCATATTCAAATTAGCCCCAATACTAGCGGCCGTTTCCGACAGCATGGCATTGATGCTACCAGCTTTTTTTTCTTCCATTTGTAGATGTTCGTCATTGATATCCATCTGCAAAACTACTTTATGTTTTCCTTCTTCAACTACTTCAATTCCTAAATCATTTAGCAAACTCATTTTTTACCTCAATTTTTTTCATAATTAGTTAAAATTTTATTCTTCAAATGTTTTACAATCAAGTTATAGCAATTTTAATAATATCAAATTACTAAAGGAAAAGAGGTCACATTTTGGAAAACTGGCTAGTCAAACGTGCAAAATTAGACCCAAATAAGGTGGCTTTAATCCTAGAACATGCAGATTTCACCTTTGAAGAACTAAATGTGTGTGTTCAGCTATTTGCTAGCAAATTATTCACTAGCGGAATTCGTAAAAATGATCCTGTAGCATTATTTTCCGATAATTGTTTCAACGGTTACGTTGCCATTCTAGCACTTCAACAATTAGGTGCACGGACAATCATGCTTGACACTGAGCTTTCCTTTGATTCATTGAACTATCAAATCCACGATTGTAAGCCTAAAACTATCTTGATCAGCGATTCTGCTCCAACAGAAGCAGTTACTAAAATTAACTGGTCACAGACTTTAATGTCCGATATTTTAAGTCTTAACAAAAGTTCTGATTACGTGCCAGTTTCTGAATTCGACAATAATCAGGTTGCAGCTATTCTCTACACCCCTAATGATAACAATGATATCGGTGTTATGCTGACTTATGGCAATTTTTTCTTCTCTGCTATGGGAACTTCTTTGAGTTTAGGCATTAGTAAACAAGATATTTGGGTTTTAACGCTACCAATTTTCAATGCTCCTGGTTTCTCTGTCATTATGCGCTCACTAATTTATGGTATTGGTGTTTACTTAATTGACGGCTTTGATATTAATCAGATAAACAAGGTTCTTATCAACGAACGGGCCACCATAATTTCGTTAACACCAACAATGTTGCGGGATTTATTAAATACTTTGCCTAAAGGAAAAAACTACAATTCTAAATTTCGTTGTGTTTTCTTAGGATACGGTTTAGTCGATAATTGGACTATCTTGCGTTGCAACATGCTTAACATCCCTGTTTTGCAATCATACGGAATGACTGATACAACTTCCAATATTGCTGCTTTAAGTTTTAATGATGCTGAAGCAAAGACTGGATCCTGCGGACAACCTTTTTTTACAGAACAAATAATAATTACCAACATCAATCAAGATAATATTGGTTGTATTGAAGTTAAATCGCCTACCATCGCCATCGGTTATCTCAATAAACGTCAATTGTATCAATCACGCTTTACTAAAGATGGCTTCTTTAAAACTGGTGACATGGGTTATTTAGATGAAGATAATTTTCTTTACGTCAAAGGACGCAAGTCTGAATTGATTTATCGAGGCAATAAAATTATTTATCCACGTGAAATCGAAAATATTTACCGTAGTATCAACGGCATTGTCGATATTTGTATTGTTGGAATTGATAATAATTTAGAAAAACAAGTTCCAGTGGCTTACATTGAATTAAAACCGAATGCTTATCTTAGTGGCGCTACTCTAGAGGAATTTGGTCGACACAATTTAATAGATTATCAGGTTCCTACTGAATTTCGTTTAGTTGATAAAATTCCTAAAACTACTAGTGGCAAAGTTTTACATACTAAATTATTTGAAATGAGATACAAAATTTTATAGACATTAAGAATCTTGTAAGGCTAGTTACATATAAGCCTCACAGGATTTTTTTAATTATGATTAGTATAGAATTTAATCTCTATTGAATAGAATATATTTTATATTGCATTCAAAAAAATAGGAGAGTAAGATAGATAATCGTTAGACATCTAACGATTATTTTGAAGAGGTTTCTTATGACATCAAAAAACACCAATACCTTACTAAAGATTGCATCCACTCAACTAACTCGTCGCTTTGATGCCTTTGCTAAAAAGTACGACACCACTTGGGTTCAGATGTCGATTATTGACTTTCTAAGTCACCATAAAGATCAAGAATTATTCCAACGTGATATTGAACAGGAATTCTACATTCAGCGTTCAACCGCTACTATCACTCTCCAACGAATGGAAAAAAAGGATCTAATTCTTCGCGTACCGTCAACATTAGATGCTCGTCAAAAATCAGTTTACTTAACTGACAAAGCGCATGCACTTGAAGAAAAAATCAGTACATATATGCTACATCAGCAACAAGCAATAGAAGCAAACTTCACCACTGAAGAATTAACTACTGTTGAAAAATTTCTCAAATTTCAAGCCTTTCAGGAGGAAAAATAATGGAAAAACAAGAAAAAATACCGTTAAAAGTTCTACTAGCAGTTATTGCAGCAGGACTAATGTCATTTTGTGGGGTCATTGTTGAAACTTCAATGAACATTGCCTTTCCCACCTTGATGAAGGAATTCAACATCACTACTTCAACGGTTCAATGGATGACTACAATCTATCTATTAGCCGTTGCCATTATTGTTCCTTTATCATCATTTTTTAAACGTAATTTTAGAACTAAAACTTTATTTATTTACGCAAATCTCTTCTTCATTCTTGGAGTTCTAATTGATTCCGTAGCTCCTATTTTTCCTGCACTTCTTTTAGGACGTGTTATTCAAGGACTAGGAACTGGAATTGCTCTACCCTTGATGTTCAATATTATTTTAGAGAACGTTCCTGAAAGCAAAATCGGTTTGATGATGGGACTAGGAGCCTTGATCACAGCCGTGGCCCCTGCAATTGGACCTACTCTTGGTGGTTTAGTTGTCAGTTCCCTTGGTTGGCGTTATATTTTCATTATTTTACTACCTATCTTGATTATTTCCTTCTTCTTAGGAATTAAGAACATCAATCAAAAAATTCCCTTGCAAAAGTCCAAATTTGATTTGCCAAGTTTAATTGCTTTGATTCTAACTTTTACTGGTCTTATCTTTGGTTTCAGTAACATGAGTCAAATGAGCTTAATCGTTATCTTAGCTTTTGTAATTGGAATTATTGGTTTAGTCTGGTTCATTCTCCGCTCCAACAGTCTGGCTGAGCCATTATTAAATTTAGGTGTCCTCAAGAATCACATTTTCAGTGGTCACCTATTCAGTTTCTTCTTATTTCAAATCCTATCTTTGGGCTTTGCTTTTATTTTGCCTAACTATATTCAATTAGTTAATGGAAATAATGCCACGATTGCTGGTTTAGCAGTGCTTCCCGCTGGTGTCGTTGGTGCTATTCTAGCTCCTTTAGGTGGAAAGATTCTGGATGAAGTCGGTGCCAGAATTCCCATTCTATCCGGTGTAACCTTAGCTAACATTTCTCTGATTATCTTCACGATCTTCAGTCTGAAATTAAATAACACGATGATTATTTGGTTCTACATTATCTATATGTTAGGCATGGGCATGTCCTTTGGTAATATTATGACGGATGGTCTCAAATACCTTTCAAATAACGACCAAGCCGACGGTAATGCTCTATTCAATACCCTTCAACAGTTTGCTGGAGCCACTGGTACTTCAATCGTATCCGCAATTATTGCTCAAAGCCAAAATAATTCTCATTTGAGTACTGCTGCATCAACTGCCATCGGTACTCAACATGCTTTCATCGTTTTAGTAATCTTAGGATTGATCAATCTTTGTATCTTATTTATCTTTGTACCCAAAACAAATCATTCCAAATAATACTCAAAGAAGTTAGCAATCTTATCCATTAATCTCGGTTCCACCAAATGCCCCGCTCTGTAACCAGTAATAAAAGCTACTTGTTCGCCATAAGTTTTTCCCTGTAAATTATCGAAGAAATCTTTTGACATGCGATAAGGAATTCGTGGATCCTTAGTTCCATGCCAAAATAAAACCGGACGACGATTAATCTTTTCAGGTTGACTGTTGAGATCATAATTATCGATCCAAGCTATTAATTTATCAAAATCGACTGGCATGTATAAATTACGTTTTTTCGCATCATCAATAATCAATTGAGCATACCCTTTTAAGTTAGGTGTACCCATGATTACTGTTGCAGCGGTAATCTCTGGATGTTGTGTCAATAAAGCAGCCGTAGTGATGCCACCCATTGAGTAACCACCAACACCGATTTTTTGATCTTTGATTAAATTATTTTTTTGATAATACTGACAAATAAGAGAGAATTCGCTGAGATTGCCTTGAATACTGTTCCAGAAAGTCACTGAAGGCACTGAAGAAACATCCGCATGACGTTCCCCATGATTAGGTGCATCAGGTAAAACGACCCGAATATTCTTCTGTGCTAACTTTCTAGCCTGTGTTAAAACTTGTTCTTTAGCCGATCGCCAACCATGATAGAAAATCACTAATGGTAAAGGTTCATTAATTAGTTCTTCTTGTATAACTTCTAATGTTGGCACATCTTGGATAGATCTAGGAATTATTTTTAACATTTTGCACCTCATGATCATAATATATCTCATCAGACACAAAAAAAGTAGGAATATAAAATATTCCTACAGTATGTTATATATATGGCAAATTACGATTTTTAATTTTAAACAATAATTCTTCTACATCACGATTGTGACGATGACCCGTGTTGAGATCATATTCAATCAAATCATGTCGGAAGTTATTCAACTCGTCTTCCAAACTGTCATTATACTCTAGTAACTCCAAGTGCTTGAATACTAGATTTATTAATGATCCTTCACAACCCAAGTTAAAAGATCCAACAGATTCCTCTACTGATCGAATAAAGTTATCACGTTCAACACTAGAAATGCGTACTTCTTTCAAAGTCATACCACCCTTCTCTATAAAATATCCTCAATATGCAATAATCTCTCTTTATCAATGTCCATTATGTATCAAAATGTCATTAATATGCTTCCAATTTTATATAAAATACTTATACTTTTCTGAACAACTTATATAATATCAGTATTCTACATGTACTTAGATTATGACATTCAATGTATCCCCTGTCATTGACGTCATCAAATACAGCAAAATAGTGTATTTAATTTATGATTCTTTTTAAAATCTTATTTTTTTGCTCAAATTATTTTCCTGAATTGTAGAAATAAATTTATATCAGACTTATAATTAATTTGGTTATATAGGCGAGATGTATTAACCTAACAATGTTTCATTGTTATCCTTTTAGAGTAGTACTCCTTCTCAACTGCTTAGGAATCAGAGTTAGTGGTAGGCTCTGGTTTAAATTTCTCGCAAAATAAAGGCTAGTGGTAGGCCTTTATTTTTTTGCTCTAAAACGCATAAACATTGGATAAGACCAATTCTCGAAAATAAAGTTTACAAATATAGACTTACTATTTTATATTTAAAACTAAAGTAGCAGAATTACAAGCCTACATTTGTAAATTACGTTTTTTTATTAATTTTAGAATTAATATTCCGTCCTCCGCAACAAATCCAATTGGTCTGGAACGCTGTGGACACAGATTTGAGCTAATTGAAGTTCACAATTATCTCAAATACTGGTCTTGTCCTAAGTGGAAAATCCACTAAGGACAATTTCACGGCTGAGACCAATTGGATTTGCTACTTCGAACTAGTAAACACATTCTATGTATTGTCTCTTTTCCAAATTTCTAAAAAAATGGATGCTGCTTTTAATTTAACTAACAGATAGCTATCTATTAATTACCTCAATATAAATAATAGAAACAGAATTCAGTCCGGAACAAAAATCGGGAATGTACTCAACTATGAAGTTTAAACAATAAAAAATAAGAACAACTTCCATCAAGAAACATTCAAATATATAACGTCTTGAATACTTAATAGAAGCTGTTCTTTTGATTTGGAATCTCAAAATACTATTTATTTTTTATTATATTCAGGATCATCTAAATCCCGTTCAATATCTACACCATATAACTTGTTAACAGCTGAATCTTTAGGGGCTGGATGAACAACTACTATTGCAATAGCTCCTTTACTACTTACATAACCGACAAAAGTGGTTACTTCCTCTACATAATAAGCTAAACCATCCGTATGAATAATGTATTGTCCAGCCACGGGCATACTTTCAATGTAAACTTTATTCATTCTGATATAGTCGTCGCCTTCGTGAAGTACGATTAATACTTTATACAATTTAAATACACCCTTTTCTTATTTCACTTCTTGCCTTAGCATAATAATATTAGTGGTAAATAGTCAACAATCTTAATCAATTATTTTTAAAGGATGGAAAAAATGCAAAATAAGCGCCAAATTTATGGTGACCGAATCGTAGTCAAAGTTGGTACTAGCACTCTGATTCGTCAAAATAGCAAAATCAATCTAGAAGTTATTAAGGAACTAGCTCATGTACTTAGCACTTTAAAGAAAGATGGTAAAGATGTCGTTCTCGTTTCATCTGGAGCTATTGGTGTCGGTATGGGAGTACTGGGAATCGATAAGCGTCCAATTAAAATCTCCAAACAACAAGCCGTCGCAGCTGTTGGTCAAGCTGAATTGATGCAAATTTATAACGAGGCCTTTCACGAATATGGGATGTCAGTTGCCCAAATGTTGATCACTCGTGATATAATCGATTATCCCGAAAGTCATACTAACGTGATGAATAGTTTCCAAGAATTGATGTCTATGGACAATGCTATTCCTATCGTCAACGAAAACGATACTGTCACCGTTTCCGAGTTGGATCATCACACTAAATTTGGCGATAATGATCAATTATCCGCTATCGTAACTAATTTGGTTGATGCTGACTTGTTAATTATGTTGTCAGATATTGATGGTTTCTATTCGGCAAATCCGCTTAAAGTTCCCGATGCTCATTTAATCAACAGTATTAGTAAAATTAATCCTGATATTATTGCAGCTGCAGGTGGACATGGAACCAAATACGGCACTGGTGGTATGACAACTAAACTAAAAGCCGCAGAACTAATTTTGAAACATAACCAGCAGATGGTCCTTACAAATGGTAAAAATCCTGATGTTATCTTCAATATTCTTTCCGGTGATGCAGTTGGGACTCTCTTCTCCAAAAACATTCAATGATCCCTAGGAGGAAAATATGAATAACGAATATCCAATTGTCAAAGCTATCGTTACTTTGATTACCAGTTACAAGAACCTCGTTACTAAAAAGATTCGTCCCTTAGGACTCTACCCTGGTCAAGATATGATCTTACTGGAATTATTCAAAAATAATAATATTTCACAAAATAAATTAGTCACCACTTTATGCGTTGATCATTCAACTATTGCCAAATCGATCAGTCGCATGACCAAAACTGGCTTAGTAACAACCTCTAAATCTAAAAAAGACAAACGTATAACTCTTGTTAGTTTGACTGACAGTGGCGTACAACTGGCTCAAAAACTTCAGGCCATCTTATTAGAAGCAGAAAAAACTACTACTAAGGGTTTGAGTACTGAAGAACAACGTCTCTTTTTAGAAATGATTGGTAAAATTAGTCAAAATATTAGCAACAGTTAAATATGTTGACAGCCACATAAATTAGAGTAGAATACTAATTACGTTGACAGCAAACACAACGCAAATAAATTAAAATTACTTAGACAAGAAAATAGTGGACATAAGTCCACTATTTTTTTGCTATAACTACTTTTTCCAATAACTGATATACTTAAAACATTAGAAAGCGTTTTAGGAGGATACAATGACTAATCTCGAAGAAATGGGCCAAAAAGCCCAAGATGCTGCCTTTGAATTAGGACAACTAGGTTCCAAAGAAAAAAATACGGCCCTTTTGACTATGGCTGACAGTTTAGTATTGAATACTAAAGAAATTGTTGCGGCCAACAAAGAGGACTACGACAAAGCTAAAGAAAATGGTACTAAAAAAGCGATGCTCGATCGTCTATTGTTAACACCTGATCGCATCAATGATATGGCTAATGGTTTACGTCAGGTGGTCGAACTACCCGACCCTATCGGTAAAGTGGATCGCGGTTGGCAAACAACTAGTGGACTCGACATTACTCAAGAACGTGTACCTTTAGGTGTTATTGGGATGATCTACGAAGCTCGTCCTAACGTTACCGTTGATGCTGCCGGTTTGTGTTTCAAAGCCGGTAACGCTGTTATTCTGCGCGGTGGTAAGGAAGCCATCAATTCTAACATTGCCCTCTCAGAAACTTTACGTCATGCTCTTCAAAAAGTCGGTATTAATCAAGATGCTGTTCAATTAATCGATGATGTCAGTCATGAAACAGCTCAAAAGATGATGGAGTTGAATCAATACATTGATGTTTTAATTCCTCGCGGTAGTGGGAAATTTATCAAGATGGTCGTCGACAAAGCTAAAGTTCCTATTATTGAAACTGGTGCTGGTAATTGCCACATCTATGTTGATAAGGATGCTGATCTAGACAAAGCCCTCAAGATTATCATCAATGCAAAAGTTCAACGCCCTTCCGTCTGCAATGCCGCTGAAAAAGTAATTTTACATCGTGATATTGCTAATCAATTCTTGCCTGAACTTTATGATGCCTTACAAGCTAACAGTGTTGAAGTTCGTGGTGACACTTTATCTAAAGCCATTGTGCCTGACATTGTACCTGCTACCGAAGAGGACTGGGGTACCGAGTATGATGACTATATTATTGCCGTTAAAATCGTTGACTCAATTGATGATGCTATTAAGCATATCAACAAATACAACACTAAACATAGTGAATCCATTATTACTGAAAACTACAGTAGCAGTCGTCAATTCATGAAACAAATTGATGCTGCAGTTGTTTATACTAATGCTTCAACTCGATTCACTGATGGACAACAATTCGGCTTTGGCGCAGAAATTGGTATCAGTACACAAAAACTTCATGCCAGAGGTCCTATGGGTGCCAACGAATTAACAACGACAAAGTATTTGGTACAAGGCGATGGACAAATCAGAAAATAGAATTCAAACTATCAACCAAATTACCAATAAGCACATGCAACTATTTTTAGAGGCCGATCCGTCTCAAGAAATAATTGAAAGCTATTTGCCGCGGGCCCACAAATTTGAATTAGTCTGTGGAAAAAGTTTATTGGGTGTAATTTTACTGTTAGACACTCATCCACAAACAGTGGAAATTGTGAATATTGCTGTGGATGAAAATTTTCGTAATCATGGTTTAGGTGAGGATTTAGTTAACTTTGCTTGTGATTGGGCTAAAAATCATAATTATAAAACAATTGAAATTGGTACTGGCAGCACTAGTTTTGCACAACTATACCTTTATCAAAAATGTGGTTTCCGAGTTGTTAACATTGATTCCAACTTTTTTGTTGATAACTATTCCGAACCAATCATCGAAAATAAACTAGTTTTAAAAGATATGATTAGACTCAAAAAGGTACTTCCTTATAAAGTGCAATAAAAAAGTTAGACATTTTTATAAGTTTTAAAAAATCATGGATTGTTCCCTGTATTCTACAGGGGACAATCCATTTTTGTTTAAAGAAATACGTTTATTGTTGTACCAATTGATATATTTAGCGACTATGTTCTTTAATTCGGTTAGGTCATCGATATTATACCTATAAAGACATTCTCTTTTGAGCAGATTAAAAAAACTCTCAATTGGGGCGTTGTCGTGACAATTGCCTTTTCGAGACATACTTTGTTCAATACCCATTGTTTTTAGGGTATCTCGATAATATTTGAGCTGATAATGCCATCCTTGATCAGAGTGAAGGATTGGTTTTAAAGAGGGAACTATATTTTGCTTCAATTTTTCTAGAGTATCTAATATTAGTAATTTATTAGGGCTCAAACTTATTGAATAAGATAATATTTCGCCGCTGGCCTGGTCCAGCACGGCGGATATATAGCCCCATTTGTCTTTACGCAAACGTATTTGAGTTACATCTGTATGTAATACTTTTAAAGGTTCTGTCTCAGTAAATTTCTGTTTGATTGTATTAGGAACTATTTTTCCAAGGTTACCTCTATAGGAACAGTAACCGGATGTGTGTTTTGAAAAAATAACTACTTTTAATTTAAGTTTGGTCATTAAATGCCGAATTGTTTCTGGAGAATTTTTGAATCCGACCTTGAGAGACTCTTTCCAGATTCGACGATAACCGTAGGTTGAGTTTGAATCGTGATATGTTTTAACAATAAAATCTTTTAGTTGAGCGTATTTATCTGTTTTATCAGTTTTACTAAGGCGTTCATAATAAGTTGATCTTGGTAGATCGACCTTAGTTAATAACTCATTCAACTTGTATTTTTTAAGTAATGATTTGACTAATTTTGCTTTTTCGAGTTGTGATCGTTTTCTCGCAAGGTCTTTAGTGCTTTTAAAATATCACGGTCCATTTCGGCATCATGTAGTTTAGCTTTTAGATCAAGAATTTCCTGTTTATATTTCTCTTCTTTTGTGGAATTTAAACGTGTTTGTTTCTTCTTTTTCTTGGCCATTAACGGTCGTCTCCCTCTGGGACGACGCCTTAATCCAATAACACCATATTGATTATATTTATAGATCCATGAATCAACTTGACTAGGTGATATCTTGAAATAAATTGCAGTATCAAGGCGACTGATCTCATGTAATTTATAATATTCTATCACGGATAATTTGAAATCTTGAGAATATTCTTTATGGGATTTCTTACTTATCAAATAATCAAGTCCATTCGCCTCCGCTTGATGGATCCAGCGATAAATCGGTGATTTACTGGGCATTCCATATTTTTTCGATAATCCAAGTATAGAAATTTGTCCATCAAGGTATTCATTTACTAATTTAGCTTTGAAATCTGAAGAGTATTTGGTCATAAAAAAAGTGCTCCTAAAGTTGTTAGATTATGTCTAACAATTTTAGGGCACTTCATTAAACGGAAGTACCTTTTTAATTGGAGTTCTTTCTAGATAGAGCAACTGAGTGCTTAATAAATTTATAGATATGTAAATCCTTAGCAATCAAAAGTATGTCACCCACCATTACGGCTACAACAATAACAGATAAAAAGATAATCTGCCCAAACAATGATGCATCCAATTGAAACCCTTGGAATCTCAAATCAGTCAACACTGCATAGACGATATAACCGATAATCAAAAATTCAATAAATTCAAAGAGTCCTTGAAATCGGGCTCCAAAGCGCTGATCTAGTTTTCTATCTAATGTACTTAGTTTTTCATCAGAAAAGAAAGATAATTCTATTATCGTGTTTCTCATGTTTAAAATTATTTCCAAAAGTGAAAGTAAGAGCCAAAACAAGAAAATCGACATGAATCCTATAAAATAGTCACTAGATAACATTATTTTTCCTTTCATATATCTAACCCAATTTTAAATACTTCTGTCGAATTTCTCAAGTTACTTTCATTCTGTAAGCGAAAACATTTTAATAACCTAGTGAGTAATTAACTACATTTTCAACAACTTCGCCATTTTCAACATATGACTTAAGATTACGCTTAAAAATATCAAAGGCTCGTTCTTCATAATGAACGCTCGCCCCTGCATCATGTGGTGTAATAATAACGTTCTTCATATCCCAAAGTGGACTATCACTTGGCAATGGTTCAGGTGTAGTTACATCCAAAGCTGCACCAGCAATAGCTTCATCGTTCAAAGCCTCAACTAAATCATCCATATTAGTTGTTTTTCCGCGACCAATATTAATGTAATAGGCCTTTTTAGACATGGCATCAAATAAATCTTTATTAAAGATACCCAAAGTCTCATCAGTGTCTGGCAAAGCATTGATCACAAAGTGAACTTCGTTGATTCTGTTAGAAAGTTCTGACATAGGAATCATTTCATCGATGTATTCAGCAGGTTTGTCGCTATGACGAACACCGATTGTCTTCATACCTAGAGCTTTAGCATATTTGGCAATCAAAGTACCAATATGGCCAACACCGACGATCATGACAGTCTTATTATAAACTTCGTCATAACCTTCATCGTGTTTCCACTCTCTTGCATCTTGATGTCTGGCTGTTAAATTCATGCGACGAACAAACATTAACATATAGGCCAAAGTTTGTTCCGCAATATTAATCGCATTAGCACCTGAACCATTAGTTAAAATAACACCTTTATTATTCAATTCAGGCAATGGTAGTGCATCAACACCTGCACGAACAACTTGAATCCAATTTAAAGTTTCACTTTTAACTACAGCGTCTTTCAACGTATTGGACCAGTCATAAAGTACTTCCACACCATCAAGATCTTCTGGTGTCACCTGTTTGGGAGATACAACTTGTAAATCAATGTTAGAAATTGACTCAATCTTCTCTCGTTGCTTTTTGGTTAAATTAACTAAACTAAGAACTTTCATCTTTCTACCTCATTTTTAATTTTAGGTTATGTTTCTACTATATAGCAAAAACTGCTCAATATTTAATTGTTTGTCAAAAAATATTCGGAATGTATGATACAATATTACACGTTGCTCATTATTTGATTTATTTTACTATTTATGTTAGTGATGGTTGCCCCGTATTGGTGGGACAATTTTTTTATGTTAATTTGCACTCTTGAAAGACAAATTAGAGCGAATTAAAAACGATTGACCCATTTTTGAGTGAATTTTAATATTCGTGTTTTACTAACTATAATATAAATCTAATGAGAAAATTCAAATTATATTTAGGGGTAGTATCTATTATGCACTATACGTTGTTAGTACGTTGCGTCGCTGAATTTATCGGAACAGCCATCATGGTTGCCCTCGGTAACGGTTCTGTTGCCAACGTTGAATTAAAAGGAACAAAAGGTTTCCACGGTGGGTGGATCTTGATTGGATTTGGTTATGGTATCGGTGTTATGATTCCAGCCATGATGTTTGGTCCCATTTCTGGTGGACAAATTAATCCGGCCATGACATTAGCACTTGCTTTTAATGACGAATTCCCATGGGCTGAAGTTGGTCCATATATCATCTCTCAATTCTTAGGTGCCATCTTCGGTCAATTAATGATCGTTGCCGCCTACAAACCTTATTACAATCAGACCGAAAACGTCGAAAGTATCTTGGGAACATTCTCAACTATCGATGCTGAAAACAGTCGTATCAATGGATTTATTAATGAATTTATCGGAACATTTATTTTAGTTTTTGGTGCCGTTGCTTTGACATCAGATCACATCGATCCACGTACCGACTTTATCGGATTAGGATTCTTAGTTATGTGTTTAGTTGTTTCATTTGGTGGACCAACAGGTCCAGCCTTGAATCCAGCTCGTGATTTAGGACCACGTCTATTGCATGCTTTATTACCTTTAAATCCAAAAGGTTCTTCACAATGGAAATATAGTTGGGTTCCAGTTGTCGCTCCAATTTTGGGTGCAGTTTGTGCCGTTAAGTTATACGGAGCATTCTTCTAAAAGAACGTGGAACAAACCGATTAGATTTTGAGCATTTTCAGAACTTGGCAAAACAAAAATAAGAGCTATAACTTCACAACAGAAGTTATAGCTCTTTTTCTATTTATAAGACAATCCTCGTTTAAACCTCTTCCAAAAACTAGAATCATCTGTCTGCAACATCAAGCCTTGATAGATTTTACCAATATACGTTGCCAACAAGATGATACTTGCTAAGAGAATCAATAGTGAAATTGTTATTTCCATGACACTAGCGTTGTTATTAATCAAACGTAGCGGCATGAAGTACGATGAGAAGAATGGAACGTAAGACAAAATCTTAACAACGATTGAATCCACGTTATTTTGAAATGGAAATGTGACAAAAAATGCCACCAGATTCAACATAACAACTGGTTGCGCAGCTTTAGACGCATCTTCTACTTTCGCAACTAAAGCTCCACAAAAGGCCGCTAAGATAGTATAAATTACCACTCCTAATAATAGGTAAATCAAATTAATACTCAACAAATTATGCATAACTGAATTAATCAGCGATTGATATTCGTCAACAAATGACTTGGTTAGCGATGAATTCTCAGCAAAGATGTACGCACCCCAGCCACCAATCAGATAAACAAGAATCTGTGTCAAAATAACTAACAGAACACCAAAGATTTTACCTAAGAAATATTTCAAAGCTGTAGTACTGGAAAAAATAATCTCCATAACTTTGGTTCCCTTTTCCGAAGCAATTTCCTGTGCTGTAATATTCGTATAAGTAATCAGAATCATGTAAACCATAATAACTGTGATCCAGAAAGAAATGATTTTTCCTAAATTAGCGGTTCCAGCTTTCTCTTGGATATGCTCTGTCAATTTAGGTCGTTGTTGCAAAGCTTGCAACTGTTGACTCGATAATTTAGCCTGTGCCATATTCAACTGTTGTTGTGTTTGAGCCAAGAAGGAATTTACTTTTGATTTCATTGACGAACTCAATGAAGTTGTTCCTACATATTTAGCTGTCACTTGTTTATTGTCAGCTTTTAAAACGATATAACCTGCTAAGTTGTCTTTTCTCATTTTCTTAGCAGCAGTTTTTTCATCAGTAACTTTTTTATCGATATTATCTGAATTCTCTTTTAAGAAATTCTTTCGTAACGTTGACTGTGAGCTGATGATTGCCACATTAGAACTATTGGCACCACTAGAAGCTCCTACGTATCCAGCTCCTATTGTAATGCCTAACATTAAAAATGGGCCCAGAATCAACATGACGAAACTCCACGATTTAACTTGTCTTAGAAAAGTTTCAAAAGTTACAATCCATAATTTATTCATCTTTCTCACCGGCCTTCCTTCTAAAAATTTCATTTAGAGTTGGAGCCTGTTGACTGAATTCTTCAATGTACTGACCGTTTGTTAATTCATCAAAAATGGTTTTACCCGATGATTCCTCATCTAAATAAAGAACAAAACGCCTTTTTTCTAATGGTTTGGCCGCAACTACATGTGGCAACATAGCCAACTCATCGATAGTTTTATCGGTTGTAACGTAAATTCTAGTCTTGCCGAAGGAATCACGTACTTCTTGAACAGTTCCGTGTAAGACAATTTTTCCATTACGCAACATTACCAACTTATCACATATCTCTTCAACATTTTCCATATCATGGCTAGAAAAAATAATCGCGGCACCACGTTTTTTAGCATCCAAAATAGCTTGTTTCAATAAATCAGAATTAACGGGATCAAGTCCACTAAACGGTTCATCTAGAATAATTAACTTAGGATCATGAATCAAAGTACAAATTAATTGTACCTTTTGCTGATTACCTTTAGATAAGTCTTTGATTTTATCTTTCTTATTTCCCTTGACCGCAAATTTTTTCAACCAGCTATCAATTACTGGTTTAATTTCTTTGGTCGACTTATTTTTCAATCGAGCTAAATAAATTATCTGCTGTTCAATCGTCAACTTGGGCATTAAACTACGTTCTTCTGGAAGATAGCCAATTTCGTCGAAAACACTCTCGGTAATTGGTTTATCATTCCAAGTAATGGAACCTTGGTAATTCAGAAAGTTCAAAATACTATGAAAGGTAGTTGATTTTCCAGCTCCATTTTGACCAATCAACCCTAGAATTTCACCATCGGCAACATCAAACGTTACCTGCTTTAAAGCTTGTAACTCACCGAATTGTTTACTAATATGATCTATCTTTAGCATTGGCTTTCCCCCTTGTATTGTACTAGCCTAAATTATACAGGCTTTTATCCATACCGTGTTTAAGCAAGCCCTTTTTTATAAAAATAGTTATGTTACAGTAAGGATTAACATGAGTCTTGGGGGATTTTATATGACTGACAAACAAAAAGGATTTTTCTATGCAATTATGGGGCCGGTTTTATGGGGATTCTCTGGTAGTATTGCCCAATACCTCTTCACTGAAGAAAGCATCCCTACACAATGGATCGTCGGTATTCGTTTAATTTTTGCCGGTTTGATGCTTGTCATTTGGTGTTATTTTGCTGATTCGAAAGAATTATTCGCTATTCTAAAAAAGCCACGCTACGTTATTCAATTATTGGCCTTTGGATTATTAGGTATGTTACCGGCCCAGTATACTTATTTTATGGCTATAAAATATGGCAATGCACCTACTGCCACAGTTCTGCAATTTTTAGGACCACTATTCATCATTCTTTATTTATCACTACGAAAATTACAGTGGCCACGAAGAATTGATATTATTTCTATCGCTTTAGCTTTATTAGGAACTTTCCTTCTAGTAACACACGGTCACATCGGTCAATTAATGTTATCGCCAGCAGCAATCTTTTGGGGAGTGTGTGCCGGCTTGAGTCAAGCTTCCTATACGCTTTTGCCAAGGGAATTATTAAAACGCTTTGATGCACGAATTGTCACCGGTTGGTCTATGTTGTTAGGTGGCATCGTCTTTGCACCTTTCGCCGACTTAACTAATGTCCCTACTTTAACTGGTACTGCTTGGATTGCCATCATTTTCATTATTACTGGTGGAACTATGTTCTCATATTTATTCTATTTACAGAGTTTAAACTATTTAACTCCTTCAACTACAGGAATGCTGAGCGCTTTTGAACCTTTAACAGCAACCGTTCTAGCCGTAACGTTATTGAATACTAAAGTAAGTGGAGCTGAACTGATTGGTGCTTTATTAATTCTAGGAATCACTTTCTTACAGGCCTTACCACCTAATCTCTTTAGTTTGAAGTTCCGTTATAAAAATCATAATTGAAACAAAATACGTTGCCAATTCTATTTTGAATTGACAACGTATTTTTGTTTATTTCTCGGTTAAACCATTGGCTCGATTTTGACTATAAACCAGATCATTAATGGTTCTTTCATTACCTTTTAGAATATGTTCAATATCGCCACCACGGTAAATCTTTTCCATCGCGTCTTCTTCCAACTTACGAATCGTCTGCATTCCTTCTAATAGAATTCCAGAATTACCATAATTAGGAACTGTGTTGTTTAACTGTTGCCCCGGAATTTTACCTTCTGGGTGCTTAGCATAGAATTTCTGCAAAATTGATGTTTTTTGCGAATCTTTATTTAAAGCCATATACCCAGTTGATTTTTGCCATTCAGCCTGAACTTCTGGTCTAACTGTATACTTGATAAACTCATAAGCACCTTTTTGAATTGCTTCGGGTTTATCATTAGAAATCCAAAGTGCAGCTCCACCAATAGAAACACCGTTAGCTTTTTTCCCATCTGGATGTGGGAAATAAGTAATACCCAGCTTGTTTTTATTCTTTTTGTTCAATTGACTCATACTGGCTGATGATTGAATGTACATTCCTACTTTATTGGTTAAGAAACCCGAAGTTTGGTTTGTGCTTGCCATTGAACCGGATCCATAATCCATAAAATCACCATCTTTAATATTCTCACGAATCCATTTAAAGAATTCAACAGATTCAGGAGTATTGATATTAACTTTAGTTGGTATTCCGGTATGTCCATCATTTTCGTTAGCAAACATTCCACCAGAATTAGCAATTGCTTCTTCTAATAACCACCCATAAATTTGAACCGTCATTCCTTTAACTTTATGATGTGATTTCTCATAAAGTTCTTTAGCAATCTTGGTGATCTCACTATATGAAGGTGAAACTGACGGTGGTGTAATCCCATACTTCTCTAATAATGAAGCATTATAGTAAAGTACCGGTTGAGATGTATTAAAAGGCATAGCCTGTTGTTTACCACCTTGAGCATGAAAAGCCCGAGCAACTGGTGAAATTTTGCTTAGATCATAATGATCTTGATCAACAAATTTTTGAATCGGCGTAGTGTACTCACTATGAAGAACTTGAGCCGTAGAAACATTTGAAGATTGGAAAACTGCTGGAGATGTATTCGTCCCATGAGTTTGAAATATTTTTTGAATTGCAGTGTCATATGAGCCTTGATACTTAGGTATTACTTGATATTCATTCTGTGATTTATTGAAATTGTTAACTAATTTCAATAAAGTCTTCTCGGCAGGACCACCCATTTCGTGCCAGAAAACAATTTGTGTACGATTGTCTTGCGGTTTTGATTGTGCAAAGACATTCTTTCCAAAGAAAGTTATCAAGACAACACCCAGAATGACTGTGACTGCTACAGACACAATTAGTTTTTTATGCTTAGACATTAGACTATCCCATCCCTATTAAACTAAGTATCTAGTGATAACCATTAGCTCGATTAGTAGTTGTTAAATTATCGTCGATTTTCTTATCAGCATCTTTCAAGGCATTGGTAATATCGCCACCGTTATAAATACTTTCCATTGTAAATTGTTCAATTTGACGAGTCTTTTGCATTCCTTCCATCAAAATACCTGAATTGAAGTGATTAGGAACTGCTTCTTGTAATTGTTGACTAGGCACTTTGGACTCTGGATGTTGCTTATAAAGTCCTTTAAGAATTGATGTTTGTTGTGAATCCTTATTTAAGGCGAGGTATCCTGTATCTTTTTGCCATTGAGCTTGTACTTCTGGTTTTAGAGAATATTTAATAAATTCAAAAGCACCATTTTGAACCGCTTTAGGTTTATCATTTGAGATCCAAAGAGCAGCACCCCCAATAGCAACACCATTAGCTTTTTTGCCATCTGGATGTGGGAAGTATGTGATTCCTAATTTATTTTTATTCTTCTTGTTCAATTGACTGATACTTGCTGAAGACTGAATATAAATACCGACCTTACCATTTAAGAAACCTGTAGTTTGGTTAGTTCCAGCCATAGCACCTGAACCATAATTCATGAAATCGCCAGCTTTTTGATTTTCACGAATCCATTCAAAGAATTCCTTTGAAGCATCATTGTTAATAGTTGCCTTAGTTGGAATACCTGTATGACCATCGTTGTTATTAGTGAGACCTACACCAGCATTGGCCATTGCTTGTTCTAATAACCAACCATAGATTTGAACCGTCATTCCTTTAACTTGATGATGTGATCTTTCATAAAGTTGTTTTGCCACACGTGTGATATCACTATATGAAGGTGATACTGGTGGTGGTGTAATTCCGTATTTCTCTAACAAACTAGCATTGTAATAAAGAACTGGTTGTGAAGTATTGAAAGGCATTGCTTGTTGTTTGCCATCATTAGCATAGAATGAACGAGCAACTGGTGAAATCTTATTTGCATCAAAGCCATCTTTATCAATGAAATCTTGAACAGGTACTGTGAATTTACTATGCATCATTTGAGCAGCTGAGATATCAAAAGCTTGGAAAACTGCTGGAGAAGTTCCAGTACCATGAGTCTGTAAAATCTTTTGAATTGCGGCATCATATGAACCTTGATACTTAGGAACAACGCGATACTTAGTTTGTGATTTATTAAAACCATCAACGATCTTCATTAATGACTTTTCAGCAGGTCCACCCATTTCATGCCAAAAGACAACTTCTGTACGATTATCCTTTACTGCCGCTGACTTAGTTGATAATGTTTTTCCAAACATTGCTACCACAGCAACCGCCAAAACTAGGATCAGAGGCAGAACTAATTTTTTATATTTTGACATTATTTGACAGCTCCTTCATTCAATCCTGACTTGAAGTAATGTTGTCCAATGAATAGAACAAGAATCGTTGGAATAACAATAATTGCGGCACTGGCTTGAATCATACCCCAGTTGTTAAACGTTTCCTCTGATTGTAATTGTTTCAAACCGTTTTGAATAACACGTGAATTATTACTGAATGTAACTAAAATTGGCCATAGATAGGAATTCCAGGCTCCTAGGAAGCTGTAAGCACCTAAAGTAATCAAACTGATACGGTTATATGGTAGAACGACTTTCCAGAAAATTTGGAAATGATTCAAGCCTTCAATGTCAGCTGCTTCTTTCAATTCCTTAGGAGTTTGCATGAAAGATTGACGCAGCATGAATGTACCAAACGCTGATGTTAAAGATGGAACAATCATTGCTGAATAATGATCCAATAATCCTAAAGCTTTTACTGTTTGAAAATTAGGAATAATAGCCGCTTCAGATGGTAGCATCATTGTAATCATAAATAAGGCAAAGAAGAATTTTTTATACTTAAAATCTAGGAAAACGAAGGCATAGGCACTCATTGAACAGAAAAGTAAATGAGCAAACATTGTAATTGTCGCTACAACAATCGTGTTACCCAGATAACGTAAGATTGGTGTATTTGTAAAGGCATCGATATAGTTGGTAAGTGAAATATTAGTACTGAAATAATTACCTTTTAAAATATCAGCTGTTGGTAAAAAGCTTGTCCAAATACCAATGAAGAACGGTACTAGAATAACTACAGCCAATAGAATTAAAAGAAAATAATTAAAAATATTTTTCAAAACATTACGTTCATCAATATTCGCCATTAGTAATTTACCTTCTTTTCTAGGAATTTGAATTGCAAGTAAGTAAAGAAGGCAATAATCACAGTTAAAATAATTGCTTCTGCACTTGATTTAGCATAGTTTCCGCCAAAGAAAGCATCATTATAAATACGGTAAACTAGCATGTTGGTTGCATTAGTTGGACCACCCTTAGTGATAAGATCGATCAAACCAAAGCTCTTAAATGAACCAATAATTGTAATTGTTGAGATAAAGAATAATGTTGGGGAAATCATTGGCAAAGTAATATGGAAAAATTGATAATGTTTAGAAACACCTTCGACATCAGCTGCTTCATAAAGTGTCGTCGGCACTGATTCGATAGCACCCAAGAAAACCAAGAAAACAAAACCTAAATGCATCCAAACGGTTGTAATGATAATTGCCCACATCGCATTAGTTGGATTAGCTAACCAATTGATTGTTGGTAAATTCAACATCTTTGTTAATAATGTGAAGAATCCTGCAGAAGGATTGAAAATAAATAGCCAGAAAATAGCAGCAACTGAAACTGAAACTCCCATTGTTACTGAATAAAGTGTTCGGAAAATAGCGATTCCCGGTAACTTTTGACTTGCCAGATTGGCTAATAATAGACCCATAGCAATTGTGAAGAATGTTACCCCAACAACATAGACCAGTGTTACCCACATACTGGAAACAAAATCTGGTGAAGAAATTAGTTTTACATAATTTTCCAAACCTACGAAAAGCGTTGTATTACCGAAAGTATTAGTTAAGAACAAACTAATATAGAGTGTTCGAAACATTGGATAAAAAACGAAAAGTCCTAAAAGAAATAGTGATGGACCGGCGAAAATAGAAGCATAGTATTTATCATTGGCAGTCAGTTTGAATTTGCTCTTTTGTTTTGCTTCAACTTTCTTTTCAGGTATGACATCAGTTGCTGAAGTCTTAAGCATTGATTAGATCCTCCCTATTTGCAGTTACATTGATTCCGTCTTGATTGAATAACAGAACATTGTTTGTTGAAGAAATTTTGATATTTTCAAACATATCGAAATGAGCATCACTTAGAACAATGGCTGATACTTCATTACCATTACTGAATGTTGCATAAACGATCTTTTCGTCCCCTAAAAATTCCACATTTTGCACTGTTGCATTAGCAGATAATTCGTCGGCCTTTTCCACAACTAATTCATTTGGTCTGATACCAACCTTTAATTTCTTTTCAGTAACAGTTTGATCAAGATCAACTTGGAAATCATTGTTAACTCGGATAGCTTTGTCTGAAATCTTTGTTGCGTAAAGAATATTGATTGGTGGAACCCCGAAAAATCCGGCGACAAACTCATTAGCTGGTGTCTTGTAGATTTCGGCTGGTGTACCGATTTGTTGAACTTTTGAGTCATGTAAAACCATGATGTGATCAGCCATTGTCATTGCTTCAACTTGGTCATGAGTAACATAGATCAAAGTAATACCTAATTTTCTTTGTAGAGCATAAATTTCTTGACGCATCTTAATTCTTAATTGAGCATCTAAATTTGATAATGGTTCATCCATTAAACAGATCTTGGCATCGCTGGCTACGGCACGAGCTAGAGCCACACGTTGTCTTTGACCACCAGATAATTCACGAGGCTTTCTATCTTTCAAATCTTCCAAGTTAACCATTTTCAAAGCATTGTTAACACGTTCTTCAACCTCGGATTGGTCATGTTTTCTAGCCTTTAAACCAAAAGCAACATTATCCCAAACACTTAAAAATGGGAACAAAGCATAACTTTGAAAAACCATTGTTAAGTTACGATCCTTGGGTGGTAAATTGTTAACTACTTGACCATCAATGCTAATTTCACCATCACTAATTTGAGTTAGTCCAGCAATCATACGTAGTAAAGTACTCTTACCACAACCAGATGGTCCAACGATTACGAAGAATTCACCCGTTTCGATTTCGGCGGTAACATTTTTTAGAACCGTCTTTCCTTGATCGTATTGTTTACAAACATTTGTTAATAATGTAGACATATTTAACCCTCCATATAAGTCATTAGCTATAGTATGTTGGAATTATGTATATATATAATCTATTTAATGTAAATTATGTGTAAAAAAAGAGGACTGTTTTCAGTCCTCTTTTTCAATTAATCATTTTAATTTTTATAGTTTGTTGTATTCTTCATCAGTAACCTTTTCAAGCCATTCTGATTTTCCTTTAGTAATAGCAACATGACTGAACCAACTATCTTTAGTTGCTCCGTGCCAATGCTTAACGCCTTCTTTAATAACAACGACGTCACCTTGTTTTAATAGTTGAGCCGGCTTACCCCACTCTTGGTACCAGCCTTCGCCACCAGTAACAAGTAAAATTTGAAAACCATCATGATGAATATGCCAATCATTACGACAACCTGGTTCAAAAGTTACATTTCCAACACCAAAATCAATATTGTCTTCTGGTTTTACTAAACTATTCAAATAACTTTGTCCAATAAAGTATTTAGCATAAGCTTCATTTTTGTCTCCAACAGGAAAAACTCCATCTGTTCTTAATTCTTCATTTTTTGCCATAATTAATCTTCCTTCCAAATTTCTTTTGCACGATTGAAAGCACTCCAAGCCTTTGGCCATCCAGCATAAAATGCTAAATGAGTGATTTCCGCAACGATTTCATCTTTTGTAATGCCATTTTTCTTACCAATTTTTAAATGTGCGTCTAATTGTTCAATATTTCCAGCTGAAATAATACTTGCAATAGTAATTAATGAACGATCATGGGCAGAAAGTTCGTTTTCTTTACTCCAAACTTCTCCGAATAATACATCGTCATTCAATGCTGCAAATTGTGGGGCAAAATCACCCAACATGTCACGTCCAGCAGTTTGTTTCTTTGCCATAATCAATTCCTCCTCGTATCAAGTTGATAAATACATTAAACAACTTAAAGTTAACTTTAAGTCAAGGATAAATACAAAAAAAATCTCAAAAATATTAAATAAATATTTTTGAGATTTCTAATTTATCTATCTTCTAAATAACCATGATTCAAATTCTGTAAATATTTAGAAAAGCTTTCACTGTCTTCAATGTGTCCGCCTTCTTTACCCTTATACCAATCCAATTTATCATTGAGAATCGTCCAACCATCTTGCAATCTTTGATACTCAACTTCAAAATTACGACGAACTTCCTCTAATAACTCAATTCGTTGATTGATGGTTGAATCACCTTGCGCACGTAATCTGACATAGCGCTTCAATTGTTCAATTGACATTCCAGTACTCTTGAGATGCAAAAGAAAATTGACCCAGCGAATATCTTGATCGGTATAGTAACGGATGCCATTATCAGTTCGATGAGGATTGATCAGACCTTCTTTTTCATAATAACGCAATGTAGGACTATTTAATCCCACCATTTCAGCAAAATCACTGATTCGGTATTTAGTTGTCTCTTCTGCTTCATTTACTGGCATTATTTCACCTTCTACTTAAAGTTGACTTCAAGTATAGCATCTTCTACAAGTCAACTCCACCATCGACTCTTAGAATTTGACCTGTAATAAAATCATTTTCCATCAAGTAAATATAAGCTGAGGCTACCTCCTCAACTGTAGCGACACGGTTTAATGGCACTGTTTCCACAAAACTATGTTTTTGCTTAGCTAGTTGCTTTGAACTCAAGTCACGCCACAATCCTGTAGGTGTCCAAGTTGGTGATACGGCATTTACTCGATAGTCTGGAGCCATTTCAACAGCTAGACCATCAACCATCGTATTAATAGCTTGATTCCCTACAATCGCACCCGAAGCGTCATAGGGATGACCACCTGAACCTGAAGTCAAAATGATTGAACCATTCTTGTTTAAATGTTTACTAGCAATTTGTACCAGTTGCAAATTAGCAAAAAATTTATCATCAATTGCCTTTTTAATAGTGGCGACTGAACTATCTAGAAAACCACCACTCATAGCGCCACCTAGCATTGATACCACATGATCAAAGGAACCATACTTTTCAAAGAAACGTTTCAACTGTTTTTCATCCTGTGCATCTAATGAACTACCTTGAATATTCTCCTCGTAACGTAACTGATTTACACGTTCTTGATCACGGCCGATGACATATACATCAGCATCCTTATGTTGAGCCATGATAGCGACTTCTTTACCAAACCCTGAAGTTCCCCCAATGACGAGAACTTTATCATTTTCCAAAGACATAAATTTACCTTCAATCATTCATTAGATTTCAATGCACCGATCATATCGATGTGTTTTAATTTCCGATGTGTAACTAGCATAACAATTGCTGTGAAAATTATCATCAACAATGTAGCGACAATATAACCGAACCAATGAATCGTTAATGGGAAAATAACCTGTTCTGTCGCGGCTTGATTCAAGATATAAGCAGTCAATAAATTACCCACTCCATATCCAATAATAATACCAACTATTGTTAAAATTATATTTTCCCGAACAACATACATCGTAACTTCATTATTATAGAAGCCTAAAACTTTAATAGTAGAAAGTTCTCTGATTCGTTCTGAGACATTGATATTCGTTAAATTATAAAGTACAACAAATGACAATATTCCCGATAAGAGAATCAGAATTAAAATAATTGGACGTAACAGACTCGACATCTTGGAAACTGTATCAAAGACATCATGCGTATAGCTAGTTCCCATCACTTCTTTAGAATCTAATAATTGGTTAGCCAAATGTTTTCTCTGCGCACTAGTCTGCTTCTTTAAACCAAGCAATAAGGTATTAGGTTTCAAATCACCAATTTTATCCTGGTAAATTTGTGGATTCAAATATAAGAAATGACCCACATAATTTTCAGTAATAGCACCAACTTTTAAATTGAGCTTCTTACCACTGGTCATCGTCACATGAATCTGATCACCCTTTTCCACATTAAGAAGTTTGGCAGTCTTCTTAGTCAAAACAACTTTGTCTTTATCTAAATTAGCAGTCAAATGAACATATTTTTTAAAGTTTTTCACAGACAGTGGTGTATAAACATTAACATCATTAACCTGTTTTTCTCCAGCTTTCAACTTAGCCGTTGTCGAATTGATCTTAGTATTATTCTGATAAGTTTTATCCTGATTCAGGATTTTATCAACTTTACTATAATTAGCGTCATCATTCATTTTGACAACTGCTTGATAACTGAAAATATTCTTATACTGTAGGTCACCACTAGCAGTAATTGAATTCTGAAGTCCAAAACCAGTTAAAATTAAAGCTGTTCCGCCGGCAATCCCGATGATAGTCATAAACATTCTAGATTTGAAACGGAAAAGATTTCGATAACTAACTTTTCGGTTGAAACTCAGATGATTCCAAAGGGGTTTGATTCTTTCCAATAGTATTTTTTTAGCCGATTTAGGAGATTTAGGTAACATCAATGAAGCTGGACCCTCATCTAATTCTCTTCTAACCACGATTACAGCAGCTCCAACAGTTGCCAATAGGGAGAAAATCAAGGCAATCAATAACGTTTGCCTGGTTGAGCCAATAACCCAATCTAAAGCAATATATTGTTTATACATTGACAGTACAATTCGAGGCAAGGTCTCTGTTCCAATCACAGCCCCTAATACCGCTCCAATTAGACCAGCTGACAAAGCATAGTAAATGTAGTTTCGTGCAATCGACCATTTACTGTAACCCAAAGCCTTGAAGGTTCCGATTTCTCCACGTGCTTCTTCGACCATTCTTGTGATTGTTGTAAAAGTGATCAAAGCTGCAATTAAGAAAAAGAAGACTGGAAAGACATTGGCGATCGCAGCGATTCGATCAGAACTCTCGCCATAGGCTGAAAAGCCAGTCAAATCCTGGCGCGTTTGCCAAGTATAAGTTGTCTTAGTTTGTTTCATAATCTTCTTTTTAGCAGCATCTAACTTTTCTTGTTGCACAGCTGCCGCTGTAGGATCAACCTTTTCCAATTGATCTAGAGCTGTTTGTTGTTGATTCAAAGTAGCTAGATAACTGCCAGCCACTTCCTTTGTTCTTTGCTGAGGGCGTAATTTAAATTCGTGTTTTAAAGCCTTAACCTTTTTGTCCACAGCATCTTTATAACTGTTACTAAAAGTATTCTTATCTTTCAAGGAATTGAAGTGAATATTCAATAAAGTTGCGGTCGAAAGGTTCATTTGATTCTTAGGAATATAGGCGAACAAACTAACTTGTCCATCGGCAATATTCGTAACACCACGTGACTGATTATCAATGTATTGTGGTGAGTCAGCAAAACCAACAATTTTGTAAGAACGGCGCTTTAAATCAGCATTTTTAGAAAATTTAAAGGTATCACCTATTTTATAATCATATTTATTACGAGCATTTTTATCTAAAACAATTTCATGATCATTTTCAGGCAAACGTCCATTTCTAATAATCAGTTGATTCTGCTTAGCGTTTTTATCATAGCCATACAAAGCAATCGCAACTTTAGATTTGCCACCCATAACGTATTTAAATTTCGTCGTTTTAGCTTTGGCTCCCGCAACCTTTTCAGCCAGCTGAATATCTTTTTTTCCAAAACCAGTCGTCGACAACACTTGCACGTCTGATAAATTTTTATCGGCAATCGTCTTATTCAATGAATCATTCAAACTAGGTCCTGTCGCTTTGACACCAACAAAGATCAACACACCTAACATAATAATCAGAATAATTGCAATAAAACGTCCCTTAGCCTTATTGATACTGCGCATCATATTTCTAGTTAATGGTTTCATGATTACCACTCAATATCTTTCACTGGTGTGGGTGTCTTATTATCTTCAATCGACTGCACTTTGGCATCATGAATCCGAATTACCCTATCAGCCATCTTAGCCAAAGCTGAATTGTGGGTGATGACGATCACGGTCTTATTGTCCTTATGACTAGCATCCTGTAAAAGTGTCAAAACTTGCTTACCTGTCTCATAGTCCAAAGCTCCTGTTGGTTCATCACATAGAAGTAACTTTGGATTCTTGGCTAAAGCACGGGCAATGGCGACACGCTGTTGTTCCCCACCAGATAATTGAGAGGGAAAATTGTCAATTCGATTACCCAAACCAACGGCCTTCAAAGTATCAGTCGCATCTAGAGCATCTTTAACAATTGCTGAAGCCAACTCAACATTTTCTTTCGTTGTTAAGTTAGGAATCAAATTATAGAATTGAAAAATAAATCCCACGTCATTACGACGATAGGTAGTCAATTCACGTTCAGAAAACTCAGCAATATCAGTGCCATCAATAACGACCTGTCCATCAGTTGGCGTATCCATACCACCTAAAATGTTTAGAACTGTCGACTTACCAGCACCACTAGGTCCCAAAATGACGGTTAACTTGCCCTTATCGACATCAAAGGTTAATTTATCATTTGCGACAATTGTTGTTTCTCCCATTTGATATTTTTTTGATTTATTTTTCACTTCGATATACGCCATTATGCTCTCACCCTTCTTAATACTTCTATTATAGTGGAAAGCAAATGTAACTTTAAGTTAAAAACCCACAAATAAATTCATAGAAAAAACATTTTGGATCTTATTGAAGATTGATTAGAACGGAAGCTTCCCGTTTTATTTCAATCTCACTTACTTCTCTTTTTGAAATGAACTCGATTCAATTTTATTTGTAAAAAGGCGACTAAACTGCAAATAAGAAATAACACAAATGTTATCATAAGAAAACCGCCAACGTGGCTCTGTGGCATTAACGATTCAGCGGTTGCTGTCCCTTTGGAAAAGAAGGTTGGTAGATCATCAATAATATGAAACACAATAACTAATGATAAATTATGAGTCTCATAATAAAGCGTTCCATACAACATCCCCGATGCGGCCGCTACAATCATTTGGGCTACTACAATCCACTTGTTAGTAACATTTAACATATTTCCTATATGAATTATTCCAAAACTCAACGAACTTATTAGGACAATTAAAAAAGGCTTCGAATTTAACACTTTCTCTAACTGTGCGATTAATAAGCCACGATAAACGTACTCTTCACCAATCCCCACTAACAGTATAGTTACAAAAGCAAGCCACCCTGTCTTGGGCCATCCAAGATTAGAAAACTTTCTAAAAAAGAGCATAAGAATAAGCAATGGCAAAATATTTAAAATTTGGCGTACTATATGTTTTGTGCTAAATAAATCTACTTTTAGCTTCCAAAATTTAAAATTGCATGTTACTGCGATCAAGATGAGCAATGTGTCCAAAAACATCTGTATATATTTCTGATCAAATTTAAAAATTGGATAAATCATATCTACTATAAATATCGTAATCGGTACTAATAATATTATTAAGACAGCTTTCCAAATATTCCTTTTTTTACTCATTATCTTTTCCCCCTATCTTCGTATCTTTAAAATAGTTCTTATTGAAAATAAAAATGCAGTAATATCATGAACGAGTACTTTTTTATTCTCGAATGAACCATGAGGTCAAAAAAATCAGTATAAAATTACTACAAAAAAGGCGCCTATTTAGAATCACACATTAAAGTGTGTATCCTGAATAGACGCTATTATTTTTGGAATCGTGATTACCAGATATTAATTCTCTTATCTTCATCAATCCACATACCATCGCCTGGTTTTACATCGAATGCTTCATAGAATTCATCTAAATCCTGTGACATAACGTTGGCACGTAAAGGTTGTGGTGCATGAACGTCAGTTGCCAATAATCTTTCATTGTATTCTGGAGTTGCCTTAAAACGCCATGATTTAGCCCAAGTAATAAAGAACTCCTTAGCGCTATAATCTTTATCCATCTTGGCAGCCTCGATTGCACAACGTAATCCACCGACATCGGCAATATTCTCACTAACTACTAATTTGCCGTTTACTTTACCGCCAGAGAATGGAATTCCATTGAACTGATCAATCATCTGTTGCGTTAATTTCTCAAATTTAGCGTAATCTTCCTTAGTCCACCAGTTCTTCATATTACCGTACTCATCAAATTTGGCACCGTCATTATCAAAAGCATGGGAAATTTCATGAGCAAACGTTGCTCCAATACCGCCAAAGTTCTCACTACTTGTTTGTTTCAAGCTATAAAATGGCGCCTGCAAGATCCCTGCTGGGAAAGTAATATCATTTCTCGACGGATCGTAACATGCGTTAACCATTTCACCAGGCATTAACCAAACCGTACGATCGACTGGTTTACTAAATTTAGCCAATTCATTTTGACGAACAATACGATTAATCCGTGTGATGTTGTCATATAAGGATTCTGATTCATCAATCTTTAGTTGCTTAAAGACTTCTTGAATCTTATCCGGATAACCGACTTTAATCACAATCTTGTTCAACTTCAAAATAGCCTTATCTTTGGTTGCTTGACTAAGCCAAGTATTGTCAGCTAAACGTTGCTTATAAATATCAATCATACGTTCAACCATATTTCTCACGTCAGCCTTAGCCTTTTCACCAAAATACTTCTTGCCGTAATAAATACCAATGACTTCATCAAAGTTATCCTCAGCTAAATGATAAGCAAACTTAGTCCTACTTTGTAATTCCTTAGCTCCACTAAGAGCCAGCTTGTATTCTCCTACCGTTTGGCGGAAATCTTCATCCAAGGATTCACTATTTGTTACTAAATATCTGACCAGCATCCAAGCCTTCAAATTTTCAAAAGTATCATCATTTACCAACTGATCTAAATTCTTCAAAAATCTAGGCTGAACAATGATCACTTTTTCTGGAGTAGCACCGATTTGCTCAACTACTAATTCCTTCAGATTAAGATTTTGCGACTTAGTAATGAATTCTTCAAAGGACATTGGATTATAAATCTTGGAATACTCGGCCCATTCTTCGGAAGTCTTAACTATTGGAACCAGACTCTTATCAAAGGTTAAGGCCTTATCAACTGTTTCTTTAGCCAATTTTTCTGAATAACCTATCATGACTAAAAGTTTATTGGCCACTTCTGCGTACTTGACCAAAAGCTTTTTACCAGACTGATTATCACTTGCGTAGTATGTGTTATCAGGCAAAATCAAGTCTATACCATCAACATAAACAGCATTATGGACTGTATCTTTCATATCGGCATCGACCCAAACATTAGTTGGTAATATGAAATCTTCTTTACCAAATTGTGCCAATTGTTGATTTAGATCTGCTAAAGATTTTAAATTTTCAATTTTTTGAAGATCTTTCAGAATTGGTTTTTCATGTAATTCTTTTAAGAAATCGGTATTCTTAGCGAGGCGGTACAATTTAATAGCTTGTAAGAATTCATTTCCTTCGACTTCAGTATCATTTTCAGCTAATTGTTGAAAGTCATCCATCAATTCCTTTTCAATCTCTAGGTCTAAATCCATTGAAGCACCAGCACTAGATTTATCAGCAGGAACTTCAGCCTTTTCCTGCCAGGCCCCGTTGACGGCCAAATACAAATTATCTTTATAATCGGCTTGCTTACCTTCAGTTAAATCTCCGGCTCCACCCATAATTTTACTTGTTAACATACTTTCACCCCGCGTTTTGATTTAGTAAATACTATAGCACTTATTCTAATATTATTAAAATTAATTTAATGATGTTTCCCTTCAAAACAAAAAATCGAGAAGATGAAATTAAATTTTCATCCCTCGATTTTTCAGATTTTTTTACCAAATATTAACTCGTTTATCTTTATCAATCCACATACCGTCTTTTTCAGTAACATCAAAGGCGTCATAGAATTCATCCATATTCTGTGCTTGAACATTAGCACGTAATGGAGCTGGGGCATGGACATCAATTGAAAGGAACATTTCTGTCAATTGTTGTGTTGACTTGTTTCTCCAAACACGAGCCCAATTGATAAAGAAAGCTTTAACATCAAAGTCACTTTCACTCTTAGCAGCTTCCAGGGCACAACGTAGTCCACCGACATCAGCAACGTTTTCGCTAACAACCAATTTACCATTAACCTTGTGACCAGCATATGGAATACCTTCGAACTCATCGATCATACTTTGTGTAAGTTTCTTGAACTTAGCATAATCTTCGTCAGTCCACCAGTTATTCATATTACCGTATTCATCGAATTGAGCACCATTATTATCGAAAGCATGTGAAATTTCATGCGCGATAACGGCACCAATACCACCAAAGTTTTGGCTACTTGTTTGATCCAAACTGTAGAATGGAGCTTGCAAAATAGCTGCTGGGAAGGTGATATCATTTCTAGATGGATCGTAACATGCATTAACCATATGTCCTGGCATCAACCATTTTGTACGATCAACCGGTTCGTGATATTGATCCAAATTGTGTTGAGCAATTGTCTTTCTAATTCTAGAAACATTGTCATACAAAGAATCATTTTCATTGATTTCAAATTTATTATAAAGATCATCAATTTTATCAGGATAACCAACTTTAATAACGATCTTATCTAGTTTGATAATGGCCTTCTTCTTAGTATCTTCACTCAACCAAGTATTTTCAGAAAGTCTTTGTTCATAAACCGCAATCATTTTCTTAACCATACTACGGACATCTTCTTTAGCTTTTTCACCAAAGTATTTCTTTCCGTAATATACACCAACTACCTCACTGAAAATACTTGCAGCAAAATTGTAAGCATACTTAGTTCTGTTCTTTAACTCCTTAGCACCACTGAGTGCCAAATTGTATTCACCGATAACTTGACGGAATTCTTCATCCAGAATCGAAGCATTACCGGTAAGGAATTTAACCATCATCCAAGCTTTAATATCTTCAAAAGTGTCAGCATTAACAAGCTTGTTCAAATTATCCAAGTATCTTGGTTCAGTTACGATAACTTTTTCTGGTGTATCATTAACTGAATCAACTACCAAACTCTTTAAGTCTAGGACATCAGATTTAGTAATGAATTCATCAAATTTCATTGGGTTATAAACTTTAGTATAATCAGCCCATTCCTCAGAACTCTTAACGATAGGAACCAACGACTTATCAAATTTCAAAGCCTTCTCAACTATTTCCTTAGCTTCATCCAGTTTATAACCGATCATTGAAAGCAAACGTCCTGCAACGTCAGCGTATTTAGCTAACAATTGTTTACCTGATTCATTCTTTTCATCATAATAAGTTTTATCAGGCAAAATCAAACCAGCACCATCAATATAAACAACGTTCTTGGCTGTATCTTTCATATCAGCGTCAATACTGATATCGATTGGTAGAGCAAAGCCATCTTTTGACAATTGAGCCAAGTTATCCCCTAGATCCTTAACATTGCTCAAATCAGTAATACGTTGCATATCTTTCAATATTGGTTGTTGATGGAATTTACTTAAATGATCCACATTATTAACAAGACGATATAGCTTTACAGCTTGAAGTAAACGAGGATCATCGACTTCTTCTTCATTATTTGCAAACTCATGAAAATCTTTCATAAGGGTCTTTTCAACACCCTCATCAAGATCTGTAAAACCACCAGTACGAGATTTGTCAGGTGGAATAGTTGCTGTTTCTTGCCAAGCACCATTAACAGCTAAGTATAGATTATCTTTATAATCGGCGGGTTTAGCATTAATTAAATCCCCTGCACCACCGATAACTTTATTCATTAACAAATTTGTTCACCGCCTATTATTTTTAAAGACTACTATAGCACTAATTACTTTTTATTAGAATAATTTTCATTTTTATCATTTTGAATAAAATATAAAAATGATAAAAAGCGCAATTTCTATCATCTAAAAAAGCTCAATGTCACGGTTACCTTTTTGATAACTGTTGCATTGAGCTCTTTGTTGTTTACTATTTTTATAGTAGATTATTTCTATTCTTATAAACCATTGTTCTATTACGAATAGTGGAAACGAGCTACGCAAGGGCAACCTCTTCCGGTTTGCTACAGTACTGGAATCGCCCGCATAGTACGCGTGCAATTTCAGTACTTAGGCAAATTCTCGGAGGTTAACCGCCCTTGTTTCGCTCTCTATTTTTATCTAATGACACTAACAGAAACGCCAGCGCTATTCACAATCTTAGAAGCTTGTGAACCGATTGTATTACGGTTACGGTTCTTCTTTTCAACACCAACGATTACTAGGTCAGGTTGGAATTTAGGAATAACTTTGTCTACAATAACTGTTCCAGGTCCACCTTCAGTTACCATCATGTGAACATCTTTAACACCGTATTCTTTAGCCTTTTGACCATAAACTTCAAGAAGTTCTTTGATCTCTTCTCGACGTTCTGCTAGTACTTCTGGGTCTAGCGATTGAAAAATATTCAAGTCACCTGTTTCCAATACGGAAACAATGCCTAGCTCGGAGTTATAGTGTTTAGCTAACGAACAAGCATAATTAAAGGCATTTTTTGATGACTCAAAATCATCTGAATCGACACAGATTAAAATCTTGGAATACTCAATTTTTCTAACTTTGTATTCTTTTAATTCATCCATATATTAAGCCCCCTCGGTTATTTAAAGTCGCGTCCTTTATTCTCTTGGAAGTATTTATCAAATCTCTTAACATAGTTGTGGAACATGTATGTCAAAAGTAACCAACGTCTAAAGGAATTGTCTTTGTTATAGAAAACAGTTGTTCCAACGCGGTCTTGCTTGATTAATTCATCAGCATATTTAGTAGCATCATTATCAGCTGCATACTTGTTAAAGACTTTGACTGGCACACCTAACCACAATTTATGTTGCGCTTTATTCTTGTTGGCATAAACTGTTGGTTCGTTTTCTAAACTACCCTCAATATAATCTTCCACCACATATTTAGCAAGATTATAGCCATTGAGCGTAACAAAGAAACTACTTCTTCCTTGACGCAAGTTGATTTCAAAGAATTTGAAAGTATTATCACGAGAATCAAATTTCATATCAAAGTTGGCATAGCCGGTAAATTCAATATCCTCAAGGAATTTTTGAACTTGATCATAGACATCCTGATTAAATTCAGGAATGATAGCTACGTAATTACCGATTGATTGTGGTGTTGGATCTTCCAAAATTGGATGTCCTAAACACATCATCTTAACATGATGATCTTGGTCAACATAGGCGTTGAGCACACGCATATTAGAATCATCTCCAGGAATAAAGTCTTGGAGAATCAAATCAGATGTATAGCCATTATCATAAATCTTGCCAACGATAGTCATATATTCTTCTTGAGAGTGAATTATGAAAGCCTTTTTACGACCCTCAAAATGAATATCCAACCATTCCACACTGTTTGCTGGTTTCAAAGCTACTGGGAAATCGAAAGGAACATCAAGATCCTTCTTATTCTCATACATATCTTTTGTAATGATCTTTGTTAGTGGATGAGGCAAACCATGTTCATCGGCTACATGGTAAAAGCTCTCTTTATTATTCAATGATTTTAATAAATCATAATCGACATAAGGGCATACAAATGTCTTAGACAATTCTTCCTTGTGCTTACTGATAAGTTCGGCATAACCATCCCCACAGCCAATTAAAATAACTGGTTCTTCATGGTTTTGGTAAACTTTAGCAATTTCACGCATTTTTTCAATGAAAACAGGATCTTCAGAAAAGCCTGAGTAAAGAGTCAAATCTAAGATTTTTGTATATCTTGTTGGTGCCAATTGGATTTCGGCATAGGCTTTAACACTGCCCCCATAGAGTTCATGGAAAGCACGTGCCATTCCGTAAACATTCATATCACTACCCAAGAGAATGGGCGTGAATTTTTTTCCTGATTCAGTTTCGATAGGGATCAACCTCTTACTATATTATTAATTCTATTTTTAAAATTACACACATTTCACACAAAATTATACCATACTCAATTTATCACAACGAGAGTGTCATTTATATTAAATCTGAGAGGCTTATTATTTTCTTAAATTATTATACTAATTTTTGATTATCTAAATGAAAGACCGCAAACTCATCAATCTGAATTTGCGGTCTCTTTGTTCATGTTGCTGTGATAATTAGATCACATTATTTTTATTTTCAAATATTAATTTACTAAAACTTTAGGATCAACATCTGGTTTTTTACCATCATCGATAAAGAATACTTTATACCAAATCAAGAAAGTATAAATTGTCCAAACTTTACGACGATCATCATTTTCGCCACGATAGCAACCATCAAGCATTTTCAAAATAGCATCTTGATCGAAGAATTCAGCAGCAAAATCAGCACTGAATAAATCACGGAATTGTTCGTAAACTTCCTTAGTTTTGATCCAGTCACGAATTGGCACTGGGAATCCAAGTTTCTCACGTTTAGCCCATTCCTTAGGCAAAGCACGTTCAGCAGCTACACGTAGAGCATACTTACTATCCTTACTATTCAAAAGATATTTAGTAGGAATTCCTGCAGCAACTTTAGCAACTTCTTTATCCAAGAATGGTACACGTAATTCCATGGAGTTAGCCATACTCATACGGTCAGCTTTAAGCAAGATATCATTTGACATGAATTGGTGAAGATCAAGATATTGCATCTTCTTAACTTCATCGTTATAACCACTAACTTTGCTGTAACTTCTCATAACGATATCTTTAACGGAACGTGACTTCTCGAATTCAGGCTTAACCAAGTCAGCAGCTTCTTTTTCGTTGAAAATCTTGGCTTGTCCAATAAAGAATTCTTCTGCTTTGGCAGTTGATTCATACAAATGCAAACGGCCTGGGAAATTAGGTAATTTCTTCAAACCATGAGCTAACTTATACTTAACACCCTTTGGTAAGTGTTTCAAATCTTCCGCTACAACACGGATAACTTTTGAATGTGAATGGAAACCATAATTTGCATAACCGGCAAACAATTCGTCGGCTCCTTCACCTGAAAGAATAACCGTTACATCTTTACTTGCTAACTTAGTCAAGAAGTAAAGTGGTATACATGAAGGGTTTGAATCTGGCTCATCCATATAGTATTGAATTAATGGAATTGATTTGACCGCTTCCTCTTTTGTAACGATACCACGAGTATTTTCTAGACCCAATTTATCAGCCAACATCTTAGCTGCAGTACCTTCTTCATATGTACTTGTATCAAAGTCAATTGAGTACGTATGTTGTGGTTTCAAAACAGCTGTAACGTAACTTGAATCAACACCACTAGATAGTAATGAACCAACTGGTACATCACTAATAGAGTGTTCATTAACTGATTCACGAATAGACTTGTCAATTCTCTTAACAGTTTCTTCAAATGACAAATTGTTCTCTTTGAAGGACATATCCCAGTACTTCTTGATACTTAACTTGCCATTCTTATATGTAAAGTAGTGACCTTCAGGAATTCTAAAGACATTCTTGAAGAATGTTTCGTTCAAAGCTGAATATTGGAAAGTCAAATATGGCTTCAAAGCAGCTTTGTTTAATTCTTTCTTGAAGTTTGGTTCTTTCAAGAAGGATTTGATTTCTGAACCAAAAATAAATGTACCTTCACGGTTATAGTAATAAAGTGGCTTGATACCAAAGAAATCTCTAGCACCAGTAATGTCACCAGTCTTTAAATCATAAATTACGAAAGCAAACATTCCACGGATCTTCTTAAGTAAACCTTCAATACCCCATTCTTCAAAACCATGTAGAAGAACTTCAGTATCTGTATCAGTTGTAAAAACGTGTCCTGCTTCTTTCAAATCTTTTCTAACATCTTTGTAATTATAAATTTCACCGTTAAAAATAACAGCTTTTGATCTATCTTCGTTGTAAATAGGTTGCATACCACTACTAATATCAATAATACTCAAGCGGCGGAAACCTAAAGCAGCGTCGCCATCCAATAATTCACCTGAACTATTTGGACCACGATGCTTGATCGTATCCATCATAGCCTCAATTACAGGCTTCTTGTCTGTAATATTTTTATCTACGAATCCGACAATTCCACACATAAAAATTCTCCCTTATATTTCAAAACTTACATATCTTGTAGCGGCTCCGTAACCGAAAATTTGTAAGCGCAATTTGTTCGGGTCGATATTAATGAAATAGCCCGCTAATTCTGAGATTTCATTATAACGTCTGTCCCACTTCTTGTTATAGTCAGTTGTTAAACCATGTTTCTTACCCATTAAGGCCGAACAATTTAATATTATATGATTAATTTCAGAAACTTTGTAGTTTTTTTCATAATGCATATGACCACAAATATAAGTTGTTACCTTAGAAATGCCTGTAGATGAGAAATCATAGCGTAAATTCACACCAAAATCTCCTGTTAATTCATTTTTCAATTGACCAGAAGTTTTGTTGTTGAAGCTTACTAATAATTGTTGAACCAAGTCACCATTGAAGTTCAAAGCACTCCGACCACTTGGACTCACAATATTAGCATGCCCCATTACAATAACATGCTTATCAATAGTATTCTCTAAGATTTTGATCAAATCTTCTAACTGTTGTTCTCTGACGCCACGAACCTTCTTAAAATCATATTTCTTAGAACCATTACTAAGTATATAAGGAATATCACTGGTATCGATAAAGACAATTCGTATACCGCCCTTATCATACCAGCCCACTTTAGATACTGGATTCAATCTAAAAATATCTGGTTGTTCAAAATTATACTTTGTTACTAACGAGTCATAATCATCCCGATGAAACGATGCTGAACCAAAGAATCTGTGTTCATCATATTTATCATTCTCATCATGATTACCCTCAAGAAGATAAAACGGTGCTTTGCTCTTTTGATAATTTTCAACAGCAAATTGCAATAATCCTCGACTGATCTCAGGTTTATCACTTCCATCAATTAAATCTCCCAGATGAACATTCAAGTCCAAGTTGACAGCATCACTAACATTATTGGCTTCAATAATATGACGTGCACCATTGATCCCGTAATAAGACGCACTAGCAATTGCTTTGGCATGTGTGTCAGTTAAAACGGACAAGGTTACTGTATCACTGGTAACATTTGGTTTTACGTTATTATCATAAACGCCCTTTATATAATCAACAACAAAAGGACGTGGCTTTAGTCGTTTCAAAAACATATCAGTGTGTGCTGATATGAATTCTGATGGCTTTGGTGTCAACATTCTGCTTGCAATATTTTTGATTTTCAATTTTATGATCTCCAATATCCCATACTCTGGAAACAATTATAGCAAAAAAACCATCTCACGATGGTCTCATTATGGCTCAATTATATATCAAAGATATGAAAAATAATCCTTTGACGCTTACTTTAGAAGAATTTGATAAGCTTTTCTAATACCATGATCTTCATCCATCGTAATAGTTCCTTTTTCAATGAACCCATTACTTGTAATAACATGTTGCATCACCAAATTGTCAGGGTGAGTGTCGATTCTGACATCACTGTAACCCAGGTAATGTGAGATTGTTAATAGTTGTTGAATCAAAGCAGCCGAAAGATGTTGTCCTTGATGGCCTGGTTCAACAGCTATACGGTGAATAATGGAATAAGTCACATCAGAATTTTTAGACCATGACCCTGAAGTCATATCTTGATAGTTCTTATCGTAACCTTGTTGCAAAGCAGCTACTCCAACTACCTCACCATCTAGTATTAAAACATAACTTATATCTTCTTGAATATCTTGTTCTAGGATTTTCTCATCGGGATAACCTACCTGCCATTGATCAACACCACGGTCCCGTAGGGTTCTTTTGGCGCCACCGATGATATCAATAATTCTTGGCAAATCGTCAAGTGTTGATTGACGTAAATAAATATTGCTCATAAAATTTTGCCTCCTCACTTCATCAGGATATTAAAACAAAAAAGAATACCTCATTGCAATAGTTTTATTCAACTTTTCTTATTTTTTTTATAAATAAACCAGCTAATAACAAATAGTATTAAGGCGTATAAAAAAGTTTGTCCTGCTAGGGGCAATAATTTAACAATAGAAGAATTACTATGTAGACTAACAATCATTCTTGAAAGAGGTGGAAAAATCATCTCAATATTCTTAAAAATGTTGACGACGCTACCTGATAAGGCTAGGTAGACAAAAACTAAGGTTCCAATTTGTCCCAAACTAGAATGTTTCTGCCATTGTGTCTTGAACAGGGTCGCAATTGAACTGCCCAAAAATCCCACAGAAATTAGCGAAACTATTCCGACAACATCTAAAAATATATTTTTACAAAGAATTAAGCTAAATATAAAAATCAATATTCCTGAAATTATATTTAAAATTAATACCGCTAAAAATTGACTGATAACCTCTGACCAGTAGCTGTTCACTTTTTGTCTTAAATAATGATTATAAACTTTATCATTATGATACAGATTCATCCTTGAAAATAACGATAAAAAAACATCCCTATTAATAATAGGCTATATTTCTCATGATAATCAATACTTAATAAGTGATCTGCTGTTAAGCCAAAAACAATGATAGAGAATAATAATGTTAGATAGAGAAAATCTTGAAAAATAAATTGTAAATAATTTTTTAGCAATACTTTAATTTTCAATATCATGTGCCTCCTCAAATTGATAATTGAGGGCAATCATTTTGCCAATAATAGTGTCCCTTTGATCTAAGGGAACCTTCATTTCGACTACTCCATTAGTATTCCTCATCATATAACCACTCAAATCATGTGTTAAAGCAATAGAATTATGATGAACACTGAAAAATAACTGACTGTTTTTAGTTTTTAAACTTTGTAACTGTCGTAATTTACCATTTTCAAAATGATAACTACTGTCTAATATTTCAGATATTTCACCATTTTGCTCTGTGCCTACTAATAAGATTCCTGAACCATTATCTTTTAAATCTTGCAACATACTCAACATATTTTGAACTGTTTCATTACTTTGAAAAGCAAAGGGCTCATCTAACAACAAAACATTGGGGTGTCCAACTACCGCTGCCAAAAAACTAACTCGACGTTTCAAACCTAATGAGAGTTGATCAACTGTTCGATCCAAATATGGAGCTAGTTTCATATAAGTAACCATCGCATCCAATTGATCCTTACGCACAGCCAAATTTTTGGATAAACGTCTGATGTCCTCAAGATATTTTCTAACCGTCTGTTCAACAATTTGTGGATCATTTTGTGGCATATAACCAATCCTGACACCAGGAGTATATTTAATTTTGCCACTATCGGCCCGTTCATAATTTGCTATCGTTTCTAAAAGCTGTGTCTTACCACTACCATTTTCGCCACTAATACCAACTATCTCATTTTGAGATAAAGAAAAAGCTACATGCTTGAATGCAAAGTAGCCCTCTCGTTGCAATGATAAATCATTGACTGATATTAATTCCATTATTGCCATTCCTCAACAGCATGTGCTGCTAGTCCGATTGAAAGAATTGCATCTTTAGAAACTGAATTTCTAACATCAGCGACAATGGTATTGTCATATACTGCTCCGATAACGGTAAATGCAAAACTGACTAAATTGATATCGGTCTTAACCTTATAATCGCCATTTGCATATGGATCCTCATGGTTATATGTAAAGTTAATTTTATGACCAGCTAAAGAACCATCAACATGGTTAACCTGAACACGATCATGTAGTTCACTAAGTTTATGATCAGGATTTTGTAAAGTTAAACGATGGTCAGATTCATTTTGGTAGTAATCGTCTTCGGTCATATCAAAGTATTCTTTAATTGGTTTTCTCAAAACTTCAAGTGAATCCAAAATGTCATACACAGCCTGTGCGTCAAATTTTTGTGATTTATCTTCAATATTTTTTCTATCTTCATAAAGCTTTTCGGCTAATTTGCTAATAGTCTCAGAATTCATAATCATCCTCCGTCTTTAATGGTTCTCTCTTCAATTGTATGGTTCGTTTAGGATTCTGTCATCCACTCGACCTTTTGTGGAGGACGACATACATAGAAAAAGAACCCCTTAATGCCATTATACTAATTTCTACTTGTAATTACAGGAGTCCATATGATCATTAATAACTCCCACCGCTTGTAAAAATGAGTAGATAATCGTTGGTCCCACAAATCGAAAACCACGTTTTTTCAAATTTTTGCTGATCTGTTGTGACAACTTAGTTTGAGCAGGCATTTCACTCATATCACTATAATGATTAATTATTGGCTTATTATCAACAAAATTCCAAATATAATTGGAAAATTTTTCACCATTTTGATGCATCTCTTGAATCACACGAGCATTATTGATGGAAGAGTCAACTTTCAAACGATTACGAATGATCCCTTTGTCTTCTAACATTGAGTCCCTTTTTTCTTGATCATAAGCTGCCACTTTGTCTATTTCGAAATTATCATATGCCTGACGATATGTCGCACGTCGTTTAATAATTGTTGCCCAAGATAATCCTGCTTGGGCTCCTTCTAATGTCAACATTTCAAAAAAATATTGTTCGTCATGACTTGGCTTACCCCACTCATTATCATGATATGCCTGCATTGCTTCAGAACTGTTGGCCCACTCACATCTCATCTTTTTCTCCAAACTAAAAAAGCTGGCATCTGCCAGCCTAATATAAATTATTTTTTCTTTTTATCAGTAAATCTCTTATTATCAATATCTGTTCTAACGATAATAACATCCGTTCTAGCATTTCTTGTAACGTATTCGGATACCGAGCCGACCAATAAACGTGTTACGGCATTCATACCTGTTGAACCGATCATAATCAGGTCATTCTTATATTCTTCAACGAATTCTTGGGAAATAACAGTCTTAGGTTCACCGAAACGAACGTGGATGTCAATGTCTTCTTCTTTGAAACCATCTTTAATGGCACCATCTTTTAATTCTGTAAGATACTTTTGAGCATCTTCGGAAAGTTGATAGATAACATCACCGTTCAACATACCACCATGTAAACCAATGAATTGCTTTGTATCTAAGACTGTCAAAACATCGATGTGTCCACCGTTCATTTGTGCAACTGTTACAGCCTTCTTAAAAGCCATTTCTGCTTCTTTTGATCCATCTACAGGAACCAAAATCTTCTTATAGTCTTGTTCCATAATTCAATCCTCCAATGCACTTATTGAATACCTTCTAATGTAAGATTAATGCATTCATATATTTTATTCAATATTTTACAAAATTATTTGAAAGCCATTAATGTCCGTACTAACTGATTTGAAACGGATTCGTAATTCTCAAACATCGTCATTTCATCATCATATTCTGTCATTTGAGTTGAAAATATTCCTGTGAAAAGTTGTTCATAACTTTGGAAATCATCAACAAAATTATTACATAAAGCAAAAGTCGGAACTCTTTGAGCTCCAGCAATTCGACTCAAGTGATACAGCATATCATCATGCATTGCTTCACGGGAAATTTTATCGGTGGCAGTAATTAGGATATTAGTGGAACGAATTGTTTCTTCCATTCCTGTAACCTTGGCCACCCATTCAAATGATGATCTTGAAATACGTGCATTAATCATTGCAAAAGCACCAGCCAAAGTCTTAATCGAGTCAGAATGAGGCATTGGGTGTATATCTAAATTATACTTCTGATTCATTTTTTCAGTGATAAAAACTAAATTATCTTCCAAAAAACTTTCCTGTGCTTCATTCAAATACTCAACATTATCCGATAATTTCCGACCTGAATAATTCAATAAAACGGTCAAACGGGTTCTTCCACCCAATAGTTGATAAACATCTTCCATATCGATACGAAAGGCATTGATCAAAGGATTTTCACCTTCAGGGATCAGTTGACCATTTTCATCATAAATCTTGGATCCTAAAGCTTGTAAAGCTCCTAGTCCGCCATCAGCTACAGCTGTCTTGCCTAAACAGAGCACAATATTTTTGATTCCACTAGTAACTGCATCTATAATAAATTCTCCTAACCCATAACTTGTTGCATGAAACAAGTCATTTCGGTTTTTATTTTTTGCTAAATCAACCCCAACCACTTGCTCTGAATCCATAATAGCGGTAAGTTGACTACCGATCTGGGTAACAAGATAACGTCCCGTTCGATTTTCCCAAAAAGCATCAAAATAAGAGACTTCATCCCAATATCCACCAATAGTATGTTCTATTAATGCTGGCATTCCATCTTTACTATCAGTTACGGGCATGGTAATTATTTTTGCATCTGGCATAGCACGCGAGATGCCACTATAAATGGCCTGACCAATCTTAGTCGAGCTAACATTATTACTATATTTTCCAGGTGCAATAATAAACTTCATGATAGGATGACTCTTCCTTTTTGATATAATGATTATTAGAAAAATATGCAGAGGTAGTTAAAGGTATGGTTGAAAATAATAAGCGCGTTCTAGACCTTGAAAAAGGTGTCAATTTTCGTGAACTAGGTGGCTACGAAACTGTCGATGGCAAAACACTTAAGTTCCATAAAGTCCTCAGATCAGCTGGTTTAAGTGACTTATCAGACAATGACCTTAGTTTTTTAAGTAACTATGGTTTAAAGTATGATGTCGATTTTCGTTCACATGAGGAAGTAAACGATAAACCAGACCGTGTTCCTGATGGCGCAGAATATGTCTTCGATCCAGTTTTTGAAGCCGATGAAACTGAAGCTTCTAAGGTTCAAAATGATAATTTCATTCCTGAAATCGGTGGTGATCCTACTAATGGCTTCCACCACATGAAAGACGTTTATCGTGATATTATCACAGGTGACCAAGCTAAAGGCGCATATCGAACATTTTTTGATAAATTATTAACTAATGACCAAGATGATGACGTTTTACTTTTCCACTGTAGTGCTGGTAAGGATAGAACTGGTATGGGAGCTGTCTACTTGTTGACTGTCCTTGGTGTTCCCATGGAGGAAATCAAGAAAGATTATTTATTAACTAATAAGGTCAATAAGGGCTTTGTTGACAACCTGATCTTAGATCTTCAAAACAAGGGTTATACTGACAAAGATGTTTTGAGTTCCGTACGTGATTTAATGACGGTTCACTCTGATTATTTAGCTACAGCCGAAGATGAAATCGCCAAAATGTCTGGTAATATAAACAATTATATCAAAGATGAATTACAGGTAACTCCTTCCGAGATAAGAGATTTGAAGAAAATTTACTTGAATTAAGGTACAATCTTCTAATTTTCAGAATATTGTTATCACATTTTCTTCACATTTAGTGTTTATCATATAGTTTGTAAGTTAAAGGAAAGCAATCGAGCTTAACTTACATCCCCCCTTTTTAAACATATAGAAAACTATAATAGATAAAAATCTCATAATAAAAAATATAATTCACTTTTCCTCCCTGATTTGTGAATTTCCCTTAAAACTAAAAACAACTACTGTTCCCCTGCAGTGGTTGTTTTTTTGTTTGGTGATTTATTCCCGTCCTCCACAACAAGAAAATTTGGCTGGAACGCCATGGGACGACTGGAAGCTAATAAATTTGCACTTTGTGGATCTTCAAGATCGACCTTTATCTAAGCAATAAATTGCTAAGATAAATTTCATGGCTGAGCCAATTTTCTTGTTGTTCCGGACTAAATACTAGTTCTATCAAGATTTAACTTCCAAATCTTCTAGTCTGAAATAAATCGAAAATTTCAATAACAAGTTAGCCACTTGGACAAAATAAATTGAATCCAAGTGATATCAGTATTTGAAGTTTATAAATATGTCTTTAAGCGCCACAGGAACTAGCAAAGAGTTCTTGTGGCGTTTTATAGTTCAATAACTTTCTAGGCATATTGTTGAGCTTAAATTCTATGTCTCTTATTACTTTTGGGCTGACTGTATCCAGTGACAGCCCTTTGGGCAAGTCACGACGTATCATTCGATTATGTACTTCATTTGTTCCACGTTCACAAGATGTATATGGGTGTGTGAAGTAAACATCCGCAACGCCAGCCATATCAGATGATAGATTAGAGAACTCAGGGCCATTGTCTGCAGTGATTGAATTGATAAGATCACCATAGTTCTTTATGATCTCTTTCATAGCATAATCTACAGAGTCGGCATCTCTACCGTCAATAAGTCTCATTATTTCAAAGCGTGTCTTACGCTCTATGAGCGTTAAGACGACACTCTCATGGCCATTTCTTTTGCCCACAATCGTGTCTATCTCAAAGTCCCCAAAGGATTCTCTGCTATCAACACTTTTAGGGCGTTTCTCAATACTACGACCAAGTAGACGCTTATGCTTTTTTGAAGTATGTTGCTTAGTCGGTCTAGTTGACTTTTCTACCAGATCAATATTCCGGATTTCAAGTCGTTGTTCATCAATATATTTGTAAAGTGTAGTAGTACAAACCATTTCATCTACTAAGAATAATTCTTCGTTCTTAGCTCGTCCAACGGCCGTATCAGGTGACCATCCATTATCTATGAACTGGCTTACAAAGAAGCCTAAAAAGGCTGTGACTTGGTCGAATTTAGAAGGACGATGGCAAAGCTTACGGTTCTTTACATACTTTTGATGTGCAGTGTCAGGAAAGTAGCAATTCAAGTGTTGAACTTTACCATTAACTTTCTTGATCTGCTCAACAGTACCTCTGTTAATTTCATTATTAATAGTCTGAGGTGAAACGCCGATAGCTTTAGCTATCTGGCGATTCGAGTAGCCAATTGAATGAAAGGAAGCAATCTTTCCACGTTCAATTTCAGTTAAATGATGTCCTTTAGGACGATTTATGATATTCTGTTCTAGCACCAAGACGAAAAACCTCTTTCATTGTTTGTGTGAGAACTCCAATGATACCTGATTTTTACGTCTTGGTGTTTTTATTTTGTCATTTTTCTAAAGTGGCTAACTTGATTATAAAATTCGCCGTCTGAAATAAATAGCATCTATTTTGAATTTCAATTTCTACTAAAAAGTAAAATCGATGTTCTAGAAATAGATGCCATTATTTTTATTTTAAAAATTTAGAAAGGAGATAATAAGAAGATAACATATTTTTATTCAAAAGCCTGTAGCAATTCTGATTTATCCAAATTATTCTTTTGAGCACCACTGACATCTAGCTTGATTTGTCCATCTTGTACCATGATCAAACGATTACCATATTTCAAAGCATCTGACATTTTATGTGTAATCATCATTGTAGTTAACTGCTGCTCTTTGACGATATTATCTGTGATTGACATTACTTCTTGGCTAGTTTTGGGATCTAATGCCGCTGTATGTTCATCTAGTAATAATAATTTGGGCTTACTTAAAGTTGCCATTAAAAGTGACAGTGCTTGACGTTGACCTCCTGATAGGTACTTTACTTGCGTATTTAAGAAGTTTTCTAAGCCCATATTGAGTGTTCTCAATAAAGCTAAGTATTTTTCTTCTGCTGCTTTTTTCTGATACCTCTTTAGACTGATTGTTTTCGTGTGACTTTGTGCCAAAACTAAATTTTGCATCACAGTCAAATCTCCGGCGGTTCCCATTTTAGGATCCTGGAAAACTCGTGACATCCATTGTGATCGATAGGCTACTGATTTTTTAGAAACGTTATGCTTCACTAAATCAATTTCACCCGCATCAGCACTTAAAGTTCCGGCGATGGCATTCATCAAAGTAGACTTGCCGGCACCATTATTCCCAATAACTGAAATAAAGTCGCCTTCATAAACATTCAAATTAATATTTTTTAAAACATGACGTTCATTTCTAGTCCCGGGAAAGAATACTTTTTGCAGATGTTTTACTTGTAATACTTCCATCATCTTCGGCCTCCATTTGTGCTAAATACTTTTTCAATTGGCGTTTAGTTCTGATTCGATTCTGAATAATTGGTACACAGATAACGATAATTAAAATTATCGCTGATAGAATTTTTAAGTCGTCGGCTGGGAATCCTAAACTCATCGCAACAGTCAAAAGGAACCGGTAAACGATAGCACCTAAGACCATGGCTGACAATCTAACCAAAATATTATTACCACGTAGAAAAATTTCTCCGACCAAAACAGAAGCTAGTCCGATAACAATAGTTCCAATTCCCATACCAATATCAGCATAACCATTGTTTTGAGCAATCAGTGCGCCTGACAAGGCAATCAATCCATTAGAGATCATGTAACCAAAAATAATCATTCCATCAGTATTGATACCATTGGCAGCAGACATATTCTTGTTATCACCAGTTGCCATCAACGATAAACCCAAACGAGTTTTGAAAAGCCAATAAAGTACTGCTATCACGATAGCAACTACAATAATACCCAAGATGATAGTTTGCATATCAACCGTCAAACCAGCTGGTAAATAGCCTGTTAAAACTTTTTGAGTTAATAAAGGTACATTAGATTTTCCCATAATATGCATATTGATAGAATACAATCCGGTCATCGTTAAAATTCCGGCTAGTAATGAAGGAATCTTCAATTTAGTATCAAGAATTCCTGTAACTAATCCTGCGACACATCCCGCTAAAAAGCCGACAATTGTGGCTACGATTGCTGACTGTCCTTTGATCATCAAACTGACTGTAATAGCTGCTCCAAAAGGAAAACTACCTTCAGTTGTCAAATCAGGTATATCTAAAATTCTAAATGTAATGAAGACGCCAATTGTTAAAGGCGCCCACAGTAGACCTTGTCCTAAACTAGATATAATCATTTTTATCACCTATGGTTTCGTAATTTTGCTTGGATCGATGCCGATAGCCTTGGCATTAGCTTTATTAATGTAAAGTCTCAAAGTATGTGAAGTTTCAACTGGCATATCTTGAGGCTTCTTCTTTTCAATGAAAATTCTGTAAGCCATCTTAGCGGTTTGTTTACCTAAATCACGGTAGTTGATACCATATGTAGCAACACCACCATCTTCAGCCATTTCAATTGAACCTGTAACAACTGGCAACTTAGCTTCGCGAGCTTTTTTACCGATTGTCTTCATGGAACTAGCCATTAAATTGTCAGTTGGCAAGTAAATTCCAGAAACCTTATCAGCCATTCCGGACAGTGCACTGACAACATCATTAGTGCTTGTAACACTGACCACATTTAATTTAATATGATGATTCTTAGCGTATTCTTTTACCATTTTTACTTGTAAAACTGAGTTCTCTTCAGATGAATTGTACATAACACCGATAGGTTTAGAACTCTTGGTTAAAGTTGTTAACAGTTTGACTTGCTTATCCACGGGACCCAAATCTTTGGTACCAGTAACATTAGTTGCTGGTTTACGATCATCCTTCACTAGTCCAGCACTCTTCAAATTGGTTACTGCTGTGACGACGATTGGTGTTGATTTAGTTTTCTTAGCAAGTGCTTGTGCTGAAGGAGTTGCGATTCCTAAAATCAAATCGTTCTTCTTTTGCGTCAATTGTTGAGCCATCGAATTTAAATTAGCTTGATCCCCTTGCGCATTTTGGTAATTATAATTAACCTTTATTGATTTATCATGCTGCTTAATTTTTTGGTTTAATTCTTCTTTAAAACCTTTACGTGCCTCATCTAATGAGCCGTGAGGTACTACTTGTAAAATTCCCACGTTGATTGTTTTCTTATTTGTGGCTGAACTATTTGCACATCCCGCTAAAACAACTGCCGCTATAATTGTTATTAATCCGATTAAATATTTTTTCATGAAAAATCCTCCTGAGAATATAAAAAAACCAGCTAGATTCGTAATTGAATCTAACTGGTTTGCCCGGGCGCAATTTATCTCCAGCTAGATTCAACCCGTATCTATCTGGCTTCAAAGACATGTTTAATAGCTTTAGCCAATCAATAGATACGAACACTTACGCGTTCGCATCCAGAGACTGAATACAAACGCTATCTAAAGAAAAAGCTAAAGGCAAATTGATTATTCAAATGTGACAACTGTTTACTAATTTTCATAATAAAGTTCTCCTCGTTTGCAATTTACAGTCTCTAGTTAAACATCCAAAAATTAATATGTCAATAATTTTATTAAAATAATCTAATTTAACTTTTAAAGGTACTTTTTAGTACCTACTGCACTTTAAAGTACGTAATTGTTTATTTCTCCCAACCCCATATAATGTTACACATAATCATTATTCGCTGTAGGAGGGAAATAATTATGAATAAGAAAGTTTCATCAACTTGGATTCTTTTATCATTGGCTATCAGTGCTTTTGCTATCGGATCCACAGAATTTATCAGTGTAGGAATCATGCCACTATTGACTAAAACATTTGGCATCTCACTTGCACAAGGAGGTCTGACAGTTTCCATTTATGCTACTGGAATCATGTTTGGCGCTCCCATCTTAGCTTTGATCACCAATCGTTGGGATCGTAAAAAATTATTGATAGGTATCATGATCAGTTTCATTATCGGAAATACTCTGGCTGCTCTCGCACCTAGTTTTGCCATTCTATTAGCTGGTCGTGTTATTGCAGCTCTTTCTCATGGAATCTTCATGACAATTGCATCATTAATTGCAGCCGACGTCGTAGCACCTAACAAACGTGCTTCTGCTATTGCCGTCATGTTTACTGGTTTAACAGTTGCTACAATTACGGGTGTTCCACTAGGAACTTTTATCGGTCAAACGTTTAACTGGCGAATGTCCTTTTTCTTCTTAGTCGCCTTAGGATTAGTCGGCTTGATTACAAATATTATCCTAGTGCCAAATGAACTACCATTACCAAAACCAACCAGTGTTAAGGGTATCTGGAAGATTCTTAAACAACCTCAATTACTCTTGATTCTGCTCATCACAGCTTTAGGCTATGGAGCAACATTCCCCGTTTACACTTATTTAACAACTATTTTAAATAAAAATATGGGTTGGTCACAAAGCGCCATTGTCATCATTCTAATTTTTTACGGAGTTGCTGTTGCTATTGGTAACACTCTTGGCGGCAAATGGGCTAACAAACGACCTCTAACTGCTCTTTTGAAAATGTTTCTTGGTTTAGGAGTAGCCTTATTGATCACCCGCTTAGTTATCAATCTTCATTTCTTAGGTTTACTAGCTATTCTCTTATTAGGCTTATTTGCCTTTATGAACGTTCCTGGCTTGCAGCTGTACATTGTTCAATTAGCTGAAAAGTATACGCCTAACGAGGTCCCATTGGCTTCTGCGTTAAATATTTCGGCCTTTAACGTAGGAATCACTTTAGGTTCAACAATCGGTGGACAAGCCGTAGCTCACAATCAACTTATCAATACACCATGGTTAGGAATTGCGATGCTAGCAGTCGGAATCATTTTAATTGCTGTTCTTATTAAAATGGAGAACAGTCCTGAAGTCGAACCAGAAGTAGAAAATTGCTAAGACTAAATAGTGATGTTACTATACAAATACTAAGGAGGATGGCTTTTATGAAACAAGCAATTTATAACATTGGCGTTGAAGACACAATGAGAATTATCGGTGGTAAATGGAAACCTATTATTCTTTGCCATCTCAAACATGGCATCATGCGAACTGGAGAATTGCGTCGAGCCATCCCCAATATCACTCAAAAAATGTTGACTCAACAGTTAAGAGAATTGGAAGATGATGGCATTATTAATCGTAAAGTCTACAGTCAGATTCCACCAAAAGTTGAATATTCTTTAACTGAATATGGCGAATCACTTAACAAAATTCTCGAAGATCTTTGTGTTTGGGGCGAAAAGGATATCGAACGTCGTAAACAAAAAGGTGAAAATATCATCTTATTGAACAAAGAAGACGTAGCGGCAGATTCACTTCCCTATGCAGATTAAGTTTAAATACGCTGTCCTCCACGTTCCAAAATAAATAGCATCTATTCTGAATTTCAATCCCTACTAAAAAGTAAAGATTGTCGTTCTAGAATAGATGCTATTTTCATTTTTCAAATTAATTGAAACAAAACGTTCACTAGTCGGTAGCAAGATCTCTTGTAGACCCTCAGTGTTCCGGCGGTCTACAGGAGATTTTGCAGACGACACTTTAACATTAATTTTATTTTACAATAGTAACGTCTGTAGTAGGGACAAACTCATTCGTTGCCACGCGATAGTAAGTTTTTCCATCTAAATATGCTAAACGATCTACCCGCCAACTTGTTTGAGCTGAAAGATTTCTTTGAGGTACAGTCTGTCCCTGTGCATCAACCAATTCATTGTTTTAATTGCCTGTTTGTACAATAAATGTTTGTGGTTGATAAACGTAAACTTCATCATCTTTGACCCATTTATTAGTCGCCACGCGATAATATGTGGAACCATCCTTCATACTTTTATCACTTAACCAATTCGTTTGTGGAGCTAACTTATCAGCTGTTTTCTTAACATCATCATTATGAACTTCAACCTTCTTATCAGGTAATGTTGTCACTAGATGGTCCACAGAGCTTGTCTGACCCTTCGAATCACTTTTCGTATAAGTTACCTCTCTGGTGAAGAAACGATGTAACGGCCCTTTGTAGGCTGTAATTTAGCTACGTTAACCGTAAAAGTTATTAATCTTTTGTTGACCTTATAACCACTCTTTTGCGGAATTTTAATTGTTAAGGTCGCAATCCCATTTTTAAGAGTTCCTTTAACATTTCTGTTAACTAGATGTTGATTGAGATTATTAGGAATATTAACATCGAACACAGCCAAATTTTTAGCGCTGCTGGCAATCCCAACATACCTAGCTTTAATCAATTGTTTACTCTTAACAACACGTTTATTTCCATTTCTATCGGTAATCAACCATGTCTGCAAATTATCGTTACCATTCTGATCTTGTCCCAAATATGAATGTTTGAGGGAAAAGTTAGGTGAAAGAACTATTCTTTTCAAATTAGTTTCTGACAACAAACCTGTCGTCTTAACACGTTTATTATCCCAACGACTAAAATCTAACTCTTTTAATTCTTTGGCGCCGCTGAACATATGATTCATTTTTTCAACATTGATAATATTCCAGTTAGCAATATTCAACGTTTTTACTTGATCAGCTCTCATAAACATAGCTGACATATTCTTCACATTAACAACATTCCAATTAGAAATATCTAAAGACTCTAATTCAGGATTAGAACTGAACATATTTTTCATACTCAAGACATTACCAGTATCCCAATTGGCAACGTTAATCGTTGCTAGACCGGTATTATTGAACATATAACTCATATCCATAACACCAGAGACATCCCAAGTCGAAACATCAACGGATTTCAAACTACTCAAGCCATCAAACATATGACTCATATCTTTTACATTACTAGTATTTAATCTATCTGCATTCTTAATTTCAATTAAGCCAGAAGTTCCATCTAAATTATTTCCCAAACCTGTAAAAAGCCAAGATGAATCCTGTGGCAAATAAACATTTCCATCAAAAATAACTCTTTTTATATCTTGTTTTTCGTCAGCAAATTTAACTTTAGAATATTTAGTTTCATCAACTACTAAACTTTTTCCCAAAGAACCACTAGCGAGGGTTCCTGATTTGATATGTAAAACATCATCATTAGAGATATACCACTGACTCGTTCCGTCAGTACCAGCATATTTTGTACTACTAAGTGTTACATTCGTATCATCTAAATTAATTGGATCAGACTGTGCCTGTGCTTCAGTACCATTGGCGAATAATCCTAAGGCCATAAATAACCCTAGCGAACTAATTAAAATACTTATTTTATGTCCCCTATTCAAATCATTTCAGCCCCCTTTTTAATTAAAGTAATTATAGCACCATATAATTTATACAATGATGAGTTTTTTCGAGACAAAAAAAGGAAGCCCATTGGGCTTCCTTAACTTACGAGTACTATTTGATTAAATAGTATATTTAAATGTGTGATGCTTTGAAATTCTATCTTCTGAGTATACTGCTAAAGCAATTAGTGCTAAACCAGCAACTGGAATGGAGTATCGGCTTTGTAAAACGAATAAAATCATTAATAACATGGCCACTACCGCCATTAGTGCAACTTTCATGAATTTTACGTTTCTTGTTGTCATAATATCCACCCCTTAAGTGTTCTTTCTCTTTTTTCCATAGATGATAGTATCATGGTAAAAAGTGATTTACAACCCATTAGATCAGTACTTACAGCCGTTTTAAAGTTTGCATTTTTCTTTCTAATAAACCATATTATTATCTTAGAAAAAATTAAAGCTAGAACTCTACTCTGCCTAGGATTTCAGAAAACGTTCAAAGTTTTCTAAGATGTTTTCTTTTGAATATTAAAATTAAACTTATTCAATTATTTTTAAATTTATTTAGTCTATAACTGTTGATGTGACGGTCTTTACAAACAGTTGTTAACTATTCGTGAACACTTATTTATTATGGTTAACTTATAGCTTTTTTAATTTCATTCATAATTCTTCAAAAAAAAAACTAAGTAATCAAAACATGATTACCTAGTTCTTTTTTCCTTAATACTCAGGATTGAATATTTTATTCCCATGTCCAGTTTTGTACTTCTGGTAAATCGTCACCGTATTCACGGATGTACTTGTTGTGTTTATCAACAATAGCTTCCATTTCGTCAGCAAAGTCGCTAGCACCGTCGCCTTGTACAGCAACAGCAGCTTCTTCAGCCAAGTGGAATCTATCCATCTCATTAACAACACGCATATCGAATGGTGTTGTGATATCACCATTTTCACGATAACCATGAACGTATAGATTGTGATTTGCACGGTCAAAGAAGATATCTTTAATGATGTCTTCGAAACCATGGAAGGCAAACAAGACTGGTTTGTCAACTGTGAAGATTGAATTGAATTGTTCATCAGTTAAACCACGAGGATCTACTCTTGGTGATCTCAACTTCAATAGATCAACGACGTTGACATATCTAATTTTAATTTCTGGTTTTTCTTTTCTTAGAATACTGATAGCAGCCAATGATTCAAGGTTAGGTTCTGTACCGGCAGAAGCGATAACGATATCAGGATCACCGTTGTCATTTGATGCCCAGTCAATAACCTTAAGTCCCTTATCAGCTAACTCTTCACCTTCCTCAATTGAGTAGAATTGAGGTCTTGGTTGTTTTGAAGTTACCAATAAGTTGATCTTTTCTTGATCATCCAAAATCTTAGGCATAACAGCAAGCAATGAGTTTGTATCAGCTGGGAAGTATTCACGAATATATTCTGGTTTCTTTTCAGCCAAGTGAGTAATGATACCTGGGTCTTGGTGAGTGTAACCATTATGATCTTGTTGGAAAGCAGTTGATGTAGCGATAACGTTTAGTGAAGGATACTTATTTCTCCAACCCAATTCGTTAGCTTTTCTTAACCACTTGAAATGTTGTGTCAACATTGAATCAACAACTCTTAAGAAAGCTTCGTAACTTGCAAAGATACCATGACGACCTGTCAAAGTATAACCTTCGTTAAATCCTTCAGCTTGATGTTCTGAAAGTTGTGAATCAATAATACGGCCAGCTGGTGCTTCGTATTGATCGTTAGGTTCATGAACAGGTTCCATCCATTGACGAGGACTTGCTTCAAATGCACCATACAAACGGTTAGACATTGTTTCATCAGGTCCAAATAGTCTGAAGTTATCAGGATTATCTTTAATAACACCGTTCAAGTATTTACCTAATTCAATCATATCTTGAGCATTTGTTGCACCACGCTTATCAAACTTCAAAGCATAATTCTTGTAGTCTGGTAATTTAAGAGGCTTAGGATCAACTCCACCATTAACAATTGGGTTCATAGCCATTCTGCTTTGACCCTTAGGTGTGATTGCGGCGATCTCTGGCTTCAAAGTACCATTTTCATCAAATAGTTCATCTGGTTTGTATGATTCCAACCATTCAACCAATTTGTCTGCATGTTGCATATCATTTTGGTCAACAGGAATTGGAATTTGGTGAGCTCTGAATGAGCCTTCAATAGGTTCGCCGTCCCATGTCTTTGGACCAGTCCAGCCCTTAGGTGCACGGAAGATAATAACAGGCCACTTAGGCATCTTAGCTTCTGAAGCTGGATGTTTTCTAGCTTCTTCTTGAATACTCTTGATCTTCTCGATAGCAGCATCAACAGTCTTAGCCATTTCTGGATGCATCTTTTGAGGATCTGTTCCTTCAACGAACATTGGATCCCAACCCATACCTTCGAAGTACTTAGTTAGATCTTCATCACTCTTACGTGACAAGATTGTTGGATTAGAAATCTTGAAACCATTTAGATTCAAGATTGGTAAAACAGCACCATCATCAACAGGGTTAATGAAGACATTTGAGAACCATGAAGCAGCCAATGGGCCAGTTTCAGATTCACCATCACCAATAACTACTGCAGCAATTTCATCAGGGTTATCAAGAATTGCACCAACACCATGTGATAGAGAATAACCTAATTCTCCACCTTCATGCATTGATCCTGGTGTCTCAGGGGCAGCATGAGATGCAACACCACCTGGGAATGAGAATTGCTTGAAAAGCTTTTGCATACCCTTAGTATCTTCTGTAATTTCAGGATAAGTTTCAGTATAGCTTCCATCCAAATATGAGTTAGAAACCATAACTTGCCCACCATGGCCTGGGCCTTCAATATAAAACATTTTTAGTCCGTACTTGTTAATAGCACGGTTCAAATGAGCATAAATAAAGTTTTGACCAGCAATAGTTCCCCAATGTCCAATTGGATGAACTTTAACATCACTAGCTTTTAATTCACGTCTTAATAAAGGATTATCTTTTAAATATAATTGTCCAACAGAAACATAGTTGGCTGCACGCCAATATTTATCAACTAAACTTAAATATTCTTTTGATGAGTAATCAGTCATTACCAGCACACTCCTTAAGTTTTTACAATGTAATCATAACTAGTTTTCAAGTAAAAGTCAACCACTTTTATAATTGGTTCGACCCAATTATTGAAAATGCTTACTAATTACCCAGATCAACGAATGAATCATACTTAAAATACTTGTAATGAAGCTTCATTGTCGAAAATTCGAACGGAGTTCCATCATCTAGGAAGAAAATACCTTCCATGAGACCCACGGGTTCATTAGCGGATAAATTCAGCAATTTCTTCCCTTCTTCATCAGATGGTTGCGCCGAAATTGTTAAGTAAGTTTTATTAACTTCTTTTCCCAACTCAGACTCTACATAATTAAAGATAGATTCGGAAGCAATTTGCTCAGATAATTCCGGAGCTAATTTAATAGGAATATAACCTGTTTCGATCATAAATGGGACATCATCCAAAAAGCGTAAACGTTCAAATGAATAAACGAATTCACTCGGCTTTAAAAACAAGTTGTCTTGTAAATCCTTGTCAGGATGAACTACGTCGAATTTTAATACCTTCACACCCGGCTTTTGTCCGTTTGCGTTGAAACTATCAGTGATACCCAAATTCTTACCACTATAACTAAACGATGATTCCTGTTTTAAATATAGTGGATTGACGAAAGTACCCGAACCTCTTTTTTTAAAAATAATTCCCTGATCAGCCATTAATCCTAAAGCACGTTTGATAGAACTTCGACTGACGCTATAGCTTTCTGCAAGAGAGCGTTCATCGGGCAAGCGCATATCGGAATATTCACCGTCATCAATTGACTTCTTTAAAGATGTAATAATTTTTTGATAAACTAAATCTGCCATAATTTTCCTCGTTTCATAAATTGGAGCGGCCCAATTTTATACATGGTAACTATCTTTCGGGTTCAGTATACCTTATAATCAGTTTCATTTACATACCAGAAAAATATTGGTCTCTTATTTTTATTCATATCAATAACAAAAAGAGTGTTCACATATCGGTTAATATGGACACTCTTTTTTTGAGAATATATTCTAAATTTTATAATCTATTAATTTAATGCTTCGAATTCTTGATCTAAGTTAACTGGGAATTCTTTTGGTTCTTTTTGATTTTTAATCAAGTCATCAGTCATCTTAGTAGCATAAACCTTACGATTACCATAAGGAACAAAGTACATGATCTTATTAGTTAAATCCAATGCTGTTTGATATTGAGTATAGCTTGATTCGCCGTTGGCTTTGATATTAACACCACGAGGAATTGTTACACTATCAAGCATATGTAAGATAGTATTAACAGCCTGATGGCTATCCTTAGGTGTTTCAGTATTTTGACGCATGAAAGCTGTTCTAACGAATCTATCGACAGCAGTATAGCCACCAGGTAATCTGAATGTACCATTTTGACCTAATGGAATAACTTCTTGGTCACCAAATGTCTTAGCAGAGAAGTTAGTCGTTTGAGCACCTAAATAGTTGGCCAAATTAGTCTTGTGCCAATTGTAATCTGGAGTATTAGTCATAACTCCAACTTTATCTTCTTGAAGAGTTAAGCCATTTCCTTCTGGTTCAAGAATGTAAGTAGCACCAGTAGTGTCACTAAAAATCCAATGTAGTGGTTGGTTTTGTTTCATGACACCACGATCTGATTCGATTAAATGAACTTGTTTGAGATTCTCTTTCAAATCTTCAATTGATTTATTATTCCCCAAAGCCCAGAGAATAAATTCTTCAGCAACCAGATTCATTTCCCCTTCAACAGGTTCCTTGTCATATTTAGCAGCGTTGGCAAAGTACAATTCAGCGGCTGACAAACCGTATTCATTGAAACCATCAGCTACCATGTAATTGGCGCCATACTTAGCACCTGTTCCCATGACAGCGTATTTGCTGTTATATTCTTTCTTATCATATGAAGAAACCCATTGATAATTTTCTGGTAAAAATGTTGGACGACCATTTAATTCAAAGGCAAAATCCATTGTTCTGGCTAAAAATTTTGAGCCATCTAAAGCTTCAAGACTGAGACTAGTACACATATATTTTCTTCCTTTCACCGACCTTATTAAAATTATTATTATCTTAATTTTTAACATTATCAAGAATTTTATTTTACGAATTTTAATAATAACTACTTTTTGAATAATATGATAAGCTGACTGTATAAACAGATTTTCTGGAGGTAGATTCATGATTGTAGATATTAAAAAAGCCCAAGACGTATATAAAGACGCCGGGGAAAGTGTTATTTTTACAACATTGATGTTGAAGCGTGACGATTTAGAAGCTAGCCGTGATGCTATTGCTGAATTCTCCGATATGTCTAATTCAATTATTAACAGTATGCGGATTCGTGACCCCGAAGCTCAAGTACATATTGCTTGGGGATTTGGATCAGATGCATGGGATTACCTTTTCCCAAATGCTCCAAAGCCTAAAGAACTAGAAAATTTTAAAGAAATCAAAGGACCTAAATATACAGCTGTTTCGACACCTGGCGATTTATTCATTCATATTCGTTCCAAGAAAATGGCCGTTTGTTATGAACTAATGGATCAATTCATGGAAATTTTACGTCCTATCACAACCGTTGAGGATGAAACTCATGGCTTCAGATATATGGAAGGACGTTCAATTGTTGGTTTCATCGATGGAACTGAGAATCCAGCTGGAATTGAATCAATGGATTACACTCTAATTGACGAAGACCAAGATCCTGAGTTTGTTAATGGCTCATACGCCTTTGCTCAAAAGTATATCCATAATATGGATGCTTGGAAAAAATTAAAAACTGAGGATCAAGAAAAAGCTATTGGTCGCCACAAATTCTCCGATCGCGAATTAGCTGATGAAGAAAAGCTGCCTAACGCTCACAACGTCGTTTCCAAAGATGAAGAAGGCGGTGTTGAACACAAGATTGTCAGAATGAATGTACCATTCTCAGATCCAGCTAAAGATGTAACTGGCACCTACTTCATTGGTTATTCCAAAGATTTTGCAATCACCAATCGTATGCTAACCAATATGTTTACTAAGAGTGACCGTTTACTGGACTTCAGTACTCCAATCACTGGTAATTTGTTCTTCATTCCATCTAAAACTACCTTAGAAAAAATTGCTGACGGGGATTACTAGTGTTCCCTGTGAAACATTTATGAAACAAAAAAAGGAATCATTTCCATTCATATTGGAGATGATTCCTTTTTTGAGCTCATTTTAAGTTTGCATATTTCCACAAACGTCTAACAAATAGCAATGATAGTAAAAACATCAACGATCCAGAGAACATCAAAGATGCTCTACCCAGAATAAATGCTGGATCAACAGTCATTTCAATCACACTAAGCATAATTGAAACTAGAACCAGAAGCGCTGTCTTTTTTAGAATCATGGAAATTACCTCCCCCATTTGATACGACTAGATTATATCAGTCTCATGTCCACTTGGCATTATTTATTTTGGGAAAATAACATGGATGCCGGCAAAGAACAAAATCAGGCCAATAGCAAGGAGTGCATAATAAACTACTTCTTTTTTTGCCTTGAAAGAAACTGCCATAATAGCAATCCCCACAATGAATAGTAAGATTGATAAAATTATTTGCATATATTAACACTCCTTATAATTGATATTTAGTATACTTAGGTTATGATATATTATGCTTTTCATATGAATAATTTTTATACTATTTAACTTTTCAAAAATATTTCGTCGAATTTTACATAATTATCTTTTTTAACTCTACCTTTATCTTTATACTAGATAGGGTACTTCTTTTTTGTAGGGGAAAACATAAATGGCTGTATTAAAACGTGTATTTTCAGATAAGGTGCTATGGATAGCTGGGGCAGCAGCAATTCTAACATCGATCTTTATTAGTCCACCACAATTGATGGATATTAATTGGAAGACACTTGCTTCACTATTATCTATGATGATTATAATCCAGATTTATGACTATTTGGACTTTCTAAAATATTATGCCGCGTATATGACGCACAAAGCGAAAACTACACGTCAAATGATATTCATGTTAGCCTCTTTAGCATTCTTTGGAGCTATGTTCTTAACTAATGATGTTACAATTTTAACCTTAGTTCCTTTATTTTACCAACTATCTAAGCATATTAAAGTAAATCCGATTTTTCCGGTTATCATTATTACTATGGCCGCTAACCTTGGTAGTATGTTTACACCATTTGGTAATACTCATAATTTATTCCTGTTGACGCACTTTAATCTAGGAATCAAACAATTCTTTATCATGTCTACACCGATAACGATTGTCACTTTCCTAGCAATTTTTCTGTCGACTCGTTTCTTCGCTAAAGATCCAATCAAATTAACCGAGTTGCCTGCTGTTGAACTAAACATTCCAAGTTTAACTTTAACGGTCGCTGTCACAGTGATTATTTTTTTGGGAATTTTTTCTGTAATTCCTATGTGGGGTTCTTTGATTGCCGCAATATTATTAGTCATCTTTATCAACCCTCATATTCTTGAATCGGTTGATTACTCAATTGTCTTAATTTTCATGTGTTTCTTCATTGCCGTTGGTAATATTAACCGTGAACCAGCAATTGTTAACAACTTGCATCAATTTTTGCAAACAAGAACAAGCACATATTTAACTTCAATCATTACTAGTCAATTCATTAGTAACGTGCCAACCACAATTTTAGTTTCTAAGTTCTCCAAATTCGTCCATGCTATTTTCTTAGGTACGAATATTGGTGGTCTTGGTACTGTAGTAGGTTCATTGGCTAACTTGTTGGCTTTCAAACAATATCGATTTTTCTTTAAGAAAAATCCAGGAAAATACTTATTGTATTTCACAATTATCAACTTTGCTATGTTGATCATTATTGGAACAATTGGTTATTTCCTAATAGATTTCGGATTGTAAAAGTCATTCAAGTGGATGGCTTTTTTTATTATCCTTATTTTTCGTCCTCCACAAGAGTTAGAAATATATTGGAACGCTATGGACACGATTCGATGTCAAAACTATCATGCTTTTCAATTCTCAATAGAGCGAGTCACGTACAAAAGAAATTAGAAGTAAAAAATAACAGAACAGTTCGTCAGTCTAGAACAACAAGCGTTATTAGTCTCAAATATACGTCGATAACGTTCCAATCCAATAGTGCTTGTTATGGTAGATAAGACTTAACAAAAAAGTCCATATCAACTATACAAAAAACTAGTTAATACGGACTTTCCTAATTATGAATTAACGGTACTCTTATCTCTTAAATTAAAGTTCTTCCATTTTCTAACCTGACGACTGTAATTATTAAATGGTGAAACAGCATTGATTCTGATCCACTTAGCAACAGGCCACATTGCTTTAGTTGTAGCCCACTTACGTTCACCTGGTTTGAACAATTCATCATGTGACATTTTGTCGACCCATGAAATAAGTTCATCTACAGTACTGCTTAATTCTTCCTTCTCATTATCTATGCCATCTGAACCATACTTGATATTGAAATCATGATAAAGCTCACGCATTTGATCCCATTTGTATCCAGGAGTTGGAGTAGTAATCTTTTCCCCACCAGCTTCAGCTTTTTCCCATGACAAAATCATATTAATCCATCCGACTTGATATGAGAGCATCTCACGTGGCGTTTTATCCACTTGCTCAATTCTTTCATCGGCAACATCATCTGTTATACCCTCATATTCATCAATGAACTTATGATAACTCTCTTTAATTTGGTCTATTAGTTCTGCGGAATTTTTATATACCTGCATACCTTCGCTACCTTTCATTGATTTTAAAACTCAAACGAAAACATCCCAATTTCTATTATAGGCCTGAAATTGTCACTTTGGGTAAAAAAGCTCATGATATAGCAAAAAAATGGTGAGAAAGCGTTTTAATTGTGGTATATTAAAAAGTTATACAAAAATTTACTGATTATTTCCATGATTGAAAGCGCTTGACATTTTGAAATTTTCTGTTAAATTAATACATGGAATCGATTCCATTAAACGAAGGATAGATATAAATGGCAACTATTAAAGAAATCGCAAAAAAAGCTGGTGTCGGTGTAGGAACTGTATCTCGTTACCTTAACGATCACCCTTATGTTTCTGAAGATAAACGTAAAAAAATTCAGGCTGCAATTGATGAATTAGACTACACACCTAGTGCTATCGCTACTCAATTACGTTCCCAATCAACCAAAAATATTGGTGTACTTGTTTCAAGATTAGCTAACCCTTTCTTTGCTGAATTATTTGACGCAATTGAAAGAAAACTCAATCTATATGGATACCAAGTTTTGGTTTCACAAACACATGACGATTCGGCTGCCGAACAACGTTTTTTGGATCAGTTAAAGAACCATCAAGTCGATGGTGTCATCCTTGCCTCTGTGGAAAATCATGAGCTGGTTCGTTCTTTTGCCCAAGCTTATCCACAAAAAGTGATTTTATTAAATGAAGAAAACAAATATCGAGATATTCAATCTGTCACTCTTAACCATTATCAGGCTACACTTGATGCTTTAAATTACCTCTTTACTCAGGGACACCGCCATTTTGTCTACGTTACTGGTGGTAACTATACCGTTAAGAGTCATGGATATTCTCGAACTAAAGCTTTTCAAGATTTTACTAAGCAACACCAACTTTCTATCGATCCGGATTGGCTTTTTTCTCAAAAGCACACTGCCACCGATGGACAAGAAATTGCACGTAACCTCATTAAGAATTCCAAGAATACTTTACCAGATGCAATCTTTACTAATTCAGACGAAGTTGCAATCGGTTTAATTGATGAACTACAAAAAAATAATATCTCAGTTCCAAAAGATATTGCTGTTATCGGCTACGATGATCAACCATTTGCTCGTTTTGCAGCCGTTCCCCTAACAACCATTAGACAACCAATCAGTGCTATGGCTAACAAGGCCGTTAATATCTTATTGAAAAATTTAACAGGTCAAGATGTTCCTGAGAATATTACTAATGAAGATTTAAAATTAAAATTGATAATTCGAAAAAGTGCTTAAGCATTTTTTTATAACTAATATGGAATCGATTCCATATATGAATGGAGAAAATATTTATGCTATCAACAAATAATAATTGGTGGAAGAAGGAAATTTTTTATCAAATTTATCCCGCCTCATTCAAAGATTCAAATAACGATGGTATCGGTGATATTCGCGGTATCATTCAAGAATTACCCAAGATTCATACTCTAGGAATCACAACTATTTGGTTATCCCCAGTTTATCAATCACCAATGGTCGATAATGGTTATGATATTTCAGACTACAAGGCCATCAATCCAATGTTTGGCACTATGAAGGATTTAGATGAATTAATTCAAAAAGCCAAAGATTTGAACATCAAAATTATTATGGACTTAGTGCTCAATCATACTTCTAATCAACACTATTGGTTCCAAGATGCTATTAAAAATCCCAATAGTCCCTACCGCAATTTTTATATTTTTAAAGAAGGTAAAAATAATTTACCACCTAACAACTGGCGTTCCAATTTTGGAAAAGGTTCCTCTTGGACATTAGTACCTGGCGAAAACAATCTTTATTATCATCATGTCTTTTCTAAACAACAACCTGACTTAAACTGGGAAAATAAAGAATTACGCTTTGCCCTTTACGACATGATCAATTGGTGGCTAAAAAAAGGTATTGCCGGTTTCAGAATTGATGCCATCACTTTTATCAAAAAGGATCAAGATTTTGCCTCAATTACACCTGACGGTAATGATGGTCTAGGTAAAGTTAAGCGTAAAGCTGAAAATCGTCCCGGTATTAACGTCTTTCTAAATGAGTTGAATGAACATACCTTCAAACCAGCTAATGCTGTGACAATTGGTGAGGCTAGTGGCGTTCAATACGACCAACTAGATAAATTCATCGGCAAAAAAGGTTATTTCTCAATGATCTTTGATTTTCATTACGCTGACATTGATGTCCGTTCCGGTTCAGAATGGTATCACCAAACTAACTGGACTGTCCAAGAATTAAATGAAGCCATTATCAAGAGTCAGTTGGCGATTCAAAAGTACGGTTGGGGTGCTAATTTCTTAGAGAACCACGATCAACCACGTAGTATCAACAAGTACATTAAGGATCCCGCCTATCGCAATAAAGTTGGTGCTAAAGCTCTAGCAACGCTCTTCTTTTTTCTCAGAGGTTGCCCCTTCATTTATCAAGGTCAAGAGCTAGGAGTTCAAAACGCGCAGAGAACTTCTATCAAACAATTCAATGACATCTCTAGTCCTGATAACTATTATCGAGCTATTGAAGAGGGTTTCAGTGCTAAAGAGGCACTTAAATTTGTCAATGATCGTTCTCGTGACAACGCTCGTCTGCCATATCCTTGGAGTAATGAAATCAATGATGGGTTCAATACTGGTCACAAAACCTGGATTGGTTTAGGCAAACATAATCCTCAAATAAATTGGCATACTGAAGATAAAGATGAAACTTCGATTTTGAACTTTTATCGTGCAATGATCCAAATCAGACAGACTTCATCACTTAATGATGACCTATTGAATGGTGACTTCATTCCAATCAAGAATTCCACTTCAAGCGTCATCACTTATCAACGCGGTCAACACGCACAAGTATTCGTCAATCTTAGTTCTCAAGCTAAGCAAATTCAGCTTCCCTTAGGTAAAGTTCTTTTAAACAATTATTCAGATCTAAAATCAGAGGAATTGCTTCCATATCAAGCAGTTCTCATTGAGGTGAAAAACCATGGCTAAAGATTATAGTAAATTAGCACAACAAATCGTTGACCTTGTAGGTGTCGACAATATTGAATCTGTTACACATTGCCAAACAAGACTACGTTTCGTTGTTAAGAATCGCAAACAAATTGATGATAAAAAAATTGAAAATCTTGATCTCGTCAAAGGTGTCTTCTTTGGTTCAGGTCAATATCAGGTTATTATCGGTACTGGTCTAGTTAATGATGTCTATGCCGCAATAGATAAATTAGGCACTGTTAATGCTATTTACGGAAAAGATAACGTCGATACTACAGAAAATGACGATAATTCCAATAAAACTAAATTGCAAAGATTCATGGCAATGTTATCTGGTATCTTCATTCCTATCATTCCGGTTATTGCCGCAACTGGTCTTTTCTTAGGACTCCAGAGTGCTTTCACTAATGCACAAGTTCTAAAGTTATTCGGTGCCGTTCCATCAGATATTCCTGCTAACGTCAATACCGTAATATCTGTTTTAACTGGAACTGTCTTCTCATTTTTACCAGCTTTAATTGTTTGGTCCACTTTCAGATACTTCAAAGGAACTCCCATCATTGGTATCGTTATTGGTTTGATGCTTGTCTCACCTAATCTACCAAATGCCTATGATGTTGCCGGTGGTTCTGCTAAAGCTATTATGCTTTTCGGTCACATCCCCGTTATTGGTAGTCAAGGATCTGTTTTAACTGCTTTAGTTGCTGGTTTTATTGGTGCCAAAATGGAAAATTATTTCCACAAACATGTTCCTAATGTGTTAGATCAGATTATCACGCCCTTTTTAACCATGCTTTTAACTTTTGGTATCATGATTCTTGGCGTTGGACCTATTGTTCATTGGATTGAAAATCTCATGGTTGCCGGTGTCGAAGGTGTTATTGGTTTACCATTTGGTATTGGTGGTTTCTTGATTGGTGCTGCCTATCCACTAATGGTCCTAGTTGGTATTCATCAAATGATGATTGCTATCGAAACATCACTTCTAGCCGCAACTCATTTGAACCCATTAATTGTTTTGGAAGCTATGTATGGCTTTGCCAATGTTGGTGTTGCTCTGGCTATGATTATGAGGACTAAATCTAAAAAAGCTAAAGCAACCTTTGTTGGAGCCTTTTCATCACAACTATTCGGTGTTTCTGAACCAACGCTTTTTGGTATTCTTATTAGATACAACTTCAGACCATTGATTGTCACAGTCCTAACTAGCGGCTTCAGTGCAGCTATTCTAAGTATTTTCAAAGTCGCTGCCAACTCATATGGATTGGCCGTTGTACCTTCTTATCTAATGTACATTTACAATGCTCGTGATTTAATCATTTACACAATTGTTTCTTTATTAACCGTTGTAATAGCATTTATTGCTACTAATATGTTTGCTATTCCAAAGGAAATCTTAGTAGCTGATACTAAAGATAAAGATCCTGTTCAAGATAATACTGTTTATGCACCGATTGATGGTCAAACCGTCGATTTGAAAACTGTCAACGATCCTGTTTTTTCATCTAAGATGATGGGTGAAGGAATTGCTATCAAACCTAAGGCAACTGGAAAAATCAACATTTACGCTCCCCAATCGGGTAAGTTAAACGTTGTGGCTGAGACCGGTCATGCTTATGGATTAACAACTGATAGCGGTATTGAAATATTAGTCCACATTGGTATTGATACAGTTTCTTTAAATGGAAAAGGTTTTACTACTGCCGTTAAAATGAATCAAGAAGTCGCTAAAGGTGATCTATTAGGTACCTTTGATCCTAAAGTCATCCAAGATAAGGGACTCGATGATACCGTCATGGTCATCATTACTAATAGTAAAGACTACTTCCGTATCGAATCCGAACCAGATGAAACTATCAGTAGCGGTTCTGCTTTGATTGCTCTACAACAACAAACAGAAACGTCAAAGACACCATTGGCTACCCAATGATAAAAGTATAGAATACATTTTAAACAGTATTCTGGAGGCCAACTTTCATGAAATATGAATGGCGCAAACAAGAAAAAGAATTATATTCAACTAAAAGAAATCCTCAAATTTTATCAATTCAAAGTCAGAGGTTCACTTCCCTTCACGGCATAGGTGATCCTAATGGACCTGAATTCAGCAAGAAAATTCAGACGCTATATCCTGTAGCCTACGGCATCAAAGCGGCTTATAGAAAATATGCCGTTGATAAAAATTTAGAGTTTGACGATTATGTCGTTTTTCCACTAGAAGGCGTTTGGTCTTTAACCGCTAAAGGACAGCAACTAGACCATCTGGATAAAAACGAATTTAGTTATGATATTATGATCCGTATTCCTGATTTTGTACCAGATAACATAATTGCTACAGCTTTAGAGACCGTTAAAGAAAAGAAGAATCCTTCAGAATTAGATAAATTAGAGATTAAAACTTATCCCGCAGTGAAAGTAGCTCAAATTTTACACGTAGGTAGTTACGATGACGAACCCGCTAGTTTTGAACAAATTGATCAATTTGTTTCTAAACAAAATAAGCAACGCGCATCTAAAATTCATCGTGAAATCTATTTGTCAGATGCTCGACGTGTAGCCCCCGATAAACGTAAAACCATTTTACGTTATCAAGTTAAATAATATTTTTAAATCAAAAACAACCTAGAACGATAACCATCAAATGTGGTCATTGCACTAGGTTGTTTTGTTGTTATTATGGAAACAAGCTGGTCGTCCTTGCTTCACTCTCTAAAGATTTGGATCCATCTTAAATGTTAATTTACTTAACTCCGTTCCTTGTGTAGCTAAATCAGCCAGATGGGCTTTAGTAGCTTCATTAAAGTGTTTAGCAATAACTTTATTCTGATCAGTCAAGTAATCTGTTAAATCAGCTCCTGAAAGATTCTGGGACTCTTTGTCCACTTCTGCTATCTTTTGACGTGCCCATTGAGCTAATTCTTTTTGATAATCTAGGTTTGGTTCAACAAATTCTTGATAGTGACTTTCCACAACAAACTCCAAGGCTGTGTATAACCAATAAGCACTATCCAAATTCATTTTTTCTGGTACAAAGCTGTACGATTCATCAATTGCATTGGCATTGGTAAAGAATGGTACGTAAGCACTGAAACAAGGCATCCCTAGGCCCTTCCATTCAATTGCCTGGTTACCATTATCAGTCTCACGCATTTGCAAAATATGTGAGTTCATAGTTCTTGATAAGCAAATTGCACGATAACGTTTCTTGTCCTCTTCACTACCACTACCCAAAGGATCGAATTTTGTTTCATTATAATGTGATGCCAAGATAGCTTGAATATCTTCAACAGAAATCTTTTTCTCTGGTTTTCTCAAGAATGGCAAATCAGATGATTCTGGATTCTGTTCAATAGATGGATTCAACATTTTTTGACCGTACCAAACACGTGGTGTGTTGTAGTGACGATCCTTTTTAGTATCAGTTCCAAAAATATGTCTGAAATTCCAACTATCAAAGTCTGGATTCAAATTATTTTTAGCAACGAACTCTTGAATACCTTCAGACCACATATAATTCTCTGGATCAGAAAAATCAATTTTTTCAATACCAATTTGATTAGCGGCTACGGCATAAGAATCGTCAGGAATACGAATAGCAACCCAATGATGACCTGTAGCAATTTCCATATACCAAATATCATCTTTGTCAAAGAACTCAACACCATTACTTTCGGTAGAACCATACTTAGCAATCAAATTCCCTAAATATTCAACGCCTTCACGTGCGGAATTGATATATGGCAATACTAAAGTAGTTATGGAATCCTCAGCTACTCCGTTTTCAATCAAAGGATCGTATGCCAGAACTTTTTCGTTAGCAGTAACACTTTCAGTTGCACTCATTCCTACATTCTTTTCGTTGATACCATCTTCCTCATAATAACCTTCATCCTGATTAGCATCTGGAGAAGTCGTATAACCATTTTCTGGCAGTTCAACAGTTAGTTTATTGTATGGTGAAACATAAGTCTCATGACGATTCTGAACCGCCTTTTGTACATAAAACTTCTTAGGCCAATTAGCTACAAAATTATCTTCATTCCGAGCTATGTAATTAGAACCATCAATTGAGGCCTTTTTACCCACCATAACTGAGGTACATGCTGCATGCGTATGTCTTTTCATTAATAAAATTCCTTCCATTAAAAAATTTTCTTATATAATAGTTTACTTCTGAATAATCAAAAAAGCTGAAAGATTTGCTCTTTCAACTTTAAAAATCTATTTAAGTGCCATTATTTGAGATTTGTCTTCCCACAAAATTAGTTTCAAATCATATGTTCAGCTGTGGATATCGTAGAAAATGATAAAACATTCGTAAAGTTAATATGTATTTTTATCTAAAAGTAGACTCCTAAAATATAGTAGATTTTTGTACATCATTAATAAATTACGTTTTTCTATTCACCAAAAATTTCTTTTTTTAACTTCAAAGCTGTTGGTGTTGTTGCTAGACCACCTTCAGCGGTTTCTTTAAAAATAGAAGGCATCCTTTGTCCCACTTGATGCATAGCTTCAACCACTTCGTCGGTTGGGATAACACTTGTGATTCCTGCCAGGGCCATATCAGCTGAAATCATTGCTTGAGATGCCCCTAAGGCATTACGTTTAACACAAGGTACTTCCACTAATCCAGCCACAGGATCACAAACTAAGCCCATCATATTTTGTAAAGTAATGGAAATAGCCTCGGCTGCCATTTGGGCTGTCCCACCTTTAGCACAAACCAAGGCCGCCGAAGCCATTGCGGCAGCGGAACCCACTTCAGCCTGACAACCACCTTCAGCACCAGCAATTGATGAATTATTAGCAATTACCAATCCAAAAGCTCCAGCAGTAAATAAGAAATCAACTTGTTGATCTCGAGTTAGATGGAGTCGATCTCTAGTCGCTACTAGAACGCCAGCTAAAACACCGGCACTACCAGCGGTTGGAGTCGCACAGATCAAGCCCATCTTGGCATTGACTTCATTGACAGCCACCGCATTTCGAACAGCTTCCAAAATTGGTTTGCCACTCAAAAAATCCCCTTTTTCGATATAAGCATTCATCTTTTTAGCATCACCACCAGTTAAACCGGTTACCGATTTAACACCAGCAACGCCTTCTTTAATAGAGTTTTCCATAACTTCCAGATTATGTTCCATCGTTGAACGAATAAATTCCTTGCTACGATCAGTATTTTCCATTTCTGTTTGTACCATTAGGTCAGCGACAGAATCATAACCAGCACTTTGTTTGACTAATTCTTTAATTGTATAAAACATCAGTGTTACTCCTATTCAAAATATGTAGCATTATCAACGTTTGGTAATACACGTAATTTCTGTAAAATTTCATCACGTTGACGACGTTCATCAACTTCAATGATCATGATGGCCTTCTCACCTTTAGAAGTTCTAGTAACAGTCATAGTTCCGATATTAATGTCAAAATTTGAGAAAACGTCAGTAACTTTAGCAATCATCCCAGCAACATCTTGATGTACCGTGATATAGGTTGGTGTTCCTAAACTAAGTGACATCTTAAAACCGTTGATTTCTGAAATTTGAATATTTCCTCCACCAATAGAAACCCCCGTCACAGTTAAATCATGATCACCTTTAACTAATCTAATTTTAGCTGTATTAGGATGATCAACTTTGTCACTCTTTGGAACAAAAGCAACTTTGATTCCTTGTTCATAAGCTATCTTTAAAGAATCTGCCAATCTTTTATCATCTGGTTCCATACCAAGAAGCCCACCAACTAAAGCAACATCAGTTCCATGACCTCGATAAGTTTTAGCAAAAGATTCATATAAATAGATAGTTACTCTGTCAGGTTTCTCACCAAAAATATCATGAACAACTTTACCAATTCTGGCTGCACCCGCAGTATGTGAGCTACTTGGGCCCACCATAACCGGTCCAATTATGTCGAAAACACTTTTAAAACGTAATTCTTTCATATAAATTACTCCCGATTTACCATATTATTTATAAGTTTACATTTTTTATTTGTTAAATTCATCACTATTTTATTACGATTAGTATTTTCTGAAAAGAAAAAACGACAAATGTTTGATACAACATTTGCCGTTTTTTTGTTTTTAGATAGAATGATTATTCTTACTGCGTCTATTTCTTACAGAGCTCTTTTTAAACGCAAGTGTTATCTATGTCTTATCTTTAATTTTGGATTGAAGGATTTTGATATGTTATGAATTCTTGGTTTTGTCCGGGATTGTTGGCTCTGTTTGGAATAATCATTCTTCTGTTTTTTTTACAACCATGGTTCTATGTTTGATAGTGGAAACGAGCTGTGCAGGCCAATTCCTTCCGGTTTGCTACAGTCTTGAAATTACTCGCACGGTTCGCGGGTGATTCCAGGACTTAGGCAAATCCTCGTAGTCTAACCGCCCTGTTATGCTCTCTATAGATTTGGATCCATCTTGAATGTTAGTTTACTTAATTCTGTTCCTTGTGTTACCAAATCTGCTAGGTGTTTCATTGTCTCTTCATTGTAATGTTTTACAATCTCATGGTTTTGCTCTGTTAGATAATCTGTTAAGGCATCTCCTGTCATCTTAACCGCTTTTTCATCTACTGCAGCAATCTTTCTTCTTGCCCATTCTGATAAGGCTTTTTGATAATCCAAGTTTGGTTCTACAAATTCCTTATAATGGCTTTCTACTACCATTGCTAAAGCTTCATACATCCAATATGCACTCTTTAAATCCATCTTCTCTGGTGTATAACTGTATGATTCATCAATATCATTAGCATTTGTAAAGAATGGTACTTGTGGGCAGAAGCTTGGAATTCCAAATCCTGTCCACTCTACTCCAGCAGCTCCATTCTTGTCTGAATCTCTCATTTGAAGAATGTGAGAATTTGCTGTTCTTGATAGTGAAATAGCACGGTATGTCTTCTTGTCATGCTCGCTACCACTACCTAGTGGATCATATTTTGTTTCATTGTAATGTGACTTCAATAGATATTGAATGTCTTCAACGGCAATCTTCTTTTCAGCTTTTCTGATAAATGGTAGTTCAGCTGATTCTGGATCTTGTTCAATTGATGGATTCAAATAACGTTGTGCAAACCATACTCTTGGTGTGTTGTAATGATGATCCTTCTCAGTATCTGTTCCGAAGATATGTCTGAAGTCCCAACGATCAAAGTCTGGATTCAAGTTATGTTCTGAAACAAACTCTTGAATTCCGTCAGCCCACATATAGTTGTCAGGGTCATTAAAATCGATATCTTGAATAGCTACTTGGTTAGCGGCTACGGCATAACAGTCATCAGGAATACGTACAGCAACCCATTGATGTCCTGTTACTACTTCCATGTACCAAACTTCATCTTTATCATTGAATTGAAGTCCGTTACCTTCGGCAGAACCATACTTAGCAACTAATCTACCAAGATATTTAACTCCATCACGAGCTGAATTAATGTATGGCAAAACTAATGTTGCTAGTGAATCTTCAGCTAGTCCATTTTTAACATATGGATCGAAAGCTAAAACTTTTTCATTGGCATAAACACTTTCTGTAGCACTCATACCAACGTTCTTTTCGTTGAAACCATCTTCTTCATTAGGACCTGTACTTTGATCAGCATCAAGTGTTGATGTGTAACGGTAGCCACTTGTAGGATATGGTGCTGTCATCTTATTGTATGGTGAAACATAAGTTGCGTCACGTCCAGAAACAGCTGGTTGAACGATGATACGCTTTCTATAAATAGCATTCAATCGATCTTCGTTTCTTGAAATATAAGTTGCTCCATCCATTGAAGCTTTCTTACCAACCATGATTGATGTACATGCTGATAATTCAATACGATCTGTCATTTTAATATCCCCCATTAATAAAAATTATGATTATTTAATTATTATGATACTCGTTCTATTAGGTGGTCGACACTCTCAATTTGTTGCAAAAATAAAACTAATCTTGTGTAACGATATTTATCAGTATCTGGAAACTTTTCAGCGAGCTCTTTACCAATTTCATAGGCGTTACGACGTCCATTAACCTTAGTGAAAACATAGCTGCCATACTCATCCATTTCTAGATAAGACTCTTCAGGAATATGCATATGCAATTTACGGAAAAATTTTTGAATCGGATGATTCTGTTCCCGAACAATTGTTATAATCCCTGCTTTTCTCTTATAGGTTACTTCAGGATTTTTCTGAAATACCATGTGTTTCAAATCTTCTTCAGTTAACTCTGGACGTTTAGCCATTTTCATCGCCCCTTACTTATTTTGCTTCCTTTTTGATATTTAACAATGGAATGATAATAGCAATAATCAAGACTGCTAACAAAATCAAGCCCATTTCATTACTACCAGCAAAGCCGGCTGGAGTCTTGTCTCCAAGTACCCCTGTAACATGTAGGATGATTCCGATCAATCCAATAATTGAACCACCGGCGATTAAACCTGATGATAAACTGACACCACTTTGGATACGTCTATTCTTCAACTCTTTATCTTTTGTTACTTTATCAATTAATAATTTGATCAAAGCACCAACTAGGATAATTGAAGTTGTTGAAATTGGTAGATAAAATCCTAAGGCAACTGTCATAATTGATAGACCTAACATCCAACAAACAATCGCCATGACAACTCCGATAATGATCATGATCCAAGGAAGATTTCCTGACATGATTCCAGTTGTCAAAGTAGCAATCAAGTTTGCTTGTGGCATACCGAATGGTGGATTTGAACCTGTAATCTTTAGTTGAGGTTCAAGAATAACGGTAGTACCAACAACCACGATAACACCAATCATTGCGGCGATCATGAAGTATTTCATCATTTCATTCTTATTACCACCGATAACGAAACTAACTTTTTGAGTCTGCATATAAGCACCACCAACAGAAATGGCGGTAACAATGAAGACACCAAACAATAGAAGGATCTGATTATCAGCATTACTCTTCCATCCAAAGATAACAAAGACTAATGTCATGATAACTAATGAAGCAATTGTCATTCCTGAAACCGGTGCATTTGAACAACCAATCGTTCCGGCTAATCTAGCAGATACAATAACGAATAGTAATGCCAAAATAATAGAAAGAATTCCACCAGCAATAGCCATAGCGATGTTACCAGAAACGAAGAAACCAACAACAAAAATTGCAACAACAGCGATTACTAATGACCAAATACCTAACATGTTACGATCATCATTACCACCGTTTCTGGCATTCAAAGTTTTCTTAATGGATGTAACAATAACTGGAATCAACTTAACAGCTCCGACAATACCACCGCAAAGCATTATACCAGCACCAATATATTTCGAATAGGAACCGGCAACTTGATCAACGCCCATCTGGTTAACAAGAACTGTTACATCATTCCAATCCTTCGCATTATTAGTTGCCATTTGAGTAAAGTTAGCAATTAACGGAGTTATCGCGAAGTTGGATAGAATCGAACCAGCAAACATCGTCAAAGCAACATCCAGTCCTACAACAAATCCAATACCGGCTAACATGGGATTAACTTCTGTCGACATCTTCCAACGATAGAAGGAATTACCTACATAAGTGATCGTACTATTGACCCAACCGAAAACTTGTGTTGTTAAAAGCGTCAATAAACCACCAATACCAAAACCAATTCCCATGAATTTCAAAGAATCACCACCAGCTTCGGAAGCAACTAAGGCTTCTGAAATGGCCATCGATTCTGGATAAACTAATTTTCCGTGTTCTTCAACTACTAAATAATTTTCAACTAATGAAGCTGTACCAATTGCAAATAATACAGCCAAAGCTCCAACTAAAACTCCTGCAATGAAGTTGACACGACCACCAATAATAATAATGGCGGGTAAAACATAAATCATTCCACTGGCGATTGATTCACCACCACTAGACATTCCTTGTAATAAATTCTTCCCCAGCATGCCCTTCTTTTTAGCAAAAGCGGCAATAAGTCCTGATCCAATAATTGATCCAGGAATACCAGCCGCAACGGTTAATCCAGCTTTCATACCTGAATATGCTGTTGAAGCGGCAAAAATAACTGCTAATATGGCACCCATGATCATTACAACTGAGCTGCCACCATGATTATCTTTATCAGTCACATACGGTACATATTTTTCACCCGATATGCCACCATAAGCAGACTGAGATAAGCTCTTTTTCATCTCAAGTTCCTCCCTCCAATTTATGTGATTCCAAAACCACTGTAGAAAGAATGCTTAATTCTTCAGCAATGATTTCAATTCTTTATAGAAGGTTCTTCATACCCTTTATTCTTTAATAACACCTACCATCGCTACATTATTTTCTCCTTTTCCATCGATTCATTTTCATGATAACGGTTACATTTACAAAAATCAATAGTATTTTGTGACATAGCTCACATTGCTATTTTAAACGGAAATAGTGATTCTTCGAAGTGTTCACGATTAATAAACGCCTGTCTTTCTTATTTGCCATAGGCTTTGTCACTTATCACTCATTAATTTGAATTTAAGAATTTTAATCTTAAATACGATCATATTAATCTTTTACTAATATACATATATTAATCACAAACCTTTTTCATAAAATTTAGAATTGCTATTTTCATAATAATTTTTTTGAAGAGCTCATATGAAGCCTACCAACAAATCAAACGGCCTTTAATTAATTTGAAAATTTCATCATGTAGATAAAACTTTGTTCAAATTTTAAAACGTACATTCTCTAATAATTAATATCATAAAAATAGCTACTTACTTATTCATTACTAATATTTATTGCAAATGGCATATTAGTTTCACGTATTATTCATCAAATTGATTAGCTTTTTTAAGCAAAAAAATACTCTATGAATTTAAAAAATTCATAGAGTATAAGTTAAGAAATATTTAACTAAGCTTCTTTGACGTCCATACCTTGGTTTTCTTTTGAAAGAACCTTATCGTTGATCATAACGAATGGAATGTATACTAGAACGCCTAATACAAAGGTAATCAATTGAATAACAACAGCACGCCAGTCACCTGCAGTAGCTAGGAAGGCACTGAATCCAATTGGCGTAGTCCATGGAACTTGGATAACACATGGGCTCATCCAACCTAAAACAGTTGTTACATAACTAATTACAAGACCCATAACAGGTACAAGTACAAATGGAATAGCTAGTGAAATATTATAAACGATTGGATAACCGAAGATAACAGGTTCGTTGATGTTAAAGAATCCAGGTGCAATTGATAATTTAGCAACGTTCTTAGTTACAGCACTGTGTCCAACTAGGAATGTAGCAACTAGTAAACAAAGTGTTGAACCAGAACCACCCATCAAACCGTAAGTTTGAACTTGGGAAACATTGATAATATTAGGAATTGCTTTACCGGCATTATATGCGGCAATATTTTGTGTAATATTGATGATCAAAAGTGGTTCTAGAATTGAACTGTAAATAACTGATTGGTGAATACCGAATAACCAAAGTAAGTTACCTAGTGAGTAAAGAATGATAACTCCCCAGATACCTGTTCCAATGTGACGGAGTGGTTCTTGAATGAATGTTGTGATCAAGTTGATCAAATTCATTCCTGATAAATTGTAAAGTAGTGCTGAAATAATCGCTGAGCATGATAAGACGATGATCATAGGAATCAAAACATCGAATGATTTACCAACAGCTGGTGGAACATTTTCACCTAAATGAACTTGTAACTTCTTAATTCTAGAGATTCTGACAAAGGCTTCAGTAGCAATCAAACCAACGATAACACCGGCAAACATTGCTCCTGTACCTAGATTAGTAAATGGTAAAACAGCTGAAACATCGACTGCTTTTTTAGCACCATCTGGAATTAATTTAACTGTATTTGGCATCATAGTTACCAAAGCAGACATTGATACCAATGCAGCAGAAATTGGATTGTCAAAACGTCTGTTTTTAGCTAAACAGTAACCAATCATAGCTGCAATTAAAATACCTGAAATATTTAGTGTCGCATTACTCAATAAGGTTCCCCAATATTGAACATGCAATAATGTCTTACCTTTAAAGATCCAAGTAAAGACCGTGTTATTTAATAGAACCGCTAATCCAGCAAGAATATATAGCGGCATGATAGTGGCAAACGCATCACGTAATGAACGTAAATGAATTTGGGCACCCATTTTGGCTGCAAAGGTCGCAAACTTATCTGCAGCTTTTGAATTCTGTAATGACATACTTTCGCTCCCGAAAAAGTTTTTTAAATCAGTTAATTACTTCAAATCTGCTAAATCACCTCCATTAGTTTTGATAACGTGCTTCAACCACCAATAACTCTTCTTTGGCACACGTTTCATATCCTTGAGATCATGGTTCGTACGGTTGACGTAAACCGTTCCGTAACGCTTGTCCATATTTCCACTTGAACTAGGGATATCAATTAACCCCCACCCCAAGTAGCCTAGAACTTCAACGCCGTCCTCAAAAATTGCATCTTCCATAGCTTGAATATGGTCACGGTGATATTTAATTCGATAGTCATCCTCAATTTTGCTGCCATCGAATTCTTCACGAACACCGATTCCATTTTCAATTGGGAACATTGGTACACCATATTCGTTGTAGACTTTTGTCAAAATATCTCTGAAACCTAATGGATCAATTTGCCAACCAAATTCTGATGTCTCTAAGAAAGGATTCTTCTTGACTCCTTTATCAAGGTAATAATTTGGAATAGTTCCTTCAGGAACCATTTCAGAACTGATCGTATCGCTACGATAATAACTGAAAGCAATGAAATCGGATGTTACTTTGATTAAAACTTTATCATCATCTGGTTGATAATCCATATTAATGTGGTGATTTTTGACAAAGGTCAAAACTTCATTTGAATAACGTCCATAAACGAATACGTCCAACAAATTACGATTAAGAAACTCATTGATTTGACGAGCGTACAAAATATCTTTAGGATTTGGTGATGCTGGATAGACCTCACTGTATGCCAACATCCCACCAATTTGACAATCCGTATTCTCATGAATGTAATTAGCAACACCTGCATGAGCCAACATAACGTGATGACTGATTTGATACAACTCATCATCAGTCTCATCGCCCTTTAAATAGCCAGCAATTCTGAAAGCTTCACTCATTGAATAAAGATTTTGTTCATTAAATGTAATCCAATATTTCACACGATCACCAAAACGTTTAACCATTTCAGTACTATAACGAACAAATGCATCCACCACATGACGTGACAAAAATCCATTATATTTCTCGGCCAAATTCAATGGCATATCGAAATGATACAAACAAATCATCGGTGTAATATTCTTGGCTAACAAAGCATCAATCAACTCATTATAGAATTCAATGCCCTCTTCATTGAAATCACCATCGCCAGTAGGATTTACACGGCTCCAAGAAATTTGGAAACGGTAGCAATTCATTCCTTGCTTGGCCATCAAATCAAAATCCTCATTGTAACGATGATACTCATCAATAGCATCGTGCCAATCAGAAGAATTCTCTGTAGCTGGTCTCACATCATAAACGGATTTACCTTTACCACCGACATTCCAAGCACCCTCAGTTTGCATACTTGAAGTTGAATTACCCCAGAAGAAATTTTCCGGTAATTTATTTGTCATTTTTTTCACCCCAAGTTTTTTGAATACGTTTACGGTATACAATATTTTTTTCAATGTAAACACTTTATTTTTTAAAAGTATATACTTTTAAAATAAAGCGAAAAACTTTTATTTTAATGATAAACTTAGGGTGAAGAGTGAGTTTTAGGAGAAGATATCATGGCGTACAAATATAAGGAAGTTGCTGACGGTTTAAGAAAAGAGATCAATTCCGGTAAATACGCACCTGGAGAATTGATGCCCGACCAAAATCAAATTGCAACAGATTACAACACAACAAGAATAACGGTCCACAAGGCTCTACAGCTTTTAATCGTTGAAGGTATGGTTTATTCAAAAAGAGGTTCCGGAACTTTTGTCCGAAAGGATTACAGTCCCGAAATCAATTCTAGTAAATTCGGTAAAGTTTCCCCTATTGATAAACCGTTTGGTGCTACCTTAACTAATCAAGGTAAAAAAGTTACTAGTAAGGTTTTGGAACTATCGGCTCGTATCCCTACTGCTAAGGAAGCTAACCAACTAATCATTGCACCAACCGAACCAGTTTATGTCATTTGTCGTGTACGGTTTGTTAATGGAGAAGTATTCGCATATGAACACACTGTTATGCCTACTTCTATTACCACTTTGACGGAAAAGGTTCTAGAAGGTTCCATTTATGCTCATCTCCAAAAAGATGGATTAAGTATTGAAGGTAGCCATAGAATCATTAGTGCCGGAGCTGCTTCTCAAGAAGATGTTGAAACTGGTATTGCTACTAAAATCGAACAGCCTGTTTTGGTAATTCGTCAGTTAAGCTATCTTGACGATGGTCAACCATTTGAAATTTCCGAATCACGTTTCCCATATAAAACCAGCTCAATCACCGCCGATATAACGTTATAAATATTTCTTAATATTAAAAAAACGACATCTATTATAAGAATTTGTTCTTCCCGTATTAATACGCAGAAGATTATATTCTGAATAGATGTCGTTGTTTTTTATTTAATTTTTAATTTTCTAATATGTACTATCAGTATAATGCGTTGTATCCAAGCCGAATGTATCATAGTCAATATCATCTTCGTTCGCGAAGAATTTTTTGTTTTTAGCATTCAGTTTCGTTTCAGTATTACTCAAAGTTTGAGGCTCCAAACCTAAATTGTCTCTTAAATTATTAGAAGCATTTTGCATAGTTGAAGTTGGTAAGATTTGATAAGAGCTTTGATTGATCCAAGCCGTTTTGCCCTGAATCTGATTAAAATCCATATTGTCAGCACTACTATGATACTTCAAAATAATCTCATCAATTTCTTTTGAAGTTAAATCTGTACTTATATCTTTTCCTAAATCCGTAATTAAATCTGGAATTTTCACTAAATATTTTGGTGATTCTAACTTATCAACGACGGCTTTTAAAACTTGTTGCTGTCTAACTTGACGGCCATAGTCACCACGTGGGTCTTGATAACGCATCCGAGCATAAGTTAATGCTTGCTTCCCATTCAAATGATGTGTCCCTTTAGGAATCGTTACGCCATCAAAGGAAACTTTCAAATCACTTTTGACGGTTACACCACCAACAAAATCGACTGTCTTCTTTAATGCATCCATGTTGATTGCAACATGATAATCAACTGGCACACCCAATAAACTACCAACTGTATTTTTAGCCATATCGGAGAGACCAATATTGTATGCTGCATTTATTTTCTGAACATTTTTTTGCTTATCACCGACCATTTCAGCCAAAGCATCACGTGGAATCGAATAGGCAACGGTATTCTTTTTCTTTGGATTCAAAGTCAATAACATCATTGTATCCGAGTTACCACGATCAACACGACCATCAGCACCTGTATCGGCCCCCAAAAGTAAGATAGAAAAAGGTTTACCCTGACTGATTTTCTTAGAAACACTATTTTTGTTTGTATCCAAGGATTTCAACGCCTGCTGAGTTCGATAGGTAAAGACTCCCCCTATTGCTAGAACGATAACAAGAATTACACCTATAATAATAGAAACTATTTTTAATTTTTTCATTTTTTTACCTTAAAATTTATTATTCCTCATTATAAAACGAATTAATCACAGCCGCCAATTTTTTAATGCGATGAAAAGCAACGGATATCGCTTTCATATCGATTGCGTTAATGTTAGTCTCAAGTTATAAAAAACTTTAGGGGAAGTGGTCTTATGCCAAAATTGGCGGAAGCACTTTTAGTTATAGATATGCAGAAAGCTCTCCAATACAGTTACAATTTCAATGATTTAATCAATAATATCAATCAACGCATCAAGGAATATCGACAAGCCAATTTACCTATTATTTTTATTCAGCATCATGATCAGGACCTAGAGCGTGACAGTGATCTGTGGAATTTATCTGACAAACTGGATCGAAAAGATAACGACAAAATTGTCGAGAAAACCCACCCCAACGCCTTTTACAAAACTGATTTAGAGAAAGTTCTTAAAGATAATGGCATCAAAACAATTGAAGTCTGTGGTGCCCAAACGGAATATTGTTGTAATGCCACAATTATCATGGCACATGGATTGGGATACAAAATCATCATGGAACATGATATGACAACCACTTTTGACAACAATTATATGATTGCCGAAGACACAATTTCATTTTTCGAAAATATTTGGGATCAAAGATATGTAACTTTCCAATAACAAATAAGAGCAGGTAATCAAGTGTGATTACCTGCTCTTATTTTCCTTAATACTTGAAGGCGCTTCGCCTATGCGTATGTGGCATTGCTATGAATCAATTCATAACCATTCAAGTTCAATCTACCTAAAACTTGATTAATGGTATCATCTGGAAAGATTGCCTCAGCCTTTTTAACTAAATAAAATTTCGATAGATCATCAGCATCTATCCAACGCCCCAAGTCAGTTAGTTCCGAATATTGTTTTGGATCGAATTGAACTGATCGACCAAAATCAATGGTAATAATTTCCCCCTCGAACCAACTTATTTGTCCAACCGTCTTTGGTACATCATCCATTATTCATCATCCCTTTGAATAAACTATGTAACCGTTTTTCTATATGACAATATACCACGTTTTACTGATGAAAGACGGTCAAATTCAAAGTATTCGTAATGATTTGAGCAAATCAAACTATCTTCTCATACACTCTTTAAACTTGAAAAATCACCCATAAAACTATTAATTTCCTTAACTATTTTTTCCTTATCATAAGCATAATCCCTGGCGGCGTTCAAATAGATCTTTTTATCATCAGTAGTTGTAATCTCGATGCCTACAGGATTCTTCATCATTGATAAACGTGAATAGAAAATACTATAAGCATTAGAAAATGGAACCATTGAAGGAAGTTCTGTTTGATTTTTAACATCCCCCATTAATTTAACCAACTTTATTTGAGATTTCTTGACGGTATCCATTTTGGCAAAGCTTGGAAAAAACATCATAACTAATCTCTTTTTAGGACTAGCCATATTATTGTATTTAAGAGTTTCCCCATCGAATTGCCAGTAACTGAACAATTCGGGTAGCTCAGGATAATAGTGAGCAAAAAATATAATACTAAAGAAACAAAGCCCAACAAAGAGACCTACCCAGCCATTTTGAAAGAACACATAAGCAACATTTCCAGGTATAAAGCCAACAAACAAACTAATTAATAATGGTCTGAAATTTACTTTTTTTCCAAATTGCATCATAATAATCGCCTCTATATATTTTTCAGGATCATTATAGCACCAGCACTTGTAATCGATTACAAGAAAATTTTCTATTTATTTACGTACCAATAGTACCTTTTTAGGACAAAAAAATAGACAAACCCGCCTACTGATTTGCCCATAATTTATTACTTATATTCGTCTAATTTTAGTGTATTTCTTATATTTATATTTAAGTAGTCTTTATATTTATTGGTTTAACAATTTCTTTGGAGAAACTTTTTATTCTGGAGTCAATTAGTTCTATTTTAAATAACCATGTATAGTGCAAACGAGCTATGCAAATCAGATTCCTGTGCAAGACCAACTATCTCAGTCCTCAGGAGCTGAACGCCTTTGCTCCACTCTCTACATATATTTCTCTAACTCTAATCGGAACTTCTCCTCTGGTTGATATCCAACCATGCGTCCTACTATGTTACCATCTTTCTTGATGATAAATGTAGGGATTCCTTGAATTCCAAAGTTATTTGGTGTGTCTGGATTATGATCTACATTCATTGATGTAAATTTAATCTTGTCGCCTAACTCATCTGTTGATGATAACTTTTCAAGAATTGGGTTCATCATTTTACATGGAGGACACCAGTCTGCATTAAAATCTGTAATGACTAGGCCTTTGCTTGTCTCGTCATTGAATGTCTTATCTGATAATTCTGTAATATTAGCCATCATTCAATCTCCTTCTCATATCTATGTAAAATAATATACCCCCTAGGGTAATTTTTGGCAACTATTTTGTTTTATCAATGATTGTAGAAAAAATAAAGCAATTATTTGCTACCCGGTACCCGCATAGGTATAATTGGAACATGAAATCAATTTGGGAGGTTACTTATGACACAAACGCCCGAAGAAGTCGCTAGTAAAAAGATTATTAGTCGTCTTAAACGTTCTCGTGGTCAACTTGATGCTGTACTTAGGATGATGGACGAAGGTAAGGCTTGTAATGAAGTCCTTATGCAATTGTCTGCTGTTAAGTCTAGTGTTGATAAAGCTATGAAATTGGTTATCGCACAAAATATTCGTCGTAATTCCAATTGTACTGACGAAAAACAATTGGCTGAATTACAAAAATCTTTAGATCTCATGTTGAAGACAAAATAATAGGATGCTACCCTTTCTTCTTTTGATTGGGTGCATCCTATTTTTTCTTCTATTTTATTAATAATTAATTGTAGCTTTTCTATTCGATAATGTAGTTTCCTTCTATTTTGGAATAACCAATGTACTTGGCAATATAGTGGAAACGAGCTGGGCGTCCTTGCTTCGCTCTTTGTTTTATAGCATTAATCCAACTGAATAGTGTATTGCCATAGTAATTATTCCTACAATAACATTTCTAATAATAGCAGTCTTAACTAATCCGTCTCCTAACTTTGCACTTAAATATCCGGTTAAAGCGACTGATAATGTTACAGCTAAAATTGTTCCTGGCCACTTTATTGTTGCAGGTAATAATGTCATTGCTACTAATGGGAAAATTCCACCTGATGCTGCTGATACTAGTGATGAAAATGCAGCATCCCATGGGCTCATATAATGTCCTAATTGTAGATCATACTTGACTCTTACTACTGTTCCTAGGGCATCTTTTTCCATTAATTCTTTGGCAATGCTGTCAGCAGTATTCTTTTTAACGCCACGTTCTACGTAGTAATTGGCTACTACATCTAATTCGTCTTGATAATTGGTTTTGATCAATTCACGTTCTTTTTCAATTGCAGCTCTTTCAGTATCCTTTTGAGAGCTAACTGAGGCATATTCCCCAGAAGCCATTGAAAAAGCACATGCCAACAGATCTGACAAACCAGCAATAAAAATTGTAAATGTATTAGTTGTAGCAACGGCGACTGAAAACAGTACTCCGACAACGGTCAAAATACCATCATTGGACCCTAACACACCAGCACGAAGGGTATTCGAACGTTCCGCCATTGTTTTCTTTTGCTTCTTTGGTTTTGAAACTGACATAGTTTTCATTCTTCTTCCTCCTTACTAATGTGCAAATAGTGATCCAATCGCATAGGTTACAAACATAGTTAACAATCCTGAAACGACATTTCTAATAACAGCCTTGCTACGTTTAGCTCCACCAAGAGTTGCGGCAGCATATCCAGTAATCATTAAGGCGATAATAACAGCAATCACAGTTGCAAATAATTTAATACTTTGGGGAAACATCGTAATTGATACTAAGGGTAAAATTGATCCCGTTGGGAATGAAATCATCGAAGCCAATGCCGCCGCAATGGCACTTGTTTGTTCCTTGGGATTGAAACCGTATCTTTCACGAACCGCTACATCCAAAGGATCATCGCTCAACATTTCCGTTGTGGCTTGAGTGGCCAATTCTTTTGAAATACCCGTAGATTGATATTTATCACGAATATAACTAAATTCTTCATCATAATGGCCATCTAATTGAGCAGATTCCTTTTCAATAGCACGTTTCTCAGTATCACGTTGGGTACTTACAGAAACCCATTCGCCCATTGCCATTGAAATAGTTCCGGCTAGCATACCGGCAATTCCAGATAGGAAAATAGCATGATTATTGCTTTGTGCACTAGCAACACCGATAACGATACCAGCAACGGAAATAATTCCATCGTTAGCGCCCATTACACTGGCACGCATTACGTTGATCTTCTCGGCCAAACTTTGTTTCTTCTTTGTTTTAGGCATGGTACTCACTCCTTAATTTTTCATTACATTGGAATGGTTCTCATCTATTAACGAGTACATAATACCTCTTATTTTCTGAAAAGTAAACTGTTCACGTCATTAAAATGGTTTCACAATTAAACTCAAATTATTGCCATTTTTCAAACTTTAGTAATATAATTACTTTGTAATGATTCTCAAGTAGAAAGGAAGATTGCTCATGGCTAGTAATGCCGTAATGGAAGAAACGTTACAAATCCTAAAGGATCACAAGCTTCGGGTTACTCCCCAACGTCACATTATCTTGGCCTACTTAGTTAGCCATCATAATCATCCTACTGTTGAAATAATTCGTGATGCTTTAGGTAAGGAATTACCCAATATGGGGGCATCTACGATTTATAATACCCTCAATACTTTCGTTGACCATCATTTAGTCGTGGAACTTCAGAATGGTGATGGAAGTACTCATTATGATTACTTCGGAACACCCCATTACCACGCTATTTGTACTAATTGTGGACGTATTGTAGACGTTACGTATCCAGGATTCAGTGACACCGAAAAAGGGCTCGAAAAAAAGACCGCTGAAATTTCCGGATACATGATTTCTGGTAATCATATGGAAGTTTATGGTCTCTGCCCTGAATGTCAAATTAAACTAGGAATAAAAAATAATGAATAAAAAATTATATTTTCTTTGTTCCGGAAACTCCTGTCGGAGTCAAATAGCTGAAGGTTATGCTAAGAAATATTTGCCAACATGGGACGTTAGAAGCGCTGGTATCCGTATCGGTGGTCTCAATCCATTAGCTGTAAAAGTTATGGCGGAAGATGGCGTTGATATTTCACAACAAACATCCAAATTAATCGATAATGATTTTATGAATCAAGCTGATCTTGTCATAACACTTTGTGGTGAGGCACGTGATAAATGCATTATTCCCCAGTCAACTCGTTGGTTACATTGGCCCGTCAATGATCCTGCTGAAAGTACTGGTGATGAGGCCGAGGTCATGGAGGATTTTCGTGACGCTCGTGATGACATCAAAAGTAGGATAATTAAGTTAGCTAAAAACATTCAAAAATATTCTGAATAAATAAAAGAAGTCTGTCAGTTGAATTACGAATTGGCAGGCTTTTTTGGTACATAATTTTAGGATTGCATCCCTTTTTGTGCTATAAGGAGCTTATAATTATTTTTTGTTAATGGCGTAAATGATAAATATTATCATTTACATTTAAAGACACTTAATTTATGATTGAATAGTAATATTTATCATTAAGGAGTTTAAAAATGAATTTAAAAAAATACCGCCTATTAAGTTTCTTACTTCTCATCTTTCTATTTGTTTTAGCTGGTTGTTCAAATAAGACCGCCACTAAATCCAACGATTCCAAAATTAAAATCGTTACCACGACTGATTTTTACGCTGAAGTTGCTAAAGCAGTCGTTGGAGATAAAGGAACCGTTACTTCTATTATTAATAATCCTGCAATCGATCCTCATGATTATGAGCCAACCACTAATGTAGCCAAGCAAGTCAGCAATGCAGATATCACTGTTGCTAACGGCCTAGGCTATGATTCTTGGATGAACAAACTAAATCAAAATGACAATAGTACTTTCATCAAAATTGGTGAAAACGTCATGAACAAAAAAGTCGGCGACAATCCTCATATTTGGTACAAACCACAAACCATGCCTAAGTATGCTAAATATTTAGCCAAAGAATTAGCAAAAAAAGATCCTGATGACAAAACTTATTTTGAAGATAATGCTCAGAAATACATCAGTTCACTTCAACCCGTTCAAAACGAATTAACAAAATTGCGTCAGAAGTCACAAAATTCCAAAAATAAAAATGTTTATGTCAGTGAACCAGTTTTCGATTATTCACTTAAATCAATCGGCTTTAAAGTTGCCAATAAATCTTTTGAAAAAGCTATTGAAAATGGCACGGATCCTACTCCAGCCAATATCAAACAGATGAATCAAGGTATTAAAAATAAAAAAATTGCCTTCTTAGTTTTCAACACACAGACTGACAGCAAAATTATCAATAATTTCGTTAAAAAGGCTCAGGCTAATGATATTCCCGTTCTAAAAGTTACAGAAACCCTTCCTAAGGGTAAAACTTACAAACAGTGGATGCTGTCACAATATAAGGACCTCAACAAAATTTTACAAAGTGAGAAATAATTATGATCAAAGTAGAAAATTTATCAAAAAGATTCGGTAATCAATTAGTTTTTGAGAATTTAAACTTTCAAATCAACGATGGTGATTTCATCAGCTTAGTTGGTCCTAATGGTTCAGGTAAGACCACCCTTGTCAAAATAATTATTGGTTTAGAAAAACCTTCTAGCGGTACCATTCAGACTTCCAGTCAAACGATTGGTTACGTTCCGCAATTCCGAAATGTCGATTCTGACTATCCACTTAGTATCGAACAATTCATTCGTTTGAATTTGAAAGTAACACTAAATCCTGAAAAACGCCGTCAAAACAATCTTTTAATTAAAACTATTCTCAAAAGAACTGGTCTAACGGAAATCAAGGATCGACCATTAGGTTTGGCCTCTGGTGGTGAGAAACAAAAAGCTTATCTGGCTCAAGCACTATTGAATGATCCTAAAATCTTAATTTTGGATGAATCGACAGCCAGTTTAGATGTAGAAGTCAAAACCCAACTGATGGATTTAGTTCAAGAGTTGAACCATAAGTACCATATAACTGTCATTTTCATTACTCATGATTATGATTTAACAAAGAAATACACTAAAAAGGCTCTTCTCTTTAAAAATAAGACGATTGAACCTATCGATGTGCAAAAGGTTTCTAAAGATATGTTCGAGATGGAGGGATAATTTTATGTTTGGATATGAATTTATGCGTGAGGCTTTTATTGCCAGTACTTTTATTGCAATAACAGCCGGATTAGTAGGTGTTTTCGTAGTTTCGAGAAACATGTCCTTTCTTTCTCACACATTGTCAGAAATAGGTTTTGCTGGAGCATCATTTGGTATCTTAATCGGCATTTCTCCCTTAGCGGGAATGATCCTTTTCACTCTAGTTAGTTCAATTGCTGTTGGTAGTTTAAGTAGCGAGTCATCCCGTCGTGAGGCTTCAATCAGTGCTATTTCTTCATTGTTTATAGGTTTAGGAATTCTTTTTCTATCGTTATCCTCTGAATCAAGCAGTTATGCCACAAATATCCTGTTTGGAAGTATCGTTGGTATCAGTGCTAAAGAAGTTCATCAACTACTGATTCTAGCCATTTTTGTTATTTTGATCTTCATCATCTTTTACAAACCACTATCCTTCGATTCTTTTGATCACATTGGTGCTCAAGCCGCTGGACTTAAAACTAAATTACTCTCAATTACTTTCTTAATTACCTTGGCTTTGAGTGTAAGTATTGGTGCACAAATCGTTGGTTCATTATTAGTCTTTGTACTATTAACATTACCAGCCGCTACTGCTAAATATATAGTTCACTCGGTACCTAAAATGATTATTGTTTCCGTTGGACTCTCATTAATCGGAGTTTGGTTAGGATTATACTTGGCATTTATAACAAACTGGCCCGTAACCTTCTTTATCTCAACTTTTGAAGTAATTGCTTACTTCTTAGGTCTAAGTTATAAGAACTGGCGCTTGAGCCACTAAATATAATTTAAGGGTTCCAGAGTGATATTTGGAATAAAATAACAGCACTTATTTAGGAACGTATATATTTACGTTTATCCTAAATAAGTGCTGTTTTAAATTTCTAAACTAGAATAACAATCTGTTTACTTTATGCTTCTTTTTTCTCCAATTTCTTAGTACAGTCAGCACACAATCCATAAACTTCTATGGCATGCCCCTCAACTGTATAACCTGGTAATTGATCGGTGAAAAATTCAATTGGACAAGCCTTCAGCTCTGTTACCCGGCCACAATTTTTACAGACAAAATGGTGGTGATGGCGGTGTTCAAAATCACATTGATACTTTACCAGTGTTTTATTTTTTTCCTGATACTCAACCAATCCAATATCCGCAAATTCTTTTAGATTACGATAAATTGTATTATTGCTCATGCCAGGATAGAGATTGCGCATGTAATTGGCAATATCGTTGATGGCAACGTAATGAATTGTAAAATTTTTCAGATAACTAATTAAGTCTGTTCTCTGTTTAGTTACCTTGTAGTTATTCTTCTTGAGAATCTCAATTGCTTTTTCCATTTAAGTCATCCTTTTTAACTGATCAATTGGTAGTGTAACATAAACCGATTCAAAAAAATGCTATATTCTCTTACCACTCAGTAAAGTTAAAGACTAACCAATTGGAATTTTTAGCTTTCTTTATTAAAAGGTGTTTATAATAAACTAAATAATTATTTGGGAGATTTGTTAATGAAAAACACGATTTTAATTGTTGAAGATGAACGTAGTCTTTCGAGTTACGTTAGTAAAGAATTACAATTTGAGGATTTTAAAACAGTTATCGCTAATGACGGTGCTGAAGCTATGGACTTATACGAAAAACATCAAAACGACCTGTTACTGATTCTCTTAGATTGGATGTTACCTAAACTCGATGGTATGGAAGTTTTACGTCGTATCAGAAAGCATGATCAGGTTCCCGTTATCGTTATGACGGCTCGTGATTACATTGGTGACAAAGTTGCCGGATTAGATAATGGTGCTGACGACTACATCACCAAACCTTTTGAAATCGAAGAATTACTAGCAAGGGTTCGCGTTATTCAAAGACGTGCTGAACATCTATCAGAACCTGACCAAACTTATCAAATTGCTGATTTGATTTTGAATACTAAGTCACATCAAGTAACTCGAAGTGACGAAATTGTTCAACTAACTAGACGTGAATACGATCTTTTGCTATTCTTCCTTCAACATATTGGCAAAGTTTTCACTCGTGACGAATTACTTGATAACGTCTGGGGTGAAGATTTCTTGGGTCAACAAAATGTTGTTGATGTTTATGTCGGTTACTTACGAAGTAAAATCGATGGCAAAAAAAATAAACCTCTTATTCAAACTATCAGAGGCGTTGGTTACTCACTTGAGGATGTGACAGAATGAATGACAAGCAACTCACTTATCAAGAACTAATTAACAACGGCATTAAGAAATTAGTCATTATCATTACTTTATCAATCAGTGCCTTAATCTTAATTATTGTTGGTGTACAACAATCCCTGATGACAGTTCATGAGGCTCAAGGGCAAATGATGAGTTTGAATCGAGCTAACATTGACGATATTCCTAGTTTTATCCACTGGAATAATCAAAATAATCGTCATTCCAAACAAAATACCGTTATCAGAGTCAAAACTAATAAGTCATCTATCACTGCAACATCAGGCCGGGAGGGACAAGTTATTATGACCTCCTCGGCTTCCAAGAAATTTATTGCTCAAAAGAAATTCAGTATTTTTGGCAAAAATGTTGTTTACGTCAAAAGTTTTGGATTCTTTTTATTCTTTTCACAAAAAGACTCTAATACAACTTATCAAATTTGGGTCAGTTTAAATCGATTGATCAATAGTTTAATTCTCTTAATAATCATTATCAGTATTGTTGTCTTCATTACGTTAGGTTTTGGAACCTGGTGGGCACATCAATTAGCCGCCAAATTAAGTGCTCCTACCATTCAATTAGTCAAAGAAACTAAGAATACGACTAAAAATTCTGAAGTTGATCAGCCTACTTTAGAAGTACCACAGAGTCCACAAGAAATTCACGAGTTAGGTAACGCTTTTAATGAATTACTGACTGCCCAAAATCAACGATTACAGCGTGAAAAAGACTTTGTCTCCAACGCCTCACATGAATTGCGTACACCAATTGCGGCAGTTCGAGGCAATATCAATTTAATCAAACGTCATGGTGACAAACATCCCGAAGTCATTCCTGAATCACTCGATTTCATCGACGAGGAATCCTTAAGAATGCAGAATTTAATTGAGAATCTCTTACACCTATCTCGAGCCGATCGAGCCAAGGTTATTCTACAGGATGAAAACTTATCAGAGATCACTGAACAAATTGGCCAACACTACGAACCTTCGATCCCTCACAAAATGATTTTAGATATTGATCCCAATTTACATATCTCTGGAAACTCTGATACTTTGAAACAAATTATTGTAGCTCTTTTAGACAACGCCAATAAATATTCTGATGACAATACCCCTATTAACTTAAGTTTAAAGGATATTAATAATAAAGTTGAATTATCGGTTACTGATCTTGGTATGGGTATTCCTGATGATCAGAAGAAACTTATTTTCCAAAGATTCTACCGGGTTGATACCTCTCATTCTAACGAAATCAAGGGTAGTGGTTTGGGACTATCTATTGTGGCACAACTGGTCAAATTGAATAACGGTACTATTGAAGTTTTGGATAATCATCCTCGCGGTAGTATTTTTAAAATTATTTTTGATAAAATCTAATCCTTTCTGGGATTGGATTTTTTTATTGGTTAGATTTTACAGTAGTTACTAAGCAAAGCGGGATTTAGTCTGGAGCAACAAGAAAATTGATTCAGCCATAAGATTTCCTTAGCGATTTATTACTTAGAGAATAATCGAGCTCAGAGATCCAGTATTTTACACGGTGTAGAAAATAATTAGCTCTAAGCCGGCCCATGGCGTTCCAGCCAAATTTTCTTTTTGCGGAGGACGGCAGTGTTCTATTTTTTTATTGATTTAGATCTTCTCGGTCTGGCTACTTTTCTCAAGTATGCTGCTTAAATGGATTCCACAGATCCATTTCTTCCGGTTTGCTACAGTCCTGAAATTTCCGAGTCTGTGGAATCCTCTCCTCTTTCTAAGATCTTCTTATAAAAACCTTATCGAAACTAAGTAGTTACTTCTCTATCTTCCTTGTAAACTATGTTTATTCAATCGAACAATTAAACAAGTGAAAGGACTTGGTATTACTTATGTCAGAACTTACAGAAAGATTAAAACAACAATTAATTGATGGCTCTTCTCGTCCTTTGATGCAAGATGCTGGTCAGCACTGGTACTCTGGTAGTCAACTTAACTTAGAAGAAAATGTTTGGAAAAACTATTGGCAAAACAAAGGAATTGGTCATAACGATATCGTCTTAGTTGCTTTGTCTAATTCGGTTTCCTACTCTATCGTTATTCAAAGTCTTTGGGACATTGGTGCTATTGTACAACCCATTAATCCGGTTTCTACTGAAATTCAAATTAGTGAACTGGAAGATCAATATAATTATTCAGCAATTATTCTTAATGAAGATATTAAAGAACTATCTATCTTAAAAGATACTTTTACTAATCAACCCCGTTTAACCACTTTACATGAACCTGAAGTACAAATTTTTATCCGCAACAAACACATTGCACATCTCAATGAAACTCCCGATGATGATCAATTAGCGGTTATCATGCATACTTCTGGTACAACAGGGAAACCTAAACGGGTCGGTTTAACACACCATCAACTCTTAGCTGGTGCTTTCCACGTCATTGATAGCGAGTTACTCACTAGTCACGATAGCACTTTTATCTTGATGCCAATGTTTCATATCAATGCTTTGGTTATCTCCAACCTAGCTACTCGTCTATCTCATGGACAGTTACTCTTCCGTCCTAAATTCAGTGCCCACTTATTCTGGAAAGAAGTCAGTAGTGAAAAGGTAACTTGGGTCTCACTCACACCAGCTATTATCGCCATTCTGCTACAGCGTGACCAACAACCAACTGACAACAATCTGAGATTTCTCAGAACCGCTTCAGCACCGTTATTGCCTAGTACTCACGAGGAATTCAATCGTCGTTTCAACGTTCCTTTAATTGAAAGTTACGGTATGACTGAAGCAGCTAGCCAAATCGCTCAAAATCCGTTGGACCGGCCTCTTCAAAATAGTGTTGGTTTGCCAGTTGGTACTGAATTAAAGATTCTCGGTACCAATTATGAAGAGATGGCTGTCGGTCAAGTAGGTGAAATTGCCATTAAAGGTGAAAGTATTATTACACACTATCTCGATCCTCAACCTGAAGCTTTCCATGATGGTTGGCTTTTAACCGGAGATCTGGGTTCCTTGGATGAAGATGGTTATCTCCAAATTTCTGGCCGTAGCAAAGAAATGATTATCCGTGGTGGTGAAAATGTAAATCCGCTTGCCGTTGAAGATTGTCTTAACGTTTTGAAATTTGTCCGTGAAATGGCCGTAATTGGTGTTCCTGACAAAATCTACGGTGAGACTGTTACTGCTGTTATTGTCCCAACTGAAATCAGTCAAGATCATCGACACCAACTCGCATTGTTGAATGAATTAGCAAATGAGCAGTTATTACCTGTTGAACGTCCCACAAAGTATATCTTTAGTAGTCAATTACCAAAGAATGCTACTGGAAAAATTCAACGTACACTTCTAGCTCAAGAAGTGACTCAACAATTAAAGGAGGCTTAGTCGATGCAAGATTCTTTGACCATAGCACGCAAAAAGAGGAAGTTCGTTCTTCCCGTAACTAAATTATTACCATTTCTCTTGCCGATTATTCTAATTCTTTTTTGGCAGGTCAGTTCTACTTTAGGTTGGTTATCAAGTTCCGTTTTACCATCACCTCTAGCGGTGCTTCAAGATGGAATCAAGCTAACCCAAAGTGGTGACCTGCCTAAAAACTTAAGTATCAGTCTTTATCGTGCAACTGTCGGTCTTTTGATTGGTGGTGGAGTTGGTTTTATCCTCGGATTTATCAACGGAATGTCAAAGACTTGTCGTTTACTATTCGACTCCTCTATTCAGATGTTTCGTAATATCCCTCATTTGGCACTTATCCCATTAATTATTTTATGGCTTGGTATCAATGAATCAGCCAAAATCTCTCTAGTGGCTATTGGAACAATGTTCCCAGTCTATATCAATACATTCCACGGTATCAGTTCCGTCGATCCCGACTTGATTGAAATGGGGAAATCTTATGAACTCTCCAAAAGCCAAATGTTCTTCAAAATTATTTTCCCAGCTGCCTTACCACAAATTCTTGTTGGTATCCGTTATGCCTTAGGTGTGATGTGGACTACATTAATCGTCGCCGAAACTATTTCAGCCAGTTCTGGTATTGGTTATATGGCTAATAATGCTGAAGATTTCATGGATATGGAAACTGTTATTTTATGTATCGTCGTCTACGCCATCTTAGGTAAAATTTCTGACTTAGTCGCTAAAGGCTTTGAAAGTTTACTACTAGAATGGCAAACAACTGGAAGGAGCAACGTTTAAATGAATAAAAATTCAATGATTGAAATTAAAAATGTTAATAAAATGTATCAAGATCTAACCGCTTTGGAAAATGTAAACCTCAATATTAATCAAGGTGAATTCATTGCCTTAGTTGGTATGAGTGGTGGCGGTAAAAGTACCCTCTTAAGGTTGATCGCTGGATTAGAAAAACCAACTAGTGGGTCGATCACTGTTGGTGAAGACAACTCTCGCTCCATTATGAGAATGATGTTCCAAGAAGATCGTTTACTTCCCTGGATGAATGTTTTAGACAATTTATCATTTGGCTCTAAAGATAAAAATACTAAAGCACATGCCAAAGAATTATTAGATCTTGTTGAATTGGGCGATTACGCCGATCACTTTCCTAATCAATTATCAGGTGGTCAAAAGCAACGAATTGCCCTAGCTAGAGCATTGATGACTAATCCTAAAGTTTTATTGTTAGATGAGCCACTCGGCGCATTAGATGCCTTAACTAGAAGAAAAATGCAGGATTTGATCCTTGATGTTTGTCAAAAGCAGCATCTTACAACTATCCTTGTAACCCACGATGTCGATGAGGCTGCTCGTATGGCCGACCGCATCGTCGTTATGAAAGAATCAACTAATTACTATGAAAAAGATTGTCCTAAGAATCGTAATGCTGGTCAAATCGGTATTGTAGCCGATCGAGTCCTCAACGAAATTCTAGGTGAAAAGGAAATTCAAAAACAAACCGCTTAAAAAGTCGACCCTTCAAGGTCGATTTTTTTATTGGAATGGCAGATAAATATCGTTTTTTTCGGCAACGTGCTAAACTTACGAAAATGAATGGAGGAGAATCATGAATAAAATTGATCGATATTTAGAATTTGATGATCCCACTGTTTCGGAATTCGATCTCAAAGTTAACGAACAGTTCGACATCGTCGACGGCCTCGAACAATTAGACATTAAAACTATGATCGAAATGCCTCCGGAATTAGAAATAGATTGGAGCTCAGCTGTTCCCGTTTACTTAAGTCTTTTCGTCAATCTTGATCAAGACCAGGTGCCATATAAAATATCTAGTAAAATATCTTCGTATTTTAAAGTTGATGATGACATATCCAATGTTGACGCTTTGCAAATTTTACAAACAGATGCTGCAACGATTTTACTATCTTATTTACGCCCATTAGTCTCAATGATGACTGCAGCAAGTGGTTTCCCAGCTATGACACTTCCCATGATTGACTTTAATTCTGAAGATTAACGATAATAGCCCCAATAACTCGATTTTGAGCTATTGGGGCTATTTCTTTAAACATTTTTCTGTAATCTAATCGATTCCTGTAAGAAACCACTAAAGATTCCCATAATAAATGGCACTACAATCGTAATTAATAATAGAATCCCAAAAATCACAGCCTTCTTATTAAGACTTTCATTAAACTTATTTCGATTAATGCTATTGGCAAAGAGAATAAAAAATATTAAAGAGAATCCTGACATCCAATCACTCACATCATCCATGGATATTCCCGTTCCATAAATAATTGCCAGAGCAATAGCTACGAATACGAGTCCCGTAATGACTATTGTTTCAAGCTTGGTCAACCTAATCTTTCCATCATCTTTAAGTTTATCCATTAGAGCAACATCTCCTTTGATTAACTCATCCAAAGAGACACCAAATATTTCACTAATGGCAATTACGCTAGCAAAGCTAGGCAACGTCGTTCCATTTTCCCACTTTGAAATCGATTGTCTGGTTAAATGAAGTTTCTCTGCCAATTCGTTCTGTGACATATGATGTGATTTTCGCTGTTTTTGTAACTGATCACCAATCTTCATTTTGGTGCCCCCTTTATTTAGTTACAATTCTAGATGTAATTATCTAATTGGACGAGAACCTAGAGGTTGCTTTTACTTTGTCACTTAAATATACAAAAAGAATCGACCTAAAGTCGACTCCTTTATAAAAAATATATCGTTATGCATTCGTTATTAACTACCGTAAGAAATACCTTGATCTATTCCTTTAATAATTTCAGGAGTAGCATGCATAATCTGAGGTATCAAAAATAAAGCTAATAGTAATATGCCAAAAATAACTGCTCTTTTATTGAGTGATTTATTGAATAATTTCCATTTAATATTAGTTAAAAAACCAATACCAGTAACTAATTCAAATAACGAAATCCAATCCATCATCTCATGTGAAGTAACTCCATAAAAATAACAAACTCCTAAGACTATAAATGCCAACACAAATCCGACCGTAATAATTGTTTCTACTTTGGTTAATCCTATCTTTTCATGCTCAAATTTATTGATTAATGCCGGATCCTCTTTAATAAGCTTGTCCAAAGAAATATCAAACAAATCACTTATAGCAATCACATTGGTGAAACTAGGTAAAGAAGTTCCATTTTCCCATTTAGAAATTGCTTGACGAGAAATATTTAATTCAGCTGCTAAATCCTCTTGTGACATATTATGTTGCTTACGTTGATCCTGTAATTGTTTGCCTATTTTCATTAAGTCCACCTCGTTTAATATTTAAAAGCATATCTTAAGTGGATCTCATTGAACAGAAACCCTCGGTTGCAATTACAATAAAGCTCATTTTTATCGTTATACTATAGTTATAAGTTGTTTTTAACATTATAACAAAAAAGCCGACTATTTAGTCGACTTCCTTAATTCAATATTATTCTACTTATAATCACCTGAATCGCTAATAGTTACTTTATTATCGATCAGTCCTGCATCATAGAAGGTATCAGCAATCTTTTGTTCTTCCTTAGCATAAATAGCATTCATAGTGTAGATACCATAAGTACGGCGTTCTACCATTCTCTTGACTACTGCTTTAGAAACTTTCAAGGACTTACTCATCATCGTTATGAGTTCGCTATGGTTGTTGTTAGCCCATTGCATATCCTCTTCTAGATACTTAATTAAATATTTAGAAACCTCAGTATTTTCCTTAGCATAACTTTGTGTTGATAATACATAGTCACGATTATTCGTTATTCCAGAACCATCAACTAGTACTTTGGCATTCTGATTAGTTTCAGCTTGTGAAGTGTAAGGATCCCAAGTAGCCCAAGCATCTACCTTACCTTTAGAAAAGGCTACGCTGGCACTTGATTGATCCATATTGACCCAAGTAACATCACTAGCACTCATTCCAGCCTTCTTCAAAGCTGCCAATAACATGTACTGTGAACTAGTTCCTTTGGTATAAGCAACCTTCTTACCTTTCAGATCTTTTATTGAAGAAATACTTGAAGATTTCTTAACCAGGATTCCTGAACCTTTGGCTTTAGAAGATCCAGCCGCTACATAGGTCAACTTAGTTCCCGTTGATAAGGCAGAGACTGGAGGTGTATCACCAGTTCTAGCGTAATCGACACTACCTGCTTTCAAAGCTTGCATTAGAGAATTACCATCTTGGAACTCTTTGAAGACCACTCTATAGCCTTTGGCCTTCATCTTCTTAACAAACTCACCACGTTGTTTGGCAATATCGAAAGGATCACCTTTTTGATAACCAACTGTTACCGTTTGTAAGCCTGAACTGGAACTACTTGTATCAGTCTGTTTAAAACCATACAAAGCAACTACAGCCCAGAAAAGTAGAACGACACTGATTAAAATCTTTTTTAGAGTCCGTTTTCTTTTGCTCATGCACGCTTACCTACTAACGCTGACATTACTTGTTCACGTAACTTCAAGCGAATTACTTTGCCAGTAGCATTACGAGGATAATCCTTTACAAAGAAAATTCGTGTTGGTTGTTCATAATTCGCCAAGCTAGCTTTGGCATGCGCCATAATCTTGCGACGCTCCAATTCTTCATCCTGATCTCCACGAGTGATGACAACTGCCGTAACGGCCTCACCATATAGAGTATCAGGAGTTCCAATAACTGAAACCTCTCTGACAAAATTTAATTGGCTCAGAATATTTTCAACCTGGGCAGGCGCAACTTTTTCACCACCGTGATTGATAATGTCCTTCTTACGACCTTTAACAAAAAGATAACCGTCATTATCGAGATAACCTAAATCACCAGTTAAGAACCAACCATCTTTAAATGAATCTGGATGTGGATCTAAGTAATCACTAATAACATGGTCACCTTTAACCACGATTTCACCTAATTGATTACTTTCAGATACCACTTTTCCATCAACCATAATAGCGACATCAGTCTTAAAGGCTTTACCCGCTGAACCAACTTTAGGTGCATCGAAAGGATTAATTGTACATTGACTAGCAGTCTCCGTCATACCGTATCCTTCAAGAATTCTCGTATGGAATTTAGTTTGAAATTCAGTTAATTTATCAAGTGGTAAAGCAAATGATGAACATCTTACAAAACGTAATTTAATATCATTACTATAAGCCGCTAGAGAATTTTTATTTATCAATAGAATATTTACAATTGTTGGAACAACTGAAACCCATGTAACGCCGTTATCACGAATCTGATTCCAAAATTTGGAAGCACTAAATTTCTCAGTTACAACAATTTTTCCACCAGACAATCTAGTCGAAAGAATTGAAATAGCTTGAGCATTGATATGAAACATCGGCATAACTATCATTGTTGTGTCATGTTGGTTCATTTGGTGACTTTCAATATCATGTTCTGCAGCATTCTTCAAAATACGATGCGTCAACCCAACTCGCTTGGGCTTGCCTGTAGTACCAGAAGTATTGAGGATCAAAGCTAGATCATCTTCCTTTGGAAGTGCAGCTTCGTGGCCCATCAATTTACGATCACGAATGATGTGTAAAATTGAGTAAGTTTGTAAATGTAACGCCGTTACAATAGTCATTCTTTCATCCAGAACAGCATTAACCAAGTTTTCGCCTACAATTGAGGCCACGTAATCATGATCACTCAATTCTTGTTGTAGTTCTCTTTCAGGTGTCGTGGCCGAAATAGGATGCATAATTGCGCCCACTTCCCAAAGAGCTTGTGTTAAGACCGGATAAGCGGCCGTATTTGGTAAACATACCAAGACGACATCACCTAATCCTATGTGCAAGTCGATCAACGTCTTTTTTAAATCATTAACGTCTTCTCCAAACTCAAGCCCTGTGAACCATTTATTTGTGGTCTCATCTTTAATAATTTTTTCATTTTTATTATTCTTTAACTGTTTGTTTAATAGATTCGTTATTTCTGACATATTTTTTAACTCCTTTTTTTAAATGCCATTGTGGACGTCCAATTAATACTCCAAATGGGGGAACTTTGTAGCAGAACCATGAAATAAGAAAGGCTCCGCCTAATACAAATGCGTATCCTAATGGTAATAGCAACAACATGACGATTGATGGAACTTTAACCATGCTGAGAATCCCATATAACAATGTAATTGGAATTGTTTGTACCAAGTAGATTCCAAAGGATACTTTGGCCATATTACTTACCATACGATCAATTATCTTTGGTAATCCATTGTTTCGAGCATGAGCATATTGCCGCCCAATCCAGAAAACAAAGGCAATCATGAACGTATCGTAGATGAAGATAAACGGTTGATGAATCGATTCAGTTGCGCTCATACTTAGTTTTAGAATGTTCTGGTTACCAAAGAATAAGAACACTGTTCCAATAGCCATAACCAAAGTTGACCAACCAATCACACGATGATTTTTTTCAATAAACTTATCTACCTGATCATAATGAATCGCCACAAAGGCTCCGGCTATAAAGTAGAATTGATAAACCAAAACGTTCATTCCATAAGCTCTAAATAAGTACCACCAACTGTCACGGTCGACACCTGGCAGCCAGTACTTGATTCCTATCACTAATAACAGTTGAATGATTGCACTAGCTGCTAGAATAGCAGTGTGATGCTTTGGTAATTTTTTAAACATATAAACTATCAATGGGAAAATTAGATACAACTGGAACGTTACTAAGATGTAATACATGTAATACTTGTTACCATGAATGATGGCATCAATTAAATTTTTATAATAATCCGGCCAACTTATCGCTACACCAGCTGTAACGGTAGCAAACCACATTAGGATTGCATTCCAACCAATGTAAGGTATACCAACACTGATATAACGTTTTTTCCAAAAGTGTAGCCAATGATTATCGCGATTATAATAATTTAGAACCAAAACGAGTCCGGTCATAAACATAAAACCCATTCTGGTAAAGTGAAGCATCAAGTGGGTTGCTTCGATAAATAATTGACTACCTGAACCATTGCCGACATTATTCTTAAAAGCTGTTGTCGTATGGTTAAGTAGAACTCCGCCGATAAAGAGAACTCGCATTAAATCGACTTCATATAGGTATTTCTTTTTCTTCTTCGTTGCCAAGAGTTCACCTCTATTGCGATTATTTACTTGCTGTTAAAAAGCATAGTTAAGTTATAGCATCGCAACGGTGGTATGGTCTTGATGATTAATTAAGGTTAAAATAAGAAATTCTTAGATACGTGCCGTCCTCCACAAAAAGCCCGATTGGTCTGGACTAATGAGTTGTTCTATTATTTGTTACCAAAAATAAAAAAAGAGTGTTCATATCAACCAATATTTACATTGGAAATGATATGAACACTCTTTTATTTTTATTAAAAATCACTTTTATGTGAAAGAAATACCCTATAACCACCAGTGTCATAAGATCTATCCGTCGAAGACTTTTCAAATGGAGTTCCATCGTCTAAATAAACTACTTGGCTTACATTCAAAATTGGATCTGTTTTATCTATCTTCAGATACTTAATATCTTCACTATTAGGCTTTTTTGCCATAATGGTCCTATCTGCCGCACCGATTGTTAATTTCAGATCTTTTTGAATATAACCATAAATTGACTTATGCAAAACATCATCATTAACTCCCGGAATAACATTTACTGGCATCTTGGTGAATTCCAATGCATATGGTTCATCATCTACTATTCGCAATCTTTTTATATCATAAATTGCATCAGTAGCAGAAATCTTCAAATCCTTTTGTTCATCATCATTAGGGTATCTCAAATTAAATTCAATTATTTTACTAACTACCTTGTGATCCTTCCCTAATAGACTTGAAGTACCAACGTACTGATCTACACCAATATCCATGTTAGCAATACTGTCAGCATTATTTTTCACATAAGTTGCTGAACCTTGTTGACTATAAACGTAACCCTTAGTTTTTAATATTGCCAATGATTTTTGTAGTGTCATTCGACTCGTTGAATATTCTGTTGCCATCGTCTTTTGATCAGGAAGTGGATTGCCCGATTTGTAAATACCAGATCTAATTTTTTCTATGATATCGTTAGCTATTTCCTCATATTTCGACATAGTTTTCTAACCTCAATATTATCTTTAACTATATAATACCCGTGTTTATCTGGTTTGAAAACGTGATAATCCAATTTAATAATTTGGGTTTACAAGTTAACTGTAAGCGTGTACAATTCGTGTTGTAAAAGGAGGATAATTTTTATGAATGAATTAAGAAAAGATTTTTTATGGGGCAATTCAACCTCTAGTATGCAAACAGAAGGGGCTTATAACGAAGGCGGCAAAGGTAAATCTGTTTACGATATTCGTAAGGCTACTGATGATGCTTCAGATTGGAAAGTCGCTATTGATGAATATCATCGTTATCCAGAAGACATCAAATTGATGAAAGAAATGGGTATGAATTGTTACAGATTCCAAATTTCATGGAGTCGTGTTAACCCCGAAGGTGACGGCGATTTTAATGAAGAAGGTATCAAATTTTACAATGATTTAATTGATGAATTATTGGCTAATGATATTCAACCAATGATTTGCTTGTACCATTTTGATATGCCACTACATCTTGCTGAAAAATATAATGGTTTCGTTAGTCAGCATGTAGTTGATGCTTTTATCCGCTATGGAAAGGAAATGCTCAAACGTTTTGGTAGCAAAGTTAAATACTGGATCACTTTCAACGAACAAAATCTTTACAGTGTTCCTGAAGCTTTCAAAATTAGTGGTTACAAAGGTGACAATTCAATTAGAGATCTATATCAAATTCAACAACACGTATTCCTTTGCCACGCTGCCATTGCTAATGAAGTTCATGAAAATTATCCAAATACACAAATTGGTGGCATGCTAGCCTATCAAGAAGTTTATCCTGCAACAGCATTACCTACAGATGTTGCCGCTACGCGTAAATTCCTAGAATTTGCAGATAACAACCTAATTCGTCTATTCACTGAAGGAAAATATTCCGACGAAGTTCTCCATTATATGAAATTAAATCAGCTCGATGATATTTTGGACCCTAAAGAAATGGAAATTATTTCTCATACTAAGAGTGATTTTATCAGTTTCAGCTATTATTCGACTTCAACTATCGACAGCACACTAATTCCAATAAATACCTGCCCTAACTTTTACAGTATCGAGGGTCATAAACCTAATCCTTATCTTTTAACTAACGAATGGGACTGGCAAATCGATCCATTAGGATTTAGAACTGTTTTAACCACTATTTCTAATGAAACACACCTCCCACTCTTCCCAATCGAAAACGGAATTGGCGTTAGTGAAAAATGGGACGGCAAGAATCCTATCAACGATGATTATCGTATTAGATACCACAGAGATCACATTCAAGCCATGAAAGATGCTGTAAGTATTGACGGTGTAGACGTCATGGGATACCTCGGTTGGGGATTGATCGACATTCCTAGTTCACAAGGAAATATGGAAAAACGTTATGGAATGGTTTACGTAAACCGTGGCAATCATGATCTTAGAGATATGAAACGAGTTCCTAAAAAGAGTTTCAATTGGTTTAAAGAAGTTATCAAATCAAATGGAAATATTTTATAGAATGGAGTGATCAAGATGGATGCTAGTAAAAGCAAAGGTCAAAAATTTTTAGATAAATTTGCTGCTGTATCCGCACGTATTGGATCTGAAGTTCACTTGAGATCATTACGTGATGCTTTCACTGTTATCATGCCCCTATTCATCCTTGCTGGTGTTGGAGTTTTGATTAATAACGTTGTCTTTCCTAAACTGGCAAGTGGTACTACCCTAACCAATTTACAAGTTTGGGGAAACTTAATTTCTAACGGTACTCTAAACATTGCTGGTCTAATGTTAGCTCCTGCAATTGGATTCTGTTTGGCACGTAACAAAAGTTATAGTAATCCTATTGCCGCTGCTATTATTTCACTAGCTAGTTTAATTATGACAATGCCAATTTCATTAAGTGTAATTCCTAATGGTGCTAAAAAGGCCGTTGACGTATCTGGCATGCTTTCATTCAGTAATTTAGGAACAACTGGTATGTTCAGTGGTATTATCGTTGGTTTATTGGCTACCGAAGTATTTATTAAATTATCAAATGTTAAACATTTACAAATCAATTTAGGTGATAACATCCCACCTGCCGTATCTGCATCTTTTAATTCCTTAATTCCTGCTATTTTAACGGCCAGCCTATTTGCTTTAATTGCTGCACTTCTAGCCGTTTTTGGAAACACAGATCTTGTTACATTGATTACTAATGTTATTCAAGAACCTCTTAGAAAAGTTAATACCAGTCTATTTGGAATGTTGTTTATCTACTCGATTGGTAACTTTCTATTCACACTTGGTATTCACCAAACAGTTATCAATGGTACCTTACTTGATCCCGTCCTATTAATTAATATGAACAAAAACACAGCTGCTTTTGCTGCTGGACATCAAGCACCATACATTTTGACTAACACTTTCCGTGATACCTTCGGAATGATGGGGGGAACCGGATCAACAATTTGTTTATTGATTGCTATTTTCCTATTCTCCAAACAAAAATCAGGTAGAGAATTAGGCAAATTAGCCATTGCTCCTGGACTATTCAACATTAATGAACCAGTTATCTTCGGATATCCAATCGTCTTCAACATCCCTATGATGATTCCATTTGTATTAACTCCAGTTATCGGTATTCTAATCGCCTACTTCTGTACTGCAATTGGATTCATGAATCGAGTAGTCGTTATGGTTCCTTGGACCACACCACCACTATTATCAGCTTATCTGGCAACTGCCGGTGATTGGCGAGCCGTCCTAGTTCAAATAGTTACTATCATAATTGGCGTGTTCTTCTACTTACCATTTATGAAGATAAGTGAACGTGTCCAAGCAAAACAAGCTGAACAAGCATTAGATTAAAAAAATCGTATTAGTAGAATCAATCTACTGATACGATTTTTTGCGTAATAAGCCATTAAACATTTTCCAAATTTATAGTTTGAGTAAAATACTTTTCGTTCTCTTTATTAAACTTATGGGCTACTTCGATTACCGTTCTCTTCTGGTCATCTAGCAAGTTTCTTTCTACTATTGAAGACGTATCATAATCCAACGCTGATGTACCTTCGTCTAATAGCGCAATCGGTGTTCCTTTAATATAATATCTTGCCAAAGCCACTCTTTGTTGCTGTCCTATCGATAGATTCGAGGCATCGTCCTGAACAACCGCATCATCATTATTAAGAAAATCAACTTTGGACATATTTAGGGAATTCTTGAAAAGTTTTTCTTCAATATTTTGTCTCCAAAGAGTCACATTATTCCTAATACTTTCAGCAAAAAGATATGGTTTCTGATCAATATATGTAATATTTCTATTTAATGATTTATAATCAATTTTCTTTAAATCTAAACCATCAATTAAAACTTGTCCTTCATAATTCTTAATCTGTCCACTAATTATCTTTAAGAGCGTGCTTTTGCCGACTCCACTATTTCCAGTAATCAGCACCTTTTCACCCTTATTTATTGATAAATTAAGATCTTTAAAAATATCCTTTCCACCAACCGAATAAGATAAATTTTTAATCTGGATATTCTTTTCAAAGCTTGGTAACTCTGATTGAGAATCCATAGCTTTCTTTTGTTGAGTTAAATTAACTTTCAATTTTTCTACAATAGAATTAGTTGCCTTAATTTGCGTATATTCACTGCCAATTTGAGATAACGAATTGAATAAAGTCGCTGCCAAATTACCGGTGGAGCTAATAGCTCCCATAGGGATTATTTGTCCAATTGCTAAAATACCGGTTAATAAATCTATTCCTACCTGACAGAAGATACTTATACTACCAATTGAATTCTCAACACGCTTAGAAGTCTTTGTATAATCAACTTTATTTTTCGAATATTGTCGAGCATATTTATTAACCAATTTGGGCAAAACTGACAAGCGATTATAACTATAAAGCACGTCGAATCCATTCAAAATATTAGAAATTTCACTATTTAAATTTTCATTGGAACTAGATAATTCTTCAGTAACCTTCCCCATTGGCTTAGAAAGTAAATTAGGCAAAGTCATGAGAATTCCTGCTAATACTACAGTTGCCGCCAGTAAATAGTAACTATAAAGAGCCAACGCAATCGCCGATGATATGACCGCAAAGATGCTGGACAAAACCAAGTAGAGATTGTTCAAATAATTCTTTTCAATCATCCCAACATCATTTGTATATTGGGAAATATATTGACCCGTATTCATTTTATGAAAATGTGAATAAGTATCTTCTGACATATCGGTAGCAATCTTCACACGCAGATCTGCACAAATCTTTTGAACAAATTTTTCTTGAAAGAATGCCTGATAGTAATCACTCAACAATAATAGAATCCATACTGCAAGATTGATTAAACACCAGAAAAACAATTTTTTGATATTCCTATCAAAAATAGCATTTGTCGAATATGTCAGTAAAACTGCCGTAATTGCCGATAATATTGCATTGATAATAATCCAAACTATATTTAAACAATGATTTTTAGTATTCAAATATTTCCCCATATAATCTCCCCACTTTCAGCACATTGTTTTCGTGCTTCCTTGGGCAATATATTATTACTCTCAATCATATAAATCAATATCAATGTTATAAATAATTTCATCATTTTAATTTATTTAACTGAGAGATTATAAAAAGACTCATGAGCTTACAATACTCATGAGTCTTTATTAACCTAATATATTAAGCTTTAGCACTAGCCTCAGCTTGTTCTTGTTTATAAAGGATTGCATCTTGTTTGTGTACAAATGGATAGTAAACAAAGAATGATGCGATAATGATGATAGCTTGCCAAATCATAACTTTCCAACCACCAATCAAGAATCCTGAAATTACTGGTGGTGTAGTCCATGGTACTTGTACACCATTCAAGTATGGTAGGATACCAATCTTAATTAAGAAGTATGTTGAAAGCATTGAAAATGTTGGCATGAACATAAATGGTAACAACATGATTGGATTCAATACAACTGGTAAGCCAAAGAGAATCGGCTCATTGATATTAAAGATAGCTGGAATAAATGCCAATTTACCAATACTCTTTAATTGTACTGACTTAGCGAAGAACAAAAGATAGACAGCTAATCCAAATGTCATTCCGGCACCCGTAACGGTACCAAATTGATCCATCAATGATTGTGTAAAGATATGTCCACCTAAGGCTTGGGTTACAACACCGTGAGCTTTAAAAATTTGAGCATTTTGGAGTGCATTAGCTTGTAGTAGTGGTCCCATAATTCCGCCAACAATGATGGAACCATGAACACCAAAGAACCACAAGAATGGTACCAAAATACCAACTAAGAAGACACCTCCGGCTGTATCGGTTATTCCTTGTAAAGGTGTTTGAATTGTTGTATAGATCCATTGTGTTACAGTTTCGTGTACTACTAAATCAAAGAAGATATAAACAAGTAAGAAGCCTGTCACGATTACAAAAGCTGGAATCAAAGCAATGAATGATTCAGCAACTGCGGGTGGTACGGCATCAGGTAATTTAATTGTTATATGATGTTTTAAAAACCAAGAGTAGATCCAACCTGTCAACAATCCAACTAAGATTGCAGCAATCATCCCTTGACCGCCTAGACAAGTTCTATCAATAAATCCACCTAACATTGTAGGTGCTTGTTTTGCAGCAATAACTGTTTTAGTACCATTCATAACTGCCGTAGTTGGACGCATAATCAGTAGAAAACTGACCAGAGCTGTCATTCCGGCTGGAAGTGGTTCGAACCCAGCATCTTTTGCCCAATTATAAGCAATACCAACAACGGCAAAGATTGCCATAACACCAAATGAAGCATTATAAGCCTGTGTCCAATATGGCGTTAGACCAACCTTATTCATCCAATTAGCAACCGCTGGAACTGGAAATGAACTCAGTAGCAAGAAAACAGAACCTACCATGATGAATGGCAAGGAAACTAACATACCATTTTTTATTGCGGTTATGACACGGGTATTAACAAATTTCATCATACCTGGCATAATCCTTTTATTGAACCAATCATTCATATTCTCACCCCCATCAGATAAAAATATTTAATATTTAAAATACTTTTGGTTCGACACAAATCCTATCATCTTTAGTTATTGTTGATAGTAATTATGACAAGGAGGAAATATACAAATTGGACAAAAAATCAGCGACTTCAAAATACAGAGTCGCTGATTTTTTTCACGTTTTATAAAAACCTAACGGGGGCAAGCCATTCTGTTTCTATGCGTGAATCAATTGATAAACTGCACCAATCATCCCAGCATCATTCTTCAATTTAGCTGCTTTGACAAGTGGTAAATCTATATCCTTAATACTATTATGTGTAGCCTTGACTTCCTCAATCGTCTTATTCAGATTTTCGATGAATTCAGTATTAGCGCTAATTCCGCCACCAACAATTACTACCGCTGGATCAAAGGAAACTTCCAAATTGATAATTCCCTTTGCCAGACTATGATAGTAACTCTTCAAAATGTTCTGAGCTAAAACTTCCCCACCGTCAGCACGTTTAAAGATTAGGCGAGCATCTTCAACTGGTTGATCACTGAACTGATTATATCGTCTGATCAAGCCAATGACAGTCGCACCACGGAAATTTAGACTGCCCATCTCAACATCAATATCATCATCTTCAACAATCATCCAACCGAATTCACCAGAACGAGCATGAGCGCCACGATAGATTTGATCATTAATAATCATCGCACCACCGACTCCAGTTCCCAGAACTAAACCAATATAGTCGTGAATTCCTTGAGCTGAGCCAATCCACTTTTCAGCAATCGCTGCAGCATTGGCATCATTTTCGATTTTGGCAGGCAAACCTGTTTTTTCCTCTAACAATTGGGCCAAATTGATACCTGTAAAACATTTCACAGCTCCAGAAGTTGTTAGGAAACCATCTGCTTGGACAACACCAGGCATACTGACACCGATACCTAAAACATTCTTATCAACTGATTGAATGTTTTTAACGGCTGTTACCAAGTCCTTCAACAAACCAGCTTGGTCATCAACGTTAGTCTTAAAATGTCCTTTATTAGATACAACTCCATTTTCGTCAACTAAACCATACTTAACTGAAGTTCCTCCAATATCTAAACCTACATAATTTTTCATATTAATCTATCTCCGCACCATTGGTTTTAATGACATTTTGGAACCAGTAGAATGAGTCCTTCTTGTATCGATTCAAACTACCTGTTCCGTCATCATTCTCATCAACGTAAATCATACCATAGCGTTTAGACATCTGACCGGTACTTGCGGCTACCAAATCGATACAGCCCCAAGGTGTATAACCAATCAAATTAACACCATCTTTCAAAACAGCTTGTTTCATTGCATGGATATGATCAGTCATATAGTCAATTCGATAATCATCATGAACTTTGTTGTCACTAGTCTTTTTATCGATAGCGCCAAGTCCGTTCTCGACGATGAATAATGGTAAATGATAACGATCATTGAACCAGTTTAGAGCATATCTCAAGCCAACGGGATCAACTTGCCAACCCCATTCACTAGCCTTAACGTAAGGATTCTTAACACGATCATGACTTTCATTGTATTCAAGCTTGCCAGTATCTTTGACAGCAAAGGACATGTAATAACTGAATCCTATATAATCAACTTTACCTTGGCTTAACACTTGCAAATCATCGTCAGTCATATCCAAATCAAAATTACGTTCTTGGAAATGATTCAACAACCATTGTGGATAGAATCCATTTACGTGAACATCAGCGAACCAGAATCTTGTTTGCATCGCGCGTTGAGCAAATAGAATATCTTCTGGTTTAGATGTGAGTGGATAGATTGGAGTCATCGCAATCATGCAACCAATTTGAAAATCAGGATTGATCTCGTGACCAATTTTGACAGCTTTAGCACTAGCAACTAACTCGTAATGAGCGGCTTGATACATTAATTTTTCATTATTTTCTTCTGGTTTAGGAACAATTCCTGAATCAGTGAACAAAGCGTGTGTTGATTCATAATCAGTTTGATTATTGATTTCATTAAATGTCATCCAATATTTAACTTTATTCTTATAACGTTTGAAGACAACTGTAGCAAATTTAACAAAGAAGTCGATTACCTTACGACTGCGCCAACCACCATATTTTTTGACCAAATGATATGGCATTTCAAAATGAGACAATGTAATTACAGGTTCAATGTTGTATTTGTGTAGTTCATCAAACATATCGTCATAAAACTTTAATCCAGCCTCATTAGGTTGTTCATCATCACCATTGGGAAAAATTCTTGTCCAGGCAATTGATGTTCTAAAGCACTTGAAGCCCATTTCAGCAAATAATTTTATATCTTCAGGATAACGATGATAAAAATCAATTGCATTGTGATTAGGATAAAATTCATTAGGATCAATTCCATCAGTAATTTTTCTAGGCACACCGTTGGCTCCGATAGTCATTACATCAGCTGTACTGATACCTTTGCCCCCTTGATCAAACCCACCTTCTAATTGATGAGCAGCTACAGCGCCACCCCATAAAAATCCGTCTGGAAATGATTTTCCTTCTAAAGTCATAAATTTGTCCTCCTCAAATGCGTTACATCATCGTTATATATTTATAATTAAGCTTCTACAGTACCGTTGATATCTTCATCTTCGGCACCCTTTTCGATTTTTTCCTCTTTATTTTCGTCATCGTCAGGAACAGCCATCTTGTTAGCTGCCAAAACGAATGGGAAGTACATAGCTACAGAAATTGCTAAACAAACAAATCCAATTACTAGTCCTAGTAAATTACCACCAGTTCCTATAAACGGCATCAATGGTCCTGGAGTGGTCCAAGACATACTAATCGCCGGCGATGGTATCCAATTAAAGACAACAGTTACAAAGTAACCAACCAAGATATTAACAACAGGTGTTAATACGAATGGAATAGCCATGATTGGGTTTAAAACAATTGGTAGACCAAACATCAAAGGTTCATTGATATTAAATAGTCCTGGAACGAAAGCTAATTTAGCAATAGCACGATAATCTTTTCTTCTTGATACTAAGAAAATTGCAATGATAAGACCTAGAGTCATACCAGAACCACCCATGTTAGCAAAAACATCGTTTAAAATTCCCCATGTAACACGATGTGGGACACCTACGACACCATGAAGATTGATATATGTTTGATTACTCATATCAGCTTCAGTAAAAATAATTGATCTCAAAGCATTCAAAGTATTTGGACCATGAATACCAACAAGCCATAGCAAATTTTGAACAATGGCAATGATAATAACACCATAGATATTGACACCAATATGAGTAAGCGGTGTTTGAATAGACTTATAAATCACATCATTGATACCTTGTGGTGCAACCAATTGAATAAGAAAATTCAAAATTGAAGCAGCCATAATGACAAAAACAATTGGAATTAAACCATTAAACGAACGAGCAACAGCTGGCGGAACCATATCAGGCATTTTAATTTGTAGTTTCTTAATTCTAGTAAGCTTAGGTAAGAATTCACCAACTAAGCCACCACAGAGCATGGCAACAAACAAGCCTTGGGCACCAAGATATGTTGTTGGTAGGTATGTAACTCCGCCCTTCATAATTGAAGGTGTGTACATAATCATAAAGACAGCAATTCCTGTCAATCCAACTAACATATCATCGGCTTTAAAATACTTGGCCAAATTTCTAGCAACCAGATAAGCAATGAAAATTGAAAGAATATTCATTGTTCCGTTAGTTACAGAGTTTAGAAGCCTTTGAGCATCTTCCAAATGTGGGAAAAATTTCGGTAAAAATAAAATCTGTGCAATAAAACCTTGTTTTGAAAAGACAAGATTATTAATCAAAATAACAATTGAAGCAGCCATTGTGATTGGAAATGTGTACATGAAAGCATCACGGATAGCAGCGATGTGACGTTGTTCGTTTAACTTAGTAGCAAACGGAACAATGTGTTTTTCCATGAACGCATTGAAACTGTTCATCATAATATGAATCCCCCTTTATTTGATTACAAATACCAGTATAGAAAAACGCTTACAAATTTTGAATACTTTGTAAGCGCTTTGAATTGCTGTACCTAAGCTTTGAATAATATTCCAATCGCGGTACAACATGTTCCATTATTCTATTTTTCGATCAATGTCTTGATTATGTAATTCCATTAGTAAACCATCAACAATATAAACACACGGTACCTGACTTGTTAAATCGTAGTATTTATGAATTCTAGTTTCTGGAATATTGTAACTAAGTGCATAGCGACCAATTCTAGCAATAGGACTTTCAATATTTCCCGTTATACTAACTAAAATAGTATCTGGACTATTAACAAAGTTATTTAAAGTTTCCAAAATTTCACTAGTCCGCCCTGAAACTGATAGCGTAACGATGACATTATTAGAAGTATTGTGTAATTGTTGGATCAAAGGATAAAACGGATCCTTAACTGCATATGAATTGAATCCTAGTGACGCTGCTTGTCTCGAAGCATATTCAGCAATTGCACCAGACCCTCCCATTCCAAAGAAAACAATATTATCAGCATCTAGCATCAAATGAGCTACCAACTTAATTGTCTTTTCAATGTCATTGGGAAAAGCATTCCGATCAATAATATTCAATACATCACTTTTTGAACGCATTAAATCTTGATTCTCACTTTTAAATGAAACCTTGAACTCGGGGAAACTACTATAACCAATTTTATGAATAAAGCGCATGACTGAAGAATTGGAAACATGTGCCCCTTGAGATAAGTCACGTACTCTCATTAAAGGAACTTGTTCATCGTGATCAACAATATAGCGATAAATGGCCATATCAACTTCTGATAATTTATCAATATCTTTGAATCCAAAAAATGCCATATTAAATCCCCTTCATCATTTTGGATAAAACTGCTCGATAAGTATTAGGCATCGTTCTAGCCACTAAGACCATCCCATGATCAACGATCGAGTGATAGTAACGGCGTTTTGGTTTAATATCAGTCGCAGCTCTGTAGAATACTTTTGCCAAATCTTCGGCTGTTGCTTCACTGAAAGTAATCTTTGAGAAGAGTTCTTCTGTTTTATCAAGCATGTTTTCATATGGTGAATCTTCAATTAAGTTCTTATTAGCATTTTCAAAAGCAATCTTACTCCATTCAGATTTGGTTAAACCTGGTTGAATGATAACTGAACGAATTCCGAATTGTTTGACCTCTTGATCTAAAACGTCACTCCACATGTTCAAACTAGCTTTAGTAGTGTAGTACCAACCACCAAGTGGACTATAAATGTTAGAACCAACTGAAGAAATATTAACAATTCGGCCTGAACCTTGTTGTCTCATTTGCGGCAAAACATATTTTGTTATTTGAGCAGCCCCGAAGACATTGACATCAAACTGCTTTTTAGCATTTTCTATCGGTACCTCTTCAATCGGACCAAATTCACCGTAACCAGCATTATTCACTAAAACATCAATTTGTCCTTGTTCACTAATAGCACGATCCACTAAAGCACGCACTGAAATGGCATCAGTCACATCTAGACTCTGTGTATGAATACCTTGCTCCTTTAAATCAACCAATCTTTCAATTCGGCGAGCACCACCGTAGACTTCAAATCCTTGTTCTTTAAAATATAACGCTGCCGCTTTTCCCATCCCTGAAGAAATACCTGTGATGATTGCTACCTTTTTCATAATTTCTCCTCCTATACTATTACGTTAATTCTATTATAGAAAGCGGTTTAATTATTCAAAAATATAAAATTAATTAGTTAATCAACAAAAAAATCTTATCAACTCCTCAACGAAATTGATAAGACTTTTCTTTAATCCTCTACGTTCACTTCAATCGATATAGGGATTTCTATTTTTGAATTAGCAGCAACGTGATAAATCTCATTGTGGTTAATAAAAGTAATAGCGTCTCCTAAAACAGATACTTGGAAGGTATCCTTGTACACATCAATCTTTAACAAACTACCTTGCCAATTAATTTCAAAATGCAAACTATTCCATTTATTTGGAAGATGCGGTTCGATTCTTAATTGACCATCAAGAACTCTAACACCACCAAAGCCCTCAACAATCATATTCCAAATACCACCAATTGAGGCCATATGTAACCCTTGATTTGATTTGCCGGCGCCAGTCCCTAAATCGACTTCACATGCTCTTTCAAAATAATCATAAGCCGTATCAGCCAAATTTAAATCACTGGCCAAAATACTATGAGTTGAAAAAGATAGTGATGAATCGTGTGTGGTCTTGGGTTCATAGTAATTCCAATTGACAAGTTTAATATCGTCACTAAATAAATCTTCAAATAAGAAGACTAACAATAAGACATCAGCCTGCTTAGTAACTTGTAAATCATTAATCTGTTGTAAATTATAATCTTTGAAGATCTTCGCATGACCTCCGTCGGATTGATACTGAGCTGTTTCAATTATTTTCTTTTGTAAATATGTGTCATCTTCTGGAATAACATCGAATTCATTAGGTTTGGGTAGAAAAATCAAGTTAACCTTAGAAATCCAGTCTTGATAAGATTCATCAAGCTTTAATTTCAAATTCAATCCATTATATATTTCCGGATTAGAATTTTTCAATACATCAATCACTGCAATCGCTTTTTGAATACACCAGAAAGCAGTGTAATTGGTAAACGCATTGTTATCGATATGTTCCTTGTACTCATCAGGTCCAATTACATTATCGATCACAAATTTCTTACGTGCAGGATCCCATTCTAACCGACTAGCCCAAAACTTGGCAGCATCTAAAATAATTTCATAACCCATTTCTTCAGCAAATCTCTCATCTTTAGTAATCGACAAGTATTGCATTACGGCAATAACCACATCACTGGTAATGTGTTGTTCCAAAGAACCTGAAAGAATTCGCATTGGCTTTCCCGTTACAATATCAGCTGATCCCCAAGGTGGCGTCATTTCACCATCAGTCGACCAAGCTGATTCCCAAGGAAATTGAGCTCCCCAGTAACCATTAGCCTTAGCCTTCTTTCTGGCACCATCTAGTCCTAAATAACGATATTTCAGCAGATTGCGAGCCATCTCCGGCATTGTAAAAGTAAAGTATGGCAACATATAAATTTCTGTATCCCAGAACGTATGGCCTTTGTACCCCTCGCCAGTCAGACCTTTAGCTCCAATATTCATTCTTGAATCTTTAGGAGTATTGGCCGCCAACTGATAACGAGCAAAATTGATTGCTACTTGTGGTTTGACATCATCTGAATCAATACTGATCAAACTACGTTGCCAAACGTTGATATTCCAAGTATTGGCTGATTTATTCAGTAATTCACCATAATTAAGTAAACTGGCACGCTTAATTGCATCTATAGATATATCTGAAATAGTGTCACTACCCACATCGCTATCAATAGTCGTATAGACATTAGCATATTTAACAAAAGTGAATCTTTTACCCTTAGCCATGTCAACATTATATTCGTCAAAAATTTGACGGCGATCCATTCTAATATCGGGCTTAACTTTTAACAATACCTCATCTATATAGGCCTTTTGTGTCACATTAAAAGCAAAACCAATATTCGTTTGTTGCGTCTTTTCCTGTAATTGCAGAATTTTACCATCAAACAAACGTTTATCGCCTTCAACTAAGTGTTGAGTTCCACTATTGGAATATTGACCATCAATCCCTGAATTGAGTTTAATATTTAAATCACTTTGATTAGAAGTAATTTCTAATTTTGAAACAAATAAATGAACATCATTCATTGAAACAAAACGTGAAAACTTAAAACTGATTCTATTACCATCAATTAACCAATCAAATGATCGAATTAACTCACCGTTCTTCAAATTGAGATGCTTATGATAATTTTCTATCAATCCTGTGCTTAATGAAAATGCTCGTTGATTGATTATGATCTCCATATTTAATAGATCAGGCAAATTAGGAAGTTCCGTAACTTCATCATTGAACGCATCAAACGTTCCAGACACGAACATGTCACGTCTCTCGTTTAAGTTTCTTTCTTCGGCAGTTGCCCTTATACCTAGATAACCATTGCCTTGAAACATTATTGCTTCAGTCTTATCTGCCTTGAAGAGGTCGAAATTGTTGGTACCAATATACCAACTGTCATTATTTTTGGTGGTTACACAATATTCCATAAGTCATCATCCGTTCATTAAAGATATTTTGCCCTCAATATCAGTAATGCCGTTCACATAAATCGAATCCTCTGCTTTTATTGTACCTATTTTTTCGTAGATGTGAACTATTTCACTTGTGATTTATCATTCAAACTTTTGGCACAAAAAAAACTCACTTGTCTTCTAAGCATCTCTACAAGTGAGCAATCATACGGCATTCATTTATTTTGTTTTTAACCATATTTAATATAATTATTAAAAAATATAGATTTATTTATATAGAAGTATCTGCTAATACAACTAAGTTTTGAAGATAATTTTTTGCTTATTTAATTTGCAAATTTTTTAGAATTAATTTTTGTAATTCTCGTAAATCAATCTCATAAAAATCTGACAACACAAATAAGAGCTCACCATCAATGATTTTGTTCTTATCTGTTTCAATTGCACTCAAGACTGAGGTTGATGTGGTACAGCCATACTCTATTTTCGTAGTATCAACCACCTGCTGAAGCGTCAAATTCTTCAAAAGTCTTTTTTTACGCAAATACTTTCCAATCGTCATCATGTCTCAAATATAACCTATACCTTTCATATATGATATTTTAACTTAAAATATGGCTTTTTCAAAAAAAGTTATTGAAAAAAAAGAATTTCTAGTTTAACATGTTCTTGTCCTTGATTAAGGAAAACTTAAAAAAAGGGAATTTATTATGTATAGCAATCAATATTTAAAAGCATATTTTACGTTAAAGAACATCAAGCAAAATGATATTGCCAAGCTTCTTGACAAATCAACATCCACCATTCGTAGAAAAAATGATGATTTAGGATTCACTCAAAAAGAGATATTACTAATTCATAATAAATACAACATCCCTATTCAAGCATTTTTCTATGATGCTGATAACGATAATACGGATACTTCCACATTCCCAGAAAATTCTTAAGATTATTCATTTGAAATATGCCATCACTATATAGTTTATTTCAAATCACAAAAAAAGTGCAAACATTGCTTTGCACTTTTTTGTTATCTTTATTTTTGATTTATATCTTGTTGTAACTGATTCAATTCTCCATTATTAGAAAGTTTCTGATATTGCTGGTAAGCCTGATACCAATTTCCATTATTAATAGCAGTTCTCAAGCCTGAATATTCATTATTGGAGAAAATTTCTTGTGCGGCCTTTTGTGATTGTTCCTTCGTTAAAGCAGACGAATCCTCAATAAGAGTTGCTGTTTTATCCTGACTATCGGCGGCCGACATAATTTCAGACATTTTTTTCTTTCCTAAAACGGAAGCGGCTCGGTCAATCTTCTCATCCTTCTTAGAATCACCGGTTTTACGTGCCTTAACTCTCTTAACTAGTTCTGATTTCACAGCTTTGTCACTAGGAGTATCATTACCTGTTGCATTACGTAACATATTGTTCAATGGAAAAAAGAAGATAACACATAGGACTATTAAAACTAGTAATGAAATGATGATTGTTAAAATTAACGGTTTCTTAGTTTTCTTTTGATGACGCATTTGTTGACGCATAGGATCACCCTTCTTCATGGATATATTACCACCATTTTCATTCATAATTCACTTTTTAACTACCGTGTTTTCATATTTTGACACGTTAATGGTAGCGTTTCAACTCATTTTGCTAACTAATTTTTCATGAAAATAATAAAAAATTTCTTTAAAGGAGTTTCAGAAACTAATTTTTCTGAAGCTCCTTTTTATTTCTAAGATAATTGGTTCAAACCACTGGCGTTATAACGTCAATTAATTAGTCCGTTTTATCTTCTTCCATATTCTATTAATCTCTTTGATACCAATAATTAGAACAATGACCTGAAAATATACGTATCGTCATTTATAAGTTAACTTTTTTCTAATCTTTCTAATTTAATTGTATAGTCTGTTCATACAGATAAAACAAAGTTTATAACTCAATTATGAATAAATAATAAAGTTTTTTAATATTATTTTAATTTTAGGGGTTGTAAATTAGAAAATGATTAACTATAATCGAACTCAATTATTAAAAAGGTTCAACCAGGCACTGGTACGAATGTATCTTTGCACCTTAGGGTCTATATAAGAAGATTATTAGAATCAGGAGGGGATATCTTGGAAACTACATCAGATTTTCTAAATATTAAAGATGTTAATACTGCTTTTAAGATTAACGGAAAATACTACGATGCCATTTCTCATATTAATCTCACAGTTCATCATGACGAGATTCTTGCCATTGTTGGTGAGTCTGGATGTGGAAAAAGTACTTTAGCCACAACTATTATGGGTTTGCATGATCCATCCGAAACAAAAATTTCAGGTGAAATTGATTTTGAAGGCACTAACCTTTTAAAACTTGATGAAGCTGGATACAACAAATTCCGAGGAGCTAAAATCGGAATGATCTTCCAAGATCCACTATCTGCTTTAAATCCTCTAAAAAGGATTGAAGATCAAATTAGTGAAGTCATGACTTACCATACTAAGTTAACTGCTGAACAAAAACACGATCGAGTTTTGGAACTATTAAAAGAAGTAGGAATTGTTGATCCCAAACGGACTGCTCATCAATTTCCACATCAACTCTCCGGTGGTATGCGTCAACGTGTTATTATCGCGATTGCTATTGCTTGCAAACCCGATTTAATCATTGCTGACGAACCAACGACAGCTCTTGATGTAACAATTCAAGCTCAAATTTTAGATGTTTTAAGAAAGATTCAATCTGAAAATCATGCCGGTATCATCTTGATCACCCATGATTTGGGAGTTGTTGCTGAAACCGCCGACCGTGTAGCAGTTATGTATGCTGGACAAACTGTTGAGGAAGGTAGCGTCGAACAAATCTTCAATACTCCAAAGCATCCTTATACACGTTCACTATTAAGATCAATGCCTCAACGTGACAATCAAAACGATGACTTATATGTCATCCAAGGTAATGTTCCCTCATTACAAAAGATGTCTAAGATTGGTGATCGATTTGCATCACGTATTCCTTGGGTCAAACCTGAAGAACACGAAGAAAATCCAACAATGCATGAAATAGAACCTGGACATGAAGTTCGTTGTACTTGTTACAAGAACTTCTCGTTTCCAGATCAGGTTGGGAGTGTGAAAGCATGAGTTTAGTTGAAATCAAAAATTTAAAAGTTCACTACCCTATCCGTTCTGGATTTTGGAATCGAATTACTGATTCTGTAAAGGCTGTCGATGGTATCAGTTTCAATATTGAAGCTGGTGAAACTTACGGATTAGTTGGTGAATCTGGTTCAGGTAAATCAACGACTGGTAAATCAGTTGTTGGCCTAGAAAAAATCACAAGCGGTTCAATCATGTATCAAGGTAAAGATATTACCAAAAAAATCAACCGTAAGGAACTTGATTACAACCACGACGTTCAAATGATTTTCCAAGATTCCCTTTCTAGTTTGAATCCTAGAAAAAGAATTGAAGATATTATCGCAGAACCATTAAGAAATTTCGAGCATTTAAGTAAAGATGAAGAGAAATTAAGAGTTTTACAACTACTAGATATCGTTGGTTTGGATCCTGATGCTTTATACAAGTATCCTCATCAATTCTCTGGTGGTCAAAGACAACGTATCGGAGTCGCTCGTGCCGTTGCTACTAATCCTAAATTGATCATCGCCGATGAACCGGTTTCCGCTTTGGACCTTTCCGTTCAAGCTCAAGTTCTAAATTTCATGAAGAAAATTCAACGTGAATTTGGAATTTCTTACCTATTCATCTCCCATGATTTAGGTGTTGTCAGACATATGTGTAACAACATCGCTATCATGAACCGTGGCCGTCTAGTTGAAATTGGAACTCGTGATGATATTTATAATCATCCCGTTCATATCTACACTAAGCGTTTACTAGCTGCCATTCCTGAAACAAGTGTTAACAACAGACAACAACATCGTGCTAATCGTTTAGCCGTTGAAGAAGTCTATCGTGAACAACAAGACAAGTATTACGACAAAGATGGTAAAGCTTTCCCACTAGTTCCAATTAGTCCAACTCATTCAGTTGCTCTACCAAAAGAAGTTGCCAACCAGATCATCAAACAAGAAGGAGAGGTGAAGGCATAATGTGGAAAACAGTTCTCCGTCGTATCATGATTATGATTCCTGAAGTTATTATTCTTAGTCTTTTAGTTTTCCTATTAGCTAAGGCAATGCCTGGTGATCCTTTCACCGGTTCCATTAATCCTAAATCCGATCCTGCTCAACTTCATCATTTGATGGAAATGAATGGTTTGTACGATCCTTGGTATCAACAATATTGGAATTGGGTTGTCCATCTATTCCACGGTAACTTGGGTAACAGTTATCAATATCAAGAACCAGTTACTCGTTTAATTGGTAGCCGTGCCGTTAATACCATTTGGTTAGCCTTACTTACAACAGTTCTTACTTACTGTTTTGCTCTACCAATGGGTATGTTTGCTGCTAAACATGAAGGTAAACTTCCTGACAATATCGTCAGAATTTACACATATGTAACTTACAGTATTCCTTTCTTCGTTGTTTTAGTTATTGGTATCTGGATCTTCGGTTACGTTCTAGGCTGGTTCCCAACTACAGGTTCCGTTTCAGCTACCGCTAATCCAGGACTTCCAACCGCTGGATCTCATTTGTACCACATCTTATTACCAAGTATCTTGGGTGCACTATTTGGAACTGTCAATGTTGTTCAATACCTTCGTTCAGAAGTTATCGACGCCAAACGTTCCGATTATGTCAGAACTGCTCGTTCTAAAGGTGTTCCTGAAAAAGATATTTACAAACATCATATTTTTAGAAATTCATTATTACCTATCGCCGCATTTGCCGGTTATTCAATTACTGGATTGTTAAATGGTTCTATCTTTACTGAAACAGTCTTCTCTTATCCAGGTATGGGACTACTATTTATCAATTCAATCAATTATCGTGATTACACCGTTATCACTGCTTTAGTTTTAATTTACGGAATTTTGAATCTATTGGGTACGCTACTTTCAGATATCATCCTAAGTATCGTTGATCCTAGAATCAGAATCGAATAAGGGGGCCGTTAATTTATGGAAGAGAATCTAAATAAACATTCAAATATTTCAGCGGCTGACTTAGACCGTTTAACTAAAGAAGCTAGCGAAGAAGCTACTCCATCATCTGCCAAGATTGTTTGGAACGAGTTCAAGGCTGACCGACCTGCTTTCATCGCCTTGTTTATCGTTGTTGGCTTTATACTCTTCGTTATGATTGCATCACTATTCATTAATACTCCAAAAATGATGGAGACCAACATCATGAACTACAATATCAGTCCAGGAACCAATGGTTATACTCTCGGTGCTGATGCTGGTGGTCGTTCAATCGCTCAGCAGCTTATCGTTGGTTCACGTAATTCAATCGGTATTGCTATCGGACTTACAATTATTTCTTCAACCTTTGGTATTTGCTGGGGATTAATTTCAGGTTACTTCAGTGGCTACATTGATTGGGGTATGCAACGTGTGTACGACTTCATGATGATGTTACCAATGACAATGATGATAATTGTTTTAGTTACTATCATTAAAAACTACAATGCTGTTTCATTGACACTTATCTTCTCTATCTTCTATTGGGAAGGTACTTCACGTTTGATTCGTTCACGTACTCTTTCAGAATCTGAAAAAGATTACGTTGCTGCTTCTAAGACTTCTGGTACTAGCAGTCTCAAGATTATTTTCCGAGAGATCATGCCTAACATTTCATCATTGATCATCGTTGATACAACTTTATCATTTGCTGAAAACATTGGTGTTGAAACAGGTCTTTCCTACTTGGGATTTGGTCTTCCAATTCAAACTCCATCACTTGGTACTTTGATTGCTAATGCTAATGATCCTAATAACATCACCGAATATTGGTGGACATGGTTACCAGCTGCCTTGTTGATTATCGTCCTTTGTTTATCAATTAGTTACATTGGTCAAGTTGTTAGACGTTCAGCTGATGCCTCTCAACGTCAGGGAGATGCAGAACAATAATTATTTCGTAATTTTACAAAAAATTAAGGGAGATGGTGCCTTTTCCTAATCACGGGTTTTATAAGTCTTCTGGATACAAATTTTCTTAGCCAATTCTGTAATTGGTGAATATAGGTTTTTTTAACTTAAGGGGGAAACACAATGGTTAAAACTAAAAATAAGGTTATTCTCTCAGCTGTGACACTTTTGGCTGCCGTCACATTAGCTGGTTGTTCTAACGGAAATAGCAGCAGTTCTTCATCCGGTACAACTGCTCAAATTAAATTAAAGTCATCATTTAAGAACAGTGCTGCTACAGATAAAAATGCAACTAAGAATGGTACTTTGAAGTTGGCCGAAGTCGCTGACTCACCATTCCAAGGAATCTCAGATCCAGTCCTTGCTTCAAACGCCGCTGACTCACATGTCTTCTCTCCTGGTGGTTTGAACAACTTGTTCAACGTCGATAAGAACTACAAGATTATCGATGGTGGTCTTGCTAATCAAAAGCTTGATCGTAAAGCTAAGACAGCTACAATTACAATCCGTAGTAATGGTAAATGGTCAAATGGTGACCCTGTAACTGCTAAGGATGTTGAGTACGCATATGAAGTTCTTGGCAATAAAGAATCAACAACAAGTCAATATTCATCTGACTTTGAAAATATCGAAGGTATGGCTGCATATCATAAGGGAACAGCAAGTACTATCTCTGGTATCGAAATGCCAGATGGTGAAAAAGGTAAGAAAGTTGTTATTCACTTCAAGCATATGTCACCAAGTATGAAATTCTCTGGTAACTCATTCATTTGGGGCTCCGCTGAACCTTACGAATACATCAAAAATGTTCCTATTGCTAAACTTGCATCTTCAGAACAAATCCGTAAGAACCCTATCTTCACTGGTCCTTACAAGCTAGATAAGATTGTTACTGGTGAATCAACAAGTTGGGTACCAAACAAGTTCTACTATGGTAAGAAAGCCCAAATCGGACACATTACTATCAACGTTGTTTCATCAAACAACATTGTTAAGGCCATTCAATCTAAGAAGTATGACTCCGTAGTTCCTTCAGCTTCTGGTGAAGTTGGTGGTACTTCATACAAGAAATTGAAGAACCTTAAAGGTTATACAAAAGTTGGTCAACCTGCCCTATCATACAGTTACTTTGCCTTTAACTTAGGCCATTTCGATACTAAGACTGGTAAGAACGTTGCCGATTCTAATAAGAAGATGGCTAACAAGAGTCTACGTCAAGCTATGATGTACGCTCTAAACGTCGATGATGTTGCTAAGAAGTTTGGTAATGGTGTTGCATGGCGTGGTAACACTTTGATTCCACCTGTATTTACTAAGTACTACGATAAGTCAGCTAAAGGTTACTCATTGAATCTTAAGAAAGCCAACAAGTTACTTGATGACGCTGGATACAAGAAGCGTAACGGTAGCAAATGGCGTTCTGATCCAAAGGGTAAGAAACTTACTATCTACTTCGGTGGTATGAGTGGTAACTCTATTACAGAAGCTACATACCAAGATTATCTACAACAATGGCACAAAGTTGGTTTGAACGTTAAATTATACGGTGGCAAACCAATGGAAATGAATAGCTTCTATGACTTGCTACAAAAACCAAGTCAAAACAAAATTGACCTTTGGACAGCTGCATGGTCATTATCATCTGAACCATCACAATCACAACTTTATGGTGAAACTGCTCCATTCAACATGGGTCACTTCGTAACCAAGAAGAATACTGAATTGATCAACAAGATGAACGATTCATCTGCTTGGAATGACAAGACACGTACTAAGACATTCAAACAATGGCAAGAATACATGAACGATCAAGCTGGTGTTGTACCAGAAGAATTCAACTACGTATGGCAACCAGTTAATAATCGTGTTAAAGGCTTCGACTTCAGTCCTGCCAATAACGAATTATTCAGTGATCTAACATTGACTTCTTCTAAATTGAAGTAGTCAATGCAACTCCATTAATTAACTCTTCTCCCACATTGCACACATAATCAGTTAATTAATCGAAGAATCCCGACAAAAAAAGCTTCTCAAGACTAGAAATAGTTTTGAGAAGCTTTTTGATTTGTTTAAAGAATTGGTGCATCACGTTTGATCCCGTCGCTAACACCTACATCTTTTTTCGATAAGTATGCTGGATCATCGATTATTTTTAAAATAAGTTCAGCTACACTCTTACGTGAAATACTATTACCCTGAACCAGCTTATTAGGCTGCGTAACCTGATAACGTACCTCATCTACATTATTCAACCAAGCCAATCTTAAAATCGTGTAATCCAACCCTGATTGCTCATACAGATGTGCAACCTGCATTCCAATTTGACTGGTTGCCTTACTATGAGTTCCTAAGCCACAGATAGAAACTACTCTCATAACACCATTAGCCTGCATAGCTCTAATAATATTTTGCGTCGGAACAATTGATTTCGTAGCTCCCGTTAAGTCCAAAACAATATCTTGATCTTCCACTGCAACTTCCACAGCCGAACTGTCTCTGGCATCCCCTTCAATAGCGATTGATTGATTAGCTATTAAATCATCAGCTCGAATTTTATCACGCAAGAACAGCGTTAATTTAATATCTGAGAAAGCTTTATCACTCAACAACTGCTCTTCAACTAAACGTGCAATTTTTCCATTAGCTCCTAAAATCAAAATATTCATAGGACTACCTCCTAATCAAATTGTTCAATGAACTCTTTCAATTGGGTATCGTTATTATTGTATCTGAAACCGTCCGTTACCTTACTTGTAGCAGCTAATTCTCTAACGTAAGGCATTGATTCATCAACATTAGAACCACCAGTTGTTGTAAAAGGAACAATCGTCTTATTTGAAAAATCGTATTTATCAAAAAGACTATAAAAAATCATTGGTACACGACCATTCCAAGTTGGATATCCTAAATAGATTGTATCGTATTTATCCAAATCCGGAAGTTTCGTTTTTATTTCTGGGTGAAGCCGTTGTTCAAATTCATTTTGAGCCACCGGTACGTAATTACTATAACCCGCCGGATAAGGAACTTGAGGTTCCAAACTAACAATGTCAGCGCCAGTCAACGCTTGAATCTTTTGAGCCACCCTCTTAGTGTTACCTGAAAGTGAAAAATAAAGGCAAATTACAAGTTTAATCCGAACAAGCCCGGAATCTTTCAATGGCAGTCTGTTGATGATGTATTTTTAATGGTCGTTGATTAATTAGTTCAAGTGCTGCTAGGATCTCATCAGTCGTTACTTGGCTAAAATTGGTCTTTTTCGGGAAGAACCAGCGTAACCGTCTATTAAAATATTCATTGGAACCTCGCTCCCATGGTGAATATGGATGGCAAAAATAAACTTTGATCTGATAATCCTGTTCTAAGGCCTGATAATTGGCAAACTCTTTACCATGATCAACAGTAATGGATTTTACTTGGGGACCGAAGGCCCCCATAAACTTGCCAAAGGCGGTGTTTAGAGCCTTAGCCGTTCTATTAGGGGCTTTGATGGCCCATAGAAGTCGGGTCTTACGTTCTACGAATGTAACCAGACATGATCGTGACTCACCTCGACTAGAAAGCACCGTATCTACTTCCCAATGACCAAAAGCTAACCGTTGATTAACAGTTGTTGGCCGTTGTTCGATGGAAGTCCCACTTGTAAATTTCCCACGATTTTCGCTCACTCGGTGCTGGCGGACATTCCGATTGGGTAGATCAGTCAATTTGAAGGGGAGCCAGCCACGATTAAGCCAATTATAAATTGACGCAGTGCTCAAGTTATAAGCGGCCGCAATGGTTTCTGGTGACCAGGTTAATCGTAAGTGATTGGTAATTAAAGTCGCTAATGCTGCCGTCAGCATCGAACGACGACCGCAATTCCGCCTTTTGCGATCTGCATCTTGCTGAGCTAATTCTGGATCATAAGGTTTAACCCGGTCCAACTCATAGCTAATCGTAGCTTTGGTGACGCCTAAGGCGTCAGCCATTACTTGGTAAGATTTATTCCCCTCATTGACCAGTTGTGCTAGTGCGCCACGTTGAAAACGTGATAAAGTAGATGTACCCAAAGTAATCACTCCCTATATTGGTTGGAATTAGCTACTACCATTGTAAGTGATTGCTTTGGGCTTTTTAATTTCTGTTCGGATTAATTATAGAATTTGCCTAAATGATTAATTTTGCCATAATTACACCTCTTATTTAGTATCCTATACCCTAAAGTCAGGTTGAGGTCAAGAGATCAGAGAGCGGAGCAGGCCTGGGAATTTCCGAGGATTTGCCTAAGTACTGGAACTGCACGCATACTTGGCGGGCAATTTCAGTACTGTAGCAAACCGGAAGAAATTGGCCTGCGAAGCTCGTTTCCACTATTAAACATAGAACAATGGTTATTTAAAATAAAAAAGTGAAACCAGAAAAAATCCAGCTCCACTTAAAATCAAATAGTTATTACTTAGCAGCAACAGCTCTACGACTAATCTCTACATTCTTATGAGATTCCAATTTGCCATTGTTAACCAATCTAACTGCATAATCGACAACACTATCATAAGAAACATTCTCACTAGTTGGTGCCTCACCCTTATCAACTAGATCATAGTTAATATCCTTACCAGCATCTAAACGAGTTGCTCGAAGAATCGTATAGTTCAATTCAGAATCCTCAATCAAACTAACGGCTGTTCGATATGGCTGCAAAAGAGCATCCTGTGCTAAATTACCTGAAGCACCATCAGTAACAGGCATTTCATTGTAAAGACCCATTGATGTAATGAAGATCAGACGCTTAATTTTTTTCATCTTCATCCCATCAATAATTCTTTGAACCGACAAGCCCAGATTGCTATCCGTTGCCATTAGAACAATATCATTGCCATCCAAAGCTTCATTCAAAACCTTATCGTCCAACACATCCCCATGAACCTCACGCTCACGTTTTTCATCGATTGATAAGATATTAGTATTACGAGCCAACAATGTTAAATAATCATCCGTTTTATCTAAAAGTTGTCTTGTAACCTTTTGACCAATTATTCCAGTTGCACCAACTACCAATACATTTGTCATACCAAATTACCCCCGACTTCAAAATTTTGTTCCAGCTCTATCCTAACTCTTTTTTAAGAAATATAGCCAAATTCTTAATCACTCATTTTCATTTTCTTACATCAGTCGATCCATTTTCACTCATATTTCAGTGTTTTCAAAAATTATGCTATGCTTAATGTACACTTTTATTTAAAAGAGGAGAGATTTGAGAATGGAAATTGAACAAGACCCTGCGTATCAGCAGATGATAAATGGAGAACTTTACTTAGAATCAAGACCTTTGGTCAACTTGCGTAACAATGTACGAACAAAATTGATGGAATATAATTTGATTGCTGACAACGATCAAAGAAACACTAAAATTAAAAGTTTAATGAAATCAGTTGGTAACAGATTTTTCGTTGAACCAACAATTTACTTTAGTTACGGTGTTAATATCACTATCGGTGATCACTTCTACGCCAATCACGATGTCATGCTTTGTGATGAAGGTAAAATCACTATCGGTAATGATGTTAAATTCGGTCCCAAAGTCGGCTTATATACACCAAAGCATCCCATGGACCCAGCTGTTCGTCGTACTGAAGCCGAAAGAACTGCCCCAATTACAATTGGAAACGATGTTTGGGTCGGAGGCAGCGCAAGTATTCTTCCAGGAGTAACTCTAGGAAACAATGTCATCGTTGGTGCAGGATCAGTTGTTACAAAATCCTTCCCTGATAACGTTATTGTTGTTGGAAATCCCGCTCGTATCTTAAGAAAAAATGAACCTAAAGATTAATTAATCAGCCCAAAAAGGAATCTCAAGTTATTCAGCCTGAGATTCCTTTTTTAGTACACAATGGCACTCATACTTGGTACTGTTGCATCCTGTGAATAAACCACTTGCGAATTGGTTTTATTCAAAATAGATTGAACTAACATTTTATTATGCTCTACAGAATAAGAAGTACCATCATTGAATGAAATCAGTGACTTAATATCTCGATTCATTAAAGCAAAATTAATTGTATCTAAATCACTGATCAAGCGCTCTTGATTGTCTGCTCGATGCAAATCATGTTTGATTTTTTCTATCAATGCGACAGTTTCAAAATTCTTATACTCATTAACTTTTTCCAACATTTCTCTATGCGATAAGTTAAGCATTGAACTGTGGATCACACCATCGATATATTTACTATTCCCATAATTATTTAAGTAAACATCTAACACTTCTGGTAGACCTGTTAAAAGAAAAGTCGTGCCCTCACGTTGATACATTGATCCCAGTTTACGATCTAAATATTGGTAATAGATCAATTGATCTTTCTGCTGCTCTTCTGATTTTGTTCGATGACCATGATAAATCGCATTCTTTCCGCCATATGAACCGGAATTCAGATTAGCATTAGCATCAAAATCTGGATAATAGTCCGCAAAATTACTGTGAACTCCCTCAAGTTCAACTTCTTTAAGACTATCCATATTAAACACATTGATTCGATCACGACTGAGGTTGATCAAATACTCTGGATCAGCACCACTCTCTTCAGGCAAGAGCAGATCCTGAACTAGGAACGTTGTCCCAACATGTGCCTTAGGTAAAACTTGATGTTCCATGCGTGAAATTTCCATAGCCTCATTATTAGCAAAAATAATCAGAGCTTTTTTGGAAGTACTAAATAATTGGCGATCCAGCAATAAATTTTCCAACCGTTCAACTGCTTGGTCCCACTGGCGTCTTGGATAATTCAATTCCAAATCTTTTTTAACATCTTTCAATAAGTTTTTATAGTTAAGAATGTTTTCTTCAATTTGAGGAGTTTCTGGATGAATTGGTAAGATAATACTGATCTTTGGTTCCACATCTGAAGCTAAAAGTCTCATTAAGTTATCATTATTTATTTTCATAGTTCATCTCCTACTATTTAGAATCTTATCGATAATATAAGTATATTTTTATATTATCATGATGTAGGAATTTTTGTCCATTTATTAAATCATCGCTAAAAAATAGGATAGGTATCAAATATGATTACCTACCCTATTACTATTGAAGCCGAACATGTTATGTCCACAGTCTCCATTCTTATCCTTGAGTAGGATTGTGGAAATGTGATGGTGCTGTATCCGACATATTATTCAAAGTTTCCATATCTTCAGCACTGATTTCAAAGTCTAATTTAGCATTGTCTTCAATATGAGCCTTGTGAACTGCCTTTGGTAAAGGCAATACTCCGTTTTGAATAACAAATTGAATAGCTAATTGTGGAACACTGACATTGTATTTTTCAGCAATCTTGAGAACGTCTTGGTTATGAATCAAGCCACCAGTTGCTAATGGTGAATAGGCTTCAACCAAGATATCATGTGCTTGCGCAAATTTAGTGATCTTAGGTTCCGTAAAACCAACATAATATTGAATTTGATCAACCATAGGTTTAACTTTAGCTATTTGTAAAACATTTTCCAAATCATGCACATTAAAGTTAGAAACACCAATTGCTTTAACACGACCTGAAGCATAAATTTTTTCCATTGCACGCCATACGTCCTGGTTCTCTTTGTCGTAATTAGCACCAATTTTTCCCCATGGCCATGGAGCATGAATCAAATAAAGATCCAAGTAATCTAAATCAAGATTCTTCATTGTAGTTTCAAAGTCATTTAAAGCATCATCATAATTTTTAGTTTCAGCTGGTAATTTAGAAGTTACGAACAAGTCCTCACGTTTAACACCTGAATCTTTAATACCTTGTCCAACTTCCTTTTCGTTTTGATAAACCAAAGCTGTATCGATATGTCTATAACCAGTATCAATAGCATCATGAACAGCTTGTCGAGCATCCTCCGCAGGGATCTGCCATGTACCAAAAGCAACTTTAGGAATCTTCACACCATTATAAATTTCAAATGTATCTGTTAATTTCGTCATAAAAAATGCTCCTTCCATTCGAACATGGTTATGATACCCCCTAGAGTTAACTCTAGGTCAAATATTTAGTCCAGTTCTTTCCAAGGAATAACTGACGACATTTTTTGAGGACGATCATTCAAATCTTTTTGTAACCAGGTTACATCTAACCAACGATTAAACTTGAAACCAACTTTATGAAAAGTTCCAACTGCTTTATATCCTCTCTTTTCATGAAACCTGATACTATTAATATTTTCCTCGGTAATACAGGCCATTAAATTGACGACCCCTTGTTTTTTTAAAATATCTTCAAGTTTTTGATAGAGTTCCGTTCCTAATCCATGTCCCTTAAAATTCTTATCAACGTAAATACTAGCTTCCACAGTCCATGCATAAGCGGCTCTTGGTCCATATAGATGAGCATAAGCATAGCCTAATATTTTATTATCATCATCTATCGCCACTAGGTAAGGAAAATTCTGAGAAATATCATGAATACGCTGTTTAAAGTTTTCAACAGATGGAATAACATCTTCAAAAGTTATGGTTGTATCAGTAATATAGGGCGCATAAATATTCAATAATGCCTGGGCATCATCCTCTGTAACGGGTCTGATTCTTGTCATTCAATCTGCCTCTTCTTAATAGATTTAATAGTTTAACATTATAGTACTTTTTGGCACAAAAAAACTTGCTGATTTACATTTATGCAACCAACAAGTTTTTTTTAATCCCAAATACCTGATTGTTTCTTTTGTTTAAAGATATGTGTTCTGATCCAAGGAATAACCCAGTAATCTAATCCTATCTTACCTGCATTAAACCCAGCAATAATAATGAAGTATTCTAGAAAAATATATTCAGGGTTAACTGAAATAGCTCCAGCCAACATGTACGAGAAGTTCATCATCAGTCCAAAGAATACTGCTGCCGTTGTTAAACAACCAAAAATAAGACCTAAACCAACAAGAAACTCACCCCAAGAAACCATCATGCTCATACCTTTGTAATGAGGTAATATGGCACTTAACATGTTATTGAACCAAGGGTAAAGAACTTTACCTGTAGGTCCTTTAACAGGATTCTTAACAGCATTGCTGAGCAAGCCTTTAACAGCTCCAGCAGCACCACCGGTGATTTTCTCCCATCCAGCCATTGTCCATAGAACACCTAAGTACACTCTAATAATAGCCAAAATAATTGAAGCAATCTTATTAGTACGTAAAAACTTTACCATAGTAATGTTTTCCCCCTTTACTAATAATTCTTACCTCTATATTATAAGTCTAATTTATAAGTCTAATTTGGCTTAATGAAGTTTTTTTAGACTATACTTGTAGACTAATTATTAATAAAAAAAGACACAAAAAAAGGAATCAACCTAAGTTGATCCCTTATCATTAGCGTGGCAGCTACCTATCCTCGCGGGTAGTTTCCCACCAACTACTTTCGGCGTGGAGAAGCTTAACTTCTGTGTTCGGCATGGGAACAGGTGTATCCTTCTCGCTATCGCCACCACACTATTGTTGCTCGTACCTTCAAAACTAGATATTAAGATTATGAATTAAAGTTGAAACACTTCAAACTGCTGTAAACTCTTACTCGGTTAAGTCCTCGATCTATTAGTACTGCTCAGCTCCATGTATCGCTACACTTCCACCCGCAGCCTATCTACGTCATATTCTCTAACGGATCTTACTTCCATAAAGGAATGGGAAATCTCATCTCGAGGGGGGCTTCACACTTAGATGCTTTCAGCGTTTATCCCGTCCATACGTAGCTACCCAGCGATGCGCCTGGCGGCACAACTGGTACACCAGAGGTATGTCCATCCCGGTCCTCTCGTACTAAGGACAGCTCCTCTCAAATTTCCTACGCCCGCGACGGATAGGGACCGAACTGTCTCACGACGTTCTGAACCCAGCTCGCGTACCGCTTTAATGGGCGAACAGCCCAACCCTTGGGACCGACTACAGCCCCAGGATGCGATGAGCCGACATCGAGGTGCCAAACCTCCCCGTCGATGTGAACTCTTGGGGGAGATAAGCCTGTTATCCCCAGGGTAGCTTTTATCCGTTGAGCGATGGCCCTTCCATATGGTACCACCGGATCACTAAGTCCGACTTTCGTCCCTGCTCGACTTGTCAGTCTCGCAGTCAAGCTCGCTTATGCCTTTACATTCTACGAATGATTTCCAACCATTCTGAGCGAACCTTTGAGCGCCTCCGTTACATTTTAGGAGGCGACCGCCCCAGTCAAACTGCCCACCAGACACTGTCCCTCACCACGCTAAGTGATGTAGGTTAGAGTTTTCATATAACAAGGGTAGTATCCCACCAATGCCTCCCTCGAAACTAGCGTTCCGAGATCAACGGCTCCTACCTATCCTGTACATGTCACACAAAAACTCAATATCAAGCTACAGTAAAGCTCCATGGGGTCTTTCCGTCCTGTCGCGGGTAACCCGCATCTTCACGGGTATTATAATTTCACCGAGTCTCTCGTTGAGACAGTGCCCAAATCATTACGCCTTTCGTGCGGGTCGGAACTTACCCGACAAGGAATTTCGCTACCTTAGGACCGTTATAGTTACGGCCGCCGTTTACTGGGGCTTCAATTCTCAGCTTCGCAAAAGCTAACTGATCCTCTTAACCTTCCAGCACCGGGCAGGCGTCAGCCCATATACGTCATCTTACGATTTAGCATAGACCTGTGTTTTTGATAAACAGTTGTTTGGGCCTATTCACTGCGGCTGGCTGTTACACCAGCACCCCTTCTCCCGAAGTTACGGGGTCATTTTGCCGAGTTCCTTAACGAGAGTTCACTCGCTGACCTTAGGATACTCTCCTCGACTACCTGTGTCGGTTTGCGGTACGGGTAGTTTATTTCTAACTAGGAACTTTTCTTGGCAGTGTGAGTTATTGTGCTTCGTTACTAAAATTTCACTCCCCATCACAGCTTGTCCTTAGAGATATAAGCATTTGACTCATATCAAGACTTACTGCTTGGACACGCATATCCATCAGCGTGCACACATCATCCTCCTGCGTCCTTCCATCGTTCAAACAAAATAAACTAGTACAGGAATATCAACCTGTTATCCATCGATTACGCCTTTCGGCCTCATCTTAGGCCCCGACTAACCCTGGGAGGACGAGCCTTCCCCAGGAAACCTTAGTCTTACGGCCGACCAGATTCTCACTGGTCTTTCGTTACTCATACCGGCATTCTCACTTCTAATCACTCCACCACTCCTCACGGTATGGCTTCAATGCAATTACAACGCTCTCCTACCACGTGTCTTACGACACATCCACAGTTTCGGTATCATGCTTAGCCCCGGTACATTTTCGGCGCAGAATCACTCGACTAGTGAGCTATTACGCACTCTTTGAATGAATGGCTGCTTCTAAGCCAACATCCTAGTTGTCTATGCGTTTCCACATCCTTTTCCACTTAGCATGAATTTTGGGACCTTAACTGGTGATCTGGGCTGTTTCCCTTTCGACGGTGGATCTTATCACTCATCGTCTGACTCCCGAGTAAAGATCAATGGTATTCGGAGTTTATCTGAATTCAGTAACCCAAGACGGGCCCCTAGTCCAAACAGTGCTCTACCTCCACGATCCTAAACCTCGAGGCTAACCCTAAAGCTATTTCGGAGAGAACCAGCTATCTCCAAGTTCGTTTGGAATTTCACCGCTATCCACATCTCATCTCAGCATTTTTCAACATACACGAGTTCGGTCCTCCAATGCGTTTTACCGCATCTTCAACCTGGACATGGATAGGTCACTTGGTTTCGGGTCTACATCAACATACTTAGTCGCCCTATTCAGACTCGCTTTCGCTACGGCTCCGACTTTTCATCTTAACCTTGCATGTTAACGTAACTCGCCGGTTCATTCTACAAAAGGCACGCCATCATCCATAAACGGACTCTGACTACTTGTAGGCACACGGTTTCAGGATCTATTTCACTCCCCTTCCGGGGTACTTTTCACCTTTCCCTCACGGTACTGGTTCACTATCGGTCACTAGGGAGTATTTAGCCTTGGGAGATGGTCCTCCCGGATTCCGACGGAGTTTCTCGTGTTCCGCCGTACTCAGGATACTGAATGGAGTGGATCAGATTTCGTTTACGAGGCTTTCACTCTCTTTGGCCAAGTTTTCCAACTTGTTCGACTATCATAACCTTTTGTTCTCACAACATCAGTCCTACAACCCTAAAGAGCAAGCTCTTTAGTTTGGGCTATTCCCGTTTCGCTCGCCGCTACTCAGGGAATCGAATTTTCTTTCTCTTCCTGCAACTACTTAGATGTTTCAGTTCATTGCGTGTTCCTCTTGACTGCTATGTATTCACAGGCAAGTAAATATCCATTACGATATTTGGGTTCCCCCATTCGGAAATCCCCGGATCAAAGCTTACTTACAGCTCCCCGAGGCGTATCGTCGTTAGTTACGTCCTTCATCGGCTCCTAGTGCCTAGGCATCCACCGTGCGCCCTTTATAACTTAACCTAAATTAAATTACAAAAAGTAATTTAAAACAATTTGCCATGACTTTCGTCACAGCTGGCAATCAAAAAGATTGCCGCGCAGTTTTCGGTGTTTCTTTAATTCATTAATTCTTAATATCCAGTTTTCAAGGTACGAGTATGACATCTCTGTCAATGGAGGTTAACGGGATCGAACCGATGACCTCCTGCTTGCAAAGCAGGTGCTCTCCCAGCTGAGCTAAACCCCCATAGTACTTATTCAATTATAACAGAGAAAATGGGCCTAAATGGACTTGAACCATCGACCTCACGCTTATCAGGCGTGCGCTCTAAACCAGCTGAGCTATAGGCCCGAAAGCGCCAGGTAGACCCCTCAAAACTAAACAAAGTTTTAACAATTGTGTATTTCCGTTGGTACCAAAGTACCATATCCTTAGAAAGGAGGTGATCCAGCCGCAGGTTCTCCTACGGCTACCTTGTTACGACTTCACCCTAATCATTTGTCCCACCTTAGGCGGCTAGTTCCCCGAAGGGTTACCCCACCGACTTTGGGTGTTACAAACTCTCATGGTGTGACGGGCGGTGTGTACAAGGCCCGGGAACGTATTCACCGCGGCATGCTGATCCGCGATTACTAGCGATTCCAGCTTCATGTAGGCGAGTTGCAGCCTACAATCCGAACTGAGATCGGTTTTAAGTGATTTGCTTGCCCTCGCGAGTTCGCAGCACGTTGTACCGACCATTGTAGCACGTGTGTAGCCCAGGTCATAAGGGGCATGATGATTTGACGTCGTCCCCACCTTCCTCCGGTTTATCACCGGCAGTCTCACCAGAGTGCCCAACTGAATGCTGGCAACTGATAATAAGGGTTGCGCTCGTTGCGGGACTTAACCCAACATCTCACGACACGAGCTGACGACAACCATGCACCACCTGTATCCATGTCCCCGAAGGGAAAGACTTATCTCTAAGCTTTTCATGGTATGTCAAGACCTGGTAAGGTTCTTCGCGTTGCTTCGAATTAAACCACATGCTCCACCGCTTGTGCGGGCCCCCGTCAATTCCTTTGAGTTTCAATCTTGCGATCGTACTCCCCAGGCGGAGTGCTTAATGCGTTAGCTGCAGCACTGAAGGGCGGAAACCCTCCAACACTTAGCACTCATCGTTTACGGCATGGACTACCAGGGTATCTAATCCTGTTTGCTACCCATGCTTTCGAATCTCAGCGTCAGTTACAGACCAGAAAGCCGCCTTCGCCACTGGTGTTCTTCCATATATCTACGCATTCCACCGCTACACATGGAGTTCCACTTTCCTCTTCTGCACTCAAGTTTACCAGTTTTCGAAGCACTTCCTCGGTTGAGCCGAGGGCTTTCACTTCAAACTTAATAAACCGCCTACATTCTCTTTACGCCCAATAAATCCGGACAACGCTTGCCACCTACGTATTACCGCGGCTGCTGGCACGTAGTTAGCCGTGGCTTTCTGGTTGAATACCGTCAGTACGTGAACAGTTACTCTCACATATGTTCTTCTTCAACAACAGAGTTTTACGATCCGAAAACCTTCTTCACTCACGCGGCATTGCTCCATCAGACTTTCGTCCATTGTGGAAGATTCCCTACTGCTGCCTCCCGTAGGAGTTTGGGCCGTGTCTCAGTCCCAATGTGGCCGATTACCCTCTCAGGTCGGCTACGTATCATCGCCTTGGTGAGCTATTACCTCACCAACTAGCTAATACGCCGCGGGTCCATCCAGAAGAGATAGCAAAACCATCTTTTAAACAAAGATCATGTGATCTAAGTTGTTATGCGGTATTAGCACTTGTTTCCAAATGTTATCCCCCACTTCTGGGCAGGTTACCCACGTGTTACTCACCCGTCCGCCACTCACCAAGGTCTGAATCATGAAGCAAGCTTCAATCATCAGGATGGTTCGTTCGACTTGCATGTATTAGGCATGCCGCCAGCGTTCGTCCTGAGCCAGGATCAAACTCTCATATTAAAAGTTTGTGACTCATAAATAAAAATACTAGCGAATTGACTTCGTTGTAAATCCAACAAATAAATGTTGGCCTACACAATTTTAGTGTTAAAACTTTGTTCAGTTTTCAAAGGTCTACCAGCTGATTAAGCGCTTACGCTCATCAGCGACTTAATTATTTTATCAAAGAGACAATAACTTGTCAAGAACTTTTTAAAATAATTTTTTCTAACTAATTATCAACGAATTGATAAACAGTTAGGAGTCATCTAACAGACAACTTAATTATTATATCGAAGTAACAAGAACATGTCAAGGACTTCTTTAAAATAATTTGGAATCAACGGAGAAGCAATTAAGCTTGAAAGCATTGATGCCATTGCTCTGTCGCAACAACAAGATATATATTACCCGTTCAGTTACGACCTTGCAACCCTTTTTTATTATTTTTTGTTAATTAACTAAAAACAATTCGGTTTCTTCCTATTGATTAATAAATATAACTTCGATATGACTTTTATGTTTATTACTATATCACGATCTCCAAACATGTCCATTGACTTTGTGTCTTGTTTTGAACAAACAAAAAAGACCACTCTTCCATAGGAAAAGTAAGTCATTTTAGAAGAACATCTTACTAACTACAATTGTAAAGGTCAATAAAATTACTGATGCCGATAAGGCAGCCAAAACAGCATTCCGGCCACTACTTAAGAAAGCTTTGAAATTAACACTCATCCCTAAAGCGGCCATTGCCATCCCTAGTACTAGATAAGCCAACTTAACTAATGTATTCAATAAAGCACTAGACATAGGAACAAAAGTACCAATAACACTTGCTAACAAGAATCCTGCCATAAACCAAGGTATTGGTAATTTACCTTTTTCACCTTCATTAGTTTTATCTTGGTGTTGATACCAGATACCTATTATCAGTGCGGCTGGTGCTAGTAGTAATACTCGAGATAGTTTGGTAATGATGGCAGCATTTAGACTAACTGATCCACCGGCGCTACCTGTTGCAATTGCATGAGCTATTTCATGAAGTGATCCTCCAGCCATAACTCCAAACTGCATCGAAGTCATATGTAACAATGGTTTAATTGCTATTTCAATTAAAGTAAAAACTGTACCTAGGATAGCAACGATTGCTACCGCTAATACTTCATCATTATGTTTATCTGCTTCTTGATCTTTGGACACTTTAATTTGTGGTGAAATACCCATCACAGCTGCTGCCCCGCAAATGCTAGTTCCACTAGCAGTTAAAATGGCTAATCGTTTGCTGACTCCAAACTTTCTAGCAATGTTATATGTCAAGACAACCATCCCACTGACAATTACTATCGCAAAAAGAATTGTTTTTACACCCGCATGGGCCAAATCAATCAAATTCAATTTGAATCCTAATAAGATGATTCCTAATCGTAAAAATTTATTAGAAATGAACCCAATTCCGCTCTCAGCTTTTTGAATTGCGGGACGATAAAGCTGGAACAGCATCCCTAATATCAGTGAAAGTACTAATGCACCAATCACTGTTAAGTATGGTAAGCCACCTAAGAAGCTACCAACAACCGAACACAATAAAGTCATAAAGAATGCATAATAGAAGCTTTTTTCAAAAAATTTTAAATACATAAGTTAATCCTCCTGTTTAAGAGGATAATATAGAATTGTCATAAGTAAAAATTAGTATTTATTACTTTTACATAAGCAAAATTTATAATAGGAGCAATTATGTTAGATAAACGTTATCAAACTCTCGTCGTTTTGGCTGACACCAATTCATTTACTAAGACAGCTCAAGTGTTATTTATTACTCAACCGGCTGTTTCACAACAAATAACTTCACTCGAAAATGAACTAAATCTTTCTTTAGTCATCCGCGATCACAACCGCATCCACTTAACCGATATCGGCCAAAAGTTAGCCGATTATGCCAAACAGGTTGAATTTGAAAGTCAAAAAGTTCTCAACTCTTTAAAAACGCCTACTAAATTCAATATGGGTTGTACTCTTTCCCTCAGTTCAACCCTACTACCAAAATTCTTGAATCATTTAAGTGACAGAATCCAAATCTCTACTACTGAAATCAAGAATACCGATCATATCCTACAAAATATCCGTGATGGTAAAATTGATTTCGGTCTAGTTGAAGGAAATTTTGATACCACTGAGTTCGATTCTTTCTTCTTACAAAAAGAAAATTTTGTTTGTATCTCCCACCAACAACTCGATATTTCAACCATTGAGGATGTCTTCAACCAAACACTACTGATCAGAGAACCTGGTTCCGGCAGCCGTAACATTTTTGAAAATTGGTTAGCCACTCAAAATTATAAGATCAGTGACTTCACTAAAGTAATGGAGATTGCCAGTCCTAATACCATCATTGAATTGCTCAAACAGATTCCCGGTATCACTTTTATCTATGAATCACTTGTCGCCGCAGAGATTAAAAATGGGCAATTAAAAAAACTAGATTTTCCAGGGTTCAAAATTGAACATCCCATCAATCTAGTTTTTCTCAAGAATTCTTATTTTAAAAATACTTATCAGGAATTAACTACTTCATTTCTTCAAGAAACGAATTCTATTACTTACTGATTTCGACACTTTCCATAACAACATCTTCTTTAGGCTTATCATTACCATCACGTTTAGCACGGCTGATTTCTTGAACAACATCCATACCTTCAATAACTTGTCCAAAAACAGTATGACGATGATCCAGCCAAGGTGTACCACCGTTCTTATAAGCAGCGATAATTTCTTCAGGATAACCTGCTCCGGCCATTTCTTTGATCATACGCTTAGGCATATTTTCATTTGAAACAATGAAGAATTGACTACCATTAGTGTTAGGACCAGCATTAGCCATTGATAAAGCACCAGTTAGATTATATAGTTGGTCACTAAATTCATCCTCAAAGCTCTTACCATAAATACTTTCACCACCGGCACCAGTACCAGTTGGATCTCCACCTTGAATCATGAAGTCAGGAATAACACGATGGAAAATAATTCCGTTGTAGTAACCCTTTTGAGCCAACTCAATAAAGTTCTTAACGGTCTTAGGAACTAATTCATCAAATAGTTGAACCTTGATTACTCCGTGATTTGTTTTAATTGTGGCTACACTGCCTGTAGCATTTTCTAAATCCAATTGTGGATATGTCATATTATTGTTTCCCTTCTATTATCTAATCTAAGTAAACCTACTTTACCATACTAAATCAAAGTACAGGTGGTAACCGACTTTATTTTGTTACACTAACTAAAAAGGTTAACGGAGGTATATATGAAGAAGAAAGACATCACCCAAATGGCATTTCGAGATCTCTACCCACTTTATATTCAAAAAGTTGAACGCAAAGGTCATTCACAATCCGAAGTCAACCAGATAATCTACTGGTTAACTGGTTATAACGATCAATTATTATCCGAACAAATTGAGACTGGTGCAACCTTAGCAAATTTTTTTCAAAACGCTCCACACATAAACGAAAATACCGCTTTAATCAAAGGGTCCATCTTCGGCATTCACGTTGAGAATATCCAAGATCCCCTAGTCCAGGAAATTCGTTATTTGGATAAATTGATTGATGAGCTGGCCCACAATAAAACTATGGAACAAATTTTGCGAAGTGAAATATCTTAGTTTCGTTTACGTAATTTTTTAAGTAGGTAGATAAGTCCACTAATCAACCCCATCATCAAGAATAGATAACCTACAGGAATCAAAAAGAATGGTTCATGTAAAACGCCGTTACCATCTAGTGATGACCCAATTATCTTGAATAATAAAAAACTACCCATTCCAGCTAAAACCATAATTATTGTTACGTATAAATTGATCCGCATTTTCCGAACCTCACTACTGTCGTTCATCAATTTTGTCGTCATTGTCGGATCACCTAAGATTAATTGGTCCAAAGATAATTTGAACGTTTTAGCAATCATAACGACCATTTCCAAATCAGGTAAATTACGGTTATTCTCCCAACTAGAAATTGTTTGTCGTGAAACATTCAACTTCTGAGCTAGTTGTTCTTGAGTCATTTTCCTACTGGTACGTAACTTTTTTATCTGCGATCCAAAATCCATTCATTCAGCCCCCTTTTTTCATTAGTTATACCGATATAGTGACAGAATTGAAAGCTAGAGTTACAAGCATTCTTGATATATCAACATTTATAATTTAATATTTACGATCCGTATACTCATCTATAAATATAACTAATTCTGTGTTATCTTGTATGTCCAATGAAATCCAAAGACTGAGGGTACAAATTTTGATCACAGAAAACATTCAAGACTACACTTTAGGAAAAGAAGAACCTACATTAGATATCTCCATTACGGGAAACAGTAACATCGACTATTCTCATGATGACCTAAAGATTGCGGCCGCAATTAAGTTAATCGAATCTTGCGACAATTTGAACTTTACCTTACAAACTGGAGAACACGAATTATACAAGGAATTGTCCGACAAGTTATACGTCGCAGTTGAAGATTTCGTTCCCAAGAGTTACTTAAGTTAAATAAAGAGGCAGCCTAACCAATCGGTTTTGAAGTGCAATAAAAAAGTTAGACATTTTTATAAGTTTTAAAAAATCATGGATTGTTCCCTGTATTCTACAGGGGACAATCCATTTTTGTTTAAAGAAATACGTTTATTGTTGTACCAATTGATATATTTAGCGACTATGTTCCTTAATTCGGTTAGGTCATCGATATTATACCTATAAAGACATTCTCTTTTGAGCAGATTAAAAAAACTCTCAATTGGGGCGTTGTCGTGACAATTGCCTTTTCGAGACATACTTTGTTCAATACCCATTGTTTTTAGGGTATCTCGATAATATTTGAGTTGATAATGCCATCCTTGATCAGAGTGAAGGATTGGTTTTAAAGAGGGAACTATATTTTGCTTCAATTTTTCTAGAGTATCTAATATTAGTAATTTATTAGGGCTCAAACTTATTGAATAAGATAATATTTCGCCGCTGGCCTGGTCCAGCACGGCGGATATATAGCCCCATTTGTCTTTACGCAAACGTATTTGAGTTACATCTGTATGTAATACTTTTAAAGGTTCTGTCTCAGTAAATTTCTGTTTGATTGTATTAGGAACTATTTTTCCAAGGTTACCTCTATAGGAACAGTAACCGGATGTGTGTTTTGAAAAAATAACTACTTTTAATTTAAGTTTGGTCATTAAATGCCGAATTGTTTCTGGAGAATTTTTGAATCCGACCTTGAGAGACTCTTTCCAGATTCGACGATAACCGTAGGTTGAGTTTGAATCGTGATATGTTTTAACAATAAAATCTTTTAGTTGAGCGTATTTATCTGTTTTATCAGTTTTACTAAGGCGTTCATAATAAGTTGATCTTGGTAGATCGACCTTAGTTAATAACTCATTCAACTTGTATTTTTTAAGTAATGATTTGACTAATTTTGCTTTTTCGAGTTGTGATCGTTTTCTCGCAAGGTCTTTAGTGCTTTTAAAATATCACGGTCCATTTCGGCATCATGTAGTTTAGCTTTTAGATCAAGAATTTCCTGTTTATATTTCTCTTCTTTTGTGGAATTTAAACGTGTTTGTTTCTTCTTTTTCTTGGCCATTAACGGTCGTCTCCCTCTGGGACGACGCCTTAATCCAATAACACCATATTGATTATATTTATAGATCCATGAATCAACTTGACTAGGTGATATCTTGAAATAAATTGCAGTATCAAGGCGACTGATCTCATGTAATTTATAATATTCTATCACGGATAATTTGAAATCTTGAGAATATTCTTTATGGGATTTCTTACTTATCAAATAATCAAGTCCATTCGCCTCCGCTTCATGGATCCAGCGATAAATCGGTGATTTACTGGGCATTCCATATTTTTTCGATAATCCAAGTATAGAAATTTGTCCATCAAGGTATTCATTTACTAATTTAGCTTTGAAATCTGAAGAGTATTTGGTCATAAAAAAAGTGCTCCTAAAGTTGTTAGATTATGTCTAACAATTTTAGGGCACTTCATTTAGCTGTCTTTTTGTTTATGCTATCATTATTTCAGCTACTTTTTGAAAGGAACTGAAATTTTGAATACATCCCTTAACTTAAATACTCTTATTAAAAAAGTTTTTCTAAAGGTCGATTGGGAATCAGTGTTACAACATGTGATCTCAGTTGTTTTCCAATTAGTTCTATTAACAGTCGTCTTACTTTTGATCAATTGGATCGGTAAAAAGATCATTCGTCATATTTTTAAAACAGGACTGCGTAATTACAAACGTGGTATCTCGCCCAAAAAATTAGATACCATTTATACTTTGGTTCTCAATATTTTTAAATATATCCTGATGTTCTTTTGGATCTACGCTTTATTATCAGCTATTGGAATTCCCGTTGGTACCCTAATCGCCGGTGCCGGAATCTTCAGTTTGGCGATTGGTCTTGGCGCTCAAGGATTCGTCTCCGATATGGTCAATGGCTTTTTCATCCTTTTGGAACAACAAATCAGTGTGGGCGATACAATCACAGTCAATAACGTCGAAGGACAAGTTACATATGTTGGCATTCGAACAACCCAAATTCAAAGTGTTGATGGAACTTTGAATTACATCCCTAATCGAAATATTACTGTCGTCAGCAATAAATCTCGTAATAATATGCAGGCTTTGATGGAAATTCCAGTTTCTAGTGCTGCTCCTTTTGAGGAAATCACTAAAATCATTAATCAGATCAATCAGGATTTGGATTTGAAAAAATTGCAGATTACTAAAAAACCCTATATTGTTGGATTTTCCAATCAACCTGACGGCACTTTGGTTATTCAGGTCGCTACTTATACTAAACCAGGTGCTCAATTTCATGTTAAAAATGTTTTGTTGGAGAAGTATCTCTCTGGCATTACTGGTGCTGGAATTGATTTGCCTAAATAAATTAAAAACCACTAGACTTCCTTATTTTTTGAGAGGAAGTTTAGCGTTTTTTTTGATGTTCTTATTTAGATAACTATTGTTCTATGTTTTATAGTGGAAACGAGTTACGTAAGCCAGATTCCTGTGCTTTGCCTGACTTCACGAACTGTCTGCTACGCAGCCAATTCGCAAAGTCCTGCAAATGCTCAGAATCTAAACGGGCTTACTTCGCTCTCTATTGAAACGAGCTGCGCAAGGGAACCCACGAGGATTTGCTTCGCTCTCTAAGGCAAGTCATTGCCGGCAGCAAAGTATACGTCGTACCACTCTTGTTTAGTAAGTTCTACATCTGCACCTTTTGCACTATCAATTACGTGTTCTGGATTCATTGTTCCTATCAACACTTGGATTCCTGCTGGGTGTCTTAAGATCCATGCTACTGCTATGGCATTCTTACTTACCCCATACTTATCTGCTAATTCTTGTAACTTAGCATTCAATTCTGGGAATTTGTCGCTGCCTATAAATGTTCCTTCAAACATCCCATATTGGAATGGTGACCATGCTTGGATTGTTGTCCCCATTCTTCTGGAGAATTCTAGTAGTCCTCCATCATGATTAACGGAACGAGCATCGGTCATATTTGTGTGCATTCCATAATCGATCATTCCTGTGTGAGCAATACTAAATTGTAATTGATTAATCAATAATTTTTGATCAACGGCTTCTTGTAACATTTGGAATTGTTGGGGATTGAAGTTAGATACACCAAAGTGTCTTACTTTTCCGTCTCTTTGTAATTCGTCAAAAGCTTCAGCTACTTCTTCTGGTTCCATCAATGGATCTGGACGATGTAATAGGAATGAATCTAGATAATCGATTTGCATTCTATCTAGAATTCCATCAACAGCTTCAATAATATGCTTCTTTGAAAAATCATATCTTTTACCGAAAACAAAACTTCCGTGACTGCGAGCTGGATCAAAAACAATTCCACCTTTTGATTGAATATAAACATCATCACGCGAGATATTTGCTTCTTTCATAGCTTGCCCGAAAACTTTTTCGGAATTGCCCATACCATAGATATCGGCTGAATCAATATAGTTAATACCACTATCAACAGCAGCCTCAAGTGTTTTAGCTGCATCTGTAGCTGACAAAGCTTCCATGCGCATGATTCCTAGTGCAACAGCCGAAGCTTTCCAATTTGTGTTACCAATATTTAGTTGTTTCATAAGTTTTTAAGTTCCTTTCGTTTTTCTCAACGATTTAACAATAGTACTTAGAGTGTGGTCTAGGTCAATTGTTTTTTGAAACTATTTATCAAGTCCAAATTTGATCAAAGTTTTGGCCGCATCCATGACTGTTTCTACTGGTTTATGCTGTGTTCAACCCAAATCATTTTCTGCAGCGGCGGTCGTATGACGATATTTACGATCCAACATTGGTACCAATGCTCGCAAACTAGGAATGAAACGAGATAATAATTTAGTCACTGTATTAGGCATCATTCTGATTTTGATTTTTTTGTATGGAAAATTAGTCTGATAAATCTTTTCCACATCTGCCATCTGTAATACTTGAGAAGCGGCTAGATATCTTTTTCCAATGGCAACAGAATTTTCAAAGGCTAAACGGTGCAATCTTGCCAAATCTCTAACATCTGAAATTTCTAATGGAACATGTGGTGTCATTGGTAATCCATTTAACATTTGCAAAAGAATTCGATTAGAGCTGACAGCTTTGTCTGACAAAATTGGGCCAAAGATTGCGCCCGGAAGTATTGTTGTTAATTCTATCCCCTCTTCTTTGGCATATTTCCAAGCAGCCTTTTCAGACTCAACTTTTGAAATACGATAAGGATCTAGGTCTGGATTTTTAACATCTGTCCAAAAACTCTCATCCAAAATAGCAGTACTGCCACTTTCAGGAGTAGATGCTGCTTGTGAACTAGTCATTACTACTCTTTTAACGCCAGCTTCTTTGGCTGCTTTTAAAACTGTCAATGTTCCATTCTTAGCAACACTTACTAATTCTTCAACTGTTTGAGTTCCATTACCCATTGGTGAAGCAACGTGAATCACGCCATCGGCACCTTTAATATTTTCTACCCAATTCTTGTCACTAGTTAGATCTGCTTCAAAAAAACTAAGATTCTTCATTTCATCCTTAGAAACAGCTCCAGCAATTTCATTTTCTAGACGATCTGCCTTCTTCATTGAACGCACGCTGGTACTGACCTCATATCCTGCATTGAGAAAATCGACGATCACCCATCCTGCGACGAATCCTGTACCACCTGTTACAACTACTTTTTTCATAATTTATGTCCTCTGTTCATTCAATTTAGACAAACAATACTATAAAGTGTCTATATTGTCAAATAAATGATATAATTATTTTTGGAGGTATTATTGCATGACACCAAAAGAAGAACTAATTATCAAATTTAATCATATTATTCTTATACAAGGGTTCGATAACTTTTCAATGGTAGATTTAGCAAAAATGGCAGGCATCAGTCGTGCTAAACTCTATATCTACTTTAAAAATAAAGACGAAATCGTTCAATCGGTTGTTCATCGGCATTTAGAGTTTTTACAAAAAAATTCTATTCCCACAAAAGTTGAAGGCAAAAATTTATTACCAACCATTCTGAATTCGCTCTTATTAATGGGATCAACCACGAAGTTATTCAAAACACAATTAAAACAAGCTTATCCGCAAATGTATCGTCAATTTAACCAAGGTTACGAAGAATACTTTCAGGCCTTGAAAAAATATTATCAGGTAGCTCAACAGCAACAATTGCTCATTAGTGATGTTTCTGCAGAATTTCTACTTTTTCAAAATCAAATCAATATTCACGGTATTTTAAATAATGTTAGAACTAACCAGATAAGCTTAGAAAAGGGAGAACAGTACTTAAAAGAGTATTTTACTTATCAGATTCACTCTTTGTTAGTTAAACCAGAAGTAGTGGTATCTGATCAAATTAAAAATTTCACCCAAACGATCATTAATGAATATTATGATAGGTATGCGCAAATTAATAACTAGTCCATTTGGTTTCAATTATTAAACCAGTTATAATTAAGATATCAATAACCATAAAGGGAGCGATTTAATAATGGAAAAGCGTATTAAAGGTTCATGTACATCAATTTTAGTTGGTAAAAAAGCTTCTATTGACGGTTCAACAATTATTTCTAGAAACGACGATGGTCATGAGGCACTTGACCCTCAACGTTTTGTTGTAGTTAACCCTGAAGATCAACCTAAGGATTACACATCAGTCATCAGTAAAGTCAACGTATCTTTACCTGACAATCCTCTACGTTACACTTCAATTCCTAACTCAATTTTGACAAACGGAATCTGGCCCGCTGCCGGAATCAACAGTGAAAATGTTGCTATGTCAGCGACTGAAACTATCACTACTAATTCACGTGTCTTGGGATTAGATCCATTTGTTGAAAATGGACTTGGTGAAGAAGACCTTGTAACAGTAGTTCTTCCATATATTCACAGTGCTAAAGATGGTGTTAAACGTCTCGGCGCTTTACTAGAAGAATATGGAACTTACGAACCAAACGGAATTTCTTTTGCTGATAATGAAGAAGTTTGGTGGTTAGAAACAATCGGTGGACACCACTGGGCAGCCGTTCGTATCCCTGATGACGCTTATGTCGTTGCACCTAATCGTATGAACATCGACAATTTCGATTTCGATTCAGCCGATACACTTTGTTCAGATGATTTGAAAGATCTTATCGATCAAAACAATTTGAATCCTGATTTTGACAAATATAACTTAAGACATATCTTAGGTAGTTCATCAGTCAAAGATACCGTTTATAACAATCCACGTGCTTGGTCTGGACAAAAGTTCTTCAGTCCTGATGACACCCCAGATGACCCAATGAATCAAGACCTACCATTCATCTGCCACGCCAACCGTAAAATTTCTATCGAAGATGTAAAATTTGTTTTAAGTTCCCACTTTGAAAATACTAAGTATGATGTTTACGGATCAGGTACTGATGCTGAAAAGAAACTCTTCAGACCAATCGGTATCAACAGAAATCATGACGTACACATTCTCCAAATCAGAAATAACGTTCCCGCAGAGATTGCCGGAATCCACTGGTTAGCATATGGTGCAAATACCTTTAATACCGTAGTTCCATTCTATGCCAACGTCGAAGACACCCCAGCACAATATAAAAATGCCACAGGTAAATTCGACATGAATAATATGTACTGGTTAAGCTGTACCACTGCCCTATTAGGCGATACAGATTACGATCTATATGTTGATATGAGAAACGATTATGAATTAGATGCTATGAGTACATATCGTAAGATCCAAAATGATACCGATAAGGAAATCGCCAATCAAAGTGATGCCAAAAAGTATCTAGAAGCAGCCAACAAGAAATTAGCCGACGTAGCCTTTGAAAAACAAACCAAGTTACTCGGAGATATGGTTACAATGGGATCAGAACATATGAAGTTACGTTACAATCTAAACGATTAGAGAGCGAAGCAGACCTGGGAATTTCCGAGGATTTGCCTAAGTCCTGGAATCGCACGCGATTTGTGCGGGCAATTTCAGGACTGTAGCAAACCGGAAGAAATTGGTCTGCGTAGCTCGTTTCCACTATTCATCATGGAACCATGGTTATTCAGAACAGAACAAAACTATCCAAAATAAGGACGGCAACTCAAAATCGAGTTACCGTCCTTATTTACATTAATGTTCAAAAACTGACAGCGTTTTGTCACACTTTCCTATTCAATCAACTTCAAAGTAACCTTAGTATCACCGTAAACCGGATCTTTAACCGTTTCCTTAGCAATCTTATCATTATCGCTCAATTTGAATTTAACTGACGAAATAGTGTCGCCATTAGTAAACAAAGTTTGAACATCATCATCCGTAATTGACAATGTATCACCTTTTCTCGTGTAGTAAAGCCATTGCGTACCATTAGAAAAACGATAGTACATCTGATTTTTCGAAACAATATGAATACTATAAGGCCTCTTTCCAGTCACACTATACTCATTATCAACGATAGAGGCAGTGTTAGTATATATTGAAAGAAACGGTATCCCAACAAACATTAATGCGGCTACTATAGCTCCGCTGATCTGACTCCCCCTATCCTTTTCAAATTTATCTTTGGCCTGGGTGAGCTCTTCTGCTGTTTTATCTTTCAATTCTTCCGCTTCTGGGTCAAAATTCCAATTCCGATATAAGTTATAAAACGTAACAATTATAAGAGCCAATGAACCCCACCTAATAATCTGTAAAATTAAATGCATCATATATTTCCTCCGATTGTTTAATTGCTTTTCAACATACTTGTTACGTTCACAATGAACAAAAGACAAGTACGAATTAAAAATCTTTTTCGTAATTTGATATTGATAAATGCAATTTTTCGACGTAAAAAGGAAATAGAACATAATCTTCATGGAGGAATAATTATGAAACTTTTACATACTGCCGACTGGCATATTGGTCGGACTTTAAATGGCTACTCATTACTCGATGAACAAAAAGCCGCCTTTCAACAAATCTTAAACATCGCCTTAGAAGAACACGTCGACGGTATTGTTATTGCCGGTGATATTTATGACCGTGCCATTCCCAATGTCGATGCCGTCACAACTTTGAATAAAATGTTTAAAGAAATCAATATTGAACATCATCTACCCATTTATGCTATCTCAGGAAATCACGATGGTGCTAAACGACTCAATTATGGCCGTGATTGGATGGAATATAACAATTTTCATCTCAACACTTTAGTCAGTGAAGCTTTCGAACCTATTGAGACTCCTAAAGTTCAAATCTTTATGTTGCCATTCTTTGATCCAATGGATGTTCGAGCTTACTACCATCAACAAGGCGTTTTGGAAGAAGACACAAAAAAAATTCACTCAATTGTTGATGCCATGAATCTTGTTTTAACAGACATGCAAAAGAATTTCGATTCCAATAAAAAGCACTTACTCATTACTCACTTTGCAGTTACACCAAACAAAGAAGATAAAATCGAATTAACTAGTGAAACTACCTCAACTGTTGGCGGACTCGCCACTTTAACCGCTGACCAATTTCAAATGTTTGATTACGTTATGCTGGGACACATTCACACTCGTTTTGCTTCCCCAAGTGAAACTATTCGATATTCTGGTAGTCCCGTAAAATTCAACGTCAAAGAAGCTCGAATTAAAAATAAGGGTAAAGGTGTCGATATTGTCGAAATTGACAATGACAAAATCACCCATACTTTCAAAGAAATCAAACCTCAAACTGACCTGATTGTTTTGGAGGAGGAATGGAACACTTTAACTGATCCTACTTTTTATAAACAACAACCAATCGACAGTGCTTGGTTTGCTATCACCGTAAAAAATTTCGACCGTAGCAAACACATCAACGTCCGCGCCCAACTACAGGAAATCTATGGAACAGTTGTTGAACTCGATTACGAGAACGTCTATCAAGATAAACAAGATCAGGCTGTGCAAAACATTAGTGAATTGAGTCCTGATGAAACAGTTGATCAATTTTTCCACAGCATAACTGGAAACGATTTATCTAAAACTCAGAAACATATTGTGGATAAAATTTTTGTTGATTTAAGAAAGGAGAAATAATTTTGAAACCTATTTACTTACAGATGAATTATTTCGGACCCCATGAAAACTCCAGTATCGACTTTCGAAAACTGGACGAAGCCCCCATTTTCCTTATTGGTGGTGACACTGGGGCTGGTAAATCAACAATTTTCGATGCTATGACCTTTGCTCTCTTTGGTAGTACTACAACTGATGGTCGTGATGCTCGAGAAATGCGCAGTCAATTTGCTCCCAACGATAAGGCAACCGAAGTGACTTTCTATTTTGAACAGGGAAATAATCTCTATCGTATCGTTCGTCGTCCGGAACAGTGGCTTAAAAGTCAGCGTGGCGACAATCTTGTGGATAAAAAGCCGATTGCCAAATTGGCTATTGTGGATAAAGTTGGCGGTACTGAGATTGATAGTATTGCCGCTAAGCCCAGTGATGTCGGAACTGCTATCGCCGAAATTCTCAATCTTTCGGCTGAACAATTTAAGAAAATCATCCTTTTACCTCAAAACGACTTCTCTGAATTTTTGAAATCCAAAACTGATGCTAAAGAAGCCATTCTCAAAAAGATCTTTGGTACTCAACTCTATTCTGATTTTACCAGCAAGTTAAAAGAACTCTACTCTGCCGACAAAAAGAAGAATGAAACTTTTGCCACTGATTTGGCCGCACAGTTAGACTCAGATAATTGGACCGATGAAGAAAAAGAACAGCTAAGTCATGAATCTGATGAACAAAAAATTGTCGTACTTGAAAGTTTTGTAGACAAGCGACAAGCTGAATTTTATTCTGTGGAAAAACAGGCTACTGAACTAAACAAACAAGTTCAAACCGCTGACAAAAATTTTCAAAGTGCCAAAGATTTGGACAAACAGTTCTCCGATTTAGATACTGCTAAGCACGATTATCAATTGAATATCGTCAATAAGGAAACCGAAATTTCTGCTCAGCAACAACATGTCTCGGAATTACAATGGGCAGACGGTTTGAAGGATACTTTACGTGATCTCGACAGTAAGAATGACGAGTTGAAAAAGATCAATGATGGAAGTCAAAAATTAACTGTCCAAATGAAACTCTCTCAAAAAGATTACCAATCAGCTACAAATAAAAGCGAAGAATTAACTGCTCAAAAAGATGATTTTGATCAAAAAGAAAAACAAAGTAAGAAATTAGCAATTTTGATTCCTGACATTGAACGGGTTGAAAGAATTCGTAAGGAAATCACTAAACAAGAACCTGAATTATCAGTTTTACAAGAAAATTTATCTGAACAGGATGAAGAGCTTCAAAAAATCACTTCACAAATTGACGCTAAAAAAGAGTCCTTAACCGATAGTGATAAACTTCAAACACAAAAAGATGCCTTAACACATGAAAAAGATAATTTTGTCGAAATCCTCACTCCCTTGGAGAATCAAAAGTTCAACGATAAAAAGGACGTCAATCGTCTCCAAACTCATTTAGATGAGTTAAAGTCACAACTACAGTCGAAAACAGAAAATCTTCAACAGTCTCAAGCTGATTTTGAAGAGAAAAAAGGTCATCGTCAGGCTCTAATGATTGCTCAACTTCAAAAAGAACTAGTCGATGGAGAACCCTGTGTTGTCTGTGGTTCCATTGATCATTCTCATATGATTAAAACTATCGACGCCGATGAAATCGAATTAAAAGCTTCAATGGAACAAGTTGATAAATCACAGAATCAATTTGCTTCTGCCCAAAAAGAAGTGGAAACACTTAATAACAATATCTCCGAGACAACCATTGAATTAAACACCGCTCAAGATAACCTTAAAACTGCTACTCAAAAATTAAACGAAACTTATTTGGAACTGACAAATAAATCTGAATTAACTTTTGATACCGAATTTAATATATCATCCTTAAAATCAATTTTTGAAAAAGAGATTGCCTCTCTTACTGAACAATTAGCTGCTGCCAACAAGCTAACTGCTGAAATTGAGAAATTAACTAAAGACAGTCAGAAAGTTGCTGACAAACAAAATGAATTTAAACTTGATTTGGCCACCAAAAAAACAGCTTTGGAAGCTAACCAAAAAGATCTCAAACAAATCCTTGCTAAGCTTGGCGATGAAACACGTTCTAGTCAGGAAATCACTCAAGAGATTAAAGCTTTAGATGCGGCTGTTAGGGACTATCAAGAACAAGTTACTGAAACGCAAAAGTTAGCTCAAGATAGCCAGATTAAGTATTCCAACAACAAAACCCAGTTAGATGATGTTGAAAAACAAGCTGCTGAACAAAAAGTCACTATTGAGAAATTACAAAAGAGCATCGATTTAGTTTTAAGTGACTCTAATGCTAAAACTAACGACATCAAAGTATTACGTACTTGGATTACCGAAATAAATGATGGCGTTCTTTCCGATTTGCAGATTAAAATTTCTAACTACAAACAAGAAAAAACTCGTTTGGAAAAACGAATCGATGAATTATCCACTGCGTTGGCCGACAAAGAAAAACCTGACTTAGAGACTCTTCGAACAGTTTTAACTGGTCTACAAACCCAAAAGGATGAACTAATTTCTCAAGTTGCCAATGCTAAACGAACTTTCCAAGATGCTGACAAGAACTTGAAACGTATTAAAGATATCATTGCGCAACAAGGCGACTTTGCGAAGAAATTCAGTCAATTATCCGATCTCTACAATATTGTGAACGGTCAAGGTAACAACGACAGTAAATTGAAACTAGAAACTTACGTCGTACAGAACTACCTTCAAAAAGTTCTCAATTACGCTAACGATCATTTTATCAATCTACTTTCTAACAATCGTTATACTTTTGAATTGTCTGATGATCCTAGCGATAAAATGCGTGATCACGGCCTAGATATCAATATTTTTGATAACGAAACCGGCAAATCACGCTCATCCGACACTTTATCTGGTGGTGAAACCTTTATTGCCGCTTTGTCTATTGCCCTTTCACTTAGTGAAGTCGTTCAATCATCTTCTAACGGAGTCCAAATTGATGCCTTATTTGTTGATGAGGGCTTCGGTTCACTTGATGATGAAACCCTTGAAAAATCTATGACTGCTTTGGAAACTATTGGTCAAAATCGTATGGTCGGTGTTATCAGTCATATTGAATCTATGAAACAAACTATTGGTCAACAGGTTTTGATTAAGAAACTTGGTGATGGTCGTAGTAAGGTTGAAATTGTTAATAAGTAACGCAAAAAAAAGCCGTCCTTTTCTGGACGACTTTTTATTTTTGGGGAGAATTATTTTGAGGATTTTTTTTTGGCTAGCTCTGGACAATTCTTAAATAACCATTGTTCTTTGCAATATAGTGGAAACGAGTTACGTAGGCCAGATTCCTGTGCTTTGCCTGACTTCACAAACTGTCTGCTTCGCAGCCAATTCGCAAAGTCCTGCAAATGCTCAGAATCTAAACGGGCTTACTACACTCTCTATCGAAACGAGCTACGCAGGCCAATTTCTTCCGGTTTGCTACAGTCCTGAAATTGCCCGCACGGTCCCGCGGGCGATTCCAGGACTTAGGCAAATCCTCGGAAATTCCCGGGCCTGCTTCGCTCTCTTTATAATGCGTTTACGCCGATAAATCTTTTCTCCAACACTCTTAAAATAGCGTCGGCTGTATCTAATGATGTGTAAAGTGGTACTGAATTTAAGACGGCATTTTGTCTGATGATATATCCGTCTGAGGTATGTGTTCGTTTGTCTCCGATTGTATTGATCAACAATTGTACTTTGTTGTGTGTGATGTCATAGATAATATCTTTAGATGATTCGCCTACTTTTGGTACGGCTTTAGCTCTGATGCCTAATTTATTGAAGTAATCGGCGGTTCCTTTGGTTGCTAAAACTTGGAAACCTACTTCTTCAAATCTTCTTGCTAAGGTAGATGCTTCTTTTTTGTCTGTATCATTAACGGTGATTAAAACATTTCCGGCATCTTTGATATGTTGATTAGTTGCTTCAAAGGCTTTATACAAAGCTTCGGTATAGTCGATTCCTGATCCCATAACTTCACCGGTTGATTTCATCTCTGGTCCTAAAGCACTATCAACATCGTTTAATTTATTGAAGGAGAATGTTGGTGCTTTAACATGAATCAATCTTGATTCTGGTGCTAGTCCTGGTTCTAATCCTAGTGTATTGAAGTTGGCTCCTAAAATTAATTTAGTAGCAATTCTGGCCATTTGAATTCCGGTAACTTTACTTAGGAATGGAACTGTTCGGCTGGCACGTGGATTTACTTCAATTACGTAGGCTTGATTATCGTGAATAACAAATTGAATATTCATAATTCCGACACAGTGCAATTCTTTTGCCAAACGTTTAGCATACTCGACGATTTGATCTTGTACTGAATCTGGAATATTTTGTGGCGGATAAACAGCCATTGAATCTCCTGAATGAACTCCAGAGCGTTCGATATGTTCGATGATACCTGGTAACAAGACGTTTTCGCCATCACTTAGAGCATCAATTTCACATTCACGTCCAGTTAAGTAACTATCGATCAAAACCGGATGATTATTTGATACATGTACAGCTTCTTTCATGTACTTGTTCAATTCGGCATCTGATTTGATAATTTCCATTGCTCGCCCACCTAAAACATAACTTGGACGAATCAAAACCGGATAACCAATTTTTTGAGCAACTTGTAATGCACCTGCTGGTGAAGTAGCTGTGCCACCAATTGGTTGAGGGATTTCTAGTTTCTTAATAATTTGGTCAAATAAATCACGATCTTCGGCACGATTGATATCTTCAACTTGTGTACCTAAGATCTTGATGCCATTTTCTTTCAAAGGTTCGGCCAAGTTAACTGAAGTTTGACCACCAAATTGAACGATAGCACCGATTGGTTTTTCCAAGTCACAGACGTTCAAGACATCTTCTAAGGTTAGTGGTTCAAAATATAATTTATCTGCAATTGAATAGTCAGTTGAGACTGTTTCAGGATTATTGTTAATAACGATTGCTTTATACCCCATCTGTTGAACCGCATTGACACAGTGAACAGTCGAATAGTCAAACTCGATTCCTTGTCCGATTCGGATAGGACCTGAACCTAAAATTAGAACTGACTTGTTAGACATTTTTTCTGATTCATTTTCAGTTTCATAAGTACTGTAGAAGTATGGAGTTTCAGCCTCAAATTCACCGGCGCAAGTATCGACAGTTTTGTAGGTTGGCAAAATTCCACTTTGAATTCTAAAGGAACGAATAACATCTTCTGGCAAATCATTCAGACGGGCAATTGTTCTATCCGAGTAACCTAAACGTTTGGCATCGGTTACAATCTCCTTGGTCAATGATCCATTCGTCAATTCTTTTTCAAAGTTGATGATATTTTTCATTTTGGCTAAAAAGAAAGGATTGATGGCTGTTAGTTGATTGATTTTTTCATAAGAAACGTCCCGACGTAATAATTCAGCTAGGTAAAATAGACGATCATCCTTTGGTGTTTGGACGTATGTTTCCAAATCTTCAGTAGACTTATCTTTGAGTGAATCCATGATTAAATCATGTTGGTCAATTTCCAAAGAACGAACAGCTTTTTGAAGTGCTTCTTCAAAGTTACGACCCAAGGCCATCACTTCACCGGTAGCCTTCATTTGCGTTCCAATTGTGCGGTCAGCTTTAGAAAATTTATCAAATGGCCAACGCGGAATCTTGCAAACAACATAATCCAAAGCTGGCTCAAATTGTGCAAAAGTTTTTCCTGTAATTGGATTAGTGATTTCATCTAGTGTTAATCCGACAGCAATTTTGGCAGCAATCTTGGCAATTGAGTAACCAGTTGCTTTTGAAGCCAAAGCTGAAGAACGACTGACACGTGGATTTACTTCGATGATGTAATAGTTACTTGTCTTAGTATCGATAGCTAGTTGAACGTTACATCCACCTTCAATTTTTAACGCACGAATAATTTTTAGCGAAACATCACGTAACTTTTGAACTTCAGTATCTGAAAGAGTTTGAATTGGTGAAACAACGATGGAATCACCGGTATGAATTCCTACAGGATCAACATTTTCCATATGACAAACGGCTAAAGCATTGTCCGCACTATCACGCATTACTTCAAATTCAATTTCTTTGAAGCCGGCAATACTTTGTTCGATCAAACATTCAGTTGATGGTGAAGCTTTCAATCCACGCTCAACAATTTCCTTTAATTCAACATCGTCATGCGCAACACCACCACCGGTTCCGCCCATTGTGAAAGCTGGTCTGATAATCACGGGGAAACCAATTTGATCAGTGAAATCCTTGGCATCTTGGTAAGTATAGGCTGTTTTCGAAGCGGGAATTGGTTCATGTAGCTTCTGCATTAAGCGTTTAAATTCTTCACGATCTTCGGCTTCGTTAATAGTATTTAATTTAGTTCCAATAATTTCGATATTTAATTGATCAAGAATTCCTGATTCTTGCAATTGAACAGCCATGTTCAACCCAGTTTGACCACCTAATGTTGGTAAAATAGCATCCGGGTGCTCTTTAACTAAAACTTTTTCCACAAATTCCAAAGTAATTGGTTCGATGTAAACTTTATCAGCAATATGTTTGTCGGTCATGATCGTAGCTGGATTGGAATTGATCAAAACAACTTCATAACCTTCTTCTTTAAGGGCTAAACAAGCTTGAGTCCCTGAATAATCAAATTCGGCAGCTTGTCCAATGATGATTGGACCAGAACCAATGATCATAATCTTTTTAAGGTCTGTTCTTTTTGGCATAATTAATTTTTCCTCCAACTATTTGTTTAGTCTTTCCAAAAATTTATCAAAGATGAAGTCAGCATCGTGTGGTCCTGGCATTGCATCCGGATGGAATTGAACTGAAAAGGCATTGTATTTAGTATGTTCAACCCCCTCAACTGTTTGGTCATTCAATTCAACTTGGGTCACTTTCAAATCTGTATTAGCGATGGATTCAGGATCAACGGCATAACCATGATTTTGAGAAGTGAAATAAATTTTGCCTGTTTCTAAATTTTTAACAGGATGATTAAAACCACGATGTCCAAATTTCATCTTAAAAGTTTTAGCACCATTGGCTAAACATAAAAGTTGATGTCCCATACAGATACCGAAGACTGGATACTTCTTCTCGAGTTCCACGATGTTACTCAAAATATCAGTGTGATCAATTGGATCTCCAGGTCCATTACTCAAGAGAATTCCATCGGGTTTTAAATTTTCGATATCCGCAACTGAGGCATTACCTGGCACAACAGTTACTTTAACGTCGCGTCTTTGTAATTCATCGACAATACTTTGTTTGTAGCCGTAATCTAACATCACGACATGCTTGCCCTTGCCTGCAAATACTTGTGAAGTTTCGGTAATACTCTTATTCAACTGGTCTCTATCCAATTGCCAATCAGCGATTTGGTCAATCAATCCTGAATTCAAACTGTCGACGATGGCTGCCTTTAAAGCTCCAGCTTTTCTAATTTTCAAAGTGATAGCACGTGTATCAATTCCTTGAATTCCCGGAATATTTTCTTCCTTCAAAAATTGATCGATAGTCATTTCACTTTGGTAATTACCGACAACCTCCGCAATTTCACGGGCTAAAACACCTTTGATGTATGATTTAGGTGATTCGTTAAACTTTTTAGAAATTCCGTAATTACCAATCATTGGTGTACAAAAATTAATAATTTGTCCGTTGTAAGATTGGTCAGTGATAGCTTCTTGATATCCACTCATACCGGTTGTGAAAACTAACTCACCAATTGTTTCAACATCACTACCGAAGGCCTTACCTTCAAAATATGTACCATCTTCAAAAACTAGATATCTTTTCATAATATTCTCCAAACTTTCACAATATTTGAGACAGAAAAAGGGATGCTTTATCCAGCATCCCTCAAGTTTTGTCTTAGATTGATTATTTAGACTGAACCTTTGAGACCTCTCTGGATCTGATTAAAAATTCAAGATATAAAAAAACTTCCCTTGCCAGTGCGACAAAGAAAGTTAGTTAGGGTCTCCCCATAAGCGATTGTACTTTCCAAGTCTCACTGGACTTAATTAAAAGTTGTTGTCCATATAATACAAGGAAGTTCGTTGTTCGTCAATAGGGTTATTTTTTAAAAACATGTTCACGATGATATTCTAAATATTCTTTATTAGGAGAATATTGGTAGTTCATATGTATTTTTCTATTCTTATATTTATTTAATAATTTATTAGTCTCTACCTCCGGTGACGCAACATTAGAAATAACAATATGTCCCTTATCGTTAAAGGTGAAATATCCTGCTGTAAAGGCTTCAGCTAACATTTTGGTAAAACTAATTCCATTACGTGGATCCAAGCGAATTTCCTTATTGGCTTCCCAAGGAACAATTCTTGCTACAACCAAATCATCCTCATCCACTGGACCTGCCACCGCCGATTTATAATGATAATTAAATTTTACTTTATCCGCAAAAAACTTTTGGACTGCATTGTAAGCTTTAACACCCTTAGCTTCATCATTGATAAAATACAATTCATTCTTCTCAGCCCGATAACACTTTACCGCCAATAATTCCTCTGCATCCGACAACTTTGGTTCAGACACCATATTTTTTTGACGCGCTAATAAACCCATATAATCATGCTCATTTATCTGCGTGATGCCATTCATATTGAAAAAATTAGACCATTTACCTTTGAACTTTCGGAATGTCCAATCGAAGGTACGTAAATTTTGTTTCATGAGACGATGGGAGAATAGATAAGGTTGCTCAATCGTGACAATATCGTTGCCAGTAGCCGGATCTTGTCTTACAACTTCGCCAAATTTTCCGGCACCATAAAGGTAAAATTCATTGCCCCATTCTGAAGCGCTGCCAGAACGACGATAAATGATTAGATCACCTTTGTGAAGCTGATTGTTATTATGATTTTGATAGCTGTAGTATTTAAAATCCACATCATTGTGTTCAATACTGGAGCTGGAATCTATTATAAAATAATTGGTTTGGGAGTTCTCATTTTGATTCATAAAATACACTTCCTCTGCCCTTCATTGTACACAAATCATCTATAAAATTTAACTGCTCTGATATACTTGTCTATTAGAACAATTACAAATTGGAAGTGAAATTATATGGACACTGATTATGAAATTAACCAAGGCATAAACTTTGGCTTTATTGACAACTCGACACAATCATTATCTCGTTATCAACCAGCATTGATAACTAATCAAAATGGGACCGTGCTTGATACTTTGGAAGACGAATTACGTAACGCCAAATCTTTTACTATTGCTGTGGCTTTCGTTACTTCGGGTGGTCTATTGGATCTTAAGAGTATTCTGGCTGACATTGCTACACACGGTGTCCGTGGAAAACTTATCACTTCAACTTATTTAGGTTTTAACAATCCTGATGTCTTCGATGATCTATTACAAATCCCTAATCTCGACGTTAAGGTTCTGGATCAAGATGGCTTCCACACGAAGGCCTATTATTTCAATCATGACACTTACGAAAGTGCCCTAATCGGTAGTTCCAATCTAACGCAAAACGCTTTGAAAAAGAATTTCGAATGGAACCTGCGTATCACTTCGACTGAACGTGGTGACGTTATTCATAATGTTAAAAACGAACTAGATATTCTTTGGCAACAAGCCGTTCCTTTGACATCATCATGGATAAAAGATTACCGCCAAAATTGGCAACCTAACTATTCAACTTATCGAAATAAGAAACAAATTGAATCAGCAGACAAAATTGTTCCTAACGAAATGCAGCAGCCAGCTTTGGAAGCTCTGAAACACTTACGAGATGTCGAACATGCTAAAAAGGGACTAGTTGTGGCAGCGACTGGAACTGGTAAAACTTATTTAGCCGCTTTTGATGTCCAACAATTTAATCCTAAGCGACTACTATTCGTCGTTCATCGTGAACAAATTCTGCGTAAAGCTATGTCCAGTTTTAAAGAAATTTTAGGTGGATCTGACAACGACTATGGTATTCTCAGCGGTAATCAAAAAGAAGTAACTGCGCGTTATCTTTTCGCAACGGTTAACATGATTTCTAAAAAATCGGTCCGTGAACAATTGGGAGCCACTGCATTCGACTACATTATTATCGATGAGGCTCATCGTGTTAGCCAAAATCAACCTGGTGAAAAAGAATCAATGTACCAAAGTTTGATGAACTTTTACCAACCACAATTCATGTTGGGAATGACGGCTACTCCTGAAAGAACTGACGGAACCAACGTCTACAAGTATTTCGATTACCAGTTGGCTTATGAGATTTCACTGTTAGACTCATTGGACAACGACCTACTTGTACCTTTTCACTACATCGGTGTAACTGACTATGAGAAAAACGGTGAAGTTATCGATGACAAAACTAGTTTGAAATATTTAGTATCTGATGAACGTGTAAATTACATTATCGACAAAACTAATTACTATGGTCCTCGTGGCGATAATGTACACGGATTAATTTTTGTTAGTCGTGTCGCTGAAGGTCGTGAATTGGCTGTTAAACTCACGAATAAAGGTATCAATTCTCAATTTGTCTCCGCTGAAGATGCGGTTGAAGCTCGGGAAAAAGCCGTTCGAGAATTGACTGATGGTAAACTCCAATACATCATCACAGTTGATATTTTTAACGAGGGCGTGGATATTCCTATCCTCAATCAAATTGTCATGATGCGTCCTACAAAATCCAGCATCATATTTCTACAACAACTAGGCCGTGGATTACGTAAATTTGCTCATAAAGAATTCGTGACGATTTTAGATTTTATCGGTAATTATGATGAAAATTATATGATTCCAATGGCATTTGACCGCTCTCACACTAGTAATAAAGAAAAAATACTCAAACAGATTGTTAGCCCCAGCATTTCTGGTGTTTCCACAATCCATTTTGAAGAAGTGGCTCGTAATCGAATTTTGGCCGCTGTTTCAAAAGCTAAATTGAATGACATGAATCGCTTCAAAACTGCCTATCAAAGTCTTAAAGATAAAATTGGCTTGCGGTCACCTATGTTATTAGATTTCGCCAAACTAGGCAGTGTTGACGTTCCCGATATAATTGATAAATTCAAGACTGTTTATGACATGCAAAATAAATTTGAAGCTAATTTTTCTGCTTCACTTACTAAAGAACAATATTCATTTTTAAAATTTATTTCTGCGGAAATCACTGTATCTAAACGTCCTGTTGAAGCGTGGATTTTGAAACAATTGTTATTCCAACATACTTTAACTGACGAAGAAATCCTATCTGAACTTCAATCTCAAAATATTTTCTGTGACAGTGAAACCTTAGACAACGTAGCTTCTGTCTTAGATTTCAGTTACTTTTCAAAAGTAAAACAAAAAAAATACGGCCAAGTTGTATTAACTGACCGTATCGGTGATAAATGGAAATTTACTTCTGAACTCCAACAAATGTTGCAATCACAAGCGTTTAGAAAATATTTTGAAGATACCTTAGACGCTAAACTTTGGGATGTACATCAGAATCCAGCAATTTATCGTAATCGATTTACCATTGGCGAAAAATATTACCGTCCTGATATTATCAAAATGTTGAACTGGAAAAATGAGCCTAACTATATAAACATCGGTGGTTATGGCTTGAGAGATGATGGGCGTTTTCTTCCTGTTTTCATATCTTTAAAGAAAACTGTGAAAGTTCAAAATAAAATGGTATATGAAAATACCTTTTCGGATCGTTCAACCCTACCTTTGTTCTCTAAAAGTGGACGTTCAATGTCCAGTACAGTCGAGAGTGAAATTCTCAAACATAAAGGTTTTGGGATGATCCAACTATTCGTGAGAAAATCTAACAACGATAGAATCGATGGTAAAGATTTTTACTATCTTGGTTCCGCACGTATTCTTACTGCAAAAGATATTGTTGAAGAAAACAGCGATGGTAAGCCAACCAAATTAGTTGAATTTACACTTCGATTGGAGCATGAATTGGATTTGGGATTGTATCATTTTTTGACTGAAGAATAATCTAACGGCTTGTATACAGTTAACATTCCAAAGTAGATCCCTTCCTTGACAATAATTTATAAATATTCACTTTTTAATTCCTCTATCTCACTTGAAGGAACAAATCTCGTCAAAATATCTATCACATTATTTATTTGTTTATCTAATCTATCCGATTTCAACGTCTTTAAAAAGGAATTCATTGAATTCATAAAATAAGTATCCTCCCTCATAACATTTTCTTGAAGCAGTATTTCTAACAAATCAATAATAATATCTATTTTTTCTACATCCAACAAATTTATATTTTGAATACTATAGAAAGAGGTACTTCTGACTTTACTTAATTTTTTATTCATATTCTGTTTAAGTAAATCTTTTAATATCCTTAAATTGCTAATATCGATATCATTCGCAGAATATATTATAAAATTAATGAGAGATTGAGTATACCCGCATTCCCTTAAAAAGAATTCTACCCAATTGCCTTTAAATTTTGACTTAATTTTCTTTTTAAAGAATAAATTTAATATACGCTTAAATATTTGTTCATCAAACTCACTTTGTTTTTTGTTCAAAGTCACAATATGTTGATTATTCTCTAATGGATCAATATTCTCAACCAGCGCTATACTCATATTATATATAGCAAAGTTATCTCTTATTTTATTTTCAAAAAAGCATTTTTTTACCAGATTCGAAAATTTTCTAATGTACTTACCATTTAAAACAAATTCATAATTATGAGAAAAACCCAAAAATGTATTTATTGACTCAAAATTAATTTCATCATCAAATAATTCAATAAACATTCCCTTCAAATAAGGTCTATATTTATTATTTACAGATCCTATTTTCGATTTTATTAAGGTTTCATTTCTTTTCAAATCATCTGTAGAAATTTGTTTAATAATATGAGTATAGTGACCTAGATCAGTATTTATAAATTCATCTAATTTTATGTTCCTATTCTCTATAGTATCGGTGTTACTATACTTTGTATTTAACTCATTCATTTTAAAGGACATAAAGCGACCTTCAATTTTATCAAAGTCTTCTTTTTTTATAATTTCTGTAAATAGTTCCTCATCCAAAAAATCAAATATATCTTTATTATTGCTTTTTTCTATATCAAAATAATTGTTTATGAATTCAATTTTTATGTGATCAGTAGTATAACCATAAATTACTGACTTCATGATTGATCTTCTATACGTTTTTCTTAATTTATCGTCATTGATCATTTCATTTAGAAAGTAAATAACTCCATCTTTGTTTTCTATCCATATTTTCGAATTACTTAAAGACTTATCTATTTCATTATCTTGATCCATTATGTCAATTTGTATATCCGCATTACTCTTAAAGGTAACTTCTTTTAGTTTTGATATAAGCCCATCAATCTCTTCATTACTCTTTGAAATCCTTATAGGTAAAAAATCATTATATTCATTAATTGTCAACTTTGCGTCAGAATAAATACCATCAATATAAAAATCAGATTTCTTATCATAGTTTTTCTTATATTTCGATAGAAATATGTTCATTTCCTTACCATAAAATTTGTATGTTTCGCTAATATTTCTCACGATTTCATCTCTTGTTTCTTTTGAAACTCTAAATCCATTCAAAATTAAATTACAATAAATTCTTTGAACTATTTTTGTTTTCTTAAACTTCAATAATTGTCCATCAGTAAGATTTAATTTGTCCTTTTCTATTAAGTATTTAAGTAATCCGACTCCCGTTTCATCGATTAAATAACGATAATCATTAAGCATTAATGTTTTGTCCATCGAATCTAAATTTTGAATTAATTTTTCAAATAAAGTTTCATTAAATCCAAAAATTTGTTTATCAATGAATCCTAGATATACACTATGATTTTTAGACACATGATCTATAAGCCATAAAGCATTTAAATCCTGTGATTCGACTCTAAAATCATAATATTCATTAGAATATATACCTCTAAGAAACTTTTCATAATAATCTATTCTAAAATCTTCACTTTTTTGAGATGAATTATTTAGCAAGATACTTATCATATGTTCGGAAAGAGAAAAACCATTAATAGAATAATTCTCCAAATAATCAATTACTATAGATTTGCCATTAATATCTAATTCATTAAAGTATTTGTCAATTTGTTTCCAATAATTTGGAATATAAGCCGTAACACTATAGAAGTCCTTATTTATTAGATTAGATTCAAATGGATTGAAGTCAATATTTGAGACAGGTTTTAAGAGACATTCAGAACCGCGTTTACCTTCCACAGCTCAAATAAATCATTAATCGTGATTAATAACTTATTTGAACCCTGGAAAGCATTAAATCAGGCGGCCATTTGGCTCGCAAGTGTTGCGATTTCAACTTGTAAGGGGGTCTGGTAGCCCAGTGAACTATGAATTCTCTTCCTATTGTAGAAAGCATGCACATATTCAAAAAGGACAGCAGCGGCAGTTTCATAATTCTCAAAGACCGGCACTGGATAAACACATTCCTTTTTGAGGGAAGCATGAAAAGATTCCATTGGTGCATTATCGTATGGACACCCCTTACGGCTGTAAGAGTGGCGGATATGTAGTTCTGTTAACCGTTGGTTGTAATCATCGCTGGTGTACTGTGATCCTAAGTCTGTGTGGATAATCAGGTCCCCAGTAATGGTTCGATTTTTAACCGCGCTTTCCAGGGTCTTTAAGACTAAATCAGTATCCATCTTTTTTGAGAATGAATAGCCGATAATTCGTCTTGAGTGCAGATCCATGATGGTTGATAAGTAACACCAGCCATTACGCTTCGTTTGAATATAGGTCATATCAGCGGTCCATTTTTGATTTAAACCAGTGGTCGAGAAATCCTGCTTAAGCAAGTTGGGACGCTGTTCAACCTTGGTTTTGGAAGCCGAAGCCGCTTTCCATTTATTGACGGTAACGGAGTGGATATCCAGTTCCTTCATGAGCCGGGAAATCCGTCTTGGGCTGCACCGACGCTGCAGTGGTTGAAGTTCCAGATTCAATTCATGGTGGATCTTCATAACACCGTATCGCTGCTTAAATTCCGCAAAGATCCGCAGAATCCGTTGTTTTAAGTCCGCATCTTCGGCCCGGCGTTTTGAAGGCTTTGGGGATCGATAACGATAATACTGAGCTCTGGAAACACCGAGGATTCGGCACATCTTAGTTACCTGGTGGTGATGGCTTTCTTGGTGAATGTAATCAAAAATATTGGTTACTTCTGCGCAAGGAAGCCCAGGGCTTTTTTTAGGATTTCGTTCTCCTCAGACAGGGAAGCCAGCCGCTTTTCCATCGCTTTAATTTCGTCTGGCGATTTACCGGATTGAGTTTTGGCTTGGCCCTGGATCCACTTATGAACGGTTGAATAGCCAATGCCATATTCTCTGGCCAGTTGGGCAGCTGATTCGCCTTGCTTATATAGGTTGATGATGTTTTGTTTGAATTCTCTGTCGTAACGAGTTGGCATGTAAAAATTCCTTCCTTTTGAGAGACGATTTATTCATTATACCCTCTCTTAAAAGTTGTCTCAGGAATCAGCTTACATCCACCTTAGCCGAGAAACACTATAAAAGACATCCTACTTCATAAGAGCATTCTCAACTTCCCCATAGCCGCACTAAATTCCTCACAAGTGGTATAAGCAAATGACAATCGAATAGAATGATTTCGTTTGAAATCATAAATATCTCCAGTATTCAAAAGAATCCCTTCGTCCAGGGCCTTATCAAACAAATCTTCAGCCTCAATATCATCTTTAAACGTCAACCAGATATAAAATCCACCAATCGGCTTATTCCAAGTAGCAACTCCCTGAAAATTATCTTCCAAAATTTTCAAGGTATTATCTCGGCGTTTCTTCAATTCTCTTTTCAAATCAATTAGATATTCATCATACAAACCGCTATTCAAAAATTCGGCGAATACCAATTGCGATAAGGAACTGGCTCCATAATCCATCTGCATCTTGGTGTCTCCTAATCTCTGAATAACTGGTTCAGAGGCAATGACCCAACCAATTCTCAATCCCGGTGCCAAAGCTTTTGAAGCACTACCTAAATACATGACCATTCCGTTTTTATCCATAGCTTTCAAAGCGGTCGGTTGCTGGTCAAAACATAATTCCTGATAGACTCCATCTTCTATGATTGGGAGTCTATTTTGTATACAGAATTCCATCAATTCATGACGTCTGAAATCTGACATCGTGGTCCCCGTGGGATTATGATTAGTCGGGATTGTATACAAAACTGATTCCTTATCTTTCAAACGTTTCTCAATACGCCAATATTCCATTCCGTCTCTATCCATAGGTATACCATTTAAATTTAGGCCCATGGATTGGAAAGTTTGAAGTGATTTCAAATAACTTGGTGCCTCGGTGAAAACAGTGCTGCCATCCTCCAATAAACATGAAGCAATCAGTTGCAAAGCTTGCAACGCACCAGAAGTAATCAAAATGTTTTTTACTCCAACATTGATGCCTAATTTTTGCATATGTTTAGCAATCGCTGTCCGCAACTCTAACAAGCCTAAGGGTTCCGCATATCCTAAAGATGTTATTTCGGTACTCAATTTTTGCATGATTTGTGACCACATTTTTCGAGGGAAAAGTCGAGGGTCCAACTCCCCTGTTCCTAAACGAGTAATCTTAGGAGCAAATTCCCAATGATTGATCTGTTGGATACGACGCGTATTCTCTTGAAAATAGCCGGCAGAAATATATTTTTTCCAATTTAAAGCTGTTGGCAACATCAACGACCAAGTATTACTGATAATTTGAGTTCCGGCACCATGTTTACCGGAGATTATTCCATATGAAGTCAATTCATCAATAGCCGTTGAAATAGTACTCCGATTCACGTGAAACATTTTGGCTAAATCCCGCTGTGACGGCAATCTAGTACCGATTTGCCACTGTCCACTGGCGACTTTATCACAAACATATTTAACAATTTGACGGTAAATCGGCACTGAACTTTTTTTGTCTGGTTGCCAATCGATCACGACTGGAAATTCTCTTCGCATTTGTTTCTCCTTTGGTTGGGTTTATAAAAATAACTTGGTTGGTTACTATTTTTAAAAACACTTATATAATCATTATTGTGCTTAAATTATAAACCATAATTTGGTTGGCAAGGGAGGTAAAATTATGAACTTTTTTCTACAAGGACTAACTATGGGATTCGCGATTGAAGCGCCGATTGGTTTAGCAAATTTATTTGTAATCAATAATGCGTTAACTCAATCACGCCGCCGTTCATACATCGCTGCCTTTTTTGTGGCTTTCTTTGACATTGCTCTGTCAATTGCCTGTTTCTTTGGCATTGGAGCAATCATGAAGCAATTTGAATGGCTTAAAATTGCTATTCTTCTTTTCGGAAGTTTAATCGTAATTTATATGGGGATTAATCTTTTACGGGCTGAAGCTTCCGAAATTGGCAGTAAAGATACCGAATTAACCATGTTCAAAACCATTTCAACAGCATTTGTTATGATTTGGTTCAATCCACAAGCAATCATTGATGGATCACTGATGTTGGGGGCTTTTCAAGTCACATTACCAGTCAATAGTTATCCAATCTTCATTGGCGGTGTCGTCATCGCTTCATTTGTTTGGTTTATCGGATTAAATCTAGTCATCGCTAAGTTTAAAGATAAATTCAACGCCAAAGTTTTACGGACTATTAACATGGTCTGTGGTGCAGTAATCATTCTTTACGGTTTGAAATTGTTCTACAACTTCATTACATTGATAATTCATTAAGTATCAAATTCAAAGAGGCTATTAACAAAGGCTAACGTAGTCTTTTGAGCTTAAAACAAATAAAGCGGGTAATCGTATTTTGATTACTCGCTTTATTTTTGCTTTTATTTAATGAATGACCAATATTCTATGCAATATAGTGGAAACGCGTTCCACAAGGGCAACCTCCTGTGGTTTGCTACGATACCGAAATCACACGCCAAGTGCGCGTGTAATTCCGATATCCAGGCAAATCCTCGGAGGCTAAGCGCCCTTGTTCCACGCTCTAACTAATTGACTCGACTAGTGACCACTCCAATTGGGTAGTGTAATTACCAGCTTCATGGACTCCATCACTGATATATAACTTTGGTCCTTCATGTTCTTGCCAAGCAACTGAATCAAGTCTTTGGCCATTAACAGTTTCAGAAACTAGCGTGCCATTTTCATTCAGAACTTCATAACTACCATCTTGTTGATAATAACGCATCTCGGAATTTAGTACTTTTCCATCAGATTTAAAAGGATTTTTTTGTGACAAATATAAAGTTAAAGCCTGTTTATTACGGCGTTTATCATCTACTTCCAAATGACTACTTTCAATCTTATCCCTATCAAGTAAAGTATCAGTCGTATATGAATTAATTGTTTTATAGCTCCAATCATTCGCCTGTAAATTGATACTATTGTCAGCAAAATTCAATTGCAAACTTTGAGCTGGCAGGTACTGTCCTAGCAGATTATCATCAGTATCATAACCATTCACACTCACATTAGAATTGAACGATAAAATTTCATTTTTCCCAACTGTTGAATTGATTTCAATTGCGAAATCCTTTGTGGTTACGAAATTTAAATTACGCAAAATCAGAATTGTACTCTGATTATTATCCGGATCAGACACACTAATATAATCTGTAAAATCTTGATTATTCACCTTAACATTATCAATTACCGAAGTCTTAGGTAACTTAATTTGTATTTCAGCCCTTGTCAAAGCCGAATTCAAATTACTATCCTTGACCGTGATTCGATGAATCACTTTATCATTCTCGGCTACATTATTTATGATTGTATTCTCACTATTGTGGTCCTCATAATTACTGTTGAAAATAGTATTATTAATGGAAATATCGGGAACGACATTTTTTCTAACACTCAAATTAGCTTTATTAGTAGTAACGGTCGTCGTACTATCACCACTTGTCACGGTCAAAACTGCATAGTATTTAGTTCCATTATCAGTAGCATAAACTGTATTAGCAGTTGTATACGTTAAAACATCACTATTATTGTTAGTTACGACAGTATCCTTACCCGCAATATCTACTTTATGCCAAACAACATTAGTTGGTTTTTCATCGAATTTCCCTTGTACCGTAAAAGTCGCTTTCTTACCTTCATCGACTGTTTGATCGTCCAATCCTCCACCAATCTTAATATCGACATAACCACTAACACTGGTGCCATCGCTATTACTCATTGTTCCAGTCACTCGAACTGTTCCAGATTTACTATTGGTATTAGCCGTTACTAGTCCCGTCCTACTATCTACCGTTGCTAAACTAGTATCGTTAACCTTCCAAGTTATATTTCCCGTTGCATTATTAGGTGTTGGAGTCCCAGTTACATAGGTTGTAGCCGCACTGGACTGATTATTGTATAAATAATTATCATTAGCTTTCACGCTCAAGGCAGTAGCATTAATAGGACTTGGAAAAGTAGTTATAAAGGCCACTTTAGAATAAACAATGGTATCCAGTAAACCTGGAATTAAACCATACCAACGTGTCATCTGTTGATAATAGACCGTTCCTACTTTAGTTGGCGTTATTGTTAACTCTTTGGTTGTCTGTGACATTTGTGTCCAATTCTGCCCATCGGTCGACTGATACCAAGTATAATGTGGACTCGCCAACAAACCTAACAAGGCATCAACAACTGATCGACCTGAGTCGGTATACAGAGTTTTAGAATTATTCACATAAGTATATTGATTTTCTGGTTGCAAATTGTAACCCGAAGTCAACCAAATAAACAACAAAATTATTGGATCAGAAGTTGGTTCGTGATATGGAGTAACTGCCGCTTTTGCAGTGGTTACCGTAGGAATAACTTTAGATATAATTTCATTTTCAGGAGTACTTTTATCAAAGTTTGATTGATCTAAACTCATGGCGGTGAAAATCAGCATCATATTAAAAAGAGTACTAATTAGAATTTGACGTTTCCTTTTCATCTCCCTTACCTCTTAACCTTTTCTCAAGTTTACGGGTTTCCAGTAAAAAAGGCACTTTTATACTCTATTCCACAATAAATAGCCAGCAACTCTTTTTCGAGTCACTGGCCATTTTGTTCTTTATTTACGTAATTTAATCTGTCACCATTTGATTGCGATAAAGTCCGGCATAAAAACCATCCTCTGCCAACAATTTATCATGATTACCTTGTTCAATAATCGTACCATCTTTTAGAACAACAATCTTATCAGCGTTCAAAATTGTCTTCAAACGATGAGCAATAACGAAACTAGTCCGACCTTGAATAACTCGATCCATTGCCGCTTGAATGTTAGCTTCCGTGACAGTATCAACATTTGAAGTAGCTTCATCCAGAATCAATAATTGGGGATTAGTCAAAATCGTTCTGGCAATCGACATCAATTGTTTCTGACCAGCTGAGAAAATACTTTGCTCATCAGATACTTCTGTTTCATAACCCTTAGGCAAACTGGCGATGAACTCATGAATATTAGCCTGTTTAGCAGCATCGATAACACGTTCCATACTTGCTTCAGGGTCACCGAATCGAATGTTGTCCGCAATCGTTCCTGAGAATAATTGTGGATCTTGTAAGACGATACCAACATTCTTTCGTAGTTCTTTCAAAGAAAATTCACGAATATCAGTTCCATCAATCGTAATTCCTCCACTATCCACATCATAGAAACGATTCAAGAGATTCATAACAGTTGTCTTACCAGAACCCGTTGGTCCAACTAGAGCTACCATTTCACCTTTATGAACAGAAATTGAAACTCCATGTAAAATTTCTTTACCCGGTAAGTAACTAAAGTGAACATCATCAATTTGCAATTCATTTTTAATTCCAGCTAATGATTTACCGTCAGCGGGTTGAACTTCATCTGGTTGACTTCTAACTTCATCAACACGACGAGCACCTGTGATAGCTAATTGAATCATTCCGTACAAACTAGTCAATGACATGATTGGTTGGTAATACTGTTGTGCGTAGTTAACGAAAACAACGACCAAAGCTAAAGCAGCACCAGTTGATAAAGTTCCGTTTAAAGCAAACCATGAGCCAAAGAAAATAACGATGGATGTATTCAACAAGGCCATGCCCTGCATCAAAGGATTCAAAACACCTGACCAAATTTGACCGGACATAGCCGATTGACGAACTTTTTGATTATGTTTTCTAAATCCAGCGATTGAATCCTTTTGTAAACCATTAGTAATAATAACTTTTTGGGCGGTAACTTGTTCATTGATATAACCGTTCATCTTACCGATATCATCCTGTTGATGATTAACCGCCACACCTGCTTTTTTCATAACAACTGCCGCAATGATTAAGGCGATTGGAGTTGATCCCATCGTTACCCAGGCCATTGTCACATTTTGATTAAACATAACAATTAGAATACCGACAAATTGGGCTACGGATAAGAAAATTTCAATTAAAGCCTGATTCATCGCATTAAAAATGTTATCCAAATCAGAAGTGTAGCGTGCCAAAATGTCCCCATCACTGTGAGAATCAAAATATTGTACTTGCATTCGTTGCATCTTGCGGAATAACCCGACACGCATGGTACCAGTTGAATAAGCTGTAATTCTAGCCAAAATCATACTGGCTATCAATAAAGTACTGGCATCACCCAAGTATAAGACCAAGTAAACCCACAAAGTTTTATGGAAAGAACCTAAACTGGCATTCCCACGAGTCGCAGTATTCGTCCACTGTTGCAAGTAGGTTGTTAACTCAGAAACCGCGCGACCAAGATAAGTTGGAGCAATAACAATACATGCGGTTGAAATACCAATCAGTATTGCCGTCATGAGAAAACCAAACCAGTATTTTTTTAAATAGTGCCAATAGTACTTTCCTGCATTCTTTAAATCTCTCATGATCTTGCCCCCTCTCTAGCCTTTTGCGTACGATAGATTTCTTGATATACCGAATTATGAGCTACTAATTCTTTGTGATTACCATTTCCAACAATACGACCGCTATCCAAAACCAGAATTCGATCTGCTCGTAAAATTGAAGAAATTTTTTCAGCAATCACTACTGTAGTAGTTTTAGTTAAATCTCTATCCAAAGCTTCTTGAACTAATTTTTCTGATTTAGCATCCAAAGCTGATGTAGCATCATCCAAAATTAAAATCTTCGGCTGTGCAATGACACCACGGGTAATCGATAGTCTTTGTTTTTGACCACCGGAGAAGTTAGAAGAACGTTCTTCAACTGGTGCATCATAAGTTAAAGGTAACCGTTCAATAAATTCAGAAGCTTGAGCAACGTTGGCTGCCCACTGCATTTGAATTGGTGTAGCGTCCTCTTTAACTTGGCGCAAGTTGGCTGAAATAGTTCCTGAAAACAATGTCGAACGCTGTAAAACATAAGCAACCGTTTTACGTAAAGATTTTTCAGAAAGTTGGCGCACATCAACTCCACCAACTTTGATCGTACCGGAATCAGGATCATATAAACGGGCAATTAATTGAGCCAATGTCGTCTTACCAGATCCAGTTGCACCAACGATACCAATCATTTCACCAGCATTAACTTTGAAACTAACATCCCTCAATGTTGGCGCATCATCGCCAGGATAAGTAAAGGTCACATGATCAAACTCAATATCACCTTCAACTGGATCAGAATTACCCTCAACGTATGACATACTAGGATCAGTTTTCATGACTTCACCGATACGTCCTAGAGAAATATTAGCTCTAGAAGCCGCAATCATTAAGAAACCACCATTGATGACTGCAAATAGGATTTGCATTAAATAAGAAATAAAACTAGTAATCGCAGCTAAATAAGTAGGATGAATTGTTATATTTTGTCCAACTAGATAAACCGCCAAAACTACGGCAATATTAGCTGTTAAGAAGAATGCTGGCATCAAAATGGCAAAAGTATAACCGATTTTAGCTGTAACTTTCGTCAGACTATCCGAAGCAGCTGAAAACTTTTTAATTTCATGCGGTTCCTGCACAAATGACTTAACAACACGAATACCCATCAAATTCTCACGAGCTACCGTATTAACATTTTCAATATCTTGTTGTGTTTTCGCAAAATAGCCACTCATTTTTTTATACGTGTATAAACTAACTGCTATGACAATAATCATCATACCAATCAAGACCCACCACTGTTGTGGCATTGTGATCATGGCTAAAATGAAGGCTCCGACAAACAGCAACGGAATCCGACTCACTTGTTGAAAAGTCGCCATGACAATTTGCTGAATCTGATTAATATCATTTGTCATTCTAACAACTAAGTTTGACGCCGAAAACTTTTCCACATCTGCATAAGCGAAGGACTGCACTTTATCGTACAAATCTGAACGTAAATCAGTCGCTACACCCAATGCAACATGAGCCGAATAAATCGTATTGACAACCCCAGCAATAATTCCGATTATCGCTAAAATAATCAAAATTATTCCCTGTTGAAAAATAGTATCCTTATCGCCCTTCAAAATTGCATTCATAATTACTTGCAACAATCGTGGTTGCCAAAGTGTCGCAAACACTAAGGCTATGACTGAGATAAGCGCAATGTAAACATCTTTTCGATAACGCCTGATATATGGCATTAATACTTTCATTAAATTCCCCCCTTTTATTTAGTTCCAATCCAGTAAAAAAAAACAAGACACTTAGTAGCAATAGCTACCTAGCATCTTGTCCAGCCTCAAAAACAGACCCTCCGATGATTCTTCAGTTGAATTAAAACGTTAGTAGCTAATATTACAATGAATAAATATTAAATTCAAGCATCTTCCTTAATAATATAAAAAATGCCTAACAATTACCAAAATTTTAATCAGTAATTGTTAGGCATCATTAATAATATTTTTTCTATCGAAAATTTCAATAACAAGTTAGCCACTTGGACAAAATAAATTGAATCCAAGTGATATCAGTATTTGAAGTTTATAAATATGTCTTTAAGCGCCACAGGAACTAGCAAAGAGTTCTTGTGGCGTTTTATAGTTCAATAACTTTCTAGGCATATTGTTGAGCTTAAATTCTATGTCTCTTATTACTTTTGGGCTGACTGTATCCAGTGACAGCCCTTTGGGCAAGTCACGACGTATCATTCGATTATGTACTTCATTTGTTCCACGTTCACAAGATGTATATGGGTGTGTGAAGTAAACATCCGCAACGCCAGCCATATCAGATGATAGATTAGAGAACTCAGGGCCATTGTCTGCAGTGATTGAATTGATAAGATCACCATAGTTCTTTATGATCTCTTTCATAGCATAATCTACAGAGTCGGCATCTCTACCGTCAATAAGTCTCATTATTTCAAAGCGTGTCTTACGCTCTATGAGCGTTAAGACGACACTCTCATGGCCATTTCTTTTGCCCACAATCGTGTCTATCTCAAAGTCCCCAAAGGATTCTCTGCTATCAACACTTTTAGGGCGTTTCTCAATACTACGACCAAGTAGACGCTTATGCTTTTTTGAAGTATGTTGCTTAGTCGGTCTAGTTGACTTTTCTACCAGATCAATATTCCGGATTTCAAGTCGTTGTTCATCAATATATTTGTAAAGTGTAGTAGTACAAACCATTTCATCTACTAAGAATAATTCTTCGTTCTTAGCTCGTCCAACGGCCGTATCAGGTGACCATCCATTATCTATGAACTGGCTTACAAAGAAGCCTAAAAAGGCTGTGACTTGGTCGAATTTAGAAGGACGATGGCAAAGCTTACGGTTCTTTACATACTTTTGATGTGCAGTGTCAGGAAAGTAGCAATTCAAGTGTTGAACTTTACCATTAACTTTCTTGATCTGCTCAACAGTACCTCTGTTAATTTCATTGTTAATAGTCTGAGGTGAAACGCCGATAGCTTTAGCTATCTGGCGATTCGAGTAGCCAATTGAATGAAAGGAAGCAATCTTTCCACGTTCAATTTCAGTTAAATGATGTCCTTTAGGACGATTTATGATATTCTGTTCTAGCACCAAGACGAAAAACCTCTTTCATTGTCTGTGTGAGAACTCCAATGATACCTGATTTTTACGTCTTGGTGTTTTTATTTTGTCATTTTTCTAAAGTGGCTAACTTGATTATAAAATTCGCCATATTTTTTCTATCTAAAACATTTTAATAAATTCAGAAATCAAATTGGATTTCTCTTTATAATCTCTAGTCAACAAATGAGCATGAACATGATTCACAATATCAGTTTTGACAATTCGTAACTTTTGATTCTTTATTTCATTTTCTACCATTGTTAATGGTAAATAACTAAATCCTAATCCATTAACCACCGCCGCCTTGATAGCCGCAATACCATCTAGGCTAGTAGTTCTAAATTGACGTTGATGTTGTTGCCAAACAGCGGTCTCAAATTGATTGCGATAACTACACTCTGGTTCATTGATGATAAATTGAGTATTTCTATCATTGAGCAATTTTTGAAATGAAACTTTACTATCAGTTGGTACCACTAAAACCATTTCTTGTTCGCCTAAATCATGATCAATCAGTTTCTTACTTGGACGACTAGGCCACATCATGAAAGCCACATCCACTTCACCACGCAACAATGTTTCTTCATTATGTAAACAAGTCGCATTTTGCAATTCAATTTGAACCTGAGGATATTTCTGTTTAAACCCCTTCAACATCGGTGCCACCATAGAAATAGTTAATGATTCTGGTGCCGCAATTTTTAGAATCCCTGTCTGTTCTACTTCTTGATTCCAAGTCTTGATTTCAGAAAAATTCTCTAATGTCTTCGTCACCAATGGTAGAAGTTCTATTCCAGTTTGCGTGATTATGACCTGTCGCTTTTGGTATTCGAATAATTTAGTTCCTAATTCTGCTTCTAAATTTTTGATCTGCATTGAAATATTCGACTGAGTATAACCTAATAATTCAGCTGCCTTTGAAAAATTGCGTGTCTCCGAGATCATTTTAAAAGTGGTTAACTCACGTATATCCATAATTTTGTCCTAACTATCAGTTATTTTGATAACATCTATTCTTAATATCAATTATACATATTAAGAATCTCATATTACAATTGAACCATCATTAAGAAATGAGGCTTTCCATGCAAATAATTCCTTATCAAAATAATCCTAAGAATCAAGCTCAGTTAGTCGATTTAATTAATTATTGTCAAAACATCGAAGCCAAGTTAGATATCAAAATGGCTGAACAGGACGATATTTTTCAAATTCCAACCTACTATCAAAAAAATGGCGGTAATTTTTGGATTGCTTTAGACAATAATCAAATTGTAGGTTCCATTGCTTTTTTGCCCTTAGACAATAAAACTGCAGTCCTAAAAAAATTCTTCACTTATCCACAATATCGTGGTCAACCTCACCATTTAGGTGCCCAACTTTATCAAACTTTATTGACCCATGCCAAACTAAAGTCATTCCAACGTATTGTTTTGGATACACCAGAAAAAGAAGAACGTTCACACTATTTTTATGAAAAAAAAGGCTTTCAACAAGTCACTTTAGAAAATTTTCACACTGACTATCCTTATCCTGACCGTGATTCCAGACTATATGTTCTAACTATTTAACCAAGTTTTGAACGTCATCAACTAATTTTTGAGACATTTCTAAACTCTGATGTATATCATTCACTACTTTAGAATATCCCTCTAATAGTTCCTTTGACTTAGGGTGATTGGGATAGGTTTGGTAGGCCAACTGTAAATCTAAAATTTTAGATATTTGAAAAGTTAGTTTTTACAATTTCTCTACATTAGAGCAATTCTAATTAGTCTCTCTAAAATTAGTTTTTATCAAATTTTTATTTTACATTTTCAAATTTAATGCTAATATAAGTGTCACAAGATAAAAAACGACAAGAAAGAAGAGTAAGTTTTTCCACACTGACAGTGAATTGGGAATGGTGAGAACCCAATTAGTAAATGGAATTACTGAATAACACTTTCTTATGTTTCTGGCCGAAATGACTATGTCAAAGTAAGTACAGACGTTAACCGGTACGTTACCATCGGTGGAGCATGTTTGTGCTCTTATTGAGGTGGTCTATTTTTATATAGGCAACTTGGGTGGTACCGCGAAAAGTCTTTCGTCCCAGTTATTATTAATTTAATAACTAGGATGAAAGACTTTTTTATTTTGCATAAATGGAACTATCAATCAATTGGAGGACTCAAAATGGACTTAATTATACCTAAGGATTACGATCCAAAACTATCTGTTAAAGAAACTCAAAAAGCGATTCAATATATTCGTGAAACTTTTCAAGATGAATTCGGTAAAGAATTAAACTTATCCCGTTTATCCGCACCAATGATGGTCGAAAAAGGTACTGGTTTGAACGATAACCTTAATGGTGTCGAATCACCTGTTTCCTTTACGATGAAAGGTATTCCCGGTGAAACTATCGAAATTGTTCACTCTCTAGCAAAATGGAAACGTCTAGCTTTGAAACGTTACCACTTCGACATGCATGAAGGTATTTACACTAACATGAATGCTATCAGAAAAGATGAAGACCTCGATAACATTCATTCAATCTATGTTGATCAATGGGATTGGGAAAAAATCATCGCTAAAGATGAACGTACAACTGAAACTTTGGAAAGTACGGTTAAACAAATTTTCAAAGTTATCAAACATATGGAACACGAAGTTTGGTATAAGTTCCCTAAAGCAGTTCATCACCTACCTGACGAAATTCACTTTGTTACAACTCAAGAACTAGAAGACCGTTGGCCTGACAAAACTCCTAAGGAACGTGAAGATGCCATCTGTAAAGAACTCGGTTGTGTCTTCTTAATGCAAATCGGTGGACCTATGAAGAGTGGCAAACGTCATGATGGCCGTGCTCCTGATTATGATGACTGGAAATTAAATGGTGACATTCTTTTCTGGTATGAACCTTTACAACATGCCCTTGAAATTTCAAGTATGGGTATCCGTGTTTCTGAAGAATCAATGAAGGAACAATTAAAGATGGCTCACGCTGAAGATCGTGCTAAATTACCATTCCATCAAGCCTTATTGAAGGGCGAATTACCATACACAATCGGTGGTGGTATCGGACAATCCCGTCTTTGCATGTTGTTACTTGGTAAAGCTCACGTTGGTGAAGTTCAAGCTGCAGTTTGGCCTGAAGACTTACGTAAGAAATGTGACGAAAATAATATTCACCTACTATAAAAATAAAGCTCGTATTCTGCTTTTGAACAGAGTACGAGCTTTTTATTTGGATAAAATATAATTAAGCAATTCCATAAAAATATTTTGCAAACTATTCTTAGCTGTTGTGAATGTACCCACATCAACTCCGGACAGTTCTTCTTCACCAAAGTAACGATTTTCAATATACATATGATAGGCCAACTCAATTTGCATCGACTCTACACGCGGATTCTGACCGTAATGTGGCGTGATATAACCACCTGTGAACGGATGGTTATTGGAAACTGAATAACCTTTTTGATTGAATTGTTCCGTCATAAATTGACGTAATTTAATATCAGAGGTCGTATCAAACCGATTACCCAAGACAACATCATCTGTTTTAACGTCTTCATGTGGATATTCCGCAAAACTGTGGAGATCGAATAAATATACCTTTTCAAACTTCCCCAATTTATGATCAATTAATTTTTTCAATTGTTGATGATATGGCTTGTAAAAAGTTTCGATTCGTTGAGATATTTGATCTGGTGTTAACGGATCTTGATAGATATCCTTGCCGAAAGTCGTTTTACTATAAACTGCTTCGTAACGATAATCACCATTTTGATCAATCATAGTAAGGTCTCGATTTGGATCTGCCATATAGCGATGCACATTATTTTGTAAAGTAGTAAATCCACTTTGTGGTAGAAAGTCATATAAATCAGATAAAAACCAATCAACATTAGGCAAAAGTCGATCTGGAATAATCTTTTTTTGAATATCAGCGGGGATTTGCGTCCCACTATGTGGTAAATCAATAACTATCGGTAATTCATCAATTTCTTCATTGTAGACTGTGAAGTTCTCCATCAGTTCTCCCCCTCTTCTTTATTTTATTAGACTACCATTTTTATAAAATAGAAACTTACTTTTGCTTTTCTATTTTAATATTTTGCCATTTTGCTAAAATAGAACATCAACTTTGCTCTCCTATTTTAATATTTCGTCGTTTCACAAAAATAGAGCCGCATAATTGCGACTCTATTTTTAAATATAACTAATTTTTAAATTACCTAAGGAAACTAATCCTGAAATTGTAACATCTGGACTATCTTCATCAACGTTGCGAACACCATCTTCCGTGATGTTTCCCATATTGTTATTTACGCCCTTGATAATATTCCAATTACTAGGAATGTATAATTCAGCTCCACCTAAAGAAACATTAACATTAATAATCGCCGTATCCTTAACAGTCACATGATCAAAATAAACTTTAGCTTCGCCCATATTCACATCAATATTAGCTGTCTTAAAATCATCCGACTTCACATATCTAACGCTGTTACCCATTTTGACATAAACATCGACATCTGGCTTATCGATTGTTTTCATATCAGGCCCGGATTTATACTCATAGCTAAAAAAAGGACCACGATGACCTCTAGTAAAGGCTTTTCTGTATCTCATCCAGGGACGATGTCTATTCAATAATGGATTCAAAATCATTGATAAACCAATTGTTATTAACAAGGCAGCTCCCAATATTGTCCAAGGAACAATCGCCGTAATTCCTAAAGGCTTCGCATACAGGATTCCCAAGAACGCTAAGGAAAAAACCGTTCCTGAAATTGAAAAGTACACTAAACTCTTAATTAAAACTGCTGCTAAAAATATCGTTGCTATGATTGTCCAAAAACTGAACGTGTATGTAATTAGATGCAATTGACTGACAACTAGAATGGCGGCACTTAATAATAAGAATAAGCCCCAAAAGATTCCATTTCTATTTTTCATAATTAAACCTTCCTTTGATTCAATTTGATCTTCAAACTCTTTAAAAATCGCCTTGAAACGTAAATTTGCTTGTAAGAATCACGAAATTGAACAACATTACCAGTTACCGAACGCGTTAACGAGAGAATTTCATTAACATTCAAAATAGCTGACTTAGATATCCGCAAAAAATTATCCGGCAAATTCTGTTCCAATTCGTATAACCGATAATGAATTAAAAAGGCATTGTCTTTAGTGTGCGCGTAGACATTTCGATCGTTAGTCTCAAAAAATAAAATTTCTCTGAGTTGCAGTGAATAGATAGTATCGTCCAAATAACCATTGAGACTGTGAAATCTAGTTTCAACTTCTTTGATGTTATGTAAAATTTCTTGAACTTCATCATCATTTTTATTCGCACGAATCACAATTTCTTTTTCCAAGTATTGTGGCGAAATATCTACTTTTATTTTCACATCGAACAACCCTTTCGTTAAATGTATTACACCACATCCCTATTCTGATGTACACACTATTGGTTTATGTGGTTTAAATTCGTACCTAAGTGGTTATCTTAAACTAAAAGAACAGCCTCCATTAATCATTCAAGATATATCTTTTACTTGAATCTCTTAATAGAGGCCGTTCCTATTTATTATTTAAATTTTATAATGATTACGGATTTAGTGCGGAATAGTTAGCTCCAAGTCGACCCATGGCGTTTCAGCCAAATTTTCTTGTTGTGGAGGACGGCAGAACCTAACTTCCAACTCATTTAGAATTGGAAGCTTCTTCAATATAAATTTGTTCTGAAGGGTAATTACCCTTTGGTTGCATCAATTTCAATCCAGCATTCATTAAAGCATCACCACTGTAAATATTATCTTTGATTTTGTATTTAGCATTAGACTTCAAACCACGTAATTTAATATAGACGAACGGAGGATTACCAACTACATCCGTTGCCACAATCGTAACCAAACTTTTCGATTGATCTTTAGCAACAATTTGCCAAGCCACAGCATCATTATCACGATCAAACGGACTGACTAGACGATAATAATCACCTTCGAAGGTCATTTCTTGAACCTTTTTGTAGAAATCAGTATAAGCCTTAGCCTGCTTTTTATCCGCATCACTCATCTTAGTAACATCCAACTCATAGCCAAATGTTCCCGCCATTGCTACATTGGCTCGAGTTTCAAATGGCGTTACTCGTCCATTCTGATGATTAGGACTAGCCGAAACATGTGACCCCATCGTCGATATAGGATAGAAGAAACTAGTACCATATTGAATCTTTAAGCGATTGATAGCATCTGTATTATCCGAAGTCCAAATCTGAGGTTCATACGCTAACATCCCCAGATCAAATCGAGCTCCACCACTAGAGCAACCTTCAAACAAAACATCTGGATATCTCCGAGTTAATCGACCCAACAACTTATAAAGTCCCAATACATAGCGATGTTGTAGTTCTCCCTGACGACTATCAGTCAAATCTTTAGAGTACCATTCAGTGATTGGGCGATTCATGTCCCACTTAATATAACTAACATTAGCACTATCTAGAACACCAGATATCCGATCGAAAAGATAATTTTGAACCGCTTCTTTCGACATATCCAAAACCATCTGCCCTCTACTCAATAGTGGTCTGCGGTGTGGAAAATTCAAAACCCAGTCGGGATGAGCATTGTAGAGTTCACTATCTTCATTAACCATTTCCGGTTCAAACCAGATTCCAAATTCCATTCCTAGGGCATTGATCTTCGTAACCAATTCATTCAACGAGCAACCTAATTTTTGTTCATTTACAAACCAATCTCCCAAAGAACTATTGTCATCCGAACGCTTCCCGAACCATCCATCATCCATAACAAAGAGGTCTGCACCGATATCCTTGGCTGCAGTCGCAATCTCTAATAATTTTTTACCAGTAAAATCAAAATAAGTTGCTTCCCAATTGTTGATCAAAACTGGACGTGGACCGTTGATATATTTACTACGGCAAAGATTTTCTCGTATCGCATCATGAAAGTTATGTGATAGTTGCGTCAATCCCGTACTAGAAAAACTCATAACCGCTTCAGGAACCTCAAACATTGCTCCTGGATCCAACTGCCATGAGAATTCATTATCACCGAGTCCCAAAGTAACACGACTCTGTTCCAAAGTACCCAATTCAGCTGTTGCTTGAAAATTACCACTATAAACTAGATTAAATCCGTAACAATCGCCAGTTTCTTCAGTCGTATCTTTATTTAAAAGAATAAAACCAGGATTTTCTTTAGCACTTGATATTCCATAGTCCGATCCAAAGGTCGTTACATTATGAGTCAAAGAGACACGTTCAAAATTACGTTCATCTGCCCAACGACCGTGAAAATGGATTAAGTCATACTGACCTGAGATAAGATCGAGTGATAGGGATTGAGTCTTTTTTAGCTGGATTGCATTTTCACTAAGATTACTGATTACCACAGCTCGTGTGATAACATCCTTATCTTCGAATACTCCATAGTAGAGTTCAACTTCAATATCGGAGATAACATCTACCAATGTAATTTTTAACGTTTGTGCATCATTATTATGAGAATAAAACGAAGGTAACTCGGTCAAACTGTATTTACCAGCTAAAACTTCGTAGCCTTTGTACTTTAAATCAATAATTCGCGTACCGTCAGCATTCTCAACATCCAAAGCTACACTACCTAAATCTCCTGTTCCAACAGTTGGAAATTCTTGCGGCATCAATGTTAAGGAACCAACTCGATTCTTTGATTCATACGGATAAGGCGTAAAGTGAGAAGGCCCATCATATAGCAAATATGAAAGATCTTGATGATCAATTCTCTTTCCATAATAAAGATGATAAAGATAACCAAATTCGCCCACCTTCATTTGATAGGTGCTATTTCGAGTCTGAAGTGTAAATAATTTCTTATCGTCATTTATTAGAATTGCCATTGTCAGTTTCCCTTCTACTTTTAACAGTCTTTATTCCACCACTGTCTTAGATACTAAACCAATGTTTATTGCAAAGTAACCCATTAAAGCATTGAAAATAGATAAAAAATAAATCTAATCCGGAACAGAAAAACCGATGGCTCAGATGTGAAATTCTACTTGGTGATTTATCACCTAGTAGAAGACTAGTATTTGAGATAATTGCGAATTTCAATTAGCTCAAATCTATGTCCACATCGTTCCAGCCAATCGGTTTTTCTGTGGAGGATGGCATACTTCTTAATAAGAATCAAAATAATAATTCCATAATATTTACTACTAATATCAATAAATGTTATGCTATTGTACAATAATTATAGAGTCTTTAAGGAGGAAACTATGCAAAGTATAGACAAAGTAAAAGCCACTGGTTTGGCTAGATTCACATCCCTAGTTTACTTATACACTGGCTTGGGAATTGCTTTTTGGATGATTTGTGCTCAAGCAATCGCTAAGAACACTGCTTTATCCATGGCCCTGTTCCAAGGTATGGCAAATCACCGTATTATTTCATTAATTCTAATGATCGGTGTTCCGATGGGATTCATCAGTTTATGTAGTCGTTTCGCAACAAGATCTTATTTCTTAACCTTTTTAACTTACTTAGGATTCTTGTTCACACTATCATTTATTGGTGTTCCAATTTTCTACATGTATTCAGCTAAGAGTATCATTCAAACGTTAACCGTTACATCGGCTATCTTCGTTGTTTCAGCTTTTATTGGTTTCGTTACCAAGAAAGATTTGACTAAGTGGAGCCGTACTTTAATGATTGGTCTTATTTCAATCATCGTGGTTGAAGCAATTAATCTTTTCATTTTCAAGAGTACAGCCTTAATGATGCTCGTTAGTGGAATTATCATCATCCTCTTCTTGTTCTACATTGCTTTTGATTCTCAAAATATCAAACGTATTTATCAAAACAATGCTACATCAGAGAGCCTTGGTGCTATTGCATTACTTGCATCAGTTAACTTGGTACTTGATTTCATTAACTTGTTCTTGAGTATCATTCAAATTTTTGGAAATAATAACTAAATAAAAAGCGTAAAACTATCATCTAGTTTTACGTTTTTTATTTCCACTTGAATCAAATTATTTGCATATAGCTTAATAAGCTAGTAATATCATCATTTCAAAGAAAAGACCCGAAAACGTCAGCCCTCATATGCTATGTTTTCGAGTCTTTTTTTGTTTTAAATCGATTCTGAAAGAACCCAATGGCTAATTTTATAATCAAGTTAGCCACTTTCAATAAAAGCTCAAAATAAAAACACCAAGACGAAAAAATCAGGTATCATTGGAGTTCCTACACAAACAATGAAAGAGGTTTTTCGTCTTGATGCAAGAAAATGATACCATAATACGAACTAAGGGACACCATTTAACTGAAATTGAACGTGGTGAAATAGCTTCGCTTCACCTTTTGGGATTCTCAAATCGTAAGATTGCTCACGCCGTTGGCGTTTGCCCTCAAACTATTAATAATGAGATCCGCAGAGGGACCGTAAGACAGGTTAAAAAGGTTAATGGAAAACAATATTTCTCTAATGATTATTACCCTGATACCGCTCAATTACGTTATGACACGCTGCGTAAGCAGTGTCATCGACCTTCTAAGTTTAATCGAGTTAAACAATTCCTAAGCTACTTTGTAGAACAGTTCAAACAGGGGTGGTCTCCAGATATAATCGCAGGTAGATCACGTGTCGATGGGTTATTCTTTAAAGATGAAATGGTATCAACTACCACTCTTTATAAGTACATCGATGAACAACGTTTAGAGATACGTAATATAGACTTAACCGACAAAATGAATAGATCTACCAAGCTACACGTTTCGAAGAAACATAAGCGTCTATTGGGTAGAAGTATCGAGGAACGTCCTGAGAGCGTTGACTTGCGAGAAGATTTTGGTGACTTTGAAATTGATACTATCGTTGGTAAGAGAAATGGTCACGAGAGCGTAGTCTTAACACTTATTGAGCGTAAATCCAGATTCGAGATAATGCGACTTATTGACGGTAGAGATGCCGACTCTGTTGATTACGCTATGGAAGAGATCAAACATAATTACGGTCACATTATCAACTCGATAACCGCAGATAATGGTCCTGAATTTGCTAATCTCGATTCTATTGCTCCAGATTTAGTATCCTCTATTGAATCAAAGCTCAATGATATGCCTAGAAAGTTGTTGAACTACAAAACTCCACGGGAACTATTCACTAGTTTCTGTGGAGTTTAGAAATGCACTTTTCTGGCACTGATATATTTCGTATTTATTTTTTGGACAAGTGGCTAACTTGTTCTTGTAATTTTCGTTCTGAAAGAACCCAATTCATTTTTCCAGTATATTGTCCAGCTGAATTAAATCCCGTCGTCTTCAATAAAATACCATCTGAATCATTCCAAGATTTTCCAACATTAGTAACTTGATTCCCGTCAGCACTCTTATAACCGTTAGCAATATTAACACCCGTTGAACCTGTTAATGATTGTTCTGAGCCACTAGAGTTTTTGAAAACTAAATTGCCATTAAAAGCTGTGTCACCATTGTATAAGCCAGAAGTAGTGGCTGATAGATGCCAAGGATTTGTTGTTCCATTTTCTCGACCATCATTTACAACGATGTTCCAGTCACCTTTTCTAGGAATCAGCATTGATGCTGTAGCCTGATTAATAGTCCCAAAAGAATAGTCGTCAACTTTTAATGACAAACTCCCCTTTTTCGTAATAACCACCGTCGATGTAGTTGAAACATTTCCATCAGCATCTTCAACATAAACTTTTAAAGTATTAGTCGTTTGGGTTAAATCAGCGGATGGAATATTCAAATTCAATTTACCACTGGCAGCACTACTGTCTAATTTGGAAGTAGCTAAGTCTTTATCTTTACCATTCAAATTTTCATGAACCGTGATATCAGAATTGTTAACAGTACTGCCATCAACATATGAAACCGTTCCAGTAATATTTGCGTCATGACTATTATCAACTGTTAGATTACTTTGATCCAAGGTTAAACCGATAGCCTTAGCCTTTTTGATAGTAAAATCAGGTGTATCAGTATCTGTAATTAAATTATCACTATCAAAATGGGCACTAACAGAATCAACTTTAGTAGTACTAGTAACGTCATTAGCCACTCCATTTACCGTAATCGTAGCCTCAGAAGGTCGATAAGTTCCATCAGAACTGACATATAGATCCTTAGCTATACTGTGTTTAAGTCTACCAGTATCTTGATCAATTTCACTAGCATAAATTGGTTCAGCCTTAGCATCACTACCATCATTATAAGTTACATAACCTAGTACTTGATTAGCGTCACCATTCTTAAAAGTAACATTGCTTGGAAAAGTAATTTGTGCCACATCATTCAACCACTTATTTTCTCCACTATCAAAACGTAGATGGTAATTAAAGCTCAAACTATCACCCGAATTAACATTTCGATTAGTATCAGTCTCAGAAAAAGTTCTATTTTGAGTATTATCAGTGATATCTGAAGTAACTGTCCCTTCAACAGATGAAGGAATAGATTCCAACGCAATCAAATTAGGCTCATAAGCTGAACCACTAGTAGCCGTGAACCCCCATTGCAGCTTATTAGTCATGGCACTCTTTCCACCAAATTCAGTCGCATGAACTGGATCACTAGTTGATATTAGCGGTGTATCACTCTTGGATCCATCCAAATTTTTATCATTATACTTATAAGTAATTCTAAACGTAGTTGGATCCCAAGAAACTGTTAAATGATGCCAATTGCCATCATGCAATGTTGTAATATTTCGAACACCAGAATGGTTCATAGAATAGTAGTTACTTGAACCAATAAAATCTGCTGAGTGTTTAACATATGTACTAGCATCGCCTGGATAACCATAAGCAATGTGTTGTCCTGTAATATCACTCTCATCATCAAAATCATCATTAGAAACTTTCGATTTATTAGCATTCGTATCAAACTCCAGAGCCCAACTATCTTGAATAGCCGTATCAGCAATCTTTTGAATTGAGTCAATCGATTTGTCAGTATCCATACCCCAAACTCCTAAGGTTTCACCTGTCCCAATAGTTGTACCATTGTGGGAAAATGATGAAATACCATTAGCTGGATTTTGTAGTACAAAAGCCATTCCATCACCAAACGAATCGCCACTATGAATGTGTTGTGATGGTCCAAAATATAACCAACATGATAAAGTCTGCTTATTATTGATATTAACGTAATTTCCATTATCAACATTAGACCAAATAGCACCTTCTTGATTGATGTAATTAGTCATTCTAATCGCCATCAATGGATCATAAGACGTTCCAGTAGAATGCATCGAAGAGTTTTGCAAAATAGCACTATTTCTAGCACTACTACCAAAACCTGAAAAATCACCATACGAAAACTGTGTCTCATTCAATCCAAGATTATCTGGAGCCATAGCTAAGCCATCTCGTGCCTCCTGCATAGCATCTTGTTGCGATGTACCAGCCTGAACTACTATTTCGCCGCCTCTGATAGCCAAACCCAATGAAACTATCAAGAATAAAATTTTAAAAAAGTTCTTCCTCATACTTACCTTTGTTTCCATCACATAGAAAATAAATTCCATAGCTATTATTTTTTTTATAAATTTGCCTAATAATCCAATGTTATATCTAATGAAAATATATTTAAACTATAAATTTTCCATTTATACGTTTTCATATACAAAAAAAATCATGATTTGAGAAAATTCTGGTTCTATACTTTCTGGTATTGATGAATAATCAATACCAGTTTTTTAATCTCTAGAAAATAAAAAAAGAACATCACTGTTCTCATGTTAAGATTTAAGCGACCAAACCCAATCAAACATGGAGAAAACAATAATGTCCCAAGACAATTCTATACTATGTGCACTCGATATAAAAGACAATAATATAAGTAATGTTTCAGTCAAGGACGCTACGATTAAAAATCGTGGCGTTATAAAGCATATAAAGATCGTAAACGCTGATTTAACTTATAAACTGTATCGATGTCCACAATGTGGTTTAAATTCATTAGTCAAAAATGGAAAAAGAAAAACTAATGCTAGATTAGCCAGTTTTAACGGTATTGAGTATCATTTGATGCTCAATAAACAACGTTATATTTGTAAGAACTGTGGTGGCACCTGCGGTGCCCACAGTGATTTATTAATCAAAAATCATACTATGACTAAACAAGTTCAAAACAGAATATTCGTTATGGCAAAGGAATCCTTTACTTTAACATCAATAGCTAAGATCATCGGAGTATCAGTAAATACAGTAAGCAGAGTCTTATATGACAATACCAAATTACCAAATAGATGTGATTGTCTTCCAAAAAACCTGTGTTTTGATGAATTTCGTTCAGTTAACGGTATATTTACTTTTATAGCTATTGATGCACAAACACATCATCTAATTGAGCTGATTCATGATCGACTCTCTAAAACAGTTATTGAACACTTTATAAATAACTATAGCTTGTCAGAACGGCAAGCCGTTAAGACTGTCTCTATTGATTTGAATGCTAATTATCAGTCGGTCATTCATAGAATTTTTCCCAATGCTCAAATAATAGTTGATAGATTTCATATAGTTCAGCTATGTAGCCGGGCATTGGATCAAGTTAGAATCAGTTGTCTTAAAAAAATAAATGATAAACATTCCCGTTTGTATAAAGCACTTAAGTCTAATTGGCGTCTCTATCATCTGCCTGAGGCAGATGTAGACGACAAGAAAGTAAAATATATTTTTGGAATCAACGAATATACTACAACGCGAAACGTTATTGATATAGCCACTGACAATCTACCAGTTTTTAAAAATACTTATGATATTTATCAAGGTATTCAGAAAGCGATACATGAACACGATATATCATTACTCAAAGAAACCATCTATGGATATAAAAAGAATAATACCGCTATGGATACATCTATTTCAACGTTACGTAAGAATTTAAATTATGTAAAGAATAGTTGCACAATGCCGTACTCCAATGGTCCTCTTGAAGGGACCATTGGAAAGATAAAAAAACTCAAACATATCAGTTATGGCTTCAGAAATCTTGACCATTTTCTTAAGAGAATAAGACTCATTTGCGCATAAAAAAAGACAACCTACATGAGGTTGCCTTCTATACAAAAACTATTCATCAATACGATTTGACAAAGAGCCCTTTTTGTCATTTCTCCAAACTTTTTATTTAAATATTTTAATCTTTTATAATCAAAAATTAAGCATTTTTGATAGCTACATTAACAGCATCTTTTTCATCTTCAACCAAGTTAACCTTAGTCTCAATGATACTGATATCCATTGTGATTTCACGAGTCAATCCCGGTGTATTGATCTTAGGTTCAAAGAACTTCTTGAATTCTTCGAAACGTTCTGGTGTATGGAAGGCATATGATGTGACAGTGATAAATGTAGCAAATTCCATGTCACCACCAACAGTATCTTCCAACCATTGCCAGTCACTTCTGATCCAATCCCAAGCAGCCTGTTGACCTTCATCATTATTCAAAATACCACGATACCATGCACGTAGATCTTGAGGTTTGATAATATCAGCATCCTCGAACTTATCAACAATTTCACCAATCAACTTGCTGTCAGTTGTACTTGGAATAGCAACAGATAAATCGTTCTTGTAACTTGGATCTGAAGTTGTCTTGTATTCATTCAACAAGCTATTGATTAGTTCTTCGCTACCATAATTCTTAACTTCATTTCTAATTACTAAGAGACGAATATCAGCTGGTAATTCTGCCAAGTCATCCTTGTTAGCAACAAATAACTTATGAGCTTCAGAGATAGCTTTTTCATCCTTGGCATACAAAGCAGCACTCAAAGCGTATGGACGTGTCAATTGATCATCAATTGATTCTCCAGCCTTAGGTTCCCAGCCAAGACGAGCAACTTGTTTAGCACTCAATTTAGCATAGAGGGCTTGCAAAGCTTTTTCTTCATCAGTATTAGGTTTAACGAATTTCTTCAAGTTATTGGCAATACGATACATTGCAGCTGTAACTGTTGATGACTTGCTCTCTGAGAAATCTTCAAGCATTGGTACAACATCAGCATATGAAATTTGACGAGCATCAGCCAAAAGACGGAGATCTTGAAGCAATCCAAGTTGAGAAATAGTATCAACTGAATCGATATTATCGAAGATATCTTTTTGAAGTGTTTCGTCATACTTAACAACAAAGTGTGAGTTATTTCCAACATTTAGACGGAATGGCTTACCATTTGCTTTACGTAGTTCTTCATAATCGCCTAAAGTAATTGTTTGATCAGCCATAATCTTAGGAGCAACATCATAATTGCTGTTCAAAGGAATCTGCCATTGACGACCAACTTCTTTACCTTCACCGATAAAGAATTGTTTTTGTGACAATGTAAGTTTGCCATCAACTACACTAGCTGAAACTACTGGGTAACCAGGTTGTTCTAGCCATGAGTTCATAATCTTACCAACATCCATACCTGAAGCTTCACCTAGAGCACTCCACAAGTCAGCACCCTTGGCATTACCATACTTATGAGCTTCGAAGTATAACTTCAAACCTTTACGTAAGTTGTCGTCACCAAGTAAAGCACGCACCATAACGAGCATTCTGGCACCCTTAGCGTAAACAATGGCTGAATCGAACAAAGCATCAATTTCAGCTGGATCTTGAACTTCAACGTGAACTGATTGAACACCATCAGTTGCATCACGTTGTAAGGCGGCAGGAACGTCAGATGTTTGGAACATTTCCCAAACATGCCAGTCAGGTTCAATAGCATCAACTGCAACGTATTCCATCATATTGGCAAAACTTTCATTTAACCAGAGATCATCCCACCACTTCATAGTTACAAGGTCACCGAACCATTGGTGAGCCAATTCATGAGTAACAACAGTAGCAACTAACATCTTTGTATCAATTGATGTGTTATCAGGATCAAGTAATAAGTATGCTTCACGATAAGTTACAAGTCCCCAGTTTTCCATAGCACCAGCTGAGAAATCAGGAAGTGCCAATTGCCATGAATGTGGAAGTGGATATGGTGTCTGATAGAAGTCTTCATAGAATTCAATTGCACGTTTAGCAATATCAAGAGTGAAGTCTAATTCCTTAGCCTTATGGGCCTTAGTAGCAAAGACACCAACTTCTACACCACTCTTAGTCTTAGTTTTCTTAGATTGAAGATCACCGAAGGCAAAGGCAATAAGATATGTTGACATACGTACAGTTGTATCGAAGTAGTGAACACCATCTTCGTTACGAATTTCTGGCATATTAGCCAAAATTGTTTCGCCAGGTTGTTCGTCAAATTTGATAGCGATATCAAATTTAGCCTTAGCTTCAGGTTCATCAACACATGGGAAGGCTTGACGAGCAAAAGTTGTTTCAAATTGTGTACCGATGATTTGTTTCTTTTCGCCATTCAATTCGTAATATGAAGGATAAATACCCATCATTGAATCAGTCAATTTAGCATCATAACTAATTGTTAAAGTAGTTTCACCTGTCTTTTCAAGATCGATGTGAATTCCTTCATTCTCGTCATCAACTTTGAAAGGTACAGTTTCGCCATCAGCTTCAACTGATTTGATATTCAAGTATTTTTGGTTAATTGAGACTGTCTTTTCTTTAGCATCACCATTAATCTTAGTTGTTCCGGAAATGGTCTTAGCATCACGATCGATATCTATAAAAATATCGTAGTGTGCTGGATGAAATGTTTCATAAAAATGTTTAATTTCAGACATGAGCTACCTCTAATTTATTTTTAATATTTTTCTAATTTACTATAATATTAACTTTATACGACTTTCTATAAAAATGAAACAATTATAACCGAATTTTGTCAAAAAAAATTGATTGCAGCATTTTGATCCATATAAATTTATTTATATTATTATAGAAAGAGAAACATAATAAGGGAGTGTTGATATATGGAAACTGAAAAAATGATCCGTTCACGCAAGGCTGTTCGTCATTACACCGGTCAAATTACTGATGAACATTTAAATAAAATTTTACTTGCCGCTAATGCTAGTCCCGTTGGTATGGGTGAATACAACAATTATCGTCTAACAGTCATTCAGGACTCAAGTGTATTAAGTAAAATGAGTGGTATTTATGATGCTCCAACCGTTATTGTGGTTTCTGCTGAAGACCCTGATGCCATGGAGGATGTCTCAGCTGGGGCTATCGTTCACAACATGGAATTGGCCGCTGAAAATCAAGGATTAGGTGCTAATTACAATATGTCTAGTGTTGGTTCAATTCCTAACAACGTTCTACCTACTGGATTCAAAGGTGTTTTTGCACTAACTTTAGGACAAACTGATGAAGAGTTTGTTCCACGTGAAATTCCTTTGGATCGTATTAAAATAAATATCGTTAAATAATATCAAAAAGATAGCTAATTTCAATCAGCTATCTTTTTTAGTATGTGCTGGCAACTTGATTAGTGATAATCCATTCGCCATTCTTTTTCTCATAGTACATTTTCATTTGTAGAGGCCAAGTGTTTACACCTCCACCCCAGGTTTTAGCTTGAACCTGATTTTGACCCACTAAACTAGCCTTGCTACCATTAATCTCAATATTCTTGATGTCATCTTCTTTAGAAGATAAATACTGCATTTCGTCGTTTTGAATCTGATCGATCCATTCTAATTTTGGTTGCACGTAACCAGTCATATGAGTCAAAGTCATTGATGAAGCTAAGATTTCATTTAAACGGTTAATATCCTTTTTTACCATTGCCGTATTTTCATCACGATATAATTGCATAATTGTTTCTTTATCTGTCATTTCTATCACGCTTCCTTAACTTACAAAGAGCATGATACCAACATTTTTATATCTAAACTATTCTAAAACTAAGGCCTATTCATAAGTAAAAGTTATGCAAAACTTTGCTTCAATAAATCCGCAAACGTTTCGATATAATACCCAGAATTATCGGCTTGCCAATAGGCGTAATAATTTTGAATTAACTTGCGATCACCTTTTATTAAAGGAATCATCTTCACAATATCTTGATCCAATTGCTTACGCATTCGACGATTAATTATCAAGTACCCTTGATTAGAAGCAATCAACATCTGGGCTTCATCATAATTCTTAGCCACAACAAATTCACTTTTTACTCCTAAAATGTCTCGGTAATACTCTTCCTCGGCTTTTTGTTGATTACCATCTAGAATCAAGATACATGGTATATCAGCCAAATCGGCAATATCAATTTTTCTATCATCGACTGGCAAAGAATGATTTACCGCAACCATAAATTCACTAGACGTCAAAAATTCATTTTGATATTCATTCGATAAAGCTCGACGTTGATCTGAGAAATTCAAATCTAGTTTACCTGTACGCAACAGTTCATAGAGTTCTTCATGTGTCCCGCTGCTAATCTTGATTTTAACTTTAGGAAATTCTTGCGTAAATTTAGAAACTGTCTGTAAAAATTCGGTTGTTCCAAAACTTCTCAAATAACCAACATGAAGTTCTACTTCGTCATTCTTTTCAATCTTGACAGTATTTTTAATCAATTGATCCACATTGGCCAAAATATCTTGACTATGTGTATAAAAATACTGGCCGGCTTCAGTTACTTCAAAGCTACGCCCTTTCCGATTCAACAATTTCACGCCCAAACGACTCTCTAATTCTTTCATTTGTTGTGAAATGGCCGATTGCGAAATATTGCAATCAACCGCTGCTTGCGTAAAACTATGATTTTTTACAATTGATATAAGGTATTGCATCTGTTGAAACATTTTTACACCTCAACTTTTACTATTAATTTACATATTCCTAAACTATTATTAATATTATAAACAATTTCACTAAAAGGAAATGATAATATGCGTAAGTATACTTCTATCTTAACTACAGTGTTATGGGCTTTAATCATTGCATACGCTATAAAGAATGTTGCCATCAATCATGGAGTTTACAATTTCGATATCAGTCTTAATTTCAAAGATCCATTTGGATGGCTTTTCTCAATTACGTTATTAGTCACCGCTTTTGACTATATTTGTTACCATTTAATTTATCCTAAAAAAAAGTAGTCTCTGTCAAAGAGGCTACTTTTTCTTATTTTGTATTCAAACCAACACTATCGTGTGAATAGTAACTATCATCAGCAATCGCATTCTTTACAAAATCAGCAATTGAGCTGATCGAAACGTCATGTCCACCAAAGGGTTCACCCTTCTTCGTGATTTCATAATCAACAGGACCATTAGTAAACCAGCCAGGACGAATAACAGTATAGTTCAAATCAGAACCTTCAACTACATCGGCCGCTTCACGATATGAACGTAACATTGAATTACTTCTCAAATTACCACTAGCACCAACTGAGGCCGGTATTTCGTCATAAATCCCCATTGATGTAATGAACAACAAACGTGAAACATTATTGCGATCCATTGCTGCAACAATCTTTTTAGCAAATTGACCTAAATTACCGCTTAAAGCGACAAAGACGGCATCTTGACCAGCAATAGCTTTATCCAAATCGCTATCTTTCGTTACATCCCCAGCTAAAACTGTTTCGCGGTCACTAGTATTCAAACGACTAGCGCTTCTAGCAAACAAAGTTAATTGATTGTCAGTATCATTCAATAATGTTTGACGAACAGCACCGCCAATTGTACCAGTTGCTCCAATGATTAAAACTTTTTTCATTATTTTCTCCTATTTATCACTTACAACAATCAAAGATTTGATAGCCGTACGTTTATCCATTGCTTCATATGCATCTTGAATTTCATCAAGTGTAAATCTCTTAGTAAAGACTTTTCCGGGGTTGATCTTGCCACTCAAAACAGCATCCAACAATATATTCTTATCATCAGTTGTTACTGAGGCAATCCCTCCACGTAGACCAATGTTCTTCCAGAAAAGATTATTAGTATTCATTTCAGCTTTTTGAGGTACACCGACACGTCCAACGACAGCACCAGGACGGCCTACTTTAACAGCTGTATCAACAGACTGTTCTGTTCCAACACATTCAAGAACTGCATCTGCACCTGTACCAGTTAATTCCATAACTTTAGCAACTGCTTCATCTCCACGTTCAGGAATAATATCGGTTGCACCGAATTCTTTAGCTAACTTCTGTCTGTCTTCATGACGGCTCATGGCAATAATTCTCTTAGCACCCAATAGATGAGCTGAAAGAACACCACTCAAACCAACGGCACCGTCTCCCATAACGACGACAGTATCATCTTTTTTAACTTCGGCACTAGTTGCAGCATGGAAGCCTGTGGCCATAACGTCAGCTAAAGCTAGGAAATTATTAAGCATATCATCAGAGTAATCTTCTGGTTGACCAGGAATCTTAACTAAAGCCCAGTTAGCATTAGTGAATCTCAAGTATTCACCTTGATAACCACCATTGCCACCAGCTTCTTGATTCAAACAATCACCATCAAAACCAGCTAGACAAGCAGCACAATGACCACAGCCATGGGTGAATGGAGCAATCACAAAGTCGCCTACTTTAACATCTTTAACTTCTGAACCAACGGCTTCAATGATACCAATGGCTTCATGTCCGACAGTTGAACCTGGTTCACGTTTTGAAATACCACGATACCACCAAAGATCAGATCCACAAACACAAGCACGAACAATTTTAATAATTGCATCAGTTGATTTTTGAATTTCTGGTTTAGCATATTCTCTAATTTCCATTTTTCCTGGTTCTACAAAGGTCGCTGCTTTCATAATTAAAATCTCCTCAAAAATTTATTTTTGTGCTCCACTATTACGTACTTCTGAAACATTGCCGTACCAATATTGAGCGGTAATACCACCATCAGCCAAGAAATCACTCCCCGTAATAAAGGCACCACGACGATCCATTAATAATTCAGCTAAATTAGCAATTTCGTCTGGCGTACCTGGACGTTTCGTAACCATTGAATCAAACATTTGCTTGTAACCTGCACCACGTGGTCCGTTCAATTCATCAATGGCTAACGGCGTCATGATAATACCAGGACTAATTGCATTGATTCTAGCACCACGTTTTTGCCACTTAACTGATTCAGCGGCCACTCGTAAAACATTGGTCCGTTTAGCATATTGATAAGCTACCAATGAATCTTTGATAACATCTGGTTGTAAAATTGATAGATTTAATAGTTCTTCAGTTGGTGTCATTGCCAAAGCATGATTATCCTCTAGTGACAAAGCTGGCAAACGATGACCCGATTGTGATGAGATCACGATTCCTGCTCCGCCGGGAGCCATTACTTTACCAAATTCCTCCAATAAAACCGAAGTTCCATAAAGATTTACTCTCAAAACTTGTTCAGGACTAGCTTGTGAAGGTGAAACACCAGCTGCATTGACCAATCCCATAATATCGCCAAGAGATTGGGCCTTTGCAACTACTTCTTTAATAGACTCTCTGGAAGAAAGATCTGCCTTGATTGTTTCTACTACAAAGCCTGCTTCCGTTAAATGTTGTTTCATCTCGGTTAATTTATTTTCATTGTAATCAGCTAGTAATAACTTACGACCGGCCGAGACTCTTCTAATAATTGCTTCACCGATTGAACCGGCACCAAACAATACGATAACTTCATTATTCATTTATACAACTTACCTCTTACTTGCTTCATCAACTTAACTTACAAGTGATATCTTACAGGCAAACCGTATTTCAACCAATTTCAAATTTAAAGCCAATTGATAAGTTTAACTTATGAATGGTAATAAAAAAGAACGCTTATTAGCGTTCCTCCAATTTTCCAACTTCATTTAATTTTGCTAAAACAGAATGTTTATGTGGTGATTTCATAATAGCCTCAGACAAATCATTACCAGCAACGTTCCCATGATGTTTTCCACCTTGCCAAGGTTCCACATCAGTTACATCATAAACAACTCCATCGATAGCTACATAAGCTGGTTGGCCATTTTCACCATTATATTTTTTTAATTCCTCAAGTGTAAATTGCTTCATCTAATCAACCTCACTTTATAATTTGTCGAATCTAGCTTCATTATGCCATGGTTCAGGCGTAAAAGAACACTTTTATTGCTCGTAAAATTTAGCAAATTCAATATTCAAATCATTCTTGGCCTGCTCCATAGCTTTACTTACGTCAATACCATTAGTTTGTAACCCTTGAGCACGCACAATCAAAAAATTATCGAAGCCCATGAGTTCTTCGAAGATACCTTGCAAATACATTCTTGAGAACTCCAATGGCGTATAACGGTCATTGTTTGTATAAATCGAGCCACTAGCCTGAAGTAACATCACTCTATAATTGTCTGTCATCAAACCAACTGAACCTTCGGCTGTATATTTGAAAGTTTCATGTGCCACTAGAATATTGTCAATGTAATCCTTCATTTTAGAAGTCACGTTGAAGTTATGGAGCGGTGAGACAATAACAATACGATGATGGGATTTAAATTGTTGAATCAAATCCTGATTTATTTGAAAAATTCGTTTTTCTTCATTATTTAAAGTAATGTGATTAGCTTGTTTTTCCCAAATACCTAAAAGTTGATCCGTAGTTAATTGAGGAATCTCCATGTCATAAAGATTGATTAAATCGACCGTCTCTTTAGGGAAGGTTACTTGAAATTTTTTGAGAAATAATTGTTGAAGTTTAATTGAGTAATGATCTCCATTACGAAAATCTGGTTGAGCGTTAATAATTAATGTTTTCATTTTTAATTTGTCCTTGTCTTAATTGATAAGTTAATACTACAATTCAATGGTGACAATCTATGACACCATTAAGGAAATAAAAATGAATAAAGCTGAACGACTCAACCAAGAATTAATTTTTCTAAGCAACAAATCAATTTTTCATATCAATGACCTAGTAACCGAATTTCAAATCTCTAAACGAACGGCCTTGCGTGATATCACTGATCTCGAAAACATGGGCCTAAGTTTCTACACCGAAAATGGCCGCTATGGTGGTTTTCACATCGTTAATCGCCAACTATTGATCCCCGTAACCTTCAATCTCGAAGAGATCAATGCTATTTTCTTTGCTCTCAACGCCCTAAGTTCCCTCTCTGCCACCCCATTTGAGAAGCCTTATAAGCATATCTCTGACAAACTGATGGCGACTCTAACTAAAATTCAGCAGCAGGCCGTCATCAAGTTACAAAAATCAGTTCAATATTATAAGATACCTTCTATTTCGGCTCCGCTGGATTTAAATATTATTTTGCAGTCAATTTTGGAAGAAAATGCTCTGAATTTAACCTTCCATAATAGAAAACAAACAATTCAAGTATCTGATTTGTTATATCGTCACGGAATTTGGTTCTGTAATATTTACAACTTTGAAAGTAAAAACTGGGCCACTTATCGTTGTGACCAAATGAAAAACTGTTCACCCAACTATACCCAAACAACTCTAACTCATACACAAATGCAAGAAATTCAGGATGATTATGAAAAAAACTACCATAACATCCCCTTTGAATGTAGTTTGACTCCGCTTGGTGTCGAATTATTTCAAAAGAATAACTACCCTAATATGAAACTGAAACAAGTTGACCGTCAATATTACCTCTATGGCGGTTACAATCAGGAAGAATTCGACTACATGATTCAATATCTTCTTTCATTAGGTAATAACGTCAAAATTAATTATCCTCAAGCTTTAAAAAATTCCTACTTGAATGAACTTCAAAAAATTATCAACCAATACTAAAAAAGAACCTCATCAACAAATTACGTTAACGAAGTTCCCTCTGTATTCAATATATTCAATTATTTACGATTAATTCTAACTGGAGACACTGCTGGAGTACTCTCCAATTTTTTAAAAATCAGTGTTAATAATACGATTGATGATAACCCCATGATTTGTAACATAATGTCATCCTTTCCATTAGCTCTTTAATTTATCTTAATTTGATAAATCATACTCTTTTGGAAATATAATTTACAACTATATTGTCTCACGAAATACGATTTTCTTTCACATATCTTGCTCATCAGATGTCAATTTTTCTTAATTTCTCTTTAATAAAGTTAAAAAATAAGTTGTACTCATTTAATATTTGAGTAATAATAAAAATTACGTTTTTCTTTTTTATTAGGGGGATTTTCATGAAAAATATTTTTAAAAAAGAAAGTGTTGAAAACTATGTCAAAGCCGATTCTCACTTGGTAAGAACTTTACACGCTAAAGACTTAGTTGCACTTGGAATTGGTGCCGTTATTGGTACAGGGATCTTCATCCTACCAGGGCACGAAGCAGCACTACATGCAGGACCAGCTGTTGTTATTGCTTTCTTGGTGGCAGCGCTAGTCTCTGGAATGGTCGGTATGGCTTACGCTGAATTCTCGTCCGCTATGCCAGTTGCCGGTTCAGCCTATTCCTTTGGTTCTGTTATCTATGGTGAATTCGTCGGTTGGTTACTCGGTTGGGCTTTAATTCTTGAATACTTTTTGGCAGTTTCAGCCGAGGCTACCGGTTTTGCCTCGTACTTTAATGACAACATTTTAGCTGCCTTTGGCATTACACTACCTAAAGCCTTACAAGCTGGACCTTTAGAAGGTGGCGTTATTAATTTAACTGCTGGTCTTATCGTTTTAATTGTTTCTTTCATTATTTTTCACGGTGTTGACTTATCTAAACGAATTGAAAATATTGCCGTAGTCGTTAAAGTGGCAATCATCATTCTCTTCATCGTAGTCGGTGTCTTTTATATTAAGACATCCAATTACGTACCATTCTATCCAGCTAAATTTCATTCATCACCATTCGGTCTGGGTGGTATTTCTACTGCTGCTGCTACTGTTTTCTTTGCTTTCATCGGCTTCGATGCTTTGGCAGCTAATTCAGCTGAAACTGTTGACCCCGGTAAGAACGTTGTCAAAGGTATTATTGGAACTGTTATTGTAGCAGTTGTACTGTACGTAGCTTTCTCTTTCGTTCTAACAGGAATCGTTCACTATACTAAATTAAATGTTGACGATCCCGCAGCCTATGCGTTGAAAGTTATTCATCTAGGCGCTTGGAATAAAATTATCACTTTAGGCGCTCTGATTGGTATTTTTACAGCTATGATCACTATGTTTTTCGGTGGTTCTAGATTAGTTTATGCGCTTGGACGTGACGGCCTACTACCTAAGTTCTTAGGCCATGTTAGTTCCAAACGCGCCGTACCAACCAACGCTATTATCATCGCAACCATTATTCAAACATTCTTCGCAGCTTTAGTACCACTAACACAATTAGCTTCATTGATTAATGCTGGAACATTATTAGCATTCGCCTTTATCTCATTTGGCGTTATTCCTTTGAGACATCGTAAAGACATTCCAAACGACGATTTCAAGATGCCATTATATCCAGTATTACCAATACTTTCAGGGCTATTCAGTGTTTACTTCATTGTCATGTTACCAAACTTAACTAAAGTATCCGTTTCATTCTGGTTAATTTTAGGTGTGATTTTCTACTTTGCCTATGGAATCAGACATTCTAAACTACAACAGGATAATTAAAAGAACAGCCTCCATTAAGTATTCAAGATATATTCTTTACTTGAATCCCTTAATAGAGGCTGTTTTCATCTTATTAAATTAAATCATTTTACAAAATCACGTACTGAACATGCTTACTTCAAGAAAAATAATTGAAATGTTATTTAGTCTGGAGTAAGAATTGGAAATGTGTTCAGCTATGACATTATTGTTGGCGGCTTTGCCGCTTACAATAAGGCTGATCTTGGAGATCCATAATTTTGCCGAAGGTGAAATTATTAGCTTCAAGTCATGCCCATAGCGTTCCAACACATTTCCAATTCTTGCGGAAGATGGGAATTTAAGCACAATCACGCTTTAACCCAATTTGAGTAAAAACTTATTTTAAGAAACGTTACTCTTTTTGCTTTTATTCAATTATGTCATTAACTATTCTAATAACATCAAAAAAGGTACTATCATCTAACTCTCCAATTTTATCAATCTTGCGAGCTTGATAATCAAAGGTATGTATCTGTAGAGGATTTATAAATCCATCTATTCCTGGAACTTCCGTAATGGGAATAAGCAAGCCTGTCATTCTTAAATGATTCTTCTTGGCATGAGTTATTGGGCAAATCAAAACCAAATTTGTAACCTTACTATATTCTTTATTACTCAAAACTAAGACCGGACGTCTTTTCCCAATTTCTTTACCTGATGATGGGTTGAAATTTAACCACACCACGTCCTGTTTTTCAGGAATATATTCAGTCAATTTCTTCCTCTCCTATTGATTCATCGTTGAATTCTTCTTTTTGTTTAAGATCATGTTCTTTAAGGAACTTTTTATCTTTAAAAATATTGGTTTTCTTGGGGGAGAACACGATTGAACCATGACGACCTTGAAATACTTCATATTCTCCATCGGTCGGTTTTATATTTTGAGGTATAGTAAAAACTTTAGAATTACCTACTTTTCTTGCTTTAACACTCATATCATCGCCTCCGTATATACGAAGTATATATTGATATTAATTTGCAATCAACTCCCTATACTTATAAATACGAAAAAAAGTTTGGAATATGGTCTTTCCTGCTTAAAAAATAAAACAGATAATCAAAATACGATTACCTGCTATATTTATTCTTTATTTAGCCCATTTATTCAATATCAATTGACCAATTTCTCGCCAATGTGTTTCCAAAACAAAGTGACCACCATCTAACAAATGTACCTCTGCATTCTTATCATCTTTGGTAAAGGCTTGAGCACCTTGATAGACGAAACTAGGATCGTTTTTACCCCAAGCTGCGATGATCTTAGGTTGATAATCTTTAACATATTTTTGATACTTAGGATAATTAGCCACGTTACTTTGATAATCAAAAATCAAATCCGATTGTCTTTCAGCATAATCGGGAGATTCTGTGTAGTGAATGTCCAAAGTATAACCATCCGGAGATACGCTACTCTCTTTTTCACCACCAGTATATTGACCTTTAATCGTTGTTGGTTGGAATGCTGACTTATAACTCTCACGTAATTCTGGTGTAGGATTTTGCCAATAATCCTTACGGCCTTCCCATTTCTTACCTAATCCTTCTTGATAAATATTACCGTTTTGACTAACGATTCCCAAAATTCTTTCTGGATATTTAGCAGCAATATTAAAACCAATCGGTGTACCATAATCAAACACATAAAGATAAAATTTATCAATTTCCATAGCATCTAAGAATCCATCAACATAATTAGTTAAATTAGCAAAAGTATAATCAAATTTTGTATGTTCTGGTGCAGCTGATTGACCGAATCCGATGAAATCTGGAGCAATCACATGAAAATCATTCTCTAACATTGGCATCAAATTTCTAAACATATGACTGGCAGTTGGAAACCCATGTAATAACAAGAATGTTGGTTTACTGTTATCACCACTTTCACGATAAAAAACATCTAACCCGTTTACTTTGACTGTTGAAAATCTCATATTTAGCGACCTCATTTTTTGTTTGAATTAACTTACAAGAACAGTATATGGTCGCTTGGATATATAATAAACTATGACAACGAGAAACTAGCCGTACCAAAATTCATATATCAGGAGTTAACTATGAATACAAATACTCTACAAATGTTTATTACTATCGCTCAAAAAGGCAGTATCTCCGGTGCTGCCGCAGAAATGGGCTACGCGCAATCAAATATTTCTGCCAAATTACGACAATTGGAAAACGAATTGAATACTAAATTATTTTTTCGAACCAATCGTGGTATTACTCTGACTGACAATGGTAAAGACTTCTACGCCAAAGCTATTAAAATAGTCAACCTAACTGACGATGCTATCAATCAATTGCAACATCCCGAAGAGATCCATGGTAATTTGAAAATTGGCACTTTACAAACTGCGGCTTCGACTTTTCTGCCTCAAATACTGTCTAAATTCCATCAGCAGAATCCTCAAGTTGAACTCTCAATCGAGACTGGCACGACCTTGTTAAGTGCGCAAAGAGTTCTCAATTACGAACTAGATGGTGCAATTATTGGTGGTAAAGTTAGTGATCAAAAACTTGTTAGTCTACCTTTGATGGCTGAGAAGCTCTGTTTAGTGACCGCTAATACATCCGATATCGACGTTGAAAATTCTTCTTTATTGGTTTTTCCAGTCGGTTGCGCTTATCGCAAAACTTTGGAAAGTTGGCTAGATTCAAAGCAGATCATGATCCATCATCCTATCGAATTTAATTACCTAAATGCTATTATTGCCAGTGTTAGCGCTGGTTTAGGTATCAGTCTCCTACCGCAAAAAGTTGTCCAACCCTACTTCAATCAGGGAATTCTCAAGAAAGTCGAACTACCGGAACAATTTTCAACTTTGCCAATTTCTTTTATTTACCGAAAAGATTACATTATTACACACTCATTCAAGCAATTTTTGGAGAATTTAAAATAGCAGCCATCGGATTCCGTCTAATGACTGCCTTTAACAAAGCTAAGTAAAAATTATTATTTCTTTTGTAAAAATCTACTATCGTATAATATATATTGAATCTTAAATACAGAAAGAATTGAATAAAGTGGATAATACTGATCTTAAAATTTTAAAACATCTCAATCGAGATAGCCGCATTAAGAAAAACAAATTAGCTAAACTCGTTAATCTCACTCCACCAGCTGTTGCTGCTCGAATTGAACAACTTGAAGATGAAAAAATCATTAAAAAATATACCATTGAAGTTGATTTAGACAAAATGGGCTACAATTTTCAAGTCTTTATTCAAACTAAGATGGATTTCCGCAGTAATAAAAAATATCTCAATTTCGTTGATTCCAAACGAAACTTTATCCGTCATCACTACAAAATATCGGGCCAAATGAATTACATGATTCACGGTGCCTTTCACTCTAATTCTGAACTTGATGATTTTCTCACTGAATTGGGAAAATATGCCAATTATCAAGTTCTCAACGTGATTTCGGAATTAATTTAATTTCATAGAAAAAGGCTTCATCACACTCAACAATTGAATGTAATGAAGCCTTTTAGATTAACGGATCTAAATTAAATTTCTTCTTTAGCTGCCTTTGTTTCTGCTTCTGTTTCTTCAACTTTAGCAACTGTCTTTTGCATTTTACCTAATACTCCACGAGCAATTGGTCCAACAATCAATAGTTGTAGAGGTAAAGCAACAATCAAGTTAAAGATCCAAGTATGACCATAAGTAGCTAGAACATGTCCTTGAGATAGTTTGCCTTCAACGGCGATTCCGAAGAATGACATCAAAGTTACCATACCAAAAATCATCAAAACTGAGATTGTGATACCGATCAAAACAGTATTTTTCTTCATATAATCATTAATAATATATTTGAAAGCTAATCCTTTAGCGATTGGTCCAACAATTAGTAGATCCAATACGATAGCTACACCTAAACCTAGTGGATAGGCGCTTAAAATTGCCATTGGCAACCCACTGCTGAGCCCCTGAGCCATGGCAACATTATATCCCGTCATTACTAGCACCATCAATCCGGCCATAATGGCTGTGAATACAATTTCTTCTTTTAAATTACGTGGCATTTGCACACTCCTATATTTAATTACATATTTAACAACAGGTATTTAATATATCACGTTAAAAGTTTCTTCATAAGTTACAATTGTGTTACAAATTATGTAAACCACTTGCATTCCAAACTAGGTAATGCTAACTCCTTCAATTTGACAAAAGCTCTAAACGCACTCAAAATAACTTATACATAGATATTACAAATAAAATAGAAAATGCAGGTATAGCAATGGATAAACAAACTAAGTTTGTTAAATTATCAAATATTGGATTGGATAACTTAAAACTTTACAAAAAGGAAGCTACTGGTTACTTGGATAACGTTTGTTACTTATATACTAATAAGAATAGTAGTACTTTTGTTGCCATGAACTCTACTGGAAAAGTTTTAGACTTTTACAAATTCCACACATCAATGGATAAAGCTGACATCATGAAGAAAATCATGGAACTTTTCAGCAATGATGAAGCCACTGATTTTAAGAAAGTCTTTGAAAGCGTAAAAGAATTCACTTTAACTGATAACGTTGTTGTTGAGTTACCATTCAATAATGGAGTTTTCGAAATATAATACTTAAAAAAGCTGGGAATATTATTCTCAGCTTTTTTCTACCTCACAATTAGCTATTTAAGGTCATTTGATAGTAAATGATATCAATTATTTTTAAGAATGGTAGATTGTAAGATTAAATAGAATTCTACCCAGACGAAAAATTTGGATAGAAAAAGGGCAATGGACCCGGTATTGTTTTAAGTGACAAAACTATAAACAATAGGAGTCCATTACCCATGAGTCACATTTTAACATTATCGGATAGAACTGTCATCCAAACGCTGCTTAAGGTTGGTTACTCACAAAAACAAATTGCTGAAGAAGTTGGTGTAGTTCCTTCAACCATCAACTATGAACTAAAGCGCTGTCCTAAGGGATACTATGACGCTGATCAAGCTCAGGAAGACCGCGAAAAGAAGCTAACTCACCGGGGGCGGAAAACTCTTCTAACAGAGAATTTAAGAGAATTCGTCCGTGGGATCATTCTCGAACAGCGGTGGAGTTTTGAAGTCATCGCGCATATTCTCCAAATGCCATTCAAAACCCTCTATAACTGGCTGGACAAGGGCTGGTTGGACATCAAACGCGAGGTCCTTCCAGACCACGGTGTGCGGTACCGAAAGAGCCACGACGGTCGTGGTCAGTACACACGTGGGGCGAAGTTTATCAACCAACGCCCGGACGAGGCTAACCTGCGTCAAGAGATTGGTCATTTTGAAGTCGATACCATCCTATCAGGAAAAACCAGGGGCGAGGTCCTAGCTACCTTTACTGATCGTAAGTCCCGACTAATGATTATTCGTCGTTTACCGGGACGTGATAGTAAAGCTATGACTAAGGCAATCCTAGAGCTTAACGAGGAGTTGCGCGGCTTGGTCAAGTCAATCACCAGTGATCACGGTAAGGAATTCGCAGGCTTCAAGGAAATTGAAGCCTGCGGAATTGCCCATTATTTTGCCCACCCGTATGCGCCACATGAACGCGGAACCAACGAACGGTTGAACCGCGAGATTCGGCTACACATTCCAAAGAACCAGCCAATTGAGAGCGTTACGGACGAAGAGCTGACTATGATCTCAAAGTACTTAAACTGGCGTCCCCGGAAATGTTTAGGGTGGAAAACGCCACTCCAAGTCTTCTTTGGTGACTTGTCCGAAAAATTCGATTAATTGTTGCAATCTACCACTATCAAAAAAAATATAACCAATATTTCGATAAACTTATACATTTCAAATGACTTAATTTTATAAAACAAACACTGTTTTGACTTAATTGGAGTTTGAATACACCATTTTTCTAAAATCATTTTATTTTTTTATGCCTTTTCTTCATTATCGACTGAAATATAAACAAAAGTTATTATTTTTAAATCACTATAATTGAGATTTCAATATAGAAAAATAGTGATTTTGATTATTAACTATTTTTAAGATACGTGAAATTTAACTGTACTAGAAAAAATATCAAAAAAAGTGCCTCATAATTATTAGATTTCTCTTCTAACAATTATGAGGCACTTTACTTCCCATATACATGAGTTAATATAAACGTTTTTTATACTAATAGTTCTTTATAGTTTCCCACCAAAGACTGGGAATACACTAGCATCGCCATATTCCATTTGGTCAAGTTTTGCCAAAGTCTTCATGTCTTCGTCCGAAATTTCAAAGTCGATATCAGCGTTCGACTTCATATGATCTGGATTAGCTGTCTTAGGTAAAACGACAACATTTAATTGCCAGTCATAACGAATGCACAATTGTGGTACTGAAACATTATATTTAGCAGCCATCTTCTTGATCAAATCATTGTTCATAGCAGCACCGTGGGCAATTGGTGAGAATGCTTCAACAACAATCCCGTTATCTTGTGAATACTTGATGATGTCAGTTGGTGTATCACCAATATGGATTTGAACTTGATTGACGGCAGGTTTAGTATCACTATTCTTAATCAAATTATCCAAGTCCTCTTTCTGGAAACTTGAAACACCGATAGTCTTTAATTTGCCTGCTTTAACGGCGTCTTCCATTGCACGCCATGTCTCCAAATTACCCTCAAAGTGACGGTCGTTACCTTGGTTAACTTCTTTCCAAGGTTGTGGATTATGAATGATCATCATATCCAAGTAATCTAAGCCCATCTTGCTTAAAGTTTCATCGATTGATTGTTTAGCTTCATCGTAATTTTTGATTTCGGCCGCAACTTTTGAATTAACGAAAAGTTGGTCACGAGGTATTCCAGCATTGCGAACACCTTCACCGACACCACGTTCATTGCCGTATGCTTGAGCAGTATCAATATGTCTGTAGCCAATCTTAACCGCACTCTTTACAGCATCAGCTGTTTGATCGTCAGGAATTTCCCAAACACCTAATGCTAATTTAGGAATCTTCACACCATTATTCATCGTAAATGTTTCATCAAAAACTGTCATAAAAATCCTCCTTGTTTGTAACCGTTTCTATTATAAGTTTGTTTATACTTCTTGTCCTGTAGGACGAATTACCATTTCATTTACAGCCATATTAGCTGGTGTATCAATTACAAAAGCAACTGCTTGGGCGATTTCTTCTGGTTGAAGGGCCATCATTTCTGAACCAGGTTGCTTCATAGCCCCTTTCAAACCATTACGTACTTCATCATTATTAATAGAATTGAATAGTTCAGTCTTAACAGAACCTGGAGCAATAATTGTCGTCTTAATATTATTCTGATGTTCTTCTTGACGAAGTCCTTCCATAATTGCACGAACGGCATACTTAGTACCTGAATAAGCCGCATAACCGGGCAAAACTTCATAGCCTAAAACTGATGAAGTGGTGATCACATGACCACTCTTTTGTTTTTTCATAATTGGTAGAGCTGCCGCAATACCATTTAGAACACCTTTAACATTGATGTCCATCATATTTTGCCATTCATCACGAGCAATTTGGTCCAAGTTATTAACTGGCATGATTCCTGCATTATTGAACAAAGCATCAACACAACCATATTCAGTTACAGTTTTATCAATAACATTTTGAACTTCATCAGCCTTAGTAACATCAGCTTCTACTGCTAAAATATCACCATCAGGATTATCTTTTTTAATTTCCTCCAAACGATTCATTCTTCTAGCGGCGATAGTTACTTTAGCACCCTCACTAGCCAAAAGTTTTGCGGTAGCGGCACCAATACCACTAGAAGCTCCCATAATTACAACTACTTTATCTTTTAAACTCATTAATTTTCTACCTCAATTTTTCTAATAATTTTAGCTGGTACTCCAGCCACAATCGTATTAGCAGGAACATCTTTTGTCACCACAGCTCCAGCCCCTACGATCGCATTTTCACCAATAATTGTTCCCGGCGTGACAGTGACATTTGCGCCCAACCAAGCGTTATCGTGAATGTAAACTGGTTTTAGATCTAGATGTCGTCTTTGACTAGGATCAATCTGATGATTAACTGAAACAATCGTCACATTCGGTCCAATCAAAACCTTATCTCCAATATAAATTCCACCTAAATCAGTGAAAGTTACGCCGGCATTAATGAAGACGTTTTTACCTAAGTGCAAGTTACGTCCATAATCGGTGTAAAAAGGTAAACGAATTTCAGTCGATGGATCAACCTTCTCATTAATGATTTGACTGACCACTTTGCGAACTTCATCAATATCATGCGCACCAGTATTCAATTCTTGAACTAATTTTTGATTTACATCGATATTTTTCTGAATCTCATCATATGCTGGCGTATCTAAGTTTAATTTTGATTCCAAACGACTACCTCATTTCCTAACTCATTGATTTCATTATACGGATTGACTATTATAATGTTAAATACTTATTAATAATGGATTACTATAGCTTTTAGTAATACTAAAAAGAAATGGAGAAAAATATGGATTTTACAGATGTCGTTAATCATCGTCACTCGGTTCGTGATTTCAAAGATCAACCAGTCACTCAAAAAGATTTAACAGAAATTATTAAGCTCGCCCAACGTGCCCCTTCTTGGGTCAATTCCCAACCTTGGAAAGTTTACGTCGCTACAGGCAAAACTCTCCAAAATATTAAGGATACTTACGTCCAAAAAGATTCAGAAAAAGGTAATCCCGACTTCCCAGTCATGCACCGTGATGACTGGAGTTCCGAGACTCAAATCAATATGAAACAATGGCGTCATGAAATTGTCCACCATTTTAAAAACTTTGATGAAGCTCACGAGAAAATGAGTGGTGTCAGCACTAATCTTTATCATTCACCCGCAATAATTTTTCTTACGATTCCTAAAGGGTCTTCACTTTGGTCCGTCTTCGATGCCGGTTCATTTGCCCAAACTTTGATGTTAGCGGCTAAAGATAAGGGACTAGATACAATTCCAACGTACACCAGCGTCCGTTTTCCAGACGTTATCCGCCAGGCAATGGAAATTCCTGACGACGAAACTTTGGTTATTGGTATTTCTATTGGTTATCCTAAAGATGCTACAATCAACACTTATCAATCAAAACGTGAGCCTGTTGAGAAAATCTTAAAGTTTAAAGACTAAAAAAACTCAGTGTATTAACCATATTGATGGTCTTACGCTGAGTTTTTTTGTACTGATTTTTTATTTATAAATAACCAAAGTTCTATGCTTTATTGTGGAAACGAGCTACATAAGCCAGATTCCTGTGCTCTGCCTGACTTCACGAACTGTCTGCTTCGCAGCCAATTCGCAAAGTCCTGCAAATGCTCAGAATCTAACCGGGCTTATTCCGCTCTCTCTAAAAAGAATTCAGTCGTTATATTCAAGGCTTCTTGACGAGAATTTCCAATAGAAAAACCATGATCAGCATCATCTAACAAATGTAACTGGTCATTTTGATAAACGTCATCGTATCTAGTTGAAGCAATTTTATCGACTACGGTATCTTTCAAACCATGCAACAAACAAACTGGACCTTGATACTCTTTAGCAACGTCATAAATCGGTAAGGTTTGGGCTGTTCGAAGATAAAAACCACCTAATGTTAAACCTTTTTTGATTGGTAAAGTATCTGGAATATTTTGTGGATCATATGTGTAACCTTGTGTATCACCTTTTAGGGCATCATCTTTTAAAGTTGCGGCCGGTGCCAAAAGTGCCAATTTATCAATTTTGTCATGATAATAACCAGCAATCATACTAGCAACAACTCCACCTTGAGAATGTCCCAAAAGATACAACTTCTTAACACCCTTAATACCACGAGCATAATCCAAAATGGCTTTACCATCACTGATTTCATTCAAAACCGTCATATCCTGAAAACGACCATCGCTTTGTCCGTGACCATTAAAATCAAAACGCAAAGTAGCCATACCTTCAGCTTCAAAACGTTGTGCCAATTGATAAAGTAGTTGATCTGGATCAACTCCACGATTGGAAGTAAAACCATGCATCAAAACTACTAAATTGAATTCCTCAGTTTGTGGTTTAACTAATGTCCCACGTAAAGTTAAACCATCACGTTTTATTTCAACATCCATATTCTGACTCTCCTTTTTGATCATTTTAATCCTACCCCACTACTTCTGCCAAAGAAATTTCATAAGCGGCTACCATATTAATTGTCATGGTATACGAAATGTTTTACATTGGAAGTATAAAATAATTTTTTGGAGGATACTTTAATGTCAAAAAAATTCGATTATGATGTACTCTACATTGGTGCTGGTCATGCAACTTTTGATGGTGGTGCCCCTTTAGCAGAAACCGGTGTCTCCGTCGGCGTCATCGAGAGCGGACTCGTTGGTGGAACCTGTCCCAACCGTGGTTGTAATGCTAAAATCACAATTGACGAACCCGTCAAGATGACCCGCGAAGCTCAACGGATGAATGGTATCCTCAAAGGCGACTTAAAGATTGATTGGACTAAAAACATTGAACATAAACAAGAAATTATCGATGTGTTACCTCAAGGATTAACCGACCGTTTGGAAAATGCTGGCGCTACAATTATTCATGGCCACGCTCAATTTAAAGATAATCATACTGTAATTGTTGATGGCAAAACTGAAGTCACAGCTGAAAAAATCGTTATCGCAACTGGCCTCAGACCACATCGTCTAGATATTCCTGGCACTGAATTAGCTCATGACAGTGAAGACTTTTTAAACCTCAAGACTTTACCTGAGAAAATTACAATTGTCGGATCTGGCTATATCGGGATGGAATTCGCTACCATCGCCAACGAAACTGGTGCTGACATTACCGTTATGCTTCATTCAGATAAAGTATTGAGAAAATTCTATCAACCTTACGTTGAAAAAGTAGTTAACGACTTAAAAGAACGCGGCATTAAATTTATTGAAAATTCTAACGTTCAGGCCTTCACCAAAACTGATTCCGGATATCAAATAACTTATGGTGACAATCAAACCCTTGATACCGATTGGATCTTAGACGCAACTGGCCGTATTCCTAACTTAGATGAATTAGGCCTCGACAAAGTTGGTGTTAAATTTGATAAAACTGGAGTCTTCGTAAATGACCATCTGCAAACAAATGTAGATAATATTTATGCTGCCGGAGACGTTGTTTCCAATGACCTACCAAAAGTCACACCAGCTGCCTACTTCGAATCCAAATATCTAATGAAACTATTTTCCGGACAAACAACCGATGCCATCAAGTATCCCGTTATCCCGTCAGTTGTCTTCACATCACCACGGATTGCCCAAGCCGGAATTTCAGTCGATGAAGCCGAAAAGAAGGGCTACGAAATCAGTACAAATGACCTAGCCAACTACTGGTACTACCAAGTAGACAAAGAACCAATCGCTGAAAGTAAACAAATTCATGATAAAGACGGTCATTTAATCGGAGTAACCGAAGTAAGTGATCAAGCTCAAGATGCCGTCAATGCATTATTACCAGCCATCGAATTCAAATTCGACCGCGAGCAAATCAGCCGATTAATAGGAATCTTCCCAACAATCGGCTACGCCGCTTGGCACCGAGCATAAAAATCAGAGAGTGGAACAAGCCCGCTTAGATTCTGAGCATTTGCAGGACTTTGCGAATTGGCTGCGAAGCAGACAGTTTGTGAAGTCAGGCAAAGCACAGGAATCTGGCTTGTGTAACTCGTTTCAGTAGAGAGCGGAACAAGGGCGGTCAGCTCCCGAGGATTAAGACTACTTTCTCAGTCGGTAGCGAAGCGCCGGCAGAGAAAGTTGACTTAACCGGAAGGAGTTACCCTTGTGTAGCTCATTTCAGTAGAGAGCGGAGCAGGCTCGGGAATTTCCGAGGATTTGCCTAAGTCCTGGAATCGCCCGCGAGCCGTGCGGGCAATTTCAGGACTGTAGCAAACCGGAAGAAATTGGCCTGCGTAGCTCGTTTCCACCATTAAACATAGAACCATGGTTATTAAAAAAAATCAGTGCAGCATCCATCAAAAAAGATGGAAACTACACTGGTTTTTTTACTCTATCATTTCAGTCATAAGGTGATCTTCCAAATAATTGTAGCCACCATAACCACTGTAAATGAAGACATACTTCAAACCTTGATACATGAAACTCATTTGATTCCAACTCTGATACTTACCTGACGAAATATCACTAATTTCTGATGCAGTGATCTTTATATTATGCTCACGTAGATTTCCCTTCAAAGCCGAAACAGATAACACATTTTTTGAAAAAGAAAGATCAACATAACCATACGAAACATTATTCTTACCGTTAAAAATTTGTACATATGCAAACATCTTTGTCACTTTCCTTTCTGAATTCATCTATAATGTAGACCCTCGAACGCGTTTTATAGCAAGTACTTTGTTACTTATATTGATAATTTTTTTAAGACGACTAATGTTAGTCATATAAAAGAAATTATTAAACGAGGCAAAATTATGGAGAGAATTTTAGTCATTGGCGGGAATGGCAATATTGGATTTCCACTTATTAAGTATTTGAGCTCTACTAATAAAGTCGAAATTACTGCGGGAGTACACAATTTAACTAAAGATCGTCCTAAGTTCGATAACATCCCTAATTTGGAATTGAAACATTTCGATTTCTTAGATTCATCGACCTTTCCTCAAGCTTTCAAAGGCGTATCAAAAGTTTTCTTCGTTAGACCACCACAATTGGCCAATCCTAAAGTTGATATGTTACCTTTCTTAAAATATGCTCAAAAACAGCATATTGAACAGATTGTTTTCATTTCACTCTTTGGAGTCGAAAAGAATAAACGAACACCGCATCATCAAATCGAAAACATGATTGAAGAATTAAATTTACCTTATACCTTTATTAGACCTAGCTTTTTCATGCAAAATCTAAATACAACACATAGAGAGGATATCGTTAAGAATCATGACCTCTTTATTCCTGCCGGTAAGTCTCGCACTAGTTTCATTGATACTAGAGATATCGCCGAAGTTGCTGGAATTGCACTTTTAAACGACAAGTATCTTCACCAGAAATTGAATATCACTGGTCCTAGCGCTCTCACTTACTATGAGATAGCTGAAATTATGACTAAAGTCCTTGGCGTTAAAATAACTTACAGCAAACCTAGTTTATTGAAATTCCGCAAAACAATGTTGCAACGTGGCTTGAAAAAAGATTTTGTCAACGTAATGGTCATGCTTTACTTAATCACTCAATTAGGCAATGCCAAAACAGTTACTGATGAAACTAATAAGATTCTTGGTCATGCACCTCGTACAATCACAGATTACGTGAAAGATTACAAAGAATACTTTATTTAAACATAACTTTTTCTACCAAAAACAAATAGCACTAGGTAATCGGATAATTACCTAGTGCTATTTTCTTAATACTCAAAAACTACTTTACTCTTTAATACCAAGCGTAATTATTAAAATGAACACCCTTTTCAGCCTTAATCCACTCATTGTCGCCAACGTGATAATAAGTATCACCATTGACATCTTGAGCTTTGTAATCAGTCTTCCATGATGTTTCTTCACCTAGAGAATAATCTTCGATAATTTCGTTTTCTCTAGAATAGAGATCATAGAAAATATTCGTTCTATCTAGATTAATGACACCACTAATTTTGCGTCCATCCCTGAAAACACCAGTATCAACGGCATCTTCATAGACAACATCATTAGCATCAACCCATTCACCTGTTGCAACTCGATATTGTTTGATTCCTTCTCGGTTAGTCCGATATTGATCGGTCTTCCAAGATGAATCTCTAACCAATTCACGACCAGCAATGGCGGAATTATTTTGGTTATTCAATTGGTAATTTGCTTGATTAGGTTTAGTTGTGACGATTCCACTAATTGAAGTGTAAATCCAACCTTCATCATTCTTATTATTATTTATAAAGTCAACATCATTAGCATCAATCCATTCGCCCGTTGCGACACGATATTGTTTGACCCCTGCCTCATTTGTACGGTATAGGTCAGTCTTCCATGATGTTTCTTCTTTCAAATCACGATGAGCGATAGCTTTATTCTCATGATCATTCAATTGATATTCAGTTTGACCAGCTTTTGTCTTAACGACACCACTTACAGATTCGTATGTCCAAAAGTCGTCTTCATTTTGATTGAAGTTAACATCATCCGCATCGATCCATTCGCCTGTTGCAACACGATATTGTCTTACGCCCTCTTTGTTTGTCCGATAAAGATCGGTCTTCCATGAAGAGTCTTCCTTCAAATCACGATTTGCGATAGCCGTATTCTCATGATTATTCAATTGATATTTCTTTTGATCAGTCTTAGTTGTTACCACACCTTGAACTGGAGTATAAGTCCAATCGCCATCTTCAGAGCTATTTTGATTAAGCACTACATCGTCGGCATAAATCCATTCACCTGTTGCAACGCGATATTGTGTAACTCCAGCTTTATTGACACGGATTTGATCGGTCTTCCAGGACGAATCCTTACCTAATACACGATTAGGAATCTTGTCATTATCTTGATTGTTCAATGTGTAGAATAGATGATCAGTCTTAGTTGTTACTACACCTTGAATTGGTGAGTAATTCCAATCATCATCTTCATCAGTTTCAGCACCGGTCGAACCACCAGTTTCAGTTGAAGAACCACTGTTACCGCCAGTACTGCCACCCGTATTACCGCTATTTCCACCAGTAGAACTTGCAGCTTTAACAGTTACTGTACGGACATAAGATATCGTATTATTGGTTGGATCAACTTTATAACCCTCACCAAAGGTATAAGCACTGACATTACTTTCCAACTTAACCGTGATTACTTGGCTATAAGTACCAGCAGTCTTCAAATTAGTTACCGGTCTACCTACACTATCGTAAAGGGTCGTATCAAATTTAATGCCGCCATCAGCAATAATTGAGTCGCCATTCTTATCAACAATGTAAACATCATCAGTATTCTGTAAGGCTTTATCAGTCATTGAAGTACCATTATCGACAGTCACATTATTGATTTTGGCAATAGCTGGGTTAGATGGAGTAACTGGAGCAGCTGAAGCTTTGATCATTTGAACAAATGTCACACTGTTGTCAGTTGCATCATAAGTTCCACCAATACTCTCAAATTGATTAGCAGCAGCAGCCCCAGAAGTTAGATAGAACTTCACAGCACGATAGTAAGTTCCAGCTTTAGAAATTCTAGCACCACTAGCATCAGTAGTCTTTTGAGTCAAACCACTATCTGTGTAGAATGTTTGACCAAGTTCGACACCATATGTGCCTTTAGTCTTATCAACCAAGGAGTTACCAGCAACATCTTTCAAAGAGTATTCCTTAGTGTTAATCAAAGCAGGATTATCTTTTTCAGCATTCGCTCTTAGATCTAATTCACCAACTGAAGAATTGATATTAGCAGCATTCTTCGTAACCGTAACAGCTTGAACATAACTGATGGTTCCATCAGCATTCACACGTGCACTTGGATTAGAAATACTATTAGCATCAATAGCTTTGGAAGGTTTGAAAGTAATAACACGATAATACGTGCCAGCCTTCGTGAATTGGCCGTTAACGTCAGCCAAACCAGTGTCACCTTGTTTCAAAGCACTCTGAACATCTGTATAGTACTTATCTCCCGCGGAAACCGTAGCAAGGACAGTACCTAAATTATTGCTCAAAGTATATCCAGTTGTCTTAGTCAATTTAGAATCATTAGTAGCCGTATCAGCACTAACTGTGATTGTTGGAGTGACATTGATATTAACAGCCATATTAACTTTGTTATCAATTGAAACAGCTTGAACAAAGGATACAGTGTTGCCAGAAATATGGGCTTCACTACCGAAATCATTTTGGGCGATAGCTTCAGGACTAACCTTGAAGTTAATTACACGATAGTATGTACCAGCCTTAGTAAAGGCACCATTAGCAATATCCTTAGTCTTGGCTGCATTTGGTGTAAAGACATCATCATAATTATCGTAATAGTCCGTTCCATATGAAACAGTTGCATCAAGTTTGTTTCCAGATGCATCCATCAAAGCATTACCAGTTGAAGTTACGGCAGTGACTGAATCACCAACGTTAGTTTTAGCATCTTCAATTGTATGTTTTGAAACGACATTATCTTTGACATTAATTTGTTGAGCATAGATTACTGTTCCATCTTTATACATGGCATTTGTAGTATCAGCCCAATTATATTTATCAACAAAATCATTACCAACTTTGAACACTACTTGACGATAATAAGTTCCTTTATTGAAAGCACCATCAGTTACGGCGGTTACCGCATTAGGATCAACTTCATCACCATTAGATTTACCCAAAGCTCCGTTAATACTCTTATAGTAAGTCATCCCCAATGTTGGATCAGTAAAGCTATCATCTCCAGCTCTTAGAACGTATCCATCAGTACTTGTAACTGATTGATCATTGGTTCTTGTACCAGTCTTAATATTTAATGGTCCAACTGTTATACTTGCTGCATTTTCACCGACAACTACTGATTGAACAAAGGATACAGTGTTGCCAGAAACATGAGCATCAGAACCGAAGTCATAATTCTTAATATCTACTGAACTATCTAGTTTAAAACTAATCTTACGATAGTAAGTTCCAGCTTTAGTGAATTGTTTATCGGCATTAATACCCTCGGTTACTTTTCCAGTACCTGAGAAGACGTCATCATAATTATCATAGTAAATCGACTCAGCAGAAACTGACGCTTTGATCTCGTTACCAGAAGCATCAGTTAATGTACCAGTTGCAACAGCTATTTTATCTGTTGATTCACCAATATTTGCACTAATATCTCCGAAGTTATGTTTTACAACACCACTAGCCTTTACATCGATCTTTTGAGCGTAAGTGACTGAACCGTCAGCATTTGTCTTGGCATTTGTATCACTCAAAGTGTAATTCTTGGCAAAATCAGAAACTGTCTTAAATGTTACCAAGCGATAGTAAGTTCCCTTGTTAAAGAGACCATCAGTTGTTGCATTAACATCTTCATTAGTACCACTCAAAGCATCTGTAGCTTTATCATAGAATTTACTATTGTCTACAGTGGCTGTTCCTAATGAGTTATTAGTTACATCAGTTAATGTATCTGTATTCTTAACCGAATCAACTGATGTTCCAACTTTAACTGATATTGGATTTACATTGATTCTGGCTACATTTGATTGTGATACAACCACAGCTTGAACATAAGATACAGTGTTGTTATTTGTATCAACTTTAGCATTACCAAATGAGTTATTAACTATATCTGCATGACTTAAGTGGAAGATAATTTCACGGTAATACGTATCTACTTTGACAAAATTATCATCTACAACTACTCCATCTACCGGTTTAGCATTTTTATCAAAAACGTCTCCCGAATTAGCATAGTAGTCTTTTCCGAAAGTAACACTGGCAGATATTTCTTTACCAGAATGATCAAATATTTGATTACCATTTGAAGTTTCAGAATCTTCTTCTGAAGAGCCAATTGTCACTTTAGGTGTAGAAATATTGTACTTCGAAACTGCATTTGCACTAGCGTTAATTTCTTGAGCAAATAGTATCTTTGTGCCATCTGCGGACCAAGCCAAATTAGAGTTATTCAAACTATAATTGTCCTTATTCACTCCAGCATTTGGTGTAAAGACTAGTAGACGGTAATACTTACCTGCATTGAAATTACCACCACTAATAGCGTCACTATCAGTTTTTGTATTTTGAGCTAACGCATCAGATAATTCTCCGTAATAAGCAATTTTATTTGATGTTGATAAAGTTCCAACGCTATTATTATCGTCATCAGTTAATTTGTAATTATTGGTCAATGTACTTTCGGCAGAACCAGCTGTTACGTTAACAGTTGAATCAGCATCTATATTGATATTAGTTTTAGCAGCAACGTTCACTGTTTGAACATAAGATACAGTATTACCAGAGACATGTGCATTTGCATCAAAGTTATTAGCTGCTAAAGCATCATCAGTCAATGTAAAGGTGATTTTTCTATAATAGGTTCCAGCTTTCTTGAATTCCCCATTAACTACACGAGTTGACTTTGCGGCATCAGCATCAAAAACATCATCATAATTATCATAATAATCTGAGCCAAAGCTTGGGTTTTCTGAAATTACTACGTTATTGCTATCTAATAATTTATTTACCCCAGACTGAACAGTATTAATACTATTATCAACAATTGCTTTTCCATTAGTAATTTCAGGCTTTGTTACTGCAGTAGAATGACTAACGTTTACTGGTTGAGCATAAACCACCGTATGATTATCGACCTTCTTCATATTGTCATCTGACACTTCATAATTGTTGAAGAAATCATCGTTGACTGTGAAGTATATTAGACGATACCAATCTCCCTCATTGAGGTAGTTTCCACTTGTAGCATCAGTCGCTATAAGTGATTTATCCATTCCAGGGTTTAAAGCATCTTTTAGTGCACCATCTCGTGACTTGTAATATATATTCCCAACTTTAACAGACGTTGACCCTACCAAAGTATAACCATCAGTTTGAGTTACCTTTTGATCTGTTGTCGAAGTTTTTGTTTCTATATCATCTAACGGTTTTACTGAGAACACTGCATTAGCAGGTTCCACTTTAATTTCTTGAGCAAAAGTTACTGTATTATTATCTTTATCAATAAGGTGATCACCACTAAACGTATATGAATCAACAGGATTCTTTAACGTAAAGGTTACTGTTCGATAATAAGGATCTGCAGCATTAGAAACCGTATCCAGTGGGTTCTTACCTCTCAATGCTTCATCGATACTCTTATAATATTTGTTACCATACGTAATCTTGCCATCGGACATTATCGATCCCCCTCCATCACTGAGTACCAAGTCGACTTTCGCGCCTAAACTGTCAGAAGGTAAGGTTTCACCAAACTTTGTTTCTCCCCGATCAATAACAGCTGTAACTTCACCAGTCGCAATATTCACTTTCTGAATGTACTCAACACTTTTACCATCACTAGACAATTTACCATTGCCAAAAGAATAATTACTAGGGGTTTCGCCAGACTTTAGTACAAATTTAATTACTCGATAATAAGTTCCAGATTTAGTGAATTTTTCACCATCTGTCACATCCGAAATAGGTTCAACCTTTTTATCTAAAATATCTTTTACATCATCAAAAATATCATAATATTCTGTCCCATATGAAGTAGCACTAGTATCTACAATCGATTTTCCTGATTCTTCACTTGAAATTAAATCATAATTACCAGCATCAACTGATGTTATATCACTACCAACTTTAGAGGAAACAGAATCATCAATCTTCACCGTTACTGGATAGCCTACGTTAACTCTTTGAATATAATAGCCTACCGTAGTATTATTATTTGATTTTTCCGTCGAACCATTATTAGTATCGCTAAACGTATAATAGTCAGGTAAATTCTCAGCAGTAAACATAATCAGACGATAATATTTTCCTGGGGCTGTAAAGACCCGATTACCGTCTTTGAACATCCAATTCTGATTTTGTATATCTTTTATTATATCTGTAAGACTCGAATCTTTGAAATAATAATCAGGTTCACTGTCACTCGTCGGATCCCTATGAGAATATACAAATATCTTATCCTGACTAACTATTGATTTACCTGTTTCATTTGATATGAAACTTATGCCTTTTGTATCATCATCAATCGATGACACTGGAGCATTAACATTAATTGATATATCGGGGATCGTTACTGTTACCCTAGGATCTATCACATTTATTTTTTGAGCGTAAGTAATGGTGTTGTTACTCTTATCTATTGTATAGTCAACACCCTCTTCACCAGAAAACGAAGTATATTTGCTTATATCACCCGGTAATTTGAAAGTAACTCTACGATAGTAAGGTTTAGCCTCTGTAAAAGTAGTACCACTTACCGGATCTTCATTTTTCACGGCATGAGTAGCGTCATCAAAATATTCTGTTCCTACCGTTCCATTTGCAATAACACTCCCATTAGCACTTAAAGAAGTAAGTATACTGTCATCCATTACTTTACTCATATCTTCACCTATAGTTACAATATCAGATGCGTAATGATCAGTCTGCACTATTAGTTCTGGTGAATTTATTACAATTTTCTGTAAATATTCAACCGTTGGAATTTTACCATCATCAGCCGTAGAGAACACTGGATCCAAATCATTTATCTTAGGAAAAACATAATTTTTCGCATCCGTACCGGCCTCTAAATGAAAAATAACTTTACGATAATACGTTCCTGGAACTGTGAATACATTGTTGAACCGACTAAAAGTTATCGCATTTATTCCTTCTTGAGCATTATCTTCACTACTATAAAACTTATTATCACTGCTCTCTAGATATGCAATACTTACTGAATCAGTCGTCAAACTTAAAGTAGCATCAGCTTCTGTAGTAATCGACTGATCTTCCATTGTTTGAGACATAACCTCTTTACCTATTTGCGACATAAAACAAGGCACAGAGGCTGTGACTACATTTGTAAGTACTCTAATTTTTTGAACAAACGTTACACTGTTCTTATCCTCATCTTTTGCCCACGGAATATTATCACCAAAAGAAAGTGTATTAACATCGGCGGTAAGATAAAATGTAATTTTACGATAATAAGTTCCTGCCGAAGACAATCCTGTAGAAGATTTAGACTTCAAACTACGATCTGTATAGTAATCATCACCTAAAACAATTCCTGTTGGTAATTTACTCTCAATTGGGTCTGGGTCGTTAGCTGGATCCAATAACGAAGAGCTAGAACTCCCATCAGTGGTTATATCATTTTCTGCTATGCTCTCTCTAGCCAGCTCTAATTGATCACTATAATTTTTAGCTCATAGATGTACAATCAAGTCTTTAATACTAACTATTACAGGTATTTGAGAAACATGAACCTTCTGTACATAGGTTATCGTATCGTTTCCTTTTGAATCTGTACCCAACTTATATTTAGAATTAGTAGTATCAAATGTATTCGTATCAACAGAATTAGCAACAAGAGTATAAGTAATCGTTCTCAAAAAATCCCCTGATTTAGCAAATTTTCCACTACTATCTACTACGCCATCAGTCAGTGAATCATCATTACTGCCATTCAAGACTTCATTTTGTAATGTCTCTTCCTTTCCAGGAGTATATCGATAATATTTATTGCCAAAACTTATGCCATTATCCTGTATCAGATTAGTACTTAATCCAGTTGAAGAATCAGTACTTATCAATGTATCATTTTTACTTACGGTATTACTTGTATCTCCAATTTTTGCATCCAATGGATTATCATAATTTGCTGTAGCATCATTTCTAACATCAACTTCTTGAACATAAGTTACAGTATTCCCCTTAGAATCAGAATCTATACTTAAAGGAAGAGCATCGTAATCACTAATACTGCCATTTTTTAATGTAAATTTGATTGTACGGTAATATTTACCAGGTTTAAGGAAATTAGTTGCGGAAACTTCATCACTTGTAGCTTTATAATTAGATTTTAAACTTGGGTCAGTGTAGTACTCTGATCCTACTTCAACATTACTTGTGGGAATATCATTTGCAGTATTTTCACCTGATTGATCACTCAAATAGTCAGCTGCTGTTGGCTTTGCATCACTTATTAAAGAATTAACTTTAACTTGTGGAATTGATAATTTAGCATTGATCGTTGCATTAGTAGATAATTTTCTAATTACCGTAATAGTCTTCGTATCACGATTCAAAACATAATCCGTTCCGGGAGTCGCTGCCGTGTTACTTCCATTGATAAATGTTTGATAAGGACTCACTGCAGCACCTGTTACATCAGATTTGTCACCTGTTAACATATCTTCAATAGCTGAATCGGCTCCACTAAGGTTATAAGAAACCGTTTGATAGTAAGTTCCATTTGAAATAATCTTGCCATCACTGAACTGATCCGGTGATGCATTACCCTTATCTGTACTGGTTGGATCAAAATCCGACTCTGCTGCATATTCTGCGGCCTTTTCCCTACTAGTAAACAAACTTTGACCAAGCATTGGTTTTTCAGCACTGGTTAGACTACTTGTGTATTTAGGATCATTGGTATAATTATCAGTAATCTTAAGTCCGTTACCCTCTGTTGACAAAGATGATAATGAAGAACCCACAGTAATTGGAACCATACTTTGATTTTTAGATATATCAAATCTACTTAAAGAAATCTTGAAACTAAATTCCAATAACGATGGATCAGTAACTGTAGCAAGGGATGTCAATGGAGCAAGATCGCTATCTTTGCTCTCACTTATATGGATTGTTGCTGTTAATGGAAATTCAGAATCATTCATAGTTAGATTCTTTAATTTATCTGTATCGGAAATATCTATATTATTTCCATCTTTATCAGCTATAGTCATAGCAACTAACATATCGCGATAATAGTAATTATTGTTACTTCCTGAATAAAAATAGCTCGATGGTATCGGCGTCTTACTAGTATCCTTAAGCATTGCTATGTGACCACTATTTTGAAAATCATGTATATACTTAGGATTATTCAAATCGAAATAGTTGAAGTTATTTTCTGAATCTTCCGCTAAACTATTTAAAACTGAAGTAATACTTTGTGAACTAGCGACATAGCGATCATCAAATTGACTTTTGAAAGTGGTTAACATATCACTAGGTGACAAACTTTCATTCGTGACATTATGTCCCTTAATTATATCCGTATCCGCTTTAACAACGCCTACTGGATTCAACATAGGAACTATAATTGGTGAACCCGCGGTAAGAAGTGCTACTGCGACAGCTCCACTTATATATCTTGCTTTTTTATTCATGAATAAAAGAACCTCCCCGAATTCAAATCAAACGCATAATCCTACATACTATATATAGCTTTGATTTTAGCACTTTCAAAAAAATTATTTTATAATTTTTTAGATAGTTTAATAATCAAAAAAATAACAATATTTTAAAATAATATAAAAAAATAGAGGTGCCGCTTAACAACGGTATCTCTATTTTTTATAACATCTTTTTAACTTCTAACGAGAATATTCAACGTACACAATCTCATTCACTTTTTTTACAGATTCCAAACTCAATTCCTTAGGAACAACTCGGTCGGAGAATAGTGGAATTCCCTTACCCAATATAATGGGCACAATGCCTATATGATAGATATCAATTAGATCAGCATTCACTAGCGGTGCTATCACGTTGCTGCCACCGATGATCCAAATATCACCTTTGGATGATTTAGCCTTCAAGTCACTGACTAATTTTGCCACCTCGCCGTTAACAAAGTGAATGTTATCTTCATCTGGCAATGGATGCGTCGTCATCACATAATTTTCATAGCCGGCATAGGGATAATCATTGGGTGACATACCGTTAACGATTTGGTTATATGTATGCCGACCCATGATAACAGTATTAACCCGTTTGGATAATTTTTCATACTCACGGTCTACAACACTACCTGTTGAAAATTTATCATTCCATAAGAAGTCAATCTTGCCATCAGAATTGGCAATATAGCCATCTAATGTTTGTGTAATAAATAGAATAACTTTGCGTGCCATATTTCTGACCCCCGACTTGTTTTCTACAATTATATATCTATCGGAAAAAATTAGTTAATAAATATGTAATAGAATACAAAAAGTCTTACCGATATTTACATAAAAATGGCTATTCTTTTCACATTGACTCTGTTATACTTAAATTGATACAGCATTTATAGGTAACTATTCTCGGTTATCTTGTATCCAAAGAAGCGTTGGGTGTGGTCACCTAGCGCTTTTTTTGTGTCTCCATTAACTAAAAAATAATCACTATCCTGATTATAAATATTATTGACAAATGAAATAATTCAAATATACATTCGTAAAACTTTCATACTGTCAAAACGGTATAGAAGTTTTTTTTCATATAAAATTCCACTTATCACAGGTATACCAATTCTGATCACAAAGAGATTCGAATGAGCCTTGACATCTTGATACAATTGGAGTATGGAAGATTTTTTATTAATTTTATTAGTAAAACCGGTTTACATTTGAAACCGTTTGCATTAGTATAATGAATGTAACTTTTTGAAGGAGGGATTTTTATGTCAAGTGAGGATACAGGTTCTTTTAAGGATCGAATGATTAACCTTGCTGGTAAATTTGCGGCTACTAGATTTGTTAGAGCCATCATGGATGCCGGTTATAGTGTTATTCCATTCACCATTATTGGTTCCATTTTTCTTATTTTGAATGTTTTACCCCAGGCCTTTCCAATTCCTGGGTTTGCAGCAGTATATGCAAGCAGTTTAGGTCGTTTCTCTAATCTATTCCAAACTGGTTATAATGCTACAATGGGTATTTTGGCTTTGATCTTCGCAGGTCAATTCACATTCTCTTATACTAAAATTTATGCAAAAGAAGAGAATTTGAATCTAGTTCCACTAAATGCTTTATTTATGTTTTTAATGGCATTCTTCATTACCGTTCCCCAATTAATTTGGAAAAACGGTGTTATTCAATTTCAACAATCTCTAAAACCAGATAACATCATCGGTGGTGGTTACGCCGTATCTACTGGTGGTATTACAAGAATCGCTGCTGTAGGTATTTTTACCGGTTTAGTTGTTGGTTGGATTACAGTTCAAGTTTATCGTTTTACTGTTAAACATAACTGGCAAATCAAGATGCCAGCATCAGTTCCAGCTGGTGTTTCTAACTCATTCAGTTCATTGATTCCTGGTGCCTGTGTTGCCTTTGTTGTTATGGCACTTAACTTGATCTTTGTTCTTTTAGGAACTGATATATTCAAGGTATTATACATTCCATTTTCATTTATCAGTGATATTACAAATACATGGTGGGGCTTCTTGATTATCATCTTCCTTATCCACTTCCTATGGTGGTTCGGTATTCACGGTGCTACAATCATGAGTTCATTCTATACACCAATTATTTTAGCCAATATGATTGCTAATACTAAAGGTGCCAGCAACTTCTTTGCCGGTGATCCATTGAATGCTTTCGTTATCATTGGTGGTTCTGGTGCTACTTTAGGTGTTGCCATTTGGTTAGCATTCTTCTCTAGATCAGCTCAACTAAAGGAAATTGGTAAGGTTGAACTTGTTCCAGCTATCTTCAATATCAATGAACCTTTACTATTCGGTTTACCTATCGTTTATAACGTTGATCTATTTATTCCATTCTTAGGTGCTCCAATTGTTTCAGGACTTGTTAGTTACTTTGCTATCACATCCAAATTAGTTCCTAAGATTATTACTCAACAACCATGGCCTACACCAGTTGGTTTGAGTGGATTTATTGGTACTGCTAGTTGGAAAGGTGCTGTCCTTTCTATCGTCTGTGCCTTGGTATCATTCGTTGTTTGGTTCCCATTTATCAAACGTTACGACAACAAATTGCTAAAACAAGAACAAGAAGCAGAAGCTGCTGCATAGAGAGCTTGTTTCTACTATTCAGCAAAGTACAATGTCTATCTTGTCTTGCAATTAAAAATGCTTTCGATGATTTTTCATCGAAAGCATTTTTTAGTACCTAAATTCTAATCTAAAGTAAAGTGAACAGTCGCTTCAATCCCCAACTTATCAGCTAAGTTCTCTGCATACTTCTTAACTTCATCCTGTTTTGATTCACTATCTTTATTCAACTTAATCAAGATAATTGATTCTTTACTCTTTGTTTTACTTGCCAATTGACCAACATAAATTTTAGAAATATCATCTGGATACTTCTTAGTTAATTGTTGCTTCAGTTTCAACAAGTTTTTATCGCTATTATCAGTTGCTGTATTCTGTGTACTGTCATTCTTTTCCTGATCAACATACTTCTTAAAGGCGTTCACACTTAAGTAATTCCCCTTAGATAATTGTTGAAATTGTAATTTGTAACTCCCTAATTGATAGTCGCTTAACTTATCGTCTAAGTTATTTATCTCAGCGTGACTCAAATGACTACCGATAACGACCAATTTGATTTTTCCATTAGTGATTTGCTTATTCACAACATACAATTCTGGCAATTCATTATCGACAAGACTGGTCAATTGGGTCTCATTGTAGGTCTTTTTGACCAAAGTCGAAGCCGAAATCAAGCTGGGAATAGTAATGATTATTGCCGCCGCAATAATCAATATCTGATTTTTAAGAGGTATACCAGTTGCTCTTTTGGTCCTAAAATTAAAGATCAAAGTACAAATCATCGTTGCCAAAGCAATGAAAAAGGTATTGATCAAAAACAGATATCCAGCACTGAAAACAATGGACCATTTGAATTGACTCAATCCATATCCCACCGTTGATAGAGGTGGAATCAAGGCTGTTGCAATCGCTACTCCAGGTAAAATATTTCCCGGATCTTTCTTAGCGGAACCGATAATCCCGGCAACACCACCGAAAAAGGCCACTAAAACGTCCCAAATAGCTGGTTGAGTTCGTGCAATAATTTGATCACTGGCATCTTTAATTGGCGATAGTGAAAAATAAATCGTGGCCGCCAACAGTGCAACCACCAACTCAATTAGATAGAGCGTCGCTGCTTTTCGGATCAGTTTCGTATCACGAATACCGAAACCATAACCCATTCCAATGATTGGGTCCCATAATTGGTGAAATCAACATAGCTCCAATAACTACAGCCGTCAAATTCATATTTAAACCCACACAGGCAATGATTGTGGCACAAAATAGAACGGCAAAGTTAAGCCAACTGAGTCCTAAATTCTGTCGCACATGTTTATCAATAATATCTGATTTTAAAAGTTCTTCACTATCCATCATTTCTTCCCCACTTCACAATTTTCAGGCCTATTTTACCAAAGATACTACTATGCTTTACATATTAGATATTGTTGAGTAGTATGTATTACATAATAGTGAGGTCATAAGCATGAACAATTCTCAATTACTCAAAGGTATTCTAGAAGGCTGTGTTTTATTTGTTATTTCTGACGGTGAAGTTTACGGATACGAGTTAGTCCAAAAATTAAATAAATTAGGTTTTACCGATTTAATCGGTGGCACCGTTTATCCGCTACTTCAAAAACTAGAAAAACGCGGTGATTTAAACAGTCAACGTAAGCCTTCTTTGGAGGGACCTTCACGGAAATATTATTCCTTAACTAAACAAGGCAAAAAACAGATGGCTGAATTTGCCGACCAATGGCAGTCACTAGAGTTAGTAGTTAATCAAATCATTTCGAAAAAAGGTGGACAAGATGACTAAATCTGATGAGGTACAGGAACTAATTTCCAGTAACAATGATTTACGTAAAAAGCTCAATCCTGCTAACGAAAAATATTACAGCAACTTATTAATTTACGTCCGCACTGCTGGGTTATTCTATGACGACTACGAAGTTGAAAATAAGTTGTTAGAGATTCTTCAAGATATTATTGATGCTCAAAATGATGGATCTAACGCTGAAGACTATTTCGGACAGGCTCCCACTGAAACTGCCAATCAACTAACCGCTAGTTTTACCAAAATTAGTCTTCGTGATCGTTTGAAATTTTTGGGCGGTCTCTTTAGTATCACAGCCATTTGGACATTGATTATTCAGCTGAATGGTCAGGAACAACAATTGAATCTCGTACCTTTCATTTTAAACGGAATTTTCATGACATTCCTTATCTTCGCAGCTTTCTGGTTCATCCATCAAACTATTTACGCCAAAATTTTTGAACACAAGGCTGTCAGTTTTGCGAGCGCCTGGATAGTCAGTCTTTTAACTGTCTTAATCTTTACCGTCATCCAATTTACTAAGCCGGTTATGTTTAACATTCCCATTACTAATAACTTAATTATTATTATCAACGGCCTTGTTATCATAGGTTCCGTCGCTGCCTTATTCTTAGTTAAAGCCAAATGGCGTCCAGTCATGATTGCGGCTGGTCCTATGATTTGGATCATCACTTTGTCAAATATTTTCAAGGTTTGCCTACCTTCAAGTATGAAAAAATCCATCTTGATGATAACCGCCATTTTGAGCGTGTTCAGTATTATCTGGTTCTTTGGTTATTTCTGGTGGAACAATCGTAAACATCAGTAATTAATTCTAAAAGGCGTTGCTAGAATAAATTCGGCTGTTCGTCAAATCAAGTTGATGGCGGTTCAAGTTAACAGTTAGACCATAAATGGTCTAGCTGTTTTTTTATTTGGCTGATGAGCTTGCTCGAAGCCAAAACATTTGAATATTTATACGTTCAGTAAAGTTGTTCCAACTACGATATCCATAGGCACTACTTTTTATCTTTTTTATTCTTCCAATGATTCCCTCTAAAAATCCGTTGGAATATTTAAGCTTCAGTGCATTTAATATTTGTTTACGATATTTTCTTAATGATGTCATTGTTTGATCCATAGCGGTATTGAGTGGATGATAATTGAGTAGTATCTGATTCATTGTATCAGTATCGCCTGTTCTAATAGCCTTTAAAATATCTTGATATACTTCGTAGGACTTGGCGAAACCTTCGTCCAAATCTAAACACTTTGTGATTAAATTTAGATCCGTTTCATAATAACCAACACTGTACTGATACTTAGGGTTTATCTTTTCGATGGAATCGAATGATTCCAAGAATTTTTTCCAATCTCTCTTCATGAACAAGTATTCTTTACTTCTTTTAGGCATTCGTTTCATTACCTGTATTCTAGTTGAATTGAGAGAACGATTCATCATCTGAACGATATGAAATCTATCAACAACGACTTTGGCCTTTGGAAACAACTTTGGTACTAAATTAATGTATCCGGCATTTAAATCCAAAGAAATAGTTTTTACCTGTCTTCTGACTTTCAAAGGAAATCGACTGAAGTATTTACTGATTTGATATGAAGTTCTTCTGGGCAAGATATCACCCGTACGATGATTATCGCTATCTAACCAAATAAAGCTCATCTTGTCAGTAGACATAAATTCATCAAATGCCAAGTGCTTAGGAAGATGTTCAGGAAGTGATTTCTTGTGCATCTTGGCTTCTTCATCGATGATACGTTGAACGGTCTTATCGGAGACGTTAAAACGTCTGCCGATATCCTTCAATGATGTATTAAAAGCAGTTTCTGATAAGATCATTTGTCTAACAGGTTGTGCGATTTGACAATATTCCCAAACATAACTAGTTTTGGCTACAAAGATAGAGTTACAAGATTTACATTTATACTTTTGACGTTTCAGACTTATATACGTTGGACGTAATGATAATGATGGAGCGACTATCATATTTTTATTAAATCCATTCTTAACTAAGTGGCCTGCAAGGCCACAGTTAAGACAACGGTCAATCTGTTTAGTTAGCATTGCAAAATAGACTAAGGACTTGATGCCATTAACTAACATAAATTTTGAGTCTTCAGTAAAGATAATATTCTCATCTTTCATTTCAAGAGCGTTTCGTATAGACTTATTACTTAGGGACATCATTCAAATTCCTTTCATTGTGAAGCTGTAGAGGGTAGAACATCTAAAGGTATGGATGGTGTCTTTTTGATGTTCTAAAATAGTTTTATTAATAAATGGTATACAAAAATAGAGTTGATGGCAAAATGCCTATCAACTCTATTTATCGTACAGCCATAAATTCCAGCAACGCCTTTTAATCTGACCAATCCTAATAGCAAAGTCTTATATAACTAACCTTCAAAATTATATTCATCTGGATCTGGACCAACTCGGAAATCTTCATTCATATTATTAATAGTTTCCATATCAGAATCATCCAATGTAAAGTCAAATACATTGGCATTACTTTGCATTCTTTCAGAACGAACCGACTTAACAGCTAGTAGTACATCTCTTTGAATATCCCATCTCAAAATCACTTGAGCTACTGTCTTATTGTGCTTGTCAGCAATAGCTTTTAAAGTTTCATCTTTCAAAATTTGGCCTTGCATAAGTGGTGACCAAGCTTGAATCTTAATATCTTGAGTTTTTGCATATTCGTGCAATTTGTCTTGATTCAATTTTGGATGTGATTCAACCTGATCTAAAACAGGAGTTATATCAGCATATTCTGTCAATTCCTTCAAATGATGAATTTCAAAATTGCTTACGCCAATGGCCTTAATTTTTCCTGACTTATATAGATCCTCAAGCGCTTGGTAGGATTCTTTAAATGAATCATTGCCAGGCCAGTGAATCAAATACAAATCCAAATAATCTAAGCCTAATTTTTTCAAACTAGAATTAAAGGCTGCAACGGTTTGATCGTACGTTAAATGATCATTCCAAACTTTTGAAGTTACAAATAAGTCTTCACGTGATAAACCAGTTTCGTTTAATCCTTGACGAATACCTTCTCCAGTACCGGCCTCATTACCATAAACTTGGGCAGTATCGATTAGACGATAACCATTTTTAATTCCTTCAGCCACAACCTTAGCCGTGTCTTCATTCGGAATTTGAAATACACCTAATCCCAATCCAGGAATTTTTGTACCGTTATTTAGTGTTACGCGATCATTCAATGAATTAATCATCTTGTTTCCTCCAATTATCTGTAAAGAACATGTTGTTAATATATACCCTGCTAAATCAAAAAAATAGTACCCACTTTTTAGTTCTACACTAACCAAAAAGTACCTATTGGATCATATCAGTAGTTTGCCCGACAATACTTTCAAAAAAAAATACCCGATCTCTCGATCAAGTATTATTTATTAGCTATTTTTTAAAGATTGCTAAACCACCAGCCGGATTATTCCAATCTGGATCTTGTGCAGTTACAATTAATTTTTCATTTGTGAAGGCAGTTAATCCTAGTTGACTCATTTCACGACCATAACCTGAACCTTTAACACCACCAAACGGTAACTCTGGAAGAGAAACTAAGAACGAATTAACAAAGACCATTCCGGTTTCGATCTTTTCGGCAACAGCCTTTCCATGTTGTGGATCGGCCGAAACAACTATTCCACCTAGTCCTAATTTGGAATCATTAGCTAAATCGATGGCTTCTTGATCGGAACTTACCTTGAAGACTTGGGCAACTGGTCCAAACATTTCATCATAGAATTCTGGATTATCTTTATCTATATCAGTCAAAATAGTTGGTTGAATGAATTGACCTGGTAAATCAATTGGTTGGTTACCGTAATAAACTTTAGCACCACCGGCAATAGCCCTGTCAATTTGACTTTGAAGTTTTTCTTTAGCACGTTTGGAATTCATAGGAGCAATCGTAGTCTTAGGGTCCATGGGATCTCCTGGAACCAATTTTTCAAAATTTTCTTTAAGTTTCTTCAAGAATTCATCGTACAAATTATCAGCTACGATAAATCTTTTATCTGAAGTACATACTTGTCCAGCATTGTAGATACGAACTCTCCAAGCAAGATCAACAGCTTTATCAACATCAGCATCTGACAAGACTACAAAAGCATCAGATCCACCGAGTTCCATTGAATTCTTTTTAAGATTCTTGCCAGCCGTTTCAGCAACTGATTGACCGCCACGTTTTGACCCCGTTAATGCGACCCCTTGAACACGTGGATCAGCAATAATACCACTAACTTGATCATAACTAGCAAAAAGATTTGTCAAACTTCCCTTAGGTGCTCCAGCTTCTAGCACTATCTTTTCAAAGGCTGCAGCTGATCCCGGTGTATTTGAAGCATGTTTCAAAATCATAGGATTCCCAACCATAAAATTAGGAGCGAAGACTCGCATAATTTGATAGTATGGGAAATTCCATGGTTCAACCATCATCAAAACACCAGTAGCTTGGTGCAAGATCTCCGCATCACCGGTGTTGCGACTACTAATTGGTGTAGGTTTCAATAAATCGGCACCATTATCAGCGTAGTAGTCAGCAATGATTGCACAAAGTTCCACCTCACCTTTTGATTCAGCGTAAAGTTTACCCATATCGATTGTAGCAATTTTAGCTAATTCATCTTCGTTTTCACGTAATAGATCAGCAATTGTATGTAATGTAACAGCTCTACTGCTAACCGATTCATTCCGCCATTTTTTATAAAGTGCATACCCAGTACTCAAGGCAGATTCAATTTCCTCTGCCGTTGCATCTGGATAAGATTTTACTAATTCATTTGTATAAGGATTGATAGTTTTATAGGCCATAATAATTAATGCCTCCAAAATTTATTTAAAACATTTTGTTAAAGATTATGAGTCCATTGTAAACCCTATCAATTTTAAAATAAATACGTACCCTTTATAAAAATTGAATCGTACCACTTTTACTATATAGATAACAAAATCTTCTAGACAAAAAAAGCCGAGGATAACCTCGACTTTTTGTTAAGAATAATTTTCAATTTTGTTTCCGGCATCTGAGCCATAAACAATCTTCTGTACATTCTTTGTGATTTCAGCAATTCTTGAAAAACCGCTCAAACCACTTTGATTATGGCCATTCGTCATAACTACTAAAATATATCTTTGTCCATTTGGTAACGTCACAATGCCGGCATCGTTGTTAGTATCATTCAGAAATCCAACTTTGTCTTGGACAGTTGTTCCACTATCAGCGGCGGATGCTCCAGCAGGGATTCCTGTACGGTAAATTTGCTTACCCATTAAATCCAAAATTTTTGCTTGATCAGATTCATTTTCATAGGCACCTTTTCCGGTGACTAAATCTTCTAGCAGTAGTTGCAAACTATAACTAGTTGTTTTGGCAGCCTGTCCATCTTGGAAAACTGATGGATACCAACCTTGTTTTTTAATGAAGGTACTGATCGTACTAGCACCATACTTGTCAATTTGTGCTTCCGCAAAATCATTTTCGCTGTTAACGATCATTTTGTCAAAATTATCAGTATTTTCAGTCGTCCAACTAAAATTACCATTCGACTTTTGATTCATCAAGTAAGCTGTTAAATACAATTTATATGTACTAGCAGCTGTTTTAACTGCATGAGCGTTCGATTCAGTTTCCAAACTACCAGCTTGATAAAGTTTGGCATACTTACTATTAGCCGCGGCACTGCCACTTTCTGCACCTAAATTGTAAAAACTAACACTAGCAGTACCATCCTTGGTAACTGTATTCAGATAGTTAGTCAGATTGGTTTGAATAATTTTTTGTTTCTTTTTAATTGCCTGCTCAGTTTTAAAATTGTCAATAATAGTTGATGCATATGAATTATTGAAGAAATAACTCAAACTACCAACGATTATTATTGTTGCAATCAAAAGAACTCTCAAATATTTTTTGAATCTTCTTCTTTTGACTCGTATAAGATTACCTCATCCCATTAATCGTAAAAATTTAATAAAGTCAATTATACGAGCTATTTGTGAATTTTCTTTATACGTTTTCATTACAACTCTTTTAATATTTTGTAAATTTTGTTACATCTCTGAAATAAAAATCAAAAGTCAATTTGAAGGTAGGCTATAGTTTGTATGTGCTTAACTTCCCGTCTTCCGTAAGAATTGGGAATGTGTTGGAACGCTATGGGCGTGACTTGAAGCTAATAATTTTATAAAATGTTTAGCTTAATAAAACAAGAACGGCCTCTATTAAGGGATTCAAGTAAAGAATATATCTTGAATATTTAATGGAGGTCGTTCTTTTGATTTAAATTTCTTCAAAAATTTCAAAACATCAATAACATTAGAATCAGGGAAATCAGTCGATAGTAAAAAAATTGTGGGCAATCAACCACAAATCCAGTTAAATCGGTTATCCCCCAAAGATTCCCAGTGAAATTCGAGCATAACGACTCATTCTGGAGATATCCCAAGTTGGATACCAAACTAACTCAACCTCACACTCACTGATTCCCTCAACTGTTTCGGCAGCCTCTACAATCGAATCATGCAACATATCGCTCAAAGGACATCCCATTGTCGTCAAGGTCATTGTCACCACGGCTTTATTCTCATGCTCAATATTTACTCCGTAGATCAAACCCAAGTTCACGATGTCGATTCCTAATTCCGGATCGATCACATCCTCTAAAGCCTCCATAACTAGATCCTTTTTTTCTGTCATAATCTTATCCTTTAACCAATTGAACCTTCCATCTCAAAACTGATCAAACGGTTTAATTCGACGGCATATTCCATTGGGAGTTTTTTTGTAAATGGCTCCACGAATCCCATAACAATCATTTCAGTAGCCTTTTCCTCAGAAATTCCACGGCTCATTAAATAATAAAGCTGTTCTTCTGAAATCTTAGAAACTCGAGCCTCATGTTCCATTGAAACGTTAGCATTATCAATTTCATTATAAGGTATTGTATCAGATGAAGACTGATCATCCATAATAATTGTGTCACACTCCACATGAGCTTTTGAGCCATCAGAGTGCTTTCCAAAACGGACCGTACCTCGATAATCAACTGAACCACCAGTTTTAGCGATTGATTTTGAAACAATTGAACTAGAAGTATTTTTAGCATTGTGAATCATTCTGGCACCAGAGTCTTGATGAATTCCATTACTTGCCACAGCAATCGACAACATCGTGCCTCGGGCATTTTCACCATTCAAATAAACACTCGGATACTTCATCGTAACCTTAGAACCTAAATTGCCATCAACCCATTCCATCGTAGCGTTCTCTTCGGCAGCGGCACGTTTGGTTTCCAAACTGTAAACATTGTCTGACCAATTCTGAATCGTAGTATAACGACAATAAGCATCCTTTTGCACGTTAACTTCAACTACTGCCGCATGTAAACTGTCAGATGAATAATTTGGTGCGGTGCAACCTTCAACGTAATCAACTTTAGCCCCTTCATCAACAATGATCAATGTTCTTTCAAACTGACCAGAGTTTTCCGAGTTCAAACGAAAGTATGATTGAATTGGGATATCGGTTCTAACACCTTTCGGTACATAGATAAACGATCCACCTGACCAAACAGCTCCATTTAAGGCCGCAAATTTATTATCAGTTGGTTTCACTAATTTTCCAAACCATTTCTTGAATAGTTCTGGATATTCCTTTAAGGCCGTATCTGAATCAGTAAAAATGATTCCCAATTTAGCAAATTCTTCGCGCATATTGTGATAAACCACTTCAGATTCATATTGAGCTGACGATCCACCTAAGTATTTTCTTTCAGCCTCTGGAACACCCAAGCGATCAAAGGTTTCTTTCATTTTGTCGGGAACATCTTCCCAGTCACGATACTTTCTATCAGTCATTTTTTGATAATAAAGCATATTTTTCAGATCAAGCTTTGAAAGATCCGGACCATACGTTGGCATGGGTAATTTTTTGTAAGCTTCATAGGATTTCAGGCGATAATCTAACATCCACTGTGGTTCATTTTTTTCAGCTGATATTTGTCTAACAGTTTCCTCAGTTAAGCCTCGACCAGTTGAATATTTTGGTTTGATGTCATCGTGAAAACCATATTCGTAATCTGAATCATTTAAATCAATCATCGTCTTCATCTCCTAACGACTTTCTCAATGCCCACCAACATAATGTGGCGCACTTAATTCTAGCGGGGAACTGCATGATACTGGATAAAATTGCAGCATCGCCTAATTTATCTAAATCAGCTTGAGAGTGTTCTTTACCCATGACCATATCCGAAAAAATATGGGCCATTTTCAAACTCTCAGCTGTTGTTTTATTGAGGACTGCATCGGTCATCATACTAGCAGAGGACTGACTGATCGTACAGCCTTCACCAGTAAAGCCAATATCAGTTATCTTATCGCCATCTAATTTAATTTCTAAATTGATCACATCACCACAAGTTGGATTCTTCAAAGTAATCTTGTTCGTCGCACTAGACAAACTTTGCTTATGATGTGGATGTTCAGAATGATCCAAGATAACTTCACGGTACAAACTGTTCAAACCATTTAAACTCATACTTTGAAGAACTCCTTTGTGTCACAGATTGCTTGAATTAATTCATCAGCGTCCTGCTTATTATTGTAAATGTAAAAACTTGCTCGAGCGGTCGCTACTAAATTCAAATATTTCATCAGTGGTTGAGCACAATGATGTCCGGCTCGAATTGCTACTCCATCCATATCCAGGGCGGTCGCTACATCGTGGGGATGTAAGTTTTGTAAATTAAATGAAATAACGCCACTGTGATGATCATCATCGTGGGGACCATAAACAGTCAATCCATCAATCTCAAGCAACTTAGGCAGAACATAAGCAACCAAATCTTTTTCATAGTTCTCAACATTTTCCATACCAATACTGCTCAAGTAGTCAATCGCTTTACCTAGTCCGACTGCACCAGATACATTCTGTGTCCCCGCTTCAAATTTCCAGGGAATATCGGTCCAAGTGCTTTGATATTTCTCTACAAAATCAATCATCTCTCCACCATATTGGTAAGGAGACATAACTTTTAACAAATCAGCTTTACCATATAAAACACCAATTCCCATGGGAGCTAACATTTTGTGTCCGGAGAAAGCATAGAAATCAACATTCAAATCTTGAACATCCACTGGCATATGTGGAACTGCTTGCGCACCATCAGCCACCATAATAGCTTTATGGGCATGGGCAATTTGTGCTAATTGTTTAATATCATTAGTCACACCCAAAACATTACTGGCATGAGTTATGGAAACTATTTTAGTTTTATCGGTAATCTTCTTTTTAGCATCTTCCATATCCAATTGGCCATCAGCTGTTAAACCGATATATTTCAAAATAGCTTTTTTACGATTAGCTAATTGTTGCCAAGGAATCAAGTTGCTGTGGTGCTCCATAATGGAAATGACGATTTCATCACCAGCTGCAATATTGTCTTCGCCATAGGTACTTGCGACTAAATTCAAACTGTCAGTTGCACCTTTAGTGAAAATAATTTCTCGACTCTCCTTAGCATTGATAAACTGTTGTACCTTTTGACGAGCAGTCTCAAATTCTTCAGTAGCCCTCTCACCTAAGGTATGCACGCCCCGACGAGTATTAGCATTATCATTTTTATAATAACGAACAACCTCATCAATAACCTGATTGGGTTTCTGACTAGTAGCGGCATTATCTAAATATACTAATGGTTCATCGTTTACTTTTTGATTGAGAATCGGAAAATCCTTACGAATTTGTTGCAATTGTTTGTCCATCGGCTAATTTCCTCTCGATCGTTTGAACTAATTCCTCGCGAATAGCTTTGGAAGGAATCGAAACTAATACGTCACCCAAAAATCCTCGAATAACCATTCTTTGTGCTGTTTTTTTATCAATTCCTCGACTCATCAAATAGTAGAGCTGTCTTTGATCAACTTGACCGACACTTGCCGCATGTCCGGCTAAAACATCATTTTCATCAATCAAAAGGATTGGATTAGCATCACCATGGGCTTTACTCGACATCATCATAACGCGATTCTGTTGTTCGGCATTAGCACCCGAAGCACCTTTGATAATGTGACCAATTCCATTAAAAATTAATCGTGAACGATCCATGATAACTCCACGTTGGTTAATGTTACCAATGGAATGTTTACCATAATTAGTAACTCGAGTATTCACACCTTCTTGTTGCTGTCCTGAAGTGATGTCAACAACCTTAATTTCTGAATGAGCACCCTCACCAAACAAATCAGTATCAAAATCAGCTACTGTATCGCCAGAATTCATCAAACCGATTGACCAATCAACATAAGCATTTTGATCCACATAGGCACGACGACTTAAATAAGAAGTAACATTCTCTCCCATTTCATCAACTGCCGCATACCTCACTTCACTATTAGGCATTGCCATTACTTCAACTACACAGTTAGCAACACTTTTGGCATCGCCCTCTGTTCTAGTTCTTTGGATAAAGGAAAACTTCGAGTTTTCACCTGCCACAATTAAAATATGTGAAACAAAAGGTTGATTGGAATTCTGTTTCAATTCAATTTCAATTGGCTTTTGAACTACCGTATTCTCAGGTACATACAAGAAAATACCTTGATTCATGTATGCTGTATGATAAGCGGTCAACTTATTTTCGTCAGATTTTATAACTTTATTCATGAAGTACTTTTGGATCATTTCTGGGTACGCTGTCATAGCATCAAAAATATCCATCAAAATATAATCATCACAAATTGTTGGCACATTGGTCTTAATAATCGCCTCAGTCGATGGCGCCAATTGCCAACTACTAAAATTAAAACGTTGCATTTTAGGCAAGGGCAACTTATCAATCAACTCAAAAGATGCCTGTCTTTTTTGAGTGAACCAAGTTGGCTCATCTGTTGTCATCGCAAATTTTTCTAGTGTCATAATATCCCCTTAGTCGTCAATCAGATTCACATCAAGTCCTAATTCATCACGCAAGCCAGCATAACCTTCATCTTCAAGTTTTTGAGCCAACTGTGCATCACCAGTCTTTACAATTCTTCCATCCATCATAATATGAACAACATCCGGTTTGATATAATTCAACAATCTTTGATAATGAGTGATGATCAAAGCTCCAAAATTATCGCCACGCATGGAGTTGACACCTTTTGAAACAACCTTAAGCGCATCGATATCAAGTCCAGAATCAATTTCATCTAATAAGGCAAAACTTGGTTTGATCATCAATAATTGCAAAATTTCATTACGTTTCTTTTCACCACCGGAAAAGCCTTCATTCAAGTAACGCTCTGTCATAGCTTCACTCATATCTAGCAATTCCAAATTCTTGTCTAATTCCTTAATAAAGTCCATAACTGAGATTTTGTTATTTTCTGGTCGTCTAGCATTGATCGCAGCACGTAAAAATTCAGCATTCGTAACACCTTGAATTTCAGCTGGATACTGCATTGCTAAAAACAAACCTTTACGAGCACGTTCATCGACCGGCATATCTAAAATACTTTGACCATCTAGCAGAATATCACCGTGAGTCACATGATAATTTTTTTGGCCCATAATGGTTTGAGACAAAGTTGATTTACCCGTTCCATTCGGTCCCATGATGGCATGGATCTCACCAGTCTTCATCTCTAAATTAACGCCCTTGAGAATTTCTTTGCTAGTTTTTTTCTCTTCATCTGTAACTTCAACATGAAGTTCCTTTATTAACAATTCCGCCATTTTTATTCTCCTGTTTCGATAGTAATCGGTTCACAAATTTTAAAAATGATTCTTCTGTGTCATCAGTTCGTGATTTAATGCACTTTTGAGCGATTTAAAGACATTATTTATAACATCAGCTATCACTTTTTGCTTTGCATTTTCACCAAAGACGACCACATACCATCTCTTATTTATCATTTTACAGCAACGCTAAACAAAGAAGAACAGGCAATATAGACTAATATTATATTTTTTATATGCCAAAAATCATGACCATTTTTTTAAACAGATTTAGTCAATATTCATTATATATTCAGTCTAAATATAATTTGTCTCGAAAAACTTGTAAGCGTTTACATCTGTACTGTTATATAATACACTTATGAACGGTTTTTATCATGGAGGTTAATAATGGTCGACTCAAAAAATTTGCATACCATAGGTGAAACAGCAAAAATATGCAAAGTTTCCCGCAAAACTTTAATTTTCTACGAAGAATTAGGCATTCTCAAACCAGACTACATTTGTCCATCCAACGGGTATCGATACTACAGCGACTCCACTATTCAACTAATGCCAATCCTCAAATATTACAAACAGATGGGATTTAAATTACAGGATATGAATGGTGTTGGTGACAACAATAGTTGCTTGTTCCATGAAAGAAATTTTTTAAATCAAATATCATTTTTAGAAGACGAAGAAAAAAGAATTCAAAATTCTCGTCAAGCCTTAATGGATTGGTTGGAATTGATTCATGAAGGAATGAATGTGACCAGTAATAAATTTGAATCTATCAATATCAAATATATTCAACCATCTCAATACTTCTTTTTAGATCAAGATTTTGATTATGATTATAAAGAGTCTGTAATCAATGTTCCTTGGATCAGGTATTTAGAGGAGAACAACGCTGAAATCACCGGTCCTGTAATTCTAGCTTTTGATGACTGTCAAAAGAAATCTTTAGAATTAGCTAACCGAGTTACTATCATGCAAAAGCCTGTCCGAAATAATGACAGTAACCTACCATTGGAAAATATTGGCGGAAAAACTTTCATTTCATCTTATTACATTGGTGACCACTCTCAAATGTATAAAAAATACGCTGATATGGAAAATTGGGCTAAGAAAAATGGCTACAATTGCGGTCCAAATGTATATGAAAGATTCGTCGTCGACTACTGGACTACTACTGATATCAACATGTTTGTCACTGAAATTCTGATACCTATCGTTGAAAATTAATCTAATTCATATTCTGTTGTTCCAATATAAATCATTATATTAAAGGTGGGTAACGTGAAATACGATGATAAATACCATTTGAGTGAAGATCAAAATCATCGTTTTATAAACCGGATCAGATGAAAACTTTATTCTGGGACGGTAATAAGCGTACTGCAACTCTGATTGCCAATGGTGTAGGATTAATCAATGTGTCTTTAAACTTATGGAGCCAATGAAATAATCCTATCTTAGATTGGACTTATTCTAATGCAATACAGGATGTAAATTTAAATTAAAGCAAAAGCCAGCAACTCTGATTTGAAAGAGTTGCTGGCTTTTTATTCAAGAGCTGAATGTGCTAGTTCAGCTCTAATTTTTCGGAGTGTGAATATGGAGTTATAACTTGAGAAAAAATTGACTACTTATAATAATATTTTTTATTCAGCTGTAGTTGTTGTCTTTGGTAGAATATTTTCAACTTCTGCGTGTGGACGAGGAATTACGTGAACTGATAACAATTCACCAATTCTTTGAGCGGCTGCGGCACCAGCATCTGTAGCAGCTTTAACAGCTCCAACGTCGCCTCTAACCATAACTGTGACAATTCCGCCACCAACGAATTCTTTTCCTACTAAAGTAACATTAGCTGCCTTTACCATAGCATCGGCTGCTTCAATTGAACCTACTAGTCCTTTTGTTTCGATCATTCCTAATGCATCAGATTTCATTATAATTTCCTCCAAATTTTTCTTTATTTAATACGAATCCTAGTTTTAGAATTCATTCCTAAAGCATTTGCTTCTTCAGTATCGATATGGCACTCTAAACCAGATTTATCATTGGCTCTGATGGCTACATTGTTGAGTTCCCCACCACGATTGCCTTCGATAACGATAGTAACGATATCACCATTCTTGACACCGAATCTTTCAGCATCGCTTGACAACATATGAATGTGACGTTGGGCTACAATGACACCTTCGTCTAATTCAACTGATCCCTTAGGGCCAACAACAGTAACTTGTCCTGAATTTAGTAAGTCACCTGAAATTCTAAGTGGTGCTTTGATACCTAATTTAAAAGTATCACCTCTTAGAACTTCAACCTGAGTTCTAGCTCTGACTGGACCAAGAATTCTTACTTTACTGATTGATCCTTTAGGACCACAGATAATAACTGTTTCTTTACTAGCATATTGTCCAGGTTGTGATAGATCTTTTAAAGGAGTTAGCTGATAACCTTTTCCAAACAACTTATCTAAATCCGTTTGTGATAAGTGAATATGACGGTTAGATACTCCAACTGGAATTGTTTTTTCATCTGTTGTAGCCTTTTTAGCAATTTCCGCAATCACATCTTCTGAAACATTTGGTCCAGATAATTTCTCAACCAATTTACCTAATAATTCTTCATAGTCTTCCATGTCGACACCTACGCATTCATTTCAGATAATGTTTTTCTAACTAATTCAGTTAGTACTTTTAATTCTTTATCTGACATATCTTTTGTTACATGTTCTAGTGAACTGTCACATTGAGTTTTATTTACACATTCCTTAACAACATCTTTGAGCTCGGGATGATTAAAACTTTTATCGTCTTCAACCAAAGTTGTTACATCTTTCAAACCAAAGGCTACTTTCTTGATGTTAAGTAAATGTTTAGGACTTACATTCTCTGAAACAGAGCTTCCACCACATGTTCCGCAACCTAACGTGAAGGAAATTGGTAAACCAGTGCTGATACCTGTTCCGCCTTGACTACCACCAGTATTTACAAGAATTCTTGAAGCTGGTTTAGCTGCGAATTTCAAGACAATATCTTCGCGATTAGTGTGAAGATTCATTGTATGTCCAATTCCGTTTTGAAGAAGTTCGATACTTAATTGACAAGCTTCCTTCCAATCTTCCACAACGTAAAATGCTAATACTGTAGTTAGTTTTTCGTATGAAAGTGGATTGCCTTCACCAACACCAGATTGTTTACCAATCAAAATCTTTGTATCGGCAGGAACTTCGAAACCAGCTGCTTTAGAAATAACTTGTGGTGATCTACCAACGAATTTAGCATCCATTGCGTGTCCACCATTCTTGAATAACAAGTTGCAGACAGCTTCTGTTTCGGCATCATCCATGAAGTATCCGCCCTGTTTTTCTAATTCGCTGACGACTTCATCTTTATTACACTTTTCGCAGATAATGGATTGTTCTGATGCACAAATTGTTCCGTAATCGAATGATTTACTTGCGATAATTTGTGAAACGGATTCTTTTACATCGGCGCTACGTTCAATATAGGAAGGAGAATTACCAGCTCCAACCCCAATAGCAGGTTTCCCTGAACTGTAGGCTGCCTTAACCATTCCTGGACCACCTGTAGCAATAATCAATTTAACTTCTTTAGCATGCATTAATTCATTGGTTGAACCCATTGTTGAATTAGAAACACAAGTGATGATATTATCTGGTGCTCCAGCAGACTTAGCAGCTTCGTTCATGATTTCTGCGGCTCTAAAAGTACACTTAGCAGCAGCTGGATGTGGGGCAAAGACAATTGCATTTCTAGCTTTCAAAGCAATCATCGATTTGAAAATAACAGTTGAAGTCGGATTAGTTGATGGTACGATTCCCATTACCAAACCAACTGGTTCTGCAACATCCATAGTCTTCAATTCAGTATCTTTACTGATAATACCAACTGTTTTTTCATCTTTGATTTGTTCATATAGCAAAGTTGCTGCGGCATGATTCTTATAAGTCTTGTCGGCAACATTACCAAAGCCAGTATCTTCAACTGCCAATTGAGCTAACTCAACAGCATGTTTTTCTCCAGCAACGCTCATTGCTTTTAGAATGGCATCGATTTGTTCTTGACTAAAAGTTGAAATATCAATTGCGGCTTGATGGCCCGCTCTGGCAAGGTCTCTGGCTTCTTGAATTGATCTTAAATCTTTATCAAAATTCTCCATGTTCGCTCTCCTATATAATTACTAACCTTCCTTATCAGAATTCAATATTTCAGTAATAATCTGCTTCTTACTCATCTTTTGTAAATCGGCATCTGATATGTTCAAGTTCGTTTTAGTTTTTACTATTTTTCTAAGTTCAGCAATTCGTTTTGGTTCTAGTTCTTCTGGTTTAAAACCGACTGGTTTTTCCTTTGGTATCTCTTCTTCGCTTTCGACTGAATCTTCTTCAACAACTTCTTCTGGAATTTTTTTTGCCTTTGGATCATCCAAAAGTGGTTCGATTTCTGAATCAGGTCTGGCAATGACGTGTTTCGAAACTAGGAAATTATCTCCCAGTTGTTCGACCGCACTGGCTCCAGCATCAACGGCTGTTTTTACAGCTCCGACATCCCCAACAACTGATACTGTTACCAATCCGCCACCGACGAATTCTTTTGACACTAAGTCAACTTCAGCTGTTTTTAACATGACATCACTGGATTCAATAGCGGCGATTAGTCCATTGGTTTCTATTAACCCTAATGCTTGCATAATTACCTCCATCAATTTATATGAATTATTCAGTTAAGGAATAAACAAGTTCGACATCTTTAAGAGCTTTGACAGTAACGTTGGCTCCTTTAGAAATGAAGATGATATCGCCCTCTTTTGATACACACGAATTCTCATCAATGGAGATGTCTAATGCTCCTTTAGATATGTACAGATAAGTATCATTTCCAATGGTTTTAGTTAGTTCGGTATGATTTAGTCTGACTAGGCCAAACTTTGTTTTATTAGAATTTCCGAAAAAAATACTGCAATATTGACCGGAACCACCATTTATACAGTTAGGAATATCAGTAAAATGTATGCTGCTTCCGTCGATAACTTTTAATCCATTAGAATCAAATTTCATTACATACCGGTTATTCAAAGAATCTTTCAATATCTTTTTTATTATTGATACGATCAATTCTTCGGAAATATTTTTAGAACTCGTATTTTTCTTCTCTTCTGGTTCAATTACTTTTACATTTAAGCCATACTCTTCAATTAAATCTTTGGCTAAAGGTGTGATGATGGTATTTTGATCAATCTCAATGTTTGTTTGATCATTCGAGTAAGCGCTTTCAATAGTGCTTGCACATAGTGCCTTTTTCATTTACCAACACCCCCTCAGACTGGTTTACAGCTATCATCAATAATTCCGATTACAGCTGAATCTATTGGTATACTGTTATCCCCCAAAGCCTGTCTTGCTGCAGTGCCACTGGCTACGATGACTCTATCCCCAATACCGGCGCCAATTACATCACAAACCACAATTTGTTCTCCGTTTTTTCTACCGCCAGTTATCTCCGCTAACATTAGTTTTAAACCATTCATATTATCAGCTTTTCTAGTTGCCCAGACGTTATCTATTAATTTAGCTATTACCATTGCTCAGTTTCCCATGTTTTCTTAATCTCTTCGATTGCTGAAGTAACGGAGGCGGTATCGCCAAAGATGGCGAGCATGATCATATTCTGAGGACAGCTACCCCTGATATCTTCAGTGGTAACACCAACAGCCTTTTCAGCAATATCCGAGGCTACAACCATTTCGATCAATCTTCCTTGAACCAAACCGACGGCGTCGATGTTGTCGATTTTGTCTCTAATTCCAGAACCCTTACGACGATTCAATATCGCCATGGTTCCTTCACTAGGTGACTTGATAATTCTACATTCCATATCTACTGCCTCCTAATCTATGACCTCATTTGTACAACTTTTGGCAATTCCTAAAGGAGTAACAAACATGGGATTTATTGGTTTATGTGTTGTTATTCCTGTTTTCTTCTCAATGATCTTTTCAATACCGCTTAAGCAAGCAGTTCCGCCTACTAAATACAAATCTTTCACGTCATATCCAGCAATCTGAGTCGTTATGATAGTCGAAATTTTTTCAATAACTGGTTTTAAAATCGGTAATAACTCTTTGTGATTATTCTTATTTCTCTTATACAGTTCCGCGTCTTCAAACGAAGTACTCATTGCTCCAGCGATAGTTAAAGTTAAGTGAGTTCCACCAGTTGCTTCATCGGATATTTTGACTACTTTTCCATTATTTAAAATGGAAATTCCAGTCGTTCCACCACCTATATCTACAATTGCTCCATTCTTAATGTTTAAAACATTATTAGCGGCTGTTGGTTCATCTAAGATAGATGTAATTTCAAAACCTGCACTTTGAATTACATTTTTAATTGCTCCACCATCCAGTGATTCGGTATCCGGTGGAATGGCTGCGGAAGAATAAACAAGTTCTGTATCAAGCAGATCTTCTAATTTCTTTTTCAATTTTTTTACTAAAGTAATGGCTCCAAAATAATCAACAATCATTCCATCTTTTACAACATCTGAATATTCATATGCCCCTGCAACTGGTTCATATTCAGAATTCATAACTACTAGAACTACACAAGCAGTTCCTAGATCAACACCTGTGTAATATATTTTGCTTTCATCAATTACTGGATTGGCAACAACGGCTTCAAATTTTGAAACTAAATTATTACAAGCCTGCATACTTTCACCCATAATTAATCCTCCATTAGTTTACGAATCTGATCGACCAGCTCTATCTTTACTAAATTCAATTGATCTTTCGAATCTAATTGAATTTCACATATTCTTGATAAACACTTCTTAAGTAAAATAATCACTTTATACTTAGGGTTTCTTAACGTTTCTTTTGTTATAGGTTTACTAAGTACTTCACTTGCGTCACATGAATATATCTGTAAATTTGGTGGCATTTCTTGATCAAGCAACTCATATACTTCATAAATACCGTTGCCTAATTTGACATCTATTTCATAAGCCTCAACGATAGCAGCTTGTAAATCCAGCTTTAAAAGTTCTTCAGTAGCTGTCTGATTATATGTTTCTGGCTTCTTTTGGATGTCTTTTGAATGATCTTTTTCGATTATTTTTATTCCTTTACCGGTTAAAAAACTCTTGGCTTCAGGCGTTAACCTGTCGTTCTTGGAAATCATATATTCTGAAAATTCTGCTTTGTGATAGAGACCCTGTAATTCTCTTTCCGTAATAAACATATCTTTAGCTTCCTTTAACTAACTTAAGATATATATTTTCTAAATCTTCTTGTGTAGGAACAACAGGATTAGTTACCGTACATCTATCTTTTAATGCTGCTTTAGCCATATCTGGAACTGCTGATTTATATTCATTTTCGTCAATTCCTAATTGAGCAATTGTTTTAGGAATTGAAAGTTGATCAGTTAATCTCTTCAAATTACCAATCAATAAATTAACAGTTGATCTATCTGTATATGATGAAATATTTAACACTCGAGCAATTTGTGCATATCGGTGTAATGCTTCAGTTTCTTCAGATCCATCAATTCCAGAATTATATTGAATGACATAAGGTAATAACATTGCGTTCAGTCTTCCGTGAGCTTTATGAAAGCGACCACCTAAGGCGTGAGCCAAACTGTGACAAATTCCTAATGAAGCTCCACTGAAAGCCATCCCCGCCATACAAGATGCATCATGAACGACCTTTCGTGCTTCTACATCGTTACCATTTTTGACAACTTTAGGTAATTCATTCCAAACAATTCGAATAGATTTTTCAGCCAACGCATCAGTGAAACTGGTACTATTCAGTGATATATAGGCCTCCAAGTCGTGTGTGATTACATCCATCCCCGTGTCAGCTGTGATTGTTGCTGGAACACTCATAGTTAAACTTGGATCTAATATAGCAATATCTGGAATCATATCTTCATCTACCAAAGCATATTTACCATTGACGCTGGGGTCTGAGATAACTGCAAAGGATGTAACTTCACTACCAGTTCCACTGGTACTAGGTATACAGATCAACTTGATCTCGATATTGTCCATGAGATGCTTGATTACTTTGGCAGTATCCATTGCTGAACCACCGCCCAGAGCAATGATCGTATCAGGCTTCAATGATATTCCTTTGAATAATCCACCTGAAACTACATCAATTGAAGGATCAGGAACTACTTCGGAAAAAATATCATATTTAACGTCTAATTTATCTAGTGCATCTGTTACTGCCGAAATCTTACCTGACTTGACCATGAATGGATCACAGACAACCAAAGCATTTTTGATCGGCATATTGGAAAGTTCACTTATTGAATTATTTCCACTGATTATTTCTGTTTTCATACTGAATTTATTCATATGATTCCCTCCTTTCATCTAGTATTAATGTCTTATAACTTTTACAGGAAAATCGTATTCTTTGATCCAACCTTCGATGCGGTCCAAATCTTCGTCGGATAAACTTGGATCACCTTTGACTGGATAATCAATTCCTAGTTGTCCGTACTTGTTAACTCCGAGCTTATGATATGGCAATAAATTAATACCTTGGAAGTTAGGGTAATCACGATATGGCATTAAGAAATCAATAATTTGATGGATTTCTTTTTCACTATCATTAACACCTTTTAGCATTGGCATTCTGATCTTAACTTGATAACCACGTTCGAAAAGTTCTTTCAAATTGGCCAAAATTCTTTCATTGCTTATTCCTGTTAACTCATTGTGTCTTACTGGATCCATGTGTTTCATGTCATACAAGAACAAATCAATATAATCAGCCATTTCCATCAATTTGTTCATACGACTGTGTCCACAAGTTTCAATAGCTGTATTGATTCCGTCAGCTTTGCAGGCTTTCAATAAAGCTAATGCGGCATCAGGTTGTGAAGTACATTCACCACCACTCAAAGTTACGCCGCCGCCTGATTGTTGATAAAAGGCATCATCTTCATGAATAACTTTCATTAATTCAGGTATGGTTTTAATGGCTCCGGTAATATGGAGTGCATTCATTGGACAAACTTCTTCACATTTGTGACAACCAATACAAGAAATATCACGTCTAACACGATGTTGACCATTCTCATCTATGTAGTGGATCCCACGGGGACAGGCTTCAACGCATGCCATACAATCGCTACACAAACTTTCTTTGAACATAACTTCGTATTTTCGGTTCATACCCTCAGGATTAGCACACCATCTGCATCTTAATGGACAACCTTTCATGAATACAATGGTTCTTATACCTGGTCCATCATACAAACTATATTTCTGAACATTGAATATCATTGCCTGACGTTCAATGCCACCATCCACATTTGTATCCATTGTTTTCATCTCCTGATTGTTAATTAAAAGTGAGTAAGTACCGTACGACTGATGATTTCATCTTGAACGTCTTTACATAATTCAACGAAGAAAGCACTGTATCCAGCAACACGAACAATCAAATCACGATATTGTTCTGGATGTTTCTGAGCGTCAATCAATGTCTTATTGTCCAGATAATTAAATTGCATTTGTCCATTACCTAAAGCACAGGCTGTTCTCAACAACATAATCAAGCTCTCTTCACCTTCGGAGGTATCTAGTAAACTAGACATGATCTTGAAGTTATGAACCATTCCGATATTCATTGAATCGTTAGACATCTTCGAAACAGACTTGATAATAGCTGTAGGTCCTTTATAATCGGCACCTTGTGTAGGACTAATACCATCTGATAATGGTGTCCAAGCTTTTCTACCATTAGCTGAAGCACCTGTCATTTGTCCAAACGGTGTATTGTTGGAAATTGATAATGTTCCGTGACTCAAGTTTGAGAACAATGTCTTATATTTCTTATGCTCTTCTTCTGTGTAAGCAATGATATCGGCAGCAATTAAATCAGCATAGTCGTCATCATTTCCGTACTTAGGAGCAGCTAAGCAATCCTTACGAGCTTGATCGTTATTTTCAAAATCAGAAACAAGAATCTTGTTTAATTCTTCAAGTGTGTATTTCTTATCATCAAAGACTAATTTCTTGATTGCAGCCATTGAATCTGTGTAAGTTGCTAATCCTGACCAAACAACACCTGGTCCGTAATTGTACATTGCGCCACCAGCAGATACATCCTTACCATGTTCCATACAACCTTCATACATAATTGACATTAATGGTTTAGGTGCTAGGCTTCTGTGAACTCTTTGTGAGATAACAGTTGCAACATCAGTCCATTTAGTAATGTACTTAATTTCTTCCTTAACGGCGGCATCGAATTCTTCGTATGTTTTGAACTTCGATAGATCACCCATATCTGGACAAACCTTCTTGCCGTACCACAGGTCAACACCATGGTTTAGAACAAGTTCGATACAGATAGGCCATTGTGTATAAGCTGTTGATGTCCATTGATATAGTCGACCAGACTTCTGTGGTTCAACACATCCCATCAAACAGTAATCACGAGCATCTTCAAGTGAGACACCTTTGGCAAGCATGATCTTAATGTGCGTGTCATCAAAGTGACATGCTGGGAATCCCATTCCGGCTCTAACAACATCAACGATCTTCTTTAGATATGCACGAGGTGATTTACTGTGAATACGGCAAGCTAGTGAAGGTTGGTAAACCTTAACGTGACGAACGGCATCCATTAATAAGTAAGTCAAATCATTAGTTGCATCTAGTCCTTGACGTGTCACACCACCGACACACATGTTAACGAATGGTTGGTAACCAGCGAAGAACTTAGATCCACCTTCACTTGTGATCCACATCATTTCTGACATCTTAATCAACATACATCCAGCAAGTTCAAACGCTTGATAGTTAGTCATGTTACCGCTTTCAATATCATGTTTAAACATTGGGTACATGTATTGATCAACACGACCAATTGACATACCCGTTTGATTCTCTTCAACAACAAGTAGTGATTCAACTGTCCAAACAGCTTGGATAGCTTCCCAGAAAGTATCTGGTTTGTGTGCAGGTACCTTGGCATTGATTTCAGAAATTTTTAGCAATTCAGCTTTTCTCTTAGGATTGCTTTCTTTATCAGCCATTTTCTTAGCGTATTCTGACATTCTCTTGGCATAAATCATTACACCATCAGTTGTGTCGATAACTGACTTGTAGAAGTAAATCTTGTCAATATCATCTGGATTTTCATAATCCAATTCTTCAAGATGAGCTTTTGCTTCATTTTGAATATCGACCATACCTTTTTTCATCAAGATAACATCGTAACCAGGGTTAGAATCTCCACCACCATTTAGTTGATGGTATGAACAATCAGATACAAATGATTCGCCTGATAATTCCCAAACGCCGGCCTCACGATATTGATCTTCACAATATTCATCTACTGACTTACCTTTCCAATATGGGAAAAGTTCTTCACGCATGATTTTCTTGTCTTCATCAGAAATGTAGAAAGGATCTTGGGGTCTTGTACCGATCGTATCAATTTCGTCTTCCATCCATCTCCAAGCGATATCAGGTGAAAAGGCACCAGCTCTAGGAGCTCCATTTGGGGCACCAACGATCAATTCATTATCTTGAATAACTAAAGGTGCTGTTTCACAACAGTACTTGAAACATTTGGCACGTAACATAATCTTTGGCATACCAGGATTTTCTTTAGCAATCTTAGTAATGGCACGTGCACGATAAGTTGTGATTGAAGGAACTTGCTTCAAATAGTTGTCTTTTAGAGCCTTCAATCTACTTGTAATTCCGTCTGGAATTTCAGTTTCTTCATCTTCAACAACAACTTTACTAGGCGTTGTTTCAGCATCTTTAGATACTTCATTTGAAACTGAACTAAACATTTTCACTAATGCTTGGCGTTCTTCATCGCTTAAGTCTTTAGTAGCTTCAGATAACTTTGCTGAAAAATCTTTAATATTCATATCATTCCCTCACTTCTCGTGGAATTAATTTTCTAGAATCTTATTAAGGAACTTCTTTAGAACATCTTCTTCAAAATTTTTATCGTCAGATGAAATTTCGGAATCACCGTTGTAATAAATCATTCTTTGATAAGTTAAGTCTTCAGCTACAATATTTTTAGCAGTGCAACCTCTACCGGTCGTTTGACCACCTAAAAACATTGAAAGTGGAAAACTTGAACCTATCCCTACACCAGCTAGATAGGCGGAATCATTAACAATCATTCTGCCAACTGGTTTTTGAATAGCATATTCTTTGATGATTTTGTCATCTTTAGAATGAATAACTAGCGTGTGTCCATTGCGTTTTTCTTTTAAAAGATGAATACATTTTTCGCAAGCGTGACGCCAATCAGGTTCTTTATAGAAGGCCATGATTGGACATTTTAACTTCACAGCGAAGGGATCATCTTCGAAGATATAAGGCTGTTCAGATACTAATACCAAAGCATCATCTGGAATTGAAAATCCTGATCGATTGGCGATCCATTTAGCAGTTTTGCCGATATATTCTTCACTAACCTCTGTACCCTTACGGAACAATGTTTGTCTCAACTTAGCTTCTTCTTCTTTATTCATGAAGTAAGCTCCGTCGTTGATCAATTGTGTTCTGACATCTTCAGAAATGGAGCTTTCAGCAACAACGAATTGTTCTGAAGATGGAGCTAATCCATTATCAAAAGCTCTACTTTTAATAATCTGCGAACTTGCTTTTGCAATATCAGCTGTCTTTTGAATGAAGACTGGCGTTGACCCTGTCTCTGCGTAAAATACTGGTTTACTTGGAATATTGACCTGATCGTAATATTCAGCACAACCAACATTGATCACAGCAGCCACTTCTGAACTGGCAGTTAACTCTTTTACACCATTGAAAGTCACATTGTTCATATATCCGAGAAATCCTTGCGGTAATCCTGCGTTAGTACAGATCAGTTGGATCTGGGGATATATTTTTGAAGAAATTGATGACATCTTCGGATGTGGAACCATTACTAAAGTATTTCCTGATTTAATAGCTATCAATAACGCATAAATACTGTATAAAACGGTATTTTCAATTGGTAGGAGTGTAACTACCGGACCTAAGGGCACACCCATCTTTTCAATTTGATTCTTATCATTAAATAAAAGTGGTCCAACAATTTTTTTATTGTCGATATCTTTCTTATATAGTTCAATGAACTGATTGTACAAATCTAACTTATCTTCACATGATCCGATAGATTTATTGGCGTACTCAATTTTTAGCAAATCTGGCAAAATTTTAGTTAAATCATCGATTACTTTTTTTAGAATAAGGTTCAATTCATCCTGACCATATCCTTTTAACATTCCAAACGAATCCCTAGCTGTCTCCGAGACGATTCTTGCTTCCTGTAATGACTTCAAATCATTGTCTATTAATTGCATAATTATTGCTCCCTTATTATTCAGGCAATAGTTTATTCAATGCATATCGATCAATTATTTTTGTTAGGTCGCGATGAGGACTAGGAATGACTACCGAGCTATAAACTTCAGCACCCATATTTTCTACAGCTTTGATTCCCGCGGCTACTGCACTTTCACAGGCTGAAACATCACCTTGAACAATTACAGAAATATATCCTGAAGCAACATTTTCATATCCGACAATATCGACATCCGCAGCTTTACACATAGCATCCGCAGCCTGTAGAACAAACACCAAACCAAATGTTTCAATTGATCCTATTGCTTTATAATTCTCCATATCTGTTTACTCCTAAGTTATTGATCAATATCATGAACTGAAACAATGTCGCCAACACCCGGTATCGGACGTGGCATAACATTGCTGGCTGTAAGTTTACCGATCTCTGACGCTGCTTTGGCACCAGCTTCTACAGCAGACTTAACTGCCGCAACATCGCCTTTTACAATAACCGTAACTAAAGTGGATCCTATGTTTTCATATGAAATCAATTCAACTTCTGCAGCTTTCAACATTTCATCAGCCGCTTTCAATGCAGGGACCAAACCGACTGTCTCTATGAGTCCCAATGCTTCATCACCTTTATATCTCATAAATTCAACCTCTTAGTTTAGTTGCTATACTTTTTATCAACATATTTTGCAACAGCATCACGACCATCAGCGTTGATTCGATAATTCATAATTAGGTTGTCGTCTTTATCTAGTTCATAACTATCCAACTCAACCAAACCATTGGCTTCTAAAGCCATAAAATGTTCCATATATAATTCTTCGTTAAACTGTTTTTCATTGCCGTATAGTGGTTTCAAAGCTGTCATAACTGCCTTAACATCAACAGCTTCGTGACTATTCATATAATTCAAAACGGCCATTCTACTTGGTAAACTCATTGTTCAACGCCTCCCTTTTTAAATAGATCTAAAGGATTCATCGTTACAATAATGGCACCCAGAACAATAACGATTGAGCCAATGACGATTGTTGGAGTCAAAGTCTGGCCTAAGAATAGAACACAGAATAGAACTCCCCAGAAAGCATAAGTAACATTGAGTGACATTCCGATTGCACATCCAACAGTTGCGTTAGCTTTGTACCAAGTAACGAATGAGATGGCTGCGCTTAGTCCAGCTACAGCTAACCAAACAAGTGGAATTCCGGCTGAAATTGTTCCACCAAGCAATTTAAGAGCTCCTACAGCTGGAACCATAAGAACTAGAACTACTAGACCTGAAATTAATTCTCTCAAGTTAACAGCAACGTCAGTATCGATCATTGCACCACCAAAACTAGAGAAAACACCTTCAAGTCCCCAACTAACGGCGGCAATCAAAGCACAGATAATTCCAAGAGTGAAGTTAGGTGCCCCTTCAGGTTTTACAAAATTAATAATAATTGCGCCAAATACACAGAGCACCATACCCAAAACAACCCGTTTGGTTGGCTTTTGCTTCAAAAACATCCAAGCAAACAAAGCACCGAACAAACTACATGTGGCAGAAATTGGAATTGCATAAGCACCAGCCATTGCTAAACCAACTAAGTAAGCACCGTTAGCAATTGGTCCCCCAAGAAGGAATCCGATAACCAACATCTTGCCTGGTTTAGTCTTGAGAGTTCTGCCTAACTCCTTCAAACGACCTTTTTTAGCGTTGTAGATCAACAACCACAATCCGGCAATAAAATCATTTAGTCCTGAACAGACAAACGGTGCTGCCAAAAATCCAGCGGCACTGACTAATGGATCATAACCACTAGCAACCATTACCAGAGTTGAATAGATACCGTATGTTAATCCAGAAATTGCACCATTAATTAATCCTGTAGTGTGGAATTTTTTAGTTAATGCATTTTTCTTACTATCCGCAAGATTAATGCGTCCATTGATAGATTCCTTATTAATATCCATTGTCACTTACTCCTTATTTTGTGTTTGGAGTTGGTAAAATATTCTCAACTTCTGCATGTGGACGAGGAATTACGTGAACTGATAATAGTTCGCCAATTCTTTGAGCGGCTGCGGCACCAGCATCGGTAGCGGCCTTAACAGCACCGACATCACCACGAACCATGACAGTAACTAGTCCTCCACCAACTAATTCTTTTCCGATAAGAGATACGTTAGCTGCTTTCACCATTGCGTCGGCCGCTTCAATAGAACCTACTAAACCTTTAGTTTCAATCATTCCAAGTGCGTCATATTTCATGATAATCTCTCCTTTGTGAGCGTTTGCATTTTTGTTATGGTGCCATTATATTTATGACCCCTACGGTTCAAGTCAACACTCCATTTCAAATTGAGTATTAAAACACAAGATCACTCTCACTAAAGGCCTTAGAATAGGCTTTTTGATTAAAATTTTATTTTTTTAGAAATAATTGTGTCAGTGAGAGCATTTTGCTTGACATGTAGAAATTTTCACAATCATTTTTAAAAAGAACATTTTTTTGAAATATTTTTTGCATTAAATTTCAGGAATACCGATTTAACAACATTTCAAAATTTAAAATGAGACTCTGACCTTAGGGATAGGTTTACGTGAAAAAAGCCTATTCGACTACACTTGTCGTCTTTCTAGATAAATTTATTAAAAAATTTTTCTTCTACTAGAAAAGGCATTTTTAGTAGATTATTTAAACCTCTAAAAATGCCTTTAAGTTAATATTTATATGTGAAATCATTCCCACAATTTTATGATTTTTTACTGAGCATATTACTTGCCTTTTAAAAATTTATCTTTCTTTCTATTCAAAAATATAATATATTTAGTTAAACGTTTGCATTGACATTATAATTTCCGATGATCTAACAGAAGGAGACCAATTATGAGTAATTATTTACTACATTCAATCGTACCCAGGGAAATTAAAAAATTACGTTTATCCGAAAGATTAAACGTAGTTCGAGCCGGTGTTTTAGGAGCTAACGATGGTATCATTTCCGTAGCCGGAATTGTGACTGGAGTAGCTGGTGCACAACAAAGTCAAATGACATTATTCATTTCTGGATTAGCTGGTATGTTTGCTGGAGCCCTATCAATGGGCGGAGGCGAATATGTCTCGGTTAGTACTCAAAGAGATACCCAAAGAAATATGGTTAAATTGCAAGAAGAAATGATTGCTGCAAATCCTAATCGTGAAGAAAATGCTCTGGCCAGTTATTATGAAAATAAAGGGTTAGGTCTAGATTTATCAAGACAAGTTTCTTCTAGTCTAATGGAACAAGATCCTCTAGCTGCCACGTTAAAATCCAAATTCAATATTGAATTCAAAGACTACTTCAGCCCTTGGCAGGCAGCTTTCTCATCATTTTTCTCATTTATTATTGGCTCATTATTACCGCTGATGGCAATTACTTTTATTCCCTATCCATATAAAGTTTCAGGAACTATGTTTTCAGTAATTATCGCTTTGACTTTCACAGGATATATCAGTAGTAGATTGGGTAAATCAAATGTCATCAAAGGTATTTTAAGAAATCTGCTTGTTGGTTTGGGAACGATGATCGTAACCTATCTTATCGGTACACTTTTAACTTAATTATTTTAAATACTAAAAGAGCATCCCTGACTTCAATCAGAGATGCTCTTATTTTTTACTTGCTATATTCAAGATAAGCGATACCGTTAACTTTTTTAGCCGATACCAAACTTAATTCTTTAAACTTTGTTTTATCTGAGAACAAAGGAATACCTTTTCCCAGAATAATAGGAACGATTCCTATTTGATAAACATCAATTAGATCACTGTTAACCAATGGGGCAATGATACTGCTGCCACCGATGATCCAGATATCTTTTGAAGACGACCTCTTCTTTAGTCCGTTAACCAAATCAACAATATCACCATCTACAAAGTGCAGATTGCCGACATCATCAATTGGCTGGCGAGTCATTATATAATTATCAAAATCATCATAGGGATAACTATCTGGTGACAATTTATTAGCCACCTGGTCATAAGTCTTGCGTCCCATGACTACTGAATCCACATGTTTAACTAATTTCTCATATTCACGATCGTTGTCTTCACCAGATGTAAAATCATTATCAATCAAGTAATCGATGTTGCCATTTTCTTCTGCAATATATCCATCTAAAGTTTCCGCGATGAATAGAATAACTTTACGTGTCATATGTCTATCCTCCGGTTCTTCTGGTTAAACATATTGTATATTCTTGCAGTTGAAGTTACTAATAAAAAGCTATCGATTTTGAATTCATAATCGTTTTAAATAAATTTTGATAGAATTGCTCTATAAACATTTGGTATTGTTCTAGCAAAAATTATTGCTACATGGTCACTTAATGAATTATTGATATATTTCGATTTATTCAATAATGTATTCCACTTGAACCCAAGACCTATTTTTACAATTCTTACTTAACGGATATATATACTTCAACCGTTCCATCAGGATAATATTTTTCAAAATCATAATCATATTTTCTAATAATTTTTTTATTATCCTCGTCTAACCATACTTGTTTCCACAATTTGGGAACATCATTTGAATCGTCAGTATAAGTAATGTACTTATTAGAATCAGGTATTAAAATCCCAGACATATCATTTTTATCTTCAATTGCTGTAGTTAAGGAATAGTCGCCCCTATAATCAGATTGATAGTTATGATAAATACCGTACCTAATTTTATTTTCTGGTATATTAACCACCGACTTAGACCACAGATCCATAACTTTTGAAAACATTTCTGGATCATTGAAATTATTTGTGCGAATACTCTTAATTTTATGTAAAATCATGTTTTTCTCCTATACGAACATATGTTCTACAAAAAGAATAACATACTTTATTATTATTTAATCAAAAAATTTAAATTTACTTCTAATTAAGGAGGACCTAGAACTACAAGTCAGACATTATAGTTATTATTTCTGTTCACTTTATTAAATTATCTTGTTGCTGTTTTTTTAAAAATTCCATTTTTTCATTTAAATATTTGATACTAGCCTCAATGTCGGACTGTTTTTCATGTAAGGACTCAACTTTTTCCCTCATCAATCTCAAACGTGTTGGTATGGTTTCTGGCCCTTGACCACGATAGTTGGTATAAGTATGAATTTCATCCAAAGTAAAACCAGCCGCTTTTAGTCTTAGCAACAATGCCACATGATCCACGTGGGCATCAGTATATTGTCGCAACCGTCTGGGACCATGTTCAGGATGGATAAGATCTTTCTTTTCATAAAATCTAATTGTATCTGGGCTCAACCCAGTTATTTTGGAAAACGTTCCAATTGAATATAATTTTTTATTTGACATGGACTTAACTCCATTATGTAAGATAGAATCTGTTGTTTTCAGAAAAACGGAGGCTCTTATATTGAATAATCATGAATCACTCTTTAGCCGTGACTTTTGGCTACTTGCATTAACCAATCTTTTCGTTATGACTGGATACTATAGTTTAATGGTAACCGTTGGTCTATATTCAGTTAAAAAATTCCAAGCTCCTACTAGTATCACAGGACTAATTGTCGGTATCACCGTCATAGGAATTCTTATTTCCCGTTTCTCCAGTGGTTACTTGACACATATCTTCAGTAACAAACAATTGATGGTCGCTGGTACCATTCTTCTAATTCCAGCAACTTTATTATATCAAATGGCTAATTCAATTCTCTTTCTAATAGTTGTTCGTTTGATTCAGGGTATAGCCATCGGTTTGGTCAGCACCGTAACTAATACTGCTGTCGTTTTATTATTTCCCAAAGCAAGAACTGGTGAAGGAATCGGTTACTTTAGTCTAAGTACAATTTTAGCAACTGCTGTTGGACCTTTTGCTGGATTATTAGTAGAACAACATTTTAATTTTAATGTAATGTTTATGATGGAAACTATTCTAGCAATTCTAGCTTTGATTTTTTGTCTCTTTGTTAATGGCAGTAAAATTGCTTTTCATTTCACAAATAGGCATCCTAAAATCACTATTCATGATTTTATTGAACCTAAAGCTTTACCAATCGCTAGTACAATTTTTATTGTTGGTTTAGGCTACGCAGCTATTCAAGCTTATTTAAGTTTTTATACAACAGAATTAAACTTAGCTAGTTACTCATCCGTCTTCTTTTTGATTTACGCCGCCGCAATTTTAATTTCTCGTCCATTCACCGGCAGAATTATTGATCATTTCGGTGAAAATGCGGTTATCATTCCTTCAGCAATTATTAATATGTTAGGAATGATGCTTTTGGCCACAGCCAGTTCTGGTTGGATGATCTTGGTATCTGCCTTTCTAATTGGTTTAGGATTTGGTAATTTTCAATCCACCTGTCAAACCGTCGCTGCAAAAAGTGTTCCTATCGAAAGACTCTCCCAAGCAACAGCCACCTACTTCATTCTCTTTGATTTAAGTCTGGGAGTTGGCCCTTATGCTTTAGGTATAATTGAACCACTGACTGGTTATCGAGGATTATTCTGCCTAATGGGTATTACAATCATTATTGGTTTGATTTGGTACTTATTAATTCATGCCCGCAAAAATAAAAATTTTGTTAAAGATGCTATTCCTAACAATTCTGATAACAGGTTAGATTAACTTAATCTCTAAATAATTAAAATAAAAAAATAGCAATTCTGAATTAATTTCAGAATTGCTATTTTACTTTGATGTCGGTTGTCATATCGCCAGACGAAGTATTTATAAATTGATTAATACTTACATTTTTTATGAACTATTTGAATATTTCCTTCCTACCCAAAATCAATTTATTTCAAATTACTAATAGCATAGTTTGCTTCCTCAGCAGTAAATTGTTCTCCATACTCTGATGTTAATTGATCTCTTATTGATTCTGGTGACATTGACATGTCTTCCTGATACGACTTAGCCTTAAACAAAGCATTTTTATTCCAGTCTGCTTTTATATTCTCCATAGCGTATTGAGCCGCTTCAGTTGAAAATTTTTCACCATATTCTGATGTCAATTGTTTTTGTATTCCTAATTTTGACATATGCATATTATCTGCATAAGATTCAGCTTTTCTTAATGCTGATTTATATTCAGTTGGTACAACAGGTTTTTGCGGTTCTGCTGATTTTTCAGTATTTTCTATTTTTTCAGAATATACCTCTTTAGTTGATTTCTTCGAATTAGATTTATCCTTAGCAACCTGTGACACTTTATTTTTATCCGATTTATCTGTATTCGTATTCTTAATTCCATTTATTCCAGCAAATACTAGAATAATAGCCGCGATAACTATCCATCCTCTTTTCTTTTGATACCACTTCTTTTTTGCAGAATAGTTTCCTCTTCTCATGTAAAATCCCCTTTTATTTTTGATAGTTTTATTTTAGCTAATCAGAGTGGTATATTCTATTTTGATTTAACATAACAAAATATTCATTTATTTAAGAAAATTAAACATTTAGAATATAAGAATATTTATCATAAAAAGAGCATCCCTGAAATTAATCAGAGATGCTCTATATTTTTAAGCCTTATCAACATGATTTGTCTTAGACTCTAATTTTTTACAATAATTTTGGCTGAAAACCATGTTAATTTACATGTTTTTTGCCATTAGTTCCGAGTTATAAAGGCTGATATATAGGTATCCGCCTTCAAGTTAACTTGGCTCTTTATTCCCACTCAATAGTTGCGGGCGGCTTAGAAGTAATATCATAAACTACACGGTTGACATGATCTACTTCGTTTACGATTCTAACTGAGATCTTTTGAAGTACATCCCAAGGAATCTTAGCGAAGTCAGCTGTCATACCATCAATAGATGTAACGGCACGAATTCCGATTGTGTAATCGTATGTTCTACCATCACCCATGACACCAACACTTCTGATACCTGGCAAGACTGTGAAGTATTGCCAAATTTTTTCATCTAGGCCGTTCTTAGCGATTTCGTCACGAAGAACCCAGTCACTATCACGAACGATTTGTAACTTCTCTTCGGTAACTTCACCGATAACACGAATTCCAAGGCCTGGGCCTGGGAATGGTTGACGCCATACTAATTCGTGTGGCATACCTAGTTTTTCACCTAATTCACGGGTTTCATCCTTGAACAATGTACGAAGTGGTTCGATCAACTTGAAGTGCATGTCTTCTGGAAGTCCACCAACGTTATGGTGAGATTTAATTGTTTGAGCAGTACTTGTACCACTTTCAATGACATCAGTATAAAGTGTACCTTGTGCTAAGAAGTCAATACCATCAAGCTTTTGAGCTTCATCGTTAAACACTTGGATAAACTCGTTACCAATAATCTTACGTTTCTTTTCTGGATCAGTTACGCCAGCAAGTTTGTCTAAGAAGCGTTTTTGAGCGTCAACTTTAATGATGTTCAAACCAAACTTACCTTTCAAACTGTCCATAACTTGATCGGCTTCATTCTTACGAAGAAGACCGTGATCAACGAAGATACTTGTCAATTGTGTACCAATAGCTTTGTGCAACAATACACCAACAACAGAAGAATCAACACCACCGGATAAACCAAGAAGAACCTTCTTGTCACCAACAGTTTCACGAATCTTTTGAATTTGTTGATCAATGAAATCATCCATTGACCAGTTAGCTTCTGCTTCACAAACGTCGAATGCAAAATGCTTCAAGATTTCTGAACCGAATTCAGTATTTCTAACTTCGGTATGGAATTGTACACCGTACATCTTACGTTCATCATCAGCGATTGATGAAATAGGTGCATTTTTACTTGTAGCAACTACTTTGAAGCCTTTTGGAGCTTCTTTAACAAGATCACCATGACTCATCCAAACGTATTGTTTTTCAGGTAAGTCTTTGAATAGTACAGCATCTTTATCAGTAACTGTAATATCAGCGTGACCATATTCACGGTTGCTTGCTGATTCGACTTTACCGCCAAGGTTATAAGACATCAATTGCATACCATAACAGATACCAAGAATAGGAATACCTAACTTGTAAATGTCTTGGTCGATTGTAAAGGCGCCTTCGTCGTAGACACTATCAGGTCCACCAGAAAGGATAATACCTTTAGGATTGATTTCTTTAACTTCTGCAGCAGTAATAGTATTTGGTAGTAATTCAGAGTATATGCCAATATCTCTGATTCTACGAGTAATCAATTGATTGTATTGACTACCGTAGTCTAGAACAATGATGCTATCAGCATCTGGCCATTGCTTGCTCAAATCAATTTCCCCCACTTTTTTTATTTATTCTATTGTATACGAAAATTAGTTCCATGTCATATATTGTTAACGCTTAATATTTTCTGAGATAAATTTTATCGATCTGGTGATCCTCAGATTTGTGCAAAATAAGGTCAGCTCGGTTCATAGTTGGCTTGATATAATCACGCAAATTAGGGTAATTAATCGTATTCCACACATTTCTTGCCATTTTCATCGCTTCAGTTTCAGGAATCTGAGTGAATTGATAGTAATAACTGTTAGGATCATTTCTCGCTAAATCTAAAAGTGTCTCAAAACGATTTAAGAACCATTCCTCAATATCATCGACTTCTGCATCAATATAAATTGAAAAATCAAAGAAATCACTGACATAGATCTGTTCGTTCTGAGGCAATTGTAATACATTTATCCCTTCAACGATCAAAATATCTGGATTATCTAACTCTTCGTATTTTCCAGGAATAATATCATAAATGTTATGTGAATATAAAGGATATCGTATTTTACCACCACGAGTTTTGACTTCACCTAAGAAATCTAACAGTTTGGACATATCATATGTTTCTGGAAATCCCTTTTTATCCATTAAATGACGTTCTTTTAAAATTTTACTGGGATACAAAAAACCATCCGTTGTCATCTGTGCCACTTTATATTGTGGATAAGAACGCTCTAACATAATCTTCAACAATCGAGCGGTCGTACTCTTTCCCACAGCAACCGAACCGGAGACACCTATTACAAATGGAACCTTGCGCGTTTTATTATTTAAAAATTCATTCTTTAACTTGGTTAATTTGCGATAGTTCTTTAAGTAAATATGTAGTAAATGGCGAATCGGAGCGTACACTGAGCGGACATCATCGATTGAAATTTCATCGTCTAGAGACTTGATCTTCCGCAATTCTCCATCAGTAATGGCTTGTTTCTTATATTCACCATGAAAGTTTTCCCACTCTTTTCTTGAGAACTCATCATAGTTAGCTAAACTTTGCATATTGTTAAACCTACCTAATATAGTAATTAACTTTTATTTATTTTCTGGTATTCTAGTATAGTATAGAACTTTTTTAAAAAAGGCAGATTGTAAAATTTAAGTTGAACATTTAAGTGGACAGAAAAACCCATCAAGGTCTTTAATGGTGTTACCACAACATTCCATTAGAAAGAAGGACCTTAATGGGCACCACTATTTTATCATTCCAGAACCGTGTTGTCATTGAAACGCTTCATAATGAAGGACGTTCCTTGCGATACATCGCTAACTACTTAGGCTTTAGTAAGACCACCATCTTTAACGAACTTCACCGGCTAAATAGTGAGTACCAGGCTGAGCTAGCGCAAACTGACTTTGAACGAAAGGTTAGTCAACGGGGGCGGAAGTCTTCGCTCACTAAAAACCTTAAACACTTGGTCGAGGAAAAGATTCAAGTCCAGAAGTGGTCCCCTGAACAAGTTGCCCATGTGGTTGGGATTGCCTACAAGACGGTCTATAACTGGATTGATCAAGGCTGGCTTGATATACAGTTGCCCGATTTGCCTGATCATGGAATTCGTCGTCATCGTGCTAAAGAAAAGCGTGGTACGTTCAGTCACGGCCGCTCCATTGAGGAGCGTCCTCATAAAGTCGAAACTCGCCAGGAATTCGGCCACTTTGAAGCTGATACCGTACTTTCTGGCAAATGTAAAGGTCAAGCTGTGGCTACTTTTGTGGAGCGTAAGAGTCGCCTGACAATTGTTAAACGGCTCCATGGTCGCGACAGTCAGTCCATGACTCAAGCCGTACTTGAACTAGCTAGTCAACTTCAAAACAAGCTCAAGACGCTTACCGTAGATCATGGTAAAGAGTTCGCTAACTATCAGACAATTGAACGGCAAACTGGTACACAGGTTTATTTTGCCCATGCCTATTCACCACATGAACGCGGTAGTAATGAGAACCGTAACCGAGTTTTACGACGCTTTATTCCCAAAGGCCAAGCCATTGAAGAGTTAAGCGATCACAAGCTGATTCAAATTAATTGGTATTTGAATTCACGGCCACTTAAATGTCTTAATTGGCATACACCAATCGAGATCTTCTTGCTTAATTTACGTCACTAAATTCGTTCAAGTTATTTCTTGCAATCTGCCAAAAGGAAATAATATATGAAGAGAATAGTATTATTTGGGGACTCAACCCTGATGGGTCTACGCGATGGCAAAGCTACTGATACGTTGGCTAAACGCATTCGTAAAGACTTTCAAGGCTACGAGGTTATTAATATGTCGATTGCCGACTACAAAACCAATAATGCTATGACACGAGTTGATCGCGTAAAAAAATTAGACCCTAGAATCATTATTTTAGGATTTGGTATCAACGATATTTCGGTAGACGATGAAATTAAGCCTGGCAAATTTGCTGCCAACTTAATGAGTATGATTGATACATTAGGTAGTCAAAAAGTTATTCTACTTTCTCCACCATTTGCGGACTGGCGCAAGAATCCCAAGCAACCTTGGACTCGTCAACTCCAATTTGAACTGGTGACGGAACATTTGAGTAAACAACTAGACGTATCGTATATCGATTTGCTTCATGATATGGCAAATAGCGCTAATCTGGACGATTTGCTACAGACAGACGGTTTGCACTTTACCAAACAAGGTTATAATCTTTTAGAAGACGAATTAATACCAGAAATTAAAGCCACACTGGCCAAACAAAATGAGTTAGTGTCGAATTGAAGGAGCACTTTATGGAGTTAAATATTCCTCAAAAATATTTTATTTTATCGTGTAATGAAAAAGGTAGTATCCGAATCTTTAAGAATACCAGACGTCGTGCCTATCTAGCTGAAAGCTCATTTTTTGACTTAGCTTTAAACGATATCATCGATCTAACTGACAACAGTGTCATCATTAACAAAGTTTTGCCTGACGACAAGAAGTACCTCAACGAGTTCTTCCAGATCATCAACAAGAATCAAGGTAAAAGTGTCACTCATGTTTTGAGAGCCATGGCTACAAATGAAAAAATCACACGAATCATTTACAACGAAATTGGTGACTCACTCGTCAACAAAGTCGATGTAACCAAAGCAGTTACCGGATTAGTTTTTAAAACAAATAACTACTTACCTAACCGCAGTGTGAAACGTGAATTGGTAGCTGATCTTCGAAAGGAAATTTTGACGGCAGATAAAATTTCTCCCGAAGCCTTTGCCTTACTAGCTACTCTCTATGGTAATCATGACTTGAAATTCTACTTCTCACAATTCGAACAGAAACAATTGAAAGATAAGATTGCTCTTTATCAAAAAGATCCAACTTATGACAAATTGTTTGAACTGTCGAAACGTTTGAACCGTGTCACATTAACCTTATTAAGTTAAACAAAAAGCGAAGTCACGTGACTTCGCTTTTTTAGTATTCATTATTTTCATAATATGAATGTTTCAATTCTCAGTAGATTAAAAAAAACATTATTCAGTCTCTTTAATATCGGTGATTACAAAACCCTCCGAAAACAATTAATACAAGCTTTATTTCTCCTTGTTTTTGTAAGGAAAAGTTAAAAATACTAATATAAGTACAATTAATTGAATTAGTATTTTTACTACAATCGGGAGTGATTGAACAATAATCATGAATTTATACCCAAATAATTCGGGAAGAAATGTATTAATGAAACTGCCAATTAAACTAAAAGATACAGTTAACCAAAATATATTTTTTTTCATGGAATTCATATATCAATTTTTCTCTCTCATCAATTTATTGTCAGAATAGCATTGCAGTAAGTTTTGTAGCAACGAATTTTATCAAAAAAATCCAACTTATGATAAATTGTTTGAATCGCGTCACTCTAACCTTATTAAGTTAAACAAAACTGCATATTTAATTAAATATGCAGCATAAACGCGGAACATAACATAACTTTTTCCGCTTAAAACAAATAGGACCAGGTAATCAAATACGATTACCTGGTCCTATTTCCTTTAATGCTCGAAAGCTGAACATGTTATGTCCCGCTCTAATATTCATTATTCTCAATTTTATCAATAACTTTACGGGCATCATCAGTTGTCTTTGTTTGCATCAAATCATTTCTGATTTCCGCGGCATGTTTCATTCCACGAACATAAATCTTGAAGAAACGTTGTAATGGTGCAAAATGACCTGGAATTCCCTTAGCTACAAATTCATCGTACAAATCGAGCTGATAGCGTAACAAATTCAAAAGTTCAGTACTTGAATGTTGTTGTGGTTCTTTTTCAAAAGCAAACGGATCAGAGAAAATCCCTCGTCCAATCATAATTCCATCTACACCAGGATGTTCTTGAGCCAACTTGATTCCTTCTTGATAATTCATGATGTCACCATTAATTTGCAACAACGTATCTGGTGCAATTTCATCACGCATCTTAACTAAGTCGTCAATCAATTCATAGTGAGCTGGAACCTTACTCATTTCTTCCTTAGTTCTAACGTGAACTGTTAAAACTGGAACTTGTTGTTCCAATAAGAAAGGAATCCATTCTTTATATTCAGAAATCTCACTGAAGCCTAAACGAGTTTTGACACTGACTGGTAATCCAGCCTCACGAGCGCCCTCGATAACTTCTTTAGCAGTATCAAAATGACGAATCAAGTCACTTCCACTATGATTTTTGATTACGGCAATATCAGGACAACCAGTATTGATGTCAATTGCCTCATAACCTTGCTTTTTGACTTCTACAGCTGCTTTGGCGAAATCTTCACCAGAGTTACCCCATAGTTGAACAATTGGTTTAGGGTCCTCTTTAGGGTCAATATACAATCTTCCCTTAGTTGCTTCTTTAGCCAAAGGATGCGTGATGGCTAAAGCGTTGGTAAATTCAGTATAAAAAACATCCGGAGCAGCGGCTTTTTGAACTACTCTTCTAAAGACTGATCCGGTTACAGCCTCCATTGGTGCCAAACTGAAGAAAGGACGATTTTCCTTCTTAGCTTTTTCGGCAATGCGATTCCAGTAAGTTGACTGGGTCACTCTCTCACTTCCAATCAAAATTTTCAATTACAATACTCTCAACTATACCTATTTCGAAAGGTTGAGTGCAAGTTTTTAATCCTTTAAATATTTTACAAAATATACATACAAAGCCCTAAAATGTTATAATGTAAGCGTTAACAATTAAACTATTTATTTATATTTGAGGGGGAAAAAGCCGTGGAAAATAAAGAAACAAATTCAGAAAGAATCACAAGACTAGCGATTACTTACATTTTTGTTTTCGTGGCAGTATTCCTAGGATTATTTGCACTTTACTTCCACTTCACAACTAATATGTCAGTCACATGGTTAGTACAACTATTGTTTGTGGATTTATTGTTATTAATCTTAGCTATTTTAAAGCCATTATTCGATATTACAGTTGATTTCTTTAAGGATATTATTAAGAACAACTAGTGATTTTAGGCGGTGTAGTTGTTGTTATTGTTGTTAAGTATGCCGTCCTCCGCAACAAGCGCTATTGGTCTGGAACGCTGTGGACATAGATTTGAGCCAATTGAAATTCACAATTGTCTCAAATACTAGTCTTCTACTAGGTGATAAATCACCAAGTAGAATTTCACAGCTGAGACCAATAGCGCTTGTTGCTCCGATCTAAATATTAGTTCTATTGAGATTTAATGTTCTAAATTTTTAATCCAAAATAATAGCATCCATTCTGAATTCTAATCCCTGCTAAAAAGTAGAGGTCAGTACTCCAGAATAGATGCTATTTTGATTTCTGAATTGATTAAGATATAAGGATAAAACTCGTTATTCAGTCCAGAGCGAAAATTGGGAATGCGTTCAGCTATGAAATTATTGTTACCGGCTTTGCCGGTTACAATAAGGCCGACTTTGGAAATCCATTATTTTGCTCGAAGTGTAAAATAATTAGTTTCAAATCGTGTCCATAGCGTTCCAATGCATTCCCAATTTCTGCGGAGGACGGCATCTTCCACCCCACCTAACTATAGAACCTCGGTTATTTCATCAACTGATAGTATTCTTCCGGTACTCGTTGAAGTAGTTGTGAAAACTCGCCAATTGATGTGATAGTCAACTTGTGCATTGCACGTGAAGCAATTGTGTAAACTAACTGTTGCTCATCTTCAGAGAACTTGTCCTTTGAAGCATCCCACATGATAACCGCGTCAAACTCTAAACCCTTAGCCAAGAATGATGGTAAGACAATCGTTCCAGCGGCCAAACGCTGATTTTCCGAACGAATCAAAGTAGATTTAACGCCATTTTCTTTGAGTTGATCATGCAAATGCTCAGCGTCTTCCAAAGTTTTGGCAATAATAGCTGTTGTGAAATTGTGTTCGTCATTTTCAGCCAATTGTGTTTTAACCTGTTGCAACGATTCCTGTTCATCTTGCGCACAATACATGTTAGGTAAGTCCCCATCACGATTGAATGGTTCGATTTTTTGACCATTTGTCAAAATTGCCTTCGTAAAGTCCGTAATTTGTTTTGTCGAACGATATGAATGAACCAACTGAACAACTCGAGTTTCATCAGCTTCAAATAATTTCTGAGCTTCAGAAAGCAGAGTTTGACTGTTCTTCTTAGTAAAGATTGACTGATTCAAATCCCCTAACATGGTATAGCGAGCACGTGGGAATTTGAATTTCATATAAGCCAATTGGAATGGTGTGTAATCTTGAATTTCATCCATAAAGACAAACTTCATTTCCAATTCACCATGACGACCTGTTACCAAGTCATACAAGTACAAATATGGACTCAAATTGTTCATTGAAATTTGTTTATTAGTAAATGATTTAACAAAGTTATCAACGTAATTCTTCCACTGTTCTTCGGTAATATCCCACTTACTTAAATCTGCAATTTGCGGAACGGCTTTTAAAAAGTTAAGATAATTGGCTGCTACATTCAAGAATCTCAAACGTTTGATATTCTTGTAGACACCTTGCAACATGGCTGTGACGATCTTACGAGCTAAAAATCTATTTTCTTCATCACCATTTTTAAACTCTTGGTCAGCTGTACTGTAAAGTGCTTGCAACTGTTCTTTACTCAAGTTTTCAATTCTTTCAGCAACCCACTTAGAACGCATTTCTGCACCAATCTTACGGTGAAGTAATTTGATCAAACGGTCAACAGTCGCATCTAATCGATTACCCAAATTGTATTGAGGACCGTAACTGTAATAGATTTCTTGAATCTTTTCTTTAGAAATGAAGACTTTCCCTTGGAATTTGATGTCCTTGAATGCCATCCCACTTTGGTCCAACAACTTACTATAGTTCGTCATAATATTGAAGAACTCAACATCCGAAACAAATTTTCCAATATTCTTATTGTCAGCATCAACAACCGTTTCAAATTGTTGAGCTAAACTTTCAACGGTCAAATTGGGCAAACGGCGTGCTAAGAATTGTTTATAAGTCATTTGCACCATATTCTGTTCACCCATTTCAGGCAAAACATCTTTGATATAGTCGTTGAAAAGCGAATTTGGTGAGAACATAACAACTTGACTAGAAGTTAACGTTCCACGATATCTATATAATAGGAATGCAATTCTTTGCAAAATAGCTGAGGTCTTACCAGAACCAGCTGCACCTTGAACAAACAAGAGTTTCGACTTAGTATCACGAATAATCTTGTTTTGTTCCTTTTGAATTGTCTTAACGATCCCCTTCATATGAGTTGAAGATTTACCGTCCAAGACTTCCAGCAACATTTGGTCACCGATTGTTTCTTGGGTATCGAAGTAAGCTCTGATCTTGCCGTTTTCAACTAGAAATTGACGCTTCAAAAAGAGATCAACTTCTTGTTCCCCATCGGGTGTCATATATGTGACTTTGCCCAATTTACCATCGTAGTAAATCGAAGAAATCGGAGCACGCCAATCGTAAACTAAGAAATGATCATTTTTATCAGTGAAGGAACTTAAACCGATATAAACCGTTTCCTTCTTAGGTTCTCCTTTTTCTTGAAAATCTAAGCGGGCGAAGAATGGATTCTTTTCCAACTTCTTCAAAATACCCAAACGTTGTTTGGATTGTTGCCAACTATTGTTTCTTTCGTCCAACATCTGTTGTTGCTGATGAATAGAAAGTGCGGCATCCATAGAGATTGAATCTCCATCTATGCCTAAATGAATGTCATCAAAAGCATTATTGATAACTTTTAAATCTTCTTCAGCAACTTCCATGTGTTCACGGAGTTGACCCTCAGACTTTTTAATCTTTCCAACCACATCTTCTAAATGTGCTTGTTCAAGCTTTTTTTCGTCTAGTTCATTAACCATAGATTTATCTGTCATAATAACCTCTTAAATTAAAGTTATATAATGTTACCACTATTTTTTTAGTAATTCAAAAATATTAAGTTATCATATACAGCCTGCTCAAATTTATATTTTTTTGGAGCAAATGTTTGTATAAAATGAACAAATTGATTAACGTAACAGTGTAAATTATTTAGCAAATAGGAGGATTTTTAATGGATAAGATTAATGCTACTAATGCGGGTACTTTTAAATTTGACGATAACTTTATCGTTAATCGTTTAGGTTACGGTACTATGCAATTAACTGGTAAAGGCGTTTGGGGACCATATAAAGATCCTGCCCAAGCTGTTGAATTGATCAAAAATGCTTTTGATTTAGGTGTTAACTTTGTAGATACCGCAGATTCTTATGGACCTTGGAATGCCGATTCATATTTGGCAAAAGCATTGAAAGAATATTCTGATTCAGATAAGATTTTTATTTCAGATAAAGTTGGTCAAGTTAGAACAGGTGAAAATGAATGGGTTCCTGTTGGGACTCCAGCCTTCCTTCGCCAAGAAGTAGAACTTTCATTACGTATGTTCAACCGTGATCACGAAGATTTGTTATTCTTGCACAGAATTGACTCACATATTCCAATTGAGGATCAAATTGGTGAATTAAAGAAAATGCAAGATGAGGGTAAAATTAAACATATCGGTATCAGCCAAGTATCACTTGACGAATTAAAGGCTGCTCAAAAGATAGCTAAAATCGATGCTGTAGAAAATATGTACAACGTTGGTCATCATAAAGATGACGATGCCATTGTCGATTATGCTAAAAAGAACCATATGGCCTTCCTACCTTGGTTCCCTCTTGATACTGGTAATCTTATTCAAGCTAATAGTCCATTAAACGAGATTGCTAAGAAATATAATGCTAGCCCTGCACAAATTGCTTTAGCTTGGTTGTTGAAACGTTCTGACAATATTATTCCTATTCCTGGAACTAGTTCAGTAGACCACTTAAAAGACAATTTAAGTGCTGCTAACGTAAAATTAAGCGATGAAGATTTCGAAAAATTATCTGACTTACAAAAATAATAATAGAAGCAAAAAACCTCGTGTCCTAAAATGGACCGAGGTTTTTTGCTACTCATCTAAAACATTTCTAAATCTAATCTATGAAAAATCTAAAAAAAAACACTTGGAAACTAATCTGTTCTTATTTATCTTTCTTGTAACTGAGATAATAAAATCCAGCGACGAAAATCAATCCACCGATAATATTACCTAAGTAAACTGGAACAAAATTTTTCAAAAATAAGCTCCATGTACTTCCACCTTCGAAAATAGCCGCAGGAATAATGAAACAATTGGCAATACTATGTTGAAAACCAACGGCCACAAAAATCATAATTGGGAACCAGATACCAAGAATCTTGCCAGCTCCGTCTTTAGCTCCAAACGAAAGCCAAACGGCCAAACCAACTAGCCAGTTACAGCCAATTCCTGATACAAACGCTGACCAAAATCCAGCACTAGTTTTACTAGCAGCCACAGCAATCACAGCTTGTCTAAATGGTTCAACATGAGTCAATCCGACCACGTGACCAAAGAAATAAGCGACAAAAATTGCTCCGATAAAATTAAATAATGTAATTATTAATAAATTCTTTACGTAATCTAATATTGAAGCTTTCTTAGATAAAAACGATGCTCCAACTGCCATCATATTCCCCGTAGCCAATTCTCCACCAGCTAACAGAATAACAATCAATCCGATAGGAAAAACTGTTCCGCCGACTAATGATTTAACACTAGCCAAATCTTTCGGAATTGAAGCAGTAACTCTAACATAAGCCAAGAACCCAATGGAAATCATAGCTCCACCGATAAAACCAAGTATCATTTTGGCAACCAGTGTTTTTTTCAATTTTCCCACACCGGCATTAATGCTTTTCTCTAAGATTTCCTCAGGGGTAAACATAGATAAACTTCCTACCTTTATTTAATTTATTGAATTAAAGATAGCATCTATTTACGAACAATGTCAGCATAATTCGAAATATAGTTCGTGTTATAATAAAATAAAAAAATAACTGAATAATTTTATGAATAATCATAATTAAAACACATAACTAAAAAATGGAATGAATCAACTTAACTATACATAGTCGATTCATTCCATTTTTAGAATTCATTTTAAAATTTTTATTAATGATTACTACCAACCACTTTAACTTTAACTCTAGTAGTATCACCTGGCGCATATGATAACGGTACTTCCTCAATCGAAACAGTATTAATTGTTTCACTTACCGCACCTGCTTCAATCGCCTGCAATTCCGCTTGTTTTTCAGCATCTTTAATCGCTATTGCTCGTTCAATTTCTACATATTGGTAAACTTTCTCATACTCGCCGCCAATTTGAGCAATAGTTGCTCCAATGGCATTAGCTACTCCACCATATTGATCAGTATAAACTTTTGCTACACCATTAAGATTCTCTGGAGCGACAATTGAACCGCCACCAACTAAAATCACTGAGACATCTTTGGAACTAGTTTTCATACGATCAATTCCATCTTCCAGAATTTCCTTAATTTTAGCCATTGCCTGTTGAGCAAATTCATCATTTAGATCAGATACCAATTCGGGATTACCTACTGAACACATCCCCAATTTAACTGCAATATCAGTTGTAGTTATGATATCACCACCAAATACTTTAGCTTTATCAGTGATTTCATAACCTACACTATCAGGTCCAATGGTCACTGTTCCATCGTCTAATCGCCGAACAATGCTTCCTCCACCTAGACCAACTGACAAAATATCTGGCATACGGAAATTGGTTTGGATTCCTCCAACGGTTACTGATTTAGATGATTCACGTGGAAAACCATTGACCAATACACCAATATCAGATGTGGTTCCACCAATATCTAATACTAAAGCATTCTCTTGCTTTGATAAATATGCTGCACCACGAATACTATTTGTTGGGCCACTACCAATTGTTAAAATTGGATGGCTTTTAGCATAATCCATTGACATTAATGTCCCATCATTTTGACAGAGGTATTGTTTTGCTTGGGTAATCCCCTCCTGTCTCAAGGCATTAAAGAAACCATCAGTTACCAGTTTAATAACTTTGAATAAAGCCGTATTTAATACAGTTGCATTTTCACGGCCAATTAATCCAATTGAACCAATTGAGGATGAACAAGATACCGGAATGTCCGCTCCCAAAATTTGATGAGCTAATTCTTCAACCTTTTGTTCTTGGTCATTATTGATAGAAGAAAAAACACCAATTACCGCGATACCATCGACTTTTCCTCGCCAACTCTGTAACACATCTACAATCTCTTCATCGTCAAATGCTGAAATTTCATCGCCATTAAATTCATAACCACCATGAACTAGGGAATAAGTATTGGATAAAATTTTCGTAATATCATCAGGCCATTCAGTATAAGGCAAAATCGAAGCAGTAGCCGGATAACCAATTCTAATAACTCCTACTCTTCCTAAATTATGCCTTTCCACAATAGCATTAGTTGCTTGAGTTGTTCCTAACATGGCCTCACTAATATTATTAACATCAATTTTACTTTGAAAAATGACTTGATGAATCGCTTCATCGATACCTGATTCAATATCTTTTGTAGTATGTGTTTTAATACTGGAGACAACATTCAAATTATGATCTAAAATTACCGCATCTGTATTCGTCCCGCCAACATCAATTCCTAGTTTATACATGTTGTTCATCCCCACTTTCTACAAAACTTTGGTATCTAGTTTCAATTGGTACATAATCAACATCATATTTAAAATAACGTGGTCCAACTGATGCAATACCGGCTGGAGTGCGCCATTTCTCATTTGCGGGCAAACCCAAAACATGAACTCGTTTACCATAACGAATCTCTTCATTAGTAACAGGTTGTAATGTATCAATATCAACCATTGTTATCAGATCAGGTGCCGTTGCTAATACCTTATCATTTACTTTAAAAATAATATTTTCATTTTGGAAAGAAATCTTACCAGTCATTGTTGTATTGCTTTCTAATCCTTGAATACTAGTTTCTCCAAAATTAAATCCATCTTTAGTTACATGTTTGATATCAACAATTTTGCCAGTAAACAAACGATATCCATGTGTAATTTTTAGTAATTCTTTCAAGGCATTTTCTACTGAATCGTACTCATTTGAATTCTCAATCAGATGACCAATCTTCTGACTAGTTGTTACAATTCCTAGAACTCCAGCCTCACGTAACTCTTTACCTGTTAACCCATCACTAGCACTAGTTGCAGTTGCGCCCATCTGAACAGTAACTGCCCTACCAATTTTTTCAGCCCAAACAGGATTAACTGTATTGATCAAACTAGTATTACCTCGTTCATCCGCTAAAACCATTGGTGTAACTTCATGTCCTGCCAAGACAAAGGTTGACATCTGCAATTCAGGAAAGGCTCTACCCATTCCGTCAGCATCTACCATTGGAATATTCATATCACTAGCAGCGACAATAGGCATCATAGAATTAATACCACCGGCTTCAATAGGGAATGTTCCATAGATCTTTTTTCCATAATAGTTTTCCATCATTTCAAATGATTGTTTAAATTCCTTACCATTAGGAAATTTTTCCATTGATACCGCTGGGGCTCCAATACCTGACGCAGATACAAATAACTCATCATCAGGGGCTTCTTCTGGAGATAGTAATGTGACCGGACCATTCTTTTTAATCATTGAAATAGCCATCAGTTTACCAATATAGGGATTACCACCACCACCAGATCCCAATAAGGCCGCTCCAATAGCGATTTCTTTAATATCCTTTGCAAAAAGTTCTCTACTCATTTATATCGTCTCTTTCATTAATTATTAGTTTAAAGCTTTTTCAGTAGTAGCTTTCTTTCCGAATAGTTTCATTCCTACGTAATAAATCAATCCTGAAGCCACGATAACGGTCAATGACTGTACTCCCCAAGTTACAAAGTAACCAATCAATGAACCACCAACCCATGCCACAATGGTAACAATGGGAAATTTCTCGGTGTCCTCTGGTAACTTACCTTGGACCCTACTCTCATCCAAACTTTTTCTATCACGTTTAAGAATCCAATAATCCACGAACATGATTGAGGCAACTGGTGGAAAAACAACTCCTAAAACGGTCAAGAATGAAGAAAACTTATCGATAACACCAATAACTGAAAGAAATGTTCCTAAACAACCAGCAACAATTGTTACCCATGCTCTATTTAGATTGATATGAAAAACTTGTTTAAAGAAATTAACAATATCCAAACTAGCAGAATATAAATTCAAATCATTAACTTTAACTGATGAAAGTACAATCAAGGCAATTCCAAACATTCCGGTTAATTGGTAGATAATAGGCATGATTTTACTTGTGCCAACAGCATGTGCCATCAAAACTCCAATAACATTAACTCCTAATTCACCAACCAAAGTTCCGATAACACAAATCCAGAAAACATCTCGTCCATTTCTTGAACGACGAGTTAAATCTGGCATAATGATGGCACCAACAATAAAATTACCAGTAACCATTGTAATAGCTGAACTCAATGTCATTGCAGCCCCTGGAGCAGCCATAGTAACCAACCCTGTAATCGTATGTCCCTGCATCATGTTATAAATAGCAACACCTAAGACAACTAGAAAAGCTGGTACAGAAATATTAGTTGTCCAACTTAAACCCTTGAAACCAAAAATTACTGACAATGTTACGACTAATCCCGTAATTGTTGAAACAATTCCAAAATTAGCATTTTTACCAACAATTGAAACAATTCCCTGAGCAAAGACAGAATTTTGAATCCCAAACCAGCCAATTAGACTAATAGCAAAAGTTAATCCAACAACGGCTGACCCAATCGTTCCAAACCCTGACCATTTAGACAAAAGACTAGTTGCTAAACCTTCCTTTTGTCCGGCTAGTCCTAAACCATATGCAATAAATTGTAGAATTACACTTCCAATTACGGTTGATAAAACAGCATCTCTAAAACTCATTCCATAACCCAATTCGGCACCCAGCATGAATTGACTTAGACAAACAAACCCACCAATTTGAACCATGAGGATTTTCCACATTGGATCTCGTTCTGCTTCAGGTACTCGTTGTGTCGAATAATCGTCAAACGTTCCTTCACTGACTTTGGGTTCTTCAACCAAAGTCGTCGCTGTATCTTTTTCATCTAGATCCATAAAAAATCCTCCTTCAAAAACATTGGTAATGTATTCATTAACAAACCAGATTAGAGGTAAAATTAGAAATGCATTAGGAATATTAAATTTATATTAGAGAATATTAGCAGATAGTTTATATGTTTTCAATAACAATTATAATTTTTAATATTACTATTCGTCTATTTTTCCTGTATCAAAGCATTTATAATATTTATTAAGTTGGCAAATTCTATAATTAATCCGAACAGAAATTAAAAAGCCCAAAGCAATCACTTACAATGGTAGTAGCTAATTCCAACCAATATAGGGAGTGATTACTTTGGGTACATCTACTTTATCACGTTTTCAACGTGGCGCACTAGCACAACTGGTCAATGAGGGGAATAAATCTTACCAAGTAATGGCTGACGCCTTAGGCGTCACCAAAGCTACGATTAGCTATGAGTTGGACCGGGTTAAACCTTATGATCCAGAATTAGCTCAGCAAGATGCAGATCGCAAAAGGCGGAATTGCGGTCGTCGTTCGATGCTGACGGCAGCATTAGCGACTTTAATTACCAATCACTTACGATTAACCTGGTCACCAGAAACCATTGCGGCCGCTTATAACTTGAGCACTGCGTCAATTTATAATTGGCTTAATCGTGGCTGGCTCCCCTTCAAATTGACTGATCTACCCAATCGGAATGTCCGCCAGCACCGAGTGAGCGAAAATCGTGGGAAATTTACAAGTGGGACTTCCATCGAACAACGGCCAACAACTGTTAATCAACGGTTAGCTTTTGGTCATTGGGAAGTAGATACGGTGCTTTCTAGTCGAGGTGAGTCACGATCATGTCTGGTTACATTCGTAGAACGTAAGACCCGACTTCTATGGGCCATCAAAGCCCCTAATAGAACGGCTAAGGCTCTAAACACCGCCTTTGGCAAGTTTATGGGGGCCTTCGGTCCCCAAGTAAAATCCATTACTGTTGATCATGGTAAAGAGTTTGCCAATTATCAGGCCTTAGAACAGGATTATCAGATCAAAGTTTATTTTTGCCATCCATATTCACCATGGGAGCGAGGTTCCAATGAATATTTTAATAGACGGTTACGCTGGTTCTTCCCGAAAAAGACCAATTTTAGCCAAGTAACGACTGATGAGATCCTAGCAGCACTTGAACTAATTAATCAACGACCATTAAAAATACATCATCAACAGACTGCCATTGAAAGATTCCGGGCTTGTTCGGATTAAACTTGTAATTTGCCAGTTTTAAAAACATTTTTAATCATTTTTTAATATTAAGTCTTTTTATTTAAGATAAAACAACAAAAGTCACCCATTTTCATGGGTGACTTTTGTTCGGTCCATTTTATTTTTAATACTCATTATTCTTTGCAACATAGTGGAAACGAGCTACGCAGGGGCAACTCCTTCCGGTCAAGTCAACTATCTCTGCCGACGCTTCGCCGTCGACTGAGATAGTAGTCTTGATTCTCGGGAGCTGAACGCCCCTGCTTCGCTCTCTAATCGATCATCATTAATCGATCTGCATCTAAAATCTTAAATTTATTATTACTAATTTTTTCAATCATACCTTGTTTAGTCAAAGCACTTAACTTTCGACTAATTGTTTCGGGAGTAGTTCCAAGGTAAGTAGCGATATCTTTTTTCTTAAGTGGCAGGGTAAAGACGTCTTCGTCTAAACCAGCACTGGTTTCTAACAGATAATTAGCCAAGCGACTCTCTACACTAGCTGTAGTAGCTTCAGCAGTCTGTTGTTCCAATTGAACGATTCTGCGACCTAGAGCATTGACCATATTAACAGCTAAGGTTGGAGCCTTTTGCATTAACTTTTGAAAGTCTGGACGAGATATCTGGCACACGTCCGTATCCATCAAGGCCTGAGAAAAATTACTGTGTTCGGCATCGGAGAATAGTGTTGCTTCTCCATCAAAGTCGCCTGTCTGCAAAACTCGCAACATTTGTTCTTTACCACTCGTGGACATTTGGAAAACTTTAGCCTGTCCGTGGGCCACAATAATCAATGAATCAGCGACATCCCCAGCGGAAAAGATATACTCGCCACTCTTGTAGTGATGATGGGTAACTAAGGTAGCTACCGTCTCAATATCCTCTTGTGACAAGGTTTTGAATATTGGAACTAACTCAACACAATCTTCTGCTGTATGATCATGCGCTAATTTTGCCATTAATTATTTCTCCTTAATCGAAGTCTTCATCGTCTTCTTCTTCAAAGCCTTCTTTAGCTGAATTACCAAGAAGTGCCTGATAAATTCTGATTTGGTGATTGTTAAAACCAAGTAATTGAACTAGAACTTGAGCCATGAATGGACGATCTTCATTTTCAGCTAACTTAATTGCACGTGTCACAAACATGTTGTCTGTAGCAAAGTCATTAACGACTGTTTGAATCATATCTTCAGCCTTCATGTACTTATTCTTACCGTCTTCTTCAAGCATTGAATATTCAGTATATTCTTTCATTGTTGATGGTGGCAATTCACCCTCATCTAGCAATTCATCGGCTATCTTATCATACCAAGCATTATTTTCATCAATTGTTTGTTTTAAAACAGCCTTGTAGTTTTCAGCATTTGCACCTTTAACGAACCATTTGATTTGGTGCAATTTGATATTTAGTAAGAAATGATTAGAAACGATATGTCCTGTCATTGCCCCTGCGGTTGGTTTGTGGTGATCTGCATCAACTTGTTTTTGTTCTGCTGCAAACTTTTCGTCGATTGTTTGTTCTGCCATTATTTACTCTCCTTAACTTTAACCTTTTTAACTTCATATCCTAAGTCTGTAATTACATTGGAAATTTGATCTGCGGAAGTCTTATCTTCATCAAAATCTGCTCTAACTTTACCAGCGTTGAAGAGAACCTTGACATTTGAAACGCCATCTTGGTTTTCAACACCCTTTTGAATCTTTGTTAAACATGATGGGCATGTTAATTCACCTAATTGTAAAATTGCTTTTGCCATAATTGATTCCTCCATATTTTTAAATCTTTCGCCAGCATCGTCGTCGAATACCTACGAGCTATAAATGCTCCAAGTTGAAACACTTATAGCTCGCAAGTAATCTCTGACAATTACTTGCTCAACTAACTTACAAACACTATCTTACTTAGTTTGCTGTTTTAAGAACTTGATTTGAATCAAGTTTTGAAGATTTATTTTGAATTAATCTCATTGCGTTGAAAATAACTACTAAGATACTTAATTCATGGACAAACATTCCACTACCCATATGAATTACACCAACGATTAAACCAAGTAATAGTAAGGCAACTGTTCCAACCGCAATAATGATATTTTCTTTTGTATTAGCGACAGTTTTCTTAGATAACTTGTAGGCATGTGCTAAAGCATCAAAGCTAGACTTAACCAAAATAATATCTGATGTTTCAATGGCAACATCTGTTCCTGTACCCATCCCAATTCCGATATCGGCTGTTGCAAGTGAAGGACTATCGTTAATACCATCACCAACAAAGGCTACGGTACTACCTTGTTCTTTAAATTTCTTAACAAATTCAACTTTATCTTCAGGTAATAATTCGGCATGTACTTCATCGATTGGCAATCTTTCAGCGATACGTTGAGCAGCGACTTTATTATCACCAGTTAGCATTACGATTCGTTTCAATCCAGCATCCTTTAATGCTTGAAGTCCTTCTCTAGCATCTGGTCTCAATTGATCGTTCACACCGACTACTAAACGTAATTCTTGATCAAGAGCCATCAATACGACAGAATCTCCATCATTCATCCGAGCGTTAATAGCTTTTCTTTGTTCTTTAGTGATTTGGACGTTATTAGCTTTCATTAAACGTTCGTTACCAACTAAAATCTTAAATTCATCACTTTGACCGACTAAACCTTGACCCTTGACGGTATCTAATTCAGGTAACTTAACGTCATCTGTGACACCTAAATCATGAGTGTACTTCACGATAGCTTGGCCCAAAGGATGGTCTGAGGTATTTTCAACGGCTGAAAGTAAAGCCATCATTTCATTCTTATCTTTACCAAAATTTGTTACATCAGTAACTGACATCTTTCCGGTTGTTAAAGTACCTGTCTTATCTAATACCAAGGTGTCAACATGGGAGAAGGTATTTACGGCATTGCCACCCTTCATCAAAATACCATTTTTAGCACCGTTACCAATTCCAGCAACGTTTGAAACGGGAGCTCCGATAACCAGGGCACCAGGGCATCCTAAAACTAAAACAGTGATAGCTAATGGGAAATTTTGCGTGATTGCCCAAACTAAGATACCAATAATCAACACGGCTGGCGTGTAATATGTCGCAAATTTATCAATAAAACGAGCAGCAGGTGACTGACTATCTTGCGCTTCCTCAACTAATTCGATGATCTTACCAAAGGTAGTATCTTCCCCCACAGATGTCGTCTCAATAGTTATTGTCCCGTTATCAGTGATCGAACCAGCGAATACATTATCACCAATACTCTTCTCAACTGGAGTTGATTCGCCAGTAATTGAAGCTTCATTCATATAACCTGTACCATCGATAATTTTTCCATCAACAGGAATTTGGCCACCGGGCTTAACAACAACATGATCACCCTCATCCAAATCATCAACGTCGACTTCTTCAGTTGTTCCGTCTTCATTAACCAGTTCGGCTGTAGTTGGTGCCATCTTCGTTAAACTTTTAACTGAAGAACGAGTCTTCTCTAGAGTCTTTTGTTCTAAGTAATTACCAAAGAGGAATAGGAATGTAACAACCGCTGACTCCTCATATTCCCCGATGATAAAAGCTCCAACAACTGCAATTGTTACTAGTAATTCAATACTAATAACCTTGTTTTGTAATGCAGATATTGCATGTAGAGCTACTGGAATAGCTCCGATTATACTGGCAATAATCATTGCGGCTGTACTAAGTATTGGTAGTTTCAATAAAAATTTAGCAACCAAACTCACTGCAATTAGAATGGCAATTGAAGCGGTCATTTTATTTTGATGTTTCTGTATCCATATATTTAACTTATTCATTTTAATCTTCCCTTCTCGTATTTATCCAATCTTCTGAGAGAATCCTCAAGAGTTGAACATCTTCGTTTCGCTCTCTCAACTTACAAGACATATTCTACTGGCTAAGGTAATTAAAAAACTTGATGTCCATCAAGTTTACTTAAAATCATTCAAATTTTTTTAATTAATATTCTTTTATGGTTTCGATTAGTTATTTGTGGACAAGTTCACAAGTAATTCTTTAAGATGAATCTATAAATAAAAGAAAATATTAATTTTCTTGAAAGAAAGGGATGGTTAAAGTGCTACATACTATATGGGTCATTATAGTTGGCGCCGTTATTGGGGCTATTGCTAGTATGATTATCAACCGAGATATGCCTTGGGGCTGGGTTGGTAACATTATTGGAGGTTTAGTTGGAGCTTGGCTCGGTGAAACAATTCTCGGAGCTTGGGGTCCAAGTATTGCAGGTATGGCAATCGTACCAGCTATTGTTGGAGCTATAGTCGTTGTATTATTAACCACTTGGCTTTTCAGTAGTATGAGAAGAAGTTAGTAAGGGGAAACTTATGAAAAAAATATCGAAAGGTATTCTAATAGTTGCTTCTATACTAGGATTACTACAAGTACTTTGGTTCGTTGCCTTGGCTTATCCGCTTAAACCAGTGGTAGAAGTAATCAAAAGTTTTCAACTTCCAAGAGACTTTCTACTCTACACTTCACTGATTTTAGCCGGTATCTCTACTCTGATCTTCTTGGTTCTATTGATGTATGGAATTTTCGTACCGGTCAAACACCAAGAAGTTAGTTTCGACTCTGCTAATGGTAAATTACGGATTTCTAAGTCTTCCATTGAAAAAATGGTTAAAAATAAGGTCAAAGAAATTCCTAATCTCACTGACGTAGATGTTGATCTCAAAATTTTAGGCAAGAATCGTCAAGCCAAAATGTTTATTTCAGCGTTTAGTACTGAAGAACAAAACTTACATCGACAAGGTGAAAATATTAAACGTATCGCTAATGAACAATTGGCCAAACATTTAAGTATTCCTATTAAGAAAACAACTGTTGATTTAAAACCTAATTTGAATCGTGGCAAAGTAAAAGTTGTGTGAGGATAAGAATATGAAAAGAGGCATAATTGGTTCCATTATTGGAAGCGTATTGGTTGCCATTTGGATAATTCTCGGCTTTGGAAATTTATTATTAATAGTCTTGGCCGGGATGGTCGGCTACTTAATCGCTACCATAACTGGGTCCGCAGAAGACAAATCTTCATTAAGATCTAAAATTACCAAAATTTTACAAATAAAGGAGTAATAACATGGCAGTACAACCGCTAAACGCCGACTTAATAAAGAATAGTAAGTTGAAATTCAACGAAGACGTAATTGCTAAAATTGCTGGAATGGCAATCCGCGATATCGACGGTATTCTCTCCATGAATGGTAATGTCTTTGACAATATTGCCGATAAGATTCGTAGTAAAGAAGATATCACTAAAGGAATCGATGTTGATGTCGGTGAGAAACAAACTGCTTTAGACTTAGAAATTATTCTTGAATATGGTAAAGATGCACATCAGGTCTTTGAAAATATTCTCCATGAAGTTAGTTCTGCTATCGAAAGTATGACCGGACTTAAAGTAATCGAAACTAATGTTTACATCAGTGATGTCATGACTAAAAAAGAATGGCAGCAGCAGAATAAAAATAACGAAAGTAACCGTGTAAATTAGAAAAGAGGAAAAAAATATGACTAACGCTCAAGCAAACAATCATCAAGAAAATTCAATTCAAAAAGAATTAAACTTTTCAGATAAAGTTTTAGAGAAAATCGCTAGCCAAACAGCCAATTCAATTGATGGTGTACTCTCTCTAAATGGCGGTGCCATCAGTAACTTAACTGATCGTTTTATTGATAATCCTACCAAAGGTGTAGACGTTGACAATGATGACGACAAGTTATCATTCGAATTAAAAGCCATTCTAGAATATGGCAAACCAGCACCCCAAATTTTTGATAGAATCGTGAACAGCATTTCTCGTTCAGTCAAAGAAATGACTGGTAAAGAAGTCGATAAAATCACTTTAAACGTTGATGATTTGATGACTAATGCTGAATGGAAGAAACAACAGTCCAACAATAATAAGACTAATGATTCTAAAGAATCTGAATAACAAATTCCCCCTTCAGGAAAATAAAATCGCTGACACAATATCAGCGGTTTTTTTGTTCTAAATATTTTTTTAAAGGTGGATAGATTTTATTAGAAATGGCTTCGGCAATAATGAATCCAATTGCTAAAGAGAGTCCAACTGTTAAAGCTTTAATCAATCCGTGTGCAGCTAAATTATCATACCCTAAAGTAAAATTCTTCATACTGTCATAAATAATTGCTCCTGGCACTAGTGAAACCAAACAAGGTACATAAAAAATATTTACTGGTGCTCTGACTAGAATAGCGGCCAAATTACCTAACAAACCAATCACAACTGCTGACAAAAGATTAGGCATAATTACTCCGTGATCATACCAACCAGCAACAATATAAATGACCCAAGCAATTGCCCCTACCCATCCTGCTGGCATCAAAGTTCTTCTAGGATTATTGGTCACAATGCCAAAACCAACACTAGATAAAAAACCAAAAATAAATCCTAATAATATTTGCATTTTACCCTCCTAAGACAGCTTTAATCAAAATTTGACCGATAACCACACCACTACCAATTGAAATTCCTGCCATAATGGCATCAGTTGCCCTGACTAAACCAGAAATAGTGTTTTTTTCAATAATTTCTCGCAATGAATTAGTCATTGGAACTCCCGGTACCAAAGGCATTAAAGCACTGATAATGATATTGTTAGCACTTGAAGCAATTCCCATATCTAACAAAATATGTGCTAAGATGCTGATACTCAAACCACCCATGGCTACAGCTATATAAGGGATTTTAGAGTGTTGTCCAACAACTCTTGCCACTAAATATCCTAAGATACCGACAAAAAATGACAGAAACAGATCAAACCAAGTTGCCTTGAATAACAACATTGGTGCGACTGAAACTAAACCTGCTCCCAAACACTTCTCAAATAAATTAAAATCTGACGTATCGTACTCAACTTCGGTCACAGATTCTTTTAATTCTTTGAAGGTCATTTTATGTTGTGAAAACTCACGTGACAGCGTATTGATACGATCAACTTTTTGAAGATTGAAATCACCTACACGAACCTTAAAGATTCTCGTTGTAGCACTCTTTTCTGAGTTTACAAAAACAGCTGTCATCGTTGCATGACAAATTATCGGTAAATTTACTGCTCGACCGATATACTCTACAGTATTTTCCACCCGTGAGGTTTCAGCCCCATTCTCTAGAAGCACTGCTCCTACTTGACCACATAGGGCCACAACATCTTTTTCATCTAAACTATCCATCGCAGTACCCTCAAATTGATTTTTTCTTAATCATACAATTTTATGTAAAAAATTTGGCACATGACTACTTTATTGACTCAAAAATCTAAAATAGCACCCATTTAGGATAAACGTATTACATCACGTCCTAAATAGATGCTGTTATTTTATTTCAAAAATTTACTATAGACCTATTTCTTCAAATATGTTGCTTTCAATAAAACAATCCAGAGTACCAAGATCAAGCCACCGATAATACCCAAAGCTGCATTCGTTTGTTCACCAGTTTGAGGTAACGTACCAAGTACTCTATTGTCATTAGTGGCTTTGTCAGTCTTGACATTCTTAGCATTACTTAAACTACTCAAATCTGACAACAATCCAGAAACATCAGAACTACTTACGATTCCTGAAATATCTGAAGGATTGAAACCGTCAAAGTTCAAATCGAAATTCAAATCCTTATCAAGATTAAAGTCTGGTAAGTTTAAAGTCGCGTTACCTGAGATTACTTCGCCTAAATCACCCAAATTATTAATTGGAAAATCAAATTTAAGATAATTACTGTCCCCTGAACTAGTAAAACTTAAATTAGTCGGTTTCTCATGATTAATATAGTTCAATTGAATCGCGTTATTACCGAACTTCTTCGGGTACTTGATCGTCATCTCGACATAATAAGTTCCGTCGGGATTTTGCATCACTTTAGCTGTATTTGTAAAGTATGGTGAAATCATCGATCCATCACCATCGTTTTTAGCAACTTTATAAGTTAATTCTTTAATAACCGTTTTATTATTGGTTGCTTGACTACCGTCACTATTAGCAGTAGTAGTATTCGTTGTTTGTGAACTAGTAGTATCAGGTGTAGTAATAATATCATTAGCACCATTCAAATCACCTTTGATATTATTAGCTGTGTTTTGCGCGTCATTTAAAACTGATTTAGTTTCGTCTTCTGCATCAGTGATCGACTTCAAACTATTCAAAAATGTATTAGATTTTTGACCGTCCAAACTACTGGAATCAAACTTAAAACTGACCGTTGATTTATCAACAGTTAGATCTAGCAATTTTGTCTGTATAGTTCCTGAAATTGGCTTATCTAATTCGCTTAAACTCTTAATATTAAAACTAATATCAACATACTTTTTAGCATTTTTAGTGTAAGTACTTGAAACACTTGGTTGTTGGTTATCAATTGTAGTTACTTTTAAGCTAGTTAAATTTGAAATTTCCGCTGTCAATGTAACCTTGTAGCTACCATCATCATTAGATGTTATATCTGCACTTTTGGTGAAGAATGCATCCATTGGTGAGAGTAAACTAGAATTCCCCGGATAAACCGCATAATTAATTGTTCGTTCATTATTACTATTAGTATCTGCTTGAACTGTTTCTTCAACCGTATTTGGCGAGTCTGAGTCACTAATTCCTGACACACCAAATATTCCCAAAAGCATCCCCACAGACAATAGACTAATAACCCACTTTTTCATCATATCGCCCCTTTATAAACGTATACCAATTTTATCATATATGTTATATCCATTTAAAATATTTACACTATAATTTCTCATAATAAAAATAAGATTTTTGTTAGAATTATTAAAATTATATTATAGAATATTTGAAATAACCTTAGATATAGATATATACTTATAACTATCATTTGCAGGAAGGTGACTTATCTTATGAAACAAGGAACAACAATTTTAACATTAGACAATGGCTACCATCTTTGGACTAACACTCAAGGTCATGGCGATATCAAATTGCTTTGCCTTCATGGTGGACCCGGTGGAAACCACGAATATTGGGAAAACTTCGGTGAAAAATTAGCCGACTTAGGCGTTCAAGTAACTATGTACGATCAACTAGGATCATGGTATTCAGATCAACCCGACTATAGCGATCCCGAAATCGCTAAAAAATATCTGACATACGATTACTTCCTAGAAGAAGTTGAAGAAGTTAGACAAAAGCTAGGTTTAGATAACTTTTATCTAATCGGACAATCATGGGGTGGCGCATTAGTTCAAATGTACGCTGCTAAATATGGACAACACCTTAAAGGTGCCATCATTTCAAGTATGGTTGATGAAATTGACGAATACGTTAAGAGCGTTAACCAATGTCGTTTAGACACATTAGGTCCTGACAAAGTTAAATATATGCAAGATATCGAAGCTAAAAACGATCTCTCAGATCCTACATACCAAAGCTACGTTGATATCTTAAATGCTGAATACGTTGATCGTAAACAACCAACAGCCATCAGACATTTAATCGACACAACAGCTACAGCTGTTTACAACACATTCCAAGGTGACAACGAATTCGTTATTACAGGTAAGTTAAAAGACTGGCACTTCAGAAAGCACCTTAAAGAAATCACAGTACCAACATTGTTGACATTCGGTGAACATGAAACAATGCCAATCGCAACAGCTAAGATTATGCAAAAAGAAATTCCACATGCACGTCTAGTAACAACACCAAATGGTGGACACCATCATATGATCGATAATGCTCCAGTATACTTCGACCATTTGGAACAATTCATCAAAGACGTTGAAAGCGGCAATTTCAAAGACTAGAGCGTTAGAGCGTGGAACAAGGGCGCTCAGCCTCCGAGGATTTGCCTAGATATCGGAATTACACGCGCACTTGGCGTGTGATTTCGGTATCGTAGCAAACCACAGGAGGTTGCCCTTGTGGAACGCGTTTCCACTATATTTCATAGAAGTTTGGTTATTATTGTTATCAAACAAAAAATCCAAACTTAGCAATAACTAAGAAAACATGTTAAACTTAGTCTTTCAAATCTAACAAAAATAGCCACCCAGAAATGGGTGGTTATTTTTATACAATCAATTAAAAGCAAAAAAAAATAGAACTCATGACGAATTCTATAAAAATCCCCAAATTTTAATTTGTTTTAATGTACTTTCTCCACTTCAAGCGGCTTAGCCAAGTCTGTTGTGCAGAAATTCCATTATCTTTCTCTTCTTTGACATAATCACCATCGGAATCTAACCAATAAGAATTCTCTGTATCCTTCAAGAAGGTATTGATAATCTTATTTAATTTCAATTTTGATTTTTCCTCAACAATTGGAACAGCTAATTCGACACGACGATCTAAGTTTCTGGTCATCATATCAGCTGACGAAATCCAAACATCAGTATGATCACTACCATATTGGAATTTGAAAATCCGACTGTGCTCCAACAACTGCCCCACAATACTCTTCACACGGATATCTTCTTTTGGTCCACAGATACCGATTTTCAATGAACATGGACCTCTAACAATCATTCTAAATGGTAACCCTTGTCGAGCAGCCTTGTAGATTGCATTAATGATCTCAACGTCAGTTAAACCGTTGACCTTCATGAAGACTCCACCTTGACCATCACGCAAATATGCTTCAGTAGCCAAGCGAATATTCTCAATTATCATTTTCTTAATACCATCTGGTGATGTTACTAATAGATTGTATTCAACTTTGGTCTCATTAATTAGGTAATCAAAGAATCTTGTTGCATCATCGATATACATTTGATTGCTTGTAAAATAGCTCAAATCGGAAAAACCATTAGCAGTGATTGCATTGTAATTTCCCGTTCCAATTTGAACATACCCTCTATTGTCGCCATGTAATACCAAACAAATCTTTGAATGGACTTTATTAACTTTGTCACCGAATAAAACTTGAACGCCAGCTTCACGTAGAAATTTGGTTACCTCAATATTATGAACTTCATCAAATCTAGCCTTCAGTTCAACAATAGCGGTAACCTCGATACCTTTTTCTGCGGCTTCTTTCAAAAGTCTCAACAAATCAGAATCTTTTTCCGTACGATAAATTGTGATAAGAATCTTAGTTGTCTTAGAATCATGGACGGCTGCTTCCAAATAATCAATGAAGACACTATACGAATCATATGGATATTGAACTAGCAATGAGGAATGTTTCAAATAATCCAATATGTTCTTAGATGGATTCCACTTTAATGCCTTGAAAGGTGGAAAAATCAAATCCTTATGATCACGATAACGCTTGAAAAGTGTATTCAAGAATTTAATATCAACTGGCCCTGGTATCTTATAAACACTTTTCTTACTGATATCAAATAGTTTGGCAAAATACTCACGACTATGGCTTTCGCCGTTGCAGGCGAATTCTACTCGCATAATATTACGCAATTCTCTGGTATCAACGTAATTGATCATCTTATTCAAGTATTCATCATCAGTCATATCTTTACTTAAGAAGTCATATGGTTTGTTCTGATCGTAAGTAACTCGGAAAACATAAGTCTTCTTGATCTTATATTTTCTAATCAAATCGGTCGCAACATTACGAATAACGTCTTCAATCAAAATATAGTGATTTTCAATGCCAGTCTCCACTAAACGATCCAAATCCTCAGGAATCGGACTAGTATAAATGTGATGTGGCGTTTCCATCAATAAATTCAGATTACGGCGATATTTGTAAGTCTTGGAGAATCTTTGCATATCAATCCGTGGCAAGATTTTTTTATTAAAGTATTTTTTAACAGTTTTCTTTTCAGAATCCTTTAATTCATCGTATTTTAATATATAGAACAATTTTCTATTACGCGCATCTTGCATTGATGCTTCATATTTTTTGTACTGCTTAGCAATATTTCTAGAATTAAATTCATAAACCAAATTAAGAACTTCATCACCAGTTAAATCTGTTCTCTTTTCAGTTTTATTATTAATAACCATACTATCAATATTGTGCATTCTTACTCGGAAGAATTCATCTAAGTTGTTTGAAGCAATGGACAAAAAACGTAGTCTTTCTAAAAGTGGTACATCACTATCATAGGCCTGATCAATTACTCTATTATCAAATAGTATCCAGCTTAAATCGCGATTATAAAATTTCCTTTTCATTAAAATGACTACCCTTCATCTTTTAAATCCTTCTGGAATGATTCAAAGTCGTACTCCACTTGTTGAGCATAACTGTTAGTAAAATTCATTAGTGAGTTAGCTATATCAGCATACTCTTCACCAAATCCTATAATCAAAGGATAGTTTGGTGAATGTGAATGCGCTCTGGCAAGGAGAATAACACAGACTTTTGTATAATCCTTGAAAGATTCAAAATCTAGTTTATCTAAATTAATAGATGATTTCATATCCTTGAATTGACGCATATAAAAACTATATTGCTCAGTATCAAAGGCCCCTAAAAACGGATCAGACGCACTTTGCAAGATCAATTGACTGTTAACAATATTCTGACCCTGACTAACTTTACTATCAAAATACAACTCGTCATTATTATAGATAGGTAAAGCCTGTTTGGCTTGTAAAACTAAGTAGTTACTATCCAAATCTCTCAATAAAATTAAATAACAAAGTGTACCAACACTGCCAACTCCGACACTATGGCGAACAATATCAATAATTTTAAAGTCTTCTAAAAACAGTCTAACATCACTACGTTGGTTTTTCTTATACTTTTCGTATCCACGTGCAACACTCTTATAATCTTTTTTACTTATGTGTTGTGTGACCGGTTTATTTTCAACAAAACGGCGCTGACCATCGTTTACTTCGGTATATTTTTCAATAACTAATTTAGAATTACTCTTTTGCGCCTTCTTGATACTTTTAGCAATCATATTGTTAAAAGATTCTTGGAAATATTCTTCATTATCCTTGAGTTTACCGAATATCTCCGTAATATTTTGAAGTGTATTAGGCAAGATAAAACGTTTCATTTCCGAAATTTTTGTCATGTGCTTCAAGGTATCAAAATAAGTATCAACGACTGTTAAGAGGTACTCTTGAACATCATTCTCATCAAAGCCATGTGAACGAGCAACTAAAAGTGCACTCACCAACAAGCGTTTTAAATCGTATTCCCAATGACCTAAATGAGCCTCATCAAAATCATTCATATCAAACAATAGCTGTCCTTCAGACGAACCATAGAAACCGAAGTTTCCTAAATGAGCATCCCCACCGACCAAAACACGAATACCACTATTCTCATTTCGTGAAAGATCGTAATGCATCACGTCAACAGTTCCACGGAAGAATGCAAAAACAGACTTAGACATTCTTTGGCGTTTAACTTCCAATAATTCGGGAACTAATAATTTGTTTTTGATATTTAATATTTTATGAATATTTCTTTTTTTAGGTTTAAATGTATTAAACGAATCTGAAACTGCGGTCGCAAAAAAACGGCCTTTAATAATTAAGCGTTCAGTACTCTTAAACGCATCAGTATCCTGGAAAGTATATGGTGTATTAATCATGCCTTCATCACCTCAATTTGTATTATACAATAGCTAACACTGATAACTATTGTCTTTAAACACTTTTTTCTAAAAATATTATATTAGCCAAATATATTTTTTAAGTATAGTTTAACTTTTATATAAAAATCTATTTAATAACATTTTTCTCTATCATGAGTGTTAAAGGTGGACAAAAGATGAATTGTTTGTAAAATTTTGATGTTTTTAAATTTATTTTTCCATTATGTACATTATTAAACTTTTGAACTCAAAAGGTGTCATCATAATGTCGCATCAAGAAGGGTGGATTGAAGTCAATATTTGAGACAGGTTTTAAGAGACATTCAGAACCGCGTTTACCTTCCACAGCTCAAATAAATCATTAATCGTGATTAATAACTTATTTGAACCCTGGAAAGCATTAAATCAGGCGGCCATTTGGCTCGCAAGTGTTGCGATTTCAACTTGTAAGGGGGTCTGGTAGCCCAGTGAACTATGAATTCTCTTCCTATTGTAGAAAGCATGCACATATTCAAAAAGGACAGCAGCGGCAGTTTCATAATTCTCAAAGACCGGCACTGGATAAACACATTCCTTTTTGAGGGAAGCATGAAAAGATTCCATTGGTGCATTATCGTATGGACACCCCTTACGGCTGTAAGAGTGGCGGATATGTAGTTCTGTTAACCGTTGGTTGTAATCATCGCTGGTGTACTGTGATCCTAAGTCTGTGTGGATAATCAGGTCCCCAGTAATGGTTCGATTTTTAACCGCGCTTTCCAGGGTCTTTAAGACTAAATCAGTATCCATCTTTTTTGAGAATGAATAGCCGATAATTCGTCTTGAGTGCAGATCCATGATGGTTGATAAGTAACACCAGCCATTACGCTTCGTTTGAATATAGGTCATATCAGCGGTCCATTTTTGATTTAAACCAGTGGTCGAGAAATCCTGCTTAAGCAAGTTGGGACGCTGTTCAACCTTGGTTTTGGAAGCCGAAGCCGCTTTCCATTTATTGACGGTAACGGAGTGGATATCCAGTTCCTTCATGAGCCGGGAAATCCGTCTTGGGCTGCACCGACGCTGCAGTGGTTGAAGTTCCAGATTCAATTCATGGTGGATCTTCATAACACCGTATCGCTGCTTAAATTCCGCAAAGATCCGCAGAATCCGTTGTTTTAAGTCCGCATCTTCGGCCCGGCGTTTTGAAGGCTTTGGGGATCGATAACGATAATACTGAGCTCTGGAAACACCGAGGATTCGGCACATCTTAGTTACCTGGTGGTGATGGCTTTCTTGGTGAATGTAATCAAAAATATTGGTTACTTCTGCGCAAGGAAGCCCAGGGCTTTTTTTAGGATTTCGTTCTCCTCAGACAGGGAAGCCAGCCGCTTTTCCATCGCTTTAATTTCGTCTGGCGATTTACCGGATTGAGTTTTGGCTTGGCCCTGGATCCACTTATGAACGGTTGAATAGCCAATGCCATATTCTCTGGCCAGTTGGGCAGCTGATTCGCCTTGCTTATATAGGTTGATGATGTTTTGTTTGAATTCTTTGTCGTAACGAGTTGGCATGTAAAAATTCCTTCCTTTTGAGAGACGATTTATTCATTATACCCTCTCTTAAAAGTTGTCTCAGGAATCAGCTTACATCCAAATATTTATCAAAACAAATCTTTACTGATTTCTCTGAAAAAGTTCATAACAAAACTGAATTTCAAAATTACGTATAAAACAATAGGCGTGATAATCAATTTTGATTATCGCGCCTATTTGTTACTTCAAACTCTTTAAAACATAATCTGCTAATTGATCCACCCTTCTAAAATCATCTTCATCAGGATCCTGATCAATCTTCACTGAATCGGCAACTTGCTCACCATTGCTGGAATTAAGTTGCATCGTAAAGTAATCGACTGCACGTCCAAAATGAAGATGTTGTTTAGAACTAGAACCTAAAACAGCAAACTTGGTATGATTCAAATCAACATCTTTTAAATCATCATAGAAATCTTGCGCTTCATCTGGAATCTCACCATCGTTATAAGTATAAGTTTCTACTATAACGGCGTCATAACTGTCCAATGCAAAAGCATCTGTTTCAATCATTTGTTCGAGAGTCACATCAGCATTGTGTTCTTCCAAATAATCAAGAAGATGTTTAGCAATCTTTTCATTGCGTCCTGTCATACTAATATAAGTTACAAGAATATTCATTTTTTACCTACCATCTAACGCTAATGCGTTTTTTTTGATGTTTTGCATTAACGATTTCATCAACCATAGCGATTGCAAAATCTGCATAACTAATCTCACATTTACCATTTTTATCAAGGGTCAATTCCTCACCAGCTAAAACGTACTTACCTGTCCGTTCACCTTTAGCATCAAAACTGGCAGCTGGACTAATGAAAGTCCAATTAATTGAACTTTGACGTAATTCATCCAACGACTTGCCCATTTCCTCACTCAAAGGCTTAACCGCTTCAGGAAAATCATCTTGTTCGTAAAGTTGTTTGGTATGATCTGAATCAAGATAGAGTGATCCTGCTCCACCAACAACCAATAATCTTGTTTTACTACCATTTAGAATTTCAATTAAATGTTTCGTGGCTGGTACATATTCTTTAACATTAGGGTCAAAGAAGCCTAAAGCATCGACTAATACGTCAAAGTCTTTAACATCATCAGCTGTCAAGCTATAGACGTCCCTAACTAAATACTTATCAGTTGGCGATTTTTTGCTATCACGAACAATGGAAGTGACATCCAACCCACGCCCTTTTGCCTCTTTAACAATTAAAGAACCTTCCTTACCGTTTGCTCCAATCACAGCTACTTTCATATGATTACCTCCAAATCCACTCATAAGTTTACTTTACACAATCACAAGCAAAATTACTAAAGATGAGCTTCGTTTATAGTAGAATTGTTGTACTAGGAGGCATGTATAATGGCATATCAAATTTATTTAGTTAGACATGGAAGAACTTGGTATAACGAATATCAAAAAATGCAAGGTTGGTCCGATACACCATTGACCGACGATGGCGTTGAAGTTGCCCAAAAGGCTGCTGAATCCTTGAAAAATGTGAATTTTGCAGCAGCACTGACTTCAGATATGAAGCGTGCCGTTGACACTTGTCGGATTATTACCAGAAGAAACCGAAACGACCTAGTACCCCAAGAACTGTCAGAATTTAGAGAACAATTTTATGGTTTCTACGAAGGCCGTGGAATTGATGAGTCATGGTTTGTCATTGGTAAACCACATCATGCTAAAAGTTTCGCTCAAATCGTTCAAAATTACGGTTTTGATGCAACAATGGATTTCGTCAAAGAAGCTGATCCACTACATGATGCTGAAGATGCCACTGAATATTGGAATCGAATCGAACGTGGATTTAAAAAAATTGATCAAATTGCCAAAGATGGTGACAAAATTCTATTAGTGACTCACAGTATTACTATTTTAGGATTAGCATATCGCTACAAAGCCGGTGATTTTGAATTAAATGACGTACCGGCAAATGCCAGTCTAACAATGCTAGAACGTGATAATGGTGTTAACCGAGTTACAAAATACAATCAATCTCTTCTCTAGTGTAGTAAAATTAACTTACAAACTTTGAGGAGGGCACTAATGGCTAAATACCAAATTTACATGATTCGCCATGGTAAAACTTGGTTTAATAAATACAATAAAATGCAAGGTTGGTCTGATACTCCCCTTGCACCTGAGGGTCTAGAAGTTGCTAAGAAAGCTGCTAAAGCTTTAAAAGATGTTGACTTTGATGCTGCTTTTTCATCAGACGCACGTCGAGCAATTGACACTTGCAAGTTGATCGTTGATGACAATAAAAACCGTGAACAACTTAATCCCACTAAATTAATGGAATTCAGAGAACAATTCTACGGCTACTTCGAAGGTATGAATTCTTCTGAAGCTTGGTTCATCGTTGGTCAACCACATGGTGAAAGAACTTTTGGTGATATCCTTTCCAAATATGGACTTGATGCTACAAGAGATTTCATGAAAGAAGCCGATCCATTCCATGATGCTGAAAATGCTGAAGAATACTGGACTAGAGTTGATCGCGGTTTTGAAAAAATTGATCAAATTGCTAAAGATGGTGACAAGATTCTACTAGTTACACATGGAACAACTATCCGTTCTATTACAGAGCGTTATGGTCATGGTAAATTTGACTTAACACAAAGTCCTAAGAATTCCAGTTTAACAATGCTTGAACGTGATAATGGTATTAATACCGTTACAAGTTACAGCCAAATATTAGGTGAATAATCAATCAAATTGTTATTTGTCTCAAATAATCCAGAAACTTAAAACAGCATCCATTTAGAATTGGCACATTATATTGTGCTTCTAAATGGATGCTGTTTATTTTTATTTAGGGTTTTGATAGTATTACATATTTTCTAATAAAATAATTTTTTTCTTCGAATAAAAATAATCTCCACAGCTTTTTGCCTACAAATCAGTCACAAAATAGGATTTCCATTAAATTCGTTTTAATTTTATACTATCGATTTACAGAGAATTAATATAAAATGTTACTTAAGTTCATGAATTGAAAGGAGAACCTAGTATGTCAGAATTATCATCCAAGGCTATTGAATCTAATGCCTTTTACATAAATCCAGATCGTTCAGTTGCTGTGATTAATTATAATGAGGAATACATTCAAGATGTTTTTCAATTAATTAATAGCCAAGGCTTTTACAATCTCGTTCATTTATATTTAGACGAAAGTCAATTAGCCATTACCAACAAGGTCGAAGGCTTAGATGCCAAAACTTATATCAGTATTTTGAAAGCCATTTTGATCGACGATAAAGATAACTATGAAAAATATGATAATGAGCAAATTCTGAAAAGTATTGAAGATTTTTATTCATACTATCGTTCCTACTTCAGAGTTTCTTTGATCAATAAACACGATAGTGCCATTGCTAAAAGCGACTTTATGAATATTGATAATCACTTTAATGAGGTCGTTATTCATCTTTACCGTGCTATTGAGGAAAAACTTCAAGGATTTACTAATCGCACTTATCGACAAGTAAATGCCGGAACTAATGCCTGTGTCCTTACACAAACAATTAAATGGGATACTCCTCAAAAGTATCAATCACTCGAAAGCATCAGGTTTTTAGATACCTTAATGCTTCGTCCACCAATGATGATGCACACTAAGAGTAATAAACGTGAAGGTACTTTCAGTGAAGTATTCGATAATCCTATTGAAAAATTCGACGGTACTCAAAAGGACTGGTATTGCTTCCCCGCCAAAATTGGTGAAAGTTTGACTTTCATTTACTTCCATCGTGATTATTTTGTTAGTGGCATTGCTCTAGCTAACTTATTTGAAGTAGCCGACAGGGAAAGTATCGCTGGTCAAAAGCCTGATGAAATTCTATTATTCGGTTTAAATAAAACTGAAGGTGACGTCAGTCATTATTATCATGATGAAGCTAACAATATTTGGATCGGTGAAGTCCCTTATAACGATAAAACAACTTATTTTGGCTATATGAAGAAGATGTGTTTAACTCTTCATAATCTCCACATGATTTACGAAAATCACTTACCAATTCACGGCTCGATGGTCAAAATTAGTTTTTCAAATGGTAAAACTAAATCAGTTGTCTTTTTTGGAGATTCCGGTGCTGGCAAGTCTGAATCAATCGAAGCTCTTCAAGAGGTAGCCGATGATAAAATCATTAATATCGAAACAATTTTTGATGACATGGGTAGTTTTGCCTTTGATGAAAAAGGTAATGTTTACGCTCAAGGTACTGAAACAGGTGCCTTTGTCCGTCTTGATGATTTGAGCAGTTCTGTAGCATTCAATAATATGGATCGAGGCATCTACTTGAATCCAGAATTAAAAAATGCTCGAGTAATTTTACCAGCCAATACCTATAAACACGTAGTTGAGCATCATTCTATCGACATGTGGGTTTACGCTAACAATTACGATGCTGAAATCGGTTTGCATCAATTCCCCGATGAAGAAAAAGCTAAGGCTACCTTCATTTCTGGAAAACGTAAGGCCTTAGGAACAACTGACGAAATCGGAATGAGTACAACTTTCTTTGCTAATCCATTTGGACCAGTACAAGAAGAGGAACGTACACGTCCGATCATCGATAAAGTCTTCAATAAGCTCTATCAAGATAAAGTTTATGTTGGAGAAATTTATACCCACCTAGGTTATGACAAATCTAAAGATAGTCTTCACGAGTCAGCTAAAGAATTGCTAAATGAATTAATGAACAACTAAATAAAGAGCATCAGTAATCTATGATTACTGGTGCTCTTTTGGCTTCTCATCGTTAAATTTTCTATTAATTTCTTTGGTCAATTGCTGTAAAGATTCCACCAAATAATCACCATTAATGTTCTTTTTACGTAATGTCGGATTATTTAAACGATACTCTTTGGCATTAGGTCCTTTTACCCAGAAATTATACTGTGGTGTATTGATAGTAAAGGAATTCTTACTAGTAAAACCACTTCGTTTTAAATCATTATTCAGTTCAATTGGTTCATCCAAGTTGTTAGGAATCAAACCTGTGATAATTTTGGATCCAATTATTGGCAAAGGAAATGCATCATTTTTAACCAACATATTGTGACCATACGCTTTATGTTTACTTTCACTATACCAATCATCGAATGAGACTAAACCACCATCTAAAGCTAAATAGACGATCTTATTTTTCAAGGACTTGTCGCCACTAATAACTTTATCAATATGAACTGAAGCCTTGGTGTAAGCCATACTTTGTGGACTTCGCATTTTCTCCAGATTATAGATAGTTCCCTCGATGACAGCTTGGTTATAATTTTTCAAATCATCTAAAGATATTCCAACAGGAACTTTCTCCCTGCCATTACCTTCGCTATGAATAATATTCGCCTTAGCAGTTTGTCTTCTCCATTTACGTTGGTTTTCTTTTGTCGTAATGCAACTAGTATTAGAATCATGATGCAAAGAATTCTTAATTGTATTAACACTGTACGCGGAAAGCGGTAATACGAATACTAACAAGGTCAAAATCATTAGTGTTTTTCTCATCGCATTTTCTCCTCGCACCAATTATCGCATGGAAGAAAGCGTTATTGTACCGCTTTTTGTTTATATAAAATACAGAATTATTTGTTAGAAATTCATAAGGAAAAATTTTTATCAACTAATTTTTGAAACTGTCCAGCGCAATATTCTTCGGAATTTTTTGTAGGCATTATCTCATGGACTGACTGTAGCAAAAAAGCCAAGACAATCTGTCCTGACTTTTTACAATTCAATTATTTGATAAGAAAATCCGATACTCTTCAAAAATTTGAATAGATCCTCTGGTTTTAACAACATTGTTTTCGTATTGTCATTCGGATGAAAGGTCAATGGTAATCCACTTACAACTGACTTTTCAAAATAAACTTGTACATCCTTAGCTTCATTATTCAATAAACTAAAAATAGAAACGGAGCCTGATTTAATTCCCAATTTTTCTAATAAAGATTGATCTGACGCAAATTTGAGATGCTTCTTATCTACTATCTGGGCAAATTTTTTCATATTCAAACGCTGATTATCTTTTACAAAAACTAAGTAATAATCCGTATTTTTCTTATCGGTTAAAAATAATGACTTAGTTCTCATACAAGGAATATTGGCAACATATTTATCAGCTTCTTCAGCCGTAAAAACAGCTGGATGTTCGATTAATTGAAATTGAATATCTAAACGATCTAACTCTGTTTTAATTTGCGAATAATCATTCATTTATCTCACCTTTTAAAATAATGACAGAACAAACACGATTGCTGTTAAAACTGTGATTTTGATTTTATCAGACTGTGGTACTTCTAAAGTCTTCCAGTTAAGAAGTGCTAATCCACCTAAACTAATAAACCCAACAATCCCGTTGACCCAAATATTACTTTTACCAGCAATAAGATAAACTATTGCTGACAACAATCCATCTAGAGCCAAACATAGCGCCATGTTAACTAATAAAGCTGGTTTGTAATTATTATTATTCTTTAACAATAGGACAAACAAACCATAGATAACTGCAAAAATTATCAATGCTCCTAAAGCAAAGAGAACTAATTTCAAATACTTACCCATTGCTGGCATCTGGCTCAAATTAGAATCAGTCACTAGCATACTGGCAACTGTCATAAAGAAGTATATCAGGAATATCCCGAAGCGTGACACCTTATCTAATTCATATAATCTTTTCATATTTTCCCCTATTCTTCTTTCAAGAGTCCTACTAATTCTGATTTAGCAGCTTTATTTGATGGAATGAATCCGAAGATCAATCCAACTGCAGTCGATACTGATAAGGAGAGAATTAATGCATAAGCCGTTATAACGGCTTTGAATGGTAAGAATGCATTAATTATCGCTACTAATAAGTATCCGAAAATAATTCCTATAACTCCCCCAATTACACATAAAACAACACTTTCAATCAAAAATTGATTTCTTATATCATTCGAAGTAGCACCAAAAGCTCGACGTATCCCGATTTCTTTACGGCGTTCCGACACCGTTATGTACATTACATTCATAACTCCAATACCAGCAATCAATAATGATATTCCAGCAATAAAGGCAATGAAGTAAGTAATATCATTTAAAATTTTTGTGAATTGTTTACTTACTTGATCTGGGTTAGAAACCTTATAGGTACCGATATTCTTTTGTTCACCCATCTTCTTCATCTGTTTAACTGCTCTTTTGCCGATCCACTTCTTATTAGCCTTAGGTTCAACTGACAAACGAGCTTCATCTTTGGAAATTTGATTAGCAAAGAGTTGCTTAAAGATTGTCTTAGAAACATAAGCATCTGGACGATAATTCATATCACTGATGTGATAAATTCCTTGAACAACAAAAACTGTGCCATCAATTGAAATCAAACGGTTTAGCACATTCTTTTTGAATAATTTGTGAGCCAAATCTTCTGAAATATAAACTCCGTTTGAAGCCCCACTCATTTGAAAATAATCACCTTTTACTAATTTCAAATGTTTGGGTTGTTTATTCAAACTCATTGTTACATTCTTAGTCTTATATTGAGCTTTAGCACCCGCTTCAACGACACTACTAGCTAATTTAACCTGTTCAACTCCAGGTATTTTCTCCAAAACGGCTTCATCATTATTAGTGAATCCTCCATCAGTATTATCATCTGTGGTTGGTTGGTACATAATAACGACTTTGTTACGAGTATTATGATTACCCATACCTTTAGTCACAGTATGTGCAAAGCCATCCCCAATTGCCAAAATACAAATAACACTGGCAATTCCAATTATGATTCCTAACATAGTTAGAAAATTACGATTCTTATTCTTCCCAATTGATTTAAAAGCGATCAAAATTTTATCTGTCATGATTTTTTCACGCTCTTTTCATCGTTGTATAGACGACCATCACGAATATATACAGTTCTCATGGCGTATTCAGCTACTTCACTATCGTGAGTTACCATGATAATTGTCGTGCCATCTTGATTTAGTTTAGTAAAGATATCCATGATTTCCTTACTAGTCTTCGAATCTAGGGCACCTGTTGGTTCATCAGCAATCACCAAATTAGGATGATTGACAATGGCTCTGGCAATCGCAACTCTTTGTTGTTGACCCCCAGATAATTCAGAAGGACGATTCTTTTCTTTACCTTTCAAACCAACTTTTTCTATCACGTCTTCAATTAATTCACGCTTATTATTCTGTTCTTTCTTACTATAAATAAGCGGTATTTCAATATTTTCGTAGACATTATAAGTCGTCAATAGTTTAAAATTCTGAAAAACAAATCCCAATTGGTCGCCTCGGATTCGTGACAGAAAGTTATCACTGACTGTTTTATAATTCTTATTTTTTAGCAAATATTCACCAGTATAACTTTGATCCAACAATCCTAGGATATTGATCAAAGTCGATTTACCTGATCCAGAAGGGCCCATAATAGCCAGGAACTCTCCATCGGCTACTTCCAGATTGATATTTTCTAGAGCAGTGAATTTGCCATAAGCTTTACCTATATTAGTAACCTTTAGCATTACTCCACCGTCCTATTTCAAAACTAATTTGTCGCCAGTTTTAATTCCGTCCATTACATAGTAATAGTGACCTTTTTTCGTCATGGTAAGAATACGTTTATGTTTCTTATTATTCTTCAAAAGATAAACTGTATCACCTGACCAAACAGCACTTTCCGGAATCTTATAGCCATCTGATTCAGTCTTCAATTGAACATGCATCCCGTATGGCAATTTCTCGTCTGTTGAAACGCGGAAATGATAATAGGAAACATTATGTGTGCTGTAAGGAATGCTATCCTTCTGTTCATAATTTCCTGAAATTTTAGTTCCATCGTTCTCAACTACTGTTACATCGTCACCAACTTTAATTTTATCTAGACTATACTCGTTGACGTTACCTTGAATAACAGGAGCACCATAAATGAACTCACGACCAGAATCGTCCTTGTAGTAAGTACCATCAATTGGCGCAGTCACTTGGCGATTTTGTGCTTGATTAAGTTTAGCTAATTTAGCTTGAGCTTCTGTCAACATTTCTTGATTCTTGCTTAATTCAATCTGATCATCCGTCTTTTTATCTGACGAATTGTACTCTTGAATGGCTAATTGTGCCTGATGAATCTCGGCGTTAACACTACTGATATCACTACTCATATCTTTATAAAAGCTGAATAACACCTGACCCTTAGTTACGTGCTGACCATTTGTAACACGTGTTGCGACTAAAGTTTCGTCTTCTGACTTAGGCTCGTCGCTGACTACCTTTTTGTCCGTTTCTTGGACAATACCATTGAAATAATTAGTATTATCACGTTGAACAGTATAAGTACTGTAATTATTTTTATTGTCATTATTCTTGAAGCCGTTTCCCAAAACTAGAAAAAGAATAATTGCAATTAAAACAACGTTAATTCCCCAAATAGCTATTTTAATTTTCTTCATAATAATCTCCCTAAATTTGCTTGTCTTTCTAAGCTTAACAGTCTTAAGCTTACGATTAATTGGCATTCTGTCAAACCCAAAATAAAAAAACAGAACATTTCTGCTCTATTTTTTTATTTTTGGTAGATTGTAAGATTAAATAGAATTCTACCCAGACGAAAAATTTGGATAGAAAAAGGGCAATGGACCCGGTATTGTTTTAAGTGACAAAACTATAAACAATAGGAGTCCATTACCCATGAGTCACATTTTAACATTATCGGATAGAACTGTCATCCAAACGCTGCTTAAGGTTGGTTACTCACAAAAACAAATTGCTGAAGAAGTTGGTGTAGTTCCTTCAACCATCAACTATGAACTAAAGCGCTGTCCTAAGGGATACTATGACGCTGATCAAGCTCAGGAAGACTGCGAAAAGAAGCTAACTCACCGGGGGCGGAAAACTCTTCTAACAGAGAATTTAAGAGAATTCGTCCGTGGGATCATTCTCGAACAGCGGTGGAGTTTTGAAGTCATCGCGCATATTCTCCAAATGCCATTCAAAACCCTCTATAACTGGCTGGACAAGGGCTGGTTGGACATCAAACGCGAGGTCCTTCCAGACCACGGTGTGCGGTACCGAAAGAGCCACGACGGTCGTGGTCAGTACACACGTGGGGCGAAGTTTATCAACCAACGCCCGGACGAGGCTAACCTGCGTCAAGAGATTGGTCATTTTGAAGTCGATACCATCCTATCAGGAAAAACCAGGGGCGAGGTCCTAGCTACCTTTACTGATCGTAAGTCCCGACTAATGATTATTCGTCGTTTACCGGGACGTGATAGTAAAGCTATGACTAAGGCAATCCTAGAGCTTAACGAGGAGTTGCGCGGCTTGGTCAAGTCAATTACCAGTGATCACGGTAAGGAATTCGCAGGCTTCAAGGAAATTGAAGCCTGCGGAATTGCCCATTATTTTGCCCACCCGTATGCGCCACATGAACGCGGAACCAACGAACGGTTGAACCGCGAGATTCGGCTACACATTCCAAAGAACCAGCCAATTGAGAGCGTTACGGACGAAGAGCTGACTATGATCTCAAAGTACTTAAACTGGCGTCCCCGGAAATGTTTAGGGTGGAAAACGCCACTCCAAGTCTTCTTTGGTGACTTGTCCGAAAAATTCGATTAATTGTTGCAATCTACCTTTTATAATGGTTTATTATTAACTACTGAAATTTTAATCTTATTTTTTAATTCTGCTTTCTCAACGACACTAGTTGTATTTGATACCAAAATATCAAATTGCCGCTGAATTTCATTCTCTTGTTTTTGAGTCAATTCTTTTTCCATAATATCCTCCCTAACAAATGAATAAAATTAAATCATTAAGCTGTAACTACTTTGTCATTGCTCGCCTTTTTAGTTTCAGGAAGCTTTCTTAATCCAATTCCTGTGAATCCACTAATAATGGAAAGAACTGGTGAAAGTAGACTGAAAAAACAGAATGGTAAGAATGACAATGTTGGTACACCTAAGGTATTGGCAGCAAAAGCACCAGCAACACCCCATGGTATTAAGTAGTTAATTACAGTACCACCATCTTCTAGTACACGGCTTAAAGCTAAATTATCTAAACCTCGTTTATTAAAGGTCGTTTTGAAGGCTTTACCAGGTAAAATAACTGATAAGTATTGCTCACCAACAAAGATATTAACGCCAATTCCAGAGAGAATTGTAGCAGTTATAACGGAACCTGGTGTCTTAAGACGTTCCGCCAATGGAGCCATAGCTGTTTGAATAACGTCAAACTTCATTAATAGTCCACCTAAGGACAATGTTAAGAAAATCAATGAGACTGTACCCATCATGGAAGTAATTCCTCCACGAGTTAATAAGGCATCAACGCTAGCATTTCCTGTCTTAGATACGAAACCATTTTCGATAAAACCAGCAATATCTTTAACCGGTGTATTGGGTTTTTCGATGAAGATCATACCTACAGTTACGGTAACATTCAAAATTAAAGTAGCGATAGCTGGAACTTTCATAATGGCACAGATGAATAACAACGCGATTGGTAAAATAGCCCACCATGAAATTACGAAATTGCTATTTAAAACATTCAATGTTGTATTAATTTTACCCATACCGGCGTTGGTGCCACTGTTACCAATCACAGCGTAAAGTATCAAAGAAATAAGGAATGCCGGAATAGTAGTCCACATCAAGTTCTTGATATGATCGAATAAATCATCTTCCGCAATAGCAGCGGCTAAATTAGTTGAATCTGAAAGTGGTGAAGTCTTGTCACCGAAGATGGCTCCGGAAATGATAGCCCCGGCAACTAAAGCAGGATTCATGCCTAAAGTTTGACCCATACCGAAAAGTGCGATTCCGATTGTAGAAATAATTGTAAAAGCACTACCGATTGAAGTTCCAATTAAAGCACAAACTAGAAATACTGATGGAATAAACCAACGAACAGAAATCATATGGAAACCAGCTACCATCATTGACGGAATAATTCCGGCTGCGATCCAAGTTCCAATCAAAGCACCAATCAGAATAAAGATAAAGATTGGTATGATACCATTCTTAACTCCACTGACAATTCCATCGGAAATATCATCCCAACTACTGCCACGAAGTTTGGCCCATAAAACTAACAATCCAATTACTACTAGGACGGGAGTCTGTGGCGAAAGACCAAATTTGATAACTCCTACTCCTAAAATGATTAACATTACTGCCAACATGATGATGGCTTCTTTAAAATCTATACTCTTTTTACTCATAATTAATTCCTCCAAATTTTTATCGTAATTTACTTGAAGAATTAATATCGAGGATTGCCCCCGCATGTATTTATCATCATTTTACTTACCCCTTGGTATAAAAAAAGTCCCTGCTGCAACAATGCAACAGGGACGATTTACCGTGGTACCACCCAGCTTGAGAAGTATTCAAAAACACCTCTCCACTCTTGAGAATAACGGATCTCTTTTTCCGCTTGGAAAACCAAGTCATGCCTGGTATTTCATAAATGCATCCTGACCGGTTCGCATCAACCACCGGCTTTCTTACACCCAGATACATCACTACTTGATTCAGACACTTATATTTGTTTATTTGATTGACACTCACTATAAACGGCTTTTTTTATTCTGTCAACTAATAAATTATTTTAGGCCATTTTATGATCAATATATTTGGATAGTAAGGACAAAGCGTAACAAACTACGAAGTACATTAGAGCCATCATGACAAAGACAGGAATAATGTAATTTGGATTTTGTCCGTAAACTACTTGTCCATGTTGCATTAACTCTGGCACCACAATGATAGTTGCCAAAGAAGTATCCTTGATCAAAGAGATAAACTGACTAACCATTGCTGGAATCATTTTCTTATAAGCCTGTGGTAAAACAACATGCCACATTGCTTGAATATAAGTCATTCCCATTGATCTTGAGGCTTCCATCTGTCCAATATCAACCGCCATAATTCCGGATCTGATGATTTCAGCAATCATCATTGACTCAAAGACCGTCATTGCCAAAATAGCAGCTGGAATCGTATCCGGTTTGAATCCAAAGGCTGGTAAACCGAAGTAAACGAAGAAAATGATCAATAGTAACGGCAAATTACGAATTACGTCAATAATCACTCCAACAATTTTAGAAACGTAACGGATTTTGGAATAACGAATAATTCCTAAAACCGAACCGATGATAAAACTGAGTAACACCGATACAACGGAGATCAAAATCGTGATTTCTAAACCTTGGAGAAGAAATCTGATGTTGACCCATGAATAAGCATTCATCCAATTTTGCATAATATTCTCCTCCTAAGCTAGTTTTCTTTCAAGATATTGCATGTAGTAACTAATTGGCAAAGTAATAATCAAGTAGAACAAACCAACAATCAGATAAGTATTAACTGTATCGAATGTTTGTGATGCGATTGCATTTCCTTGATACATCAAATCGAATCCAGCCACGAAGGCTAAAACTGAAGAATTCTTGACCAAATTTACAAATTGGTTGCCCAACGGTGGAATAACTAACTTAAAGGCCTGTGGTAGAACGATATAACGCATAGCTTGCCAAAAAGTCATACCTTGTGATCGAGCGGCCTCCATCTGTCCGATATCAACTGAATTGATACCAGCTCTAACTGTTTCAGCAATGAAGGCAGATGTATAAATTGTCAATCCAATCGTCCCTGCCGTAAAACCATTAATTTTGACTACGTAGAGCGGGATAACTAGGTAGAAAAACATTGTGATAACTAACAGTGGAATATTACGGAAAATCTCTACATAGATTTTTCCAATGATTCTGAAAAACTTATTGGGAAGTACCTCAAGGATGGCTACTAAAGAACCAATAATTAAACTGAAGAACAGAGCCAAAACACTGGATAAAACCGTCCAACCAAATCCAGTGATAAAAGAACTCCAATTATGAGTTAAAAGATTAATCATGACGTAGCACCTCCTTGTAATTGAATCCAGGTACATTACCAAACCACTTCATAATCAATTTGTTGTAAGTACCGTCTTTTTCTACTTCACTCAAGGCTTTATTGATTGCCTCTCTAAAATCTTTTTGACCTTTATTGACACCAATACCATATGGTTCTGTAGTAAAGGCTTTACCTCTTAGGACATAGCCAGGATTATTCACGGCCATACCAGCTAAGATAACGTTATCGGTCGTCAAAGCATCTCCCTGGCCTGATTTCAAGGCCGTCAAGGCTTGTGCATAATCAGGTAACTGTAATACCCGAGCTTTTGGAGCAAATTTTTTAACATTTTCAACTGAATTAGAACCAACCACACCAATAATGGTCTTACCGTTTAAATCTTCTACTTTTTTGATTGGTGAATTTTCTTTAACTAAAATTGACTGTCCAGCATCAAAATATGAGTCAGAGAAATCAATTGTTTTTTGTCTTTCTGGCGTTATAGTCATTGTAGCGATGATGGCGTCGATATTACCATTCTTCAACAACGGTATTCTAGATTGTGAAGTAACCGTTACAAACTTTGCCTTGCCATCTTTACCTAACATTTTCTTAGTAATAGCTTTAGCCAAGTCAATTTCGAATCCCTTTTCCTTACCATCTTTTACATCAATTAAACCAATCAATCTTGTATCGGCTTTAACACCCCAAGTAATGGTTTTACTTTCTTTAGCATTAGTCAAAACATTTTGATCTGAAAGCGGCTTAGAGCCACAGCCACTTAAAACCAACGCTAGGAGCAATGAGGTGAAAATTAGAGTTAAATATTTTAGACGTTTCATCATCAATTCCTCCTTAATGTTGAATGATTTTACTCAAGAACTGCTTAGCACGATCATTAGTTGGTTGTTTGAAGAAGATATCTGTTGGATCATCTTCAAGAATTTGACCGTTGTCCATGAAAATAACACGGTTCGCAACTTCTTGAGCAAAACCCATTTCGTGAGTAACGATCAAGGACGTCATGTCACTTTGACTAGTAACGTATTTGATAACACCTAATACATCGTCGATCATTTCTGGATCTAGAGCACTTGTTGGTTCATCAAACAACATGCAACGAGGTTTCATAGCTAGTGATCTGGCGATTGCTACACGTTGTTTCTGACCACCAGAGATCTGTGAAGGCATGTTGTGAGCTTTATCAGCTAATCCAACTTGATCTAATAAAGCCATAGCTGTTTTTTTATTTTCTTCTTCGCTGAGCTTCAAAACAGTTCTTGGAGCTAGCATGACATTTTCTAGTACATCTTTGTTAGCGTAGAGATTGAAATGCTGGAAAACCATCCCTACATCTTTTCTAATTCGATTAATATCAGTTTTCTTGTCGGAAATATCACGGCCATTGACGATCAACTGTCCTTCTTGAATTGTTTCTAGACCATTGACTGTACGAGCCAGTGTACTTTTACCTGATCCAGAGGGACCAACTAATACAACGGTTTCCCCCTTATCAATTTTTAAATTGATATCTTTCAATGCATGGAAATTTCCATAATATTTTTGCACATTGCGGAATTCAATCATTGACATAATTTAGTTCCCCTTTCCCTTATTGTTAAATTTTATTTTTGTTTATTAGGAAAATTTTAATCTGTATTTCACATTTTTGCAACAAATATTTCTTTTGTGAAATTATTATTGGACAAGATGTCTCTTGAAATATAGCCTTAAAAAGCTATTAGATTAATGTTATCATAACTATAATTTTGATAAAATAATTTTAAATATTTTTTTTCGAACAAGACGTTTTTCCATCATAATTACAGAAAAATGAGGCTGTGACAAAACAGTCTCTTTATCTTAAAAGTTCGATGCGAATTTGAAAAAATTCCACATCGAACTTTTTTGTTCTCTAAAAATACAAATAAAAAATGACATTGATACCAGTTTCCTGATATTCAATGCCATTACTACGATCATCATTTCTTTTTTAACTTTATTCAATCCTTTAACATGGAATCTTTTGAAACCTAAACAAGCCTTCATATTTCCGAAGACTGGTTCCACGTCATTTTTTCTACGTGCATAAATATCAGCATATTGGGGAATCGAAAGTTTACTTCTCATGCTAGCTTTAAAATATTCCAATGAAGGATTGATGTATATTCTTTTACGATTCCCACCAGGCGTGAACGCCTGAGGAATCCTATTGTGATCATCATCAAATATCTCGGAAATATATTCTTTAAAGTAACGTTTAAATCCATATTTATCAGTTCTTATTCGATATGCATTAAAACTGAAACGGACACCTTGAGGATTTATATAATAATCATCGTCTTCGTAGTAATTCCAATTCATTACCTTCTTTTCATCTGTTTTCCATTTCTTTGAATTCTCTTTGAGCATAGTAGAGTACGGAATAACGTATTTCTTATAGTTATCATCTAAAAATTGATAGTTACTTTCAGAACCATATCCCGCATCGGCGACGATCACGTCGCCAAGCGTATGGTTCTCTTCAAGCTGTTTTATAAATGGTATCAATGTTCTTGTATCAGTTGGATTTTGAAACATTCCAACACCTGTAATGAATTGATTACTAGTGGCTATCTGAACATTGTATGCAGGTTTTAATTGACCATTCAGCATGGGATCTTCCTTGACTCTCATAAATGTTGCGTCTTCATCACTTTTAGCATAACTATTTCTTTTATCGAATTTCTTCATCTGTTTTTCGTGTTCAGATTTTTTATCAATACGGTTATCAAGTTTTCGGGAATATGATTTTAATTTTCGGCGTTCTTGTTTATCAGGATTAGGAGATTTTTTAGGATTAGCTTCTATTCTGGCGTTTAAATCTTCAAGATGTAATTCAAGTTTTATTTGTACTTCCTCTAGAGCATCGTCAGAAAGATCCGAAGGATTTTCGACGATACCTAATCGTACCTCGTTTATTTCGGACAATAAGTTTTGAATTTGAGATTTATTCATATCATCGAATCTGATGGTATTCTTTTTCCAAACGAACGAAAATTTATTGGCATCTGCCAATATTTTCGTACCATCAATAAAGGACACTTCATCAATCAGACCATTTTGTTTTAAAACACTAGTTAAATTCGTCAAGCTATCATCAAGTAAAGTTTCAATCTCATCTGAAATTCTAAATCTACATATGGTTCTATATGAGGGAACTTGATATTGTGTAAGCCATCTAGCAACGATATTTTCTTCAGCAAATTCTTCAATCTTTCTGCTAGTCATTACACTGCGAGAGTACGCAAAAAGTATCAATTTTAGCATTGCACGTAAGTCATATTCTCGCGGCCTCCCGCTAGAATAGACTTTTTCAATATTAAGCGATTCGACAAGATCGTTGATAAATCTAGCTGGATGATTTTCTTTTGGTTTGTAATCTAAAGGAATACTTAATGTCATTTGGTCTATGTTATAATTATTCATGGTTTTTGATCTCCTTTTGGAGTGATAAATTTTGGGAAGATGCGTGCGAGGTATCTTCTCTTTTTTTTATATAAGGTAGATTGTAAGATTAAATAGAATTCTACCCAGACGAAAAATTTGGATAGAAAAAGGGCAATGGACCCGGTATTGTTTTAAGTGACAAAACTATAAACAATAGGAGTCCATTACCCATGAGTCACATTTTAACATTATCGGATAGAACTGTCATCCAAACGCTGCTTAAGGTTGGTTACTCACAAAAACAAATTGCTGAAGAAGTTGGTGTAGTTCCTTCAACCATCAACTATGAACTAAAGCGCTGTCCTAAGGGATACTATGACGCTGATCAAGCTCAGGAAGACCGCGAAAAGAAGCTAACTCACCGGGGGCGGAAAACTCTTCTAACAGAGAATTTAAGAGAATTCGTCCGTGGGATCATTCTCGAACAGCGGTGGAGTTTTGAAGTCATCGCGCATATTCTCCAAATGCCATTCAAAACCCTCTATAACTGGCTGGACAAGGGCTGGTTGGACATCAAACGCGAGGTCCTTCCAGACCACGGTGTGCGGTACCGAAAGAGCCACGACGGTCGTGGTCAGTACACACGTGGGGCGAAGTTTATCAACCAACGCCCGGACGAGGCTAACCTGCGTCAAGAGATTGGTCATTTTGAAGTCGATACCATCCTATCAGGAAAAACCAGGGGCGAGGTCCTAGCTACCTTTACTGATCGTAAGTCCCGACTAATGATTATTCGTCGTTTACCGGGACGTGATAGTAAAGCTATGACTAAGGCAATCCTAGAGCTTAACGAGGAGTTGCGCGGCTTGGTCAAGTCAATCACCAGTGATCACGGTAAGGAATTCGCAGGCTTCAAGGAAATTGAAGCCTGCGGAATTGCCCATTATTTTGCCCACCCGTATGCGCCACATGAACGCGGAACCAACGAACGGTTGAACCGCGAGATTCGGCTACACATTCCAAAGAACCAGCCAATTGAGAGCGTTACGGACGAAGAGCTGACTATGATCTCAAAGTACTTAAACTGGCGTCCCCGGAAATGTTTAGGGTGGAAAACGCCACTCCAAGTCTTCTTTGGTGACTTGTCCGAAAAATTCGATTAATTGTTGCAATCTACCATAATGATACAGAAAAAGCTGATGAATGAAATAAGAATCTCATTCATCAGCTTTTATTTTTTGAGACTTATGTCACAGCCTCATTTTTAAATTGTAGATTTGAGGATTTGTTGAGTGATCCCTGCTCTACTTTATTAAGGGTGTTAGACATGTCTAACAATTGAAATTATTTATTGGGGGGAAGTGCTTTCCGTTTCCGGAAAGCTGCGATCGAAAGGTTAATACCCGTCGATCGCAGTTCCCCGGAAGGAACTGAAACTGTTATTTAAGAACGATCTTCTTATAAAGATATCTTGTTAAGAAGTAATATCCTAAATATAAAACTAGGAAAATTGCAAATGGTATCTCAATATTTGTATAAGGTTTATACAAAAGTTTAACGAATAGTTGTAAACCAATTAACACATGAATAATACCTAAGATGGCTGGAACTGAGAATAACACACCAATTTCCTTATTGATTGTACTGCGTAAGACTTTTTGTCTCGTACCAATTTTGTAAAGCATATTGTAACGTTTAACGTCACCGTTAGCTCCAGAAAGAATCTTGAACATCAGGCAACTAGCTAACATAGCCAAGAAAGCAATTCCTAAGAAGAATCCCATGAATTCTAGTCCAGAAAAGAAACCATTAACTAATGTATAGGCAGAATACTTGTCACCACCAGCATTTTTAAGTTCTGGGAAACGTTTAATTTCATCTTTTGAAATCTGTTTGATCATAGCAAGATTATTCTTGAACGAGGTGGTTTTAATCAATACAGTTGTTGATTCTTGTCCTTTGATACTATCGTATTGAGCATCACTAACAAATTTAGCTTCCATAGTTCTATATTTGGGAAGACGTGTATTCATTAACTCATAAGCCGCATTTGAATTTTTAGCTGGATCTGAAGATTTCTTTAATCGGAATACCATTGTATCAACATTCATATTGGCATAACCAATTGGTTGACTCTTAAATTGACTGCTACGATAGTAAACAGCTTTACCGTCAGATTTAAAATTATAAGTATCTTTTTTCTGAATGCTTAATTGTTTAATATTCTTCTCTTGAGTAGCATTAGGATTCGTCACTTGAACATCATAATAGTTTTGACCATTTACGACGTTATCAATTTGGTTGTTAAAACCTAAACCAACAGTAATAGCACCTAAAGCTAAAGCAAACATGATTGAAACCATTGAAAGAATCTTAGTGTAATCATTAATACGGAAACTTAACTGTGAAAGAGTAAAATTATTCAATCCTTTTTGTGAGTACTTGATATTTCTCTTCAACATAATAATAATTGCCGTAACAAAAGCATTGATTGTAAAGTAAGTACCAGCAACAATTGTTACCAAGGCAATTGGAATGCCCAGATAGATAAACCCAGGATTATGACCAGAAAAGTACATAGTCAAGTAACCAATTGCCAGCAAGATCAAACCAAGTAAAGCTTGAATTGCTTTCATAACGCCGTTACGTTTAATTTTAACTGGCTGACTGTCACGATTTAATAAAGTAAGAACTTTGGTACGACGTAGAGATACTGAATTTCTAATAGCTGAAAACATGAAAATCACGATAAAGAATAACAAAGTCCAAAGTAAAGCTGGTAAATAGAAACTGCTGAAGTGTTTAACTCTCATATCTAGTAAACCAATTAACCATCTACCTACAAATCCCGTGGCAAAAATACCAATGGCCGAACCGATCAATGTTGAAATGGCACCAATAGCAAATGTTTCGACAAAAATCATCCGTGAAATCTTACTACTTTTGGCACCGAGCATCATAAACATCCCATACTCTTTTTGACGCATACTCAGTAAGAAAGTATTAGCGTAATTAACATAAACAATTGTGATAATTGCTAGTAAAACAATTCCGAAACCGAAGATGAAACTAGTAGCAGCGGCCGGAGAATTGGAGCTTAGAAAAGCCTGATTAGTTGCTAGAGACATAAACATATAGAAGATAGCCGATGCAATCATCAAACCTGAAAATAAAACGGTGTAGTCACGGAGACGGTGCTTAATTCCACTTAAAGCTAATTTGTTTAACATATTTTCCTCCCCTATTCTGCAAATGTTCCTAATGAATCTAGGATTTCTTGATAAAATTCAGCACGCGAATTTTCTTCTTTCTTTAATTCTTGACCAATCTCACCATCTTTAATGAATAAAATACGATCACAGAAACTAGCTGAAAATGGATCATGTGTTACTAAAAGAATCGATACATTGTCTTCACGATTGATCTTAGTCAAAGTATCTAACAAAGCACGAGCACTCTTAGAATCCAAAGCACCTGTAGGTTCGTCACCAAAAACGATTGATGGTTCATGAACCAGAGCACGAGCGGCGGCAACTCTTTGTTTTTGACCACCGGATAATTCAGTTGGATAGTGATTCAAAATATCAGTTAAACCTAATTTTTCAGCAATACTTTGAACAGCTGGCTTAATTTTTTTAGCAGCTGTATTCTGTAATGCTAATGGCAAAGCAATATTTTCATAGGCTGTTAAATTTTCTAACAAGTTAAAATCTTGGAAAATGAAACCAATCTTATTGGCACGAAAGTCAGCCATTTGATTATTATTCAACTTAGTAATATCTTCACCAGCAATCTCAACTTGACCACTTGTTGGTGTATCTAATGTAGATAGAATATTTAAAAGTGTTGTTTTACCTGAACCTGAAGCACCCATAATTCCAACGAATTCGCCAGGCTTAACTTCAAAATTAACATCGGACAAAGCTTTGAATTGTTTTTCCCCAGCTTTTCCATAAATCTTTTCAACATTTTGTACATCGACAATTTTTTGCATTTGTTCTTCCCTCCATTTGATATATCTATCATAACTGCTCGGGTAATTTGGGTCGTGCGATTCTTCTTACATTTCCTTACATTTTTGTAAGTCGTTGTTAGACTAAGTGCTATAGTATCTTTTAGGATATTCTTTTATTTAAAGTTTTTTTATTGACTTACCTAACGATTAAAGGTTAATTTTAGGTAAGTTTGATTCATAATTAATTTAATAATCGTTGGGGTGTAGTCTTATGATTAATGACATTTTAAAAAAGGTTGAACAGTATAGTACAATTATTATTCTCAGACATCGCAATCCAGATCCAGATGCGATTGGCTCACAAACTGGCTTAGCCGCCATTCTTCATGAAGTCTTCCCTCAAAAAAATATTTACGTCACGGGAATCGATTTGCCAGTCCTGAATTGGATTGGTCAAATGCAAAATATTCCTGATTCTACTTTCAAAGATGCCTTAGTTATTACAGTGGATACTGCTAACGCGCGAAGAATTGACAATAATGGTGCCTATAAACAAGCTGCTGAAATCATTAAAATTGATCATCATCCCAATGTTGACCCTTTCGGTGATATGAATTGGGTCGATGATACTTTCTCTAGTTGTGCCGAAATGATTTTCTCTTTTACTGAAAAAATTTCTAATTTTGAACTCACTAAAAAGATTGCTGCCAAACTATATTCAGGAATTATCGGTGATACTGTCCGTTTCTTAAATGGTGAAACCAGCTACCGTACACTGATCACTTCTGCTAAATTAGCTAAAACTGGTATCAATATTTCTAAAATTAGTTTGCAAGAAGACCAAATGTCACTTCAAGTGGCTCGATTAGAAGCCTACATTTTGGATAACTTACAAATAACTGATTCTGGTTTCGGCTATATTGTGATTCGCAAGGATACTTTGGATCAATTTCATTTAGACGATGGCGAATTAGATCATGCAGTCCCTCTAATCGGTCGAATCGACAAAGTTAAAACTTGGATTGTTGTCAGTGAAAAAGATTTGAATCGTTTCCGCGTCAATTTACGTTCTAAGTCAATTTCAATTAATGGCATGGCTGAAAAATACGGCGGTGGCGGACACCCACTAGCTAGTGGTGTTTACATTGGCAGTATTGAAAAAGTTAATCAGTTAATTACCGATATGGATAACTTTAATAAGAAAGAACTAAAAGTATAAACAAACAGCACCTATTTGAGAACACAAGCACTTGGTTTTAAAGGCCAGAATGCATGTCTATCCTAATAGATGCTGTTTTTTTATTTTTAAATTTTTTATTTGTCTAAACGACTATATTCGTAGTAAAAACTCCACTCTTGTACTATCAATATTGTGGTTCCTAAGATACCAAAGGCGTTAATATTGAAGATATTTTCATCAATCACTTTATAGCTTGCCAGAATCAATGAGATCCCAATTACCAAAATAATGAAGCCAGCCGTGAATCTTTGACTAAAGAAACTTGCTGTCAAAGCATTCTTAGCTTCACGCTCATCATCATGTTTTAATCCCTGAGGAAAGCCATCCCGAGCTATTTTAAAAATATTAGTACTTCCACCCTTATCTAAACGTTTCTGTTGATAAATAAAGAGCACTGTTATCAGTACAAAGAAAACCGGTGACAGATCCTGATTCAAAGTCACTCTAGACAATAACCATAGTAAAAAGAATGCAGCTAAAAGAGTTACCAAAATAGCTCTCCTGAAGAAGTATTTTCTAGTATTGGTCATCACGTTCATCTCCAAATCTGAATAATTCATCAACTCGAATATGTAAAATAGCAGCTAACTGAAAAGCTAGGCTCAAAGAGGGATCATACTTATCATTTTCAATAGCATTAACAGTTTGCCTAGTCACACCTGCTAATTTACTTAACTCATCTTGTGATAGTTTCAATTCTTTTCGCTTTTGTTTAATTATATTTTTCATTGTATTCTCCGTAAAAATGTCAAATACTTTTTACATTTTTAGTATAACATGTTTTACATTTTAAACAATATACAAAACAGATTCACTTTTTAGACGGTATAGTTTGCTTAAAAAGATTTCTAGATACTTAATAGCGGTGAAAATAAAGAATTATCTCAAGAGGGCGATCCTCATGCGTAAAATTATCGAAGTTAGTCCGACTTTCATTCTGTTTATCATATTAATCTCTAGCCTTATTCAAAGATCTGCTGGAAAACCTTGGATCAATCCATTTGCCTTTAGTTTATTGGGACTATGCATTTATCCACCCGTGGCCTTAGTAATAGAGAGTATCCGAGTGAAAAAGCATAAATTATCTTCACGTTCCGAATCACGTCTCATTTGGTATTTAGCAATAATCTCTATCTCATTTCTGTCCTTAACTACCTATTTGATGGTCGTATAAAGTTATGTACACAATGAATTCATTTTTCGTTCAAAATTAGTTGCTAAAAATATCTATTGAGAGCCTAATAAAGATAAACGATATTATAGGGGAAAAAATTATGCGTAAAACAATTGAAGTAACTCCAACAATTATCTTAATGGGTACACTTTTATTCAGCCTTGTTCAAAAGAATGCCGGTCACGCCTGGGTCAATATGTTTGCTTTTAGTTTAACTGCTCTTTGTGTCTATTCGCCTGTCGCCTTAATGATTGAAGGAGTTCGTACTGGCATGAGAACTCATCATAAGTTCCCTAAATCTGAAGTAATTCTTATCTGGTATTTAGGAATCATCTCTACTTTCTTCGTCGTTTTAGCAATTTATCTGATGGGACATAACTAATTACTATAGAGCTGGGAGGCCCAAAAATGAATGTTAGAGAAGCTAGTATCAATGATGCAAAAGCGATTCACCGCATCAATAGTGATAGCCTAGAATATGATTTTCCATTAGACGAAACTATCAAACAAGTCGCCAAAATTCTATCTTTACCTAATAGTAAATTATTCGTAGCCTGCAAAGGCGAACTAGTAGTCGGATATATTCAAATGAGTGATTATGAAAACACCTATCATCAAAGTCTCAAGAATGTCATTACTCTAGCCGTTGATAACCAATATCAACATATTGGAATAGGTTCAGCTTTATTAGAAACCGCCGAAAAATGGGCCAAATCCGAAGGTAGTTTGGGAATCCGTCTTGTCTCCGGTTTCGAAAGAGAATCTGCTCATCAATTTTACGAAAAACATGGCTATCAAATCAGAAAAAAAGAAATTAACTATATCAAATGGTGGTATCAAAAAGAACGCTAAAATTAGCGTTCTTTTTTAATTTTCATCTCGTTGTTCATAAAGTTCTTGCGTCAAACTGCCATCACCATCTCGTAAAAGCTCAGCAATTCCCTGTGTATCAATGAATTCAAAATGCTTTCGCTTGAGAAAGGTAACAATTGTACCTAACATTTTTCTTTCCTTACTGTCTTTCCAATAATACTGATTAAGATTCAAATTAACTTTTTTACCATCCAGTAAAGTTATCCTTAATTCAAACTGTTCCACCATGGAACTTGCCGAAATTCCAGCACCACCCATTAACGTCAATTCTTTACTGGGATTATATCCGTACAACTTTAAATAAATCTCCATACTCTTAATTCGTTTATAAGGTATGAATTTAGTTGAACGTATATTCAAAAGCCCCATCAATGGCATAAGAAAGTCTTTTCCAAAAGAAATATCGTCTTCACTATCTACCGCGTAAGTAATTCCATTTTTTTGCAAAGTCCAATAATTACAATATCTCTTATAATCATAGAAACTCATTCTTGTCACAAAAGTATAAGAAATTAGGATTCCAAAAATAATATCAAATATTTTTATTAACGAAGTTCTACCAAAAAGTGTAGTTAAACTTGCCGTAAAAATAACCATAACTAGCACTAAAATGATCTGTGGCCAATGATTATTGGGTTTACCATAGTCAAATGGAAAATGGAGATACGGTTCCCCAGTTATCAACTCATCCAAAGAAATATCCAATAATCCACTTAAAGAAATTAAATTATCAATACTAGGTAAATTTTCACCTGTCTCCCACTTGGAAATTGACTGCCTAGAAATATTTAAAGCCTCAGCTAACTGTTCTTGCGACATTTTATTTCTTTGACGATATTTGACGATATTTTTGGCTAAATTCACTTCTCCCACACCCTTTTCATTAATTAAATTATAACCACTAAGGACACGAGAATGACCTTTGATTTATCTATTAAATCAATTTAACTTTATGATTAGTTTGATCAATAACTTTGATTTTTGCTGCGGACATCTGATCAAATGTTTCCTCTAACTTTTCAATAGCTTTATCTTTCCCATAAACCAAGTCACGCGCGGCACTGACAGTAACTACAGTTCCATCGGTCAATGTAAAAGTTATATCGACTGGATTACGAATAATTGAAAGAATTGCCGTAATAACAGCCAAATAACCGCTATATGGGATCGCCATCGGCATTTCTTCTGATTCAGATAAATTACCTTGAATAGTTACTGACTTAATAGAATTAAAATCAATCGTCTTTTCATGAATTGAAAATGGCAGTAACAAAGCTTTGAAACGTTCTGAATTACTATTTAGGTCTATATATTGAACATAACTACTTCCGACTTCCCAATAATTGAAGAGAACTGGCAGAATCCTGAAGTAATAACCAATAAATGATATCAAGAAAATAGCGATACCTAATATCAAACCACCAACCTTACTTAACATCATTGAAATTATGAATCCCGGCAACAAACTTAAAACTAAACTAATCATTAAGGGTCTATAATTTATTCTTTTACCAAATTTGATCATAGAAATTACCTTCTTTCAAAATTTAATCCCAACTGTTTCTTGATCACACCCAGATTATATTGTCGAACCAGTCTTTTTTACACGCACTTATCGGTTGTCAAAACATAAAAAAAGCGTGACGAATCATTTAGATTCATCACGCTAACGATTAGAAATCGCTATTTGCTTTATCGCAGTAGTGATCCGCCAACCATCAAGAATATAACGCCAATAATTAGACAAACCGTCACTCCAAAAAAAATGGTCAATTTAGGTTGTTTAACCGTTCTTCTGATATCTTGATACATTTTCTGAGCGATGGCTATTTGCCAAATTCCAATTAAAATTGCTAAAATACCGATAATTTTTCCATTCATGGAATCAGCTTCCTTCATTAATTCCATTCTACTGCATTCATCATCGTTATACATCCGTTATGAAAAGTATCTAGAGAAATTAAAAATTGATCCAATCATCGATGTCGTCCCTATAACAATTATTATTAAGTAAAAAATCCCCTGAACTGAACAAACATTACCCCATGGAAAAACTGTGGTGAATGAACTTCCAACTAATCCTAACCAAAAATATTTACTTTTATAAAAATCGTTATTGAACTTCACATATCTTTCTTCCTTTCTCTCAGATTGATTCCATATTACCCTATTGACCATTAAAAAATAAAATAATTACCTCAATATGGGGTTTCCTAATCATGAATGAATATTATTTTATGGAACTATGCTTTTTCAATATCGTTATATTAAGAATGGTAAAGACAACTATTCCAATTAAATCAAATCCAATCGTCCTACCAAAAATATGATTTTTCACTTCAATATACCAATCAACCCGCATGGTATCTAAATTCCACACATTAATATAACCAATATAAAAGACCAGTACCGCTACTAACAAATAAAAAATGACTGTAGTTAATTTCTGATTTTGTAAAGGTAACAATTGCGACACTAAATGAACAAAGGTACTTAAGGTCCAAATTAATATGATTGCTAGTAAAGACATAGTAATAACCTTACTTATTAAACTGATCTGTCCCATCTTTACAATACTTTGCAAATGAAAAATCAGACTATCACTATCAATAAGCCAAAAAGCTGTAAAAAAAATACCTGTTTCTAAAATCCCAAAATATAAATAAGCTAAAAAGGTCGTAATCAAATTGCTAAAATAGATTTTTATCTCTGTGACGGGAACCAAACTGTACTTGCTATTAAGAAAGACCTGTTCATTCTCCCTTATTAGGAATAACGCCCCTAACAAATAAACTATCAGTGAACTAAAAATCACTTTGTCCAAGGGATAACTTTGTAAAAACATCGATCCCCAATCCAAGGGCACTAATAGAACCAACTCAATGATATTAACTAACAAAATAAAACTCATTAACTTAAATTTATTCCATATTAAATGCTTGCTTACACCTAAAGAACTATTCATAACTGGCCTCCTAGTAATCCGTCTCAATATGTTTCTTTAACAAATAGATATTCATTAAAGTCAAAACTATGATCCAACCGATAAATATAAAGATACTAGTCAGCAACATACTATTTATTTTTTCCAAAACATTAAAACCATCACCGTACATCAGAGTAAATACAGCCGATGCTGTAGAATTGAAAATCATAAGACATAAGTAGGTAAGCAAGAAGTATAAAACATATTTAATAATTTTCTTTTTTTTCAAAGCAAACTTGTCTGAAATTAAACTGATTAAAAAGTGCACTAATGTAACAACACTCCAGATCAAAACAATTGAAAGAAAGCCGATAATAAAAGATCTGACAGTCATATCTACATTAGATAACTTATAAAGGGATCCTGTGTATAAAATATTAGTTAAAGCATTACCTATCAAAAAATGATTTACTTGAATAGAACTAAAAATAGTATTAACTATGCCTTCTAAAAACCAGAGGTAAACCAATGTCAAAAGAGAGCTTAAAATATTGCTGAAGTATAATTTCCATTCCGTGATTGGAATCATCCGATATTTATTACTAAAAAGCACTCGCTCGTTGTCTTTCGCTAATAACACAAAAGAAACAACATACGCAAAAAAAGCAATCAACATATAGTACATATACAATTTATCAAGCTTAACTAATTTGAAAGTCATCTTGTTAGATATCATATCTATTAATATAATGATGCCGAGAACCATCAAATCGAATAAAAATACTAGATTAATCATCTTCCAACGATTGAAGAATAATTGGTTATTTAAGGTTCGCATTCTTGTCATTGTATTTCCCCTAGATAAACTTTTTCATAATATGCTTCGATTCCCAAATGATAGTCAGATTGAATTTGCTCAACCGGAATTAAATCTCTAATCTTTTGATTTTTAATAATTCGAAAATTTCAATAACAAGTTAGCCACTTGGACAAAATAAATTGAATCCAAGTGATATCAGTATTTGAAGTTTATAAATATGTCTTTAAGCGCCACAGGAACTAGCAAAGAGTTCTTGTGGCGTTTTATAGTTCAATAACTTTCTAGGCATATTGTTGAGCTTAAATTCTATGTCTCTTATTACTTTTGGGCTGACTGTATCCAGTGACAGCCCTTTGGGCAAGTCACGACGTATCATTCGATTATGTACTTCATTTGTTCCACGTTCACAAGATGTATATGGGTGTGTGAAGTAAACATCCGCAACGCCAGCCATATCAGATGATAGATTAGAGAACTCAGGGCCATTGTCTGCAGTGATTGAATTGATAAGATCACCATAGTTCTTTATGATCTCTTTCATAGCATAATCTACAGAGTCGGCATCTCTACCGTCAATAAGTCTCATTATTTCAAAGCGTGTCTTACGCTCTATGAGCGTTAAGACGACACTCTCATGGCCATTTCTTTTGCCCACAATCGTGTCTATCTCAAAGTCCCCAAAGGATTCTCTGCTATCAACACTTTTAGGGCGTTTCTCAATACTACGACCAAGTAGACGCTTATGCTTTTTTGAAGTATGTTGCTTAGTCGGTCTAGTTGACTTTTCTACCAGATCAATATTCCGGATTTCAAGTCGTTGTTCATCAATATATTTGTAAAGTGTAGTAGTACAAACCATTTCATCTACTAAGAATAATTCTTCGTTCTTAGCTCGTCCAACGGCCGTATCAGGTGACCATCCATTATCTATGAACTGGCTTACAAAGAAGCCTAAAAAGGCTGTGACTTGGTCGAATTTAGAAGGACGATGGCAAAGCTTACGGTTCTTTACATACTTTTGATGTGCAGTGTCAGGAAAGTAGCAATTCAAGTGTTGAACTTTACCATTAACTTTCTTGATCTGCTCAACAGTACCTCTGTTAATTTCATTATTAATAGTCTGAGGTGAAACGCCGATAGCTTTAGCTATCTGGCGATTCGAGTAGCCAATTGAATGAAAGGAAGCAATCTTTCCACGTTCAATTTCAGTTAAATGATGTCCTTTAGGACGATTTATGATATTCTGTTCTAGCACCAAGACGAAAAACCTCTTTCATTGTTTGTGTGAGAACTCCAATGATACCTGATTTTTACGTCTTGGTGTTTTTATTTTGTCATTTTTCTAAAGTGGCTAACTTGATTATAAAATTCGCCATTTTTAATAATTACTACTTCATCTAATAAACTGGCGATAGCTGTAACATAGTGATCACTAATAATAATGGTCGAATCATCGTCTTTCCAACGAATAATACTGCTAATGATTTTCTTACGTGAAATACTATCAATACCGCTTAGAGGCTCATCCAACAAATACAATTTAGTTGATCTAGCCAATGTCAAAGCAATAACCAGTTTTCCTCTGGTACCTGTAGACAATGCCGCTAACTTTTTAGTCATGTCTAATCCTAAAAAATTAGCAATATCTTCATACTTTGTAATTGAAAAATCTTGATAAACCGCATCATAGAAATGTACGATTTCACTGATTTTGTTAGTAGCTTTAAAACCATCAAGATGATCATTCAAACTAACATTTTCTTTAATGAGAACTTTTTTAGTATTACCATTAACCGTTATAACGCCTTCTGGAACGGAATTAACTCCAGCAATTATTCTCATCAAAGTGGTTTTTCCCGCGCTATTTTCACCTAGGAGCCCAATAATTTTGCCACTATCTAATTTTAGATTGACATCCTCAAGAATTATTTTGCTACCTTTTTTATAGTTAAGTTCTTCAATTTTCAATACATTACTCAAGTTTCTTCTCCTTTTGCTTTACGTAATTTGAAAAACTATTAGTTATTTCTTGATTATCCATTTTTAACAAATGCAGCTTGTCGTAGGCTGAATCAAATGTTTCATTAACAATTTGATTCTTCAATTCTTCAACTATTGCCGCATTCTCAGTTACAAAATTGCCTTTACCACGTAATGTAATAATGACGCCCTCCTCGATCATTACTTTGAGAGCCTTCTGAACCGTATTAGAATTCACTGCCAATTCCAAGGCCAATTGCCTAACTGAAGGCATTTGTTCCCCCAGTGAATAACTCTCTGTAATAATCTTTTCTTCCAAGTAGTCTTTAATTTGTAAATAGATTGGTATGTTTTCGATATATTCCATCAGATACACATCCTTGCTGTACTAGTACACTAATACAGTATCGAAATATACCCCGCTATGCAACTATTTAAGCAAGATTCTCTAACGAATTTCTTATACAGAATGTCCTTTATATTTATGAAACCTAAACCAAATAATTATGGTAAATTAGGGGCAAATTGGGTATGGATATGGTTTAGAAAGAACTGATCTCTTATGCTGAAATTTGGAAAAAGACTAAATTATCGGCCTTTATTGATGAGTCTATTTTGGGCCTTATTGTGTGGCAGCCTGTTTGGATTTAATATTTCTAAAACTCTAGGTATCAGAATTGCTATTGTCGTTTTTGGAATAGTTTTTATCGGTCACTACCTAATTGTTTTGCCAACTATCTTTAATTACTGGGACTCTAGTGACAGATTTATACGTTATAACGATAAAAGCAATCCATTCAAACGTCTTCTACTCATGCTGATTCCTAAATTGAACACCTATAAAGTAATTGATAAAAAACTAATTAAATCGATTCAAATCACTGGATTGCCCATGACCAATGATTTACTTTCATCAGCACTATTTGTTGCTACTGAAGGTGGATTTCTCTACAACCTCATGGTCATGATGCACTATCCAGTAGAAGTGAAACTACTCCTAAATAATGGTCAAATTATTAATTTGAATCTATCACGCGATTACGTTGATCATCCCACTGAAACAATTGGTAAATTAAAAATCTTTTTAAATGATTTTCCATCTGCAAAATTAAATTTATCACCTGAAACAAAACAACTTATTTACTGACACTGTCTCGATTAAATTCTTTCGTTAGTTGAAAAATAGCCAAATTACGTCTTACTTTTTTAAATGCTGGATTATTCAACTCGTATTGCCCATTTCTTTTCACCCAAAAAGTATGTTCAACGTCTGAAAGATAAAGTCGATCTAACCGCGAATTAGTATGATGTTCATCACTTAATAAACCACAAATAATCTTGGAACCAATCTCCGGTATCGGTGCGTTAGGAACCTGATAGAAGATTTCGTTATCTGGATTCGTCGATTGGGCGTAAATGTCACGTTCACGACCAAAGCCACCAGGAAAATTCAGATAAATCCGCTTCCCTTTCAAGCCTTTATTGCCACTAATTACCTGATCAACTCTTAAAGTTAATTTAGTTTCCGGCTGTGGCGATAACCATTTGATTTTTTGTAAATTTAAAACTTTTCCTTTAACCACATAACGATTTTGACGTTTGAATTGGGCCAAAGTAATACCTTTATAATTATCGGTAATTTCAGAATATTGCCGTTTAACTGTCTGAACTTGACTAATTTGACGTCGCCAGTCGTATCGTTTTTGCTCGAGACCAGTTTTAAAATTAGTTTCTAAATTGATTTTTTCAGGCAAATCATTACCAGTTACTTGCTCACTACAGCCAGTTATCAAGACTATTAAACTTAACGCCAACAATCGAAAGCCTCTTCGCATGAGATTCATCCTTTTTCTTTTTATGCTATCAAAAGACCATTTTTCGAGATACAAAAATACGCAACAAAACAACTTGAAATTGTTTTGTTGCGTATTACTTTTTAGACGTAACTATCTCATAGATAAAATTGACATCCCCATACCTATAATCAATATTCCAACGACGAAACTAGACCACACCGCATATCCTACAAAATGAGAAGTGGTCTTACTACCGTCTTTTTGAATCTCATGAACATACTTACGTGAATTAAGAAGTTGATAAATACCAAGTAATATTACCACAATACCCACTATATATTTGCCTATCGTAAAGCTCATGATATTACTTCCTCTCATTTAATTGACCAGAATATAGCACTACTTTAAAGATAAGTGTGAACAATATCCTGAATTGGGGAGTTTTGATTCATGAATGAATTTCGTGCGTTTCGCGACAAAAAAATTGTTTCTTTAAATATTATGCAATAATTAATATATCGATATAAAGGGGGGTATTACAGGTGGGGACAATAATCTACACTATAGGAAAATTATTGGCATGGCTTATTTTTTATAGTGTTTTCTATTCACTATTTCATTTTAAAAAATATTATTTACTGGCATTCATTTTAGTGTCATTTTTGTCAGAAATGCTTTTGAAAGATTATTCATATCTAATCACGTTTTTCTTTGTCTATCTAGTTCTCTGGCATCATAAAAAATGGAATTTAACTCTAATAAATACCCTTCTATTATCATCCCTAATACGTTTAATTTATGAAACCTTAGCCGATACAATAATTGTAGATAAGATCTCCACTCATGCAATTTCAGGCATACTGCTCTTTGTAGTCGCCAGCTTTTCAATCAAGTTTATTACCGCAGTAGTATTCATCTTTCTTTATAAACGTTTTGATATTGAAGAAAAATGGCAGATTGATCATTCATCGCTTCTCAGTTTTTTATTAATTTATCTATTTATAGCAATTTACGTATTTATGCACTTTATTCAAGAAAATAAGGCCTATTCCGATTTAACCATCGGTGTTTTCGCATTCATTATTATTCAATGTGTTTTTATCGCACTTCTCTTTGGTAAAGCTAGTCAAACGCAACAACTGGCGTACAAAAGAGAATTAACGAAAGAACAACTAAAAAATTTAAAAATGTATACCGACCAACTTGAAAAAGATCATCTTCATCTTCGTGAATTCGAACACAGTTACAAAGATGGTATCGCAACACTTCGATCTGTTGCCAGTGATGGTGATTATACCGCAATGAAACAAGCTTTAGAAAAACTAGAAGTGTACTCTGACGGTTACTTCGACAATCTTTCAATGCAATTATTCAAGGATCTAAACAACGTGCAAAATCCCTATTTGAAGAGTCTTTTTATCAGTAAATTAACCCTGATTCATCAGGATAATATCAAATGTCACTTTGAATGTCGCAATACCATTGAGGAGGTTGATATTAATATTTTTGACCTCGTTCGACTTTTAGGTATTTCAATCGATAACGCCATCGAAGCTACTAAAGGACAAACCGGTGCTCAGATTCAAATCGCTATCGTTAAAGAAAAACAACAGTTATCCTTCTTAATCAACAACACGATTCACTCCGAAACTAAAATTCAAACTATGATGCAAGAGGGTTTTACCACCAAAAAGAACCACTCCGGTCTAGGAATGGTCAACGTTCAAGATATTAAAAAAAAGTATCCCAATTTATTCGTTCAATATCGGAAAAATAATGACTGGTTCAATCTCAACATCACACTACTTGATTTAGGAGGTGATGCAGATGTCAATTATTAGTCCACGAATTTTCACCATCTTCTCCAACTGGTTTCTTTTCTTCTTTCTTTTCAGTAATCTCTATCAAAATCGCCTTTCCAATAAGAAAAAGTTAATTCTCTATCCTAGTTTCATTATCGGTTTCACAATTATAGAAAGTTTGCTTCCCTTTACTAAGTTGCCACTAGATATATTCACTTACCTCTACCTTCGCAAATCTAAAGATATTGACTATTACTTGCTCAATGTCTTCATTATCACCGCAGCTGTTAAAATCATAGCTATTTTTATATCCACGGTTATCTTTGCTGTTCTCGTTACTGTTGATAATTTAGATGCCAATTCTTTTCCTCAATTAACTATCATTTATCTATCAATCATCGTCATTTCAATTATTTTTATTCTAATTTACAATTTATTCAATATAAATAAGCGTTTAGATAAGAAGACACCACTTACAACCATCATTTTAGGGTACGTTTATCTAATCTTTTTTACTGTTCTAATTCTCGTTCAAAGTTTTACAAATTACCCTTATTTCATTTTAGGAACTCTATTATTCATTGTTATCCAATCCATTTTCGTCATCCTAGTCTTTCTTTATCGTAGAGTGAGAAATCGCAAAGTCTATCAAGATAGATTTGCCGAAGAACAAGTTAAGAATCTCAAAATTTATACTGACCAACTTGAAAGTGATCAATTAAAATTACGTCATTTTAAGCACGATTATAAAAATTTGCTATTCAGTTTAAAAACTGTCGTTGATGAACAAGATCACAAGGCAATGAATCAAGCTCTAGATAAATTGGAAAATTATTCTGATGATTATTTGAATAATCTGTCGATGGATCTATTCCAAGATATTAAAAATGTTCACAATTCTTATTTGAAGAGTCTTTTGATCAGTAAAATCAACACTATCAATCAAAAAGATATCGCCTGCCACTTCACTTGCAATCAAGACCTAGACGACTTACCAATCAATATCTTTGATTTTATCAATCTACTCGACACTGCTATTGATAACGCCATCTACTTCACACAAAAACAAGATAACGGTGAAATCTACCTCAGTATTAACCAAGAAGGCCAACAATTGGCTTTTCTAATTTATAATTCCATTGCCAATCAGCCTAATACAGCAACAGAAGAGAAAAAGCACTTTGATAGATTACACATCAAGACACTTCGAAAAAAATATTCTAATTTATTCATCCAATCTAACCAAAGCCAAAAATGGTTCCGTTTCAATATTATTTTAATCACCAAGGAGGATTAACTTATGTATCCAATAATTGTTTGTGAAGACGATGCTGCTCAACTTGAACAACTTCATACTTTGATTAAAAACTATATCCTTTTTCACAGTGACTTATTCAAAATCGAGTTAACTGCCAACAATCCCAACGATGTTCTCACTTATCTTGAGAAAGAAGAACCTCAAAGTGGTATCTATTTCTTAGATATCGACTTACAGAATAAAATTGATGGTATCCAATTGGCTGAAGAGATTCGCAAAGTTGATGTTCAAGCAAAAATTATTTTTGTCACCACCCACGATGAACTGGCACCTTTAACCTTAAAACGAAAAGTTGCCGCAATAGACTTCATCGAAAAGGATCAGCCACTGGAGAATTTTCGTCAGGAAATCTACGACACTTTAACTTATGCCCAACAGTTAATTGATGAAACTAGAACTGTCCAAAAACGAGGTTTCTCTTTTGAAGTCGGCACACAAGTCTACAACTTAGACAAATCCGAAGTTATTTTTGTAGAGGCTTCTGACATTCCTCATCGACTCAATATTTTTTCAACTAATGGTAAATTTGAATTTTATGGAAAATTAACTGACCTAGAAGATAAGTATGATTTTCTCTTTAAAATCAGTCGTTCTTGTCTCATTAATCCTGAAAACATTCACCACATCAACTTTGCTAATAGAGAAATTGGTTTTTCTAATGGTGAAACCAGAAAATTTTCGATTGGAAAATCTCGCAAACTCAAGAGCCTCATCAAAGAAACCCTTTAAATTTTTAATTTAATATTTTTATTCAAGAATAAATTAACGGTTGTTCATGATATTTTTTTATTTGTATTATAATAAAGATGTATATTTAAGCTATCAAAAGTACCAAAGTTTTAGTCATAGATTCAGGCCATTTAATGTATTTTGAAGGGAATGTTTATTATGTTGAAATTCGGGAAAAAAGTTAGTTTCAGACCTCTTATTGTAAGTCTTATAATGGGTTTAGTACTAGGATTCATGTTTAGTGATATCTTTTCATCAGGTAGTATCGGTTTTATTTTTGGAACAGCATTCTTTCTATTAGTGTTCTTGGGACACTATTGGAGAGCTTCATCAGTATTATTCAACTATTGGCAAGTTAACGACGGAACCATTAAATACAACGATGTTAATAATCCTGACAATGTTCTCTTAATGATGCTATTGCCTCTATCAAGCCCTTTAAAATCATTTTCCGTTAAGGACATTCAATCAATCACTGTTAATGGCGATTTAAAACAGGCCACTACACCAATGGCAGTTCCTTTTTCTGGAGCTCTAGGACTATTCTCTAGTTCTATCGCCATTGCTAAAAGCCAAAACAGCTTAGATGTAGTTTTGAAAAATGGTCAAAAAGTCAACCTCGATTATTCAAGAGACTTTGTCTACAATCCAAAAGAAACTATCGAAAAATTGAATAAATTCCTCGACAGTCTCAATTCAGTAAAAATTGTTAATAAAGCTAATCACAACGTTAGTTTAGGTTATTAAAATTAATCAAAAAAAGATGTCCTCTTTGAATTAAAAGAAGGCATCTTTATTTTTTCCTAGAATATCAATAATCGAATAGGCATTAGAGAAGCTAGTTGTCTTCTGTGACAATTGCGCTATCTCCTTCCAGAGTTTTTCAGTGTAGTAATTAAAAACTAGATGTTCATTATCTCTGGCATTATTAACTTCTTCAACCATTTGCTTGAATTCTTTATCAAAAATAGTTCCACGATATTGTTTTTCAACAAATTCTCGAACAGTATCTTTAATATAATGTTCCATTTTTTGATTAATTGCTGACTCATTGATTTGTTTAGAAAATGAATTACTAAACTCAACCAATAATGAAAGCAATAATCTTTGTTTTGAATGATCCATTTATTTACTCACCCACCACTTAATATAACCGATTTTTACTTCAATAGATACCAAAATTTACTATTACCCGATGGTGTATAATTTAAAGTATACCTTAATTACGGTTCAGGAGAATATTTAATGAATAAACAATTTTACAAAACGATGAATTTTTGGTACGGCGTTATCCTATTAGTTGTCGGAATTATTTTTATTGATCACTCCACCAAACAAATCTGGGGCCTCATTGATGCTATTTTTATTATTTCAGCTATTATATGTTTCCTAATGGGATTCTTCCGTAAACCCAAGCCTAAGAAAAAAAACGATTTACGATTATAGAACTTCATTATTTATAGTAAAAGAAGTTTTTGATTAAAATTGCCATCTTCCGCAAAAAATAAAAATGCTGGTGGAATGCTGTGGGCATGACTTGGAGCTAAAAATACCGCACTTTGTGCGGCATTTTGGATCTTCAAGATCAGCCTCATTGTAACCGGCAAAGCCGCTAACAATGACTTCACAGCTGACCGCATTTTCATTTTTTACTCCAGACTGGTAAACGATTCTATTTATTATCCCTTTTCTAAATTTTAAAACCAAAATAAGAGCATCTATTTAGAATCAACGTACGTAATTACGTCTCTAAATAGATGCTCTTTTAAATTTTCAAATTATTTCTGAATAAGTAATAAATTCCACTATCTAGTCGGTAGTAGAAAATTTGTGGGCCCTAAGTGGTGAAATTCTACTTAGCTTGCGAAGCAAGGTTAGTAGAAGACCGAGCTTGGAGATCCATTATTTTGCACGAAGTGTAAAATAATTAGCTTCAAGTCGTGTCCACCACGTTCCAGCGGCCCACAAATTTTCTACGGACGACATAATTTTAAGCACATCCCATTTCGAAACTATTAACCCAAATTCATTGGATTAACATGGCCCCAACGATCAGCGATAGGCTTTTGTAATTTTTGTCCGACGAATTTACAATTGAAGTGCAACGAGTAAGAAGAAAATAAAAAAGAACTCATAGCCTGAGTCCTGTAAAATGAAGTCACCACAACAATCATCTAAAGGAGATCCTAGGCTATGAATCCGTACAACCATCTTACCTTAAAAGACCGAGAATGCATACTGTTGGGCATCACTTTAAACGATACCTATCAAGTTATTGCGGAGAAAATTGGGTGTTCTAAAACCACCGTATCGCGCGAAATCAAGCGCAATGGTGGTCGTAAGGTATACTCGGCCGTCAAAGCCCAAGAGAACTATCAGGGACGGCGGCTAAAAAGCCGCCGTCCTAAGCTTCTAACTGATTTGAAGTTACGGGATTTTGTCCTTCACTGTATTGTTAAACGTCAGTGGTCCCCGGAACAAATTTCCGGTCGTTTAGTCCACGAAAACAGTGAATGGCATGTCAGTTATAACACCATTTATCGTGGGATTGAACGCGATAATTTAGGCATCAAATGTAAGAATCACGGGGCTCGTGGCTTTGCCCGTAAGCTCCGTCACCGTGGTAAAACCCGAAAGGTCAAGGGAACCATTAAGGAACGTCGAGGACGATTTAACGACGTCCCTTCCGTTCATGAACGACCTGTTTCATGTGAGAATCGAAGCCGGTTTGGTCATTGGGAAGGTGATACCGTTCGCGGTAAAACCGGGCGTTCGGCCCTGGTAACCTTGGTGGACCGCAAATCTCGGTATTTATTATCCCAGCGGGTTCCCAAAGTAAACGCGAAGAACGTCACACAAGCGATGATTGACCTCTTGCATACTGTGACGCCCAAACAAGTTCGGACGCTTACGCCGGATCGTGGAACTGAATTCGCAGGATACCGCGAAGTTAGTCAAGAGCTAAGTATCCCAGTCTATTTCCCAGATCCTCATGCGCCTCAGCAGCGGGGAACCAATGAGAATACCAACGGACTTATCCGTGAGTATTTCCCCAAAGGAACCGACCTAGACCAACTGACTGACCAAGATATCGACAAGTTTGTCAGGGATTTAAATCACCGACCACGTAAGGTCTTAGGCTGGAAGAGTCCATTTGAAGTTTTCTTCGGGACAAAGTTGCGCTTGATTTGACAATTCGTCCCCAATTCAACAACTGACTTAGGTGCCTTGTATTGATGTGTTAATAAATAACGATTAATTTGACTACTCAACTTGCCACTGACACTTACAATATTCTTATCTTCACTCAAATCTTTATAAGCTTTCATCATCGCACCATAAAGATCTTTGTCCGCTTTAACAACATCTTCTTGAGCGGCTGTGTCAACTAACCTCATTAATTTCTCAGTCTTATCATTCATAATTAAGCTCCCCCAATACAAATATATTTGTAATTATACTCTAAGTAGTCAATTTTTAATTCATATTTTAATTAAGTAATCGTTTTCTACCTATTATATAGCGTGAAATGAACTTACATGTTATTATTTAAACAGTTTATTGAAAGGATGGTATTGAGATCATGCGCTTAAGAACAAATATCATTGCACACAAATAATAAAAAGGCATTATTATCCCTGGGGTAAATAGTGCCACCAGGAGGATTTATGACTGAATCTAAATTAACATACGAAAAAACACGCGTTATTGTGGCAGGAGTTAGTCACCTACAACCTGACTTCGAGTACACAATGCAAGAACTTGCTTCATTAGTCGAAGCCAACAATATGGAAGTTGCTGATACAATTACTCAAAAATCTGACTCTGTCAGCGGTGCAACTTACTTCGGTTCTGGTAAAGTTACTGAAATCAAGGAAATTGCCAATGCGGACGATGTTCAAATTATCGTTTTAAACGACGAATTAACACCATCACAAATTAGAAACTTGGAAAAAGAAACTAAATTGAGTTTCATGGATCGTACCGAATTGATCCTGCAAGTCTTCTCTAATCGAGCTCAAACTAAACAAGCTAAACTTCAGGTTGAAATTGCTAAATTACAATATCAGCTTCCTAGAATTCATCCATCAGGTAATCCATTGGATCAACAATCTGCCTCTGGCGGTTTGGCTAACCGTGGTGCTGGTGAATCAAAACTGGAACTTGATCGTCGAGTTATTCGTAAACGTATCACAGCTTTACGTAATGAATTAAAGACAGTTGATAAAACTGTTAACGTTCAAAGCAGACGCCGTACTAATACATCCCTACCTTTGGTTTCTCTGGTTGGTTACACCAATGCCGGTAAGTCGACTACTATGAATGGTCTATTGAATTTTAACAAAGAGGATTCTGACGACCGTAAAGTCTTTGAAAAAAACATGCTTTTTGCCACACTAGATACTAGTGTCCGCAGAATTGATCTAGCTGACAACACTAGTTTCTTGTTATCTGATACTGTTGGCTTTGTAAGCAAGTTACCACACAACTTGGTTGAATCATTCAAGACTACTCTAAAAGAGGCTCAGGACGCTGATATTCTAATTCAAGTTATTGATATTAGTGATGAACACTGGAAGAATATGCTTGAAGTTACCGAAAAGACTTTGAAAGAAGTTGGCGTGGTCGACAAACCGATGATTTATGCTTTCAACAAAGCTGATCTTAAACCTGATCAACAATTCCCTTCTATCGAAGGCGATAATATTTATTATTCCGCTCTCGATAGCAAGTCAATTGAAACTCTAATTCAACTAATCAAACAAAAGATTTTCGCTAATTATAAAGAAACAACCCTTCTAATTCCTTATGACAAACAAAAAGTTACTGAAGAAATTTTAAGAAATTCTCAAGTAACAAAAAAAGAATTTACCAACGACGGATCTTTAATTACCGCCAATCTAAGTCCTGAAGAATTAGAAAGATTTAATAATTACATCGAAATGGAGTCATCTCACAAATAGATGGCTCTATTTTTTTTTGCATTTTTAGACATAATGTATTATTATTTTATAAAACATTAGAATTTTTCTAATTAAGGGCGATTTGTTTTTAATGTTCATTAGTACATTCTAAGAATAATAATTTTAGGGAGGTTAAACAATGAAATCTAAGAAGTATTTACTTGCATTGTTACCGATATTTCTATTCGTATTAGTTTTAAGCGGTTGTGGTTCCGCTACTGAAAAAGACAGTAAAAACACACTTGCAATTAACTCCGGAGATGTTATTGCAACCATGGATTCATCTATGAACACCGATGCTATTGGTGCTCAACACTTAACCAACACAATGGAAGGTCTCTATCGATACGATGGTAAAGATTTGAAACCAGCTATTGCTAAGAAAGTCGTTAAACCAACTAATGGCGGTAAGACTTATACTTTCGATTTAAGACATACACAATGGTCAAACGGCAAACCTGTTACAGCTAATGACTTTGTCTATGCTTGGAGAAGAACCGTTGATCCAAAAACTGCTTCACAATACGCTTATATTTATTCCGGTATCAAAAATGCTGACAAGATCAATGCCGGTAAGAAGCCTGTAAATACTTTAGGTATTAAAGCATTGGGTAAATATAAACTTGAAGTAACTTTGGAAAATGCTATTCCATACTTTAATACTTTGATGGCTAGTTCAACCTTCTACCCTCAATACAAACCTGCAGTTGAAAAAGCTGGCAAAAAATATGGTTTGAGCAGTACTGGTATGGTCTTCAACGGACCTTTCAAACTAGTTAACTGGAATGTTTCTAAAAATAGTTGGACTGAAGTTAAGAACAACAAGTATTGGAACGCTAAAGCTGTTAGATTAAAGACTTTGAAATATTACGTTGTTAAGGATGCCAATACTGGTTTAAACCTTTACGATGCTAACAGAATCAACCGTTACGAAAAACTTGGTGGAGATACAGCTCGTCAAGTATCCAGTTACAAGACTTTCTCAATGGATAAACAAACAGCTAACTTCTATCTTGAATTGAATCAAAAGAAATACAAATTCTTCAGAAATGCCAAGATCAGACAAGCTATCTCAATGTCGATCAACCGTGAACAATTAACTAACAATGTTCTTGGTAAGACTGGTGGTATCGAACATACTATTGTTCCTGTCGGTATGTCATACAACCCAACAACCAAGGTTGATTTCACTAAAGAAAAGATGCTTCAATCATCAAATCAATACACAGAATACAATCCTAAAGAAGCTACAAAGCTTTGGAAGGAAGGAATCAAAGAAACTGGTCAAAAGAATCTTAGCTTCACTCTCCTAGGTGACGATACAGATAATTCCAAGAAACAAAACGAATACCTTCAAGGACAAATGGAAAAGAATTTGCCAGGTATCAAGATCACTTTATCAAACGTACCATTTAAGTCTCGTCTAGATAAATCAACATCTGGTAAATTCGATATTGTTGTTACTGGTTGGAACGCTGATTACCCAGATCCTGTTACATTCCTAGATATCTTTACAACTGGTAATGTTCAAAACAATGGTAAGTATTCAAATGCTCAATATGATGCTTTGATTAATAAATCTAAGACTACCGACGCTACAAATGAAGAAGCTAGATGGCAAGATCTCTTACAAGCAACTAAGATCTTAACTGATGAACAAGGCGCTATTCCTTTGTATCAATCATATCAAGCTAACTTAACTAGAAGTAACGTTAAGGGTTACCAAATCACACCAAATGGTAGTTATAATCTAGTTACAGCCTACAAAAAATAATTATGTTGAGGGAGATTAAATAATGGCTAAATATATTCTCAAAAGAATTCTTTATTTATTCTTGACCCTTTTCATTATTGCGACGATAACTTTCTTCATGATGAAGATGCTTCCTGGTACTCCGTTTTCCAACCAAAACCGTATGTCTGCGGAGCAACTGAAGATCGTTAAAGCCCAATATGGACTGGATCAATCAGTATTTGTTCAATATATTCGTTACATTGGGGGATTATTACAAGGTAATCTTGGTACTTCTTTCCAATTCAATAACGAACCTGTTACAGCATTAATCGGTCAAAGACTTGCTCCATCAATGCAAATTGGTGCCCAAGCCATGGTCGTTGGTACTATCGGTGGTATCCTTCTAGGTGCCCTCGCTGCTATCCGTAAAAATACATGGGTTGATACACTTGCAACATTCATTTCAATCCTTGGTCTATCAATTCCATCTTTCGTTTTAGCTGTTTTACTTCAGTTCTACCTAGCCTACAAATGGAAGATTTACCCAGTTGCTCTTTGGGATAACTTCCAATCAAGTATCCTACCAACACTTGCTCTATCAGCCTTACCATTAGGTACTGTTGCTCGATTCATGAGAACTGAAATGGTGGATGTTATGAGTAGTGACTATATTGAATTAGCTAAGTCAAAAGGTAATTCAAGTTGGGGTGTTGTTGCTAAGCATGCGCTTCGTAACTCATTGATCCCAGTTGTTACTATTATCGGACCTATGGCTGTTTCAGTTATGACTGGTTCCATGGTTGTTGAGAATATCTTCTCAATTCCTGGTATTGGTGAACAATTCGTTAAATCAATTACTACAAATGATTACCCTACAATCATGGGGCTTACAATCTTCTATTCATTCTTGTTAATCATAGTTTACTTAATCGTTGATATCCTTTACGGTCTCATCGATCCAAGAATCAGACTAGGAAACGGAGGTAAAGAATAATGGAACAGATTCCTCAAATTCCTAAGGAAAAATTCAGATTAATTCATGACGAAAATAATAAAGACCAAGAAAAAATTGGTACTCCTTCACTTACATATATGCAGGATGTTCGTCGTCGTTTGTTCAAAGATAAAGTTGCCGTTGTTTGTTTAGCGCTAATCTCAATCATTGTCGTTATTTCAATCTTGGCTCCAATCATTGCCCCACATAATCCAAATGCACAACAAGTTACCATGTCTAACTTGCCTCCTAAGTTGGGTAACCTTAATATCCCTGGTATGAATGGTTATCAAAATATGGGTGGACACATGGTTGATGCTTATAAACAAGCTGATGCTCCTAAGGGTACCTTCTACATTTTAGGTACTGATTACCTTGGACGTGACCTTCTATCAAGAATTATCTATGGTACAAGACTTTCATTAGTCGTTGCTGTACTTGCTACTCTAGTTGACCTTCTAATCGGTGTACCTTACGGTATCGTTTCTGGTTGGAAAGGTGGCAAAACTGATACATTCATGCAACGTATCGTTGAAATTGTTTCATCTATTCCTAACTTGATCGTTGTTATCTTAATGATGATCATCCTAAAACCAGGTTTGACATCAATCGTTATTGCGATTGCCATCACTGGATGGGTCACGATGGCTCGTCTGGTCCGGGCGCAAACCTTCCAATTGAAAGAACAAGAATATATTTTAGCTGCTAGAACTTTAGGCGAACCTTCAATGAAGATTGCTACAAAGCATCTAATTCCTAACCTTTCATCAACAATCATTATTCAAACAATGTTTACTATTCCAAATGCCATCTTCTTCGAAGCTTTCCTAAGTTTCATTGGTATTGGTATTCCTGCTCCAAATGCTTCATTAGGTACCCTTCTATCAGATGGTCAAAAAGCCTTTAGATTCTTACCATATCAAATGTGGGCTCCAGCTATTATCTTGAGTGTTATCATGATTGCCACAAACCTTCTAGGTGATGGTCTACGTGATGCCTTTGACCCACAATCATCAGAAAACTAACTAAGGAGAAATCACAATGGATAAAATTTTAGAAGTAAAAGATTTGCATGTTGATTTCGATACCTATAATGGTGTCGTTCATGCTATCCGTGGTGTTAGCTTCCACTTAAACGCCGGTGAAACCTTAGCAATTGTTGGTGAATCTGGTTCTGGTAAGTCCATCACAGTTCGTTCGATTCTACAATTACTAGCTAAGAACGGAACAATTTCAAAGGGAGAAGTGCTCTATCATGGAGACGATCTCTTACAAAAAACTGATAAGGAAATGGATAAACTTCGTGGAAATAAGATTTCCATGATCTTCCAAGACCCTATGACATCGCTTGACCCTACTATGACAATTGGTAAGCAAGTTGCGGAACCATTGTTGATCCACAATAACGTTTCTAAAAAGGACGCTCTCAAGCGTGCTGAAGAGGTTCTACGTTTAGTAGGTATTCCCAATCCTAAAGCTAGAATGAATGACTACCCTCACCAATTTTCAGGTGGTCAAAGACAACGTATCGTTATCGCTATTGCCATCGTTGATTACCCAGAAATTCTAATCGCCGATGAACCAACAACAGCCCTTGACGTTACTGTTCAAGCTCAAATCATTGATTTATTAAAAGAATTACAACAAAAGATTGGTACTTCAATCATCTTTATCACCCATGACTTAGGTGTTGTGGCTGGTATCGCTGATCGTGTAGCAGTTATGTACGCCGGACGTTTGGTTGAATTTGGTTCAGTCAACGACATCTTCTACAACCCTCAACATCCTTATACTTGGGGTCTACTAGATTCAATGCCAACACTAGATACCAATGAATCAGATCGTTTGAACTCTATTCCTGGTACACCACCAAATCTTTTGAATCCACCAAAGGGTGATGCCTTTGCACCTCGTAATGCTTACGCTATGGAAATCGATGAAGAACAACAACCACCGTTCTTTAAAGTTTCTAAACATCATTACGCCGCAACATGGCTACTTCATCCAAATGCTCCAAAGGTGACACCACCAGCAAGTATCCTTAATCGTTATGAAAAATTTAAGAAGTTAGGAGGCAATGTGAAATAATGGCTGACGAAAGACAAGTAATTGTATCCGTAAAAAATTTAAAACAATATTTTAACATTGGTAAACCTAACATGGTTAAGGCCGTTGATGATGTTTCCTTTGATATTTATAAAGGTGAAACCTTCGGTTTAGTTGGTGAATCTGGTTCTGGTAAGAGTACTACTGGTCGTAGTATTATCAGACTTTACAACCCAACTGATGGTCATATTTATTTCAATGGCCAAGACATCAGTAAAATCAAGAGTCATGGTTCTAAGATGAAGGAATTTCGTCGTGAAATGCAGATGATTTTCCAGGATCCTTATGCCTCATTGAACCCTAGAATGAAAGTCAAAGATATCATCGCTGAAGGACTTGATGTTCACCACTTAGTTAAAAATGACGACGAACGTGACAAACGTGTCCGTGAATTACTCGACATGGTTAACTTGAACCCTGAACATATGACTCGTTACCCTTACGAATTCTCTGGTGGACAAAGACAACGTATCGGTATTGCTAGAGCTTTAGCTGTTGACCCTCAATTCATCATCGCTGATGAACCTATTTCAGCCCTTGATGTGTCTATTCAAGCTCAAGTTGTTAACTTGATGCAAGATATTCAAAAGAAACAAGGTTTAACTTACCTATTCATCGCCCATGATCTCTCAATGGTTAAATACATTTCAGATCGTATTGCTGTTATGTATCGTGGTAAGATCGTTGAATTAGCTGACTCAGATGAAATTTACAACAATCCACTTCATCCCTATACACAAAGTTTGCTATCAGCTATTCCCGTTCCTGATCCTGAAATTGAAACTAAGAGAACTAGAATCGATTTCGATCACAAACGTCCATTTGAAGACGATCAGAGACTACAAGAAGTACTTCCCGGACACTTCTTATACTGCAACGATGAAAAAGCTGCTAGTTTTAAAAATAATAAATAACATGAATCAGATCCTACAAATCTAATTCATGTTATTGACACAAAGAAAAGAGCTTGCCATAAGGCGAGCTCTTTTTGTATTTGTCTTTTTCATAACAATTTCTTCTTTCTGTTTAAGTTTATAAAATTCTATATCTTTGGGGAGGAGATATATCTATTTTTAGGGAGATTAAAGTTTAAAAAGATTATTTATTTTATAGTTTAATTTTTCATTTTAAGTAATTTAGTATTTCGTGGAGAAGTTTTTATAATCATCGATCACCTCTTTGCTTTTGACTATGCTTAAATAATAACGGGAATTTATGAATATATGATTAGTAAATTACGAAATAAATAATAATTAATTGTGAAGAAAATTTGACGAACCGTCGTTTTTAGACAAAAGTGCTAGTAAAATATATAATAAGTTCTTTTTAAGAGGAGATTCATTCATATGAAACATATCGTAACTGGAATCGTAGCTCACGTTGATGCTGGTAAAACTACCCTTTCCGAAGCTTTACTTTATAAGACTGGTCAATTACGTAAATTAGGTCGTGTTGACAATGGCGATGCTTTTTTGGATTCCGACGATTTAGAAAAGAAGCGTGGTATCACTATCTTCTCTCATCAAGCTAATTTACAATACGAAAATTTGAGGTTAACCCTCTTGGATACTCCTGGACACGTCGACTTTGCATCTCAAACAGAGCAAGTCTTGAGTGTCCTGGATTATGCCATTTTGGTAGTTTCGGCTACGGATGGCGTCCAAGGTTATACCAAAACTCTTTGGAATTTATTGCAAAACTATCATATTCCGACCTTTATATTTGTTAATAAAATCGATGCCACTGGAGTGGATCAAGCCCAAGTACTTGAAGATTTACAGAACAAACTTTCAGCTGGCTGCATCACTTTTTCTAATGAATTATCAGATGATACCTACGAAGAAATTGCTCTCCAAAATGATAATATCCTCAATCAATTTTTGGAATCAGGAACTCTGACAGACGACACTATTCGTCAAATGATCCAGAAACGCCAAATTTTTCCTTGCTACTTCGGATCTGCTTTGAAAATTTCCGGAATCGACGAATTTCTTCAGGGCTTCGAAAACTGGACTAACGAAACTCAATATGATAATGACTTTGGAGCCAAAGTTTTTAAAATATCACATGATGAAAATGATGAACGTTTAACTTGGATCAAAGTGACCGGCGGAGTTTTACATAACAAGGATGTCTTATTTGAAGATCAAAAAGCTAATCAGGTCCGCATTTATAATGGTGCCAAGTTTGAATTGCAACAAAATATTCCTGCTGGTGGGATTTGTGCAGTAACTGGTCTAACGAATACTTTTCCCGGTTTAGGACTAGGTAAAGAAAATAACGCTAGTGATCCCACGATCCAGCCCGTCTTAACTTATACCGTTGATCCTAAAGATAATGATTTACATACTTGCTTAACCGCTTTAAGACAACTAGAAGATGAAGATCCACAACTTCACGTTACTTGGTCAAATCAGCTAGAAGAAATCCGTGTACAAATAATGGGTGAAGTCCAATTAGAAGTACTTCAACAATTACTTTTACAAAGATTTAACTTAGACGTTGACTTCAGTCAAGGTAGTATCCTCTACAAAGAAACCATCACCAAAAAAGTTGAAGGTATCGGTCACTTTGAACCTCTACGCCATTATGCCGAAGTACATTTACTATTAGAGCCAGCTAAACCAGGTAGTGGTCTAACCTTTGATTCACAATGTAACCTTGATACCTTAGGTCGCAACTGGCAACACCAAGTATTATCTAACTTAAGTGCTAAAGAACATCTCGGTGTCCTAATCGGTGCTCCAATTACTGACATGAAAATAACCCTCATTAGTGGCCGCGCTAGCAATGTCCATTCTGTCGGTGGTGATTTTCGCGAAGCAACTTGGAGAGCAGTTAGACAAGGTTTGATGATGCTCAAACAATACGATGGTTGCCAATTATTGGAACCATGGTACCAATTTCGTTTAGAAGTTGAACAAGATCAAGTTGGTTGCGCTATGAATGATATTCAAAAAATGAATGGAACTTTTGATACTCCAGAAGTAACCAACAATCAAACCAATGTTTTAACTGGAATTGCTCCAGTATCTCAAATGCAAGGTTACAGTAAACAAGTTCGGGCCTACACACATGGGCAAGGACAATTAGAATGTATCGTACTCGGTTACCGTCCTTGTCACAATGCTGATGAAATTATTGAGGAAGCACAGTATCAACCAGTTTCAGATTTAGAAAACACACCCGATTCAGTCTTTTGTGCTCACGGAGCAGGCTATCCAGTTGCTTGGGACCAAGTACTCCAAACCGCTCACCTACCCTATACCTATCCTTTAGCAAACTTAGAAAAGAACGAATAAATCTAATAGTTATTTCGAAAGTTTGATTAAGAATTCCGTCTTCCGCAAAAGCTGACCGCATTTTCAACTTTTACTCCAGACTGATAAACGGATCTATTGGTTACCTTTTTTCTAACTCTACATAATCCAATTAATAACTAATTAACAAAGTGGGATTCAGTCCGGAGCAACAATAAAATTTGCTCAGCCATGAGATTTCCTTAGCAATTTATTGCTTAGGGAAAGGTCGAGCTTGAAGATCCATTATTTTGCACGAAGTGTGAAATAATTAGCTCCAATTCGGCCCATGGCGTTCCAGCCAAATTTTATTGTTGCGGAGGACGACAATCTAAGTACATCCCCCAAAAAACAAATTTTAAGAACATCAAAAAAAGTCTGCCAATAAAGCAGACCTTTTATTTACGATATTTATATGTAGGATAAATATCTTATTTTAACTTTTTATCTTAAGGGGGGGAGATAAATAAAGTTTTTTAATTGTGTTTATAAGGGGATTAAACTTTTAAAAAAATAGGGTTTTAATTAATATAAGGGGATTATTCTATTTGTTAAGTGAGTAATCTAAAATTCATCATCTAATTAATACAGCTTCCAATTTCATTGGGTCACTTCTTTCAAATTTTATATTGAAATATATCTTTTAGGGGGGGAGATATATTATTTGAGTTTATAAGGGTTTTAATTTTGTATATAAGTTTTAAGGGGTTTATTTCTATTCATTTTATGTTTTCAATAAGTATATTTAAAAAAGGATTATTTCTAAAAGGATTGTTTGTTCATCCGGTCACCTCTTTGTTATTTGACTATGCTTAAATAATAACGGGAATTTATGAATATACGGTTTCCAAATTACGAATTAATTTATAACAATATGTGAAGAATTTATGACCAAAGCGTTTAAAACTCCACATTGTCTACTTTTTACCACTCTGGCAAGACCAATTACCTGAATTAGTCTCTACTCTGATTTATACTAAAATTAAAATAATGATAGAAGTGGGGTATTAATATGCATTTGAATAAAGAACAAAAAGCCAACTTGAAGGCTGCCGTCATCGCCGGAACAGCTGCTGGAATAGTTTCTGGATTTGTTAAATTAGGTTGGGAGAATGTTTTGCCACCACGTACAGCCGAACGTGATGCAGTGAATCCTCCTCAAACTCTAATGGAACAAATGGGTATTCCTAAGAAAATCACTCGTGGAACTTACACATATTCTGGTCACCAAATGCCTTGGGCAAGTTTTATGATGCACTTTGGTTTCTCAACATCATTTGCCATCATTTATGAAGTTTTGGCAGAATATAAACCATTTATCAGAAAAGGCTCTGGAGCAATTTTCGGATTAGCCATCTGGGTTGCTTTCCATATTGGGATCATGCCTATGATGAAGACTGTCCCAAGTCCTAAGGATCAACCTACTGAAGAACATATCTCTGAAGCACTCGGTCACATTGCTTGGATGTGGACAAACGATATTGTCGGCCGTGAACTCTACCGTCGCTTAACTGCACAGAAATAAGGTCTCCTTTGAACAAATGGAACACCTCATTAACTGAAAGAATCAGTTATGGCCTAAGTGATGCCGCCGATAATTTAGTCTTTCAAATGATGACCACCTATCTGCTCTTCTTTTATACTGACGTTTTTGGACTGACAGCTAGTGAAGTTGCCATTCTTTTCGTCGTAGCCAGAGCAGCTGATGTCTTTGAAAGCCTGATCATTGGAATTATGATCGACAATACCCATTCTCGTTGGGGTAAGAGTCGACCTTTCTTTCTATGGTATTCCTTCCCTTATGTCATCTTCGCAATCCTAACTTTCGTTACACCTAATTTTCTACCACATTCAGGAAAATTGATTTGGGCCTATGTAACCTATTTAGGATTAGGATTCTTTTATACTGCTGTTAACTTACCAATTACTTCCATCTTGCCTACTATGACTGATAATGAACAGGAAACAACGTTGTTGGGCGTTATCAGACAATTTTCTGGTAGTTCCGTTCAAATCATTGTAGCCGTCTTTACCATTCCCCTAGTCAGTATCTTTGGTAAAGGTGACCAACAAAAGGGCTTTTTGGGAACGATTATCCTTTTTAGTGTCATTTCCTTAGCTTTAATTTTGAACACGTTTTTCCATGTTCGAGAACGCTATACTGACGATAGTATTAATCATCAACCTATTTCTAAAGTCTGGGGAATGCTTAAGCAGAACCGGCCATGGATCGTTATTTCAATTGTTATCTTTCTTTATTGGTTGACTACTTCCATTAAGAATCAGACAACTATTTACTATTTCAAATATGTCCTTCACGATGAAAACCTAGTTTCAATAGCCAACAGTTTTACATTAACGGCCCTAATTGGAGTCGTTGCTATCTATTTTGTTTCCGTCAAATTAGGTAAAAAGAAAACAATGTTACTGGGTATTATCATCGCTTTTACCGGACAAATAATTATTACTTTTGGTGCTTACTCAAAGAACTTAGCACTTATCTTTAGTGGTATCTTCGTCAACGGAATCGGCGGAGGGTTCATTATCGGTTTAGTTTCAATTATGATTGCGGACACGATTCGTTATGGTACTTCAATGGGAATTCAAGCCGAAGGTGTTCTTGCGTCGACAGACGATTTTGGTGTTAATTTAGGATTAGGACTTGGTGGTTTAATCACTGCTGAATCACTTCAAATCTCAGGCTATGTTTCCAATAAAACTCAGAGTGCCAGTACTATTTCGGCAATCAATTTGAATTACGCTTTGATTCCATTAGGTTTGTATATAATCATGTTTTTGATTTTACTCGGATACAATGAGAAAAAAATTCAGCACGCTATCAAATAAAGAAGGTAAAAAATGCAACAGGAATCACTCTTTGCTACTAATAAAAGCAACGACAACAATAGCCCTCTAGCTAATCGGGTTCGCCCAACAACACTAGAGGGTTTTGTCGGTCAACAACATTTAATCGGTGATGGCAAAATTCTTAAAGAAATCATCGACCAAGATAAAATCCCTTCATTAATTTTCTGGGGACCTCCTGGGGTAGGTAAAACCACCCTAGCGGAAATCATTGCTAAAAAAACTAAAGCTAACTTCATTACTTTTAGTGCTGTCACTAGTGGTATCAATGATATCAAAAAAGTCATGAAGGAAGCTGAAATGAATCGAGAAATGGGACAAAAGACTATTGTCTTTATCGACGAAATTCATCGGTTTAATAAGGCACAACAAGATGCCTTCCTTCCCTTCGTCGAAAAAGGTAGTATCACCTTGATTGGTGCCACAACTGAAAATCCATCTTTTGAGATTAATTCTGCCTTGTTATCAAGATGTAAGGTCTTTGTCTTAAAGTCTTTAACTAAAGATGATTTAGTTGATCTATTGAAGAAGACTCTTGCCAATTCCAAAGCTTTTCCCAAATTAGAAGTTGATATTGATGATGACACATTAGAATTGATTGGTAACTATGCTAATGGTGATGCCCGAGTAGCCTTGAATACCTTAGAAATGGCTGTCATCAATTCGACGGTTCATGACAAAACCGCCAAAGTAAATTTGGAAGATATTCGTCAATTACTCAATACCAAGTCCTTACGTTACGATAAAAATGGTGAAGAGCATTACAACATCATCTCAGCCCTGCATAAATCAATGCGTAATAGTGATACTGACTCGGCCATTTATTGGGTCACTCGAATGCTTGAAGGTGGCGAAGATCCCCTCTACATTGCTAGACGACTAGTTCGTTTTGCCAGTGAAGATATTGGTCTGGCCGATACTAATGCTTTAAATGTCGCAATCAATGCCTTTCAAGCCTGTCAATTTCTCGGTATGCCTGAGTGTAACGTCCATTTAGTTGAAACCGTAATCTATCTATCGGTTGCCCCTAAATCCAATGCCACTTATAAAGCTTTATTAAGAGCTCAGAAAGACGTTAAGAAGTATGGTAATCTTCCTGTACCTCTTCAAGTCAGAAACGCTCCTACGAAACTTATGAAGAATCTTGGTTATGGAAAAGATTATCAGCTGGCTCACGATTATGCTGATAAATTAACAACTATGAAGACAGTACCTAAAGAAGTTGAAAATAGCACCTACTATCGACCAACAGAGCAAGGTAAAGAACGTCTCTTTAAGCAACGGTTAGAATACATCGAACAATGGCATCAAGAGCACGATACTAAGTAACATGTTCTTCTTTTATATTTAGTGATAGAATGGGGGCTTAATTTATAACTGAGGTGTTTCATAAAATGAAACAACGTAATTTATTAATTACTTTATGTTTAGCAATAGTCGGAATATTTTCTTTTCAAAATACAACTGAAGTTAAAGCTGTTAGTTTTGTTCATACATTTAAAAAAACCACTATGGTTTCCAGAAGTGAACAAAAAGATGATTTCACCTATGACTTCACTCGGATAAAGAAGCCTAGACTTAAAGCTAAAACCGATTGGTTGACCGACAAAATTGGGAAGAATTCTGGTAACGATCATTATTATCGAGTCGCAACTAACGAATGGGTCAGTACTGATGATGTTGCTCTGATCAATAAGGGTATCAATCGCCCCATTACAATTTCTATAGGCCATAATATTTGGAAATTTAACTCCAAAACTTACGAATTCACTTATACAGGACGCCGACTAGCTGCTGGGACATGGGCCAGTGACGAAAGAATCCAGCTTCCCCGTGGAATATCCTATTGTAAAGTTGGACCAAATGAATGGATTCAAAACATTCACTATTAAAAATTTAAAACAGCATCCATTTAGAATTCTAAATGGATGCTGTTTTAGGTTTTTGAATTGTTTTAATCAAATAATAAGAAAAATTCTCAAGCCAAATGAAGCTGATTTTTTTACTTATTCAAAGGGATACTTCATTCCCCAATCATTTCTAACATCATTTAAGATGTGAGCTACGTCATGCGACAAAGCTAATTGTCCATCATCATGACCATTATCAATATACTTCTGCATATCCGTAACTTCGTATTGAAGAGCCTTGTCATCGCTACCAACAACAATTTTGTCAGTTGTTTGCGTATGAGCATCAGCTGTATAAGTAATATCTGCCTCAGTTGCACGAGGGTAATTACTGATCTCAATATATCCTTTTGTTCCAGAGATCACTCCTCTTTTTGGCTGTTTAGCACGCATTGACAAAGCCATAACAGCCATCTGTTCATCATCATTTTTCAGGATAATTCCTGATTGTTCATCAACACCTGTTTCAAAATATTTTACTGTCGTCAAAATATTTGTTGGTTGCTTACTCAAAAAACTTCTGGCAAATGCCGTAGCATATCCACCTATATCTAATAATGCCCCTCCAGCCAGTTCTTTATTGAAGAAACGGTTTTTAGGATCATAGTCTTTTAAACTGCCAAAATTAACTTGCACTAATTTTACTTGACCAATTTTACCATCAGAAATCAATTGCTTAACTTGTTGATAAAGTGGCATATGCAACAACGTAAATCCTTCTGTTAAAATTAGATTTTTCTTTTTGGCCAAATTCTGAACTTCGTCAAATTGCTCTGCATTAACCGTAATAGCCTTCTCACAGAATACGTGTTTCCCTGCATTCAATGCTTCTTTAATATATTGGTAATGGAATGTGTGCGGCGTTGCAATATAAATAACATCAACATTAGGATCATTAATCATATCCGTTGGATTGCTGTATTGATGTTGAATCCCTTTTTCTTGGGCAAATTTGGCCATTTTTTCGACATTCATATTCGAAACTCCATATATTTCACCATTAACAGCCTTTAGAGCATCTGCCATTTCATGAGCAATCCATCCAGTGCCAATCATTCCCCAATTATATTTTTTCATAGCTATAAATCTTCTTTCTTGATATGTTTTACATCATCATCCGTTGCTAAAAGTGCATCTGTTACAACATTCTTAAAATAAGACGTTCCCAATACACCTGTCATCTGTGACAATCTAGAATTAATTAAATCAATATTATCCCAGTCGTCAAAATGACAATCTACCAGTCCATTACCATTTGGTGTTCGAACCATCCCAGCCATATCCTGAGATTGCCTAGTTTCGGCATTTCCACCTAGCATGGAGACCTCATCAAGTACTTGTGGTATTGCCATATCCAAAACTTCTAACGTTAATTGTACCTGAGGATTCAATTTCTCTGTGTAACGAGTCTGTGGAGCCATAATTATATAACGCTTTGCTAGATTGGCATACAATCGCTCAAATGTATGAATACCACCATTGCTTTTTAAAACATTTAATTGACTGTCCAAACTATCACAGCCGTCAAATGCTAAATCAAATTGGTTAATTTGTTCCAATGGCATGACGGGGATATTTAAAGACTGACAAAGATTACGTGTCTGTTCTGAAGGACTAGCCACCGAAATTTTGGAAGTATCAATCGATTTTATCAACCGACCTACCGTTCTACCGCCACCAAAACTGACGATCATATTTGGTTCAATCATTTTTAACGCCTTTTCAATTAATTTCTCCATTTTTAGGCTCCTCATCAGAAATATATTTTCATGTTACTGTTTTCTCTGAAATTCATTTTCATAATAAAATAAAAAAAATACCCTGTCAAGCAAGATATTAAATTTTACGATCTGATATTAATTCCTCATGTCGAGCAATTTTATCCAAAGTTTCCTTATCCTGACCAATCAATAATAAGAAAATAGCCTCGATCATAGTTGAAGCCGCTATTCTTGAAAAATAATACTCAGATTGAAATATTTGTTCACGTACATAAGTTTTTAGATGTAAATCTGCTCTTTGCGCGATTGGCGAATCAGAACGGTTAGTTATGGCAAGAACTTTGATACCTCGTTTTTGAGCCACATCCATCTGCTTTATTAATGACTTAGATTCACCTGAATTTGATATAACCAACAGAATATCTTCAAGCGACATATTCAGTGTTTGAGCAATCGAGGTTTCAAAGGCTGCATCACTCATTGCCAGCAATCCAATTTGATTAAATTTGTAGACTGCATCTATCGCTACTGGATAAGTATTTCCTTCGGCTACGACCTGAATTAAACGTGCATTTTTAATTATTGATAAAGCATCAGCAATTTTATCAGTCGGCAAATTTTTTAAAGTATTACTGATTTCCGAATCTTTCTTTTCAGCAATATTTTTGAGTGATGCCTGAATATCATCATCAACTGTAAATGATACGTTACTATCATCAGAAACCTGAGCCAAACGTGTTTTTAATTGATGAAATCCGTCAATACCTAAGCTTTTACAAAATCTTGAGACAGAGGCTTCACTAACTTCAGCTTCAATAGCCAACTGAGAAATTGTATAGTCAACCACGTCTTGGGGCTTCTTCAAAATAACTTGTGCAATTTTTTTATCTGTGACTGACATATGTGGCAGTTTATTATATATGACATCGATTATATTCTTCATAATTATTAATACCTCTAATTGTATTTTATCAAATTTAAAGTAAAAAGATCCTGCCAATACACAGACCATATGATACGATTGTACAAAAAAAAAGACCACCGAAGTGGTCTTAAAAGGTTATTTCAATTTTGAATTATAGAACCTTAACAGCGAATGAAGGCATGAAGTAACTTGAGATTGATGAGATCTTTACAGATTCACCAGGTTGTGGTGCAGCAATATATTGGTTGTTACCTAAGTAGATAGCTACGTGATAACTTGAACCTTTGCCACCCCAGAATAGAAGGTCTCCGGCTGATGCTTGAGAAACAGCTTCTTGTGTACCGGCACTTTCTTGAGCTACTGTGTATGAACCAATGTTCTTACCTGTTGCTTCGTTGTAAACATATGATGTGAAACCTGAGCAGTCAAAACCACTTGGTGTTTTACCACCCCATACGTAAGGTGTGCCTAAATACTTCTTGGCTGTACTAATAACATTAGCAGCAGTTGCTTGTGTTGTAGAAGTAGTAGTTGTTGTTGCAGCAGCTTCTGTAGTTGCTTGACTAGCAGTTGTTACATCAGCACCACTTAACCATTCGTTGTTACCTACAAGATACCATGTTGTACCATTGTCATCTACAACAGCCTTAGCTACACGCCAGCTTGTGTTTGTTCCAAGAATACGGTTAGAAATCTTTGAATCTGAAGATGGTGTGCTGAATAGTGCTGAATTGTTCTTTGTACGTACAACTGAAGGAGCATTTTGGACAGTTGTTGCAGCCTTAGCTGAAGAAGCGTTTGATAGACCTAAACCTGTAACTGCCATTGCTGCAGCAGCTGTAAATGAAATTAGACTTTTTTTAACGTTATTATTCAAAATTGAAATCCCCCATGAATTGGTATATTTTTTAATTGTTTAAATTTTTATTATTTATTAATTTCTTATCACTCAACGACCACTATATTACTCTCCGAATATTGCAGAACTGTTACAACAATTGTATAAGAATGTTACACTTTGAAATTTTTAGCAAAAAAAGGGTTATAAACGTTGTTTTATCAACATTTATAACCCTCTTGTGAAAAGACAAATTAATTTACTTTTTCACTTTTTATTATTTGATCGACCTTTTTTTTAGTGATTTCGATGTCATTATTAACAATTTTATAGGATTTTCCTTCTAATTCTTTAGGAATTCTTAAATCTCTCAGGAATTCATCGCTATTTATACGTGAAATAAGACGTTTATGATCATCCCCACGTAATTTTAACCGTTGTGCAACTGTGTCATAGTCCACTTCTAAAAATATCACAATAGCATTTTCACCGTATCTTTCCTTATAAGAGATAGCTCCTTGTGTATCAACTACAATACTTGCAGCATCATAATTTTCCCAAGTTTTATTGAGACTTTCCTCTGAAGATCCATACCAATGACCACTATATTCAACTTTTTCTAAATAATGATTCTTAAAAAAGGAATCTTCCGTTTCAAAATAGTAATCAATACCGTTTTTTTCGCCGTCACGTGGTAATCTAGTAGTGTGAGTGATGACACTTGGTATACGATAAGTATTTTTCAAATATTTGCTAATGGTAGTCTTGCCGGTACCACTTGCACCGGTAATTACAATAATTTTTTTATCCATTATAGAACCCCTATGTTTGAAATATTTCTTCTACTATATTAATATACTAGTCTGTTAAGTAATTAATCCGAGGAGATTTTACATATGAAAATAGAAGATTTAAAGGTTGGAACTGTTTACGACTGCTCCGTTGATGAAGATATGGATTACCCATTCCAAGGCAAAGTTGAAAAAATTTACGAGCACTCTGCTTTAATGGAAATTGTAAAAAATGATCCTAAAGATAATGCTAATAAAACTGAATTAAACAACAAGATTGTTGTAAGTATCAAGAAAATCAAAAAAGCTAAGTAATTATAAAATATCAATTTTTTCAAATAAAGAGCGGATATGACATATTCCGCCTATGAGCATTAAGGAAAATAGGAGCAGGTAATCGTACTCGATTACTTGCTCCTATTTGTTTTGAACGGAAAAGACATATTATGTTCCGCGTTCATATTGCCATATTTAATTAATAAAGTTGTTATATCTCAAACTGTTTTCTTTATTTTTCAACATTAATAAATGAACTAGCAGGTACTCTTAAGACACGATATTCCATCGCAAAACGGTTGGCCTTTAAGCCTAAACCATTTCTGAAATTATTCTTATACTTAGCCTGCATTGTTATAACATAAGCATCCTGATACTTAGAATCAAGTTTCTTAATTTTCTTAACTGGCCAATTCAAACGCAATCCAGAAACAGTAAATGGTAATGTTGCATCCGAGACAGTAGCATTTTGACTCGAGACCGTATATTTAGAATTATTCAACCAATATTGATAAACATCTGTTGATGAACTAGATTCCTGCTTATTAATTTTAACGTAATAGCCTTGTCCATCGTTCGTTGTCTGAACGATCATCGGATTATATTTGTAACTAACGACAATGTTATCCTTATCATTCAAATCAACCTTGGTAAATAAGCTAGTGTATAACATCCCACTAACAGCTAAAATGACGACAACAATTTCCAATAGATCTGTTAAAATTGTTACTCCAGTAATTTTCTTCTTTTGTTGAACAAGAATTTTTAAATGACGATTTCTAATATTAAATACAACAAAGATTAATAGTGCAATTACAATAATCCATGCAATAATTCCCACAAAATTCCAAGAACTCATAGTTTTCTCCCAACTAAATTAATTGTCTTAAACACTTCATAACTTTATAATAGTCATTACGCTAATTTTACCACGAATCGAAAAAATATTTGAAATTGAGATACAAAACGGTCAAAATTGTGTGGGCACATACGTTTGTCGATTTTTTATAATGACAGTATAACCACGCCATATCGTGTATTGGCCGTTATGTCGAATACTATATATTGTGTTTAATATTTCAAATGATTATACTAATTGGGAATAGCAAGTTGAAAGGAGTTAATCACTATGAATAACGTAATCGTATATAGCAAGAACAACTGTATGCAATGCAAAATGACTAAGAGATACTTAAAGGAGCACAACGTTTCCTTTGAAGAAAGAAATATCAATCAAGATCCAGAATACCTAGACCTTTTAAAACAACAAGGTTTTAAGAGCGTCCCTGTCGTTATGAACTCTGTCAGCGATCCTATCGTCGGTTTTCGCCCAGACAGTCTTAAAGACCTTGTAGGTTAATCATGAAAAAAATAGCTTATTATTCTATCACCGGACAAACTAGAAGGTTCGTTAATAAACTAGGAATAGATGGATATGAAATAACCGACGCCGACCCCTTTTACCAAATGGGTCGGCCATTTATTCTTATCGTACCTGCTTATGATGACGACATGATGGATCCTGTAATCGACTTTTTACAGTATAAAGATAACGCACAAAACTGTATTGGCGTCGCTGGTGGTGGCAATCGTAACTTCAATACTTTATATAACCACACCGCAAAAGATATTGCCCATGGATTAGACGTTCCGGTTGTCTTTGAATTTGAATTCAATGGTACTCAAAAAGACGTCGAAAACTTTAAGAAAGTAGTGAATGAAATTGGGATTAAATAACCTAGATGTAACCAAACTTCATTATTTTAAATTGAATAATGAAATCAACATCCCCGTAGATGATAAGATTCCGCTTAACAAGGATAAAGAAGCCGTTAAAGCTTTCTTCACTGAAAATGTTGAGCCAAATACTAAGAAGTTTGCTTCCTTCAAGGATCACATTAACTATCTAATCGATAACAATTTTATTGAAAAAGAAGTTATCGACGAATACCCACATGAATTCGTGGCTAGTCTTTATGATTACTTATTAGATCAACATTTCCAATTTCAATCTTTTATGGCTGCATATAAGTTTTATAACCAATATGCCCTAAAGACTAATGATGGTGATCTCTATCTTGAAAATTACGAGATGAGAATTCTTTTTAATGCCCTTTTGTATGCCCATGGAGATCAAGCCTTGGCTAAGAGTTTAGCCACTGAAATGATTGCTCAACGTTATCAACCTGCAACACCTTCATTCTTAAATGCTGGTCGTAAGCGCCGTGGAGAATACGTTTCTTGTTTCTTATTACAAGTAACAGATGATATGAACAGCATTGGTAGAACAATCAACAGTGCCCTTCAATTGTCACGAATCGGTGGTGGTGTCGGTATAACATTATCCAACCTACGTGAATCAGGTTCACCAATTAAAGGCGTTGATAACTCTTCATCTGGTGTGCTACCAGTTATGAAGTTGTTGGAGGACAGTTTCAGTTACAGTAATCAATTAGGCCAAAGACAAGGTGCTGGTGCTGTTTATTTGAACGTCTTCCATCCTGACATCATCGACTTTCTGTCTGCTAAAAAAGAAAATGCTGATGAAAAGGTCCGTGTTAAGACTCTTTCATTAGGTGTTATCGTGCCTGATAAGTATTACGAATTGGTTCGTAACAACGAAGACATGTATCTCTTTAGCCCTTATTCAGTTGAAAAAGTTTACGGCATTCCTTTCTCATATGTTGATATTACTAAAGAATACGACAATATGGTCAAAGACGACCGTATCAAAAAATATAAGATTGAAGCTCGTGAGCTAGAAGACGAAATCAGTAAGTTACAGCAAGAATCAGGCTATCCTTACGTCTTGAACATTGATACCGTTAACCGTGACAACCCTATAGACGGTAAAATCATCATGAGTAACCTTTGTACTGAAATTCAACAAGTCCAGATACCTTCTGAACTAAATGATGCTCAAGAATACGTTAAATTGGGAACTGATGTTAGTTGTAACCTCGGTTCTACTAATATTTTGAATATGATGCAAAGTCCTGACTTCGGACAATCAATTCGTTCCATGACTAGAGCTCTAACTTTTGTCAGTGACGCTTCTAATATTACTGCTGTACCACCAGTAGCAAATGGTAACAAGATGAACCATTCTATCGGTTTAGGTGCAATGGGACTTCATACCTTTTTGGCTAGCCAACACCTCGAATACGGCTCCCCTGAAGCAATTGAATTCATCAATGTCTATTTCATGTTAATTAATTACTGGACATTAGTTGAAAGCAACAATATCGCTAAAGAACGCCACGAGACTTTTGCCAATTTTGAAAAATCAAAATATGCGGACGGATCTTATTTCGAGAAGTATTTAGATAAGAGCTTTGCGCCTAAACTTGACGCTGTCAAAGAACTCTTCAATGATATCTTCATTCCTCAACCAGAAGATTGGTCAAAACTAAAAGACAACGTTATGCGTGATGGAATTTATAACGCTTATCGTATGGCCGTTGCTCCAACTGGTTCTATCTCTTACATCAACAACACTAGTGCTAGTTTGCAACCTATTACTCGATTAGTTGAAGAAAGACAAGAGAAGAAAAATGGTAAGTTGTACTTCCCAGCACCACTTTTGAGTAATGATACTATCAAATACTACAAGTCAGCATATGACACTGATATGCGCAAAGTTATTGACACTTATGCTTCTGCCCAAGAACACATTGACCAAGGAATGAGTTTGACACTCTTCATGCGTTCAGAAATTCCTGCTGGTCTTTATGATTGGAAGGCTGCAGATGATACTAAGCAAACAACACGTGATCTAAGTATTTTACGTAACTACGCTTACTACAAGGGTATCAAGTCACTTTACTACGTCAGAACATTTACCGAAAATAATGACGAAATCGGCAGTAACGAGTGCGAAAGCTGCTCTATCTAGGAGGAAATTTTTATAATGGTTGATACATATTACAAATCAATGAATTGGAATAAACTAGAAGACCAAATCGACAAGGAAACTTGGGAAAAGTTAACTTCACAATTTTGGTTGGATACACGTATTCCTCTTTCCAACGATTTAGACGACTGGCGTACCCTCAGTCCTGCTGAACAAACTGTTGTTGGACATGTTTTTGGTGGTTTAACACTATTGGATACTCTTCAATCACAAGACGGAATCCAGGCAATGCTAAAGGATACTCGTACTCAAGCTGAAACGGCTGTATTCAATAATATTGAATTCATGGAATCAGTTCATGCTAAGAGTTATTCATCTATTTTCAGTACCTTGAATAGTGCCGAAGAAATCGAAGAAATCTTTGATTGGACAGATCATAATGAATACCTTCAAAAAAAGGCTAAATTTATTAATGATATTTATCAAAATGGTGAACCTCTACAAAAGAAGGTTGCTAGTGTTTTCCTAGAAAGTTTTCTATTTTATTCTGGATTCTACACACCACTTTATTATCTGGGTAATAACAAACTAGCTAATGTCGCTGAAATCATTAAGTTGATTATTCGTGATGAATCAGTTCACGGAACTTATATTGGTTATAAATTCCAATTAGGTTTCAACGAATTAAGTGAAGATAAACAATCCGAATTAAAAGACTGGATGTATGATCTACTCTATACTCTCTATGACAATGAAGAGAAATATACTAAAGAATTGTATAAAGAAGTCGGTTGGGTTGATGAAGTTCTTGTTTTTCTTCGTTATAACGCTAACAAGGCCCTAATGAATTTAGGACAAGAGCCTTTATTCCCTGATGGTAATGCCGAAGATGTTAATCCCATCGTTATGAACGGTATTTCTACTGGAACAAGTAATCACGACTTCTTCTCACAAGTTGGTAATGGTTATCTAATGGGTAAGGTTGAAGCTATGAAGGATTCCGATTATGATATTGGACGTACTGGAGACAACAAAACACCAGACAACGATTCACTTTTCAATAAAGTTAAAAAACTAAAATAACAAGCTATACAAATAAGGATTCACCAATTAAGGTGAATCCTTATTTTGTTATATTCATAAATAATTTTTTAGATAAATCTTCTAAAGTATTCCATTCATCAGCGGTGAAATTACTTTTTGCTACCAATATTTCTGGTAACTCATTAATATCTTTACGCTTAGAGGTTCCTAAGTCAGTCAATTTTACATTAACAACTCGTTCATCATCTTTACTACGTTGACGAGTTACTAATCCTTCTTTTTCCATACGCTTTAACAAAGGCGTTAAAGTTCCTGAATCAAGTGAGAGTAATTCACCAAGTCTTTTAACTGTGACATGATCGTACTCATAAAGTGATACCAATACCAAATATTGTGGATACGTTAATTTATTTTTGCTTAATCCATCATGATATAACTTCTGAATTGCACGGGAAGTTGCATAGAGAGAGAAACATAAGTGATCATCCAAGGGGATTGGCTTAGTAGCATCAATTGCAATCTTTTCTGCCATATAAATCATCCCTCCTTATTCCATTTTAGGTCTATTTTATTCTTAATTTAAGGAATTGTAAACTATTCTATTTCGCACAACTTAATTTAAAATATCTCACATATAATATAAAATTTATAATCAAATATTTATATTTTTTAAACTCAAATAACAATAAAAATACTTAAATTAATTGAGGTTATACATAACACATTGGTACAATTTGTATGAAATAAGGATATTTTCTATTGAGAGGGATCCATATGAATATTTTTTATCGAAAAAGATTTTTAATCTTTGCTATTTTTTTATGTATTTTAATTCTGTTTTTAGATATCTATTCTACCAAAGTCGCCGGAGCCGATACTGGTGATTCTGACTACGAACACGCCCTTGCTACCACACCTAAGGGACTTAATTGGGATAATAACAACTTTGTGATTGCTAAATTTCCACCTAAACCAGTCAACGCACCAATCGACAGCCCTTCGGGTAAAAAATATAGCTACGACAATAATGCCACTATTGTTCGTTCAAAAAATCCAGCAACCAAAGATACTAGTGTTATCAGTTTGACCAATGGTACTTATCAAGTTGGTGCTGTTTGGAGTAACTTTGAAAAAGGAAATTACTTTGATTTAAGTCACGAACAAATAGCCTCAATGTGGATATATTTTGGTAACACTGGTGGAGAAGTACCCGGAGATGGAATGGCATTTGTCCTGCAAAATGACAAAAGAAAAGAAAACGCTATTGCTCTCTCATCTACCGGAATACCTGTAAATGGTCAATCACTAGGTGTTTGGGGAGCTGATTGGGATAAAACAAATTTATATCCTGAAAATATTGCTAAAACAGCTATTCAGAACAGTTGGGCTATGGAATTTGATACTTATAAAAATCTATTAACTGGTGCCAATGAAATTTCTGGTGAGGGAGTTTCTTTTGATGCTAATAATCCTGGAACTTATTCCCAACATATTGCTACCGGATTTCCTGCTTCGTATAAAACTTATGTAAAACAAAAAGCTGGTAATACCAATCCACCAATTTACTATTACACCATGCATCATGATAATTTTATTGGTATAGAGAATCTAGTTGATAGTAATTGGCATCACGTCACTATCAAGTGGTCTCCAGATATCAGTGTAAACAGTCAAACGACACCCACAGGGGGAACAATGACTTACAGTTATAATGACAAAAATCCTGATGGCTCTATGCCTGATGCCAATAATATAAAAAGTACTAGCTTTCATTTAGACACTGCCAACTTCAATCTTCAATCTGATAGTAAACTCTATTGGGGATTTACCGGTTCTACTGGTAAATATTACGAAAATAACCTAATGATTTTTGAATCGATTCCTTCATTTGTTGACGCAGAAGCTACCACCAAAATCCATGACAATACTCAGAATCGAGACATTGAAAAAAACGATAGCCAAGTCTATCCCAACGATGATGTTAGCTATTTTTACAATCTAGACTATAAGGGTTGGACCAAGACTTGGAATGGTATTAATGCCAAAATGAACGTACCTAAAAACATTCATTTTACAAGTGGAACAGTCAGCTATCCCGCAACTGGAAATACTTACCAAATACCTAGCGATAAATTTCTTAACGCCCCCGCCTCTATTGAAACCGTCCTTCCAGAACAGCTCAATCAAGACAGTCGAAAAGCAATAGTGGAACTCAAGGGCCACACAGAAACAATTGCTACTGAAAAGCTCAATGTTCCTAGCGCGCATGCCTCATTTGAGGGTGATAATTTAATCACCGATACTAACACAATTCCCTTTTTCATACAGGCACGTAACCTAACTCTAAAAAGTAATTTTCCAGACATTAAAAAAATTGGTCAACACGAAGATGTTGATATCCCCGCCGAATTGGAATATCACGACGGAACTTCTTTAGTCAGTTCTAATATGACTGTCTATTCATCAATAAATGATAAGAATTTACCTAGTTTTAAACTAAATGATTCCAATCCCGCTACAGGTTTTATGCTTCATTTAAGCAGTGATCAATTGTCCTCTAAAATAAATATCGTAAAATTTTACGTCGTAGATAATTTAGGTAATAAAACTAACGTTATCACTAAGCAGATAAACGTAGGAGGAACCGTTCAATTTGGATCAGTGTCACCACAATTGAATTTTAAAACCATGAATCTTACTTCTCCAAATGAAATCATTCCTCGTATGAATAATTGGCAAATCGACGTAATTGATAGCCGAGAAAAAGGTAGCTCCTGGTCCGTTCAAGCTAATGCTAGCAAATTAACGGATTCAAAAACTCATCAAGAATTTGATGGTGCTTTAATTTATCGAGATCCTACTGGCAAAGTATCATACTTAAATAATGATCTAACAATAGCCGAAAACTCTAAAGATAACGATGATACTCAAGAGAAAAGCATAACTGAAAATTGGAATTCTCAAGATGGAATTCTTTTGTTGTCCAATTCTCAAAATAAGGCTGGTAATTACTCTGGTGAAATAAATTGGTCACTAATTGATTCACTTAACAATAAATAAACTTACCACAAAATAAATGATATTCTTGAATATCATTTATTTATTTTATATATATAAAAACACAATACGTTTTAGCCCTATATAGCATGTTAAATATTCATTTATTTGTTAAAATTTTCTTGTAAAATGATTTTGTCAGATGAAAGGAATATTCATGACTAATTATAATGGTTTGAAACAACTATTATTAATCTTTATCGGAGCAACATTTCTATTCATAATTTATTCATTTACCTACGTTCAAATAGCTAGAGCTGATGACAATAAAGATTATGAAAATGCTTTGTCAACAGCACCCAAAGGTTTAAATTGGAATAATGACGCCTTCGTCGTTGCTAACTTCCAAGCGGCGGCTGAAAAACGATTACGTAGACCTGTCATCGTACCTTCAAATAACATGTTTAATTCAAGTATGACTAATAATGCTCAAATTACTCAGTCGACTAATCCCGATCCCAATACTAAAGGAACCAGTGTCATCAAAATGACTAATGATAAATATCAAACTGGGGCCGTTTGGAGTAACATGAATTCTGATAATTATTTTGATATTCAACATCCCCAAAGGGCATCGATGTGGCTTTACTTTGGACCCGCTACTAGCTCTACGGGATTTGTTGGTGATGGTATGGCCTTTGTTCTTCAAAATGACAAAAACAAAGAGAACTCGATTGCACTTTCCGCGGATGGAATTCCTGTTAATGGACAAGCCCTAGGTGTTTGGGGAGCTGATTGGGATCACGAAAATCAAAGCTTTCCGGATAGGCTCGCCAAAACTGCTATTCAAAAAAGTTGGGCCTTAGAATTCGATACTTTTGTCAATCGGTATAAACCAAGTATTGGTGGTACTGGTGAAGGGGTTTCTTTCGATTTGAACGTTGGAGATGGAAATAACGGTGATCGTCACATTGCCGGTAATTATCCCGCATTAGCAACCACTTATAAAAGTGATGGCGACTACCCTGGATTCTTTACCATGGATCATGGAAAAAATTATAAACTCCACTCCAATTTAGTAGACGGAAAGTGGCATCATGTCACTATCACTTGGACGCCTAAAAGTGATACCGACCACTCACAAGGAACTATAACTTATGCTTACAATGATAAGGATCCCAAATCAGGAATCCCCATTACTGACCCTAATCAAGTAGTTCAAACATCCTTCAATATTGATACAAAGAATTTTGGACTGACAGAAAATAACACTAAACTTTATTGGGGATTTACCGGTTCTACCGGTAAATATTCTGAGAACAACTTATTAGTCTTCGAATCTATCCCCTCTTTCGTTGATGCTGAGGCAGTTCCAGCTATTTATGATGATTCTCAAGGTGGAACTGAAATTACTGAAAGTAATAACACTGTCGATCCCAATAGTGATATTAGATATACTTACACATTAAACTATAAAGGTTGGACTAAAAATTGGGACAAAATTAGTACAAAGGTAGATGTCCCTGACCATATTAAATTCACTAGTGGTACAATAACTTATCCAAATTCAGCAGACAATAAACCACATCAAATAAATCCAAGTGTCTTTAGCAACTCTAACGCCACTAAACTTAACTTTCTCTTACCCGATAAACTCACACCTGAAAGTAGAACTGCTATTATTGAATTACATGGTAAAACTGAAAAAAATGCCACGGAAACTTTGACTGTTCCTGCGGCTCATGCTTCCTTTGAAGGTGATAATCTTATTACCGATGCTAACACTATTCCATTCAAAATTAGATATAGAAAATTAAATCTATATAGTGACTCACCTAATATTATTAAAGTGAAAGAAAATCAAGATGTTTATATTCCAGCACAAGTAACCTATGCTGGTAGCAATAATAATCCTTACTATCAAAACCTGACAGTTTATCAAAAATTAAATAATAATTCTACAGAAACACAAAGTATTACTGCTGATTTATCTGGTAATTTTGAACTTCCTATAGCCAGTTATTCGTTAGACAAAATCAATACTGCTTCTTTTTACGTCAAAGATCAAGACGGGAATACTAGCACACGTCAAATCACTGTTGGTGGTAATTTAGCGTTTGACTACGTACAAAATATAGTCTCTTTCAAACCTATTAATGGCTCCTTCATTGACGAAATCTTACCACGACTTGGAAAATGGCAAATTAATGTTGTTGATAGTCGAGAAAAAGGAAGCCAATGGTCTGTTCAGGCCAAAGCCAGTGATTTAGTTTCAGAGGATAAAAATAAATTATTAGGTAACTTATTTTATCGAGATGCTAATGGAAAAGATCATGATATTGACAAAGAATTTCCCGTTGCTACACATGTAAAGGATACTGATGATACTCAAGTCAAAAATATTGCTGATACGTGGACTGATAATAGTGGAATATTATTATCGGCGAAAAAAGGCAACAAGGCTGGAATCTATAAGGGTACGATATCATGGTCACTAATCGACTCCCTTTCAAATAAAAATAAAGCATGAGAATCTCCCAATTCTTACTGAAATATACGTTTGCAATAATAAAAGGAGTGCTCATATCGATCCACACAATGTGGGTCCATATGAACACTCCTTTTTAGACTACAATTGTTCTCTAACTACGATATCCCATAAACATGGCAAAGATTAAGATTACCAAAACGATCGTAGTAATAATTACATATAAATTATCATGCTCCTTATAAAAAGCATATATTGAAACAACTACTCGTAATACTGGTGTCAAAATAAGTAGAAAAACACCTAGCATAATAACAGCATATGATTTTCCAGCCGCAACTCCAGCAAAGATTGCCATAAATCGACGTGGAAATTCACCTGAAGCATAACCACTGCCACCCATAAAGTATAAGGCCATACCTATTAAAATAACGATTGCTGAAGTGACCACACCGATACGTAAAATTTTTCCAATTACTAATTCAACCTGTCGTGTTTCTTCATGTGTATTATTATTCATTAGATATTCACCCCAAATCCTTTAAGAGCCATTTGTACTCCCATGTAAAGAATAATAGGAATAAAAATCATTCTGATGATCCTTGGCTTTAAGACTTGCATTAAACGGGCACCAATTGTTGCCCCAACTAAAACACCAATTGCCAATGGCGCAGCAATATCGGGACGAATTGAACCATTAAAGAAATATACTGTCGCACTAGCTGCAGCAGTAACACCCATCATCAAATTACTTGTAGCACTTGATGGTTTTAAAGGCATTTTCATGATTGTATCCATAGCGATAACTTTAAAAGCACCACTACCAATACCCAACAAACCACTAGCTAATCCAGCAGCCCACATCATGATAAATCCACCCGGAACATTTTTCATTGAATAATCAATCTGTTTTTGCTCCGCTTTATCATAATAAGTACTCGATAATTTAAACTTATCGACAATTGGATCGTGACCGGTATAAACACTTTCACCTTTTTTATCCATTAACTTACGAATCATATTGTAAGTTGAGTAAAGTAAGAAGAATCCAAATAAGACATATAAGAAATTACTGGAAAATACACCTACTAACAAGGCACCCATGATGGCACCAACAGTTGTTGCAATTTCCAAGAACATGGCCACACGCAAATTTAACATGTCGTCTTTTAAGTACGCAATTGTAGAGCCAGAACTTGTTGCAATAACTGAGATGATACTAGCACCAATCGCATACTTAATATCTAATCCCATCATAATAGTTAGAACTGGCGTAATGATCATTCCGCCACCAATCCCCAAAATTGCACCAAGAACTCCAGCTCCTACTCCCATTACTAAAAGTAGTAGCATTGAATTCATTATTTTTCCTCTTTTTCGTCTTCATCTTTTTTAGAGAAATTCTCTAAAGAAGTTTCATAGTTCCCTTTCATTATATCCATTGTGTGCTTTATTTCATCATTTTTTAAGCTATTTTCAGAAATTAAATCAATATGGAACTTAGAGGCATTCAAGTAATCACAACTAGTTGAGAGATAAATTTTTGTTTCAACTTCAGCATCATCATCAAAAAAATGTGTTACTTTCTTAGCGTCAGCAAATGGTAAATTGATAATTCCAGTTTCTAAATAAAAATCAATTGGAAATTCCGCATCGGCAACATGAATAATCACTTGTGAAAGCTCATTATCAGTTAAATCTTTTTCCAACTGTTCTTTAGCTTTATTTAATGACCAAAGATCTTCTTGTAGTAAATCATCCTTGCTTATATTTAGTTTAGTTTGTTTAAATTTTTCATCTTGAATATTTTCGATAAAATCAGTAACTTTAATTTTCATTATTTTCTCCTAGAGGTACAATTTCAAAAAGTTTTCCACAGCACCTTGATATTTTTTAGAATCGACGTAGTAGCTCCGTATATGAACCCCTTGACTTTCATAAGATTCTCTCGGGAATTTTCCACATGTTAATAACTTTTCACGCATTTCAAATGGTACAGTAAAATCATTTTTTCCATGCATAAACAAAATTGGTAACGTATTTTTAGCCAAAGCCTTTGTACAATCTGCCTGTGCATATGAAAAACTAGCTCGTATTTTTGAGACTAGTGAAATTCCCTTAATCAAATATCTACCTTTAATATGATACCTTTTTTGACAGTGATAACTCAAGATGTTCGAAGCACTCGTATATCCAGAATCTTCAATCACCAGTTTAACATTCTTTGGCAATTGATACTGTGTCGTCAACATAACAGTAGCCGCACCCATAGATGCACCAAATAAAATAATTTTACTATCAGGATGTTTATCATTAACTTCTTTGATCCATTCTAATAGATCTAAACTCTCAATATGACCAAAACCTAGATACTTACCTTCACTTTTACCAGCAGCCTGATTATCAATTTGTAATGTATTAAAGCCTAATTTATCAAATAATTGAGCGTGAACATCCAACGATTTATGATCTACTCCAAATCCGTGAACCAAAATAACCGTTGTAGAACTTTTATTATCGGTGAACCATCCATACAACTTACTGTGATTAAATTTCGAATTTATTTGCCATTCTTGTTTTGGTTTTTTTAAATATTTTTCTGTTTGTTCAACTAATCCTTCATCCATTTTAACTTTCGGAGCTTCCGCTCCCAAAGCCTTTGAGCCTCTTTTTTGAATGAATAAAAAAAAGGCGTTCAAAATTAGAACGACTAGTAATAACAATATCAAAAGTAAAATTATCATGATATTCCCTCACTTACGCTAATTCTTTAACGCCTATCATAGCCACAGCTACGATAATCATTGATATAGTAATACCGACAAATAATGTCGAGAATGATAGTGCTGTAATAATCAAACTACCAGCATAAGGACCAACTGCACGTCCCAAAGAACCAAAGATACTATAGAAGCTTTGGAAAGTTCCACGATTCTTATTCGTCGACATCTTACTCAATAAAGCTGGAATAGTTGGAAAGACCATTGATTCGCCAACCGTTAAAACCAACATACTAGTTACAAATGCTAAATAAGTCTTAGCTCCTGGTAATAGCAAGAAAGATGAACCCATGATTACAGTTCCAATAAAAATTTGATACTTTAAAAGTTTAAATATTTTTGAGATGACACGATTCATAACTGGTTGAATAATTAACAACGAGCCAGCATTAATAGTAAAGACAAGTCCGTATTCACGTGTTGTGTATCCTTGATTAAGCATGTAAGCAGACAAGTTGCTGTCCCATTGTGAGTAGCCTAACCAAACGATAAAGATTGATGCACAGATAATGAAAAGATTTAATTTGAACCGTCCTGATCCAATTTCAATTTTTGGATCAACGTTATCATTATCGTAACTAGTTAATTCATCAGAATCATCGTGTTCTGAAACGTGTTCCAATAAATTAGCCTTAAATAGTAAAATAATTGAGCTCAAAACAAATAACAACATTGGTATAAAGAAAGTAAAGAAAATGCTCCACTTGAATATGAATCCAACTGCAGTTGAACCCACGGCAATACCAATATTTGATGCTAAATACATATTATTAAAGATTACTCGACTATTCCCCGACATTTGTTCCGCCACAAAAGCTGTATAAGCGTTAACTGCCGTATAAATTAGTCCCATTCCGAATCCTAAAATAAATAGCATAATAGCATATGTTGGCCAAACATGATGAACTGACATACCTAACAAAGATACAATAGAAATTATGTAACCAATGTATAAAGTACCACGTTTAGAGAAACAATCGAACATAACGCCACCCATGGCATTTCCAATCATCATAAAGGCTGAATAAACCATTAATGTAAATCCCGCCGTTACCAAGGATTCATGCAAATTTTTATGAATAAAAATTGTATTAACTGGTAAAATAAAACCCATTACCAAATTAAACGCAATATTTAAAAGTAGTAACCACATTCTTTGTGCTCGCATTTTTTCACCTCTTCTATAAATTTTCCTATAAAAAAAACCATGGTATAAATTAACCATGGTTTTTTTGGTAGTACTCAAAATGAGTAAATAGATTCCGGTTCACATCCAGTTTCTATAGATATCCCTCACAAATCCGGTGAGTAGTGCTCGATACCCTACCTTCATAAGTGCCGTCCTAATTCGACGGCTCTCGACTCATCGCACAAGTCTCATCATAATATATTCTGAAATTTGTTGCAACTTTTTTCACTAAAGATTTGGATTTTCGTTAACTTTCTCTTCCGTCCAGATTTTATAAATTAAGTTTAATAAACCGCCCATTTGTCCATCTACACCGTTATACATCCAACGATAGATACATACATCTTTTCCCATTTGATCTTCGGGTGGATTAGCACTATTAGCTGTAACAATAATATCAGCCTCTGTAGGATCACTGACAATCTTAGCGTATGGTAATGATTGTAATGTCACTGATAAGTCTGAATAAACTAGGAAGAATGATTCTAATTCAAGATAAACTTTAACTTGAATATTCTTATTATAAAGTGAGAAGAATCTATATGCGATTGCATAAATAGCTTCTGAAATTTGTTTTGTTTTTCCATCCAATGATTGATACTTATCACGAAGCATTAAATGTTGGACAGTTGAATAAATTTTGCTCTCTAATCCCTCATCATTTAATTTACTAATAGCATCACCAAAACCTGAATATAGATTCAAAATCTCAATATAATTGTGATCTAATGCTAGAACACCAATAATACATGTAGTTAAATTATATTTATATCTCAAAAATTCACTATGTGACATCGCCATGTCAGAGATTGTTTGTTCAACATCAATTGGAATTAACTCCAAGAAATCATCAATAAAGTTAGCAAACAATGGATTATATCTAACCAATTGTTTAGAAACAGATTGAAGATAATCTTCTGAAACCTCAAAAGTGGCTGGAACACACATCAATAGAATATAAAAGTCAGCTGATTGGAACATTTGCTCCTCATAACTAACATCTTCTTTAATAGCACGCTTCAATTCGCGAACTTTTTTGCTACCGGTATCTCCCTCAAGCATTGAACCGGCGCTTTCAAAAATATTAGGGAAAGGATAATTGATAACATTCAAAGCATCCATATTTTTAACATGATTACCTGCCAAAATACGGTACAAATGAGCCATGACAACATAAGCATAAAAAGTCTTAGTAATATGATTAGTTGGTTTGAGACGATATTTGTCCAAAGCAATATCAACGACTTTAAAAGCTGTCTTCTGTGTAAAATCTTCAAATGGCCATACATATCCCCTAGTGGCATTCCAATATAACGCCGCAATAGCCAAACGAATTGATTCCTCATCACCTACAAAGCGCATTGGTTCATAAGCTATTCTGACACCGAAACGCTTTAAATAACCTCTCATTGGCTTTAAATGACGTAAAACTGTTGCCTTACTACTATCAAGTGTTTGATAAAAATGTTTAAATGAACTTTCTTTTTCTTTTACAATCGCATCTAAAAATAGATAACCATCAGAATTAGTCGTTAAATAAGCATGATAAGCATCTCTGGTAACGTCAAACATCTCTTCAGTCGAATACTTGCTCTTCTTCAAGATTCGTTTGAAATCTTCTTGAATCCCCAAAAAAGTATTGTAGACACTGCCGTAACTCTTATTCATTTGATAGGCAGCTTTTCGTAAGTTAATATCCTTTACCTTAATATCACGATTACGATATGTTCCAATAAGATCTGCACTAGCTAATTGATTAGTTCTTATTAACTTTATTTTATTAAATAATTGTATTTTTTCAATTTCGGACTTTGATAAAAATAAGTCAGTAAAGCTATCCAAGAACTCCACCCCCATAGATATAATTAGTTCTATTATAATAGAATATATCCAAAGTTTTATAATTTTTATTTATATTATCATAAATATTTTCCTAAATAAGTAACCTACAATGTTTCAGAACTTAAATAAATAGACAAGATATTTATAGAAATATGAATATATTTTATTATCTATACCAATAAGTTATTTTACGCCTTATTTTAAATAAGTATAGTCCTTGAGCGTTCCTTAATTCAGAAAAAAACAATTTTCATAAAAAGTAAAAAATTAGGTTGAAAGAATCAATCTTTTTGAAGAAGCTAACCATTGTTTCATAGGGAATAATAAGATATTTTTGAAGGCTTTTTATTTTCCAAATAAAAAGCTCCTTAAAATAGACACATTGGCTAATTTGAAATAAATACTTTGAAAAATTATATTAATAATTTCTGAAAAAACATTTTTTAAAGACACAAAAAAAGGAATCAACCTAAGTTGATCCCTTTACCATTAGCGTGGCAGCTACCTATCCTCGCGGGTAGTTTCCCACCAACTACTTTCGGCGTGGAGAAGCTTAACTTCTGTGTTCGGCATGGGAACAGGTGTATCCTTCTCGCTATCGCCACCACACTATTGTTGCTCGTACCTTCAAAACTAGATATTAAGACTATGAATTAAAATTGAAACACTTCAAACTGCTGTAAACTCTTACTCGGTTAAGTCCTCGATCTATTAGTACTGCTCAGCTCCATGTATCGCTACACTTCCACCCGCAGCCTATCTACGTCATATTCTCTAACGGATCTTACTTCCATAAAGGAATGGGAAATCTCATCTCGAGGGGGGCTTCACACTTAGATGCTTTCAGCGTTTATCCCGTCCATACGTAGCTACCCAGCGATGCGCCTGGCGGCACAACTGGTACACCAGAGGTATGTCCATCCCGGTCCTCTCGTACTAAGGACAGCTCCTCTCAAATTTCCTACGCCCGCGACGGATAGGGACCGAACTGTCTCACGACGTTCTGAACCCAGCTCGCGTACCGCTTTAATGGGCGAACAGCCCAACCCTTGGGACCGACTACAGCCCCAGGATGCGATGAGCCGACATCGAGGTGCCAAACCTCCCCGTCGATGTGAACTCTTGGGGGAGATAAGCCTGTTATCCCCAGGGTAGCTTTTATCCGTTGAGCGATGGCCCTTCCATATGGTACCACCGGATCACTAAGTCCGACTTTCGTCCCTGCTCGACTTGTCAGTCTCGCAGTCAAGCTCGCTTATGCCTTTACATTCTACGAATGATTTCCAACCATTCTGAGCGAACCTTTGAGCGCCTCCGTTACATTTTAGGAGGCGACCGCCCCAGTCAAACTGCCCACCAGACACTGTCCCTCACCACGCTAAGTGATGTAGGTTAGAGTTTTCATATAACAAGGGTAGTATCCCACCAATGCCTCCCTCGAAACTAGCGTTCCGAGATCAACGGCTCCTACCTATCCTGTACATGTCACACAAAAACTCAATATCAAGCTACAGTAAAGCTCCATGGGGTCTTTCCGTCCTGTCGCGGGTAACCCGCATCTTCACGGGTATTATAATTTCACCGAGTCTCTCGTTGAGACAGTGCCCAAATCATTACGCCTTTCGTGCGGGTCGGAACTTACCCGACAAGGAATTTCGCTACCTTAGGACCGTTATAGTTACGGCCGCCGTTTACTGGGGCTTCAATTCTCAGCTTCGCAAAAGCTAACTGATCCTCTTAACCTTCCAGCACCGGGCAGGCGTCAGCCCATATACGTCATCTTACGATTTAGCATAGACCTGTGTTTTTGATAAACAGTTGTTTGGGCCTATTCACTGCGGCTGGCTGTTACACCAGCACCCCTTCTCCCGAAGTTACGGGGTCATTTTGCCGAGTTCCTTAACGAGAGTTCACTCGCTGACCTTAGGATACTCTCCTCGACTACCTGTGTCGGTTTGCGGTACGGGTAGTTTATTTCTAACTAGGAACTTTTCTTGGCAGTGTGAGTTATTGTGCTTCGTTACTAAAATTTCACTCCCCATCACAGCTTGTCCTTAGAGATATAAGCATTTGACTCATATCAAGACTTACTGCTTGGACACGCATATCCATCAGCGTGCACACATCATCCTCCTGCGTCCTTCCATCGTTCAAACAAAATAAACTAGTACAGGAATATCAACCTGTTATCCATCGATTACGCCTTTCGGCCTCATCTTAGGCCCCGACTAACCCTGGGAGGACGAGCCTTCCCCAGGAAACCTTAGTCTTACGGCCGACCAGATTCTCACTGGTCTTTCGTTACTCATACCGGCATTCTCACTTCTAATCACTCCACCACTCCTCACGGTATGGCTTCAATGCAATTACAACGCTCTCCTACCACGTGTCTTACGACACATCCACAGTTTCGGTATCATGCTTAGCCCCGGTACATTTTCGGCGCAGAATCACTCGACTAGTGAGCTATTACGCACTCTTTGAATGAATGGCTGCTTCTAAGCCAACATCCTAGTTGTCTATGCGTTTCCACATCCTTTTCCACTTAGCATGAATTTTGGGACCTTAACTGGTGATCTGGGCTGTTTCCCTTTCGACGGTGGATCTTATCACTCATCGTCTGACTCCCGAGTAAAGATCAATGGTATTCGGAGTTTATCTGAATTCAGTAACCCAAGACGGGCCCCTAGTCCAAACAGTGCTCTACCTCCACGATCCTAAACCTCGAGGCTAACCCTAAAGCTATTTCGGAGAGAACCAGCTATCTCCAAGTTCGTTTGGAATTTCACCGCTATCCACATCTCATCTCAGCATTTTTCAACATACACGAGTTCGGTCCTCCAATGCGTTTTACCGCATCTTCAACCTGGACATGGATAGGTCACTTGGTTTCGGGTCTACATCAACATACTTAGTCGCCCTATTCAGACTCGCTTTCGCTACGGCTCCGACTTTTCATCTTAACCTTGCATGTTAACGTAACTCGCCGGTTCATTCTACAAAAGGCACGCCATCATCCATAAACGGACTCTGACTACTTGTAGGCACACGGTTTCAGGATCTATTTCACTCCCCTTCCGGGGTACTTTTCACCTTTCCCTCACGGTACTGGTTCACTATCGGTCACTAGGGAGTATTTAGCCTTGGGAGATGGTCCTCCCGGATTCCGACGGAGTTTCTCGTGTTCCGCCGTACTCAGGATACTGAATGGAGTGGATCAGATTTCGTTTACGAGGCTTTCACTCTCTTTGGCCAAGTTTTCCAACTTGTTCGACTATCATAACCTTTTGTTCTCACAACATCAGTCCTACAACCCTAAAGAGCAAGCTCTTTAGTTTGGGCTATTCCCGTTTCGCTCGCCGCTACTCAGGGAATCGAATTTTCTTTCTCTTCCTGCAACTACTTAGATGTTTCAGTTCATTGCGTGTTCCTCTTGACTGCTATGTATTCACAGGCAAGTAAATATCCATTACGATATTTGGGTTCCCCCATTCGGAAATCCCCGGATCAAAGCTTACTTACAGCTCCCCGAGGCGTATCGTCGTTAGTTACGTCCTTCATCGGCTCCTAGTGCCTAGGCATCCACCGTGCGCCCTTTATAACTTAACCTAAATTAAATTACAAAAAGTAATTTAAAACAATTTGCCATGACTTTCGTCACAGCTGGCAATCAAAAAGATTGCCGCGCAGTTTTCGGTGTTTCTTTAATTCATTAATTCTTAATATCCAGTTTTCAAGGTACGAGTTTGAGGGTAGACCCCTCAAAACTAAACAAAGTTTTAACAATTGTGTATTTCCGTTGGTACCAAAGTACCATATCCTTAGAAAGGAGGTGATCCAGCCGCAGGTTCTCCTACGGCTACCTTGTTACGACTTCACCCTAATCATTTGTCCCACCTTAGGCGGCTAGTTCCCCGAAGGGTTACCCCACCGACTTTGGGTGTTACAAACTCTCATGGTGTGACGGGCGGTGTGTACAAGGCCCGGGAACGTATTCACCGCGGCATGCTGATCCGCGATTACTAGCGATTCCAGCTTCATGTAGGCGAGTTGCAGCCTACAATCCGAACTGAGATCGGTTTTAAGTGATTTGCTTGCCCTCGCGAGTTCGCAGCACGTTGTACCGACCATTGTAGCACGTGTGTAGCCCAGGTCATAAGGGGCATGATGATTTGACGTCGTCCCCACCTTCCTCCGGTTTATCACCGGCAGTCTCACCAGAGTGCCCAACTGAATGCTGGCAACTGATAATAAGGGTTGCGCTCGTTGCGGGACTTAACCCAACATCTCACGACACGAGCTGACGACAACCATGCACCACCTGTATCCATGTCCCCGAAGGGAAAGACTTATCTCTAAGCTTTTCATGGTATGTCAAGACCTGGTAAGGTTCTTCGCGTTGCTTCGAATTAAACCACATGCTCCACCGCTTGTGCGGGCCCCCGTCAATTCCTTTGAGTTTCAATCTTGCGATCGTACTCCCCAGGCGGAGTGCTTAATGCGTTAGCTGCAGCACTGAAGGGCGGAAACCCTCCAACACTTAGCACTCATCGTTTACGGCATGGACTACCAGGGTATCTAATCCTGTTTGCTACCCATGCTTTCGAATCTCAGCGTCAGTTACAGACCAGAAAGCCGCCTTCGCCACTGGTGTTCTTCCATATATCTACGCATTCCACCGCTACACATGGAGTTCCACTTTCCTCTTCTGCACTCAAGTTTACCAGTTTTCGAAGCACTTCCTCGGTTGAGCCGAGGGCTTTCACTTCAAACTTAATAAACCGCCTACATTCTCTTTACGCCCAATAAATCCGGACAACGCTTGCCACCTACGTATTACCGCGGCTGCTGGCACGTAGTTAGCCGTGGCTTTCTGGTTGAATACCGTCAGTACGTGAACAGTTACTCTCACATATGTTCTTCTTCAACAACAGAGTTTTACGATCCGAAAACCTTCTTCACTCACGCGGCATTGCTCCATCAGACTTTCGTCCATTGTGGAAGATTCCCTACTGCTGCCTCCCGTAGGAGTTTGGGCCGTGTCTCAGTCCCAATGTGGCCGATTACCCTCTCAGGTCGGCTACGTATCATCGCCTTGGTGAGCTATTACCTCACCAACTAGCTAATACGCCGCGGGTCCATCCAGAAGAGATAGCAAAACCATCTTTTAAACAAAGATCATGTGATCTAAGTTGTTATGCGGTATTAGCACTTGTTTCCAAATGTTATCCCCCACTTCTGGGCAGGTTACCCACGTGTTACTCACCCGTCCGCCACTCACCAAGGTCTGAATCATGAAGCAAGCTTCAATCATCAGGATGGTTCGTTCGACTTGCATGTATTAGGCATGCCGCCAGCGTTCGTCCTGAGCCAGGATCAAACTCTCATATTAAAAGTTTGTGACTCATAAATAAAAATACTAGCGAATTGACTTCGTTGTAAATCCAACAAATAAATGTTGGCCTACACAATTTTAGTGTTAAAACTTTGTTCAGTTTTCAAAGGTCTACCAGCTATTAACTAGCTTAATAGTTTAATTATCATATCATTTAAACAATATGATGTCAACAAGAAAATTGATTTAACAGCATTTCTTGTTGAATTGTCATCGCCAAGCGACAACTTAATTATGATACCATTTGCTCATCATCTCTGTCAACAACTAATTTCAATCATTTAAATTGGTCTAGTTGGTAATCTGTGAGACAACGTATATTAGAATACCAATTACAGAACGATACGTCAACCAAAATATGCAAATAATTTGTAGGTTTTTTTAAAGACAAATATTAATATATTTCCGGACTTCAATGTTACCCGACGGCCGTGTGTTCCCTATAAATTAATTCGTATTATTCGGATTATTTTACAGACGATATAAACAAACTTTGCATAATCCATTTAATTATATAATTAAAATTCAGGTATCTAACTATTATTGCCCTTAATCTTCCAGTGAAGTGTGTCGTTCATAGATATTTTCTTCATAAAAACATATCGGTAATTCGAATACCTTTAGATTGAACCAGTAAACTAAAATTTTTAATTAGCTTGAGGCAATCCTATTTCTACTATAATAGCTAAATACATACAAACAGAAAGTCCAATTGAATTCAATATTTATTCATACAGCTCACAACTAGCCAAAACGTAAACTTTCGTCACTATACTATATTATTGAATTGTTTTATTGTGATTAATTAGATACTTTCATCGATAATATAAATCATAATCCCATCAATAACCATTGTAAATGCACTGCACATTATAATGATTCAGATTTGCAAAACTAGAATAGTCTCTCATCATCCGTTTAAATAAAACTCAAAAAATTTTCGAAAATTTCAATAACAAGTTAGCCACTTGGACAAAATAAATTGAATCCAAGTGATATCAGTATTTGAAGTTTATAAATATGTCTTTAAGCGCCACAGGAACTAGCAAAGAGTTCTTGTGGCGTTTTATAGTTCAATAACTTTCTAGGCATATTGTTGAGCTTAAATTCTATGTCTCTTATTACTTTTGGGCTGACTGTATCCAGTGACAGCCCTTTGGGCAAGTCACGACGTATCATTCGATTATGTACTTCATTTGTTCCACGTTCACAAGATGTATATGGGTGTGTGAAGTAAACATCCGCAACGCCAGCCATATCAGATGATAGATTAGAGAACTCAGGGCCATTGTCTGCAGTGATTGAATTGATAAGATCACCATAGTTCTTTATGATCTCTTTCATAGCATAATCTACAGAGTCGGCATCTCTACCGTCAATAAGTCTCATTATTTCAAAGCGTGTCTTACGCTCTATGAGCGTTAAGACGACACTCTCATGGCCATTTCTTTTGCCCACAATCGTGTCTATCTCAAAGTCCCCAAAGGATTCTCTGCTATCAACACTTTTAGGGCGTTTCTCAATACTACGACCAAGTAGACGCTTATGCTTTTTTGAAGTATGTTGCTTAGTCGGTCTAGTTGACTTTTCTACCAGATCAATATTCCGGATTTCAAGTCGTTGTTCATCAATATATTTGTAAAGTGTAGTAGTACAAACCATTTCATCTACTAAGAATAATTCTTCGTTCTTAGCTCGTCCAACGGCCGTATCAGGTGACCATCCATTATCTATGAACTGGCTTACAAAGAAGCCTAAAAAGGCTGTGACTTGGTCGAATTTAGAAGGACGATGGCAAAGCTTACGGTTCTTTACATACTTTTGATGTGCAGTGTCAGGAAAGTAGCAATTCAAGTGTTGAACTTTACCATTAACTTTCTTGATCTGCTCAACAGTACCTCTGTTAATTTCATTATTAATAGTCTGAGGTGAAACGCCGATAGCTTTAGCTATCTGGCGATTCGAGTAGCCAATTGAATGAAAGGAAGCAATCTTTCCACGTTCAATTTCAGTTAAATGATGTCCTTTAGGACGATTTATGATATTCTGTTCTAGCACCAAGACGAAAAACCTCTTTCATTGTTTGTGTGAGAACTCCAATGATACCTGATTTTTACGTCTTGGTGTTTTTATTTTGTCATTTTTCTAAAGTGGCTAACTTGATTATAAAATTCGCCCTCAAAAAATTTTACACTTTCAATTAAAAGATTGAAATTTTCAAGGTATTGAATTGGGTTATTAAAAATTACAAAATCATCATGCAAGAAAATCTATATTCCATAACAATGTTCTCTGGTTGGAATTGTTTCAATCTCTAATTATCTTCCTTAATCCAATTATCACGAGTAGTCTCAACTAACTAGAAATGAATTTCATTATAAGTAACATCCCTGACAAGAATTACTTTCAAATCCGAGATCAAAAAACTAATTGTGGTGTGAACACTAGTAAATACATTTTTAATAATATTGATTAAAAGACTTTCCCAGATAGAATCCATCATCTATAAAGATTTTTCATCTGAAAAAATTTCTTTAAGCATACTAGTATCAAAAAACGATTTACATATGTATGAGTTATATAAATACATTTGAGATTGATATTACGTTTCCTAATTAAGACTTTTAGTCATAAACGTATTGATCAATATGGTCCCTTTACTATCATAAATAAGAATTGAACTATTTACTTTTTCAGTCCGGTTAGTGCTTTCGATTAACGCCTTATCTCCCTTTGAATCAGATTTTGATTCACATACCGATTTTATGGCGATCCTTAATCTTCACTAAAACCTTTATGCAGCTCTTATAGACTAAAAATTAAAAAATCTCTGTAACCGAAAAGGTTGATATCAATCGTAAAACTGTGATGGATAATCATTTAACAATTAGTAAATTTAAAACAAAAAATTATTAGTGGAATTTTATTAAATATAAACTGCATTACGCATTTCTGAATTGATTGAAAGTTAAAAATATAAGTAAAAATCATGTGGCAGATTTAACAACTCAATTTAACCTTTAAGCTTTAAATATATCCATTATTGGTTTTTATACAAAAAATCAAAAGAGACCAGTCAAGTTATCCGCTAGGATCATCTTGACTGGTCTCTTCGACTATTTACATATTGTAAGATACTTAAAGACACAAAAAAAGGAATCAACCTAAGTTGATCCCTTTACCATTAGCGTGGCAGCTACCTATCCTCGCGGGTAGTTTCCCACCAACTACTTTCGGCGTGGAGAAGCTTAACTTCTGTGTTCGGCATGGGAACAGGTGTATCCTTCTCGCTATCGCCACCACACTATTGTTGCTCGTACCTTCAAAACTAGATATTAAGACTATGAATTAAAATTGAAACACTTCAAACTGCTGTAAACTCTTACTCGGTTAAGTCCTCGATCTATTAGTACTGCTCAGCTCCATGTATCGCTACACTTCCACCCGCAGCCTATCTACGTCATATTCTCTAACGGATCTTACTTCCATAAAGGAATGGGAAATCTCATCTCGAGGGGGGCTTCACACTTAGATGCTTTCAGCGTTTATCCCGTCCATACGTAGCTACCCAGCGATGCGCCTGGCGGCACAACTGGTACACCAGAGGTATGTCCATCCCGGTCCTCTCGTACTAAGGACAGCTCCTCTCAAATTTCCTACGCCCGCGACGGATAGGGACCGAACTGTCTCACGACGTTCTGAACCCAGCTCGCGTACCGCTTTAATGGGCGAACAGCCCAACCCTTGGGACCGACTACAGCCCCAGGATGCGATGAGCCGACATCGAGGTGCCAAACCTCCCCGTCGATGTGAACTCTTGGGGGAGATAAGCCTGTTATCCCCAGGGTAGCTTTTATCCGTTGAGCGATGGCCCTTCCATATGGTACCACCGGATCACTAAGTCCGACTTTCGTCCCTGCTCGACTTGTCAGTCTCGCAGTCAAGCTCGCTTATGCCTTTACATTCTACGAATGATTTCCAACCATTCTGAGCGAACCTTTGAGCGCCTCCGTTACATTTTAGGAGGCGACCGCCCCAGTCAAACTGCCCACCAGACACTGTCCCTCACCACGCTAAGTGATGTAGGTTAGAGTTTTCATATAACAAGGGTAGTATCCCACCAATGCCTCCCTCGAAACTAGCGTTCCGAGATCAACGGCTCCTACCTATCCTGTACATGTCACACAAAAACTCAATATCAAGCTACAGTAAAGCTCCATGGGGTCTTTCCGTCCTGTCGCGGGTAACCCGCATCTTCACGGGTATTATAATTTCACCGAGTCTCTCGTTGAGACAGTGCCCAAATCATTACGCCTTTCGTGCGGGTCGGAACTTACCCGACAAGGAATTTCGCTACCTTAGGACCGTTATAGTTACGGCCGCCGTTTACTGGGGCTTCAATTCTCAGCTTCGCAAAAGCTAACTGATCCTCTTAACCTTCCAGCACCGGGCAGGCGTCAGCCCATATACGTCATCTTACGATTTAGCATAGACCTGTGTTTTTGATAAACAGTTGTTTGGGCCTATTCACTGCGGCTGGCTGTTACACCAGCACCCCTTCTCCCGAAGTTACGGGGTCATTTTGCCGAGTTCCTTAACGAGAGTTCACTCGCTGACCTTAGGATACTCTCCTCGACTACCTGTGTCGGTTTGCGGTACGGGTAGTTTATTTCTAACTAGGAACTTTTCTTGGCAGTGTGAGTTATTGTGCTTCGTTACTAAAATTTCACTCCCCATCACAGCTTGTCCTTAGAGATATAAGCATTTGACTCATATCAAGACTTACTGCTTGGACACGCATATCCATCAGCGTGCACACATCATCCTCCTGCGTCCTTCCATCGTTCAAACAAAATAAACTAGTACAGGAATATCAACCTGTTATCCATCGATTACGCCTTTCGGCCTCATCTTAGGCCCCGACTAACCCTGGGAGGACGAGCCTTCCCCAGGAAACCTTAGTCTTACGGCCGACCAGATTCTCACTGGTCTTTCGTTACTCATACCGGCATTCTCACTTCTAATCACTCCACCACTCCTCACGGTATGGCTTCAATGCAATTACAACGCTCTCCTACCACGTGTCTTACGACACATCCACAGTTTCGGTATCATGCTTAGCCCCGGTACATTTTCGGCGCAGAATCACTCGACTAGTGAGCTATTACGCACTCTTTGAATGAATGGCTGCTTCTAAGCCAACATCCTAGTTGTCTATGCGTTTCCACATCCTTTTCCACTTAGCATGAATTTTGGGACCTTAACTGGTGATCTGGGCTGTTTCCCTTTCGACGGTGGATCTTATCACTCATCGTCTGACTCCCGAGTAAAGATCAATGGTATTCGGAGTTTATCTGAATTCAGTAACCCAAGACGGGCCCCTAGTCCAAACAGTGCTCTACCTCCACGATCCTAAACCTCGAGGCTAACCCTAAAGCTATTTCGGAGAGAACCAGCTATCTCCAAGTTCGTTTGGAATTTCACCGCTATCCACATCTCATCTCAGCATTTTTCAACATACACGAGTTCGGTCCTCCAATGCGTTTTACCGCATCTTCAACCTGGACATGGATAGGTCACTTGGTTTCGGGTCTACATCAACATACTTAGTCGCCCTATTCAGACTCGCTTTCGCTACGGCTCCGACTTTTCATCTTAACCTTGCATGTTAACGTAACTCGCCGGTTCATTCTACAAAAGGCACGCCATCATCCATAAACGGACTCTGACTACTTGTAGGCACACGGTTTCAGGATCTATTTCACTCCCCTTCCGGGGTACTTTTCACCTTTCCCTCACGGTACTGGTTCACTATCGGTCACTAGGGAGTATTTAGCCTTGGGAGATGGTCCTCCCGGATTCCGACGGAGTTTCTCGTGTTCCGCCGTACTCAGGATACTGAATGGAGTGGATCAGATTTCGTTTACGAGGCTTTCACTCTCTTTGGCCAAGTTTTCCAACTTGTTCGACTATCATAACCTTTTGTTCTCACAACATCAGTCCTACAACCCTAAAGAGCAAGCTCTTTAGTTTGGGCTATTCCCGTTTCGCTCGCCGCTACTCAGGGAATCGAATTTTCTTTCTCTTCCTGCAACTACTTAGATGTTTCAGTTCATTGCGTGTTCCTCTTGACTGCTATGTATTCACAGGCAAGTAAATATCCATTACGATATTTGGGTTCCCCCATTCGGAAATCCCCGGATCAAAGCTTACTTACAGCTCCCCGAGGCGTATCGTCGTTAGTTACGTCCTTCATCGGCTCCTAGTGCCTAGGCATCCACCGTGCGCCCTTTATAACTTAACCTAAATTAAATTACAAAAAGTAATTTAAAACAATTTGCCATGACTTTCGTCACAGCTGGCAATCAAAAAGATTGCCGCGCAGTTTTCGGTGTTTCTTTAATTCATTAATTCTTAATATCCAGTTTTCAAGGTACGAGTTTGAGGGTAGACCCCTCAAAACTAAACAAAGTTTTAACAATTGTGTATTTCCGTTGGTACCAAAGTACCATATCCTTAGAAAGGAGGTGATCCAGCCGCAGGTTCTCCTACGGCTACCTTGTTACGACTTCACCCTAATCATTTGTCCCACCTTAGGCGGCTAGTTCCCCGAAGGGTTACCCCACCGACTTTGGGTGTTACAAACTCTCATGGTGTGACGGGCGGTGTGTACAAGGCCCGGGAACGTATTCACCGCGGCATGCTGATCCGCGATTACTAGCGATTCCAGCTTCATGTAGGCGAGTTGCAGCCTACAATCCGAACTGAGATCGGTTTTAAGTGATTTGCTTGCCCTCGCGAGTTCGCAGCACGTTGTACCGACCATTGTAGCACGTGTGTAGCCCAGGTCATAAGGGGCATGATGATTTGACGTCGTCCCCACCTTCCTCCGGTTTATCACCGGCAGTCTCACCAGAGTGCCCAACTGAATGCTGGCAACTGATAATAAGGGTTGCGCTCGTTGCGGGACTTAACCCAACATCTCACGACACGAGCTGACGACAACCATGCACCACCTGTATCCATGTCCCCGAAGGGAAAGACTTATCTCTAAGCTTTTCATGGTATGTCAAGACCTGGTAAGGTTCTTCGCGTTGCTTCGAATTAAACCACATGCTCCACCGCTTGTGCGGGCCCCCGTCAATTCCTTTGAGTTTCAATCTTGCGATCGTACTCCCCAGGCGGAGTGCTTAATGCGTTAGCTGCAGCACTGAAGGGCGGAAACCCTCCAACACTTAGCACTCATCGTTTACGGCATGGACTACCAGGGTATCTAATCCTGTTTGCTACCCATGCTTTCGAATCTCAGCGTCAGTTACAGACCAGAAAGCCGCCTTCGCCACTGGTGTTCTTCCATATATCTACGCATTCCACCGCTACACATGGAGTTCCACTTTCCTCTTCTGCACTCAAGTTTACCAGTTTTCGAAGCACTTCCTCGGTTGAGCCGAGGGCTTTCACTTCAAACTTAATAAACCGCCTACATTCTCTTTACGCCCAATAAATCCGGACAACGCTTGCCACCTACGTATTACCGCGGCTGCTGGCACGTAGTTAGCCGTGGCTTTCTGGTTGAATACCGTCAGTACGTGAACAGTTACTCTCACATATGTTCTTCTTCAACAACAGAGTTTTACGATCCGAAAACCTTCTTCACTCACGCGGCATTGCTCCATCAGACTTTCGTCCATTGTGGAAGATTCCCTACTGCTGCCTCCCGTAGGAGTTTGGGCCGTGTCTCAGTCCCAATGTGGCCGATTACCCTCTCAGGTCGGCTACGTATCATCGCCTTGGTGAGCTATTACCTCACCAACTAGCTAATACGCCGCGGGTCCATCCAGAAGAGATAGCAAAACCATCTTTTAAACAAAGATCATGTGATCTAAGTTGTTATGCGGTATTAGCACTTGTTTCCAAATGTTATCCCCCACTTCTGGGCAGGTTACCCACGTGTTACTCACCCGTCCGCCACTCACCAAGGTCTGAATCATGAAGCAAGCTTCAATCATCAGGATGGTTCGTTCGACTTGCATGTATTAGGCATGCCGCCAGCGTTCGTCCTGAGCCAGGATCAAACTCTCATATTAAAAGTTTGTGACTCATAAATAAAAATACTAGCGAATTGACTTCGTTGTAAATCCAACAAATAAATGTTGGCCTACACAATTTTAGTGTTAAAACTTTGTTCAGTTTTCAAAGGTCTACCAGTCGGTTAAGTGCTTACGCTTATCGACAACTTAATTATTTTATCAAGTCAGTAACAATTTGTCAAGAACCTTTTAAAATAATTATTCAATTGAATGAAATCATCATTCAATTATCGATGCGTCTGCTCTATCGCGACAACAAATAATATCTTACCGTTAATGGTAAACCAATGCAAGTACTTTTTCATACTTTTTTGAAAACTTCTAATTTTCTTTTATCTTTTCAATATCTAGGACTTTATTTATCCAATCACTACTATAAAAGTCTTCCTCATGGGTTACTAAGATCAATGATCCATCATAATTCTTTAGACCTTTACGTAGCGCAGCTTTACTCTCATCATCTAGATGGTTTGTAGGTTCATCCATAAATAAGAAATTCGAAGTATTAAACATCAAATCACCTATCTTAACCTTCGTCTGCTCCCCACCAGAAAGAGAACGTAATGGTGACATAATTTGCTGATTAGTTAAACCAGTTCTAGCTAGAACACGTCTAACCTCTTTACCACCTTGGTCTGGATGCTTGTCACTAATATATTTAAATGGACTTTCAAGATTATTCTCCCATACAAGATCCTGTTTAAAATAACCTATCTTAGCAACCTCAGAGAAATCATAGTTCCCTTCAATAGGTTTGAGAATACCCAAAAGAGTCTTGATCAAAGTAGACTTACCAATACCATTAAATCCCTTAATAACCATCTTTTCTCCACTAACGATAGAGAAATTGAGGGCCTTATCAAATAGAGGTTTACCATCATATCCTACTTTTAGATCATTAACTTCCAATAACATTCTTGAACTTGGTACTTCTACGTATGGGAAGCCAAAGCTGGAAGCAGTTTTATTCCCTGGAGGTGTCAACACATCCATATGAGCTAACTGTTTCTCTCTACTCTTAGCACTCTTTGATCTAGAACCAGCCTTAAACTTTCTTATATAAGCCTTAGTCTTAGAGATCTTCTCCTGTTGCTTAACGTAGGCCTTCATATATGTTTCTTTATTAGCAGCTTTCTGCTTAAGAGCTTGCTTGAGACTACCTGTATACTTAGTGATCTTACCGAACTCAAAATCAGCCACGCAGTTTATAATGCGGTCTAAGAAGCCATAATCATGGGAAATAACAATAAATGCTCCTTGAAAGTCATTCAAATAATCAGCTAACCAGTCAATATGGTTAGTATCCAAGTAGTTAGTAGGCTCATCTAGCAAAATCATATCAGGCTTTTCCAATAAAATTTTAGCCAAGATAATCTTTGAACGTTGACCACCACTAAGTTTGGAAACATCATGCTCATATCCAATAGCATCTAGTCCTAAACCAGTTGCCACCTGTTCAATCTTTGTATCCAATTCGTAAAAATCGTTGGCATCTAAGATTTCTTGAAGTTTTCCAGCCTTTTCCAAATCTTCATCACTTGGATCATTCATGTAAATCTCGTTTAATTGATCACTAATTTCATATAATTTTGAAAACGCTGTTTGAAGATACTCATAAATGGTCATCCCTGAGGCTAATTTAGCCTGTTGATCCAAATAACCAACCGTCATATGTTTCTTCCATGTAATTTTGCCTTCATCAGGTTCAATCTGACCAGTCAAAATCTTAATGAAGGTACTCTTACCTACACCATTTTGACCAATAATACCTAAATGATCTTCTTTATTTACTTGTAAATCTGCGGAATCGTACAATCTTTTATCCAAAAACTGTTGTGTTAATCCGTGTACTTCTAAAACACTCATATTTTTCTCCCTTATACAATAAGAAAAGACTGAAAACATTTGTCTCAGCCTTTATTCAAATGGGGTCATCCCCGCTTATTATTTAACTAATTAATAGCCACCGAAGCCTCTAGAACCACTTGATCCGCTAGAACCATTAGAACTACTACCATAACCACCAGTAGAATGACTTGATTCTCCAAAGCTTGAACCATACGAGCTTCCTGATTCTTTAGAACTAGTTGTAGAAGATATCGTAGTTGTATAGTTCTGCTGTTGGTTACCTGTGTAATTAAATGAAAAGCCTAACTTCTCATTATACGCGTTTAATCTGGTTTCTTTATTATTCAATTGTTCTTCAGCTAAGCCTAATTGCTTACGTAACTTATTAGATACTCGTCTTAATTCCTTAGTTGGTGCTATTTCATAAGATGAACCATCAATCATCGAACCATATCCTTGTAGATGGTCAGATCCAATACTCTTGGCTGCTCCACTGTAATTTAAGAACATGGATTGCATATCACTGAAACTTAAATTAGTTGTCATTGAACTAGAAATACTGTCTAGAACCTTCTGATAGCGTGTAAAGGTCTTTGCACTAGCAGCACTCTTAATAATAGCTGTTATAACCTGACGTTGACGCAATTGACGTCCATAATCACCTTGTGGGTCTTCATAACGCATTCTTGAGTAATCCAAGGCCTGTTTACCATTTAAATGCATCTTACCTTTTTTAAAGTGTGACTTCTTTTCACCTGTATCACCATACGAGAAACTGAACGGTACGTCAACATCTACACCTCCGACGGCATTAACAATTTCCTTCAAGGAATTGAAATCAACCTTAATGTAGTAGTCAATTGGAACGTTTAAAAGTTTTTCAGTTGTAACTACAGCACTTTCTTCATTACCAATATTATATGCTGAATTTATTTTTTGAATTTTCTTCGTATTATGATCGGCACTCTTCCAAATCTGTGTCATCGTATCACGTGGTACAGACATCATTGTCGTTTTATTAGTCTTAGGATTAACCGTTACGATAATCATAGTATCAGAATTACCACGATAATTTGTTTCTGTATCACGAACACCGTTATCCGTTGTATCTACACCTAACAACAATATTGAAACAGGCTTCTTACTAACTATCTTAGCGGAAGCGTTCTTTCCATCTATTGCTTTATATGTCTTGCCCAAAGAATTCTGAGCTTGAGCATAAATTCTAAAACCGTATGCTCCCATTACAAAGAAAGTAACTAAAGCGACCAATCCAATTATCTTAAGAAGTGGACGTTTAATTTTTCCATTATTGTTAGACGCCAAAGCGCTATTACGCGTTCTTTTTCGACGTCCTCGTAAACCATTATTATTGTTGTTATCCATAATTAACTCCGTTTAATTTGCTATCTACAAATTCACTTTCATTATATAGTAGATAGAATACAATTATACAGTCTTAATTCCATGTATCAAAAAGAAATATGTAACGGCCGTATTCCTAAATTATAATTTTTTAATACTGTCTGTCAATTTTATTAAAAAAAAGTTACACAAATATAATACTAGGATATTTTCAAAAAAACATCTTATTATTCCTAACCTTTTTGCTTTAAGTTTCCTGTATAATCACATTTGTAGGAGGATTTGATTATGTCAGATGCAAAGAATGCTAAGGCTTTCAGATGGTGGAATATTGCTTTGCTTGGTTTCACTACTGTCTGGGGTCTGAATAATGTTATCAACAACTTTGCCAATCAAGGTTTAGCTGTTATAACGTCATGGATTTTAATTATGATTCTTTACTTTGTTCCATACACTTTGATGGTGGGACAATTAGGATCAGCGTTTCAAGAAGCTGGTGGAGGTGTTAGTTCTTGGATCAGGACTTTATCTAACAACAAACTAGCTTACTTTGCCGCTTGGACTTATTGGGTTGTTCACGTTCCCTATTTAGCTCAAAAACCACAAATTATTATGGTCAGTCTAAGTTGGCTTTTCAAAGGTAATGGATCTTTTATCAAGGATTCTTCACCAATCATCGTACAAGGATTAAGTTTGATTATTTTCCTTGTTTTCGTTTGGATTGCCAGCAAAGGAGCCTCAACATTAAATAGTATCGGTAGCATCGCCGGGATTGCTATGTTTACTATGTCAATGTTGTTCATCATCCTTGGTGTCAGTGCACCTTTTATCACTCATGTACAAATTGCCACACCTAACATGACTGATATTCACACTTATATACCGAAATTCGATTTACAGTACTTCACAACCATCTCAATGCTAGTCTTCGCCGTTGGTGGTGCTGAGAAGATCTCACCTTATGTTAATAAGACTAAGAATGCTTCCAGAGAATTCCCACTAGGTATGATCATCTTAGCTGTTATGGTTGCCGTTTCAGCCGTTCTAGGTTCATTCGCAATCGGTATGATTGTTAATTCTAACCACATTCCTGCCGACCTTATGGCCAACGGTGCTTATCAAGCTTTCCAATTCTTAGGTAACAGTTTCCACGTTGGTAATTTGTTCGTATGGGCATTTGCAATTACTAACACATTAGCCAGCGCAGCTGCTTTAGCCATTTCAATCGATGCCCCATTGCGTATGCTTTTAGGAGATGCCGATAAGAAATATATTCCAAAGGCTCTTTTGAAGAAAAACAAATGTGGTATTGCTATCAATGGTTACAAGATGACAGCCATTCTAGTTTCTATTCTTATCATCGTGCCTGCCTTAGGTATCAATGGTATGAATGATCTATATAACTGGTTGTTGAATCTTAACTCAATTGTTATGCCTATGCGTTATCTATGGGTATTCTTAGCCTATATGATGCTAACTAAGCAATTGGACAAATATAAATCTGATTATATGTTCGTTAAAAACAGATACGTCGGCTTTGGAGTTGGACTTTGGGCCTTCTTCCTAACAGCCTTCGCATGTATCATGGGTATGGTTCCTAAAATGAATATGGCCCAAGATCCATCATCATGGTGGTTCCAATTAGCATTGAACATCATCACTCCATTAGCATTAATTCTATTAGGATTGATCTTACCAGCCATTGCTAAAAGGACAAATGTTGATTAGAGAGTTGCACAAGTCGTAAAACTCATTACCACTATTCAACATAAAACTATAGTTGTTCAAAAAGGCGACACCTCACACGAGGGTCGCCTTTTTGAGTCCAATCATATTTATTTTAATTGGAAGAACTAGAACTACTATCTGAAGAGGAATTACTATTAACGGTAATTTTAACATCAGGAACATTACCACCATAGCTTCTGATCTCATTCATAATGTCTACCAGTTTTTGCTTTTGAGCCTCTTTATCAGAATCATTATTCTTATAAGCATCTTTAACCTTTTGCAATTGAAAATTATATTGTGGCATCAACTTATCAACCATCGATTGACGTTTTTGTTCACGTTGGGTTTCGATAGTTTCTTTTTCAGATTGATACTTGGCAATCTTCTTGTTATCTTTAGCAGCTTGGAACATTGCTTGACTCAAGTTCAATTCCTTTTGCATTTGTAAGATCTGTTGATTAAAGTCATTTTTAGCCGATTGACGTTTAACATTAGCATTCAAATAACGAATCTTTTGCAATTCACTTAACTTGCTATCATATTGAGATTCCTTAGTGATTGGATTATCAGTATATTTATCGATGGATGATTGAACCTTATCCTCTCGCTTATACTCTTCTTTCTTCGATAAGTGATAAATAATTCGATAATCGAGGTTATAGAGACGATCAGTATTTTTTTGTTCTTGAGCCGAAATATATTTAGAGAAATCACTATCAATAACATCTTGAATCGTTGGTTGCTCATTACTCTGATTGACTGACAAATTACTTCCACTAACAGTAACTGTATTTGGCTTCTTAAAATCTTCTTCTTTTTCTTTCATTTGACTAACCAAATATTCACCTTCAGCTTTAAAAGCCTGCATTGACAATGTCTGTTCATTACTAGTCAACGAAGTAGATGGCACATCATTTCCAGTCCAATTAGCAATTGTAAAGTCAGGTGTCATACCAACAAAGTATGAATCTTTATTATTATCACTGGTACCAGTTTTACCAGCCGTGTACTTATAATTATCTAATGCGGCGGCCTTACCCAATCCGTTACTAATCACTGATTGCATGGTATTAATCATCATATAACTAGCATTTTTAGTATAAATATCTTTCTTCATATGAGTATTTTGATAGATATAACGATTGTTGTCATTATCATAAATACTCGTTAAATTACTTGGATGAATAAATTGTCCACCTCGAGAAAACGAACTGTATGCTGAAGCCATTTCAGTGGTAGTGGTACTAAACGTACCCAACGCATCAATGGCATTCTTATCTTCCGTTGGACGCAGACGGGCAAATTCCATCTTAGTCAAATCATCGTAGAAAGAATAACTCGTATCTTGTAGCGCCAATTTATAGGCGACTGTATTAATTGAGTTCTCTAAGGCATGACGAACGGTCGTCTTACCAGTGTAGCCACTGTACCAATTATGAACATTAGCAATAGCCGAGTCCACGACCGTACTTTGTGGTAAATATCCCCTTTCAAAAGCAGGAGCATAAGCTACAAGCGGTTTAGCAGTTGATCCGGGTTGACTATATCCATTTATCGCCCGATTCATTTGATCATCTTGTGTTGTTCTTCCACCAATCACCGCTATAACGTCACCCGTTTTATTATCTATAACGGTACTTGAAACTTGTGGTGTTAATTTTCCATTAGCAGACCGACCCGTGTAAGATTCATATGTCTTATTAACTAAACTTTCAATCTTATTTTGTACATCCATATCAATTGTAGTATTAATTGTATAACCACCATCAAGCAACTTACCACGGGCACGTTCAAACTCTTGTCTATAACGTGCAAAGTAATCATTTCTGGCCTGATTGTCTTTAAAAGCATACTCCATCGTAAAACCAGAAGATTTCATTAATTCTTCGGTGGCATTATAAACGGCATAGTTCAAAGCATAATTATTTGAAACATCATTATCATACTTACGTTTATTGACTTTCAATCCAAGAGGTCGCTTACTTGCTGTCTCGTAGGTGTGCTTTGAGATCAATCCACGTTGATAAAAGACATACAGAATCGTATTTCGGCGATTCAATGAACGTTTTGGCGCACTAACTGGATCATAGTAAAGAGGACTATTAGGTATTCCCACTAGCAAAGCTAATTTATCAATCGATAAATCTTTCTGATTCTCGGAAAAATAATAATCTGCCGCAGCACTGAAACCGTATGATCCATGCCCCATATAAACATTATTGATATAGAACTCTAATATCTGTTGCTTACTAAATTTCTTTTCGAGTTGTTGAGCAATAACCATTTCTTTGAGCTTACGGTTTAAATTTTGTGATTGATCTTGCAGAATGACGTTCTTAACCAATTGTTGTGTTAAAGTCGATCCACCCTCTGTTCGCCGATGTAGTAAGGTCGAAACAACTGATCTCATAATGGCATACATATCGACACCATGATGAATATAGAACCTTTGATCTTCTACCGCCACTAGTCCCTTTTTGATATCAGGATTAATATCCTTAATTGGTGTATAGCTAGAACTAGAACGGGACAATTTCTTAATTTCTTTACCGTTACGATCATATATAACGGTAGAATTACTTGGATGAAAATCTGACACTTTCAATCCTTGACTGTAAGAATATCCATCCGCAATTGTATTTCTTATTTCATAACCATACTTTAGCCAAAATGCTCCAACACTTAGAATTAGTAACAATAAAATTGTTAGTAATATCCATGGCCATTTTCGTCTTTTTCTAGTTACTCTTTCTCGTAACCCAGTTTCTCTTTTACGCATAATTAGCCCCTAATTAACATAGAATGTTATTCCAGTTGAGATTTGTGACATCAAATTAGACAAGTCTGACGAACTAATTTGCATACCTTCGTTATAACTTGAACTTCCTGCATAAATGAAGCCTAATGTAGAACTGTTGGTGAAGTAAATTGACTTATTCAAATCAGAATTGTTCTTTAACCAGAAGACTGGTGTTGCCGAATTAAAGTCAGCTGTCGTATTATCAGGATTGGTTATTCCCAAATCTTCCAGATCACTATCACTAGCATTAGTAACGTATTGTCCATAATTGCTATTAGTATTATCCGTAATTATTGCATCTGAATTACCATTACTAATTAGTTTTTTAATCGTATATTTACCGGAACCGACCTGTGAACTAGTAACATTAATATAACCATCTTCGGCTACATACTTTCCGTTAACTTTAGTCATTAAAGCTAACTTATTAGTGCTAGTGTTATAGTACAAAGCAGTCTTCCCAGTTATTCCTGCTTGAGTTAAACTATCTGAAGCGCCGCTTGAGAAATTCAAACTAGAAACGATATCAACATTAGCCGGTGTATACTTCTCCGTCAGAGGAGCACTTCTCAATGCCTCTAGCTCCTGTTTAACTGCTTCAACACGAGAACTCTCACCTTGGTGTTTAGAGAAATACTGGTCCATTTTGTTGACAGCTTCATTCCAACGATTCTCAATCGTCTTATTTTTAATTAATTTAAAATATGTATTAACCATTGAGATCTTTTTAAAACTCAAACTAGAGTTATCATTATTGAATTCTTGCCAAGTTTTATCCAGATACTTATCTGCATCCTCAGTTTGTTCAAACCAAATTTGAATCGTATCTAACTTATTACGCTGCTTTTGATAAACATCCTGATTCTTTTCTTTTAAAAGCGCCGCATCTAAATCATTGATTTTTTGACTTGTCACATCATCCTGATAATTATTTTTACCGTCATACAATGCGGCTACGTCTTTGGCACGATTTTTTCTTGCTTGAATATAATCTTCCAGTTGTTGATACTTTTTTATATTGCTAGGTGTAATCACATGCCCATCACTAACCTTAATGACCCTACCAATAAAGTTTAAAGTAGGATAATCCAAATTAGTTTTCAGTACCTCTAATTCTTTATCCTGATATTGACTAGATATCTTTGAAGTTACTACTGCATTGACTACTCCACGTGAAAGCATAATGAAAAAGATGGCAGCCGTAATCGCACCAACAATACCAGCACTCACTAATAGATAATGTTCTGATTTCGTCTTACTTTTTAAATCTTTCTTATCTTTCATCATTTTCCCCAAATATCTAGTTCATCTTGTTATTATTATAGTAAATTATTATGCAAATAAAGGGTGTATATTTTGAAAAAATTAAACAAAAAATATATTAAATGGATAATTATTCTAGTGCTGATAGTAATGATCGTCACTAGTTATGCCCTCAATCTCGGAAAGATCAAAGACAAGACAGTTAATGGCATCGCACAGATCACTATCCCATTTTCATTGATCGTTAATCCCAAAAATATTGATGAGGATATTGCCCCTAAAGCTGTATCTTTAAACGATGGCGATATGACTAAGAATAAACAACAAGCCTTAAATATTCTTAGCACTATCAATGATGACTATCATAGTACAGATGAGTTATCATTTTTGTCCAATGATCAAGAAAAAGCCTTATTAAAAAGGGTCAATAAGAAACCTCATCGCTATATAACTAATATGACTATTCTCAACTTTGGTAAAGATATTCACGGAAAGTACATAACTATCAGTTGCAATCGTTACGATGATACTAAAACCATTGTTAGTTATCGCTATCGAATTTACCACAAAGGCGATTCAATTACCTCTGCCAAATATCTAAATACCCAATCTAACAAATATCCACCACAATATCTTCTTGAAGACATTGATATGGGTAAAGCTGGTGTTGATCAGGCCAAAAGTTTCACACAGCGTCTCAAAACAGCCATTATCAATTCCAATCTTACCGCTACTAACGCAGCTAATCCTGGTAACTTCAATCAGATATCTATTAACTTAGGATTAAACCCTGATAAAAGTAACACTGGCCTATTTAAATTAGCTCGTAATGCTAATTCCCGTGTCAGCAATTTTGCAATTGTTGGTTATCAAATTTCCGATATCCCCAGATACACTCGTATTTACTTAAAACAATTAAGCAAAGATAACACATATTATTATACGTTAACTTACAGCCGTAACAGCAGTCGCTTTATTAATTTTCAGAAAGGCATCATTTCAACTGATACACTAAATAAATAGTTTTCATGAAAAGTGTTTTGAACAAATCTAAAAACGGCATCCATTTAGAAACGTAATTACATACGTTTATTCTAAATGAATGCCGTTATTTATTAAAAAATTCAAAAAAGATAATAATAGAACCGTTTAAATTAACCAATGAAATGACCTATTTTGAATTAGATAGCTTCTTTTTTTCATTATTCTCTAAAATCCCGTCGATAATCTGTTGCAAACTTATCTGAGACATACTATCTTCAGCATCAGCTTGGATACGATCATAAATTCCTGTTAAAGTGTCTTGAATATTCCCGCCAACAATACACTGAGGATTAGTTTTCTCATCAATGTGTAATAATTTTTGATTATCTTCAATGGCCCGATAAACATCTAATAGACTAATTTCCTTAGCTGAGCGTCCCAACTTTGGTGCTACCTTTCCTGGTTGACTCATCAATAATCCAGCTTTTTTTAAACGTGACATCATTCTTCTAACCAGACTAGGGTTAGATTCAATACTACTGGCAATAGCATTACTAGACAAATCACCATCTCGTAAAATGTCCACATAGGCTAGGATATGAACACCATCACTTAACTTACTTGAAAATTTCATAATATTCTCCTCCTAGTAAATACTCATTAGTATAGTATGACATTTCAAGAAGGGATGACAATTATTTTTCACTAACAATCTCCAACGCTTTGGTCAAAGGTGTCAATTCCCTACCTAAAACTTTTGGTAAATCGTCACTATTTTCATCCAAGTTGCCTTGGCGAATCAAATCTTGAATTGAAGCCACAATCTCAGCTGTTCCTTCATCCATCCCTGAGTCCTGTAAATCCTTTTGAAAATCAGAAATACTTAAGGATTTTACATCGAAATCACCCTTGATGGCATTTGCTAAATCTTGGTATGTTCGACTAGTTCCAGAAAATTCATAGATATCCTTCGGAGTATTTGAAGTTAGAACCTTGGCAGCAGCTTCAGAATATTCAGATTCCAAAGCCCAACCAACTTTACCATCCCCGGCTGCATAAACAAATGGTTTTCCATTAAATGCTGCTTTGATAGTTGCTGTTTCATTCTCTAGATACCAATTATTACGTAAAAATGAATGATCAATTCCAGTTTTTAAAATCAATTTTTCCGTAGCTTTGTGGTCACTTGCAAGTGGTGCCTCTGAAATATTAGCGTGGGGAAAACTAGTGTAGGCAATATAACCTACTTTGGCATTCTTAGCCGCTTTCACAATATTTTCATGTTGAGTCAATCTAGCTACTGGTCCACCTGGTTGTGATGAAATAAATAATAAACGATCGATTCCCTTCAATGATTCTTCCAATTGTTTTTCATCTGTATAGTCGCCTGAGCGAACTTCTACACCTTCAGGGACAATTTGTTCTGCCTTTTGAGTATTTCTAGCTAAGGCGACGATATTGGCTGCTGGCACTAATTTTGCCAACTCCTTGATTGCATTTTGTCCAAAGTGTCCTGTTGCTCCAGTTACTCCGTATGTTGTCATAAATATATCCTTCTCTCATTATTGTTACTTTATTATTAACTTGTTATATTTATAATAACATCATTGGATATAATTACAAAAAATAAGCTCAAAAAAAGCACTAAGGATTTCTCCTCAGTGCTCTACCGTTGAATTTAGTTAGTTTATATATTTTTTAATCTTTCCAGACATCATTTACTTCAATTGTTTGTTCTCTATCAGGACCAACTGAAACAGTGGCATATTCAACACCTAATTGATCTTTGATAAAGTCAAGATAATCCAATGCTGCTTGAGGTAATTCTTTCAAACTCTTAGCTTGAGTCATATCCTCTGTCCAACCTGGGAATGTCTTGTAAACTGGTTTGCACTTAGCTAGGACGTTCAAGTTAGCAGGATATTCATCAATGATCTTGCCATTCAAATCATAACCTGTACAAATCTTGATTTCTTTAAGTCCTGTCAAAACATCCAAACAGTTCAATGACAAGTGAGTTACACCTGATACATTACATGAATGTTTTAGAACAACTAAGTCTAACCAACCGATACGTCTTGGACGATGTGTAACTGTTCCATATTCATGTCCAGCTTCACGTAAGAAGTCGCCTTCCTCGTTCAATTGTTCTGTTGGGAATGGACCAGCACCAACACGGGATGTATAAGCTTTAACTACACCGATAACATTATCGATCAAAGGAGCACCAATACCGGCACCAGTAGTTACACCACCAGCTGGATTTGATGAAGTTACATAAGGATAAGTACCATGATCAATATCAAGCATGATTCCTTGTGCACCTTCAAATAGAACATTTTGACCGTTCTTTAATTCTTTATTTAAATAGGCAGATGTATCAATAACACGATTTTTAAGTTGTTGACCAATTTGATAATATTTTTCAAAAATATCGTCAAAATTCATTGGTTCAACACCATAAATTTTTGTGAATAGTTCATTCTTTTGCTTAAGATTTTCTGTCAATAATTCCTTAAACAAGTCTTTATCAAGAATATCAGCCATTCTAATACCAACACGTGAAGCTTTATCAGTATAAGCAGGTCCGATTCCACGGTTAGTTGTACCAACTTTAGAATCACCCTTAGCTTTTTCTTGTAACTTATCTAATTCAATATGATAAGGAAGAATCAACTGTGCACGATTAGAAATCTTTAAATTAGTTGTATCTACACCTTGATCATGAAGATGACCTAACTCTTCTTGTAGTGATTCGAGGTTCAAAACAACACCATTTCCAATAACACTAGTCTTATCTGAATACAAAATTCCTGATGGGACAGATCTTAACTTGTAAACGTGATTATCGATATTTAAGGTATGTCCAGCATTATCTCCACCTTGGTAACGTGCAATAATGTTAGCTTCGCCACTAAAATAATCAGTAATCTTACCTTTACCTTCGTCGCCCCATTGGGTACCTACTACAACAACTGTCGTCATTTCTTCTACACCTACACTATTTAATTTTCTGGAATATTTGCTATTGATGAAAACTTATTATAAGACTTTACAAACAATAGCTTAGCGGTTCCTCGAGGACCCGAACGGTTCTTGCTGACAATTACTTCAACTTCACCTACATCTTGATCCTCAGGATCCTCTTGATTATCATTGTCATCCCCATCTTCATCACGATAATAATCATCACGATAAAGAAAGGCAACGATATCAGCATCCTGTTCAATTGAACCAGATTCACGGATATCTGACAACATTGGTCTTTTGTCTTGACGCGCTTCCACACCACGGGAAAGCTGTGATAACGCGATTATTGGTACATGAAGTTCTTTTGCTAATTTTTTCATACCACGAGAAATAACAGAAACTTCTTGTTGTCTATTTTCTTGACCAGTACCTTCGATCAATTGCAAATAATCGACGATCACAAGATCCAATTTGCCGCTTTCTTTTAACAAACGACGACATTTAGATCTAATTTCGGCCATCTTAACACCAGGAGTGTCATCAATATAGACATTAGTCCGAGAAAGACTTCCCATGGCCACAACCAAACTGTTCCATTGATTCTCATCCAATTTACCAGTTCTTAGTGAATTAGCATCAATACTACCTTCAGAACAGAGCATACGGTTAACTAACTGTTCAGCACCCATTTCCAAAGAAAAGATAGCTACGGTAGCATTCGACTTAGTCGCTGCGTTTTGGGCTAGGTTCAAAGCAAAGGCAGTTTTACCAACACCTGGGCGGGCGGCTAAGATAATCAATTCGTCTTTATGTAAACCAGTTGTCATCGCATCAAGATCCTTATAGCCTGTTGAAAGTCCTGTAACATCACTATCCTGATCATATAACTTGTCAATCTCTTCGAAAGAAGACTTTACAACATCCGAGATTCGTCTGAATCCCTTATGATTTCTATTCTCAGAAACATCCATGATGTCCTTTTCAGACTGATCAATGATACTGTCGACATCTTCATCTTCTTCAAAACTACGAGAGACAATGCTAGTAGCCGCATTGATCAAGCGTCTCAAGACAGATTTGTTCTTAACAATCTTGGCATAATAAGACGTATTGGCAGCAGTAGGAACTGCATTAGCTAATTCAGCTAAGTAGCTCACCCCACCAATATCTTCAATTTGATTTTGACGATCTAGTTCATTTTGAACTGTCACGACATCAACTGGTTCTTCTTCATCATTTAAATTCATCATGGCCTGAAATACTAATTGATTGGCATGTTGATAAAAATCATCAGCCTCAACGTATTCCATAGCTTCAATCAAAGCATCTTGGCTCAGAAAAACCGCTCCTAATACGGCTTGCTCAGCATCCCTATCATTGGGCGGTATTCTTGAAGTTATATCATTATTCATTTATATCCTACTTCTTTTCAGCAACATGAACTCTAATTGTGGCTTCGACACCTTCGAATAACTTAATAGGTACATTAATATATCCAAGTGACTTAATACCATCAGTTAGTTCCATCTTGTGTTTATCAACTTTAATATCATATTGTTTGCTAAGTTCGTCAGCAATCTTCTTAGTTGTTACTGAACCAAATAGTCGACCATCGGCACCTGATTTAGCAAGAACTTCAACAACAGTCTTGTCGTTTTCGATTTCACCTTTAAGAACTTTAGCTTCAGCTTTTTCAGCCTCATAATCTTTGGCTTCACGATTTTGTTCAGCCTTCAATTTAGCTATATTAGCCTTAGTAGCTTCGATAGCTTCATTATTCTTAATCAAAAAGTTTTGGGCGTAGCCTGTAGCGACGTTCTTTACTTCACCCTTTTTACCTTTACCTCTAACATCCTTTAGGAAAATAACTTTCATAATGACCCTCCTTATTTCTTGTCGGAACTTGTCAAAACATCAATTAATTGACGTTTAACATCATCTACTGTTGAATCCGGAATCTGAGTTGCGGCATCAGACAAGTGTCCACCACCGCCAAGTTTTTCCATAATGACTTGTACATTGACATTACCCAAACTACGAGCTGAGATACCAACCCGACCATCTGGACGTTTGCTAATTACAAATGAAGCCTCAACATTATCTAATGATAACAATGTATCAGCTGCCTGGGCAACAATAACTGGATCGTAAGGCTTATCCTCTTCGCCAAAACAAACCGCCATGTTCCCATTAACCATTGTTACTGTTTCGATTAGATGATTTCTCTGAATAAATGAATCAATATTTTCTTTTAGAACATTTTGAATAACTGTCTCGTCAGCACCAACTGAACGTAAGTAACTGGCCGCATCAAATGTTCTAGTACCAGTTCTGAGTGAAAATGACTTCGTATCAACGGTAATTCCAGCTAATAAGGCTGTTGCTTCGATCTTCTCGATGGCCTTCTTATTCTTTGGTTGATACTCAAGCATTTCAGTAATCAATTCACTTGTTGAAGAAGCGTAAGGTTCAATGTAAATTAACATTGGATTCTCAGGGAACTCTTCACTTCTTCTGTGGTGATCAATGACAACGATCTTTTCGTTCTCACCCTTATACAAATCAGGATTGATAGAAATACTTTGCTTAGAATGATCCACCATTACGATCAAAGTCTTCGATGTTCTGATAGCGATTGACTCATCTGGTGTAATGATGTCCTTCTTGATTTCAGGATCTTTATCGATCATTCCCAATAGACGACTAACATCAGAATGCAAAGTATTTGGATTGATAACAACTTTACATGGTGTATTGTTCATCATGGCAATTCTTCTAATACCCAATGAAGACCCCAAAACATCCATATCAGGGTGTGAATGACCCATGACAATAACTTGGTCGCTATCTTTCAATAACTCTTGTAAGGCTTCACTGATCATTCTGGCACGGACACGAGTTCTCTTTTCCATTGGATCAGTATTTCCACCATAGAAACGAGCCTTCTCACCGATTTCCTTAACTACGACCTGATCTCCACCTCGGCCAAGTGCCAAGTTAAGATTCTTTTGTGCTTCATCGTTAAGTTTGTGCAAATCATCTACACCGTAAGAGAAGCCCATACTTAAAGTAAGTGGAACGTTCTGTTGAGATGTAAACTCACGAATAGTATCGAGAATCTTAAAGCCATTTTTCTCCATATCAAAGATACGTCCTGTATAGGCCATGATGAAGAAATGATCGTCATCAATTCGCTTCAAAAACATTTGTTCCTTAGATGCCCAATTGGACAATTCATTAGTAATGTAATTATCCAAATTAGATACATCACGATCACTCATTGACTGTGTTATTTCTGCATAATTATCCAAGTAAACTTGACCGATTACTGAACGATTATCCTCATAACGTTTTTCAATTTTAGAATAATGTGTGATTTCAAACAAATATATTACTTTCAATTCACTTTGGACTTGTACTAAGAAGTACTTATCGTCAATTTGAATTGTCTTACTATCGGCATGATTATCTTCATCGATCAATTTCGACAATTCCGCTGATATATCTTTAACACTCATACTGTTTGACGGATTAAAGCCCGTCTTCTCTACAAAGTAGGGATTAACCCATTGAATCTGTTTATCAGTATCATACAAAAGTATTCCCAATGGATACTCAACGAAACTGTTATCCGTTCCCCGATCAATCCGATACTGCAAGTTATTTGTGTACTTACCGGCCTTTTCACCTAATAATAAAAACAAATAAACAAACAATACTAATGAAATGATAACCAAAATAGCTTGAATATAACCACTAATGGAACCATGGAACAATCCAACTACTAAAATCGATAGCAACATCACGATCAAAGAGATCGCCGTTAGTTGAGTCGAATGGTCAACTCGAGAAAGGAAGAATTTCAGATTAGATTTTATCTTTTTCATATTAGTCCCCTCTTAGATATACCTCTTAATTTTATCACAGCCAACCTTTTCTTTCTTCATATATAACATCAGTCTTGGGAACAAAAACACCCACACTCCTTAGATAAATAAGGAAATGTCGGTGTTTTTCAATTATTTGTCGTCTTTAACGACATTAATACTTCTTCGCTCTTTGAGATACATAAATATACTAAAAATCACAGTGAATATCAATGCGTCTGTAATTCGACGTGGATCAAACAAATTATTAAAAAAACTATTCCTATTTGCATTTAACGCTACACTTACTAACCAATAAATCAAAAACTCCATTGGTGCCATTTTGATCCAATAATTCTTGATGGTCTTCATTGTTTTCTTTTTCTTACCAGGACTGATTTCTTTATTACCCAATTTTTTCTTTGCCAGTGGAATAGAAATGAATCCGATAAGAATAGCGAAGGTCATAATTATTTGAATAAGCATAGTTACATATAACGTATTTTCATAGTTTTTTACATCCGCATTTATTAAATAGATAGTCGATCCCAAAGCAAACAACATTTCAAATACAAAGAAAGCAAACGCTGCACGTATTGCGGCCATTCCCAATTCACCCTTAGTTCTTTCATCGACCACTGCCGTTGAACCTAAAAACCATTTAATTACGAATCTATCGAATTTATTCATATCTTCCCCCTCTGAGCTTGTAAAAATTTAGGTATAGTTTAACTTTCATCTTTTAGCAATCTAACCTTAGATATATCAATACTTATAAAGATAATCGTTAAAACTACTGATGGTTGTAAAGCCTGACGGATAGATGACCAACTCAATAAGGTGTTCATAAAGTTTTGACCATTAAAATCAAGGGATGTTACTAACAACCAGATAAGAAGAAACGTCATTGGCAGCTTTGTCAGATATTTATTAAAAATTGATTTGATTACATTTCTTTTTTCCTCTTTAGTTGTGACCTCTTGATTAAGAATGCCCCTGCGTTTCAGTCTAAAACTGGTAAAGAATGTGATAATACCTATTACTAAAAATAAATGTAATGTCATTATGAATAGGAGGAATGATTCAAGATCTTTTATTGTACCGAAATATATGTAAGTACCAATCCCAATATTGAACAGTACTTCAAAAATGAACACTGCTATCAATGCTTCTACGGAAAGCTTGCCAATTTCTGATTTCACTTGTTCATCTATTACACCTGGTATTCCAAAGAACCATCTTAATACTCGGTCATTAACTTTCTTCATCTTCATCCCTCCAAAACAATGTATTCAAATCAGTATCCAAAACCCAAGCTAATTTTAAGCACAAATCTAAAGATGGATTATATTTACTATTCTCAATTAAATTAATCGTTTGACGCGCAACTCCAATTTCTTCCGCTAAGGCCATTTGCGATAATTTTTTAGCACGTCGATATTCACGAACCCGATTCATTGATTCACCTGTTTTCTTAAAAGTCATATATAGTTGACATTTTTAATATAAGGCATATCAGTCTTCATGTCAACTATATATGACATTTTAGTAACCGCTATCATTTTATTTATAAAAAATAAAGAGAGTTAAACCCTTCTTAGGTCTAACTCTCTTTATTATCTTCACTTCATACATCCACTTAATAACTTCTTTTAATAGAGATACTGTGTGACTGCTTGTGTTTCTATCGAACGCATACATAATGCCCTCTAAGCGACATAGTCGCTAAGAGGGCATAAAAAAAAGACCACCTGAATGTGATCTTTAATTAATTGTGAAGAATTAGTCTTCAGCAACGAATGGTAATAGAGCCATGATTCTTGCTCTCTTGATAGCTACAGTAAGTTTACGTTGGTTCTTAGCACTTGTACCTGTAACACGTCTTGGCAAAATCTTACCACGTTCTGAGATAAATCTCTTAAGTAAGTCTGTGTCTTTGTAATCGATGTATTCGATATGGTTAGCAGCGATGAAGTCAACTTTACGTCTTCTACGTCCGCCTCTTCTTTGTTGGGCCATTATAATTGCTCCCTTCTATATTAAAATGGTAAATCGTCATCTGATATGTCGATTGGTTTACTATTGTCAGCAAACGGATCGCTCATATTATTGTTTGAATTGTTAGATTGATTATTGTTATTACTATTGTTGTTACTTTGGTTATTATTGTTTCCATATGGAGACTGATTTGATTGACTTGGTTGATTATAGCTAGGTGCTTGATTTGAATTAGCGTTGCTAGAAGAACCATTGCCAGAGTTTCTCTTTTCAGATTCTGAACGAGATTCAAGTAATGAGAAATTATCAACGACAACTTCTGTTACATAAACTCTTTGACCTTGTTGGTTTTCATAGTTACGTGTTTGAAGACGTCCATCAATTCCAACAAGAGAACCTTTGTTAGTAAAATTAGCAAAATTCTCGGCAGCTTTTCTCCAAATAACACAATTAATAAAATCGGCTTCACGTTCACCTTGAGAATTAGTAAATTGTCTGTTTACAGCAACTGTAAAACTGGCAACCGCTGCCCCATTGGCAGTGTATCTTAATTCAGGATCACGTGTCAGGCGTCCAACTAGAACTACTCGATTAATCATTTATCTGCCTCCTTAAAATGTTTCACGTGAAACAAAACTAATCTTCACGTCTAACGATCATGTGACGAAGAATGTTATCGTCGATCTTTGAAAGACGGTCGAATTCGTTAATTGCTTCATCATTTTCAGCATCTACATTGATAATATGATAGATACCTTCTTTGTAGTTAGCAATTTCATATGCTAAACGTTTCTTTTCCCAGTCTTTTGAGTCGATTACTTTTGAGCCGTTGTCAGCAATAATCTTATCGTAACGATCGATTAATGTCTTCTTTGCGTCTTCTTCAATATCAGGTTTAATGATATATGTAATTTCGTAATGTGCTTCAGCCATGGACTGTACACCTCCTTATGGTCTAATGGTTCTAATTAAAGAACAAGGAGCATAAATTAACTGCAATTTTATACTCACAAGTTATGAGTTTATCATAAATCCCTACCAATTACTAGAAAAAATTCTAATAAAAAATCGTTTCTGCCTGACACGCGTCCCGATTAGGATACATATCTAAATTACGCAGAAACGATTGATTTTTAATTATTATCTGTTTCAGATGTTTCGTCATTAGTTGGTGTCTCATTATCAGAAGATGAATCATCGTCTTCCTCATCTGAGTCATCAGCAATCTTAGCCATAGTTGAAACGATTGAATCATCATCAACCTTGATTAATCTAACACCTAAGGTTGCACGTCCTGTTTGTGAAACGCTATGAACACCAAAGCGAATCATAACACCTTTGTCAGTAATCAACATGATATCTTCATCGCCATCAACTACTGTCAATCCAGCGATTGGACCGTTCTTTTCAGTAACGTTAGCAGTCTTAATACCTTTACCACCACGTCCCTTAACAGGATATTCGCCGACGGAAGTTCTCTTACCATAACCTTTTTCGGAAATAGTTAGAATTTCTTGTCCTTCTTCAGCAATTGAAGAACCGACAACATAATCTTCCTCACGAAGCTTAATACCACGAACACCAGCAGCAGTTCTTCCCATTGGACGAACATCACTTTCCTTAAATGTTACGGCATAACCTTTATGAGTTCCGATAATAATAACTTTATCACCATCTGTTAAGAAGACATTAGTCAATTCATCTTCATCCCTAAGAGTGATTGCACGTAAACCAGAGTGTCTGATATTAGCAAAATCAGTTACCGGAGTACGTTTAACTGTTCCATATTTAGTCACGAAGAACAAATATGAATTATCGACATCAACATCACGGTCAACATTGATAACAGTTTGAATCTTTTCACCCTTTTCGATGTTCAAAAGATTAATAACCGGAATTCCCTTGGCTGTACGGCCATATTCGGGAACCTCATAACCTTTGATTCGATAAACTTTACCAGCATTTGTAAAGAACAAGAGACGGTCATGTGTTGATGTATAAATCATTTGTTCAATGAAATCATCATCATGAATCCCCATACCTTGAACTCCACGGCCACCACGATTTTGAACACGGAATTCATCCGCAGACAAACGTTTGATATAGCCATTGTGTGTTAATACAACTAGAATGTTTTCTTCTTCGATTAGATCTTCATCTTCGATATTAGCAACTTCGCTAGCACGAATTTCAGTTCTTCTATCATCACCGAATTTTTCTTGGATTTCCAACAATTCATCATAGATGATCTTATCAACACGTTCTGGTTTAGCCAAAATATCTTCAAAGTCAGCAATCTTAACTAACAAATCTTGATATTCTGCTTCAACTTTGTCACGTTCCAAACCTGTCAAACGAACCAAACGCATATCCAAGATAGCTTGTGATTGTTTGTCAGATAATTTGTACTTATCCATCAACGTTTGTTTGGCAATTGCTGAAGTCTGGGAACCACGGATGATACTGATGATTTCATCAATATGATCCAAAGCAATTCTCAAACCTTCAAGAATGTGAGCACGAGCTTTAGCACGTCTTAATTCAAATTCAGTTCTACGTCTAATAACGATTTCTTGATGCTTCAAGTATTCAACTAAGATGCCCTTCAATGAGAAGACTCTAGGAGTCTTACCCACAATAGCAACCATATTGATACCATATGAAATTTGAAGTTGTGTCAATTTGTAAAGATTATTAAGCACTACGGAAGCACTCATATCACGACGAATATCAATAACGATACGCATACCTTCACGGTCTGATTCATCGTTCAAATCAGTAATTCCTTCTAGCTTTTTCTCACGAGCTAATTCAGCAATTCTTTCAACAAGACGAGCTTTATTAACCATATAAGGAAGTTCAGTAACAATAATCTGTTCTGCGCCACTCTTCTTAGTAACTACATCGACTTTAGCACGTAGAATAATTGTTCCTTTACCATTTTCATAGGCTTTTCTGATACCAGAACGACCCATGATAATTCCGCCTGTTGGGAAATCAGGTCCAGGAATAACTTTCATCAAGTCAGCGACAGTAGCGTCCTTATTTCTCATCAAAATATGAAGTGCGTCAATAACTTCTTTTAAGTTATGTGATGGAATATTAGTTGTCATACCAACAGCGATACCAGTTGCACCATTAACCAAAAGGTTAGGGAATCGGGCTGGCAATACCATTGGTTCTTTTTCTTCACCATCGTAATTAGGAACAAGATCAACAGTATCTTTGTTGATATCACGCAACATTTCAACTGCCATCTTACTCATTCTTGCTTCGGTATAACGCATAGCAGCGGGTGGATCACCATCAATAGATCCAAAGTTTCCGTGTCCATCAACTAATGGATAACGATAACTGAAATCCTGTGCCATTCTAACCATTGATTCATAAATAGCCGAGTCCCCATGAGGGTGATATTTACCCATAATATCACCAACGAAACGGGCACTCTTCTTATATGGTTTGTCAGGTGTAACACCTAACTCATTCATACCATAAAGAATACGACGATGAACTGGTTTTAGACCATCACGTACATCAGGTAAAGCACGCGACACGATAACACTAGCAGCATAGTCAACGAAGGAATTCTTCATGACTTCTGTCAAGTTAACATTTTCTATTCTATGATCTGCCATTAAATTGCCATCCTCCCTTAATAATCTACTTCAGCATATCGTGCATTTTCTTCAATAAATTCTCTTCTAGGTTCAACTTTATCACCCATCAACATTGAGAAAATCTCATTAGCTTCGATAGCATCATCGAGGTTAACACGATCCAATCTTCTATTCTCGGGATCCATAGTTGTTTCCCAAAGTTGATCAGCATCCATTTCACCAAGACCCTTGTAACGTTGGATCTTTGGTTCTGGCTTTGGTGGTAATTGTTCAACAAAATCGTCTTTTTCCTTATCAGTATCAAAGTACTGCATCATCTTACCTTGACGTACTTGATACAAAGGTGGCTTGGCAATATAAACATATCCTGCATCAACGACCGGACGCATATATCTATAAAGCAATGTCAAAAGTAAAGTTCTGATATGAGCACCATCGACATCGGCATCGGTCATGATAATGATCTTGTGATATCTTGCTTTGGAAATATCAAAATCCTCTCCAAAACCTGTACCCATAGCTGTGAACAATGTTCTAATTTCTTCATTAGCCAAAATCTTGTCCATTGAAGCTTTTTCAACGTTCAGGATTTTACCTCTAATAGGTAGAATGGCTTGTGTTAAACGTGAGCGACCAGTTTTAGCGGAACCACCGGCAGAATCACCCTCGACAATGAATAATTCAGAAATTTCAGGATCTTTACTGGCGTTATCGGCTAACTTACCTGGTAAATTACTGATTTCCAATCCATTTTGCTTTCTAGTTACTTCACGAGCACGCTTAGCAGCTAGACGAGCTTTGGTAGCAAGAGAACCTTTTTCAACAATTTTCTTAGCAACGTCAGGATTTTCCATCAAGAATTTAGAGAAATGTTCACTAAATAAACGATCAGTAATTGTTCTGGCATCACTATTTCCAAGTTTAGTCTTAGTTTGACCTTCAAATTGTGGATCTGGATGTTTGATTGAAACAACAGCTGTCATTCCTTCACGAACATCTTCACCAGATAATTTTTCAGTATCTTTCAACATTTTATTTTTGTGAGCGTAATCGTTAATAACACGTGTCAAAGCTGTCTTGAAACCAACTTCGTGAGTACCACCTTCATAGGTATGAATGTTATTAGCGAAAGTCATCAAATTAGTATGATATTCATCGGTATATTGCAATGAAACTTCAACTGTAATACCATCTTGAACACCTTCAAGATAAATTGGCTCATCAAAGAGAACTTCTTTATCCTTATCCATAAATTCAACGTAACTTCTAATTCCGCCTTCATAATGGAATACCAATTTTTCAGCTGTATCAGCTCTTTTATCTGTAAATGTAAGTTTGAGTCCTTTATTTAAGAAAGCTAGTTCACGAATTCTAGTTGTTAAAACTTTATCATCGTAAACAGTCGTTTCAGTAAAAATATCAGGATCTGGCACAAAGTGAACTCTCGTACCATGTTCAAATTCTTTAGCATCACCAATAATGTGCATAGCATTGTTGACTTTACCACGTTTAAAGTCGATGCCATAGCGTTTTCCGCCACGAACAACTTGCACATCTAGTTCACTACTCAAGGCGTTAACAACTGAGGCACCAACACCATGAAGTCCACCAGATACCTTGTATCCGCCACCGCCGAATTTTCCTCCGGCATGCAAAATTGTATAAACTGTTTCAAGAGCTGGTTTACCAGTCTTCTTTTGAATATCAACCGGAATACCACGTCCATCATCAGTAACAGTAATGGAGTTATCAGGTTCAACAGTAACTTCAATCTTTGTTGCGAAGCCAGCTAAAGCTTCATCAATACCGTTATCAATAATTTCCCAAACAAGGTGATGTAAACCTTGCTTACTAGTAGAGCCAATATACATACCAGGACGTTTACGAACAGCCTCTAGTCCTTCAAGAACTTGAATTTGACTAGCATCATATTCTTCGACTTGTTCTTCTCTTTTTTCTAGCTCAGCTTTTCTGTCTTCAGCCATTAAATCTCCTCCTGTTGAACTTTGCCATTATTTATATTTAAGATATTCGGATTCTTCACCAAATTAGGATCTACATCATCTATTGATGTTGTCGTGATAAACGTTTGAATTCCTTGTTTGATCGACGACAGTAAATGGGTTTGACGTTTGTGGTCAAGTTCTGACAACACATCATCTAATAAAAGAATCGGATAATCGCCAACCTGGTCCTTCATCAATTCAACTTCAGCTAATTTTAAACTCAGTGCAACCGAACGCTGTTGACCCTGTGAACCAAAATCTTGAGCATTTTTTCCATTAACTAAAAATTTGATATCATCACGATGCGGCCCTGCCAGAGTTACACCACGTTGAATCTCGCGTTGATAATTTTTCTTGAAAACATTTTTGAAAATTTCATAAATATTTTCAAGTGTTTTACCATCAGTATTGAAAAATGTACTGTAAGTAATTTCCAGTTTTTCATGATCTTCAGTTATGTTTGCATGAATCTTTTCAATATAGCCTTGAAGTTTTTGTAAAAATTGTAAGCGTGAAAAAACTACTTCAGCACAATAAGCTGCAAATTGATCGGACAAAACATCTAAATAGATCAAATCCTTTGCTTGATGATGCTGAAGTTTCTTCAAATACGCATTACGTTGTTTTAAAACCGAACGAAATTGGCTCATTGTCTTTAAATATTGCGTCGACATTTGACCAAATTCCATATCAATGAATTTCCGTCTGATTCCTGGATTACCTTTAACGATCGAAAGATCTTCTGGTGAAAAAAGAACTACATTCAAATTGCCAATGTAAGTCGACAACTTACGTTGCTCCAAATTATTCAATTTAGCTTTTTTACCAGATTTACTAATCACCAAATCTAATTTTAAGCGACTAGAGTTATCTTTTATCACGGTTCCAGAGATTCTAGCAAAATCACTGCCCCACTTAATTAAATCCTTGTCATTTGATGTTCGATGGCTTCTTGTTAAAGCTAAAAAGTACATAGCCTCTAATAAATTGGTCTTGCCTTGGGCATTCTCACCTAAGAACACATTGATGTTCGGCGAAAATTCGACCTGCAAGGATTCGTAGTTACGATAATTTTGAAGTTTTAGTTCTTTAACAAACATTTATTCAATTTCAAAAGTTTGATCACCGACAACTATTACATCGCCAGAACGCAACTTCTTACCGCGACGATCCTCAGGACTGCCATTAAGTAAGACTGAATTTTCTCTCAAAAACCATTTGGCTTGGCCACCAGTCTCAATGACGCCTTCATCTTTCAAAAGTTGACCTAAAGTAATAAATTCAGTTTCAAGCTTAATTTTTTCTGACATAATAACACCCTATTTATTAGATTTATCCATTAATGACATACCAATATTATAGTTGTTTTCACAATAAAAAACAACTTAGAACGAAATATCAGCCGTTTTGAGCAATTTTTCGGATAATGAGTATCCACCCACTAAAATTGTCCAAAAAAAGTTCTTACGCTAAACTACGGCGTTTAAATATATAATACAAAAAAAAATAGGCTGAACCGAAAAGTTCAGCCTATTTAGCTAATTTCACATTAAAATGTACGAACTGGCGTGATGAGTTGCACGAAATTATCACGATCTTCGACTGGTCTCAACGTAAATGGATGCAATGGAGAAGTGAAACTCATTTCGATTGTGGTATTGCTACCGAATGATCTCAAAGCATCTTTCAAATAATCAGGGTTGAATGAAATTTCCAAATCGTCCCCTTCAAGATTATCGAAATCCAAAACTTCCTCCACAGTACCAACTTCTGGAGAATTACCATAAAGGGTAGCTTTTTTATCCACAGCTTTGATTTCTAATTTAATCACGTTATTTCTACTTTCATGTGAAAGCAAAGATGCACGTTCAACTGAGGCTAATAATTTTGAAGAATCGAAAGTCAATTTAGTACTTGATTCCTCTGGAATTAAACGATCGGTTTCAGGATATCTACCGTCTAATAGTCTTGAGTAGAACATAATGTTGTCAAAACTGAATAAGACTTGATTTTCTGAGATCGACATTGAGATTTCTTTAACGCTATCACTGATAGTTCTAACTAGTTCAGTCAAACTTTTACCAGGAATGATCAAATTATAATCTTCATCACTAGTAATATTGATTCTTCTTTGAGAAAGACGATGACTATCTGTGGCAACGGCAGTTAGACCTTCATTGCTGATCAAAAAGTTAACACCAGTTAAAACTGGGCGACTTTCTTGTGTTGAAACAGCAATAACAGTTTGATTGACAACTTCTTTAAATACATCTGTTGGAAGAACTAATTGATTATCAGTTTCAACTTCTGGAAGGTGTGGATAATTGACGGCATCTAATCCGTTAATAGTAAATTCAGAAACACCTGATTTGATTAAAGTCTGATTATTTTCTAAAACTTCAAGTTCAAAATTGTCGCCAGGAAGTTTTTTAATGATTTCATTGAAAAATCTAGCTGGTAGAACTATTGAACCAGTATTTTCAATTTTTAAATCATTTTCAGAATTTTCTTTTGAGATGAATGAAGTAATTGAAATATCAGAATTACTTCCAGTAATAGTTAAACCACTTTCAGAAAGGTCTAATTTCATTCCGGTCAAAATTGGAATAGTTGTCTTTGTTGAAATTGCTCTTTGAACGTTACTTGTTTGGTTAATGAATTTTGATCTATCAATAGAAAATTTCATAGGTAACTCCCTTTTTTAATTAATTAATATAAATATAGAAGTAGTAGTAGGGCCTGTTAAAACTGTGGATAAGTCACTACAACTTAGAATTTATAAGATTTTTGAATGTTATTAACAGGTGTGGATAACTCTGGGAAAACTCAAAAGTTATGAACATGTTAATTTCTAAGATCATCTTTTAGTTCGTTGATGGAACGTTTTAAATCGTCATCTTTTAAAGCCAATTCGGATATTTTATCACAAGAATGCATAACAGTTGTATGATCTTTTCCACCAAATTCCATACCAATTTGCGGAAGTGACCGGTCTGTCAGCTCTCGAGCTAGATACATGGCGATTTGTCGAGGTACAACAATTGATTTTACACGTTTCTTACCTTTTAAATCTTGGACGGAGACATGATAAAATTTCGCAACTTTGCTTTGAATTTTTGCGATTGATAAACCTTTTTTATCATTAGATAGTTTGAAGGCTTTTAAAGCATCAGCAGCAACGGATTTAGTTATATCAGTGTTTTTGGTTGTTGAATAAGCTTGAACACGTATCAATGCACCTTCAAGTTCACGGACATTTGTGTCAATCTGTGCAGCGATGTAAGACAAAGTATCATTTGGAATCTCTAGGTGTTCAGCTTTGGCTTTATTTCTCAGGATGGCAATTCGAGTTTCGAGATCAGGAGCAGTGATATCAGCTGATAAACCACTAGTGAAACGGGAAACCAATCTGGCTTGTAATTTAGGGATTTCGTTTGGCAAGCGATCAGAAGTCATGACAATTTGCTTACCATTTTCGTACAATTCGTTAAAAGTATGGAAAAATTCCTCTTGAGTACCCTCTTTTTCGGCAAAAAATTGAATGTCATCTATTAGTAGTAGATCGACGTTGCGATATTCTTGACGAAAGTCATCTTGTGTTCTCATTTGGATGGAATTAATAAAGTCGTTTGCGAAAGTTTCGCTGGTAACGTACTTTACTTTAGCAGTTGGATCAAGTTTGATCATTTGATGTCCAATAGCCTGCATCAAATGGGTTTTTCCTAAACCAACGCCTCCATAAATAAATAGTGGATTGTAGACACCACCTGGATCCTCAGCTGCGGCAAGGGCTGCGGCGTGAGCCATTTGGTTTCCACTACCAACAATAAATGATGAAAAAGTATATTTCGGATTCAAATGTGAATTATGGAATATATGTTTTGGTTGAGCAGTTTCGGTGGCCGGTTCAACTTGAGGAGCAATTTCTTGTTCCTCTTTTTTTGTGGCTTCATCATCATTTTCAATAATTGGGTTGAGTTCAATTCCGTTTAGTTCATATGAGTAAATAGCAATTTTTTCGGTATAATTTCGTTCCCAGTAGTCTTTGTGAAGTTTTGTTGGGACTGAAATATAAATGTTATTTCCATCTATGTATAAGGGATTCGCACTTTCAACCCAAGTTGAATAACTGACGGATGTTAATTGAGATCTAAGTTTACTTGTAAAATAGTCCCAAAATTCTGTTAGTTTTGGATCAGTTGAGTTATTTATATTTTGCAA